>CAWCOY010000008.1:0-21628 GCA_963797265.1 uncultured Solirubrobacterales bacterium | reverse complement strand
CCTCTCACCCTGGGCAAGCGCCGCTCCCCTCGGCCTAGATGTAACCCCCAACCACGTTCTTTTATCCGGCCCTCCTTGGAGGCTGGGAAGTGACGACCCACCCAGCGCTCCAAAGGAGGAACCGGATGACATTGCATCGCAACGCGAGGACGTGTCCTGAGTCAAGGCGCCTACTGGCCCGCCGCGTGCTCGAGCAGGGCTGGACCGCGAAGGCCGCGGCCGAGGCGGCGGGGGTCTCGGAGCGAACCGCCGTCAAGTGGATCAAGCACTACCGCGAACAGGGCGAGGCAGGGCTTCAGGACCGCTCCTCGGCCCCGAAGCGGGTCGCCATTCCGCCTTGGCATTCTCGGCAGGGGCGGGTTGGGCGTAGTTATCCGAACGTAACTACGGTGCGAACAAACTGTGACGCCCCACCCCGAGCGGCTTACGGCTTAGACAGCCGCTGGTACGGCCGCTGGGGCCACCACCTGCACCGCGGCCTCGAACAGTTGCGCAGCCGAGGGCCGCGGCGGGTGCACCTCCAGGACGAGCGGCGCCCCGTTCTTGCGCGCCAGCAACGGAGCGACGCGTTGCCAGGGGACGGTGCCCCTGCCGGGCGCGAGGTGGAGGTCGAGCCGCAGCGGGTCGAGCTCGGGTGCTCCGGAGTGGTCGTGGCGGCCGCCGAGGTTGTCGTGCAGGTGAAACATCACGATCCGATCGAGGACGGGCTCGATCAGCTCGAGGGGGTCCGTATGGCGCAGCCCCGCGACGATGTTGGCGTGGCCGACGTCGAGGCAGAGACCGACGGCCGGCGATGAGATCCGCTTCGTCATCGTCCGCAGGATCATCGGTGTGAACGAGAGCGCGTCGGGGGAGGGGTAGACCGGCGCCAGGTTCTCGAGGGCGATGATCACGCCGACCCGCTCGGCGCGGTTCGCAAGCGCCGCGAGCGAACGGGTCTCCGCCAGTCGCCCGTCCTCGCTGGCGGGCTCATCCGGCAGGTTGGCCGCGTGGTAGACCACGCGCGACGCGCCCACCTCGGCGGCGTACTCGATCAGGCCGCCCAGGGCATGGTCCCCGTGACGCGTGCCCGCCCGCACCGAGCCGGGGCCGTGAAGGATGGGCCGCAGCCCGGAAGTACCAAGCATCTCCGAGAGCGCAGACGCGTGTCGATGAGCGTCGCGGGGATGAACCAGCACCGACGGCGGCGGGGAGGGGACCTGGACGTAGCTGAAGCCCGCTGCCTCGATCTCCTTCAGGATCGGTGCCGCCGGCCACCAGTCGTAGGGGACGCTGAGCCCGAGCCGCGAGCCTGCGCCGTCACGCGAAACCCGTGTCATGTCGTTGCGGTCTCTGACAGGCACCAATTCGAAAGTACGACCGAGCCTGGCGAATCCCGTGAAGAGGCTGTGAAGGCGCCTCAGGTACCCGAGCGCTGGGGTGCCGGCGCCGCTCCATCGTGCGGCAGCATCACCTCGGCCGCCTCATCCGGGGTGATGTCCGGATAGAGAATCCGCAGGGCTCCGATCGCGACGGCGCCTCCGACCAGCTGCGCGACGATGAAGGCCGGCACGGAGCTCGGGGCGATGCCGGCGAAGGTGTCCGAGAACATCCGGCCGACGCTGATCGCCGGGTTGGCGAAGCTCGTCGAGCTGGTGAAGAAGTAGGCCGCGCCGATGTAGGCCCCGACCGCCGCGGGCGCCATCGATCCACGGCGGGTTCGCGCGAGGGCGAAGATCACCAGCAGGAGCCCCAGCGTCGCGACGACCTCGGCGAGCAGATGGGCCTCCGAGGCGCGGTGCTTGTCCGAGATGCTGATCGCCGCCAGCGCGAACATCCCGTTCGCGACGACGGCGCCCGCGATGCATCCGAGGACCTGGGCGGGGATGTAGGCGAACGCGTCGCGCCGGCGCAGGCCGCCGAAGCTCGCGTCGACGAGCGAGACGACCGGGTTGAAGTGCCCACCCGAAACTGGGGCGAACATCAGGATGATCGTGAATAGGCCTGCCCCGGTGGCCGCGGCGTTCTCGAGCAACTGGAGGCCAGTGTCTCCCGGCGAGAGCTGCTCGGCCGCGATCCCGGACCCGATCACCACGGCGGCCAGGAACGCCGAGCCGAGGAATTCGGCGAACAGCCGTCGGGGGAGGGGAGGGGTCATTCGCGCCGAGCGCTCAGGCCGCGATCAGCAGCTTTTCGCCGTACTCACCGGGAAGGCCGGATCCGGAAACCTGGCTCGCAGCGTACTCGGCGTCGTATTCGAAGCGCTCGATCCGCGCGGCCACTCCGTCGCCGTCCTCCTCGAGGACCGCGAAGCCGCCCCGCGGGTCGCCGTCCTTCGGCTTGCCCACTGATCCGCAGTTGACGAAGAGCACGCCGCCGTATTCGTGGATCCACGGCTTGTGGGTGTGGCCAAAGACGAGCACGTCGCAGTCGGAGCCCTTGGCGATGCGCTCGAATGTTCTGGCCGGCTTGTCCTCGAAGAGGTACTCGTTCACCTTGCGGGGCGAGCCGTGGACGAGCCGGATCCGCTTCCCGCCGAGCTCGAAGCGGAGGTCGAAGGGCAGCTCCCTCATGAAGTCCTTCGAGGCGTGGCTCGTGTGCTCGAGGGTCCAGTCGACCGAGAGCTGGCCGAGGTCGCGATCGTGCTGGTTCGGGTAGGCGCACATGCAGTCCTCGTCGTCACGCCCGATCGCGTAGTCGTAGTTGCCGTAGATAGTCGGGATCTCTCGCTCCCTGACGAGGTCGCAGACCTCATTCGGCCAGGGGCCGTAGCCGACCAGGTCGCCGCCGCAGTAGATCCCCTCGATCCCTAGCTCTTCGACCCGCGCCAGCGCCGCCTCCAGCGCCGGCAGGTTGCCGTGGATGTCGGTGATCACGGCTACGGGTCCGGTCACTGCGCCGTTTCCTTCTCGGAATCGGTCAGCGTGGCGATCAGCCGCTCGACCCGCTCGCGGATCTCGTCGCGGATGCGGCCCACCGTCTCGATGTCCTTGCCGGCCGGGTCCTCGAGGTCCCAGTCCTCGTAGCGCTTGCCCGGGTAGATCGGGCAGGCGTCGCCGCAGCCCATCGTGATCACGGCGTCGGCCGCGCGAACGACCTCATCGGTAAGCGGCTTGGGGAATTCCTGAGAGATGTCCACGCCGACCTCATCCATCGCCGCGACGGCGTTTGGATTGAGCTGGTCGACGGGATCGGAGCCGGCGGACCGGACGTGGACGCGACCTTCGGCGAGCTTGTCGAGCAGCCCGGCTGCCATCTGGCTGCGCCCGGAGTTGTGGACGCAGACGAAGAGGACCTCGGGCACCTCCTTGGTCACCTTGCCCTCCGCCTGCGCCAAGGCCCCCAGGCGCTGCCGTGCGAAACGCTCGACCATGAGCGGCACGAACTCCTCGACCCTGGCGTTCGCGAACCGGTCGAGGCTCTCCTCGACGTACGCGTCGATCGTCTCGCGCGAGAAGATGCCGGCGAACTCGTCGGCGAGTACCTCCACCGAACGCTGCACGTGCTCTCTGGTCGTCGGTCCAAGTTCAATGCTCATTGTCTTGCCTCCTCTCGGCCCGTCGGTTGCTCAATCGTAAAGGTTGACAATCGTCTATTCAATCGATATACGTATATAGATGGCGGTCGATCTGGAGTTGGCTCCGAAGCAGAAGCGCCCGGTGGGCAAGCCGTGTTGTGAGCCCGTGGTCTATCCGGACATCGAGCGCGAGCAGGCGGAGCGGATGGGCACAGTCGCCAAGGCCCTGGGCGATCCGATCCGGATGCAGCTAGTGGACGTCCTTCGCAAGCACGCGGGCAAGGTCTGCGTCTGCGAGCTGGTCCCGCTGTTCGATCTCTCCCAGCCGACGGTCTCGCATCACCTCAAGGTGCTCCGCGAGGCCGGCATCGTCGGCTCCGAGCGACAGGGATTATGGGCCTACTACTACGTCAATCCCGAGGCACTGGAGGAATTGAGCGGATGGCTGAGCTGACCGAGAAGGACGAGATCCGCGAGGCCGTGCGCGAGCGCTATGCGGCCGCCGCAACTTCGGTGGACGAGGGACGTGTCGCCTGTTGCGGACCGTCCACGGCTGCCGATGCGACCGAGGGCGCCGCGGCCTCCTGCGGCTGCGGCACCGACATCCCGGACGCCTGCGGTGGCGAGACCTTCGGCGCCGGGCTCTACGAGATCGGCGACCAGGATTCGCTTCCCGACCCCGCCAGGCTCGCATCGCTGGGCTGCGGCAACCCAACGGCGGTCGCCGAGCTGCACGAGGGCGAGAGCGTCCTCGACCTCGGCTCGGGCGGCGGGATCGACGTCCTGCTCTCCGCTCGCCGCGTCGGACCGACGGGCAAGGCCTACGGCGTCGACATGACCGACGAGATGCTCGAGCTCGCGCGGGCGAACCAGCGCGAGGCCGGGGTTGAGAACGTCGAGTTCCTGAAGGGAACGATCGAGGAGGTGCCCCTCCGCGACGACTCGGTCGATGTGATCATCTCCAACTGCGTCATAAACCTCTCCGGGGACAAGCCGGCGGTCTTCCGCGAGGCGGCGCGGGTCCTGCGGCCGGGAGGGCGCTTTGCGGTCACGGACATCGTCGCCGACCCCGACATGGACGAGGAGACGCGCCGCGACATGGCGCAGTGGACCGGCTGTATCGCCGGCGCGCTCACCGAAGAGGAGTTCCGCAGCGAGCTCGAGGCGGCGGGTTTCGAGGAGATCGAGATCCGCGAGACCCACCGGGTGCACGATCAGGCTGGCTCGGCGATCGTCCGGGCTCGTCGGACGGCCGGCTAGCGCCGGGGCGGGTACGCGAACGGATCGTGCCGGGCGAGCAGCCCGCTAGCAGGAGTCGGTTGCGTGCGGGGCGCGAATCGACTGCTCGAGTTCGTCGATGAACTCGTGCGCCACGCCGAGCCCATCGAGGTCGACCGAGTAGTAAACCCAGTTTCCCTCGCGACGGGTCGACACCAACCCGGCGCGCCGCAACGTCCCCAGGTGCTTTGAGATGCGTGGCTGGCTGTATGGAAGTTCCTCCTCGAGGTGGCAGACGCAGATCGGCCCCCGCGCCGCGATCAGCGCGATCAGCTGAAGCCGGATCGGGTCCGCCAGGGCGCGGTAGGCCTCGACGGTGAGGTTGCGTGGCTCCGCAACGACCCTCGGCTGCGCAATCGTCGCCGGGGCAGGAGGGGCGATCGGGAGAGGACGTCGGACCGGCTCGGCCATCGGCACGAGTGTAGTTGGCATTGCATGCTGTAGTTGCATATGCCGCGATCCGTATGTAGGGTTGCGTCGCTGCCTTGAGGGCCAATGCGATCCGGAGGGTCAGTGGCCGACGAGGACCGAGGAGGAATCACCAGGAGACAGGCGTTGGTCGCCGGTGGAGTCGTAGCTGCGGGAGCCGGCGCCGCCGGGGTCATCATCGCCGTATCCGGCGACAACGAGGGAGAGTTTCCTCGCCAGACCGTTGCCAAGCTCTCGGACCTCAAGCCAAACCAGGCGGTGAGCTTCGAGTATCCGCTCAAGGGCCAATCGAGCGTCCTCGTCGACCTCGGGGACGAGGTTCCCGGCGGGGTTGGTGACAACAACAGCATCGTCGCCTACAGCGCGAAATGCCAGCACATGGGCTGCGATGTCTCCTACGTCGCCGACGGCGGCTACCTGCTCTGTCCCTGCCACCAGTCGAAGTACGACCCGGCGCGCGAGGGCAACGTGGTCCAGGGGGTCGCACAGGCGCCGCTGCCGCAGATCGAGCTCGAGGTCGACGGGGAGGACGTCGTTGCGGTGGGCGTGAACGGGCTGATCTACGGCTACCGCGAGAACCTAGCGCCCGGAGAGGCGGCCTGAGGAGTCGAGATGGAGGAAGCCCGCCACCAACTCACTCGACGCGGGGCTCTCGGGTGGCTGGCGGTCGGCGGGACGAGCATCGCGCTCCCGAAGTTCCTGCAGCCGAGCGAGGCGGCCGCTGCGGCGAACGGCGAGGACAACGCCGAGACGATGGCGCTCTTCCTCGGCGAGGACCGACTCCCGGTTCCGCCACAGAGCGCCAAGCGCTACACGACCGCGTGCCAGTTCTGCAACGTCGGCTGCGGCTACATCGTCTACACCTGGCCGGTAGAGGACACACCCGCTGATGGGGCCGGTGCGATTGGCGGCGAGCTTCCCGTCGAGGAGCTCGGCGAGAGCGTCTCCCCCTCCTTCGTCACCCGCCGTGACATCAACGGAGTCGACTCCTACATCGCGGTGATTCCCGACAAGGACTGCGTCGTCAACCGAGGGGATCATTCCCCACGAGGCGGCACCAACGCGCTCACGATCTACACGGATCGCGACCACCCCCTCACGAAGCCAAGCGAGCGGCTGCTTACCCCCCAGATCCGGGACGAGAAGGGCGGCGATCTACACGATGCGAGCTGGGACGAGGCCCTGGACCTGATCGCCGATCGCCTCAAGCAGACACTCGACTCCAAGTCGCCGTCGGCGATCGGCGTCTGGTGCGCCGATCATCTCTCGCCGGAGCTCAACTTTGCTTCGACGAAGCTCTTCTTCGCCGAGCCGCCGGCGGGCCTCTACGACAAGAGCCTCGGTCCCAACG
Source organism: uncultured Solirubrobacterales bacterium (assembly GCA_963797265.1). Taxonomy (GTDB): domain Bacteria; phylum Actinomycetota; class Thermoleophilia; order Solirubrobacterales; family 70-9; genus DASUPK01. The sequence continues at coordinate 15,074 of CAWCOY010000008.1, read as the reverse complement.
AGGGCGTCGCTGTCCGAGCGATCCACAACCGCGCCAAGTGGAACTCAGAGCACCCCTCGCTCGCCGAGCAGTTCGGCGCCAACTCCAGCCTCCTTTACTCGTACTCGGACTTCGAGGCCGCCGACACCGTCCTGCTCTCGGGCACGAACAGCTACGAGACCGGGACCGTCTTCTACAACCGGATCCAGGCGGGGGGTGCGAAGCTGGTCGTGATTGACCCCCGTCGGACCGTTCCCGCCGATAACGCGCTGTCCGGCGGCGGCGTCCACCTGCAGCTCCGTCCCGGGACCGACGTCGTCCTCGTCAACTCCCTGATGAACGTGATCCTCGCCGAGGGACTGCAGGATCAGGCCTACATCAACTCCCGAACGAACGCCCAGACGTTCGACAAGCTGCGCCAGGTCGCCTCGCAGTCGAAGTATCGGCCGGAGAACACTGAGGTCGTGACCGGGGTCCCGGCGGCGAAGGTTCACGCGGCCGCCCGCCTGCTGGGCAAGCCGAACAAGACCTCCATCCTCTTCGAGAAGGGGCTGATCTGGCAGGGAACGCAGAACGAGGCGGTGATCTCGACCTACGCGAACCTCGCGCTGCTGCTCGGCTCGGTCGGCCGCGAGGGCCAGGTGTTTGGCCGCCAGGGCGGCCATCAGGACGCCTACATGTTCGACTTCGACTGGCCCCACCCCCAGGAGGATGGGCTCAAGCGCAGAAACCTCTGGCAGGAGCTCGAGAAGGGAAACATCGACTTCCTGTTGGCGGCGATCTGCAACCCGCTCCGGATGTCGCAGCAGGCCGAGCAGCTTCGTGGGTTCGTCGAGAAGGTGCCGTTCGTAGTCGAGATCAACATCCGCCCCTCCGACATGACGGAGGTCGCCGACGTCGTTCTTCCCTCCACCCAATGGGGCGAGTACACGTACACGCGGACCAACCTCGAGCGGCGCCTGCGGATCAACAACCAGTTCTGCGATCCCCCGGGCGAGGCTCACGCCGACTACCTGATCTTCGCCGACATCGCCCGCCGCTTCGCCGAGAAACACGGCACCCTCGATCCCGAGGAATGGCCCTACCAGGATCACGCGTCCGTGTACGAGGCGGCCCAGCAAACCGAGGAGGGCAAGACGCTCGGCCTGAACCTGCTCTCGCGGGATCGTCTCAAGCAGCTCGGAACCAACGGCGTCCAGATCCCGATCACCAAGAAGGGAGGGAAGCTCGTCGGTACGGCGCGAGTCTACGAGGACGAGTTCGAGACGGACAACGGCAAGGCGAACTTCGTCGCCCATGACCAGAAGTGGACCGGTGGTGACCCGCTCGCGTTCCTCCCGGACGAGATCAAGCCCAACGACCAGTACCCCTACTTCGTGACCACGGTCCGCTACCAGGCGGTCTGGCAGTCCGGCTACACGTACCGCTGGACCACCGAGCTCGCGAAGCAGGTCCCCTACAACGAGGTGACGATCAACCCGCAGGACGCCCAGAAGCTGGGGGTCTCGGACGGCGACTGGGTGAAGCTGGAGAACCAGTTCTCCTCGACCGAGGGAGTTGCGAAGGTTTCGGACGTCTGCCCGCCGGGCGTGATGTCTTCGATCTTCGCCTGGCAGGGGCCGAGCGACGTGAACGCCAACGGCGAGCCCAGCTTTTACGCCAACAACCTCGTCGCCGGCGGATCCCTCCAGCAGCCCTCGAACGCGGCCTTCTTCAAGAACACCCGCGCCAAGGCGACGAAGATCGATCGCGCTCCGGTCACCGCGGAGAGCGCGCCGACGAGGAGCGCCCAGGACCGCACGATCGTCGGCTTCCAGGGCGGCGTCGACGGGAATCCGCAGAGCAAGGCGAAGAATGAAATCGCGGTGCCGGCGAAGCCGGCGCCCGGTGAGCCGCCTGCCACGGCCGACTTCGAGGCGGATTGAGCGGCTCGGATCGGCCACTCCGCGACGCGCACGGCCGGGCGATCACCGACCTGCGCGTCTCGGTAACCGACCGTTGCAACTTCCGCTGTCAGTACTGCATGCCGGCCGAGGGCCTGCCGTGGCTCGAGCGCGAAGAGATCCTCTCCTTCGAGGAGATCGAGCGGCTGGTGCGGCTCCTCGCCTCACTGGGGATCGAAGACGTCCGGCTCACCGGCGGCGAGCCGCTCGTCCGCCGCGAGTTCCCGAAGCTGGTGGCGATGCTCGCCCGGATCGAGCGGCTGCGCGACCTCTCACTGACCACCAACGGATATCTGCTCCAGCGCGATGCGGCGGCGCTGGTCCAGGCCGGGATCGGCCGCGTGAACGTGTCGATCGACTCCCTTGCCCGCGACCGCTTCTTCCAGATCACACGGCGGGACTCGCTTCCACAAGTGCTGCGCGGGCTCGAGGCGATCGCCGCTTTCCCGGAGGTGCGGCCGATCAAGGTCAACGCGATCGCGATGCGGGACTTCACCGAGGACGAGGTCCTGCGCTTCTGCGAGTTCGCTCGCTCGACGGACTACCAGGTGCGCTTCATCGAGTTCATGCCCCTGGACGGCGATCGGGCGTGGACCCCGGATGCCGTCCTGACCGGCGGGGAGATCAGGCAGATCATTGAGTCCCGCTATCGGCTCGAGCAGCTGCCACGGGAGCCCTCGGCCACAGCGAAGGTCTTCCGGTTTGCCGACGGTAGGGGCGAGATCGGCTTCATCAACCCGGTCTCCGAGCCGTTCTGCGCCGACTGCAACCGGATCCGCCTGACCAGCGATGGAAAGCTTCGCACCTGCCTCTTCTCCCGCCACGAGACCGACCTGCGCGACCCGCTGCGCTCCGGCGCGGACGACGCTGAGCTTGAGCGGATCGTCCGCGAGGCCGTGTGGCGCAAGGAGTTGAAACATCACGTCAACGAGCCGGGCTTCCGTCCTCCGCCGCGCACCATGAGCCGGATCGGCGGGTAGGCGACCTTACGCCCGCTCCACCATTACCGATGTCGCCTTCACCGTCGCCGTCGCGGGAACGCCCTCGGCGAGCCCGAGCTCCTCGACCGCATCCTTGGTGATGGCGGCTGTGATCCGGTGTGGTCCGGCCTCAATCTCGACCAACGCCATCACATCGCCGATCTCCACCGACGCGACCCTGCCCGGAAATCGGTTTCGAGCAGACAACTTGTCGCCGGTGCGATGCCGGGGGGTGAGGTCAGCCATCCAGATAAGCATCCCATGGCAGCGCGAGCTGTGCGTCCAGCGACCGTTGGGCTGACTCGACGGCGCCGCTGGACGGATAGGCGACGCAAGCTGCGGGTTTTGCACCGAGGTCTGGTCCGCCTCCCCTGAGAGAATCAACGTGATGCTCTGCGGAGCCATCGACATCGGCTCGAACACCACGCGCCTCCTCGTGGCTCGTCTGGAGGAGGGGCAGCTCCGCAAGATGATGGAGCAGCGGGCCTACACGCGGATCGGCAAGGACGCCAGCAAGGACGGGAACATCACCGCGGAGAAGATCGCCGAGGTCGGCGACGTGGTGCGCACCCAGGTGCGCCTCGCCAAGGAGCTCGGAGCGACGACGATCCGGACCGTGGCGACCGCGGCGATCCGGGAGTCGAAGAACCGGGATAAGGTCGTCAAGGAGATCGAGGAGATCGCCAACGTCGAGGTCGAGGTCCTCGATGAGGAGGAGGAGGGCCGGCTGGCCTTCATCGGCGCCACCAAGTCTCTGGGGCATCCGGTTGACGGGCAGCTCGCCGTGGTCGACGTCGGCGGCGGGTCATCGGAGGTGATCTACGGCACCTTCCCGGACGGCGTCACCGAGGTGAAGTCCTTCAAGATCGGTTCCGGGTCGCTTGCCGAGGACCACCTGGATAGCGACCCGCCCTCGGCGTCCGAGATCCGCGCTCTCCGCGATCACATTTCCGATTTCTTCGACGACGTCGAGCTCGAGCACCCCGAACAGGCGGTGGCGGTCGGCGGCAGCGCCACCTCGTTGCGCACGCTGGTGGGGGCGGTGCTCGAGTACGAGACGCTGGAGCGGGCGGTGCGGGTGCTCTCCAGCGACGAGATCTACGAGGTCGCGAAGCGCTTCGAGCTCGATTCGCGCCGAGTCAAGCTGCTGCCCGCCGGCGTGCTCCTCCTCGAGAAGTTCTCCCAGATGCTCGGCCAGCCTCTGCAGATCGGCAGGGGCGGCCTGCGGGAGGGGATCATCCTCACCCTGCTGAATGGATCCGCCCACAAGTTAGCCGCGTAGCGGCCCACTTGTGGGCGGTAGATCCGGCGGCGGTTTTTTTGTGGCCGCCGTTGATGGCGAAGCCGGGTCGCGCCGCCGGGCTACGCCCGCCGGTAGAGATACGTGGTCAGCGGCAGGAAGACCGCCGTGAGCAGGACGGTCGTTCCGAGGACGACGATCAGGTTCTCGGCCTGGAGGGACCCGTCCATCAGCCCGCGGCAGGCGCTCGTCAGGTGCGAGATCGGGTTGGCGTTCACGAACGCCTCCAGACCGGAGGGCAGCGTGTCCGGCTCGACGTAGACGTTGCTCAGGAAGGTGAGCGGGAAGATGGCCATGAAGCCGGCGTTCATCGTCGCGTTGGGTGATCGCATCACGAGGCCGAGGCTGGTGAACACCCAGGAGAGGCCGAAGGAGAAGAGGACGACCAGGCCGACCGAGGCGAGGACGCCGGGCACGCCGTTGTCGGGCCGGAACCCGAGGATCAGGCCGAGGACGATGATCACCGTGGAGGCGACCAGGTAACGGACCATGTCGCCGAGCAGGGCGCCGAGCAGCGGGGCCGATGGCCAGATCGGCAGCGAGCGGAAGCGGTCGACCACCCCCCTGGTGACGTCGGTGTTGATCGCGATGCCCGAGTAGACGGTGGTGAAGAGCACGGCGATCACCAGGATCCCGGGGAGGATGAAGTCACGGTAGGCGCTGGTCGAGCCGGCGATCGCCCCACCGAAGAGGTAGGTGAAGAGCAGCGTGAACATCACCGGGGTGATCGTCACGTCGATCAGCTGCTCAGGGACGTGCCTCACCTTGAGCATGCCGCGCCACCCGAAGGTGAGGGTCGCGGAGAGCGCGCTCGCCTTTTTAGGGCGCGAGGAGGAGAGCGCCTTGCGCAGCTCCGGCTCCTGCAGGGCCGGGGCCTGGGCGGCCTGTGCCTCCGGGGCGCTCATGCCGCGGCCTCTTCCTCGATCTCGCTTTCACCGTCGGTCGCTACCTCCTCGGCCGTGTGCCCGGTGATGGCAAGGAAGACCTCGTCGAGGCTGGGCTGACCGAGGGAGAAGTTCGCGACCTCGATTCCCTGGCGCGTGAGCTCGCCGACCACCTCCGCTGCCTGATCCGCACTCCCGCACGGTGCCGACAGCGCAGCCGGATCGGCCTCCAAGTGCACCTCGCATCCACCGAGGATGCGTGCGACTACCGGCTCCGCCTCCGGCCGCTGCTCGGGATCGAGCAGCCGGACACGAAGCGCTCCCGAGCCGACGGACGCCTTGAGCTGGGCGGGAGTTCCCTCGGCGATCACCTTGCCCTGGTCGATGACGGCGATCCCGTCGGCGAGCTGGTCGGCCTCGTCGAGGTACTGCGTGCAGAGCAGGACGGTGGTGCCGGCGCCGGCGAGCGCGCGGATGATCGCCCAGACCTGGTTGCGCGAGCGCGGATCGAGTCCGGTGGTCGGCTCGTCCAGGAACATCAGCTCCGGGGTGACGACGAGGCTCGCGGCTATATCGAGCCGGCGGCGCATCCCGCCCGAGTAGTTCTTGACCAGGCGGCCGCCGGCGTCGGCGAGGCCGAATGCCTCGAGCAGGTCGTCCGCGCGTCCCTTCGCCTCCGCCCTCCGGTAGCCGAGCAGCCTGCCGATCAGGATCAGATTCTCGCGACCGGTCAGGTCCTCGTCCACCGAGGCGAGCTGGCCGGTCAGGCTGACGACGCGGCGGACCTCATCCGCCTCGCGGACGACGTCGTGGCCCAGGACTCGCGCCTCTCCTCCGTCGGGTCGAAGCAGCGTCGCCAACATCCGGATCGTGGTTGTCTTGCCGGCACCATTGGGGCCGAGCATCCCGTAGACGCTGCCCCGGCGCACCGCGAGGTCGACGCCGCAGACTGCGCGGGTCTCGCCGAACGACTTCTCGAGGCCGGTCGCCTCGATTGCGAGTGGAGACTGGGTGGTCATCGTCGTTCCCTGATGGGCTCCTTGATCAATACGACCATGAGGGAGATCGAAACTCATCGGCCGGCTCATCCCTTGCCGGGCCCCGAGGCGGACCGCCGGCCGACGGTAACAAACCAAACCAGGATCGGGACGCCCACTGCAAGGGACGCGTGGCCGCCAGGCGAAACGGCGATACGGTTTCGCTCGTGGCCAAGGCGAAGGCGATCCCCGATCTGAGCGCCGAGCGCTCATACGCCGAGGCCGCCACGAGAATCGTCTCCGTGCGGTCCTCCGAGCTCACCGAGCACGCCGAGGGTGTGCTGGACACCGGCGACATCGAGCGGGTCCACGACATGCGGGTCGCGACTCGGCGACTGCGGGCCGCGCTCGAGATCTTCGAGCCCTGCTTCCCGGACAAGCCCTACGGGGAGGCGCTCACCGAGGTCAAGCGGCTAGCCGACGCCCTCGGGGAGCGCCGGGACCGCGACGTGGCGATCGCCACGCTGCACGGCTTCGCCGATCAGATGCCGGCCCCCGACCGGCGCGGAATCGGCTCGCTGATCGACCAGCTGCGCGACGAGCAGGAGGAGGCGAACCGCGAACTGGCGCCACTGGTGGAGCGGCCTCATCTCAACGCGCTGCGACAGAGCATGGATGAGCTGATCGCCTCGGGGGAGGCGTGAGCACGTGAAGGCACGCCCGGTCAAGAAGCTCGACCCGAGCCGTGCGCTGGGCGAGAACGCGGCGCGGATCGTGCAGGTGAGGCTCGACGAGATGCTGGCCTTCGCACCCCGCGCGCTCGATGGGAAGACCAAATCCCAGCACGACATGCGGATCGCCGCCAAGCGGCTGCGCTACGTGCTCGAGGTGACCGGCTTCGTCTTCGGTAAGCCAGCTGACACCGCACGCCGGCGTGCCCGCGACCTGCAGGACATCCTCGGCGAGATCCATGACTGCGACGTGATGCTGCCGCGTGTGCGCGACCACCTGAAGAGGCTGCAGCGAGAAGACGCGGGCACCGTCAGGTCGAGGGCCGGACGCGCTCCGGATCTCGATCCCAGGCTGGCGGCTAGGGCGCCGCACCGAACTGCCTACCGCGGGCTCGATGTCCTCGCCGTCTACCTCGAGGCGCGCCGTGAGCTGCTCGAGGACCACTTCGCGGACTTCTGGAAGCGCCAGGAGCAGACCGGAACCTGGGTGAGGCTTCAGCGCGCGGTCGACGGGCACCTGCGGCGGGCACGCGAGGCCCGGCGCGCGGCGAAGGCCGCGGAGCGCGCCCGCGAGCGGGCGGAGGCCGCCGAGCGGGCCGCGCGACAGGCCGAGGCCCAGGCCGAGCGGGCACGGCTCGACCGGAAGCGCGCGGGGCGGCGGGACGATCAGCGCACCGAAAGGGGCGCGGGGCCACCTCGGGCCGCGGATCTCGCGCGGCGCCAGACGAGCTAGATCGAGTCTCGAGCACTTTCCCCCCGTATCTGGGGGTCAATCGCTCGAGATCGTCTTTTCAGTGAAGGTGCCCGGACGTTCCGGGGTCACGGACCAGCTTCCCCTTCGCCAGCAGATTTTCGTGCGATCCGCTAGGTGCACGCTCACATGCCCGAGCGGTGGCTCTCCCCAGAGGGTCGCCTTCAGCGGCTTGCTCGGATCGTCCTCGCCGAGGCTGTGGACGACCTCCTCCTCCGGGTAGGTCACGATCAACGAGCCCGAGCGGACCCAGAGCGGGATCCGGTCGAGCGGCGCGTCGGCGTCGATCCAGCGCCCGCCCTCTGAGCGCTCTCCGGTCCACCAGCAGATCCAGTCGCCTCGGGGCAGGTAGGCGCGGCGCTCGGTCGCGCCTTCCTCGAGCACTGGGGCGACCCAGAGGGACGGGCCGAAGAAGTACGAGTCGGGGATCGCCCAGCCCTCGGGGTCCTCCGGGTCGACGAGGCAGAGCGGGCGCATGATGGGCAGCCCGGTGCGGGCGGCCGTCAGCGCCGCGGCCCTGATGTGCGGGACGAGCCGCTCATGGAGCAGCACCGCCTCCCGGTAGAGCCGCAGGACGGTCGCATCGTAGGTCCAGGCCTCCTGCTGGAAGCGGCCGTGCGCCTGCATCAGAGGCGAGAGGGCCCCCAGCTGCGCCCATCGGACCAGCAGCTCGGGCTCGCAGCGCTCGGCCAGCCGCCGACCCAGGTAGCCGCCGACGTCGTGGGAGAGATTGGAGAAGCCGGTGGCCGCGCAGGTGAGCAGGGAGGTGAGCAGCGCGCGGAGAGACCAGAAGTCCGAGGCCTGGTCGCCGCCCCAGAGCATCCCCGTGGCCTGCTGCCCGGTCCAGCCGGAGCGGCCGAAGACGACCCCGCGGCCCTCGCCGTGGACCGCGTCGAGCGCCTCCTGGGTCGTCTCGCGATAGAGGCGCCCGTACTCCCAGGCGGCCTCGGCTCCGCTGCGCCCATCGGCGAATCGCGCGTCGGCCGGGAAGTAGTAGCCCTCGCCGTCGTCGGCCTTGACGCCCTCGACGCCGAGCTCGAAGACGCTGCGCGAGAGCTGCTTCCACCAATCGCGGGCTGCCGGCGAGGTGAAGTCGACGATCGAGCCGGTGCCCATCCACCAGCGGCCGACGTATGGCTCGCCACCGGCGGCGGTGACGTAGTGCCCGGCCTCCGCGCCCTCGGCGTAGTTCTCCGCGGGCTCGGAGTGCAGCCGCTCGGACTCGGCGTCCGGCGGCCGCTGGCCGTCGATCGACTCCAGGTTCACCCACGGCGTCACCCAGACGACGGTCCGCACTCCGTCCTCGCGCATCCCGCGGACCAGGCCGGGTGCGTCCGGGAACTGGTGGGGGTTGAAGCGCCAGGTGTTGTACTGCGTCTCCCAGGGCGAATCGATCACGATCGCGTCTAGCGGCAGGTCGTTCTCCCGATAGCCGCGCCAGTCGTCCTCGACGTCCTCCTGGTGCTCGTAGACATCGCGGCTCTTCCAGTGGCCGTAGGCCCACTCGGGGAGCACGCCCGGCAGCCCGGTCTCCCGCAGGAAGGCCCGCAGCCGGGCCGCCGGGGTCGGCCCCACGAAGAGGTGCAGCCGCAGGGGCCCAGCCGCCGATCGGACCGAGACCGCGACTTGATCGCCGCTCAAGTCGATCTCGACGCCGGGGCCCGAGGTCTCGATCCACGCCGCCCATCCCGTGGAGGAGAGCAGCCAGGGGGCCGGGGCATAGTCGCCCTGCGGGATACCGCCATCCGCCACGAACTTGGGTGGGCAGTCGGGGCCGGTGTAGCGGCGGTCCGCGCCCAGCCGGATGCGGCGGCCTCGCTGGTCGAAGTCGAGGCCGTGCCGTGCCCCCAGCCCGGTCACCCGTTCGCCATCGAGGAGTCGCCAGCTCGCGCCGAGGCGCAGCCAGCCGTCCCCTTTGGGATCGACAGTGATCAGCAGCCGATCGGCGGCGGGGGAGGTGACCTCGACGTCCTCATCGCCCAGGGTCATGGGTGGCGACCGCTCCTCGTGCACGAGGACGCCCTCGGTCAACGTGATCAGCTGGTCGCGGGACGTGCCGCGGCAGGCCCACGGGCGCAGGTCAGCCAGCAGCCTGGCGGCAACGGCTTCTCCGCTCCATAGCGCCCCCTCCGGGGCTCCCCTCTCGAACGCGACGCCCAACGGAGCGCAAGTGTGGCAGCGCGCTCGTTCACGACCTCTTTACGTAGCGACAACCACCTCGTAACGGGATTTTCCCTGCATATGGGCACCCTTGTGGCGAACGAAGAGCGACGAGAAAGGGTCAACGATGAACCCGATATCCACCGCAAGGGTGGACCTCCACTGTCACTCGACGGCCTCCGAGATCTCGAAGTTGGGGATCCAGCGCAGCCTCGGACTGCCGGAGTGCGCCACTCCACCCGAGGAGGTCCATGAGCTCGCCAAGCGGCGGGGCATGGACTTCGTGACGATCACCGACCACGACACGATCGACGGCTGCCTGCAGATCGCCGACCGCGACGACGTCTTCATCTCCGAGGAGCTGACGGCCTGGTTCCGGGGCGAGCCCCAGGCGGTCCACGTGCTCTGCTTCGGGCTGACGCCGGACGACCACACCCGGCTCCAGGAGTGGAGCCACGATCTCGAGGCCTGCGCCGAGTACCTGCACTCGCATGAGATCGCCTGCTCGCTCGCCCATCCTTTCTACGCGGTCGAAGCGCCCCTCTCTCCGGCGCACCGCAGACAGCTCGCGCAGTTGTTCCCGGTCTGGGAGACCCGCAACGGCTCTCGCGCGCGCGAGCTCAACATGCCGGCCGCGATCTACATCGAGACGCACGGTGGAACCGGCACCGGCGGCTCCGATGACCATGCCGGCGTGGACATCGGGCGGACGGTCACCGAGACGCCCCCCGCGGCCACGCCGGAAGAGTTTCTCCATCACATCCGGGAGGGGCGCGCCGAGGCCCGTGGCGACCAGGGCAGCGCCGCCAAGTGGGCGCACGCCGCCATGGCGCTTGGCACCCGGGCGCTGCTGCTCGCCGACGCCGATTCCAACCACGGCCGCGGCGCGGCCCCGAACCCGGACGCAATTCTCAAGATCGCCGAACGGGTGATGAGCGAGGGGGACGCGAGACGCGGCGAGGTCGCCGGTGACCTCGGCCCCGAGGACGCGCGAGCCCTGCTCGAGTCCTTCGTCGAGGCGGTCGGGCTGGAGCCGGGACGAGCCCTGATCGAGCACATGCAGGACGAGGAATTCAGCCACGCCGAACTGGCGCGTCGGGCTCGCCGCGTACACGAGCAGAGGCTGCGCCAGGTGGTCGAGGAGACCGTCGAGAGCCTTGAGAGCGAGGGGAAGCCATTCGAGCTCGCCCCCCAAGCGGTACAGATCGGCCGCAGCCTCTTTCGCGCCGCGATCCCCGCGATCCCCTATGCGCCGGCCGCCGCTTTCCTGGGCAAGGAGAAGGCCAAGCTCAATCCGTCCGAGGGTCCGAAGCGGCTAGCCCTGATCGCCGACGCGATCGGGGGGGTCCATGGCGTCACCCACACGATCGAGCGGATCCGCGAGCTGGGCGTTCCCGGCTACGAGGTCGAGGTGATCGGGACGGATCGAAACGTCGATCGGCGCCTCTCGGCCGTCGCGGAGGTCGACGTGCCTTTCTACGCCGGCCTGGAGATCGGGATGCCCAGCCTGCCCGCGATGGTCGAGGCTCTCGCCGAGGGTCACTTCGACGCCGTGCACCTGACGGCGCCCGGCCCGGCCGGAATCACCGCCGCGCTGATCGCGCGGGTGATGGAACTGCCGGTGCTCGGAAGCTGGCACACCGAGCTCGGCGCGTATGCCGGGCTCCGCTCGAGCTCGGACGAGCTCGAACGCGGCGTCAACGCCGCCCTCTCTCACTTTTACCGCCAATGCCGATGGGTGCTCTCACCGAGTCCTGCGAGCGATGAGTCGCTGGTCCGCCTCGGGGTCGAGCGAAGCGCGATCGGCCGCTGGGGCCGAGGGGTGGATACGGCACGCTTCGACCCGGCGCTACGCGACCCGGTGCGCTATCCGGGTGAGATCAAGGTGCTCTATACGGGGAGGCTGACCCGGGAGAAGGGCGTCGACCTGCTCGCCGACGCCTTCCTGCGAGCGCACGCGACCGACCCCAGGCTGCATCTACTGCTCGCCGGCGGCGGGCCTGAAGCGGGAATGCTCCGTGACCGCCTCGGCGAAAGCGCCACCTTCCTCGGCTGGCTCGAGGGCGACGCCCTGGCGCGCGCCTACGCGAGCGCCGACGTCTTCCTCTTCTGCAGCCGGACCGACACCTTCGGCCAGGTTCTGGTCGAGGCGGGGGCGAGCGGGCTGCCCGTGGTCGCCGTGGACGAGGGTGGCCCGTCCTCGATCGTCGTCGACGGCGGGACCGGGCGCCTCTGCGAGCCCGACGCACCCATGCTGGCGGCAGCGATCCTCCAGCTCACCGACTCACCCGCCTGGCGGGCGAAGCTGGGCCGGCAGGGCCGGGAGGCGGCCCGCGCGCGCACCTGGCAAGCGTCGATGACGCAGCTCGCCGACGGCTACGACCGGGTCATCGAGCCCCGAGAGGAGCCTCGCATCAAGCTGGTCAGAGCGGCTTAGGCAGCGCCCCTAAGATGAGGGGGTGACCGACGAGCTTGCCCAGCAGGTGACGGAATCGAGCGGGCCGGCTGCCCGCGGAGGGGCAACGGTCACGCAGGAGTCGGTCGAGACCAGAGCCTCGGAGCCGGACCTCACTGATCCCGAGCTCTACTTCAACCGGGAGCTCTCCTGGCTCGATTTCAACGACCGGGTGCTGCAACTCGCCGAGGACCCCCGGGTTCCGCTGCTCGAGCGGGTCAACTTCTGCGCGATCTACGAGGACAACCTCGACGAGTTCTTCATGGTCCGTGTCGCGGGTCTCCACGAGAAGGTCGAGGGGAAGATCGACGCCCGCGGGGCCGACGCGCTGGCGCCCGCGGACGTCATCAGGCTGATCCGCCAGCGGGCGATCGAGCTGCGCGAGCGCCTGACCCGCTGTTTCGAGGATGAGATTCAGCCCAGCCTCGCCGAGCACGGCATCCGCATCATCTCGCTGAGCGACGCGAACGCCGCGGAGCGGGAGGAGCTGGAGCACCTCTTCACCAGCCAGGTCTTCCCGGCGCTGACGCCGCTCGTGATCGGGCGGGGCCGGCCGTTCCCGTACATCTCCAACATGTCGCTCAGCCTCGGCGTGCTGCTGAGGAATCCGGAGAAGGGCGAGGAGGTCGCGGCGCGCGTCAAGGTCCCGAAGGAGCTCCTGCGCCGCTTCCTTGCGATCGGCGAGGGCGGGCTCACCTTCGTCCCGCTGGAGGAGGTGATCGCCGCCAACCTCGATGACCTGTTCCCGGGGATGGAGATCGTCCATCACTCGCTCTTCCGCGTCACCCGCGACACCGACTACGACGTGTCCGACGAGGCTGACGACCTGCTGCTCGCGGTCGAGGAGGAAGTCCGCCGCCGGCGCTTCGGGGAGGTCGTGCGGCTCGAGATCTCGCCGGACATGGAGCCGAGGCTGCTCGACCAGCTGGTCGAGGCGATGAACATCGGTGCCCAGCAGGTCTTCGAGGTCCCGGGGCTGATCGGCCTCGATGACCTCACCGACGTCTACTCCATCGAGGGATTCCGTGAACTGCGCTACCCGACCTGGCAGGGGGTCACCCCGCCGCAGTTCCAGCAGGGCAGCCGCACCCACCGGGAGGTCGACGTCTTCTCCGCGATGCGGCAGAGCGACATCCTGGTCCACCACCCCTACGACTCCTTCGCGGGATCGGTCGAGCGCTTCGTCCGCAAGGCGGTCGACGATCCGAACGTTCTCGCGATCAAGCAGACCGTCTACCGGACGAGCGCCGATTCGCCGCTGGTCCCGGCCCTGATCGAGGCCTCGGAGAGAGGGAAGCAGGCCGTCTGCCTGGTGGAGCTGAAGGCGCGCTTCGACGAGAGCGCCAACATTCGCTGGGCGAGGGCGCTTGAGGAGGCCGGCGTCCACGTCGTCTACGGCATACCCGGCCTGAAGACGCACGTCAAGTGCGTCCTCGTTGCACGGCGGGAGGGGGATGGAGTCCGCAACTACGTCCACATCGGCACCGGCAACTACAACCCCAAGACCGCGCGGATCTACACCGACTTCGGCCTGTTCACCTCGGATCAGGAGATCGGTGATGACATCGCGGAGATGTTCAATTACCTGACCGGATACGCCCGTCCGAGCGGCTATCGGAGAGTGCTGGTCGCGCCCTTCAATCTCAAGGAGGGCATCGTCGGCGAGATCGAGCGGGCGATCGAGGCGCACACGCCGGAGCAGCCGTCCCGGATCAGGATGAAGATGAACTCCCTACTCGACGCGCCCAGCATCCAGGCGCTGTATCGCGCCTCGCAGGCGGGCGTCCAGGTGGATCTCAATGTCCGGGGCATCTGCGCCCTGCGTCCCGGCGTCCCCGGTGTCTCGGAGAACATCCGGGTGGTCTCGATCGTCGGGCGCTTCCTCGAGCACTCGCGGATCTTCTCCTTCGACCGTTCGGGTGAGACCCGGATCTTCATCGGTTCCGCCGACCTGATGCCGCGCAATCTCTACAACCGGGTCGAGCTGCTCACGCCCGTCGAGGACGAGCCCAATCGCGAGCAGCTCGTCGACGTCCTCGACCGGTCGTTCGCCGACAACACCAACGCCTGGGAGCTCGGTGCGGACGGGGTCTGGTCCCGCCTGACGACCAACGGGGACCCGGCCCGCAACCTGCAGTCGGAACTGATCGAGCTCCATGTGCAGCGCGCGGAGCAGGCGGCTCTGGTCAGTGGCTAGCCGGCTCGACCGGCCCTGGCTCGCTCCGGGGTACCTCTGGTAGCTTGGCCGCGGTGCCCCTCCGCTCGGTGACAAGCAGGGATGCAACCTATTTCGACCTGCTCGCCGAATCGGGCGCCAACATCGTGAGGGGCGCCAAGCTGCTCGAGCACATGTTCGAGACCTGGCCGGAGGAACGTGGAGTGGCGCGCGACATCCTCAAGGCCGAGCAGGAGGGGGACCGCATCACGCAGGAGATCGTCCGCCGCCTCAACATCGACCCTCCCAAGGGGGTCGACAGCGCCGAGCTCTACGCGCTCGCCACCCAGCTCGACGACATCATCGACGACATCGAGGAGGCCGCAGACTTCATGGGCCTATTCGCGATCGAGGCACCGATGGAACAGGCCCACGAGCTCTCGGGCATCCTCGCCCAGTCCTGCGAACAGGTCTCGGGCCTGCTCTCCGACCTGCGCGGATTCAAGGACCTGGAGCGCTACTGGGTCGAGATCCACCGCCTCGAGAACGAGGGTGACCGGGTCTGGCGCGAGGCACTGGCCTCCCTGTTCTCGAACGGGATCGACCCAATGGTCGTGATTCGCTGGAAGGACATCTTCGGGCTGCTCGAGCGAGCGATCGACTCCACCGAGACGGCGGCCCACAAGATCGAGGCGATCGCCGTCAAGCACTCATAGATGCGGGAATTTGATGGCGGAGCCGGCTGACAGCGGCCGCCGG
>CAWCOY010000007.1:0-113573 GCA_963797265.1 uncultured Solirubrobacterales bacterium | reverse complement strand
CGGTCGGGGTGTGGACCATCGGGGCGTTCTGGCCGACCTGCGGCGCCGGGTACTCGCCCACCGGATGGGGAGTGGGCAGCAGGCTGTACTGGAAGGAGCCGCCGGTCTTGATCAATGCACCGAACGCCCACGGGCCGCGCTTGTCCAGAGGGATGTTGGTGACGTAGGCGACCTGCGCGGCGCTGGGATCGTCGGCGGTTGTTTTGGCGCGGAAGGCGGGCTTGGTCGTGAGGTCCTCGATCCGGGCCGGGAAGGGGCCGATCGCGGGTCCGTTCACGCCCTTGCCCGGCGCGGCGTAGATCGCGACCTGGGCGTTGGTGATCTGGTCGCGGCCGGCGGTGAAGACGCCGAAGGGGAAGCGGTTCGTGCCGACGTAGAACATCGCAGCCGCGGGGGCGACCACCGGTCCCTGCTGGCCCTTCGAGGCCGTGAGCAGGACCTGCTGGAGGCTTTGGCCGTGCGGGGCGGGGAAGTCGGTGGCCCGGAGCGCGGGCTTGCTGCGGCTGCCCGTGCCATTGTCCGAACCGCCGCAGCCCGCGACGATGGTGACGGCGCAAAGGGCCGCAGCTGCGGCGATGGTCTTCCTGGACACGGGCGGCATCGTAGAGATGGCACCGATAGGGTGCCGCCCGCAGTTAAAGATAATGCGAGGGCGCGCCGACAGGCGCGACCCGTTTTGTGGAGAGGAGACGTGGCGGAGAAGGCGGCCCTGATCACTGGAGGTTCGAGCGGGATCGGGCTGGCGATCGCCCGCGCGCTCGGTGAGGACGGATACGGCCTCACCGTCTCGGCCCGGAGGGCGGAGAAACTGGAGGCGGCGGCCGAGGATCTGCGCTCTAGTGGCCTCGAGGTCCAGAGCGTCCCGGCGAACGTGGCCGACGAGGACGAGCTCAAGGGGCTGGTCGAGGCGCACCGGGAGAAGTACGGGCGGCTGGATGTGCTCCTCAACAACGCCGGCGTGGGGATCGGTGAGGCGATGCACGAGCTGACGACGAAGTACGTCGATATGCAGCTGGGGGTCAACCTGCGCGCCACGATCCTCACCACCCGGGAGTGCCTGCCGATGCTCCGCGAAGCGGGTGCGGAGCACGGCAAGGCGCTGATCGTGAACACGGCCTCGATCTCCGGCAAGGCCGGGCAGCCGTGGCTGTCGGTCTATTCCGCGACGAAGGCGGCGGTGATCGGATTCTCCCAGGCGACTCAGAAGGAGAACGCGGGTCAGGGGATTCAGGTCACGGCGCTGGCGCCGGCGTTCGTCGATACGCCGATGACGGAGTTCGTCAAAGGGCAGGTGGCGGCCGAGGCGATGATCCGGCCGGAGGACATTGCGGAGAGCGTGCGCTTCCTGCTGCGGACGTCGCCGAACTGCCTGGTCCCCGAGATCGCATTCCTGCGACCCGGGGACACGATGGACACGCCCGAACTAGGTTGAGCTGTCGGGCTGGGCGGTGCCCGGTCCCCAGATGCGGCCGCCACGGCGCAGGCCGATGCGCGCTCCGATCCACCAGGCGAGCTGGCGGAGGAAGTCGAACCAGGCGTCCTCGATCCACTCCCGGCGGCCGCGACGGCGGATGCCGGCCCAGATGACTATCGCGAGTCCTTTCAACGGGGGGGCGAGGTCCCTGATCCTGGGCGGCCTGACCGGCTGGCCGCCCATCGCTTCGAACTTCGCGCCGACCAGGCCGGCGCCGTAGGCCCAGCCGAGCTGCTGGCGGAAGAAGCCGCGCTGGGTCGAGCGGTGGCGGTGGTGGGCGGTGGCTCGCTCAGCGTAGGCGAGGCGGCGGCCGCTGCGCTCCTGGAAGCGGAGACCGAGCTCCACGTCCTGGGCGCGGGTCATGTTGGGGTCGAAGCCGCCGATTCGGTCCAGGACCTCGCGGCGGTAGGCCGCGTTCGCGGTGATCGGGTATGCCGGGTTCGAGGTGAAGGCGAAGCGCTGCCAGTTGCCGAGCATGCGGGCGGCCTGGCGCTCGGCCGCCGTGGTCGGCGGCGCGTGCTGCAGGTCGCCGGCGACGCTGCCGGTCTCGGGGTCCTCGAAGGGGCGGACGAGCTCGGTGAGCCACTGTGGCTCGACCAGGCAGTCGGCGTCGACGAAGGCGAGGATCTCGCCGCCGCTCTCGGCGATGCCGCGGTTGCGGGCGTGGGAGACTCCGCGCTTTCCCTCTCGCAGGTAACGGACCGGGCGGGCCTGGATCAGGGCCGTGGTGCCGTCACTCGAGCCGTTGTCCACGACGACGACCTCGCGGCGATCCGCCGGGTAGTCGTTTGCGAGGATCGAGTCCAGGCAGTCGGCGATGGTGGATTCGCCGTCCCGGACGGGGACGATCACGGATACGAATGGGGGCTGGCAGGGCACCCGGTTCACGGGCGCAAGTTAGCCACGGGGGCTAGGCGTCGGCTCGCTCGGCCCCTGCGTCGGCGCGCTCGAGCTGTTCGGCCCAGGCCTCTGCTGAGTCCTCGGTGGGCGAGTGCTCGCCGTAGGCGGTGGTGAGCACGTCCTCGACCGAAACAGCCGAGCTATCGCGCGCGTCCGCCTCGGCAAGGCGGCGGCGGGTTTCCTGAACGTCTCGGACCTCGTCCGCGAGGGAGCGGTCCGGGTGGGTCTCGGGGTCCAGTTCCATGCCGTCTCGGATCAGGGACATCTCGAGGTAGCCCTCGAGGGTGCGGATCTCGCGACGGGACGCGCGGCGGGGCTTGCGCCGCTTTGCGCCGGTGAAGGCGTCCCAGGCGCGGGCGAAGGTGCCGAAGTTGGTGCGACCGCCGTTGCGGTGGGCGGCGAGCATCGGGCAGACGCCGCCGCGCTTGTCCACGTAGGCGCCGACGATGACGCGGTTCGAGCGGATACCGCGGAGCATCGCCGCCTTGGTGCGGGCCGGCATGGCATAGACGGCGTTGCGAAGTCGCTGTGCGTTGTTGCGGCGCTTGGCCATTTCTGACGAATCGGGTTGCGCCTCGGCTTCGCCTGCGGCGCACCCCCTCGTATACCGCGTACCGCGTAGGGTCAGCGCAATGGGGCGTTCAGACGGACAGTTGCGGTTGCTGGTCGCCGCGTTCGGGGATCCCGGGCACGCGTTTCCGGCGATCGCGCTGGCGCAGGAGCTCGGGCGGCGGGGGGACGAGGTGCTGGTCGAGACCTGGGAGCGGTGGCGGGAACCGGTGGAGGCCGAGGGGCTGGCGTTCACGGGGGCGCAGGAGTACACGGTGTATCCGCCGCCAGGGCCCGATACGCCGGACGGACAGACGGCCGCGGCCGCCGCGCGGGCCCTGGCCAGGTTGATGGAAGGGTTCGAGCCGGACCTGGTGGTGAGCGACATCCTCACCCTGGCGCCGACGCTCGCCGCCGAGGTGGCGGGGGTGCCCCACGCGACCCTGATTCCTCACGTCTATCCGCTGCAGCAGCCGGGGATGCCGCTGTACTCGCTTGGGTTGCGTCCGCCGCGCACCGCGGTGGGACGGCTGGGATGGCGAGCTACGGGTCCGCTGCTGGCGATGGGGCTGCGGCGGGGACGAGACGAGCTCAATGAGACGCGGGAGCGGCTTGGGCTGGGACCGATCGAGCGGTTCCACGGGGGGATCAGCGAGCTGCTGGCGATCGTTGCGACCTTTCCGCAGCTGGAGTACCCGCGGCAGTGGCCGGCACAGGTGCGGGTGACCGGGCCGCTGTTCTACGAGCTGCCGGGTGAGGAAGTGGAATTACCGGAGGGAGATGGCCCGTTGGTCCTGGTTGCGCCGAGTACGTCGCAGGATCCGGAGTGCGAGTTGCTGCGGGTGGCGCTGGAGGGGTTGGCGGAGGAGCCGGTGCGAGTGCTGGCGACGACCAACCGGCACCGGCCGGAGAGGCCGATCGAGGTGCCGGCGAATGGCACGGTCGTCGACTGGATGCTCTATTCGCAGGCGATGCCAGCGGCGGACGTGGTGATCTGCCACGGTGGTCACGGGACGGTGGCGAGGGCGCTGGCGGCAGGGACTCCGCTGCTGGTCTGCCCATCGGTCGGAGACATGGGAGAGAACGCGGCGCGGGTGGCGTGGTCGGGTGCCGGGCTGTCGGTGCCGCGGCGCCTGCTCTCTCCGCGCTCAATCCGACTGGCGACTCGGCGGCTGCTCGCCGAGCCGCGGTTCGCGGAGCGCGCGCGAGAAATCGCCGCCTGGTCGGAGGCAAACGACGGCGCCGCGACCGCCGCGAGCCTGGTCGAGGAGGCCGCCCGAAACGCGACGAGCCCGCTCTCGCCGGTTTGTACCTAGAGCTCCGGGGGCGGGAATCGAACCCGCAACCTCGCGGTTAACGGCCGCGCGCTCTGCCTGGTTGAGCTACCCCGGATTACTTATCGGCTAATCAGATGTGCGTCCCTTCTAAGCAGCCCGAGATTGCAGGTTACCGTCCTCTCGCCAAGCACCTTGGAGGAGCGCTTCCGGGATCTTTGTGACGCCGCGCTCGACCTCTGCGTGGCAGTTCGCGCAGAGCAGAATGCATTTCCGTGCCTCCGCGAGCAGCTTTTCGAACGACATGGTGTGGCCCTTCATGGCCAGCCCGAAATGATTTCTTCTTTCGATCCTTGTGGTGGAACTGCAGCGCGCCGAGGCAACGGTCATATCCGCATAGAAAACATCGACCACCGGCTTCGCGGACGAGCCGATCCTTGGCGTTGCGACGGTGTTGGCTCACCCGCTCGGTTCGGCATCGCTTGCACCAGTAGTTGGCGTTCTTCGGCTCGATGTAGAACTCCGTCTCGCCGTGATGTCGCATCTGAGCGTGATCGCGGTCTCGCCACGGGCTCGAGCAGCAAGCGCCTTCTCACGATTGCCCTTGATCCGGTGGACCTCGATCCCGTACTTCTTGAGCCAGTGACGCACCGTGGACGGGCTGCGGTCCAACACTCGGGCCATCGCACGTACTGACTTGCCCTCTGCGGCGAGTGTGCGCAACTTCAATTCGGGAATCGGGCCGCGATTCGCGTGCTTTCCCTGATTTACGGGTTTCAGCCATGTTTCTTAAGGTGGTAGCTGATCGTCGAGGGGTTGCGGCCCACCCGCCTGCCGATCTGCTCGAGCGACAGCCCCTGTGCCAGATAACCCTGTAGCTCTCCCTTGCTCATCTGCGGGCATTCTCCGCTCCGGCCCGGACAGATCAGGCTCGAAAAGGTGACTAAATGCAGGGGAAATGTCGCGGGAGGGAGACGGAGGTGGGTCGGATGCGTGAAACCTCGGCCTGCGCCCTGACCGACGTCAGCCGAGATCCTTGACGAACCGCAGCGACGTGTCCTGGAAGCCCATCCGCCGGTAGAAGGCGATCGCGCCCTCGCGCTCGTATCGGGTCGTCAGGTAGATCCTGCCGCAGCCCTCGGCGCGCGCCACCTCCTCCAGCCGTCCGAGCAGGGCCCGCCCCATTCCGTTCCTGCGGGCGGCCTCATCCACCACCATCGCCGTGATCCGCGCGGTCGGATCGTCCCGCTCGAGGATCGGCATCACGTGCACCGACGCGAGGCCGACTAGCCGCTCGCCCTCGAGGGCCACGAACACCCAGCTCCTTGGATCCGCCGCCAACCGCTCGAGCCTGCCCGCCACCGCCGACTCACTGCTCGGGTAGCCGAGCTGCCCGACCAGACGTGTGATCGCCACCAGGTCTCCGGGCTCGGCTTCCCGAACCCGAAGGCTCAAGGCGCGACGACGCCTGCGTGCGCGATCCGGTCCGTGAGGGCAGCTCGCTCGCCCGAGAGGCGCGTGCTCACCTCATAGTCGCCGGCCTTCTGCGCCGCCGAGATCCCGTCCTCCAGCCGCTGCTGTTCCAGCAGATCGAAGTTGAGCTGCATCGCCGCCTCCGAGGCCGGCTCGGTCTCCGACCGCATGACCAGCTCAGTGATCAACGAGGTGAGGGCCGGGTCGTCCCGGGGCAACTCGGACATGGGATCGTCCAGATGACTGCGCAACCACCTCAACGCCGGGACGCCGGACGGCGACATGTGCTCGTTGGTCAGCTTCTCGATGAACTGGCGCCCGGTCCCCGGCTCGGCGAGGCACATGGCCAGCAGCGCCCTCTCCCGGGTCTCGCGTGGCGTCAGCGAGATGGCCACCGGGCGCGGCGTCGGCTCCCCCGCCCCGTTCTGTTGCGCCGGCGCGTCCGGCGCCGACCGCACCCGCGCCAGCACCAGGCTCGGATCGGTATCCAGCCGGTCCGCCACCTTCCGCACCAACTCGTCGAACCCAAGCGCCGTCTCCCCCATCGTCTTCAGCACCGGCCCGACCTCGTCCAGCACCCGCTCCCTCCCGGCCAGGCTGCTCAGCTCGCCCCTACCGAGTGCGACATCCACCCGGAAGCTCGGCAGATCGATCGCGCCGTCCACCAACTCCATGAACCGATCCAGCGATCCCCCTTGAAGCATGTCCGCCGGGTCCTCCCCCTCCGGCATCGCCGCCACCCTCAGCTCCAGCCCCCTCCCACCCGCCACCTTCTGCGCCCGGATCATCGCGTCCGCCCCGGCCCGATCCGCATCCAGTGCGAGCACCACCGCATCGGTCAGCCCGGCGAGCATCGAGATCTGCTCGG
The DNA here is from genome assembly GCA_963797265.1 of uncultured Solirubrobacterales bacterium. GTDB lineage: Bacteria > Actinomycetota > Thermoleophilia > Solirubrobacterales > 70-9 > DASUPK01. The sequence continues at coordinate 107,035 of CAWCOY010000007.1, read as the reverse complement.
GCGTGATCGCGGTCCCCATGATCGCCACCGCGTCCTCCACTCCCGCCTGGTGCAGCGCCAGCACGTCCGTGTAGCCCTCGACCACGATCGCCCGCCGCGCCTTCGCGATCGGCCCCCGCGCCCGATCGATCCCATAAAGGGTGTGGCTCTTCCGATAGAGCTCCCCCTCCGGCGAGTTCAGGTACTTCGGCTGCGCGTCAGGGCTCAGCGCCCGCGCCCCGAACCCGAGCACCCGCCCCCGCTGGTCGCGGATCGGGAACGTGATCCGGTTCCGGAACCGGTCGTAGTGGCCGCCCTGCCGCCCCTTCTGCGCCAGTCCCGCAGCAAGCAGCTCCTCCACCTTGAACCCGGCGCGCTGGCTGCCGGTCAGCACCTGATCCCACGGACTCGGCGCCATCCCCACGCCGAAGCGCCGCAGCACCTCCTCCCCCAGTCCCCGCTCGGCCAGGTACTTCCTGGCCCTCTCCGCCTTCGGGGCCTCCCACAGATACCGCTCGTAGAACTTCGCGGTCCGCTCCAGCACCTCCCAGAGCCTGGCCTTTCGCCGCCGCCGCTCCTCAGCCCGCGGGTCCTCACTCTCCCGCTCGAGCTCGACCCCATACCGCTCCGCCAGCGACTCCACCGCCTCGGGAAAACTCAGCCCCTCCTTCTCCTCGACGAACCGGAAGACGTCACCGCTCGCCTCGCAACCGAAGCAGTAATAGAGCTTGTCCCGCGGATTGACCTTGAACGACGGGGTCCGCTCGTCATGAAACGGGCAGTTCCCCCAGTAATCCTGCCCCCGCTGCTGCAAATCGGTGTACGCCGAGACGATCTCGACGATGTCCGTCGCGTCCTTGACCCGATCCCGGCTGTCGGTGGTGAACCTCGCCATCTCACCCAATCTAGTTGGACGCAGCCAGCCGCTCGTACGTCGAAAGGCAGAAACGGTCGGTCATTCCGGCCAGATAGTCGGTCACCCGCTGTACCGGCCCGGCCTCCGGGTCCGTCGCCGGCACCTCGTCCAGGTGTTCGAGGTAGTGCTCGAACAGGCTCCGCAGCGCCACCCTCGCCCGCTCCTGCTCGGCTCTCGCCTCCGCCCCCAGATACACCCGCTCGAACATGAACTTCCGCAACCGCAGCATCGCCCCGCCGACGTCCTCGCTCTGCGCGATGTCCCCCTCGGCCCTCGATCGCTCCACCATGTCCTGCACGAGCAGGTCGATCCGCGCCGGCCCGGTCTCACCGAGCAGCGCGATCTCCTCCTCCGGCAGGTCGTCCGCCGAGATGATCCCCGCCCGCACCGCGTCGTCGATGTCGTGGTTGATGTACGCCACCCGGTCGACGATCCGCACCACCCGCCCCTCGAGCGTCTCGGGCTTCCCCGGCCCCGTGTGGTTGAGGATCCCGTCACGCACCTGCTCGGTCAGGTTGAGTCCCCGGCTATCGCGGGCCAGCACCTCCACGACCCGCAGCGAGTGCTCGTTGTGCCGGAAGCGCATCCCGTGCTGCTGCAGCTCCTCATCCAGCACCTCCTCCCCGATGTGCCCGAAGGGTGGGTGCCCGAGGTCATGCCCCAGCCCGATGGCCTCGGTCAGGTCCTCGTTGAGCCCGAGCGCCCGCGCCACCGTCCGCGAGATGAAGCAGGCCTCGAGCGTGTGGGTGAGGCGGGTCCGGTAGTGGTCTCCCTCCGGCGCCACGAACACCTGCGTCTTGTGCTTGAGCCGCCGGAACGCTTTCGAGTGAACGATCCGGTCCCGGTCGCGCTGGAACGGCGTCCTCACCGGGCTGTCCGCCTCCGGCTCCCGCCGCCGTGCCGGATACGACGGGGTCCCCAGGTCCGAGAGGTACTCCGCTTCCCAGGATCGGACGCGGTCCTCGAACGTCGCCGTGTGCGTGGTCATGACCCGATGTTCTCACCCACCCCGGCACAACCGCCGCTCAGCGAGACCGAAAGATTCGAAATAGGCTCCATTCGATGGCAGAGACGGCGCTGATCACGGGTGCATCCGCGGGCATCGGCGAAGAATTCGCCCGCCAGCTCGCCGGCCGCGGCTACGACCTCATCCTGGTCGCCCGCCGACGGGACCGCCTCGAGCAGCTCGGCGAGCAGCTCCCGACCACCGCACACGTGATCGAGTGCGACCTGGTCTCGGACGCGGCGAAGCTTCCCGGCGAGGTCGAGAAGCTGGGCGTGGACGTCGACCTGCTGGTCAACAACGCCGGCTTCGGCCTTCGCGGGCACTTCACCGCCCTGGACCCCGAGCGCGAGGCCCAAATGGTCCGCGTCAACTGCGAGGCCGTCGTCACCCTCACCCACGCCTTCGTCCCGGCCATGGTCGAGCGCAAGCGGGGCGGCGTGATCACGGTCGCCTCCACGGCGGGCATGCAGCCCCTTCCCTACGAGGCCACCTACGGCGCCAGCAAGGCGTTCGCGATCTCCCTGATGGAGGCGCTCTGGATGGAGCTTCGCGACACCGGGGTCAAGGTCCTCGTGGTCAACCCCGGCCCCGTGAAGACCGAGTGGCAGGGAGTCGCCGGCTACGACGACAACACCCCGATCCCGCCAGGCATGATCACCGCCGAGCGCTGCGTCGCCGACGCGCTGCGCGCCTACGACCGCGACAAGCGCTCGACGGTCACCGGCCGCTTCTTCCCCTGGTTCATGCGCGCGGCCGTCGGCCCGAAGGGGCTCAAGCTGCGCGTGGCCGAGCGCATGTACCGCCCCCGCAGCTAGTCCGGCCGAGAGCTAAGCCGCCGCCCGCAGCCGCACGTGCGCGTGGTGCTCGAGCGTCTCGGTGATCGCCCGATCGGCCTGCGCGGTCACTCCACGACCCGCGGCCGGCGCCTCCGCCAGCGGACTGGCGAGGGCACCGACCATGAACCGATGCGCCTCCTCGGTGAGCGGGAAGCCTCCCCCTTCGCAGCTCGAGCAGACCACGCCGCCCGCCGCCCCCGAGAAGGCCGCGAGGTGGTCGGCCTCCCCGCACGTGGCGCAACTCGCCAGCTCGGGCGAGAACCCCGCTGCCAGCGCCAGCTTGAGCCGGAAGGCGAGCGCCGTACCCGGCTCGCTGGCGCCCTCCGCATCGGCGTCCAGCAACCCCAGGTAGTTGCAGAGCAGGTTGTAGGCGGCCTGGTTCGGCTCGCCCGAGTCGAGCAGCCGCAACACCGCGTCGCAGGCCCGGCCGGCCGCCCCGAGGGCGGGCCCGGAGGAACGCAGCCTCGCATGGCCGTCGACGGTCGAGGCGCCGGTCACGGTGAGCAGGTCGCTCCGCCCCTCGTAGAGGACCAGGTTGAGCCGGAAGAACTGCTCGAGCCGCCCCCCGAACCTGGACTTCGGCCGGCGCGATCCTTTTGCGATCGCACCGATCCGCCCCCGGTCCGCCGAGTAGAGATGCACGACACGGTCGGCCTCGCCATAGCGAATGCTGCGCAGCACCACGGCCTCCGTCTTGACGCTTCCCGGCATCGCCAACTCACGTTGCCGAAGCACCCGGACGGATTGTTAAGAGGTCTGACCCCCTGGTTACGGCCGAGAGCTACGCGGTCAGCCCGAGGTCCGCGATCGCCCGGTCCCGATCCCAGTAGAGGATCAGGCTGGTCACCTTCCCGTCGCGGACCGTAAAGACATTCGCCGCCTTCGTGGAGATCTCGCCGATCTCGATTCCGCTCCCCCTGCCGCGCCCCTCGTTTCTCAGAAAGACGAGAACCCGGCCGTCGTCTAGCTCGCGGAACTCGTCCGGGATGGCGCGGAGGTTTTCCCACGCTCGGAGCGTCGTGGTCCAGGCTTCCCGCATCGGACCGATCCCCCTCCACCGCCCGGTATTGAGCCCTCCGATCATCTCGAACTCGAGGTCCGGGTCGGCCCAATCCGCCGAGCTCCAGTCACCGCGCTCCCACTCGGCGAAGACGGACTTGACCAACTCAAGGTTCGACGACACGACCATTCGAGTATCGCCGGTCAACCGGTCTGCCGGACGGCGTCGCGGATCGCCGCGGCCGTGACCGTGGCGGCCACGGCACCGATCTGAAACGGCGCGAATTGATCCGGCTCCCCCCGGCCGGAGGCGAGGCAGAAGACGACGTCGCCGTCCACGGGCGTGAAGACCGGATCGACCGCCCGCCCGAGCCCGGCGGTGGCGGCCCGCGCCACCATCGAGCACCCACGCTTATCGAGGGCGGCGTCCGTGCAGACGCAGACCGGCGTCGAGTTCCCCTCAGGAACGCGGAACTGCGGCGGCTCACTCATCGCCGCGATCAGCTCTGCGCCGCGCAGCACCTCTCCCTCTTCACCGCGCGGACCGGCGAGCACCGACCCGTCCTCGTCGATCACGTCGCCCGCTGCGTTGACGGCCGCCACGGCGGCCACCGTGTGCCCGGTTCCCGTGACGAGCGCCGCGTAGCCGACGCCCCCCGGCCTGGCGCGGTCGCGGCCGAGGAGCTTCCCGACCGTGGCGCCGGTTCCCGCCCCCACGGCGCCCCGCGCCGGCACACCGGGCTCGGCGGCCTCGCAGGCGGCGTAGCCGGCGTGCGGGCCCGGACGGGCCTGGGGACCCGATCCCGACGGCAGGTCGTAGATCACCGCCGCCGGCACCAGGGGCACCCGTCCATACGGCGTGACATAGCCGCGATCGTGCTCCTCGAGCCAACGCATTACCCCGTCCGCGGCAGCCAGCCCGAAGGCGCTCCCGCCGGTGATCAGGATCGCGTTCGCCTCCTGTGCGTTGGCGAGCGGCCGCAGCGTGTCCGTCTCGCGGGTGCCCGGCCCGCCACCGTGAACGCAGACCCCGCCCGGCGTCTCGGGCGGCGGGATCACCACGGTGCAGCCCGTGCCGCCATCCGGATCGGACCAGTGGCCGACGGCGAAGCCGTCCGGCATGGGCGACGGCTCGCTCACGTAGTCGCAGCCTTCCGAGACGCCCGGCGGGCCTTCCGCCGTGGCCGGCGGCGCAGCCGCTCCTGGCAGTTCGGGCAGAAGTAGGTCGACCGCCCCGTCACCACGATCCTCTGGATCACGGGAGGCGGCGATGGAAGGTGCTGCTCCGCTGGCCGCAGGCAGGGCTCGCCCTCGCGCGTGTGCACCAGGAACTCGTCCTGCATCGAACCGCGCTCACCCCGTGCGTCGAGGTAGTCGTCGATGCTGGCCCCGCCGTGATCCAGGCCCGCCTCGAGCGCGCCGACGATTCCCTCCACCAAGCGCTCCGCATGCTCGAGCTTCATCGAGCCGGCGGGTGACAGCGGATGCAGCCTCGCGCGCCAGAGCGCCTCGTCGGCGTAGATGTTCCCGATACCGGCGATCCGCGACTGGCTCAGCAGAAACGACTTGAGTGGCGCCTTGCGCCCCGCCGCCAGCTCCAGCAGCCGGGCCGGCGTGAGGTCGGCCGAGAGCGGCTCGATGCCGAGGCGGGACGCGAAGAAGTCATCGAGCTGATCACCGGCGTCGAGCACCACCGCCTGCCCGAAGCGGCGCACGTCCGTGAACAGCAGAACGCGCCCGTCGTCGAGCTCGAAGCGGGCGCGGACGTGGCTCGGCTCGGGCTTCGATTCGTACAGCCGGGGGCCACCCAGGGGCTCGCTCTTCATCAAGTCGGCCGTCGCTCCCTCCTCCGGGTCCCGCAGCAGGAGGTTCCCCGTCATTCGCAGATGGATGGCGAGCGTCCGCCCGCCCTCGAGGCCGAGCAGCAGGTACTTGCCCCGTCTCGCCACCGCCGTCACCCCGCGGCCCTCGACCGCCCGCTCCAGCGCACCTGGCGGCTCCGGCCGAGTCAACCGCTCGTCGAGCACCTCGGCGGACTCAATCCGCTTACCGACCAGCTCCGGCTCGAGCTGGCGGCGGACCGTCTCCACCTCGGGTAACTCGGGCACTCACCCGACTCTAGTGACCGCCCGTCAGTGAGGCAGATGTGCTCGCGGATGGGCCTTGAAGTAGGCCTCCTTGAGCTCCTCGCCGGAGAGATGCGTGTAGAGCTGCGTGGTCGAGAGGTCGGCGTGGCCGAGCATCTCCTGGACCGAGCGCAGGTCGCATCCACCCCTCAGGAGGTGTGTGGCGAACGAGTGCCGCAGCGTGTGCGGGCTCATCCGGTCGCCCAGGCCGGCCGACTTGGCATGGCGGAGGACGATCTTGTAGAGGCCCTGCCTTGTCAACGGGCCCCCGCGGAAGTTGAGGAAGAGCTTGCGCTCCTCGGGCGAGTGCACCAGCTTCGGTCTCCCCGAGCGCAGATAGACCCGCACCGCGGCCGTGGCCTTGCCGCCCACCGGGACGAGCCGCTCCTTGGACCCCTTGCCCATGGCCCGAACGACGCCATGCTCGAGGTCGACGTCCGAGATCTCGAGCGAGATCGTCTCGGACGCGCGCAGTCCCGACGCGTACATCAGCTCGAGGAGCGCACGATCCCGGACCGCGGTCGGACTGTCCCCGCGCGGCTGCGCGAGCAGCCGCTGCACCTCCGCGTAGCTCAACACCTCCGGAAGCTTGCGGCCGCGACTCGGCGTCTCCAGCCGAGCCGCCGGGTCGTCTTCGATCGCCTCCTCCCGGCGCAGGTGCCGGTAGAAGGAGCGCAGGCAGGCGGCCTTGCGGTGGACGGTCGCGGTGGAGCAAGGCGCGCGACCGTCGCCATCGCCTTGGGCCAGGTCCGCGAGGAAATCGGAGAGGTCCGCGGGAGCGGCGCTGGTCGCGTCGCGGCCACGCTCAACCAGGAAGCGCCCGAACTGCAGCAGGTCCGTGCGATACGCAGCCAGCGTGTTCCGCGAGAGCCCGCGCTCGAACTCGAGGTGCGCGAGGAAATCGAGCACCAGCGCCTCGTAGCGCTCGGAGGGTTGCTTTTGATGCGAGGGTGCTCCGCCCGGAGCAACCCGTTTATTTCTGGTCGCCTCACGCGGGGGCGCAATCGTGGCCATGCGAAGTACTTCCGCGGCCGCTACCCGGTCCCTTCCTGATGCCCTAGATCAGCTCCTTGAGCATCATCAGGCCGATGAGGGACTTGGCGTCCTCGCAGCGATCGATGGCTTTGTCGAGATCGGCGAGAGGAAACTCGACGATCTCGATCCGCTCATCCATGTGCCGGCGCTCCGGGGTGTCATAGAGCTCGGTCGCGAGGAACAGCCAGACCCGCTCGTTGGCGAACCCGGGGCTCGTGTAGAAGCTCTTCAGCTCGCGCCAGTCGCCGGCGGACTTGCCGATCTCCTCCGCCAGCTCCCGCTGCGCGCACTGCAGCGGCGTCTCCCCCTCGACGTCGAGCTTTCCGGCCGGCAGCTCGAGCAGCGCCGGCTCCTCGACCGCCTCCCGAGGCTGCTCGACCATGTAGAGCGAGTTGCCGTCGTGTGGAATCACACAGACCGCGCCCGGGTGGACGACGACCTGTCGGGTCGCCCTGCTCCCGTCGGAGTACTGGAAGGTCTCCATCCGCACCGACGCGATCGGGCCGCGATAGACGAGCTTGCTGCCCTCCTTCTTCAGGCTCTCGCCACGGTCCTCGTCGTTCATGCAGCCTCCCCGATCAGCGCCGCGGCCGCGAGGGCGGTTCCGGCGGCGAGCGCGGCGACGAAGAAGAGCCGGTCCTCCTCGATCGAGCGCCCCATGTGACTCGCGGGCAGGCCGCTGGCCGCGTACTCGTCGATCGATCCGTCGCGTGGCCAGATCTCGTGTTTGTCGCCGCAGACCTCTCGCAGCTCGGCAAGCGCAGCATCCTCGGTGGCCGGCGCCGGTACCCGGACGCTCCCGAGCAACAGCCGCAGGACGGTCTCGGTGTGATGGCTCAGGCCTCGGTGCCGCTCACGCGGGTCGCTGCTCGACATCCGCGGCGCAACCAGCGTCTCGAGCCCGAGAGCCAGGGCGGTATGCGCCGTGTCGAGCGCGGCCATGCCCCCGTGCCCGAGCCGCGTCCCCGACCCGGCGATTCCGGGCCCGGGGCCGGCGATGACGGCGTCCCAGCCGAGCGGCCCGAGGGCGGCCCGGAGCGCACCGATCACGGTCATCGCCTCGTGCTCGCCGCCGTAGGCCGGCCCGGCGGTGACGTGATCACAGATCAGCCCGGCGCGTCGAAGATCCGCGACGTCCCTGGACAGCCCTCCGGGCAGCGCGCCGCCAGCAGTCTGGATGTATCCGACTCTTGGCCCGCGGCCCGCCTGCGCAGCGGCCCAAGCCGCCGGGACGAGCTGGCCGTGGAGGGAGAGCACCAGCACGGGGATCCGCCGACGAGGACCCTTCTCCTCAACCGATTCCACCGGCTCGACCGGATGCTGGAGCGAGGAGTAGTTGAGCTTCATCGCCGTCGCCGTGGCGACCCCGGGCGCCTCGAGCCCGCGGCTCAGGTTCACGTGCACGACATCAAAACCGCCCGAGCCGAGCCCCAGGTCCAGCGCCTCCACGTTGAGGATCACCTCGTCCCCCTCCCGCACCTCGCCGACCAGCTCCCGATCGGCCCAGGCCGGCCTCTCCTCACCCTCGACCCGCACCATCAGCGGATCCGACCCGCTCACCACTCCCCTACGAAGCTTCAGCATCTCCGGAAAGCCCGATCGCCGCTTCGCACACCCGCAGCATCTCGACGATGGCGGATCCGCTGACCAGCTCGTCGGGCGTGTGGTTGGCCTCGGTCCCGTTGGCGAGCAGCACCGCCTCGTAGCCTGAGGCGACCAGCGCGTTCGCGTCGCTGCCCCCGCCCGTGGCAACGAGCTCTGGCTCGTGACCTGTGGCCCGCAAAGCCTCCGAGGCGATCCTGACGCCCTCGGACTTCGGGTCGAGCCGGTACCCGCGGAACATCTCGCTCACCTGGGCATCGACGTCACAGCTCTTCTGGCTCGCGCCCCAGGTGCAGGCGTCCACCATCTCCCCGATCGTGGCGGCCGCTCGCTCGCCGTCGACGCTGCGAGCCTCCCCCAGGATCCGGCAGTGGCCCGCGACGACGTTCGATGCCGTTCCGCCCTCGATCATCCCGACGTTCGCCGTGGTCTCCTCGTCCAGGCGACCCAGCTTCATCTCCGCGATGGCGCTGGCCGCCGCGGCGATCGCGCTGTGGCCGTCCTCGGGGTTGATCCCGGCGTGCGCCTCCTGGCCGGTGAACTCGGCGATCAGCCGCTTGTAGGTCGGCGCCGCCACGATCACCTCTCCGATCGGCGTCGCGTGGTCCAGCACGAAGCCGAGGGGCGCCCGCAAAGACGAGATGTCGAGCTCCTTCGCCCCCCGGAGCCCGTCCTCCTCGGCGACCGTGAAGATCAGCTCCAGCCCGACCGGCGCCGGGTCGGCGACGTGGCGCGCCGCCAGCTCAATCAGCACGGTCACCGCGGCCTTGTTGTCGGCGCCGAGGATCGTGTCGCCGGCACTGCGGAACGTCCCGTTGTCGCGCGCGACCTCGATTGGGCCGTCATGGGGGACCGTGTCCAGGTGGGCGAAGAAGGAGAGCCATCGGTCACCCCGGCCCGGGACCCGCGTGATCAGGTTGCCCGCTCCGGCCCGCGCCGGAGTCGCGGAGGCGTCCTCCGCCACATCCGCGCCGAGCCCCCTGAGCTCGTCCAGAACCGCATCGGCCACCTCGCGCTCCTCACCCGTCGGGCTCGCGATCTCACAGAGGCGGGCGAAGCGGTCGAGCATCCGCTGGTCCTCGGCGCTCACAGCGGCACAGGCTAATTAGCGGCGGGCCCCGGTGCGACCGCGCTGATAGAAGACCGGGATCGCACGACGACCCGCGCAGACGGAGCCACACCCGAGAGGCTCAACCTCCGGCGCCCACTCCGAGGCGTCGCTGGGCCGGCTCGAGATCGTCATCGCGGTCGCGCTCGGCCTCGCAGCCGTCGTCACCGCCGGCGCCGTCTACCTGAACGAGCACCAGGAACACAAGGCCAACCTCGACTTCCACCAGGCGACCCACCGGCTGCTCGACGCCACGTCAGTAGGGATCCGCACGCCCGCCGGCAAGCGGCTGGAGGCGACCTCCCAGGCCGAGATCGAGCAGGCCGAGAACCATCAGGAGAAGGCGGCGGACTACACCCTGGCCGAGGTGATCCTCGCGACCTCGCTGTTCCTCTTCGGCGTCGCCGGGATCAGCTCGCGATGGCGGATCAAGATCGGCGCGCTCTCGGTCGCGACCGGCATCTTCCTGGTCGCGATCGTCGTGCTGGCGACCGTCTAGGCGAGTCCGGCCGCCCGTCGGGCCTCGTCGGGATCCTCGAAGACCTCGTAACGCAGAAGCCTGCCCTCGCGAAAGGTGAACAACCAGCCGAGGGGCTGATCCAGCTCGACCCCGCTCTCGCGACCGCGCATGTGCAGCGTCCCGACGACCAGCACACGGCCGGCGTCGAGCTCGGTGAACTCCCTGGGCAGGCTGTACCACTCCTCGAACTGCTCGTCGATCTCGGCGATCCAGGCCCGCATGCCCTCAATCCCGCGGTACGGCATCCCGCTCGTCGAGGTGAGCGGGGTGCAGATCTCGACTTCGGGATCGATCGCTTCTTCCACGATCTCGCGGTCGCCAACGTTCCACCAGGCGAACGCCTGATAGGTGATCTCGAGGTTCTCGCCCGGAAACCGCTCGCCCATCGAGACCAGCCTATGAGCAGTTGTGGGCTCTGGCTAGGAGCGGCGGACGCTGACGTCCTCGGCCACCTCGACGGCCGCCTCTTCCTCGGCAGCAGGCGCGGGGCGCTCCGCGGCGCGCTTGGCCGCGGCGCCGATGAAGTCGCGGAAGAGGGGTTCTGGGCGTGTCGGCCTGGAGTTGAACTCCGGGTGGAACTGGGAGGCGACGAAGAACGGGTGGTCCGGCAGCTCGATGATCTCGACCAGCCGGTCGTCGGGGGAGGTCCCGCTCGCCACCAGCCCCTCGTCCTCGAGGCGGCGTCGCAGCATGTTGTTGACCTCATAGCGGTGTCGGTGGCGCTTGTAGATCACGGCCTCGTCGAAGATCTCGCGCGCCTGGGTGTCGTCGTGGAGCTTCACCGGGTCGGCGCCCAATCTCATGGTCCCGCCGAGGTCCGAGACCTCCTTCTGCTCCGGGAGCAGGTCGATCACCGGGTACGGCGTCTCGGGGTCGAACTCCGAGGAGTTGGCGCCGTCCATCCCGCAGACGTGGCGCGCGAACTCGACCACGGCGATCTGCATGCCGAGGCAGATGCCGAGGAAGGGAATCCCGTTCTCCCGGGCGATCCGGGCGGCCTCGACCTTGCCCTCGATCCCCCGCTCGCCGAAGCCACCGGGGATCAGGATCCCGTCGACGTCGTCGAGCTGGGTCTCCTCGATGTCCTCGGCGGACACGAGCTGGGTCTCGACCTCCACCCCGTGCTGCCACCCACCATGGGTGAGGGCCTCGATCACGGACTTGTAGGCGTCCTCCAGCTGGACGTACTTGCCGACCAGCGCGATCTTCACCTTGCGCTCGCGAGAAGCGTCGGCCCGCTTGATCAGCTCCTCCCACTCGGTCAGGTCCGGCGCGGGCGCCTCCATCGCGAAGTGGTCGAGGATCAGGTCATCCGCGCCCTCGGCGCGGAGCACGAGCGGCACCTTGTAGACGTTGTCGACGTCGCGCGCCGAGACCACGGCGTCCTCGGGGAGGCTCGCGAAGAGGGCGATCTTGCGGCGGATCTCGCGGTCGAGTCCCTGCTCGGAGCGGCAGAGCAGCGCGTGGGGCTGGATCCCGATCCGGCGCAGCTCGTTGACCGAGTGCTGCGTCGGCTTGGTCTTCATCTCGCCGGCGTGGCCCACGTAGGGGACGAGCGTGAGGTGGACGAACATGCAGCGCTTCGGGCCGAGGTCGGTGTAGAGCTGACGGATCGCCTCGAGGAAGGGCAGCGACTCGATGTCGCCGACCGTCCCGCCGATCTCCGTGATGACGAAGTCCACGGCCTGCGACTCGGCGACGATCAGGATCCGGTTCTTGATCTCGTCGGTGATGTGCGGGATCACCTGGACGGTCGCCCCGAGGTAGTCGCCGCGGCGCTCGCGCCGGATCACCGAGTTGTAGACGCCGCCGGCGGTGAAGTTGGACGCTCGCGAGGTGTTCTCGTCGGTGAAGCGCTCATAGTGGCCGAGGTCGAGGTCGGTTTCGGCGCCGTCCTCCGTGACGAAGACCTCCCCGTGCTGGAAGGGGCTCATCGTCCCCGGATCGACGTTGATGTAGGGATCGAGCTTCTGCAGCTGGACCCGGAAGCCGCGGGAGACGAGAAGACGACCGAGAGAGGCGGAGGCGATGCCCTTGCCGAGGGACGAGACGACACCGCCTGTCACGAAGAGAAATCGGGTGTCGCCTGGCTTGGGTTGGCTCAATTGACTCTGCCGAGCGAGTCTAGTCGGTCGAGCAGCGGAACCCGCTCGATTGCAGCGGAGATCGAACGAAACTCCCCATACAGCGAGATTGCGATGAGGACGGCGAGCGCCAACCCGATCCCAAGCGGCGAAAGGCTCGTCACCAGGAGGACGCCGATCATCCCTCCGATCAGGCTCGCGCCGGTGTCGCCGAGCATCGCCCTCTCGCGCAGCGTGAGCCAGGCGCAGCCGGCGACCACCGGGACCAGCGGCGCGATCGGTAGGACCGGCGCCAGGCTTCGGGAGGCGAGGCAGAGGACAGCCGCGGTCAGGGCGAGGGCCTTCTCGGGGCGCCCGGGCCGGGTGTCGAGCAGGTTGCCGACGTGCGCCGCCAGGCAGAGGGCGAGCACCTCGGCGACGTGCGTGGGACCACTCGCACCCTCGCCGGCCGCCGCGTAGGCGGCGAAGGCAACGGTCCCGACGGCCTTGATCGCCCCGGTCGAGAGCTCCCCGCGCGCGACGGCGCGCCCATGCTCCCGCCAGCCGCGGGCCGAGCCGCCCGCCAGGTCGTCGAGCAACCCCAGGTATCCGACGCCGCAGAGGAACACCAGCCAGCGATCGAGCCCGGCGGTGAGCGCGAAGGCGGCGGTTGCCAGCAGGACGATCCCGAGCGGGAAGAGGACCTGCCGGCCCCGGTAGTTCGGCCTTCTCGGCACTACCTCGGCGGGTACAGGTGGCTGACGCCCTTGGCGTCCACCAGGGTCTCGCCGATCCGGAGGCGGGTGAGGAAGGTGGAGGACATTCCTCCGCGGCGCCGCTCGAGGAACTCGACGAGGTTGAAGTGCGCGCCGACGCTGACGATCAGCGAGGCCCCCTTCTCGTGGGCGAGCAGCATCGCCACGTCCTGGCTGGTGCCGGCCGAGGGGACGACGGTGTGCGGTAGCGCGAGCCGGCGAAGGCGCTCGGCGCCGGGCGCTTCGCCGTCGGGATACGCGTGGACGATCAGCTCGGCGCCGCTGCGCAGGGCCGCCTCGCCGGCCGAATCCATGTCGCCCAGGACGACGTCCGGCCGCAGGCCCTCGCTGACGATCGCGTCGGCCCCGCCGTCGACCCCGACCAGGATCGGGTTGACGTCCTCGATGTAGGCACGGAGCGCCCGCAGGTCGCGAACGTGGTCCGTCCCCCGGACGACGATCAGGACGTGGCGGTCGCGAAAGCGCGTTCGCGTCTCCGGGAGGTCGATCGCGCCCGAGAGCAGCCCGCCCTCCTCGCGCAGGTGGGCCATCGTGTTCTCGGTGAAGTCGTGGAGAGCTCGGTCGATCCGCGCCCGCTGCGCGTCGAGATCGCGGGCGAGCTCCTCCGCGCGGAGAGGCCGCCCCTCCGCGATCGGTACTCCCTCCGACGAGATGCGGCCCCCCTCGATCTCCAGCTGGTCACCGTCGGCGATCAGCTCGAAGAGCTCCGGCCCAGAATCGACCAACGGCACGCCGGCGCGGACCAGAGCCAGCGGTCCGGTGTTGGGATAGCTCCCGTCGGAGGACGGCGCCGCGTTCAACGTCGCGCGCACGCCACACGCGATCAGCTCCTCCGCCGCGATCCGATCGAGGTTGCGATGGTCGATCACGGCGACGTCGCCTGGCCCGAGCCGCTTGACGAGCTCCTTCGTCCGCCGGCCCAGGCGCGCGGTCCCGCGGATCGCTGTGGCGGTGGCGATCGCCATCGCCGGGAGCCTACGTCGTATTGCAAGGCCTGACCCCGAGGGTCAGGCCGCCTTGAGAAGCTCGCGCGCGTGGCGGTCGGCGGCCTCGTCGCCGTCCGATCCTCCGAGCATCCGGACGATCTCGGACACGAGCTCATCGCCGTCCACTCGCTCGACCGTCGCGGTCGACTGCCCACCGGCGATCGACTTCTCGATCCTGAAGTGGCTCTCCGCCATCGACGCCACCTGCGGCAGGTGAGTGATGCAGAGCACCTGGCGCTCCTCGCCGAGAGCGCGCAGCCTCTCCCCCACAGCCTTGGCGGTGTTGCCGCCCACGCCCGCATCGATCTCGTCGAAGACGTAGGTCGCGGCGCCGCCCGGCGCGCCCTGGCCCGCGAGCGCCAGCATCAGCCGCGAGAGCTCGCCGCCCGAGGCCGCGTCCCGCAGCGGCGACACCGGCATCCCGGGATTGGTGGAGACCCCGAAGGTTACCCGCTCCTGCCCGAGCGCCCCGTACCCCTCCGGATGGGGCTCCAGTGAGATCTCGAGCGTCGCCCCGCTCATGCCCAGCTGATCGAGCTCCTTGGCGATCCGGCTCTCGAGCCGCTTCGCGGACTTGGCTCGCACCTCGCTCAGTCCGCCGGCGAGGTCCGTGCGCGTGCGCATGGCCTCCTGCAACTCGCTCTCAAGCCGCTCCGTCGTCTCCCCCGCCCCCTCGATCGCGTCGATCTCGGCCCGGCAGTGCTCAGCGTGCGCCAGGACGGACTCGATCGAGCCGCCGTGCTTGCGCTTCAGCCGGTCGATCACCTCGGCCCGCTCCTCAACCTGCTCGAGCCGGCCAGGCTCGGCCTCAATGCCCTCGGCGTACCCGCGCAGCTCGCCAGCGAGCTCCTGCAGCTCGAGGCGGAGCCCCTTCGCCCGCTCCGCCAGCTCGTCGAGCGCGGGGTCCACTCCCTCCCTGGCCGCCAGGGCCACCTCGGCGGAACCGATCGCTTCCGCCGCCCCACCGGCGTCACCGTCCCCCGAGACCGCGGCGAGCGCCTCGACCGCCGCGCCGCGCAGGCCCTCCGCATGTCGCAGGCGCTCCCGCTCCGCCGCGAGCTCGGCCTCCTCCTCGGCATCGAGCTGAGCCGAGACGATCTCATCGAGCTCGTAGCGCAGCAGGTCCAGGTCGCGGGCCCGCGCCCCCTCGCTCTCGCGGATCCGCTCGAGCTCGCGCTCGAGACGGACCACCTCGGCGTGCGCCTCTCGGTAGGCGCGCCGGCGCTCGAGGTGCCGCGCGCCCGCGAAGCCGTCGAGCGTCTCGAGCTGTGCGCTCCCCAGCGTCAGCCTCCGGTGCTGGTGCTGCCCGTAGAAGGCGAGCAGCCGGGAACCGAGGGCCTGGAGATCCGGTGCGGATGCGGACCGACCGCCCAGGAAGGCGCTCGTCCTGCCGCTCGCCGAGACACGCCGGCCGACCGCCAGCTCGGTACTGCCCTCCGGCAGCCGCTCCGCGATCTCCGCCAGCTCGGGGTCGTCCAACACGCCCTCGGGGATCTCGAAGACTCCCTCGACGTAGGCCTCGCTTGCCCCCGGGCGGACGATCCCGTCTCGTGCCCTGCCGCCCATCAGCAGGTCGAAGGAGTGGGCCAGGATGGTCTTGCCGGCCCCGGTCTCGCCAGTGATGGCGTTCAGCCCCGGGCCGAGGCGCAGCTCGGCGCGCCCGATCAGGAGCAGGTTCTCGATCCGAAGTTCAAGCAGCATCGGCTCCCCGTTCTAACGACGGAGTCCGACGGATTCATCCCGTCATGCAAGGCACTGTGAGAGATTGGGCCCATGGCTCCCCACCGCCTGCTTCTGTGCCCCCAGTTCACGGAGGTCGAGTGGGCGATCGCGCCTCAGCTCTCCGAGTGGGCCGAGGTCGCCACCTTCGATGCCCCTGGCGTCGGTAAGGAGCCGCTACCGGCGGACGAGCCTGCGCTGATCGACCGCGCCCTCGTCGTCCGCAGGGCGCTGCAGGAGATCGAGCGGCTGGACTGGGACTCGTATGTCGTCGTGGGCGATGCCTGGGGCACCGCGACAGCGGCCCGGGTGGCCGCGAGCAACCCGGGGCGGGTGCTGGGTGTCGCGCTCGGTCACGCGAGCGTCGACTACACCACGGGTGGCGCCCGACCGGCGGTGAACGGCCAGGTCCTCGCCGCGATGACCCAGCTCATGCGCACCGACTACGACTCGTTCGTCCGCTATGGGCTCACTCAATTCACGCAGGGTGGGTTCAATGAGGAAATGTCGGCCCGGATCGTCGAAAGGCTCCCGGCGGCCGGCGTCGCCGCGCGGCTCTGGGAGACGCTCGTGGAGCGCCCGGAGCCGATTGGTGAGCTGCTTCGCAGTCTCGGCAAACCGATGCTGCTCGCGAGGCACGAGGGCTGTCTCGTGTTCACCGCGGAGGGCTACGAGGATCTGGTCGCGGCGTTTCCCGATGCGGACTCGGTCGGGATACAAACGGCCTCGGCGGCCAGCGACGAGTTCGCGGATGCCCTGCACCGATTCTGCGAGCGCGTCCGCGGCTAGGCTGCCGCGGGCTCCTGCGCCTCCTGCGCCGCGGCACCCTCCGGCGCTCCTTGCGCGACGAAGTCGCTCTGGCGCACCAGCGCGAGCACGGCGACCGCGCCGGTGAACAGGATCACCGCCCCGATCAGGAGGATGTCGTTGAAGGCGTCGGTGAACGCGACGCCCGCCGCCTGGACGGCCTGATCGTGGAGCTGGGGCGGCGCCTGGTTCGCCGCCTGGGTGCCGCTCGCGGCGACCCCGTCGGCGAAGCCGCTCGGCGCCTGCGGCAGCAGCGTGTGGAGCGAGTCGGTGATCTTGCTCTGGAACACGGCACCGAGGGCGGCGATCCCGGTCGCGACGCCGGCGATCCGCATTGTGTTGTTGATCCCCGAGGCCATGCCCGACCGTGCCGCGGGCACGACCCCGAGCGCGGTCGAGGCGATCGACGGATTGGAGAGCCCGACGCCGAAACCGGCGACGATGAAGCCGGCGAGCAGGGTCGTCCACTCCGAGTCGGGCTTGGCGCCGCGCATCAGCAGCAACCCGATGCCGACGAGCGCCAGCCCGATCGTGAGCGGTACCCGGGCAGGGACCTTCGCGACCAGGTTGCGAGTGACGAGCGGCACGAGGAACGCGAACAGGGTCAGCGGCAGGAAGCGGACGCCGGCTTCGAGCGGGGTCATGCCGATCACGCTCTGCATGTAGATCGTGATGTAGAGGAACATCGCGAACATCCCGGCGCCGATCGCAAAGGTGCCGTAGGAGACGCCGGAGAACGCGGGCTTCCGGAACAGGTTGAGGTCGAACATCGCGTGGTCCTGGTGCCATTCCGCGAGCACGAACGCCGCGAGCAGGACCGCCGCGGCGGCCAGCGAGCCGACGATGATTCCGCTGCCCCAGCCCTCCGCATTCCCGCGCAGCAAGCCGAAGATCAGCGCGAACAGACCGAGCGAGAAGGTGGTCAGGCCCGCCCAGTCGAGGCGCTTTGCGTCGGGATCGCGCGACTCACCGGCCTGGGTCTCGGCGAGGATCACAGTGCCGATCCCGATCGGCACGTTGACGAAGAAGATCCACTCCCACCCGAGCCCGTCGGTGAGCGCCCCGCCGACCAGGGGGCCGACTGCGACCGCGCCACCGATCGTCGCTCCCCAGGCGGCGATCGCGGTGCCCCGCTCCCGGCCCTGGAACTCCTGCGCGATCAGCGCGAGCGAGGTGGCGAACATCGCCGCGCCACCGACGCCCTGCAGGCCTCGCGCGAGGTGCAGGAACGTCGCGCTGGTCGCCAACCCACAGAGCAGCGACGCGAACGTAAACAGCCCGACACCGATCACGAACAGCCGCCGCCGGCCGTAGCGGTCGGCGAGCGTGCCCATGGTCAGTGTGAGGGCCGCCAACAGCAGCGTGTAGGCGTCGACCACCCATTGCAGCCCGGTGAGGTCGGTGTTGAGCTCCTTCTGGATGTCGGGCAGCGCGACGTTGACGACGGTGATGTCGAGCAGCAACATGAACGTCGCCAGGCAAACCGCGAGCAGGCTCCACCACTTACGTTCCATCAGGCACCAACCTTCCTATCCGCGTGTTTGCATCTCCACCCTGACGACGAACGGGACTGCCGAAAATCGACGGGCTGATCATCAGTTGCACTGACGATCAGAGTAATAGATAATCAGCGTTCATGTCGGCCGCCGACACGACAACCGCTTCCATACCCATTTCGCTCGCCGATCAGGCGGGCTACCTGCTGTCGAAGGCCCATCTCCGCGTTCACGTCAGGGCCAATGAGGCGCTCGGGCCGCTGGGCCTGACCGTCAAGCACTACGGGTTGCTGACCCTGCTCGTACACGAGGGGCCGCTCTCCCAGGGCCGCCTCGGCGAGGTCGTGCGGATCGACAGGACGACGATGGTCGCTCTGATCGACGACCTCGAGCGTGCGGGACACGTTGACCGCACGCGCAACCCCGAGGATCGCCGGGCCTATGCCCTCGCGGCCACCGCCTCCGGCAAGCGAATCCAGCGAGACGCGGCGACACTGATGAAGCGGGTCTACAACGAGACCCTCTCCCCCCTCTCCGCGGGCGAGCGCCGCGAGCTGCTGCGGATGCTGCGCGCCATCGTCGAAGACGCCCCGCCCGGCTAGGCGAGCTTCCCGAACTTCTCGCGGATGCGATGGTAGAAGTTCGCGCCCGGCCCCTGCGCCAGCTTGCTGACCGATTCCTCAAAGCGGATCTGTAGCTCCGCACCCGCGTCCAGCTCCCCCGCGGCGTCGCCGTCCAGTGCAATCTCGACCGGCTCGCGCCCGGCCGCGTTGCGAACCACGAGCGCGTCGCCCGGCGCCACGACCAGCGCTCTCGCGGCCAGGGTGTGCGGCGCGATGAAGCTGACGACGTATCCCTTCACGCCCCAGGCCAGGATCGGGCCGGCATTGGCCAGGTTGTAGCCCGTGGATCCCGCCGGGGTCGCGGCCACCAGTCCGTCACAACGTACGTTGCCCACCTCCTCCTCGCCGATCGCGTAGGAGATCTCGGCAACGCGGCCATGCGGTCGCCGCACGAAGCTGATGTCGTTGAGCGCGACCGGCATCTCCACCGGGAGATCGGCACGGAGGGCGGGCAGGTCCATCACCTCGAAGTCCCCTTCAAAAGCGCGGTCAAGCCCCGCCAAGAGATCCTCCCGCTCCACCGCGGCCAGAAACCCGATCGTGCCGAAGTTGATGCCGAAGACCGGCACGCCGGTATCCGCAAAGCGGCGCAGTGCGTAGAGGATGCTGCCGTCACCGCCCAGGACGATGCAGAGGTCGGGTCGCTCTCCGTCCGCGGCGCGCTCGATCCCGGCCGCGGCCTCACCGTGCTTCTCGTGCTCATCCGCCGTCGCGATGAGCTCCACCGACGCCGAAGTTGCCGCGTTCGCGGCCGCGGCCACCGCCCCGGCCACCGTGTCCGCGCCATCCGCTGGATGCATGTGCGTGATCAGCATCGCGCGCTTCACCTTCACGGTTCGACCTCCTCCAGTGCGGAGTCGAGCTCGATCTCCTGACCGCCGCGGGCGGCCCAGACGAACGTCTCGCGGTTTCCCTTCGGGCCCGGCAGTCCCGAGGATGCCAGGCCGCGGACTACTAGGCCCTCCTTCCGGGCGGCCTCGACGACCCGGCGGATCGCCTCGCGGCGATCGCTGGCGTCGCGGACGACACCCCCCTTCCCCACCTTCTCCTTGCCGAGCTCGAACTGCGGCTTCACGAGCCCGAGCAGGTCGAACTCGTCGGCGGCGGTGGCGACGATAGGCGGCATCAGCATCGCCAGCGAGATGAAGGACACGTCGACCGTGATCAGCTCCGGCCGAAAGGGCAGGGACGAGTCACCCAGGTATCGGGCGTTGAGCCGCTCCATGACGAGCACGCGGGAGTCCTGGCGCAGGCTCCAGTCGAGCTGGCCATAGCCGACGTCGACCGCGATCACCATCCGCGCGCCCCGCTGGAGCAGGCAGTCGGTGAAGCCGCCGGTGGACGCTCCGACATCGAGCGCCAGCCGATCCGCGACCTCGACCGGAAGCTCCTCGAGCGCATTGGCGAGCTTGACCCCGCCGCGGGAGACGAACTGCTGACCCTCCTCGACGATCAGGTCGGCGTTCTCGGGCACCAGCTCGCTCGGCTTGTCGACCGTGGACCCGTCCTTGCCGAGCCGGACCCGGCCGGCTCGGACCGTCGCGGCGGCGGCCGTGCGCGAGGGCGCCAGACCGCGCTCTGCCAGCAGGGTGTCGGCGCGGCGGCGGGTCACGCGGGGAACCGTACAAAGGGTCGCTCGGAGCGAGCGGAAGACGACTCGCAGCGATCACGTTTTCGCTAGATACGCGCTTCTTCACCGAGTAAAGCCCCTAGACAGACGACAGGCCGCGTCCATCTGTCCGCGACCCGTCTGAGAGAAATCGTTGCCCTGTGGGGCTTCGCTCGCTCCTGCCTGTCTCTTGTCCGATTTCTGCAATTTCCACACCCTGGGCCTCTACAGAGATGACCCGTGCGTGATCGCGCTCACACACAAATCGCACATACGTTCGTACCGTGGTTCTCGTGATGACTCTCTTCCGAGCGATACCGATCAACGTCCACGCCGCACTCGAGGTCGCGGCCGCGCCGCTGCTCATCGTGGCGCCCTTCGCGCTGGGATTCGACTACCTGGCCGGAGCCCTGAGCATCGCGCTGGGAATTCTGCTGATCGGCCTGGCGACTTCGGTCTACGGCGACAGCACTCGTGGGAACCTGCCCTTGAGCGCCCACGCCGGTCTCGACTACACGCTTGCCGCAGGCACGATGGCGGCGGGTGTGATCGCCGGGATCGCCGGGGATGGCGTCGCAACAATCTTTTTGGTCGGGTTCGGCTCCGCACACATGGCGCTGACCGCCTCAACGCGGTTCAGTCGTCCACTCGGGGCCTGATACCGGCTACCTCCCACAGACAACACACATATCTCTCCTCCCTGTAGTACCCCAGAAACGCCCCGCTTCGGCGGGGCGTTTCTATTACGCTTTTGCAGGGGATTCGCGCCCCAACGAGGGCGACATCACAATGCGCTAGAGGCCGTCGCGCCAGGTGGGTGCCAGAGTCAGGCGCCTACGGTGCATGCTCCCCTGTCTCGACCGGCGCCCTCGCAGACTCCGCTCTCGCGTAAAACGGGTGATGTACACCGGGCGCGCAGATTACGGCTCGATGGAGGTTCGCCCAGTCTGGTTCGCGAACGGTGTCCCCTAAGCGTGCACCCGTTCGTGGTTAGGGCGAGAATCCACCCCAACAGGAGGTCTGAGATGCAGTACGCGATGCTGATTCACGCCAAGCCCGGCTACACCGACGAGCTATCCGAGGACGAGCAAAAGGCCATGTTCGCTGACTACGTGGCGCTTGGGGAGGACCCGCGCGCTCGGGGCGGCGCACAGCTCCAGCCGATCGAGACCGCAACGACGGTGCGCGTGGAGGAGGGCCAGACGCTTACCACCGACGGCCCCTACGCCGACACCAAAGAGGTCTTGGTCGGCTACTACGTGTTCGAGGCCGACAACCTCGACGAGGCGATCGAGCTGGCCGCGCGGATCCCGGCCGCCCGTCTCGGCGGCGCGATCGAGGTTCGGCCGTTGGTGGAGCGCTAGCCCTGCTGGAAGAGGTTTTCCGCGAGGAGTGGGGGCGCGTACTGGCCTCGCTGGTCGGCTTCCTCGGCGATTTCGATCTCGCTGAGGAGGCCGCCCAGGAGGCCTTCGCGGTCGCCGCGGAGCGTTGGCCCCGCGAAGGGGTTCCGGCCAACCCCGGCGCTTGGCTGACCGTCACCGCCCGCAACCGGGCGATCGATCGGATCCGACGCGAGCGGACGCTCGCCGAGAAAGCCCGTCAGCTGAAGGTGCCCGAAGTGACAATGGACGAACTTGACGACACGGTAATCGAAGACGAGCGGCTCGAGCTGATCTTCACCTGCTGCCATCCCGCGCTGGTGCTCGAGGCGCAGGTTGCGCTCACGCTACGGGCCCTTGGTGGGCTGACGACCGAGGAGATCGCACACGCGTTCCTGGTGTCCGAGGGGACGATGAAGCGCCGCCTATCGCGTGCGAAGGCGAAGATCAAGGCCACCGCGATTCCGTTCGCCGTCCCGGCCGAGCACCTATTGCCCGACCGCGTGGATGCGGTGCTGGCGGTCGTGTACCTGATCTACAACGAGGGCTACTCGGGCCGCATCGACCTGGCCGGCGAGGCGATCAGGCTGGGCCGTGTGCTCGCCGCGCTGATGCCGGACGAGCCGGAGGTGCACGGACTGCTGGCGCTCATGCAGATCCATCACGCGCGGCGCAAGGCGAGATTCTCCGGCGAGGAACTGGTGCTGCTCGAGGACCAAGACCGCTCGCTGTGGGCCGCGGAGGAGATCGCCGCCGGACGCACCGCGCTCGAGCGCGCGATCGCGCTGCGCGGCCGCGGGCCTTACGTGCTCCAAGCCGCGATCGCCTCGCTCCAGACGGAGGAACGGATCGACTGGAATGAGGTCGCCGCGCTGTACGGCCAGCTCGCGCAGATCACCCACTCCCCGGTGGTCGAGCTGAACCGCGCGGCCGCGGTCGCCCAGGCCGGGTCAACCGAGCAGGCGCTCGAGATCGTCGAGGAGCTCGAGCTCGGCGACTACCAGTACCTCCACTCGACGCGCGCGGAGCTGCTGCGCCGACTCAACCGGACCGATGAGGCGCGCGAAGCGTTCGAGCGCGCGCTCGCGCTCGCACGCTCGGAGCGCGAGCGGCGCTTCCTTGAGCGGCGGATCGCCGAGCTCTAGACCGCTCCCGGCAGCAGCCGGCCGACGCACCGTGGCTGTCGCGGTCACCGGCTCCAAGACCGGTGAGGCGTTCGAGCTTCCGGTAGGCGAAGGCGAGCGCGCGCTCGACATGTTCCATCACCCCTACGCGTACGCGGTGCGGCCACAACATCGGCGTGTCCCCTCCGCCGTCTCCCGTTCGTCGTAACAACGAAAAGCCCATGAGGAGGCAGCGATGCAACAGCAAACCGACACCTACTTGCGACGCCAAACCAACACCCACTTGCGACACCAATCCGACACCCATCCCCGTGTCCCTGTGCCGACCGCCGGAGGTCCGATGACGTCCACCACCCCGAATATCAATCGTTGGCGCGCGTTCGCGCTGTTGGCGGTGGCGTTCTTCATGACGATCATCGATCTGACGATCGTCAACGTCTCCCTGCCCACGATCGGCCGCGATCTGCACTTCTCAGAATCAAGCCTGCAGTGGGTAGTGACCGCGTACGCGCTCACGTTCGGCGGCTTCATGCTGCTCGGTGGTCGTGCCGCGGACCTGCTCGGCCGCCGCCGGATCTTTATGGCAGGGCTCGCCCTGTTCACGGCGGCGTCGCTGGGAGCCGCGCTATCGACCGGCGAGGTGACGCTGATCGCGGCGCGAGCCGTTCAGGGGCTCGGCGCGGCGATCATGCTGCCCGCCGCCCTCTCGATCGTGATGAACATGTTCGCCGAGGGCGCCGAGCGCAACAAGGCGCTCGGGATCTGGGGCGGGCTCGGCGCCGGCGGAGCGACCGTCGGTGTAATCGCCGGCGGGCTTCTGACCCGCTACGCCGGGTGGGAGTACATCTTCTATCTGAACGTTCCGATCGGCGTGGTCGCGCTGGCACTCGCATCCAGGATCGTGCCCGAAAGCCGTCTCGCCACGACGCGGCGGCGGTTTGACGCGCTCGGTGCGATCACCGGCACGGGCGGGCTGGTGCTGCTGGTGGCCGCGATCTCCCAGGCGCCGCAGTACGGCTGGGGCGCGACGAGAACGATCGCGCTGCTCGTGGCGTCCGTGGCGCTGCTCGCCGCATTCGTGGTGATCGAGAACCGGGTGAAGGAGCCCCTGGTTCCGCTTTCGATCTTCCGGCTGCACACGCTCGCCGGCGCGAACGCGGCCGGGCTGCTCTTGGGCGGCAGCTTCTTCGCGTTCATCTTCGTCGGCACCCTGTACATGCAGCAGGTGCTGCACTACAGCGCCCTGCAGACTGGGGTCGCGTGGCTGGCCGCGTCGCTGACCTCGATCGCGCTCGCTGGCGTCTCGCAGGCGTTGGTCACCCGAGGCGGCGCCAAGGTCGTGATGGCGATCGGGATGGCGCTGATCGGCGCCGGCGTGCTCTGGGCGACCCAGGTGCCAGTCCACGGGCATTTCGTCGGCAACCTGCTCGGACCGTTGATGGTCGCCGGGGCGGGGACGGCGTTCGCGTTCATTCCGATCTCGATCGCCGCGCTCGCCGGCGTCTCAGACGACCGTGCCGGGCTCGCGTCCGGGCTTCTGAACACGAGCCAGCAGCTCGGTGGAGCGATCGGGATCGCGATCGCCTCAAGCGTGGCCGCGAGCCACACCCAGGCGCAGCTGGACGCCGGCGACGCCGTCCCGGCGGCGCTCACCGGCGGCTTCCAGTCCGCATTCTGGGTGCTCGGCGCGATCGCGCTGCTCGCCCTCCCGGCGATCTTCGCGCTCGTCCGGCGCAAGGAGCTCTCCGACGCGGTGACCAAGAGCACGATCCGGGAGCCGCAGCCCGCGCTCGCCGGCACGAACTAAGAAGACACAGCCATGAGCGACATCTCCAACGAGACGAACGAGACAGGAGGATCCCCGCAATGCGCAAGCTGATCGAGTCCACCCTCGTCTCCCTCGACGGTGTGATGGAAGCGCCAGAACGGTGGGCGATCTTCGACGAGGAGGCCACCCAGAGGTCCATGCAGGAGCTGGACAACTACGACGCCTTCGTCATGGGTCGCGTCACCTATGAGCGGTTCCGCGAGAACTGGGGCGCTGGCGGCAACCCCTACATCGACCGGATCAGCGCGATGCCGAAGTACGTCGCCTCGCGATCGCTCACCGAAGTCACCTGGAACGCCACCCTCCTCGGGTCTGACATCGTCGCCGCCATCGAGCGGCTGAAGGCCCAACCCGGAAAGGACCTCATCAAATACGGCAGCAGCCGCCTCGACGCAACGCTCTTGCGTGCGGGACTCGTCGACGAGCTCCAAGTCTGGATCATGCCCGTCGTCGTCGGCAGCGGGCAGCGCATTTTCGAAGACGTCGAGACGTCGTCGCTCAAGGTAACCCTCACCGACGTCCACAAGCTGCGCAACGGCTCGGTCGTCCTCACCTACATACCCGGCTATGACGATGAGGGAGAAAGCGATGCGGCAGGGCGGTGATCGAGGTGACTTGCACTCGTAGAAAAGTCTCTGCCAGCGGTGCTAGCGCTCCACCAACGGCCGGAGCTCGATCGCGCCGCCGACCCGCCCCGCCGGGATCCGCGCGGCCAGCGCAATCGCCTCGTCAAGGTCGTCCACCTCAAACTCGCAGAAGCCCCCGAACACCTCCTTGGCGTCCGCGAACGGACCATCGGTCGTCAGCGTCTGGCCATCGCGGACTCGCACGGTGGTGGCCGTCTCCGCCGGCTGCAACCGGGCGCCGTTCAGAAACCGCGATTTCTTGGAAAGCGCCATGTACTCCGCGAACATGGCGTCGTACTGCCCCTCGGGGAGCGCCTCGAGCGATCCGGGCGCCTCGTAGATCAACAGGGCGTACTTCATCTCCACCTCCAAAGGAAGAGTGGGTTTTCACCCTACAGCGAAGGAGCGCCCCAGCAGCGGACAGCTCTGAGCACCGGTACCGCGCGGCTCCGGGGCGCGCATGGACACCGGCGCTGACTTAGCCTCGGTCCAACGCAGGGCGCATCGGACTGACACTAAGAACTTTGCGGGGCGGATGCTGGGGCTTCACCCTGATCGCCCATCATCGGGATTGAGGCGGAGCGCTTCCATGCCGATCCCTGATACCGCATCAACGCGGCCACCGTGGCCACGGCTGATGTGCCTCCCGCGGCGAGCGCAGCCGCCAGAGAGTGAGCGGAAACGATGGCCGCGAGCAGCCCGACGGCCGAGCCCGCAAGTACGGCAGTGATGACCGCGACCATGCCCGCGACCGTTCGGTATGCCTGGAAGCGTCCGCCCCACAACCTCGGCACCACCAGCTCGAGCCGGTCCTGTTCGGGGACGCTGAGGTATGGGATCAACTCGGGCGCCTCGTCGAAGTAGTAGACCCGCAGCTGCGCGATCCGCCGCGCGTATCCGAGATCCTCGATTCCCGACTGCAGCACTCGCTCGAACGTCAATAGCCCGGTGAACGCGAGCGTCGGAAGCAGAATGAGACCAAAAGCGTAGAAGGCTGTGCCCACGCGAGTAGCCGTTGCGATCAGTCCCAAGGCGATCAAACTGCCCGAGACGGCCATAAGGAACATCGTCGCTCGTCCGTTCGACTCCGCGATAGTGGACGCCCGAGCACCCTGGAGCGTGAAATGCTCGGTCGTCGCGAACGTCACCGCCGCCGGGCGCGGGTCGGCGACTGGCCCGTCAATATCGCTCTCGAGCCGCGGGCGGCTGTCCCCGCCTTCTTCGCTACTGGCGTCCTCCGCCAATTAGCCGGCCCCTTTCATTTCGCGAAGTAGAGCCTGGCAAGGCGAGAATCTAGTGAATCGCCAGACCCGGGGCCACGGCGCCTGCTTTGCCTCGCCGACCGGGCGGCAGCGTCCAGCCTGACTTCCGAGGAAACGCAGCACTCCGTTGCAACGCGCATTTGCCCCGCAATGTTCCCTACCGTCGTGCCGGAGTGGTGCCAGAGTCGTGCCAGAGTCAGACCGGAAATAACCGGGTCTGACCGGGTGGATCCGTGCCTGAGACCCCCCCGTCCGTGCGCAGGGCCGAGATCTCTCCTCCCGGATGTACCCCAGAGACGCCCCGCTTCGGAGGGGCGTCTCTGTTCCAGGATTTGCAGGACATTCCTACCAAGTAGCGACGGCATCCCTCCGCCTGCTTCAGGGGCTATCAGCCAGAGTCGTGCCAAAGTCAGACACCGGGTCGCGCGTGTAATGACTCCCCTGTAGCACCGAGCCGACCGCGATCCACGCAATCCCTGCCCTCGAGTCCGTCGACGAGGTCATCGTCAAGACCGCCGAGCGCCCCTGAGCGGCAAGGAGTTCGACGCTCGATCGCGCTATACCGGAATCTGCGCGCCGACGATCACCGTCTTGTCGCTGGGCAGCTGGAAGTGGTCGATGGGGCTCGCCGCGTTGCGGGCCATCGCCACGAACAGTTTCTTGCGCCAGCTCTGCATCGGCCGCCCGTCGGTGGGCTTGATGGCGATTCGGGAGACGAAGTACCAGGCGTGCTCGAGGTCGAGGCTCTTCTCGAGCAGACCCTGCTTGCGGCACAGCCTCAGCGACGACGGAATGTCAATCGAGTCGTGATAGCCCGACCTGACCGTCACATGGGAGACCGTGAACTCGCCGCCGATCTCCTCGACCGTGAACCGGTCGAACTCGTCGACGTGCGGGATGCTGACCATGTCCACCGACACGATCACAACCCGCTTCTGGAACGTCTTGGAGTTCTCGACTTCCATCCGGAGCGCCAGCGGCGTGGTCTCCTTGCTGGGGTTGAGATATACGGCAACGCCGGGGCTGCGGCTGATTGGAGGCTCCTCGGCCGGAAGACCATCGAGGAACTCGGTCAAGGAGCCCTCCTTGGCTGTTCGGTTACGTGTGACGATCACCTGGCCGCGGCGCCAGTTGATCATCACCGCCGCGATCACGACCCCGACGACCAGCGGGACCCAGGCTCCGTGCTCGATCTTGATGATGTTGGAGGCGAAGAAGATCACCTCGACGGTTAGGAAGAGAGCCGCGATCGGCACCAGTCTCCGCCTGGGCGTTCCCCAAAGGAACCTGGCGACGGCGAGGAAGAGCAGCGTGTTGAGGATGAAGGTCCCAGTGACCGCGACTCCGTAGATGTCGCCCAGCTTGTCGGCCGACTGGAAGGCGAGCGCGAGCGCGACGACGCCGATGCACAGCGACCAGTTGACGATCGGCACGTAGATCTGGCCCTCCAGCTTCGAGGGGTGCCTGATGGTGAGCCGTGGCAGGAAGCCAAGCTGCATCGCCTGCCGCGCGACAGAGAACGACCCCGAGATCGCCGCCTGGGAGGCGATGATCGTCGCGGCCGTCGCGAGGAAGAGCATCGGGATCTCAGCCCAGTCGGGAGCCATCAGGAAGAAAGGGTTCTCCGCCGTGCTCGGGTTGTGGCGGATCATCGCCGCCTGGCCGAGGTAGTTGAGCACCAGCGCCGGGAAGGCGACTGCGAACCAACCGAGGCGGATCGGAGCGGCGCCGAAATGGCCGCGGTCCGCGTAGAGGGTCTCGGCACCGGTGACGGCGAGGACGACCCCACCGAGCGTCAGGAAGCCCGCCACACCATGCTCGGTGAGGAAGCGGGCCCCCCAGGTGGGCGACAGGCCCTGGAGCACCGCAGGATCTTTGACCAGCTGGTTGATGCCCAGAAGAGCGATCGCGACGAACCAGACGAGGATCACCGGGCCGAAGAGGAATCCGATCGCGCCCGACCCCCGGCGCTGCAAGCCGAACAATCCGACCAGGATGACGAGCGAGATCGGCACCACGAGATGTTCGAATTCGGGCTCGACGACCTTCAGCCCCTGGACCGAGCCGAGGACCGAGATCGCGGGGGTGATCACACCGTCACCGAAGAAGAGCGCAGCGCCGAAGATGCCGAGTGTCACCAGCGCCACCCCATGGGCCACCTTGTGGCGCTGGAGCAGTGACGCGAGGGCCATGATCCCGCCGTCGCCGCGGTTATGGGCCCGCATGATGAAGCCGGCGTACTTGACGCCGACGACGATCACCAGCGCCCAGAAGATCAGCGAGACGACGCCGTAGATGCCGGCCGCCGACGTCGTGGCGGCCTCCGAATGCGCCGTGAAGATGACCTGTTCGGTGTAGAGCGGGCTCGTGCCGATGTCGCCGTAGACGACCCCGAGCGCCCCGAGCGCGAGGGCTGCCTTGCTGGCATCGGTGACGACGTCTCGCTGGGTGTCATCGAGCGCTTCAAAGCGCTTCCGGACCGCGTCGGCGTCGGCTTCCGCGTCAGTCTCAGCCTCAGGCTGCGGCCGCCAGTAGCCGAGCTTGTGGGACGCCTCATAGAGAGTGCGCCTCCGGCTCGGCCGCCGCCCTGTGCGGACCTTCGGCTCGGGCTCAGGGAGCTCACGAATCGATTTCCCCGCCTCGTGGAGGGGATGCTTGGGCCGCCGATCGCTCTCGCTCATCGAAGCGTGACCGGGGGTCGTGAGCGTTGAACGCCATGCACTGGGCCAAGGGCAAAGAGCAGCGAGAGGGCCGCGTACCAGAGGTGGTCAGGGTCTCTTGAGACTCCGACGGGTGCATAAAACGGACCGTCGGCTTTGGTCAGCAGACCCCAGCCGAGGGCGACGCCCCGGGGCTCGACCTCGTCCGCAGATCTGAGACAGCGGATCAGCTCTTCGAGTAGGGGCTTCGCGGCCCTGACGGCTCGGCGGTCGATCGGAGCCGCGCTACTGAGCGGAGCAGGGTGCCGATACGCATCGAGCACCCCCTTGAGCGCGCTCGCCAGGCGCTTCCGCTCACGCACGTCGCACAGGCGCTGCTCTCGAAACGCCCTGAGACGGTCGTACGGGCCTTCCTTGCCCAGGGCGATGTCACGGTCAAGTCGTCCACGCCGAAGCCATGTGCGCAGCCGCAGAACGAGCAGCCGTGCGCGCGACTGCGCCGAGGCCCCAGTTCGATCGATCAGCAGCCTCGCGGCTTGTCTCTCGACGTTCTCGCGCACGGCTCGCCGCTTGACCTCGGCCATGAATGAAGCTTCGGTGCGGCGGCGCTAAGGAGGGGCTAAGGATGAGCGGCGCGGCGTAGAGATTTCGCTAAATCTCGCCTTCCGAGGCCAATTCTCTGCCTGCGCGTTTTAATCTCCTCGCAGGTGAGCCGGGAAGTCTGGTCGGCGGTCCATCGTCGACCCAGGAGGACCCGGTGACACGGAAACCACCTCACCACACCGTCTTCAAGGGGTCCGCAGCGCCGCTCATCCGCTTTCTGTCGAGCCCCGCGTTGCACCTTCGGGTCATCTGGTCGCATTGGACGCTTGACAGCCAGCTCGCAGCCGGAGTCGATCCAGCGAGCGATCCGGCTCTCATCGTGCGCGCCGGTCAGCTTCGCTCCCCTAGCCATCGGCGCCGTTTGGCGGCCTGGGTGGAGCGTCTGGTAAAGGACGCCGATGCCCCGCCGCGACCCACATTCACAGTCGCAGTTCCGCTGGCCCGCGAGCAGGTACTCGAGGCCCGCGATTCGCTGCTCTTCTTGGCGCACTTGCTCCGCCACGCTGATCGCCTTCGACCCCGCGGGGTCGCGATGGTCCAGCGGCTCCTCAGCGACGCCGGGTCCGTTCTCTACACCGACACCGTCCGCGGGGCGGTCGAGCTTGAGGTCCGATCGGCGCTGGACTGCTTGGTCGATTCGCCGGAGCCGACGCCGGAGGCGTGGTTCTCCGTCGGCCGATCCCAGCCCGGCGAGCTGCACCCGCCGCCGGTTCGCCACGGCGGCGCTGCTTCAAGACGAGGAGAGGAGTAGTCACGACCCCCGACACAAATGCGGATGAGTTCGTCCGATCCGAGAGTCCCGGGTCCAGAGACTTCTGGATCGGGGTCATCGGTCTCGGTGGGATTGCGCTGACCGCAATCGTCATCGAGATCATCAGCTGAGCGCCGAGCCATCGGCCTCAGGGGCGGGTACCGCCGACGCACGAGTTCTGCGTCGGCGGAGCCCGGCCCAGAGCACCGACGAAGCGCTACTGCTCGGCCCTGAGCCGGTATCCGATCCCCGCCTCCGTGATCACGTAGCGCGGATTCGAGGGGTCGGGCTCGATCTTGCGCCGCACGTGCGCGAAGTGAACTCGGAGGTAGTGGGTCTCATCCTCGTAGCCCGGACCCCATACCTGCCGCAGGAGCTGCCGATGGGTGACCAGGCGCCCGGGGTGCTCGGCAAGCTTCGAGAGCAGGTCGAACTCGATCGGCGTCAAGTGCACCTCCTCCCCGTCGCGGCGCACCAAGCGGTCCGAGATGTCGATCTCGAGCGAGCCGAGCCGAAAGGCGCCTCCGCCATCGTCGCTGCGCCGGCGCAGAACGGCGCGTATCCGGGCGAGCAGCTCCTCGCTGCCGAACGGCTTCGTCACGTAGTCATCTGCGCCCGCATCGAGGGCGCGCACCTTTTGCTGCTCGTCACCGACAGCGGAGAGCACGACGATCGGAACCTGGCTCCAGCGCCGGATCTCGGTCGCCACATCCACCCCGTCCCCATCCGGCAGGACCAGGTCGAGCACGATCGCGTCCGGTGGACGTACCGAGACGGCATCAAGCGCCTCCTGCTTCGTTGTCGCCTCTTCCACCCGGTACCCCGCGTTTCTGAGGATGACCCTCAGACCGCGCACGATCTGCGGCTCATCGTCGACGACGAGCACTCGGGCCTCGCCAGTGCTCACGAAACGGTCGCCGGCTGCTCGACCAACGGGAAAGAGACGGCGAAGGCGGTCCCGTCGGCGGCATCAGCCTGCAGGCGAAGCTCGCCGCCGTTTGCCTCCACGAACCCTTTCGAGATCGCGAGCCCGAGTCCGACCCCGTCGCGCGATCCGCTGCGTCCTCGGTGGAATGGCTCGAAGATCGCGGATCGCTCTGCCGCCGGCACGCCCGGCCCCCGGTCCACCACTCTCACTGTCACCCGGCCGGCACCGACACCCCCGGTGATCCGGACCGGCTGGTCGGGAGGTGAGAACCGCAGGGCGTTCTCGACCAGATTCGAGAAGACTCGCTCGAGCTGTGCGGCATCCGCCCTCACCAGCGGCAGCTCGCTGTCGACGTCCACCCGAACGCGAGGCGATCCGTATGTGTCGCGGATGTTTGAGACGGCGGTCGAAACCGCGTCGAGTAGATCGCACCAATCTGTGCGCGGATTCACGGCTCCGGCCTCGATCCTCGAGAGGTCGAGCAGGTTGCCGATCAGGCGGGTCAGGCGATCGGCCTCCGCCTCGATGGCATTGATCAACGCCGCCCTCTCCTCGGCGCCGGTTCCCGAGTCGCGCAGCCCCGCGGCGGCCGTGCGGATCGCAGTCAGCGGGGAGCGCAGATCGTGAGAGACGGCATGGAGGATCACGGTCTTGGCGGCATCGGCCCGCCGCGTCGCCTCGGCCTCCGCACTCCGCTCCGCCGCCGAGTCGCGTTCGGCGGCGACATCGATCAGCCGCCCGAGCGGTATGGCAATCCGCTCGAGATCGGACTCAGCCCAGGCCGAAGCGCCGGCCGCATAGATCCAGACTGAACGTTTCTCGGTCGGCAGTCGCCGTGCCGCCTCGCCGTCGCGCTTCCGCGGCGCGGCGCTCGCCTCCAGCCGAAGCTCCCCGCGCCCCGCGCGCTCGAGGCTGGCGGAGATCGCCTCGACAAGGTCCGCCGAGCCACCGAGTAACGCCGTCGCTGCCTCCGCCAGCATCCCCGCCTCGCGTTCACGCGCCGCCGCCAACTCGGCGCGCCGTTCCGCCTCAGCCGCTCGGTGGCGCGACTGGCTGGCGAGGCGGCCGACCACCAATGCAGCTATCAGCAGTACGCCGAGGGCAACGACGTTATCCGACTCCGCGATGGTCAGCTTGTGAAGCGGCTGAATGAAGAAGTAGTTGAGGATCAGCACGCCGAGCACGGCCGCTGCCAGCGCGGCGAGCTGGCCACGCCTGATCGCCACCGCGAGCACGGCGATCAGGTAGAGGCTTCCGAGGCCGGCCGGCTCGGTGACAGAGTCGAGCAGCGCGACCAGAGCGGTCGCCACGCCGACCCAGGCGAGCGTCTCCGCGATAGCAGCTGCGATGCGGCCGAACGAAGGCTGCGAACGCTTCGGCTTCATCTCGCTGCGAGTGTACGACCGCTGTGAACGTCTCAGCGGGCGCAGCGCGGCGGCTCCTCGAGCCTCTCCGGGGAAGCCGCGGCCCGTGACGGTCGCAGTGCCCTAGAGCTGGTGTCTGTGGTGCCAGAGTGGTGCCAGAGTCGTGCCAGAGTCAGGCCGGTTTCAACCGGGTCTAACCGGCCGAATTCGTGCCTGGGAGGTCCCTCCCGTGGGCAGGGTCGATTTCTCTCCTCCCTTAGTACCCCTGAAACGGCCCGCCTCGGCGGGTCGTTGATTTTGGCTCTGCAGTGCGGCTACTCGCGCTTCGCCCTGTCCTCGGGGATCAGTCGCCGGGTGGATAGTCCCGGTGAACGTCCTCGTCGTGGCGCAGAAGCGATCGGAGTCGATCCAAGCCATCGGAGTCGATCCACCGCTCATCGATCGGCTCGCCTTCACGGTCGAAGCTTCTGACCTTCAGGTAGCCGGCGCGACTGTCCTCGACCTCCACATGTGAGCAACGCCTGGCCTGCTCGGCAACTGACTTCGCCTGCTGCGGCGAGAGAATGAGCTTGGGTCCTGGCACGTTCATCTGCTCTGGCCCGATCGCGATCAGTTCAGGTTCGCACCTCGGCGCGTCTCAATGTGATCGAGCGAGCCAAGTTCGCGCCACTCGAGTCCGGCATGTCCTCGACCGTGTTCGGGAGTTCCGGGGGGTCGCCGTCGAGGATGCGGCCACTCAGCAGGTGAAACGTGAAGTGGTGCTCCCGGCGGTCGCTCATCGCTCAGGCGTCAGCCGTTTGTTGCCGTGGTGCCAAGGCGCAGGCGAACGCCTCGGCCGCGGCGGCTGCGGGATCTCCCGCAGGGTCCTGATCGCGGTGCATCTGGCGGTCATGCAATCGGCGGTTGTTGGAGCGGGCAGTTCTCGTCCCGCACCCTCCCCTACGGCGGGGCGTTCGACAGCCTCGATGAGGCAGTCGAATGGGCGCGAGAAGTCTCCGAAACTGGCCGTGAGGTATGGGTCGCGCAGCGAGGTTGGCTCGGGCGGGGAAGGCTACGGGCGGTCTTCCCGGAGGAGCGCCAAGAGATGGCTGAAGCCGTCTGGGATGCGCAGTTCGACCGCAT
This sequence comes from uncultured Solirubrobacterales bacterium, assembly GCA_963797265.1. GTDB lineage: Bacteria > Actinomycetota > Thermoleophilia > Solirubrobacterales > 70-9 > DASUPK01. The sequence goes on along the minus strand of CAWCOY010000007.1, from coordinate 73,182 downwards.
CCCGCGGACCGGGTTCTAGCCGAGATACTGGGTGGGCGATGTCGGAGGAGAACGTCGAGCTGGTTCGTCGCGGCCACGAAGCCTTTCGAGACTCCGGCGTATAGGCGATCTTCGAGTACCTGCACGCCGACATCGATCTGACTCCGGTTGAGGAAATGCTCGATGCCGAGACGTTCCACGGACACGGCGGCGTTCGCCGCTGGTTTCAGACGATGCGGGACGCCTTCGGCGACTTCGGGTGGGAGCCGCAGCTGGCGAAGGCGGGCGGCACCGACCGGCCCATGCAGGGCACGACCTTGGGAGACGTCACGGTTACGCTCGCGCCCGGGCTTCCGATGGAGGTCGACGTTACCGGGGTCGCCACCCACCTCGGGAAGTACACAGGCCACCTTGAGGGGACCGCCGAGATCATCGGGGGGACCGTCTTCGGCGAGGGCACCTTTACCCTGGTCGCGGCCAACGGTGACCAGTTGAGTGGAACCTTTGCGCTCACCGGACCGCCCTCCAGCGGAGCCGTCCATCCGGTTAGCAGCGTCCTGACGATCACCGGCGGAACCGGACGGTTCGCGGACGCGAGCGGAACGATGACGGTTGAGCTTGTGGTCGACGCCTTCCTGTTTCAATGACCCTTCTTCCTGTCCCGGGGCTGTGATCGAGACCGTTGAGGGCCCGGTGACCGGACAGATCAGCTACTAGGTGCGCTCGCGGCGAGGCCGCAGTTCCAAGATCGTCCGCGTCAAGGCACAGCAGGACCGAACGAAGGCCCTCAGAGCCGCCGGGCTGTCGTAGTAGGCCAAGCATCACGCCTGATTCCTTTCGGCGGGCGCCAGCGCTCATTCGGCGGTTGGCGGGATACCTGGAGTTCACGATTTTCCCTCCCCTTCCTTGCTGTCGGGGCCAGTGAGGGGACTGGTTCTCGCGCCTCCATCGTTTTTGGATCCAAAGGTTCATTGCCCGTCCGGCCCGGGCCGGAAAGAATCGTGGTTCAGCAAGGAGAGGGAGAGGAACGATGCGCAAGAAGATCGCAGCGGTGCTTCTGGCGGGAGCGTTCGCGCTCTCGATCCCGGCGGCAGCCGCCGCGGACCCGGACTTCGGTCCAGGCAACAGCAGCAAGGGACCAAACGATGGTGGCGCGAAGTGCCACCCGCCGGGGCAGACGGTCGACGAGCCCGGCTGCAAGTAGAACTAGCCAGTGTCTCCCAGGGCCCTGCTCGGCGGAGCCCTCGGAGAACGATGCGTGGGGTGTGTGGGAGCACGAGTTCCTCCCCCGCGACACGGTGGGGTTGGAGGATGGTGGAAGTCACCGGGGAGCAAAGGGCTACCGCGAATGACCGACCAGCGCCTTGGAGACCATCGAGTGGGAGCAGACGCTCGCGGAAGTCACCGAGATCGATCACGCGGAGTAGTCCCAGAGCCAAACCCCCAAGCGGCCGACTTGACGCCTTCGCAGCTTGCGCCGCTTACCCCAGGGGTGGATCATCCGGTGGCCGTCCGCGATTCGCACGAAGGAGGAACCAATGCCACTCATCGAGGCACGACTCCTCGACGGTGTGTTCTCGGCTGATGAACGAGAGCAGCTCGCCGAGGGACTAATCAACGCCGTCGTAGGCGTTAAGGGTGAGAGCTTCCGCAGCGAAACGGAAGTCCTGATCGCTGAAGTGCCGGTCGGCAACTGGTACGAGCGCGGAGTCCGCATCGTTCCCGAGGGCGTCGGGAAATAGCGGTTCGCCTCGAAGCCCGCCGGGCTGTCGGAGTAGGCGATGTCGGAGGACAACGTCGAGATCGCTCGCCGTCGCTCGACAACGCGCTTGAGAGCTATTGGAAAAACCCCGGCACGCGGTTCAGCGAATCGAGTCTCTTGCGCGACGGTGTCCTGCCGATGTTTCATCCGGATGCTGAGTGGACCTCGGTCTTCGCGCCGAAGAAATCTCAGGGCACGGGGATGCTGCGCAGCTTGGACGACTGGCTCGACGCGAGCGAGGAGTGGCGGGTCGAGGCGGAGGAGATCATCGAGGGAACCGAGAACCGAGTGCTTTCGGTGCTGCGGGTTTCGATCCGCGGCAGAGGAAACGGAGTTCCAGTCGAACAACGGCTGTACACCGTGGTGACACTCCGCAAAGGGAGGATCGCACCGATCCACGTCTTCACTAACCGGCAGGAGGCCCTCGAAGCCGCCGGGGTGCGGGAGTAAGCGATGTCGCAGGAGAACGTGGAGATAGTGCGGCGGGGACTCGAGACCCTCCGAGCAGCGTTAGAGCATCGCGACTTCGATTCTGCGTTCGACGCAGACCTTCTCGCTCACGGCGTCGAGTGGATTCCAAGCCGCGGCTTTCCTGGACGCGACAGCTATCGCGGACGCGATGGTTTCAGCGAATACATGCGCACCTGGGCGGAGGACTTCGACCATTTGTCGTTCGATATCGAGTGGTTGGTCGACGCCCCAGATGACCGCGTTGTCGCGCTGGTACATCAGCGGGGGAGCGGTCAGGGCAGCGGGGTACCGGTCGAAATGCACCTGGCCGCCGTGTACCAGCTGGAAAACGGACGGGTGACCCGGATTCGGAACTACCTCGATCCGGCCGAGGCCCTCGAAGCCGCCGGGCTGCGGGAGTAGGCGATGTCTGAGGAGAACGTCGAGGCGGCAAGGAAATTGATCCAAGCCTTCAACCGCCGGGACCTGGAGGCGATGGCCGAGGGCTTCGATCCCGGGATCGAATGGGCGCCGGGCGGCCCCGCCGCGGTGGAACGCGCCGTCTACCGAGGCCGCGACGAGGTCTCAGACGGGTTCGCCGCGGCCTGGGAGGCATGGGAGGTGTTCCGCCTCGACGAGCATGAGGTTCGTGATCTGGGTGACTCGATCCTATGGCTGGGACGCGCCCAGCTGAGGGGCGGCGCCAGCCACATGGAGCTCGACCAGGAGTTCGCGGTCCGCTTCCTGATCGAAGGTGGCAAGACCGTTCGAATCGACGGCTTCCGCACCTGGCGAGAAGCCCTCGAAGCCGCCGGGCTCCGGGAGTAGGCGATGTCGGAGGAGAACGTCGAGCTGATGCGACGGGCTCTTGAGGCGGTCAACCAAGGCGACGACGACGCCTGGATTGCTGCCTGGCATCCCGAGGCGGAGCTTTATGAGTTGGTAGGCATTCCCGATGCTCCGCAGGTGTACCGCGGGCATGACGGCGTGCGCGAATGGCTTGCGAACGCCCGGAGCATCCTTGGCCAGGACCTGCACATGGAGCCGACGGACTTCACCCCGATCGGTGAGATGGTCCTTACCGAGATCGTGGGAAGCGGCGTTGGCGAGGGAAGCGGGGTGCCGGTGAAATGGACCGCCTACATCGTCGCCTGGGTGCGGGACGGCAAGCTTGTCCGAACGCGGGCGTTCCCGAAGCGTGCGCATGCCCTCGAAGCCGCCGGGCTGTCGGAGTAGGCGATGTCGCAGGAGAACGTAGAGGTCGTCAAGTCGTTATTTGCGTCGTTCGCGGAGAGGGACCAAGCGGCGGCCGCGGCGGTTCTCCATCCCGAGGTAGAGATTCGTCCTGCAATAGTCGGCGGGCCGGAGGGCGTCGTCTATAGGGGGCTGGACGGCAATAAGCAGTTCTGGGCTGACATCGATGCGGCTTGGTCGGAGTTTCGGATCGAAACTGAGGAGTTCCGCGACCTCGGCGAGCAGGTCCTCGTGCTTGGACGAGCCTTCGCCCGTGCAGAGGGAAGCGGCATCGCCCTCGATGAGCCAGCGGCATGGCTTGCTGTGGTGCACGAGGGCCAAATCGTTCAGTTTCGGAGTTTCAGCAATCAGCTGGAGGCCCTCGAAGCCGCCGGGCTTGAGGAGTAGGAGATGTCGGAGGAGCACCTGGAGACGCTCGCCGGTACTACGAAGACGGGCTCAACGCGTTCATGCCGGGCGATCTCTCCAGCGAAGCGTTCGCAGAAACTTCACGATCCAGCTCGGCCGGCAGATGCGAGCCGTTTCTATAGCCGGGCTAACCCAAGCGCCGCGTCGCGCTGGCCGGCTTGTCTCCCGGCGGGGTAGCCGTCACCTTGACCTTGGCGGTCCCGCGGCCGCTCAGGAAGTTCTTGCCGGAACGGCTGAGCGGCAGCCGGACGGTACGCGAGGCGCCCGCCGGCAGGTCGATGCCGCGCTTGGTGCCCAGCTTCCTCTTCCCCAGGCGAGCCGTCAGCGAGACCCCGTTGCTCGCAAGCAAGCCGCGCAGCTTGACCTTCAGCTTGCCGCTCGAGGCGACCGGGCCCAGCTTGCGGCTGAGAACCTTGACCGCAATCGTGGGGGAGGCGCTGGGGGTCACCACCAGCTCGCCCGACATCTGGGTGGGGTGCACGGTGCAGAAGAAGCGATAGGTGCCCGGGGCGAGGGAGTCCGTCCCGTCCACCGGCGTTTGCCCGAGGTTGATCTCGGCGGAGCGAAACAGCGGCAGGTTCTTGGGCCCACCTGTGTCGATTGCGGTGACGTCGTGCGGCGAGGGTCCCCGGGTCCTGGTTCTGGAAGGTGGCCGTCGTTCCCCGGTCGATCGTAAAGGTGGCCTTGCCGTAGCTGCAGCAGGTGGTCGACGTGGTGATTGCCTCGGAGGCTCCGAGCGCCTGGCCGGTGCCGAAGGCGGCCGCGCCGACTACAGCCAGTGCCCCGATGACCCGCCGCGCGCTGAAACGCTTGCCGCCCACTAGCCGATCAGCCTGAATCTGGTCTTGGCTGTCGAGGTCTTGCCGAACTTGTCGGTGGCGGTGGCTTTGACGACGATCTTCATCGGTCTTCCGTTCGCGAGCGCCGCCCTGATCCTCTTGCGAGCCGCCCGCGAGAACCTGAGCTTGATCTTCGTCCTCACCCCGGGGTTGAGCGACTTCGTGGAGCGTCTGGCGTCGAGTGCCTGGGAGAGGACGTGCGAGGAGCCAGAGGTGCCCGCCGACCTCTTCCCGCCCTTCACTCTCGCGCGAAGCTCCACCGTGGCCGCCTTGTCGAGGGTCTCGCTGACCGCGGCATTGGCGAGCTTTTGCTTCTTCTTCGCCCTCAGCTTCTGTCGTGGGCTGGACTGCGGCTCCACGCGGAAAGCTCCCCTCATGAACGGATGGATCCGGCAGAAGTAGGTGTAGGTGCCGGGCGAGAGATCCTGGGGCGTCTTCCAGGTGTCGCGATCAGCGGCCGGGGCCTTCCCCACGCCGCCATTGTTCCCGTTGAAACCGAGCTCGCCCGAATCGAAGGTCACCGGCCCATCGGCGATCGGGTAGGCGATGCCGGTCGAGCCGGTGCAGGGTGCCCTGCATGCCGTGATCGTGTGGAAGGCGTTGACGCTCGGAACCGCGTCGTCGTTGCGGAAGGTGAGTGTCTGCCCGGGCTCGATCGTCGGAACGCTTGGACCGGCGTTCGGGTCGCCCTGGTAAGCGAACGATTGGATGCCGATCGTGTTGTTCGGCGCAGGCGCACTCAACAGCGACAGCGGATCCGCGGCGCCCGTCGGGCTGCCGCCGTGATTGTCGTTCTCACTCAGGTGCCCATGGGTCAGGATCTCTTTCTGCGGGATGCTCGGATCCTGCGCGTCCTTAGCGCCGGGGACGTCGGTCCCGTTGTAGACCGCGACGGGCATAATCCCCATCACCTCGTACCAGTCGGCTCTTCGGGTGTCATAGGTGGCGTGCACGCTCAATTTGTCGCCGGCCGGCACCGCCACGCGCCAGAAGGGCCCCGGCGTTGCACCCATCGAAACGTCCCATGAGACCTCTCCCGCCGGTTCGTAGTAGTGGGCATCGGAGGTGAAGAGCGTGTTGGTCACGCCGTCGCGGGTGTCCCGCAGCTGCATGTCGAGGCCGCCCGGGTGCAGGTGCCCGGCGGTGGCGATCAGGGTCACGTCGTGGCTCGGGGTCCAGGACTGGGCGGCCCCGAGACAACCATGGCTGTCCGGAGCCCGCCCGTACAACCCGCACGGATGGAGGTCCGCCGCCGGCGCCTGATCGGGGAACGTGTAGCGACCGTTCTGGCCGTCCGATCGCAGGGCGTCGAAGACCGGATAGAGACTCGGGTTCCCGGCGACGTCCAGCCATTTGGTGCGCACCGGCTTTATCGAGGCGGCGGCTGGTGAGCTGTCGGGGACGAAGTCAACCCGCCAGACGACGTAGACCTGAGCCGGCTGGGCGACCAAGTCGTGCAACATGTCGTTGAGGACCCAGCTGTCGCCGGGATGGCTCCGCCAGCCGAAACCCTGTGGGAGCTGCTGGATCGTCTTCTCCTCGCCGACAGCGAACTGCGGGTTGCCGTTGACGAGCCAGACGGCGTGGTGCAGGTGCAGGACATCGACCCGGGGAACCGATCCGTCGGCGTAGATGAACTCGGGGTCGAAGCGAGTGATGTAGCCGTCCTGCTGGGGCCAGAGCTTGGTGTTGTTGCCGTCGATCGCCGGGCGCAGCCGGATGACGTTCTGGCCCGGCCTGATGGTGATCGGCCCGTAGCAGTAGGTCAGGTGCTCGACGCCCGTGTAGCTGACGTGGGGCACGGCGCCGGGCTTGTCCGCGATCGGCGGGCACTGGCCGTTCACTCCCGCCTTGGCGGCCGGTGAGACCTGAAGCAGCGCCACGAGCGCGCAGCCGAATGCGATCAGCCAGATACGGATCCCGAAACGCCAAGCTTCCATGCTCGTCTCCCTCCGGGGCGACCTATCCTCCGAGGCAAGCTACCACCGGGGTGGGATTTCGTCACCGTGCCTGCGCCGTGGGCCTCACCAGGATCTCGTTGAGGGTCACACGATGCGGCCGGCCGACAGCGAAGGCGATGATCTCGGCAATGTCTTCCGCGCCGATCGCGAGCTCCTCGTACATCTGCTCGGCCGCCTGCTTCGCGTTGGGGTCGGTGATGTGATCGGTGAGCTCCGTCGCGATGGCGCCGGGCTCGATGACCATCACGCGAACGTCGGGCTGAAGCTCCTGGCGCAGCGCCTCGGACCAGCCGTTCATCCCCCACTTGGTGGCGGCGTAGACGGAGTTGCCGGGGCGGGCGGTGCGGCCCGCCACCGACGAGATGTTGACCAGGTCCCCGCCGCCGTCGCGGAGCTGGTCGAGGAATACGTCAGTGGCCGTTATGGCCCCGAGCAGGTTGGTCTCGATCATCTGCCGCGCCTCGGCCACCTGATGCGACGAGAACGGCGCGAGCAGCATCACGCCGGCGTTGTTGATGAGGATGTCGGCGCTGCCGAGCTCCCTCCGAACCCGCTCGGCCGCCGCGACGATCGAGTCGCGGTCGGTGACGTCGGCGACGATCGGCACCGCACCGTCGCCGAGCTCGGAGGCGAGTTCCTCGATGCGGTCGGCGCGGCGTGCCAGCAGCGCAAGGCGGTGACCGTCGGCCGCGAGGGCGCGCGCGGTCGCTTCGCCGATGCCGGACGAGGCGCCGGTGATCACTGCAACACGGCTCTGATCCTGATCGGGACTCATCGCACCTCTTTGGTCGGAGGGTGTCCTCCCCGCATTACGAAGGCTTAACCCTCTCCTTGCCTTCCGATTCCCCGCGCCTGGGGATCGTCTGACACCGGCCGCCGATAGTGGCCGCCACACCCAACGTTCAAGGAGGGAATTGATGAGCACCATGACTAAGACGCTGGTGGCCGTTCTGGTCGGGGTCCTCGTCGGAGGAGCCGCCTACGTGATGGCGGCGCCGGCCGACAAGAGCTCGTCCACGACGACCGCCACGCCGGCCACGACCAGCACCGCCGGAACGGTCGACGTCAGCGGCCCGTGCGACGAGGCCGAGCACGCCAACGACCCGCGCTGCGTCGGACCGCAGCGCCCCGAGGACAACGGGGTCGCCCAAGTTGGCGAAGACGACGGTCCGGGCGACATCAGCGGGCCATGCGACGAGGCTGAGCACGCGAACGATCCGCGCTGCACCGGCGTCGGCGGGAACGACGTTGATGTCGACAACTCGGGCCCCGGTTCGCACAACTCCGGTCCCGGCAACGCTCGCGACCGCAGCGATGACGGGCCCGGCCACGACATCGGCGACGACCACGGTGGCCAAGGCGCAGATGACGGCCCCGGCCACGACCTCGGCGACGACCACGGTGGCGACTCCGGCAACTCGGGTTCCGGCAGCTCCGGGTCGGGCAGCTCCGGGTCGGGCCACTCGGGCGGCTCCGACGACGACTAGGAATCGACAGATCCGGGCACGATCAAGAGGCGTCGAGGAACGGAGCGGGGCCGCCGGCCGGGGATCCGGCCGGCGGCCCCAATCCGTCTTGGCCGCCATCCCTAGCATCAGGGCGCTGTGAACGTCTCGTCCCAGCGTCCAACCGTCCTGCTCGTCGAGGACGAGCAGGGGATCACCGAGCCCCTTGCGGAGGCCCTCGAGCGCGAGGGCTTCAATGCGGCGGTGGCCGGCACGGCCGCCCAGGCCATGGAGATGGCCGCAGGCCGGGAGCCCGATCTCGTCCTGCTCGACATCGGCCTCCCCGACGGCTCCGGTCTCGACGTCTGCCGGGAGCTGCGCAGGCAGGGCGACGTTCCGATCATCATGCTGACCGCCCGGGGCTCCGAGGCGGACCGGGTCGCCGGACTCGAGATCGGCGCCGACGACTACGTCGTCAAACCGTTCTCGGCCCGCGAGGTGATGGCGCGGGTCAGGGCGGTGCTGCGGAGGGCAACTCCCACAACCGGCGGTGACGCGGGCAAGCCGATCAGGATCGGCAACCTCAGCCTGGATACCGCCAAGCACGAGGTCCGGCTCGACGGCGCCAAGCTCGAGCTCTCGCGCAAGGAGTTCGAGCTGCTCCGCGTGCTGATGGAGAGCGCGGGCTCGGTGCTCACGCGCGAGGCACTCATCGACGAGGTCTGGGACATGAACTGGTTCGGCCCCACGAAGACCCTCGACGTGCACATCAGCGGACTTCGCAAGAAGCTGGACGACGACCCGAAGGAACCGCGCTACATCCACACCGTGCGCGGGGTCGGGTTCAGGTTCTCCGGAGCCGACGAGGTCTAGATCCCGATGAGCCTGCGCGCCCGCCTGCTGGCGGCCTTCGCCTACACGCTGCTCGTGGTGATCGTCGCCCTCGAGGTGCCGCTGTCCGCCAACGTCAGCGATCGCGTCAACGCCGAGGTGGAGGCGGACTCCGCCGCGCAGGCCCAGGTGGTCGCGGCCTCGGTCGCCGACCAGCTCCGAAGCCCGGCGCGCGTCCAGAGGGTCGCCAGCGAGGCGGCGACGAACCTCGACGGGCTCGTCTTCGTCATCGACGGGCGCGGCAACCAGATCGCCAGCTCGGAGGGCGGCGCCACGGGGGCTTCGACCGACGACCCGATCGCGTTGCAGGCTCTCGGTGGCAACATCGCCCAGGGCCGCCACCACGAGGGGCGAGACGTGCTCTCCACCGCCGTGCCGATCGTGCGGAACGGCCGCACGGTCGGCGCCCTGGAGGTCGAGCAGAGCCTCGACGCGGTTCACGACCAGGTCCGCCAGGACGTGCTCGCCCTGATCGGAATCGGGCTGCTCGCCTTGGTCCTCGGGCTGGGCGTCGCCTGGATCCTCGCCGGCTCCATCGCGCGGCCGCTGCGCTCCCTGGGAGAGGCCGCGCGCCGCCGCGCCGCCGGCGACACCGAGGCGCGCGCTCCCGCCAGAGGGTCGCGGGAACAGGTCGAGGTCGCGGAGGAGTTCAACGAGATGGCAGACAGGCTCGATGCCGTCCTGGAGTCCCAGCGTGCGTTCGTCGCGGATGCCTCGCACCAGCTCCGCACCCCGCTCACCGGGCTGAGGCTGCGGCTCGAGGCGGCTGGAGTGAAGACCAACGATCCCGCGGTCCGCCGGGAGCTCGAGGCCGCCGAGCGCGAGAGCGCCAGGCTGGAAGGGCTGGTCTCCGACCTGCTCGATCTCGCCTCGACCGAGCACCCCGCCGAGGAGGAGAGCACCGATCTCGCCGCGGCTGCCCGCGAGGCGATCGAGCGCTGGCGGGGGCCCGCCGGTGAGACCGGTCACGAGATCCGCCTGGACGAGCGCGGCGGGGGCGTGGTCCGTGCGGGCGTGACAGAGCTCGCGGCGATCCTCGACAACCTGATCGAGAACGCGCTCAAGTACTCGCCGCACGGCTCGAAGGTGACGGTCGAGTGCGCCCGGGTCGACGGAACGAGCAGAATCGGCGTCGTCAGCGAGTCCGGCCCGATCGATCCCGAGCTCAGCCGCCGAGCCTTCGAGCGCTTCTACCGCGGCAGCGGCCGCCGCGACGGGACCGGCCTTGGACTGCCGATCGTCGCCGCGCTCGCGCGCCGCCGGGGCGGCACCGCCCGGATCGAGAACGCCGACGGAGGCCTCGTTCGCGCCGAGGTCACACTCCCCGGCGAGACTTTGCCAACCCCTAACCAGGGGTCTCTACGGTGATCTCATGACGACCAGAGAACGGATACTGACCGTCCTCCTCGGGATCACCGGGATCGTCGCGGCCGGCGCGATCGCGCTGGCGGCCAACGCGATCTCGGGCAGGGAGATCGGCCTCTCCGCTCAGCCTGTCTCTCTCTCCGCGAATCCGCCGAAGCCCAGGCCCGCGCGCGCCGTGGAAGATCGCAATGATGATCACGGCGGTCTCAGGTCCGGGAGTGACGACGTCTCGGGAGATGACTCGGGCCCATCAGGCTCCTCGGGCCCGGGATCGGATGACTCCGGGCCGTCCTCCTCCTCCGGTCCGGGAGGCGGCGGCGACGACCACGGCGGACAGAGCACTGAGTCGGGCTCGAGAGGCAGCGGCTCGAGCGGCTCCAGCGGCACGAGCGGCTCCGGTGGAGACAGCGGAAGCAGTGGCGGGAGCGGCGGCAGCGGTGGGAGCGGCAGCAGCGGTGGGAGCGGCAGCAGCGGCGGGTCCGACGACTAGGGCTGGTTCACGGCCCCAGATCGACGATGCAGTGCCTCGTGCATCGAGCGAACGACGAGGGCGCCGTCTCCGACGGCCGACGCCACCCGCTTGGTCGAGCCACTCCGCACGTCCCCGACCGCAAAAACGTCCTGTCGAGTGGTCTCCAGAAGCAAGGGTTGGCCCTCTGCGCCGTCTCGATGCTTGCCGAAGACCGGGTGACTCACCGCGTCATCGCCTGTGACGATGAAGCCCTTGTCGTCGAGGCCGACGAGGCCGCCGAGATCCGCGGTCCGGGGTGCGGCCCCGATCATGGCGAAGACCGCGGTGGCATCCAGGCGGCGATCGCTCCCATCGTGGGAGCCGATCGTGACGCCGTCGATCTCCTCGCCGCCGTGAAGGGCCCGCACCTCGTGGCCCTCATGGATCTCGACGTTGGCCGCGGCCTCGATGCGGTCGACGAGGTAGCGAGACATCGTCGCGCTCAAGCCCCGCCGCACGACCAGGTGGATGCGACGGGCGTAAGAGGTCAGGTTGACCACCGCCTGTCCGGCTGAGTTGCCGCCGCCGACCACGACCACGTCCTGATCTGAGGCCTGGATTGCCTCGAGATGGGTGGCCGCGTAATAGAGCCCCTTACCCTCGAAGCGGTTGGCTCCCTCGGCCGGCAGGCGGCGGTAGTCCGCGCCCACGGCGAGCACGACGAGGCGAGCCCGCACCTGCTGACCGTCTTCCAGCACCAGTGGCCGCAGGCCGTCGCTCTCAGACTCGGAGAACCGACAGCCTCCGTGGGCACTGGAGATGACGGAGCCGAACTTCCAAGCCTGAAGCGTCGCACGCTGCGTCAGGTCCGAGCCGGACAGGCCGGTCGGAAAGCCGAGGTAGTTCTCGATCCGGGCGCTTGCTCCCGCCTGCCCACCCGGGGCGAAGCGTTCGATTACCAGCGTAGAAAGGCCCTCCGACGAGGCGTACACCGCCGAGGCCAGTCCCGCCGGGCCCCCGCCGAGCACCACCACGTCGAAGGTGCTGCCATCGACCTTGGCCCGCAGGCCGAGCTCGTCGGCGACCTGCGTGACGGTCGGGGAGCGCAGCACGCTGTGGGTTCGGACCAGGACTGGGCACTCCTCCGTCCCGATTCCGAGCCGATCGAGCAGCGCCTTGCTCTCCTCGTCCGTGTCGATGTCGTGCCAGGTGAATGGGATCAGATTGCGCTCGAGCAGTTCGCGGATTGCGAAGGTATCTCCCGACGAGCGCTTTCCGATCAGCAGCTCGTTCCCGAGGCCTTCCCCTCGCAGCCACTCGCGGCGCGCAATCATGGTGCGCAGAAGCAGGTCGCCCAGGTCGGTGGAACTGGCGACCAGTGTGCGCAGGTCATCGGGGGGTACGGCCAGGATCGAACTCGGCTCCGCGACGACGCCCTCGGCGATCGTCGGCTCGCCGGTGAACATCGAGATGTCCGCGGCGAACGTCCCCGGATGGCACTGGGCGAAGTAGCGATCACCCTCGGGGTGGCGGTCGATGACGTCGACCGCGCCCGAGAGGATCACGAAGAAGGGCGTATCTCGCTGGCCCTGATCGAAGAGGACCTCCCCCGGCGAGAGGGACAGGGTCTCGGCATTCTCGGCCAGCTGCTGGATCTGGGCCGCCGTGAGGCGCGGAAACAGCGTCGGGTGATCCGGGTCCAGGAAGCCCGGCATGGGTGTCGGTGACGTGTACAGGCTCACGGTGTTTCGACTCTAGCCACGCGCCCGACTCATCGGCTCTCCGTGCGAAGCGCTGACTTCCTTAAGCCGGCGAGCTAGGGGCCGTGGCCGCGGGGCGAATGGCCCGCAAGCGCGGGTCGGTGGATGTGCGGCAGATGTACCCGACCCCCGATCAGGAAGGCCGCGATCAGGAAACCGCCCACCGCGATCGCCGCGTCCATGCCGAAGGCCGTCTGGATCCCGTCGATGAACTTGTCACCGCCCGTGGCGCGGTCGCTGGCGCCGATGAAGACGGTCGTGGTCAGGCCGAGGCCGACCGAGCCGCCGGCGATCTGGAACATGTAGATGATCGCTCCGGCGAGGCTGCGGCGGGACTCGTCCACCGCCGTCACCCCGACGGTCGTCGCCGTCGGATAGAAGAGCCCGATGCCGAGTCCGAGGATCGCCATCCCCGGGATGAGTGCACCGTAGCTCTCCTTGTCGGCGAGCAGCGCGACGAGTCCGGGCCCGATCGCGATGCACCCCGAGCCCACGATCAGCAGCGGCTTGGCGCCGAACCGGTTGTAGAGATTCCCCGCCACGAACGAGACCGCGGCGAAGGTCGCCATCATCGGCAGCATCCCGGCGCCCGCTCCGACCGGCGAGTAGCCGAGCACGTTGATCATCAGCTGGGGCAGATAGAGCATCGCCGCGAAGAAGACGGCCGACATCAGGAGGATCGCCCCGCAGGTGTAGGCGAAGTCGCGGTTCTTGATCACGTCCCGCGGGACGAGCGCGTGCTCTCCGGCGCGCCGCTCGATGAAGACGAAGCTGGAGATCAGGATCACGCAGATGGCGAGCAGCGCGATGATCCGCGGGTCGCCCCACCCCCAGTCGATCACCTGGTCGAAGGCGAGCAGCAGGGCGACGAGGCCAACCGAGACGCTGAGGATGCCGCCGTAATCCATTCGGGTGTCCTCAACCTCGGGATGGTCGGCCTTGATCTCACGCAGGGTGACGAAGATCGCGAAGGCCGACACCGGCACATTGAGGAAGAAGATCCAGCGCCAGCTGAGCAGGTCGGTGAGCGCGCCGCCGATCAGCGGTCCCGCGGCGTTGCCGATCCCGGCGGCTCCGAGGATGAAGCCGCCGGCCAGCCCGGCGCGCTCATCCGGCAGGGCCGCGTAGGTCATGCCGAGGATCGCGGGCCACATCAGCGCCCCGCCGATCCCCATCAGGACGCGCATCGTGATCAGCTCGGCCTCGGTCTGAGCCGCGCCGCCGAGCAACGAGAAGGTCGCGAAGATCGCGGTGCCGAGGAAGAAGGCGCGACGTCGCCCGAACAGGTCCGCGAGGCGTCCCCCGGTGACTATCAGCACCCCGAAGGTGAGCGCATAGGCGTTCACCACCCACTGAGCGGTGGTGACGTTCGTGTGGAAGTCCTTTTCGATCTGCGGGATCGCAACGTTGATCGCGGAGAAGTCGTTGGCGATCACGAAGACCGCGATGCCCATCGCGATCAGAGCCAGCCAGGTGCCCCGCTCGATCGGCTTCATCCCGCGGCGGGCTGTGCCTCCGGCAGCACGAACGAGCTGGTGGCCGCGTCGGAGCCCTCCTCGGCGATCTCCGGATAGCGCACGCCGGTCAGCAGCCCAACGTCGAAGACCTCCTGGACCAGCTCCTCGAAGCGCAGGAAGCCGACGATCTGGCCGCTCTGCGGGTTGACCGCCCAGACGCCGCAGAGCCGCTCGTCCAGGCGCTCCATCAGCGGCAGACCGCCGAACGTCGCGGTCTCCCGCACCTGCGAGAGGCCGACGAACGCGAGCCCGCCCGCGAAGAGGAGCCCGCGGGTGAAGCCCGGGAGCTCGGCGACAGTCTCAACCGTGCCGGTGTCGAGGTCGGCCACCGAGAGCGTGCCCTTGCCGGACGCGAGCACCCAGAGGCGATCCTCGGACCAGCGGGGCGAGTGGGGCATCGAGAGGCCGCTGAGCACGATCTCACCCGTTTCGACGTCCATGAGGATTCCCCCGCTCGCCTTGTTCTCCCGCCAACCGCCGGGCTCGTCGGTCTCGCCGAGCGCGGTGACGTAGCGGGGCTCGTCGTCGATCACGCAGAGGCCGTTGAGGTGGCAGCGGTCCTCCGAGGTGAGCTGCGAGATGAAGGGCGGCTTCCAGCCGGGGATGAAGCTGTGCTCCGCGTCGAGCGTCGCCAGGCACGAGAAGTTGGTCGCCACCAGCCAGAGCTCGCCCTGCGCGAAGGCGATCTCATGGATGCGGATGTCCCCGGTGAAGTGCTTGTTGCGAGGCAGGAAGCAGGCGTCGTGCTTGCCCCTCGGCTCGACCTTCGGCGCGACGGCCGGAAAGTTCCGGCAGTCGAGGACCTCGACGCGGGTGCCGACCGCGATCCGCCCGGGCGCCACCGCGAGTCCCATCGGCCGCGAGAAGTTCCGGAAGTGCGTGTTGAGCTGGCCGCCGTCGTAGCGGGCGCAGATCAGCTTCCCGGTCTGGTAGGTCGAGACGAGCATGGCGCTGCCGAGCTGGTTGAGGAACTCCGGGAAGCTCTGCGTGTAGACGCTGCGCAGCGGGGAATCCGCCGGCGCCGACCATTTCGCCGTCCGCGGCGGCTTCTTCGGGCGGGCGAGGAGCTCCCCGGAGCGTTCGGCGAGCTTCTCGGTGTGGGGTAGCAGTTCCTGGAGCTGCGGCGTCGCCTCGGCGGTCCCGTCCCCATCCGAGACCGCGAGCTGATCACGAGCGAGCGGAGCGGCCGGGTGACCTCCTCGGAGGCCTCGATCGCGACGAACTCGCAGATCCGCTGGAGCTCTCGCATCGGATCGTTGAGCAGCATCTTGAAGTCGGTCACGCACCAGCGCTCGCAGTGCGGTCCCTCCCGATCGCGGCGGGGCCACTATGAACACCGGCCGTTCGATCACCGCGCGCAGTCTCTCATTTGACAGCGCGGGTGCGGGGGTGATCCAATCGATATCCGTCCACGCAGGACTGGGGCGTGAGGCGATCGATGGGGAGAGGAGCCGACAAGCACCCGCTCTCGGCGCCGCTGCCGTTCGCGGCGATGGTGCTCTGTGTGATCGCCTCCTTCCTCGCCCTCGATCATTTCGCCAGCCCGGACGAGCAGCTGATGCTCGGCGCGGCCACCTGGGCGATCCTGATCGCGGCGTGCGTCTCGTTGGAGCCCGAGGACCGAGTCAGGGCGCTCCTGGTCGTAGTGGTGGCTACCTGCGCCGAGGTGCTCGGCTCGATCGTCCTCGGCGCGTACACCTACCGGCTCGAGAATCTGCCGGCATTCGTCCCGCCGGGCCACGGGCTCGTTTTCCTGGCGGGACTCCGCATCAGCCAGTCGAAGCCCGTGCGCCGGCACGCTCGTGCCTTCCGGGCAGCAATCATCTCGATCGTGGCGATCTGGGGGCTCCTCGGACTCGTCGTGCTCGGCCGCACCGACGTCCTCGGCGCGATCACCGGGGCGCTGCTGATCTGCGTGCTGCTCCGGGGCCGCGCCGCAACGCTCTACGCGGGGGTCTTCCTGGTCGTTGGCTTCCTGGAGATCTACGGCACATCGATCGGCGCCTGGCACTGGGCCGCGACTGCACCGGACACCCCCCTGCCGACGGGCAACCCGCCGAGCGGCATCGCCGGCGTATACGTGCTCTTCGACGTCGCCGCGATCGCGCTCGCCCCTCGCCTACTCGGCTTCCTCGACCGGCTGCGTCTCCTGCCGGCCTAACAGCGAGGCCGCCGCGCGGCCTCGCAGATTCGTCACCCGCGCGAGTTCGACGCTCCGCCCCTGGCGAGCGCAGCGCGGGCAGCGCCGCGGCGAGGTGAGGGGATTGCGGTCGAACAGGGTGAGACCGCAGCTGGGACAGGTCAAATAGGACACGGGAGCTCCTCCACATTTCGAGTGCGTGGGACGAGCCGGGTTCCTTCCCGGCCGCCTGCCCGTGGTCCCACTGCCCGGCGCGCTGTGCAAGGGCTACGCCGATGCCTGGATATACCCATACCGGCGAGGCTCGGAACCAGCGTTAGTCGGTAATCAGCCGAAGATCGTCTCGCGCGTACCCAAAGCCGCGAGGACCCGATCGGCGACCGCCTCGCCTGTGAAGCCGACCTCCTCGCGGAGCAATGCGGGCTTGCCGTGGGTGACGTAGCGGTCGGGAAGACCCACTCGAAGGATGCGAGCGCGCTCGGAGCCGTCGGCGAAGGCGTCCTCGGCATGCTCGAGGACGGCGGAGCCGAATCCGCCGGGGAGCACGTTCTCCTCGATCGTCACCAGCAGATCGTGCTCCGAGGCGAGTCTCTCCACCATCTCGCCGTCGAGCGGCTTGGCGAAGCGCCCGTCGGCGACCGTGGGCTCGAGGCCCTTCTCGCGGAGGATCTCCGCCGCCCGCAGGCCGACCTGGACGCCGTAGCCGTAACCGAGCAGGGCGACCCGCTCGCCGGGCAGCAGGTACTCGCCCTTGCCGATCTCGATCTCCTTCGGCGTGTCGGGCATCGGCGCGCCCTCGGCCGCACCGCGCGGGTAGCGAAAGGCGATCGGGCCGTCGTCGTGGGCGAGGGCGGTGCGCAACATGTGGACGAGCATCGCCTCGTCGCGTGGCGCCATCACCACCACGTTCGGCAGCGGGCGGAAATATGAAATGTCGATGAAGCCGTGGTGGGTCGGCCCGTCGTCACCGACGAGGCCCGCCCGGTCCATCGCGAAGACCACATTGAGCTTTTGCAGGCAGACGTCGTGGACGAGCTGGTCGAAGGCCCGCTGCAGGAAGGTGGAATAGATGGCGCAGACCGGCTTCGCACCCTGGATCGCCAGGCCGGCGGCGAACAGGACGGCGTCCTGTTCGGCGATCCCGACGTCGTAGTACTGCTGCGGTAGTTCGTCCGAGAGCTTGTTGAGGCCGGTGCCGCCCGCCATCGCCGCGGTGATGCCGATCACCCGCGGATCCCGCCTGGCCTCTTCGACCAGCGCGTCCGCGAACACCGCGGTGTACTGCGGGGGCGACTTGGGCGGCGGCTTCTCGAGCTTCTCGATCTTCTCCGGCGAGTCCGACTCGCTGACCGGGATGGGCTTTTGCTCCGGTTTCTTCGGAGCTTCCTTGCGGTCGACGATCGAGCCGGGCTTGGCCGCGTGCCACTTCTCCATCCCGACGAGGCCGCCCTCCTCGGCGGGCTCGAAACCCTTGCCCTTGACCGTCTGGATGTGGACGACCACCGGGCGGTCGGCCTGCAGCCCCTTGCGCAGTGCCGCGCGGAGCTCGGCCACGTCGTGCCCATCGATCGGCCCCATGTAGGCGAGGTCGAGCTCCTCGAAGAAGAGGCCGGGCGCGAAGTAGGCCTTGATCGCCGCCTTCAGCTCGGGCCCGAGTCGGTCGATCCGGCGGCCGAGGCCGAGCGGGAGTTGGGTCAGCCGGTCCTCGGTGGTCGAGCGCGCGCGGTAGAGGCGCCTGTTGAGCCGCGCTCGCTGGAAGTATCGGGACATCGCGCCGACGTTCGGGGAGATCGACATGCCGTTGTCGTTGACGACGATCAATATCGGCGTCTGCAGGCCGCCCGCATGGTGGAGCGCCTCGTAGGCGACGCCCCCGGTGAGCGCTCCGTCGCCGATCACGGCGACGACCTTGCCGTTCTCGCCGATCCCCTTGCGCATCGCCTCCTTCAGGCCGACGGCATAGCCGATCGAAGTCGAGGCGTGGCCGGCGCCCATGATGTCGTGCTCGGACTCGAAGATCGAGCAGAACGGCGCCAGGCCCTCGTACTGGCGGATCGTGTCGAGGCGGTCGCGCCGGCCGGTGAGCACCTTGTGCGGGTATGCCTGATGGCCGACGTCCCAGAGGATCTTGTCCCTCGGGGAGTCGAGCAGGCTGTGCAGCGCGACGGCGAGCTCGCAGGTACCGAGATTGGCGCCGAAGTGGCCGCCGATCTCGCCGATCACGTCGATGATCAGCTCGCGCGTCTGCTGCGCGACCCGCTGGAGCTGCTCGTCTGAGAGGTCCTTGAGATCGGCCGGCGACTCGATCGTGTCGATCAGGAGCGGCTCGGTCTCCTTGGCGTCGCTCTCGTTCTTGTCCATCAGGTGTGTCTGGTGTGGATGAAGTCGGTGATCCGAGCCAGATCGTCCGTTTTGGCGTCCGTCTCGGCGAGCGCTTCCCGTGCCTTGCGATGCGACTCAGAGGCTAGCTCTCTGGCCTCGTCGAGACCGTACGCGCTCACGTAGGTGAGCTTGCCGTGTCTCTCGTCGCTGCCGCTCGGCTTGCCGAGCTCCGTGTCCGATCCGGTCACGTCGAGGATGTCGTCGACGATCTGGAAGAGGACTCCGAGCTCGTCGGTGAAACGACGGTAGGGAATTGTCTCAGCTTCGGGCACCTCGCCGATGATCAGGACGACCGCCACGCTCGCGGCGATCAGGCGGCCGGTCTTGAGCGCGTGCATCTCCCGCAGGCGGGAGGCGTTGAGGTTGACCGCCGCCTCCCAGTCCCCCTTGGCTGCGGCGTCGAACTCGGATACGTCGATGTACTGGCCGCCGACCATGCCCCCCACGCCCGCGGCCGTGATCAGCTCCTTGAGGGCGGCCAGGATCGCGGCCGGATGCCCCGTCTGGTCCTCTGTGAACAGGCGGATCGCCTCGGCGAAGAGTGCGTCGCCCGCGAGGATGGCGATGTTCTCGCCGAACTTCACGTGTGCGGTCGGCATCCCGCGCCGCAGGTCGTCGTCGTCCATCGCGGGCAGGTCGTCGTGGATCAGGGAGTAGGTGTGGATCAGCTCGAGCGACGCCGCGGCGGGCAGCACCCGGTCAGGGTCGAGTCCGATCGAGCGCGCGGTCGCCAGCGCGAGTACCGGCCTGATCCTCTTGCCGCCGGCGAGCAGCGAATAGCGCATCGCTTCCTCGAGGCCCTCCGTGGGCGGGATGTGGGAGAACCGAAGCCCCTCCAGATAGTCCTCGACCTGCTCTCGCAGGTCGTCCGGGTACTCAGCCATCGCCTGGTTCAGGGCGTCGACGTATCCGTCGCGGCCCTCAGGGCGGCTTCCACCGCCCTCCCGGCCTCCGACGCGGACTCTGAGGCCTCCCGTACCAATTCGGCGGCGCGTTCCTCGCTCGGGCCAGCCTCGAGTTCCTTGGCGATCCCTTCCAGCCGAGCCGTGATCGATTCCAGGTTCGAGCCCTGCGCCTCCATTGCCGTCACGGTAGTTGATCGGGCGCGCCCATTGATTCGACGCGCCCCGCGACAGCTCTACCTCAAGCACCTCCGGAGTCCGCTTCCTCGGCATCGCCCCTCCCCTAGTCCTTCTCCTTGCGGCAGCATGCCTGCCTGCCGCCTGGCAGCATGCAATTTCGCGGCCGTCACTTCATCGGCATTACTGCGCAACCTGGGGCGGATAACTACGGATATGCCCCTCAAGATGGGGACCAGGCCGGGGCGGCGGCCACTAGTCGACGGCGCCTCTCTCCTCCAGCGCCGCGCCGAGAATGCCGTTCACGAATCCCGGCGCGTCGGCGCCGCAGTACTCCTTCGCCAGCTCGACCGCCTCGTCGATCGCCACCTCCACCGGCACGTCATCGCTGTGGAGGGCCTCGTAGAGCGCCGTCCGCAGGATGCTGCGCTCGAGCGGGGCGATCCGCGTGAGCGCCCAGCCCCTCGAGTGCGTGGAGATCAGCGCGTCGACCTCGGGCCGATTGGCTTCCACGGACTCGGCGAGCTCACGGCTGAACGGCTTCGTCCCCTCGAGCAGCTCCCCGAGCGGCCTCCCGGTGACCTCGTGCTGGTAGAGCGCGAAGACGGCGTCGCGCCTCTGGTCTGAGCGTCGCACGAACTCGAGACTACGCCCGCGAGACGTACTCGCCGCTGCGGGTGTCGACCCTGACCCTCTCGCCCTCCTCGATGAAGAGCGGGACCTGGATCGTGACCCCCGTCTCGAGGGTCGCCGGCTTGGTGCCGCCGCCCGAAGCGGTGTCGCCCTTCAGCCCCGGATCGGTCTGAGTGATGGCAAGGTCAACGGCGCTCGGCGGCTGGACTCCGGCTGGGCGCTCGTCGACGAAGAGCAGGTCTACGTCGGAGTTGGGCGGCACCCAGCGAAGCGCGTCCCCGACGATGGACTTCGGAATCTCGACCTGGTCATAACTCTGGTTGTCCATGAAGACGGCGGCGTCGCCCGAGTCGTAGAGGAACTGCATCTTGCGGGTCTCGGTCCTGACGGGCCGGAACTTCTCCCCCGCCTTGAACGTCTTGTCGATCACGGCGCCGTCGTCGACCCGCTTCAGCTTCGAGCGCACGAAGGCGCCGCCCTTGCCGGGCTTCACGTGCTGGAACTCGACGATGCGGAAGACGGTCCCGTCGACGTCGATGTGCGTGCCGTTCTTGAACTGATTCGTACTTATCAAGGGCCAAAAGGCTAGCCGTGGCGCCGTGTCGCGAGATACTGCGCCCGCCAATGTCTCAGAAAAACGTCGACGCCTTCCGAGGCGCGGTAGATGCCTACAACCGCGGAGACCGTCAGGCGGCGGTGGCGATCTATGCCCCAGGCGTGGAGTGGCGGCCCGCGGTCCAGAGGTTGCTCGGCGGGGACACAGCCGTCTACCGCGGCCGCAGCGGCGTGATGGAGTTCTTTCAGGACCTCGACGACGCCTTCGCAGAGATTCGGATAGAGATCGTGGAGGCCCGCGACCTCGGCGACCGGGCCTTATTCCTGGGACGTTTCTATGGACGCGGTATCGAGAGCGGCGCCGAGACGCACTCACCTATCGCCTATCTGGTGGATTTCGAGAACGGCAAGGTGATCCGGGTCGTCTCCTACCTCGATCACCAGCAGGCTCTGGAAGCAGCCGGGCTGGGTCAGTAGCGCCTCTGCCTCAACGACCATGAGAGCCAGGCCGTGGAACGATGCCGCCCATGGCGACCGAGAGCGAGACTCAGCGCCTACGCATGGGAGCGACGCTCCGCCAAGAGGACCGAGTGCTGCCGCTCGAGCTCTTCTTCGACCTCGTCTTCGTCCTGGCGATCACGCAGTGCACCACGCTGATGTCGCACCACACGACCTGGGAGGGGCTCGGCCAGGGCATGCTGATCCTCGCCCTGCTCTGGTGGTCCTGGACCGCTTACGCGTGGCTGACCAGCGTCGTCGACCCGGAGGAGGGCGGCGTCCGCATCGCGCTCTTCGCCGCGATGGCCGGCTTTCTGATCGCTGCCATCTGCGTGCCCGACGCATTCGGCGAGCTGGGGACCGAGTTCGCGCTCGCCTACGGCGCGGTGCGGTTCGCGCAGATCTTCCTGTTGTTCCTCGCGGGCCGCGACGACCGCAGCTTCCGGCGCTCCGTGACGGGCCTGGGAATCGGCACGGCGGTCGGAGTGGCCCTGTTGATCGCGGGTTCGTTCCTCGATCCCGGTCTCCAGGCGGCGGTCTGGGGACTCGCTCTGATCCTCGACATGGGAGAGCCGTATGTGTTCGGCGCCGAGGGCTGGCACCTGGTCCCCGGTCACTTCGCAGAGCGCCATGGCCTGATCGTGATCATCGCCCTGGGAGAGTCGATCGTCGCGATCGGGCTCGGGGCCGGGAGCCATCTCACCTGGGGGATCACTGCGGCGGCGGTCCTCGGCATCGGGGTGGTGGCGGCGATGTGGTGGACCTACTTCGACATCGTCGCGTTGGTCTCGGCCCGCCGGCTCATACACGCGCCCGAGGGCAAGGTTCGAAACGAGCTCGCCCGCGACTCCTACTCCTACATCCACTTCCTGCTGGTCGCCGGGATCATCCTCCTGGCGCTCGGCCTGAAGAAGGCCATCGGACACCCGACCGACCCGCTCGAGGACGTCCCCGCCTTCGCCCTGGTCGGCGGCGTCGCCGTCTACCTGCTCGGCTTGGTCAGCCTCCGCTACCGGCATGTACGGAGCATCAACCGGCACCGATTCGGGCTGGCCCTGCTGCTGTTCGCGCTGTACCCCGTCGCGCTCGAGCTCTCCGCCCTGGTGATGCTCGTCCTGCTCAACGTGCTGCTCTGGACGATGATTGCCGTCGAGACCCGCGGATACGGCGAGGGCCGCACCGAGGTGCGCCACGGAGAGGCCGCTCCGGGGGCGCAGCCGACGGGCTGAGATCGAGCCGATACCCGGCTTAGAGTCTGGCCGATGGATTACTTGCCGCTCGGGACGGTGGCGGCCGGCGTCGACGAGACGTCCGCGCTCGTCATCGTCATCGCGGCCGCAGTCGCCGGGGTGATCGTGCTGGCTCTCTCTCCCCGGCTGACGATCCCGGTCGTCGTCGTCGAGCTCGTGCTCGGGATCGTCATCGGTCCGCAGGGATTCGACATCGCCCGACTCGATCCGACGACCTCGTTGCTGGGCAATCTCGGGCTCGGGATGCTGTTCTTCTTCGCCGGCTACGAGATCGACTTCCAGCGCATCAAGGGGCGTCCGCTCGAGCTGGCCGTGACGGGCTGGGCGATCTCGCTGGGGCTCGCCTACGGGATCGGTGGGGCGCTGGCGGCCGCGGGGGTGATCCTCTCCATCCTCTACACGGGCTCCGCGATGGCCACCACCGCGATCGGGACGCTGATCCCGATCCTCAGCGACGCCGGCGAGATGCGGACGCGATTCGGCACCTATCTGTTGGGCGCGGGCGCAATCGGGGAGTTCGGGCCGATCCTCCTGGTCACGCTGATCCTCTCCACCGGACACCCCCTGCACGAGGCCGTGATCCTGGTGCTCTTCATCGTCTTGGCGGTGATCACCGGGGTCCTCGCCGTGCGGTCCGCCTGGCGGGGATGGCCGCTGGTCGAGAAGACCTTCGAGACCTCGAGCCAGCTCGCCGTCCGCCTCGCCGTGGTGCTCGTCTTCGCGCTGGTCGCCCTGGCCGCGCAGCTCGGGCTCGACCTGCTGCTGGGCGGCTTCGTCGCTGGGATGATCACCCGCATCGCGCTTCGGGGCCGTGAGGTGAGGGTCTTCGACTCAAAGCTGAATGCAGTCGGCTACGGCCTGCTGATCCCCTTCTTCTTCATCACCAGCGGGATGGCGTTCGACCTCGACGCCCTGACCTCGAGCGTGGGGGCCCTGCTCAAGGTGCCGATGTTCGTCGGCCTCTTCCTCATGGTGCGTGGTGTCCCGGCGCTGCTGCTCTATCGGAGCGAGCTCGGCCTCCGGGACCGCTTCGCCCTGGCCGTCTACTCGGCGACGGAGCTGCCGCTCGTCGTCGCGATCACTACGCTGGCGATCGAGGCCGGGCACATGGAGACCTCCACGGCCGCCGGCCTGGTCGGCGCCGCGATCCTCTCGACGCTGATCTTCCCGCTGCTCGCGGCGCGCATCAGGCGCGGCGGCGAGCCGGTGGCCGGACGAGCGGCCACCAGGCCGCTCGCCGCAGGAGCCTAGGCCGAAGGCCGGAGCGACCCGTGATGGGCGGCCGCCTGTGGCCGCGACCTGATGGCGAAGCCGTCAGTCGATGACCTGCAGGTCCTTCGACGTGCCGCTCAGGTTGCGGTACCCGTCGCCGGACAACACCACGAGGTCCTCGATCCGGACACCGAAGCGCCCCGGGAGGTAGACGCCGGGCTCAACGGTGACGGCGTTGCCCTCGCGCAGCTCGTCCTCGGAGGTGATCGCCAGCCGCGGGGCCTCGTGTAGCTCGAGCCCCACACCGTGGCCCAGGCCGTGGCCGAAGTGGTCTCCGTGGCCGGCCTCGGCGACCATCTCGCGTGCTACCGCATCCACCTCCTTGCCGGAGGCGCCCGCGCGGATCGCTCCGAGGGCGGCGAGCTGTGCCGCCAGCACCAGGTCGTAGACCTCTCGGGCCTCGTCCCCGGGATCCCCGGTCGCGAAGGTCCGCGTGCCGTCCGAGCAGTAGCCGTCCAGCTGGGCGCCCATGTCGAAGACGACGAGCTCGCCCGAGCCGATCTCCCGCTCGCCCGCCTCGGCGTGCGGAATGGCGCCGTTTCCGCCGGCGGCGATGATCGGCGGGAAGGAGGGCTCGGCACCGAGCTCGCGGATCCGCGCCTCGCAGGCGCGCGCGACGTCCCGTTCGGTGCGCCCGGCAAGGCCGCGCTCGGCCACCCAGCGAAAGACTTCATCGGCGACCTCCGACGCGGCGGTCATCCACTCGATCTCCTCGGGCTCCTTGACGGCGCGGAGCTGCTCGACCAGGTCACCGGCCGGGACCAGATCGACGTGTTCGCCGACCGCCGCCTCAAGGCGGGCGAGCTGGCGAACGCTCAGCTTGGCGTCCTCGAAGCCGACCTTCCCGGACATGCGCGCCCCGATCTGGGGGACCAGCTCGCGCTCCGCCTCGGGTCGCTCCCACTCCTCCCCCACCTCGCTCTCGGCTCGCTCGGTGTAGCGGAAGTCGGTGAAGAAGATCCTCTGATCGGGGCCGACCAGGCAGGCCCCGTTGGTGCCGGTGAAGCCGCTCAGGTAGCGGACGTTCGTGAGGTCGGAGACGAAGAGCTGATCGAGCTCCCGCTCGGCGACCAACTCGACCAGGCGATCCGCCCTGCTCACGTGCCAAGCCTCTCGGCGACGAGTTCGAGCGCCTCGCGGTAGCCGTCTGGGCCCTTGCCGTACACCTGCCCAAGGATGACATCCAGGCCCTCGAACACCGAGTGTCGGCGCCACTTCTCCCGCTTGCTGATGTCGGAGAGGTGGACCTCGACGGTTGGGATGCCGGTCAGGTCGAGGGCGTCGCGGATCGCCCACGAGTAGTGGGTCCAGGCTCCGGCGTTGACGATGGCGGCGTCGGCGATCTCCGGCAGCCGGTGCAGGTGCTCGACGAACTCCCCCTCGGAGTTCGTCTGGAAGAAGAAAGCCTCCAGATCGAGGGTCCGAGCGAAGCGCTTGACCTTCACCTCCAGCTCCGGCAGCGTGAAGTCGCCGTAGATGTCCTTGTCCCGGCTGCCGAGCATGTCCAGGTTGACGCCGTGCAGCACCTCGACCCGATTGCGAGTGGTGGGCGTCAACGCAACTCCTCCACGGCCGCGCGGACCCTATCCGGCTCCACCGACTCGCCCCAGCGGGGCTCGCCCGGCCGCTCGAGCAGCACGAAACCGACTCCCTCGGTGGTTCGCTTCTTGTCGCGACCGATCGCCTCGACCACGTCGTCGACCGCCACCGCGGAGCCCATCGAGACGGGCAGACCGTGGGAGGCGAGCATGCCTTCGACCTCGTTGCGGAGCGCATCGGCGCCCGAGAGCCGAAGCGCCGCGAGGAGGCCAAGCCCGACCGCCTCGCCGTGCCGGTAGCGGGAGTAGCCTGTGGCCGCCTCGATCGCGTGGCCCACGGTGTGCCCCAGGTTGAGCACGGCGCGTCGGCCCGAGTCCCGCTCGTCGTCGGCCACCACCGCGATCTTCGTCCGCGCGCACTCGAAGATCACGTCAGACAGCGTGGCCGGGTCGAGGAACTCGATCTGCCGCACCCGCTCCCAGAGCGGATCGCCGGCGATCAGCCCCGTCTTCAGCACCTCGACGAAACCCGCTGCTAGCTCCTCGCCGGGCAGCGTCTCGAGCACAGTGGGGTCGGCGAGAACGGCAATCGGCTGGTGATAGGCGCCGACGTAGTTCTTCGCCTCCGGAAGGTCGACGCCGGTCTTGCCGCCGTAGGCGGAATCGACCTGAGCGACCAGCGTCGTCGGCGCCTGAACGAGCGGGATGCCGCGTTGGTAGGTCGCCGCGCAGAATCCCGCCAGGTCCCCCACGACGCCGCCGCCGAAGGCCAGCACGCAGTCGTCGCGCCGAGCGCCGGCCGCGGTGAGCTCTCGCAGCACCCGCTCGGCCTCCGAGATCGTCTTCGAGGACTCTGCCCCCTCCACCTCGATCGTCGCCTCACCTCGCGGCAGCAGGCGGGCGTGGCGCTCGAGCACGGCTCGATCGGCGACGCAGAAGATGCGAGAAGGGAGCGATTCCGGCAGGACATCCCGCGCCCCTGCCAGCAGCCCGATCGCCCCCTCCCCCACCGCGGCCGGATAGGCGCCGCTCGCCGACACGGCCCATGCCATCCGCACGCTCGGGCTCCCCTGCATCGCCGCAAGCCAGGGCGCTGCCGCGTCCGCGGCGTCCCGGCCCTCCGAGGGCAAGATCGCGCGGGCGAGGGAGTCGTAGAGCGGGCGGCGACGCTCGAAGAGCTCGGAGAACTCGGTGCGATCGACGGCGAGCGGACGGCCGGAGCCCGAGGCCCGCTCCCAGGCGATGTCCTCGTCGACGTCGCACCAGACAGGCAGGTGCTGCGCGAGCGCTCGCTGCACCGCCACCCTCTCGACGGCGCCGCCGCCCAGGGACACCACCGAGGACGGCCCGCCGACCTGCGCCGCCAGCGCGTCGAGCACCGAAACGACCAGGCGCTCCTCGCGCTGGCGAAACTCCTGCTCACCCTCGCGCTCGAAGAAGGAGGCGATCGGCTCGCCGATCTCCCGCTCGAGCAGCTGGTCGGTGTCGATCAGGCCGAGTCCGAGCCGCTCGGCCGCAGCTTCGGCGGCGCGCGTCTTCCCCGCCGCCATGAAGCCGATGAAGACGAGGCCGTGGTGAGCCGCTACCTCCGCCATCCGATGCGCTCCTTGTACGCCGAGAGCGCCGCCAGCACGTCATCGATGTGGTCCCCGCCGAACTTCTCGCGGTAGGCCGCGGCCACCACCAGCGAGACCATCGCCTCGGCCACCACCGCCGCCGCGGGCACCACGGTGGAGTCGGTTCGCTCACGCATCGCTTGAGCCGGCTCCTTGGTCTCGGTGTCCACCGAGCGGAGTGGCTGCGTCATCGTGGAGATCGGCTTGATCGCCGCCTGCACGATCAGGGGCTCACCGTTGGTCATCCCTCCCTCGAGGCCCCCGGCCCGGTTGGTCTCCCGGAACCAGCCTCGATCCTCGGACCAGAAGATCTCGTCGTGGGCCTCGGATCCGGGCCTGCCGGCGACGTCCCAGGCCTCACCGAGCGAGACGCCCTTGACCGACTGGATCGAACAGATCGCCTGGGCGAGCCTGCCGTCGAGCTTCTCGCTCCAGGAAACGTGCGATCCGATCCCCGGGACGAGGCCGAAGGCCCGCACCTCGAACTTGCCGCCGAGCGACTCGTTCTGCTTGCGCAGCCTGTCGATCTCCTCGACCATCGCCCGCGAGGCATCCGGGTCCAGGCAGCGGACCGGCGACTCGTCCACGCCGGCGAAGTCCTCCGGGGTGAGCTCGTCCCGCTCCGGAGCCGTCACCGAGGCGATCTGGATCACGTGGCTGTGGACCTCGACGCCCACCGCCGTCAGGAATCCTCTCGCGACCGATCCGGCGGCGACTCGCGCAGCGGTCTCGCGAGCGCTGGCCCGCTCCAGGACGTTGCGCACGTCGCTGAACCCGAACTTCTGCAAACCGGCCAGGTCGGCGTGGCCGGGCCGAGGCAGGTGGGTCTCCTCGACCTCCGCGTCCACCGGCCATGGGTTCATTCGCTCTTCCCAGTTCGGGTAGTCGCGGTTGGCGACCAGCACGGCGATCGGGCTGCCCAGGGTGCGGCCGTGCCTGAGGCCCGAGCGGATCTCGACCGTGTCGCTCTCGATCTTCATGCGCCCGCCACGGCCATGGCCGAGCTGGCGGCGCGCCATCTCGCGATCGAGCGCCGCCCGATCGAGCTGGAGGCCGGCCGGCATGCCCTCGACGATCGCGACGAGACCGGGGCCGTGCGATTCGCCCGCTGTGGTGAACCTCAGAGTCACGCGGGGAGCGTAGATGTAGGGGCTTCCGAGCCACGGGCTCGGGGTTGCGCGGCTCTAGAGCCGGAGCGCCATCGCCACCAGCGCACCGATCGCGAGGCACGGGGCGAAGGGGATAGTGCGGCTGCGCGCCGCCCAGCCGCGCCGGACGATCAGGGACAGGCCGACTACGGAGCCCAAGGCGAAGGCGACCAGCACCGCGACGACGACCGCCGTACCGAGATAGACGCCGATCACTCCGGCGAGCTTGACGTCGCCTAGTCCCATGCCCTCGGGGCGGATCAGTGCGGCGGCGAGCAGGAAGCCCGCCGCGCACGCACCCGCGGCCAGACGCTCGGGGAGCTGGTACGGCTCGGTGAGGGCGCAGATGCCCAGCGCCAGCCCCAGGCTCGCGGCGAGCGGAGGGTCCGGAATCAGCCTGGTGCGCAGATCGCTGATCGTGACCACGCCGAGCAGGAAGACGAGGGATGCGTCGAGCAGCGCGGCGGCCATATCGTTGAGAGCGCCGTGGCGTCGAACCTCTCCCCTCATGCGAGGGTGCTCCTCCAGGAGCAGCCCGTTTAGCCATGGCCGCGCGTCGCCTGCTGATCGTGCTGCTGGTCCTGCTCGGGCTCTCCACGCTGGCGGCCGCCCTGGTGCCGCAGCGGACGCTGAGGGATTCCGGCACGACCGGAACGACCACCGAGACGACCACGACTCCGGCCGCCAATCCGCCCAACCCCGCCTTCCTGCGGCCGACGAAGATCACCGTCGGGGGGAAGAAGTTCCCCGTCGTCTCGCCCGTTCACGTCGGCGATCAGCTCACACTGCTGGTGCGCTCCCGCTTTCCGACGCAGATAGAAATCCCCGAATTCGGCCTGCTCGGCTTCGCGACGCCGGACACCCCGGCCCGTTTCGAGTTACTCGCCGACACTCCCGGGACCTTCGGGATCCTGTTCGGCGCCACCTCCGAGCCACACGTGACCGGCAAGCCCGCGGCCCGAATCGTGGTCGTGCAGCCGGGCGCGAAGGAGCAGAAGAAGGCCGAGGGGCGAAAGGCGAAGAAGAAGCGCCGGACCAAGAAGGGCTAGCTAGCTCTCCAGCTCCCGCGGGATCAGGTTCAGCTTGAGGGAGGCGCCGTCGCGGACGACCTCGACCTCGATCCCCTGTCCGATTCGCTCGGCGACCATCAGCCGCTGGAGGTCCCCGACGTCGCCCATCGGCTCGCCGTCCACGGCCACGATCAGGTCCTCCGGGCGAAGCCCGGCCGCGCCCGCGGGGCTGTCCGGGACGACCTCGACAACCTCGATCCCCTTCTCGCGACCGAGCCGCGAGGCGATCCGGGGCGGCAGCGGCCGCGAGCCGCCGACGATCCCGATGTAGGCGCGGCGGACCCTGCCCTCCTTCATCAACGCCGAGATGATCTTCCGGGTGGCATCGTTGATCGGTACCGCGAGCCCGAGCCCGATCCCCGCGACCGCGGTGTTGATCCCGATGACCCGGCCAACGCTGTCGGAGAGCGCGCCACCCGAGTTGCCGGGATTGAGGGCAGCGTCGGTCTGGATCACGTTCTCCACCAGCCGGACTGCCGAGCCGGAGCGCGTCGGCAGCGACCGCCCGAGGGCCGAGACGACTCCGGCCGTGACGGTACCCGCCAGCCCCATCGGGCTGCCGATGGCGACGACCAGCTGGCCGACGCGAAGTTCGTCCGCATCGCCGAGCTGAGCGGGCGTCAGGTCGCGAGCGTCCACCCGGACCACAGCCAGATCCGAGAGCTGGTCGGAGCCCTCGACCTCGGCGCTCAGCTCGCGACCATCGGAGAAGGTGGCGCTGGCGCCCCTGCCGCCCGCGATCACGTGGGCCGAGGTCAGCATGTAGCCGTCCGACGAGATGGCGACGCCGCTCCCGGCCCCCTCGGCGGAGCGCCCGCGCCGGGTGCGCCGGGAGACCGCCAGATGAGCAACCGAGGGCGTCAGCCGCTCGGCCACCCCGGCGACCGTGCGGGAATAGGCGTCGAAGGCGTCGGCATCGGGCAGACGCTCCGGGCGGGCTGCCGGAGTCGCGTCGGCAACGCCGTCGGAGATCATCTGCAAACCGCCCGAGATCAACCTGAGTTTCGGCACTAACGAAAAATTAGCAGCAGACACTCAGGTCCCCGACTCGCCTGTCGCGGCATCGCGCATCACATCGAGCGGTGGGTCCTGGCCGGTCCAGATCCGCAGCGACTCCGCGCCCTGCCGGACCAGGACCTCTAGTCCCTCGACCGCGGTCGCGCCATGGCTCCGAGCCTCCGCGGCGAGCCGGCTCTCCGAGCCCGCGTAGACGAGGTCCACGACGACGATGCCGACGCCGAGGCGTCCGGGGAGGAGCGGGAGATGCTCGAACGGGTCCTCGTCACTCATCCCGACCGTGGTGCAGTTGACGATCACCTGGTAGCCGCCGGCCCGCGCCTGATCGCCCGTCACCGCGCGGAGGCGCCCCTCGGCCGGGGAGATGCGAGGGTCCTCCGCAGGCGAAGCCGAGGAGGAACCCGTTTCATGAAGAGCCTGCGCGAGGTCCCGGACGATCTCATCGGCGCGCGCCGGCGTCCGGTTCCAGACCGAGACGTTGGCGCCCTGCCCGGCGAGCGCCCAGACGGCAGCGCGAGCCGAGCCCCCGGCGCCCAGGACCAGGGCGTTCGATCCCTGGACCGGGCGCAGGAGGGCGGCGAGCAGGCCGGAGGCGTCCGTGTTGTCCGCACGGATGACCCCGTCACGAAAGCTGAGCGTGTTGGCGGCGCCGATCCCCTCGGCGGCCTCGGACGCCTCGTCCGCCAGCATGAGTGCCGCGCCCTTGTGAGGAATGGTGACGTTCGCGCCGACGAAACCCTGCCCGGGGAGCTCCCTGGTGCGCTCGGCGAACTCCGCGGGATCGACGTCGAGCGCCTCATAACGCCACTCGTCACCGAGGCCGAGGGCCTCGAGAGCGGCGTTCTGCATCGCCGGGGAGCGCGAGTGCGAGACCGGGTGCCCAAGCACCGCCAGGCGCTTCATCCGTGCGCCTTCAGCTCCGGCAGTTGGGGGTGGCCTTGCCGCTTCGGTACCCGGCCTCGAGTTGGGCGAACTCGGCGTCGGTGGCCGCGAAGCAGTGGCGCCCGCTGTTGTCGCCGTTCAACACGTAGTAGATGTAGTTGACCTTCGCCGGGCGAGCGGCCGCTTCGATCGCGGCGAGGCCTGGGTTGCCAATCGGGGTCGGAGGTAGGCCAACGTGATCGCGGCCATAGGGAGAGCCGTCGTGCAGCTGGGCATTGGTCAGCTCGCCGGTGTAGTTGTGGTACTTGAACCTCGTGGTTGCGTCGATGCCAAGGGGCATCGCCCGGCTCAACCGGTTGTAGATCACCGCGGCGACCAGCCGTCGCTCCGAAGGCACCTGGACCTCCTTGTCGATCATCGAGGCGATGTTGAGCACGTCGTAGACGGTCAGGTTCTTCGACTTCGCGTAGGAGAGGTTCACGCCCGCGATGTTCTGGCGGAACGCCTGAAGCTGCTCGGAGACGAGCCGGTCCACGCTCGCCCCCGGATCGAGCTCGTAGGTCGCGGGGAAGAGGAAGCCCTCCAGAGACTTCGGATTCTGCGCGCCGTACCGGTTGGGGTCGAATCCCTTGAACGTCTTGGTCGCGGCGAGGTAGTCGCCGCTCAGGCCGAGATCACCGACCGTGGCGGCGATCTGGGTTCGATCCTCGCCCTCGGGGATCGTCACATTCACCTTCCCGCCCGAGCTCGTCAGGCGGTCGATCGCCTCGCTGTAGCTCATGTTGTTCGCGAGGACGTAGCGCCCGGGCAGGATCTGATCGGTCTTGCCGGCCAGCTTCAGGCGCCACTCGAAGAGGGTCCCGTTCGAGACGACATCGTTGTCGGTGAGCAGATCGGCGACCTGGCTGGCGCTTGCGCCCTCCGGGACGGTGACGATCGCCTCGCCCGAGCCCTTCCCCGGGTCGAAGGGCGGCGGCTGGAAGAAGGAGATCAGAAACCACGCGATCAGCACTCCGACCAGCAGGAGCCCGAGCGCGAGGACTCGGCGGCGCCGGTATCGGCCGCGTCGGGCTCGCTTCAGGGGTGGTGGCCCCGGATCGCCGCCGTCACCGCCGGAATCGGCCATCGGCCGGGCCGCCTTGCGCCTCGTGGGGCGCGGGACCTCCGCGGTGGCGGCCGGCGGGCTCTCCTGCTGGGGGGCGGGACGCGACTCGGGCTTGGGGGCGAGACGCGACTCGGGCTCGGGAACTCGCCGCGACTTGGCCCGCCGGGCCTCTCGCTCGCGGCGTCGCCGTTCCCGCTCCAGGGAGGCCGGATCGTCCCGCCCGAACTCGTCCGTCGGCGGCTTCGACCCCTCGCCCGGCGCGGTCAGGTTGCCCTCGGTATCGGCGATCCAGTCCTGTTCCGCGGCCACCTAACCGCCCTCCATTGACATCAGATACGACTCGAGCAGATGCGCGGCCGCGAGCGAATCGGGGTCTGCGCTAGCGCCCTCGCGTGCGCTTCGCTCCGCCATTCGCGTTGTGAGGCGCTCGTCATAGGTCTCGACGGGAACATCCAGCAGCCGGCTCAGCTCCGCCGCAAACTCCCTGCTCAGCTTGGCCTGGTCGCCTTCCTCCCCCGAGAGGGTGGTGGGCAAACCGACGATCACCCGCTCGGCTCCCTCGGCGGCGACCAGCTCAGCGATCGCCGACGGGTCCGGCGGCTCGATCGCCGCCAACGGGCGCACGAGGGTGCCGCTCGGGTCTGAGATCGCACAACCGCAGCGGGCCGTGCCGTAGTCCAGCGCAAGCACCCGCAAGAAGCTAGCGGGTAGCGGCCGGTTCCCGCTCGGGCTCCGAGGGAAGCGTGTCGCTGGCGGTTGACGGGCTGTCCGCCGCCACGGCCGCCCCGGCGATCATCTGGGAGTCGAGGTTGCGGGGGTGATGACAGGCCGCCGCCTGTCCGGACTCGTACTCGGCCAAGGGTGGCTCGTCCTGCGAGCAGATCTCGGTCGCCCACGGGCAGCGGGTGTGGAAGTGGCAGGCGGGCGGTGGGTTGACGGGACTCGGCACGTCGCCCTCGAGCACCACGGGCTGACGCTCCGCGTTTGCCCTCGGGTCGGGGATCGGCACGGCGGAGAGCAGCGCCACAGAGTAGGGATGGATCGGACGCTCGTACAGCACCGCCGCCGGGGACCGCTCGACGATCTTGCCCAGGTACATGACCGCGATCCGGTCGGAGACGTGTCGCACGACGCCGAGATCGTGCGCGACGAAGATGTACGAGAGGTTGAACTCGTCCTGCAGGTCCTCGAGCAGGTTGATGATCTGGGCCTGGATGGAGACGTCGAGGGCCGAAACCGGCTCGTCAGCGATGATCAGCTTCGGGCGCAGCGCCAGGGCCCTGGCGATCCCGATTCGCTGCCGCTGGCCGCCGGAGAACTCGTGCGGATAGCGGTTGTAGTGCTCGGGCTGGAGGCCCACGCGCTCCATCAGCTCCTGAACCTCGCGACGCAGCTGCGTCCCGGACGCGAGCCCGTGCAGCTGGATCGGGTCGCCGATGATCTGGCCGACCCGCTTGCGCGGGTTGAGCGATGCGTACGGGTCCTGGAAGATCATCTGGATCTCGCGACGGATCGGTCGGAGGGCGTGGCGGGAGAGCCCCACCAGCTCGCGACCCGCGTACTTGACCGATCCCGAGGTCGGTTCGAGAAGCTGGACGACGGTCCGGCAGAGCGTGGATTTGCCGCACCCGGACTCGCCCACCAGACCCAGGGTCTCGCCCTCGTGCAGCGTGAAGCTGACATCGTCGACGGCCTTCACGCTCGCCACCTCGCGATCGATCAGCAGCCCCTGTTTGATCGGGAAGTGCTTGACGAGGTGCTCGACCTCGAGGAGCGGATCGCCTTTCGCCATCAGGCCGGGACCTCCAGCCCGATGCGCCCCTCGACCTCGCGGAGCTGCTTCTTCTGGCCGGGCTCGAGCCAGCAGCGGTCCAGATGACCCTTCGCGGTCGGTAGTCGCTGCTCCAGCGCCGGCGGCTCGGGACACTTGTCGAAGGCGTGAGGGCAGCGCGGCCGGAAGCGGCAGCCGCTCGGCGGCGCGATCAGCGAGGGCGGTGCCCCATGGATCTGGGGCAAACGCTCTGGGCGCTCCTGGTCCAACCGTGTCAGCGAGCCCATCAGTCCCCACGTATACGGGTGCTGGGGGTCGTAGAAGATCTCGTCGAGCGTCCCCCGCTCCACGATCTGGCCGGCGTACATGACGAGCACGCGATCCGCGATCTCGGCGACGACGCCGAGGTCGTGGGTGATCAGGATCACGGACAACCCACGCTCCTCGTTCAGCTCCCGGAGCAGCTCAAGGATCTGCGCCTGGATGGTGACGTCGAGCGCGGTCGAGGGCTCGTCCGCGATCAGGATGGCCGGCTCCAGCGCAAGCGCCATCGCGATCATGGCCCGCTGTCTCATCCCCCCCGAGAACTCGAACGGATAATGGCGCGCGCGCGTCTCCGCATCGGGAATCCCGACGGACGCGAGGGACTCGACGGCCTTCTTCCGAGCCTCCTCGTTGGAGATGTCCATATGCGCCTGGATCGCCTCGACGATCTGGTCACCGATCCGCTGCACCGGGTTGAAGGAAGACATCGGGTCCTGGAAAACCATGGCGATCCGGTCGCCACGGATCGATTGGAGCTCCTCGGTGCCGGCGGTGGTCAGTTCCGTGCCGTGGTATCGAACGGAGCCGGAGATCCGCGCGTTCGGACCCCGAGTGAGGCCGAGAATAGTCATCGCGGTCACCGATTTGCCACAGCCCGACTCGCCGACGATGCTGACCACCTCGCCATCCTGGATCGTGAACGAGACCCCGTCGACCGCGTGGACGACGCCCTCGTCGGTGCGGAACTCGACCTTCAGGTCCTCGATCTCGAGCAGGGGCTTGGGTCCCACGGACCCTCCGCTTGGCTGGGGACTCATCCGCTCAGCCGGATCCTTGGATCGAGAACGGCGTAGACGACGTCGACGACGGCGCTCAGCACCACGACGAAGAACGCGGTGAACATGGTGATCACCATGACGGGCGGGACGTCGAGCTGTTGGATCGAATCCGCGGCGTACTGCCCCACTCCCTGCAGGTTGAAGACCGATTCGGTCAGGATCGCGCCCCCGCCGATCACGGCCGCGAAGTCGAGGCCCCAGAGCGAGACCACCGGGATCAGCGAGTTGCGCAGCACGTGGTGGATCAGGATCCGCCGCTCGCTCAGCCCCTTGGCCCGCGCGGTGCGGACGTAGTCCTCGTTGATCGTGTCCAGGATGTTCCCGCGCAAGACCCTCGAATAGAAGCCGATGAAGAGCACCGACAGTACGAACCATGGCGCGATCAGGTGCGTGAACCATCCCCAGGGATCCTGGGTTAACGGTACGTAGCCGCCGGCCGGGAGGATGGTGAGCTTATAGGCGAAGAGCCAGAGCACCAGCGCGCCAAGCAGGAAGACGGGGGTCGAGACGCCGATCAGCGATAAGACCGTGAGGCTCGTGTCGGTGAACTTCCCGGCCTTCACGGCGCTGATCACCCCGAAGAGGATCCCGAAACCGAGCCAGATGATCCCTGCGCCGATCGCCAGCGACAACGTTGCCGGCAGGTCCCGCGCGACCTCGTCGACCACGTTGATCTGCTGGCTGTAGGAGACCACCGTGCCAGTGAAGATCTTCTTCATCGTGATCCCGTACTGCTCGTAGATCGGCTTGTCGAAGCCCCAGTCCTTGCGGATCGCCTCGCGGGTCTGGGGGGTCGAGTTGCGGCCTCCCAGCCGCACCGTCGGATCGCCGTTCGGGATCGCCTGAAAGATCAGGAAGGTGGCCACCGAGATCGCGAATAGAACGGCGATCATCGAGAGGGTTCGCCGTATCAGGAAGCGCGCCATCAGTGCTCGATCCTGACCTCGGCGCGCGGGTCGAGAGCGTCACGGACGCCGTCGCCGAAGACGTTGATGCCGAGTACCGCGAGGACGAGCATCCCGCCCGGGATCAGGGTCAGGTGCATCGCGCTCGGGATCAGCCGGATCCCGTCGCCGATCATCGTCCCCCAGGAGGGATTCGGGGGCTGCACCCCGGCCCCGAGATAGGAGAGCGCGGCCTCCAGCAGGATCGCGTTGGCGATGATCAGCGGGATGAAGACGATGATGCTCGACGCGACGTTGGGCAGGATCTCGCGGAACATGATCCGCAGGTTGCCCGAGCCCTGCGACCGGGAAGCCTCCACGAACTCCTTCTCGCGCAGCCCGAGGACCTGCCCCCGGAGCGGCTTGGCCATGTAGGGCACGTAGACGCCCCCGATGATCAGCGCCGGGACCATGAGGGAGTTTCCGTTGACCGTGAACAGGCCGAAGTCGAGCCCGCCCAGAGCCAGCGCGGTACCGAGCGCGACCCCGAGGATGACCACCGGAAACGCCCAGATCAGGTCCATCAGCCGGGATAGCGCCCCGTCGACGAAGCCACGGTAGAAGCCGGCGACGAGCGCGATGATCGTCGCGAGCACAGTCGTGATGGCCGTCGCGATGAAGCCGATCTCGAGCGAGTTGCGTCCTCCGTAGAGCAGGCGGACAGCGACGTCGCGGCCGTTCGTGTCAGCCCCCAGGAGGAACTTGCCGGTCCAGGTCGGGCCGGTGGGGACGCCCTCGGGCGAGACCACGTCCCGCTCCTTGCCGCGGACCGTGATCTTGTCGGTGATGTGGTTCGCGGAGGGCGTCGTGTGCGCGACGTGCTTGGCATAGAGCGGCGCGCACAGGCACATGATCACGATCACCACGAACATCGCACCGAACGCGAGGGCGGTCTTGTTGCGCCGCAGCCTG
Source organism: uncultured Solirubrobacterales bacterium (assembly GCA_963797265.1). Taxonomy (GTDB): domain Bacteria; phylum Actinomycetota; class Thermoleophilia; order Solirubrobacterales; family 70-9; genus DASUPK01. Next base: position 36,185 of record CAWCOY010000007.1, on the reverse strand, counting down.
CGTAGGGCCAGCTTGTACGGCCCGACTCCGCCCTCGCCCTGGATCTCGCCCGCGCCCAGGGACGACTCCGGCTCTAGGGCTGCCGGAACCCCCGGGCTTGGAGCGGTCGGGTCTACTGCCATCGTGTCCTCGGGCGCCCTGGCACGCCCCGATCATCCTCTTTTGCTTCTCGATTTACTTGAGTTGCCAGGTGCTCCAGACGTTGAGGTACGTGGGATGCACCTGTGCGGAATCGAAGTCGATCCGATCGCTGAAGAACTTCGGCACCGCCTCGGAGCCGTAGACGGTCACGTAGCCCTTCTTGGCGACGTACTCGTCCAGCGCCTGCCACTCGCCGGCCACCGAATCCAGGTCCTGGGTCGGTGTCGGCTCGAGCTTCTTCACGGTCGAATCGATCATCGGGTCGCTCACGTTGCCGAAATTCTCATTGTTCACCGGCTGGATCGACGACGTCGTCAGCAGCAGGTAGAAGTCGACCGGGTTCGGGAAGTCCTGAATCCAGTCGGCGAAACCGGTCTGCGGCGCTGTCTTCGCATTGCCGATCGTCGGGAAGTAGGTCGTGTCCGAGATCAGCTTCGGAGTGGCCTTGTACCCGATCTTGTTGAGCAGGTCGGCGTAGTACTCGACGTACTGGGTGCGCGGTGCCCGCTGCTCACCCCAGACGGTGACGCTCTGACCGGCGGTGCCGGACTGCTGCACCATCTGCTTGGCCTTCTCGAGGTCGCCGTTGCCATCCGCGGCCCCGTACGGGCACTCACTGTCGGGGTGCCCCGCGATGCCCTCCGGGAGGAAGAAGCATCCCGGTGTCAGGAATCCGCTCGCCAGCCGCTGCAGCGCTGGCCGGTCGATCGCGACGTTGACCGCCTGCCGCGCCATCTCGTTGTTGAACGGCGGGATCCTGACATTCATGAAGAAGTAGAACGTCGATGGGATCGTCACCGCAGCGAACCGGTCGCTCGCCTGGCTCCGGACCTGCTGCACCAGCGACGGTGGGATCGTGTCACCCGCGTCGAAGGCGTCGGCCTGGTTGTTGAGGACCTGCTGGGCCTCGGTCTGGGTATTCGACTCGATCTTCACGTTGATCCGATCGAGATGCCCCACCGGAATGTCCGGGATGTTCTGAGCGGCGAACTTCGGGTTCTTGACGACGCTGTACGACTTGTTCGGCACAATGTCCGTGATCATGTACGGCCCGCTGCTCGGCGGCAGGTCGGTCGTCAGGGTGTGATACGGAGTCCCGCACGGCACCAGCCCCATCTCGGGGAAGGCCAGCACGTTCGTGAACGCGCCGTAGGGCTTCACGAGGTTGATCGTGATCTTGCCCGTGTTGTCGTCCGTCGTGACCCCCGTGATGTGATCGCTCTTGCCCTCGTCGTAGTCGGTGGCTCCGACCACGTTGTCGGTGAAGAAGCTCTTGCCGCCCCAGTTCACCTTGATCATGCGCTCGAACGTGCACGCGGCGTCGCTCGCCTTGATCGGCGTGCCGTCCGAGAAGACGAGGTTCTTACGCAGGGTGAGGGTGTAGGTCTTGCCATCCTGCGAGATCTGCGGGAGCGCAGTCGCGAGGCCGGGAATCACATCGTTTCCGGCCGGCGCGTTCTCGGCTTTGTACGTGACCAGCGGGATGTAGCTGATCCAGTCCGCCTCGGCGCCCTGCGTCGTGTACTCCTCCTGCGGATCGAGGTAGTCGGGCGCGGTGCCCATCAGCACGGTCGCGGTTCCGCCTTCGGATCCGCCCCCGCCTCCGTCGCCGCCTCCGCACGCCGCCAACCCCAGCGCGGCAATGCCAGCAGCGACGCCCAGTACGAGCACCTGCGTGAGCTTCCTCACCCTGTTCCCTCCTGTAGTTGTTCCGGATCCCAACGGGATAATTACCTGCACCCAACCGGAGTGATATATCCGCGCAAACCGCAAGTCAAGTGTTCCTTAAGACGATGCCAACACTTGGGAGCAGTACTGCGTTTTAGGTGTGCCGATTTGGCGTAGACCCGAGCACGCCGCTCACCGCAGCGACCAGCTGCTCCAGTCGCTCAGGAACAGCGGGTGGATCACAGCCGAGCTGGGGGCGATCCGCTCGCTGATCAGCTTGGGGACCTGCTGCGTGCCGAAGGTGGCGAGGTAGGCCTTGGTCGCCGCGTATTCGTCGAGGTCGCGCCATTCGCCGGCCGCCGAGTCGAGATCCTGCGCCGGGACCAGGCTGAGCTTCTCGAGCTGCTGCTGGATGAAGAGGTCATGGACCCGTCCGGTGTTAGGGCTTCCCGGCGGCCCGATGTAGCGTGAATCGAGCACCGAGTAGAAGTCGATCGGGTTCGGGAAATCGTTGAACCAGCTTGCGAACCCCGTCTGGGGATCGGTCAGCGTTCCTTCGATCCGGCCGAAGTCCTGGGCCGTCGCCACGATCTTCGTGCGGGCATCGAAGCCGAGTCGATTGAGGAGCTTCGTGTAGTAGCGGGCGTAGGCCCGCTCCGGAGAGCTGTCCTCCACCCAGACGACGACCGGGAGCCCCGCGCTGCCCGACTCCTGGACGAGCTGCCTGGCGGCCTTGAGGTCCCCGGCATCGTCCGCGTCGCCGTAGGGGCAGGAGGCATTGGGGTGGCCGGCGATCCCGTCGGGGATCAGATAGCAGCCCGGGTCCAGCATCCCCTTCCCCAGCTTCGCCATATAGGGCCTGTCGAGGGCGGTGACCACGGCTCGCCGCGCCAGCTCGCTGCTGAAGGGTGGCTGCGCCGTGTTCAGGAAGAAATAGAGCGTCGAGGGGACGCCGACCAGGTCGAAGCGCTTCGAGCCCAGGTCCCGGGCCCGCGACTGGATCCCCGCAGGCATCGGCGCCCCGGGGTCGTAGCCGTCCGCGCGGCCGGCCAGCACCTGGTTCGCCGCGGCGCCCGGGCTATGCACGACCTTGACGGCGATCCGCTCCAGGCTGCCCGACGGAATGTCGGGGATCTCGAGGGGGTCGAAGCGATCGTTCCTGACCATCGCCCAGTTGCGGCCGGGCACGACATCGGTGATCCGGTAGGCGCCGACGCCCGGCGGCGGCTTGGCGCTCAGGTCCCGCATCGGGGTCCCGCTCGGGACCAGGCCCGTGGCGGGCAGCGCGAGCACATTCTCGAACGCACCCCAGGGGCGAATGAGCTTGATTTCGATCCGGCCAGTCACATCGTCGGTGCTGATCCCGGAGACCTCCTGGGTCTTGCCGCCCTCGAACTCCCGGGCGCCGACGATGTTGTCGGTCAGGAATCGCCTGCCGGGCCAGCCCAGGCGGATCGCGCGCTCGATCGTGTAGGCGAAGTCGCTCGCCACGACCGGGCGGCCGTTGGAGTAGACGAGTGCCGGACGCAACGTGAGGCGATACGTCCGCCCGTCCGGCGAGATCCGCGGTAGCCGCTGCGCCAGCCCCGGGATCAGCTCGGTCCCGTCGGCCCCGCTCTTGTGCCGGTAGGTGAGCAGCGGCGTGTAGGCGATCCAATCCGCTTCCGCCGCCTCGGTCGTGTAGGCGAGCTGCGGATCGAGATAGTCGGGAGGCGTCACCATTGCCACCCTGGCCGACCCGCCGACGACATTGTCGGAGCCGCAGCCGCCGAGCAGCACGATCACCGTCGCTGCGCAGGCGGCGGCAGCGATCGCGGCGGCCTTCTTAATCGGGCTGCTCAGCTTGGCTTCCGCCGCGCCCTCGCACCTGTTGTGCATCAGGCCGTGAGCTTGGCCTCGATCGCGTTCCGGGCGGCAGCAAGCGCCTCGTCGAGCTTCGACGGGTCGCGGCCACCCGCCTGGGCGACGTTCTCGCGCCCCCCACCGCCGCCGCCGATCACCTGCGCGGCCTCCTTGATCACGTCGACGGCCGAGAGGTCCCGGTCGGTGACCTCCTTGCTGAAGCTGGCGACGAGGGCCGCCTTGCCGTCGCCGGCGCCACCGAGGACGACGGCCGCGGCGCCCGCGCGGGACTTGATCCGGTCGGCCAGTTCGAGCAGCGCGCGCTGATCCGAGTCCTCGCCCCGCCCGACGAACACGGTGATCCCGTCGATCTTCTGGCCGGAGGCCGCGATCTCCTCGGCCTTCTTGGCGAGTTCCTCCGAGCCCGCCTTCCTGGTTCGCTCCTCGAGCTCGGCGATCTGCTCGGCCACGCGGCGGGCGCCCCCGACCGGATCCTGCTCGGAGCCCAGGATCCTGCCGATCTCGGAGAGCTGGCGCGAGCGACCGCGGAACCAGTCGATCGCCGCCGGGCCGGTGAGCGCCTCGATGCGGCGGACGTTCGCCGCGCTCGAGCCCTCGGACGCGATCGCGAAGATCCCGATCGCGGCGGTGTTCGCGACGTGGGTACCCCCGCAGAGCTCACGCGAGACGCCTTCGACCTCGATCACCCGGACCCAGTCGCCGTACTTCTCGCCGAAGAGCGCCATCGCGCCGAGCCGCTCGGCCTCCATCCGGGACATCTCGAGCGCCCGCACCGCGTGGCTCTCCTTGATCCAGTCGTTGACGCGGTTGCCGATGTCCCGCAGCTCCTCGTTGGTGAGCGGAGCGCCGTGGGTGAAGTCGAAGCGGAGCTTGCCGGGGCGGACCGCGGAGCCCGCCTGGCGTACGTGCGTGCCCAGGCGCTCCCTGAGTGCCGCGTGGAGCAAGTGGGTGGCTGTGTGATTGCGCATCGTCGCGAAGCGGGCGACGTGGTCCACCTCGGCCTCGACGCGTGTGCCGGGGGCCAGGCCGTCCAGCGGGCTGTCGAGCTCCACCGCCTGGTCATCGCCGACCCGGTAGACGTCGGCGACGCCGGCGCTGCCGCCGTCCCAGCGGATCTCGCCCGAGTCCGCGACCTGTCCGCCCCCCTCCGCGTAGAAGGGGCTCTCTTCGAGCTTGACCAGAGCCCGGCCGTCGTCGCCCTCCGCTGCGAGCAAGCTCGTCTCCGCGAACAACTTCTCGTAGCCGACGAAGCGCGACGGCGGAGCGGCTGAGGCAAAGGTGAGCACCGCGCCGTGGTGATCCTCGGAGCCGTGCGCGGTGGCGATCCCCATCCGGGCGCGAGAGCGCTGCTCCTCCATCAGCTCCTCGAAGCCCTCGTCGTCGACCGAAAGGCCCTCCTCCGCGAGCAGCTCCTTGGTCAGGTCGTACGGGAAGCCGTAGGTGTCGTGGAGCCTGAAGGCGTCGTCCGCATCGACCCACGAGGTCCGGTCCTCGTGCGCATGCCGGATCAGGTCCCTGACCATCTGCATGCCGCGTTCGAGCGTGCGTCCGAAGCTCTCCTCCTCGTCGTTGACCCAGCGGCTCACCGTCTCGCGCTCGGCCTCGAGCTCGGGGTAGGCCGCGCCGAGGATGTCCAGGGCGCTTCCGGCGAACCGCTCCATGAAAGGCGCCTCGAGACCGAGCGAGCGGCCCCGGTGGATCGCCCGGCGCAGGATCCGCCGCAGGACGTAGCCGCGCTCCTCGTTGGAGGGCACGACTCCGTCGGCGATCATCGCCGCGGCGCCGCGCGAGTGGTCGGCGAGGATGCGCATCGCCCGGGTGGTCGCGGGGTCGTCCGTATACGAGCGGCCCGAGAGCTCCTCGGCGAGGTCAACCAGCGGGCGGATTGAGTCCGTGTCGAAGACCGACTCGACGCCCTGCAGGATCGCCGCCATCCGCTCCAGCCCCATGCCGGTGTCGATGCTCTTCATCGGCAGCTCGCCGAGCGACCCGTCCTCGGCCAGGTCGTAGGTCATGAAGACGTGGTTCCAGTACTCCAGGTAGCGGTCGGTGTCGTCACCCGGCCGGTCGTCCGGCCGGCCGAACTCCGGCCCCCTGTCGAGGTACATCTCCGAGCAGGGACCACAGGGACCGGTGTCGCCGCCCTGCCAGAAGTTCTCCGAGCGAGGCAGTGCCACGATCCTCTCGTCCGGAACGCCGATCGAGCGCCAGATCTCGATCGCCTCCTCATCCGGGCCGAGGCCGAGCTCCTCGTCGCCCTCGAACACGCTCACCCAGATCAGCTCGGGATCGAAGCCGAAGCCCTCCGTCGAGAGCTCCCAGCCCCAGGCGATCGACTGCTCCTTGAAGTAGTCGCCGAAGCTCCAGTTGCCGAGCATCTCGAAGAAGGTCAGATGCCTGGCGGTGTTGCCGACCTCCTCGATGTCGACTGTGCGAAAGCAGCGCTGGTAGTCGGTCACCCGCGGGGCGGGCGGCTTCTCGTCGCCCCGGAAGTAGGGCTTGAACGGCTGCATCCCCGCCGTGGTCAGCAACACGGATGGGTCGTGCACCGAGGGAACCAGGGAAGCGGACGGAACCACCCTGTGCCCGCGCTCCTCAAAGAAGGAGAGGTAGGTCTTGCGGATATCTTCGACCTTCACGAGGCGGAGTCTACGGTCGGTCTGTGGCTCGCGGAACGGCTACGCGATGGTGCCGTGACCGACGACCAGGTCGCCGTCCAGCAGGCAGGCCACCTGGCCCGGGGCGGCACCATCGACCGGCTCCTCGAGGGCGACGATCGCCTCGCTTGGGTCGCCGTTCACCTCGAGGCGGCAGTCTCGCCTCGGCGAGTGGTAGCGAAGGCGGACGCCGTCGACCCGCTCCGCGGGCCGCAGCAGCCTCGCGCCGCGAATGCGCACCCGGCGCGTGGCGAGCTCGCTCCGCGGCCCGGCGACCACGGTGTTGGTCGAGGCGTCCGTGCCCAGGACGTAGTGAGGCTCGCCGCCCCCCACGTCCAGGCCCCGACGCTGTCCGACCGTGAAGTTGTGGTGACCCCGGTGCGCGCCGAGCCGGCGGCCGCGCCGATCGACCACCTCGCCGGGGCGCTCCTCGAGACCGGCGTGGCGGCGCAGGAACTCCCGCTTGCCCTGTCCCGCGAGGAAACAGAGGTCCTGGCTCTCGGCGCGGCCCGCCACCTCCAGGTCCGCCCGGGAGGCGATCTCCCGTACCTCCGGCTTCGTCAACTTCCCCAGCGGGAAGCGCAGGCGCGCCAGGGAGCTTGGGCGAAGCCCGGAGAGCATGTAGGTCTGGTCCTTCGCGGCGTCGGCCGCCGCTGCGAGCAGCGGGCCGTCCCCGTCGTCGACGATCCGGGCGTAGTGCCCGGTCGCCAGCCGGTCGGCGCCGAGGCGGTCGGCGAGCGCGATCATCGCGTCGAGGCGAAGCTCCCCGTTGCAGAGCACGCATGGGTTCGGCGTCCTGCCCTCCGCGTAGCCGCGCAGGAACGGATCGACGACTCCGGCCCGGAACTCATCCTCGAGATCGAGCGTCAGGTGCGGGATCCCGAGCGAGTGAGCGAGCCGCCTTGCGCCGAGCACCGCCTCCGGAGAGCAGCAGCTGCGCTCGCCGTCGGTGCGCCGATCCGCCCAGAGCTTGAGGGTCACTGCGACCACCTCGCGCCCCGCCTCTCGCTCCCGGAGCGCCGCGACCGCGGAGTCCACCCCGCCGCTCAGAGCCACCAGGACGCGCTCGCCTTCGTTCGGCGGCGGGGCGAGCGGCTGGCCCGATCCGGCGAGGCCGGACAAAGCGCGGTGCAGCGCGTCTGCTGCCAGGACCGCCGCGTGCCGGTGGCTCGGCCCGAGGCCGCCGAGCTCGGACTCGACCTCGTCGGGGCCGAGAAGCGCCGCGTCAAACACGGCCGTCCCCTCCGCCAGCTCGGCGGTCGCGGCGGTGGCCGCGGCGGTCGCCGAGCAGCCCTCGTGGTCGAAGCTCACGGACTCGATTCGGCCGTCAGAAACCAACAATGAAAGCCGGACGAGATCGCCGCAGGGGGCGCCGCCCGCCGAACCGCTGAAGGCGCCCTCGGGCGCCGGTCCGCGCCGAGAGTCGTCGCGGAGGTAGGCCTCGAGGAGTTCCCGATTGGCAGTCATCTCGGTCACGCGCCGAAGGGTAAACGCGCCAAATCTGGGGACCGTCCTGCTCTGGGTACCCAGGAGGTCCCTTAAGCAGGGCAGTCGACGGTTCTGCACCGGACGCCCGTGCCACACCCCTTCATAGCCGGTTGTCGAACGACAAACGGCGCCTCTCGGCGCCGTTTCACGTTAGAAGGCTCCAACCTGCCGTTTTCCGCTCCGGCTTGGTAACCCGTGTCGCATAGGTGGTGGTCTACCGACGATCCCGAGGGACTGCCGGAAATCGACCCCCAAGCCAGTTGTGTTGGGTCAACGTTTGAAGCGGTTCGCGTACAGGCTCGGGCCTGACTTCAACCCTAGCATCGGCCCCGAGCTACTCCGGCTCGTCGAGCAGATACCAGGAGGAGATCAGCCCGTCCCTGATCCCGAGCTCGACCGCGACCCGCGAGCTGTCCCCGACCTTCCCGCTTTCCCGCCAGACGTACTGGAGCTCAGCGTGGACCAACACCCCGGATGGGGTCTCCTCGATCTCGATGGGGACGTAACGCCGCGACAGGTGGTCGAAGACCTTGCCGGACCATTCGATCGCGGCGACCCGGCCGCGGTGGACCGTCCGCTCGGTGCGGATCTCGACCTCGGGGTGCACGAGCTCGCCCACCGCCGCCTGATCCCCAACGCCCAGGGCGGCCAGGAAGCGGCGAGCGAGCTCGGCCGAGCCCTCCGTCTGATCAGCTCCTGCCGCGCAGGTTCTCGACGAAGCGCCGCGGCTGGGCGCCGAGGCTCGCCTCGCGCGTGAGGCTGAGCGCGATCGCGATCAGCCCGAGGATCAGCAGCACCCACGGCCAGACACCGAACTTGAACGGATTCGGATCTGCCTCGTTGAGATCGAGACCCGCAATCACCAGGAAGAGCACCAGACCGATCCCTCCTACATAGACCGGGCCGCGCGTGCCGATCTGCGAACCGATCGCCACCAGCCCGAGGGAGACCAACAGCAGCATGATGTCCCAGAAGTTGCTGGTCTGGATCGGAGGCGTGCTCCCCCCGAGGGGATTGAGGTTGCCGATGGCGGTGATCCCCAGCGCGCAGGCGATCACGGCGGCGATGCCTGCCCCAGTGACGAGCTCCGACGCCTTCCACAGGCCGAGGTCCCCGGAGGGGGCCGTGGCGCTGGCGCCGACGTCGTCGCCCCCGGGATTGCTCCGCCAGACGTACAGCGCGGCCGCCAGCAGCCCGATCGCGAGGATGCCGAGCAGGCCTCGGTAGACACCCCAGTGCGCGCCGATGCCGTCGGAGAGAATCTTGTCCCAGAGCGCGGTCCAGGAGACGATCACCGCGATCGAGCCGAGCAGGAACTGCACCCGGACCCCGGCTCTCGACCCAGCGTAGAAGGCGAGGGCGGCGGTCGCGGCGAAGATCCAGAAGATGTTCAGCTGGGCGTTGGGGTTGCCGCCGATCATGTCGACGAACTGGGCCAGCGCGAACGGCACGAAGATCAGGCCGAAGACGTTGTGCACCGCCTGCCAGGTACGCAGCTCGCCAGTTTGAGGCCGGGTGAAGATGCTCCCGTACAGGTAGACCGCTGGGATCGCGACCACGAGGAATATCGGGAACTCGGCCCACTGGCCCGGGTTCACCGTCAGGAACGGGCCCTTGCGGATGTAGATCATGGCCGCGGCGAGGCCGAGCAGAAGCCCGCCGATCTTGCGCAGCGCATCACGCGTTTCGTCGGGCTGAACCAAGTCGTTCATCGATCTCCCTCCCGTCTGAGAGTGGACAGGAAATTCGCGCGGACCCTATCCCGTGGGGCTGTCCTTCAGGGAGGTGATCCGGTCGTAGGCATTCTGGAAGAGCGAGCGATTGAGGTTGCCGGCCTTCACCTGGGCCACCAGTGAGCGCAAGGCCCTATCCGAGGCGCCCGCGCTCCGGCCGTAGAGCAGCAGGTCGTCCCCAGCCTTGATCGCGCTGCTCGCCGCGACCACCGGCGAGGTCGTGTCGGTCACCGACGGCGCCTCGAGGTCATCCGTGATCACCACGCCGTCGAAGCCCAGCTGGTCGCGCAGCAATCCGCTCACGATCCCGGCTGAGAAGGCTGCCTGCTTCTGCGAGCCCAGCGTCGGATAGCTCGCGGTCGAGACCATGATCATCTTCGCGTCCGCCGCGATCGCACCCTTGAACGGCTCGAGGTCGGCCTGCAGCTGCTCGCTCGTCGCGGCGATGTCGGTGGGTCGCTCGTCGGTGTTGACCGTCGCCCGGCCCAGCCCCGGGAAGTGCTTCGGCGTCGCCACCACGCCACCGTCCTGAAGCCCCTGTGCGAAGGCGACCCCGACCTTGGTGACCACCGCGGGATCCGATCCGAAGGTGCGGCTCTTGATCGTGCTGGCGGTGTTCGGATGCGCGACGTCGAGCACCGGCGCCAGGTCCACGTTCAGGCCGAGGCCCCGCAGATAGGACCCCGTCGCCTCCCCCTGCTCGTGAGCCTGGCCCTCGTCACCGCTCTGCCCGAGCTGGGCGGGTGAGGCGTTCGGCGGGCCCTGCGGCAGCCGCTTCACGTCGCCGCCCTCCTGGTCGATCATCACCAGCAGCGGTGGGCTGTCGCCGGCTCTCGCGGCCTGCTGGAGAGTGGCGATGTCGGCCTTGAGCTTGTTTGCGTCCTTGCTGAAGGCGATCACGCCGCCGACCCGTCCCTGCCTGACGCGTTGGATCAGTGCCTGATCGGGCCCCTTGGCCCCCAGCCTGGCGACGATCGACTGGCCGACGAGGCGCTTCAGCCCGATCGAGGGCTCGCCGCCTCCGCCTCCCCCGCTCGAGATCGCGACGATCAACCCGATGAGCACCACCGCCGCGATGGCGCCGAGGATCAGATCCTGGCGGCGGCGGACCCTCGCCGGAAGGTCTCGCCTCCGCGCCCGGCGCCCCGGGGGAGGCCGCCGGCCGCTGCGCTCGAACTCGCCGGTGTCGCCTCGGCGGACCCGCCGCCGTTCCTCCGTCTCGCTGAAGCGGCCTACCCGCTCGCGCTCGCCGGTGCCGGGACGCCGCGTCTCCCTCCTGCCGACCCGCTCGCGCTCGCCGGTCCCAGGCTCGGGTTCGCCTGTCGACGGCTCACGCTCTCGCCGGGGCGGTCGCGCGGGCGCATCCGTCCACTCGAAGAGATCGTCGTCGTCGGGCGGAGGGCGGCCTTCCATTGAATTAATGCCCCGGTCGGGAACGTTGTGCGCGAACCGGCGAGCCTCGGGCGTTGCCAGGCAAGGACGCAGGGAGGCCGCGTACCGGGTGGTACGCGGCCGACCGAGGACGCCGCATGGCGACGATCCGAGGCCGCCGATTCGCGTGCAAGGTTTCCGAGCGGGGCATCAAGCCCTTCCACCCCCGCTTCTCACGGAGATCCCCAGCTCCCGCAGCTGGCGCTCATCCACAGGAGCGGGGGCGCCCGTGAGCGGATCGCCGCCCGAAGCAGTCTTTGGGAAGGCGATCACATCCCTGATCGACTCAGTGCCGTGCAGTAGCGCGACCATCCGGTCAAGGCCGTAGGCGATGCCGCCGTGCGGCGGAGCGCCGTAGCGGAGCGCCTCGAGGAGGAAGCCGAAGCGCTCCTCGGCCTCCTGCTCGTCGATTCCGATCGCTCCGAACACCTTGCGCTGCACCTCGGGGTCGCTGATACGGATCGAGCCCCCACCAATTTCCCATCCGTTCCAGACGACGTCGTAGGCCTTCGCCCTGGCCGCGCCGGGATCGTCGGGATCGAACTCACCGTCGGGTGACGTGAACGGGTGGTTGTGCGGGTCCCAGCGTTCCTCGTCCGCCGCCCAGCCGAGCAGGGGCCAGTGGACGATCCAGGTGAGCTCGTTCGCTTCCGAGTCGATCAGCCCGAGCCGCTCGCCGAGGCGACGGCGCAGCTCGCCGAGCACCTCCGCCGATAGCAGCGGCTGATCGGCGACGATCAGGACGACGTCCCCCTCGCCCGCGCTCAGCGCCTCGTTGGCGGCCGCGATCTCCTCGGCGGAGAGGAACTTGGCGACGGGCGAGCGCCACCCCTCGGCCTCTACCACGGCCCAGACGAGGCCCTTCGCGCCGAGCTCGGTCGCCTCGCCGACGAGCCCGTCGAGATCGGCGCGCGACATCTCGCGGGTGCCCGCGTTCAGCCCCCGCACCAGGGCCCCGCCCTCGATCGCCTGCCGGAAGGCGTTGAACTCCGAGCCGCGGAAGACGTCGGTGAGCTCGTGCAGCTCGAGCCCGAAGCGCAGATCCGGCTTGTCGGTGCCGTAGCGGGCGATCGCCTCGTCGTAGGGGATCCGCCGCATCGGCAGTGAGACCTCGACGCCGCACTCACCCAGCACGAACGTCAGCAGGCGCTCGTTCAGATCGATCACGTCGTCCGTGTCGACGAAGGACATCTCGATGTCCAGCTGCGTGAAGTCCGGTTGTCTGTCGGCGCGCAGATCCTCATCCCGGAAACAGCGCGCGATCTGAAAATAGCGCTCGAAGCCCCCGATCATGAGCAGTTGCTTGAAGAGCTGGGGCGACTGCGGCAGTGCGTAGAAGGAGCCGCGCTGCAAGCGGCTCGGGACGAGGAAGTCTCGGGCCCCCTCGGGGGTCGAGCGGGTCAGGATCGGCGTCTCGATCTCGACGAAACCCTCGCCTGAGAGGAACTCGCGCATCGCGGCGCTCACCTTGTGACGCAGCTCGAGGGACTGCCGCATCCGGTCCCGCCGCAGATCGAGGTAGCGGTAGCGCAGCCTGGTCTCCTCGCTCACCTCGCCCGAGAAGGACTCGATCTCGAAGGGCGGTGTGTCGGCGTCGGAGAGCATGCGGGCGTCCGCGACCCGGACCTCGACCTCCCCGGTGGGCAGATCGGGGTTGACCGTGTCGGGCGAGCGCCTCACCACCGGGCCGCTGGCCGTGATCACGTCCTCCGAGCGCAGTTCGTGCCCGAGCTCGAAGGCCTCGCCGGCCTCGTCGGGGTTGAAGACGAGCTGCACGATGCCGGTGCGGTCGCGCAGATCGATGAAGACGAGCCCGCCGTGATCGCGGCGGCGGTGCACCCAGCCGGCGACGCGCACCTCCGAGTCGACGCGGTCGGGCAGCACCTGGCCGCACCAGGTGTCGCGGTACTCGTTCGGTCGGAGTGCCGGAAAGCCGTCGCTCATCGCGGCGGATCTTCTCAGCTAGCGCCCGATTTCCTCGGCCACCCGCGAGGGATCGACCTCGCGCTCGTCCCCGGAGCTCATGTCCCGCAGCGTCGCTTTGCCCTCGCCCGAGAGGATCAGCGCGTAGCGCGCGCCGAACCTGTCCGCCTGCTTCATCTGTCCCTTGGTCGCCCGTTCCGCCAGGTCGAGGTCGGCGGTGACACCGGCGCGGCGCAGCTCGGTGACCAGGGTCAGAGCGCGTTCGCGCCCGTCGGGCTCCGCGACCACGAAGACGCCATCGCGCCGCTCGAGCCGGCCGCCCTCGCTCTGATCGAGGGCGAGCGCGATGCGGTCGACGCCGAGGGCCCAGCCGTTCGCCGCTGTCGGGGGGCCGCCGAGCTGCTCGATCAGGCCGTCGTAGCGGCCGCCCCCGCCGATCCCCGACTGCGCCCCGAGCCGCTTGCAGTCGAACTCGAAGACGGTGCGCGTGTAGTAGTCCAGGCCGCGGACCAGGGTCGGGTCGAGTTGGTAGTCGACGCCGTTGCGGTCGAGAAGGTGGCGCACCTCGTCGAAGTGCTCCGCGTCTGCCTGGTCGAGGCGCTCGAGCAACGTCGGGGCCTCGTCCATCACGCGCCGGGTGCCCTCGTGGTCGGCGTCGAACGCGCGCAGCGGGTTGACGTCGATCCGATTGCGGACCTCCTCCGAGAGCTCGCCCTCGCGAGAGCGGAGATAGTTGCGAAGCTCGTCGAGGTAGGCGCTCCGCGCGGCCGGAGTGCCAAGGCTCCCCAGCCGCAGGCGGACATCCGGCACCCCCAACTCAACGAGGATGTCGTGGGCGAGCAGGATCAGCTCGGCGTCGACCAGCGGAGAGTCCGATCCGATCACCTCGGCGTCGATCTGCGTGAACTGCCGGTAGCGGCCGGCCTGTGGGCGCTCGTGGCGGAAGAAGGGGCCCTCGGTCCAGAGCTTCACCGGCTGCGCGAGCTGCTGCATGCCGTGCTCGAGATAGGCGCGGCAGATCGAGGCGGTCGCCTCGGGCCGCAGCGTCAGGGAGCGGCCACCCTGGTCCTCGAAGGTGAACATCTGCTTCTGGACGATGTCGGTGGACTCGCCGACGCCGCGGGCGAAGAGATCGGTGTCCTCGAAGACCGGGGTCTCGATCAGGCCATAGCCGGCCGCCTCCAGGGCCCGCCGAGCCGCGGCGGCGATCCGGCGTCGGACCGGGAACTGGTCCGGCAGGACGTCGAACGTGCCCCTGGGGGCCTTGAACTGCTCGCTCATTCGCCGAGCCTAATCGGCTTCGCCATCAGATCGCGGCCACTAGCGGCCGCCCCGCATAACCGCTCGGGCTTCGCCCTCGCTCATAGTGGAGCCGCCTGGTGGCCGCTATCGGGCCAGCTCAGCGAGGAACGGATTGGTCGCCCGCTCGGCGCCCAGCGTCGTGATTCCCATGTGCCCGGGGTAGACGGTCGTCTCTGCCGGATGGGAGTCGACCAGGGTGCGGATCGACTCGAGCAGCGTCGCCCAGTCGCCGCCGGGCAGGTCGGTGCGCCCGACTGACCCCTGGAAGAGGACGTCGCCCGAGAAGATCGCCGCCTCGTCGGGGACCGAGTAGGTGACGTGACCGGGGCTGTGGCCCGGCGTGAAGATCACGTCGATCTCCATCCCGGCGAGCTCGAGCTTCTCGCCACCGCTCACGGTGTGGTCGGCGTCATAGCTCTCGTAGGGACCGAACCCCGGCCAGGGAACGAACGAGTTGATGTCGGCGAGGACCGGTGTCTCGATCTCGGGGCACCAGACCTGCGCGCCCGTCGCCTTCGCGACCGGAGCGACGGCGCCGATGTGGTCGAAGTGGGTGTGGGTGAGCAGGATCCCGTCGATCGTGACCCCGAGCTCCTCCGCGGCCCCCAGGATCCGGGGGGCCTCATCGCCCGGGTCGACGATCAGCGCCCGGTCGGAGCCATCCTGCCGGAGCAGGAAGCAGTTCTCGGCAATCTGGCCGACGGTGAACATGCGGACGTCCACAGCTCAGCCCTCGGCTTGACCTGCGCCCGTCCGCTGCGCCTCACGCTCGGCGCGCTTCTCGGCCTCCTTGCGGAGATGGCGCTGATAGAAGAACCGGTCCAGCAGATAGGCCATCGGGACGTAGAAGCCGACCATGAGGAATCCGACCAGCAGCGCGGCGAGCGGGTTCTGTCCGAAGAGCGCCAGCAGTCCGACGAAGAGCACGGCCGCCACTCCGCCCTTCTTCATGGCGCTCGACCAGCTCGGCGGCTCGGGCACGCGCGGACCGGACTTCTTCTTCGTCCGGCTGCGGGCCCGAGCCTGCGCCTCGCCGCGGCTCCGCGCGCGACCGCGGGCCGGACGCCTGTCGATCCGCCCGCCCTGGGTGCCGCGCTGCTTGCGACGGCGCTTCTTCTTGGTCTGAGCCATTGGGGATGGAGGCTAGTGCACTAACCGAGGACGTTCTCCATGATGTCGCGCTTTGGATCGAAGCCCCTGATCGGCACGTCCTCCGGGTAGCCCTCGAAGGCCGCCTCGGGCGCCAGGCCGACGAGTTCCGCCTCGACCGGCCGGGCGTCGTGCTCTGCGGCGAGCCGCTTGATCTCGGCGATCACCTTGGCGAGCGGCACGTCGATCGGGTCGTGGACATTGAGGGAGACCTGGCACTGCCCGCTCTCCCGGGGCAGCCCGAGTGCCCGGACGCCGGCGAGGCCCCCGCCCGCCTCCCGCAGACCCGCAGCGACCGCCCGCGCGACCTCAGCGTCCGGGGTGTCGAGCTCGACGTTGAAGGCAACGAGCGGGCGGCGCGCGGTGGCCAGTGTCGCGCCGGCGGTCGGGTGCGGCTCGGATGGCCCGAGGTCAGGCTCGAGCTCCCCCGCCTTCATCCGGCGGGCCAGCTCGCTGGGCCCGCCCTCGCGGAAGTACGCACGCTCGACCCGCTCGGGGCTGCTCGCCAGCTCGCCGTAGAAGAACACGGGAATGCCGAGGTCGGCGATCCCCGCGGCGGCCTCACGCGCCGTCTTGGTCGCGTCCTCGTGGCGGTCCGCCTCCTGCCAGACCACCGGGCAGACGTCGAGCGCGCCGATGTGCGGGTGAAGTCCCTTGTAGCGGCGCAGGTCGATCACGTCGAGGGCCTCCTCGGCCCCCGCGACCAGCGCTTCCACCAGCCCGTCGGACTCCGCCGTGATGGTGAAGACGCAGCGATTGTGCTCGGTGTCGAAGTGGCGGTTGAGGACCCTGGCGCGGCCGCCGAGCGTCGCCTCCAGCGTCCCGATCACCCTCTCGCTGCGGCCCTCGGAGAAGTTCGGAACGGCGACCAGCGGCATGCGCCTCTCGCCGTCGGGACCCGGGCCGCTCACCGGATCAGCAGCTCGCCGTCCCGGACGATCGCCTCCCGGCCCAGCTCCACGGTCGGCTTCATCACCACGCAGTCGAGGTGGACCGGCACCTGGACGGTGCCGCCGATCCCAGCGGACGCCCCGAAGGCGATGTGACAGGTCCCCCCGATTTTCTCGTCCTCCAGGACCTCGCCAGTCAGGATCGCCTTCTCGTTGGTGCCGATGCCTAGCTCGGCGATGGTGGTCGCCTCCTCGCCGTGCACCGTGAGCAACTCCATGAAGTCCATCCCCTGGCCTCCGCGGGCGGAGGTCAGGTGGCCTCCCTCGACCACCAGCTCGACCGGCTCGTCCACCAACCCGATCCCGGCCAGCGAGCCGTCGATCACGAGGGTCCCGTCTCCTCCGGCCGGCGAGATGAAGGCCTCGCCGCAGGGCAGGTTGCCGAACGCGCTCGGCCCCGTGAGCTCGCCGGCGTCCGGGATCGCCTCGCGGCCGGAAAGGTCGAGCCGGAGGTCGGTGCCGTTGGCATCGGTGATCCGGGCCTCGGTGGCGCGGTCGAGCGCCTCGGCGACGGCATGCCCCTTCCGCCGGAGACCCTCCATGTCGGCGCTCATCACCCGGGCGAGCATCTCCTCCGTCACGCCCGGGAGGGTCGCGCAGCGCGCCCCGGCGTCCGTGGCGCGCTTCCGGGCGGCCGTGTGCGAGAGCGACTGGACGGTCGGAGCCATCACGACGTCCGCTGCCGCCATCGCCTCAGCCACGGTCCGGGGCGGCTCGGCGCCGTGTGAGGGACGCTCCGAGATCACGGCCAGAACGGCCTCCGCCCCCACCTCCGCAGCCCGATCGCGCAGGCGCTCGCCAATCCGCTGGGTCGCCGGATCGCAGACGACCAGGACCTCCTCGCCCTCCTTCACGCCGAGGCAGTCATCCACGACGGCGCCCACCGCGCGATCGAGATCGTCCATGCGGGCACCCTAGATGAGAGCCCGATTGGGCTACGAGAAGGTGTAGGCGCGCTCGGTCTGGGATATTCCCGGTCCATGGAGGCCGGTCAAATGGCCGAGCCGGTGCCCTCCGCCATCGGCGAGCGGGTCAAGGAGAGACTCAGAACGCCCTGGGTCGGGGCTGTCTTGGTCATCGTGGCCATCTTCCTGGCCTTGGTCATCGGCTACGGGCTCCACGCGGTCGCCCAGACGGGGCTCAACGGGCTCTCCCTCGGCTCGATCTACGCGCTCGGCGCCGTCGGGCTCACCCTGGTCTACGGGATCCTCAAGTTGGTCAACTTCGCCCACGGCGACTTCCTCACCTTCGGCGCCTACATGGCGTACCTGGTCAACGTCACCTGGGGTATGCCGCTGGTAATCGGGATCTTCTGGGCGATGGTGGCGACGGCGCTCCTCGGACTCCTGTTCGAGCGCGTGCTGTGGGCACCGATGCGCGCCAAGCGGGCCGGCTTCCTGCAGCTGATCCTGATGTCGATCGGTCTCGCGTTTCTGCTGCGGGCGATCATCCAGTGGTTCTGGAGCACGGATATCCGGGTGCTCGACGTCGACACCACCAGCACTGTCGACTTCCTGGGGCTGCGGATCGGGCAGACCCAGCTGATCGTGGTGATCGTCGGCGTGGTCGTCATCGTCGCGATCGGCCTGATGCTGCGGCTGACCCTGCTCGGCAAGCAGATGCGCGCGCTCTCCGATGACCTCGAGCTCGCCGAGACGGCGGGGATCGACACCCGGAAGGTGATCAACTACACCTGGATCTTCGCCGGTGCCCTGGCCGGGCTGGCCGGAGTGCTGGCGGGCGCGATCACGGACCTGCGCCCCGAGATGGGCTTCGAGTTACTGCTGCCGATCTTCGCCGCGGTGATCCTCGGCGGCATCGGCGACGCCTTCGGGGCGCTGGCGGCGGGGATGGTGATCGGGGTGATGACCGAGTGGTCGACCCTGGTCATCGACGCACGCTGGAAGACGGCGGTGGGCTTCCTGGTGCTGATCCTCGCCCTGATCATCCGCCCGCAGGGCATCTTCGGGAAGGCGAAGGCGATATGACCCCGCTGCTGGGCGTCACCTTCGACGCCCTCACCAACCTCAGCTTCTGGATCAGCGTCGGGGTGATCGCCGGGACCTACGCCCTTGTCGCTCTCGGGCTCCAGCTCAACACCGGCTTCACCGGGATCGTCAACTTCGGCCAGGCAGCCTTCATGGCGATCGGCGCCTACACGATGGCGATCCTCGTGCTCAAGGCCGGGTTCTCCTTCTGGCTCTCCCTGCCGTTCGCGGTCCTCGCGGCGATGATCTTCGGCGTCATCGTCGGCCTGCCGGCGCTGCGCCTGCGGGCCGACTACTTCGCCATCGCTACGATCGCGATGGCGGAGGTGGTGCGCCTGTTCGCCCAGAACGCGCGCGGGCTCACCGGCGGCAACCAGGGCCTGTTCTGCGAGACGGGCAACGCCTCCAACTGCTACCCCAACGCCTGGCGGGACGTCTCGGAGTCGATCAACAACTTCGTCTCCAACTTCTGGAGCGATCCGGACGCGCTCTTTCCGTTACTCCTGGTCATCTGGGTGACCGTCGGGGTGTCCGCCTTCACGCTCACCCGCCTGCAGCGGACTCCCTGGGGCCGGGTGCTGCGGGCGATCCGCGAGGACGAGGATGCCGCGCAGGCGCTCGGCAAGAACACCCTGTTCTACAAGCTCCAGTCCCTGGCGATCTCGGCCTGCCTGGGAGCGATCGCCGGGTTCTTTCTGGCGCTCAACCTGGCCACGATCCACCCGCTGGACTTCGAGCCGCTGGTCACCTTCTTCGCCTTCAGCGTGCTCATCCTCGGTGGCATGGGGAGCTACCGGGGTGTCGCCGTCGGCGCGGTCCTCTTCTGGTTCGTGCTCGAGGGCACCCGGTTCATCGACCTGCCGGACCCGCCGTTCACGGAGACGCGGATCGCCGCAATCCGATTAGCGATCACAGGCCTCTTGCTGATCGGCCTGATGGCATTCCGGCCGCAGGGCCTGTTCGGCAAGCGCGAGGAGATGGTCATCGGTGAATGAGCAGGCGAGCAATGGGAAGTCCCTGCTCGAGGTCGAGGGCGTCGTCAAGCGCTTCGGCGGCATCCGTGCCGTCGACGGCGCGACGATGGCGGTCGGCGAGGGCAGGATTACGGCCCTGATCGGCCCCAACGGGGCAGGCAAGACGACGCTCTTCAACGTGCTGACCGGCTTCTACAAGGGCGACCGCGGCTCCGTGAAGCTCGCCGGGCAGCAGATCCTCGGCGAGCAGCCCTACACAATCGCGCGGAAGGGAATGGTGCGCACCTTCCAGATCACCAAGGCGCTCGCGGCGATGCCGGTGATCGACAACATGATGCTGGCGGCGCCCGACCAGCCCGGCGAGCGCCTGCGTGACGTTTTCTTCCGGCCCGGCGCGGTCAAGTCGCGAGAGACCGAGGTCCGCAAGCAGGCCACGGAGCTGCTCGGGCTCTTCAATCTCAGAGATCTCGCGGACGACTACGCGGGGACCCTCTCGGGCGGACAGCGGAAGCTGCTCGAGCTGGCGCGGGCGCTGATGGCGGAACCGAAGCTGCTGCTCCTCGACGAGCCGATGGCCGGCATCAACCCGACGCTCGGGCGGCGACTGCTCGACCACATGCAGGCGCTCCGCCGCGAGATGGGAGTGACAATCCTGTTCATCGAGCACGACATGGAGGTCGTCATGAATCACTCCGATCGGGTCGTGGTGATGGCCGAGGGACGCGTGATCGCCGAGGGCGAGCCGCACCAGGTCCGCAGAGACGAGCGGGTGATCGACGCCTATCTCGGAGAAGTCGACGTCGATACCCCGGCACCGGGGAGCACCGGCGGATGAGCGAGGGGCAGAGCAACGGCGCGCTGCTCGCGGTCGATGACCTGGTGACGGGCTACGTGCCCGAGGTCGACATCCTGACAGGCGTCGATCTGACCGTCCACGAGGGCGAGATCGTCACCGTGATCGGCCCCAACGGCGCCGGAAAGTCGACGCTGATCAAGTCGATCTTCGGGCTGCTGCCGCCGCGCCGCGGCCGGGTGGTGCTGCGAGGCGAGGACCTCGCCGGCCTTAGGCCCCACTCGATCACCCGCCGCGGGATGAGCTACGTGCCACAGCTCGAGAACGTCTTCGAGTCCCTCAGCGTCGACGAAAACCTGCAGATGGGCGCGCTCGAGCCGCGCACCGCCCGCAAGCGGATGAAGGCGATGTACGAGCTCTTCCCGAGGCTCGGCGAGCGGCGCAGGCAGACGGCGGGGACGATGAGCGGCGGCGAGCGCCAGATGCTGGCGATGGCCCGGGCGCTGATACCGGAGCCGGAGGTCCTCCTCCTCGACGAGCCATCGGCCGGGCTGGCCCCGGCGTTCGTCGAGGCGATCTTCGAGAAGATCGCCGAGATCAACCGGCACGGCGTGACGCTGGTGATGGTCGAGCAGAACGCCCGCCGGGCGCTCGGGATGTCGACGCGCGGCTATGTGCTCGATCTCGGCCAGAACCGCTTCGAGGGTCGCGGCGACGAGCTTCTCAGCGATCCGAAGGTCGCGGAGCTCTACCTGGGGGGCGCGTCCCGATTCGACACAGCAGCAGAGCCACCCCCAACGTGAAACGGCCGGGGCTCTCGCCCCGGCCGCTCCAATCGCGAGCCGCTCGGCCCGCTTGAACTTCGACTACTGGTTCGGGTTGACCACGGGCTCTTCCCCGATCGTGTCGAGGTTGTTGCCCTTGAACTGGTAGATGTCGTAGACACCTGCCGTGGCATCCCCGGTGTCGTCCATGTCGATCGCGCCGGAAGCGCCCTGGTAGTCGATGTCGTCTCCGTTCTGCAGCGCCTTGATCGCCTCCGGGAGCTGCTCCCAGGTGTAGGCGGTCCCGGGCGGAGCGCTCACGTCGACGAGATGATCCGCCATGTCCTTGCCGTCGGTCGAACCAGCGGCAACCGCGGCCAGGTAGCAGAGGATCGTCGCGTCGAACTGCTGAGTGTCGAACGTCTGGCGCCCGACATCCTTCGGGTCCGAGCTCGTGTAGAGCTGGTCGAAGGCCGTCGAGGCCTCGCCCTTGTCAGGCGAACCCGGGGCGGTGCCCCGCATGCCATTGACGATGTCGACGCCCGTGTCAGCCGGGACGTCGCTGGAACCGAGCCCATCCGTTCCCCACGCCTTCGTCGGATCCCAGTTGCCCGTGCGCTGCAGCGCCGGACCGACCTTCACGAAGGTCTCCGGGAAATCGATGATCACGAATGCGTCGGGATTGCCGGAGGTGATCTGCTGGGCCTCCGAGTCGTAGCTCGGCTGCTCCGGGTCGTAGATCACCTGCTCGCCGATGCTGCCGCCCAATTCCTTCCAGGCGTCGCCGAACGTCTGCGCGAGACCGGTGCCGTAGGCATCGTTTCGCGCGCCGATGTTCACGGTCTTGCCCTGGGCGCCGCCCAGTGAGTCCGCGACCGCGTTGGCGAGCGTCGGGCCCTGGAACGAGTCCGGCGGCGAGGTGCGGTTCACCAGGCCGTCGTCATCCAGGTCCGTGATCTCGTCGCTGGTCGATGCGGGCGAGATCTGCAGGACGCCGTCCGGAATCGAAACCGACTGTGCGGTCGGAATCGTGTCGGCCGAAGCCCACGCGCCGGTGATGCAGCTCGCTCCATCGGAGTCGACCAGCTTGCGAGCCGCCTGGACCGCGGCCTGCGGGCTGGTCTCGTCGTCCTCGTGAACGACCTTCACCGTCTGATCGACGCCGGCCTGCTGGATCGCCTTGTTGATCACGGAGACCGCAAGGTCCGACGCCTTCTGGCCAGGCGGTCCGAAGTCGGAGAGATCGCCCGTGAGCGGGATCGAGTCGCCGATCGTCAGGTCGAACGACTTGTTGCCGCCGCCTCCGTTGTCGTTGTTATCGCCGCCACAAGCTGCCAGGCCGAGGGCCAGCACCAGCCCGGCTCCGGCGGCGTAGAGCCTCCACTGCTTGAGACCTCGCATCCGATTCCTCCTGTCCTGTAGGCCCTCCCTCAGGCCTCCTTGAACATGCAGCGTATTTCTACCCGGTTCGGGCGCCGGAAGGGTTATGCGCAGGTTGATTTGCAGGTCAGGCGATCGGCAGCGCGGCGCTCGGGCGCGCCTGCTCCCCGACGGCGCGGATCGCGCGGCCCAGGCGCCGTGCTCCCTCGGCGAGCTTGTCCTGGTCGAGGAAGCCGAAGGAGAGCCGCGCGTGGGTCCCGACGTCCGGCTCGGGGATCACGGCGCTGCCGGGCACGAACGTAACGCCATGCCGGACTGCCTCCGTCATCAGCTCGCCCTCGTCCACCGAGACAGCGAGGGTCAGCCATAGGTGGCCGCCCCCGCCTGGGCGTTCCACCGCGACGAGGCCGCCGAGATGCCGGGTGACCCCCTCGAAGAGGGCATCCCGGCGCTCGCGGTAGAAGGCGCGGGCTCGCGTGAGGTGGTCCTGATAGCCGTCGGCGGCCAGGAAGCGGGCCATTGCGAGCTGCGTGAGCGTTGCCGAGTGCATGTCGTCCGTGCGCTTCGCGCGCAGGAGGCGCTCCCTCACGGGACCGCTCGACGCGACCCAGCCGATCCGCATGCCGCCGCTGACGATCTTCGAAAACGAGTCCACGTAGATCACGTGGCCGGGATCCTCGCGCCGCAGCGTGCCCGGGTCCTCCCCCTCGAAGCGCAGGTCGGCGTAGATGCCGTCCTCGACGATGAAGAAGCCGTGGCGGCGCGCCAGCTCGAGCAGGTGCGCGCGGCGCCCGGCGGAGAGATCCGCCCCGGTGGGGTTGTGGCAGCGAGTCTGGAGAGCAAGGAGCTTGATCTCCTGCCGGGCGAGGAGCCCCTCCAGCGCTTTGGTGTCCAGCCCTTCCGAGTCCACCGGCACGGAGATGACCCGCGCACCGGTGTCCTTCAGGGACTCGATCACGCCCATGAACGTCGGCGACTCGCAGGCCGCGACGTCGCCGGGACGCAGCACGGCGCGGGCGGCCAGCGTCAGCCCCTGGCGGGCGCCGGTGGTGATCATGATGTTCGAGGGGTCCTCCGGGGCTCCGCGGCTCGCCGACAGCGAGGCAATCTGCTCCACCAGCTCTGGCGACCCAGCGATGTCCGTGTATTGCAGCGCCCGGCTGTCGTGAGTCTCGAGCGCCTCCGACATGGCCTGCCGCAACTCGGTGAACGGAAAGAGCTCGGCGGAGGGGTAGCCGACCGAGAGCGGGATCAGCCCTCGGGCCTGGGAGTGCCGGTACATCTCATCCATCGCGCGGTCACCGGCTGACTCGGCGATCGGCGGCAGCACGTAGCGCTGCCAGCTCCGGATCGTCCTCGGCGCCATCCGACAGCACCGGCGCCGACTCGCGCACGAACGTGCCGCGACCAACCTGCGAGGTGACCAGGCCCAGCTCCCGGAGCCTCCGATAGACGCGGACCGCAGTGAGGTGGTTGACGCCCGCCAGCTCGGCGAGCTCGCGGGTGGGCGGCAGCTTCTCGCCGGGCGTGAGTTCCCCGCTCGCGATCGCCTCTCGGAAGGCAGCCTGAATCTGCTCGCCGAGCGCTAGCTCGCCCGTGCGTTCAAGGTGACTCAATCTGTCTTTGTATGACATACGATAATGGCTAATTGGCCTACTCTTGAAGTGCACGATAGCTCAAAACCCCGCCACGTGCCACAGGAGGCAGGTAATGATGTATCACAGAAAGTGTGACGGAGCGGAACCCCGGTCGATCACCATTCGGCTGACAGGCCCGACTGACGTCGATGAGCTCCGCCGTGTCGCCCAGCGCGACAGCCGGACCGTCCCGGAGGGAGAGGTGCTGATCGCCATCGACGAGGGCGAGATCCGGGCGGCGATCTCCGTGCGCAGCGGGGAGGTCATCGCGGATCCCTTCCATCGCACAGACGAACTGGTCCGGATGCTCGCGATGCGGCGGGCGCAGATGTTGCGCGCGATTCCGAGGCGCCGGCGGGGCCTCCGCCGCCTCCGTCTCGCCTCCGGCTGACCGCCGACCCGTCGCTACGATTTATCGCCCCGCCGGAGTAGCTCAGTCGGTTAGAGCAGCGGAATCATAATCCGCGTGTCGGGGGTTCGAGTCCCTCCTCCGGCATGAACCTCCTGCAAACTGGCACTTTCGTGGTGCGCTCAACACGCGGACTCCGGTTCCGCTTCAGAATCCGCGGGGTGTGGGATGAGGAAATTCGTGCTTAGCGAAACCTCTCGAGCACGCGGATTCTCGCCGCACCGACGCACGCTGGGACTTCCGGGTGTTCCACCTAGCTCTCATTTCACCCGTTGCGGGTGAGGTGCGGGCTCTTACCCGTGCCATCGTTCGATGTTGTGATCGCGGACGGTTCGCCGACCAGAGGTCGTTCCAGCCTTTGTCGACCCAATATGGCTGGCTTCCGTGAATGACGAGGCAGACCCGAAACCGGTGGCCTCGATGAGGTCCCCATGTTGTGCCCCGGACGCTCAGCACGAGGCGCCAGCCGGACCGACCGTGGCGATCGCCGCCGGCACCGAGCCCCCTCCGGTCGACGACATGGTCCTGATCGCTAGGGGCTCATTTCCGATGGGGAGTGATGACCGCTGGGCCTATCCGGCCGACGGAGAAGGGCCGGTGCGCGAGATCTCACTCGATTCCTTCCTGATTGACTCCGTGGCCGTCTCCAACCAGGCCTTCGCTTCCTTCGTCGAGGCGACCGGATACGCCACAGAGGCGGAGCGATTCGGCTGGTCGTTCGTCTTCGCAGGACTCCTCCCGGACGACTTCCCCCCGACCCAGGCGGTTGTCGAGGCTCCCTGGTGGCGCAAGGTGGAGGGAGCCGACTGGCGGCACCCAGAGGGTCTGCGGTCATCGATCGACGATCGCCCCGATCACCCCGTCGTACATGTCTCCTGGAACGACGCCCAGGCGTATTGCACCTGGGCCAACAGGCGCCTGCCGACCGAGGCCGAGTGGGAGTTCGCTGCCCGCGGGGGGCTCGACGGCAAGGCCTTCCCCTGGGGGGACGAGCGCGAGCCGGAGGGCGAGCACCGAATGAACGTCTGGCAGGGCCAATTCCCGATCAGGAACACCGAGGCTGACGGCTATTACGGAACCTGCCCAGTAGACGCCTTTCCACCAAATGGATACGGCCTGCACAACGTCACCGGCAACGTCTGGGAATGGGGAGCGGACTGGTTCGATCCTGCGTTTCGCCGGCAGGAGCGGGACCACGACCCGCGCGGTCCCGCGACAGGGACCGTCAAGATCCAGAAGGGCGGCTCATACCTCTGCCACGACTCCCACTGCCGTCGCTACAGAGCGGCGGCGCGGCAGGGCAACTCGCCGGACAGCTCCGCCGGCAACGTCGGCTTTCGCTGCGCGCGCGACGCCTGAGCCAGCCCCGCCCAGCTACTCCGGGGCCGGCAGGCGCGCCTCGTGCGCCACGGCCCGATCCTTCATCCGATCGGTTGCCGTGCGGGCAAATGCCACCGCCGCCTCCGCGCCGTGACCAGCGAGGTAGCGGGACTTGGGCTTCTTGGCGGTGAGCGCCTTGGCCACGGTATTGGAGAGATCCTCGACCGGCGCCGCGTCGGCTGCGGTCTTCTCGACGAGACGCCTGATGCTGCCGATCTGTTCCTCGTACTCCGTATGTCCCCGCTCCCGAAGCGTCTCCTCTATCGCGTCGATCTCCGCCAGCGTCTTGCCGAAGATCGCGGTCTCGGTGACGCCGGGGTCGATGTGAGAGACCGGGATGCGCCACTGCCGGAGCTCGAGCCGCAGGGCGTCGCTCACGGCCTCCATGCCGAACTTCGATGCGCTGTACGCCCCGTGAAGCGGCAGGACCAGGTGGCCGCCTATGGACCCGACGTTGACGATTCGGCCGTTGCCGCGACGAATCAGCGGCAGGAAGGCCTGGGTGACGGCCACCTGTCCGATCAGGTTGACCTCAAGCTGCCGGCGGAAGTCAGCCATCGGCTGAAGCTCGAGCGGCCCGGGCTTAACGATGCCGGCGTTGTTGACCAGGCCGAAGAGACCGCGCTCACCGACCGCACTCTCCACCGTGTCGACCGCCGCGGAGATCGATGACTCGTCCGTGATGTCGATGTGGATCGGTGTGAGCTCGCCCGTGCACCGACCGACGAGGGCATCGCCGTCGGCGGCACTGCGGACGCCGGCGAAGACCCGAAAGCCCTTCTCGGCGAGCAGCACCGCAGAGGCGGCGCCGATGCCCGTCGAGGTGCCCGTGATGACAACTGGCGCCGCGTCGTTCGGCGGCCGGTTGTCGCCCATCAGTCAGCGGAGGCGACGGCGACCGGGCGATTGGCGGATTTGACCGCGACCCGCTCGATGAAGCTGCGGGCCTGCTGCTCGAAGTCGGGCTTCAGGTTCGGCCTCGGCATCTTCACTCCCAGGATTCGATCCCGGGCTTCGCCCCGCTTCATGCAGGAGAGCCAGGAGAGCATCGATCTGACCTGGCCGCCGTCTGCGGTGAAATGAGTTTCGCCCAGCCACCTGCCGCCATTCGCCTCGCCGAGCTCCCTGACATCGCGCATATTGCCCTTCCAGTAGCGGCGCGAGACCGAGAATGCTGCAAATGGCCTGCCGCTCAGAACGGCTCGGCCAGCCTCTGACTGCAAGTAGGAGCGGATCGGCATGTTGGTGGTCAGCCACCAGGTCGGGGAGCCGATCACGACGAGGTCGTAGTCGCTGCGCGTGGCCTCGTCCGGGACGCGGATCTCCCCCACCCTGCGCCTTCGCTGAGCAATCAGGATGGTGGGGATCCGAAGCGCGGGATGGCGCATCGGAAGCTGGGAGAAGAGCTTGGACCAATGCGGATCGGTGAACTCGATCGAGCTGCTTGTGACGTCGTAGCCCCTCTCCGCCAGGGCCTCCTCCATTACGCCAGCGACCCGTCCCGTCTGCTGGCTGAAGGTGAAATAGACGAGCAGGGCCCTGGGTGCGCTCATGCGCCCCCTTCGGCCATCTTCTGCTGAGCGTCCGCAAGCGCTCCCTTTACGGCCTGTACGTGGCGCCCCTCCGCCTCGCCCTTCTGTTTCTGCACAGCGCGCGTCACGGCGGGCTCGACTTGATCGGCCTCGGACTTCGAGTAGACGACGATCAAACCCGCGCCCCCGAGCGGAATCGTTTCTCCGGCCTGCTCGCCGATCTTCTCGGCGGCTTTGTGGTGAAGCAGTTTGCCGGCGCCCCCGCCCAGCGCCGCCCCGATGGCGGTGGTTGCCAGGAGCGGTGGAGCGGCCAGCCCGATGGCCAGTCCGACGCCGCCGAGGGCCCCGGCGCCTTCGCGGACCATGTGGTCGGTCTGCTCGACCGAGAGGTTCCCCTCGAGATCCTTGGCGACGAGCGCCATCCCCTGCAGCTTGCCGCCGCTGGCCAGGACCGCCTCGTAGTCCTCCTCGGCCGCCTCCTTCGACATGTAGCCGCCGATCAGGACGTCGATCGTGTCATGGGACATCTGGAGACCTCCTCATCGCTTCGTTAGGCCGAGAGCGCATGCGCCGTGTGTCCGTGCTGGTGGGCGGTGTGCAGCTCATGCGCCTCCTCCTTCGAGGGCTGCGGCTTGATCTCGAACACGACCTTCTTGATCGCCCCGGTGAATTCGAATGGCTTGCGATCCTCGTACGCGAGATCGACCACACCGCCGTTGTCCCGTCCGATGTCCATCCCGGCGTATCCGGAGAAGCGGATCGGGACTGTGTGGTCCATTCGGCCCTTGCCCACCGCCCGGTCGCTGATGAAGAGCGTCACCTCGCCTCCTGTGGCCGGCTTCGCCTCATCGGCGGCGAACTCCATCCTCACCGAGACCTCGCCCTCGGGGAGCTCCTCGTCCGCGACCTGACGGAAGACGAAGACGCCCATCATCGAGTAGGTGTGCGTCAGCTTGCCGTCGTCCACGAAGAGCGAGAACCCGCCCAGGTGGTCCGCCTCCGCGACGATCACCCCTTCGGCGCCACCCTCCGGTATCACCAGGTCGGCGCTGATCGAGTACGAGTGGTTGTAGATCCGCGGGATCATCCCCGAGAGGACGTTCTGAACGTCGCCCCGGAACTCGAACTTGGGGACCTCCGGCAGTGGCGGCACGATCCCGAAGAAGGGCGCGAGGGTCGCCAGCAGCGGCGTCACGTTGTATTTCTCGGCCTCCTTCCAGAAGAGCTCCTTGAGCTCCTTCACCTTCTCGGGGTTCTCGGCGGCGAGGTCATGGGCCTGCGAGAAGTCGTCCGGCAGGTAGTAGAGCTCCACGGGGTCCTGGTCGGGGTCCCAGGTGCCGGGCGTATACGGCTTCAGCGCCTCCGGCGTGATCACCCAGGGGATTCGCTGGGTGCGCATCGCGAGCCACCAGCCGTCCTTGTACATCGCGCGGTTGCCGATCGTCTCGAAGTACTGCTGGGTGTGGCACTCGGGGGCGTCCTCGTTCGTGAACGAGTCGGCGAACGTCTCGCCGTGCATCGGCTGCTGCTCGATCCCGTCGATGTGGCTGGGCATGGGGATGCCGGCGATGTCGAGGATCGTCGGGCCGACATCGATCACGTGGGTGAAGTGGCTTCGGAGAGCGCCGCCCTCGATGACCCTCTCGGGCCAGTGAACCACCATCGGGTTGCGGGTTCCGCCGAGATGCGAGCCCACCTGCTTTCCCCACCTGAAGGGCGTGTTGCCGGCCCACGCCCAGGCCGCGGAGTAGTGCGGTGCCATCATCTGGTTCCCCCACGCCTCGACTCCGCCGTAGCGCTCGGAGAGCTGCAGCTGCATCTCGTCCGTCAGGGGGATCCCGTTTTGCATCGTGAGCTCGTTGAAGGAGCCGGTGATGGTCCCCTCCATGCTGGCGCCGTTGTCCCCCCAGATCCAGAAGATGAGCGTGTTGTCCAGTTCGCCGAGCTCGTCGATCGCGTCGATCACCCGGCCGACGTTGTGGTCGGCGTTCTCCGAGTAGCCGGCGTAGACCTCCATCTGCCGCGCGTAGAACGCCTTCAGCTTCTCCGGTACGTCCTCCCAGGCCGGAAACGCGTCGTCGCGTTCGGTGAGCTCGGCATCTGGGGGAATGACCCCGAGCTCCTTCTGCCTGGCGAAGGTCTCCTCGCGCAGGTTGTCCCAGCCCTGGTCGAACTTGCCCCTGTATTTCTCGGCCCATCGCTCGGCGACGTGGTGTGGGGCGTGACTGCAGCCTGTGGAGAAATAGGTGAAGAACGGCTTCTTGGCGTCCTGCGCGCGGACCGCGTGGAGCCACTCGATCGTCTTGTCCGCCATGTCGTCAGGCAGGTAGTACGGATCCTCGGGATCGTCGTCGTAGTAGGCGTCCGGAGTTCCGATGACCTTCTGGTTCTCGGCCAGGCACGGATCCCACTGGCCAGACCCGCCGCCGAGGAAGCCGTAGAAGTAGTCGAACCCCCAGGCGACGGGCCAGCGGTTGAAGGGCCCGGCAGGGCCCTGCTGCCCGTCCGGGGTCAGGTGCCACTTGCCAAAGGCGGAAGTGCTGTAGCCGTTGTCGCGGAGGATCCTGGGGAACGGGACGCAGTCGTCGGGTACGAACGCCGTGTAGCCCGGGAACCCGGTCGAGAACTCCCCGACCGAGCCGAAGCCGACCGCATGGCTATTGCGGCCGGTGAGAAGCGCCGCCCGGGTCGGGGAGCAGAGGGCGGGAACGTGGAAGCGGTTGTAGCGGACGCCCTCGTCCGCCATCCGGGTGTAGTTCGGAGTGTCAATCGGCCCGCCGAAGGTCGCGGGATTGCCGAATCCGGCATCGTCGATCAGCACCACCAGCACGTTCGGAGCGCCATCGGGCGCCTCGACGTGGCCGATCGCCTCCCAATCCGGCTGCGAGCCGTCGAGTGTGCGTTTCGTGACGCCGCCGAAAGGAGGCATGCGGATCGGCAGCTTGCTTCGATCGGGCTGACTCATCATCTACCTCCGGGATCTCGCGACGCTTGGGGATTTCCATCTCAGCTTGCGTTCAAAGGCAACATCGGGAGCGGCGGCACCGCATCATCCGAAGCGGGTGAAACCAGGTTCAGCTCCTCAGGCGGAACCCAGAAGCTTGGCCTTCTCCCGCTCGAACTCGTCGTCTGAGAGCACGTTCTGCTCGTGTAGCTCGCCGAGTTGCTTGAGCTGCTCCATCACCTCGGGGCTCAGCCCACCCGCCGAGTCCGGTTCGGGCTGCTGCGCGGGCGCCGCCTCTGCTTCCTGCGCGGATTCCTTGGCGTCATGGTGCTTCTTGGCGGCGATGGCAGCTCCGCCGACCACGGCGGCGCGCCGTCGGCGCTGACGTCTGTCTCGTCCTAGTGGCATCTTCAATCCTCCTTGTGTTTGTTGCGCAACGATGGAGCAGGCAGGGCGGTTGCGCATCATCCTGTTCGGGTGATCCCTCTGGTTCGAATCGGGACTGTCGGCGCACCTTCCATCGCCGGCTTCATGTCACGGGGGTGCGCCTCATACCAGCGCCCAAACCGGTCGGCCAGCGGCGCCGCGGTGAGCCCGTGGAGGAGCACCGAGGCGCCAACGGTCAGATAGATGGCCAGCAGGATGGTCTGCTCGTGTGGAAGCTGGGATTCCTCCAGCACGATCACGGCGAAGACGATCGACGCGAGCCCGCGCGGGCCGAACCAGCCGAGGAATCCGATGGTGACCGGCCGGGCCCGGCTACCGAACATGGCGATCGCCACCGGAACCATCCGCACCACGGTGAGGCTGAGAACCGCATAGAGGGCGAGGTCCCAGCTCAGGTGACCGAGCGCCGGGCCCAGCAGGATCGCGCCGAAGACCAGGAAAGTGATGCCGTTGAGCACGCTCCCCACCTCTTCGACCAGGCGATTCACCTGGGCTGGATCGCGATCCAGAACCCCGCCGAAGACTCCTCCGGCCACGAAGGCCGCGATGAAGCCCGATCCGTCGAGCCCGGCGGCGATCCCGTACGCCAGCGCCGCACCCGCGGCGGGGATCACCTGCAGCCATGGTCCCGCGATCAGGTTTCGGGGGCCTGCGAGGCGGACGATCGCGGCGACGAGCAGCCCCGCGGCCACGCCGCCGAGGATCCCGTAGCCGATCTCCTCGAGCAGGAGCGTCGAGGCGGTCCGCCCGCCGGTCAGGTCGGAGTGGACGTCCGCGGCCGCCACCGCGATGAACAGCAGCGGTACGCAGATCCCGTCGTTGAGGCCGCTCTCGACGTTCAGGCCCTGCCTGATCCGCGCCGGCACTCGCGCGCTCGTGACGACCGCCTGGCCGAGGGCAGCATCGGTCGGGGCCAGCACCACCCCGACGATCAGCGCCTCCTCAATGCTGAGCTGCCCGAAGATCGCCACCGCGGCCAGGGTGCCGAGCACGATCGTGAGCGGCAGCCCGAGCCCGAGCAGCCGCATCGGGACGCCCGAACTACGCCCCAGCTTTCTCAGGTTGATCCGCGACGCGTCAGAGAACAGAACCAGAGCGAGGGTGGCCTCGGCGAGTGCTCGCACCGTCGAGCTCGTGCTCGAGAGGTCGAGATCGTCGAGGACCCTCGGGCCGACCAGGAGGCCGATCGCGACGAAGAGGATCGCCGGCGTCACAGGCGTGCCGGCGATCCGCCCGGATACCGACGCCACGGCCAGGACCGCGAGTGCCACGATCGCCAGCGACCACTCCATGGATCAGCCGATGAGTGAAACGGTGAGGGCGCTCATCCACATCGCGTCATCCGGGTGATTTCACCCGATCAGGATGACGACGAGGCCAGCTTGGTCAGGTTGCCTACTAGACCGATAGGGATGCCCACCGCCAATCCGAACAATTTCAAGTACACCGCTCGTCCCCAGCTCCCGGTCGTGGGCGAGGCACTCCTGGCGAGCGGCTGGCTGCTCACCATCGGCCTGCTCAACCTCTTCTATGCGATCTCAGTGCTCGCCGGCTCGCACATCTTCATCACCACCGCCTCCTGGCTGGTCGGCGACACGCGGCCTGAGGGCTGGCTGATACTGATCGTCGCTTTGGTCCAGCTGGCCGCCGCTCCGGGTGTCCTGCTTGCCAGGTCGGGCGCCGTGGGGGTCGGACTGATCTCGGTGGTGGGCCATGTCGTCGCGGTGATCATGTTCTTCCCGGACGAGCCCTGGATCGCCCTAGTCCTCCTGCTCATCGACGCGAGCATCCTGATCTGTCTCCTGGCCCTGGCGAGACCCGCTCGCCCGGCGACGGCCTGATGGCAAGGGAGACGAGCAACTTCGGGGATCTGCTCCAGGAGGCGCCGGCGGGTGCGTGGCTCACCGTCGATGCACCCCAGGACGCGATCCCGGAAACCGCGATGAGCCCCATTGCGGCGATGCGACTGGTCAACAACGAACTCGCAGTGGAGGGGATTCCCGAGCGCAACCTCGCCACCTTCGTCACCACCTGGATGGAGCCGGAGGCCCGCGTGGTGATCGACGAGAACCTCCACCGGAACTTCATCGATCACGCCGAGTACCCGATGACGGCCGAGATCGAGCAGCGCTGCATCCACATGCTCGCCGAGCTCTTCAACGCGCCGGGCGAGACCACGGGCGCTCGGACGCAGGGCTCCTCCGAGGCGATCATGCTCGGAGCGCTCTCCCTGAAGTGGAACTGGCGCAAGCGACGGGAGGCCGGCGGCAAGGCGACCGACAAGCCGAACCTCGTTTTCGGCGGCGACGTCCATGTCGTCTGGGAGAAGTTCTGCCGCTACTTCGACGTCGAGCCGCGCATCGTCCCCCTGCAACCGGGCAAGTACACGATCGGGCCGGAGGACGTGGAGCCCCACCTCGACGAGAACACGATCGGGGTCGCCGCCGTCGTCGGCACCACCTTCACCGGACACGCCGACGACGTGGTGGGGATCAACGATCTGCTGGTCCGGCTGCGCGACGACAAGGGTCTGGACATCCCGCTGCACATCGACGGTGCCAGCGGCGCCTTCGTCTGGCCTTTCCTCTATCCGGACTCGCCCTGGGACTTCCGCCTCGAGCAGGTCCGCTCGATCAACGCCTCGGGGCACAAGTTCGGCCTGGTCTACCCGGGGATCGGCTGGCTGATCTTCCGCGAGAAGTCCGATCTCGCCGAGGACCTGGTCTTCAACGAGAACTACCTGGGGAAGACGGACGCCACCTTCACCCTGAACTTCTCGACCGGCTCGGCAATGGTCCTTGCCCAGTACTACAACTTCGTCCGCTTCGGCAAGGCGGGGTACCGGCTGATCATGGAGATCATGCAAAAGAACGCGGAGGCCCTCGCCGCCGATATCGCCGGCCTCGGCCCGTTTCAGATCATCGGTGAGGGCGAGGAGACCCTGCCGTTGGTCGCCTTCAACCTGGCGGAGG
Organism: uncultured Solirubrobacterales bacterium; assembly: GCA_963797265.1. Taxonomy (GTDB): domain Bacteria; phylum Actinomycetota; class Thermoleophilia; order Solirubrobacterales; family 70-9; genus DASUPK01. Next base: position 2,660 of record CAWCOY010000007.1, on the reverse strand, counting down.
CACAACCTTACGACGAGTTCGACATCGCCTTCCAGCTCTCGGCTGAGCGGGGCTGGATGGTGCCCGCCTACACGATGCCCCCCAACGCGCAGGACGTGAAGATGATGCGTGCGCTCGTCAAGGTCAACCTGAGCCGCTCACTCGTTGACCGGCTGGTGGAAGACATGGCGGAGGCGGTTCAGACCCTGGAGGCCAAGGGACCGGTCAGCTCCACCGAGCGAGACCGCGTCCAGACCAACGTCAGCCACTGAGCGACGCCCTGTGGCCAGCACGCCGAAGCCGCCGGCGGCCCATCGAATGCTGTCTCCGCTCTTCGCGGTCATGGGGGTGGCCCCCCTGCCGGACTGAGCTGCGGCTCCCTCGGCCGATCGAACGCCTGCATCACGCCGCCGATCGCGAAACAGAGCGCACCGGTGAGCGTTCCCCAGTTCGCGATTGTCACGTTGACCTCGTTCGAGGTCTCCGGCCTCGTGAAAGCGGCGATGGCCGAGACCATGAAGAGAATCGAGCCGACCTGGTTGATCGCGACGATCGCCCAGCCGAGGTCCCGCCGCCGGAAGCAGGGACGGGCCCTGTGGCAAATCTCGCGCATCGCGAGGTGACCCGAGATCAGGAAGAGGACGCAGCCGGCGACCTCGGGCCTCCAGATCAACCGATTGACGCCATGCGTGCCGAGCCCCTTGATGAAGGAGTCCACCAGGCTGATGCCGAACGCCAGCGTTCCGGCGAAGAGCACGAAGGCGCTCAGCCAGGCGAGTAATCGGGGCTCGTAGGACCACCAATGCCAAGCCATGGCGGAGACTCCCCCCTCCTCGGGCCTGCGATGCGAGTTGACCGGCCCGAGCAGCGCGGCGTAGGCGCCGATGGTGAAGAACACGCCCCCGGCGAGGTAGATCGAGGCGGCCGTCGCGGCGTCGCCGGATCCGAGCTGAGCCACCGCCGCCCCAGCGGCGAACAGTGAGCCACCGGCTACGAAGGCCGCCGACGACACCCCGTTGGCTCGGCGCAATCGCCTGCCGATCCGGCCGGTCCCTTCCCCCGGATCAGCCGGGATTGTCAATGTCGGTGCGGCTCCGGCGCCGGCTGACAGCCGACTGCCAAGCCTGCCGCCATCGCTCAACTCCCACCTCCCAGGTCTCGTCCGGAAAGTCCTTGATCGCTCGCCAGCGGAGGGCCTCAAATCCAGCAACGGAGAGAGCGATCAGCAGCAGCGCGGTGGGCAGGCGGTGGAAGCCGGGGGTCGGGGCCCAGACGAAGAGCAGGATCAGCAGCAGCGCCAGGACCGAGTAGGCGACCAGGCGCCGCTGGAGGATCGGGGTGATCGCTCGGCGGGCGGTGCGGGCGAATCCCATCGGCCCGGAGAGCCAGGCGCCGATCACGATGAAGAGCCCGTAGAAGATCATCGCCCCGCCCTGGTCGGCGAGCAGGGTGGTGCCGATCGTCCAGGTGGCGCTGACAGCGGGCTTCACGGCTTCCGTCGAGCTCAGCGAGTTCAACACCACATTGCCCGCCAGGCCCCGCGCGACCAGCACCGCGATGCCGACCGCGATGAAGGCGAAGCCGACCGAGCGCAGCGCCTCCCGGCGCCAGCCCTCGGACAGGTAGACGGCCAGGGCAAACAGGCCGAGAGCGAGGATGGTCAGCACCCAGGCGAGCGTCTTCAGCAGCTTCAGCAGGTCGTTTACCTTGACCAGCTTCTCGTTGGAGACGACCTTGATCTGCGCCACCTGCGGCGGCAGCTTGCCGGCGGCGTTCACCCCCGCCTGCTGGCCGAGCTGGTCGACGATCGTGCCGAGATCCAGGTTCACGTCCTGGCTGCCCCCGTGCTCAACCACGTCCAAGAGCGTCTGGTGGGCCTGGCGGTTGGCGTCCTCCCAGAGCTGCTGGACCTGGGGGTTCTCGAGGGCGCGGTTCGCCAGGTTGAGGGCGAGCTGGCGAAGGGCACCGGCGGCCGGCCCGGCGAGCGGCTTAAGCCTGGGCGGCAGCGCCTGCTGGAGCTCCGCCTGGACGTCGACGTTGGCGTAGAGGCTGTCGACCATGAAGTTCGAGACCTGCGTCTGGATCTCGGGATCCTCGAGCAGCTTGCTGCTTGTGTTGGTCCAGGTGTCGGTCTCGAGCAGCTGCCGATTCACCCAGACGGCGAAGACGGCGAGGAAGGCCAGCAGCGAGGCCGTCACGATCAGGGCGACGACCAGCTTGTGGTGGGGTCGGCGGGTCGCTTGATCGGTCACGCGTTCGGCACCGAGGACATGCGAGGGCCTGGCCGGGCGAGCCGGCCAGGCCCCCGAACTCGGTCAGACCCCTGGGCCCGCCCCCCGGCCGCTGTCGGCGTAGCGGTCATCCTCCTCGCCGTAGACGATGATCCCCCAGACGACCCAGAGGCAGAGGGCGAAGAGGGCCAGGTTCCACCAGGGGTGGGCGTTGCCCATCGACAGCAGGGCACCGATCGCGCCGAGGCTGCCACCGATGATGCCGATCACCCGGCCGTAGACGTTGCCGGCCATCAGCGAGAAGCCCCCGGTCAGCTGGATCACCCCGAGGATGATCAGCACCCAGCCGAGCGTGTTCAGGTTGGTGAGGATGTACCTCGTGTCGTTGGCGTAGAAGTTCGCATCGTCAATCGCACCGATGCCGTAGATGATGTTGAGCGTCCCCACAAT
>CAWCOY010000006.1:0-296168 GCA_963797265.1 uncultured Solirubrobacterales bacterium | reverse complement strand
TTGTGGTCCAGGTGGTCGCCGGTTCGAGTCCGGTCGCTCACCCCTCACGAAGCCCCGCCGCCACTGCGATAGGTGGCGCGATCACGAACCGTGCCACGCATGCGCTGGTGTCGAATCGCCGGCGCCCGCCCGCCACTGCCGCTCGATGTCTCGAATCATCAGCGGGTAGACGATCAGGTGCCGGAACGGCCTGATCGCGGTCATATAACCGGTCCCGAGCAGCCCATTTGGCTTCACCAAGACGGCCATCTGGCCGCGGTAGCCGCCCGTCCCGTCTGGGACCCAGCTGATGTGCGTGACCCCGTGCATGGTCCGGTTGGCGATCTCCGCGGCCCACTCGTTGTCAAGCAGGTAGAGCGAGGTGAACGGGAGCGCGCCGAAGTCCGGGCCGGATGGGGAGTCGCGCAGATCCGCCGGCAACCGGTCGCGGAGCGTCGGCACCCTGGAGCCGAGGCCGGCCTGCGGGTCGTCCCAGCCGAGCAGCTCGCCGAGCTTCCACCGGATCGCGAAGAGCGTGCGGACGCCGCGGGAGGGACCTTGCGACGGGTCGCCCGAGGCAAACCGCTGCACCAGCCGAGGGAAGTCGTCCGGTCCGCCCGGCGTCGGCAGCCCCCACACGTCCTCGAGCCGGAAGTCGCGGGTGAGTTCGTGGATCCGCCAGGGCCGGGAGGTGTGCGCCGTGCTCGGGAGTCTCACGATCGCTCCCCGATCGACGGGTGTATGCGGCTGGAGGAGCTCACGCCCCCGCCACACCCGGCTCGGTTGGCCCCGCGGGAACCTCGGCTTTCATCGCCTCTGCGAACGCGAATGCCGCAGAGAGCGGGCGGATCATCACGGTGAACTCGCCGATCAGCCCGTCCTCGCCGAGGTGGAGGAAGTCGCACCCGTGCAGCTCTAGATCTCCCACTCGTGCTCTGAACACCAGCGCCTGGTCGCGGGCCCCCTCGGCACCGATCTCGCGTTCGAAATGAAAGTCCTGAAGGACGCGGGCTACGGCGCGCAGGATCAGGCCAATCGCTTCGCGTCCGTGGTACGGCGTGAATGCGACCGGGCTGTTGAAGACGACGTCCGGCGAGACCAGCTCAAGCGCGTCGTCGATTTCGCCTTTCTCGAGTGCGCTCCGGAACGGATGCATGGGATGCGACCTTTCTCTAGGGACAGGTATGGGGTCTGCTCTCAGCCACGTGTCGCCACCACGTCAGGGTCGAGTCCAAGCACGCCGGCGACCGCGCGCGCCGCCAGCACCTCGTCGTCTGGCACCTGTCCGGCGACCTGAATGACCGTCCCCTCCAGGGCGCCGAAGAACGCGAGCGCGACCGTCCTGGCGGGCGGGCCGGGTGGGATCGTCCCCATCCTGCGCCCCGCGTTGACCAGACGAGCGACGCGCTTGGCGCCCCCCTCCGAGATCCGCGCGATCGCGCGCCCCACCGGGTGGTCCTGGCCGCTGAACTCGACCCGCAGCGCCATCACAACGCGGGCGACGTCTCGCCGGCAGAAGACGGCATGACCGCGCGCCAGCGCGATCAGCTCGGCGAGCGGATCGGGCTCTTGCCCGGCTGGGGCACCCACCTCGCGCATCCAGTTCTCGTGGACCCAGTCGAGCACTGCCAAGGCGAGGTCCTCCTTGTCCTTGAACTGGTGGTAGAGCGCCCCGCGGGTGTAGCCGGCCTCGGCCGCCACCCGCTCCAGGTTGAGGTTCCCGTAGCCGTAGCGGGACAGCTCCTTCGCGGCGGACTCGAGCAGAGCGCTGCGCGTGCGCGCGCTTCGCTCGGCCTGCGTCGGGCGGCGGCCACTTGCCGATTCGGTCGCCGTCGAACGGCCACTTGGCTGATGAGGCGTTCGTACATGCATGCGTGTATGTTACATATCCGCCGAGCGAGGAGTCGACGTAACCGCGCTCGGCGCAAATCCCACCAACACTGGAGGCTTTGAAAATGCCGATGGTCGAACTCACCACTACCAAGGGGGCCCTGGACGACGCCGCCAAGCAGCAACTCGCCGGCGAGCTCTCCTCGATCGCCCTAGAGGTTGAGGCTGGGCCCGCAGTCGACTTCAGCGATGACGATCACATGCAGGCTGTGGCCTGGTGCTTCGTTAACGAGCAAGACGTCTTTGCCGGCGGCCGGGTCCTCGAAAAGCCGCTCTATCGGATCACCGTCACGATGCCCGAGGGCGCCCCAGGTCTGTTCGGACCATTCCCAGAGCGGGGCCGGCAAATACTGATCCAGAAGGTGACCGAGGCCGTTCTAGCCGCGGAGGGCACCGACAACAATCCGGTCGAGGCGCACCGTGTCTGGGTACACCTGCGCTTCATCAAGGACGGGCACTGGGGCGGCTTTGGCGATGTCTTTTCGATGCGCGAGGTCGTCCAGTACTCCCTGAGGAGCGGGGGCCCAGGAAGCAAGACCGAGCGCTGGCGCGAGGCGGCGCTCGAGTCGGTCGGCGCCGTCAGCCGGACCTAGATGCCCTTACCCAGCGCATTCCCCACCGGCTCACGGAAGCCGCGGATCGCTCCGCTGGAGCCGCCCTATCCGGAGGAGATCGAGCGGATGCCCGCCAAGTGGATGGCCCGATTTGGGACCGCGATCCGCTGCACGAGCATTCCTGCTGCGGACGACCTCGCCCGGCGATACGGAGCGGCCTGGAGCGCGCATGACTTCGACGAAATCATGTCCATGCAGACCCCCGAGATGCAGTTCGAGCTGAAGCTCACGGGTTACCCGCCGGCACACGGCGCCGCCGAAGTGGCCGAGCAGTTCCGCTTCCTGTTCGCGAGCTGGCCGGATATGCACTTCGCGACTCAGGCGCTCAACGTCGCCGAGGGCTTCTTCGTCCACCAGTTTCGCTTCACGGCGACCCTGGCGGGCGCGTTTCCGATCGACGGGCGGGTAGTAGAGCCCGCCGGCCAGAAGCTCGATCTCGACGCCGTCGATGTGATCACGACCGAGGACGGCCTCGTCGCCACCAAGCACACCTATATGGACGCGTTCGCCTTGCGTGCCCAGCTCGGACTCGGCGAACTCCAGGCATCGGGCGCGGCTCGCTGAACCAACGCGATCATCCGCAGGGGGAGAGAATGGAGCGCGAACGCGCGACAGCGTTCATCGACGAGCTACAAGACGCACAGCACGAGCTCTACGGAGGCGGCGGCGCGGGGCCCGTGCGTCGCCTGCTGGATCCGGACATCGTCTGGCATGTTCCCGGCGAGAGCCCGATCGCAGGCCGCTACGAGGGTCCGGAGGCGGTGATCGCCTACATGCTTCGCCGCCGCGACCTCGCCGACGGCACGTTTCGAATGCGCCGGCGCGAGCTCATGATCGGCGAGGGCGAGCACTTCGCGGCGCTCACCGACGGCACTGCGATCATCAACGGGAGGACGCGCGAGTGGTCGACGCTGGGCCTGTACCGACTGCGTGCCGAGCTGTTCGCAGAGTGCCGCCTGTTCCCCTTCGATCAGCCGCAGTTCGATGAAATCTGGAGCGCAGGGGGCAGCTAACGGCGTGACGCGCGTTAACCCGGGGCGTCGGCGATCACCGCGCGGGCTGCGGCCTCGACTGCCTCGCGCCGCTGGGGCAAGAGCTTCTCGCCATTGGTGAGGGGACGCCGCACGGCGCCGTGCGGGAGGTCGAACACGGCCATGATCACGCGGTCGAGCGATCGCCTCGACGCGCGCCCGTAGAGACGGCGGGCGAGATTCTTGACCACCGCTTCAACGGGTTCGTTGAGACTTTGAAGCTCGGTGATCTGGTCCAGATCGAGGCGCCCGCCGGCCAGGTCCTCAGGGCGAAACGACAAAAGCAGCCGGGCGTCGGCGGGGTGATCGACGCAGAAGTCATACACCGAGAGCCCAGCCCCGACGGTTGCCTCGACGGGGTCGGGGTGCTCTGCAGCAGCAGCGAAGCGGGCCTGCGAGCGCCGGACGGCGCGGATCCACATCTTGGTCAGGAGGTCGTCGACCGAACCGAAGCGGTGGTAGATCGAGCCCACCGGTGCGCCGCTCGACGCGGCTATCGCCGCGACCGTGGCTGCGCCGAGCCCCTGTTCGAGGACGACTGCGCGGGCGGCGTCGAGGATGGAGTCGGTGGGATGGAGCTCTGGACGCGGCACGGCAGAACCATAGGTCGTAGGGGATTACCTGCGAGCGGGGCCCTATCCCGTCTCGTCACGTCCCGGTCCGTTCTGTGCGAGCAGGCCCTCGGCGGCTTTTCCCAGCGCGGCGGTCGAAAAGCAGTTTGCCTCAGCGAACTCCTCGAGTCGAAGCGACTCCTCCCAGGAGGCATCGCACGCAGCGCGCAGAAGCGGCTTGGTCATCTCGAGAGCGTGCGCCGGAAGCCGTTCGGCGCGCTCACACCAGCTCTCCGCGGCGGCGAGGAGCTCGCCGTGGGGATGGACCTCCTCGACGAGGCCCAGCTCGAGTGCGTCTTCGGGCCCGACGTGGCGGCCGCGCAGGTAGTAGGCGATTGCACCGTGGTAGCCGAGCCGACGGGTGAGAAGCCAGCTCGTACCGACCTCCGGGACGAGCCCGAGCCGCCCGAAGGCAGGGACGAGGACGGCGCGCTCGGAGGCGAGGACGATGTCGCAGGCGAGTGCCCAGGCGAGCCCGACACCCGCCGCGGGGCCGTTCAGGGCGGCGACGAAGAGCTTGTCGGTTGAGGTGATGATTCGCGCGACGCCGCCGAACTGGCGACGGATCCAGCGCCAGGCGTCGGTGGTGTCCGAGGGGTTGCCGGCGTCGCGGATCGCGCGATTGCCAGCCGCCATCATCTCGAGATCGCCGCCGGTCGAGAACGCGGGATCGGCGCCGGTGAGGACGATTGCGCGCAGCGTGGGGTCGCCCGCGAGCTCTGAGAGGTGCTCCTGCAGCTGCAGGTTGAGCCCGACGCTCAGCGGGTTCAGCCGCTCGGGCTCGTTCATGGTGACGATCGCACGCTCTCCCGTGCGCTCGACGTCGACGAGCGTGCGGGTGTCCTCGGCGCTGCTTTCTCGTAGCTCTCGATAGAGGGACATGGCCACCTTTCTGTCGATTGTCGCCGCTAAATAGAGCGTATGCTCTATTATTCAAAAAAATCCAACCAAACACCTCGCGATCCGGGGACCACGGGTTGCTCGCGGGGCTGGCGCGAAGGGAGTCACCATGGGATCCGATGCTGAGGTGGTGCTCGGGGTTATCCAGGCGGTTGAGGAACGCGACGGCGCAAAGCTCTTCGAGCTCTACCACGAGGACGTCCAACTCCAAGACGCCCCGTCGCTTCCCTACGGCGGCGTGGTCGACGGGATGCCCTCGCTCAAGGAGCAGCTAGAGGGCCCCTCCGAGAACAGCTGGCTCGGAACGTGGGACCCGGTTCAGCCGACCGAGGCCGAGCGGCGGTTCGACCCTCGGGTGATCTCGGAGAAGGACGGCGAGGTCGTCGTGCTGTACCACATGCGGGCCGTAGCTCCCGATGGTGAGCGCTTCGAATCGCCGGTCATCGGCCTCTACGAGGTCCGCGACGGCAAGTTGGCCCGCGCGCAGATGTTCCACTACGACACACAGGGGATCAACGCGTTCCTCGAGCACGCGCGCGAGGCCAGTGGAAGCAAAGCCGTATGAGTTCTCGCCGCGCCCAAACCGGCGCGGAGGCCGCGAACCTCGAGCTCGAGCTCGACGCGGGTCCGATCTCCTACCTCGACAGCGGCGGCGGGGGAGCACCGCTCGTCCTCCTTCACGGCCTGCTCATGGACGCGAGCCTGTGGGACGAGGTAACCGCCGAACTCGGCCCCGACTTCCGCTGCATCCGCCCGACGCTGCCGATGGGCGCTCATCGCAAGCCGATGCGCGACGGAGCCGATCTCTCGCTGCGCGGCCAGGTCCGGATCTTGGTCGAGTTCCTGGAGAGGCTCGAGCTGCGCGATGTCACGCTCGTCTTCAACGACTGGTGCGGCGCGCAGATCCTGATCGCGGAGGAATGGGACGAGCGGATTGGGTGGATCGTCTTCGCCTCATGTGAGACGTACGACAACTACCCGCCGGGATTGCCTGGGAAGGTAGCCGCGCTCACCGCGGAGATACCAGGCGGCCTTGCCACGCTCAAGTTGCTTCGCTTCCGAGCGCTGCGCCAGCTCCCGCTGACGTTCGGGCGGATGTCGAAGCGCCCGGTGCCGGACCGGTTATTCGATCGCTGGCTCGAACCGATGAGGGTGCGGAAAGAGATCCGGAGGGACCTGCGCAAGTACGCGGGTGACACCCGTGCGGGGCGCAGTGAGCTCGTCGCGGCAAACCCGAAGCTCGGACAGTTCCGGAAGCCAGTCCTCGTTGCCTGGGCCGCGGAGGACATGGTGATGCCCCTCGCCGCAGGTCGCCGGCTCGCGGAATCGTTTCCGAACGCGCGCTTCATCGAGATCCCCGACAGCAGGACGCTGATCCCGATCGACCAGCCCCATGCCCTCGCTGAGGCGATCGTGCGGTTCCTCTCCTCGACCGTGCCCGCCGAGGCGGACCGGTGAGGGTCTTCGTCGCGGGAGCGAGCGGCGCCATTGGACGCCCGCTGGTCGGCCAGCTGATCGACGCCGGCCACGACGTGACCGGCATGACGCGCTCGGTGGCTCGGGCATCGGATCTCGAGGACGCGGGAGCGCATGCCGTCGTCTGCGATGCGCTCATGGCCCAACGACTTGCACTTGCCGTGGCCGAGGCGAAGCCTGAGGCTCTGATCCACCAGCTGACGGCCCTACCGGATCGCTTCCAACCCCGAAAGAAAGACCTCTATGAGAAAACCAATCAACTGCGGACCGTCGGGACCCGGAATCTGCTTGCCGCGGCGCGGGCGGCGGGGGCCCGGCGCTTTATCTGTCAGTCGATCGCGTTCGCCTACGAGCCCACCGGCAGAGCGGTAAAGGACGAGCGTGACCCGCTGTTCAGCGAGGCGGCGGAGCCGTTCGGTTCGGCGATTGCGGCGGTGGAGGAGATGGAGAAGGCGGTTCTCGACACCGAGGGAATCGAGGGCCTCGTACTTCGCTATGGCTGGTTCTACGGCCCCGGTACCTACTTCGCCGAGGATGGATCGACGGCATCGGACGTGCGCCGCCGCCGCTTCCCCATCGTCGGCGACGGAGGCGGGCTGTTCTCATTCATCCACGTCGATGACGCAGCCGCCGCGACCGTAGCCGCGCTCGAGTGCGGCGCTCGCGGCATCTACAACGTCGTAAGCGACGAACCGGCACCGATGCGGGAGTGGCTGCCCCACTACGCCGAGGTCCTCGGGGCGAAGCCGCCGCGACGGGTGCCACGCTGGCTGGGGCGGCTCCTCGCCGGGAAGATGGTCGGCGAGATGTCGGCCGAGCTTCGCGGCGCCACGAACGCGAAGGCCCGACACGAGTTCGGCTGGCGGCCGGTGTGGGCGAGCTGGCGAGAGGGCTTCAAGCGCGCGCGGGGCTGAGAGAGGTAAACGATGACCGCCGAGCGAGAGCGCGGGGAGCGACTCCTCGACACTCCCACCGAGTCCGCCAGACCGGAGATTTCCGCGATGCGTCTGGAAGGTCGATCCATATCTGCTGGGGGCAACCCGTGGCCGGGTTGGGATGGGCCTGGTCCTCCCAACCGCCCTGCTCGAGACCCGGGGCGCGAAGAGCGGTGCGCTGCGACGGAACGCGGTCATCTACTTCCACGACGGGGACCGGGTCACCATCGTCGCCTCAAAGCAGGGCGACGCTAGGCACCCGGCCTGGTTCCACAATCTTCGAGCACACCCAGACGTGACCTTCGGCGGAGTTCCCATGCGGGCGAACTCCTCAACCTGCGTCGTCAACAGAATCATGGCTCTGCTTCCAGCGAGTGACCCCTTTGGCGACCCTGCTCCGCCCTCGATAGGGTGATCAAGTCCGACGGGGGGACAGCGGCACCAATGGCGTTAGGAGAAACCATGGCAGCAGACGAAAACGTCGCGATCATGCGGCGCGCCTACGAGGCCTTCAACGAGGCCGACATCGACACGCTGACCGAGCTGTTCGACGAGAGCATCGTGTGGCACCTGCCTGGGCGGAGCTCGATGGCCGACGACTACCAGGGCCGTGACGCAACTCTCGCCTACTTCGGCCAGATCGGAGAGAGGACTGGCGGGACCTTTCAGGCCGGATTGCAGGAATTGTTTGCAGCTGACGACGGCCGCGTGATCGGCCTCCAGCACAGCACCGGGGACCGAGACGGCAAGCACCTGGATGTCGGCTGCTGCATCCTCTTCGAGCTCAAGGACGGCAAGGTCGTCGACGGCCGGGAGCACTTCAACGATCTCTACGCCTGGGACGAATTCTGGTCGTAGGACGGAGGCGTGGCTCGACAAGACCCCGTCTTGACTAGCTCGACCGCGGAAATCTCGCCCTAGGTGACCGCGAGCGCACTGCCGCTATCGGCCCAATCCCGGTGCGGCAGTTCGCCCGATACGGCAGTTCTGCCGTTGTCCTGGCACTCCGGCGAATCGATGCTGCCCTCGTCAAGCAACCCAATGCCCGAGGGGCAAGAGGAGGCAAAGATGGACCTGTACGTGATTCGCCGCCGCAACAACTGGAAGACGCCGGAGGAGCTCGAGGCGTCCGCCGCCAAGTCGACGGCGGAGGGCGAGAAGATGAGCGACGAGGTGCGTTGGATCCGCAGCTACGTCGTCGAGGAAGATGACGGGAAGCTCGGGACCGTCTGCATCTACGAGGGCGTCAGCCCGGAGGCGATCCGCCGCCACGCGAGTAACGCGGGCATGACGGCCGACGAAGTCACCAAGGTCGCCGACACCGTGATCGTCCGCGAGGACCCGGTCCCCGCGTGACCGCCCAGCGCGACGCGGGCGCCGCCGGCGAGGTCGCCGTGCGGTGCTCGCCCGCGTCTAGACTCGCCACGATGGCCAACCGGGGAGTGATCGGGCGCGATCAGGAGCGCGCTCGCCTGGAGAAGCGGCTGGATCAGGCGATCACCGGCGAGGGTGGGCTGTTCCTGGTCACCGGTGAGGCCGGGGTCGGCAAGACCCTCCTGATGGACGAGCTGGCCGGCTCCACGAAGGCCCCGGTGCTGCGGGGGGCCGCCAGTCACGACTCGACGCCCGCATACGGCCCCGTTGCCGCCGCACTTCGTTCCTATCTGCGGGCGGTACCCGACGGCCTCGACGACTGCGGGCCGCTCGGCGAGCATCTGCGGCTGCTGCTGCCCGAGCTCGGCCCCCCGCCCGGCGGCGTCGACACGACCACGCTGCGAGAGGCAATCCGCTGCGCATTCGTGACCGTGGCCCCCGAGGCCGGAGCGCTCGTTCTTCTTGACGATCTGCAGTGGTCCGACGCGGCGACGCTCGAGCTGCTTGCGGAGCTGGTTCCCACCCTGTCCGACACATCGCTGCTGCTGGTAGGCGCCTACCGCTCCGACGAGCTTTCGCGCGAGCACCCGCTGCGGCGCATGCGAATCGAATTGCGCCGCCGGCGGGCCCTCGACGAGATCGCGCTCGTGCCGCTCGACGAAGCCGGCACGGCGGCACTGCTCGAGCGTCAGCTCGGTGAGGCCCCGTCCCGGCCCCTGGTGCGAACCGTCCACGACCGGGCGCAGGGGCTGCCGTTCTTCGTCGAGGAGCTCGCGAGCGCGCTCTCCGAGGAGGCCCGCATCCAGTCCGGCGCGGGCGGCCTGGAGCTCGCCGAGGGCACCGAGGTGTCCGTGCCCGAGACCGTGCGCGATGCGGTCCTGTTGCGCTGCACCGACCTCAGCGCGGACGGCCGTGCCGCCGCCGAGGCCGCGGCCATCGCAGGGGAGCAATTCGAGCTCGAGGCAGTGGTGGGCCTCACCGGGGAGAATGGCGTCGGAGAGCTGTTCGAGCTCGGCATCGTCCGCGAGAGCGGAGAAGGCAGGGGCGCCTTCCGCCACGCTCTGGTCCGAGAGGCGCTCTACCGCGACGTTCCATGGCTTCGGCGCCGCGAGCTGCACAGGGAGCTGGGCGAGCGCCTCGAGGCCCGTGACGCGCCTGCGGTCGAGGTCGCCCCTCACTGGCTGGGGGCCCACGACGAGGCACGGGCGCGCCACCAGCTCATGCGTGCCGCGACCGAGTTCGAGTCGGTGCACGCCTATCGCGATGCCGCTGGGATGGCGCGCCAGGCGCTCGAGCTCTGGCCGGCCGACGAGGACACCGACGAGCGACTCGCCGCGCTCGAATCCCATGGAGCCTGGGCCGAGCTCGCCGGTGAGCTTTCGGATGCGGCTCGCAGCTGGCGCGAGGCCTCCGCGCTTCATCGTGCCGCCGAGGACGGCGCCGCCCTCGCCGCCGCGCAGAGGCGGCTCGGCCGGCTTTGTGTGCTTCAGGGCGATCGGGCGGGCGCGATCGAGTCGCTGACTGCCGCCGCCGATGCCTTCGCGGCCAGTGGCGACCCCGGTGAGGCCGCCGGAGACCGGCTGGCGGTTTCGGACTTCCTCCAGTACGCGGGCCGCCACGCGGCTTCGCTCGAGCTCAGCCGCCGCGCCGCCGGCGAGGCGCGGGAGGCCGGCCGCGTCGACCTGCAGTCGCGCGCACTGACCGCGGAGGGCGTCGTGCTCGCGAAGCGTGGCGATTTCGAGCCGGGCATGAAGCTCGTCGAGGAGGGTCTCTCGCTGGCCCTCGAGCACAACCTGACAACCGAGGCCATCGATGCCTATCAGCGTCTAGGCACGACCTTCGAGACCGCCGGCGACTACGCGAACGCGCGCCAGGCGCTCTCCAGCGCCCTCGATCTCTGCCAGATCGCGGACGATCACGGACCCGAGGCTGGCTGCGTCGCCTGTATGGCGTACGTGCTGCGGGAGCTCGGCGAGTGGCCGCGGACGATCGAGATCTGCCGCGAACTCATCGAGACCCACGAGGCGGACGGAGTGCGGACCATCGCCGACGGTTCCCTCGGGTTCATCCGGGGCCTGCGCGGCGAGCTTGGCCCGGCGCGTCGTCTTCTGACGGCCGGACTCGAGTCGGCACGTCGCCTCGACATCCTCTCGATGCAGGTCGACTGCGCCGCCTCGCTGTCCGTTGTGGCCGACTACGACGGCGATCGGGGCGAGGCGCTCGAGCGCTGCCGCTTCCTGCTCGAGCGCTGGGAGCAGAGCGAGGATCACCACTACGCGGTCTGGGGCCTGCGGCACGGGGCTTCCCTGTTCGCTCAGGCGGGACAACTCGATGAGGCACATGCCTGCGCCGACGGCCTGACGCGAGTCGCTACCGACTCCGGGCACGGCGACGCCCTCGCCGCCCTCGCTCACGCGCTCGGCGAGATCGCCCTGGCCGACGGCGAGCCCGAGCTCGCAGCCGAGCAGCTCGGCCGGGCGGTCGAGCTGCACCGCTCGCTCCGCATCCCCGCCGAGCGCGCCCAGATCCTCCACCGAGCCGGGATCGCCCTGACCGCGGCCGGAGAGCGCGAGCTCGCCGTCGAGCGCCACGCCGAGGCCTACCGGGTGGCGCGCAACCTGGCTGCTCGTCCCCTCGCGGGCCGCGCGGCGAGCGCGATCGAGGAGCTCGGGGAGTCGGTGGAGCAGCGGCTCGGCCGCGTCGCGACGGACGGAGAGGGAAGCCCGCTAACCCGCCGCGAGCTCGAGGTGGTGCGCCTGGTGGCCGACGGACGCACGAACCGCGAGATCGCCGAGGAGCTCTTCCTGAGCCCGCGGACCATCGACATGCACGTCCGCAACATCCTCGCGAAGCTCGACTGCCGCTCGCGGGTCGAGGCCAGCATCAAGGCCGGAGAGGCCGGGCTGCTGCATTGAGCCGCAATCTCGTCCGGCTCGCCTAGGTGCTTGCAGACGGGTGTAGATTCCGTCGGCCGTTGAATCGCGTACGCCTCCATCTGGGCCTCGTTGCGGTGTTCACCGCGGTCCTGTTGGCGGCCTTCGCCTCGCCGGCGCTCGGCAAGAAGCCGGCGCACGGCAAGAAGCGCACCTACCACGTCCAGGTCGTCCGGGACTCCGCCGGCATCCCCCACGTCCGCGCCAAGGACTTCCGCTCGCTCGGCTATGGCGAGGGGTACTCCTACGCGCAGGACAACACCTGTCTGTTCGAGGACGCGATCGTCACCGTTCGCGGCGAGCGCACCCAGTTCTTCGGGGCCGATGGTGTCTCGCGCTACTACTCGAACGGCAGCGTCGACCCGAACCCGAAGTCGGACGCCTTCTGGAAGTGGGTGCAGGCGACGGGCACGGAGAAGGCGCTCAGCGGCCAGATCAAGAAGAACGCCCGGCGCCTCTACCACGGCTGGGCCGACGGGTTCAACGCCTTCCTAGGCAGCCACCACTTCCGCGATCCCGCTTGCAAGGGCCAGTCCTGGGTTCGCCCGATCACCTTCGAGGATCTCGCGCTGCGCGGCCTGCAGATCGAGATCGGTGCGTCGAGTGGGGTCTTCATCAGCGACCTCTACGACGCCCAGCCTCCGGGGACCTTTGGGAATGAGCCGGCCACCTCGACCCGAATCCATCCCGAGGCTCTGAGGCGGGCTGTCGGGGCCGAGAACGGCGACTCCGATCTCGGCTCCAACGGCCTCGCCTTCGGCTCTAAGGGGACCAAGAAGGGCGGCGGCCTACTGCTCGCGAATCCCCACTTCCCCTGGCGAGGGGTCGATCGGTTCTGGATGGCGCAGCTCACCGTTCCGGGCAAGTACAACGCTGAGGGCGGGACCCTCGGCGGCTTCCCGATGGTTGGCGTCGGGTTCAACCGGAGCATGGCCTGGACCCACACTGTCTCCACCGGCCGCCGGTTCGTGATCCAGCAGCTGCAGCTCGCCCCAGGCGATCCGACCAGCTATGTCGTCGACGGGCAGACGATCCCGATGACCCGGACGACCGTGAACGTGAACGGACAGCCGCACACCTTCTACGGCACCCGCTACGGCCTGGTGATCACGATCCCCGATGCCAGCTACGGCTGGAGCACGACCACCGCCTACGCCCTTACCGACGCCAACTTCAACAACGGGAGCGTCGCGAATCAGTATCTGAAGATGGGCCGGTCCCGGAGCGTTCAGGACCTCCTCGGCGTCGAGCGCCGTGGTCGTGGCGTTCCCTTCTTCAACACGATCGCCGCCGACTCCACGGGACGGGCGCTGTACGCCGACGTCGGCCGCTACTCGAACGTGCCGAAGTCCCTGATCGACGCCTGCACGCCGGCCGGGCTGCCGCAGATCGTCTACGCCGCCGCCCGGCTGATCACGCTCGACGGGTCACGCTCGGCCTGCACCCCGGGCGGCTATCTGCCGGCGAGCGAGATGCCGAGCCTGATCCGGCGCGACTACGTCGAGAACTCGAACGACTCCTTCTGGCTCGCCAACCCCTCGTCCCCGATCACGGGCATCACTCCGCTGATCGGGCTCGACAACGAGATCCAGGGACTTCGCACCCGCTATGGCAATCTGGCGGTGCGGTCGGTTCTGGGCAATGGTGGCCGCTTCGGGATCGGCTCGCTGCAGGCGATGTGGGAGAGCGACACCGACTACCTGGCGCAGCTCGTCTCCAAACAGCTCGCCGGACTATGCCGTGCCAACCCGACTGTCCCGCTGTCCGGCGGGGGCAGCGTCGACATCAGCCAGGCCTGCCCGATCCTCGATGCCTATGACGACACGGGCAACCTCGACAGCCGGGGAGCCTGGCTGTTCGCCGCCTACAGCCGCCTCGCGCCGGGGGGCAGCGACTACTGGGCCGACCAGTTCAACCCCGCCGATCCACTCAACACCCCGAACCAGCTCAACACCGCGGACCCGGCGCAGCTGCAGGCCCTCGCTCTGGCGGTGCAGGAGCTGCGCGACCACGGCATCCCACTCGACAGCGGCATGCGGGGTGTGCAGGTTGCGACAAGAGGACCGACGCGGATCTCGATCCACGGCTGCGCCGACTGCTTCCAGAACATCAACGCATCCAACGGGGACCCGGGCTACAACGCTCCGTACGGGGAAGTGGTGGAGGGGTCCTCGATGGTCCTGACCACCCATCTGACCAAGGGCGGGCCGAAGTCGCAGGGGATCCTGACCTACTCCCAGGCGACCGACCCGACCTCGCCGTGGTTCGCGAACATGACGAAGCGCTTCTCGCGTAAGAAGTGGGTCAAGCTCGCCTTCACGCACCGCCAGCAGGCTCATCAGAAAGGCAGGGTGATTCGGCTGCCGAGGGTGCCGCGCTAGGCGGTCGCTGAGGCCGGATAGCCCGTTCCCGCGGTCCGCCGGGGAGTACATTCGAACCTTGCCCGACTCGCCGGCCGACAGCTCGACCCCGCCCCAGAGGCGCGCCACGCCATCCGAGAAGCACCCGGCGGGCTGGCGCGTAGATCCCGCTCCCGACGGGCGCGGCGCTCCGCCCAAGGAGAAGCCGCCGATGATCCCGCGGAGCCGGGCGTTCATCGCGTTCCTGCTTGGGCTACTCGCGGTGAACCTGCTGATCTCCTTCCTCACCAGCGGTCCGGGCGAGCGGGCGCGCGTGCCGTACCAGCCGTTCTTCACGAACCAGGTCACGGCCAACAACGTCAAGGAGATCAGCTCGAAGGAGGACTCGATCGAGGGTGAGCTGAAGGCTGCGGCGACCTACGACCCGCCCGGCGACGCGAAGCCCATCAAGGTCGACACGAAGTTCAAGACCGAGGTTCCGTCGTTCATCGACCCGGCCTCCATCACGCAGCTGCTCGCCCAGCATGGGGTGGTGATCAACGCCGAGGCGCCAGACAGCGGCCGCTCGCTTCTGGCGACCCTCCTGCTCGGCTTCCTCCCGACGATCCTGCTGATCGGCTTCTTCATCTGGCTCATCCGGCGCCAGATGGGAGGAGGTGGGGGAGGGGTTCTCGGCGGCTTCGGCCGCGCCACCGCGCGCCGCGTCCAGCCCGGCGAGGAGCAGCGGGTCACCTTCGAGGACGTCGCCGGCATCGACGAGGCCGAGGACGAGCTCGTCGAGATCGTCGACTTCCTGAGGAACCCGCAGCGCTACACGAAGCTCGGCGCGCGGGTGCCGCACGGTGTCCTGCTCTACGGGCCGCCCGGGACCGGCAAGACGCTCCTCGCCCGCGCCGTCGCCGGCGAGGCCCACGCCGCGTTCTTCCACCTCTCGGCCTCCGAGTTCGTCGAGGCGATCGTGGGCGTCGGCGCCTCGCGGGTGCGCGACCTCTTCAAGCAGGCGAAGGAGGCGGCGCCCGCGATCGTCTTCATCGACGAGCTGGACGCGATCGGACGGTCACGCTCGGGCAACGTCGCCGGGCTGAGCGGCGGCAACGACGAGCGCGAGCAGACGCTCAACCAGATCCTCACCGAGATGGACGGCTTCGAGCCCGGCACCAATGTGATCGTCCTCGGCGCGACCAACCGCCCCGAGATCCTCGATCCTGCCCTGCTCCGTCCGGGGCGCTTCGACCGGCGCATCGCCGTCAACGCGCCCGACCAGCCCGGCCGCGTCCAGATCCTCAAGATCCACACCCGGGACGTGCCGCTGGCGGACGACGTCGACCTGGAGCGCATCGCCTCCTCGATCCCGGGCTCCACCGGCGCCGACATCGCGCTGCTCGTCAACGAGGCCGCTCTGACCGCGGCCCGAAACGAGCACCCCAAGGTCGCCCAGAGCGACTTCACCGAGTCGATCGAGAAGATCCTGCTCGGCGCCGAGCGCCAGATCGTGATGACCGAGGAGGACCGCCGGCGCACGGCCTACCACGAGTCGGGCCATGCCCTGATCGGGATGCTCACCCCGGGCGCCGACCCGGTCCGGAAGATCTCGATCATCCCGCGCGGACAGGCTCTGGGCGTCACGCTCTCGACCCCCGAGAGCGATCGCTACAACTACCGCCGCGAGGAGCTCCTCGCCCAGATCAAGGTCGCGCTCGGCGGCCGTGCAGCCGAGGGCGTCGTCTTCGACGACCTGTCCACCGGCGCGGAATCGGACATCCAGAACCTCACGCGAGTCGCGCGCGGAATGGTCGGACGGTGGGGGATGAGCGACGCGGTCGGCCCGATCGCGGTCACCGACGGGCGCCAGGACGGCGCGCTGCTGCCGGGCACGGTCCCGGCCTCCGAGCCCACTCAGGAGCTGGTCGACCAGGAGGTGCGTCGCATCGTCGAGGAGTCCGAGCGCGAGGTGATCCGCATGCTCGAGGAGCACCGGGAGCAGCTCGATGCTCTCGCCCACGCCCTGTTGGATCGCGAGACGCTCGACCAGCAGGAGGCCTACAAGGTCGCCGGGGTATCGGCGCCGGACGTCGAGCCGGCCGAAGAGGCCAAGGCCGCCGCCACTGCGCCGGCCAGGTCCTCGGCCACCGCCTAGCCCAGCGGAACCTCCAGGGCGGCGTCCTGCTTCGGGTAGTACTCCGCCACCCGATCGGCGCCGTACTTCTCACCGAACTTCTCGACGACGTCAGCCACCCCGGACGGATCATCGACCGGCTTGGCCGTCGCCCGAAGCTCAGCGCCGTCGGCCCCCAGCCGGATCTCGGGCGTCTTCACCGCGTTCCGGTACCAGTTGCTGTCCGAGCCGCTGACGGGCAGCAACAGGAGCCGGTTCCCGTCCTCGACGAACCAGATCGGCCGGCTGCTCTCGTTGCCGGACTTGCGCCCCCTTCACGGTGAGCTCCACCTCGCTCCGTCCCTGCAGGGCCTCTTTGAGCTCTTCGGCAGCCATATTCAGCCAATCGCGTCCAGCACCGCGGAACAGGCCTTCTCGCAGCGCTTGCATTGATCGGCGCAGATCCGGCAGTGCTCGTGATGGTCAGCATGGCGCTCGCACTCCTCGGCGCACGCCGCGCAGTTCGCCCTACATGACGCGACCTGGGGCCTCGCGGTCTCGGCGACGTATTCCGTTTGCCGGGCGAGGACGTTGCGGGTGGCATCGCAGACGTCTGCGCAGTCCAGGCAGAGGCGGATGCACCTACGGAGGTCGGCCACATCCTCCTCGGCCAGATCCGCGTCGGCGCAGGCGACACAGCTCGCGGCGCAGGCAAGGCACTCGTCGATACAGCGGGCCAGCACGTCGCGGTCGATCCGAGCGGGCTCCGGATGCGCCTCCAGCATGTCCTTCGACAGGGTCGTGGTGGCCACGGCTCTCCTTTCGCGCTCGCTGCCCGGGAGGGCTGAAGCAGCGACAGTACTACTGCCTCGGGGACCTGAACAGGGGCTCCGGAAAGATGCTCAGCAGGCGCCCGGGCGATCGATGGCAAGCTGGATCGTTGAGCCGCGTCGAACTGTTGAGTCCGCCGCCGGCGAGGTCGCACAGACCTCCCAATCGGACGGGATCAGCACCCCGAAGATGCCGCCGCCCTCCTCGGTGGAGTCGAGTCCGAGTTCGTCGAGCCGCTGCTCGGCGACGTCGAGCGGCTGACCGACCAGGGAAGGAACCGTGATGCCGCTCGGCTTCGGCGCCGGGCTGTCGGAATTGGTGAGCTTCGGCACCGCGATCAGCGCGGCGAAGGAGATCGCCGCGGCGATCAGCAGCGCGAGCAGCGGGATCAGGATCCGCCGCAGGCGGCGCGGCTTGCGGCGGCGTCGCGGGAGGCGCTCGGTGGGGCGAGTCACGTCGAGGGGAATGGTCTCCGCCGCGGGGGCCGCCTCTCCAGTGCCGACGATGTGCTCCGGCTCCGTGACGGCCTCGCCGCGCGCCGCGGCAACGGCCGCCCGCCCCAGGTCGCCGGCGGATGGGAACCGGTCGGCCGGGTCCTTGGCCATCGCCCGGCGGATCACCGGGTCGAGGACAGCGCGGCCGCCGTCCCCCGACCCGACCGGCGGGGGCGCCTCGTTCAGGTGAGCCCACATCTTCGCCGAGCTCTCGCGCTCCGGGAACGGCACGTCGCCGGTGATCGCGTGGAACAGAACGCAGCCCAACGCGTAGACGTCGGTGCGGGCGTCGACCCGGCGCCCCTCGATCTGCTCCGGCGCCATGTAATCGACGGTGCCGATCACCTCGCCGGTCGCCGTCAGGCCGCTGGTCGAAGCCGCAATCTTCGCCAGGCCGAAGTCGGTCAGAAACGCCACCGGCGCATCCCCGGCAGCGCCGGGCTCGCCGACGAGAACGTTCGCCGGTTTGACGTCGCGGTGGACGAGCCCCACCTCGTGAACCGCGTCGAGCCCGTCGGCGACCTGCGCGATGAGGGGGGCGGCCTCCTCGGCCGAGAGCGCGCCGCGGGCCGAGATGAGCCGGCCGAGGTCGCGCCCCGGCACGTAGCGCATGGACACGAAGATCAGTCCGTCCCGCTCGCCGGCGCCAAAGACAGTGACCACCCGGGGGTGCTCGATCGAGGCCGCAATGCGCGACTCCTCTCGGAAGCGGGCTCGGAACCTCTCGTCCTCGGCGAGCTCGGACCTGATCACCTTCAGGGCGACGTCCCGGTCGAGGCGGACCTCGCGGGCCAGGTAGACGATCCCCATGCCGCCGTGCCCGAGCGCGCGCTCGATCCTGAAGCCCGCGAACTCGGAGCCTGGGGACAACCCGGACCTCCCCCTAATGCTTTCTTCGACCGACATCGGGTCCATTCAGTATGGACGGCGAGCGGTCCGAATCGCTAGCTTGCGATCGTCCTTCGATGCGGGGGGTTGTCACGGATGACCGAGCCAGTGAATGAGCAGACAGAGACGCGAACGGACGGCACGGCGGTGGCCGCGGAGCGTCCGATCGTGCAGGCGATCGACGTCAGCAGGCGTTTCGGCGAGGGCGATGCGGCGGTGGATGCGCTCCGCGACGTCAGCGTCGATTTCGAGCGCGACCGCTTCACCGCGATCATGGGGCCGTCGGGCTCCGGGAAGTCGACGCTCCTTCACGTGCTCGCTGGCCTCGATCGCCCCACCGGCGGCCGGGTGCTTATCGACGGCTCCGAGATCACGGCGCTCGACGACGCCGATCTGACCAATTTGCGCCGCGACAAGCTTGGCTTCATCTTCCAGTTCTTCAACCTGCTGCCGGTTCTGACGGCGGAGGAGAACCTGGTGCTGCCGCTCTCGATCGCCGGCCGGAAGCCGGACAAGGAGTGGCTCGAACAGCTACTCGACACGGTCGACCTGCAGGACCGCCGCACCCACCTGCCCTCGGAGCTCTCGGGCGGCCAGCAGCAGCGGGTGGCGGTGGCCCGGGCCCTGATCTCGCGTCCCGCAGTCGTCTTCGCCGACGAGCCGACCGGGAACCTCGACTCCAAGGCCTCGGAGGACGTCCTGCGGCTGCTACGGCAGGCCGTTGACGACTTTGACCAGACGGTGGTGATGGTGACCCATGCCCCGGAGGCGGCGGTGTACTCGGATCGCCTGCTCACGCTCCGCGACGGCGAGATCGTCTCCGACGCCGCACCGGGCTCGACGGACGAGGTGATCGAGCTGATGAAGCAAGTCGGGTGACCAGCGTCGCCGTCAAGAGCCTCTGGGCCCGCAAGCTGCGGGCGCTCGGTACCACGGTTGCGGTGTTCGTCGGCGTCTCGCTGATCGCCGGCACCTACGTGATCACCGACACCATCAACAAGGCCTTCGACGACATCTTCAACGACTCGTTGAAGGGCACGGCCGTGGTGATCACCAACAAGCAGCCGGTCACCCAGGAGACCAACACCTCCATCAGCTTCCCCGCCGGGGTCCTCAAGAAGGTGCAGGCGGTGCCGGGAGTGAGGCTCGCGGCCGGGACGATCTTCACCGGCGGCGGCATCTTCAAGGGCGACGAGTCGGTGGGCACGCAGTTCGCCCCCAAGTTCGTCTCCGCGGTGTTGCCGCCGCAGATCGAGACCCTGAAGACGGTCCAGGGACATCGGCCCACCAACCCCCATGAAGCCACTCTCGACAAGGCGGCGGCCGACGATGCCGGCCTCTCGGTCGGCGACCCGATCCGGATCGCCGGAGAGCGGCGCGTGCGCACCTACCGGCTCGTCGGCCTGACCGAGCTCGGCGGCACCTCGTTCGGAGGCGCCAGCATCGCGCAGCTGACGCTGCCCGAGGCCCAGTTCATCACCGGCAACGTCGGCCGCTTCAACCAGATCTCGGTCGGGCTCAACCCCGATGTCTCGCCCGAGGAGCTCAAGTCGCGAATCGAGAAGGTGGTGCCGCCGACGCTTCGGGTGGAGACGGCCGAGCAGAACGCCAACCGCTCCTCGGATGACATCCACGACGCGCTCAGCTTCCTGCCGATCTTCCTCGGCGTGTTCGCGGCCGTGGCTCTGATCGTTGGGGCGTTCGTCATCTTCAACACCTTCTCGATCACGGTGTCCCAGCGGATCCGCGAGTACGGGCTGCTGCGCACACTGGGCGCCTCCCGCCGGCAGGTCCTCGCCTCCGTATTCGTCGAGGCTGCCCTGATCGGCCTCGTCGGCGCGCTGGCGGGGGTGCTTGGTGGCCTTCTGTTCGCGAAGGGCATCGAGGCGCTCTTCAACGCCCTTGGGATCGGCCTGCCCACCACCGCGCTGGTCGTTGCGAGCCGCACGGTGATCGTCTCGGTGGTGATCGGCATCGTGGTCACCCTGGTCGCGGTGCTCAACCCGGCTCTGCGCTCGACCCGGGTGCCGCCGATTGCGGCGATGCAGGAGCTCGAGCTGACCACCAGCCGCCGCCGCTCGTTCGTCACGGTGGCGATCGCCTGGCTCCTGATGCTCGGAGGGGTCGCCCTGGTTCTGGTCGGTCTCCTCGGCAACCAGAAGACCGGAGACGCCGCCCTGATGCTCGGCGGCGGAGCGGCGCTGGTGCTCTTCGGCGTCTCGCTCTACAGCCCGCGGCTCGTGCGGCCGCTCGCCGGCACAATCGGCGCGCCGCTCGAGAGGTTGCGCGGATTGACCGGGCGGCTGGCGCGCGAGAACTCGCAGCGGAACCCGTCCCGCACGGCGGCGACGGCGGCGGCTCTGATGATCGGGCTGGCGCTGGTCTCGTTCGTGACCGTGTTCGCGGCGGGGCTCAAGGCCTCGATCGCCGATGCAATCGACAAGAGCTTCCAGGGCGGGCTCGAGATCCAGAACACCAACGGCTATGACCCGATCCCGACGGCCGTCGCGACCGCCGTCCGCAATGTCCCGGGCGTGCAGACGGTCTCGACGCTGCAGAGCAGCCAGATCAAGATCGACGGGGTGGGGGGCAAGCCGCAAGCCACGGGGCTCGACCCGGCCACCGCGAGCCAGGTGTTGAACCTCGACTTCCAGGGCGACACCACCGAGCAGACGCTGCGCGGCATGACCGACTCGGAGACGATCGTCGAGAAGAACTTCGCCGACGACAACGGCCTGGAGGTGGGGGACACGATCCACGCGCTGGGCCAGGCCGGGAACCGGGCGAGCTTCCGGATCGTCGGCGAGGTGAAGGGACCCGGCGATCTCCTGGGCAGCATGGTCGTCACCCAGGCGGCGATGGCCAGGGACTTCGCCGTCGCGCAGGACACCTTCGACTTCGTGAAGCTCGCGCCGGGCGCCGACGCTTCGACCGTGCAGGACCGGATCGACGGGCTCCTCGCCCGGAGCTTCCCGACGGCCGAGGTGATGAACCAGCAGGAGCTGAAGCAGAACCAGGAGAATCAGATCAACCCGCTGCTCGGGCTCGTCTACGCCCTGCTTTCACTGGCGATCATCGTCAGCCTGTTTGGGATCGCCAACACCCTGGCGCTCTCGATCTACGAGCGGACCCGCGAGCTCGGCATGCTGCGGGCGGTTGGGATGTCTCGCCGGCAGGTGCGTCGGCTGATCCGCTACGAGTCGGTGATCACAGCGCTGATCGGAGCGGTGCTGGGCATGGTGCTCGGCCTGATCTTCGCGGCGCTGATGTCCGTGCCGCTGCAGGACCAGGGCTTCGTGCTCAGCTATCCGGTCGGCCAGCTCGTCGTCATCCTGATCGTCGCCGCCTTCGCCGGAGTGGTCGCCGCGGTCGCCCCGGCACGCCGAGCCTCACGACTCGACGTGCTCCAGGCGCTGGCGTACGAGTAGCGCCACCGCCGTCTAAGGCTGAGCCACCGGCAGCGGCTCCTCCTCGCCCGCCTCGGGCGTGACCAGGATCGCGCCCTCGCCGGTGGGGTAGGCCTCCTCGCCGTGGTAGACGCTGTCCATGCCCAGGGCCTCGTCGGGCTCCGGCCCGCGCAGCGGCATCACCGCTCCGAGCGCCTTGAGCAGCACGAAGGTCACCCCGAACGCGTAGAGGGGGGTAACCAGGGCGGCGAGGGCCTGATCGCCGAGCTGCCCGATGTGGCCGTAGAACCAGCCGTCTGAGACGCCGTTCCATGACTGCTGGGCGATGAAGCCGATCGTCAGGATCCCGAGAAAGCCGGCGACCCCGTGCGCGGCGAGCACGTCGAGCGTCTCGTCGACCCGGGTGCGGGGCCGGTAGAGGATCACCAGGTACACGGGGACCGCGCCCACGGCGCCGAGCACGAGGGCCCAGGCCGGGCTGATGAAGCCGCCCGCGGGGGTGATCAGCACGCAGCCGGCGATGATCGCGGTCGCGGCGCCGATCGCCGTCACCTTCCTGTCGAAGATCAGGTCGAGGATCATCCAGACGAAGAGGGTGGCGGCGGGACAGAGCAGCGTGTTGGTGAAGGCCAGCACGCTTGGGTCTCCGGTTCCGAACCCGCTGCCGCCGTTGAAGCCGAACCACCCGAACCACAGCAGGCCTCCGCCCAGGAGCACGAGGATCGAGTTGTGGGGCAAGAGGCCGATGCGTCCGTAGTCCTTTCGGGCCCCGACCACCACCGCGGCCGCGAAGGCCGAGAACCCGGACGCCATCTCCACGGCGATGCCGCCGGCGAAGTCGAGCGTTCCGCCCTCCATCAGCCAGCCGTTGCCGAACCCCCAGTGGGCGAGCACCGGGTAGACGAGCACCGACCAGAGCGCAGCGAACACCATCCAGGTGCTGAAGCGCATCCGCTCGACGACCGCCCCGGAGATCAGGGCCACCGTGATGATGCAGAAGGTCGCCTGGAAGGCGAAGAAGACCAGGTGGGGGATCGCGGTCCCGTCCCTGGGGGCGAAGGTGACGTCGTGGAGCCCGACGTAGTTGAGCCCGCCGATCAGGTCGCCGCTACCGTCGAAGGCCAGCGAGTAGCCGATCAGCGCCCACGTAATGCCCGCGATCCCGATCGCGCTGACGCACATCATGAAGGTGTTGAGCGCGTTCTTCGAGCGCACCAGGCCGGCGTAGAAGAGTCCGAGCGCGATGGTCATCATCAGGACGAGCGCGGTCGCGGCCAGCATCCACGCGGTGTCGCCGGTGTCGATCTGAGTTGCCTGGGCGAGGATCGGGGCGTCCATCACGCGGCCACCGGGGTCACGGCGGCCTCATCGGTCTCGCCGGTGCGGATCCGCACCGCGCGCTCGACGGGGACGACGAAGATCTTTCCGTCGCCCACCTCGCCTGTGCGGGCGCCGTCGCAGATCGCCTGGACCGTCGCCTCTACGAAGTTGTCGGAGACTCCGATCTCGAAGCGCACCTTGTCGGTCACCTCGACCTTGACCGTGCTGCCGCGGTAGGTCTCGACCCGGTCGAGCTCACCACCGTGGCCCTGCACCCTGCTCATCGAGATCCCGCGGACCTCGGCCCGGTAGAGGGCCTCGAGCACGTCGTTCGCGCGCTCGGGCCGGACGATGCCGATCACCAGCTTCACGATGCACCCCTCTCTTCAGACCAGACACAGCGCCAGCCGCTGCGAAGCCGGGAACCTATCGCCGGGAGGTGACGGATGCACCACTCCCGATCGGGCATCGCGTAGGCTCACCTCGTGCCCGACCCGGCGAACTCGAGCGAGCTGCGTGAGCTGCAGGCGCCGCTGAAGGAGGGCTACCGCGAGGTCCCCGATTCGGCCCTGATCACCCTAGAGGCGGAGGGGACGCTCGAAGAGGGCATCTCCTGCTCGGTGAACACGGGTCAGGCGCTGGTCCGGGCGGGACTCCATCCCGGCACCGGCGGCGATGGCTCATTGGCCTGCTCCGGGGACATGCTCCTGCAGGCGCTGGCGGCCTGCGCCGGGGTGACCATGCGCTCAGTCGCCACGGCGATGGAGCTCGAGGTCAGCGGCAAGGTGCACGCCGAGGGCGATCTCGACTGGCGTGGCACGCTGGCCGTCGACAACGACGCGCCCGTCGGCTTCAAAGCGATTCGCATGCGTTTCGACCTGGAGAGCGACGCCAGCGATGAGGAGCTCGCGACGCTGCAGCGTCTCACCGAGCGCTACTGCGTCGTGCTTCAGACCCTGGCGAGCTCGCCCGAGCTATCCGTCTCGCTGCGGCGCTCATGAGCAGCGCAGCCGTCGACAGGCCGGATGTCCGCGCCTGGTCCTGGCTCTCGGGCGGCGCCCGGATCGCCTTCGGTGTCGGCATGTTGACGGCGCCCGAGTGGGCTCTCCGCGTGCTCGGCTTCACGGAGGTGGGCCCGGCGACCGTGGCTGTCACGCGCATCGCGGGTGTTCGGGATCTCGTGCTCGGCCTGGTTACGGTGGCCGGGCTCCAGGATCGCGATCGGCTCCGCAGCGCCACTGTGGCGAACGCCGTCGCCGACGCCGGGGACACGCTCGCGTTCGCCGTTACGTTGCAGACCCCGGAGCGGGGCGCCGGATCGCGCGGGATGGCGGCCGCCCTGCCGGCGGCCCTCGCCGGTCTCTGGACCGCATGGCGCCTGAGCTGACTTCGTCCAGGCGGCGAGAGGTCCTCGAGCGGATCCGCAGGATCCCTGAAGGGCATGTCAGCAGCTACGGCGACCTCTCGCCCGGCGCGCCGCGCTTCGCGGGCCAGGTCCTCTCCGCCTGCCACGACCCGAGTGTGCCCTGGCAGCGGGTCGTCCGGGCCGACGGCTCGCTGGCCAAGGGCTACAGGCAGCGCCAGCTGTTGGAGGCCGAGGGGGTCCCGTTCAGGGGATCGCGGGTCGACATGGATGCGGCCTGGATCCCGGTCGACGATCTTCGCTGAGTTGCGACAGACTGCGGGGGCGATGACAGCAAAGTCCGACTTCACCGAGGAGGAGTGGAAGACGATCCTCGAGGGGCCGCCGAGCGCGGGCCTCGTGGTGATCCTCTCCGACCGCGGCGGCTCCATCCGCGAGACCTTCTCGATGGCCAAGGCCTACACCGAAGCCCGCAAGCAGCACGGCGAAAGCGAGCTGCTCGACGAGATCTCCGCCGCCAAGCCGGAGATGGATCGCACTCGCGCCGGCTCGCCGGAGGAGCTCAAGCAGCACAACCTGGACAACGTCAGGCAGGCGATCACGCTCCTCAGGTCCAAGGCCAGCGACGAGGAGGTCGAGGAGTACCGGAAGTTCATCGTGGCGCTGGCGGAGCGCGTCGCGGAAGCCCGCAAGGAGGGCTTCATGGGGCTGAGCGGGGAGCGGGTCAGCGACGCCGAGCGCGCCGCGATCGGCGAGGTCGAAGCCGCACTCGGCTGATTGCCGAACGGGCCGCTTAGTGAGAGGCTGTCGCGGTGGCCTCGACTCAGACCGTGACTTCCAGCGAGCGCGAGTCCGCCGGCAAGGCCGCTCGTCGCCGTACGCCCCGCTCGATACAGGGTCGGTGGGAGCCCGGACCGGATCGCCCTGATCCCGTCGGGATCCTCGAGGAGCAGGATCGGAACCGCGTCCCAGAGCTGATCGCGATCCGCCACGGGCGGATGCTCGTGTCGCCCTTTACGTTCTATCGCGGCGCGGCGGGAATCATGGCGGCGGACCTCGGTGTGACCCCGCGATCGGGCCTCGACGTGCAGCTCTGCGGGGATGCCCATCTCTCCAACTTCGGCGTCTTCGCGGCTCCGGACCGGCGGCTGATCTTCGACATCAACGACTTCGACGAGACGCACCCTGGACCGTTCGAGTGGGACGTGAAGCGGCTTGCCGCGAGCTTCACCGTCGCCGGCCGGGACCGCGGCTTCAAGAAGCGGGACGGTCGAAAGGTCGTGACCACGGCGGTCCAGGCGTATCGAGAGGAGATGAGGCGGCTGGCCGCGGCGCGCAGCATCGACGTCTGGTACGAGCGAGTCGATCTCGATGTCCTCGAGCAGTACCGCTCGCAGGTGAGCCGCAAGGTCGCCCGCAACTTCGACAAGGCGAAGGCCAAGGCCGAGAGCAAGAACAGCCTCCGGGCGCTGACCAATCTCACCCGCGAGGAGGATGGGGAGCTGCGAATCATCAGCGACCCGCCCCTGATCGTCCCGATCAAGGAGCTCGTGCCGAAGAGAAAGCTGAAGGCGGTCCAGACCGGGCTGGTTGAACTGGTGGATCAGTACCGAGGAACGCTCTCCCCGGACATCCGGAACCTCGCGGATCGCTATAGCTTCGTCGACGTCGCCCACAAGGTGGTGGGCGTCGGCAGCGTCGGGACCCGTTGCTGGATCGTCCTGATGATCGGGAGCGACTCGAACGATCCGCTGTTCCTGCAGGTCAAGGAAGCCGGCCCCTCGGTGCTAGCGCCCTTCGCGAGCGGCGGCCGCTACAAGCACCAGGGCCGGCGGGTCGTTGAGGGACAGCGGCTGATGCAGGCGGCCAGCGACGTCCTCCTCGGCTGGCTCACCAACGAGCAGGGGATCGACGGCGGCCGGCGCGACTTCTACGTCAGGCAGCTCTGGGACGGCAAGGGCTCAGCCCAGATCGAGACGATGACGCCATACACGATGGGGCTCTACGCGAAGCTCTGCGGTGCGACGCTCGCCCGGGCGCACGCGCGGTCCGGCGACCCGATCGCGATCGCGTCGTACCTGGGCGGGGGGGACAAGTTCGACCGCTCTATCGCCGACTTCGCGGAGGTGTACGCGGACCAGAATGAGCGCGACTACGAGGCGTTCGCCGCCGCGGCCGATTCGGGGCGGATCGCGGCACAGGCCGACATCTGACACAGACCGCCCAAGGGTGTAAACGCGCAGGAGCCGGGCTCCCAGGGGGGAAGAGTCCAACCCGGAGCCGCACGATGATCGTCGACAGCGCCCACTACAAGGACGGCGCGCGCCAGCATGACGAGGCGCTGACGCCCGAACGGGCGGCGGAGCTCAGGCGCAACGCCGGCAACGGCGAGTTCGTCTGGATCGGGATCCACGAGCCTGCGCCGGGGGACCTCGAGAACCTCCAGGAGCTCTTCGGGCTCCACGAGCTCGCGGTCGAGGACGCGCAGCAGGCCCACCAGCGCCCCAAGATCGAGGATTACGACGAGGACGTGTTCATCGTCCTGAAGACCGCCCACTACCACGAGGACCGCGAGGAGGTCCACTTCAGCGAGATCCATGTGTTCGCGGGGCCGGCGTTCGTGATCACAGTGCGGCATGGTCCGGGCAGCGAACTGCACACGGCCAGGGAGATGCTCGAGAGCCGTCCCGACCTTCTCCGGCTCGGCGCCTCGTCGGCCGTCTGGGCGATCCTGGACAAGGTTGTCGACGACTACATCCCGGTCGTCGAGGCGATTGAGGACGACATCGAGGAGGTCGAGAAGGACGTCTTCGATGACGACATCCCGGCGCCGACCGCCCGCATCTACCACCTGAAGCGCGAGGTGATCGAGTTCCACCGCGGCGTCTGGCCGCTGCTCAACCCGCTGGAGCTCCTCGAGGGCGGCGGCTTCGAGCGTGTCCCCGAGGAGCTGCGGAGCTTCTTCCGCGACGTCGCCGATCACGCCCGCCGGGTCGACGAGCAGGTGAGCGCCCAGCGCGAGCTCCTGACCAGCGTGCTGCAGGCGAACCTGGCGCTGGTCAGCGTCAACCAGAACGACGTCGTCAAGAAGATCTCGGCGATCGCCGGAATCGTCGCGGTCCCGACTTTCATCGCCTCCGTCTACGGCATGAACTTCGACAACATGCCCGAGCTCCACTGGCACTACGGGTACGCGCTGGCGCTCGGGCTGATGGCGATCTGCGCGCTCGTGCTGGTGACCTTCTTCAGGCGCATCGACTGGATCTAGCCCGGATCTAGCCGGGATCCAGCCGGGCCTACGATGGGGGACGTGTTCCCCATCGCCCACGTGGGCGGCCCGGTCTTCGAGCCCCTCCAGGCAGCCGCGCTCACCCTGGTAGCGACGGCCTACGCGTTCCGGACGCTGACCCTGGCGCGGGAGGGCCGGGGGGTGCCGACCTGGCGGACCCTCTGCTTTGCCCTGGGCCTGCTGCTGATCGCGATTGCCTTCCTCTCACCGCTCGGCCGGCTCGACTCCGAACTGGTGCTCGCGCACATGGGCCAGCACCTGCTCATGGGGGACCTGGGAGCTCTCCTGATCGTGCTCGGGCTGACCGGCCCGCTGCTGCAGCCGGTTCTTCACAACCGCTGGCTCGGCTGGATGCGGCACCTCGCGCATCCCCTCGTCGCCCTGCCGCTCTGGGCGATCGACCTCTACGTCTGGCACGTCCCGGTCCTCTATCAGGCGGCGACCGAGCACAGCGCGATCCACGCGCTCCAGCACAGCTGCTTCATCGGCTTCGGGGTGCTGATGTGGATGCCGCTCATCGGGCCGCTGCCGCAGCCGAAGTGGTTCGGCATCCCGGCGAAGATCGGCTACCTGATCGGAGTCCGTTTCGTCGGCATCGTGCTCGGCAACGTCTTCATGTGGTCGAACTCGGTCTTCTATCCCGACTACGCCGCAGGTGAGGCCAAGTGGCATCTCTCCGCGGTGACCGATCAGAGCGTCGCCGGCGTGATCATGATGGTCGAGAGCACCTTCGTCACCCTTGGCCTGCTCGCCTGGCTCTTCCTCGAGTGGGCCAGGCAGGACAGCGAGCGCCAGCGCCTCCTCGACCTCGCCGAGCAGCGAGGCGTGCCATTGAGCGAGGGCCGGGCGGCCCGCGCCGCCGCCGCCGGGCAGGGCGGGCGACTCGAGGAGAGGATCAAGGAGTCGACTTGACCGCCCTCGGCCGCGACCAGCGGCTGCTCTACGCGCTCGTCTTCGTGGTCGGGATGGCGAGCCTGGGGGCCGAGATCGCCGCGGCGCGACTGATGTCGCCCTACTTCGGGGCCTCGACGATCGTCTGGGCGAACACGATCGCGGTGGTCCTGGTCTCGCTCTCGGTGGGCTACTGGCTCGGCGGCCGGCTCGGCGATGAGCATCCCCACCTCCGGGGTCTGTGCACGATGGTGGCGGGTGCCGCAGTTCTGCTCGCCCTGGTCCCGTTCGCGGCGCGACCCTTCCTCTCGGTCTCCGTGGACGCGCTCGATGAGATCTCGGCCGGGGCGTTCGTCGGCTCGCTGGTCGGCGTGCTCGCCCTCGTCGCGGTCCCGATCGTCCTGCTCGGCGCCTGCTCGCCGTGGGCGGTCCGGCTCGCGACACCGGACGTGGACCACGCCGGGCGGACGGCCGGGCGGTTGTACGCAATCTCGACGGCGGGGTCGCTGGTCGGGACGATGTCGGCGGCGCTTCTGCTGATCCCGTTCCTCGGCACGCAGCGCACCTTCCTCGTCTTTGCCCTCACCCTCGCGCTGGTCGCCGCCGCGGGGCTCGGCTGGCGCTACCTCGGCGTCCCGGCTGCGGTTGGGGCGGTGATCGCGATCCCTGTAGGGACGGTCAAGGCGGAGACCGACGACGGCGACCGGGTGATCTACGAGACGGAGACCCGGCTCCAGTACGCGCGGGTAGTGGAGGAACCCGACGGCACCCGGAAGCTCGAGCTGAACGAGGGGGTCGCGGAGCATTCCCTCTACCGGCCGGGCAGCTATCTGACCGGCAACTACTGGGACGGGCTGGTCGTGGTTCCGTTCGCGAGCCTCACCCACGCCCCGTCGCGGGTCGCGATCCTCGGCAACGCAGCCGGCACCGTGGCACGCACCTACGGCCACTATTTCCCAGCGACCCGGATCGACGCGGTCGAGATCGATCCCGAGCTTGCCCAGATTGGGCGCCGATACT
The DNA here is from genome assembly GCA_963797265.1 of uncultured Solirubrobacterales bacterium. Lineage (GTDB taxonomy): Bacteria > Actinomycetota > Thermoleophilia > Solirubrobacterales > 70-9 > DASUPK01. The sequence continues at coordinate 266,467 of CAWCOY010000006.1, read as the reverse complement.
TCGACATGCGCGCGCCCCATCTCCAGGTCCACGCCGAGGATGCCCGGCCCTGGCTACGGGACTCAGAGGGCGACTACGACGTGATCGTCCTCGATGCCTACCGCCAGCCCTACATCCCCTTCTATCTCGCGACCCGGGAGTTCTTCGAGCTCGCCCGCGACCGGCTCGTGCCGGGCGGGCTGGTGGTCGTCAACGTGGGACATCCGGATGGCTCTGACGAGCTGGAGAAGGTGATCGGGCGGACGATGGCCGAGGCGTTCCCGAGCGTGCTCCGCGATCCGATCGAGGACGAGAACACCCTTCTGATCGGCGGAAATCGCGGTTCGGGCGTGCATCTGCGCCAGATGGCGGCTGGGCTTGACCCGGAGCTGCAGACGATCGCCAGGGTCGAGGCGGCGCGGCTCGCGCCCGCGCTCGACGGCGGCGAGGTCTACACCGATGACCGCGCCCCCGTGGAGTGGCTGGTCGACCGGTCGATCCTCGGCTACGCCGCCGGCGAGTGACCTCGGAGGCGCAGCCGGCGCCAGATCCGGCGGGTGGACCAGAGGCCAAGCGCGGCGAGCGAGAGCCCCAGGTCGATGGAGAACGAGGCGAGCCGGCCGGGCGCGCCCGTGTAGAGCCACGCCCCGAATCGCTCGCGGCCTCCCAGCTCCAGCCGCTCGCGCCTGCCGGTGTCTAAGGTGGTCTCCTCCATGGAGACGACGGTAAAGGAGCTCCCCGACTCGCGGGTCCGCGTGGACGTTGACGTGGACCCAAAGGACGTCGAGGGCAGCATCGCCCGCACGGCGGAGCAGCTCGGCAAGGACATGAAGCTGCCCGGCTTTCGCAAGGGCAAGGTGCCGCCCGAGATGGTCGTGCAGCGGCTCGGGCGGGAGACGGTGCTCACTCAGGCCCTCGAGTCGTCCCTGGGCGATTGGTACGAGCGCGCCATGCTCGACTCGGGCGTCAACCCGGTCGGCGACCCGAAGCTCGACCTCTCCGACCTTCCCGAAGAGGGGAAGCCCCTGCGCTTCTCGATCGAGGTCGCCGTGCGGCCGGGCGCTCAGCTCGGCGAGTACAAGGGCCTCGAGGTCGGCCGTGCCGAGCCCGAGGTTCCCGAGGACGCCGTGGAGACCGAGATCAACCGGCTGCGCGAGGGCTTCGCCCGGCTCAACCCGGTCGAGCGAGCGGCGAAGCCGGGTGACGTGGTGTTGATCGATTACGAGGGCAAGATCGATGGCGAGCCCTTCGACGGCGGCACCGCGCGTGACTACCTGCTGGAGCTGGGCGAGGGCCGGGTGCTGCCCGAGCTCGAGCAGGGGCTCGAGGGGGCCGAGCCCGGCGACGAGCGCCAGGTGCCCGTGACCTTCCCCGACGACTACCCCGCCGAGGAGGTGGCGGGCAAGACCGCCGAGTTCGACGTCAAGGTCAAGGAGGTCCGCGAGAAGGAGCTCCCGGACCTCGACGACGACTTCGCGTCGGAGGCTTCGGAGTTCGACACGCTCGCCGAGCTGCGCGACGACATCACGGAGAAGATCAGGGAGATCCTCGATCGCCAGCTCGCGGAGCGTTTTCGCGAGGACGCGCTGGACGCGGCTGTCGACAAGGCGGAGGTGGAGCTGCCCGAGCCCGTCATCGAGGCGAGGGCCGGGGAGATGTGGCGGAGGGTGGAGCGCTCGCTCCGCCAACAGGGTATGGAGCCCGACAACTACCTTCAGCTCCAGGGCAAGACCCGGGAGGAGATGATCGCCCAGGCCCGCCCCGAGGCCGAGCAGGCGCTGAGGCGCGAGGCCGTCCTCGCGGCCGTCGCCGAGGCTGAGGGGATCGAGATCACCGAGGAGGACGAGCTCGAGGCCCTGCAGATTCCCCCCGGGCACGAGGACCACGGGCACCCCGAGCCCGAGGACGCCCTCAGGGAGATCCGGGAGAGCGGGCGCGAGGAGCTCTTCAAGGACGACCTGCGGATGCGCCGGGCGCTCGAGCTGATCGCCGAAGCGACGGAAGCAATCCCGATGGAGCAGGCGCAGGCGCGCGAGGAGATCTGGACCCCCGAGAAGGAGCGCGAGGAGAAGGGCGCGCTCTGGACGCCCGGATCCGACTAGCTCGCTCGGGCACTACGATCGACTGCCTTGCCCGCCCTGCTCGCCAGCTCCATTCCAAAAACCATCGAGGAGGTCGGCGCCATCGCCGGCATCGTCTCGTTCGTGCTCATGCTCACGCTGCTCGGCCTCTACATCGTGAGGGCCGTCGAGCTCCGCAAGCTCCGGCGGACGATGCCGTTCCTGGTCGACCCCCAGAACGGCAAGCCCGACGGCGGTTCGCAAACGCCCGGCGACGGCTAGAGACCGAGGCTCGTCTGCACCTCGGGGTAGGTGACCATCCCGTCCTCGACGACGGCGAAGTCGGTGAGCTCGTGCTGCTCCAGGCGCCCGTTCGCGCCGAGATGCAGGACGCGCCACCCGCGCGCAGTGAGCGCGTCGGCGATCAGCCGCCGGTGGCACCGGATCCACCACGCCTCGGCGCACATGACGGCGACCCGCTGCTCACGGGCCAGCTCCTCGAGCTCGGCGAGCCCGGCGGCGAACTCGTCGCTCGCCATGTGGTCGGCGTAGCCGCGGAACTGGTCGCTCTCCCAGGCGGCGTTCACCGAGTCGGGCGAGGGCTTGCGCCGCCCGCCGAGGGACTCGCCGAGCCAGCGGTACCCGATCCCGGCCTCGAGCAGGACGGCCGCCAGGGCCGTCCGCTCGAAGTGGGGCTGGCGGCGGGAACCGGGATAGCGGCGGACGTCAGCGATCAGCTCGACGCCGGCGCCGCGGAGCAACTCGACGAACTCCGTCTCCTCGTGGTTGGAGTGGCCGACCGTGAGGATGTCCTGTTCGGGCGCGATCCGCGAATTCTCCTCGGCCGGGGCTCGTGTGGGGCGCTCGCTATGCTCCCGCACCCATGAGCCCCCTGGTCCCAATGGTGGTGGAGCAGACCTCGCGCGGCGAGCGCGCGTTCGACATCTACTCGCGTCTGCTCAACGAGCGGATCATCTTCCTCGGCACCCCGGTGACCGAGGACATCGCGAATCTGATCGTCGCCCAGCTGATCCACCTCGAGTCCGAGGACCCTGACAAGGACGTCTCCATCTACATCAACTCGCCGGGCGGTTCGGTCTACGCGGGCCTTGCGATCTACGACGCGATGCAGTTCATCAAGCCGGACGTGTCGACCATCTGCGTGGGCGTCGCGATGAGCATGGGCGCCCTGCTGCTCGCGGGCGGAGCAGCGGAGAAGCGGATGGCGCTGCCCAACTCGAAGATCCTGATCCACCAGGTCTCGGGCGGCTTCTCAGGCCAGGCGACGGATATCGAGATCCACGCCAAGGAGATCATCGACGTCCGCCAGCGTCTCGACGAGATCATCTCCAAGCACACCGGTCAGCCGCTGGAGAAGGTCGCGAAGGACACCGAGCGGGACTACTTCATGAGCGCGGCGGAGGCGATGGAGTACAAGATCGTCGACCGCGTGATCGAGCACCGCTAGCGGTTGCCAGGCCGCTGATTTCAGGAGCGAAGGGCGAAGCCGTTAATGCGGGGGCGCGCGACAGCGCGACCCGTTTAGTGGTGGGTGGGGGGGCCGCCCGCAACCGCGACTGATGGCGAAGCCGGTTCTCGTTGCGGTTGGAGTCCTCTTCCTGATCGCGGCATCCGTCACCTCCGCCGATGACGCCACGGTCCGCAACGCCTCCGTCACGCCGAACCGAGCATTCACCGACTCCGCGGGCGGAGTCCGAATTGAGTTCCGCCTAGGTGGTTCGGTACCCGCCAAGGTCTCGATCCGAATCGCGGGTGGGGGCAAGGAGGTCCGCCGGATCGAGCTCCCTGACGTTCATCCTGACAAGGACCAGGTCGAGCGCTGGGACGGTCTCAACAACGCCGGCAGGCCGGTAGCGGACGGCACCTACCGGGTCATCGTCTCGGTCGCCGGAGGGAACGAGAAGGAGGCCGGAAAGGTCGAGTTGCATCGCCACTTCTTCCCGGTCCGCGGAGCGCACGGCGCCCGCGGGCCGGTCGGCGAGTTCGGGGCGGCACGCAACGGCGGGCGCCGGCACAAGGGCTTCGACATAACCGCGCGCTGTGGGACGCCGCTCGCGGCCGCCGCGACGGGAACGATCGTGAAGCGCGCCTACGACCAGCGGCTCGACGGCAACTACATCGTGCTCCGGGGACTGGGGGAGAGGCGCAAGTACTGGTACGCCCACATGACCCATCCGTCGAGCTTCCAGAAGGGCGACCTGGTGCACGTCGGCCAGATCGTCGGCTTCGTCGGCAAGACCGGCAACGCACGGACCGTCGGCTGCCACCTGCACTTCGAGCTCCACGTCAACGGCCGCCCGATCGATCCCAAGCCCTACCTGCGGGCCTGGGACCGCTATTCCTGAGCCGGTCTAGTCGGCCTGACCCTCGGCGAGGCGAGCGATCGTCAGCAGCTCGACCATCCCGGAGAAGCGCTGAGTATCGAGTCCGGTCAGCTCGGAGACCCGCCGCAGCCGGTAGCGCACGGTGTTGGGATGGACGTAGAGGGAGTCCGCAGTTCGCCTGACATCCAGATCGCAGTCGAGGTAAGTCCGCAGCGTCTCGAGCAGCACGCCGTTGCCATTCTCGATCAGGAGCGCTGCCTCCATCGCAATTGACTTACGAGTGGAGCGATCGACGGAAGCGACCAGGTGCTCGAAGGGCGAGAGCTCGGACAGGGAGACGATCGGCTTCCCGGGCCCGGTGCGGCGAAGTGCCTGGTGGGCCTCGCGATAGCGATGGGCGACCTCGGCCAGTCCGCGGCAGACGCCGCTCACCCCGATCAGCATGCGCACGCCGTGATCGCGGTCCGCGCTCACCCGTGCCACGTCCAGGGCGACCCTGACGGCCTCGGGGCTCCTACCCGCGAGGGGCAGCACGGCCGCCACCTCGTCCTGGCGGACCACCACCAGGGCCCGTGGCCCGATCGAGGTCGCGACCGCGTCGGCGGCCTGGGCGAGGGCGCGGTCGTCGGTCTCGTCCGCCTCGTCCAGTGAGCCGATCGCGACCAGTAGATCGGCGTCTCGCTCGAGGCCCAACCCCAGCGTCTCGGCCTCGGCATCCTCGGGGAGGCGGCCGGCGAGTAGGTTCTCCAGCAGGTCGCGGCGACGCCTCTGGGTGAGCTCGGCGAGCTGGCCCGACTCCCGCAGATATGCCTCGGCGACGTGGGTGCTGGCGAGGTCGATGTACTCCATCGCCTCACCCGCGAGCGCGATCGCCGCCTCACGACCCTGCGGCTCGTCCGAGGCCTCGTCGACGATCGCCTGCCAGAGGGTCCGGTGGCCGACCCGGAACGCCTGCAGCAGACCTTCCAGCGGAATCCCCTGATGGACCCGGCGCGCGGCGGCCTCCCGGGCGAAGCCCAGATCCGCGCGATCGGGATCGCGGCCGGCCCGCAGCGAGCGCATGAGCAAGTCCACGTCCAGCCGGCAGTGCTCGCGGACGTCCGCCAGCAGCGCCTCGCCCTGGGGACGCCCGTGGGACCCGATCTCGGCCAGGATCGCCGACACCACTACTTCGACTGGGTGAGGGTGTTCGACGACTACACCGGCAGCTCCAAGGGCGTGGGATCGTCGGCGCGCTGCGACTTCCCCGGCCACGGCGGCCTCGAAAACGTCGGGATCCCGCCGGGGCTGCAGGCGTTCAGCATGGCCTTCTCGGACTCCGGGATCCAGGGCCACTACGACAACGGCCGCGGCTTCACCGGAACCTGGGACGGCAAGACGGGGCGGGTGCCGGGCGATGAGCTCAAGGAAGTTCTCTCCGACGTCGACAGGCTGCTCAACGTCCTGGTGATCACCGACGACGACGTCGAGGCCCAGAACCGCGTCGTGCGCTCCTCCCTGCCGGGGGATGAGCAGGGCCCGATCCCGAAGGTGATCTTCAAGCAGCGCCAACGCTCCGCCCGGACCCAGGCCAACCGCGAGTACTGTGCCGACCAGGCCGTGCGGCTGGTACGCGCGGCAGGGGCGACGAAGGTAATCCGCCTGGACTGGCCGCCGCTCATCCTGCACGTGCAGTCGACGATGCGAATGGGCTCGGATCCCGCCGACTCGGTGCTCGACCCGAACGCGGAGGCTCGCTTCGTCGAGCGGCTCTTCATCGCCTCGAACTCGGCGCTCGCCAACTGCCTGGGCGGTCCCAACCCGACCCTGACCACCCAGGCGCTCGCCACCCGCACGGCAGAGAAGATCGTCCAGAAGTACTTCGACGGCGAGCCCTGGGTGGGCACGGAGACGCCGGTCACCCTCGATCGACGACCGCGTTACGCAGGCGGTCATCGACCGCGGGCTGTAGGCGCCTACCGACCACGTGGGTGGCGGCGACCAGCGACGCCGCCGATGTAACGCCTGAAGGAAACCGCCCCCGCGCGGCGTAGTCGTTCTCGTCAGGCCGAGGTCGGCGGCCGTCTAAGCTTCGAAGCGAGGAAGGAGCCGGCCGGGCGAAGCGAGACCGAGGGAGTAATCCGCTGGCACGTCCCACCGAATCCAACGAGCAGCTCCTCTGCAGCTTCTGCGGCAAGTCGCAGCGCCAGGTGAAGAAGTTGATCGCCGGGCCCGGCGTCTACATCTGTGACGAATGCATCGATCTCTGCAACGAGATCATCGATGAGGAGCTCACTGCACCCCCCACGTTCGAGCTCGAGAACCTGCCGAAGCCGCGGGAGATCTACGACGTCCTGCAGGAGTACGTGGTCGGCCAGGAGGGCGCCAAGCGGGCTCTCTCCGTCGCGGTCTACAACCACTACAAGCGCGTCCAGATGGTGTCCTCGGACGAGCAGGGTGACGAGGCGATCGAGTTGCAGAAGTCGAACATCCTCCTGCTCGGACCCACAGGCTGCGGCAAGACGCTCCTCGCCCAGACGCTCGCCAAGATCCTCAACGTCCCCTTCGCGATTGCCGACGCCACGGCGCTCACCGAGGCCGGCTACGTCGGCGAGGACGTCGAGAACATCCTCTTGAAGCTGATCCAGGCCGCCGACTTCGACGTCAAGAAGGCCGAGACGGGGATCATCTACATCGACGAGATCGACAAGATCGCCCGCAAGGCCGACAACCCGTCGATCACGCGAGACGTCTCCGGCGAAGGCGTGCAGCAGGCGCTCCTCAAGATCCTCGAGGGCACGACCGCCTCGGTCCCGCCGCAGGGCGGCCGCAAGCACCCGCACCAGGAGTTCCTGACGATCGACACCTCGAACGTGCTCTTCGTCTGCGGCGGCTCATTCGGCCAGCTCGACGACGTGATCGAGAAGCGGATCGGAAACCACGGCGTCGGCTTCGGCGCCGAGGTCACCTCCGCGGCGGACAAGGACACCGGCGAGTACTTCGAGCAGGTGCTCCCCGAGGACCTCATGGAGTACGGCCTGATCCCGGAGTTCATCGGCCGCCTCCCGGTCGTCGCCGCAATCCACCAGCTCACGCGCGACGACCTGATCACGATCCTGACCGAGCCACGGAACGCCCTCACCAGGCAGTTCCAGCGCTTCTTCCAGTTCGACGACATCGAACTGGTCTTCGCTCCCGAGTCGCTCAGCGCGATCGCCGATAAGGCGCTGGAGCGCGAGACCGGCGCCCGCGGCCTGCGCTCGATCCTCGAGGAGACGCTCATGGACGTCCAGTTCGAGCTCCCCTCCCGCGGCGACGTGCAGAAGTGCGTCGTCACCAAGGAGACGATCGAGAAGGGACAGCGCCCGATGCTGGTCACCGACGCCACCGGCGAGCACGAGATCGTGCTCGAGGACCCGGCGCTCGGCGAGCGGACGGCGTAGCTCGTCGGGGCCGGCTCCGCGGAGCCGCCTAACTATCCTTCTGGGCATGAGCACGCGATCGTCCCGCGAGCCCATTGACGCGGTTAGACACCAGCTCCGGCCCCTGTTCGACCAGGTGGTCGTCAAAGAGCTGGATCAGGACCGCATGCGACGTTCGGGGCTGGTCGTCCCTCAGGGCATCGACGAGCCGCCGCCCCAGCAGGGGATCGTGCTGGCCGTCGGGCCGGGCCTCGACTGGTGGGAGGGCGCCGGGGTTGACATGCCGGTGCAGCCCGGCGACCACGTGGTCTTCCCGTCATCCGCCGGCGTCTGGGTGGAGATCGACGAGGAGCGGCTGCTGGTCTGCCGCGTCGGCGAGATACTCGGCGTGCTCGAGTCGCTGCAGGAAGAGCCGAGCTAGAGCGCGGCGAGGACCTCGGCGGCGGCGCGCTGTCCGGAGCGGACCGCGCCGTCCATGTAGCCGTACCAATAGTCGGAGGTCTCGGCTCCGGCCCAGTGAAAACGCTTGAACGGTGCGCGGAGCGCCGTGCCGTGAGCGGTGAGGGCGCCGGGCGGCAGGTAGCCCTCGTAGCAGCCGCGCGTCCACGCCTCGTGGGTCCAGTTCATCTCGAAGTACTCTCGGGGGTGGCGGGCCGCCTCCCCGAAGTACGTCGCGAAGGCATTGAGGACGGCGGCCTTGCGCTCCGCCGCGGAGCGGCGCTGGTAGTCGCGGGCGGCCGCTCCCTCGATGAATCCGAGGAGGACGCCGGGGCTGCCGTCCGGCGGTGAGTTGTCGAAGGTGACCCGGACCGGGCCGTCGAGCGCGACCGCCTGGCCGGTCAGGCCCGAGTCCCGCCAGTGGGGCCGGTCGTACACGGCCTGGCATTTGATCGTGGTGCCCTGCGGGAAGCGCTGGAGCAGCGCCCTGCGGTCGGCCGGCAGGTGCGGGTCGTAATGGATCTGAGCGGTGACCACGGGAGGGCCGGTGACGATCACCTGCTTGCCCGAAGCAGTCAGGTTCTTGGTGAAGACGCGGACACCGTGCCGGTGCTGCTCGATACGGCGAACGGCCTGCTTGAGCAGGATCCGCTTCTTCCCGATCCGCTTCGCCAGCCGCTTCGAGATGACCGCCGAGCCACCGATGAAGCGGCTGTCCTGTGCGCCGTCGGGAACGTTGAAGAGGCGGTTCAGGTCTGGCGGCGTGGTCTCGTTGGTGCCAGAGGCGATGTAGAAGAGCGTGAAGAGCAGCGAGAGGTCGCTGGGCTCGGTGGCGAAAACCGCGCCGATCCCCGTGTCGAACAGCGCTCGCGCGTTGGGGACATGCATGTTGACCTGCTTCCAGGTCTCCAGCGTCTGGCCGTCCCAGCCGGCGGCGTCGGGAGCCGTCCAGGGGGTCGCGACCGGGACAGTGGCCGCCATCGAGTTCAGGTTGTTGACGGCGATGAAGACCTCGGGGACGGCGGTCGGGTCCGGCGGAATCGGGCCGAGCGGCCCGCCGGACTGGTACGGAGTGAGGGTGCCGTTGGCCCAGTAGACGTTGTTGCCGTCGTTGTAGGTCTTGAAGGTGCCGATGCCGAGCTCTGCCGCCAGTGCCAGCAGGTGGTCCTGGGTCGGGCCCACCCATTCGCCCCCCACCTCCGCGACCTTGCCGCCGCCGAGCTTGTGGTTCAGCGTCCGACCGCCGACCCGGTTCCGGGCCTCGAGGATCAGGACGGAGTGCCCGCCGCGCAGCACCTCCCGTGCCGCGGTCAGCCCGGCGAGGCCGGCCCCGACGACGATCACGTCGGCGCGTCGTCTGCGGCGACGGTTCTTCGCCTTGCCCTTCTTCGCCTCCTCGGCTGGAGATCCGAGCGCGCCGGGCGGGAGGTAGCCGCCGAGCGCGGCTCCGGCCGCCGCCCCAGCCCCGGCTCCGATGAAGCGCCGCCTGCTCAGTCTCCGATCCTCGCGCTCTCCTTCTCCCATGGCGCTGCAGTCTGCCGATCCGGGCGCTCGTACGCCTCCTGACCGTGATTAACATCGCCCGCGTGGACGCTGATCGCCGCAAGACCCTCGAGGAGACGACGCGCTGGGACCCCGGCGCGGTCGAGCAGCGCGTCTTCGACCGCTGGATGGCTGGCGGCTGGTTCCACCCGCCGGCGGAGGGCTCGCCGGACGAGAACTACTCGATCGCGATCCCGCCCCCGAACGTCACCGGGGCGCTCCACATGGGCCATGCGCTCAACGGGACCGTCCAGGACGTCCTCATCCGGCTCAACCGGATGCGCGGGCGCAACACGATGTGGATCCTCGGCACGGACCATGCCGGGATCGGCACCCAGGCCGTGGTCGAGAGGGAGCTCGTCAGTCAGGGCACCTCCCGCCAGGAGATCGGCCGGGACGCTTTCACCGAGCGGGTGTGGGAGTGGAAGGAGCAGTACGGCTCGACGATCATCGAGCAGTACCAGCGACTGGGAGCGTCCTGCGACTACAGGCGCGAGCGATTCACCCTCGATGACGGATACGTGAAGGCGGTCCACCGCGTCTTCGCCGAGCTCTACCGCAAGGGCTGGATCTACCGCGACAACTACATGGTCAACTGGGACCCCGGGCTGCACTCGGCCATCTCCGACCTGGAGATCGAGAACCGCGAGGTCACGGACACCCTGTACGAGATCGCGTACCCACTCGAGGACGGGGGCGAGTTGGTCGTCGCGACGGTGCGGCCCGAGACCATGCTCGCCGACACCGCCGTTGCGGTGAATCCGAATGACGAGCGCTACAAGGACGTCGTCGGTAAGCACGCGACCCTGGCGCTCGTCGGGAGGCGACTCCCGGTGATCGCGGACGATTACGTGAAGACGGAGTTCGGCACCGGCGCGCTCAAGATCACCCCGGGCCACGATCCGAACGACTTCGAGATCGGCCGAGTCCACAACCTGCCGGAGATCAGCGTGATCGGGGAGGACGGTCGGATCACCGATGAGGCTCCGGAGCATTTCCGCGGGATGACCGCCGACGAGGCCCGCGAGGCCGTTGTAGCGGAGTTGAGCGAACAGGGGCTGATCCGAGGCGAGGAGCCCTACACGCACGACGTTCCCTTCTCGCACCGCTCCGGGCAGCGGATCGAGCCGCTGATCTCACTGCAGTGGTTCTGCCGGATGGACGAGCTGGCGAATGCTGCGATCGATGCGGTCAACGACGGGCGGGTGAGATTCATCCCCGGCGAGCCCCACACCCGGGTCTATCTCGACTGGATGGAGCGGATCCGGCCCTGGTGCATCTCGCGTCAGCTCTGGTGGGGACACCGGCTGCCGGTCTGGTACCGCGGCGACGAGACCTACGTCGGTGAGCAGCCGCCCGAGGGCGATGGCTGGAAGCAGGAGTCCGATGTGCTCGACACCTGGTTCAGCTCCGCGCTCTGGCCCTTCGCAACGCTCGGCTGGCCGGACACGGACACGCCCGAGTACAGGTCCTTCTTCCCGACCGACACGATGGTCACGGCGCGGGACATCATCTTCCTCTGGGTGGCGCGGATGATCATGACCTCGCTCGAGTTCACGGGCGAGGTCCCGTTCACCGACGTCTACGTCCACTCGATCATCCAGGCGCCGGACGGCCGCCGGATGAGCAAGTCCCTCGGCACGGGCATCGACCCACTCGACGAGATGGACCAGCACGGCGCGGACGCGCTCCGTTTCGGGCTACTCGCGATGTCCTCGGCCCAGGACGTGCGTTTCTCGGAGGCCCGCGTCCAGCAGGGCCGCGACCTCGCCAACAAGATGTGGAACGCCTCGCGGCTGGTGCTGATGGAGGCGCGCGACGACGTCGAGCCGGGTCCGCGATCCGATCGCGTCGAGGATCGCTGGATCGCCTCGCGGCTGCAGCGAGCGGTGCGTTCGGTGAGCGAGTCGATCGAGGCCTACGACTTCTCTCATGCCGCGCTCGACCTCTACGACTTCTTCTGGTCTGAGCTCTGCGACTGGTACCTGGAGATCGTCAAGCCGCGGCTCTACGACGGCGACGAGGATGCGTCGGCCACGCTGCTCTGGGCGCTCGAGCAGGTGCTCGCGCTGGCCCACCCGCTGATGCCCTTCGTCACCGAGGAGATCTACTCGTACCTGCCCAGCCCGAGCGCCGAGGCGCTGGTCATCCATCGGTTCCCGGAACCCGACGACGGACTGATCGACGAGACCGCCGAGGGCGAGATCGGCCAGGCGATCGCGCTGACCCGCGCCCTGCGTCGTTGGCGCGATATGGCGGGGGTGCCGGTGAAGCAGGTGCTGGCCGCGAGGACGGATGACTCCCGTCCGCACGAGCTGGTCTCCAGGCTCGCGCGGGTCGAGTTCTCCGAGGACGGAGGTGAGCCGATCGCGAGCATCGCCGGCGTCGAGCTGCTCGAGACCGAGGGGATCGATCCCGACGCCGTGGCGGCGCGAATCGAGGAGCGGCGCCAGAAGCTCCGCGCGGAGGTGAAGCGAGGCGAGGGCAAGCTCTCCAACGAGGGCTTCGTCGACAAGGCGCCCGCGGACGTGGTCGACGCGGAGCGGGACAAGCTCGCCGCCTACCGCGCCGAGCTCGAGGAACTGGGCGGATAGCCAGCCCATCGGAAGAGATCCTCCACCGCCGCGAGGTCCTGGGCTGGAAGCTCGGGCTGGAGCGGATGCGTCGGCTCTGCCTGCTGCTCGGGATGCCGCAGAACCGCTTCGCCTCGATCCACGTCGTCGGGACCAACGGCAAGACGTCGGTGACGCGGATGACCGCCGCGCTTCTGGAGGCCCATGGCGTCTCGACCGGCGCCTATGTCTCGCCGCACATCACCTCATGGCGGGAGCGGGTCCTGATCCGCGGCGAGCCGATCTCCGAGGAGGCGTTCACGCAGGCGCTCGAGCGAGCGGAGCAGTCGGCGCAGGTCGCCGACCGCTCCGCCGGCGACGAGGGCCCGGTCACCCAGTTCGAGCTGCTCACCGCCGCCGCCTTCGTTGCCTTCGCCGCGGCGCGCGTCCAGTTCGCGGTGATCGAGGCCGGCCTCGGCGGCCGCCTGGACGCGACGAACGTGATCCCCTCGCAGCTCACGGTCCTCACCTCGGTCGGCTACGACCACACCGAGTGGCTGGGGGAGACGCTGGAAGAGATCGCTGGGGAGAAGGTGGCAGTGCTGCGGGATCACACTAAGCTCATCCGGCCCCCGATGCCCGAACCGGTCGAAAGGGTGATCAAGGAGGCAGCCGAGGCGAGGCATGCGGAGGACCTCGAGCTCAAGATCGAGACGCCGTCCGGCCACGTTTCGTTCGAGTCCTGGAATTTCTTCCTCGCGCTCTCCGTCGTGGACAGCCTGTTGGGCGGGATCGACGGCGATGCCGCCGAGCGGATCCGGCAGACGATCCGGATTCCTGGCCGGGCCGACGTCGAGCCGGGGGATCCACCGGCGATCTACGACGCCGCCCACAACCCCGACGGGGCACGCGCGCTCGCGGAGGCGCTTACCGACCTCGCCGGCGACCGCGAGGTCGTCTGTTGTCTAGCCATCCTCGAGGGCAAGGACGCGCCGGGAATCGTCAACGGGCTGGCGCCGGCCGTGTGGAAGTTCGTCTGCACCGAGATCCCACCGGAGCGGATCGAGGGATCGGGCCGCCCGGGAGGACGCTCGCGGCCGGCGCTCGAGGTGGCGGCACTCTGCCAGAAGGCGGGCGTGGAGGCCGAGGCGATCGCGGATCCGCTGGAGGCGTGGGAGCGGGCACGAGAACTTGCCAGGGAGCTTGGGGGGGTCGCGCTTGCGGCTGGCAGCCACTACCTTCTGTCGTCGATATGGACAGAGAGGCCCGCTCAGAACTCCTGACCATGATGGGACTCGTCGCCGTGGTCGTCGCGGTGGTGATCCTGGTCTTTTTCGCCTTCGGCTACGTGTTCGGGCTGCTCTTTCTATAAGGCCGAGACTCAGATCCGCCGATACAGGCAGGGTTCTACGCACCCGTAAGGAAGTACGTACACTCGCGGCTCCCACTCCCATGCCCCTCGCACTCTTCGGACTAGATGGCGGCGTTGGCCTGGTCGTCAACCTGCTGATCCTCTTCCTGATCGTCGTCTATTTGGCGCTGATCTACTGGACCTACCTCGACGCCCGGCGGCGGATCGAGGATCCGGTGCTGATCGCCTGCGCGACGGCCGCGTCGGTTTTCCCTTACCTGGGCACGATCGTCTACACGATCCTGCGGCCGCCCGAGTTCTTGGAGGACCGCGAGGAACGTGAGCTGGAGCTGCGAGCAGCCGAACTCGAGCTGCGCCAGCGGATTGAGCAATCCTGCCCGCACTGCGAATACCCGATCGAGCGCAGCTACCTGCGCTGCCCCAACTGCGAGCGGCGCCTGCGCAACCCATGCCGCAAGTGCCACAAGCCGCTCGATCCGAAGTGGGGAATCTGCCCCTACTGCGAGACCGAAGTGCGCAAGGAGCGCCCCGCGCGCGAGCCGCGACGGACCGATCGCCAGAGAACCGCCCGAGCCGCAGCGCAGCGGACGGCGCGAAGCGACCGACCCGATCGCGCCGACCGCACCGAACGAACCGAACGCACCGAACGCAGCGACGGCTCGACCCGCCGCACGCCCCGACCCGTCGCGGCGCGCGAGGAGCAGCCGACCCGCTCGAGCCGCTCCTCCCGCTAGGCCGCCCTCGCACTGAGAAGCGTGCGAACGGTCTTGGCCACCTCGGTTCTGTTGTTGGTGCCCTGCCGCCAGGTGAACCGGACGACCTGGTAGCCGAGCAGCGCCAGATGAGCGTCCCGGGCGCGGTCCTCCTCGAAGGCGGAACGGGACCGGTGCGCGCCCCAAACGTCGGCCTCCACGATCAGGCGCTGTTCACGCCAGAGGAAATCCACCTCGTACCGATCGACCTTCACGTTCACCTCGGGAGCAGGAAGACGGTGGGGGCGGCAGATAGCGAGCTGCTCGAGGTCGGTCCGGGCGTCGTCGGAGTCGAGCCGGTCGTCGATCGGCAGGCGGAGCAACTCGGCCTCGCGGAGAGCCGAGGCGAACTGGGCTGGGGAAAGGAGGCCGCGCAGATCGGCGAGCGTGCGTGCGGGAGTGGTCACCGGTATGCCGTCTCGGCGAGTGCAGTGACGGTCACTGAGGGTGGTCGAGCGGTGGAGGACGATTCCTGTGCGCGTCCGGATCCGGCGGTGCTCGGGATGGTGACGTGGACGTCTGGGACCTCGACATTTCCGCCGGCGTTCGAACGCCGGCGGACCGGGCGATAGATGCCCCAGAGCTCGCCGGCACTCAGGTGGCTGAGCACGGCGGTCTCGCCGCAAACAAGCACGGCCGCCATCCATCTGCCTCGATCGCTCAGGGCTCGGTGCCCAACTGCATAAACCCGACGATGAAGGGGGTGGAGTCGGTTCGCCCGGACGCGGCGGCGGGTGCCCGCCTTGGAGATGCCGGCCTCGCGGAGATGTCGGACCGAGACCACCCCGTGTTGACGTCCGGCAAGGCGGGCGATGAAGGCGCCGGATCTGGTTTGGCGCGTTGGTTCCGCACGTCCGGAACTAAGGCGACAAACAGCGCGATTTCGCCCCTCGCTCGAGCCGACCCCGCACGTCCACCCCCCTTTCATTGCCGGTGTTCATCCCTTTCGAGCGCTCCGAGCGCCGGATACGTGTAGGTTCCCGCGCCGATGGCGACCGAACGCACACTGATCCTGGTCAAGCCCGACGCCTTCGAGCGAGGCCTGACCGGCGAGGTCGTCGCCCGCTTCGAGCGCAAGGGACTGAAGCTGGTCGCGATGAAGCTGATGCAGGCTCACGAGGAGCTCGCCAACACGCACTACGAGGAGCACACCGACAAGCCGTTCTTCGGCGAGCTGGTCTCCTTCATCACCCGCGGGCCGCTGGTCGCCCTGGTGCTCGAGGGGGAGAGCGCGGTCGCGGCGGCGCGCCAGCTGATCGGTGCGACCAATCCGCTCGAGGCCGACGCCGGCTCGATCCGCGGGGAGTTCGCCACCGAGGTCACCTTCAATCTGGTGCACGGCTCCGACTCGCCCGAGTCGGCCGCCCGCGAGATCGCCCTCTGGTTTCCCGAGCTGTAGGGCTCAACCGCCGCGGCTGATAGCCGCCGCCGTACCCTCGGCGGCGTGCCCCGTCCCGTGATCGTCCTCGCCTCGAAATCCCCGCAGCGCCGCGCGCTGCTGGACGCTCTCGGCGTCGAATTCGAAGTGCAGGACCCGGCGGCCGAGGAGAAGACCGAAGGCGATCCGCGGGATCTGGTCGTCGGAAATGCGCTGCGAAAGGCCGAGGCGGTGGCGGCCGACCGGCCCGGTGCCCTGGTGATCGCCGGCGACACCGAGGTGGTCGTTGACGGAGAGGTCCTCGGCCAGCCAAGCACCGAGGCCGAGGCGCGGGCCCACCTGGAGCGCCTCTCCGGGAGCGAGCACCACGTCCTCGGCGGGCTGGCGTTGGTCGGGCCGCAGGACGATCAGGAGCCCCGCACCGGCGTCGACCTCTCGACGGTCGCGTTCCGCGAGCTCGACGGCCCCCTCCTCGATGCCTACCTCGCCTCCGGCGAGTGGCGCGGCCGGGCCGGCTCGTACGCGATCCAGGGCCTCGGGTCGGCGCTGGTGGACATCGTCCGCGGCGACGTCTCCAACGTCATCGGTCTGCCGGTCGGGCTCCTGCTTCGACTCGCTCCCGAGCTGTTGGCACCGGAGTAGCCGGAGTGCCATGCGTCCAGCGGAAAAATCCGGACTTTGGGCATTTAACGCGAGCCGCTAGGCTCCGACGAAATTCGCTATTCGTCGCCCTCCATGAGCATTCGCTAATCGTTCCCCCTCCATGAGCCTTCTCAGCACGATCAGCCCCGCCCGCGACATGGCCGTCGACCTCGGCACGGCCAACACGCTCGTCTACGTCCGCGGCCGCGGGATCGTCCTCTCCGAGCCTTCGGTGGTCGCCGTCGACACGGCCACCGGTGAGGTGCACGCCGTCGGCGCAGAGGCGAAGCAGATGCTCGGGCGGACGCCGTCGACGATCAACGCGATGCGGCCACTGAAGGACGGCGTGATCGCCGACTTCGAGATCACCGAGTCGATGCTCCGCTACTTCATCAAGCGGGCGAATCACAGCCGCTTCACCCATCCGCGCGTCGTGGTGTGCGTTCCTTCGGGCGTGACCGGTGTTGAGAAGCGAGCGGTCGAGGAGGCCTGCCTCGGCGCCGGTGCCCGCGAGGCCTACCTGATCGAGGAGCCGATGGCGGCAGCAATCGGCTCCGGCCTTCCGGTCAGCGAGCCGACCGGCAGCCTCGTCGTCGACATCGGCGGCGGCACCACCGAGGTGGCGGTCATCTCCCTCGGCGACATCGTGGTCTCCCAGTCGATCCGCGTCGGCGGCGACGAGATGGACGACGCGATCATGAACTTCTGCAAGCGCGAGCACCAGCTCCTGATCGGGCATCAGACGGCTGAGGACATCAAGCATGAGGCCGGTTCGGCGAATCCTCTCGGCCACGAGATCGAGATCGAGATCCGCGGCCGCGACCTCGGATCCGGGCTGCCCCGCGCGGTGAAGCTCAACTCCGAGCACATCCGTGCCGCGCTGGACGATCCGATCCAGCAGATCATCGCGGCGGTCAGGGACACGCTCGACCGCACGCCGCCGGAGCTCGCCGGCGACCTGATGGAGCGCGGCATGACCCTCGCCGGCGGCGGGGCCCTGCTGCACGGCTTCGCCGATCGGATGAGCGACGAGTGCCAGATGCCTGCGCGACTCGCGGAGTCACCGCTCACATGCGTCGCGACGGGATCCGGACAGGCCCTGGAGGAGTTCGAGGCGATCAAGAGGGCGCTGAAGAACTCCCGTGTCCGGAGGCGCTACTGAGCGCCGGCTGAAGGAGAGACGCGGCCATGTATCTCCTTGATCGTCCCGAGGACATCCCGCCGCGGCTTACCAATCGGCTCAACCTGCGCATCGCGATCCTGGGGGCGGTCGTCGTCGCCGCCATCGCGACGGTAGTGCTGCGGCTCTGGTCGCTGCAGATCCTCGACGGCGATCACTACCGCGCCCTGGCCAAGGACCACGGCGTCCTCGACGTCCGCGTCCATCCGCCGCGCGGTGAGATCCTGGACCGCAACGGCAAGGTCCTGGTCGACAACCGCACGGTGATGGCCCTGGAGCTGCGCCCGTCCGACCTCCCCAGCGACCGCGGAGAGCGAAGGCGCGAGCTGGCCAAGCTCGGCGATCTCCTCGGACTCTCGCAGCGCGAGATCCGCCGGAGGGTGCGGGCGACCCCGCAGTACGCCGGCTACCCGGTGGTGCTCAAGCAGGGCCTCGACCGGCAGCTGCTCTTCTACCTGCTCGAGAACAAGGAGAGCTTCCCCGGGGTCAGCGTCGAACGGACCTACGTGCGCAAGTACCCGGACGGCACGCTCGCAGCGCACCTCCTCGGCCTCGTCGGCCAGATCAGCCCGCGCCAGCTGAAGCAGTCGAGGTACAAGGGCCTGCGGCCCGGCGACATCATCGGCCAGGCGGGCGTCGAGTACACCTACGACAAGTTCCTCCGCGGCATGGCCGGCAGCCAGCGGATCCAGGTCGATGCGCTGGGGCGCCCCCGCGGGACTCTCGGCAACCGCCCGGCACAGGCCGGCGACAGCCTGCGCCTGACGCTGGACTCTGGACTGCAGGAGACCGGCGAGTCCGCGCTGCGGGCCAGGGGCCTGCCTGGGGCCTTCGTCGCGATGGACGTCCATACCGGCGCCGTCCTGGCGATGGGTTCCTACCCGACCTACGACCCGTCCTTCTACACCCAGCCGCACACGAAGGAGCAGTACGACGCCTTCGGCAACCTGCCCGGCGACCCGCTGGTGGACCGGGCCGACCAGGGCGGATATCCGACGGGATCCGCCTTCAAGCCGATCACCGCCACCGCGGCGCTCGAGGAGGGCCTCATCACTCCGGACACGATCTTCGACGACACCGGTTCCCTCGACATCGGCGGGCTCGTCGTCCACAACGCGGGCGGCGCCGCCAATGGCCCGATCAACATGACCACGGCGCTCAAGGTCTCCTCCGACGTCTACTTCTTCAGCCTGGGGCTGCACGCCAGCGCCAGCGGCAACCACGGCCAGATCCAGGACTGGGCCCACAAGTACGGGCTGGGGGAGAAGCCGAACATCGACCTCCCCAACGCGGGCGCCGGCCTGATCCCGACGCCCGCCTGGCGCAACCGCGTCTACCGCAGCCACAAGAACCCCTACATCGACCGGCCCTGGAACCAGGGCGACAACGTCAACCTCGCCGTCGGGCAGGGGGACGTGATGGTCACGCCACTCCAGCTGGCGCGCGCGTACGCCGCGCTCGCCAACGGCGGCACCCTGGTCAGGCCCCACCTCGGCGGCAGGATCGTCGGCGTCAACGGCAAGACGGTCGAGCGGATCAAGCCGCCGCCGAAGCGGCACTTGCGCATCTCCGATGAGACCAGGAGCGTGATCCTCGGCGGCATGGAGCAGGCCGCGATGGAGCCCGGAGGCACCTCCTATTCGGTGATGGGCGGATTCCCGTTCCCCGTCGCGGGCAAGACGGGCACCGCGGAGCGCGGTTCCGGCCAGGAAGACCAGTCCTGGTACGGCGTGATCGCCCCCTACAACAACCCGCAGATCGTGGTGACGGCGACGGTGGAGCACGGCGGCTTCGGAGTCGAGTCGGCGGCGCCCATCGCACGCGCGATCCTCGAGGACTACTTCAACCTGAATGCGGGCGGCGCGAGCGGCACGGCGGCGGCATCGGCGGGGGGTGTCGAGTGATGGAAGCCGCCAAACCCTCACTGACCTTCGCCCCGCAGCGCTCCCGGATCCTCGAGGTGCTCAATCTCCGCAACCTCGACGGGATCATGCTCGCCGCCTCGGTCGGGCTGATCGCATTCAGCGTCTTCACGCTGGAGTCGGCGAGTCGGCACGAGGTCGCGGCGGATCCGCTCTATTTCGTCGTGCGTCAGTCCCTTTATGGCGTCCTCGGTATTGCGCTGATGGTTGCCGTGAGCCACCTCGACTACACGCGCCTCAGGGACCTGCGGTTGAGCATCTATGCGGTGATGGTCGGTTCGATTGCCTTCGTGCTGCTGGTCGGCACGGCGATCCGCGGCTCGAACCGCTGGATCGAGCTGCCCCTGTTCCAGTTCCAGCCGTCTGAGCTCGCCAAGGTCCTGCTCTGCGTCTCCCTCTCGGCGTTCGTCTATGAGCGGGTCAGGCGCCCGTTCGGGTTGCGCGCGACGGTCGCGCTGCTGGCATTGGGACTTGTGCCGGCCGGACTCGTCTTCCTGCAACCCGATCTGGGCACGGGCATCGTCCTCGTGGCGATCACGTTGACGATCCTCTTCGTCTCCGGGATTCCCTGGCAGCACTTCGCCGCGCTCGGCGCCGCGACCGCGCTCCTCGCCGGAGGCGCATACCTCGGCGGTTCCGCGGTGGGCGCCCACCCACTGGCGGGCTACCAGCAGGACCGGCTGACCTCCTTCCTTCACCCCAGCGACGATCCGAAGGACGGGAGCTATCAGGTGAACCAGGCGATCATCGCGGTCGGCTCGGGCGAGGAGTCCGGACGCGGCGACGACGCAACGCAGACGGAGCTCCTCTTCCTGCCGGAGCGCCACACGGACTTCATTTTCGCCGTGATCGGCGAGCGCTTCGGGTTCCTGGGCGCCGCGTTCCTGGTCTTCCTCTACGCCCTGCTCTTCTGGCGCGCGATCCGCGTGATGCGAATAGCCACTAGCTACTACGGGGTGATGATCGCCGGGGGCATCGTCGCGATGCTCGCCTTCCAGGCGATCGTCAACGTGGGCATGAACCTGGGGCTGATGCCGGTCACCGGGATCACCCTCCCGCTGATCAGCTACGGCGGCTCATCGGTGCTCGGCACGTTCTTGGCGCTCGGATTGCTGCAGGCGATCCACGCGCGTTATGCGAGGGGGCTGCGCTAGCAGCCACCCGTTTAACGGGGCCAGAGTTTCAGGTCCTATTGAAGGTAGGCGCTACTCTCGGGCACCGCGCGCGCTGGGCGGCCGGGGGCCAAACGAACGTGAGCCGAATCGACCTTTGAGCTGTGAGGGCTAGGAAGACATGTACCGCAAGCAGGTGCGCCGTCGACGGGCGGTGCTGTTGCTGCTCGTCGCCGCCTCGCTGACACTGCTCAGCCTCTATTACCGAGAGGGCAACGGGGGGCCGGTCCACGGCGTCCAGGACGTCGTCTCCACGGTCTTCAGCCCGATCTCCTCGGGCGCCGACCGGGCCTTGAAGCCCGCGCGCGACCTCGTCAACTGGTTCGGCGAGACCTTCGATGCCCGCGGCGACAAATCCAAGCTCGAGGACCAGGTGGCGACCCTGCGCGATCAGCTGGCGAGGGAGCAGACCCAGAAGAAGGAGGCCAAGGAGCTATCTGCGCTCAATGAGCTGACCAGCGGCGGGATCGTCCCCGACGGGACCGATCCCGTCACCGCTCGGGTGGTCGGGCGCTCCCCGACCGTCTGGTACTCGACGGTGACCATCGACAAGGGATCGAGTGACGGCGTGCGGATCGACGATCCGGTGGTCGCCGCCCAGGGGCTGGCGGGCAAGATCACCCAGACGACGCCGAACACCGCGCAGGTGACGCTGATCACCGACGCCGACAGCGCGGTGACGGCGCGAGTGACGCCGAGCGGCGCGACGGGGGTGGTCGAGCCCGACGTCGGCAACCCGGACGATCTCCAGCTCGACTTCCTCGAGCGCGGGGCCCAGATCGCCGAGGGGCAGATGGTGGTGACCGCCGGGTTCTCGACCGGCGACCTGGGGTCGATCTTTCCGCCGGGCATCCCGATCGGGGAGATCACCAGGGCGACCGTGGAGGAGCAGCAGGCCTACCAGCGTGTCCACCTCGAGCCGTTCGCCGACCTGCGGGACATGGACTTCCTCAAGGTTCTGACGACGCACTCGGGACGGAGCAAGGGATGATCCTCACGCCGGGCATCATTGCCAGGCTTGCCGCGCTCGGGGCGCTGGTCGCGGTCGCGCAGGTCGTCTGCTTCTCGAAGATGGACATCTTCGGTACGAGCCCCGACGTCGCGCTCCTCGTCGTGATCTCGGTCGGCATGTTGGGCGGAAGCCTGACCGGCGCCGTCACCGGCTTCTCGATCGGGCTGCTGATCGACTGCCTGCTGCTCGAGACCATGGGCGCGTTCGCCCTCACTCTGCTGTCCGTCGGCTATGTCGCCGGGCGCTATCGCGAGACCGTCGGTCGTCCGACCCGCGCGGCCGTCGTGCTGCTGGGCGGTTCGCTGACGCTGCTCGGTGCCCTCGTGATCGCCGCTATCCAGATTGGCACCGGCATCGACGCGAACGTCAGCTTCCTGGTGGTGCGTGATGCGCTCGTCAAGACCCTGATCGGTGCGCTCCTCGCGATTCCCGTCCTCTGGATCGTCAGACTGGTGGTGCGCCCGGCCCTGGTGGACGAGCGCAGAGCGGCCCGGCGCACGCCGGCGCCGCGACCGGTGGAGAGTGGTTGATGTACCTGCGTCGAGATGAAGTCGGGCCGGAGAGGCGAACCTCGCCCCTCGCGCTGCGGATCTCGATCATCACCGGCCTCGCCATCGCGATCTTCTCGGTGCTCTTCCTGCGCCTCTGGTACGTCCAGGTGCTCTCCGGCGACAAATATCGCAACCAGGCCAACGACAACCGGATCCGTCAGATCCGGGTGCAGGCTCCGCGCGGCGACATCCTCGACCGCAACGGCAAGGTCCTGGTCGCGAACCGCACCGAGCTCGCCATCCAGGTCACGCCGCAGGACCTGCCTCCGCCGGGGCCCGATCGATCTCGAGAGCTCAAGCAGCTCGCCACCGTCACGGGCATGACCATGAAGGAGATCCGGAAGGCGCTTGCGGGTGGTAGCCGCGCCGCGCCGGGGGGGCCGGTGATCCTGAGGAAGGGCCTGAGCGTCGACAAGATCTATTACCTGCGTGAGAACCAGTCGAGCTTCCCCGGCGTGAGCGTCGAGCGAGTGTTCACTCGCGAGTACCGGCAGGGGACCCTCGCCGCACACCTATTCGGAAACGTCGGCGAGGTGACCGCCGGGCAGCTCAAACAGCCTCGATACGCGGGCCTGCATCCCGGTGACCAGGTCGGTCAGTCCGGAGTCGAGTACGAGTACGACCGCTACCTGCGCGGCAGGCCAGGCACCGATCGCGTCCAGGTGGACGCCCTGGGCCGGCCCACCGATCAGCTGCGGAGCGTTCCCGCCGAACCGGGGGACGACGTGCGGCTCACCATCGACTCGGGGCTGCAGGCATACGGAGAGGGCGCTCTGGATTCTTTTGGCCTGCCGGGCGCCTTCGTCGCGATGAATGCCCAGAACGGCGACATCCTGGCGATGGGCTCGGCGCCGAGCTTCGACCCCTCGATCTTCACCCACCCGATCACCCAGAGCGAGTACCGTCAGCTCACCTCACAGAAGACCGACGCCCCACTCGCCGATCGCGCGATCCAGGGTCTGTATCCCACCGGCTCGACCTTCAAGCCGATCACCGCGACGGCCGCGCTCGAGGACCATCTGATCTCGGCGAACACGATCTTCAATGACATCGGCTCGCTGAAGATCGACAACAACCTGACCCTGCACAACGCCGGCAAGGCCATCTACGGGCCGATCGACATGAGCGACGCCCTCAAGGTCTCCTCCGACATCTACTTCTACAACCTCGGCCTGAAGTCGAAGGCGTCGAAGGGCCACGGGCAGATCCAGGACTGGGCGCGCCAGTACGGCCTTGGGGAGAAGACCGGGATCGACCTCCCCGCCGAGGTCGACGGGCTGATCCCGACGCCCTCCTGGCGCAACCGCCTCTACGCGCAGAAGCTCACCGACCGGCCCTGGAGCGCCGGCGACAACGTCAACCTGGCCGTGGGTCAGGGCGACCTGGAGGCCGACCCGCTGCAGATGGCGGTCGCCTACGCGGCTCTCGGCAACGGCGGGACCGTCCTGCGCCCGCACATCGCGGACGACGTCGAGAGCGTCACCGGCAGGGTCCTCGAGGACATCCGGCCGGCGCCGCGGAGGCACATCGACATCTCGCCGAACGTGCGCGACACGATCATGACCGGCCTCACCCGCGCCGCGACCGAGCCCGGCGGCACCTCATATCCGGTCTTCGGGAACTTCCCGTTCGCGGTCGCCGGGAAGACAGGAACCGCCCAGCGGCCGAACCAGCCGGATCAGTCCTGGTACATCGTGCTCGCTCCCGCCAAGAACCCCCAGATCGTGGTCGCCGTGACCATCGAGCGGGGCGGGTTCGGCGTCGACACGGCGGCACCCGTGGCCGCGCGGATGCTCGAGCACTACTTCCACATCCCGATCACGCCCACGGCCACAGCCACCGCGGCGGGCAACGGAAGGACGCAGGAGTGATCGCGGCGGGATCCCCGATGATCACTACCCTGGTGATATGGCGCTCCCACGCGGGGCGTCTCGTCTAAATGGAAGCAGCACCCCTCACGCTCACACCCAGGCGTACTCGCGTCGGCGAGCGTCTCGGTCTGGCCTACTTTGACGGCTGGCTGATGGCCGGTGCCTTCGGGTTGATCGGATTCAGCATCTTCACCCTCGCCATCGCGACCCCGGACGCCGTCCAGGGCCAGCCGCTCTATTTCGCGCTCCGGCAGACCCTCTACGCGGTCGTCGGGATCGCCCTGATGCTGGCCGTGGCCAAGGTCGACTACTCGCGCTTCCGCGAGATCCGGGTCGGCATCTACTCGCTGATGATCGCCTCCATCTGCCTCGTCCTCATGTTCGGGGCCGCCGCGCGCGGCTCCCGGCGCTGGATCGAGCTCCCGTACTTCCGCTTCCAGCCCTCGGAGCTCGCCAAGCTGCTGCTCATCGTCGCCCTCGCGGCGTTCGTCATCGAGCGCAACCGCCGCGGCACCCCGATGCGCCAGACGCTCCGCATCCTGGCGCTCGGCCTGGTGCCGGCGGGACTCGTCTTCCTGCAACCCGACCTCGGCACGGGCATCGTGCTGGTGGTCGTCACCATCGCAATTCTTTTCCTCGCCGGGGTGCCCTGGAGGCACTTCGCGGTGATGGGCGGACTGGCGGCTGCGGCCGTCAGCTTCCTCCTCGTCATCGCCCCCGCGGCCGGCCTGCCGAGCCCGCTTCACGGCTATCAGCAGGACCGGCTAACCGCATTTCTGCATCCCTCGAATGATCCGAGCGATGCGAGCTATCAGGTCAACCAGAGCGTCACCGCGATTGGATCCGGCGAGAAGACCGGACGCGGCGACAACTCGACCCAGACCAAGCTCCTCTTCCTCCCCGAGCGGCACACGGACTTCGTGTTCGCGGTGATCGGGGAGCGCTTCGGATTCATGGGTGCAGCGTTCGTACTGTCCCTATACGCCCTGCTTATCTGGAGAATTCTCCGCATCCTGACGCTCTCCAAGAACTTGTTCGGGACCCTGATCGCGGGCGGCATCGCCGCCATGCTCATGTTCCAGATCCTTGTGAACGTGGGCATGACCCTCGGCATCATGCCCGTGACCGGCGTCACCCTGCCCCTGATGTCATACGGGGGCTCGTCGGTGATCGCCACGTTCCTCGCGATCGGTCTCCTGCAGAGCATCCACACCCAGGCGCGGCTCAACTCCACACGCAGCAGGGCGCCAACACCACTGTTGCGCTGAGCCACCTAGAGCACACCCGCACGACAACTACCAATCGAGGCCCCGCACGAAGCGGCGGTCCGGTGGGCTGTGCTCGGTTCGCGCAGAAA
Source organism: uncultured Solirubrobacterales bacterium (assembly GCA_963797265.1). Taxonomy (GTDB): domain Bacteria; phylum Actinomycetota; class Thermoleophilia; order Solirubrobacterales; family 70-9; genus DASUPK01. The sequence goes on along the minus strand of CAWCOY010000006.1, from coordinate 240,941 downwards.
GGAAACTCATGAAGAAGAACATCCTCGTCAGCGTCGATCGCGGTGAGACCCGCGTCGCCGTGCTCGAGGCGAAGGGCAGCCCCAAGGAGGGCAAGCGCCCCAAGAAGGCTGCCCCAACCAATGAATGGAAGGTGGCCGAGCTCTACGTGGAGCGCCGCGGCCGCCGCTCGATCGTCGGCAACGTCTACAAGGGCAAGGTCGACAACGTCTTGCCCGGGATGGAGGCCGCGTTCGTCGACATCGGCCTGGAGAGAAACGGATTCCTGCACGTCGACGAGATCGTGCTGCCGGGAGGCCAGGCGGTCCCGAAGCGGGGCCGCGGACGCGGGCGGCGAATCGACGAGCTGATCAAGCCCGGCCAGGAGATCATCGTCCAGGTCGTCAAGGACCCGCTGAAGACCAAGGGAGCGAGGCTCTCGATGCAGCTCTCGATCGCGGGCCGCTACCTCGTCTACATGCCGCAGGGCGGAGGCATCGGCGTCTCCAAGCGGCTGCCGGACAACGAGCGACAGCGTCTTCGCAAGCTGATCGAGAAGGTGGACATCGGCGATGGGGGCGTGATCGTCCGTACCGCCGCGCAGGGCGCGAAGAAGGAGGACTTCTCGCGCGAGATCACCTACCTGCACCGCCTCAACGAGGTCGTCACCGAGCGTGCCGAGAAAGCCGAGGCCGGGCAGATGGTCTTCCAGGAGGCCGATCTCTCGATCCGCGTCGTTCGCGACGTCCTGGTCGAGGAGTTCGAGGGCGCGATCATCGACGACGAGAAGCAGCACGACCGCGTCACCAAGTTCCTCCAGCGCACCGCCCCGGAGCTGGCCGACCGCGTCGAGCTCTACAAGGACAAGGAGGGGCTCTTCGAGAAGTGGGGCGTGGAGGAGGCGTTCGATTCGGTGCTCAGCCGCCGCGTCGACCTGCCCTCGGGCGGCTACCTGATGATCGACTACGCGGAAGCCCTGACCGTGATCGACATCAACACCGGCAGCTTCACCGGCAAGGGCAAGGGCCGGCTCGAGGACACGATCACCAAGGTCAATGTCGAGGCCGCCGAGGAGGTTGTTCGCCAGCTGCGGATGCGCGACATCGGCGGGATCATCGTCATCGACTTCATCGACATGGCGCGGTCGAGGAACCGCGAGACGGTGTTGAAGACGTTGCGTTCCGCGCTCGACGAGGATCGCACCAAGACCTACGTGGTCGAGGTATCACCCCTGGGGCTCGTAGAGATGACCCGGCAGAACGTCACCGACGGCGTCCGGGAGATCCTCACCAAGACCTGCCCAACCTGCGGCGGCGAGGGCGTGGTCGCCTCTGAGGAGACGATGGCGATCCAGATCGTCCGCAAGCTCCAGGAGGTGGTCGAGGAGGACCCGAAGCCCGAGGCCTACCTGATCCGTGTAAACCCGCGGGTCGCGGCGGAGCTGCTTCGTCCCGAGTCGGGGCTCACCGACCTCGAGGAGGAGACCGGCAAGCGCTTCCACTTCGAGGGAGGCGACGCGTTGTCGCTCGACACCTTCCACGTGGTCGAGACCGGCAAGCGCGATCAGATCGAGGAGCTCGCCCTGCCCTTCCAGGTCGGCGAGGAGGTACTCGTCTCGATCGAGGAGCCGCACATGTACAACGTGGACGACGCTGTCGCGCGGGTCGACTCCTACATCGTCAGCGTCACCGGCGCGGGCCCTCACGTGGGCGAGCAGCGCATGGTCCGGATTGACAGTGTCGGGCGCTCGGCCGCGACCGCATCCCTGCTCGACAGCGATGGAAATGTCGTGCAAGCAGGCTCGAATGGAGACGGCGGCGAGAAGCTAGAATCCTCGGCCTCCGGCGGGCGCCGGCGTCGCGGAAGCAGGGGCGGAAGGCGACGCTCACGCACCGGCGGCGGTTCCAAGAGCTAGAGACCAACATGAACGGCGGCCACAAACACCGCCGCCGAATCAAGAAAAGCTGAATAGACCATGGCGAGTTACGCAGTGATCGAGACAGGCGGAAAGCAGTACCGCGTCGAGAAGGGGTCGACCCTGCTGGTCGACCGCCTCTCCGCGAAGGAGGGGGACAAGGTCGACCTGCGCGCGGTCGCCTTCCGGGACAAGGAGATGGTGCTCGGCAAGGACCTCGAGAAGGTCAAGGTCGAGGCCAAGGTCGCGGGCCACGAGCGGGGCCCGAAGCTGCGGATCTTCAAGTACAGGCCGAAGAAGGGCTACCGCCGCCGCGCCGGACATCGCTCCGAGCTCACCCGGCTGGAGATCACCGACGTCAAGATGCTGACCCGAAAGCCCGCTGCACGGAAGCCGGCAGAGAAGAAGGAGACGCAGAGCGATGGCTCATAAGAAGGGGCTTGGCTCCAGCCGCAACGGCCGCGACTCGAACCCGAAATTCCTCGGTGTGAAGGTCTTCGCCGGCGAGTCGGTGAGCGGCGGCGAGATCATCGTCCGTCAGCGCGGGACCCGCTTCCGCCCGGGTAACGGCGTCGGTATCGGGCGCGATCACACGATCTTCGCCACCCGCCCCGGCGTGGTGCAGTTCAGCACCGGCCGGCGAGGCCGCACGATCTCCGTCGTCGCCGGCGAGTAGCGATGTCGTAACGCAATCACACATCGTTTGGACCCTCAGATCGCGGGTAACGGGGGGTTTCATGTTCTCGACCAGGAGGAGGTGGGCCTCGTGCTCACGATTTCCCCGGAGGCCTCGCACGCGATCCGCGGCATTCTCGAAGCGTCGGACGTTCCCGACGGCTCGATGTTGCGCATCAGCCCCCAGCAGACCGACGGCGCGTCGGCCGGGGCCAGCCTCGTGGTGTCGGTGATCGACACTCCGCCGCCGGATGACCAGGTCGTGGAGGGCGAGGAGGAGGTGGCGGTCGCCGTCGAGCCGACGGCCGCCGTCATGCTCGACGACAAGCAGCTGGACGCGACCGTGATCGGCGACCAGATCAACTTCAGCATCGCCGAGCAGGCCTGAGCTGGACTGGCTGTCTGGCATCTTTGGACAGCCAGTACCTAGCGCCGAGCAGGGGAGGCACCTAGCTTGCGGGCATGGCTTGGCGTCCCCTGATCGGCGTGACCACGTCGGAGGTGCGCCTGACGGAGGAGGTCCACCGCGCTGCCGAGGGCGAGCCCCCGCGCCCCGAAATGGCGCTTGGCCTCACCTACCTGAAGGCGATCGAGGGGGCCGGGGGCATCCCGGTCGCGATCCCGCCTCTCGGTCCCGAGGCGATCACGCCGCTCGTCGAGCGGCTGAGCGGCCTCTGCCTTTCGGGCGGACCCGATATCCACCCCTCCGCTTACGGGGCCGACCCGCATCCGGCGCTGGGCCCGACCTGGCGCGAGCTGGACCTGGCCGAGATTGCCCTGGCTCGTGCGGCGGACCGGCGCGGCCTGCCCATCCTGGCGATCTGCCGCGGTGCCCAGGCCTTCAATGTCGCCCGACGCGGGACCCTGTTCCAGCACCTGCCCGACTCGGGGGGAGTGGTGGATCACCGCCCGGGCGACTACGGCCCGGATGTCGCCCACTGGGTCGAGATCGAGGACGACAGCCTGCTGGCCGAGTCGCTCGGTGCAACCGAGCTCGAGGTTCCGTCCTACCACCACCAGGCCGCCGATGAGCTCGGCCGTGAGCTACGGGCGGTGGCCTGGTCACCTGACGGGGTCGTGGAGGGGATAGAGGCCATCAACCGCCCGTTCGCGATCGGCGTCCAGTGGCACGCCGAGGGGGACACCCCCGAGAACGGGCGGCTCTTCCGCAGCTTCGTCAAGGCGGCGCTGCGGCACGACGGTCAGGCCACGGCGCGCGAGCCGGCGCTCACCTGAGCCCGCTCGAACGTCCGATCCGGTAGAGGCGCGGGAAAACCCTGTTGGGCTCTGGGACCCGTGTTAGCGTGCCGCCGTGATGCGCCGACCTGGATGGTTGGCGGCGCTCCTCGTCCTGATGGCGTCCGCCTCGCTCCTGCCTACGGCAAGCGCCGGGGCTGCCACGACCCCCGAGCAGGCGCAGCTCGTGGCGAGCTACGCGCCGCACCTGATGCTCCGCGAGCAGACGGACGACGGGAACTGCAACACGAGGGAGGAGCAGTACGGCCCGCCGACCACGGTGGACATCGTGCTCGGGAATCCCGCGGTGAAGCTCGTCCACTACGTCGGGGGGAAGGACGTCCCGATTCAGAAGGGACCGACCGCCGCAGACATCGCCGGCCTGGACGAGGACTACTACCTCGATCTCCCGGGCGACCCTCTGAACGTCAAGTGTCCCCGCAAAGGCAGCTACGCGAAGGACTTCCAGGCGCTCAGAAACGACGGCGAGGCGCCGCCGGTCACCTACGCGCACATCGCGTCCGAGCCCGGCTACGAAGGCCTGGTCGTCCAGTACTGGTTCTTCTACTACTTCAATCAGTTCAACGATGTCCACGAGGGCGACTGGGAGGGGATGCAGATCTCCTTCGAGGCGGATACGCCCGTGGAGGCGCTCGACCAGGGCCCATCCCAGATCGCCCTCTTCCAGCACGCCGGGGGTGAACGGGCCGACTGGGACGACAGCAAGGTCCAGAAGGATGGAACGCACCCGATCGTCTACCCGGCAGCGGGCTCGCACGCGACCTTCTACGACAGCGCGATCTACATCCAGAACGGCTCACACGGCTCGGGCGTGGGTTGCGACAACACCGAGGGGCCGAATGTCGAATCCCGGCCGCGGCCGGTGGTCATTCCCACTGCCGCCGGGGCGGGCAGCGAGTTCCAGTGGCTCAGCTTCTTGGGCCACTGGGGCCAGCGGGAGAAGGGGTTCAACAACGGGCCGCAGGGCCCGACCACCAAGAAACAGTGGCTGCGCCCGTTCACCTGGATGGACGGGATCCGTCAGGACAGCCCGCGGCTGCCCGGCGGCGCGGTCCTTGGCCCGGTCGCGTCGACCGCCTTCTGCGGAGCGATCGAGGGAATCTCCGAATTCATCAACCTCAAGGCGAAGAACACGCTCGGTGCGATCGGGCTGGCGCTCGCCCTGCTCGCGCTGATCGTGATCCCGATCCTGCTGACCCGGTGGCGACCGGTCGATATCAGCGATCTTCGCCGTCGGTGGGCCGTGGGCCAGCTGCTCCGCTGTGCCCGCCAGGTCTACGGCCGTCACTGGCGCACCATGCTCGCCCTGGCGTTCGCCGGCTTCGTCATCCTCGCCGCGCTCCAGGGGCTCCAGTATCTGTTCGAGCAGTGGAACGGCGGCAACGACTTCAGTGTCCGGACCCACCCGCTCGGCCTGACGCTCGAGTTCACCGGTGCCTTCGGCGACGTCGCTCAGCCGGTCGGGTTCGCGATCGTCTCCGGGGCGGTGGTCACGTACCTCCGGTTGCTGGATTCCGGCGGAGAAGGCGGCGCGCGAGCGTCCTACCGGGCGCTCTACCCGCGCCTCCGGCGCGTGATCCTGGCGCAGCTGCTCGCGACCGTGCTGGTCGGGTTGATGATTTTCACCGTGGTCGGGATCTTGTTCGGGATCTACTTCTACTTCGCCTGGCAGCTGGTCCAGCAGGACATCCTCTTCAGGGATGCCTCGATCCGCGAGGGTTTGCGGGGCAGTAGAACGCTGGTCCGCGGCCACTGGTGGAGGACCGTGGTGGTCACCGGCGTCCTGTCGCTGCTCGCCCTGGTCGCTGGCCCTCTGCTCGGCTTCTTCCTGATCTTCGCCAACTTCTCGCCGGTCCTGGTCAACCTGATCGGCTCGATCGTCTTCGCCTTGCTGATCCCGTACGTGGCGATCGGCCGGACGCTTCTGTACTTCGACCTCGGAGTGCGTGAGGCCGAGTCCGAGCCGAAGGCGCGAAGGCGCTGGTGGCCGCGGACTCGCCCGGCGACCAGCACGGGATAGCAGCCCGCCGCCCGGCGCAGATCGCGCCGGGCGGCCGGCAGATTTCCTACGGACGTGCCTCGAGGACCAGGTTGAACGGCGTCTCGGTGGCGCGCCGGAATCGGGTGAACCCCGCCCTCTCGGCGACCTCGCGCAGGCGTTCCTCGCCGGCTTGGGCGCCGAGTCCCAGACCGACCTCCTGGTCGAGCGAGGAGGGGGTGCAGATGAGGGTCGATGCCGCGTAGTAGACGCGGCCAACGGGGTTGAGGTTCTCCGTCAGCGAATCTGCCGCGAACGGCTCCACCAGCATCACGGTGCCGTCGTCATCGATCGCCTCACGGACGTGTTCGAGCGCGCCGACCGGATCACCCATGTCGTGCAGGCAATCGAAGAAGCAGACCAGGTCGTACCCATCTCCCGGGAACTCCTTGGCGCTTGCCTCCTCGAACTCCGTGTTGCCGCTCACTCCCTCCGCCTGGGCGATCTGGCGAGCCCTCTCGATCGAGGCGTCGTGGTAGTCGTATCCGTGGAAGGTGGACTCCGGATATGCCTGGGCCATGAGGATCGTCGAGACCCCGTGGCCACAGCCGATGTCCGCCACCTTCGCTCCGCTGCGGAGCTTTTCATCCATCCCCTCGAGGGCCGGAATCCACTCGGCCACCAGATGCGCGCGGTAGCCGGGGCGGAAGAACTGCTCCGTTCCCAGGAAGAGCTCCGGATCGTGCTCGTGCCAGCCGAACCCGTCGCCGTTTCTGAATCGCTCCTCGATCTTCTCGCGGTCCTTGAACGCCGAGCTGATCAGGTGATAGCCCCCGAGCAGATAGACGGGGCTGTCCTCGTCGGCGAACGCCATTGCCTGCTCGGGCGGCAGAGTGAAGGTGTCCGCGTCGGCGTCGTAGTCGAGGTACCCGCTGGCGGCCTGCGCTGACGCCCATTCCCGGACATAGCGCTCGGCCACGCCGCTCTTCTCGGCGATCTCGGCGCAACTCACGGGACCGGCGCCGGCGAGCGCCTTCCACAGGCCGAGCTCGCCGCCCATCATTACGAGGACGCCGTTCATCGCGGCGCCGATGTCGGTCACCGCTTGGCCAAGGAACTGCTCCAAGCGTGCTTCGTCGACGGTGGTAGCTGTTGCTTCCATTGCACTTCTCCTCTCCCCAAACGAACCCGCCGTCCCGTTCGGCCGAGACTGCGCCTGGGTTGCGTGACTTGTCAACGTCATCTACGCACCCCAGCCGTTACAAGATTGTGCGTGTCGTCACGGAGGACATGGGTCTAACTTCGCGGGCATGCTCTTCGATCGAGTGAAGATCTATGTCGAGGGAGGCCGCGGCGGCAACGGCGTGGTCAGCTTCCGGCGCGAGGCGCATGTGCCTCGCGGGGGGCCCGACGGCGGCGACGGGGGCCGGGGCGGCGACGTCGTGCTGGTCACGGACGCGCAGCGCCGCGATCTCGCCTCGCTCGGCCGCAGCCGCCACTTCCGGGCCGGTCGCGGGGAGCACGGCCGGGGCAAGCGCCAGCACGGCGAGCGGGGAAGGGATCTGGAGATTCCGGTCCCCCCCGGCACGGTCGTGCACGGCCTGGACGGCTCGGAGGCCGAGCTGCTGGCGGATGGCCAACGCGTCGTAGTCGCGCGTGGCGGATCGGGAGGGCACGGCAACAAGCGCTTCGCGACCTCGACCCGCCAGGCGCCGCGCTTCGCCGAGCGTGGGCTCGAGGGCGAGACGGGCGAGATCGAGCTGCGCCTCAAGCTGCTCGCCGACGTCGGGCTCGTCGGGCTGCCGAACGCAGGCAAGTCCTCGCTCCTCGCGCGGCTCACCCGGGCGGATCCTAAGGTGGCCGACTATCCGTTCACCACGGTCGAGCCCAACCTCGGCACGATCGACCTCGACGACCGCCAGCTGGTGCTGGCTGACATCCCCGGCCTGATCGAGGGCGCCGCGGAGGGCGCCGGCCTCGGGCACGAGTTCCTCGCCCACCTGGAGCGCTGCCGGCTGCTGGTCCACCTGGTGGAGGTGGCGCCAGTGGAGGGAGACCCCGAGTCGAATTACGAGGCCGTGCGAAGCGAGCTTGCCGATTACGGCGCCGGGCTCGATCGTCTCCCCGAGATCGTCGCGCTGTCGAAGATCGATCTGATCCCGCAGGATGAGGCCGAACCAGTGGTCTCTGACCGGCGCGATCAGCTCGGCTCGCACTCCGCTGCCGTCCTCGGGATCTCCGCGGCGACCGGGGCCGGCCTCGAGGAGCTGGTCCGGGCGATCTTCGCGGCGCTGCCCGAGGAGGACACGACCGCCGCGCCACGCGGAGAATTCGAGGCCGAGCACCGGGTCTACCGGCCAGGTGAGGCCGCGGGCTTCGAGGTGGTCCGGGAGCGCGATGGAAGGTTCAGGGTCACCGGCCGCGGTATCGAGGTCCTGCTTGCGCGCCACGACCTCGACAACCCTGAGGCTCTGGATTACCTCGAGGGTCGGCTGAGGGAGATCGGCGTGATCGCCGAGCTGGAGCGGGCAGGATTCGAGCCGGGCGACGAGGTCGTGGTCGGGGAGCTCGAATTCGAGTTCGACCCATCCTGACCCGAGGCTGCCAGGGCCAGCCGGGTCCCGTACCTACACTTGCCGCGCCATGACCGTGGTGGCGAAACTCGGCTCCTCCATCGTCGCCGGGGAGGAGGGAGCGCTCAGGACGGACGTCCTCGATCGAGTCTGCTCGCAGGTCGGCAAGCTGCACGCCGGCGGCGAGAATGTGGTGCTGATCACCTCCGGTGCGATCGCCCGCGGGATGCGGGTGCTCGAGCTCGGGCGGCGCCCCTCGGCGATCGACGAGCTGCAGGCCGCCTCTGCCGTGGGGCAGGGCAGCCTCTTCCGGGCCTATGAGGGGCGACTGGCGGATGCCGACGTGCGCGCCGCGCAGGTACTGCTGACCGCCTCGGACCTGCAGCTGCGGACCAACTACCTGAACGCGCGCCGGACGCTCAGCCGCTTGCTCGACTGGCGCGTCGTCCCCGTGGTCAACGAGAACGACACGACGGCCACCGACGAGATCACCTTCGGCGACAACGACTTCCTTGCCGCGCAGGTGGCGATCATGCTCGAGGCGAGGCTGCTCGTGCTGCTCACCGACCAGGCGGGGCTCTACACGAAGGACCCGCGGCGCAGCGACGACGCCGAGCTGGTGACCGAGGTGGGAGACGAGTCCGAGCTCGCCGGGTACGAGATCGGCGAGCACACCTCTCCCTTCGGGCTCGGGGGTATGAGAAGCAAGGTTGCCGCAGCGGAGATGGCGGGCGCGTCCGGGATCGGCGCCGTGATCTGCGATGGCACCGCCGAGGGGACGCTGCTCGCAGCGGCCTCCGGCGAGGCCGGCGGCACGCGCTTCGTGCCACACCGGGAGCGAACCTCGAGCTTCAAGCTCTGGCTCCGCTACGCGAAGCCGAGCCACGGCACCCTCTGGGTCGACGACGGCGCGGCCCGGGTCCTGCGGGAGCGTGGCAGCAGCCTGCTGCCGGTCGGGATCACCGACGTGGAGGGTGACTTCGACGCGGGGGACGCCGTCGAGGTCACCGCGGACGGCCGGACGATCGGCAAAGGGATCGTCAACTACTCGGCGGGCGAGCTCCGCCGGGTCAAGGGGCTGCGCTCGGACAAGGTCCGCGAGCTGCTTCCGCACGCCTCCGAGGAGGCGGTGCACCGAGACTATTTCGTCCTGACCTAGAGACGAGGGCCGCCGTCTGGGCCTAGACGGTCGTTCCGTTGACATGCATCCGAAGCCGGCAATAGGTTGCCGCGAGCACGGCGTCGATCCAAGGTGGAGAAGGAATGAGTCAGCGGCAGCGGAGGCGCAGGGACCAGAGACGTAAGCAAGCGGAGCGGCGAGGCCCGAGTAGGCGGCAGGTCGCGACCGGCGCAACCATCGCTATGGGCGCCACCCTGGTGGCCCCGGGAGCGCCCAGGCCGCGACCATCACGGTTTCGAACCTCAATGACTCGGGCCCGGGCAGCTTGCGCCAGGCGATCCTCGACGCCAACCAGAACGGCGGAGGTTCGGACGACATCGTTTTCGCCTCGGGCTTGAGCGGAACGATCGACGTCGGCTCGACCGATGGTTCCGGTCTTTACCCGGGGACCCGCGATGAACATCCAGGGCCCCGGCGCGGGTCAGATCACCCTGAGGGGGACCGGCGGCGCCGATTACGTCGTTTACACGGGACTCGACTTTGGCGGCTACACGGGTAATCCGGGCGACCCGATCACGATCTCCGGGCTGACGATCACCGGTGGCGACGCGACCGGCAAGCACTCTCCGAACTACGTCAGGGGAGGGGGGATCTTCAACAAGGACGCGGCGTTGACCGTCTCGAACTCGGTCATCTCGAACAACTACGCCCAGGACGACGGCGGCGGGATCTATACGTACTCGCAGGACGGATCGGTCACGGTCGTCAACTCCACCATCAGCGGCAACCGAGCCAGCGACGGCACCGATGCGAACGCCTACGCCGGAGCGATCTACAGCCAGGACAGCCCAGTTGTGATCCGCAACTCGACCGTGTCCGGCAACACCTCCGGCGGTGACGCAGGGGCGGTCTACATGTCCGCGCGTTACAACACGTCGCCGTCGCTGACACTGGAGAACTCGACGGTCGCGAACAACGCGTTGCTCGCCCACGGTGGTGGCGACGAGGGCGGGGGCGTCTGGCTCTGCTGCGGGGAAAACGGCCAGAGCCTCACCATCAAGAGCTCGACGATCACCGGCAACAGCGTCGGCGGAGACAACGGCCGAGGCGGGGGCGTGTACGCCGCCGAGCTGGCGGCGTCGAACGTCACGATCCAGAACTCGATCATCGCCAACAACCACGGCACCAGCGCCAACGACATCTACTCGGAGTACGGCGGTCAGGTGGGCTTCTCGCTGATCAAGGAGCTGAACGCGGACTCCACGGACACGGGGTACAGCTTTACGACCACCGGTCCGAACCTCACCGGAGTCGATCCGCAGCTGGGCGGGCTCGCGAACAACGGGGGCCGACCCAGACGGAGCTTCCCTCGGCGACGAGCCCGGTGGTCGACAAGGGCACTGCCTTTGGCCTGAACTCCGATCAGCGCGGCGTCCTGCGGCCGATCGACTTCCCGGCGATGCCGAACGTCGCGGATGGCGCCGATATGGGAGCGGTCGAGCTGCAGCCGAGCAGCGCCTTCCAGCTGGGCAAGCTGAAGCGCAACAAGAAGAAGGGCACCGCCAAGCAGGTGGTGATCCTGCCGCTGCCCGATGCCGGCGCTGTGACGATCAGGGGCAAGGGCCTGAAGACGAAGACGAGACAGGTGACCGGGACCGACAGACTCAAGCTGCCGGTCATCGCGAAGGGCAAGAAGCGAAAGGCGCTCAAGCGCGGGGGCAAGACCAAGATCAAGGCCCAGATCAGCTACCAGCCGGTCGGGAATGCGTTGACCACGCTGAAGAAGAAGCTCAAGCTGCTGAAGCGCTGACCTGCCGGAAGTAGCGTGAAGTCCGGTTGCCGGACTTCGCCCTCTATAGGCCGCTCCTCTCCGACCCGCGATTCAGGGCCCAGGCACTGGCGGGCTTTCTGGCCCAGCTCAGCCAGGGTGGCGCCGTACTGGCGCTCATCCTGCTGGTCCAGCAGACGCGCGGGTCGCTGGGGCTGGCGGGGGTGGCGACCGCGGGCTTCGCGATCGGCGCCGCGGTCGCCAGGCCGATCCAGGGGCGGCTGATCGATACCAGGGGGCCGCGCAATGTCCTCCTCCTGGTGGCCTTGGGCCACACCGCCGCGCTGGTAGCGCTCGTGCCGATCGCGCGCTCGGATCTGCCGGGACTCGTCGTCGTCGCCATGGCGTTGGTCGCCGGCCTGGGCCTCCCGCCGGTCTCTCAGACCCAGCGCCTGGTCTGGGCGGAGCTCGCAGATGAGGACCGGACTACCGTCTTCAGTGTCGTCACCTTGATCCAGGAGGGCTCGATCTTGCTCGGGCCGCTGCTGGTCGGGGTGCTCGCCGGAGCCGCGTCTCCCTCGGCCGCGCTGATCGCCGTCGCGGTCGTCTCCGGCGCGGGCCTGTCGTGGCTTGGTCTCTTGGTTCCCGGGACGCCTCGGGACTCGCCGGGGCAGGGGCGAGGAGGACCGCTGCTCGAGCGGGGTGTGCGGATCGTGCTGATGCTGGAGCTCCTCTTCGGGGCCTCGCTCGGAGCTCTGGAGATCGGGGTTCCAGCGCTGGCGACCTCAAAGGGTCATCCCTCGGCCGCCGGCTTCCTGCTCGCGCTGACCTCGACCGGCGGCATCGCCGGCGCGGTCGTCTACGGCGGGCGGCGCTGGCTATCCAGCCCGCGGGCGCGGTTGATCGTCCTCCTGGCGCTGAGCGGCCTCGGCTTCGGGCTGTTGGTTCCGAGCGAGGGACTCGCGCTCGCAGGCGTCATCCTCCTCGCGCTCGGGGTTGCCATCAACCCGACTCTGACCACGATGATCGTGCTCCTCGACCTGGCCTCGCCGCGGTTTGCGGCAGAGGCCTTCGGCTGGTCGTCGACCTCGAACGCGATCGGCAGCGGCGCCGGCGCAGGGGTGACCGGCGCACTCGCGCAGCACCACGGCGCGGGACCGGCCTTCGCCGTCGCCGCGGCGGGGTGTGCGCTTGCGGTACTCGTTGCAGGCGCGGCGGCTGGACTGCCGAGGATTGGCCAGCCGGCCAGTCCCGGGTAAAGTCCCGGGCGATGGGTTCCGGAGAGGAAGCGGGCGTCGTCCTCAGCGACTCCCAGCGCGCGGTCCTGGCCGCCGTCTGCGACACGGTCGTTCCCTCGCTGCCGCGCAACCGCGATGCCCACGGCCTCTGGGCTCGCAAGGCGAGTGACCTGGGGGTCGATCAGGGTGCTGCCCAGCTGATCTCAGAGATCCCGGATCCCGACCTCCGGGGCGGGATGCTGATGCTGATCGATGCGATCGGTGGCCAGGGGATCACGCTCGCCCCCTCGCAGGAGTCCCGTGAGCAGATCCTCCGCAACACGGCGCTCTCGGATCCACGGGCCGCGGCCGGGGTGGCGGCGCTGATCGGCATGACGCTCTTCCTTAACTACGGAGCGCCTGATCCGCAAACGGGCAAGAACCCCAACTGGGAGGCCTTCCGATATCCGGGTCCGGTCTCCGCGCCGCCGGAGATCGAGAAGCCGCTCAGGATCCATCAGCCGGCGGGCTCGGAGGAGACGATTGAGGCCGACGTCTGCATCGTCGGCTCGGGCTCGGGCGGAGCGGTGGTCGCCGCCGTTCTCGCCGCGCGGGGCCTGGACGTCGTCGTTCTCGAGGCGGCGGGGTACTACAACGAGTCCGACTTCAACCAGCTGGAGCTGCCCGCCTACCAGCAGATGTTCTGGCGTGGCGGTCCCACGCCTACCGCGGACGGCAACGTCAGCCTGGTCGCCGGCACGACACTGGGCGGCGGCACCACCATCAACTGGACGAACTGCCTGCGAACCCGCCCCTGGGTGCGGGAGCAATGGGCGGAGCATGGCCTCGGGGATGTGGGCGAGTCGGCCTTTGATCGCCATCTCGACGCGGTGCTGGAGCGAATCAGCGCGAATGATCGCTGCAGCGACCTGAACGGAACCCAGCAGCGGCTGCGTGAAGGTGCCGAGGCGCTCGGCTGGAGCTTCGAGACGATCGTTCGCAACACCGACCCGGAGAGGTACAGCCCGGAGACGGCGGCGTATCTCGGCTTCGGCGATCAGTCGGGCTCGAAGCAGAGTGCCGACCGGACCTGGCTCGCGGACGCCCAGGAGAACGGGGCGCGGATCCTCACCTTCACGCGGGCGTTGCGGGTCCTGACCGAGGGCGGCCGGGCGGCCGGCGTCGAGGCGATCTGGGAGATGCCCGACAGGCGCGGCGCGCAGGTCACCGTCAGGGCCCCGCGGGTGGTCGTCGCCTGCGGCTCGCTCGAGTCGCCGGCGCTGCTGCTGCGCTCGGGGATCGGTGGCCCGGCGGTCGGCCACAACCTCAGGCTGCACCCCTCGAGCGTCGTCGGTGGCGCCTACGGCACCGACCAGGAGGCCTGGTGGGGAGCGCCGCAGGCCGGCCTCTGCGACGAGTTCGCTGACACGGGCGAGGGCTATGGGTTCCTGATCGAGACCGCGCAATACGCGCCCGGGCTGATCGGCTCGGCCACCCCGTGGATCTCCGCCGCCGACCACAAACATCGCATGGACGACTTCCGCTTCACGGCAAACTTCATCTCGCTCACGCGGGATCGCGGCGCCGGTCAGGTGGGCGTCGATGCAAACGGTGACTCCCTCCCGATGTACGCGGTGACCGACGAGCTCGACCTCGAGAACCTGAAGAGGGGGATCGAGGTCCAGATCCGACTGCACGAGGCCGCGGGCGCGCATCAGATCGGCCCGCTCGCCGAGGGCGCACCGACCTGGCGCCGGGGCGACGATCTGGAGGCGTTCATCGCCGCCGTCAAGCGGATTCCGTTCCGGGCCGGCGGCTACAAGCTGTTCAGCGCCCATCAGATGGGGACCTGTCGGATGGGCGAGGACCCGCAGACCTCGGTCGCGGGGCCGTGGGGCGAGCTGCACGACACCAAGGGCGTCTGGATCGGGGACGGGAGCGCGTTCCCGACCTCGTCGGGAACCAACCCGATGGTCTCGATCATGGCGCTCGCGCACCGCACGGCCCAGGCGATCGCGGAGGACGCGGGGGAGGCGACGCCCGGGGAGGCCGTGGCCGAGTCGCCAGAAGCGCAACCCGCCTAGACCAAACTTCGCAAACTTCGAAGAGAGGAGCACGACTTGGCTACCGAGACCCAGGCAGCAGTCCAGACAGGCCATCCCGCGGAGGAGATCGTCCGCGACCGCCTCTACATCGGCGGCGAGTGGGTGGAGCCCGCCGGCTCAGGCAGGATCGAGGTGATCGACTCCACGACGGAGCAGGTCATTGGCCGGATTCCCGAGGGGACCCCCGAGGACGTCGATCGGGCCGTGAAGGCGGCCCGCGCCGGCTTCGAGGCCTGGCGGGAGGTCCCTGTCGAGCAGCGAGTGGAGGCCTGCGTCGCGATCAGCGCGGCGCTTGCCGAGCGCGCCGACGAGATCGCGGCCCTGATCGCCGCCGAGGTCGGCATGCCCTTGGCTCTGGCGCGCACCATCCAGGCTGGTCTGCCGGCAATGGACTTCGGGTCGATGGCTCAGGTCGCGAACGAGGTCGCGTGGGAGGAGCAGATCGGGAACTCGCTGGTGGTGCGCGAGCCGGTCGGCGTGGTCGGCTGCATCACGCCCTGGAACTACCCGCTGCACCAGATCTGCGCGAAGGTCGCACCGGCCCTGACCGCCGGGTGCTCGGTGGTCGTCAAGCCGAGCGAGGTGACGCCGCTCACCTCATTCCTCCTCGCCGAGATCATCGACTCGCTCGATCTTCCGGCCGGCGTCTTCAATCTGGTCACCGGCTACGGGCCGGTGGTGGGAGAGGCGATCGCCGCGCACTACGAAGTCGACATGGTCTCGTTCACCGGCTCGACTCGAGCGGGCCGCCGGGTGGCGGAGGTCGCGGCCGAGAGCATCAAGCGAGTTGCGCTTGAGCTGGGTGGCAAGTCCGCGAACGTGATCCTCGACGACGCCGACCTGCAGAAGGCCGTGGGCTACGGCGTCGCCAACTGCTACCTGAACTCCGGGCAGACCTGCAGCGCGCACACCCGGATGCTGGTGCCGCGCGAGAAGCTCGCGGAGGCAGAGGCGGTCGCCGCGGCGGCCGCCGAGAAGGCCAAGCCGGGCGATCCGTTCGAGGAGGGGACGCGGCTGGGGCCGCTGGTCTCCGAGGCGCAGCGGGAGCGGGTCCGCGGCTACATCGAGAAGGGACAGGAGGAGGGCGCGAAGCTGGTCGCCGGCGGCACCGAGCCGCCCGAGGGCCTGGAGAGCGGTTACTTCGTCCGCCCGACCGTCTTCTCCGACGTGAAGCCGGACATGACCATCGCCCAGGAGGAGATCTTCGGCCCCGTGCTCTCGATCCTGCCGTACGACTCCGAGGACGAGGCGGCGGAGATCGCCAACTCGACCATCTACGGCCTCGACGGCGGCGTCTGGTCCGGGGACCCGGAGCGGGCGAAGGCCTTTGCGCGCCGGATGCGCACCGGCCAGGTCCAGATCAACGGAGCGACCTTCAACCCGCTTGCTCCGTTCGGCGGCTACAAGCAGTCCGGCCGCGGTCGCGAGTACGGCCGCTTCGGCCTCGAGGAGTTCCTCGAGGTCAAGTCGATTCAGACGTAAAAGGCCTCACCGCTCAACGCTTAAACCGTTTCGCCCGGCCGAGAGGCCGGGTACCCGGCTCCTGAGAGAACTGAGAGAAAGGAGTCGAGAACGATGGCGAATGAATTGCAGGGCAAGCGAATCGCCTTCCTGATGGCGAATGAGGGTGTTGAGCAGGTCGAGTACTTCGAGCCTCGCAAGGCTGTCGAGGAGGCAGGTGCCGAGGTCGACGTGATCTCGACCAAGTCCGGTCAGGTCCAGGGCTTCGAGCATCTCGACAAGGCCGAGACCTGGGAAGTCGACAAGACGACCTCCGATGCGAAGGCGTCGGATTACGACGGTGTCGTGCTGCCGGGCGGCGTCGCGAACCCGGACAACCTGCGGACAGACAAGGACGCGGTCCGGTTCCTGCGCGAGTTCTTCGCCGCGGGGAAGCCGGTCGGAGCGATCTGCCACGCACCGTGGATGCTGGTCGAGGCTGACGTGGTCGACGGCCGCAAGGTGACCTCGTTCCCGAGCGTGCAGACCGACATCCGGAACGCGGGCGGCAACTGGGTCGACGAGGAGGTAGTCGTCGATTCCGGGCTGGTGACCTCGCGGAAGCCGGATGACATCCCCGCGTTCAACTCGAAGATCGTCGAGGAGTTCGCCGAGGGCGTGCACGAGGAGCAGGCGCAGAAGACGCACGCTTAGCGGCGCGTCAGCCGGGGCCGGCCTCGATCACGCCCCGCACCTCGTCCAGCTTCGGCTGGGCGTCGAGGTCGGTGAGCGTCCAGGTGGCTCCGGCTGACTCCCACGGCTTGGGGTCGCTGCCCGGCGGGATCTCCGCGATGAGGTCGAATGGTTCGCTGCGGCCCGACCGAAGTTCGCGAACCTCGGCCGCGAACTCGGCGAGGTCGTCTGGTCCACCGAGGTCGATCGGGAAGAAGCCGTCCCAGTTGGCGGCGCGCCGAAGCGGCCGCCGGTTCGGCCAGCGGCCTGCCACCCAGACCGGGATCCGGGGCTGCTGGATCGGTGCAGGCTTGAATTCGCCGGCCCAGTACACGGTCAGCCGGTCGAGGCCCTGGTCGAGGAGCCGGCCTCGCTCGGGCGGGTCGGCGGGGTCGCCGAAGGGCTCGAACTCGCCGTTGCGGTCGCCGCCCAGTCCAACACCCAGTGTGAGGCGGCCGCCGCTTAGACGATCCAGGGTGACCGTCTCTCTCGCCACCTTCTGCACCCGTCGCCGCGCCAGGGGGGTCACCAGCGGGCCGATCCGGAGGCGCTCCGTCGCGATCGCGATGGCCGCCAGCGCGATCCAGGGGTCCGCCACCTCCTGGGTCGGCGGTCGATAGACGATGTGGTCCCAAAGGAAGAACCCGTCCCAGCCGTGCTCCTCCGCGCTGCTGGCGAGTGCGGCGAGTGTCGCCGGCTCCACGAGCTCGTCGAACGGAGCAACGAAGATCCCGCGTTTCGCGCTCACGAGCCCACGCTACCGGTCGGGTTACTCTTATTCCGTGGCCACCGCCACCAAATCGGTCGCTGAGGTCTGCCGCGAGGCCAAGGACGCCTCACACGTGCTGGCGCGCGCGAGCCGCGAGGCCAAGGATGCCTGCCTGAGGGACCTGGCGGACCGGATCGATGCGGGCGTGGAGGCGCTGCTCGAGGCCAATCGGGCGGATGTCGAGGCCGGGCGGGAGCAAGGGCTCAATGAGGCGCTGATCGACCGGTTGACCCTGACCGAGGCACGGGTTGCGGAGATGGCGAAGGGGGTCCGGGAGATCGCAGACCTCGACGATCCAGTCGGGGAGGTTGTGGAGGGGTGGACTCTCGAGAACGGGCTGGAGGTCGCGAAGAAGCGGGCGCCGATCGGGGTGGTCGCGGTGGTCTATGAGGCCCGGCCGAACGTGACGATCGATGCCGCGGCGCTCTGCCTGAAGAGTGGGAACGCGGCGGTGTTGCGCGGGTCCAGCAGTGCGGAGAGCTCGAATGCGTTCCTGGCCGGATTGATCGCTGAGGCGCTGGCGGCGGCCGAGCTGCCCGGCGCGTCGGTCTCACTGCTCTCCGGTGGTGGGCACGAGCAGCTCGAGGAGCTGGCGACGCAGGAGGAGGTGGTCGATCTGATCATTCCGCGCGGCGGCGAGGGACTCAAGAACGCGCTGAAGGAGGTCGCGAAGGTTCCGGTGATGTACGCCGCGGCGGGGAATTGCCACGTCTACGTGCACCAGGACGCGGACCTCGAGATGGCTGAGCGGGTCGCGTACAACGCGAAGGTGCAGCGGCCGGGCGTGTGCAACGCGGCCGAGACCCTGCTCGTCCACAGGGATGTCGCGAGCGAGTTGCTGCCCAGCCTGCTCGCCAAGCTGAACGGGGCCGGGGTTGAGCTGGTCGGGGATGAGAGGGCGCGTGAATCGGCAGGGTCGGCGACTGTAGGCGAGGCGAGCGAGGCCGACTGGGACACCGAGTACCACGATTTGAAGATGGCGGTTGGGGTCGTGGACTCGCTCGGTGAGGCGATCGAGCACATCAACCGGCATGGCACGGGGCATTCGGACGCGATCCTGACCAGCTCGCAGGAGGTGGGGGATGAGTTCACGGACGCGGTCGATTCGGCCGCGGTCTACGTCAATGCCTCCACGCGGTTCACCGACGGGTATGAGTTCGGGATGGGCGCGGAGATCGGGAACTCGACGCAGAAGCTGCATGCACGCGGGCCGATCGGGCTGCGCGAGCTGACCACGACCAAATACGTCGTCCACGGCAGCGGACAGACCAGGGAGTAGGGACGTCTCTCGTATCGGGGTCCTGGGCGGGGCCTTCAACCCGCCCCACGTCGGACATCTGCTCCTCGCCCAGGAGGCGCGCTGGCAGCTCGGGCTGGACGAGGTGCTGCTGATGGTGACTCGACGGGCGCCGCACAAGGAGATCGAGGACGATCCGGGTGCGGAGGTCCGGATCGAGATGGCCCGCGCGGCGGCCGATGGGGAGGAGGGGGTTGAGGCGTCCGATCTCGAGGTCGGGCGGGATGAGGTGTCGTACAGCTATCGGACCCTGGAGCTGCTGGCCGAGGAGGAGCCGGGGAGGGAGTTGTATTTCTTGCTCGGGGCCGACATGGCGGCGGGGTTGGGGAGCTGGAGGCAGCCGGAACGCGTCGTTGAACTGGCGAGGCTGGGGGTGGTGCCGCGGCCGGGTGTGGAGATGGGCGCGCTGCAGTCGGCGCTCGAGCGGCTGGGTGCCGCCGATCGAGCGGAGATAATCGAGATGCCACTTTGCGGAGCGTCCTCGACCACAGTCAGGCAGCGGGCTCGCCAGGGAAGGCCGCTGCGGCACCTGGTGCCGGACCGTGTGATCGGGTTGATCGAGGAGCGGGGGTTGTACCGGTGAGTCGGGGCAGCGAGATGAGTCCGGATGCGCTGGCGCGGCGACTGGCGGCGATCGCGGACGACAAGAAGGCGACGGACCTGGTCGCCCTCGACGTGCGGCGGCTGGTCTCGTACACGGACTACCTCGTGATCTGTACGGCGCGGAACGAGCGGCAAGCGAAGGCGATCCACGACGAGGTCTACCACCAGCTGAAGAGGGACGGGTGGCTGCCCGCGAGGGTGGAGGGGGAGCGGGAGGCCGAGTGGGTGCTGATGGACTACCTCGACGCGGTGCTGCACATCTTCACGCCGGAGCTGCGGGAGCGGTACCGACTCGAGGTGCTCTGGGGCGAGGCTGAGCGGCTCGAGCTTGACCTTGCGGGCGCGCGGGGCGCTGCCTAGCCGAAATTCGCAGTTTCCGCTCGAAGCCGTCCGACACCCGCCATACATTGCGCCCGTGCCTAGGGAGCGTTTTCGGCGCGCCTTGCGCGGCTACGACCCGGAGGAGGTCGATGTCGCAATCGATGCGCGTGATGCGCGGTTGGCCCGGCTGGAGCGGGAGGCGCAACGGCTCGCCGAGCGGGTGGTGGAGCGGGAGCGGAAGCTGCAGGAGGCGCTGAAGAGGCCGGCGGCTGCGGCGGCCGAGACCAATCGGGTCGCGCTGTCTCGCGCCCTCGCGTCAGTCGAGGAGATCTACGGGCAGGCGCGCCGGCAGGCGACGCGGATGCGGATGAAGGCGCTGGATGACGCGGTCCAGATGGCGGAGCGGGTCACCGAGCTGACCAGTCTGCGCGACGAGCTGGGGGCGCGGATCGCGGAACTGGCGGAGGTCGCGCGTACGCGCCTCCGGATCGAGGCTGAGGAGGTGCCCGCCCTCGAACCGCCGGCCGCATCCGGAGATGCGACGTATGCGGGCCGGGTCGAGGTGGAGATCGGGCCGCTTCGCGACTTCGCGCAGCTCACCGGCTTCGAGGATGCCGCCGCGGGGATCCGGGGCGCGTCCGAGATCCACGTGAGGCGGTTCTCGCGGGGCAGGGCGACGGTCTCGATGAACCTGACCGACCCCGTCGAGCTTCTGCGGGAGCTGGAGGAGCGGGCGTCCTTCGACTTCGTGGTGCGCGACACACGCAGCAACGGCCTGGTCCTCGACGTGGACGAGGACCCGGGCGAATCGCAGGACCGCGCGGCCTAGCGCGAAACTACCTGTCTACCTGCACTAACCTTGCTGGCCAGCACCAGCTCGGGGCTATAGCTCAGTTGGGAGAGCGTTCGGCTGGCAGCCGAAAGGTCGCGGGTTCGAGTCCCGCTAGCTCCACTAGCCGCGTCCCTCCGCAGCTCGCCACCACAGATACCGCTCGGGCTGCAGAGCCAGCAGCGGACCCGGTGGAGCCTCCTCCCGATACTGCTCGTACTTCGCCTTCAGCGCCTCGAGCCCGGCCGGACCCTCGCCGACCTCGGCGACCGAAACCCGCCCCAGCACCTGCACCCAGGCAAGCTCCTCCCACTCGTCGGAATACCGATCGACGGTCAGTGCCACCCGCGGGTCCCGCCGCAGAAAGCGCAACCGCGCCGGCTCCCCGGATCGCTTCGGCTTCCGGTCGATCGCGCTCCAGATCCGCCCCTCCGCCACCGCGAAGGTCACCGGCTGCACCCGCGGCGCCCCCTCGCCGTCCAGCAGACCCAGCCGCGCCACCCGCGCGCTCTGAAGCAACTCGTTTGCCCACGCAACTAACTCGGTAGGTTCAACGCCAGACACAACCCAACTGTAAGTCGACGACGAAAGGACCTGAATGGAGCTCGGAATCGGACTCCCCAACGCCGTAGCCGACACGACCGGCAAGCAGCTCACGGACTGGGCACGCGCCGCCGAGGAGGCCGGCTTCAACACTCTCGGCACCATCGATCGCATCGTCTATCCGAACTACGAGCCCATCGTCGCGCTCTCCGCCGCCGCGGCCGTGACCGAGCGCATCCGCCTGGCCACCGACGTAATGCTCGGCCCCCTCCGCCAGAACCCGGCCCTGGTCGCCAAGCAGGTCCTCTCCCTCGACGCAGTCGCGGGAGGCGGCCGCGCGGTCCTCGGCGTCGGCCTGGGCGGCCGCGAGGACGACTACGAGATCAGCGGCCTCGACATGTCGACGCGAGGCGACTGGATCGACTCCGCGCTCCCGAAGATCCAGGCAATCTGGAACGGCGACGGCGACCTCGAGTCAAAGGTCGGCCCCCGCCCTCAGGGCGACGGCCCGACCCTCCTGGTCGGCGGCTACATCCAGGCGTCCCTGGACCGCGCGGCAAGACACGGCCACGGCTGGACGCAGGGCGGCTCCACGCCCGACGCATTCAAGGAGAGCATCACCTATCTCAATGAGGCGTGGACGCGCGAGGGGCGTGAGGACAAGCCCTACGGCATGGCCCTGACCTACTTCTCGCTCGGCCCCGACGCCCAGCAGAACGCAGAGCACAGCCTCGGGGACTACTACGCGTGGCTGGGAGAGGAGACCGCGCAGCAGATCGTCGAGTCGGCCGCCAAAGATGCGGACACCGTCAAGCAGTACATCGCCGGGTTCGAGGACGCCGGCTGCGACGAGCTCGTCTTCTTCCCCTGCTCCTCGAGCCCCGACCAGGTCGGGTTGCTTGCGGAGGCCGCCGGCCTGTAGAGGCGGGCCCGGCACCCACCCTCCGGCGGTCACATCTTCGTGGCCGTCAGCGGAGCGTCCGGCTCGGCCGGAACGCTGGCCCGCTCCAGCTGCGCCAAGCCAAGCCCTTCAGGTGCATGTAGCGCGAGTAGCTGCGCGTCGGCATCGGGCCGGCGCTCCCTGGTCGCCACCGAGACGGCGATCATGGTCGCGAACGCCAGCGGCACCGAGACCACCGCCGGCTGGGCGAGTAGGGCCCCGAGAGTCCCCGAGCCGGCGTCAACCGCGAGCCCGGTGAAGATGGCGCCGGTGGCCAGCAGCGCCCCCACCGTCATCCCCGCGGCCGCACCGGGAGCGGTCAGCCCCCGCCACCACACCCCGAGGAGGAACATCGGGCAGAAGGTGCTCGCGGCGATCGCGAACGCCCAGCCCACCAGCACCCCGATGTCGAGCCCCGCCGCCCCGAGCGCCAGAGCGATGGGGAGCAGCATCCCGATCGCAGCCGAGGCCCGGAACCGTCGCCGCCTGTCGACCGCCCCCCGAGGGCGCCTGACCCTGCCCCAGAGGTCGTACGAGATCGTCCCCGAGATCGAGACCATCAGACCTGAGGCGGTCGAGAGGAAGGCTGCAAAGGCCCCGGCCGCGACCAGCGCGCCGAGCAGCTGTCCCGGCTCCCCGGCCCAGGCCAGCTCCGGCACTCGCAGGACCACGCTGTCCGTTTCACCCGTCACATAGAGCTCCGGCGCCAGCGCGCGGCCGAGCATCGCGTACACCACCGGGAAGAGGTAGAAGAGCCAGAGCAGCCCCAGGACCCTTACCGTGGTCCTGCGTGCCGTTGGGCCGTCCGGGTTGGTGTAGAAGCGAACGAGGATGTGGGGCAGGCCCATCGTGCCCAGCACAGTCGCGATCAGCAGCGAGTAGACGAACAACGGCCCGTCCGATCCGCCGCTCCCGACCGGCCGCGACCATTGCACGCCACGCCCGGCATCGGCGCCGTCGGCGAGTGGAACCGCCGCCCTCGGTGGCAGGTGCACTTCCCCGGCCGGCAGGGTCATCTTCTCGCCCTTCGCCGCCCGATGAACGGCGCCTCCTGCCTGATATGACGACGCGGCCGGGAACTTCACCTCCTGCGGCTCGTCGAGCCGCACGCTCAGCCCCTCGGCCGGCGCTCGGGGGACTCCATCCCCGAACAGCGTGTTGTCGCTCGGCAGCCCGCCCAGATAGATCAGCAGCAGGCAGGCCGGCAGCGCGATCGCGAACGTCTTCAACCAGAATTGGAAGGCCTGCACGTACGTGATCCCGCGCATGCCGCCGACGGCGACGTTTAGGGAGACGATCCCGCCGACCACCACCACACCCACCCAATAGGGAGCGCCGGTGACCTGCTGGAGCGTGATCCCCGCTCCCTTCAGCTGGGGCACCAGGTAAAAGCCGGTGATGCCAAGCACGATCACCGCGGCGAGCAACCTCATTCGTGGCGACCCGAGCCTCGCCTCGGCGAAGTCCGAGATCGTGTACGAGCCGTACCGGCGGAGGGGCGCCGCGACGAACAGCAGCAGGGTCAGGTACCCGGCCGTGAATCCGACAGGCAGCCAGAGGGCGACCGCTCCGTCCTTCATCACCAGGCCGGCGATTCCCAGGAAGCTGGCCGCGGAAAGATACTCGCCCGAGATCGCCGCGGCGTTCCACCAGGGGCTGACCGCCCGGGAGGCGACGAACAGGTCGGAGGTGGTGCGCGCGATGCGCACGGTCCATGTCCCCAACCCCAAGGTCCCGACGGTCACCGCCGTGACCGCGAGGATGGCGATCAAGGGCTGCCGCGGTGCACTAGATCGCGAAACGCTTCGTCGAGTGAGTCAGCGCGGCGCTGATAGGCCCAGCCGATGGCCACGAACAGCGGGAAGAGCGGTACGAGGACGAGCATCAGCGGCAGCGGGATACCAAGGACCGAGATGTCCGCCAGGCTCGGGGCGAGGAAGAGGAGCAGCGGCAGGGCGCCGAGCAGCCCGATGAAGGCGACCAGGGCCGAGATCGACAGCCCCAGCTGAGCGCGGACCAGCCGCCGCAGATAGACATCGCCGTGCGCCGTTGCCTCGGCGAGCTCATCGCGCGGCGTTCGGCTCCGCCGAGTTCGACCATCCTGCCTCACAGACCCAGCGCCCTCCGTAACTCGCCGATCTCCCGCCTGGCGACGGGCACGTCGTGGTCATCCACCAGGCGCAAAGTCGCGGTGCCGTTCAGCCTCGGCCGCACCTCTACGACGTGCGCGAGATTGACGATGAACTGGCGGTGAACCCGGGCGAAGCCGAAGTCGTGCCAGCGCTCCGCGATCCCGCTCAGCGTTCCCCGCAGCAGGAAACGGCCCTCCTTCGTGATCACGCGAACGTAGTCCCCTGCTGCCTGCAGGTAGAGGATGGAAGCGCGAGGGACCAGCCGGGTAGCGCCGCCCAGTCCGTCCACCGGCACGATGTCTCTCTCCTGCGTGCCCTCGCCGCCGTTTCCGTGCGAGGCCAACCCATTCGCGTCAGAGTCCTCGTGGACGCGCAGGGCCGCGAGTTCCACGATCCTGTCGATCGCCTCCCGGAGGCGCTTATAGCCGACTGGCTTGACGAGGTAGTCCACCGCTCGGAGCTCGAACGCCTCCACGGCGGCGTCGGGATAGGCGGTGACAAAGACGACCGCCGGGGGCGAGGCGAAGCGGCCGAGCACCTTGGCCAGGTCGGTGCCACTCAGGTCTGGCATCCGCACGTCTAGGAAGACGCCCTCATAGGGCCGATCGGCGGCGTTGAGCAGCCGCAACGCCTCACTTCCGCAATCCGCCTCATCCACGTGCCGCACCCCTGAGGACTTGCGCAGCATCCGGGTGAGATCGGTGAGCGCCGGGCGCTCGTCGTCCACCGCGAGTAGGGACAGCCCCTCGATCATGACGCGGCCACCGTCGTGCGGGCGCCGGGGAACGATTTGGGCAACGTCAGGGTGACGGTCGTGCCCTCCCCCGGCGCGGTGTGAATGTCGAGTCCGTATCCCTCGCCGAATGTGGCGAGCATCCGCTCGTTGACGTTGAAGAGTCCGATCCCGCGGCCGGCGCCCGCGAGGGCCGCGCGTGCCTCGCGTGAGTCCATTCCGGCTCCGTCGTCGGAGACCCGCACCTCGACATCCCGTCCCAGGTCGGCCGCCAGCACCTCGATTCGCCTTGGGTTGATGCTCCCCTCGACCCCGTGACGGACCGCGTTCTCCACCAATGGCTGCAGTGAGAGGACGGGCAGCGGCGCCTGCAGCACCTCGGGCGGGACCTCGAGCCGCACCTCGAGGCGATCGCCAAAGCGAGCGCGCTCCAGGCTCAGATACTTCTCGACGTAGCGAAGCTCCTCGGCCAGGGTCACATAGGAACGCTCGGTCTGGAAGGCGTAGCGGGTGAACTCCGCGAACTCGCTGAGCAGCTCACGAGCCTCCTCCGGGCTCGTGTGGATGTAGCTGGCGACGGCGGCGAGGGCGTTGTAGATGAAGTGAGGCGAGATCTGCGCCCGGAGGGCCCGGAGCTCGGCCTGCGCGAGTCGCTTCTCCTGCTCCGCCAAGCCGGCAAGCGCCAGCTGCGCACTGACCAGCCTCGCCGCCTCCTCGACGCCCCGCGTGTCCTCCGGACTGACCGCACTCAACGTGCGGAAGAGCCCTATGAGGCTGCCGACCCGCCGGCCTTGCACCTGGAGCGGCGCCACAACGGCGGCCCTGAGCAGACAACCCTTCCTCTCGCAGAGCACCTGCTCGACCTGGAGCCGATCGTCTTTATCGTGGGAGACGAGTTCCGCGAAAGCGCTACCGGGGCGATGATGGTCGGATCCCTCTCCATCCCAGGCGAGGACCTGAGTCAGATCCGCGATCGCGATTGCGGGCGACTGGATCAGATTGCGCAGATCGGGCGCCGCCTTATGCGCGCTCCCTGCGGACAGCCCCTGGCTGAGGTAGGGGAGGGTCGCGACCGCGGCGTGTAGTCCGGCATGCATCGCCTGGCGCTCCGGGTTGATCACTCCCCGCGGCCGCGTCAGCAGGCGCATCGCAGCGAACGCCGAGGCGGAAAGGGCGAGGCCGACCAGGACTCCAAGGGCAACGTCCATCTCTCCTCCGTCGCGTGCGAACCCAGAATAGACGAGGTCCTGGGACGTACGGTTGCCGTTCGTCGCGTTTTTGCCACCGCTGGTCGTTGCCCAAGGGATCCTGGTCGACCGTGGTTTGCGGCCCTTTCCGGGGGGCATAGGGTCACTGACGGGCGCCGAAGCAAGGTGGCCCCTCATCGAGTGGTGTGCCGGTCGATCCGGCCACTGCAGGAAGGAGAGAAGATGGAATCTTCGAGGTCAGGAGCGTCGTGGGTTCCAGCCGATCCCGGGCCCCTCGGGCTCGCCGGCTTTGCGATGACCACGTTCGTGCTCAGCATGTTCAATGCGGATCTCGTGAACAAGGGCGGTGAACCCGTGGTTCTCGGGCTTGCGCTCGCCTATGGAGGCATCGCCCAGCTGCTGGCTGGGATGTGGGAGTTCCGCACCGGCAACACCTTCGGTGCGGTCGCTTTCTCGTCGTACGGCGCCTTCTGGATCTCGTTCTGGGCGCTCGTGGTGTTCTTCGAGGACGCCATCCCGCCAGAGCAGGCGGGAGCGGCGGTCGGCCTCTACCTGTGGGCCTGGGCGATCTTCACCACCTACATGTTCGTCGCCTCGCTCAGGACCACCGGGGCGGTAGCCCTCGTGTTCCTCCTGCTGGCGATCACGTTCATCCTGCTGGGCGCCGGAAACTCGGGCGACCACACGAACGTGATCAAGTGGGGCGGCTATGTCGGCCTCGCCACGGCAGTGGCTGCCTGGTATGCCTCGTTCGCCGCCGTCATCAACTCGACGTTCGGCCGAACCGTGGCACCAGTCATGCCGCTGCAGGTCGCAAGGGGAACGGAGGTGGACCCGGCAGGACGCTAGGTAACTCGCAATTGGCTGAAGGCGGCGCCGGGCCAACCGGCGCCGCCGATCGGCCACACTTCGACGGAGATAGCAGGCAGAAGAACAGAAAGGACTTGAGTCATGACACCGAAGAGTGACGGCAGCTCGGGCTCGGCAGCGCAGGCTGAGCTCTCCGAGGCACAGATCGCCGTTCACTGGCGTGAGGAGGAGTACGTCAAGCCTCCCGAGGGCTTCGTCGAGCAGGCGAACGCGAGCGATCCGGCCATCCGCGAGCGATTCAGCGAAGAGCGCTTTCCCGATTGTTTCGAGGAGTACGCGGACCTGCTCACCTGGGACAAGAAGTGGGACCAAGTGCTCGACACGAGCAACCCACCGTTCTGGAAGTGGTTCGTCGGCGGGCAGCTGAACGCCTGCGTCAACTGCGTCGATAGGCACCTCGAGGGGAGCGCGGACAAATCGGCCTTCACCTGGATCCCCGAGCCCGAGGACGAGGAGATCGTCGAGGTCACCTACCGGCGCCTGTACGAGCGGGTCAACGAGTTCGCGGCGCTGCTACGCGATTTCGCGGGGGTGAAGAAGGGCGACCGGGTCACCTTCCACCTGCCGATGCTGCCGGAGCTTCCGATCTCGATGTTCGCCTGCGCGCGCCTCGGGGTGATCCACTCAGAGGTGTTCGCGGGCTTCAGCGGCTCCGCCTGCGGCGACCGGATCGCCGACTCGCGGAGCACGATCCTGGTGACGATGGACAGCTACTACCGCGGCGGTGAGCTGCTCGACCACAAGGTCAAAGCGGACGAGGCGATCGAGCAGGCCCGCAAGAGCGGCCAGGAGATCGACAAGGTCCTCGTCTGGCGGCGGAAGCCCGGCGAGTATCACTCGGAGAGCGAGATGGTCGAGGGCCGCGACTTCTTCGTCGATGACCTGATCGAGGACTACCAAGGGCAGGAGGTCGAGCCCGAGTCCATGTCCGCCGAGGACCCGCTGTTCCTCATGTACTCGAGCGGAACGACGGGTAAGCCGAAGGGCGCTTGCCATCGCACCGGCGGCTACCTCGCCTACGTCGCGGGGACGGCGAAGTACTACCAGGACATCCACCCCGACGACGTCTACTGGTGCTTCGCCGACATCGGCTGGATCACCGGGCACTCCTACATCGTCTACGGCCCGCTGGCGCTCGGGACGACGAGCGTGCTCTACGAGGGCGCGCCGAACTACCCCGACGCCGGACGTCCATGGAGGATCGCCGAGAAGCTCGGTGTGAACATCTTCCACACCGCGCCGACGACGATCCGGATGTTGCGCAAGCTCGGTCCGGATGAGCCCGCGAAGTACGACTACCACTTCAAGACGATGACGACGGTCGGCGAGCCGATCGAGCCAGAGGTCTGGCGGTGGTATCACGAGGTGGTCGGCAAGGGGGAAGCGGCGATCACCGACACCTGGTGGCTCACGGAGACCGGAGGGTTCCTGGGCAGCACGCTTCCGGGGCTCGAGCCGATGAAGCCGGGGAGCTGCGGGCCCGGTGTGCTCGGGATCTACCCGATCATCTACGACGAGGACGGCACCGTGGTTGAGCGTGGTTCAGGCACGGCGGGGCGGATCTGCATCCGCAACCCATGGCCCGGCATCATGCAGACGATCTGGGGCGACGACGAGCGCTTCGTCGACACCTATTACGCCAAGTACTGCAAGGACAAGGACAGCAGCGACTGGCACGACTGGCCGTTCATGTGCGGAGACGGCGCGGTCGAGGCTGCGGACGGGTACTTCCGGATTCTCGGCCGGATCGACGACGTGATCAACGTCGCGGGTCACCGGCTTGGGACCAAGGAGCTCGAGTCGGCGGCGCTCACCGTCGACGAGGTCGCCGAGGCGGCCGCGGTGCCGGTCGTCGACGAGATCCGCGGCAAGGTCGTCGAGATGTACGTGTCGCTGAAGCCGGGCCTCGAGCCCAGCGAGGAGATCGAGAAGAAGGTCACGGCGACGATCGATCGCGACATCGGCAAGATCGCTCGACCGAAGAGCGTCTGGATCGTCAGCGACATGCCCAAGACGCGCTCGGGGAAGATCATGCGGCGGGTGATCGCCGGGGTCTCCAACTTCACCGACGTCGGTGACGTGACGACGCTGGCGAATCCGGAGATCGTCGACGACATTCGCCACCAGGTCCAGAGCGCGAAGGTCGAGCGCGGCGAGGAGCCGCGCGAGCTCTCCGACGCGGAGAAGCAGGAGATCGCGGCCTTCGGCAAGGCCGAGTAGCAGGAAGAATTCAGGCCTCGCGAGGGCGAGGCCCGATCCGAACCGACGAGGCGGGCGCCTAGCCCGCCTCGTCGAACGCGGGCCGAGGCGCCCGCGAGCGGCCATCGACCATCTCACCGTCGATCGCCAGGTGCGGCAGCCGGCGGTCCAGCCAGGGCGGCAACGTCCACGTCGCCCGGCCGAGCAACTGCAGTACCGCGGGGAGCAGCAGGCTGCGGACCACGAACGCGTCCAGGAACACTCCCGCCGCCAGGCTGAGGCCGAACAGCTTCAGGACCCGGTCGTCCCCAAGCGCGAAGCTCAGGAAGACGCAGACCATGATCGCCGCAGCCGCAGTGATCACGCGGCCGGTCGTGGCCACCCCGCCGACCACCGCGCCCGACGAGTCGCCGCTCCGCGCCCATTCTTCGCGGATTCGCGAGACCAGGAACACCTCGTAATCCATCGAGAGCCCGAAGACGATCGCGAACAGGAACACGGGAATGAAGGCGTCGATCGGTCCGCCGGTCACGCCGAGGAACCCGCCGAACCATCCCCACTGGAAAATCGCGACCACGACTCCGAGCGAGGCGGCAAAGGACAGCAGGTTCAGCAGCGCCGCCTGGACCGGGATGACCACGGAGCGGAACACCACCATCAGGAGCAGCGCGGCGAGCAGCACCACCACGGCGATGAACAGCGGCAGCTTCGACGACAGCGTCTTCACGAAATCGACCTGGTTGGCCGTGGGTCCACCGACGAGCACAGTCGACGAAGTGCTCTGCTCCACGCCCGGCAGTACGTCGTCCCGGAGATGGTTGACCAGATCCGTCGTCGCCTGGTCCTGCGGAGCCGCATCGGAATAGGCGGAGAAGACCGCGGTTCGCCCGTCCCCGTTGGTGCGGGCGGGCGAGACCGATGCCACTCCCGGCGCCCCCTCCACGGCGTCCTCGATTCGATTGAGCCCGTCGCGGTCAGCGCCGTTGGGCAGCTCGCCGACTATCTGGAGTGGCCCGTTGAAGCCTGCCCCGAATCCCTCGGCCAGGAGGTCGTAGGTCTTTCGGGTGGTGGTGCTCGGCGCATTGTTCCCCGCGTCGCTCGAGCCCACCTGCAGACCGAACACCGGAGTGATCAGCACCGCCATGATCGCAACGCCGGCGATCGCGGCGGGCCAGGGGTGCCGCTGCACGATCTCCGCCCAGCGGGGCCAGAAGCCCCTCCGCCCATCCCACCGCCGCTGCCGCCGTGACGGCCGGCCAACCCTGTGCCCGAGCCACGAGAGCAGCGCGGGGAGGAGCGTAAGTGCGGCCACCATCGTCATCAGGACGCCAAGCGAGGCCGCTACGGCCATTCCGTTCAGGAAGCTCAGTCCAAGCGCGAACATCCCGAGCAGCGCGATGATCACCGTGACGCCCGCAAACACGACCGCTCTGCCGGCGGTGTCCATGGCCGCGCTGATCGAGCCCTCCAGACCCGCGCCCGCCCGGTAGTTCTCCCGGAACCGGGTGACGATGAACAGGGCGTAGTCGATCCCCACGCCGAGCCCGATCATCACGGCCAGCTCTGTCGAGACGTCGGGCATGTTGATCACGCGCGAGAGCACCGAGATCAGTCCGACGCCGGTGCCCAGGCCCAGCAGGGCGGTCGCGATCGGCAGGCCCATCGCCACCAGGGAACCGAACGTGATCAAGAGGATCACCACCGCGGCGAGCAGGCCGACGGCCGTCGCGGTCCCCAGCGACTGCTGCTCGGCCTGCTGGATCGCCTGTCCACCCAGCTCCACGTCGAGGCCCGGCGAGTCCGCGGACGTGGCGACGTCGATGACCCGCTGAGCGTCCGCCTTGCTGACGTCGAAGCCGCGCTTGTCGAAGTTGACCGCCGCGAACGCGATCTGACCGTTGGATGAGACCTGCTGCGCTCCGGCGGCCGAGAAGGGGCTCACCAGACCCGACACGTGGGGGAGATCAGCGATCCGGGCGAGCATCGGCTGGATCCGCGAACGCACAGACGGATCCGTGACCTTCCCGCTGCTCACCTTGAAGACGATCTGGTCGGTGTCGCCGGCCTGGGCCGGGAAGCTGCGCTGGAGGAGATCGGTCGCGCGCTGCGATTCGGTGTTGCCGCTCGAGAAATCGCTGGCGTACTTGGTCCCGACGGCGCTCGAGACACCGATCACGGCAACGAGGGCGACCACCCATGAGACCACCACGGTCTTGCGGTGCCCGGCGCACCACCGCGCGAGTCGGGCGAGTGGTCCACGGTGCTCATGTTGGGTCTGGGGGGCGCTCATCCGGTGGCCTCCTGGGCTCGCGATATAGTGAGATTTACAACTAGCTTGAAGCTACAGTAGCTTGAGGAATCAGATAGCTTGAAGATCAACGTGTTATAGCAAAGAGGAGAGATGGCTGCAAAGACAGGGACACAGAGGCGCCAAACGCCGACCGAGCAGGCGACGGAGCTGCTCATCCTGCTCTCCGGGATCGTCATCGGGCTGAAGAAGCGCCGGCCGGGCGCGGATGCGAAGCACGACAAGCTGCGCGATGCGTTCGAGAACTCGGAGCTGGGCGAGCGCCACGTCGGGCCGCTGCTCGCGCTCGTCCTCAGGGGCCCCGCCAGCGTGAGCGAGCTGGCCGACCGGATCGGACTGACGCCCGCCACCACCAGCCTTCTGATCGGCGAATTGAGTCGCGCAGGCTTCGTCGAACGCCGCGAGGACGAGGCGGATCGCCGCCGCACGATCGTCAGCATCGCCCCTTCAATCGAGGAGGTCGTTCGGCCCTCCCTCGAGGAGACCCTCGCTCCGCTCGCCCGGGGGCTGGGCCGGATGTCGGCCGCTCAGCGGTCTCACCTGTTGGACGGCCTCCAGACCCTCAGCGAGGAGTTCGACCGCTCAGCGGGAGACGGCGCAGGCTAGAGGCCAGGCGTGTGGGCCAAGTCCCGCCCCCGCCGGAGCGCGGGCCGAGCGCCTCTCGGCAGCTCCACGCTCAGGCGCCAACTTCCACCCGAGAAGTTCCGGTTGGCCACGGTGGCGAATCCCTCCTCGTCCTCGCGCAGCGCCAGCAGGAGGTGAGCCACGCGGTCAGCCGGGGGCAGGTCCGCGCCCTCGCCCACCCGGACACAGAAGCAGTGCACCCGATGGCCGCCGGGCCTCACCAGGATCGCGCCCTCCTGCCCGACCAGCCAGGCGCCCAACCGGCCCCGCTCCAGCGCCAATCCGGTGTCGGCGAGCAATTCGCGGGCGTTGTGCCCGAGCAGGTCCGCGAGAAGCCCGAGCGCGGTCCGCTCGGCGACGTTGCCTGCCTTACCGATCGGTTTCACGCCGCGCGCCCCCCTGCGCGCCTGGAGGTGAAGCACAGCAATTCCGTGCCCGAGGAAGATCGCCGAGACCGGCGCGGCGAGCGGCTCGATCCAGATGAGCAGCGCGGCGGGCAGCCCGAAGGTCACCACGATCCCAACGCTCCACAGCGTCCAGATCCGCCCCTCGCGGGCCAGGCTGCGCTCGCTGGCGCGCCGCCGCCAGGGCATCGCGGCGGCCTCGGCGAGGATCGCCGGGGATGCAGCGCTCGCCTCCAATCTCAGCCCCCTGCGATCGGCCGCCGCATCACGACCAGGTCGGCGTCGAGCGGCAGCTCCCTGACGACTTCGGCCGATCCGTTCGGCAGGGCCGCGCTCGCAAGCATCCCCTCGTCGAGCTCGCGCCGGAAGGCCTCGATCGCGGCCTCCTGCGAAGAGACGTCGTCGGCGGTCCAGCTCGCCAACTCGGTGTGACCCGTGCGGTCCAGCCTGATCAACCTCGACATTCGGTCCTCCTTGATTCGGCGGCGGCGTTTGTGGCCGCCGTTGATGAAGTTGGTTTCGAATATACGCCGCGCCATCGGCGCCTCCATGACGCCGGACGTCAGTGGCCGCTTCGTACACTGGCCGCCGTGGCCGATATCGAGACAACCGACCGCTATGACCCCCAGGCGATCGAGCACAAGTGGCAGCTCGTCTGGCAGGCCGAGAACACCTGGGTGGTGGCGAACCCGGGATCACCCGAGTTCGACGAGTCGAAGCCGAAGAGCTACGTCCTCGAGATGCTTCCCTACCCCTCCGGTGAGCCCCATGTCGGCCACCTGAAGACCTACTCGGTGGGCGACGCGATCGCCCACTTCCGGCGCCGCCGCGGCTACAGCGTCGTGCACCCGATGGGCTACGACGCCTTCGGGCTGCCGGCCGAGAACAACGCGATCGAGACGGGTGAGCCGCCGCGGGAGGCGGTGGAGAAGTCGATCGCGTCCTTCCGCGAGCAGTTCATGCGCTGGGGCATCTCGATCGACTGGACGCGCGAGTTCGGCACTCACGAGCCCAGGTACTACCGCTGGACCCAGTGGATCTTCCTGAAGCTCTATGAGCGCGGGCTGGCGCACCGCCACGAGGCGCCGGTGCACTGGTGCCCGAAGGACCAGACCGTGCTCGCCAACGAGCAGGTGATCGACGGGCGTTGCGAGCGCTGCGGCACGCTCGTCGAGCTGCGGCAGCTGGAGCAGTGGTTCTTCCGGATCACCGAGTTCGCCCAGCGGCTCCTCGACGACTTCGATCTGCTCGAGACATGGCCCGACAACGTGATCACGATGCAGCGCAACTGGATCGGCCGCTCGGAGGGCGCCGAGGTCGTCTTCCGCTGCGATCAGCTGGACCTCGACTTCCCCGTCTTCACCACTCGCCCGGACACGCTCTTCGGCGCCACCTTCTTCGTGCTGGCCCCCGAGCATCCCGAGGTGGAGCGGCTGGCGGCCGGCACGGAGCACGAGCGGGAGGTCCGCGACTACGTCAACGAGGCCGCGCGGGCCACCGCCGAGGAGCGGGCCGGAGAGGAGCATCAGAAGACCGGCGTGCCGCTCGGGCGCGAGGTGGTCAACCCCGTGAACGGCGAGCGCATCCCGATGTTCGTTGCGGACTACGTACTGATGGAGTACGGGACGGGTGCGCTGATGGCCGTCCCCGCACACGACGATCGCGACTACGAGTTCGCGAAGGCCTACGACCTGCCGATCCGGCACGTCGTCGTGCCGGCTGAGCTGTACGACGGGGCCGGCGGTGATCCCGAGGCGGCCGCTCGTGCCGCCGAGGAGCGCGCGGCCGAGCAGGGCCCGTTCGCCGAGCACACCGAGGGCGAGCGCCTGATCAACTCCGGCCGCTTCGATGGGATGACCTCGCCCCAGGGGATCGAGGCGATCACCGCGTGGCTGGAGGAGGAGGGCCGCGGCAAGCCGGCCGTCAACTACCGCCTCCGGGACTGGCTGGTGTCGCGCCAGCGCTACTGGGGCGCCCCGATCCCGATCGTCTACTGCGATCAGTGCGGCATGGTCCCGGTCCCTGAGGACCAGCTGCCTGTGCTGCTACCGGAGATCGAGGAGTACGCGCCGAAGGGGAAGAGCCCGCTGGCGGCCGCCGAGGACTGGGTGCGGACCGACTGCCCCTCGTGCGGCGGAGAGGCGCGTCGCGAGACCGACACGATGGACACCTTCGTCGACTCCTCCTGGTACTTCCTCCGCTACCTGGACCCCAACAACGATGAGCAGTGCTTCGGGCGAGAGGTCGCCGACTACTGGATGCCTGTGGACCAGTACATCGGCGGCGTCGAGCACGCGATCCTCCACCTGATGTACGCGCGCTTCTTCGTCAAGGCGCTACATGACATGGACCTGCTGGAGGCGCGCGAGCCGTTCGCCAGCCTGTTCACGCAGGGCATGATCACCCGGGACGGGGCGAAGATGTCCAAGTCCCGCGGCAACACGGTCAGCCCGAGCGAATACCTGGAGCGCTTCGGGGCCGACTCGCTCCGCACCTACATCTGCTTCATGGCGCCGCCGATCAAGGGCGGCGACTGGTCGGACGAGGGCGTGGAGGGCATCTTCCGGTTCCTGTCGCGGCTCTTCCGCCTCGGTCGGGAGGTCGTGGAGCGGACCGAGGCCGGCGGATCCATCGACGGTGCCGCCGGAGAGACCCGCGAGTTGCTCGCCAAGGCGCACTGGGCCATCGACAAGGTGACCCGGGACATCGACCCCCGCTTCCAATTCAACACGGCGATCTCTGCCGTGATGGAGCTCGTCAACGACATCTACCGGCTCAAGGACCGGCTCTACCCGGATCAGACGGGTGCGGCCACCGTTCGCTTCTCCACCGCCACCGCGGCATCGCTCCTCTTCCCGTTCGCGCCTCACCTCTGCACCGAGGTCTACGAGTGGCTCGAGGGGGAGCGGGTCTGGGAGCAGCCCTGGCCCGAGGCGGACCCCGAGCTGCTCGAGCGCGAGACCTACATGCTGGTCGTGCAGGTGAACGGCAAGCTGCGGGATCGCATCGAGGTCGCCTCGGACACGGGGGAAAGCGAGCTGGTCGAGCTCGCCAAGGGAAGCGAGAACGTCCAGCGCCACCTCGACGGCAAGCCGATCGTCAAGGAGATCGTCGTCCCAGGGCGGCTCGTCAACCTCGTCGTAAAAGGATGATCTGCTAGAAAGGCCCGGTGCTGGTCAGGCGGCTCGCGGAGGCTCCGACAGAGGAGTGGCACAGGCTTCGCAATCGCATCCTCATGGATGCCGGTGAGCTTGGCTCGCGCAACATGTCCGTCACCTGGCTCGAGGTGCCTGAGGGGATCGACCAGGAGCTTCACTCGCACGAGGAGGCCGAGCAGGTCTACATCGTGGTCAGCGGACGCGGCAAGATGACCGTCGCCGGCGATACCCAGGAGGTCGGGGAGGGCGATCTCGTCCTCGTTCCGCCGGCCACCGATCACTCGATCGCGAACTCCAGCGCCACCGACCTCTGCTGTGTCTCGGTGCAGTCGCCGCCCGTCACCTCGTCCGAGGTCTTCGGGCGCTCGGGTGTGGGAGTCGCCTCCGAGTACGAGGAGGAGGATTAGCTCCTCTGGCCCGGCTGGCCCGGAAGCGGGTCGTGGTCCGAGGCCGGGTCCAGGGAGTCTTCTTCCGGGACACGACCCGCCGGCGGGCCGAGTCAGTCGGCGTCACGGGGTGGGTGGCCAACCGAGCGGACGGAGCGGTCGAGGCCGTGTTCGAGGGTGATCCCGAAGCCGTCGATCAGCTCGTCGAGTTCTGCCGCCGCGGTCCCGGGCGGTCCGAGGTCACCTCAATGGAAGTGATCGAGGAGGAGCCGGAGGGCCTCTCCGGCTTCGACGTGCGCTGACTGATCTGACCCGGCTCCGTTTCTGATCCGGCACGAACGCGTCGCCTCCCGCGCGCACCACACGGCGAGCTTCGGCTCGTGCCGGAACTGAGCCGCTCGCAGCTCCTCCTCTATGCGGCGATCGCCGTGGCCGTCATCGTGATCGGCGCACGCTGGATCCGCTCGAGCGGCACACCTTCTACCGGTGGCGCCGAGCTCAGCTTCGCCGCCGACTCCGCCCACGAGGCCGAGGGGACCCGGGATGTGGTGGTGCACGTCGCCGGGGCGGTCGAGCAGCCGGGCGTGTACCGGCTTCCAACGGGCTCGAGAGTTACCGACGCCGTCAGGCGGGCGGGAGGGTTCGCGCGCGGCGCGAATCAGGATGGAATCAATCTGGCGGCTCGGCTAAGCGACGGCCAGCAGGTCGTGGTCCCGGGTCGGGGAACCGCACCGGCCTCGGCGTCGGGCGGGCAGAGTGGCCCGATCAGCCTGGGCAGCGCGACCCTGGAGCAACTCGACCAGATCGACGGGATCGGCCCGGTCACCGCCCAGAAGATCATCGAGTTCAGGGACCAGCACGGCGGGCTCTCCTCGATCGATCAACTGGACGAGGTCGCGGGAATCGGGCCGGCCACCATGGAAACGCTCAGGTCCGACCTCCA
The DNA here is from genome assembly GCA_963797265.1 of uncultured Solirubrobacterales bacterium. GTDB lineage: Bacteria > Actinomycetota > Thermoleophilia > Solirubrobacterales > 70-9 > DASUPK01. Next base: position 203,917 of record CAWCOY010000006.1, on the reverse strand, counting down.
GCCCTAAGGCCCGGGTGTCAGTGACCGAGCACGCGTTCCCACTCACGGTGGCGGTGGCCCAGCTGCTCGTGCTCGCGCTCCTGATTGCCCCGCGGAATGCTGCCCGCGTGACCCTCGGAGGCGTGCATCTCGGCACGCCTATGCTCGAGCTGCGCCTCTTGGCTGGATTGTCTGTGGGCGCTGTGAACCGGCCCGCGCCCTGGTGGTTCGCGGTTCGAGGTCATCGTCGCTCCTCCATTCGATCGTTGATCGCGTTCAGTCCCGCCTACCACCTGACCACTGGGTGAAACGGGTCCTAGGAGGGCGAGAGTGGTCGCGGGAGTGGCGGCTGGCGGCCCTGGCCGGCGCGACGACCGGACTGGCGCTTGCACCGCTTGCGCCGCCCGATCCCTCGCTGTCCGCCATCGGTGCCGCGCCGGTCGCGGTGATGACCCTCGCCGGACTGCGTCCACGCGATGACACCGGCCAGTGGCAGGCGCTCGCCTGGCTAGCCGTCGTCGCCCTCACTGCGGCGCTGGCCGGACTGCTGGCAGGCGGGGCGCGGCTCCACGCAATCGACCGGGGCGCGCTACGGGCACGGGCCGGAGTCCATACGTCGCTCAGTGGCTTCGTCGCGGCGGTGCCACGCCGCGACCACGGCGAGGTCGACGTGCGGGTCGACTCGCCGGCCGGGCGGGTGCTCATGGTCACTCGAGAGCCGGTCGGCGAGCTGCCGGTCGGCTCGGAGGTGCGGGCCGTCGGCATCTTGCAGGAGCCGGAGCCGTGGCGGGCGCCATACCTGCGCCGCCAGGGGATCGCAATGACGCTCCGGGCGGATCGGATCGATCGGGAGCAGGGGAGGCGCGGCGGTCTCAACGGCTGGATCGACGAGGTGCGCATGCACGCCGAGACGGCGCTCGGGCGAGGGATGCCCGAGAGGGAGGCGGCGCTGGCTCGGGGGTTCGTGCTCGGGCAGGACGACCGGATCGACGGTCAAACCCGCGACGACTTCCAGCGATCCAACCTCACCCACCTGCTCGCGGTCAGTGGCGAGAACGTGATCCTGCTGGGCGTTCTCGCCTGGCCCCTGCTGGCGCTGATCGGCCTGCCGTTGCGGGCGCGGCTGGTTGGGACACTCTGCCTGATCGCGATCTACGTCCCGGTTACCGGCGCCGGTCCGTCGATCCAACGGGCGGGCGTGATGGGCGCGTCCGGCCTGATCGCCGCGCTGGCGGACCGGCCCCGCTCCCGCTGGTACGCCGTTCTGCTCGCGGCCGGAGCCACGCTCGCCGTCAACCCGAGGGCCGACGGGGACGTCGGCTGGCAGCTCAGCTTCGCCGCTGTCATCGGGATCATGCTCTGGGCAAAGCGGCTGGCGACCGCGCTGTCGGGGGATGGGGAGCGCCGCTCGGCACGCCACGCTCTGGCTGAGGCCGTCGCGGTCACCGCCTCAGCGACGGTGGCGACCGCCCCCCTGATGGCCTCCGCGTTCGACCAGTTCTCACCTGCGGCCCTCCCGGCGAACGTGCTGGCGGCTCCGGCGGTCGCGCCGGCGATGTGGCTCGGGATGCTGACCGGTATCGCCGGCCAGGCGCTATTCCTCCCGGTCGAGCCCCTCAACTGGCTGGATTCGCTCTGCCTGGCATATGTCGCCCAAGTCGCGCACTGGCTCGCAGCTCCGGACTGGGCGCTACTCACCGTCCATCTCGACTCTGTCTGGTCGGTGGCCGCGGCGTACGCCGGGCTCCTGCTCGCGATGGAATTGCTGCTGCGCTGGATGCCCGGGCGGCTGGTGCCGCGACCGGACGGGCGGTCTCTGAGGCGGATGATCGCGTGGCCCGCCGTGGTCCTGCTCGTCGGTCTGGCGCTGTGGTGGCCATTCGGGGGCGGCGCAAGACCACCGTCAGCAGGTGGCCTGGTCGTGCGGGTACTCGACGTGGGGCAGGGCGACTCCATCCTCCTGCAGCCCGCAGACTCGAATCCGATCCTCGTCGACACCGGACCGCCGGACGATGGAGTTGAAGGCCGCCTTGGCGAGCTGGGCATCCGCAAGTTGGCCGCCATCGTGATCACGCACGACCAGTCAGACCACGCGGGCGACCTCGCGGAGCTCCTCGGCTCGGTCCGCGTCGATCGGGTCGTCTACGGCCGCGACGGTCCCGATCTTCGCGGAGCAGCTCTCGGCGCGGGAGTCGAGCCCTACCGGCTCGCAGAGGGCGGTGAGATCGACTCAGGTGCGTTGCAGTTGACCGCGCTCTGGCCGCCGCGCGAGCTCCTCGGGGAGACCGATGAGGACCCGAACCTGCTCTGTCTGGTGCTCGTCGCTCGCTGGCATCACTTCTCGATGCTGCTCACCGGCGACGCCGAGGCGGAGTCAGTGCCGATCGACCCCGGCCCGGTGGACGTGCTCAAGGTCGCGCATCACGGCTCCGAGGATTCAGGGCTGGACGGGCTGCTCGACCGGTCGGCTCCCAAGCTGGCGGTGATCTCGGTCGGTGCCGGCAACCCATACGGGCATCCGGCGAATCCGACCCTCGCCGAGCTTCGCACGCATGGCGTTTCCACCCTCCGGACGGATCTCCAGGGAGAGATCGACATCCAGGCTGACGGTTCCCGCTGGACGGTGGCGCCGGGCGGAGGGTAGCCTTATGCGAGGGTGCCCGGAAGCGAAGCTGAGGAGCAACCCGTTTAATGATGGTGCGGGCAGGCGTCGCGCTGATGGTGACCGTCCTCGCGCTGGGCGTGGGCGGGACGGTCGCGGGAGCGAAGAAGAAGCACAGAAAGGGCCACGTCTGGGGCTCGAAGATCACGCTGCGCCATCCCTCGCCCACGCGGTTCAGCGGCCGCGTGGCTCGAACCTGGCCGCCTGCCGGGAGCACCGCCTGGTGAACGTCTTCTACACGGACCCGGCCAGCGCCACGACCACCCTCCTGTCGGTCCAGCGCACCGATGGCAAGGGCCGCTACGTGGTGGACTTGCCGCAGACCGCCTTCCCCGGCGCCTACCAGGCGCAGGTGGTCAAGCAGAGGATTCGAGCGCTCAAGGCGCCGCAGACCTGTAAGGGGGTGTGAGCGGCATCCTCAGGATCTAGTCGCCTGCGACCAGCCTTAGACTCGGCGACGTGTCAGAGCTGAAGCCCGCCTACCTGATCGCCGGCGACGACGAGGCGAAGATCGCCCGGGCGCGCGGTCGTCTGCGCGACCGCGCCGAGCGCGAGGGCGGACCCGGCGCCCTCGAGGTCTTCGAGGCGGGCGACGGGCGCCGTTCGCCGGACATCGACGCCGTGGTCGGCTCGCTCGCCGCGATCTCGCTGATCGCCTCGCGCCGCTACCTCCTGATCGATGGAGTCGAGGGCTGGGGTAAGGCAGACGCCGAGCGCGCGGTCGAGGCGCTCGGGCAGGTGCCGCCCGAGACGACCGTCGCCCTCGTCGCCCACGGAAAAGTGCCGGCCGGGATCGCGAAGGCTGTCGAGAAGGCCGGAGGAGAGCTCCTCACCTTCGAGCTCCCTCGGGCGCGCGACCTGCCGAAGCAGCTGGTCGCGGATGCGCGCGAGCTCGGCTTCGATCTCGGGCTCACGGCCGCGCGCCTGCTCGTGGAGCGGCTCGGCCCGAGGCCGATGCGCCTTCGGACCGAGCTCGAGCGCCTCGCGCTCTGGGCGGGCGAGGGTGGCAGCGTGGATGTCGGCGATCTGGACGCGATGATCTCCGACACGTCCGAGGAGGCGATCTGGACCCTGGCCGATGCGGTCGTTGCCGGTGACGAGGCGGAGACGATGCGCGTCGCGGAGCGGCTGGTCTCGCAGGGTGAGGCCCTTCCCCGGATCGTCTATTCCCTCGCGCCCCGGCTCCGTCAGGCGCTCAAGGCAACGAGCGAACTGGAGGCCGGCCGTCCGGCGAGCGACGTGGCCAAGGGCCTCTCGATGCACCCGTATGCGGCAAAGATGCTCGTCTCGAAGGTCAAGGGCCGCTCTCCGGAGGACCTGGACGCCTCGATCCGCGCCCTCGCCGACCTCGAGCTCTGGTCGCGCGGCGGATCGGACTACGAAGAGGGAGTCGCCTTCACGCTCACGCTGCGCCGGGCGATCGGCCTGCAGGCCGACGACACCGAGCCGCTCGCTTGGGCCCTCTAGCCCTGAGCCTGGGTCTGCGCTGCGTCGCCGGCGAGGCTCGCCGCACGGGACTTCTTGCGGGCGCCGGTGTTGCGGTGCAGGGCGCCCCTCTGGACCGCCTTGTCGATCCGCGAGACGAGCGCCTTGTGCTCCGCCGCGACCGCGTTCGCATCACCCGACTGGGCCGCCGCCTCGAGCCGCCGGAAGTGGGTCTTCACGGAGCTTCGAAAGCGCAGATTCTCGAGCCGCTCTCGCTCTGAGCGTGCGTTCCGCTTCTTCTGTGACGCGATGTTGGCCATGAAAAGACCCCCGTCGGGGGCGGCGAAGAGAATAGAGCAATGACCGAGAGGGGCGAAAGCGGGGACGATGATGCGAGGGTGCGCCGCAGCGGAGCGAGGCGCAACCCGTTTGATGAAGAGCCGCCGGTTCCCCGCGAGCCGTTCGATCCCTCGACGCGGGAATTCCAGGCGGTTGATCCGGGCGCCCGGGAGACCGACGAATGCGAGGCCGAGCGAATCGAGCAGCGCCACGAGGCGGTCTCGATGGACACACAGACGTTCATGGCGATTCCTGCGCCGACGCCGCGCACCCCGTTCGTCCCGCCGGAGTTCGACGAGCGCCAGGGACGCCTCGGCCGCTCGACCGCGTTCTTCTCGATCGCGACCGCGTTTTCACGGGTGGCCGGCCTGGTGCGCGAGATCGTCGCCGCCAGCTACTTCGGCATCACCGGGCCGATGTCGGCCTTCACGATCGCCTTCCAGGTGCCCAACCTGGTCCGCTCGCTGTTCGCGGACGCTGCCATCCAGGCCGCCTTCGTCCCCGTCTTCACCGAGGAGCTCGAGAAGGGCAACAAGCGGGAGGCCTTCCGCCTCGCCTCCACGCTGATCTACCTGGTCACCCTGCTCCTCGGCGCCGTCACCGCGGTCTTCGTGCTCGCCGCGCCACTGATCGTCCCGATCTTCGCGCCCGGCTTCAGCGGCGAGATCCTCGATCTCACCGTCACGTTGTCCCAGATCCTCTTCCCGATCCTGATCCTGCTCGGGGCGACGGGAATGGTGGTGGGGATCCTGAACAGCTACGACCGCTTCGCCGCGTTCGCGATCTCGCCGTTCTTCTGGAACGTCGTGATCATCTTGGTGCTCGTCCTGCTCGAGCCGGCGTTCAGCGGCGACGACCGCATCTACGCCTACGCCATCGGCGTGCTCGTCGGCACCGTGGTCCAGCTCGCGATCCCGGCGTGGGACCTCCGGCACACGCCGTTCAAGTTCACCCGGGACATCGACTGGCACCTGCCGGACGTGCGGCGTGTGCTCCTCCTGATGCTGCCCGTGACGCTCAGCCTCGGGCTGATCAACTTCGATCTGCTCCTCAACAGCATCGTCGGGACGCTCGTCTCGGATCAGGCCCCCGCCGCGATCGACAAGGCATTCCGGATCTACATGCTGCCCCAGGGGATCTTCTCGGTCGCCGTCGCGACCGTTGCCTTCCCGACCCTGGCCCGATTCGCTGCGCGCCAGGAGTGGGACAACCTGAGGGCCACGATGTCCAACGGGATGCGGCAGATCCTCCTCCTGCTGATCCCCGCCGCCGCGGTCATCCTGGTGCTCTCCGTGCCGATGACCCGGCTCGTCTATCAGCGCGGCGAGTTCGACGCGGCGCAGACCCACCTGGTCGCCCAGGCGCTGTTCTGGTTCGCCTTCTCGCTGCCCTTCAACGGGCTCTACCTGCTGCTGACCCGCACCTTCTTCAGCCTGCAGCGCCCCTGGGTGCCGACCGCTGTCGCCGGATCGAACCTGATCGTGGACATCATCTTCTCGTTCGCCTTCTACTCGCCGTTCGGGGTGGGAGGGGTGGTCGCGGCGACTGTGATCGCGACGATCTCGAGTGTGGTCGCGCAGGCGGTGATTCTGCGAAGGCAGCTTCACGGGCTGGAGCTCACCCGCCTCTTCGAGACGGTGGCGCGCGTGATCGTCGCGGCCGCGCTGCTCGCCGGGGTGAGCTACCTGGTCTGGTACGGCCTGGATCAGGCCCTGGGCCGCGACCTGATCGCCCAGATCGTCTCCCTCGGAGTCGCCCTGGCCGCCGGCTTCGCCACCTACTTCGGCGCCGTGATCGCGCTGCATGTCCCGGAGGCGAACCAGATCGTGCGACTCGTCCGCCGGATCTAGGCGGGGCGGGGGTCGCCGACCCAGTAACGGGGCCCGGGGCCCGAGCGCCCGGCGCGATCGCCCGGATTGGCGAGCTGGCAGCGGTCGAGCGAGAGGCAGCCGCAGCCGATGCACTCCGTGAGCCCGGCGCGCAGCCGCTCGAGCTCCGCGATCCGCTCGTCGATTCGTGAGGTCCAGCCGGCCGAGAGGCGCGACCAGTCGACGCGGTTGGGTGCGTGATCCCCGGGCAGCTTGTCGAGCTCCGCCTTGATCTCGTCGAGGGTCAGCCCGATCCGCTGGGCGAAGACGATGAAGGCGATTCGGCGAAGCACGGCCCGTTGGTAGCGACGGTGTCCGGAGCCGGCGCGCTCGGAGCCGATCAGCCCGCGGTCCTCGTAGAACCGCAGGGCGGAGGCGGCGACACCACTCCGCGTCGCCACTTCGCCGATGGTGAGCAGGTCGTTGACCTGGTGCAGGTAAGCACGATTCGCGCTTGACTTCAAGCTCACTTGAACTTGTAGTTTGTAGAGAACCGACGTCGCAGGAGGTCCCAGAGTGAGTGAAGAGATGCGAAGGCCCAGCCAGCAGATCACGGACACCGTCACCGCCTGGCCCGGTGTCGAGGCGGGGTACGGAAAGCGGGGGGAGTGGGGCTTCTACGTCAACACGCACGAGGTCGGCCATCTGCATGGTGACCACGCCGCCCACTTCGCCTTCGGGAAGGATCTCGGCGCGAGCCTCCGGGACCGTGGGATGGTCGTCGATCACCCGGTGTTCCCGGGCAAGAACGCGATGGCGGCGCGCAGGATCGAGAGCCAGGAGGACATCGACGACGTGATCGAGATGATGCGGACCAACTACGACCGCATCGTCGCTCGCTACGGGTTGCCCTCCGAGGCCGCGGTCAAGCCGACCGCGTGAGCGTCGCGACCACGTAGTTGCTCGTCACCCTGAACGCCGTCGGGTCCTCGTTGCCCTTCTCGTAGATCCGGCGCATCCCCTCGCGTACCTCCTCAGCGCGGCCTGCGCTCTCGAGCACCGGTCGCGCCGCGATCGCGAGCGGGTGATTCTCTCCCTCGACGCGCATGAACTCGTCGACCGAGGGGGCGCCGAAGGCGAGGCTGTGCTCGGTGATCGAGACCGAGAACCCGCGCGGCGCGAAAAGGTCGGAGAGCGCATCGTGCTCGTGCCAGGGGAAGGGTGGAGACGGTGGCGGCTGACCGAGGATCTCCGCCATCGTCCGGCGCGAGAGGCGGACCGCGTCTGAGATCGGGCCACCGGGAATCCAGGCCGCGAGCAGGAGCCATGCCTCCGGCGCGCTGACTCGGTCGATCTCGACGGCGGCCGACTGCGGGTCGGGCGCGAAGATCACACCGAAGACCGAGAGGACGACGTCGGCGCTGTCGTCATCAAGGGGTATTGCCGCCGCCTCCCCGGGCAGGAAGTTGGCCTCGAACCCGCGTTCCGCCACGGTCGCCGCGGCGACGTCGAGCAGCCGCTGCGCAGGATCGACTCCGGTGACCCGTGCGCCCTGCTCGGCCGCGAGCAGGGCGGCGTTACCCGTCCCGCAGCCGACATCGACCACCCACTCACCGGGCGAGAGCTGCGCGCTCTCGACCACTACCTCGGCTGCGGGGAGGAGCTGCTCGGCGATCCGCTCGTATCGGCCCTGACCCCACTCCACAGTCAGTCCTTCCGGCCGCTGACGGCAAGCCGGAGCCCGAGCCCCACCATCACGAGTCCGCTGGCGCCACCGATGAATTCGAGACGGCGTGAGTTCCCGGCGAACCAGGCGCGCACGGTGCCGGAGACGAGCGCCCAAATACTGTCCGTGATCAGCGCGATGCCCAAGCAGACCGAGGCCAGAAAGGTCAGCTGGAGCTGGACGTGACCGGCGCTCCGGTCGACGAACTGGGGCAGGACGGCCGTGAAGATGAAGACCCCTTTCGGGTTGGTCGCGCCGACGACGAATCCTTCGCGAATGATTCGTCGCCGTCGCGCGGTGCAGCCGCGGCATCGAGCAGCTGCGCAAGCTTGCGCCTATCGCGGAGGACGCGCGCACCGAGCACCACGAGGTACGCGGCGCCGAGCAGCTTGATCACCGTGAAGAGTGCCGCCGACTCGGCAACGATCGTTCCGACCCCAAGTGCCACCAGTGCCACCTGCAGTGAGAGCCCGGCGGCGTTTCCGACCACGGTCGCGAGCGCAGCTCGTCGACCAAGGGCGAGGGCGCGGCTGACGACGAACAGCACGCTTGGCCCCGGCACGACGATCAGCACGAACACCGTCAGCAGAAACGCGCCGAGCTCGTGGGTGTCGAACACGTTCGGACCCTACCGTGACCGATTCGAACCGCGCCCTACCCTTCCAGTTCGCCAATGGACCGCATCAGGAACTTCTCGATCATCGCCCACATCGATCACGGCAAGTCGACCCTCGCCGATCGCATCCTCGAGCTCACCGGCACGGTCGACGCGCGCTCACATGTGCCGCAGATGCTCGACTCGATGGAGCTCGAGCGCGAGCGCGGGATCACGATCAAGGCGCAGGCCGTTCGCGTCGCCTACACGGGGGCGGACGGGCAGACCTACCACCTGCACCTGATCGACACACCCGGGCACGTCGACTTCTCCTACGAGGTCTCGCGCAGTCTGGCGGCCTGCGAGGGCGCGCTGCTCGTCGTCGACGCCGCCCAGGGCGTCGAGGCGCAGACGGTCGCCAACGCCTACTCCGCGATCGACGCCGGCCTCGAGCTGATTCCGGTGCTCAACAAGGTCGATCTGCCCGGCGCCGACCCGGATGGCGTTGCGGCCCAGGTCGCTGACCTGCTCGGCGGCGATCCGGAAGAGGCGCTGCGGATCTCGGCCAAGACTGGCGAGGGCGTTCGTGAGGTGCTGGAGGCGATCGTGCAGCGCATCCCGCCGCCGGAGGGCCAGCCCGAGCAACCCCCGCGCGCGCTGATCTTCGACTCCGAGTTCGACCAGTACCGCGGAGTGGTCGCCTTCGTCCGAATGGTCGATGGCAAGTTCGCGAAGAGCGAGCCGATCGTGGCGATGCAGGCCGGAACGCAGGCTGAGATCGATGACATCGGGTTCTTCGCACCCAAGATGACGCCCGCGCCCGGGATGTCCGCGGGTGAGGTCGGCTACGTGATCACCGGGATCAAGGACGTCACCAAGCTGCGCGTTGGCGACACCCTGACCAGTAGGGAGCAGCGCGCCACTGAGGCGCTGCCCGGGTATCGCGAGGTCCGGCCGATGGTGTTCTGCGGGCTGTTCCCGATCGATACGGACCGCTACGAGGACCTGCGCGACGCGCTCGACCGCCTGGCACTCAACGATGCCGCGCTCTCGTATGAGCCGGAGACTTCCGACGCGCTCGGGTTCGGCTTTCGCTGCGGCTTCCTCGGCCTACTCCACATGGACATCGTCCGCGAGCGGCTCGAGCGCGAGTACGACCTCGAGCTGCTGGCGACCACGCCGAACGTCCGCTACGAGGTCCGCGTTCACGGTGGGGAGCTGGTGGAGGTTCACTCCCCGACCGAGATGCCAGATCCGTCAGTGATCGAGGAGATCCTGGAGCCGTACATCCGGGCAACGATCATCACGCCCAACGAGTACGTCGGCGCGGTGATGGAGCTCTGCCAGAAGCGCCGCGGCACCCACGTCGACCTGCACTACCTCTCGCCCGAGCGGGTGCAGATTCGCTACGACCTGCCGCTGGCGGACATCGTGCTCGACTTCTTCGACCAGCTCAAGTCCCGCAGCCGCGGCTACGCCTCGCTCGACTACGAGCCGATCGGGAACCGCGCCTCGGACCTGGTCAAGCTCGATGTACTGCTCGCGGGCGACCGCGTCGACGCACTCTCGCTGATCGTCCACCGCGCCGCCGCCAACGATCGCGGCCGGGCGCTGGTCGAGCGGCTGCAGGACACGATCCCGCGCCAGCTCTTCGACGTCCCGGTGCAGGCGGCGATCGGATCGAACGTGATCGCGCGCGAGACGGTCAAGGCGCTTCGCAAGGACGTCACCGCGAAGCTCTACGGCGGCGACGTGACGCGGAAGCGCAAGCTCCTCGAGAAGCAGAAGAAGGGCAAGAAGCGGATGAAGCAGGTGGGTGCGGTCGAGGTGCCGCAGGAGGCGTTCCTCGCCGTGCTGGAGATGGATGGCGGCAACTAGCGAGGACCGCGTGGCGCTGGCCCAGGCCGGCATGGACGCCTTCAACGACGGCGACATGGACCGGATGCTGGCCGCTCTCTCCGAGGACGTCGAGGTGTACGCATCTCCCGAGATGGCGAACGCGGGGCAGTACACCGGCCACGACGGCTTCGTTACCTGGATCACAGCCTGGACCGATGCGTGGCAGGAGGTCACCGCCGAGGTCACCGACAACACGCCGGTCGGCGAGCGCCACGTGGTCACGTCCGTTCACCAGGAGGGCCGGGGCCGCGGCGGGATCGAGGTGAGCATGGGGATCGCCTTCCTCTTCGAGGTCAACGAGCAGGGCAAGTGCAGCTACCTGGCGATGCTCCCGACGCCGGAGGAGGCGCTCCGGATGGCCGAGCAGCGCGAGCGCGACTAGGCGCTCACGCGGCGGAGCGGCAGGCCGAGGCGCGCCTCGACCTTGGCGAGCGGATCCCTCCCGCCCGCGGTCAGCAGCACCACCTCGTCGGCGGCGTAGCCGCGGAGCTCGTCCTCGAGGGCCTGGGCTGGGTCCGCGTCGCCGACCGACCCGCTCACCGGTAGCCCGGCAGCGACCAGGGCTCCGGCTGAACGGGCCAGGCGCGCCTGGGCCTCGCGCCGAGCTTCGTCCTCCGCCGAGAGCCAGCGGTCCAGCCGATGGCTCGGGACCGGCACCAGCAGGCGCACGTCGGATGGCGAGCCTGTGATGTCGGCGATCCGCTGCGCCGCCGCCGGGGTCGCCTCTGCGACCGCGACCACCAGGATCCGGTGCCCCTCTTCATCCGCAGCGGCGACCTCCAGCTTCGGCTGCGGCTTGGCGCGGGCGGCGAAGACGAGCACGGAGGTCGCTGCAACCGCTCCCACCGCCATCCCGAGGCCGGCCCCGAAGCTGCCGGCGAGCGCCATCGCCGCGACGATCGGGACGCCGATCGCCGCGATGATCAGCGGAATCGCGAACGGGCGGAAGCGCATCCCACCCTCTCTATCCCTGGTGGTGAGAAACGGAGACACCTCGATATCTACCCTAGCCCGCACGGGGGAACGCGCCTGGATCCGCTCGGAATCTAGAATCCCGCGGCCGATGGCGGTGAAGACGGACGGGATCGGAAAGCAGTGGGACCCGGCGATCTACGAGGTCGGGGCGGAGAAGATCCGCGAGTTCGCGGACGCGATCGGGGCGGCCAACCCGGTTCACCGCGATCACGAGGCCGCCAGGTCGGCCGGCTTTCGCGACCTGGTCGCCCCGCCGATGTTCTGCGTGGTCTACAGCGCCCGCGCGATGGGCCCGGCGATCCTGGATCCGGAGATCGGCATCAACCTCGCGACCATGCTGCACGGCTCCCAGGAATTCGAGTGGGATGAGCCGGTCTGCGACGGCGACGTGGTCTCGACGACGGCCACCTGCAGGGAGATCTACGAGAGGAACGGGATGGGCTTCTACGTCTTCGAGACGATCTCTCAAAACCAGGAGGGCAAGCAGACGGTGAAGGGGACCTGGACCAACATCGTCAGGGGAGTCTGAAATGCCTGATTTCGCTGACCTCAAGCAGGGCGACAGCATCCCGGAGCTCAAGGTGACGCCCGACAAGTACCTCCCGCACCGCTACGCGGGCGCGTCCGGCGACTTCAACCCGATCCACATCGACCCCGAGTTCGCCAAGGCGGTGGGGCTGCCCGGCAACATCCTGCACGGCCTCTGGATGATGGCCCAGGTCGCGCGGGGCAACGCTCAGCTCGCGGATGGCGATCCGCGAGCGCTGAAACGCCTCTCGGTTCAGTTCAGGGGAATGGGCTTTCCGGAGCAGGAGCTGGTGGTGAGCGGCACGGTCAAGGAGGCCGACGGCAACCGCGTCGTAGTCGAGACCGCTGCCGCTCAGGGCGACAACCAGGTGATCCGCAACGCAGAGGCTGAGGTTCAGTTCCCGTAGTAGCGGCGCGGCGTTCCTATCCTTACCGCTGTGCTGAGCGAACGCCAAAGCCAGATCCTGAGGCTGGTGGTCGAGCGCTACGTCGATGACGGGCGCCCGGTCGGCTCGAGCGCGCTCGCCAACCGCCCCGACATCGACTGGAGCTCGTCCACCGTACGGGCCGAGCTCGCCAGTCTGGAGGACGAGGGCTTCCTCACCCACCCGCACACCTCCGCCGGGCGAGTTCCCACCGACAGCGGCTACCGCTTCTACGTGGAGCAGCTGCTGGCCCGGCAGGAGCGGCTGCCGCGGCCGACCTCGGACGAGCTCGGGCTCTCGCGCATGCGCCGCGAGGTCGACGTCGCGATCCGGGAGACGACCACCGCGCTCTCGCAGGTCACGGATCTGGTGGCGCTGGTCACCGCACCCCCACTTCACACGGCCACGATCCACCGCATCGAGGTGCTGCGGCTGCAGCCGCGCGTGGTGATGGTGGTCGTGATCGCCTCCAACGGCGGCGTCACCAAACGCGCCTTCACCTTCGAGCAGGAGGTCGATCCGGGGCTCGTCGAGTGGGCCGCCAGCTACCTCAACGAGCGACTCTCGGGACTCGGCCTCGGCGCGCGAATGGTGGTCGACCGGCTGCGGTCCCCCGAGCTGGGTGATCAGGAACAGGGCTTCCTGACGGAGATCGCGAGCGCCTTCACCGACCTCGAGGAGTCGGCCGAGGACACGCTCTACGTCGATGGCGCGGCCCGGCTGCTCTCAGACGAGCATCTCGCCGATCTGCCGCACGCCGACGAGTTGATGCGGACGCTCGAGCACCGGGTCAACGTCCTGCGCGCCCTTCGCACCGCGATCGACCAGCGTTCGGTCTTCGTCTGGATCGGCGGCGAGAACCCGGCGCCCGAGCTGCGGTCGGTGAGCGTGGTGGGCGCCAACTACGGGCTCGGCTACCGCAACCTCGGGTCGGTCGGGATCATCGGACCGCTGCGAATGGATTACGCGACCGCGATCGCCAGCGTGCGGGGAGCGGCCGGCGAGCTCTCCCGCTTCTTCGAGACGGTCTACGACGAGTAGCCGCCACCCATGGCAACGGCGAAGCGCGACTACTACGAGGTCCTGGGCGTGTCACGGAACGCCTCCGATGGCGAGATCAAGAAGGCATTCCGGGGGCTCGCCCGAGAGCTCCATCCCGACGTCAACGCTCACGACCCCGAGGCCGAGGAGAAGTTCAAGGAGGCGGCCGAGGCCTACGAGGTCCTGTCCGACCGTCAGCGGCGCGAGACCTATGACCGCTTCGGGCACGAGGGGCTGCGCTCCGGCGGCTTCGAGCCGGGGGCCGGGTTCGGCGGCTTCCAGGACATCTTCGACGCGATCTTCGGAGGCGGCGACCCCTTCGGCGGCTTCGGCCGCGGCTCGGGCGCGGGTGCCGACGTGGCCGCCGTGGTCGAGCTGGAGCTCGAGGACGTCCTCGAGGACCAGGAGCGGGAGGTCTCCTTCGAGGCGGTGAGCGTCTGCGAGCGCTGTCGGGGCAACGGCGCGGAGCCCGGAACGCCGATCGAGACCTGCCCCAAGTGCGGGGGGACGGGCCAGCTCCAACAGGTGAGTCGCAGCATCTTCGGGCAGGTGGTCCACGCGATGCCCTGCGACCGCTGCGGCGGCGACGGACGTGTTCCGGAGACCCCCTGCGAGCGCTGCGGCGGCGCGGGGCGCATCACCGAGATGCGCGCCTGGGAGGTCGATGTCCCGTCCGGGATCGAGGACGGCCAGCGGATACGAATCGCTGGGCGCCGGTCACGCCGGCGCAATGGCCGGGCGCCAGGGCGACCTCTACGTCGAGGTGAGGATCGATATGGACGAGCGCTTCACCCGGCAGGGCACCGAGCTGATCACGCGGGCGGAGGTTCCGGTGGCGACGGCGATCGTCGGGGGCGAGGTGTTCGTGCCCACCCTGGAAGGCGAGGTCGCCATCGAGGTCCCGGCCGGGACGCAGCACGGCGACACCGGGCTGCTCAGCGGGCGCGGGCTGCCTCCGCTCCACGGCGGACGCCGCGGCGACCAGCACGTGGTCTTCGAGCTCGTGGTGCCCACGGACCTCGACACGGAGCAGCGAGAGGCCGCCGAGCGCCTGGCGGAGACGCTCGAGCGGCAACCCACCCGGCGTAGATGATCCGTCTCGCGGTTCGCTGCGAGCCGGAATACGCGGAGCAGGTGATGGCCAACCTGCTCGAGCTGGCGCCCAACGGGCTCGAGGAGGAGCGCGGCCCGGGCTGGATCGAGTTCGCGATCTACGGGCCCCCCGGCGAGGTCCCCGAGCTCGGAGAGCTCCAGGCGGCGGCCGGCGGCGGTCTTGTGGATGTCACCACGACCTCGGTCCCGGACGACTGGGCCGATCGCTGGGCCGACTTCCACCGGCCGATCGAGGTCGCCGGCAGAGTGGGCGTGCGTCCGTCGTGGTGGGACCCTCAGGACGGCCTGATCGACGTCGTGGTCGATCCGGGCCGTGCCTTCGGTACCGGCGGACATCCGACGACCCGCCTCTGCCTCGCCCTGCTGATCGAGCTCGAGGAAGCCGGCGAGGCATCGGGGCCGATCGCGGACTGGGGCACGGGCTCCGGCGTGCTTGCGATCGCGGCTGCCAAGCTCGGCTGGGGCCCCGTCACCGGCTGCGACCGCGAGGAGGCGTCACTGGAGACCGCGCGTGCCAACGCGGAGGCGAATGGGGTGGACCTTGGTCTCGAGCGCCTTGACGTCCGGGAGAGCGCGCCGCCGATCGCTCCCACGGTGGTCGCCAACCTCACCGCCAATCTGCTCGAGGACTGTGCGGAGCAGCTCGCGGCCGAGGCCGAGGCCCCGAGCACCCTGGTCTGTTCCGGAATGCTCGAGTCCGAGACCGATGGCGTGGCCGGCGCGCTCGCCACTCTGGGTCTCGCGGAGAAGGAGAGGCGCACGGAGGGTGAGTGGGCCGCGCTGCTCCTGCGCAGCGAGCTGGGAGCCTGATGGCGGCCGAGCTCAGCGCGGAGCTGCCGATCGCGATGTTCGACTCGGGCGTCGGCGGGCTCACGGTCCTGCACGAGTGCCTCGTCTCGCTGCCCGAGGAGGACTACGTCTATCTCGGAGACGATGCCCGCTTCCCCTACGGGGCCCGGACGGCCGACGAGCTCCGCGAACACGTCGAGCAGGTCAGCCGTTACCTGCTCGAACGCGGGGCGAAGCTGCTGGTGATCGCCTGCAATTCGGCCGCGTCGGCCGGCCAGGCGGTGGCCAGGGAGATTGCGGCCGAGGCGGGAATCGGCGTGGTGACCGTGATCGATCCCGAGGCCGAGATCGCCGCCGCGCTCAGCCAAACGGGCAAGGTGGGCGTCCTGGCGACGCCCGCGACGGTTCGGAGCGGCGCCTACCTCAGGGCGCTCGCCGGCCAGCAGCGAGCCCTGACGGTCACCGAGGTCGAGGCGCCGGACCTCGCCGCGGTGATCCAGCGGGGCTTCCCATTCGAGGAGAGCGTGGTCGAGATGGTCCGCTCCTACTGCGCGCCTCTGAAGCGAGCGGAGGTCGACACGGTGGTACTCGGCTGCACCCATTACCCGCTGGTCGCGCCGATGCTGCAGCGGATCCTGGGGCGCGACGTGCATCTCGTCACCGCCGGGCATGCGATCGCCGCCACCGCCGATCGCACCCTCGCCGCGGCGGGTCTTTCGAAAAGCGGCAATGAAGAGGGGACCTATCGCTTCATGTGCACGGGAGACCCGGATGCCTTCCGTGAGCTCGGCACGCGCTTCCTGCAGATGCCGCTCGGCGAGATCGAGCGCGTGGACCTGCCGTGACTGGATCGTGAGCACTTTCCAGGCCTAGGGCCGGGAAAACGCTCAACATTCGAGGAAATCACCTTGTCGGCCGCCATCAATCCCGAAGAGGTCCCTTTCTGGCCCTGGGGACTCCTCCTCTTCATCGTGGGGTTTTACGTCGTCGCCGTCGCCGCCCTGATCGCCGCGGGCCGCCGCGAGGACGCCCGGGCGCTGGCCGGCTTCATCCCCGACTGCCTCGTCCTCGTCTCGCGCCTAGCCAGGGACAGGCGCATCTCGCGGCCCCGGCGAGTCCTCCTCTTCGGAGCTCTGGGCTATTTGGCCCTCCCGATCGACCTCGTCCCGGACTTCCTCCCCGGCATCGGCCAGCTCGACGACGCGGTGGTCCTCGGCCTGGCCCTCCGCCTGGTCGTCCGCGGGGGCGGCATCGAGCTCGTCCGCGAGGCCTGGCCCGGCCCGGAGGCGTCGCTCACCCTGGTGCTTCGGGCGGCGGGCTTGGAGACGAACGGAGCAGCGACCCCGCCGACTACGCTTTAGGCGGTGACCATCCTCGAGCAGGTCCAGGATGACGTGAAGACGGCGATGAAGGCCGGCGAGAAGGAGACCGTCGGCCGGCTGCGCATGCTCGTCAACGCCCTTCAGGCTGAGGAGAAGGAGGGCAAGGGCGACGAGGTCGCCGCGCTGCAGCGTGAGCGCAAGCGACGGCTGGACGCGGCCGAAGCGCTCCGCGAGGGCGACCGGACCGAGCAGGCGGAGGCGGAGGAGGCCGAGGCGAAGCTGATCGAGGGATACCTGCCCGCCCAGCTCTCCGACGAGGAGCTCTCGGAGCTGGTCGCCGGAGCGATCGAGGAGTCCGGTGCCAGCGAGCCCAAGGACATGGGGGGCGTCATGAAGGTACTGATGCCAAAGGTGGGCGGACGAGCGGACGGGAAGCGGGTCAGCCAGGCGGTGCGCGAGAAGTTGAACGCTTAGTGGCTCGGAGGCAGCTGACTATCGACAACACCGTGGCCGCCGAGTTGGCCGGTTCCGAGGATGCGGTGCTGAAGAGTCTGGAGGGGCATCTCGACGTCGACCTCTTCCTGCGCGGGAACATCCTCACGCTGGACGGAGATGCCGGGGACGTCCGCACGGCCGAGACCGTGGTCGGCGAGCTTGTCGATCTGATCGAGCAGGGGCACGAGATCGCGCCCGGCACGATCGAGGCGGTCACCCGCGCGCTCGACAAGCACGAGAGCCCGGCGGAGATCCTCGAGGACGTCATCTGGCAGCACCGCAACACGCGGATCGCTCCCAAGACCCTCAACCAGAAGCACTACGTCGACTCGATCCGGAGGCACACGATCACGTTCGGAATCGGTCCGGCAGGCACCGGCAAGACCTTCCTGGCCGTGGCGATGGCGGCCGCGGCGCTCTCGCGCGGCGACGTTCAGCGCGTGATCCTGACCCGGCCGGCCGTGGAGGCGGGCGAACGGCTCGGCTTCCTGCCCGGTGACATCCAGGCGAAGGTCGACCCCTACCTGCGGCCCCTCTTCGACGCCCTCTACGACATGCTCGATCCGGAGCGCGTCAACTCCTACTTCGACCGCGGCACGATCGAGGTCGCCCCGCTCGCATTCATGCGGGGAAGGTCGTTGAACGACTCGTTCGTGATCCTGGACGAGGCCCAGAACACGAGCCCCGAACAGATGAAGATGTTCCTCACCAGGCTCGGCTTCGGCTCCAAGTTCGTGGTCACCGGCGACATCACCCAGATCGACCTCGAGAAGGGCTCGCGGTCCGGGCTGATCGAGGTCGGCGACATCCTCACCGGGGTCGAGGACATCAACTTCATCCGCTTCGGCGGCGAGGACGTCGTTCGCCACAAGCTCGTGCAGCGGATCGTCGCGGCCTACGGCGAGGCCGAGAGTCGCAACCGAACCAACTCCGGCGACTCCAGGGGCGACTGACATCGACCTGTCGGACGTCCCCGGCGATCTGAGGCGAGCGGTCGGCGCCGCCCTCCACGCAGCCGGGGTGAGCGACGGACACATCGGCGTCGAGATCGTCGGCGAGGGGCGGATGCGCACGCTCAACTACGCCGCCCGCGGCGTGGACGAGGCGACCGATGTGCTCGCCTTCCCGATCGACGACCAGCAACAGGACTCAGGTCCCCGCGAGCTCGGCGACGTGTTCATCTGCCCGGAAAAAGCCACCGACGTGACCGAGGCGGCCGTCCACGGCGCGCTCCATCTCTGCGGCTTTGACCACGAGACCGACAGCGGGGAGATGCTCGACCTGCAGGCCAAGGTGATGGCCTCCTTGCGGTGACCAAGGCGGGCTTCGTCGGAGTCGCGGGGCGGCCGAACGTCGGCAAGTCCACTCTGGTCAACGCGATCGTCGGCGCGCACGTGGCGATCGTCTCGGAGCGACCCCAGACCACCCGCCGCGCCATCCGCGGTGTTGCGACTGACTCGGAAGCGGGCTGGCAGCTGGTCCTGACCGACCTGCCCGGTGTCCAGCGTCCCCGCGATGCCCTCACTGAGCGCATGCAGCGAAGGGTCGAGCGCGAGATTGCGGACTCCGACGCGGTCCTCTTCGTCGTCAACGCCGAGCAGGGCGTCGGCCCGGGCGACCGCTTCATCTCCAAGGCGCTCCTGCATGCGAACGCCGATACGCCGGTGGTCTGTGCCGTCAACAAGGTCGATCGCCTCAACAACGCGGAGACCGCGGCCGTCCTCGCCGAGACCGCGGAGCTCGACGCGGTGGACGAGATCTTTCCCGTCAGCGCCCGCCGGGGAACCGGCCTGGAGGCGCTGATCGAGAAGCTGGTCGAGCTGACGCCCGAGGGACCCTTCCTGTTCCCGCCGGACCAGCGCTCCGATCTGCCCAGCGAGGTTCTGCTCGCCGAGCTGATCCGCGAGCAGGTGCTTCGGCGCACACGCGACGAGCTCCCGCACGCCGTCGAAGTTCGGGTCGAGGAGGTCGCCTACCGCGAGGACGGCGTCGTCGAGGTGCAGGCCCAGATCTGGGCTGAGTCCGACTCCCAGAAGGGGATCCTGATAGGAGCGGGCGGCAGCAAGATCAAGGAGACGGGCACGGCGGCCCGCGCTGAGCTCGAGCGAGAGCTCGGTACTCGCGTATTTCTCGACCTCCAGGTCCGGGTCCGCAAGCGCTGGCGCCGGGACGAGGGCCTGCTCGACCGACTGGGGATCGAGTAGCCACCACAAGCTCGCTGCGTCCCGAGTGGGTGACTGGCCTAGAGGTCCGCCGGAACCGCCGCTTTGGACGAAAAGCAGCAGTCATCCACCTCATGCGATGCCTGCGTGTCTCGACTCCGGATCGTCGCTGCGCTGGCCGTCTCGGCTCTGCTAGCCACCGGTTGCGGCGGCGGAGGCGGAAGCAAGGCCAACGCTCCCAACGCTCAGTCCCAGCGGACTTGGACCGACACGGTCACCGGCAAAACCAGCACGCAAGCGGGTCCGAGCAAACAATCGGCGGTGCGCGTGTCATTAGCGGTGTACGCCGAGGCCAATGGCCCGGACGAGCACTCCTACAAGGAGAGTTGCCGGGGTGGCGAGGACCTGTTCTGGGATTGCTACGTCATCGGGAAACGGTGCGTTGCAAACGTCATCGTGGCCTTCAACGGAACACGGGATTCGACAGGCCACCCCTACCGCATCACGAACGACTGTCAGCCGCCTATGCGCGGTTTCTATCCGTTCTACAAGGGATGCCCGAGAAGGCGGGTTGCGTCGCTCGTGCCGAGCAGCTCCACACCTTCCCACGCAGCGCCGCGATCATCGGTGAGCCCCCATCGACGCGTCGCCCCGCGCACGGCGCTTGCGGGTCGTTCGCCGATCCCTTCGACTCCTACTGGGTGTCGGTCAGCAATCAACACACCACGCGCACGACCGCCCTCGCACTGATGCATGCCAGCTTCTGGAGGACGGCCAAGACCCACAGCACGGTCGGAACAGGTTTCGTGATCAGCGGTTTCCCAGGGTGGCAGTGCTCCTCAGCCACGGGCACCGGTCTCTGCACAAAGGGCCGCCAGGCGGCCCAATGGGGGATCCAGAACATGATCCGGTGGGCGCACCCGAGCCGCTAGTCCGGAGGGCTGCATCGGCGACTTCAAGCGGCCTGGCGGGCGGTTCGTACAATCGCCGGATGGTCGTGCAGACCGCCAGAGACGCGGCGAAGGTCCGCTTCGACGAGCGGGGGCTGGTGCCGTGCGTGATGCAGGACGCCCGCTCCGGCGAGGTGCTCACCCTCGCCTACATGAACGATCAGGCGCTCCAGCTGACCCTGGAGACCCGCGAGATCCACTTCTACAGCCGCAACCGCCGCGAGATCTGGCGCAAGGGCGCGACCTCCGGGAACATCCAGCGAGTTCGTCAGATCCGCTACGACTGCGACGGCGACGGCCTGGTCGCTCTAGTGGACCCGGTCGGCCCGGCTTGCCACACGGGCGAGCGCTCCTGCTTCTACCGTGATCTGGAGGGAACGGCCGACCCCGAGGTGGATGCTCCTGCCGCCCCGGGTGAGCCGGCGCCGCTTCCCTACGAGGCGCTGGCGGCGCTCGAGCGGACGCTGCTCTCCCGCCAGCGCGACCGGCCGCAGGGCAGCTACACGGTTGAGCTGCTCGAGGACCCGGGGCTCGCCGGCGACAAGGTCCGCGAGGAGGCAGGTGAGGTGGTGAAGGCTGTCCAGTCCGAGTCCGAGGAGCGGGTCGCCGAAGAGGGGGCGGACGTCGTCTACCACCTTGCGGTGTTGCTGCTCTCGCGCGGCCTCTCGATGGCCGAGGTGCTCCACATCCTGAACGCGCGACGACGATCGCGATGAACGCCTTCGGGGCGACGACGAGCCTGCCAGGCCTCGAGCCGGACCTCGATCGCGCCCGCGAGCTGGCGAGGGACGCGAACGTGATCCCCGTTCGCTATCGCTTCGTCGACGACCTCGAGACCCCGGTGAGCGCTTTCCTCAAGCTGCGCGGCGACGGCCCCGGCTTCCTGCTCGAATCGGCTGAGCAGGGCCGCCTCGGCCGCTGGTCGTTTCTCGGCTTCCGGCCCCGCTCCGTCCTGCGCTGGAGCGAAGGGAAGCTCTCCGAGTGGAGCGGCGAGGCGGCCGCGGAGTCGGGTGGGGGCGCGCCACCAGACCGCGTCGTCGACGCCCCCGATCCCTATGCGGCGGTGGCGGACTACGTGGGGCGCTTCGAGATCGCCGAGCCGAACGAGCTGCCGCCGTTCGCCGGCGGCGCCGTGGGCTTCTTCGGCTACGACCTCGTCCGGACCGTCGAGCCACTCGGCGAGCCGAACCCGGACCCAATCGGCCTTCCCGACATGGCGCTGATGATCAGCGACCTGCTCGTCGCATTCGACCACCAGCGGCACGAGGTCACCCTGATCGCGAACGCCTTCGTCGAGGACGGCGGCGTTGATGAGGCCTACCTGCGGGCGGTCGAGGCGATCGGCGAGATGCGGGAGCGCCTCAGGGACCCGGTGCCGCCAACGGAGGCGTCGACCCAGTCGGCCGATGTGCGATTCGAGTCGAACATGAGCAGGGAGCAGTTCGAGTCAACGGTCTCGCGGATCATCGAGTACGTCTACGCCGGCGACGCGTTCCAGGTCGTGCCCTCTCAGCGGTTCACGGCGCAGACGCCGGTGCAGGCCTTCTCGATCTACCGAGGGCTTCGCACGGTCAATCCGTCGCCCTACATGTACTTCCTCGACTTCGGCGACTTCGAGATCGCCGGTGCCTCCCCCGAGCCGCTGGTCAAGGTCACGGGCGACAGGGTCGAGACCAGGCCGATCGCGGGCACCTACCCCCGCGGTGGTGACGAGGAGGAGGATCGCCGCCAGGCCGAGCGCCTGCTTCAGGACCCGAAGGAGCGCGCCGAGCACGTGATGCTGGTCGACCTGGGCCGCAACGATCTCGGACGAGTCTGCGAGTACGGCTCGGTGAGCGTGGACGAGCTGATGGTCGTCGAGACCTACTCCCACGTGCTCCACATCGTCAGCCACGTCTCGGGACGGCTCCGCGAGGGAGTGAGCGCGATGGACGTGCTCCGCTCAGCGCTGCCGGCCGGCACCCTCTCGGGAGCGCCGAAGGTCCGCGCCATGCAGATCATCGACGAGCTCGAGCCGCACAAGCGCGGGTCCTACGGCGGCGCGATCGGCTACCTCTCCTACACGGGAGACCTCGACACCGCGATCCACATCCGCACGGTGGTGGTCAAGGACGGACTCATCCACGTGCAGGCGGGTGGCGGCACGGTCGCCGACGCGCAGCCGC
Source organism: uncultured Solirubrobacterales bacterium (assembly GCA_963797265.1). GTDB lineage: Bacteria > Actinomycetota > Thermoleophilia > Solirubrobacterales > 70-9 > DASUPK01. The sequence continues at coordinate 181,519 of CAWCOY010000006.1, read as the reverse complement.
CCTACGAGTACAACGAGTCGGTCAATAAGGCGAAGGCGGTCTTCCGAGCCGTCGAGCTCGCCTCCGAGCAGCCGGAGTGGCCCTGATGCCCAGCGTCCTCGTGGTCGACAACTACGACTCCTTCACGTACAACCTCGTCCAGCACCTGGGCGAGCTCGGCGCCGAGGTCGGCGTGGTGCGCAACGACAAGGCGAGCGTCGAGGAGCTGCGGAGCCTGAAACCCGATCGCCTGGTCGTCTCTCCGGGACCCTGTACCCCTAGGGAGGCGGGGATCTCGGTCGAGGCGGTCCGGTCCTTCGCGGAGGCCGGCATCCCGGTGCTCGGCGTCTGTCTCGGCCACCAATCGATGGTCGAGGCCTTCGGCGGCAAGGTGATCCGTGGCGACCCGATCCACGGGAAGGACGCCGAGGTCCAGCACGACGGCCGGGCCATCTACGAGGGGCTCTCGAACCCGCTCGTCGCCGGCCGCTACCACTCGCTGATCGCGGACCCGGAGCTGCCCGACGAGCTCGAGCTCACCTCCACCTACGGCGACGTCGTGATGGGCGTGCGCCACCGGGAGCTGCCCGCTGAGGGCGTCCAGTTCCACCCCGAGTCGGTCCTCACTCCGCAGGGAAAGCGGCTGCTGGCTAACTTCCTCGGCTCCCAGGGAGGCTCGCCAGATGCCCAATGACATCCTCACGCGCGCGATCGACGAGATCTGCGCCGGCACGCACCTGACCGCCGATCACACCTCCGCTGCCCTCGCGGAGATCATGGAGGGCCGAGCGAGCGAGGTGCAGACGGCCGCCTTCCTCGTCTCCCTACGGACCAAGGGCGAGACGGTCTCGGAGCTGGTCGGGCTCGCCCGCACGATGCGACAGCTGGCGGCCCACGTCGAGATCGACAAGCCGGGCCTCGTGGACACCGCGGGCACCGGCGGCGGTCCGACCACCTTCAACATCTCGACGACCGCGGCGCTGATCGCCGCGGGAGCCGGCTGTGCGGTCGCCAAGCACGGCAACCGCTCGGCCACCAGCCGCTCGGGATCCGCCGACGTGCTCGAGGCGCTCGGCGTCGACATCGAGCTCTCGCCGGCGGAGGTCGCGACCTGCATCGAGGAGGTCGGCTTCGGCTTCATGTTCGCGCCCAAGCACCACAAGGCGATGGCGCACGTCATCCCGGTGCGCAAGGAGCTGGCTGTGCGGACGATCTTCAACTTCCTCGGCCCGCTCACCAACCCGGCGGGCGGGACCGCCCATCTGCTCGGAGTCTCCGACCGCAGCTACCAGGAGATCATCGCCGACGCCCTGGTGCAGCTCGGCTGCGAGCGGGCACTGGTGGTCTCGGCGGACGACGGCATAGACGAGCTCAGCCTGGCCTCCCGCACGCGGGTGATCGAGGTCGCGGATGGAGGAACCGAGGAGTGGTTCGTCGAGGCGGCCGAGCTCGGTCTGCAGCCGGCGCCGCTCGATGCCGTTCCCGGCGGGGAGCCCGCCGAGAACGCCGCGGTCGTCAGATCGGTGCTGGACGGGGAGGCCGGCCCGGCCCGCGACGTCTCGGCGCTCAACGCCGGTGCCGCGATCTACGTCGCCGGCGGCGCAAGCGATCTCTCGGACGGTGTCGGCAAGGCAATCGAGGCGATTGACTCCGGTGCCGCGCGGGACGTGCTCGACCGCCTGGTGGCCCGCTCTCGCGAGCTCTCCGGCGCGAGCTAAGGTCCCACGACCCATGGCGATGATCGAAGAGCTGGTCCAGTCCGCTCGGGCGGGAGTTGAGCGGCGACGCGCTCAGGTCCCGTTGGCGGACCTGGAGCGCCGGTTGGGCGAGCGTCCGGAGCAGCGCCCCTTCGGCGAGGCGCTGACCAGGCCCGGCCTGTCGCTGATAGCCGAGTTCAAGCGACGCTCGCCGAGCGCAGGCGAGATCCGGGACGGCGCCACCGCGGCGGAGATCGCATCGGCCTACGAGGAGGGAGGAGCGGCGGCGCTCTCGGTGCTGACCGACGAGGCTCACTTCGGGGGCTCCATCGCCGATCTAACCGAGGCGCGCAGGGCCTGCGAGCTCCCGGTTCTGCAGAAGGACTTCATCGTCGACCGCTATCAGCTCTATGAGGCAGCGCTCGCCGGCGCGGACGCCATCCTGCTGATCGTCGCGGCGCTGGACGGCGAGCACCTGGGCGCGCTCCACGCCGAGGCACGGGGGCTCGACCTCGACTGTCTGGTCGAAGTTCACAAGGAGTCCGAGCTGGAGACCGCGCTTACGGTTGACGCCGACGTGATCGGGATCAACAACCGTAACCTCGAAGATTTCTCGGTGGACGTGGGGACGACCTTCGAGCTGATCACCGATGTCCCGGCCGGCAAGACCGTCGTCTCGGAGAGCGGCATCGCGGATCGGTCCACGCTCGAGGAGCTCGAGCGCGTCGGCGTCGACGCGGTCTTGATCGGCGAGGCCCTGATGCGCGCCGACGATCCCGCCGCCAAGATCAGGGAATTGACCGCGGACGAGGATGCGACCCGCGAGCACTTCCTCTGATGATGCGAGGGTGCTCCGCAGGCGAAGCCGAGGAGCAACCCGTTTTCTTAGGTGACCGGTACTCCGGGCTTAGAGACGGTTAAGCGCCTGCACCCACACTGGCTGGCGTGCAGAGCGTCAAGAGGTTCCTCGGGACAAGCTTTGGGTCCGCCGTCGCCGGCGGACTCGTCGTTCTGATCTGCGGCCTGATCCTGATCGAGGCCGGGGTCGTGGACACCAGCGACAACTCGTCCTCTTCCGGAGTGGTCGCGCCCGCTGCTCTCGCCGAGCCCGCCAGCAACTCACAGGCCAAGGGCCTCACGGTCCACGACATCTACCAACGCGACGCCCAGGGCGTCGCGTTCATCAGCTCCCAGATCGTGCAGCAGACCCAGTCCGTATTCGGACTGCCGCAGCAGCAGCAGAGCACCGCCACCGGGTCGGGCTTCCTGGTCGACAACGACGGCCACATCCTCACCAATGCCCACGTCGTCCAGGGAGCGAAGCGCGTCGACGTGCAGCTCGGTGACGGGGATACCCAGCAGGCGCAGATCGTCGGGACCGATCCTTCGACCGACATCGCCCTCCTCAAGGTCGATAACACCGAGGGCGCCAACCCGCTGCCGCTGGCCGACTCGAGCAAGGTGCAGGTCGGCGACCCCGTCGTCGCGATCGGCAACCCGTTCGGCCTCGACCGCACGGTCACGACCGGAATCGTCTCCGCGCTCCAGCGCCAGATCCAGGCGCCCAACGGGTTCTCGATCAGCGACGTCATCCAGACCGACGCGGCAATCAATCCCGGGAACTCGGGCGGTCCGCTGATCGACGGCGCGGGACAGGTGATCGGGATCAACTCCCAGATCGAGAGCCAGAGCGGCGGCAACGAGGGTGTCGGCTTCGCCGTCCCGATCAAGACCGCGGCCGACGTCGTCTCCCAGCTTGAGAACGGCGGCGAGGTCCAGCGCGCCTACCTCGGGCTGAGCGGCGGCGACATCACCCCGAGCATCGCCCAGGCCCTCAACCTGCCGGTCCAGCAGGGCGTGCTGATCGAGCAGGTCCTCAAAGGCGGCCCCGCGGACGACGCCGGAATCAAGGGTGCGACCGGACAGGCGACGATCGGCGGCCAGACGGTGCCGATCGGCGGCGACATCATCACCAAGGCCGAAGGCAAGCCGATTTCCGGCATGCAGGAAGTGATCTCGGCAGTCAACGAGCACAAGCCCGGCGATGACCTGACGTTGACGGTGTGGCGAGACGGTCAGCAGCGAGACGTCACGGTCAAGCTCGGCGATCGCCCCGCGCACGTCCAGGACTCGAGCTCCAGCACCCAGCCCTAGGCTCGGGCGACTCGCTCGGCCCGCCTTTCGCCTAGGCCTCCTCGAGCCACTCCTCGAAGCTGGGGCCGGCAAGCTTCGCACCCGGGTTGGGCAGCACGCCGCCCTCCGCGTAGGCCTTGGCGTCGGGATCGTCGGTCTGAGGAGCCTCGCGGATCTCAGTCGAGTCGCCCCGGCTGGCGAATAGCGCGGCGGCCACATCGGCGAGACGCTCCTCCCGCGGGCCGGCGACTTCGGTGATCTTGCCGTTCTCGATCTCCGGCTCCTCTGCCGCGTCGGCGAGTGTTTCGGCGACGGCGCGCGCGGCCACGGGCTGCGTTCGCATCTCGGGCAGGTAGGCGACGCCGTCCTGGGTCATCCACCCGACGAACTCGTCGAAGAACTCGTGGAACTGGGAAGCGCGAACGATCCGGACCGGAAGCGGGCCCTCGAGCAGCGCCTGTTCCTGCGCCAGCTTCGCCGCGTTGTAGCCGCCCTGGAACTTGTCGATGCCGATGATCGAGACGACGATGATCCGCTTCGCCCCGGCCGCGGCGCCGGCTCGTTGGAGGTTCCGTGCCGAGGTGGTGAAGAACTCCGTCGCCGCTTCCTGGTCAGGTGTTGGCTGCGTCGCGGTGTCGATGATGGTCTCTACCCCCGCGAGCGCCTCCTCGAGACCCTCACCGCTGATCACGTCGACACCCTTGGAGCGTGAAATCGGCACCACATCGTGTCCGCGCTGCTCGAGGATTTCGACGAGGGGCGATCCGAGTCGGCCGGTGGCTCCGGTGACGGCAATCTTCTGGCTTCTGTTTTCGGTCTCCATGGTTCCTCCTTTCAAGGCGCCGGATGCTCGGCGCCGAAGATTTGATCTGGGGCTTATGCCTTCACCCTTAAGACGAACGAGAGCGGCTCATTTCGACAGCTATCGGCGTCAGGCAGCTGTGGGCACTTCGACGACTCCGTGGCGAATCAGGCTCTCGCCGGTCTCCGCGATCGTGTCGTCGATGGGACGGGGCGACCAGCCAAGGAGGCTCTTGGCTCGCTCGGAGCTCAGGTCGGTCCGCTTGCCGAGCGAGCCGACGATCGACCGGATGCCGCCGTCGAACAGGGCCATGCCGCGAACGAGCAGGTTCGGGATGGTCCGCGTCGGCACCTTCGACGCCTGATCGCCCAGTCGCTCCTTCAGGATCTCGCCGGCCTCGGCCATCCAGAGCCACTGGGTGACGGCGATGAATCGCTTGCCGCCGCCCTCGGGCGAAGTCATCGCCCTGATCTCCAGATCGGCGACGTCGCGGACGTCGACGAAGCTGAACCCGAGGCGCGGCATCCCCGGCATCCCCCTGAGCAGCCGCTCGATCGATTGCACCGAGTAGGAGATGTCGCCATGCAGGACCGGGCCGATGATCGCGCCGGGGTTGACGACCGCCAGGCGGTCCTCGGCGCCCCGCTCCTTGACCAGGTCCCAAGCCGCGCGCTCGGCGATCGTTTTCGAACGCACGTATGGCGTCAGGCCATCGGCGCCTGGATCCGTCCAGTCCTCCTCTGTCAGGGGCCTCTGGTCGGCACCATTCGCGAGCCTGATCGCGGCGATGGAGGAGGTGACGACGATCCGCTTCACCCCGTGGTCGAGAGCCTTGCCGAGCACCCGCAGAGTCCCCTCCCGCGCCGGGATGATCAGCTCGTCCGGATCCTTCGGCTGGGTCGGCGGGAAGGGCGAGGCGACGTGCAGGACGTAGTCGGTGCCCTCGATGACGTTGTCCCAGTGCTCGTCGCTCATCAGATCGGCCTGATGGACGGTGAGCTGGTGCGCCGGGTCGACCTGGGATGCAACCGCCTCGTGCACCTCCCGCTCACGCGCGGGATTCCGCACGGTTGTCCTGACGCGATAGCCGCGGCGAAGCAGCTCGACGATGCACCAGCCCCCGAGGTACCCGGAGCCGCCGGTGACCAGAACGGTCTTGCCGTCGCCCTCGGCCATGGGCCTACTCCATCACACGGGGCTTCATGAATCGGGTTGCTCCTGTCGGAGCACCCTCGCACTACGAACCCTTGAGCTGATCGAGCGCCCGGGCTTCGCGAACAGCACCTGGACGTCCCGCAGGCGCCGCTCGCGGAAGCCGGCCTCGCTCATCGCGAGCCAGAGGGTCCAGAGCCGGCGGAAGGGCTCGTCGTAGCCGAGCTCGGCGGCGAGGTCGGTGTTGGCGATGAAGCGCTCACGCCAGAGCTCGAGCGTGCGGGCGTAGTGGGCTCCGATCTCCTCGAGCCACACCATGCTCATGTCCGTCTCGCGCGCGATGCAGTGCTCGATCACCTCTACCGACGGCAGGCAGCCTCCGGGGAAGATCAGGGTGTTGGAGAAGCTCCGCGCGGCCTTCTCGACCTCGTAGAGCCGGTCGTCGATCACGATCGCCTGCAGGAAGAAGAGCCCGTCGGGCTCGAGCAGCTCTGCGCAGCGGCGAAAGAAGGTCTCGAAGTACTGCCAGCCGACCGCCTCGATCATCTCCAGCGAGACCAGCTTCGAGTAGCGGCCGCGCAGGTCGCGGTAGTCGTCGAGCAGGACCATCACCCGATCCTCGACACCGGCGTCCTTGATCCGCCGGAGCGCCCCCTCGCGCTGCTCGCGAGAGATCGTCGTCGTCGTGACCCGGCAGCCGTAGTTGCTCGCCGCGTACGCAGCCAGGGCGCCCCAGCCGGTGCCGATCTCCAGCAGGTGATCCTCGGGCCCGAGTTCGAGCGCCCGGCAGATGCGCTCCAGCCGGTTCTCCTGGGCCTCCGCGAGGGTCGCCTCCGGATGCGGGAAGACGGCCGCCGAGTACATCATCGACTCGTCCAGGTAGAGGGCGAAGAGGTCGTTGCCGAGGTCGTAGTGGGCCGAGATGTGACGCCGCGCGCGGCGTGGGCTGTTTAGCGGGACGCGCCACAGGGTTCGCTGCAGCGGCGCGAGCAGGGGGTGGAGGCGCCGCCGCCAGCGGTCGAGGGGCGCCATGTTCCGGGCCGCGATTCGGACCAGGGCGACGAGGTCGTCGCAGTCCCAGCCGCCGTCCCGGTAGGCCTCGCCCAACCCGACGCTGCCTCCGAGCATCGCCCGGTAGAACCGCGGCGAGTGGATCTTGACCGTGGCGCTCAGGTCGGCGTCCGCCTCGCCGAAACTGAGCTGACATCCACCCGGTTCGATCAGGTCCAGGCGTTCGTCACGGATGCCAGAGAGAGCCCGGAGAGCCAACCGCCTGCAGGCGCGCTCGGACGCGGTCATCGCCGTCAGCCTACGCCCCGGCAGGCGCACTCGCAGGGAGAGTCGCGCTCGGCGCTTACCCTTGTCCCATGACCAAGGTCAAGATCTGCGGAATGACAAACCTCGCCGACGCCGAGCACGCGGCGAGCCATGGCGCCTGGGCGATCGGGTTGATTCACCATCCCGAAAGCCCGCGCTACGTGCGGCCCGAGGTCGCCGAGGAGATCGGCGCAGCCATGAAGCGACGGTGCGAGATCGCGGGAGTGTTCGTCAACTCGACGCTTGACCAGGTGATCGACGCCGCCGACCGCGAGAACCTCACCCTGCTCCAGTTCCATGGCGAGGAGGGCCCGGCCTTCTGCGTCGAGGCGGGCCGGCGCACCGGCGCCAAGGTGATCAAGGCGATGCGCGTCACCAGCGCGGCCGACGTCCAGGCGGCCGAGGCGTTCCGAACCGACTTTCACCTCTTCGACGCCTACTGGCACGGGGTCCATGGCGGCACCGGGCAGAGCTTCGACTGGGACCTGGTCGCGAAGCGGCGCTCCAAGGTGCCCATGGTCCTGGCGGGCGGGCTGACTGCGGAGAACGTCGCCGGTGCGATCGAGCTCGCACAGCCGTATGCGGTCGACGTCGTCAGCGGTGTCGAGGCCGAGCCCGGGCGGAAGGGCCACGCCAAGGTCGAGGCCTTCCTGGAAGCCGTCGGCGTCGAGGTGCCCTCCCGGGCGGTGTCGGGATGACCGCCGCGGTCGAGGAGCGCTTCGGCCCCTACGGGGGCCGGTTCGTCCCCGAGACGCTGATCACCGCGCTCGACGAGCTCAGTGCCGCCTGGGGCGAGGCGCGTGAAGACGCCGACTTCCAGTCCGAGCTCGCGACGCTGCTTCGTGACTTCGTCGGCCGCCCGACGCCGCTCTATCTCGCCGAGCGGCTCTCGCAGCGGGTTGGGCGCCGCGTCTACCTGAAACGCGAGGACCTGGCCCACACCGGGGCCCACAAGATCAACAACGCGGTCGGCCAGGCCTTGCTGGCTCGCCGGATGGGGAAGACCCGCGTGATCGCCGAGACGGGCGCCGGTCAGCACGGCGTAGCCACCGCCACGGCCTGCGCGCTCTTCGGTCTCGAGTGCGCCGTCTACATGGGGACCGAGGACATTCGCCGCCAGGCCCCGAACGTCGAGCGAATGAGGCTGCTCGGGGCCGAGGTGATCCCGGTGGAGGCTGGGGCTCGGACCCTGAAGGAAGCGGTGAGCGCGGCGATCCGCGACTGGGTGGCCTCCGTCGAGACGACGCACTACGTGATCGGCTCCGTGGTCGGGCCGGCGCCGTACCCGGCACTGGTCCGCGACCTCCAGCGCGTGATCGGCGACGAGGCCCGCTCGCAGGCGTTGGACGCGGAGGGCTCACTGCCGCAACGGGTGATCGCCTGCGTCGGCGGGGGCTCCAACGCGATCGGCAGCTTTCACGCCTTTCTCGACGACCCGGTCGAGCTGATCGGTGTGGAGGCCGGGGGTGAGGGGCTCGAGACCGGCCATCACGGCGCATCGCTGGCCGCCGGCGGCACCGGGGTCCTGCACGGGGCCTTCTCGGCGGTACTCGAGGACGAAGAGGGGCAGATCCTGGAGGCGCATTCGGTCTCGGCGGGCCTCGACTATCCCGGAGTCGGCCCGGAGCACGCCTTCCTGCGCGATTCCGGCCGCGCGACCTATGACACCGCAACCGACGCGGAGGCCCTTCTGGCGTTCCGCGAGCTGGCGCGGCTCGAGGGCCTGATCCCCGCACTCGAGCCGGCCCACGCGATCGCCTGGTTGCTCGAAAACGGTGGGGGGGACGGCTACGACGTGCTGACCCTCAGCGGCCGTGGCGATAAGGACATGGACGAGGTCACGGCCAAGCTCTCCGCGCTCGATGGCTGACGGGACCGCGACCGAGACGGGTGCCGCGCGCGTCGGCGCGGCCTTCGAGGCTGCCCGCGAGGAAGGCCGCGCTGCGCTGATGCCCTACCTGATGGGGGGCTTTCCCGATCAGGAGGTCGCCACCGCCATCGCCGGTGCGTACGCGGAGGCGGGCGCGGATCTGGTCGAGCTGGGCGTGCCCTTCTCGGACCCGCTGGCGGACGGGCCGACGATCCACGCCGCCGACACCGCCGCTCTGGCCGCCGGGGCGACGCTCGAATCGGTACTGGAGACCTGCGCCGCAGTCGGGGAGCGGGTGCCGATCGCGCTGATGGTCTACGCGAACATGGTCCTCACCACCGGCCCCGCCGGGTTCGCCGATCAAGCGGCGGCCGCGAAGGCGTCGGCCGTGATCGTGCCCGACCTGCCTCTTGAAGAGCAGGACACGATCCGCGAGGCGCTCGATGAGCGCGGTCTCGCGCTTGTGCCGCTGGTCGCCCCGACGACGCCGGCGGAGCGGCTCGCCCGGATCTGCGCGGTCGCAGAGGGTTTCGTCTACCTGGTCTCGACGGTCGGGGTGACGGGCGAGCGCGAGCAGCTGCCCCCGGAGCTGACCGACCTGATCACAGCCGCGAAGCAGGCGGCAGATGTCCCCGTCGCCGTCGGCTTCGGGATCTCAACGCCGGACCAAGCCGCGACCGTCGGCGACATCGCCGACGGGGTGATCATCGGCACGAGGCTGGTGCGCACGGTCGGGGACGCCGCCGATGCCGATGCAGCCGTGGCCGGCGTCAGGGACTTCCTCCGGGCCACTCGCGACGCCCTCGCTGGATAGGCTTCCGCGCGTGCAGGTACTCCTCTTCACAGTCCTCGGCGCTTGCGTGATGGTGATCGCCTACGCCCTCGGCATACAGGGTCCCGTCGCCGGGATTCTCTTCCTGGGCGGGGTCTTCACGGGCGCGCTGCTGCGCGTGGCACGACCGATCATCGACTGGCTCACGCGACCGTAGGTAGCGGCGTCTCAGCTCTCGCCGGCGATTCGGCGCAGCAGGTCGCGGAAGGTCACCAGCTCGCTCGTTGACAGTTCCACGAAGCCCGACGGGCTCTGCTCCATACAGCGGGTGAGCGCTCGGTTTGCCTGCCGCCCCTGCGCCGTGTGCGACACGATCCGCTTGCGCCGATCATGGGCCGCGGGATTTCGCCGAATGAGTCCGCGGCGCTCGAGCTTGCTCAGCAGGGTTGACGCGTTCGCGGGATCGATGCCGAGCCGGCGCGCCAGCTCGCCAGTCGTCGCTTCGCCTCCGGTACTCAGCAGCCAGAGGGCCTGTGCCTCTCCGGCACCGAGCCCCAGCTGACCGGCACAGCCGACGAAGCTGCCGCGATAGCGCCGGGCCACGCCGCTGATCAGGGCGGCGATCTCATTTCCCAGCTGCTCCCTTTCGGTCCGCTCGCTGTTCGGCATTAGCTTTAGATTACCTTTGAATTCATAGGTAGTCTACCCAAACTTTAGTCGAAAGGAGAAGCCACCCATGGACAACCTCATCCTGATCGGCACCTTCGTTCCTCTCCTCCTCCGGGTGGGTTGGGCCGTCTGGGGGCGGCTGCGCTTTCGGCGTTCGTCGTCCTAGGCTGTTTGCGTGTCGGACGAGAGCGCCTATGAGGTTCGAGCTATCGGTCGCGTCGCGTCGCCGCTGACGGAGATGGAATCGGCGCCCAGGCAGGGCGACGAGGGCGCGCCCGACGTCTGGATCGAGTTCGAGCCGGACGTGCTCGACGGACTACGCGGAATCGAACCGGAAGACCGGCTCGTAATCCTCACCTGGCTCGATCGAGCCGACCGGGAGGTGCTCACCGTGCATCCACGCGGCGATACGTCCCGACCGCCGGCCGGGGTTTTCGCGACGAGGTCGCACCACCGTCCTAACCCGGTGGGCCTGCACCCGGTCGAGGTGCTCGCCATCGAGGGCGCGAGGATAAGAGTGAGCAACCTGGAGGCCCTCGACGGCACGCCGGTCGTCGACGTGAAGCCGGTGCTGGAGGGGGAGATCTCGGAACGCTGAACTGAGAGGGCCGGGGGGCGGCGTCGCCGCGTCGGTAGATTGACCTCGTGCGGATAGGCGTTCTCACCGGAGGCGGAGACTGCCCTGGGTTGAATGCGGTGATCCGCGCGATCGTGCGCAAGGGGGTCGGTGAGTACGGCCACGAGTTCGTTGGCTACCGGGACGGCTGGCGAGGGCCGCTCGAGCGCGACAGCCGGCAGCTCGGCGTCCCCGAGGTGCGCGGAATCCTGCCGAAGGGCGGCACGATCCTCGGTTCTTCCCGCACCAACCCTTTCAAGGAAGACGGCGGCGCCGAGCGGATCGCCGAGAACCTCAAGGCCGGCGGCGTAGACGGCCTGATCGCGATCGGCGGCGAGGACACTCTCGGGGCCGCGTCGCAGCTCTTCGAGCGGGGCGTAAGCGTGGTCGGCGTCCCCAAGACGATCGACAACGACCTCGCGGCGACCGATTACACCTTCGGCTTCGACACGGCGGTGAACATCGCCATGTCGGCGATCGACCGCCTCCACACGACCGCGGAGAGCCACCGCCGGACGCTGATCTGCGAAGTGATGGGCCGCAACGCCGGCTGGATCGCCTTCCACGCGGGGCTCTCTGGCGGCGCCAACGTGATCCTGATTCCCGAGCTCGAGTTCGATCTCGATCGGGTCTGCGACTACATCGTGCGGCGCTTCGAGAGCCAGTACTCGCCGATCGTCGTGGTCGCGGAGGGTGCCCAGCCGAAGGGCGGGATGCCCGAACCCGATGGGGCGCCGACCGACGCCTTCGGCCATGTCAGGCTCGGTGGGATCGCCAACTGGCTCGAGGGCGAGATCGAGCGGAGGACGGGCCACGAGGCTCGGGCCACGGTGCTCGGCCACGTCCAGCGGGGCGGCACGCCGACCGCCTTCGATCGAGTGCTCGCGACACGCTTCGGCCTGCACGCGATCGACGCGGCGCACCGGGGGCAGTGGGGGAAGATGACCGCGTTGCGCAGCACGGACATCCAGCTCGTCGATCTCACCGAGGCGACCGCCGAGCTGAAGACTGTTCCCGAGTCTCTCTATCGCGAGGCCGAGGTTTTCTTCGGCTAGTGCTGTGAGGCCTCGGGCGCTCGCCGCGCTCCTGCTGGTTGTGCTTGCCGTCACGGGGTGCGGCATCACGGGCAGCGCCAAGATCGAGGCGCCGGTCGCCGTCTACGTCAGCCTGCCCGTGACCGGGCCAAGGGGCGTCAACGGCCGCGACGCGGCCGACGGCGCGCGGCTCGCGCTCGAGGAGGCGCAGGGCAGGGCGGGTTCGATCCAGGTCCAAGGGCGCTTCCTGGACGACGCCAGGGGGAAGCAGTGGGACGCGGTGGCGGTCGGGGACAATGCCCGCGCCGCGGCTCAGGACCACAGGACCGCGGCCTACATCGGCGAACTCGATTCCGAGCCCACCCGCGGCTCGGCGCCGATCACGAACCAGGCCGGAATCGTGCAGGTCTCGCCGGGAGCCGGCGCGGTCGACCTGACCGCGCCGGCCTCGGGCTACCCCGACTCGCCGGACCGCTACCGGCCCGCAGGCTCCGTCAACCTTGCCCGAACGGTGCCGGCGGACGATGTGGTCGTCGACGCCGCCGCAGCCTGGGCGTCTGAGCTGGGCGTCACCTCCGCCGCGGTGACCTCGGACGGTTCACCGTTCCAGGACCTGGCCGCGAGCGAGTTCAAGTCCGCCGCCGCGGACCACGGAATCACCGCGAGCCCCGGCAAGCCGCCGGGAAAGGTGGCTGTTGCCACCGGTGGGGCCGCCCGCGCGGTCTACGAGCCCGCGAGCGCCCGCCTGACCATCTACGGAAAAGCGAATCAGACCCTGCGGTTGAGCGCCGAGCTCGATCCGCTGCTCCTTCCGGATAAGCAGTTCCACACCAGGTTCGCCCAACGCTTCCATCGCAGCCCGGGTCCCTTCGCCGCCTATGGTTACGAGGCGATGGCGCTCGTCCTGCAGGGGATCGGCGGAGCGGGAACGGATGCGTCGTCGTTCCGCGACGACGTGCGGAACGCGGTGATCGGGGCCCATCGCGACGACACCGTCCTGGGCAGCTACTCGGTCACCTCGGAGGGCAACACGACCGAGTGCATGATCCAGCGCTACCGGATCGAGAACACTCCACGCGTCGGCATCCGAGCAAACACCGTGATCGTGCCGCTCGGCGCTCCCTGTCCACCCGGCTGATCACCGCATCCGTGTGAGATCTCGCGTGTTTGTGGGGAAGAGCATGGGAGGACAAGTCGAGACACGGAAGGATTGACATGCGCAAGCGCAGACTTTTGATCGGTGCCGTGGCGGGGGTGCTCGGGGCGCTGAGCCTTTCGAGCATCGCCTCCGCCGCGCCGACCTCGCAGACCCTGCAGGCGACGATTTCTCCTGCAAAGCAGAGCAAGAAGAGGTTCGGCGGAGCCTCGCTGCACGCCATCATCGGCACCAGCTTCGACAGCTTCGTGACGTCACAGTCGCCGAGGCAGACGGTGTTCACCATCGACCCGAACATCAAGTTCACGAACGGGAAGGTGCCCGTCTGCCAGCTCAGCCAGATCCAGGGCAAGTTCACGGCTCAGGCACGGGCTGCCTGCCCGCAGAGCATCGTGGGCGGCGGGTCCGTGCAGGTGAACGGCGGAGCCGTCGGAGGGACCGCGACGATCTTCGGTGGCGGTCCCAGGACGATGTACGTCCAGACGGACATCGGACCAAGCGCCACCAGCTTGACGATCGTCGGCACGCTCGCCGGCAGGACGTTGACGTTCAGCAACATCCCGAACACGCCTGGCCTGGTCCTGAGCAACTTCGACGTCATGTTCAACAAGCGCAAGACGGGCAAGAAGAAGGGAACGGCGACGTTCTACGTATCCGCGCGCTGCAAGAAGAAGAAGTGGACGAACAGGGAATCCACCAGCTTCTACAGCGGCGAGACGCTGTCTGCGAGCTCGACCCAGAAGTGCAAGCAGAAGAAGAAGTAGCGCTACTGCGCTGAGGACGGTCTTTCGGTGATCACCGGCTCGCCGGTGATCACCGAGGAGACCCAGTCGCGGATCTCTGGGATCACCGCGAAGTCGATGCCGTGCTGCATCCGCGTCTCCCGATACGTGACAGCGATGCCGCCCTCCTCCAGCAGGTCCCGCGCCTTGCGGCCGAAGCCGACCGGGATCACCGGGTCGTAGGAGCCGTGGGTGACGTAGGCGGGCATTCCTCGCTTCGTGCCCGGGTCCATCTTCCAGCCTCGGACCATCGGGTAGAAGCTGCTCATCATCAGCAGCCCGGCGGCCCGCGGGCGGCCCATTCCGAGTGCCACGGCGCAGGCGACGGCGCCTCCCTGGCTGAACCCGCCGATCACCGTCTTCTCCCAGGGGATCCCGCGGTGCCGTAGCTCGTCGTCGAGGAATCTGCAGAGATCGGTCAGGGTGTCCACGAAGGTCTGCTCGTCCGGGTGCCCGACCTCGCGGATCACGTACCAGTGGCGCCCGCCGGGCGGGACGTTGGTGAGCGGCGCGCCGGGCGTAATCCCGAACAGCCTGCGGTCCGGGTCGAGCTCCTCGAGCATCGGGTAGAGGTCTCGCTCGTCGACCGCGCGGCCGTGCAGCAGGATCAGTGCGCCCTCGGGCTCGCCCGCCGGCTCGCGGTCGAGGTGGACCAGCTCGACGACCTTGCCCGGCCGGTCTGGCCGCGGCTCAGGCGTGGACACGCGGGTTGTTGATCGGCCGCAGGACCGGCTCGACCTGCTCCCGGAGATGCTCGTAGTCGGGTGGCAGTGAGAGCTTCTCGCCGAGGGACTCGAGCGGCTCGTCGACCGTGAACCCGGGCCCGAGCGTCGCGATCTCGAAGAGGACGCCGCTCGGCTCGCGAAAGTAGATCGAGCGGAAGTAGAAGCGGTCGATCACCGGCGTGGGCCGGGCACCGGCCGCGATCACACGCTCGCGCCAGGCCTCGTGGTCGTCCATCTGCGACGCCCAGGCGATGTGGTGGACGCTGCCCGCGCCCTGCAGCCCGCGCTCGGCCGGAGCCTCGGCGTATCCCCAGAGGCCGCCGCGAGTGTCTCCGCGGCACTCCCACCCCGATCCGTCGGCGGCCTCGATCGGCTCGAACCCGAGCGCCTCCTCGAGCAGTGGGCGACTTGCCTCCGGGTTGCTCGAGTAGGCGATGGCGCCGTCGAAGCCCTGAAGGGCAAACTCGGAGGGGATCTCCGGGTGCGCCGCGACCAGCGGCTCGTCGGTTGTCTCAACGACCTTCAGGGCATGTCCCAGTCCCTCCGGGTCGGCGAACCGAACGACGCCGTCCTCGCCGCGCTCGGCCTCCGTTCCGTGTTCGGTCAGCCGTTGCTCCCAGAAGTCGAGCGCATCCTCGCTCCCGAGCCTCCAGCGGATGCCCCAGATTATCCCGTCGCCGGCGCGGCCGGGTGGTGCTCCCGGGTACTCGAAGAAGGTCAGATCCGAGCCCGCATCGCCTTTCTCGTCGGCGAAGAAGAGGTGGTAGACGGTCGGGTCGTCCTGGTTGACCGTCTTCTTCACCAGCCGGAGGCCGAGGACGCCGGCGTAGAAATCGACGTTCTTCTGGGCGTCTCCCGTGATCGCGGTGATGTGGTGAATGCCCTCGAGCTTCATCGCTACCCATCTTCCCCCATCCGGGGCGTTTTCAGCCCCGAAGGGCCGGGCAGATTCAGGGCATGAAGGTGGCATTCCTCCCGATCAGCATCCTCGGAGGCATCCTGGCCGGCCTGATCGGCCGGAAGGCCTTCGACGTGATCTGGGGCAAGGTCGACGAGCGCGAGCCCCCGCAGCCCGAGCACCGTGAAGTGAGCATCGCGAAGCTGGTCATCGCGCTCGCCATCGAGGGGGCAATCTACCGGCTGGTCAAGGGGCTCTTCGAGCACGCCGCCCGCCGGGGCTTCGCCCGGATGACCGGCGAATGGCCCGGCGAGGAATCCCCCGAGCGCGGGTAGGAGACGACTATGGCGGACACCCGTCCCGAGGAGCGGTCGCCGAGGAGCGACCAGGACGAGGACCCGACGCAGCGGCGCGGCGGCGACTACGTGCCGACGGGAGTCGAGAGGAGGACCGGGTTCCGGGCGACGCTCAAGCGCACCGTGCAGGAGTTCCAGGAGGACAACCTGACCGATTGGGCGGCGACGCTCACCTACTACGGCCTGCTCTCGATGTTCCCCGTACTGATCGCCCTGGTCTCGATCGTCGGACTGGTCGGCGACCCCGAGTCAACGACGAACACCCTCTCCGATATCGTCACCAGAGTCGGGCCGGACACAGCGGCCAGCACTTTCGAGGGCCCGATCAAGCAGGTGACCGAGAGCCGCGCCACGGCCGGCTTCGCCCTGGTCGCCAGCACCCTCGTGGCCCTCTGGTCGGCCTCGGGTTACCTCGGCGCGTTCATCCGGGCCTCCAACGTGATCTACGAGACGCGGGAGGGCCGGCCGTTATGGAAGCTCCGGCCGCTGCAGCTCCTGTTGACGCTGGTGATCATCCTCCTGCTGGCGCTGATGGCCATCGGCATCGTTCTCACGGGCCCGATCGTCTCCGATGTGGCCGAGCCCATCGGCGTCTCCGGAGCGGCCGTCTCGGTCTGGAAGATCGTGAAATGGGCGGTGATCGCGGCGCTCTTCCTGCTCATGATCGCGCTCATCTACTACGCCTCGCCAAACGTGAGGCAGCGCGGCTTCACCTGGATTACCCCCGGCGGGCTGGTCGCGCTCGTGGTCTGGCTGGTGGCGTCCGGCGCCTTCGGCCTCTATGTCTCGCAATTCGGCTCCTACAACAAGACTTACGGCTCGATGGCTGGGGTGGTCGTCCTCCTGATCTGGATGTGGATCACGAACCTCGCGATCCTGTTCGGGCACGAGCTCAACGCCGAGCGAGAGCGCGACGTGCAGTTCAAGGAGGGTCTGCCCGGGGCGGAGCGCGAGATCCAGCTCGAGCCGCGCGACACGCCGAAGCGGCCCAGGACCGTCTGAACGTCACTGCAGCGTGGTGCGCAGCGCCTCGTCGAGATCACGGTGGCGGAACTCGTAGCCGAGGTCGAGGGCGCGCCGGGGCACGACTCGTGCGCCGCCGGCGACGGCATCGGCGAGCTCGCCTCCCCGGAGCGCCGCGACCGCGAACTTCGGAACCGGCATGAAGGCGGGGCGATGAAGCGCGCGGCCGAGGGCCTTCGAGAACTCGCTGTTCGTGACCGGGTCGGGGGCGGTCGCGTTGATCAGTCCCCAGGCGCGGTGGTCGTCGAGGGCCCAGAGGAAGAGGCCGACGACGTCCTCGATATGAATCCAGGACATGTACTGGTCGCCGCCCGCGATCGGCCCGCCAAGCCCGAGCTTGAAGGGAAGGAGCAGCTGCTTGATCAGCCCACCTTCCTTGGTGAGGACCAGCCCGGTTCGGAAGATGACGAGGCGGTCGACCGCATCCTCGGCCTGCTTCTCCGCCGCCTCCCAGTCGCTCACCACATCGGTGATGAAGCCCGGCTCGCCCGCCCCGGACTCCTCATCGATGACCTGCGCCCCGCGATCGCCGTAGTAACCGATCGCGGACTGCCCGACGAAGACGCTCGGCTCCGTTGGGGACGCCTCAATTCCCTCCAGCAGGTTGCGTGTGCCCCGGATACGGCTCTCACGGATGCGGACCTTTGCCTCATCGGTGAGCCGCTGGTTGATCTCCTCGCCGATCAGGTTGACGACGCCGTCGATGCCCCTGAGCGCCGCGCCGGGCGGGCGCTCTGTGGTCGGGCTCCAGGCGTGCCAGCGGACGGTGGGGTTCTTTGGACGGGCTCGATCCGGGTCGCGTGTGAGGCCGACCACTTCGTCGCCGCGTGCCACGAGGGCATCGGAGACGGCGGACCCGAGCAGACCGGACGCTCCGGTGACGAGAACGCGCATTGGGACGATGCTATCTGGGCATCGCCGTTAGGTTCCCGCGGTGGCCGGCGAATCGATCCGGAGCCGACGATGAGCGCCGGCTCTGCCGCCGCGATCGGCGCGGGAGCCGCCCGAGGCGACGCCCGGCGGATCGGAATCCTGTTCATGATCGGCTCGGGCTGTTTCGCGGTGGCATCGCTGCCGGGCGCATCGAGCGTCTCGGATAAGGCGGTTGGGGTGATCTACTTCGTCGGCTCGCTCTTCTTCACGACGGCCGCCTCCGAGCAGTTGCGAACCGCCCGCGGGCAAGGCAACGAGGTCCGTGCGGCGGCCGTGCAGTTCGCTGGCACCCTCTTCTTCAACATCTCGACTTTCGCCGCGATGTATCACCACCTCTCTACGAAGAGCGCCGACTTGCTCGTCTGGGCGCCGGATGTATTCGGGTCGATCTGTTTCCTCGTCTCCAGTGTGCTGGCCGAGATCGCGGTTCTTCACGCCATCCTGCTCGTTCGGCGCTCCGCGACGCTCAACCTGACCGGCTCGGTCGCATTCGGCGTCTCGGCGGTGGCGGCGTTCGTGGTCCCGGACACGGACCATCTCCTCAACGCATCGCTGGCGACGTCGACCACTCTTCTCGGAGCGTTGTGCTTCCTCTGGGCAGCGCGGGTACTCGTCAAACCCCCGCCGTGGCTCCTTGGATCGGGAGCCAGATCCCGGTGATGGGCGCCGAGGTGAGATTCGCGCGTCCCGACGATGCCTCGCGGCTCGCGGAGGTCTACGTCGCCGCCGGACGGGCGGGCTGGGCCGACCACCTCCGGGAGGAGACCATCCAGGCGTTCACCTCGTCCGTGGAGGAGTGGGAGGAGGGGATCGCGCATCCCGAGGTGAGCATCCTGGTTGCGGAGCTCGACGGCGCGGTCGCGGCCCTGGCGACCCTCCTCCCGAGCGACGATCCGGTCGCCGATCCTGCGAAGGTCGCCAAGCTCGGCCGGCTCTACGCCGACCCGGAAGCGTGGGGGAGGGGCCTCGGCAGCGCTCTGCTGGTCGCCTCGAGCGAGGAGCTCGAGCGGCGCGGCTACCGGGAGGCCACGCTCTGGACCGCGGAGTGGAATCCCACCCGCGGGCTCTACGAGGCCCACGGCTGGCACTGGGACGGCGCCACCCGCAAGCAGAGGCTTGGCGGTGAGACGTGGACCGAGGTTCGCCACCGGTTTGAGGTCAGCCCGGGAAAGGACTGAGACCCTCCCCCCGGCTACGGCCCGCCCACATCCTCGTAGGCGCGGAAGGCCGGTTTCTTCGTCTTGCCGTCACTCGTAAGCAGGCCCCAATGGGCGGCCAGTGCTCCGCCGGCCTGGTCAAGGAGCGTGAACCAGCCAAGGCCCTCGACTTGCGGGACCTCGGCGGCCGTGTCGTAGCCGGCGGTGAGCCATCGCGCCTGCGAGGGCTGGGTGACGAATGCCTCGAAGACGCTCGAGGTGTGGTCCGACTGGACGGTGAACTCGGAGAGCCACAGACGCGGGGTCTCGCCTCGGGATCGGTAGGCGCGATCGACCTCGTCGGCGAGGGTGTCGAGGTCGCTCAGATCGCGCCACCCGCCTGGGACCGGGCGCTTGCGCATGTCCGGGAAGCGGAATGGGTAGGGGTTGTGGCCGTACCAGTCGAGCCGCGGGGGCTGCCCGGACGGCAGCCTCATCCACTCGATGAACTGCTGCGGTTTCACGTCGCCCCCGGTGAAGGTGTCCCCGCCGATCACGATGTTGTCTGGGGAGACCGACTTGAGCGCGCCGTAGGCGGCGTCGAGCAGCGGGGCGTAGGTCCGCGGTCCGATCGGGCTGTTCGCCTCGTTTGGGAGGAACCGGTCCGCCCGGTTGGGCTCCCCCCAGATCATCCAGCGGTGCACGGTGGGGTAGCGGCGGGACGCGGCGGTCAGGAACTGAGCGAAGTCGGTCGGATCCGGTGCCCAGAGATGCCCTCGGCCTCCGTTGGCCCAGGGCGGGCTGTGCGTGACGAGCACCGCCACGGCGATCCCGTGCTCCTCGGCCTGTGAGACGGCGTACTCGAGGTCGGCGGGCCAGCGATACGCGGGGTCGGCCGGGTCCTCCGGCGAAGCCGGGCGCGTGCGGGTCACGGCCGGCCAGCGCAGCTGGATCTGGTAGACGTCGACGCCCAGCTCCTCATAGGTGGAAAACGCGGAGCTTCCGTCCGGCAGCCTGGTCGGCCCCCAGATCAGCTTCTCCACTCCGGACCCGCCCGAGCCGCCGCCGCAGCCGCTCAGGGTCGTGAGCACGAGCCCGATCAGAGTGCAGCCGAGCGTCCGTCGCAGCCGCAGCTGGGTCCCGCTACCTGGCAACCGAGAGAGCCGCGCGCTGCGCCGGGTCCGGCGATCCGTCGGAGAACCCCAGCACCTCGTCCCAGAGCGGCATGATCCTCGCCAGGCTCCAGCGGTCGGCGAAGTCCGCCGAGCGCTGCTGCTCCGCCTCGAACTGCCCGCTCTCCACCAGCCGGAGGATTGATGCCGCGGCTTCGTCGGGGGAATCGTGGATCCAGGCGGGGTCGTACTGCTCGCGGGCGCCGAGCCGATCGATGATCACGGGCACGCACCCGGACGCCATGCCCTCCGCCAGGGCCACCTGGTGGCCCTCCCAATCGCTGACCGAGAGGATGACTCCGACCTTGCGCAGGAACGCCGGGATATTCGGCCCGTGCTCCTCGAAGCTGACCGCGCCACGCAGCAGAGGCGCCGAATCGATCCTCCGGTAAGCCTCCTGGAACATGCGCCGCTCCTCGTCGCGCTGCCGCATCCACGGGAACGCCCACGGGGGCTTCCCCTTGACCAGTAGGCGGAACCTCCGGTCGCGGGCGCGCAGGAGCTCGAGGATGTCCAGGGCTCGGTCGATTCGCTTGATCGCCGGGACGAAGCCGATCATCCCGAGGTTGAACGAGCTCCCGGGAAGCTTCTCCCGGCGGAGCGCCGTCACGTCGATCGCGTTCGGAACGAGCCGGAGCTTCTCCCGCGGCCAGCCGTAGCGATGCGCGGCCTCCTCGAGCAGGTGCGGGCCGACGAACACCACCCGGTCGACCCGGTCGATGTCTACCGCGGCGGGGTAGTCGGTCGTCCGCTCGACGCGGTGGAAGCGGATCACCAGGCGCTGATCGTCGCGGACGTTCTCGCTGTACCAAACGGCGTTTCCGAGGCACCACTCGCAGAGGGCGATGTCCGCCCACTCGAGCAGCCGTTCGCTCGCTTCGACGTCGTGCTTGGTGTGGCCGCCCCAGACGTCCTCACGGACCTCCGCGCCGATTGCCACCGCCCGGTCGGGGATCCCAGAGAGGAACTTGAAGTCGTGACCGGCGATCACCAGGTGCCGCTGGCCCTCGCCGGCGGAGAGGTGGATGAGCGGAGCCGCGCTGGTGAGGTAGGGCTCGAGGTTCCCGGCGACGCGCTCGAAGGTGAACGCTTCCGACGCCGCCTTGCAGCGCTCGGCCGCGAGCTGGCGCACCGCCGGGTCCTCCCAAACACGCTTCAGAGCGGTGAGCGCGTCATCGCCGCCGGAGGCGAAGAGGGGATAGTCGGCTCCGAGCAGCTCCTCGTAGAGGGGCGTCCGGTTGAGCAGCACGGCGCAGCCGGCCGCCCCGTACTCAAGGACCTTCGTGGAGAGTTCCTTGCTCCGCGACATCATCGGATGGCGAACGGAGAGGGCGACATCGGCCTCGCGCAGGAGCACCGTCACCTGCTCTCGGCCCACGCCGCCGTGCCAGACGACGTTCTCCGTCTCGGCGAGCGCGGCTTCGGCCCTCGGCTTAAAGGTGGGGTCGTCGGATGGGTTGTGGATCTTGTCGCCGACCAGATGGAGCTCGGCCTCGGGATGACTGCGCCGCAGCCTCTTGAAGGTCTCCAGCATCTCGATGAACTCGTACTCGGGCGCGAACTTCCCGGCGTAGATCAGCTTCAGCGGAGCATCGGGCTCGGCGCTGGGGACCGGGTCGGAAGCCGCCGGGGCGGGGATCATCGGCGGAAGCAGCATGAGCTTGCCGGCGTGCTCGGGAGCCGCCGCTTCGGCCAGGGCGAGGATCGCGTCGGTCTGGCAGAGGATCCGAGCGGCGCACCCCGCGACCCGCCGCAGCTGCTCCGCCTCGGCACCCGGGCGGGATTCGGAGAGGTGGTAGATCCAGAGCCGCCCCGGGAACGCGGCTCGCCGGCACGCCTCCTCGGTGACGTTGGCGCCGCGGAGAAGCACGATGTCGAAGTGGCGGTGCGCGTCAAGGGCCTGCAGCGCGTCGACCGCCCCGGCCGGGCTGAGGCGGGGCGGTGGGTCAGGTTCGGCCCTTGGATCGATCAGCTCGACGCGGGGGTGGGAATGGAGCGGGCCTGTGAGCACCTGGCGCTCCTCCGGGCAGCGCAGCAGCAGCGTGACCTCGACGCCGGGAAGCGAGGTGAGCATCTGGGCCATCGACTGCATCCAGACGGATGACCCGTCGAGCAGGTTCATGTTCACCTCGCCGTAGAGGGCGATCTTGAGGGGCCGGTCTCGCTCCGCGCTCGAGCTGAGCCGGCCGTCTGACGCCGCCGGGCTCATACTCCTAGCCCTCCGGGGTTCGATCGGAGCCCGCGGCTGTGGCCCGGCCCGGGGGGCCGAGCGCCTCGTCCGCCCGGAAGCTGCCCGCGTCGCCGGAGTAGATCCGCACTCCGTGGCGGGCCCAGTCCCTGAGGGACCCGCCCCCGGCGTCGTCCGGCCAGCCGCGCCTTGCGACCAGCTCGCGCTTGACCAGCACCGAATGCGGATGGACGGAATCCACGAAGCGGTTCTCGAGGCTCCGGTCGATCGCGTCGGCTCCCTCCGTCGTCTCGAAGGACGCGGTGCCGATTACGTCCGCATCGGCGAACCGAGTGGTCAGCACGAGGTCGGTGAGGTGGTGCTCGCCGTAGGCGTGGGCGGGATGGAGGATTGCGAGCCAGGGCGAGGCAGCGAGGGCCGCCAGCTCGCGGTGGCGCTGCGATCGGGTCGCCGCCGGATCCTGCTGGACGACCCGAACCCGGATCTCATCGCCGGCGTCGGACAGCTCCTGGAGGTCGCCGGCGACCGAGGTGTGCGAGCCGATCAACAGCTCCGCGGGCCGCGTCTCCTGCGCCGAGATGCTGGCGACCACGGCGCGGAAGCGACGGGCTTGTTCCACGTCGTCGACCAGTGCCAGAGCCGCGACCTGCTCATCGGGGTAGGCAGTGACGTTGAACCCGAGCGCGGTCGCGATCTCTGCCAGCCTGTGTCTGTAGGTGTGCTCGCCGATCACCCGCCGGCGGCCGCGCCGGGTCAGCTCGCGCCAGTATTCCTCGTCCTGCAGCTTCGTCAACGCCTCGGTGGCTGCCGCGGGCGTCTCGACCATCGAGACCACGTCGCCCAGAGTGCGCTCCACGCCGACGCTCTCGGTGCTCACCACGGCCGTGCCGCAGGCGAGGAGCTCGAAGACGCGGCGGGAGAACATCGTTGGGGAATCGTGTACGGAGTTGACGTTCAGGAAGACCCGATGGGCCTTGTAGGCCTCGATCATCTCGTCGTAGGGGAGGGCGCCCTGCACCCTGTCGGTGAATCGCTCCGGGAACCCGAACGCCTTGTCCTCGTGGCCGAACCGCCGGTCATAGATCTCGAGGCCGAACGGCATCGCGGCGTCGAGCAGCATCTGCAGGCTCTTCTGACGGTCGACGTGCCGGTCGCGGTAATAGGCGCCCGCAAAGACGGGGGAGGTGCTGCGCTCGGCCGGGGCGCCGATCGGATTGTGGACGCGGGGCTGAGCCGCGAACCGCAAGGCGGAGATCGGACCCGTCCCCTCGCGCTCGAGAGCCGCGTAGCGGTCGATGCAGTTGGCGTCGGTCGTGAAGACGTAGTCGAAGAGGGCGGCGGCTTCCTTGAAGCGCTCGAAGTGGACCGGGTCCTCCTTGTTCCAGAAGACAGTCGGAATGTCACGCTCGCGACACCAGGCGATCAGGGCCCGCAGATTCGGCAGCCCGATGTAGTCAGGATGCGTGTAGGAGGCGACCATGTACTGCCAGGAGCCGTTGTTCCCCTGCCAGGTCGACTCGACCAACAGTAGGTGCGGCTCATGCGCCTCGAGCGCCTCGGCCCAGCCCTCGGACTCGATGCGGAGAAGGTCGCAGTCGGGGCCGAAGCAGGCCGCCGACATCTCGTCGAGGATGCCCGCCACGCGCAGCTGCCCGACGTCGGCCGGCGGAGCCTGAGGCTTCGCCAGCCATCGCTCGCGCTCGGCGAGCTCCTCGGCGACCGGAGCCGCGGGCTGGGCCTCGGGCGCCTTCGGTTCCGGGGCCGGCTCGGGCTTCGCCGCCGGCGCCTGGGGCGCCTCGGCCGCCGCCGGGGCGGGCTTGGCCGGCTTCCGCATCGCCGGTGCCCGCATCGGCTTGCGCTTTGCGCTCGGCTGCTCGCCGCTGGTCAGCGCCGGCGCAGGCTTGGCCGGCGCCTTCTTCGCGGCGGCCCCGCGGCCCTTGGCGAGAGCCGGCCGTGCGGATCGCCGGAACGGATGCCTGAGCCGGGCCCGCATGCGCCAGGTGAAGCGCATCATGCGGTAGGTCCGGCTCGACTCGAGCTGCTCGAGCCGCGAGCGCAGTCGGTTGCGCTCGCTCGTCAGCTGGTCTCGCTCCGCGACCATGCCGGTGCGCTGGACCTCGAGGCGATTCACCTGCTCGCGGATGTCCTCGACCGTCGCCTGCAGCTCGCTCTCGCGCTCGCGAAGCTCGGCGATGTTCTCCTCGAGCTCCCCCTCGCGCTCGCGAAGCGTGGCGATGTTCTCCTCGAGCTCCCCCTCGCGCTCGCGAAGCGTGGCGGCGCTCCGCTGCTCGCCCTCCAGCTCCGCGACGAGCTCGGCGCGCTTGGCCTCGAGTTCTGCAATTCGGCCACGGGCGGCCTCCAGCTCGGTCTCTCGCTCCTCGAGAGCCCCCTTGCTGCCGTGCTCTTCCGCGATGGTCCGCTCGAGCGTCTCTCGCCGAGCCTCGAGCCTCCCTACCTGCTCCTGGATCGCCTCCATCCTTCCCCGAAGGTCGCGCTCGCGCCGCTCGGCGCCCTCCCGCAGCTCCTCGCGCTGCGTCTCGAGTGCGCGAATCCGCTCGCGCGCCCTCTCCAGTTGCGGCTTGATGCTGCCCTCCTGCTGCTCCAGCGCCGAGCGGGCGGTTCGTTCCTCGGCGAGTGCCCGGTTGAGCATCGCCTCCTCCGCCTCGAGGCGGGCGACCTGCTCGTGGAGGATCACGGTCCTGTTCTGGACCTCGCGCTCGCGCTCCCTCAGCGCCTCGTTCTCCCGCCGTGAGGCATCGAGCTCGTTCCTGAGGAGCTCGCTCTCGGCCTCCAGGGACGCGATCCGCTCGGCGCGGCCGCCCAACTCCGAGGCGAGCTCGCCGGTCCGCTCGCGCTGCTTCTCGAGCTCCGCTTCGAGGGTCGTGATCCGGTCTCGGTGGTCGCTCAGCTGCTCTACCAACTCGCCGTCGCGCTCCCTGAGCTCGACCGAGCGCTGCTCGGCGCGCTCCAGCTCGAGCTTCGCCACGTCGCCGTTCCGCTCGAGCTCGGCGATCCGGTCACGGGCCTCGGCGAGCCTCGCGTCGCGCTCTATCTCGCGTGCGGCGAGGCGATCGGATCGGCGCTTCTCCTCCGCGAGCTTCTCGCCGACGGCCGCATGCTCAGCTTCGAGCGCCGCCGCACGTTCCCTGGCGCTCGCCAGATCACCGGCAAGCTGGCGTTCGCGCTCCCGAATCGCATCGAGCTCGGCGCTGCCCCTCTCCAGCTCCTTGGCGAAGGCGTCGCGCTCGGCCTCGAGCGAGGCGATCCGCTCCCGGTGGCCGATGATCAGCTCGTTCAGGTCGCGCTCACGGCCCTCGAGCGTCGCCACCCGATGGGTGAGCGAGAAAACCCTGTCCTCGGCCGCCTCCTTCTCAGCGGCCAGCCTCTCCGCCTCGGCCGCGGCGGACCGCCTCGGCGTGGTCGTTCGCTTGGTCGACTTGTCATCCGCCACTAAGGAAGCGCCTCCTCGAGTTGCTCCGCGACGCGCTGGAAGGTGTACTGGCGGGCAGCCGCCTCGCAGCGATCGGTCGCCTCATCACGAAGATCGGAATTCTTCGCGATCTGCTTGAGCACGGCCAGGATCTCGCCCGGGTCCGTGGCGTACAGCGGATAGTCAGGGCCGAGGAGCTCCTCGTAGAGCGCCGTCCGGTTGAGGATCACGGCGCAACCCGCGGCGCCGTACTCGAGGACCTTGGTGGCGAGCTCCTTGTCCATCATCGGATGGCGCACCGAGAGCGCGACATCTGTCTCACGCAGCAGCTCGTCGACCTCCTCACGGCTGACCCCTCCGTGCCAAACGAGGTTCTCGGTCTCCTCGAGCGCGGCTTCGACGGCCATCTTGAACCCCGGGTCGTCGGGGGGATTGTGGATCTTGTCCCCGACCAGATGGAGCTCGGCGTCGGGCTGGTCGCGGCGCAGGCGCTGGAAGGTCTCGATGATCTCCAGGAAGTAGTACTCCGGCGCGAACTTGCCGGCGTAGACGAGCTTGAGACTGCCGTCGCTCGAGCGCCGGCTCCGCTCCTTGACCGCCGGGATCATCGGGGGGAGCAGGGTGAGCTTGTCGGCGTTGTCCGGGACCGCCGCCCTCGCCAGTGCGCGAATGGGCTCCGACTGGCACAGGACACGCGCCGAGGCGGGGGCGATCAGCCTGAGCTGGTCGATCTCCTGGCCAGTCTCGAAGTCGTGGGGCGTGAGGTAGTAGCACCACATGCGTCCCGCGAAGGGACGCCGGCGGGAAGCCTCCGCGCAGATCCCGGCACCGCGCAGGAAGACGACGTCGAACCCGCGCTCCTCATCGAGGGTCTGCAGCGCCTCGAGCGCCTCCTCGACGTCCATCGGCTGCTCGTGGCCGAAACGGCCGGGAGCAACGAGCTCGATCTGGTCGTTGGCATGAAGCGGCGCCGTCAGCACGTCCCGCTGCTCGGGGGCGCGCAGCAGCAGCGTCACCTCGACTCCTTCGATCTGGGCGAGGGTCTGGCTCACCGACTGCACCCACGCGGAGGAGCCATCGATCAGGTTCATGTTCACCTCGGCGTATAGGCCAAAGCGAACCGGGCGCGCTGCCTCCCCGGCAGGCGCCGGCGAAACCTCGGTGGACGTGGCGCTGACGGCTGTCATCGATGTCTGGCTCGGACGCAGGAGCCTGAGCCCCGAGGCTACCCGCCGCTGAGCTGGATCCAGCAACCTGAGTGCCAGAGCCCGCGGGCCTAGCCCCTGCGCTTTTTCTTTTTCTTCCTGCACTTCGTCTTGGCCTTTCCCTTGGCCTTGCGCTTCGCCCTCCCCTTGGCCTTCCTCGAGCTCTTCTTGCACTTCTTCGCAGCCGGTTTGGGCTTGGTCACCGAATCGCCCGCGACGCCGCCCCCCGCCTGGCAGATGACGACAACCGAGACGGCCGCCGTCGAGCCCCCATTGAGCGTGTAGCTGAAGCCGTCCAGAGCCATCCCCGGCACGCTGTTGCAGTAGCCCGCGTGCGGCGCGTAGGTGACCGCGGCCCCGCCCTCAGTGATCGCCACGGTCCCGCCGCCCGGCTGCGTGACCAGATCGATGAGCTTCGGGCCGCCGTCCGGGTCCGTGTCGTTGGCGAGCACGTTGATGGCGGACGCGGGGGCGTCCTCGGTGATCGTCTTCGAGTCGTTCACCGCGACCGGCGGGTCGTCGACGCAATTGACCGTGACCGACACCCTCGCGGTCGAGCTCCCGTTCAGCGTGTAGGCAAAGCTGTCGGGTCCGCAGTAGTTAGCGTTCGGCTGATAGGTCAGCCCGGTCCCGCTGCCGGTGATCACGACGTTCCCGTGCTCCCCCTGGGTGCGCGACGTGATCGTCTTCGTCGCCCCGCTTGGCGTGTCGTTGGCGAGCACGTTGATCGCGGTCGGCCCGGCGTCCTCGGTAACCGTCGCTGAGTCGTTCACAGCGGTCACCGGGGTGGTGATGGTGACCGCGCCGGAAAGCGCGGCGCCCGAGTCGTTCCACTGATCGACCGCGACCGACGCGTAGCGGTACGTGCCGTCCGGCGGGGGGTCGGTGCAGTCGCCGCTCCCGTTCTGGCAGACGAGCGTGACGCCCGAATCTCCCGGTTTGAAGGCGCCGGTGCCGGCGTGGCGATAGATCCTGTACGAGGTCACTCTGGGGTCCGCGCGCGGGGTGGTGTTGATTTGGACTGTGCTGCCCGTGACGATCGCAGTGACGGCCACGGGCGGGGCCGGGCGGGCCAGGTCGGCGAGCATGTTGCGAGTGACCTGCTGAACCGGAGCGTTGGTTGGAGGAATGCCGGTGAACAGGCTCGGGTCCCAGCGGTAGGAGTCGAGGCCCCATGCCCACTGCTCACTGCCGGATGAGAAGACCCGGGCACCCGACCCGTTGGCCGTGTACCTGACCGCGGCTGCGTCGATGGCGGCCGAGGTCTCCGGCCCCTGGTACTGGAAGAGGATTGTCGGCGTTCCGGGCGGATCGCAGTCGGGGAAGAAGCTGTCGTACTCGAAGCCGGCCAGGCCCTTGATGGTGGTGCCCGAGCTGAGGCCGGCCCCCTGAGCCCAGGGATCGCTGGCGCCCGCCGCTGTCGTCGTGTAATCCCGATATCCGTCGTTCGGGAACCAGCTGCCGTACTGGACCCCGCCCTGGAGCTCGCACTCCGGCCGACCGAGGTCCCGCCACTTGATCGTCTTCAGGGACGAGTTGGAGATCGGGTCCGTCTGGTTCGCCGCCTCCTGCTTGTAGATGACCATCGTCCGCCGGTTGCCGACGGTTCCGCAGATGGTGTTGTCGGAGGCGCAGGAGCTGTCCTCGTAGCGGACCTGCCAGTAGGCGTCATTGGCGCCCATGAACATCATGTTGGTCCCAGCGTCTCGGGCGGCTTCGAAGCCATCGCGCATGTTCTTGCTCCAGTACTCACTGTGCCCGGACACGATCACCGCCCGGTGCTGCTGCAGGATCTGTGGGTTGGTGTCGACGTCGGTATCGCTGACGTAGGAGACGTCTTCTCCCTCCCGCTCGAGGAAGTGGAGGAGCGGAAGATCCCAGTAGCGCCATTCGCGGCGGTAGGAGGGCCGGTTGAACGAGACCTTGGTCGCGTGTGCGAGCTTGAACGACCCGTTGGTGGTGTTGACGTAGGCGCTGGTGCCGCCCCAGTTGTTGTAGGCGTTGTAGGTGTTGAACGGAACGACCACCAGCATGTCGGAGGCGGATGCCTGGGGCGCGCTGGAGCGCACTACGAATGGCGAGTAGCTGGCCGTGCCACTGCCTGACCCGCTGGTCAGCACGTATTCGGCCACATACTCTCCGGTCGTCCAGTTCGACGGGATCGCCAGCGAGGTCGTCTGCGGCCACGCTGCGTCAATCTTGCCGGTGGCCGAGTTGGGGTCGGGCACCGAGCGTGTCGAGCCGGAGAGGCTCGTGCTGCAGCCCGGCAGGCAGGTCATCTGCCGGGCGCCGGCGCCGTTGTACCAGCCGAGCCGGTAAATGACGATTCGGAAGTTGGCCGCCGGCTTGGTGCTCACGTTGAAGCCGAGCGTCTCACCGGCCGCCACGCTCACCGTCGAGGTGTAGCCCTCGACCTCCCCCGCGTCGGCGTTGGACCGCTCCCACCCCGAGCTCCCCGCGAGAGCATTCTCGTCGCTGATCGGGTTGGCGACTGCGAGCGAGGGCAGCGCGAGTGCCACCCCCAGTGTGAACGCCAGCTGGAGGAAGAAGCGACGCAACCCGACTACTTACGCTTCCGCTTCTTCTTCTTCTTCTTCTTCTTGCACTTCCCCTTGACCTTCTTGAAGCCCTTCTTGCACTTCTTGGTCTTCGGGGGAGTGGTGACCGTCTGCTGCGGCGGGATGGGCGTGGGGGACGCCGAAGGACAGATCACGGTCATCGCGACGATCGCGAACGAGCCGCCGTTGATTATGTAGGTGAAGTCGTCGGTGGGCCCGGCGGGCGTGTTGCAGTACCCCGGAACCGGGGCGTAGGTCAGGCCGGTGCGGGCACCCGCCGTGCCTCCCGTCAGGACGACCTTACCGTTGAGCGGCTGAGTCACCGAGGAAATCGTCCTCGGGTCGCCTTCCGGATCGATGTCGTTGGAGAGCACTGGAATCGGAGTTGCCGAGGAATCACGGAGCGCCGTAGCGCTGTCGTCGACAGCCGTCGGAAGATCGTCGACGCAGTCAACCGTCACTGAGACGGTAGCTGTCTTGTTCGGCGAGTCGCCGTTGACGGTGTAGGTGAAGGTGTCGAGACTGGTGCCCGGCGGCTTGTTGCAGTAGTTGGCATCGGGCTTGTAGGTGAGGCCGGTCCCGCCATCGGTGATCTCCACAGTCCCGTGGGCCGGATCGGTATTGGACTCAATCGTGATCGCGTTGCCCTCCACGTCAGTGTCGTTGAAGAGCACCGGGATGGAAGTCGCCGATGCGTCCTCGGTGACGGTCGCCGCGTCGTTGCCGGCGTCCGGCGGATCATCGACACAGTCCACGGTCGTGGACACGGTGGCGGTCTTGTTGGGCGAGTCGCCGTTGACGGTGTAGGTGAAGCTGTCCGACCCGCAGTAGTTGGGGTTGGGCTGGTAGGTGAGGCCGGTTCCGCCACCTGTGATCTGCACGATGCCATTTGCCGGATCGGTCTTGGACTCGATCGTGATCGCGTCGCCCTCGGGGTCGGAGTCATTGCCCAGGACGTTGATCCCGGAGGCCGACGCATCCTCGGTCACGGTGGCCGAGTCGTCGGCCGCGTCCGGCGGGTCGTCGACGCAGTTGACCGTCATGGAGACAGTGGCCGTGGAGCCGCCGTTAAGGGTGTAGGTGAAGATGTCGGCCGGGTCGCCCGGCGTGTTGCAGTAGTTGTGGTCCGGCTGATACGTCAGTCCGCTGCCGTCGCCGTTGACGACGACCGTGCCGTGCGTTCCCGTCGTGTCGACCGAGTCGATCGTCTTCGATCCGCCGTCGGTGTCGGTGTCATTCGACAACACCGGCACCGCTGTCGCGCTGGCGTCCTCCGCCACCGTCGCGCTGTCCACCTTTGCGACGGGCGAGTCGTCCTCGCAGGCGACCGTGACCGACACCGTCGCGGTGTCGCCGCCATTGAGCGTGTACTCGAAGTCGTCGGTCGGTGACCCGATGTTGCAGTAGTCCGGGTCCGGGGTGTAGGAGAGCCCCGTCCAGGCATTCGGCGCTCCGCCGGTCCCGGAGACTGTGCCGTGGCTCGGGTTTGTGAATGAGGCGATCGACTTCGGGCCGCCGTCGATGTCGGTGTCGTTGGCGAGGACGTTGATCGAGTCGCTCGAGGAGTCCTCGTTGACGCTCGGGGAGTCGTCCTTTGCGACCGGCGAGTCATCCACGCAGGTAACGGTCACCGTGACGGTGGCCGTGTCGCCTCCATTCACGGTGTACGTGAACGTGTCGGGGCTGCTACCTGTCTGCGTGTTGCAGTAGTCGGCGTTCGGCTTGTAGGTAAGGCCCGTGCCGCCGCCGGTGATAGCGACCGTCCCGTTGGCCGGGTTGGCCTTGGACACGATCGTGATCGGATCTCCGTCGACGTCGGTGTCGTTGGCCAATACCGAAACGGGGGTCGCAGCGGCGTCCTCGCTCACGGTGCCTGAGTCATCCTTCGCAACCGGCGGGTCGTCGACGCAGGTCACCGTCATCGAGACCGTCGCGGTCTTGTTGGGCGAGCTGCCGTTCACTGTGTAGGTGAACGTGTCGGGACTGCCGCCCGTCTGCGTGTTGCAGTAGTCGGCGTTCGGCTTGTAGGTAAGGCCCGTGCCGCCGCCGGTGATAGCGACCGTCCCGTGCGCCGGGTCGGTCTTGGAGACGATGTTGATCGCGTCGCCCTCTACGTCCGTGTCATTGCTCAGCACCGGGATCGTCGTCGCGGCGGCGTCCTCGTTGATCGTCGCCGAGTCGTTGACCGCATCCGCCGGGTCGTCTCGGCAATCCACCGTCAACGAGACCGTCGTGGTCGAGCCGAGGTTCAGCGTGTAGGTGAAGTCATCGCTGGGTCCGGCCAGCTCCGGATGGCCGTTGACGTAGTTGCAGTAGTTGGCGTTCGGCTGGTACTTCAGATCGGTCCAGTGGCCGGCCGTGCCAACCCCGGTCACCGTCCCGTGACTGGGCTGGGTGAAGTAGGCGATCTCCTTCGGGCCGCCGTCGACGTCCGTGTCGTTGGCGAGCGGGTTCAGCGAGGTGGCCGGATCGTCCTCGACCATGCTCCTGCCGTCGTGGACCGCATCCGGCGGGTCGTCGACGCAGGTGACCGTCATCGAGACCGTCGCCGTGTCGCCTTCGTTCACGGTGTAGGTGAAGCTGTCCGAACCGCAGTAGTTGGGGCTGGGCTGGTAGGTCAGGCCGGTGCGAGCGCCAGCGACGCCGCCCGTCAGCACCACGGCGCCGTGGGCGGGCTGGGTACTCGAGCTGATCGTGACCGGGTCGCCCTCCGCGTCGGTGTCGTTGGAAAGCACCGGGATCGCCGTCGCGGCAGCGTCCTCGATCACCGTGGCCGAGTCATCACTCGCAATGGCCGGGTCGTCTCGGCAATCCACCGTCATCGTGACCGTGGTGGACGAGCCGCCGTTCAGCGTGTAGGTGAAGTCGTCGGTTGGGCCGATCGACCCCTGGCCGTTGACGAAGTTGCAGTAGTTGGCGCTCGGCGTGTACTTCACATCCGTCCAATGGTCGGCGGTGCCGGCGCCGGTGACGGTGCCGTGGGCGGGCTGGGTGAAGGAGATGACCTCCTTGGTGCCGCCGTCGATGTCGGTGTCGTTGGCCGTCACGTTGAGAGCGGTGGCGGGGTCGTCCTCGACGACGCTCTTGCCGTCATGGATTGCGACGGGCGCGTCGTCGACGCAGGTGACGTTGATCGAGACCGTCGCCGTCGAACCGCCGTTGATGGTGTAGGTGAAGGTGTCGAGACTCGTTCCCGGCG
Source organism: uncultured Solirubrobacterales bacterium (assembly GCA_963797265.1). Classification (GTDB taxonomy): domain Bacteria; phylum Actinomycetota; class Thermoleophilia; order Solirubrobacterales; family 70-9; genus DASUPK01. The sequence goes on along the minus strand of CAWCOY010000006.1, from coordinate 148,717 downwards.
GGCTGTTGCAGTAGTTGGCATTGGGCTGGTAGGTGAGGCCGGTGCCGCCGCCGGTGATCGCAACGGTTCCGTTGGTCGGTTGGGTCACCGAGCCGATCGTGATCGGAGGATTGCCGCTCGGGTTGGTGTCGTTGGACGTCACCGGAACGGGAGCGCCGGAGGCGTCCTCCGAAACCGTGCCCGAGTCGTTGACCGCCGTCGGCGGGGTCAGGTTGTCGACGGTCCCGGAGAGCGCGGCTGCCGAGTCGTTCCACTGATCCACGGCAACCGAGGCGTAGCGGTACGTGCCGGCGGGCGGGGTGTCGGTGCAGTCGCCCGAAGCGTTCTGGCACACCTGGGTGACTCCGGGATCGTCCGGCTGGAAGGTGCCGGTGCCGGCGTGGCGGTAGACCTTGTAGGAGGTGATCCGCGGATCGGTCTGCGGAGTGGTTTCGATCTGGATCGAGTTGCCGGACCTGGTCGCGGTCAGGCTGACCGGTGAGGCCGGCTTCTGCATGTCGGTGAGCATGTTGCGGGTCAACTGCTGGATCGCCGTGTTCTGGGCCGGGATACCGGTGAATAGGCTCGGGTCCCAGCGGTAGGAGTCGAGGCCCCAGGCCCACTGCTCGCTGCCGGATGAGAAGACGCGAGCACCCGACCCGTTGGCCGTGTACCTGACCGCGGCTGCGTCGATGTCGGCACTGGTGAACGCGCTCTGGTAGGAGAAGAGGATGGTCGGCGTTCCCGGCACGTCGCAGTCAGGGAGAAAGCTGTCGAACTCGAAGCCGACCAGGCCCTTGATGGTGGTACCCGAGCTGAGGCCGGATCCGTCCGCCCACGGGTCGGCGGCGCCCGCGGCGGTCGTGGTGTAGTCGGCGTATCCGTCGTTCGGGAACCAGCTGCCGTACTGGACGCCGCCCTGGAGCTCGCACTCCGGCCGGCCGAGGTCCCGCCACTTGATCGTCTTCAGGGAGGAGTTGGAGATCGGGTCTGTCGGGTCTCCCGTCTCCTGCTTGTAGATCACCATCGTCCGCCGGTCGCCGATGGTTCCGCAGACGGTGTTGTCGTCGGCGCAGGAGCTGTCCTCGTAGCGGACCTGCCAGTAGGCGTCGTTGGCACCGGCGAAGAGCAGATTGGTGCCCTGGTCGCGTGCGGCGTCGAACCCGTCCCGCATGTTCTTCGTCCAGTACTCGGAGTGGCCGGAGACGATCACGGCCCGGTGGTTAAGCAGAATGTTCGGGTTCGCATCGACGTCGGTGTCGCTGACGTAGGAGACGTCGTAGCCCTCCCGCTCCAGGAAGTGGAGCAGCGGCAGGTCCCAGTAGCTCCAGTGCTTGCGATCGAAGGGCCGGTTGAAGGAGACCTTCGTCGCGTGGGCGAGATGGAAGGATCCGCTCGTGGTGTTCTCGTAGGCGCTGGTGCCGCCCCACTTGTTGTACGCGAGGTAGGTGTTGTAGGGAACGACGACGAGGATGCTTGAGGCGGAGGACTGCGGCGCGCTCGAGCGGACGACGAAGGGCGAGTAGCGAGCGGTGAAGTTGGGCGCACTCCCTAGCGTGTACTCGGCGACGTACTCGCCGGTCGTCCAGTTCGCCGTGTTGGCAGCCGACAGCGTGTTCGTCTCCGGCCAGCTTCCGCCGGCGGGATTGTTGCTGGCGTCGATCTCGCCGGTCTGCGCGTTCGGGTTCGGCGTCGTCCGGGCCGAGCCCGAGCTGGTGGTGGTGCAGGTCGGGGCCGCCTGAAACGTCGATCCGAGACAGCCAATCAGCCGGGCCCCGGCGCCGCCGTACCAGCCGAGCCGGAAGATTCTGATCCGGTAACTGGCGCTCGGGTTCGTGCTGACGTGGAAGGTAAGCGACTCGCCCGGCGCGATGCTGGTCTTGTCGGTGTACCCCTCGATTTTGGGGGGGTCCGCCTGGGGGACCTCCCACCCGCTAGTGCCGGGCAGATCGTTCTCGTCCGTGATCGGATTGGCCAGCCCGGTCGCAGGCGCGACGAGCAGGAGTCCGACCGACACGGCGAGGCAGCCGAGCAGGCCGCGGAAGCCCGCACGGAACGAGTGAGATTCGGGCCGGTTCGCGGCCCGGTTAGCGAGCTTGAGTCGAAGCATTCTTCCCTGCACCCCTCGCGAGCGAGACTAGAGGCTGACCTGCCCGCTTACAACCGCATTCTTGAGTGTTTTCCCGCAGATCTGGACCGGTTACGTAGCCTCCCCACGTGGGGTTGCGGGGCAGCCCGGGGGCGCGCTCCGTAGAAACCTCGTAGGCCCGAATCGCCGCCTACGGCGTCGAGCGGCCGAGCTCGCTGCCGGTCTTGCCGGAGGTGCTGCGGAACCACATCAGCAGGGACCGCTCGGTCAGGTAGCGCAGGTTCTCCGTCGCCTCCTCGGCCAGGCGGCCCTCGCCTCCGTCGGCGCGGTCGGTCTCGCCGATCAGCACCCGGGTGGGGTGCCGCTCCAAGAGCACCTCGGCGCCCGCGGCCACGGGAGCGGACAGCACCAGGTGGAGCGCCTCCATCCGCTCCAGCGTCTCGATGATCGGGGTCTCCGCGAAACCCTCATCCTCAGCCTGAGTCTCAGCGCGGCCGCTGAGCCGGGGGTCGACGGCGAGCAGCGGGGAGCTGAGCGATCGGGGCAGGTCACCCATAGCGGACTCCAGCCCTGTCCAGGAGTCGGGCTCGAGGTAGACGAGGGCCCCCCGGAAATCGGCCCAGAGCAGGAGCGGCAGCGACTCGGGGCGAACGGCACGCTCGAGGTCGAGCACGATGCCGTGCATGCGCTCCTCCTTCCAATCTCGGTCGAGGGTCTCGAGGTCCGCCGGCGCTCCCGGATCGGGACGGTCCACCAGGAAGTGATCCTTGCTCTCGGCGGCCGCTCGGAGCAGGTCCGGGTCGTCCCCCTCTCGCGCGACGATCACTTGGCGCCCACGGGCTCGCCAGTCCTCGTCCGGTTGGTGGTCGGGCGCCGCGTTGTCGATCGCGGTGTAGGCATCGCCGGGGACCTCCAGCATCACCGGCGCCGGGTACCAGGCACCGTGAGGCTCGAGCCCGCCCCCCTCGCTCTCGACGCGGAGGCGAATCACGTCCGGGCGCGACTGGAGTCGCACGGTGTCGACCGCCTCCGCCCGCGATCCGCGCCAGGTCCAGACGTGCAACTCGAACTGGCCGCGTGTCACGGCGACCAGGCGGGCACCGACGGACCAGGGCATGACCGCGTCGCTTTCCTCCGCCGGCTGCTTCGGGTGGAGTTGCGGCCGGTACGCGATCGAACGCTCACCGTCGCTCAGCTCGATCCCGATGATGGGGCCGCCGTCGGGCTCCTCGGGGAGGTGTATGGAGGCCGCCACCTGGACCTCCCGTCCGGCCTCGTATTCGAGTGTGGTCACGTCCCCGGCCTCACCCGTCCGATCGGGTCCCGGGCCGCGCGCGCGAACGATGGTGTTTCGCCGGTCCTCCGGCTGCTCGACCTCGAAGTCCTCGAACCCCGCCGATCTGAGGAGCTTCGTGAATGCGGACTCGTCGTAAGGCGTGGTCCGCACCAGGTCTCCGAGCGCGAGGCCGCCGCCGGCGAGGTAGAGCACCATGAGCCCCCCGGGGGCAAGAAGGCGACGAGCCTCGCGCATCACCTGTTCCACCCCGATCGGGGATATGTAGTCCAGGGCGTAGTGACTGAAGATCCCGTCGAACGACCCCGAGCGGAAGAAGGGCATCGGCAGGGTCAGGTCATGGAGGATGATGCTGCGGCCGGCGGCCTCGCCATCGCGAAGGAATCCCTGCCAGCGGTCGACTCCGATCGGCTCTCGGACGCCGTGAGCACGGAGCGCATCGAGGCAGAGACCGGGACCCGTGCCGAGGTCGAGCACACGGTCCAGGCCGGCGAATTCCTCGGTCACCGACTCATACCAGTCGGGCCCCCGATCTCCATAGAAGCCGATCAGCGAGGAGTAGCGCTGGGACGCATGTGACGACTTCTCGTCCGCCGGGTCTTCAAAGACCGAGAGGCGGCTCGGTGGGAACTCGTACACCTGGCGCAGCACGATCGCTGTGTCAGGATCCAGAGAGTCGGTCATCGCGTCGGGTGAGGAGAGGGCATGCTGGGTCTCGGAAGGGTGTCAAAGCGGGAGAGTTCTCAGGAAAGCCGCGTTTCGGCGCTGCTCGACGCCCTCGACGAGAACGCGGCGCAGCTCGAGCCAAGGGGGTTCGTCGGCATCCACGCCAGCCACCCCCGCCAGGGAGATATCGAGGCCGCCCGGCAGGGGATCTTCCGGATCATGGGGGAGGAGCGTGAGCTCCGCTCGCCGGTGGACTGGGCGGATGCGCCGTACGAGAGCGACGAGGGCGCCTTCCTGCTCAACTGCTTCATCTTCGCGGACCCGGTGATGCTCGCCGAGGCTCCCGATCAGGTCCGCGCGTCGGTCTTTCCGGGGCTCGCGACCCTGTACGAGGACTGGATCGAGCAGAACCCGCAGGTCGACCATCCCCATCCACACAAGTACGCCTGGTACGACCACTCGGCCGCGGCGCGGCTCGTCCACCTCTCCCACCTACTCCGTGAGAGCAGTCGCGTCGGCGCCCTCGAGCCCGAGCGGACGGAGTTGCTCGCCTCGTCCGTCGTCGAGCACGTCGATTACCTGATGGCCGATGAGAACTATCAGCACGGTCACAACCACGGCATGTTCAGCGACGCCGCGCTCTTTCTCGCCGCCGACGCGCTGCCCTTTCTCCCAGAGTCGGCCGAGTGGGTGGACGTCGCCACGTCGCGGTTCAGGGAGACGATCGAGCGGACGATCGAGATCAGCGAGGGCGTCCACCTCGAGCACTCACCCTTCTACCAGCTGGTGGTCCGGGGAGCGCTTGAGCGGTTCGGGTCCCGCGGGATGCTGCCCGAGGACGAGCTCCAACCGCTGCTCGAGCGGATGGACGAGGCGACCGCCTGGATGACCGCTCCTGACGGGACGCTCCCGACGATCGGGGACACGAGCGCTGGGGCGCGGCCCACGCAAGAGGTGCAGGAGGCGGCGGCGAAGTCGTCCGGGCTGCGCCCCTTCCCGAGATCGGGCTACTGCATGGTCCGCGACGGCGGCAGCTATCTCTTCGTCACCGCAGCGTTCCACAGTCCGGCGCACAAGCACGCCGATGACCTCTCCTACTGCCTCTATGAGGAGGGCCGGCTACTCGTCGGCGACTCCGGCAACGCCGGCTACGACTACGCGGGCCCGGCACGGCAGTACTGCGTCTCGCCCACCGCGCACAGCGGCATTGGCGTCGACGCCTATACCTGGATCCGGGATCCTCGGGGCGGCGCGGGAAGCGGCGTGGTGGCGAGTGGCTCGCGCGAGGACACCCACGCCATCCTCGTCGAGAACCCGCGGATCGCCGCCGATGACCGCACGGCCAGGCGGCTATTCATCTACCAGCCAGGCCGCGCTCTGGCGGTGGTCGACGAGCTCTACGCCTCGCACGACGAGGTGGTTGAGCGCTGCGTGCAGCTCAGCAGTGAGCTGAGCGTGGCCGTGCTGGAGAGCGCGGCGGTCGAGATCGGCAGGGATGGCGAGCGGGTGGGCTGGCTCGCGCCTTTCGAAGAGGAGGGTGGGGCGCCGGACTCGGTCGCGGCGCTCCGGGGCCGCACCACGCCGCCGCTGGGAGGCCTTTTCTTTCCACAGGTTGACCAGGTCGAGGCCTGTACCAGCGTGGCGTTCTCCCGCTACGGCGGCGGCACGTTCGGGTACCTGCTCACCCTCGGCGGCGGCGCGGAGGAGCCCGTCGCGGCCTGGGCCGAGGGCCGTCTGTCGGGGCGGGGCGCCGAGCTCGTGGTCACCGGCATCGACCAGGGACGGGTCGCGGTGAAGCTCGAGGGCGAGGCGCTGCGCGTGACGCGCGGTTAGACGAGCGGGACGATGTCCGGGTGCGGCGTCGCGGCGCGTCGCTCGAGCCCCGCCACCGCGGAGGCGAGGGGCTTCACCTCGACGCGTTCGTCGCGGGCGATGCTCTCGGCGAACCGTGCGAACCGCTCGCGCAGCTCAGGCTTCGCCCCGTAGATCTCGACGAAGCGGGAGCGGACGGGCGGGCTCCGGTAGAGCGCCCGGTCCGTCCCCGAATCCTCCACCTTGAGGGACGCCTTGTCGATGAAGGAGAAGCTGTGCATCATGAACATCGCCTGGCCGATCCCGAACTCGGTGACACGTTCGACCACGGCGTCCAGCTCCTCCCCGCTCAGCCAGTTGACGTCAAACTTGCGGTGGTCGATATAGCCGTCCGACTGCACGCGCGGGACGTAGGTGACCGGTACCTCGATGATCTCGCCCCGCATTCGGACCGCGTTGACGGTGAACGGCGTGATCCGGTTGTTCTTGGAGCTGAAGAAGACCGATGAGTCGATCCGGAAGCCGAGGCTCGCGAGCGCCTCGAAGGTCTCGTCGTTGAGCACGTAGCCACCCGCCCGGAAGCTGATCGGATGGGTGCCCGTCCACCTCTCGATCAGGTCCGCTCCGTAGCCCAGGATCTCCTTCTGCTGCTCGGCGTCGAACCAGTAGAGCGCCCGCGGGTAGAACTCGAGATCGTCGGAGGGGTGCGTGTGCAGGGCGATCTCGTGGCCGCGCTCATGGATCGCCTTGACCAGGCGCTCGACGGTGGCGGGGTCGTCGTGACGATGAGCCTCGTAGACATTGATGAACCATGTCGCCAGCAGCCCGTAGCGGTCGAGGATGTCGAGGATGCCGTAGGCGCCGTACTCCTCCCCGATCCCCTCGCCGGTGAGCATGTGCGGCTCCGTGAAGTAGTCGTCCTCCGTGTCGATCGTCAGATAGATCTCGGGCGGCGCCGGAGGATCGATGGCCGCGCCGTCGGTTTCTCCATTCCATGGCTCCGGCACGACGCCGGGGGGTTCGGGCTGCCGGTACTCGCCGTCCCCCGAGCCGAGGCCATCGAGGCGCGCCGGCTCCGAGAGCGAGCGGAACTCGCCGTCGGCGATCACCAACGCCTTCGCCTCGGTGTTCGGTTCAGGGTTCATCTCATCCCGAATCATTGCCCAGGAGCCTTAAGAGGGCGTCGCGGAGCACCTCGCTCACCCGATCAGGCGTGTGGTTCTCGATCACGTGCTCGCGCCCAGTGCGGCCGAATTGCTCCCGGGCCGGCCGGTCGCCGCCGAGTTCGACGATCGCCTCGGCCAGCGCCCGCGGCGAGCCGGGCGGCACTGTGCGCCCACCTCCGGAGGTGGAGACGATCTCCGCGAGCGCCGGCACGTCGCTGGCCAGGACCGGGATCTCCATGGCGAGGGCCTCGAAGGGCTTCAGCGGGGTCACGTAGCGGCAGACCTCGAGGTCGCGCCGCGGGATCGCGAAGAGGTCGAGCAGCGCGTAGTGGTCGGGAACGCGGTCCTGCTCGATCCGCCCGGTGAAGACGACCGAGTCGGCGATGCCGAGTTCGGCGGCGAGCGCCTCGAGGCTGGGCCGGAAGCGACCGTCGCCGACGATCAGGGCGGCGATCTCGGGCCACTCGGCGCGGGCCTTCGCGACGGCCCGGAAGAGGTCGTCGATCCCCTCGTAATCGGTCAGCGATGTCACCGAGCCGACCACGAGCTTGCCCTCGAGGCCATAGGAACGGGCCAGCTCGGGGTCGCGGGGGTGCGGTGCGAATCTGTCGGCGTCGACGATGTGCGGGATGACGAAGATCCGGCTCTCCTCGACGCCTCGTCCGGCCAGCTGCTGCCGCATCGTCTCGCTGAGGGTGATCACGGCGTCGGCAGAGGACGCGCACGCCGTCTCCGCCTCACGGCGCCTGCGGTAGAGCTCGCTGTCGGCACCGCCGGATTGGACGGCCCAGCTCATCTCGGGAAAGCCCCTGACGTCGTAGATCACGGGGATTCCAGTCGCGGAGCGGAGGGCCAGCGCGGCCACGCCGTTCAAGTCCGGCGTCCCGGCGAGGATCAGCCCCGGCCGATCCCTGCGGATCAGGTCGAGCAGGCGATCGGCGTTCTCCTGCACCCTTGCGTCGAGCGGCACGCCGCTGTACTGGCGCAGCCCGGGGACGTCGAAGCGATGGTGGACGACACCGTCGACGGTCTCGACGGGCGACCAGCCCACCGACCCGCGGCTCGCCGGGAAGCCGAGCCGGGTCGCGGCGACAGGTCCGAAGCCGCCGCGCCGGAGGGCATCCAGGACGTCCCGCGAGCGGTAGGCATAGCCGGACGGGGCCTGCGGCAGCGAGACCTCCAGCAGGCTCAGGACGCGCCCGCCGCGGCGTCCACCGGGCGCGGCCCCGAGGCGGGGCGCCCAGCCGGGTTCGAGCTCGCGGAGCTGCCCGGCAAGCCTGCGCTCCTGTCCCTTCTCGCCGGCGCGTCGCGCTAGCTCGATCGCCCGGGAGGGCTCGCCCGCCCGCTCGAGCGCCAGCGCGGCCGTCCTCTGTGCCGAGGAGCGATCGGGGGCCTCGGCGGCGGCGCCGAGGGCTAGCTCACGCGCGGATTCCAGCTCACCGAGCACGGCGTAGACGCGGGCCGCCTCCGCCCGCGCGTCCGCTGATCCCGATTCGCGTCCGCCGCCGGCCAGGCGCCGTGCGACTGCCTGCGCCCGCTCCGCGCGGCCCAGTCGCGCGAGCTCCACCCCGGCCTCGGCGAGCAGCGCCGGATCGTCGTCGGAACCCTCGGCGATGTCCTCGAGCAGTTTGAGCGCCTGCTGAGTGTCCCCCGACTCTCGCAGCGCCTTGGCGGCATAGAGCTGATAGAGCGGGTCGCCCGAGTCCCTCCGCGCGGCCCGGGTGAGCGCTTCGATTGCAGCGGGGAACCTGCCGCGCGCCCGCAGCCGCCGGCCTCGCAGGTAAGCAAGCAGGGCGCCGGGTCGTCGCAGCCCTCCGCGGCGGACCGGCTCGCCGAGCTCCTCGAGCCACCTGCGCGCGCGTCCCGGCTCGGCCTCGTCGTCCGGCAGCTCGGGGTTGAGGCGGGGGAGGCGGTCGTAGACCGCGAGCAGCACCGGGTCGGTGCCTTCGAGCGAGAAGTCCCCGACGACCGGCGGCAGATAGGGGAGGCCGAGCGTCGATCGCAGCCGTCTCGACTGGGCCTCGTCGCGCGCGAGCACAGCGCCGCCTCGCCGCCCGTTCGCGGCGGTTCGCATCGCGCGCGCGATGCCTCGGGTCAGGGCTGCCTCCCCGGAAAGCGCCTCGCAGACGAGCGCTGCCCGACCTAGCCGGGCGGCTACCGCAGCGGGGCCGGCAGCCTCCACCCCGAGAGCGTGGACCACGTCCGGCGAGTCTCGGGTCACGCGCTGTATCGCGGCCGCCTTCCGCGACAGCGGTCGTCTACTGACCTCGTGTCCCGCGGCCTCGAGCGTCGCTGCCGCCTGGTCCGCGCGTTCCTGCGGAGCACCCCCTGGCCGAAACATGATCGAGACCCTCATCGGCAGCCTGTTCGCCAGCGTAGAGATCCTGCCGGATTCGCCGGTTCCACCACCTACCCTTTCGCTAACGGTCCCCACCGGACGTGGGGAGAATGACCGGACCTGAAGGGACCGAGGGTGCCCACGGGGACTGAAACCCAAGCGTTCGAGCAAGTTGGAGCGGGAAGGCGCGCGCTGATCATCCGGCGCGGCCCCTGCCTGTACGACTCCAGGATCCTCAGGGAAGCGGACACGCTTCGCAAGCTGGGCTACCGGCCGGTGATCCTCGGGGTGGTTTCCGAGGATGTCCCCGAGACCCGCGATGAGCAGAAGGGGACGCCGATCATCCGCCTGGAGCCGACCTCGCCGTTCGCCTGGGCCCGCACGCGGCAGAGGAAGCTGACTCGTGGAGGGCGGCCGCCCGAGGTCGAGGACCGCGACCCGCAGCCGGAGGCCGCCCCCTCCGAGAACCCTCTGATGAGGGCGGCGATCCGGGTCCACCGCTGGATCCGGACCCTCGACTTCTACCGCCGGGCCTTCGCGGTGGTCCGCGAGCTGCGCCCGGCCCTGATCCATTGCAACGACTACAACACGATGTGGGTCGGGGTGGCGGCGCGACTCATCGGTGGGAGCACGGTGGTCTATGACTCCCATGAGCTCTGGCCCGACCGCAACGGGCGGCGTGAGCCCCGATGGTGGTTGATCGCCTGCGAGTACCTCTTCGTCCACCTCGCCCACCGCACGATCACGGCGAGCCCGGGGTACGCCCAGGTGATGGCCCGGCGATACCGGATCTCGCCGCCCGGCGTGATCCGCAACATCCCCGACTCCTCGATGCTCCCGGCCACGGTTTCGGAGAACGGCGGCTCGCCCTCGGCCGCGGACGGCGAGCGGGTTGCCCTCTACGTCGGGGCGCTCACCACCGGCCGCGGACTGGAGCTCTCGATCATGGCCCTGAACCATCTCGACGACGTGCGGCTGCGCCTGGTGGGACCGGCGCGGCCCGCCTACCGGGACGAGCTGGTGGAGCTGGCCCGCACCGAGGGTGTCTCGGACCGGGTCGAGTTCGCGGGCGCCGTGTCGCCCGATGAGCTGATCGGTGCGATCAGCGAGGCGAGCGTCGGGCTCGCGCTGATCCAGCCGGTCTGTCTCTCATACCGGATGAGCCTGCCGAACAAGGTATTCGAGTACGTGGCCGCGGGCCTGCCGGTTCTCGGCAGCGACCTTCCCGCGATCAGCGCCGTGGTCAACGAGCACCGGATCGGACTGCTCGCCGAGCCCGGCGACGTGGAGAACGTGGCGGCCAAGCTCGACGAGATGCTCAAGCCGGAGCGAAACAGCGCATTCCGCGATGCGGCTCGTAAGGCGGCGGGCATCCTGAATTGGGACCGCGAGGCCGAGCGCCTGGCCGGCGAGTACGCCGAGGCTACGGTCTGATGGACGCGACCCTGGAGCGACGAGACTCCGGCCCTGCGCGAGTCAGGCCGAGGTTCTCACGGACCTTTTCCCGGTCGCGCTGGCCCGAGTACGAGCGTTTCCTGCGATCGGCGCAGGACAACGGCTACCGGGTCACGTCGCTGGAGGACTGGGTCGCCGAAGGCCTTCCGATCGAGGACGAGCCGACCCTGATCCTCCGCCACGACGTCGACCAGCATCCGCGCTCCGCGCTCAGGATGGCCGCGATCGAGAAGAAGCTCGGGCTGCAGTCCTCCTGGTACTTCCGTTGGCGAACGGCGCACCCTGCAGTGGTCGACTCGATCAGGCGGGACGGCTTCCAGGTCGGTCTTCACTACGAGACGATGTCCCGCATCGCCCTCGAGCGCGGGCTGCACGAGGAGCCAAGTGACGAACTGATCGAAGAGTGCCGGCTGGTGCTGCGCTCGGAGCTCATCGCCTTCGAACGGCGCTTCGGGCCCTGCCGCAGCGCCGTCCCACACGGCGACTCGCGGATCCCCGAGGTGCACAACGCGCTGCTGCTCAAGGGCGAGGATTGCTCCGAGTACGGGCTGGAGTACGACGGGAATGAGGTGATGCGCGGCCAGGACCTCGGCCTCTGGCTCACCGACCGGATCGCCTCAGAAGGCGGCTGGATGGAGGGCATCGACCCGCGGGAGAGGTTCGCCTCAGGGACCTCGCCGATTCTCACCGTCACCCACCCGAACAACTGGGCATCGGGCCCAAGCCTGTGGTTCGACCGGATGCTCGGCGCGATGCTCCGGAGCCGGCCGCTGGCGGACGGGCGACGAGCGAGCCGGCCGATCCGGACCGGCACCGACCAGCCACCCCAATGAGCACGCGCGACTTCACACCGATCGCCGAGTCGCTGCGCAGCAACGTGCTCTCCTACTACGCGGAGCGCGGGGAGAGTCTTGACGGCGCGGCCGGCGTCAACACCCTCGAGACCAACTCCGGATACGTCGAGCGCCGGGCGACGCCGCTGCTCGAGACGCTGAGGCGGGTGACCGGCCGGGACTCGATCGACGGCCAGCGCCTGATCGACCTGGGCTGCGGCTTTGGAGCCATGGCCGTGTTCTTCGCCGGCCGGGGCGCCGTGGTGACCGGAATCGATCCGATCGCCGACCGCCTCGAGGTTGGGCGGGCGGCGGCGTCCGAGTACGACCTGCCGGTCGAGTTCAGCCAGGGGCGAATGGAGAAGCTGGACTTTGCCGATGAGAGCTTCGATCTTGCGATTCAGAACAACAGCCTCTGCTACATCGTTGACCGGGACGACCGGCGCTCGGCCTTGACCGAGACGTTCCGCGTGCTGAAGCCCGGAGGATTCGTCGTGATCAGAAACCCCAACCGCTGGCACCCCCGCGATCAGTTCACGGGTCTGCCGCTGATCGGGCTGCTGCCGCCGCACGCGGCCACCCGGCTCGCGGAGCGGCTCGGTCACCCGCGTTCCGAGGTTCGGCTGGTGTCACCACTCGAGGCCAAGAGGGAACTTCGCAGCGCCGGGTTCACGGACGTCACCCTCGCCGCGTCGCCAGCGAGTCGCTGGCCCGAGTACATGAAGCCGATCGCCCGCTACCAGCACCTGGTGGCGCGGAGGCCGTCATGACGGAGGGCGAAGAGATTCAGGTGAGCGGGGGCGAGACGAACGAGCCGAAGAAAAGGCGGAAGGACCCGCGGGCGGGGGAGGCCTGGGGCGCTGCGCTGACCCGCGACACGTCGATCTACGTGATCGGCGCGTTCATCGGGTTCTTCCTCGCCCTGATCAGCATCGCGGTCGTCACGCGGTTCCTGTCGGTGGCCGAATTCGGGCGATTGGCCCTTCTGCTGACCTTCGCGGCCTTCCTGACCATCATCTACAACGTCGGGACGCTGCAGGGGACGTTCGTCTGGGTTTTCGGGTCCGCGGGTGAGGAGGACATCGCCGACGAGGACGTCGAGTCATCGCAGGCCGGGACGAAGCGGAGGGCGCTCGGCACTGGGCTGATCATCACTCTGCTGATCACCATCGCCGGGACACTGATCATCGTCGTGGCGTCCTCCTGGATCGCCGATCTGATCCTCCGCGACTCGACCCAGGGCGACCTGATCATCATCGCCGCGGTCTCCGGCGCCGCGGGAGCGGTCTGGCGCCTGGTCGTGAACATCCTGCGGATGGAGCGCAAGCCGAAGCGCTTCGTGGTGTTGCAGTCGGTGAGGCCCGTGTTCGTGGTCGCAGGCGTGATCGCCTTCACGGCGGCGGGCGGGGGCGTGAAGGGGGCGATCCTCGGCACTGCGCTTGGGGGGATCGTCTCGATCCTGATCGGCCTGATCGCGACGCGGCGCAGTTACGTTCTCAGGTTCGACCGGACGCACGCGCGGATGATCCTGAGCCGAGGCGGCATCTTCGTTCCGGTCCTGATCTCGCTTTGGATCGCGCAGAACGTCGACATCTACGCGGTCTCCTACTTCACCAACAACGACCAGGTTGTCGGGCTCTACCGGCTGGCAGGACGCTTCGGCGCGTTCCTGGACTACTTCACGGCGGCCCTGTTCATGGCCTGGACCCCGCTCCTGCAGACCCCGGCGTTCGCGGCGGCGGTCAAGACCCGGGGCAAGGAGGCGCTCGGCGGCAGGCTCCTCAGCTACTTCATCATGATCGGGCTCTTTCTGATCCTGGCGATGACGGCGGCCGCCGACGGCCTGGTCCACATCGCCCCGCCTGCGTACGCCGCCGCAGCCCCGCTGATCCCGCTGATCGGGGGCGGCTTCCTCTCCTACGGGTTGTTCATCAGCGTCTACCGTCTCTCCAGCTTCCCGAAGAAGCGGGCCGCCTACGTGGGCGCCGCGATCATCTCCGCGATCGTCTTCCTGGCTTCGGCACCGCTCTTTGTCCCCTGGTGGGGCGCGTACGGCGCGGCGCTCTGCGTGATCAACGGGTTCGCGGCGGCCGCGATCTTGCTCACGGTGCTCTCACAGCGCGGGCCGACTCCCCTCGAGATCGAATGGGGACGAATCGGCCGCTGTTTCGCACTGGCCGGCTTCGCTCTTCTCATCGCCCGCGTGATCGGTCCCGCGGCCGGCGGATACGCGGACACCGGAATCGAGGCAGGGGCCGTCGTCGTCTACATCGTCGGGCTGTTCATCACCGGCGTGATCAGCAAGGAGGACCGCGAGGCGGCCCGCCGGTTCTTCCGCCTCATCCTGCCGAGCCGCTGGGTTGGCTCGCCCGAGATCGAGGCGGGGTTGCGGCAACTCGGGCCCGAGAATGTCACCTCGCTGGAGAAGCTCATCGTGCAGCGCTGGACGCCGAGCATGCTGGGCGGTCCGCTCGATGCGCGGCCCGGGGAGGTCGAGGCGCAGATGGTCGCTCTCCTGCGCCGGCTGGATGAGGACGGTGATGGCGAGGCGACCGAGCACGATGCGCGCATCGGTGAGTACCTGTTCGACGACATGACCATCGCGGAACACGATGAGCTGGGGCGTTCCCTCTGGGAGGAGGACGTCGACCCGACCGACCTCCACGCCCTCGAGAGCGTGATCCGCAAGCTTCGAGGTCTGCCCAAGAGATCGTGGGCGGACGCGGGAGCGAACGGAGGCCCGGTCCGGGAGGAATCGCGTCGAGGACCGGGCAGGCCGCTCGCCGGGCTCAGGCGCTAGATCTCTTAACGCCTGCGAAGGCCGCGAGGTCCGCGAGCTCCAGCGGGCGCACCAGCCGGCAGTCGAGTCCGCCTCTCGAGCTCTCGGCGACGAGTATTTCGAAGCCGGCGCGCAGCAGGCCGACGAGCACGGTGGTCGGGCTCGCCACCCCAGCGTCTTCAGGTCCGACGGCGAGCAGCAGCTCGCCGCCGGGTCGAAGCGCCCGGTAGAGCGCCGTGCAGGCCGACTCGAGGCGCTCCAGCTCGACCTTCGCCAGGGCCGCCGAGCAGACGATCATGTCGGCGCTCTGCTCCTCGAGCCGGCCGGCGCCCAGCTCCTCGGGGCTCACGGTGGTGATGGTCGCGTCCTTCGCCTCGATCTGTTCCGCGTCCACGGTATTGTCCGACGAGACCACGAGCAGCGCGTCGCCTGGGCCGACGGCATCGAAGCGCTCCACCAGGTCGGCATTTCGGTCGGCCGGCGCGGCTTGGGCGTCGGCCGGTGCCGGATCGGTGTCCGCCGCGCCCTCCTGGGAGGTCACCCCGGCCTCGTCCTTCGCTTGCCGCAGCGTGTAGTCGACGGCGCCGGTCCGGAGCTCCTCGCCGGCGAGCGCCCCGAGCTTGTCGGCGAACCGGTCGAGGGCATTCAGTTCGAGGCCGTTTCTCGGCACGCGACGCTCGCCCGCGATCCGGAAGCCCTGAGCGGTGAGCCAGGCCGAGAAAGTGGCTGCGTCCCAGGCGGTGACCTCGGCCGACCCCACGGCGTCCGCTGGGAACAGCAGCTCGGCCAGCGGCGGCTCGCCGTTCCGTCCCGACGTCGGCGCCACGCCGAGGGTCCGTACCCGCATCACCAGGGCGCCGCCCTCGCGGATCATCGCCGCCGCGGCCTCGAGCCGGCCGGGCAGCTCTCCGGGTGGGCACTGCTCGAACCCGGACAGCCAGATCACGACGTCGAACCCAGTGGACGCCGCGGGTGTCGGAGCCTCGAATCCCTCCATGCGCGCGACACCGCGCCGTTCGAGCCAGCCCGACAGCCGGGCGAGGTCGTCGCCAAGCACGGCGACTTCGGCGCCCTCCCACGACACGTCGGCGTTGACCAGCGCGCTGGCCGGATCGTCGCCGAACTGGCCCGGAATGGTGCCCGCCGAGGAGCTCATGTGGGCGAGCAGCTCCCGCGAGTAGACCCGGGTACCGGTCACGCCGGCGGCGCCGCGGGGTCGATCGATAACCGGCACGGGATCGACCGGCTCGAGCCGTCGCTCGCGTGGGAAGCGGCCGGCGATCTCGCCCAGCTCGGAGAGGGTGACGCAGCGGGCGTCGTCGCGATCCGCGATGCGGCGGAGCAGGCCCGCGACCCGGAAGACGAGCTCCTGGTCAAGAGTTCCGTCGATCAGCCTCGCATTCGCCCGGACCTCCTGTATGACGCGATCCGCGACCTCCGGGCGAACCCGGGCTCGGAGTATGCGCTCGTAGTCCGCGACCTCCTCCGCAGTCGGATCTCGGTTCACGCGCATCAGCTCGCACGAATGCGAAACGTACATCGCAACCCGCGGCACGCCCGTGGGGGAGGCGGGCATCCGGGAAACCGGATCTCCGGCGGTGCGGTTGGGAGCGAAGGCACGGGTCTCGGGAGCGGTCCGCTTGTCCCAGACAAGGGTCCAGGTGGGCGGGACCTCGAGCAGTTCGCCGATCCAGTAGGGCTGGGTCCGGCTACGCATCCAGTCGGATACGCGTGCGTGGAAGAAGGCCTGGACCGACGAGTCGACCCTGATCCCGAACTCCTCCAGCACTGGAAAGTGCTCGTCCGTGATCCGGTAGCCGCCAGCGCGATAGGCGATCGGGGGATTCCCGGTGAGGCGCTCGAACGTCTTCACACCCAGCTCGAAGATCCGGCGGAAGGCGTCGCTGTCCATGTTTGAGAGGTCGCCCGCCATGGCCCGCACGTTCGGATCGTCCGAGTTCCGCAGGTGCTCGTCGTGCACGTGGAGTTGGACCTCGTGTCCCCGGCTCATGATCGCATCGACCGTACGATGCAGCGCCTCCCGCCCGTACTGGTACTCCGAGAGCACGTCGACGAAGAAGGTCCCGTGGAAGCCGAAGTGCTCGAGCAAGTCCATGTGAAGCCCGATCCCGTATTGCTCGAAGTTCCCGTAGTCGCCGAAGATCAGCTCGTCGACGGCCGTTGCGGGGTTCGGGTCCCGCTGGCGGGCCAGGAAGCCCTCGGTGTCGATGGTGAAGGCGAGCAGAACGGCGGGGTCGGTGTCGGAGCCCAGCGGTGGCGGCGGGTCGCGTCGATCCCCCAGCAGCACACGCAGCGGTAGCGCCCGCCAGGCGGTGCCCTCGTCCCAGTCGCCATCTCGCCAGGCATGGACACGCATCACCAGGTCGTGTCCGCGCTCCGCGGGCGAGGGCACGTACGGGTAGGTGGAGCCGAGCACGGGGCGATTGAGGACCGTCCGGGCAGCGGTCTGATCCGCGACCACCAGCCGGTGCACGGGGCTGACCCCTCTCCAGCGAAGGATGGTTGCGTCGCTCAGGGGATCTAGGACCGGAACATGGGCGGAGGGCCCGCCCTCTTGCCATGCATCGGCCGGCCCGTTATCCGGGCGGAACTCAAGCTTCGCCTCGATCTCGCGATCCTCGGCCAGCGAGGGGTCGAGCGCGTAGCGCGGTGCATCCAGTGGATCGGTGCGGACCAGCCGCTCCCCGGTCGACGAATCAGTGATCGTCAGCCGGTAGGCGCTCGCCCCTCCTAAGGGTGTCCACTCGAGATTGATCGCTTCCATGGATCGGCTCCAGGTGCTGGCTAGGCTAAGCGACGCAGTGGTCGCCCTGTGCAACACCTGTGGGGGGACGGAGTTCGAGCCCGGGCCGCGGGGAAGGCTCAGTCCCGAAGGCGATCCGCCGCGTTGCGCGCGGTGCGGTTCGCTCGAGCGCCACCGGGCGCTGCGCCGGGCCTTCCAGCTGATTCCCCGGCCGGTGTTCGCCTGGCGTCGCGCACTCCAGTCGCGCCCGACTCATCGCTCGAGGAGGACTGGTTCCGCAGCTATGAGGGCTCGACCTTCGGAGGCGAGAACAGCATCGACATGCAGGCAATCGACCGGCCGGATGACAGCTACGACTTCATCAGCCTCAGCCTCGTGCTGGAGTTCGTCCCGGATGACCCGCAGGGCGTTCGGCGAGCTGCTCCGGGTCGCTCGGACGACCTGATCCTGCACATCATCTTCGCCTCCGGGGCTCACCGACGACCGGACCTCCCATACCGACGAGCCGAGCGGAGAGTACGGGCATTACCACGACTACGGGCGCGACTTCGAGCAGTGGTTGGGTTCCGTCGAGCAGGGGCTCTCGACCTTGATCCTCGAGGTTCCGGACCCCGTCACCGGCGACGCCACCTATCCGTTCAGCTTCCTCTGCCGCCGCCGGAATGTTGCGGAGACGCTCGCGGCGACGTTCGGCGCGGAGTCCGCTGCGACGGTGGAGTCCTTCAGCTCGGTTCCGGCCTAGCGCTCGGCGCGCTGGGAAACTCCGGGGGCTAGGCGCCGGTGCCGTCGGAGGAGACGTCTCCGTTGACGACCTCGTATGTCCCGGTCTCCTCCGAGAAGCGGGCGAGCCCGGCCGCCTTCGCCTCGTCGACCACGGCGCGCGCGACGCTCGCGGCCACGTCGCGGTTGAAGACCGAAGGGATGATGTAGTCCTCGGCCAGGTCGTCGTCGGTGACGACCTCGGCGATGCCGCGGGCGGCCGCCAGCTTCATCTCCTCCGTGATCCGGGGGGCACCGGCGTCGAGGGCGCCGCGGAAGATCCCGGGGAAGCAGAGGACGTTGTTGATCTGGTTCGGATAGTCCGACCGGCCGGTGGCCATGATCCGGACGTGGGGCTCGGCCTCCTCCGGCATCACCTCGGGAGTCGGGTTGGCCATGGCGAAGACGATCGCGTCGTCGTTCATCTTCGCCAGGGACTCTGGCTGGAGCAGGCCGGGGCCGGAGACGCCGATGAAGAGGTCGCAGCCCTCGATCACCTCGTTCGGCCCGCCGCTGAGCTTCTCTGGATTGGAGTTCTCCGCGTACCAGCGCTTGATCGGGGACATGCCGCCGTCGACGTAGTCGAAGCGATCGGTCGAGATGGCCCCCTGCCGATCGCACCCGATGATCTGGGTGATCCCGGACTCCTGCATCATCTTCGTGCAGGCGACGCCGGCGGCCCCGAGCCCGAGCATCAGGACGCGCAGGCTCTCGATCGGTTTGCCGACGATCTTCAGCGAGTTGAAGAGCGCGGCCGTGACGACCACCGCGGTGCCGTGCTGGTCGTCGTGGAAGACGGGGATGTCCAACTCATCCTTGAGCCGGTCCTCGATCTCGAAGCAGCGTGGGGCGGAGATGTCTTCGAGGTTGATGCCGCCGAAGGTGGGGGCGAGGAGCTTGACCGTCTGGATGATCTCCTCGGGGTCGTTGCTGTCGAGGCAGATCGGGAAGGCGTCCACCCCGGCGAATTCCTTGAAGAGCATCGCCTTGCCCTCCATCACCGGCATCGCCGCCTCCGGGCCGATGTCGCCGAGGCCGAGGACCGCCGAGCCGTCGGAGACCACGGCGACGGTGTTCGCCTTGATCGTGAAGTCGAAGGCCTTGGTCTTGTCCTCCGCGATGTACTCGCAGACCCGCGCGACGCCCGGCGTGTAGGCCATCGAGAGGTCGTCTCGGGTCTTCAGCGGGTACTTGTTGTGCTGCTCGATCTTGCCCTTCCGGTGCATCTCGAAGGTGCGGTCGGTGAAGCTGAGCACGCGCGCGCCGCGGGTCGAGCCGATCGAGCGCAGTATCTTCTCCCAGTGCTCGGGGCTGTTTGCGTCGATGGTGAACTCCCGGACGCGCTTCCCCTCCTCGCCGGCCCCCGGAATCAGGTCGACGGACTGCAGTGCCCCGCCAGCCTCAGCGATCTGCGCCGTGAGCTTGCCGAGCGGCTCCTGCCGCGCGTCGAGCTCGACGCGGACGGTGACGCTGTACTGAGCGGAGGCGGCCATGGCGCGGAAAGGATACGGGGGAGAGTCGGCGCGCCAATGCCCGAAAACCGGCGATGAAGGGGGAGGTGACCGGCGAACACCGGCGATGAAGGGGTGAGGGGCCGGAGTTGGCGCCTTAGTCAACCGGTGGTTGACAAAAGGGCCAATCCAGACCAGCTGGTCGCCCGAATCGCGTCGAGACAACACGGTGTGATCACTACAGCTCAGCTCCGGTTGCCGGGGTTCAGCCGAGCCGCCATCGCCAAGCGGGCGCAGGCCGGGCGGCTCCACCGCCTTCATCGCGGTGTTTACGCCGTCAGCCACGCGAGACTCACCTTCGAAGGCAGGTGCATGGCCGCGGTGCTGGCTCTCGGCGAGGGGGCGGTGGTCAGCCACCGGAGCGCTGCCGCTCTATGGGGAATGCTCAAGCCACATTCCGGACGGATCCACGTTTCAGTGCCCGGCGACGGCGGCCGACGGAAGCGCCCCGGCATCACGATCCACAGGTCCCACTCCCTCATTGCCGGTGTTGGGACCCGCCGCAACGGCATCGCGGTGACCAAGCCGGCTCGGACGCTGAAGGACCTTCATCGCACGGTCGCGGAGGAGATCTACCGGCGCGCCGTTCGCCGCGCTCTGGACCTCCGGCTGATCAGATCAGAGGACCTGAAGGGGGAGGAGGAGTTCACGCGCAGCAGGCTTGAGCGCCTGATGTTCCGCCTCTGCCGCCGGCACCGCCTTCCCCAGCCAGAGGTGAATGCGCGAGTTGATCGCTTCGAGGTCGACTTCCTCTGGCGGGACCAGAAGGTGATCGTCGAGACGGACTCCTGGCGCCACCACGGCGACCGCGCCGCCTTCGAAAGGGACCGCGCCCGGGATGCCCGTCTTCAGAGCCATGGTTTCCGCGTACTCCGCTTCACCTGGCGCCAGATTCGAGAGATGCCCGAGTTCGCTGCCCGCACCCTGCGCGATTTGCTGGGCCAGAGGTCTCTGACGCCCAACCTATGATGGACAGGTGCCCGCAACGACCCAGAAAAAGGCCCCCGCGAAGGGCGCGAAGGGCAAGCAGAAGCCTGGCGAGCTGTTCCTGATCGACGGCAACTCGCTCGCCTACCGGGCGTTCTTCGCCCTGCCCGAGTCGATCGCGACTCACGACGGCCGGCCCACCAACGCGATCTACGGCCTGGCATCGATGTTCGCCAAGTTCATGATCGACTGCGACCCCTCGGCCGTGGTCGTCTGCTGGGACGCCGGCTGGTCGGGCAGGGAGAACACCTACGAGCCCTACAAGTCCCAGCGCAAGCCGCGCCCCGATCTCCTGCGCGACCAGTGGCCACACCTGATGCCGCTGGCCGAGGCCTTCGGTTTCACCAACATCAAGGTGGACGGCTACGAGGCCGACGACGTGATCGCCTCGCTCACCAAGCGCGCCCGGGAACAGGGCCTCGACGTGATGGTCGTCTCCGGCGACCGCGACGTCTACCAGCTGGTCGAGGACGGGGTGCGCGTGATGACCACCTCGCGGGGCGTCACCGACACGAAGATCTACGACCGCGACGGGGTGGTGGAGCGCTACGGCGTGCCGCCCGAGCTGGTCACCGACCTGATCGGGCTCAAGGGCGACACCTCGGACAACATCCCCGGCGTCCCCGGCATCGGCGACAAGACGGCCGCCCAGCTGCTCCAGGAGTACGGCGATCTCGAGGGCGTGCTCGCCAACATCGACAACGTCTCCGGCGCCAAGCGCAAGGAGAACCTCACCAATCACGCCGAGGACGCGCGCATCTCCAAGGAGCTCGCGACGGCGATCACCGACATAGACGTCGAGCTCGACCTGGACGAGCTGATGTCGAAGCAGATGGACCGCAGCCGCCTCCGAGAGGTGGCGCGCGAGTTCGAGCTCCGCGTGATCCTCCAGCGTCTCGAGGAGGAGCTGGGCACCGACTTCATCCCCGACTCCAAGGTCGAGGAGGAGCTCGACGCCACCGCCCAGGAGGGCTCGATTGACGATCTCGCCCAGGGGGACGTCGCGCTCGCGATCGTGGGCGGGACCTGGTCCGGCTACGACGGCAAGCGCCTGGTGGAGGGCGACTGCCCGGACTTCGCCGAGCTCGCCGAGGCACTGGGCACGCGCCGCCTGATCGGGCACGACCTGAAGACCCTCGGCGGCGGCGCCCGCTTCGGCGTCCTCGCCGCCGCCCCCGGCGGCCTCGACTTGCGCCACGACACGATGGTCGGCGCCTACCTGCTCGACCCGGCCCGCCGCACTTACGACCTGGTGGACATCGCGGCCCAGCGCGGCCTCGCGGCGGCACCCAAGGAAGAGGCCCCCGACGGCGACCAGCTCGAGCTGGGGGAGGAGCCGCCGCCCGACCCCGCTGCCGAGGCCCGCCTCGTCTGGGAGATCGCCCATCTGCAGCGCAAGGGGATGAAGGAGCAGGGGATCGAGAAGCTGATGGACGATGTCGAGATGCCGCTGATCGAAGTCCTGGCGGCGATGGAGCAGACCGGCGTCCTGCTCGACCAGAAGCGACTCGCCGACATCGGCGAGGGCTTCGAGCAGCGGATCGAGACCCTGCAGGCAGAGATCTTCGAGCTCGCCGGGCACGAGTTCACGATCGGCTCGCCGCAGCAGCTGGCTGAGGTCCTCTTCGACGAGCTCGGCCTGACCAAGAAGCGCCGCGGCAAGACCGGCTTCTCGACGGACGCGCGCGTGCTCTCACAAATCCGCGAGGAGCACGAGATCGTCGCCAAGGTCGAGCAGTGGCGGGAGCTCACCAAGCTCAAGAGCACCTACCTCGACGCCCTGCCCGAGCTGATCGACGCGGACACCGGCCGGCTCCACACCACCTTCAACCAGACCGCCACCGCCACGGGCCGCCTCTCGAGCACCAACCCGAACCTCCAGAACATCCCGATCCGCACCGAGGAGGGCCGCCCGATCCGCTCCTGCTTCGTCGCGCCGCGCGGCCACCGCCTGCTCTCCGCCGACTACAACCAGATCGAGCTCCGCATCCTGGCCCACATCGCCGGCGAGGACGCGCTGCGCGAGATCTTCGCCCGCGGCGAGGACATCCACGCGGCCACCGCCGCCGGCATCATCGGCGCGGATCCGAAGAAGGTCACGCCCGGGGAGCGCTCCAAGGCGAAGATGGTCAACTACGGCATCGCCTACGGCCTCTCGGCCTACGGCCTCGCCGATCGCCTCAACATCGAGCAGGAAGAGGCCGCCCAGTACATCGGCCGCTACTTCGAGCGCTTCCCGGCGGTCCAGCGCTACATCGAGACGACCATCGAGTTCGCCCGCGAGAACGGCTACGTCGAGACCATGCTCGGCCGCCGCCGCCCGATCCCCGAGCTGCGGTCAGGGCGGCCTCAGGTCCGCGGGCAGGGCGAGCGCCTGGCCGTCAACATGCCGATCCAGGGGACCTCGGCGGACATCATCAAGATCGCGATGGTCGGCTGTCAGCGTGCCCTCGACAAGTCCGACCTCGAGACCCGGCTCGTGCTCCAGATCCACGACGAGCTCCTCTTCGAGGGCCCTACCGACGAGATGGACGCGGCCGCGGAACTGGTCGAGCGCGAGATGTGCGGCGCCTTCGAGCTCGACCCGCCGCTCACGGTGGACGTCGGCATCGGCAAGGACTGGCTCGCCGCTAAGTAGCTGCGCTCAGGGGCCGATCACGGCGTCCAGCTGGTCGGCGAGCTCATAGACCGACGGCCGCTCGGACGGGTCTGGGGATAGGCACGCATCGATCGACTCGGCGAAGGCGGCGGGCGCTCGCCTGCTCTCCCTGACGGATGGCGCCCGCCGGTCGCGCTGCGGATATGACTTCGGCCTGGCGTCCGGGAACGGGCGCTCCCCAGTCGCCGCCTCGTAGAGCGTCGCTCCGATCCCCCAGACGTCGGCCGCCGGGCCGGCACGGCCCCCGCGGGCCTGCTCCGGTGACAGATAGGGGGGAGAGCCCATCCCGCGCGGGACGGGCCCCGGCCGGCGAGTCAGGCTCAGGTCGATGACCCGCGCCTGCCCGCTCTGGACGATCACGTTCGAGGGCTTCAGATCGAGGTGGAGGAAGCCCCGACGGTGCAGGTAGCCGATCGCAGAGCAGAGGTGCAGGCCCAGATGGGCGACGTCTGCGATCGCGGGTCGCCGGGCGGCGGACTGGATCATGTGCTCGGCGGTCTCGCCGCCCAGCGTCTCGAGGATCAGAACGGTCCGCGGCCGACGGCGGAGCTCGTAGGCCCGAACGATGTGCGGATGGGCCAGCTCCAGAAGAAGCTCGCCCTCGCGGACCAGGCGCCGCCGCACCCGGGGCGCCTGCTGGTCGGGCCGGATGACCTTGGCGATGCACCGGCAGTCGCGCTCGTCACTCCAGACCTCGTAGACGTCCAGGGCGCGCCCGCGGCTCAGGTGCGAGATCACCTCGTAGCCCGGCGCCAGGAGGTCGCGCTCGTGCAGAAGGCCGTTCACCGATCCGTTGGATGAGCTCACGGGGCGACGGGTGCTCCGGCGCTCGCAGGCGACGCGAAGTCCCCGGTGCCGACGTGGTGGAGGCGATAGAGCCGCTCGTAGGTCCCGCCCTGAAGCAGTAGCTCGTCATGCGTGCCCACGGCCGCGATCCGGCCTCCCTCGAGCACGGCGATCCGGTCGGCGTCGCGCACCGTGACCAGGTTGTGCGAGATCACGATCGTCGTGCGCCCGCCCATCAGCCGGCGCAGAGGGCCCATGATCCTGCTGCCCGACTCGGCGTCGACCCCGGTGGTCGGCTCGTCGAGGACCAGCACCGGCGCGTCCCGGACCATCGCCCGCGCGATCGCGATCCGCTGACGCTGCCCGCCAGACAGCCGCCGGCCCTTCTGCCCGATCTCGGTCTCGTACCCAGCCGGAAGCGCGGAGATGAAGTCGTGAGCGTCCGCCGCGACCGCGGCCGTCTCGACCTGTTCCCGAGTCGCCTCGCGCCGGCCGTAGGCGATGTTCTCGTAGATCGTCCCGTCGAAGACCAAGGTCTCCTGGAGCAGTAGTGCGACGTTGTCGCGCACCGAGCTCAGCTGCAGACTGCGCAGATCCTTTCCGTCCAGCAGGATGCGACCGAAATGCGGGTCGTAGAAGCGGAGCAGCAGCTTCGCCAGCGTCGACTTGCCCGCACCACTCGGGCCGACCAGCGCCAGCACCTCCCCGGGTTCGAGCGCGAGCGAGACGCCCGAGACGGCGTTTCGCTCGGTCTCCGGATAGCGGAAGGTGACGTGGTCCAGGTCGAGCCTGCCCTTCGCTCGGCCTAGCTCGATGGCGCGCGGAGACTCGGCGACCGACGGCTCCTGGTCGAGCATCTCGATGATCCGCTCCGCGGCCGCTGAGGCGGCGTGGATCCGGTTGACCAGCCGGCTCATTCCGCGGACCGGGCTATAGAGCTGCGTCAGGAAGGTCATGAAGACGAGCAGGCCGCCAAGCGTCAGATGACCCTGGGAAAGCTCCCAGGTTCCGAGGCCGATCACCAGCAGGGCGCCTACCAGCTCGATCAGGTCGATGAGCGGCGTGTAGAGCGCCTTCAGCCGGACCGATGCCATCTCCGCGTGGTAGCTGCCGAGATTCTCGCGATGGAACCGCTCCACCTCGGCCTCCTCCTGGCCATAGGCCTGGACCAGCGGCGCGTTCGAGAGGCTCTCCTCCGCCACCGAGCTGATCGAGCCGCTGCGGCGCCGCTTCTCGCGCGAGGCCACCTTGATCAGGCGGGAGAACCTCTTGGCGGCCAACCAGAAGAGCGGCGCGACCACCAGCGAGATCAGGGCCAGGTCCCACTGCAGGTAGAAGAGAGCGGCGCTGAAGAAGACGATCCGGAGCAGGTAGGAGATCGCGTCGGTCACACCGGAGAGGACGAACGCCTCGATCGAGGCGATGTCGCCCGTCAGGCGTGAGATCAGGTCGCCCAGCCGGCGGCGATCGAAGAAGTCGAGCGAGAGCCCTTGCAGATGCGCGAAGAACCTGGTGCGAAGGTCGAGCAGAAAGCGCTCGCCGATCCAATTGGCCAGGAGGTCGTCGAAGAACCCGAGCACGCCGGCCAAGACCGTCAGGCCGAGGTACGCCGCCGCGATCCACGCGAAGGGGCCGAAGTCCTGCGGGACCAGCACCTGGTCGATGACGATCTTGAACATCCAGATCATCGCCGTGTCGATCAGCGGGACCAGCGCAATCAGCAGGAGGCTGAGCGCCAGCCACTTGCGGTAAGGCCGCGCGTACGGCCAGAACCGCTGAAAGATTTCGCGCACCGGGACGGTGGGCGAGGCGCTGACGAGCGCCTCGCCCTCCGCCGGTGTCGAGAACAGCGTGCGGAGCCGAGCTCTCAGTCGTCGCCTCCGCCGCTCCCGGAGTTGGACTCGCTGACGCTGGGCGCCGATGCGGCGCTGCTGTCCTCCGCGGTGGTGCCCGTACCCGGCGTGGCCGGCGTCGTGTCGGCGATCTTTCCGCGCCGGCGGCGACGGCGTCGCTTGCGGTGTGCCATCTGTGACTCCTCTCTGCGTTCGTGTTCGTTCGAGCACATGCTCGAACGATCGATATGAGTCCCCTAACTCGAACGGGTCGCGAAGATCACTCGGTGAACGAGCGAGATCCCCTGCTTAGACCGCTGTTCTAATCGTCCAGTTGGGCTAGGTCGTCGGAACCCGAGCCGCCCGATCCGGAACCGCTCGACCCGGAGCCCGACCCCGAGTCGCTCGGTCCGCCGTCACCTGAGCCCGAGCCGCTCGATCCCGAGCCACTCGATCCTGAACCGCTGGAACCGGAGTCGTCGGACCCGGAGCCGCTCGAGCTGGAGCCGTCCTCGCCCGAGCCGCTGGGTCCCGGGCCCGAATTAGACCCGGACCGGTCGTCGCCGCCGGACCCAGGTCCCGAATGCCCGCTCCCTTCGCGGTGCTCGGATGAGCCATCGTCCGAGCCGCCGCCGCGCCCGCGGTTGCGTCCTGAGTCGTCGCCTGACCCGCGAACGGAGCGTGCTGGGGCGCGCAGCTGGGCGACGACCGCAACCGATCGCTCGCGGCCTCGCTGCGCCGGACTCGTCTTCGCCGTCTTCGCGTCCGCGTCCGGGGTCTTCTTGAATTCCTCGTTGAGGACCGCGCCGGTGGTGACGGTGCCGGCGGCGAGCAGGGCAGCGACCCCGGTCTTGACCGCAATCCCCGCTCCACCGCCGGCAGCCGCGGCCGACGCGCCCTGGTTGAATCCCTCCTCCAGCAGCATGCGAAGCACGGGCATCGGCACGAGCAGGCCGACGCCCTCGCGGAGCGCCCGGCGAGCGCGGTAGATCGACTGCCTGACCGCGCCTCCACTGAGCCCCAGAGAGGCAGCGATCTGCTCGTGGCTGAGACCCTCCAGCTCCCGCATCACGATCGCCGCCCGCTGCGGCTCCGGAAGCTCGCGGAGGCCGGCCATCAGCCGCTTGACCTCCTCGCGCTGCTCGGCCACCTCCTCGGGAGACATGCCGGCGGCTTGGCGCTCGTCGAGCTCGAGCTCGAGCCGGGCCCTCGGCTCGTCGCGGATGTTGGTCAACGCCGTGTTGCGGACGATCCGGTAGAGCCACGGACGGAGCTGGATCTCCTTCTCGGTTCCGCGCAGCGCGAGATACGCCTTGGTGAACGCCTCCTGCGTGACGTCGTCGGCCCGCTGGGCCGTGACGATCGAGGCCGCGTAGCTGCGCAGGGCCGCGCCGTAGCGGCGAAAGATCTCCTCGAAGGCCGACTCGTAGCCGTCGCGGACGAGGGACACGAGCCGCCCATCCGGCTGAAAGCGCAGGGCCGGGCCCCCGAAGAAGCGGGTTGTGAGACGGCCGGTCTTCACTGTCTGTGGCACTCCTCCAGTTGTTCTACGAGCCTCTGGCGGTCGGGGATTTCAGAAGCTTGAACTCGGAATGGGCTCAAAGATCACGAGCTTTGAGCTGGGATCGGTGCGGATCAGCGAAGATCACACGCGATGGATCGCGGGTTCGCAGTCCTGACCATGGCGCTGGTGGGCGGGTGCATCGCGCTGCAGGCGCCGATCAACGCCGGCCTCGGGCGCTCGACGGGCAACTTCGCCGCGGCGACCGTGTCGTTCGCGGTGGGGACGGTCCTGCTCGCCGCAATCGTGGTCGCGAGCGGCAAGGCGGGCGGCCTCCCGAGTGCCGCCCACGTTCAGTGGTACTACCTGCTCGGCGGGGCGCTCGGCGCCGCCTACGTCTTCTCGGCTCTGGTGTTGGTCAGCGAGATCGGAGTGGGGGCCGTCGCGGCCGCGACCGTCACGGGCCAGCTCACGACCTCGGTGATCCTCGACCGAATCGGGTTCCTCGGCCTCGAGCAGACACCGTTGTCGGCCAGCCGGGTTGCCGGGGTCGCGCTGCTCCTCGCGGGCACCTATCTGGTCGTCCGCTGAGGTCCCGACCTGAGGGGGGACCTCACGGCTTGGTCCAGGTGACGAGACTCGCGCGGCCGGGGCGGTTCGGACATCGCCCGTCGTCGATGTCCGCCCGGAGCCGGCCCAGTCCCGCCTCCAGCTCATCCGGATGGTCTCGTGACAGACGTTCGAAGTAGCTCGTCTGATTGCGCCAGTCCGGATTCAGGATCAGTTCGGGATGCGAGGCGAGGGCCGCGAGCGACGCGTCCTCCAGATCCCCGAAGACGATCTCGGATCGGCTGGCCCCCGGCAGGTGATCGGCCAGCTCCGCGAGTGCCGGGTGCGTCTCATCCATCCACGGGCGGCTGACCGGGAAGTAGTCGAGCAGCCAGAGATCACGAATGTCCTCCCGCAGGAAGGCCATGACCGCCACGCGGCCGCCGGGCCGCAGGACGCGCCGGGCCTCCTCCAGCGCGGTCGCTGGATCGGCCAGATGGTGAAGCACCGAGACCATCATCACGGCGTCGAAGCTCTCATCAGCGAGCGGGAGAGCCTCGGCGGCGGCGTGCAAGGTGCGAAGCCCCTTCCCCGGGGCCTGTTCAAGCATCGCGGCTGAAGGATCGACCACCACCGGATTCCAGCCTTCAGCCGCCAGCGCCGCCGCGTAATTCCCGGTTCCTCCACCGACGTCGGCGAGCGTCCGCCCGGGCGACTGAGCTAGGGCTTCGCGCAGCGGGCCGAGAACCGAGTCGCTGGCGCCGCGGGTACGGTCATAGGTCCGGGCCTGGTTGCCGTAGTCGGAGAGCAGACCGATGGGCGGATGCTAGGCCGCTGCGGAGAGTGCCTCGTGCTCCCGACTCTCCTCCGAAGGAGGGCCGGCGAAGTCCGGGGGGGCGATCCGCAGGTAGTGGCCGAAGGCCCACTCCACGAAGCGCTTGCGACCCGCGGCCCGGATCAGTGCGCGCTGCACCCGCGCCGGCAGCTTGGGGAGGAGGCGCTGGGCGCGGAGCATCCAGCGGAACTTCCACTCGTGGGCATCAACGAACTCCGCGTAGTTGCGCAGCGCCGCCTCGCGGTCCTGCCGCCCCTCGATCACGGCGCGCAGCTCGTCGCCGAGCTTGATGCCGAAGTAGAACGCGGTCCTGATCCCCTCCGCCGTCAGCGGCAGGCAGTGGCCCGCCGAGTCGCCGGCGAAGAAGATCCCGTCCTCGGTTCCGGGACGGAGCTTGTGCGGGATCCAGTTGCCCTGGTAGCGAACGGGGGGCCGCTCGAGGTCCTCGGCGAGGAGCACCGTGGTGTCCTTGACGTGAAAACGCGGATCGAAGGAGCCGACGCCGATCCGCTGCTCATCGCGCGCCGGGAAGCTCCAGCCGTAGCCGGCGGGGACATAGCGGCGGTCGATCCAGATCTCGAGGTCGTCGGAGCCGCCGTGGGGATGGACCTCCAGCCCGCGTGAGAGTGGAGCGTCCGGCGGTTGGTAACCGCCGTCGGAGGCGAGGATGCGCCGCCAGCCGAGCGCGTCGACGATCAGGGGCGCCGAGACCTCGCCACGGTCCGTATGGACGGTGTCCCCGGTTCGCCCGTCGACTTTGGCGGTCTCGAAATCGCCGTCGCACTGGGTCCAGAGGAGCTCGCAGAGCTCCCGGTAGTCGAACGTCGAGAAGGTCCAGGGCAGCTCGTAGCGGGAGGTGCCGCGCGGCGTGTGGACGACCAGCTCGCCGAACTCCTGGCGAGCCGAACCCTCGAGTCCCATCACGCGCAGCCACTCCGTGGGAATCCCGCAGGCGGAGGTCTGCCGCTCGCCGATCTCGTAGCGGTCGAGCACCAGAATCCGCGCACCGGACCCGGTCAGCTGCCTGGCGACCGTGAGGCCAGCGAAGCTCGCACCGCAGACGATCACGTCGTAGCTCCCGGTCAGCGGCATGCGCTGATCACCTCGTTTCGTCAGACGCTTGGGCATCGCCAGCAAAGGTAAACGACACCCGTGCGTCAGGCATGTGTCTGCCACACTGTGCGGCCGTGCCTGAAACGGAGACAACGACAGAGACTGAGCAGGCTCAGGAGCCCCAGCAGGAGCAGCCGGAGACCACCGGCAACGGCGCCGGGAGCTCGGATGACTTCCTGATCGAGGTCGACGGCAAGCTCGTCCCCAACTACGACGCCACCATCCATCCCTTCAGCGAGGGCGACGTGGTGAGCGGCAAGGTCGTGCGCATCGACCAGGACGAGGTCCTGGTCGACATCGGCTACAAGTCGGAGGGCGTCATTCCCTCCAACGAGCTCTCGATCCGCAAGTCGGTCGATCCCTCCGAGGAGGTCGAGCTCGGCGAGGAAGTCGACGCCCTCGTCCTCACCAAGGAGGACCAGGAGGGACGACTGATCCTCTCCAAGAAGCGCGCCCGCTTCGAGAAGGCGTGGCGCCGGATCGAGCAGGCCGCGGACTCCGGAGAGCCCGTCGAGGGGACCGTGATCGAGGTCGTCAAGGGCGGCCTGATCCTCGATCTCGGCGTGCGCGGCTTCCTGCCCGCCTCGCTCGTCGATATCCGCCGCGTGCAGAACCTCGACGAGTTCATGGGCCAGAAGCTCGAGTGCAAGGTGATCGAACTCAACCGATCCCGCAACAACGTCGTCCTCTCCCGCCGCGCGGTCCTCGAGGAGGAGCGCAAGGAGGTCCGCGAGCAGATCCTCGGCCGTCTCGAGCCGGGCCAGGTGGTCGAGGGCAAGATCTCCAACATCGTCGACTTCGGCGCCTTCGTGGACCTCGAGGGAATCGACGGCCTGATCCACATCTCCGAGCTTTCCTGGAGCCACGTGAACCACCCGTCGGAGGTCGTCTCGATCGGCGACACCGTGCGAGTCAAGGTGCTCGACATCGACCGGGATCGCCAGCGCATCTCCCTGGGGCTGAAGCAGACCCAGGAGGACCCCTGGCAGCGCGTACTCAACGAGTACAAGGAGGGCGACGTCGTCGACGGCAAGGTCACCAAGATCGTCGCGTTCGGTGCCTTCGTCCAGATCCTCCCGGGGGTCGAGGGGCTGGTTCACATCTCGGAGCTCGCCCAGCACCATGTCGAGAGCCCGGCCGAGGTCGTTCGTCCCGGCGACGAGCTCAAGGTCAAGATCCTCGAGGTCGACGAGGCCCGCCGGCGCCTGTCGCTGAGCGTCAAGCGCGTCGAGGGCCAGGAGCTCCCGGTCCGCGAGCTGACCGAGGACGTGGTGATCGAGGACGCGGAGCCGCCCGAGGGCGTGGAGCCGCAGCCCACGGAGGGCACGTCCGAGGAGCCCGCCGCCGAGGCCGCCCCGGAGGAGCCTGCCGCGGAGGTCGTGCCCGAGGAGGCACCGCCGGAGACCGCTCCCGAGGAGGAGCCTGCGGAGGAGCCGTCTGAGGAGCCTCCCGCCGAGGAGCCACCGTCCGAGGAGCCACCTCCCACCCAGGGTTGACTCGCTTCGTCGGGCTCACTGGGGGGATCGGAGCGGGAAAGTCTGAGGCGCTGGTCGCGTTCGAGCGGCTTGGCGCGGCGACTCTGTCGACCGACCGCGTCGCCCACGACCTGCTCGATGACGACCAGGTCAGGGCCGCGCTGGTTGACCGCTGGGGAGCGGAGATCGCTCCCGGGGGAATGGTCGACCGCGAGAAGGTGAGCGAGATCGTCTTCAACGATCGCGACGAGCTCGCCTGGCTGGAGAGCGTCACGCATCCGCGAGTGGGCGCTCACGTGCGGGATTGGCGTCAGAGCCTCGATCCAGATGTGGCGGTGGCGGTCGTCGAGGTGCCCTTGCTCTTCGAGGCCGCGATGGAGGATGCTTTCGACGCAACGGTGGCCGTCGTTGCCGACGACGCCGTCCGGGACACTCGTCTGCGCGAGCGCGGTCAGGGCGGACTCGGCGGACGCGAGGGGCGACAGCTCGACCAGGCGGAGAAGGAGCGCCGTGCCGACCACGTCATACGCAACGATGCCTCGCTCGATGAGTTGGAGTCAGAGGTGCACAAGCTGATCGAAGACCTGCAGGCGACGGAGCCGGGATGAGCACGACCGTGCGCGCTCGCCGCGCCAACCCCCGGCGGGGTGGGGGGCGCTCCAAGGGCCGGACGACGGGGCGCGGGGGCGCCCGCCGGCGATCCGACCGCGGCCGCCGGACCCTCGTCATCGGGGGCACGCTGCTCGTGGTCGCGCTGGGCGGCTTCCTGCTGATCAACAGCGATCGCTTCCAGCGCACCCTGGAGGAGTTCACGCTGCCCCTACGCCACGAGGACATCATTCGCCAGCAGGCCGCCCAGAAGGATGTGCCCGCCGACCTGATCGCCGCGGTGATCTACTCCGAGTCGCGTTTCCGCGATCAGACTTCGCACGCCGGCGCGCGGGGACTCATGCAGATCACGCCGGCCACCGCCAAGCTGATCGAGAAGCTCAGCGGAGGATCGACCTTCAAGTTCGAGGACCTCTCGGACCCAGACATCAACATCCGCTACGGCACCTTCTATCTGCGCTACCTGATCGACAAGTTCGGCGAGAACGAGGTGGCCGCACTGGCGGCCTACAACGCGGGGGAGACCAACGTCACCGCCTGGGGCGGCTCGAATCTCCAGATCGATGACATCCCGTTCCCCGAGACGCGCGGATACGTGGAGGATGTGCTCGACAAGCGCGACGAGTACGCGCGGCACTACCGTCACGAGCTCGGACTCGGCTGAGAACGGCCGGACGACCAGATCTGATGGAACCAAGACGCCGAAACCGCAACCTGGTTGCAGCCCTCGCTTTCGCCTGCGCGTTGACCGCCCTCGGCGTGCCGATCGGCGCCGCGAGCGCGCCTCGCGCGCGGTCCTCGATCGTCGGCGGCGGACCCGCGAACCCGGCGCAGTGGCCCTACGCGGTCGCGATCTTCCGCAAGGGCCACATGCACTGCAGCGGGTCGGTCATCGCGCCGACGAAGGTGCTGACCGCGGGTCATTGCGTCGCTGGTGGCTTCAACCTCGCCAACTTCCAGGTGATCGTCG
This sequence comes from uncultured Solirubrobacterales bacterium, assembly GCA_963797265.1. Classification (GTDB taxonomy): domain Bacteria; phylum Actinomycetota; class Thermoleophilia; order Solirubrobacterales; family 70-9; genus DASUPK01. The sequence goes on along the minus strand of CAWCOY010000006.1, from coordinate 115,956 downwards.
GTCGGCCCAATCTTCGCAACCGAGCCGTCGGCCAGGTCATCGGCGTCAGCTCGGGCAGGGTCCATCCGGACTTCGAGCAGACCGGGCTGCATGACGTGGCCGTCCTCAACCTGGCACAGCCAACGAGCGCCCAGCCGATCACGCTGGCCAACCCGCTGGAGAGCGCCATTGCCACGCAGCCCGGGTCTCATCTGCGCGTGGCGGGCTACGGCGCGACCAGGCCGTTCGGAGTCCACCTGTCGCCCTTCGCGAAGGCGACCATCGAGATCGCGCGAACCGATCGCCGCTGCCTGAAGGCGTATACCCGGGACCTGTACGCCCCGGACAGCATGATCTGCGCCCTCGGCGCGAAGCGGAAGAAGCCGGGCCGCTTCAAGATCCACACCTCCGCCTGCTCGGGTGACAGCGGCGGCCCCCTTGTTGCCGACACCCCTTCGGGCGCGATCGAGGTGGGCACCGTCTCCTTCGGAGGCGGCCTCTGCGGGCTGCCGGCGGCCCCGACCGTCTACTCGAAGGTCGCGAGCAGCCTCGACTTCATCAATGCCGGCTAGCGCGACCTGCCGAGCGACCGATCCTCAAAACGACACGTTGCATGGAATTCGGATGAGAGTTGGCGTGCCCCACCCGGGTCGATAGGGTCGGTTTCCCGACGCGATGGTCTCCCACCCGGAGGAGACGCACGAGCGGATCGTGACCGCGGCGAACGCTGCCGCCGCGTCCAGCTAGAACGAGGAGACCAGCAATGCATGAGATAGAGGCCCGCATGACCGGTGATCAGGAAGCGGCCGATGGCGTCGTCGAGTTCTGGCACGGCGGCGAGCAGATCGCCTTCACGCACTACGACCCCCACGACGGCCACCTGTTGCTGCGGATCGACCCTCGCGAGGATGGTGCCCCGCTGAGGCTCGACGTGCGCAGCCTGAGGGAGGCCCTGGCGGAGGCCGAACGACTGCTCGGCGGGAAGTAGCGCAACCGCGATCACGCTCCCGGGCGCAATCGAACCAATCAAGGAAGGGAAATCATGAAGGTCGTTGTCATCGGCGGAACCGGCCTGATCGGTTCCAAGGTCGTGACCTGCCTCCGGGATGAGGACCACGAGGCCGTCGCCGCGTCCCCCGATTCGGGCGTGAACACGCTCACCGGCGAGGGACTCGCCGAGGCCCTCGCCAGTGCCGAGGTCCTGATCGACGTGTCGAACTCCCCGTCGTTCGAGGACGAGGCCGTGATGGAGTTCTTCACGACCTCCACCACCAACCTGCTGGCGGCCGAGGCCGACGCCGGTGTTGGACACCACGTCGCCCTGTCCGTCGTCGGGACCGAACGCCTCCCCGAGAGCGGATATCTCCGGGCGAAGGCGGCCCAGGAGAAATTGATCGCGGACTCGTCGATCCCCTACTCCATCGTCCACTCGACGCAGTTCTTCGAGTTCGTGAAGAGGATCGCGGACGATGCCACGGAAGGTGACACGGTTCGGCTCCCGGACGCGCTGATCCAGCCGATCGCAGCCGACGACGTTGCCGCGGCGGTGTGCGAGATCAGCCTGAGGGCGCCCGCTGGTGGCGTCATCGAGATTGCAGGTCCCGAGGAGTTCCCCTTCGACGAGTTCGTCCGTCAGGGCCTGACGGCGAAGGGCGATCCGCGCACTGTGGTCGCCGACCCGAAGGCGCGCTACTTCGGCGCCGAGCTCCAGGAGCGCAGCCTGCTGCCGACCAGCGCTGTTCACATCGGCGAGATCCGTTTCCGGGACTGGCTGGCTCAGCCCGCCGGGGCGTAGGACCGGCCGTCAGCGCCGCTTCTTCTTGCGCTTCTGCTTCTTGGGCGTGACGATGACGCGTTCCTGCATCTGCACGGGGTGCAGCGCGCAGAAGAAGCGGTAGGTGCCGGGCCGGTTGAGCTTCTCCGTGAAGGTGCGCCCGCCGTCCAGGTTGTCCGAGCCGATTCCAAGCGGGCCGTTGGCGAGGGTGAGGTTGTGCAGCTCCTGCCCGTTGAATTGCCAGGTGAGCCAGGAGCCCTGCTTCACCCGCAGGTTCGGGGCCCCGAAGAAGCGGTCGCCCACCGGGATCACGGTGTTCCTGCCAGCGTTCTGGATCGCCCCGGGTGGCGCGTTGATGGTGGTTGCCTGGCCGCTGGAGTCGAGCCCGGTGAGCGGGATCTTGAACGGGACCGGCCCGGTGCGGCCGGGCTGATTCGTCTTCAGCACCGTCCAGTCGGGAACCGCGCCGCAATTCTGCGTCACGGACGGGTCGGGCGCGATGTAGACGACACTGATCCCCATCACGCGGACGTGGGGCTGCGAGTTGTCGTAGATCGAGTTGATCCGGAGCGTCTCACCCTTGTTGACCGGTAGTCCGGTGGTGCTGCTGAAGGCGCTCATGTTGATCGGGCCTGGTTCGTGCAGGATCGGCCTGACGTTGTAGAAGGGGTGGTCCGGAAGCCCCCAGGTCGGAACGGACTCGGCGACTTCGCGGTTCCCGCAGTTGGGCTCGGTGAGCTTCAGGCCGATCGCGCCGCCGTGGACGTGACCGCCGCCTGCGATCAGGCGGCCGCTCTCCGGGATCACGTAGTCGCGCGTCTCGTCGACCGTCGGCCGCCCCACGCGCTTCTTGTGCTTCTTATTGCCCTTCTTGTGCTTCTTCTTGCCCGTCTCGGCCTTGCGGCCCTTCTTGCGCCGCTTCGCCTTCTTGGCCTTCTGGGCGACGCTCGGGACGTTGTAGATCGGGTCGGCGCGGCAGTCGCGGACGTCGAGCCAATAGGGCTTCACCGCGGTCAGCGAGCTGCTGTCGACCGTCACCTCGTAGTGGATCAGCGCGTGGTCGGGGACCGAGCGATGGTTCATCACCATCGCGACGACGGCCCAGTTGTCGCTCGCGTTGGTCCGGTAGCCATAGCCCGGCGGCATCGAGAACTTCGCCCGCTCCTCGCCGGCCGCGTAGAAGCGCTGCGACGCGGCTCCGCCGAAGAGGTTGTCGCGGCTGTCGAACCCCCTGAAGCTGTTGCAGGTGCTGTCCTGGCGGTTCAGATTGACGAAGACGATGTGGTGGAGCATCAGGCGGGAGATCGGGACCTGCGCGTTGGTCCCCTCGTCGACGATGTCGGTCTCCATGTGCGTGACGTAGCCGTCCTCCGGCGGCGTGGGCGCGAGCCCGTACCACTGGCGGACCTCGTACCCACCGATCGTCCCCGTGGGGATGTCGCAGACGTACTTCGTCTGGGTCGGGCCCACCGGGGTGCCGGAGTCGCAGGCCGAGGCGGGGGCAGCCGGGGCGGCGGTGGGGCCGAGCAGAGCGACCATGACGCCGATCGCGAGCAGCAGCGCGAGCGGGATCGATGCCCGCCGTGTTCTGCTCACTGATCGAGTCCGCGCCTCCGTGCGCGAAGTTCCCACGCTCTCCTCCTTGCGACCCCGAGACTGACTCGGAGTCAACGGACGCGGGACCTTACCAGCGGTCCCACTCGGCCAGACACCGACTAATGGGTGTTGACCCGAAGTCAACCCGGACTAGTCTGGCTCCATCGCCTCGCGCCCTCTGACAACCGACCGGGCGGGCGAGCGCCGGCTCCAGCTGATCGCCGCCGCCCTCGAGGTCTTCGGCGATCGCGACTACGACGAGGTCTCTGTCGACGAGGTCGCCGAGGCCGCCGGGGTCTCACACGGCCTGATCTTCCAGTACTTCGGCAGCAAGAAGGGCCTCTACGTCGCCTGCCTCACGCCCCTGATCGAGGGCTTCCGCTCGCGGGTGGAACCGGATCCGGAGCTCCCCCCGGTCGAGCGGCTGCGCGAGGGCCTGCGCAACTTCGCCGACGCGATCAGCGAGCACCCGGCCGGCTACCGCAACCTGATGACGCGCGGGATCGGCTTCCGTGAGGTCCGCGATGCGCTGGATCGCGCGCGCTGGTGGCGGGTCACCATGCTCGCCGAGGGCATGGGGCTCGACCCCGAGCAACCGGCTGTCCGTGTCGGCCTGCGCGCCTGGACGTCCTACGTCGAAGCGGCGATGCTCACCTGGCTCGACCAAGGGGCTCCGGACCGCGACGCGCTGGTTGAGATGCTCGTCAGCGTGCTGGGAGCCACCGCCGAGGGCTTCGACGTGGCACGCACCTAGGCGAGGCGGCGCTCCAGGGACGTCTCGATCCGGGGCCTGCGCCAGTCGCCGGGGACCGTCTTCTCGATTCGGAGGTCGACGCCAGCGCCCTCGATGTCGAGCGTGGCGAACTGGTTGTCGAAGGTCGGCTCCTGCAGGAGGCCCCATTCCACCTCGGGAAGCTTGACCCCGGCCGAACGGGCCAGGCCCCGTGTGATCCGGCGAGCGAGCTTGGAGTCACCGGCGCGTGCGATCCGACGCTCGCGCTTGCTGAGCGCGTTGCGGAAAGGGGAGCAGACCGCCTGCCAGACCGGGCTCACGACGTGGTCCTCGGCGGGGAACTCGACCCGCGCGAGATAGGCGTGGTGGATGTCGCCGCCGAGGGTGATGATCGAGGCGGGCGGCTCGCCCCGCTCTCCGGCCCCCGCCGCGCGGATCAGATCTACTATCCGGTCGAAGGAGTGGGGAAAGGCGCCCCAGTGTTCGAGATCGAGGGCTCGCCGCAGCCACTCCCCGAACGACTTCATCGCCCGCGTCCAGGCGCCGTCGGCGACCGCATCGTCCCAGGACTCGAGATTGTGGATCGCCTGGGGGAGGAAGATCGGAAGGGTGTCAGCGACCAGCAGGTGCCGGACGTCCCCCGTGATCACGCCTTCGAGCCACTCCCACTCGTCGTCGTCGAACATGCGTCGCGGGCGATTGCCGAGCACGCGGCCCTCCCGCGAATCGAGGACCACAAGCCTGATCTCGTCACCGAGGTCACGGCTGTAGCTCCATCGCCGGCCGTCGCTGCCCCAGTCGACGTCACGTGCCCACTCCTGTAGCGCATGCCCGGCGTCCGGCTCGGACCTGACGTGGTCGAGGATGCCGCGGTCCTCGATCTCGTCGGGCGAGAGGTTGCCGAGATGCTGGTAGACCCAGTAGCTCGCCAGAGCGCCCGTGATCCGCCTGTCCCACCACGGCTTCGACCGCATCTCCTCGAGCCATGAGATCGAGGTGTTCCAGTCGTCGTGGACATCGTGGTCGTCGAAGATCATCGTCGTGGGGACCACCGAGAGGAGCCATCGAATCGCCTCCTCGCCCCAGCTCTCGCGGTAGAGGCGCGTGTACTCCTCGAAGTCGGCGACCTCGTCTCCCGGCTCGCCGTCGACGCCCCGCCGCTCGCGAATGAATCGCCTGGTCTCCGGCGCGTCCTCGTCGGCGTAGACCTGGTCGCCGAGCATCAGGAGGAGGTCGGGCCACTCCTCGACCGGCAGCTCCCTCATCCGCATGGCGAGGCCGTAGAGAGCGTCGATCTCGCGCCCGTGCTTGGGGTCCTCGTCCTTCGTCAGCGTGTAGGGGGGACGGTGAGGGACGGCGACTCGGCAGGAGCCGAAAACGAGTCGGCGGCGGCGGTCGGGGCCCAGGGTGCGCAGGACGCTCGGTGGGAAGTCGTCCTCCTCCGGCCAGACCCGCTCGCCGTCCAGCTTGACCTCGTATTCCTGGGTCGAGCCCGGCTCCAGGCCCCGGAGGCAGACCAGCGCGTAGTGGTGTCCGTTCACGCAGAACGTCGGCTCGCGCGTGCCCAGCACCTCGACCTCGGCGGGTACCTCCGTCTCCACCCAGACAGTGGCCTCCGTGCCGCTCACGTAGCGGAGCATGGGTCCCAGGATCAGCCCTCCCATTCTCGGCGTCGTATACCCGTTCTCGCGTTCTCGGACCGCGGTGCCGGGAGTGGCTCAGGCTAGGCTCCGGTGGATGACGGACTTCAAGCTCAATCCCGCGTATAGCCCCACGGCCGACCAGCCCAAGGCGATCGATGCCCTGAGCGAGGGGCTCGACTCGAACGAGCGCTTCCAGACCCTGCTCGGCGCGACCGGCACAGGCAAGACCTTCACGATGGCCGCGACGATCGAGCGCATGCAGCGGCCCGCGCTGGTGATCGCCCACAACAAGACGCTCGCGGCGCAGCTCTGCAACGAGTTCCGGGAGTTCTTCCCCGAGAACGCCGTCGAGTACTTCGTCAGCTACTACGACTACTACCAGCCCGAGGCCTACGTCCCGGCGCAGGACCTCTACATCGAGAAGGACTCCTCGATCAACGATGAGATCGACCGGCTCCGCCACGCCGCGACCGCCTCGCTGTTCGCCCGCCGTGACGTGATCATCGTGGCCTCGGTCTCGTGCATCTACGGGATCGGCTCACCGCAGCTCTACCGCGAGCAGATGCAGCTCTTCAAGGTCGGTGACTGGATCGATCGCCAGGACGTCTTCCGCAAGCTCGTCGGCATGCAGTACCGGCGCAACGACTCGACCCTCGGCCGCGGCACCTTCCGCGCGAGGGGTGAGGTGCTGGAGATCTACCCGGCCTACGCGGAGTCCGCCTACCGGATCCAGCTCTTCGGCGACGAGATCGAGGCGATTCAGCATTTCGATCCGCTGACCGGCGAGATCCTCGACGTCATCGATCACGTCTCGGTCTGGCCCGCCACCCACTACGTCGTCAAGGAGGAGACGATGGAGCGGGCTGTCGACGAGATCGAGCGAGAGCTCCGCAACCGGATCGCCTACTTCGAGGAGCACGGCAAGCAGCTCGAGGCGCACCGCCTGCAGCAGCGCACTCGCTACGACATGGAGATGATGCGGGAGCTCGGCTTCTGCCCTGGTATCGAGAACTACTCGCGGATCCTCGACGGCCGGCCGCCGGGAAGCCCGCCGTACACGCTGATCGATTACTTCCCCGACGACTTCGTCCTCTTCGTCGACGAGTCCCACCAGACGATCCCGCAGCTCGGCGGCATGTACGAGGGCGACTTCTCGCGCAAGTCCACGCTGGTCGACTTCGGCTTCCGGCTGCCCAGCGCGGTCGACAACCGCCCGCTCAAGTTCGACGAGTTCCTGGACCGGATCAACCAGATGGTGCTCGTCTCGGCCACCCCCGGCCCCTGGGAGCGCGCCGAGTCGACCCGGATCGTCGAGCAGATCGTTCGGCCAACCGGGATCGTCGACCCCGAGGTCGAGGTGCGCGAGACGAAGAACCAGATCGACGACCTGATGAACGAGGTCCGGGTCCGCTCCGAGAAGGATGAGCGCGTCCTGGTCACCACGCTGACCAAGAAGATGGCCGAGGACCTCACCGAGTACCTGCTCGAGCACGGTTTCCGGGTGCGTTATCTGCACTCGGAGATCGACACGCTCGAGCGGATCCAGATCATCCGCGAGCTGCGGCTCGGCGAATACGACGTGCTGGTCGGGGTCAACCTGCTGCGGGAGGGACTCGACCTGCCGGAGGTCTCACTCGTGGCGATCCTCGACGCCGACAAGGAGGGCTTCCTCCGCGGCGAGACCAGCCTGATCCAGACGATCGGGCGTGCGGCGCGGAACGTCGAGGGGCGGGTCCTGATGTACGCGGACAAGGAAACCGACGCGATGCGGAAGGCGATCTCCGAGACCGACCGCCGCCGCGCGATCCAGCTCGCCTACAACGAGGAACACGGGATCACGGCCGCAACGGTCGTCAAGGGCATCTCGGACATGGCCGAGTTCCTGGCGATGGAGTCGAACGCGCCGCGCCGGCGCCGCCGCGGTCGCGAGGAGACAGCCACCAAGACCCCCGAGGAGCTCGAGAAGCTGGTCATCCAGCTCGAGGAGGAGATGCTCGCGGCCGCCGACGACCTCCGCTTCGAGGAGGCGGCCCGCATCCGCGACGAGCTCAAGGAGCTGCGCGCGGACCTGGACGCGATTCGCGCCTAGTCGCCGCCGGCGGGTGGGGGGAGGCCCTCATTCGACCACGAGCCCCTGCCGCATCGTGTTCTCGGTCACCACCCGGGGCTCCGCGAACTGGAGCAGGTAGTCCGGTCCGCCCGCCTTCGAGCCGGTGCCGGACCGCTTGTTGCCCCCAAATGGCTGGCGCGCGACCATCGCGCCCGTGATCCCGCGATTCACGTAGAGGTTGCCCACGGGCGTTCGCCCCGAGACGTACTCGACGGTCTCGGGCCTACGGGAGAACAGCCCTCCCGTGAGGGCGAAGGGAAGCGAGTCGACCACGTCGCACGCCTCCTCCACGCTCTCGACCCGGGAGACGGCGAGCAGCGGGCCGAAGATCTCCTCGCGCAGCACGGGCGAGTCTTCCGGAAGCTCGCAGGCCACCCGCGGCGCGCAGAACCAGCCCTCGCCGGAGGCGGCCGCTGCCCCTTCCGCCAGCCGCCCCTGCTCTCGCGCGGCGCGCGCGTAGCGCTCAACGCGGTCGCGCGCCTCGCGCTCGATCACCGGCGGGACTTCGGTGGTGAAGTCCTCGGCCTGCCCGACGATCAACGCCTCGGTCGCACCTGTGAGCCGCTCCATCAGGGCGTCGTGCAAGACGTCGTGGACGAGCACTCGCGCCGCCGCCGAGCATTTCTGGCCGGCGTACACGAACGCGGATTGCACGACCCCGGGCACGACCTCGTCGAGGTCTGCATCCGAGTCAACGATGACGCAGTTCTTTCCCCCCATCTCGGCCACCACGCGCTTCACGTGGTCCTGGCCCTCAGGAGTCTCGGAAGCCGCCCGAACGATCTCAAGGCCCACCGCGCTCGACCCCGTGAAGGCGATGACGTGCACCCGCGGATCCCGCACGAGAGCGGCGCCCGCGTCGCCGAAGCCGGGAAGCAGGCTGAGCGCGTCGCGCGGCACTCCCGCTGCATGTAGCGCCTCCACGAGCATCAGCGCCGAGCCGGGGGACTGCTCCGCCGGCTTCAGCACGACCGCGTTCCCGGCGGCCAACCCCGCGGCGGTCATGCCGGTGGGGATCGCGAGCGGGAAGTTCCAGGGCGAGATCACGGCCACCACACCGCGTGGCGCATAGCCCATCGTGTTGCGCTCGCCCGGCACCTGCAGCAGCTCGTGCCCCCGCTCGAGCTCGGTCCCGGCCCGGGCGTAGTACTCGAGAAAGTCGATCGCCTCGCAGACGTCGGCGTCGGCCTCTCCCCACGGCTTCGCGCACTCGCGCACCTGGAGCGCGGCGAGCTCGAGCCGCCGCTCTCGCAGCCTGCCGGCGGCGCCGTGCAGGACTTCGGCACGTTCCGCCGCCGGCCTCGAGGCCCAGGCGTGGTACCCGCGCGCGGCCGCCTCCACCGCGGCGGCGGCGTCCGTCTCGGTCGCCCTGCCCGCATTCGCCACCACTCGCGAGGGCGCGCCGGGGTCGGTTGAGTCGAACCTGCCGTCCGCCCCCTCCGACCCCCCGATCAGCACGGGCACGCGCAGCGGCAATCGAGAGTCCAGCTCCCGCAGGGCCTCGAGCAGCGAGTCGCGGACGGGCGCACGCCGCAGCTCGAGGATCGGCTCATTCGCAAATGGGGGCAGGCTCACGGGGCGGCGAGCAGCTCCTCGAGCTCAGCGTCCTCACGCCATCTGTGCAGGAAGGACTCGTTGGAGGTGTTCTCGAGCAGCCGGCGCACCAGGTAGGCCATCCCGGCCACCAGGTCGCCGACCGGGCAGTAGCTCCGCACACGCATGCCGTCTTCGGCCAGCGCCTGCGCGAGCTCGTCGCCCAGGCCCCGCAGGACCTGGAGCTCGAGGTCGCGATCCTCGCCCCCAGCGGCGCGGCTCGCTGCGATCGCATAGGCCACCGAGCGCAGGTTGTGCGAGCCGATCGCAACGCGCACCGCCGGGCGCGCCTCGACAAGGCGCCCGGCGAGCCGCTCGAAGTTGCGATCGCAGTCGGCCTTCACCTCGAACACGGGCGGAGTCCAGCCGTGTTGCCGGGCCTGCACGATCTCGTGGTCCCAATAAGCGCCCTTGACGAGCCGAATCACGAGCGGCGGTGTGCGTCCCGTGGTGCGTGCCCAGTCGAGGAAGCGCTCGAGCTGAGCGGGCGACTCCCGCAGGTAGGCCTGGAGGACGAGCCCCGTCGAGGGCCCGTGGCGGAACTCCTCCTCGTCGAGCAGCTCGAAGAAGAGCTCCGTCGTCGCCTCGAGCGTGTCGAGCGACTCCATGTCCACGTGCAGGTGGGCGTTCAGCTCACGCACGAGCCGCAGCAGCGGTCGCAGCCGACGGGCGGCGTCATCGCGGCCGACCGCGGGGGCCTCCGGGCGCATCAAGGGAGTCAGGGCGGAGACCTTCACCGACACGTTCACTCGCGGCACCGGCCCCAAGGAGTCCTGCTCGAGGGCGGGTCGCGACGGCCAGCGGGCGGCGTCGGCCGAGAGGGTCTCGAGCGCTTCGCGGCAGCGTTGCGCGTAGCGGTCGGCCTCGGCCTGGGTCACCGTCGCCTCCCCCAGCAGGTCCAGCGAGGTTGCGATGCCGTCCTTCCACTGCGACCGGATGGTGCCCAGCGCTCCGGCCGGCGTCTCCCCGACGATGAAGCGGTGCGCCATGTGACGGACGCCCGCGGCGACCGCCACCCCGAGCGCGCGCCGCCCCGCCCGGGTGCTCGTCATCTGCATCGCCGCGTCGACCGGCAACGGCCGCTCGTCCACCTCGGAGAGGTAGCCGCGCAGGTGGCCGGCGAGGTCGTCGAGCGAGCGCGTGGCGGGCGTCACATCCACCAGCCGGAACAGCGCCGCCCGGAGCTGGGCATCCTGCGTGGCGAATTCCATCGCCTTCGCGTCCAGGTTGCGGATGGGGTGGCGCGCCCCGGATGGAAAGGCCGCCGCGAGCGAGCGCCCGATCCGCCGCACCTCGGGTTCGAGCTGGGCCGCTGGGGGCGCCTGTTCGGCCACTGCCCTCAGCCTACCCCGGCCCGGCGGCCCTCTCAGGCTTCGAGAAAGCGGAGTACGGCGAGCACGCGGCGGTGGTCCTCGCCGCTCGCCCTCAGGCCGAGCTTCCCGAAGATCGAGGTGACGTGCTTCTCCACCGCCCGCTCGCTGACCACCAGCTGCTCGGCGATTGCGGCGTTGGAGCGGCCCTCCGCCATCAACCCGAGCACCTCGCGCTCGCGGGGGGTGAGCTGGTCCAGCGGGTCGTCCTCTCGGGCGCGGCCCATCAGCACTGAGACAACCTCGGGGTCGAGGGCGGAGCCTCCGGCCCCGACCCGATCGACCGCATCCGCGAAGGCGCCGATGTCCGAGACCCGGTCCTTGAGCAGGTAGCCGAGGCCCTCGGCGTTCTCCGCGAGCAGCTCTTGGGCGTAGGCGGGCTCGACGTATCCGGACAGCACCAGCACGCCGACCCCCGGCAGCTCGGAGCGGATCACCTTGGCGGCGCGGAGCCCCTCGTCGGTCTGGGTCGGCGGCATCCGCACGTCGACGACCGCGAGGTCGGGCTTGTGGGCGCGCACCTTTCGCATCAGGTCGTCGTGATCGCCGGCCTGGCCTACCACTTCGTGGCCAGCTTCCTGCAGCAGTCGCACGACCCCCTCGCGGAGCAGCACCGAGTCCTCGGCGACGACCACCCGCATCAGGGGTCCGTTCCGAGCGGGATGTCTGCCCGCACGACGGTGCCGCCAGCGGCTGGATCGTCGACACGGAGGCTCCCGTCCAGGGCCGCCACCCGGTCCGCGAGCCCGCGGAGCCCTGACCCCGCGGGGTCGGCGCCGCCGGACCCGTCGTCCCGAACCTCCACCACAAGCCGGCCATTGTCGCGCGTGATCCCGACCTCAGCGCGATCGGCGTTGGAGTGACGGACGACGTTGGTGAGCGACTCTGAAACGACGAAGTAGGCCGCCGCTTCGACGGGTCCGGGCAGCCGGCCCTCGAGCGAGGCGTCGATCTGCACCGGAAGCGGCGCCCGTTTCGCGAGCGACTCGACGGCCGCCTCCAGGCCGCGGTCGCTGAGCACCGCGGGGTGGATCCCGCGAGCGAACTCCCGCAGCTCCTCGGTCGCGCGCGCCAGCTCGGCTGAGGCGTCGTCGAGCATCGCCGCCGCCGCGGAGGGATCGTCATCGAGCCTCTCGCGTGCCAGCCGCAGGTCGAGAGCCAGGCCGACGAGCCGCTGCTGGGCGCCATCGTGGAGATCCCGCTCGAGCTTCCTGCGCGCGGCGTCGCCTGCCTGGACGATCCTGGCTCTCGACTCCCGGAGTTCGTCGAGCCTGGCCTGGAGCTCCGCGTCGAGGCGGACGTTCTCCTCCGCCACCAGGTCGGCTTCGGAGAGCCTCGTGCGCAGCAGGCCGAAGAGAAACGCGAATGGGACCGTGGCGAAGACGAGGTTCGCGATGTACCAGACCACGTCGTCGTAGTTGCCGCTCTCGGGTCCCAGGTTGGTGAGGAGAGTGGCGGCGAAGAGGAAGACCGTGGCGCCGCCGGCCCACCAGACGGGTTCCTGGCTGCGGCGCTCCGTTGCGCCGGCACCTCGGACCCGGCGCACCAGGTGGATGAAGAGCGCGACGAGGACCGGGATGCTGACCGCGCTCAGCACGTTGAGCCAGGTGTTGACGAAATCGAGGTTGTCGTGGATCAGCAGGGGGTTCGACGTCACGCAGTGCGCGCAGTCCGGGTCCGTCGCCGGGTTGTAGAAGAGGATGGGAAGGCCGGCGACGAGGCCACCGGCGATGTAGGCGTAACCGATGAACAACCGGTCGACGCGGCTTCGGGCGCGACCACTGGGGAAGACCACGAGCAGGTGGATCAAGAAGGCCACCGCCAGGCTGTTGCAGGCGAAGCCGACCGCGGCCGCCAGCGGGATGTCGGAGACCGTCAGCTCTGCCACGAAGACGCCGAAGCCGACGCCGACCATGAGCTGGCCGATGAGGTTCGTCGGGCGGCGGTCCCAGGCGAAGAGACCCGTCCCGATGAAGGACCAGCCGACCAGGACCGTGATGAAGGCCTCGATCACCGGCGCGGCCGGGACCTTGCTAGTGGCCACGACGACGAAGAGCGCGATCCCCATCAGCGCTCCCAAAAGGGCGATCGCGATCAGGGCCCGGCGCAGCGGGGTCAGCGCGCCGAGCCTCATCCGAGGAGCTCCCGGATCGCCGCGGGGCTGAGCTCATCCTTCGTCAGGAATCCCCGTGCGCCGGATCCCCCCAGGGCCGGGCCGAGCTCGTCAGCCCGGCGGCTCGAGCAGAGCACGATCTCCGGCGCGCTGCCATTCGCGGCCAGCTCGGCGGCCAGCGCGATCCCGTCGCCATCGGGGAGCTGAACGTCAAGAAGAACGGCGTCAGGCGCCAGTTCGGTGACGGCGGTGCGTGCGGATGCGGCATCGGTCGCCTCCCCTGCGACCTCGAACCCGCCCGCCTCGAGCATCCGTCGCGCACTCGCCCGGAAGGCTGGGTGGTCGTCGACGATCAGGATTCGCCTGCTCACAGCGGCGATTGTCTCGCTTCCGCGCCCGCATTCCCATACGGGTAGCCGCACCCCCTCTGCGGCCAACCCGAACCCCGGATACGCCTGCTGGCCGCATTGGAACGGGACCTCGGCGGCGGGACCCTGCGTCCGACTCGCAAATCGATCAAGAGGAGGGCGAAATGCCGAGCAAGAGGAGACAGATCAAGGGAGTAGCGGCCCGTGCCGGGCACTGGAGCGCGAAGAATCGCAAGAAGGCGATCGGGCTATGGCTCGCGTTCGTGGTCGTCGCGCTGATCGGCGGCGGCGCGGTGGGGCAGAGGAGCCTGACCGACGCCGAGTCGGGAGTCGGGGAATCCAAGGCGGCCGAGATGACCCTCGACAAGAAGGGGCCGAAGGACCCCGCCACGGAGAGCGTGCTCGTGCAGAGCAAATCCGCGACGAGCTCGAGCCTTCAGTTCAGGGCGGCTCTCGCGAGCGTTCACCGTGCCCTGGAGTCGAGCGGTTCGTTCGCGAGCATCCACGCACCGAAGCCGTCCGCCAACGGCCACGCGGCGTTGATCGACGCCGATCTGAAGGGTGATCCCGATGACGCCAGCGACACGGCGACCAAGACATTCGCCGCCGTCGACCAGGCGAAGCGGGCCAACCCCGGGTTCCAGATCGGGGTCGTGGGTGATGGAACGGCCGACAAGCAGCTCTCGGACTCGATCAGCGATGACTTCGCGAAGGCGGAGACGCTCTCGATACCGATCACGCTGCTGATCCTGGTGATCGCGTTCGGGGCGCTGGTCGCAGCCGGCATTCCGCTGATCCTGGCCCTCTCTGCGGTGATTGCGACGATCGGGCTGGTGGCGATCCCCAGCCAGATCTTCCCGGTCGACGACGCGATCGGCTCGGTGATCCTGCTGATCGGGATGGCGGTCGGCGTGGACTACTCGCTGTTCTATCTGCGGCGCGAGCGTGAAGAGCGAGCTCGCGGGCGGAGCCCGAGCGACGCGATCGACGCCGCGGCGGCCACCTCCGGCCGGGCGGTGCTCGTCTCCGGCCTCACGGTGATCGCCGCGATGTCCGGAATGGCCCTCGGCGGCAGCAGCGTGTTCCTCTCCTTCGGGATCGGGACGCTGCTCGTGGTCGCGGTCGCGATGCTGGGCTCGCTGACCGTGTTGCCGGCACTCATGTCACTGCTCGGCGACAAGATGGAGAAGGGCCGGATCCCCTTCATCTCGCGACGTCGGTCGAAGGCCGGCGAGTCGCGCGCCTGGAGTGCGATCGTCCGGACCGTGATGCGCCGGCCGGCGGTGGCGATCCTGGTCGCCGGCGGGGCGCTGGTTGCACTGGCGCTTCCGGCGTTCGGGATGAACGTGAAGACCACCGGGCTGGAGGAGTTCCCACAGGGGTTCTCGACGATCCAGACCTACGACAGGATCCAGCAGATCTACCCGTCGGAGCACCCGTCGGCGGACCTGGTCGTCCAGGCGGGCGACGTTCGCTCGCCGGCCGTCACGGCGGCGATCGACGAGGTCTCGTCGAAGGCGCGCAGCGAGGGCCTCGCCCTTGGGGCACCTGAGGTCAAGGTGAACCACGAGGCGACCGTCGCGTCCGTGTCGTTGCCGATGGCCGGCGACGGCGAGAACACGAAGTCGAAGCATGCGCTGTCCGAGCTGCGCGACCGGCTGATCCCGACGGCGTTCGCCGGGACCGGGGCGCAGGTCGACGTCGGCGGCGACATCGCCGGCAACGTCGATTGGCAGGACTCGATGAAGTCGCACCTGCCGCTCGTCTTCGGGTTCGTGCTGGCGCTGTCGTTCCTGCTGCTGCTGGTCACGTTCAGGTCGGTCGTGATCCCGATCACGTCGATCGCGCTGAACCTGCTGTCGGTCGGCGCCGCGTACGGCCTGCTGGTCCTGGTCTTCCAGGATGGCTTCGGCCGGTCGCTGCTCGACGCGCACAGCGACGGGGTGACCAGCTGGCTGCCCCTGTTCCTGTTCGTCGTCCTATTCGGGCTCTCGATGGACTACCACGTGTTCATCCTCAGCCGGATCAAGGAGCTGGTGGACCGCGGGATGCCCACGGAGAAGGCGATCGAGCGCGGCATCGGCTCGACCGCGGGCACGGTAACGAGCGCGGCGATCGTGATGGTGGCTGTGTTCTCCATCTTCGCGACGCTCAGCTTCATCGAGTTCAAGCAGATGGGCGTGGGCCTGGCGGCGGCGATCCTGATCGACGCGACCCTGGTCCGAGGCGTCCTGCTCCCGGCGACGATGAAGCTGCTCGGCGAGCGGAACTGGTACCTGCCGAACTGGCTCCAGTGGCTGCCGAGGCGCCGGAGCGTCGTGCCGCAGGACGATGTCCCGGCGGGTGCCCTGCCGGAGCCGGCCCGGGCGTAGAGCCGATCAATAGGAGTGTCGTCGGGCCCGGCGAGAGCCGGGCCCACGGCATGCCCGGGGCCGAGGAGCGGAGTTTCCTAGGATCAGGAGGCAGCTGTTCACGACCGGAAGGCGGCTCAGGGATGAGGATCGGAATCGTTGGTGCGGGCCGCATCGGCGGCAATTGCGCGGTCCAGTTCGCCAAGGGCGGCCATGAGGTGAAGCTGAGCTCTCGGGACCCGTCGAAGCTCGAGCCGCTCGCGCGGGAGATCGGCGAGGCCGCGACCGTGGGGACACCGGCGGAGGCCGCGGAGTTCGGCGAGGTGATCGTGGTGGCGGTTCCCTGGGACGGCTTCGACGACGCGGTCGAGGCGGCCGGTTCGCTGGACGGCAAGATCGTCATCGATACGACCAACCAGTACGGCAGCTCCGATATGCCCGCGGAGGGTGAGACGGCCGCCAGCTTCCATGCCGCTCGGGTCGACGGCGCCCGCTACACGAAGAGCTTCAACACACTGACCTCGGCGTTTCAGGCCGAGGCGGCCTTCCGTCCAGAGGATGAGCGGATCGTCCAGTGGGTCTGCGGCGACGATATCGCCGCCAAGCAGGTGGTGATGGGCCTGATCACCGATGCCGGCTACGCCCCGATCGACATCGGAAGGAACGAGGACGCCGCGGTGATGGAGATGCCGCGACGACCGGGAGCCGTGTACGGGGAGGAATACCGATTGCCAGACGCGGAGAAGGTGGTCCAGGCCGTTCAGGCAGGCGAAGACATCCCGCCGACGCCGGGTTACTCGTGAGCACCAAACTCATCGCGCGGGATCAGTGCCTGGCGCCGGAGCGGGTCCGCGATTCGGTCTACGGAGGTCGCTACCGCCGGCTATTCGAGAACCTTCCTCCGCTGGACTCCGAGGACGATGCGCTCCACGCACTTGGCAGCCCCGGCGGCATCTGCGACGACGACGCCAATCCGTCCACCGACGGAGAGATGGCGGCCGGCTGGCCCTTCTTCGGCCAGTTCATCGCCCATGACATCACCGCCGACCGTTCGCCGCTCGGGCACCACGCCGATCCCAGTCGAGTCAAGAACTTCCGGACGCCCCGCGCCAACCTCGAGGGCGTCTACTCAGCCGGCCCGACGGGTTCGCCGTACCTCTTTCAGAAGGATGACCCGGCCAAGCTCCTGCTCGGCGAGGGCGGCCACGACGTGCCCCGGAACCACGAGGGCATCGCGCTGGTTGGCGATCAGCGCAACGACACCCACCTCTTCATGAGCCAGATGCAGGTCGGCTTCATCAAGACCCACAACCTGCTCGTCGACCGGCTGCGCGAGGACGGGACGGAGGAGGCCGAGGTCTTCGACGACGCCAGGCGCGCGACCACCTGGCACTACCAGTGGGTGATCCTGCGGGAGTTCCTGCCGCAGCTGATCGGCCCTGAGCTGATGGGTGAGCTCCTCGATGGAGGCGCGACCGTGTACAGGCCGGGAGATGACCCGTTCATCCCGTTCGAGTTCGCCGACGCCGCGTACCGGTACGGCCACAGCCAGGTCCGCGACGCGTACCGGGTCAACCCGGAGTTCGGGCCGGTGCCCGTCTTCCCGGAGCTGATGGGATTCGGCGCGGTGCCGGTCGATCACGCGATCGACTGGTCCCTGCAGTTCGACATTCCCGGCCGTGAGCCCGCTCAGCGGTCGAAGAAGATCGACGGCAAGCTGCCACGGTCGCTGATCTCGCTGCCGCGTCAGATCAGCGGTGAGGACGAGGCCTCGGCCTACTCATCGCTCGCCAACCGCGACCTGCAGCGCGGCCAGGGGGTCGGTCTCCCGTCGGGCGAGGCGGTCGCGCGCGAGCTCGGCATCGAGCCTCTATCGCAGGATCAGGTCGGCCTCTCAGCAGCGGGCTGGGATCAGGAGACCCCTCTCTGGCTCTACGTGCTCAAGGAGGCGGAGGCGCTGGAGGGCGGCGATCGCCTAGGCCCAGTCGGCGGCCGGATCGTGGGGGAGGTGCTGGTCGGCATCATCGATGCGGATCCCGAGTCGTTCCGCTCGGTGTACCCGTCCTGGATGCCGACCCTGTCGGCGCACGAGCCGGGACGGTTCGGAATCGCGGATCTCCTCGTTCCGGCCGCGTAGCGCTTCGGTCTCCTCTAGGGGAGCGTCTGATCGGCGCAGACCGATCCCGCGGGCCACTATCTTGCAGGTGAGTGAGCGAGGGAAACGCAGAGGAGCTTGCGGCTAAGGCGGCGGAGGCCGTTCGCCGGGTGGTTGCGGAGGCGGAAGAACGGGCCGCCGAGGTCATCCGCGACGCTGAGGCGCAGGCGGCAAGCTCGCGTCAGCGAGCGGAGGCCGAAGCGGCACGGATCCGGGAGCGGGCCGAGGCGGATGCCCGCGGGCAGATCGAGGCCGCCAAGCGGGCACTCGACGAGCTGGGGGGCACCTTGGCTGCCGCGGCGTCGGCTGCGATCCCCGGGTCCGAGGAGACCGAGCCCGAGCCGAAGCCCGAGTCCCCACCCGAGCCACCGAGTGCTCCGGAGGCCCCGGTCTCGCACCCTGCACCCGCGCCCGAGGACCCGGCACCGGAAGACACCGCACCGCAAGTTGGGAACGGCGACGACGCTGCTGAGCGGCTGGTCGCCATGAAGCTCGCGGTCGACGGCAAGGACTCAGCGGCCATCGAGGCGGAGCTGGCCGAGAGGTTCGGTCCGGCCGATCGCTCGGTGCTGCTCGAAGAGGTCCTCAGCCGCCTCGCCCCTTAGCCGGCTAGTCGGAGCCGCCTCTACGCTGAGCCAGCAGTCCCGGACGCCAGAGGCTGACCAGGCCGGCGACGAGCGTGACCAGGAAGATCTGGCCCATCAGCATCTCGAGGCCGGCGAACATCTTGCCCGGCTGCCCCGCCGGGACCAGATTGCCGTAGCCGGTGGTGGTCAGCGTGGTGAAGCTGAAGAAGAGGAAGTCGCCGCTCTTGACCGAGACACCGGAGCCGAAGAACGGGGATGATTCCACGCGGTCCATCGCCGCGTAGAGGAAGCTGAACAGCAGTCCAAGAATCGTGTAGACGCTGATCGCTCCCAGGATCGTGCGAAATCCCACCTCGGTCTCCATCAGGACGGCACGCAGGATCGCTCCCGCCGCGAGCAGCAGAAGGCTGACGATCACGAACGAGCTGGCGCCGAGCAGGTGGATGTTGTCGACGAGCTCGGCCAGCACGGAGAGAATGACCGCCGCCAGCGCGAGCATGGCGGCCCCGCGCACGACGGTCGGGCGGACACCCGCTCCGGCGAGCCCTACGACGCCCGCCAGTGAGGCGACCAGCGTGGTGAGCACCGCGGTCCAGCCATGGAATGCGGTCAGTGAGCCCAGGGCATAGGTCGACAGCACCAGGAGCAGGACAATTCCGAAGGCGTTCGCGACCCTCGCGGCGAACTGTCCCCAGCGCTCGCCCTGCTGCCGCGACAGTCCGAGCGGCCGCCTCTTGTCTCGCCCCTCGCGGGGATTTTGGGCCACTTCCGACGGTTCGGGCCGCCCGACGGCTTTCCTGCCGCTGGGCTGAACGGCTCAGGCGGGGGCCGTCGCCGCCGAGCGGTCCGGCTCCGTGGCGGGGGCGACGGCGGCGGTCGGCAGCTTTCTCGTGAACCAGAGGCAGAGCAGCGCGATCGCCGCGACGGCGCCGACGGAGATTCGCAGCGCGTCTAGCTGGGCGTCGCCGTAGTCCGCGGCGACGGCCTTTGCCTGGTCCTCCGAGAGGCCCTTCGAGAGCGCCAGTTGCTCGACCTGGGCGGCCGGCACGATGTCGATGCCCTCCTCAGTGTTGGCCGCGATCGCCTCGCGAGTCTGGGCGGGCACCTGCGGATTGTCGGCGACATTGTCGTTGAACCCGTTGATCAGGTTGAGGATCAGGATGGCGCCGATCAGGGCGGTGCCGAGTGAGGAACCGAGGTTGAGGGCGGTCCCCTGCAGGCCACCGGTCTCGCTCGCCTTGGAGGGGTCGGTCGACGACATGATCACGTTGCCGAGCTGGGAGGCGAGCAGGCCGCCTCCGGCACCGACCAGGACCATGGCGATCTTGAACCCGGTGTCGTTGAGCTGCACGTCGAGGGTGGCGAGCATCACGACGGCTCCAACACTGATCAGGACGAGGCCCGCCTGCGCGACCGTCCTCGGCGAGCGCCTCCCCGCGATCTTGGGACCGGCCATCGCCATGACCAGCATCGCCGCCGAGAGGGGAAGCAGCCGCTTGCCCGTCTCGAATGCGTCCAACCCGATCACGACCTGGAGGTAGACCGGGACGACGAAGAAGAGCCCCATCAGCACCAGCTGCTGGCCCAGCAGGGTGGTGAGCCCGGCTCGAAGCTGCGTGATCTTCAGCAGGGCTATGTCAAGCAGGCGGTCGAGACCCAGGCGGTGCCTGCGCTCCTCCCAGTGGACGAATCCGGCCAGTATTCCCAGTCCGGCCAGGACCATGAAGGGCACCACCGAGAAGCCGAGCGGGGTGATCTCGCTCCCGTTGATCGTCAGCGCCCCGAGCGGCTTCACGAAGCCCCACTTGCTGCCCATCAGGATCCCGAAGACGGCCAGTCCCAGGCCGGCGACGGAGAGAACCGAGCCGATGACGTCCATCTTCGGGGGGCGCTCGGCCCTCGGTGCCTGGGCGATCTGTCCCCGCAGCAGGATGATCACGGTCACGATCACCGTCTCTCCGGCGAACACGTAGCGCCAGCTGGCGTTGGTCGTCACCCAGCCGCCGATCAGCGGGCCGACCGCGACCGCGACCGCGGTGATGCCGCCGATCAGCGCGTAGGCGAGCGCGCGGTCCTTGCCCTCGTAGTTGGCGGCGGTGAGCGCCGCAATCCCCGGGATCACCATGATCGCCCCGAGCCCCTCGATCCCGGACCAGCCCACCAGCAGCACCGACAGGCTCGGGCTCAGGGCGGTGGTCAGGGACCCGACGCCGTAGACCGCGAGCCCGATCGCGAACATCCGGTTGCGGCCATAGATGTCGCCGAGCTTGGCCCCGGTGAGCATCAGGGCGGCCATCACCAGTGCGTACAGGGTGATGGCGGCCTGCACCCCCTGGATCGAGGTGTTGAGGTCGGCGGTGATCTGGGAGATCGAGACGTTCATGACGCTCGTGTCGAGCGTCATCACGAACTGACCCGAGGCCAGGATGATGATTGGCACCCACTTCCGCATCAGCGATTGAACGTACCCGGACGGCCCCCCTCGCGCGCACCGGCCGTGTACTCCGCCATGTCCTGGCTCCAGAACTCGACGACGTTGCCATCGGGATCGGTGACGTAGATCGCCCGGCCGGGCCCGAGCTGGATCGGGCCCTCGACCTCGGCGCCCGCACCCTCGATCCGGGCCTTGAGGCCGTCGATCTCCCCGTCGGGGACGCTGAACGCGTAGTGGACGTGCTCCCCTCCGCGCCCGCCGGCGAGCCCAATCTGCTCGGTCCAGAGCCCGAGCCGCGCCGTCTCGCCGACCAGGTACCAGTACCGGCCCTCCGCGCCCTCGCCGAAGAGGGTCTCCTTGAAGCCGAGGACGTCGCGGTAGAAGCGTCGCGCCGCCTCGAGGTCGGATACCTCAAGGACGAGCTCGGAGATCCCGCTGACGGGGGGTGGGGTCGCCACGGCGGCGAGCTTAACCTGAGGCAGATGTTTCCCGAGACGTACAGACGAGTTCTGGGAGCGCGCGGCGTCGCCGCGCCGCTCGCGGGAACCACGATCGGCCGCCTCGCGATCGCCGCACAGCCGCTCGCGACGATCCTGCTGATCAAGGGAGCCACCGGGTCGTTCGCGGCCGCCGGCCTGGTCGAGGCCTGCTACTCGCTGGCCGCGGCCGGATCGCTCCCCGTGCAGGGACGTGTGATCGACCGGATCGGTCAGACGCGGGTGGTCATCATCGTGACGGTCGTCAACGCTCTCGCCTTCGCGGCCCTGATTCCGCTCGCGAACGCAAATGCCCCGCTGGCGGCGATGTGCGTTGCGGGGACCGTCGCGGGGTTGGCGACGCCGCCTCTGGGGGCATCCATGCGGAGCCTGTGGGCGGGACTGGTTCCGGAGACGGACCTGCGCCAGGCGGCATTCGCGATCGACGCGGTGGCGGTGGACGCGGCCTTCATCCTCGGGCCCTCGATCGCGGCGGGCGTGATCGCACTCGCCTCTCCGGGTGCCGCCCTCGGCGTTTGCATCGGGCTCGCCCTGCTCGGGTCGGCGATCTTCGCCGCCTCGGCCGCCTCACGTTCCTGGAGCGGCTCGCCCGCCCACGAGCGCCACTCGAGCCCCTTGCGATCCGCCGGTGTCCAGGTGCTGATGGGCGCGGCGCTGGGGATCGGACTCGCGGTCGGCGCGACCGAGATCTCGATCACCGCCTTCGCATCCGAGAGGGGCGCCGCCGAGCTGGGAGGGACGCTGGTCGCCATCCAGGCGGCGGGAAGCGTCCTGGGCGGGCTCTGGTTCGGGGCGAGGAGATGGCGCAGGTCCGCGGAGGACCGGCTTCCCATCGCGGCGCTGGTCTTCGCGCTCTCCCTCGCCCCGCTGGTCGCCGTCCCGTCGCTGGGGGTGGCGTTCCCACTGATGGCGCTCAGCGGGATCGGGCTGGCCCCAACGATCTCGGTGATCTATCTGCTGCTCGACTCGCTCGCACCGTCGGGCACCGCGGTCGAGGCGACGGGCTGGGTCCTGATGGCGATCGTCACCGGCGCCGCGCTCGGCAACGGCCTGGCGGGCGTGGCGGTCAGCGAGATGAGCGCGCACGCGGGTCTGGCGATCGGCCTTGCCGGTGGGATCGTGACCCTTCTCTCCACGGCGCTTGGGCGCCAAAGCCTGTCGGGGCCCGCCGGCGAACCGATCCCTGAGGCCGAGCCCGTTCGCTAGCGTGCCCCGTGCGCGGGAGTCGCCTGATAGGCCGGGAACGCCCGTTCGCCCGCGTACACTCGAAGTAATGGCGCCGTCCGAGCGAATAGTCATTCGCGGGGCGAGGGAGCACAACCTCAAGGACGTAGACCTAGAGCTGCCTCGCAACTCGCTGATCGTGATCACCGGCCTCTCGGGGTCCGGTAAGTCGAGCCTTGCCTTCGACACGATCTATGCCGAGGGACAGCGACGCTACGTCGAGTCGCTCTCCGCCTACGCCCGGCAGTTCCTGGGCCTGATGGAGAAGCCCGACGTCGACTCGATCGACGGGCTCTCGCCCGCGATCTCGATCGACCAGAAGACGACCTCGCGCAACCCGCGCTCGACGGTGGGCACGGTGACAGAGATCTACGACTACCTGCGCCTGCTCTGGGCCCGGATCGGGAAGCCGCACTGCCCGGAGTGCGGCGAGCCGATCGAGGGGCAGTCGATCGAGCAGATCACCGACCGCGTCATGACCCTGGACGAGGAGACGCGGTTCATGGTGATGGCGCCGGTCGTCCGTGGCCGCAAGGGCGAGTTCGAGAAGCTCTTCGAGCAATTCCGGCTCGAGGGGTACACCCGGGTGCGGGTTGACGGCGAGCTCCGGCGCCTCGACGAGGAGATCAAGCTCGACAAGAAGTACAACCACGATCTGTCGGTGGTCGTCGACCGGCTGGTGATGAAGGGCGACCTGCGCCGCCGGCTCTCCGAGTCGGTAGAGGCGGCTGCGGCGCTGGCGGGCGGGGTCGTTGAAGTGGAAGTGCTCGCGGAGGGGAGCACCGGCGAGGCGAAGGAGCGGGAGCCGTCCGAGAACGTCGGCGGCGTGAAGGGAGCGAAGGGCGCGGGGAAGCTGCCGGAGGGCGTCGCGGACCGCCTCACCTTCAGCGAGCGCTTCGCCTGCCTCAACTGCGGCACCTCGATTCCGGAGCTGGAGCCGAGGATCTTCTCGTTCAATTCGCCGCACGGCGCCTGCGAGCGCTGCCACGGGCTCGGCTTCCAGCGGGTCGTGGACCCCGAGCTGGTGGTGCCGGACCCGACGCTGTCCCTCTCGGAGGGAGTCCTGCAGCCCTGGCGCACCGGGCATTCGCGCTACTGGAAGCGGCTGATCGAGGCGGTCGCTGAGGACTACGGGATCGACATCGACACCCCCTGGCAGGACCTCTCCGACGAGGACCGCGAGATCTTCCTCTACGGCACCGGGGGCGAGCGCCACAAGGTCACCTACACGAACCGCTTCGGCCGGCGCCGGTCCTACAGCGTTCGCTTCGAGGGCATCGTCAACAACCTCGAGCGCCGCTACGACGAGACCGACTCGGACTCCGTCCGCGAGCGGGTCGAGGGCTACATGGCCGAGCAGCCCTGCCCGGTGTGCAAGGGAGCGCGTCTGCGGCCCGAGAGCCTCGCGGTCAAGGTCGGCGGGATCTCGATCCACGAGTACACGGAGATGTCCGCGCGCGCCTCGCTGGCCTGGATCGAGGAGCTCGAGATGACCGACACGGAGCGGGCGATCGCGCGACTGCTGGTCCGCGAGATCACCGAGCGCCTCGCCTTCCTCGAGAACGTCGGGGTCGGCTACCTCAACCTGGCCCGGTCGGCGCGGACCCTGTCGGGCGGCGAGGCCCAGCGGATCAGGCTCGCCACGCAGATCGGCTCCAGCCTGGTCGGCGTCCTCTACATCCTCGACGAGCCCTCGATCGGCCTGCACCAGCGCGACAACGCCAAGCTGATCCAGACGCTCGAGCGGCTTCGCGACCTCGGCAACACCGTGATCGTGGTGGAGCACGACGAGGGCACGATGCGCTCTGCCGACCATCTCGTGGACCTCGGACCTGGCGCCGGCGAGCACGGCGGCCATGTGATCGCCGAGGGCACGCCGAAGGACGTCGAGGCCGATCCGGCTTCGCTCACCGGCCAGTATCTGGCGGGTCAGCGCCAGATCGAGGTCCCGGAGCAACGCAGGAAGCCGCGGGGGGAGCTGCTCGTCAAGGGGGCCCGCCAGCACAATCTGCAGCGAATCGACGTCCCGATCCCGCTCGGGGTCTTCTGCTGCGTCACCGGCGTCTCCGGCTCCGGCAAGTCGACGCTGGTCAACGAGACGCTCTACCCGGCGGTCGCCAACCGGCTCCACCAGGCGAAGCTGCGGCCCGGCTCGCACGACCGGATCGACGGGATCGACCAGGTTGACAAGATCATCAACATCGACCAGTCGCCGATCGGGCGCACCCCGAGGTCAAACCCGGCCACCTATACCGGCGTCTTCGACCACATCCGCCAGCTCTACGCCCAGACGCGCGAGGCGCGGGCGCGGGGCTACAAGCCCGGGCGCTTCAGCTTCAACGTCAAGGGCGGACGCTGCGAGGTCTGCCGCGGCGACGGCCAGATCAAGATCGAGATGCACTTCCTGCCCGACGTCTACGTGCCCTGCGAGCAGTGCCACGGCAGGCGCTACAACCGCGAGACGCTGGAGGTCCGCTTCAAGGGGAAGTCGATCGCCGACGTGCTCGAGATGTCGGTCGCGGACGCCTGCGACTTCTTCAAGGACATCCCGAAGATCGCGCGGCGGCTCGACACGCTCCACGACGTCGGGCTCGACTACATCCGGCTGGGCCAGCCCGCCACGCAGCTCTCGGGCGGGGAGGCCCAGCGGGTGAAGCTGGCGACGGAGCTCTCCAAGGTCGCGACCGGCGAGACGCTCTACATCCTCGACGAGCCCACCACCGGCCTTCACTTCGCCGACGTCCAGCGACTACTCGACGTACTCGACCGCCTGGTCGAGCAGGGCAACACGGTGATCGTGATCGAGCACAACCTCGACGTGATCAAGACCGCAGACCGGATCATCGATCTCGGGCCGGAGGGCGGGGAGGAGGGCGGCAAGGTGCTGGCCACCGGGACCCCCGAGGAGGTGGCGGCGACGCCGGGCTCCTACACCGGCGAGTTCCTCGCCGAGCTGGTCGAGCCGGAGATGAGGGTTAGGCGCACGGGCAAGCCCAAGGCCCCTGTTGCCGCCTAGGGCTCTGGGCGATACTGCCCTAATGAGGGAGAGGGCTTGCTAGGGGCGGTCAGCTTCGACATCAACAGCGGCAACGCGCTGGACACCGCCGACCAACGCGCCGGCCTGATTCTGCTCGGTTCGATGCTGCTCTCGTTTGGGTTCATCCGCTTCAGCACGCGGATGATCAGGGCCGAGGTCTCCTGGTGGCCGGGAAACGTGTCCCCTGGAGGCCTCCACATCCACCACCTCGTCTTCGGGATCGTCTTCATGATGGTGGCCGGCTTCGTCGCATTCGCGGTCGAACCCAACAGCCCTTGGTTCGAGATCGCCGCCGGGCTCTTCGGAATCGGCATGGGACTGACGCTCGACGAGTTCGCTCTCTGGCTCCACCTCGACGATGTCTACTGGGCGGAGGAGGGGCGCAGCTCGGTCGACGCGGTGATCTTCGCGGCGATCATCGGCGGTGGATACATCGTCGGATTTACTCCTCTCGACGCCGGCGGCAGTTCGACGCTGGCGATCGTCAGCTCCGTGGCCCTCAACCTCGGTTTCTGCGCGATCGTCGCCCTCAAGGGCAAGCTGAGCGCGGCCGTGGTCGGCATGTTCATACCCCCGGTGGCCTGGGTGGCGGCGATCCGGCTCGGCCGACCGAGGTCCTGGTGGGCGAAGCGGCGGTACGCGCCCGCGAGCGCCAAGCTGGCCAAGGCCGAGGCGAGGAAGGCCCGCCACGACAAGCGCGTCCGGCGCTTCCAGGACCTGATCGGCGGCGCGCCGTCGCTGCCCAGCCCCAAGGCCCGCGAGGGCTCAAAGCCGCCTGCAGACTGAACTTCAGCCTTCCGCCGGGGCCGTGGCTAGGTTTCGCTCGATCGGTCAATGGATTGACCGGCGGACACGGCCGCCCAGGGGGCGGCCGGCAACAGAGAGGAGACCCACGTGAGAGGAGCGGGTCGAGCCGTATTCGTCGCGATCCTGCTGCTTATGGTGGGAACGCTCAACATCATCTACGGCATCGGTGCAATTTCCGATGCGAATTTCTACGTGAACGACACCAGGTACATCTTCACGAATCTCCACACGATGGGTTGGGTGTTGGTCATCCTTGGGGTGGTCCAACTCACCGGAGGGTTCTCGTTGATGGCCGGTAACGCCTGGGGCCGCTTCGTCGGGATCGTCGGCGGCAGCCTCGGAGCGATTGGGGCGCTGCTGGCCATGGGCGATCACCACCCGTTCTGGGAGCTGGGGATTTTCTTCCTCTGCGTCTGGATCGTTTACGGAATCGTCGAATTCGGCGAGGACGTGCGAGACACACGCGTCTAGCCCTGGAGTCGGGGAGCCCGGCCGCAGGTCGGGCTCCCCGCTCCCTCAGTTGAATAGGCGGGCGCTAGTGGGTCAGGCGGCGCATGTAGAGCCCGGCCATCAGCTCGACCGTGCCGCGGACGATGAAGCCGATGCCGGCGAGCAGCGCGAGCGTGGTCAGCCCGATGTCGGGGTTGGCCACGATGATCACCCCCGCGGCGATCCCGATCACCCCGAGGATCCCGGCGATTAGCCGGTGCTCGCGCTCGTCCAACGCGCGGGCCAGGTCGGCGACCCCGGTGATGATGAACCAGAAGGACAGCGCGATCAGCAGGGCGAGCACCCCGGCACCCGGCCGGACCAGACAGACAAGGCCCGCGAGGGTCGCGAGGAACCCGACGAAGAAGCGCAGCACCCGGCCACCCTCGGTGTGCTGCTCCATGGTCGCCAGCGCGATCCAGACGGCTCCGATGAAGACCAGGTTGATCCCGACGATCAGGCCCAGCACGAGCAGCGTGATGTCCGGATAGGCGAGCGCCAGCACGCCCGCGGCGATCGAGAGCGCGCCCAGCAGCGCGACCACCCACCACTTGCCCGGATCGACGCTCACCGTCCCGGTTCCTTCGACCTGCGGCATCTGCTTCTCCCTTCGTAGTCCCCGGTTTCTTCCAGCGAGGTGCGCGGCGACTCTACCGGCGCTCGATGACGCAGCGCCGGAGCAGCGGGCCGAAGCTCTGCCACCGCTTCGGGATCAGCTCCGGGAGCGGGTGGTCCGGCTCGTCGCACACCATGGCGAGCAGCCGCCGGTAGCGCTTCAGGAAGGAGCGCACCGCTCTCGGGTCATGCAGGCGCGCATCGAAGGTCGCCGTGAAGCCCTCGGCCACGCTGCTCCGTCTGAACTGGAGCGTGAAGCCCCACGGCATGGACCCGTAGACCCTGCCGAGGTGGCTCATCTCGAGGCCGCCGAAGCGCAGCGGCAGTCTGTCATTCGTGAAGCTGAAGATCGCCTGGAACTCCGGCGGGATGGTCCCGCTCTCGCGCAGCTCCTCACAGAGGGCGTCGTAGGGCGTCTGGGCATGAGCGCTCACGCCGATCACCGTGGCACGGACATGCGCGAGCCAGTCCCGGAAGCTGGGGCGCCCGCTGAACTGCAGTCGCAGCGCAAGCGGGTTCGCGAAGAAGCCGAAGGTGTCCCGCGTCTCGACCAGCCGGCGGGTAGTGCCGTAGGTGCCGAGGACCACATCGGGCTCGCCGCTCATGACCGCGAGCAGCGCCGCGAAGGCGGAGAGGCGCACCATGAACCGCGTGGCGCCCTCCTTGCGCTGGAGCGAGTCGAGCTCTCTCGTCAGGCTGGGCGGCAGCGTGACCTGCATGACACCGTCCGAGACATCGGCGGCCTCGTCGGGCTCCCGGCGGGCGAAGGGGAGTTGCGTCCGCACCGGCACCCCGTCGAGATATCCGCGCCACCAATCCACGTCGGCGCGCCAGCACGGCGAGCCCGGCCGCACGGTTCGCCGCTCCCAGGCGGCGAAGTCGGTGTACTGGGCGGACGCAGGCTCGGAGAGGGGAGCCTCGTCACCCCGCAGCTCCGCCTCGTACAGCGCCGCGAGCTCCTTGAAGAAGATTTGCCAGGACTGGCCGTCCGCGTTGATGTGGTGGTTCATCCGCAGCAGCCGGTGCTCCCGCTCTCCCAGCCGCACCAGCAGGAACCGGACGAGCGGGCCGCGCACGAGGTCGAAGCGCACCGACGCCTCTCGCCGGAGCAACCCGTCGGCCTGCGCGGGACGCGCCATCACGACCAGGGGCACCTCGACGGGCCCCATCGCGTGGACGATTTGGACCGGCTCCCCGTCGCGCTCGGTGAAGGTGGTCCGGAGTGATTCGTGGCGAGCGACGAGCCGGTTGATGCAGCGCCGGAGCGCTTCGACGTCGAGCGGTCCCTCGATCCGTACGGCGGAGGCGACGTTGTAGGCGGTCGAGCCCTCCTCGGTCTGAGACTGGCGCCATGTCCGCTCCTGGATCAGAGAGCAGGGGATGGGCGCGTCGCGCGAGACCCTCTCCAGCGCCAGGGGTTCGGCAGCGTCCTCACCTAAACGCCGGCGATCGATCAACTCCGCCATCGCGGCAACCGTTGGGTTGTCGGCAAACGCATCGAGCTCGATCTCGACACCGAAGCGCACCTGTACAGCGGCGGCGATCTCCGCCGCGGTCAGCGAATCGCCCTCGAGCGCGAAGAAGTCGTCACCCGGGCTCACGGAATCGTGCTCGAGGGCGTCCGCCCAGATCCCCGCGAGCAACTCCTCCGTCTCGGTCACCGGCGGCCCACCGTCCGGTTGCCCAGCCGGCTCGGGCTCCATCCGGGCGAGCGAGTCGCGGTCCACCTTCCCGTGCGCGTTCAGTGGGAGCGCGTCCACGAACGCGAACGCGGTGGGCACGGCGTGGGGGGGCAGCGTCGTGCCGATGCCCTCCCGGAGCGCGGCGGCATCCTGCGCAGCTCCGGGTTGCAGCGCCACGAAGGCGGTCAGCGCGGAGTCCCCACGCGGGGTCGAATGGGGTCTGACCGCCGCGGCCGCGACCACCGGGCGTGTCGCGAGTGCGCTCTCCACTTCGGTCAGGTCCACCCGGCCGCCCCGCACCTTGACCTGAGAGTCCTTGCGGCCGAGCACGGTGAGCACCCCGTCCTCGGAGATCCGGCCGAGGTCGCCGGTGCGGAAGATGTGATCGCCGAAACGCCGCTCGGTGAGCTCATCGTCCTTCCAGTAACCGGGTGATACGTAGTCGCTGCGGACGGCGATCTCTCCGTCATCGAGCAGGAGAACCTCCATGTCCGCCGCGGGTCTCCCGACCGGAAGACCGCCCGCGTCCACCTGGTCACCCGCCAGCAGGAGATGCTGGGTGACGTTCCCGGTCTCCGACGAGGAGAAGCTGTTGACGAACTGGCAGTCCTCCGTGAAATGCGCGGCCCACGCCTCGAAGTCGCTCGCGAAGACCTGCTCGGAGCCGAGGCGCACGAGGCGGATGCCCGGCAGGCGGCGGCCGTCCAGGGTCCGGACGAAGTGCCGGAAGAGCGACGCCGAGGCGACCAGGACCGTGATGCCGTGCTCGGCCAGCCAGTCCGGCAGTCCGGTGACGCCACGATCCATCACCGGGAACGGGCAGAGGGTGGCTCCGCTCAGCAGCGCGGTCCAGACGGTCGATACCCCCTGGCCGCCGCTCGGTGAGGCGAGCAGGGCGACCCGGTCGTCGGAGCGCAGCCCGAGGCCGCCCGCCAGTCGCACGACGGCGTTGTGAACCACGTTCCGGTGGTTCTGCATCACGCTCTTCGGGCGCCCGGTCGAGCCGGACGTGTGGATCAGGAACGCGAGGTCGTCGGGCGCGGGACGAATCGCGGGGGCCGTGCCATCCGGCTCCGGACGCTCCGGGACCTCGACGAGTCCCGCAGGCGAGCACCCCGCAGCCGGAGCGAGGTCACGGTGCGCACCCTCGGCCAGGATGAGGCGGGCATCGGCCTGCTCCATTGCCATCCGCAACCGCTCGGGCGGCCAGCGAGGATCCAGTACCACTGCGGCGGCGCCGGACTTGAGCACCGCCAGCAGGGCAGCGACCAACGGGGCGTCGTGCCGGAGCAGGATCCCCACGCGTCCGGGCGGGCCGGCGTTGCGCTCGGCGATCGTCGACGCCAGCCGGTTCGAGGCCGAGTCCAGTTCGGCAAACGTCGGCTGCCACGACGTCCCCGCGATCGCCGTCTCGTCGGGGCGCCGGGACGCCTGTCCCTCGAAGCACTCCGGGATCGAGGTCTCGACGTTCAGCGGTAGACCACCTGGGGCCGGGTGTAGAAGTCTCGGTCGAAGTCGCCGTGCTCCGGGGGCCCGATCCCCGAGCCCTTCCAGCCGCCGAACGGCACGTCCACCTCCGCGTCGGCGGTGGAACGCCCCAGCTTCAGCACCCCGGCCTGAGCCTTGCCGAGAAAGCGCTCGGCGAGTTCCTCGGACGCGCTGAAGAGCGCCGCGGCCAGGCCGTGCGGTACGCCGTTGAGGAGCTCAATCGCCTCGTTCCAATCGCCTGCGGTCTGCAAGACGAGGAGCGGGCCGAAGCTCTCCTCACGCACGAGCTCGTGGTCCGCGTCGTCGCAGACCGCGATCGTCGGCGGATACCACGAGCCGTCGAAACCGTCGGCCTCCGGAGTCTCCGCCTTGTGCGGCGCGAGCAGCTGAACGCCGGGCCCTGCGCGAGCGACGAGCCGCGCGACGCGATCGCGTTCGGCCGGGCTCACCATCGGCCCGACCCTGGTCTCCGGAAGCCGCGGATCGCCCCAGGCCATCGCCGCGGTCTCCTCCAGCAGCAGGTCGAGCAGCTCCTGCCGGCAGTCGCCGTGCACGATCACACGGCGGTTGGCCGTGCATCGCTGTCCCGCCTGGGCGAAGGCGCCCTCGGCGATCTCGCGGGCCGCGAGGGGCAGGTCGGCGTCGGGCCAGACGATCGCCCCGTTGTTGCCGCCGAGCTCGGCCTGAAGCGGGATTCGACGGCGCGCGCAGACCTCCTGGGCCGCGAAGCCCGCCAGCGAGGATCCCGTGATGGTCACCGCGTCCACCCCCGGCGCCGTCATCGCCGCGACGGCCTCCCCCGGGCCTCCCTCGATCGCCGTGACCGGCAAGCCGTCAAGCAGGTCGGTCAGCCGCCGGGAGACGTCCTTCGCGGCGGGAGCCGGCTTCCAGACCACCGCGTTCCCGTAGACCAGGGCCGGGGCGATCTTCCCGAGCGGTATGTAGACCGGGTTGTTCCACGGCGTGATCAGCGCCACCACACCGAGCGGAGCGCGCCTCACCTCGGCACCTCCGGCTCGCTCACCTTCGTCGGCTCCCCGGGCACGGGTCGTCACGGCCCGCAACATGTCGGCGGCGCGCTGCACCTCGACGGTGCCGTAGCGAACCGGCTTGCCGAGACCGACGGCCATCGCCTCGGCCAGCTCCTCCGCACGACGCGCGAGCCGCCCCGCCAGCTCCTCGAGTGCCACCGCTCGCTCGGCCGTGCCGCGCGCCCCCCACCCGGCCAGGGCGCCGCGGGAACGCCGGGCGGCGTCTTCGGCCACGCTCCCGTTCGTGGACGGCCGCGTCGTGCCCGCGACCGCAGCGGTCGCCTCGTCGACGCTCAGGAACCTCGCCGCACGGCGCTCGAGGTAGCGCCGGGTGATCGCGGCGTGGACCGGATCATCGCTCGCCGTGGCGTCGGCCGCCACCCAAATCTCGATGGGATGGCGCTGGTAGGCGTCGAGCACCGCCTGGCGCACACAGCCATGGAGGTGCACTCCGGCCACGACCAGGAGATCGGGGCTCGCCTCACGGAGGAGAAGGTCGAGCTGGCCGTCCTCGAAGGCGCTGAAGCCGGTCTTGTGGATCACGCGCTCGCCCGGCTCCGGCAGCAGCTCGGGAGGAGGCTCGTGTCCCGGCGTGCCCTCCTCGCAGATCCAGCGGTTCTCGCGCCGCCAGTGCGGCATGCGACGGTCATCGCTTCTCCGTACGGTGGTCCAGGCGTGCACCACGGAGACGTCCGCCTCGCGGCACGAATGGAGCAGGGTCGCGGCGCGCTCCACGACGGGCCCCGCCGCGGGTTCGAGCCCAGGTGAATCGAGATAGTCCCGCTGGAGGTCGACGAGCAGGAGCAGCGGTCTCATTGCGGCGCGGCGGCTAGGGCCTGCGCAGCAGTGGACCCAATGCGGGTGGCGACCTCGTCCGTGGTCAGTCCTCCACCCAGGTCCTGCGTCGTCTCGCCATCCCTCAGCGTCCCGCGAACGCCCTCTTCGAGCGCCCGCGCCTCGCGCCCCATCGCCAGGCTCTCGCGGAGCATCGCCGCCAGGGTGAGGATCTGTCCCACGGGGTTGGCGCGGCCCGTGCCGGCGATGTCATAGGCCGCTCCGTGGTTGGTCTGGTAGACGCCAGCTGCGCCGACGTCGTAACTCGCGCCGAATGAGAGCCCTCGCGACCCGAGGAGGACGGCCGCCAGATCACCGAGGATGTCGCCGAACAGGTTCGGGGCGGCCACGACATCGAACGTCTGCGGGTGCGCAACGAGCCGGTAGGCCATCAGATCGACGTCCACGAACGAGGCCTCCACGCCTTCGGACTCGCACACCTCCCGACCCACTCCGCGCCAGAGATCCGCGAGCTGGGGTGTCCCGGACTGCTTCACGACGACGGTGAGCTCATTCCGCCTCGAGGCCGCAAGGCGCGCCGCCGCCGCAAGGAAGCGCCGAACGTCCGACTCGACGTATGAGAAGCGATGCTCGACGAGCGATCCGCCGTCCGCCGCGGGCACCGCTGTCGACTGGCCCTGGTAGCTGCCGCCGAGGTTCTCGCGGGCGACCAGCAGGTCGACACCCTCGAGCGATTCCGGCCTCAGCGGCGAGGCTTCGGACAGGCCCAGGCGGCTCTGGATCGGGCTGACCTTGATGTAGAGCTCGAGTCGCCGCCGCAGGTCGTAGACGTAGCGCCCGCCGCCGGGCCCGCTCAGAATCGCGCCCCCTCTGCGCAAGACGCTCTCGCAGAACGACAGCACCTCGTCCGGGAGCGCCTTGCCGGCCTCGCGCTCGGCCAACTTGCCGATCGGGCCGCCGAACTCCAGAGCGACTCGGGAGCCACCTGCATCCTCCAGCTGCCGCAGGACATCCAATGCCGTGCCGACGACCTCCGGCCCGATTCCCTCCCCCGGCAGCACCCCGATCAGGGGAACGGTGCTGCGCTCACCGGAATCCGGGCGTCGGATCCAGGTGGCCCACTCCGGCTTATCGGACCTCGCCGCTGTGGTCGTGTACACGGCCAAAGCCTATGTGGGTAGTGGGGCTGGCTTCCAGCCCATCACTCCGATGTGGGGCCAACCGCAGTCGCAGAACTCGGGATCGTCGAAGCTGCTCTGCAGGTCGCGGACCTGGGCTGCGTCGAGCTTACCGGCGGCGACGAGGCGGGTGCAGGCGCCCTCGAGAGCCCTCCCATAGAAGGCCGAGCGGCTCGTGCCGCCCCCGAAGAACTGGAGTTCGGCCTCGGCCTTTACCCGCTCGAGGCCGATCTCGCGAAGCACGAGCGGCAGTCGCCGCGCGAAGCTGCCATCGAGGGTTTCGCCGAGCGCCTCGGCCGCCTCCGCGACCACTGGATCCGGGGCCAGGCGGGCGACGTCGGTCCAGGGCTCCTCCGCGACCAGAACTCCGCCTGCCTTCAGCCAGCCTGCCAGGCGCTCCAGGGCGCGGCGGGGATCGCTGAGATGGACGAGGACGGCACGGCAGTGGACCAGATCAAAGGCCTCCGCGGGGAGATCATCGACAAGGACGTCGTGCCGAACCACTTCGACGTTGGGGTCGTCGCGTTCCTCGAGGAGACTCGTGTCGATGTCCGTGGCGACCACGCGGCCGCCCTCGCCGACGCGAGTCGCGAGCCAGGAGGCGATCGAGCCCCTGCCCGATCCGACCTCGAGGGCGTGCCAGCCGGGTGCGACACCGACGCCCTCGAGCCGTCGCTCCGTCAGTGGATCGAAGATCTCCTCGAGCAGTGATAGCCAGCGATCGCGGTCGTGCCAAACAGCCATGCTCATTCAGGCGGCGTTCACGCAGCGCAGATGGAATCGCTCATCTAGCCCGCTGCCGCGGCGGGAACCCGCTCGTCGACCAGCAGGGCAGCGCCGATCGCGCCGCCCAGGTCGCCGAGCGCGGCGAGCCGGATTTCGGGGGGCCGATCGTCGACGAAGAGGTGAGGGTGCATGCGCGCTGCGATACGTCTCACGTACCTCTCGCCCATGCGAACGCCGAGTCCACCGCCGATGATCACCGCCTCCGGATCGATCACGTTCACGCACGAGGCGACGCCGGCGCCGAGGGCCTTGACCGCGCGATCCATCAGCCTCGTGGCGAGGTCGTCGCCGTGCTTGAGTGCCCGCTCCCAGATTCCGCTGGTGAGCCGGTCGCGGCCCCGTTCCTCCATGATCTT
This sequence comes from uncultured Solirubrobacterales bacterium, assembly GCA_963797265.1. Lineage (GTDB taxonomy): Bacteria > Actinomycetota > Thermoleophilia > Solirubrobacterales > 70-9 > DASUPK01. Next base: position 81,165 of record CAWCOY010000006.1, on the reverse strand, counting down.
GAAGAGGTCGGTCTTGGCGCCGCGCTTGACCTCGTTGCGCGCCTTGATCTCCATGGCCATGCGCCCCGCGTAGGCCTCCATGCAGCCCTTCCGGCCGCAGGTACAGCGAGCGCCGCCCATCTTCACGACCACGTGCCCGATCTCGGCGGCGGCGCCGCGGCCGAGCCATGGCTTGCCTTCGAGGATCAGGCCCCCGCCGACACCGGTGCCCCACCAGACGCCCAGGATGGTGTCGAACTCCTTGGCGGCGCCCAGCTCGAACTCGCCCTGGACCGCGACCGTGACGTCATTGCCGACCCGCACCGGCACGCCGAAATCGGCGGACAAGCGCTCACCGAGCGGGAAGGGGCCGATCCAATTGGGCAGGTTGCGGGCGTCCGACACGACGCCCGTTTTCTCGTCTGCGTCGCCCGGAGACCCGATACCGACGCCCGCAAGGTCGCGCGTCCCCAGACCCGCCTGAGCGGCGGCCTCGCGCAGGGCCGCCTCCATCTCTCGAGCCACGTCTTCTGGGCCGCCGGTGGTGGGCGTCGGGTGCCGCGCCTGGCCGAGCACCTTGTTGTCGGCGTCGACGACGACGGTCTGGACCTTGGTGCCGCCGAGATCGATTCCGCCGCGCGCCGCCTTCTTTGAGCCGGGGCTCACGGACAGCACGATATCTCTGGGGGCAGCCGCCGGTTTTGGGAAGCTCCCGCGGTGGCCTCTTGGAGGCAATGGCGCACCTGGTGGGTGAAGCGACGCTGGTACGAGCGCAACAGCCGCCGGCGGCGCCGCATCCAGATCAACCGGCACGCCGCGGAGGGCGGCTTCTTCATCCGTTATCCGATCGAGGGCGAGGTTCTAGAGGCGCTCGACAGCGACAGGCTCGAGATCGGCGAGGGAACCCTGCTCGAGCCTGGCTGCTGGCTGACCCTGTCGGGTGAGGCGCGGATCCGGATCGGCGAGGGCTGCTTCCTGAACCGCAACACGATGCTGGCCGCCCTCGAGCTGATCGAGATCGGCGATCACGTGATGTTCGCCAACAACTGCTTCGTCGGGGACTCCGATCACCGCTACGACGACCCCACGAAGCCGGTCACATGGCAGGGCTTCGAGCCCCAGGGGCCGGTGCGAATCGGCTCGAACTGCTGGTTCGGGGTCGGCTGCGTGGTCACGGGCGGCGTCGAGATCGGCGAGCGCTGTGTGGTCGGCGCGAACTCGGTGGTCACGCGGGACCTGCCGCCGGGCGTGATCGCCGCGGGCGCCCCGGCCAAGGTCATTCGGGAGATCGACTTCAAGCATCCGTAGGGGCGTCCCGGCTGCTTCCTAGACTCGCGGCGTGCTCAGACTCCGCCTCGCGATCGAGGAGCGCCGCGCCGATGAGGTCACGGAGGCGCTCGAAGGGACCGGCGGTGTCTACCGCATCGTCTCCCTCCAACCGGAGCGCTCGGGAAGCGGGATTGTGCTGGCCGCGGATGTGATGCCATCGGTCGCGGACCGCGTGATGGATCTGATCCGCGAATGGGAGGTCGGCGACTCGGACTATCTGATCACCCGCCAGGAGGTGGTCGCGCCACACCCTGCGCACTCACATCTCGCGGCGGGCGGCGACTTCGCGTGGATCGAGGTTATGGGGGAGGCCAGGACGCATGCGCGGCCGCTCGGGCGCTACCTGGCGCTGATGGCCGTTGCCGCCGTGGTGGCTGCGGTCGGCGTGATCACCGACAACCCGATCCTGATCGTGGGTGCGATGGCGGTCAGCCCGGACCTGTTGCCGATCTGCGCCGCCTGTGTCGGTTTCGTCGGGCGTCGTTTCCGGCTCGCCGGCACTTCACTGGCGACGCTGCTGACCGGTCTTGTCCTCAGCTGGGCCGTCGCCGCAGCGGTCGCCTGGCTGCTCCAGCTGACCGGCATCCTCGCCGGCGACTTCGAGGTCCACGACACCGCGCTCCGAGGCCTCAATCACATCGACTACTCGACGATCCTCGTGGCGCTTGCGGCTGGCGTGGCGGCGATGCTCTCGTTCGAGACCCGCGCCCAGGCGGCCGTGGGGGTGGCGATCTCGGTCACGACGATCCCGGCCTCGGCCCTATTCGGCGTTTCTCTCGGGCTTGGCGAGGTGGGCGACTCCTGGGGCGCAGCCGGGGTGCTCGGCGTCAACGTCAGCCTCCTGCTCCTCTCTGGGACGCTGACGCTGGTGGTCCAGCGCGAGCTGGTCGCCGCCGCCCGCGAGGCATCCACGGGAGGGCTCGGCTAGGAGACGACCTGCACGACGACGGTGCGGTCGCGGGGCCGGTCGTCGAAGTCGATCAGCACGAGCTGCTGCCAGGTCCCGAGCCCGAGACGGCCGTTGCTGACCGGCACCTGCTCGGACGCACCGATCAGCGAGGCCCGCTGGTGGGCGTGCGAATTGGTGTCGTGGTTGAGGCGGTTGTGCTCGTAGTCGCCCTCGACCGGGACCAGCCGGTTGAGCAGGGCGCGCAGGTCCGTGACCCCGCCGGGCTCGAACTCCATCGTCGTGATCGCAGCGGTCGACCCGCGGACGAATGCGGTGACCAGACCGTCCTCAATCGGTCCCTCGGCCACCATTCGCTGCACGTCGGCCGTGATGTCGATGACGTCGGCTTCGCCCTGTGTCGAAATCTGCATCTCGCCGCTGTGAACGGCCACGCCGCTCACGCTAGCGGACGCCCTTCTCCACCTGATACAAAGGGCGGTACGGGGATTGCTCAGGGATGAGCGACCCAAATCCATCGAGGGGAGATGGTGGAAGCGTCCGAAGGTTCGCCCCGCGCGACCTCTGTGCCGCGAAAGCGACGGGGCGTCGTGTTCCCCCTGATCGCGGTCGCCTCGCTGATCGGGTTCCTTGCGGTCTTCGCGATCTGGGCCAACCGCCAGCTGCTCGAGACCGATACCTGGACCAACACGAGCTCGAAGCTGCTCGAGGACGAGGAGATCCGAACGCAGGTCTCCTACTTCATGGTCGACACGCTCTACGCCAACGTCGACGTCCAGGCAGAGCTTCAGGGGGCGCTGCCGCCGCGTCTCCAGCCGCTCGCGGGACCCGCCGCGGCCGGGATCCGCGAGCTCGCGCTTAGGCTCGCCGACCAGGCGCTCCAGCGCCCGCGGGTTCAGCAGCTCTGGGAGAACGCCAACCGTGCGGCGCAGGAGAACCTGCTCTCGCTCGTCGAGCACGGCGGCGACCAGCCGGTCACCCTGGACGTCGGGACGATCGTCGATCAGCTCGGCCAGCAGCTCGGGGTGAACGCGGCGGACAAGATCCCGCCGGGCGTCGCCAACATCGAGATCGCCTCCAACGACAATCTTGTCAAGGTAAACAAGGCCCTCGACCTGCTGAGGACCCTGGCCTGGGTGCTGACCGTGGTGGCCCTCGGCCTCTTCGCCCTGGCGATCTACCTCGCCGGCGGCTGGCGGCGGGAGGCGCTCCGTACGGTTGGCTTCGCCTTCATCGGGATCGGCATCGCCGTCCTCGTGGTGCGCAGCCTCGCCGGGTCCGCTGTGGTGAACGCTGTCGCGTCGACCGAGGCGGTCAAGCCGGCGGCCAACAACGCCTGGAACATCGGCACCTCGCTGCTCAACGACCAGGGCGGCGGGATGATCTTCTACGGCCTCTTCATCGTGATCGGCGCCTGGCTCTCGGGGCCCACGGGGATCGCGCGTTCTGGCCGTCGCGGGATCGCGCCGATCCTCGAGCGCCGGGTGATCGCCTACTCGGCCCTCCTCCTGATTCTCCTGCTGCTCTTCCTCTGGTCGCCCACACCCGGCTTCCAGCGCCTGCCCACGGCGCTCCTGCTGATCATCTTGGCGGTGGTCGGCCTCGAGTTCCTGCGGCGCCAGGCGGTCAAGGACTTCCCGAGCGAGACCTGGGAAGCCGGGTCGGAAAGATGGCGGCAGGGGTTGGAGTCGGTGTTCCGCCGGCGCGGCACCGACACCGATGGTTGATCCCCCGCCGGCGGATCCCGAGTCCACGCTGCGCAGTCGGGCCTTTGTCGTCGTCCTGGCGCTCGCCGCCCTGGTCGGTGTGATCGCCTCCCTGGCCGCATGGTGCTTCCTGGAGCTGGTCTTCTACATCCAGCAGTGGGTCTTCACCGACATCCCAAAGGACCTGGGGTTCGACCATGGGGCTCCCTTGTGGTGGTACCTGCCAGTGCTTGCCCTCGCCGGGGTGGTTGCGGCTTTCGCCATCGCGCGCCTGCCGGGAAACGGGGGGCACGTCCCCGCCCAGGGCCTCTCGGCATCCTCGATTCAGCCGATCGACATTCCGGGTGTGGTGCTCGCTGCGGTCGCCTCGATCGGGCTCGGCCTCGTGGTTGGGCCGGAGGCACCGCTGATCGCCCTCGGCGGGGGGCTCGGGTTCCTCACGATCCGCTCGCTTCGGCGGGACGCGCCGCCGGAGCTGGGCACGCTGCTCGCCACCTCGGGCACCTTCGCCGCGGTGTCGTTCCTGTTCGGATCTCCGCTGATCGCCGCTGTGATCCTGATCGAGGCGGCGGGTCTGGGGGGATCGCGGTTGCCCCTCGTGCTGATTCCAGGCCTGCTGGCCGCCGGGATCGGATCGCTCGTCTCGATCGGGATGGGGTCGGTGACTGGGCTCAGCACGGCCGATATATCGCTGAGCCCAGTACAGCTACCGGACTTTGCGCGCCCCGATCTGGTCGATTTCGTCTGGACGATCCCGTTCGCCGCCGCGATCGCCGTGGTCACCTACGCGATCTTTCGCCTCGGCCGAGAGACCCAGCGCATCGCGGCGCCGCGGCCGTTCATCGTTCTCCCGGCGGTGGGATTGCTGGTCGCCGGACTCGGCATCGCGTTCTCGCAGACCACGGACCACGGTGTCGACCAGGTTCTGTTTTCCGGTCAGAGTGGGCTTGGGCCTCTGGTCGAGAGCCCCGGGGCGTGGTCCCTGTCGGCGCTCGCGCTCCTCATCGTCTTCAAGGGCCTCGCCTACGGGATCTCCGTCGGCAGCTTCCGAGGCGGCCCGACCTTCCCGGCGATGTTCCTCGGAGCGGCCGCCGGTCTCATGGCGGCCAAGCTGCCCGGGTACGAGCTCACCCCCGCAGTTGCGGTGGGTCTTGGGGCGGGAGTCGTCGCGGTGTTGAGACTGCCGCTGTCGGCGGTGGTCCTTGCCACGCTGTTCACCGTGCATACGGGCCTCGGATCGGGGCCGCTGATCATCGTGGGCGTGGTCGTTGCCTACCTGACCGTGCAGGCGCTGCCGATGCCCGATCACTCCGGAAAGCCGCCCGGGGACGGATCAGGTGCACCGCGTGGATCTGAGCCGGCCGCGGCGCCGAGTGGCTGAGGGCGGGCAGCGCAGGCATGGACACGATCGTCTTCAGATCAGACCTGTGAAATGAATACGAATGGAGGTGGGAGATGACGGATGCTGGTGACATCGGACCGGTCGAGTATCTGATCGTGTCCTTCCCGGGCAATCAGTTCCGGGGCGAGATCGCGCCCGCACTGGCCGACCTGGTGGAGGCGGGCACGATCCGGATCATCGACATCGCATTTGCGAGCAAGGACGAGAATGGCGAGGTCGCCGCTTTCGAGCTCAGCGACCTCGACCCGGAAGTGAGGCAAGGCCTCGAGAACCTCGGCGCCGAGTCCGGCGGCCTGTTCAACGAGGACGATTTGATGGCCGCCGCGGAGGAGCTGGAGCCGAACTCCTCGGCCGCGCTGCTGGTCTGGGAGAACCTCTGGGCGAAGCCGGTGGCCGATGCGATTCGAGATGCCGGCGGCGAGCTCTACGACTACGACCGCGTTCCGCACGAGACCGTAGTCGCGGCGCGCGAATGGGCCCAGGCGAACGCCTGACAAAGGAATGCCGACCAAGGAGGAATGAAGATGCCGTTGGTAAGACAAGGACCGGGATTGATCCGCGGGGCGGCCCGCGTCGGCGTGGCCGCGGGAGTCGCGGGCAGGGTGCGGCACCGCCAGGAGCAGAAGTGGGCCGCGCAGGACCAGCCCGCCTACGAGCAGCAGGCGCCGCAGGCACCCCAGGCGGCGCCGGCCGAAGCCGACTACACCGCCGAGCTCGAGAAGCTCGCCAAGCTCCGCGACGAGGGGGTGATCAGCGCCGACGACTTCGAGGCGAAGAAGAAGCAGCTGCTCGGCATCTAGCCGGAGGGGTGCGTCGAATGCGGTCTGAGCTCCAGGCCGGTTTCGGCGAGCCATCTCCGGAGCATGTCGTGCATGGCACGCACCCCGACGATCGGCGCTTCGGGCTCGCTCCATTCGCTCGGGACCATCGCGAAGGGCCGGCTCTGCCACCCCCCGAGCCCCCCGTGTGAGCCCATGAACTCCTCGAACGGCGCGACCTCGTTGGCCTCGGGGTCATAGAGGCAGTTCACGAGGATGTCAGGGCAGTGAGCGAAGCCGTCGGTGCGGCGCAGGTGGTCGGCGGCGTTGGGCCCGAAGTCGAGCAAGGGGTCCCGTCCGGTCACCTGATCGTCCCGGAGGCGCCGTCGCCCGTCCGCGCCCAGCACCATGGCGCCGTCACCCTCCGAGCGGGCCATCACGAAGCCGATGCCGGGATGGTCGACGAGGGTTCCGATCAGGCTCGGATGCAGGCCCTCGATCTCCTCGATCGTGAGCCGGTGGTCGCGCTCGGGCAGGGAAATCAGCCCAAGGCCGCCGGACGCGAGGACCACGGCGGTGTGCGCCGAGGCGTCCTCCCGCGTCTCCTCGGCAGCCTTTCCCTTTTGTCCGATCACCACGTCGCCGTCCACCACCTGATCCCGCGTCGCACGGGCGATCATTCTTCCGGCCGCCGTATCCTCGTCACGGGCGTCGGTCAGCGCACCGCCGACCGAGCTCAGGCCCTCGTCGAGCGCAGTGGGTGCGTAGACGTTGCCCCTCGAAAGCGCGCTCTGCACCAGCTCCGCAAGCTCGACGCCGTGGCGCTGGCGGAAGGGCCGACCCTGGCTCTGCCCATGGTCGGAGAGCGCGACCAGGTGATAGGGGCGGGGAGCTTGCTCGATAGCTCTCTCGAGGCGCTCCAGCTGGGCATCGTGCTGTTTCAGCACCGCGAACGCATCCGGCTGCTCGATGCCCGAGTGGTGGGCGACCTCGTCATAGCCCACGAAGGTCGAGTAGGCAACCGGGACGCCCTCGACGATGTCTCCCAGCAGGGTGGCGACATTGAGGTCTCGCATGACGACCGTGATGGCACCGCGCATGAACGGGTAGAGACCGCCGCGAGCGATGTGCTCCTCGCCCTGCTTTCGCTGCCGGCGCGCCGCACGACGCTCGAGGATGACGTCCCAGAGGTAGAGGGCGATGGTGCGCGTGAAGCCGTAGGGATCAGCGAAATAGGCGAAGTACTCTCGCGCGCTGGAGCGCTTCCTGTCGCGCAGCACGCTCATCGTCGCCGAGCAGTGGGGGGCGTCGCCGGAGAACATGTTGCCGCGGCTTGCCCCGCCAGCCGCGAGCAGGCCGCCACCGTCGGAATGACGACGCTCGATCTCAACCGCGTCCTTCGAGTGATTCGAGACCATCGTCCGTCCGCTCTCCTTCTCGTACCACCGGAAGGCGGGCATGTCCTGGTTGCTTCCCAGCAGCAGCCCGGCCTGGCTGGCCCCGGTCTGGGATGAGAGGTCGCACTCCCAGGGCACGATCCTGTGCGTCCCCCGATCCAGCCAGCGGGCCATCGTCGGCGCATGCCCCTCGCGGAGCGCACGTCGCAGAACGGGTTCCGCGAGGCCGTCGATCTCGAACAGGATCACGCCGGGTACGTCGGAGTCAGTTGCCTGAGCACGACGCGCCCGTCGTCGAACGAGCCGCAGCTGGCGGGCATCGTCGTCGATGCTGAGGGCGGGCGCGAGCAGGGTCAGGCTGATCGAGAGGACGAAGGCCGCCGCGACCGCTCCGAGGAAGTCGGGCGCGGTGCCGTCGACGAGCTTGATCGAGACCGAGACGATCGCCGCGTTCAGCGCCAGCGACCCGAGGCCGAAGGTCAGGACGGTCAGCGGCAGCAGGACCCGGATCAAGATGGGCCAGAGGAGGGCGTTGAGCAGCGCGACCAGGCCGGTGGTCAACAGCACCGCACCAAAGCTGGGCACCTCGATCCCAGGCAATAGGGCAACTCCACCCCAGAAGATCAGGGCGACGAGTACCCAGAGGATCAGGCCACGCACGACGGCCCAGGCGACTCGGCTCGCTCTGCGTGCGGCGCTCATGTCCGGGTCAGCCGGCCGATGACGTGCTCCGGGCATGACGTCGTTCTCTGAGCTCCTGGCTCTTCGCCTTTGCCTCCTCGTAGGAGCTCGTGACCAGCTCCCTGCCGCCGGACCAGCCGAAGACCCAGCAGACGAGAGCAGTGGCGAAGACGACGTTCCATGCGGAGGTGATCAGCTGCTGGGAGGCGGAGTAGGCGGTGGCGGTGTTCGCGGTCGTCTCCTTCGAGAGTGCTGCGCTGTTCATCGCCTGTGTGACCCCGACTCCTCCCGGCGTCAGCGACACGGTGTTCGAGATCGAGTTGGACGCCGTGACGGAGACGACGTTGTGGAAGGTGACCGGAATGCTGTAGGCGCCGAGAAACACCGCGATGATCGCCAGGCGTGCCAGATAGCTGCCCAGCTCGGGCAGGAACAGCCCGGTCACCGCCTTCCGCGGCGAACCGAGGACCCTGCCGCCCACGATCATTTGCTCGCGGACCTTGGCCCACTGTCTTCGGAAGACCCGCGTCGTCAGGACGAGCAGGAAGCCGAATCCTCCGATCAGGAGGATCGCGAGGACCTTGTGATTCGCCAGGCCGCTGAGCTTGATCGAGAACGAGCCGGCGACCGAGAGGAAGAGGTAGAGGTAGACCGCGACGTTGAAGATCGTGAACGGGATCTTCTGCACGAGGTAGCCCGAGAAGATCGCCGCGAACGTCGCGCCCGCGATCACGCTCGTGAACATGATCAGCATCACGAACGTGCCGATGTTCGCGGGCAGGAAGCTGTTCATGGCGACCGCCACCGCGTAAGAGGCGAGCACGAGCCGGAAGGTGATCCTCGCGCGCGGGAAGGCCGCGCGGAGGATCGTCAGCCAGGCGAACGCGGCGAGCGTCGTCTGGGTGCTCTGCAGCACGATGGCGGCGACCACCGCCCAGGCCGGGACCTCCCTGATCTTCTTGAAGAGCTCCCTGATCCAGTCGCCGACCGGAATACCGAGCAGGTCGAGGACGACGATCAGCACAACGATTCCGACCACCCAGATCGCGATGCGAGTCAACCTGGCGACGAGGGCATCATCGTCCGCCAGTCCGGCGAGCCAGGTTCTCATCGGCAGAAACTACCCGGGCGAGCAGAGCGACCGGAAGCGCGTCATGCTGGAGGGCGAGGAAATGGCGTCGGGGAGTCGACGGAGAGCTGCGGCCGGACTCGCGCTCGTGCTCGGGACCGCCACGCTGCTCCTTGCTCTCTACGTCGTCTTCCAGCAATTCCCTCGCGGGCTGATCGTGCTCGGCTGCGTCGCGGCCGCGCTGGTGGCCGGCTGGTACGGGCTACTGCGGCGCGGGGTCGTGCGCGTCGCCTCGCTGGGAGCGGCGCTGGTCGCGCTCGCCGTACCGGTCGTGCTCCTGTTGGAGGATGGAGACCACCTCGTGGAGGCCATCTTGATCGGCGTTGGTTTGACGGCGACCTTGGCGTTGGCGCGTGCGGCGTTCAGGAGAAAGGTGACTTTGCCAACCGCCCCTCGGCCGGAGCGACCCGTGCTCTTCTACAACCCGAAGTCCGGTGGCGGAAAGGCGCAGCGATTCGGGCTCGCCAGCGAAGCTCGGGCCCGCGGCATCGAGCCGATCGAGCTGACACGAGGCGCTCATCTCGGCGAGCTGGTCGAGAAAGCAGTCGCCGATGGCGCCGACGCACTGGCGATGGCCGGCGGGGACGGCTCACAGGCGGTGGTGGCGGCGTGCGCCGCGAAATTGGATCTGCCGTACGCGTGCGTGCCCGCCGGCACGCGAAACCACTTCGCGCTCGACCTTGGAGTTGACCGTGATGACGTCGTCGGTGCTTTGGATGCGTTCGTCGACGGGGGGGAGCGCCGAGTCGACCTGGCAGAGGTGAATGGGCAGGTCTTCGTCAACAACGTCTCGCTCGGGCTCTACGCGGAGGCGGTCCAGAGGCCCGGATACCGGGAGGCCAAACTGCGCACCCTGCTGGACACGGTGCCGGACGTGCTCGGATCGGGCGGCAAGCTCGACCTGGCCTGGAATGGGCCCGGAGGCCAGGACCACCGATCCGGAGCCGCGGTGCTGGTCTCGAACAATCGCTATCGGCTCGGCCGGGCCGTGGGATCAGGGACGCGCCCAAGGATCGACGACGGCCTACTGGGCATCACCGTCGCCGCGGCGCCGGTCGGCAGGCCGAGACGCTTCGCCCAGCGACCCTGGCGCGAGTGGTCTGCGCCTGAGTTCGAGGTTCGCTCCGACCACCCCGTGATGGCGGGCATCGACGGCGAGGCGGTGACGCTCGACCCGCCGCTGCGATTCCGCATCAAGCCCGGCGTCCTGCGCGTGCGAGTCTCCGGGAAACACCCCGGGGCATCTCCATCCGCAGCCATCCCCGAAACCGCCCTCGGCGGCATCCGGGCCCTGGTCGGCATCGCCGGCGGACGCACACCACAGACAAAGGAGACGTGATGGACATTTTGGAGGTCGAGACGAAGGAGAAGATGTCGCGGGAAGAGGCCGCTGCCCGGCTGCGAACGTTCGCGGACAAGTTGGCCCAGAACAACGACATCGAGTTCGAGCGCGGTGGCATGCAGTTCAAGGTCCACGTTCCCGATGAGGTTCACGTCAAGGTCGAGCTGGAGCTGGAAACCGACGAGCGCGAGCTGGAGATCGAGCTGACCTGGTGAGATCGGGGCGGACGGGCAACGCCCTGGCGGAGGTCAGGCGGATCGACCTGGCGCTCTACCGCGCCCTGGCGAAGACGCGCACGCCGGCGCTCGATGTGGCCCTCGGCCGGCTGTCCCAGGCTGCGAACTACTCACGGATCTCGATCGGGCTCGCATTCGCGCTTGCGCTGGGCGGGGGCCGGCAGGGCACCCGGGCGGCGGTGCGGGGAATGGCCTCGGTCGGCGTCACCTCGGCGGTCGTCAACCTCGCCTTCAAGCCGATCCTGCGCCGGCAGCGACCCGACCGCAGGGCGTTGTTCACGCCCGGACGGTCGCGCGTCAGGATGCCGGGGAGCCGCTCGTTTCCCTCGGGCCACACGGCGGCCGCCTTTGCGTTCGCGACGGGCGCGGGCCGGGAGCTCGCGTGGGCCGGGCCCCCGCTCTACGCGCTCGCGGCCCTCGTCGGTTACTCCCGTGTTCATACCGGCGTGCACTATCCGCTCGATGTCATCGTGGGCGCTCTGGCCGGCCTCGGTCTTGGCGAGCTGACCGGTGCCTGCATCGATCGCGTGGCGCTCCCGGCAGAGCCTCCCGGGGCCGACGTTCGCTAGATCAGAGAGACCACGCCCCTCACGATCAGCAGCGCGCCGACGACGAAGGCTATTTGAGCCGCCAGCCGGCGAGCGTTGCCGGCGAACCAGTCCCTGAAGCGATCGACGGCCCCTTGGGTCCAGTCCGGCGCGATTACGAATCCGACCAAGGGAAGCTCGAGCAGCGCCAACATGATCAGGTTGAAGGCCAGCACCATCCCGACCGTCGCCGGGGTTCCAGTTTCATACTCAGCGATTTTGTGCAGCCCGATCAGATACGCGGCCCCGGGGAGAGTCAGCAGCGCTCCGACGACAAACGTCATCCAGGCCGAGCCTCGGCTGAGCGTTCGCTGCCAGAGCGGTGGGCCCTTCGCCCGCTTGGCGTCAGCACGCCTCCGGCGGCGCGCCGATTCTCCCGTGTGACCCGAGCGGCGGATCACGTAGGACAGGATGATCAGGAGCCCACCCAGAGCCAGATCGAACGCCGGGCTCAGGGTGTGTTGGGCCGTCTGCGCGGACCCGTTCAGCGAGAAGACGATGACGAGCCCGAGCGTCATGCTCGTCATCAGCGCCCCGAGCAAGTATCCCAGCAGCAACCGTTTCGGCCGGTCGAGGAGGAGCATCACCGTGGTGGCCGCGAGCAGGGTCGGATTGAGGGCGGCGAGGAGGGCGTAGAGCGGCCAGGTGTTCACGACACGCCTTACGCTCGTCCCTCACGCGGACGGAGGGCGACGAGATTGAGGCTCACACTCACCCCCGAATGGCCGAGCCGGGCCTAAGCCCGGCTCGGGACGGCTTCGCCGTCAATCGGGTTGCTCCTCGGCTTTGCCTCGGAGCACCCTCGCGTCAGGTGCCCCGTGGATGCGCACCGGCCCCGATGTGAAACGCATCGAGCAGCCTCGGAATCGCGAATAGCCCCGCGGCGCCGATGACCACATAGACGACGTTGGTCAGGGTGCCGCTCCCGAAGATGTCGGAGAGCACATTGGTATCGCCGTCCGTGAGACCGACGATGCCCCAGTTGAGAGCGCCGATGATCATCACGAAGAGGACCAGCGGCTCGAACCTTCTCAGCATCTCCATCGCTCACCTCCTATGCGAGCGTAGAAAGTGCTAATTGCAACTAACTTACACTCGCGGGCGGCCGCGGTTACCGCGGTGAATCCGCTCTACCAGTCCCAGGGGGTGTCAGTGCCGACGAGCGCCTCCTCCTCGAGGTAGCGGGCGAACTCCTCGAGCTCGTCCTGCGGGATCGAGTAGGTGTGCTCCTGATCGTCGGGGAAGCGCCGGGCACGGACCTCCTTCGTATAAGCCCGCACGCCCTTGAGCGATTCCTCGCGGACGTGGGCGAAGTGCTTGACGAACTTCGGCTTGTGGCCGGCGTAGACGCCGAGCAGGTCGTGCAGCACCAGAACCTGCCCGTCGGTTGCCGGGCCGGCGCCGATCCCGATCACGGGGATGTCGAGGTTCGGCATCAGCGCCTCGGTGACCGCCGCGGGAATCGCCTCGAAGACGATCGCGAAGCAGCCCACGGCCTGCAATGCATGAGCCTCCTCGAAGAGCTTTGCCGCCGCCTCAGCTGTGCGTCCCTGTGCCTTGAAGCCGCCGAGCGCCGTGGCCGTCTGCGGGGTCAGCCCGACGTGCCCCATCACGGGAATCCCTGAACGGACGATCGCCCGGGCCCGATCGACGGAGGGCCCGCCGCGCTCGAGCTTGACCGCGGCGCAGCCCGCCTCCTTGACGAAGCGCTGGGCATTTTCGATCGCCTGCTCGTTGGAGGACTCGTAGGAGCCGAACGGCATGTCACCGATCAGCAGCGGGTGCTTCAGGCCGCGCCGGACGGCGCCGGCCATCATCAGCATCTCCTGCATGCCGACCGGGGTGGTCGCGTCGTAGCCGAGGACCACCATCGCGGCCGTGTCGCCGACCAGCACGATGTCCACTCCGGCCTCGTCGACGATCTGGGCGGAGGGATAGTCGTAGGCGGTGACCATCACGATCGGGTCGCCGGTGCGCTTCATCTCAGCGAGCCTCGGCAGGGTGATGGGCTTGCGCTCCTGGAGCCCTTGCTTGTCTGGCGGATGAGTGCTCACAGCAGTGCCTCCTGTTCGGGACTGACTCCTCCGAGTAGCGCGGTCGGGTCGCTGTCGACCGCCACCACCTCGTTCTTCTCGTCGACGTGGACCACGAGCGGCGAATAGCGCTCGAGGTCGCTCTCGTCGAAGGCTCCGAAGCTGGCGATGATCACCTTGTCGCCGTTCCGGACCAGCCGGGCCGCGGCGCCGTTGACCTGGACCGTTCCCGATCCCTCCTCGCCCTCGATCGCATAGGTGACGAACCGGGCCCCGTTGTCTATGTCCCAGACGTGGACCTGCTCGTTGACCAGCAGGTCCGCTCGGCGCATCAGCTCGGGGTCGAGGGTGATGCTGCCGACGTAGTCGACGTCACAGTCCGTGATCGTCGCGCGATGGATCTTCGACTTGAGCATCTGACGCTGCATCAGGCCTCCGTTGTGGTTGGGGGAGCGATTAAGACGTTGTCGATCAGACGTGCCCTGCCGACCCGGGCGGCGACCGCGACCAGCACGGGCCGCCCGTTGAGCTCGGCAATGGGAGAGAGGTCCTCGGCCGAGCGTGCCTCGACGTACTCCGGCTCGATGCCGGCGTCACGAAGCTCCTTCCGTGTGACCTCCACCAGGGCGTCGGTCGAGGTCTCACCCTCGCGGGCCGCCCGCTCGGCTGCTCGCAGGGCGCGGGGGATGGCGGTGGCCCGCTCGCGCTGCTCGGGATCGAGATAGGCGTTCCGCGAGCTCAGGGCGAGCCCGTCCTCCTCACGCACCGTCGGCAGGATCTCGATCTCGACCGGGAAGTCGAGGTCCCGCGCCATTCGCTGGATCACCAGAGCCTGCTGGGCGTCCTTTCGGCCGAAGTAGGCGACATCGGGCTGGACGGAGTTGAAGAGCTTCGCGACCACGGTCGTCACGCCGCGGAAGTGCGAGGGGCCGCGATGCTCGGGATCGCCCTCGAGCACGCCGGTGAGCTCGCTGGCGACCTCGACCGCGGTGGCGAAGCCCTCCGGGTACATCTCCGCGGCGTCGGGTGTCCAGAGCAGGTCGACACCCTCCCGCGCGGCGAGGTCCGCATCCCGATCTTCGTCGCGGGGGTAGGAGTCGAGGTCCTCGCTGGGGCCGAACTGGGTCGGATTGACGAAGAGGCTGACCACCACGACATCGCAGGCCTCCCGGGCGCGTCGCATCAGCGACAGGTGTCCATCGTGGAAGTAGCCCATGGTCGGGACCAGCCCGATCCGCCTGCCCTCGCGACGGGGTTCGGCGAGCGCTTCTCGCAGCGCCTCCTTGTTGCGGACGATCCTCATTGGGAGACCCCATGCACGGATTCCCAGGCCATGGCCTCCGCACGCATCGCCAGTACCTCGTAGAGGCGGACGAGGTCCGGGGCGTTCTCCGCGAGGGCCACGCGATGCCGCTGGACCGTGGCACGGTCGCCGCGGGCGATCGGGCCGGTGAGGGCCTCGGGGCCCCGCTCGGCCCAGTTGGCGGCGGTGCGGAGGACCAGCGGGGCGAGCAACTCGCGGGCATCCTCGACCCCGATGCTTTGCATCAGCTCGGTCGCGGATTCCTCCAGGGCGACCATTAGGTTCGAGGCCATCGCGGCGGCGGCATGGTAGGCAGCACGGCTCTCCTCCGGCACCTCGAAGGGCCGCATCCCCAGGGCGTCGGCCAGGGAGCGGGCGTAGGCGAGCGACTCGTCGCTCGACCCGGCGATCGCGGCAGGGGTGCCTTCGACGGGCGTCTTGCCGTCCGCGAACGTCTGCAGCGGATGCAGCGAGAAGGTGGCCGCCCCGCGCTTGGCCACGCCGGCGAGAGCGTCGAGGGTGGTCGCACCGCTCGTGTGGCCGATGAGGGCGGGTGCAACGTGCGCGAGCCGGTCGGCCGTGGCGGCGATCTGTTCGTCCGGAACGCAGAGCAGGACGGCGGCATCCGCCGGGATGGACTCCGCCGCCTCCTCGTGCGAGACGAGGCTCACCTGGGCGCCGGCCCGCTCGGCGGCCGCAGCCAGCGAGCGGCCCACACTGCCGCTGCCGACCACGGTCAGCGGCGTGCTCAGGGGGGAGGGGATGTCATCCCGTTCCAGTTCCCGCATGGGAGATACCAGACGGTTCGGTTCGCCTTAGGACGAGGTTTGGAGAGGTTTTCGGTGCTTTTCTGGGTCCACGCCAGATCGGTCGCAGCCCACGGCGGAGTATAGAGAGCGCTTCTGGCTGCCCAGCCAGTCCGATCCGGCCCTCGCAATTGCCAAATCGCTCCAATTTGCGAGCCGAAATCCTGCCCGGGTGGTCAGGGACCCGAACTACCATCAACGCGGTGCCGATCTACGAGTTCGTCTGCGAGTCGTGCGGTCACCGCTTCGAGGAGCTGGTGGGGGCAACCGGTGGCATCCAGGCCGCCGAGGTCGCCTGCCCGGAGTGCGATTCGGCGGAGGTCGAGCGCCAGGTGTCGAGTTCCTATGCGTCCTTGCAACACCAGCTGACGCCGGGCCAGAAGCGCCGTCTCGAGGACAAGCGTGGGATCGACCGCGGCGGCGCGAAGGAGCGCTTCAAGCGGCAGCGCGCCGCCGAGCGCTCGTCCAGGAGACGGGGGAGCTCATGAGCGACGCCGAGTCACGCCGCCAGGCGCTGGTCGAGGTCTACAACCAGGCGTCGATCTGCGAGCGCTGCCCGCTGTCGGAGACCCGCAACCGAGTCGTCTTCGGCGCCGGTAACGCCAACGCGAACCTGATGTTCGTCGGCGAGGCGCCGGGAGCCGAGGAGGACCGCCAGGGCCTGCCGTTCGTCGGGCGCGCCGGCGCCTTCCTCACCGAGCTGCTCGAGGGGATCGGTCTGAAGCGGGAGGACGTGTTCATCGCGAATGTCCTCAAGTGCCGCCCTCCTGGCAATCGCGATCCCCAGTCCGAGGAGATCGATTCCTGCCGGCCCTATCTGGAGCAGCAGGTGGAGCTGATCCAACCACGGGTGATCGCCACCCTGGGGAACTTCGCCACCAAGCTCCTGACCGCGAACCCGACCGGCATCACCAAGGTACGCGGCACGCCCCAGCAGCAGATGATCGGAGGGCGGCATCTCTACCTGCTGCCTCTCTTCCATCCGGCCGCCGGCCTGCGCACCCCTCGGGTCGCCGAACAGTTGCGCGAGGACTTCCGTGTGATCCCCGATCTGCTCGAGCAGCTGCTGCCCGAGCCGGAGCCCTTGGTCACGGACCGTGAGCCCGAGCCGGACCAGATCGGCCTTTTCGAGGGCTGATCGCGCCTCACTACGCTGCGGGCGTGACCGCGCGAACGCGCAGCGCCGCAGAGACCGAGGCCCTCGGGAAACGCTTGGCGGCAGAGTTGGGCCCCGGCGACGTGGTGCTGGTGAGCGGCGAGTTGGGGGCGGGGAAGACGACCCTGATCCGAGGGGCGGCGCGTGCGCTCGGCGTCAGCGAGCCGGTCACCTCACCGACCTTCACGATCGGGCACACCTACGCCGGGCGGATCCCGGTCTCACACCTCGACCTCTACCGGCTCGCGGAGCTCGACCAGGAGGATCCGGCCCTGCTCGATGACTACGTCACCCCGGAGGCCGTGTCGTTCATCGAGTGGCCCCGGGTTGCGGAGCCCTGGCTCGAGCGGATCACGCGCCGGGTGGAGATCCGGCACGCCGGCGGGGACGAGCGCGAGATCGAGTTCTGAGGCGAACCGCGCGCTGTCATCCGCGAATCATCTTCCTGTCACCGGGCGTTGATGTGGCAGCCCTAGCGTCGTTCCCGATTGGACGATCCCCCAAAGGAGGACGACGATGACCTCAATGCGACAGAGAACGATCGGAATGGCGGCGACGCTGGCGCTGGCCGTGGCGGTGGCCTTCGGCCCTTCGGTCCCCGCGGCGAGCGCCGCTAAGCGGCTGCCCGCGCCGAAGGCGCCTCACTTCAGCCACCGCTCGAGCCTGGTCACCAACACCTGGTTCCCGCTGGCGCGCAGCTCGGTCTACGTCTACGAAGGCCAGAAGGACGGCAGGGCGGCGCGCGACGTGATGACGGTGACTCCCAAGGTGAAGACGATCACCGGGATCCGAGCGGCCGTCGTCCACGACCGGCTCTTCCTCAACGGTCGGTTGGCGGAGCGGACCACCGACTGGTACGCACAGGACAAGCGCGGCACTGTCTGGTACCTCGGCGAGAAGACCGCGGAGCTCAACGCTCAGGGCAAGGTGACCAGCACCGAGGGATCCTTCCTGAACGGCCACGACGGTGCCAGGGGCGGCATCTTCATGCCGGCACATCCGGTGGTCGGCCAGTCCTTCCAGCAGGAGGCGCTCAAGGGCGAGGCTGAGGACCGCTTCCGGATCCTCGACCTGATGGCGAGCGTCACGACGCCGGCCGTCTCATCCCAGAGCGCAATGCTGACCGAGGAGACCACCCCGTTGGAGCCGAAGGTCGTGGACCACAAGTACTACGTCCAGGGCATCGGCACGGTCAAGGAGCAGCAGGTCGCCGGAGCCCCGCCCGGGCAGGGGGAGAGCACGCAGCTGGTGTCGTTCCAGGCGGGCTGAGAGCAACCAGGCCTTACGAGCCAACGGCCTCGTCCCGCTCGCGGACCTCCCACGAGCGGACGACGCCGTTGACCGCGAAGGGGTCGTCGCGGGCGAACTGCTCGGCGGCCTCGCGGGTTGTGAAGACCGCCATCGCGCCTGGGACTGCGGGTCGCCGAACGGCCCGATCAGCAGCAGCTCGCCCCGCTCGCGGAATGGCTTCCAATGTTCGCGGTGCGCGGCGGCGTGGAGCGGCGCCTTCTCGCGACGTTGTCGGCGGACTCGTAGAGCAGGACGTACTTCAACCGACTTGTCGAGTCAGTGGCTAATAGCCCGGGACGCCCGAGCCGCCATTCGACTGCGTTTGGCTCTGGACTTGGCTCTGGACGCTCTGGGCCTGGCTCTGAACCTGGGTCTGCACGCTCTGGGCCTGGCTCTGAACGTTTGTCGCCGCGCTCGAGATCTGGCTCTGGACGCTGCTCGCCTGCGACTGGATGCTGTCGATGGCGTTGTTGACGCTGTCGCTGTTGTTGTCGCTCCCGCACCCGGATACGGCAAATCCCGCGCCGGCGCCGAACACCGCGATCGCGACCACGACGGCGATGCCCCAGCCTTTCCATGCGCCTTGCTTGAACCTGCTGGACTCCGCTTCCATGGACGCTCTCCTTCTCCCGGGGTCGGTGGACGCCTCGCGACGCAACGGACCCTACTGATGTTCGTGCTGGGCGTAGATACCGCGACCGACCGCGCCGTGGTGGGCGCGGCGGCCGATGGCGAGGTGGCGCGGGAGGCCTCGATCGACCCCGGCCCCGATGGGCGTCCCCGACACGCGCAGGTCCTGCTGTCGGAGATCGAGCGCGCGGCCGAGGCGGCGGGCGGCTGGCCGCGGATCGATCGGATCGCGGTGGGCGTCGGTCCGGGCTCTTTCACCGGGCTGCGGATCGGCATCGCCACGGCCCGCGCGCTGGCGCAGGCCCGCAGCCTGCCGCTCGCTCCGGTGGGGTCGCTCGCTGCGCTGGCGCGCGGAATGTCAGAGGCCGGAGCCGGCGACGGGCTCGCTCTGCCGGTGTTCGATGCCCGCCGCAACGAGGCTTTCGCTGCGCTCTTCCAGAACGGCGACGAGCTCTGGCCGCCGTTCGTCGCGCCGCCCGAGGAGCTCGCCGAGCGGGTGCGCGAGCTCGATCGCCCCCCGCTGGCGGCCGGAGACGGGGCGCTACGATTCGCCGCAGAGCTGGAGGCCGCCGGCGCCACGGTAGCCCCGCCCGAGAGTTCGATCCACAGAGTCGCCGCACGACATGTGTGCTCGCTCGGGGTGGAGGCGGCCGAGGCGCCAACCGACCAGATCCAACCCCTGTACCTGAGACCGCCCGATGCAAAGAGATGGCGTGAGCGAGATCGCGGAGTCCCCCGGGGGTGACACCGGGGAGCTTCGGTTGCGGCGCCTCGGGTACGGCGACCTCCCATCGGTCATCTCGATCGAGCGGCGCTCCTTCCCGACGCCCTGGTCGCTGGCGATGTTCGTCCTCGAGCTCTCCAAGCCGTCCGGGATCTGCCTGGCGGCGGAGGATTCCGACGGGCTGGTCGGTTACCTCGTCTGCGCGCGGTACGACGACGTCTGGCATCTGATGAACGTCGCGGTCCATCCCGACAGGCGTCGACGCGGGGTCGCGACCGACCTGATCGAGCGGCTCTTCGAGGAGGCCGGCCCCGGCTCCCGCTTCACTCTCGAGGTTCGGGTCTCGAACTCGCCGGCGATCGAGATGTATCGCCGCTTCGGCTTCCGCTCGGCCGGTCGGCGTCGCCGGTACTACCACGACAACGGCGAGGACGCCCTGATCATGTGGCTCGAGGCGGCTGAGGGCGCCTCGGTCGCTTGATCCTCGCTCTGGAAACTTCCTGTGACGACACCTGCGCCGCCGTCACCGACGGGGCGCGGATCCTGTCCAACGTCGTCTCCTCGCAGGCCGCCTTCCACGAGCGCTACGGCGGCGTCGTTCCCGAGGTCGCCTCGCGTCACCACCTCGAGCTGGTCAATGCCGTGGTGGCCGCCGCTCTCGACGAAGCGGAAATCGAGCTGGCGGAGGTCGATCGGGTTGCCGTCACCCAGGGCCCCGGCCTGATCGGCGCGCTGCTGGTCGGCCTGAGCACGGCCAAGGCCCTGGCCGCCGCCCAGCGCAAGCCACTGATCCCGGTCGACCACCTTCACGGCCACGTCGCGGCGAACTACCTGGAGCCCGACCCGCTCGAGTCTCCGTTCCTCTGCCTGATCGCGAGCGGAGGGCACACCCTGCTCGCCGGGGTGCGCGATCCGAGCGGCTTCGAGGTGATCGGCCAGACCCTCGACGACGCCGCGGGCGAGGCGTTTGACAAGGGCGCTCGCCTGCTCGGTCTCGGCTATCCGGGCGGCCCAGAGATACAGAGCGCCGCGGAGAGGGGTGACCCCAAGGCCTTCGACTTCCCCGTCGCGATGAGCGCGCGTGGCCTCGACTTCAGCTTCAGCGGGCTGAAGACCGCGCTCGTCTACAAGGTCCGCGATCTCGGCCCGGACGAGACCGAGAGGCGGCGGGCGGACCTCGCCGCCTCCTTTCAGCGCGCGATCACGGACCAGCTCGTCGCCAAGCTTCGCCGTGCGGCGCGCTCCGGGGAGTGGCCGGCGATCGCCCTCGGCGGCGGCGTCGCGGCAAACGCGGAGCTGCGCGAGCGCACCCAGGCCCTCTGCGACGAGCTCGGCCTCGGGCTCAAGCTGGTCCCGATCTCACTGTGCACGGACAACGCGGCGATGATTGCCTCGGCTGCGCGGTTCAGCGAGCCCATCCCCTATCCCGACTACCTCGGATTCGATGCCTTCGCCACTGGTCAGGCTGTACGCGCGGCCTGACTGTCACCTCTGCGACGAGGCGCGAGCCGGGCTGGAACGGCTTCGGGCTGATGGTCTGCGCTTCGAGGTGCAGGAGGTGGACATCGAGACCGATGACGAACTGCATGCCCGCTTCCTCGAGAAGATCCCCGTGGTCGAGCTCGACGGCGAGATCCTGTCCGAGCTCTACCTGGACGCCGACGGGCTGCGCACGCGTCTCGATACCTTGTCCGCATGATCGAGGACGTGGCGGCGGAGACCGCCGGGCAGCAGGGGACCTCGGAGCTCTCGGACGGCGACCGCCTGTCGCTGGGAGTTGCGGCGAGGCTCTCGCGCTACCTCCAGGTGCTGACCCAGGCGCGCAAGATGGGCAAGAACACGATCTCCTCGCAGGAGCTCTCCGACTACACGCACATCAACTCGACCCAGATCCGCCGCGATCTCTCCGGCTTCGGCAAGTTCGGCAAGCGGGGCGTCGGCTACAACGTCGAGTCGCTGGTCAACGAGATCCGCAAGATCCTCCGGACCGCCGGCCAGCACAACATCGCCCTCTTCGGCGCCGGCCACCTCGGCCAGGCGATCGCCAGCTCGGACATCTTCGCCGACCATGGCTTCCGGATCGTGGCGATGTTCGACGTCGATCCGGCGGTGATCGGCAATCGGATCGGCGGGCTCGAGGTGCGCTCCTTCGATCAGATCGACGAGGTCGTGAAGGGCGAGCAGGTCGTCGTCGGCGTCCTCGCCGTCCCGTCTGGCGCCGCTCAGGAGGTCGCCGACCGCCTGGTCAAGTCCGGGGTCAAGATCATCTTCAACTACTCCGAACGGCTGTTGCAGGTCCCGCCCGACGTGACGGTGCACACCTCGAGCCCCGCGGTGGACCTGCTCTACGCCCTCTACTTCTATTTGACCTGAGAGGCGGGGCCGCCGGTGACAACCGATCCGGAGCCGCTGCACGACGCGCTGGACCTCGAGGCGGTGCGCGAGGCCTTCGAGGCCTCGACCGACTTCACCGTGGGCATCGAGGAGGAGTTCGCGATCGTGGACCCCGCGATCCTCGACCTCGAGCACCGCTTCGAGGAGATGAAGGCGGCGTGCCTCCGCGACGCCGAGCTCGCGCCGGCGGTCAAGGGCGAGCTGATCGACACCGAGATCGAGATTCGCTCAGGCCGCGGGGAGAGCTTCGCGGATGCCGCGGACCGGCAGCAGGGCAGGCGGACCCGGCTGTTCGCCATCGCCGACGAGATGGGATTGGCGCTGGCGGCGATGGGGACGCATCCGTGGGCCAACTACCTCGACCAGCACATAATCGACACCGAGCACTACCGCAGGCTCGAGCAGGACCTGCGCTGGGTCGCGCAGCGGAACAACTCCTGGAGCCTGCACGTCCATGTCGGGGTGCGAGGGGCCGATCGCGCCGTCGAGGTCACGGACCGGATGCGCGAGCTGCTGCCACCGCTGCTGGCGCTCTCCGCCAACTCGCCCTTCCTCGACCACCGGGAAACCGGACTGCATTCGGTGCGCACCGAGATCTTCACCCGGACCTTCCCGCGCTGCGGGGTCCACGAGCCGTTCGGCGACTGGGCAACGTACGCCGACTTCGTCCGGCTGCTGGAGGAGACCGGCTCGATCGTCGAGGCCACGCAGCTGTGGTGGAGCGTGCGGCCGCATCACTACTTCGGCACGATCGAGGTGCGCATCTGCGACGCCCAGACGCGCGGCGATGAGTCGCTCAACCTGGCCGCGCTGATCGCGGCCTGCGTGGCCCAGACGGCGATCGACCTCGACGAGGGCAGCTCGCCTTCATCCGGCGGCGGTTTTTGTGGCCGCCTTGGTGTTGGACAGCGCGAGATCGAGGAGAACCTGTGGCGCGCGATCCGCCATGGAATGGACGGCGAGATGATCGATTTCCGGGCCCGGCGAGTGGTGCCCACCAGGAGCGTGCTGGAGGACATCCTCGCCTGGACGGAGCCGGCCAGGCAGAGCCTGGGGCTGGATGTTGAGCTTCCCGAGCGCAATGGCGCCCAACGCGCATATGCTCGGTTCGCAGAGGGCGCGCCGATCGAGGAGATCTACCGCCGCTCGGTCGAGGAGACGCGCAGGACCTACGCACCGGAGGGCGCCGTCAGTGGCAGATGAAGAGCAGCAGCAGCAAGGACCCGCGGGCCCCGAGGGCGCCGCGGGGCAGCCGAGCGAGGAGGAGCTCCGTGCGCAGCTCGAGGAGGAGATCCGCAAGGTCCGGGTCGAGGACGTCGTCCTGCAGAGCGCGGTCAGCATCCTGAACCTGTCGGCGCGGCGGATCGCGATCGACGAGGAGCGCGATCTCGACCAGGCCAAGGTGGGGATCGATGCGGCGCGTGCGCTGGCCGACCTGGTCAAATCGGACGCCCAGCCGCAGCTGCGCCAGGCGATCTCGGAGCTGCAGGTTCTCTACGCCAAGCACGCGGGGGAGGGGAAGACTGCCGAAGGTGGGTCCGCGGGCGCCGAAAGCGTCGGTGAGCAGGGAACTTCCGGGCCGACCAAGGGCGATTCGGACCTCTGGACGCCCCCGGGGAGCTGACGGGTAGACTCCCGCGCCGCTTTCAACGAACCCGACGGGAGCCTTTAACTTGACTGACTTCTTCACCGATTACGGCGTCGTAGTCGCGCTCGGTTGCGCGGCCGCGGCGGTTGTCTACGGCCTGCTGGTCACCCAGCGACTGCTGCTCAAGTCGCCCGGCAATGAGCTGATGCAGGAGATCTCCGGGGCGGTGCAGGAGGGCGCCAGCGCCTACCTGAAGCGCCAGTACATGATCATCGCCGGGGTCGGCGTGGTCGTCGCGATCCTGCTGATCCCGCTGCAGAACGGGCAGACCGCGATCGGGTTCGTGATCGGCGGCATTCTTTCGGGCTCCGCGGGCTTCATCGGGATGAACCTCTCGGTCAGGGCCAACGCCCGAGTCGCGGAAGCGGCCCGCGGTGGTATCCCGCCCGCGCTCGACATCGCCTTCAAGGGAGGCTCCGTCACTGGCCTGCTCGTCGTCGGACTCGCCCTGCTCGGCGTCGCGGGCTACTTCGGCGCATTGCTGATCTTCACCGACCTCACCGACAAGGAGTGCGTCGACGCGCTCGTCGGGCTCGGCTTCGGCGGGTCGCTGATCTCGGTCTTCGCCCGTCTGGGCGGTGGCATCTTCACCAAGGCCGCCGACGTCGGGGCCGACCTGGTCGGGAAGATCGAGGCGGGCATCCCCGAGGACGACCCGCGCAACCCCGCCGTGATCGCCGACAACGTCGGCGACAACGTCGGCGATTGCGCCGGCATGGCGGCCGACCTGTTCGAGACCTACGCGGTCACCGCCGTGGCGGTGATGCTGCTCGGGGTGATCACGTTCACGGGCTTCACCCGGGAAGTCGCGATCTATCCGCTCGCGATCGGCGCGGTCGCGATCATCGCGTCCATCATCGGAGCGCTCTCGGTGCGCACGCGGACCGGCAACGTCGAGGCCGCGCTCTACCGGGGGCTGGTGGTGTCAGCGGTGCTCTCGGCCGCGGCCTTCTATCCGATCACCAAATGGCTGATGGATGACCCGCTCGGCGGCGGGGCGCTCGGCAACACGAGCGTCACCGACCTCTGGCTCTGCGGGCTGATCGGAGTGGGCGTCACGGCGCTGCTCTTTGTCCTCACCGACTTCTATACGTCGACCCGCTTTCGGCCGGTGCGGACGATCGCACGGGCCTCAGAGACGGGCCACGCGACGAACATCATCCAGGGGCTCGCCCAGGGCCTCCAGTCCACCTCGCTGCCCGTCCTGGTGCTCGCCTTCGCGATCCTCGGCGCCTGGAAGCTCGCCGGAGGTGGCACCGACGGGATCTATGGCATCGGCGTCGCCGTGATGGCGCAGCTCTCTCTGACGGGGCTGATCGTGGCCCTCGACGCGTTCGGGCCGATCACCGACAACGCCGGCGGCATCGCGGAGATGGCCGATCTCCCGGAGGAGGTCCGGAACATCACGGATCCGCTCGACGCGGTGGGCAACACGACCAAGGCCGTCACGAAGGGATACGCCATCGGCTCGGCCGCGCTGGCCGCGCTGGTCCTCTTCAACGCCTTCACGAGCGAGTTGCAGCAGGAGGCGGGCAACAAGGTGCTCAGCTTCCAGATCTTCGATCCGCCAGTGCTGATCGGTCTGCTGATCGGCGGGATGATGGTCTACCTGTTCTCGTCGCTGGCGATCGAGGCGGTCGGCCGCGCCGGCGGCGGAGTGGTCGAGGAGGTGCGGCGGCAGTTCCGCGAGCACCCGGGGATCATGGAGGGCACCGAGAAGCCGGAGTACGGGCACGCCGTGAGGATCGTCACGGCAGCGGCCCAGAAGGAGATGATCCTGCCCTCTCTGATCCCGATCCTGATCCCGGTGATCGTCGGCGTGATCTCCTACCAGGCGCTGGGTGGCCTGCTGATCGGGGTGATCGTGGTCGGCATCTTCTCCGCGATCTCGATGACCGCCGGCGGCGGCGCTTGGGACAACGCGAAGAAGCTGATCGAGGACGGTGAGTTCGGGGGCAAGGGGTCCGAGGCTCACGCCGCCGCCGTCACCGGGGACACGGTCGGCGATCCCTACAAGGACACCGCCGGGCCGGCGATCAACCCGATGATCAAGGTGGCGAACATCGTCGCGATCCTGATCATTCCGATCATCGCGCTGTAGAGCGATCCATGGGGGAGCCTAAGCTCCCGAAATATGCCCAGGCCACCCTCGCCCGATGAGGGCTATCAGCTCGCCGTCCGCATCTTCTCGGTGACGATCATCGGTTTCGGCGCGGCGATGCTGATCGTCACGCTGGCGCGGGGCGGTGGGCCGCTGGCCGTCGGCGTGCTCTTTGGGCTGCTCTTCATCGCCCTCGGTTCGGGGCGGCTCTATCTGTCGATGCGCGGATGAGGGGGGCCGACCCGTGATGAGGCGCTGGCTCGGTGTGCCGTTCCTCTATTCCGCGGCGTCGGCGGCCGTGGGGTTCTCGATCTACTTCTCGATCGGGGTCGTCGCGGACCGGGGGCTCGGCCTGACGCCGGTGATCTTCCTGCTGGCGGGGCTGATGTTCGCGCTCACCTCCCTCTCCTACGTCGAGGGCGGCGCGATGCTCCGGCAGAGGGGCGGGTCGGCGACCTTCGCGCGCCACGCCTTCAACGAGCTGATCAGCTTCATCGCGGGCTGGGCGATCCTGATCGACTACCTGATCGTGATCGCGGCGGCGTCAATCACGGTCTCGCACTACCTGACACCGATCTCGGGAACGTTCGGTGGGGGGGACGTGGAGCTGGCCGTGGCGGCACTGGTGATCGCGCTGGCGGCGATCCTCAACATCGCCGACGTCACCGGCCGCAATCGGCAGCGGCGGCTGGTCGTGTTGGCCCTGGCGGAGCTCGGGCTGCAGCTGCTGGTGATCGTGGTCGGCTTGCTTGTCGTGCTGCACCCGGACCTGCTGACGGACCAGCTCCACCTGTTCAGCACGCCGAGCGTCAAGGACCTCGTCTATTCGCTGGTGATCGCGACGATCGCCTACGCGGGGATCGAGGCGGCCAGCGATCTGGCTCCGGAACTCGAGTTCGAACCGGCCGACTTGAAGAGGGTGTTGCGCGTGGGCACGATCGCGATTCCGCTGATCTACGCGGGGATCGCGGCGGTGGCGCTGATGGCGGTACCCGTGACCCCGGGCCCGCATGGGCCTGAGACCGCTCTGGCGGGCCAGTACATCGAGGAGCCGGTGCTCGGAGTGGTCGCCAACTACGACCACGGCCTTCTCGACGACGTCATGAAGTGGATAGTGATGCTGGTCGCCGTGCCGGTGCTCTTCTGGGCGGCGAACGGGGCGATGCTCGGGCTGTCGCGGCACGTCTACGTCCTGGCGACCAACCGGCAGATACCGAGCTGGGCCGGCAAGCTGGAGTCGACTTACTCGACTCCCTACATCGCGATCGTGATCGCGGCGGTGCTGGCGCTGGCTCTGGCGATTCCGGGAGACATCCGGTTCCTGGCGCGCGTCTATGCGTTCGGGGCGCTGCTCGCGGTGACGATCGCGCAGATCTCGATCGTCCGATTACGCGTCGTCGAACCGGACCTGGAACGTCCGTACCGGGTGCCCTGGAACATGAGATTCGGCTCGCACGAGCTGCCGCTGCTGGCGATCTTCGGGGCGGTGATCAGCGGGCTCGCCTGGATCAGTGTCTTTCTGCTCCACCACACCGCGGTCTGGGTGGGCGGAGGCTGGATGGTGTTCGGGCTGGTCTTCTACGTGATCTACCGGCGCTACGTGGAGGGGACTCCCTTGACCAGGCGGGTACAGGTGCCGGAGGCCTCGCTGAAGAAGCAGCCCGCGGAGGTGGAGTACTCGACGATCCTGGTGCCGATCTTCGGGACGAAGCTGGACGACGACATCGTCAGCACCGCGGGCAGGCTCGCCGACGCGCAGGTGGAGGAGGGGGAGCGGCCACCGAGGCTGGACGTGGTCTACGTGGCGGAGCTGCCGCTGACCGTGCCGCTCGACTCGCCGCTGCCGAAGTCGGTGCGGGAGCAGGCCGACCGTGCGTTGGAGCGGGCCCGTGAGGTGGGCGACGAGTACGAGAACGTCGAGGTGACCACGAGCCTGGTCGCTGCGCGGTCGCTGGGGTCCGGAATCGTGCAGGAGGCGCGGGACAAGGGAGCCGAGGTGATCGTGATGGGCGGTGAGCCGCCGACGCGCGTCCGGGGTGGCGCGATCCTCGGCGGCATCGGGGGGGCCCGTCCGGACGAGATCGGGGAGGTGACCGAGTACGTGCTCAAGAAGGCCCCGTGCCGCGTGCTGCTGACGGCGCCGCCGGAGGAGGAGACCGCTCGGGACGAGGAACCGGGTCCGGTGAAGAGCTAGATCTAGGCCGGTGCCCTGTCGCGCGCGTGGTTGGTCTTGCGTGGACGCTCCGGCTTGGCGACCTCCAGTTGCTCGCGAGAGATGGTGTTGAGCTTGCGCCCGCGCGCGTCCCAGGACGCAATCCAGGCGAGGACCTCGCGTGCCGGCATCGGCGCGCCGATCAGGAAGCCCTGGGCGGCGTCGCAGCCCATGCCGCGGAGCTGGCGCCAGGTCTCCTCCGCCTCCACGCCCTCCGCCACCACTCGCAGACCCAGCTGACGGGCCAGGTGGATGGTCGAGCGGACCAGGGCCCTGTCGCCGCCGCGGGCGAGGGCTCGGATCAGGGAGCGGTCGATCTTGAGCTCGTCCACGGCGAGGCGCTTGAGGCGGCCGAGGCCGGTGTGGCCGGTGCCGAAGTCGTCGATCGAGATCGCGTTGCCGACTCTAGTCAGCCGCTGGAGGGCCTCGGCGGGATCCGTCGCCCTCATCACGGCGTCCTCGGGGAGGTCGAAGCGGAGCGCCTCGGATGGCAGACCGGCGTGGGAGAGGATCTCGCGGATGAATTCCTGGGGCCGCTCGTCCGGTTCGGTGAGCGCCGCGGCGGGGAGATTCACCGACAGTTCGAGCCGCAGGCCGGAGCGCCACCAGTCGCCGGCGGCTCGCAGCCCGAGTTCGATAACCCGCTCTGTGATGGCGGGCATCAGGCCGGCGGTCTCGGCGATGTCGAGGAAGTCGGCGGGCTGGAGGATCCCGCGCTCGGGATGGAACCAGCGGGCGAGCGCCTCGACGCCGATGACGCGGGCGGTGCGGAGGTCCACCGTGGGCAGGAAGTAGGTCTGGATCTCGCCGCGGCGGAGCCCGGCCGCCAGTTCGTCCTGAAGCGCCAGGCGCTCCAGCAGTTTCGGGCCGAGCCCGGGCTCGAAGAGGCTGAGGGCGCGGGCGATCGCCTGGACCTCCGCGCACTCGGCGGCGGTGAAGATGCGGTCGGCTCGCGCCAGGACGAAATGGCCATGGAGCCTGCCGTGTACCGGCACCACGAGGGTGACCTCGGAGGCGGCGCTTTCGGTGAGTTCGCCGTCGACGTAGACGCAGAGCTCGGCGTCGGCCGCCTCGGCGGCGCGCTTCAGGGCGAGGCGGGTCGCGGCGCCGTCGGTGTCGGCTGCTGAGAGCTCGGCGAGGAGCTCGGCGGTTCGCGCGCTGGAGCCCGTGATCTGGGTTCCGCCGTTTTTGGGTTCGGTCGCTTCCATGGTCGACTTCCCCCTGTCCGACGTGCGTTCGAATCGCACGGTCGGATCGGCACGAAGTCTCGGGGTGGATTGGAAATTGGACAAGCGGTCGAACTACGCTGGCCGGTCAGTAGTTTGCCCGGGGGCATGATTCGGCCGGAGTTGATGCGAGGGTGCGCCGCAGCGAAGCGAGGCGCAGATGCGAGGGCGCGCGTCAGCGCGACCCGTTTGATGCTGATGGCGAAGCCGGACTGCATCCCGCTCCCATCTAAGATCCGCCTTGTGTTCGTTCTGATCGTTGGTTGCGGGCGAGTCGGCTCGTCGGTCGCTCGCACGATGTTGCGCGAGGGGCACGAGGTGTCCTGCCTCGATGAGGACCCGGAGGCGCACGCGCGCCTCGAGGTCAATCTGGAGAAGTCCTGGGAGGACTCGGGCGGTCAGTTCACGGTGGGGACCGGACTGGAGGAGGACGCCCTGACGGCCGCGGGGATCGAGCGGGCGGACGCGTTCATCGCTTCGACGGACGGGGACAACACGAACATCGTCATTTCCCAGATCGCGAAGCGGAGGTTCAATGTGCCGACGGTGATCGCGCGGATCCTCGATCCGCTGCGCGCCGAGTGGTACGAGAAGCAGGGGGTCAATACGGTCTGCCCGACGAAGGTCGCGATCGAGATGCTCGAGAAGGAGGTCCTGGAGGCCGCCGCGGCCGGTACGTCCAGCTGATCGATGGGAGAGGGGAAGTACATCATCATCGCCGGGGCCGGCAAGGTGGGCTGGAACCTGGCCAGGGAGCTGCTCGAGAAGGGTCACGAGGTGACGCTGATCGAGGACAACCGAAACCGGTACTTGACGGTCGAGCAGGAGCTCGAGCACAACATCCAGTACGGAGACGCTTCGGAGCTGTGGGTACTTGAGCGGGCCGGGATCTCGCGCGCCGACATGGTGATCGCGGTCACCGGCGACGACGAGGACAACATGCTGATCTGCCAGGTGGCGAAGGAGAAGTATCTGGTCGACCGGATCATCGCGCGGGTCAACAACCCGCGGAACCGGCCGCACTTCGAGCTGCTGG
Organism: uncultured Solirubrobacterales bacterium; assembly: GCA_963797265.1. Lineage (GTDB taxonomy): Bacteria > Actinomycetota > Thermoleophilia > Solirubrobacterales > 70-9 > DASUPK01. The sequence goes on along the minus strand of CAWCOY010000006.1, from coordinate 51,153 downwards.
GGATCAAGCCCTACGTTTCGGCGACCGACCTGATCCTGCGGCTGCTCGAGCACGAGGTGCCGGAGTACGGGCTGGTGCATCTGCTCGATCTGCCGGAGGAGCGGCTCGAGATCATCGAGATGATGCTGGGGGACAACAGCCGGGTTGCCGGACAGCGGGTCGGGGATCTGGATATGCCGGAGGGGAGCCTGCTGATCTCGATTCTGCGCGAGGGGCAGGGCGGGTTCGTGCCTACCCCCGACACGGTGCTGGAGGCCGGGGACGAGGTGCTGGCCGTGCTCGATCCGGGGCTGGAGGAGGAGTTGAAGTCGTTCTTCGGGTCCGATGGGGCGAGCGCGGAGTAAGAAAGCCGGCCCGAGGGACGCCAACTTCGAGGATGAGAACTGTCCAGTACTTGCTGATCGGGGGATTCGCCTGCGGCTATGCCGCCGCCGAGTTGCGCAAGCGGGGGGCCGATGGGTCGATCCTGCTGGTGGGGCGGGAGCCGGAGCCGCCGTACGAGCGGCCGCCGATCACCAAGGAGTACCTCCGGGGGGAGGCGACCAGGGAGGATGCCCATGTCAATCCGCTCTCCTGGTATGAGGAGAACGGGGTCGAGTTGCGGACCGAGACCAACGTCATGTCGCTCGATCCCGAGGCGCGGACGGTGAAGCTGCAGGGCGGGGACGAGGTTGAATTCGAACGGGCCCTGATCGCCACCGGCGCGAACGTGAACATCCTGCGGGTCGACGGGGCGAACCTGGACCGCATTCACTACGTGCGAACGCTCGGCAACTCGGACAACATCCGGGCCGACGCGGAGAAGGCGGATCGGGTGGTGCTGATCGGCGGGAGCTACATCGCGTGCGAGGTGGCCGCGTCGCTGAAGTCCACGGGGACCGACTGCGCGCTGGTGATGATGGAGGACGTGGCGCTGTCGCGGACCTTCGGCGAGGAGGTGGGACGGTGGTTCCAGGAACTGATGGAGTCGAAGGGGATCGAGTTCCACGGCGGCGAGACGCTCGCGACTTTCGAGGGGGATGACCATGCGAGCGCGGTGGTGACCGAGAGCGGCAAGACGATCGAGGGGGACATGGTCGTGGTCGGGGCGGGGGTGAGGCCGGATGTGATGATCGCGCAGCGGGCGGGGTTGGAGATCGACGAGGACGACGGGGGGATTCGCTGCGACGAAACGCTGCAGAGTTCGGTGGAGGGGATCTACGCGGCCGGTGACGCCTGCTCGTATGCGAGCCAGGTGCATGGCCGGCGTATCCGGGTCGAGCACTGGGACGTGGCGATGCAGCAGGGGCAGCACGCGGCGCGGTCCATGATGGGGGACGCGAAGCCCTACGAGGCCGTGCCGTACTTCTTCAGCGACCTGGCCGATTGGGCGAGCCTGGAGTACGTGGGGCCGGCGACCGACTGGGACGAGGAGATCTGGCGCGGGGACCAGGACGCCGGCGAGTTTGCGGTCTTCTACGTGAAGGACGGCAAGGTGGTCGGCGCGCTGAGCGTCGAGCGCTCCGAGGATCTGGCGCACGCGCGGACGCTGTTGGCGGAGGGTGTAGACGTTGGAGCGGAGAAGGCGAAGGCGCTGCTCGGGGACGCTGACAGCGACCTCGCTCAGCTCACGTCAAGCTAGGCTTATGGGCCGCGATAGGTCCCGCAGAGGTTCGGGACCGAACGATGCGGGCTGGTGTAATTGGCAACACGTGCGCCTCTGGAGCGCAAATTCGGGGTTCAAGTCCCTGGCCCGCAGTTAGAAGTCAAGACCCGTCCCTGAGCGGGTCTTCTTGGATCGATAGGGGCTTTTCCGTCCTGAACGGTTGCGAACATGTGTTCGATGGACGGCCGGAAGAGCAAGATCGACCGGTCTGCCGTGCAGGCCTACTACGACGCCGGCCACACAATGGCCGAATGCAAGTCGCGCTTCGGATTCTCAAATGGCGTGGATTGGGAAGCTGTGCAGGCCGCGCATGATCAGGGGATGTCGGTCCGCGAGTGCGCGAAGAAGGTTGGCTTCCACCTCGGCTCATGGCACAAGGCAGTCCAGCGAGGGGCGATCAAGCCGAGATCTCACGTCATCCCGATCGAGGACCTGCTGGTCCGCGGTCGGCGCACCGGCCGTGACCACCTCAAGAGGCGTTTGATCAAAGCCGGATTGAAGGAGAATCCGTGCGAGGAGTGCGGAATCTCTAGCTGCCTGGACGAGCCCCTGAACATGCAGCTTCACCACAAGAACGGGAACGGCATGGATAACCGGCTCTTCAATTTGTCCATTCTTTGTCCGAACTGCCACTCGCAAGGAGACACTTACGGCGGCCGCAACGGGCATCGCAAGCCGGGTCGACACCTGAAGCTGGTAGAGCCGCCGGACGACGATCAGAAGGATGTCGCGTAGGCCGATTCGAGCGGGTTTGTGCTCCGGACGCCTCCGGGATAGTTGCTACCTTGCGCGACTCTATGTGGCGCCTGCGACGAGTTTTCGTCCCGGTCGCGGCGGTGGGAGCGGGACTTGCGCTCGCTGCCTGCGGCGGTGACAGCTCTCCTGAGACCCCGATCGTGGTCCCGACGGAGACCCAGCCCAGCCAGGGTGGGGGCGACTTCATCGCCCAGGCGGACTCCATCTGCGCTGAGGCGGACAGCTCGATCGAGCAGTTCGCCTCCTCCGGCCAAGGCCTTACCGAGGCCGACCAGATCGCCCAGCTTCGCCAGGGGGTCGTCGACCAGATCAAGCAGCTCAACCCGCCGTCGGACACGAACCTCGACGCCTTCCTGCAGGCAATGTCGGACGAGGTCTCGGCCGGCAAGAAGATCGGCCTCGCGCTGCAGCGCGGCGACGACACCACCGAGTTCGAGAGCGAGCTCGACAGCGCCAAGACCCAGGCCGAGCAGGCCGCCTCGGCCTACGGCTTCAAGGAATGCGGCCAGCCGATCACGTCCTCGGGCACCAGCACCAGCAGCTCCAGCAGCTCCAGCAGCTCGTCCGGCAGCGGCGGAGTCGTCACCCCGACCACGCCGAGCAGCTCGTCGGGGACCAGCGGCACCGCCGGCGGCACATCGGGCGGCGGCACCTCCGGTAGCTCGGGCACCAGCGGCAGCAGCGGGTCCGGCACCTCCGGGTCCTCCGGCGGCACCGGCGGCAGCTCCGGGGGCGTCGCCCCCGGCAGCGGCTAAGCGGCTACCTCAGCCCAGGTCCCGTAAAGCTGCGCGTACCGCCCGCCGGCCGCGATCAGCTCGTCGTGCGTGCCGCTTTCCACGATCCGCCCGTTCTCCAGCACCGCGATCCGGTCCGCATTCCGAATGGTCGAGAGCCGGTGCGCGATCACGATCGCGGTCCGCCCCTCGAGCAACCGCTCCAACCCCGCCTCGATGGTCCGCTCGGTCCGCACGTCCACGTTCGACGTCGCCTCATCCAGGATCAGGATCCGCGGCTCCGCCAGCAGCGCCCTGGCGAACGCGATCAGCTGCCGCTGCCCCGCCGAGAGGCCCACGCCCCGCTCGCCGACCTCGGTGTCGAAGCCGTCCGAGAGCCGCCGGATGAAGTCGCCGGCCCCAATCACATCCGCCGCCGCCTCGATCTCCTCGTCGGTCGCATCCGGACGCCCGAACGCGATGTTCTCCCGCACGGTTCCGGAGAAAAGGAACCCCTCCTGGGGCACGATCCCGAGCTGGCTGCGAAGGCAGGTCGAGCTCAGATCGCGCAAATCGTTCCCATCCACAAACACCCGGCCCCGTTGCGGGTCGTAGAAGCGCGAGACCAGCTTCGCGAACGTCGACTTCCCGGCGCCGGTCTCGCCGACAAGCGCCAGGGTCTCGCCGGCCGGAACGTGAATGGAGACGTCCTCGAGCGCCCAGGCGGCATCGTCCTCCTCCTCATCGCTTCTCTCGATCTTCCCGCTCGACCGCTTCAGCCCTGCGGTTCTGTCGAGCCCGTAGGAGAACCAGACGCCGTCCATCTCGATCTCGCCGCGCAGCGTCCCCGGATCGGCCGCGTCCGCCTTGTCGACCATGTCCGGCTCGGTATCCAGCAGGTCGAAGATCTTGTCCAGCGCCGCCATCCCCTGCTGGTAGGTCGTGTAGAGGTTGGAGAGCTGCTGGATCGGGTCGAAGAAGGTGGAGAGGTACCCAACGAACGCGACCACGATCCCGATCTGCGCATTGCGTGCCGACTCGGTCGCCAGATCCAGCGCCTGATAGCCGCCGTAGAGCAGGATCACCGCGGTCCCGACCGCCGAGAGCAGCTCGACCGCCGGGAAGTACGACGCGTTCAGGTAGACGGTCTTCAGGTTCGCGCGTCGGTTGAGCTCGTTGAGCTCGGCCATACGCTCGATGTGACGGCTCTCCTGGGCGAAGCTCCGCACCACCCGGACGCCGCTGAGGCTCTCCTGCAGGTAGGCCGTCACCTCCGCGATCCGCTCCCTGGTGATCCGGTAGGCGCTCGCCGCGACGATCCGGAAGACCAGGCTCGCGATCGCGAGCAATGGCAGGGTCAGGAAGACCACCAGCGCCAGCTGGACGTCGGCAATGAGCATGATCACGACCACCCCGACCAGCGTCAGGGTGCTCGAGAAGAGCGTCACCACGCCGGTCGAGATCAGCTGGTCGAGCGCATCCACGTCATTGGTGATCCGCGAGATCAGCACCCCGGGCCGGTTCCGCGTGAAGAAGCCGATCGACATCTGCTGGACGTGCGTGAAGATCCTGATGCGCAGGTCCTGCAGGGCGCGCTCGCCAACCCATCCGACCAAGTACGTCTGCAGGTAGCTCGTGCCCCAACCGACCAGCGCCGCCACCATGAACCCAGCGACGATCACGACGAGCGCGGTGGTGTCGCCGTCGAGGACCGCCGAGACCGCCTTGCCGACCAGGAACGGCGGGGCAAGGGTGGCGCCAGTGGCGAGGATCAGGGCCCCGAGCATCATCAGCACCTGGCGCCGGTACGGCCCGAGCAGCGAGAGCAGCCAACGGACCTTCCGCCAGCGGTTGTCCTGACCCCGGATCAGCCGCCAGAGCGAGCGGAAGAGGGCGAGGAAGTTCTGGGCCCCTTGTGAATCGGGTCGCTCCTCGGCTTCGCCTGCGGGGCGCCCTCGCATACCGTTCACAGCTTCGCCAGCTCCTCGCGGTCCTCGAGGTCCCGCTGCAGGTAGACCGAGTCCTCCAGCCCCTTCTCCGCGATCTCCTCGTACAGCGGGCAGCGCTCGAGCAGCACCTCGTGCGTCCCGCGATCGACGATCCGGCCCCGGTCCATCACCACGATCTCGTCGGCGAGGGAGATGGTGGAGAGGCGGTGGGCGACGATGAACGTCGTCCGGCCCTCCATCGCCTCGCGCAGCCCGGACTTGATCTCCGCCTCGGTGCGCGCGTCCACCGAGGAAGTGGCGTCGTCAAGAATCAGGATCCGTGGCTCGGCCAGCAGCGCCCTCGCGATCGCCACCCGCTGGCGCTGGCCCCCTGAGAGGGTCAGCCCGCGCTCTCCGACCACAGTCTCGTACCCGTCGGGAAGCCGCGAGATGAACTCGTGTGCCTGCGCCCGTCGCGCCGCAGCCTCGATCTGCTCCGGGGTCGCGTCCGGCCGCGCGTACGCGATGTTGCCGGCGACGGTGTCCGAGAACAGGAAACTGTCGTCCGCGACGAAGGCGATCTCTTGCCGCAGCGACGCCAGGTCCACGTCCTTGATGTCGGCGCCGTCGATCACCACCCGGCCCTCGCTGGGGTCGTAGAGCCTCGCAAGCAGCCCGACCAGGCTCGTCTTGCCTGATGCCGTCGGCCCGACCAGCGCGACCGTGCGGCCCGGCTCGACCTCGAGGTCGATCCCGGTGAGCGCCGGCTCCGCACCGTCATATCGAAGCGTCACCCGCTGCAGCGAGACCTGGCCGCGCCCCTGGGGCAGCGGCGGCGCGCCCGGCGCGCTCTCCATCGACGGCTCGCGGTCGAGGATCTCGAACATCCGGTTGCCGGACGCAACGGCGCGCTGAGCCATGCTCAGCGACATCCCGAGCCAGCGCACCGGCCCGGAGAGCAGCACGACGTAGACGTAGAAGGCAGTCAGGTGACCCACGTTGGCGTGGCCGTGGATGACCTGGAGGCCCCCGACCAGGAGCACGGCCGCCAGCCCCAGGTTGGGCAGAAATCCCATCAGCGGCGTGTAGAACGACTGCAGCCGCGTCGAGACCATGCTCTGCTCGAAGACGCGGTTTGCGGAGTGCCGGAACCGCCCGATCATGTGCCGCTCGCGCGCGAACGCCTTGACGATGCGGACCCCCGAGATGCTCTCCTCGGCATTCGTCGTCAGCTCGCCCACCCTCTGCTGGACCTCCTGCTCGGCCGGCCGATTGCGCCGGCTGTAGCGGGTCGCCGTGGCGATCAGGAACGGCACCGGCGCCAACGCGAGCAGGGCCAGAACCGGGTCGAGAATGAACATCGCCACCGCGGCGAACAGGATCGTGAGCGCGCTCTGGCTCACCCAGATCAGCCCGTAGCCCAGGAAGAACCGGATCGACTGCAGATCAACGGTCGCTCGCGACATCAGCTGACCGGTCTGCTGCGTGTCGAAGAACGCCAGCTCCAGCTTCTGCAGGTGTTCGTAGAAGCGCTGGCGCAGATCGAACTCGACCGCGAGCGAGACCTTCCCGGCGATCAGGCGCCGCCCGACGGTCAGCAGCAGTCGCAGGACGCCGGCCGAAAGCAGCGCCAGAACCAGCGGCAGGATGTCGTCGCGGTGCTCGGACTCGATTGCGTTGACCGCGCCGCCGATCAGCAGCGGGATCAGCACGGTCATCCCCATCGCCAACCAGGCGAGCAACAGCGAGAGGATCAGCGGGCGCCGATATGGACGCAGAAAGCCGAGGAGGCGCCGGAAGGTGGCCATGCCTTAACTATAGAAAGTGAAGTAACGGGCCCTGCCTGGGTTCTCGCAGATGCTCGACTAGGGGCCGCTACTCTCCGGCCAGTGCTCAGAGAGATCATCAGCTGGCCGATCTCGATGGCCCGCACGGCGATCGAGCTGCCACGGAACATGGAGCGCAGCCTCCGCGAGGCGAATGACCTGATGGAGGTCTCGCGAGAGCAGCTCGAGGTGATGCGCCGCCAGGCCGACGAGGCGCTCGAGCAGGCGGAGCGCATGAACGAGCTTCTCGGCCGCGTGGTCCGGCTGACCGAGCCACTGGAACGGGCGCAGCGCGGCGGCGAGTTCGTGGGCGAGCGGCTCAAGCGCGCGCTCTTCGGCCCCGAGGAAGCGGCGCGGGCCTCGATCGACGCCGAGGTCATCGCTGAGGAAAGAGCCCTCACGGAGCAACCGGAGGCATCCCTGGGGCAGGAAGAGGCGCCAGCGCGGCCCCCGGATCCATCGCCGGAGCGGTGAGCCGTCCCGAGGCCGGGCTCTGTGACCGCTGCCGCCATCAGCGCCTGATCCACAACACGCGCGGCTCGGTCTTCTCGCTCTGCGAGCGCTCCCGGACCGACCCGGACTTCCCCCGCTACCCCCGGCTACCCGTGCAAAGCTGCCGCGGTTTTCAGGAGCGGGCGGTGGGTAATGGCTGATCGGAGCGAGATGCGGACAGGGATTAGGAAGGCCGCTGGGTTGGCGATTCTCCTCGTCCTGTCGCCCATAGCGCTCGCGGCCTGCGGGTCGGGCGATGACACCACGACAACGGCCACGCGCCCCGCCGTCTCGCGTGAGACCGCCGACCAGCTGGCCAAGCTCAGCAACGAGGTCGCCTCGGACCTGGACGTGGGGGAGACCTGCAGCGCCGCCATCGCCGCCGACGACCTGAAGGCCGCCGTAGAGCAGTCCGACCTGCCGGCCGACATCCGTCCCGGCGTGGACGAGGTAGTCACTGACCTGGTCAATCAGGTCAACTGCCCGCCGCCTCCGCCGCCCGAGCCGGAGAAGAAGCCGAAGGAGCCCAAAGACAAAGGCAACGAGCACGGCAAGGGCGACGAGCACGGCCCCGGAGGCGAGAACGGTCCAGGAGGCGATGGGAAGCCCGGGCGCTCGGACCACGGCGGCTTCGTTCCCCCCGGGCAGGCGAAGATCAAGGGGGAGAAGGGATGAAGCGCAAGCTCGCCGGCGAGCGCTACGAGCTGGAGGATCGGCTCGGCCACGGCGGCATGGCCACCGTCTATCGCGCCCGCGACCTGAAGCTCGACCGTGAGGTCGCCATCAAGCTCCTTGCCGACAACTTCGCCGGCGACGACGAGGTGCGCAAGCGCTTCTCGCGCGAGGCGCGCCTCGCCGCCCGTCTCGACCACCCCAACGTCGTTCAGGTCTTCGATGTCGGGGAGGACGAGGACCGCCCGTTCATCGTCATGGAGCACGTGGAGGGCGGGACGCTCGAGGACCGTCTCAACCGGCGCAGCCGCTCACTGGAGCGCGACGAGGCGCTTCGGGTTCTAGGACAGCTCTGCGAGGGCCTCGGTCACGCGCACGCCAGGAAGCTCGTCCACCGGGACATCAAGCCCCAGAACCTGCTGCTGCGCGACTCCGACGACTGCCTGAAGATCACCGACTTCGGGATCGCGCGCGCCGCCGAGGAGACCACCCGCCTGACACGGCCCGGCAAGGTGATCGGCACCGACCGCTACATGGCGCCCGAGCAGCTCGCCGACGGCAAGATCACTCCGGCCACCGACGTCTACGCCTGTGGCGTCGTGGCCGACGAGCTGCTGCCGCAGTCACGATCCCCGGAGCTGAGCGAGATCATCGCGCGCTGCCTGCGCGACGACCCCGGCCAACGGTTCACCGACGCGAGCGCGCTCGGCGAGGCGCTGGCGAGGGTGGAGGGCAACGGTGCGGTGGGAGTCGTCCGCCGGATCATGTCCCAGGGCCGTCCCACCAGGCCGCTCCCCGCCGGAGCTGCGACGGCCGGTTGGCCGGCTCCCACGGAGGTCAAGCCGCGACGCCGCCGTCGCTTTGCCTGGCTCGCCGCCGGCCTCGCGCTGGTCGCGGCGGCCGCGGCTGGAGTCGTGATCGCCCTCGGCTCGGGCGACTCGAGCTCGCCGAACAAGGACAAGCAGCAGGCCCGAGCGGCCGCCGCCGCGCCCGCCGCCGTGCCGCGCTCGGACGACCCCGCCACCCAGGCGAGGCAGCTGGCGGACTTCCTGCGCGACCAGTCGCGGCCGGCGCCCTCGAACGCCCAGCGGCCCTAGGGACTAGGGCGTCGTCTTCGGGACCGGGGCGGTGGGCGTCTGCTCCGTCCTGGTGATCGTCCCCGGCGTCGTGGCTGTCGGCGTGGTCGCCGGAACCGTCGTGGTCGCGGCCGCGGTGGTCGGTGGGTGAACCGAAGGCTCGGACTTCTCGCCGCAGCCCGAGGCCGCGAGGGCGACGCTGGCCGCCGCCCCCAGCACCAGCAGTCGCAGCCGCCTACTTCCCGCCGATACGTTCACGGCCCGGCAAGGTAACGGAGCCCCTCGTGGACTGCCTGTGGCGGTCCTACGACGCCGCGGGCTGCTCGCGAAATTCGACCTCAACGAGCGGGCTGTGCGCAACCCATTCCTCGAGGCTCCCGTAACCCCGCCCGAGGTCCTCGAGGATCCCGCGGATCACCTCGCGACGCGCGGCCTCGTCAGTGATCGGGCGCGCGATGGCGGGTAGGTCGGCCTGAGCGCTCCCCTTCAGGTGGAACGTGAACTCGGGGTTAACGAGCAGGTTGGCGTACCAGTCGCGGGTGCCCGGCGAGCCGCTCAGGAAGGTGCGGCCGTCGTAGCGATAGCGCCAGATCTCGATCCGCCGTGGCTGGCCGCTGTTGCGGCCGGTGGTCGTGATGTCGATCGTCCGGTCGTTCTCGAGCGCGCGCTGGATCCGCTCGTCCACCCGATCGAGGCTACGCCTACGCCGCCTCGGAGTACGCCGCTTCGCGCGGAAGCTCCTCGGACTCCTCCTCGGCGAACTGCTCGGCCGCCTTCTCCTCCGGCTGAAGGACGAGCGCGGCCACGCCAATCGCGGCCACGACCAACCCGGCGGCGATCCAGAAGGCCAGGTGGTAGCCGCTGGTCAGCGCTGAGGCGGTGGAGTGTCCGGCGGCCTCGAGGCTGTCGCTCCGCGAGGTGGAGAGGGTGGCCAGGACCGCGAGACCGACCGCGCCTCCGACCTGGGCCGTGGTGTTGACGAGTCCCGAGGCGAGACCGGCGTCGGCCCTGGTGGCCCCGGACATCGCGATCGTCATCAGCGCGGGGAAGCAGATCCCGATGCCGACGCCCATCAGGATCAGGACGGGCAGGACGTCGACGACGTAGGAGGCGTCCACGGGCGCGCGGGTGAACAGGACCAGGCCCGCCGCGACCAGGCCTAGGCCCGGGAAGAGCAGCCGCCGCGCGCCGAAGCGCATGATCAGCGGCTCCGAGTAGCGGCCGGTCAGCGTGCCCATGATGATGCAGATCGGCAGGAAGGCCAGCCCGATCTGAAGCGCGTCGTACCCCTGCACCAGCTGCAGATAGAGCGAGCCCATGAAGAACATCCCGAACATTCCGGCCACCGTCAGCACCTGAACCAGGTTCGCGCCCGTGACATTGCGCGATCGGAAGATCCGAAGCGGGATGAGGGGGGTATGGGCCGTGGCCTCCCGGAGGATGAAAAGACCGAGGAGTACGAGCGAGCCCGCCCCGAGCCCGAGCGTCGTCGCCGCGCCCCAACCGTCCTTCGCGGCCGGCTCGACGATCGTGTAGACGCCGAGCATCAGGGACGCGGTGATCAGGACCGCGCCGAGCGCGTCGGCGCCCTGGCTGAAGCCGATGCCCTCGTCCTTCTCGAGTAAGCGGCGAGCGAAGATCGCCGTGGCCAGTCCGATCGGGGCGTTGACGAAGAAGATCCAGTGCCAGCTGATCACCTGGGTGATGACGCCGCCGACCAGGAGGCCGACCGCGCCGCCCGCCGAGGCGACGAACGCGTAGACGCCGACCGCCTTGGCCTGCTCCGCCGGCTGGGGGAACATCGTCACGATCATGCCCAGGATCACGGCGGAGGTCATCGCGCCGCCGATTCCCTGCAAGAGGCGCGCACCAATCAGCATCGACTCGCTCTGCGAGGCGCCGCAGAGGATCGACGCGGCGACGAAGACACCGAGCCCGTAAAGGAAGACGGTGCGCCGCCCGATCAGGTCACCGATTCGCCCGGCGAGCAGCAGGAGCCCCCCGAACGTGATCAGGTAGGCGTTCACGACCCAGGCGAGGCTGTTCTGCGAGAAGCCCAGGTCATCCTTGATCGAGGGCAGCGCGACGTTCACGACGGTGATGTCGAGGACGATCATCAGCATGCCGGCGCAGAGCACGTACAGCGCGATCCACCGGTTCCGGTCGCTGATCGGCTGCACTTCCGTCGTTCCCACCTGTGCCTGCGTCATCTAAATGGCCTCCTGATGCCCGTCATTTCCTAGGTCGTTTCCCATTACGACCGGCCTGCTCCCCAGAACTAATCGGTTCTTTGTAGCGCTTCGAGCGCGCTTCAAGTCAAGCGATAGGCAAAAGAAATCAAGCCGCGTCGGCGATCAATCAAGCCGTGCCGGGAGCCCGAAGCGCTCGTAGGCGGCGGCCAGTTTCTCGTAGTCGGCCGGCTGCTCGGGCGTTCGCGCCTGCACCTCCGGATCGGGGTCCATCGAGGCGCGCAGGATGAATGCGTCGACCTCCTTGATCTTGTCGCCCTCGAAGGTGAGCACGTTGATGGCGAACGGCACGCGCGCCCCCTGCTCCTCGTCCCAGCTGTAGAACGCCAGCGCCGGCTGGCCGTTGGCAGTGGTGGGGATCGACTTCCAGCCCCATTCGGGGAGCATCGACCAGCGCTCGAGGAAGCCCCTGATCCCCTCCAGCCCCTGGAACCAGCGGGCCATCGGCGGCATGGTGAAGGCGGCGTCCTCTGCCAGCATCGAGACGACAGCGTCGACGTCGTTGCGCTCCCAGGCGTCCGCGTACTCCTCGACGATCTCCCGTAGCCGGTCATCGCCCAGCGTGCTCAGCGTCTCCTGCTGACTCTGGTCGGGGAGCTTCTTCTCGATCGTCGCGCGGGCGCGCTGCAGCGCGCTGTTCACGGAGGCGACGCTGGTGTCAAGCGTGTCGGCGGTCTCCTGCGCCGAGAAGCCGAGGACCTCGCGGAGGATCAGTACCGCGCGTTGGTTGGCGGGCAGGAGCTGCAGCGAGGCGATGAAGGCCAGCTCGACCGCCTCGCGCCGCTCGTAGCGGGCGTCGGGGGTGGCGTAGCCGTCCTCGATGCCGAGCGTCTCATCCGGATAGGGCTCGATCCAGACCGACTCCACGACGGGCTCGCCGACGCCGCCGTGGGGATCGGCGGGCGGGCCGTAGTCGATCGGCAGCACCCGCTTGGGCCGCCGCTCGATCGCATCCAGGGAGGTGTTCGTGGCGATCCGGTAGAGCCAGGAGCGCAGCGAGCTGCGGCCTTCGAATTTCGGCAACCCACGCCAGGCGCGCACCAGCGCCTCCTGCAGGGCGTCCTCGGCATCCTGCACGGAGCCCAGCATCCGGTAGCAGTGGGCGTGGAGCTCGGAGCGGTGCGGCTCTACCAGCCGGCGGTAGGCGTCCTCGTCGCCATTCTTGGCCGTTTCGAGGAGCTCCCGCTGCTGCACCGTCGACTCTGTTGGGCCAGCGGTCATCAGTTCTAGGAGACTAGACGGCCCGCGCTGTCCGAATTCATCGGCAGCGATGAATTTGGGCGGGACCGTCGGTCTTATTGGCAGGCGATGAGCCAGCCCAAGTCCAATTCCGTGGTCCACCTCGAGCTGCACACCGGCGATCTGCGGGGTGCGGTCGACTTCTACGCCCGCCTGTTCGGCTGGCGGCCGGAGCGCATCCACGCCGGGGACGGTTCGTATCTCGCGCTGGCGATGGGCGACCGGGTGGGGGGTGGGGTAGTCGAATGTGCGGCCGACCAGCCCCTCTGGCTCCCCTACGTGGAGGTCAGCGATGTCGGCACCACCACCGATCGGGCCGAGGGGCTGGGCGGTGAGGTCCTGCTCGGCCCCCGCGAGGGCCCGGAGGGCTGGCGGAGCGTCATCGCGGCCCCGGACGGCGGCGAGGTCGCCTTCTGGCAACCGAAGAACGGCCGCCGCTGATCGTTAGTGGATGGGCGGTGCCGCTCGCGGATGCCGCTGAGCTCGAAAACCCAGAAGTCCTTGCCGATCAGCGGTGCCGACACGTTGCAGACAGGGACCGAGCCGATCGATCCCTCGAGGCTGCCGACGTGCGCGTGGCCGTGCAGCACGATGTCGGGCTCGTGCTCTCGGATCGGGGCCGCCAGCCGGTCCGTCCCGAGGAATGCCCAGATCCCCTCCGGCTCGCCGATCAGGGTCTGCCCGGTCGGGGCGTAGTGCAGCAGCACGATGCGCAGGTCGCAGGTCGAGATTTCCTGGAGCCCCCGCGCGATTCCCTTGACCTCGGCCGTGGCCTCCGCGTAGACCATCCGGAGCGCCGGCTCCCCGAAGTCCGGCAAATGCGAGCCGGGGAACCCTCCTACGAACCCCTTCGCGCCTGCGATACCGATCCGCAGCCCGGCGGCCTCGATGATCGTCGACGCGCGATCGAGCATCACGACGCCGGCATCCGAGAGCACCGCCGCAACCTCCTCGGCGCGGTCGAGGTGCCAGTCGTGGTTGCCCAGCACCGCGACAACCGGGATGTCGAGATCCGTGCAGGCCTCCGCCAGCACCTGGGCCTCCTTCGGGTCACCGCACGTGGTCAGGTCGCCTGCCAGCAGAACGAGGTCGGCCCTGTCGCGAAGCGCGCCGAACGACTCCCGGAGCGGATCCTCCATGCCCTGTCGAGCGTGGACGTCGCCCGCCGCCGCGAGCCTGACCGCGCCCTCGAGGCTCCGGTTGGCGCCGCCTCCGTTTGTCGTGCCGCCTTGCATGCCTGAGTCCTACCCCGCCGGGGCTTCGATCATCCTTCCCACGGGTAGCTCCTGGGCGTGGGCAACACCGCGGATTGCTTCGAGGCGATCGAGCGAACGCTGAGGAGGCGGCCGCCGCGCTGAATGGCGATCGCGTGCCATTCCTGCTGGGCGGCAGTCTCGCCGTCTGGGTACGGGGTGGGCCGGAGAGCTGCAACGACCTGGATCTGATGGTTCGCCGCGAGGACGCGGAGGATGCCCTCTCGTCCCTGGAGAAGGTCGGGATGCGAGGCGACCGCCCGCCGGAGGACTGGCTCTACAAGGCCTGGGACGGCGAGGTCCTGGTCGATCTCATCTTCGGCCCCAAGGGGCTGACGGTCGACGACGAGACCTTCGCCCGCTCCCAGTCGGCCAGCGCCTTCGGCCTGGAGGTCCGCGTGATGGCGTTGGAGGACGTGCTGATCACCAAGCTACGGGCGCTCCACGAGCACCACCTGGACTACGACCCCCTGCTCCAGATGGCCCGCGCCGTGCGCGAGCAGGTCGACTGGAATCGTGTCCGAGGCGCCGCGGAGGACTCGCCTTACGCCCGCGCCTTCTTCACGCTGATCGAGGAGCTTGGCGTGGTGAGGACCTCTCACGCCGCCAGCCCTGAGTCGCGCCCGCAGATTCGACTGGTGCAATAGCCGCAGGACCGGCTCAGGCGGGCCAGAAGATCGCGAACGCGCCGTGCTGGCCGCCGCGGCCACGGATGGGGATCGCGCTGACCGCGATCTGGTGGTCCCGGCCGTCCGCCCCCGTGATCTCCATGCGGGCGTGACCGGGTTCCCCGTCGCGAAGAGCGATAGTCAGGGGCAGCTCCTCGACCGTGAGCTCACGTCCGCCCGGCTCTCGGGGCCGGAAGCGGCTGCCCCAGTGCTCCGGTGGCATCTCGCCCGCCTCCTCGAACGGCATGCCGAGAAGCTCGCCAGCCGCTTCGTTGTAGAAGAGCAGCGTGCCGACCTCATCCACCAGGAAAGCCGCGGTCGTCAGCGACGCGATCAAGCTCCGCCCCTGAATCAGCTCGATCGGCCTCTGCGTGGTCGGCACGGAGCCAGCCTAGCCCCGGCAGAACGTCGGGGCAAGGACCGTTCGTGCTGAATCTCGACGCCGACGACCAAGACCCCAACCCAAACCGCGGGGTCAGGTCTTGCATTACGACATACCCCACGGGGTCAGCGCGTTGGACTGCGCCCGCGGGGTGAGGGTCTTCGACTACGAAATTGAGCTCGGCTAAAGCTCCAGGTGGCGAGTGTTGGATTGCAAGACCTGACCCCAGGTTCGATGTTGGATTGCAAGACCTGACCCCAGTGTCCCCCTAAGCTGCCCGCCACGTGTCGCAACCGGTGGCCGACTACGCGCTGCTCGCGGACTGCAACTCGGCCGCGCTTGCGGACCGCAGCGGCTCGATCGACTGGCTCTGCCTTCCGCGCTACGACAGCGACGCCGTCTTCGCCGCCCTGCTCGACCCGGACGCCGGGAACTGGGCGATCAGGCCGGCGGACTCGTTCTCATCGACGCGGCGCTACCTCCCGGGCACCCTGGTGCTGGAGACCACCTTCACGACCGAGACGGGTGAGGTCACGCTCACGGATGCGATGGCGTTCGCCGATGGCCAACGCGGCCACGAGCTCGGCCTCGACGTCCCGCACGAGCTGCTTCGCAGCGTCACGGGTGTCTCCGGCGTGGTCGAGCTGTGGATGGAGCTGGCGCCGCGGCCGGAGTACGGATTGGTCACGCCTCTCGTGCGCCTCGAGGGCGACGGCGGGCGCACGTTCGGCGGCAGCGGCAGGGTGGCCGTCCGCTCCGCGGCCCCACTGACCGTCGCGGATTCGACCATCGAGGCCACCTTCACCGTCGGGGCCGGCGACGCCGCCGGATTTGCGCTGCGCTGGGCGCCGCCCGAGTTGAGCGATGCTCCCGCGCCGACGTCGCCGGAGGACGTCGCCGAGCGGATCAAGGACACGGCGGAGGGGTGGCGCTCCTGGGAGGACGACCACGACATCTACGAAGGCCCCCACAAGGAGCTGGTCCGAATGAGTTCCCGCGTGCTCAAGGGCCTCACCTATCGGCCGACCGGCGCGATCGTTGCCGCGCCGACGACCTCGCTTCCGGAGGCGGTTGGTGGCGCGCGCAACTGGGATTACCGCTTCTGCTGGATCCGCGACTCGAGCATGACGATCGAGGCCCTGTACGTCGGCAGCTGCCCGGAGGAGGTCGAGGAGTTCGTCTCGTTCATGACGAGCTCGGCCGGCGGGCGAGCGGGGGAGGGGTCGCTGCAGATCATGTACGGGATCGGCGGCGAGCATGACCTCTCCGAGCGTGAGCTCGGCCATCTGCGTGGCTGGCGCGACTCGCGGCCGGTGCGCGTGGGCAACGGCGCCTGGGACCAGGTGCAGCTCGACGTCTATGGCGAGCTCCTCAACGCTCTCTACCTCTACCGGGAGCAGCTCGGCGAGCTTCACATGGAGATCCAGGCGTTCGCCGCCGACCTGGCCGACACCGCCGCCCGTCGCTGGCGCGTGGCCGATTCCGGCATCTGGGAGATGCGTGGCGAGCTCCGCCACCACCTCTCCTCCAAGGTCCTCTGCTGGACGGCGCTCGATCGCGCGGTCAAGCTCGCGCCGCAGCTGGGCGACCACGCGAAGGTGCCCGAGTGGGAGGCCGAACGGGACGAGATCAGGGCCGCGATCCTCGAACGGGGCTGGAGCGAGAAGCGGCAGGCCTTCACGCAGTCCTTCGACTCGGATGAGCTGGATGCCGCGATGCTCCTCATGCCGATCCTCGGATTCCTGCCCGCCACCGACGAGAGGATGCGCTCGACGATCGAGGCGATCGCGAGGGATCTGACCGAGGACGGGCTCGTGCTGCGCTACCGCACTGGCGAGGGGCTGAACGAGGACGGCCTCAGCGGCGAGGAGGGCACCTTCGTGATCTGCTCCTTCTGGCTCGTGTCGTGCCTCGCCAAGGCCGGTGAGCCGGAGCGCGCCGAGGAGCTCTTCGACAGGCTCACCGGCTACGCCAACGATCTCGGCCTGCTGGCGGAGGAGGTCGATACGCGTAGCTCCGAGCAGCTGGGCAACTATCCCCAGGCGTTCAGCCACATCGGCCTGATCTCCGCTGCGTGGGAGATCGACAAGGCGCACGATCATTAAGACGCCCGTCACCCAGGAGTAGCCGAAACCGTCGTGGACGCAACGAACCGGGATTGAATGGGCCCGGGGACGCAGTGATCATTGGGTCCGTGACGGCAACGGCCCCGATCGCGACGGAACCGCTCTCGCTTGACGGGCAATCCCTGACGATCGACGACGTGGTTGGCCTCGCTCGTCGAGGGGGCAGCGCCTCCCTCTCGCCGAAGGCGGCGGAGCGGGTCGACGCCGCTCGTGCGCTGCGGCGGGAGTTGGTCGACCGCGAGATCCCGATCTACGGAGTGACGACCGGCTTCGGGGACAGCGCGCACCGCCAGGTGGCTCCGGCGCGCGCGCCGGAGCTGCAGCGAAGCGTCGTCATGCACCTGGGCGCCGGGACCGGCCCGATCGCAGCTCCGGAGGTGACCCGGGCAACGATGCTGCTGCGCGCCAACTGCCTTGCGAAGGGGAACTCGGGCGTGCGGATCGAGCTGATCGAGCGGCTGCTCCTCCTGCTCAAGAACGATGTGCTCCCGCAAATTCCCGAGCGCGGCTCATGTGGAGCGAGCGGCGATCTGATCCCGCTGTCCTACATCGCCTCGCTGATCGTCGGCGAGCGGGTCGAAGTGGCGTTCGGTGGCCGGGTGGTGGACTCGCGCGAGGCCCTCGCCGAGCTCGGGGTGGAACCGCTGGAGCTCGAGGCCAAGGAGGGCCTGGGTCTCGTGAACGGGACCTCGTTCATGAGCGCCTTCGCATCCTTCGCCGTCCACGATGCGGAGCGGCTGGCGTTCACCTCCGATCTGCTCACGGCGCTCGCCTCAGAGGCGCTGCACGGCAACCGCGGGCATTTCAACGCCTTCCTGTTCGAAGCGAAGCCGCATCCCGGCCAGGTCGAGAGCGCTCGGAATATCCGCGAGATTCTCGCCGAATCCGAACTGGCGCTCGACAGCGAGGCGATCTTCGCCGACCAGTCGCTGAACGGGGAGCCCTTCCTGGAGCTCGATCGGCAGGTTCAGGACCGCTACTCGATCCGATGCGCCCCACACGTCAACGGCGCACTTCGCGACACGCTCGAGTGGCTGAGTCGCTGGGTTGAGATCGAGATCAACTCCTCGGACGACAACCCGCTCTTCGACGTCCCGGGCGGACGGGCGCAGAGCGGAGGAAACTTCTACGGCAGCCACATCGCCCAGGGGATGGACGCGCTCAAGGTCGCGCTGGCGAACCTCTGCGACCTGATGGACCGCCAGCTCGAGCTGCTGGTGGACGAGAAGTTCAACGCCGGGCTGCCGCCCAACCTGATCCCCCGATTCGGGCACGACGATCCCGAGGTGGGGCTTCACCATGGCTTCAAGGGGATGCAGCTGAGCTCCTCGGCGATGACGGCTGAGGCGATGCACCTCTCGGCCCCCGCCAGCATCCACTCACGCTCGACCGAGGCGCACAACCAGGACAAGGTCAGTATGGGGACGATCGCGGCGCGCGACGCCCGCTCCATCGTCGAGCTCGCCGAATCGATCGCGGCGATCCACCTGATCGCGAGCTGCCAGGCGCTGGAGCTGCGTGGGATCGAGAGGGCCAGCTCGACCGCGCGCGCCATCCACGAGCTTTTGCGCACCCGGGTCGACTTCCTTGATCGCGACCGTCGTCTCGATCGCGACATCCGGGCGGCGGCCGAGCTGATCCGCTCAGGCGAGCTGGCCGAGGTCGCCGTCCGCCACGATCAACCCCGTTATGATCCGAGGCTGAGGAGAGTCTTTGAATGTCGATTCGTTGCGTCTCGAGGCGATAAGTGGCGAGAATCGACGAAATAGACGAACAGATCGTTGCGCTGTTGCGGGAGAACGCGCGCCGTTCGTTCCAGGACATCGGCGACCGCGTATCGCTCTCGGCGCCCGCGGTGAAGCGACGGGTCGACCGGCTCGAGGCCGCTGGGGTCATCCGGGGCTACACGGCGACGATCGAGCCGACCGCCTTCGGCTGGCACAGCCACGCCTTCGTCGAGCTCTATTGCGAGGGGAGCATGGCGGGAGCCGAGGTGGCCGCCGCCGTCTCCAGGCACCCCGAGGTCGAAGGTGCGTACACGATCGCCGGCGCCCCGAGCGCGATCCTGCACGTGCGCGCCGCGGACACCCAGCACCTGGAGGAGGCCCTGGAACGGATCCGTGAGACCCCAGGGGTGACCCGGACCCAGACCCAGGTCGTCCTTTCCACCCTGTTCGAGCGCCCGGCCAGCAACGGCAGCGTCACCAAGGCGAAGCGCAGGCGCTGAGCGAGGGACCGGGATGCCCGATCAAGTGAGCGACTTGAAGCTCCAGCACCTGGTCGAGCTATCCAAGCTCGGCGACCGCTGTGCCGAGCTCGAGTCGGAGATCGAGGCCTGGCTGGTCGAGCACGACGTCGTCTTCGACGGCCACACGATCCCCTTCGTGCTGATGCCGCACTTCGTCTCCCCCGGGCAGGTCCGGCGGGTGCGCCGCGCGGTCGAGTCCCTCTGCAGGGTCCTCGACCGTTTCTGCGAGGCCTACCACGGCGACGATCGCCTCCAGGAGGAGCTGGCCCTTCCCACCTTCGAGGATTCGCTGGTCCGGGTCGGCCCCGGCTACCCGCGTCCACTTCGCATCTGCCGCCTGGACGCCTTCCTTGCCGGGGACCAGGTCAAGTTCCTCGAGTTCAACGCCGACTCGCCGGCGGGCATCGGGTACACCGACGTCCTGCACGACGGCCTTCGGCGGGCGATCTCACTGCCGCGGGTGGACGGGGAGTTCGACACCGCGTATGACCCGATGCTGCCGCTCCTCATCGAGACCCTGCTCGATGCCTACCGCGCGATGCGCGACCAGCGAGGCCGGGTCCCCGAGCTGCCCGAGACCCCGCGGCTGGCACTCGTGGATGTCCCCGGGAGCCCCTCGGTCCCTGAGTTCCGGATCATCTGCGCCGCCGCGGTCGAGGCGGGGATCGAAGCGATCCATCCGACCACCGATGAGCTCGCCTATGACGGGTCGGTCCTCCGCGCGGGCGGCGAGGCCACCCACCTCGTCTACCGCCGGGCCCTGATCGACGATCTCTCCGAAGGCGATCTCACCGCTGCCTATCGCGACGGCGCCGTCTGCCTGGTCAATCCGCCCCGCGCCCGGGTCGCCAACAACAAGAAGCTGATGGCCCTGCTCGACGATCCGCGATTCGCACACCTGGTCGAGCCACGCGAGGCCGAGGTGATCGCGGCGACCATTCCCTGGACCCGGATCCTGCGACCCGGGTCGGTCACCTACGGGCAGTGGCGAGTGGATCTGCTCGACTTCGTTTCCGACAATCGGGCGCGGCTCGTGATGAAGCCGGCCTCGGAATACGGCGGCCACCACGTTGCGCTGGGGATGGAGACAGAGCAGGCCGAGTGGGACCGGGTCATCGCCGAGCACGCTCACGCGGGCGACTTCATCGTCCAGGAGTACGTGCCGGTGCCCGAGGAGATGTTCCCCACCGTCGAGGACGGGCACGTGCAGATGCGCCTGAAGCGCTTCAACATCAACCCGTTCGGGATCGGCGGGCGCTATGCGGGGATGATCACTCGGATCTCCGACCAGGCGGTGATCAACGTCTCGGCCGGCGGCGGCCTGCTGCCCAGCGTGGTGGGTCGCCACAAGCGACGTTTGCTCGCCGATCAGGAGGGAGATCCGGAGGGTGAGGAGCTGAGGGATGAGACACGAGCCTGACCACGCCGGACCCGGCCTGCTGGGGCCTGATCGGTTGAGGCTGGGCTACGACGTCGACGAGAACGCGATCCGCTTCTCGAGCTACCTCCACCTGCTGCGCGAGCTGGTCCACCTCTCGGCCGGCTGGCTCGCGCTCGCGCCCGAGTTCGAGGTCAAGTACGCGCTCGGCGACCACCTCCACGACGACGCTCGAGCGATCAGCAAGATCCGCCGCCGGCTCTACGAGCTGCGCCATCCGAGCGACTACCCCGGCGCCCCCGGCGAGGAGCTGGCCGAGCTGCTCGACCACCTCGACCAGGCGCCGAACCCGGCCGGCTACCTCGAGCTGGCCTATGGCACTGCGAAGCCGGCGCTGATCCGCGCCTTCCGAATCCATCTGGAGAATCTCGACCCGGTCTCCGACGAGCCCTCGCTGCGGCTGCTCACCCAGCTGGTTGAGCGGCAGGAGCGCCATGTCGCGGTGCTGGGGGGCGCCGCGGAGTTGCCCGGCGCCCCCGCGATCGACGACCTCGGCGCCCTCCCGATCCGCCTGAAGGCCGAGCCGCGAGCGCTGCGGATCATGCGGCCCCTGGTCGAGCCCGCACGCGACGACTTCGTCGAAGTGACCACTGACGGTGATCCCTTCCTCGCCCGCGAGCTTTACATCAACGACCCCGACGAGAATCACGTTCCGGTCGAGCCGGAGGAGCAGCGCCACTTCTTCCACGCCCTGATGGACGCCGAGATCTGCGCGGCCGAGCTGATGGCCCGAAACTCACACGAGCACCCGGAGATGCCGTGGGACTTCCACGTCGATATGGCACGCCAGACCTGGGACGAGATGCGCCACGCGAAGCTTCACTCGCTGCTGATGCCGAAGGAGCTTGGCTGCCACTGGGGCGACTACCCGGTCGGCTTCTCCTACTTCCGCTCGGTCTACGCCCACGACCTGCTCGGCCGCCTCGCTCTCTTCAACTCGACCTCCGAGCAGAAGGCGATGTGGCGCCACTCCCACCGCCGCAAGGTGCTGATCGAGCGCGGCCAGCGCCAGATCGCCCAGGTGTTCGACTACCTGCTCGCCGACGAGGTTCCCCATGTCCACAACGGCTCCCGTTGGGGCACGTACCTCTGCGGCGGCGACGAGGGCGCCTACAAGGCGAAGATCCGCGAGCTACGCGCCGAGCTCGACGAGACTGGCGCGCCCGACCCGAACGGGCGGAGCGAGCCTGTCCCGTCGAGGACGCGCTAGCTGCCCTGAAGGTCTCCGCTCAGTTACCAGCGCCGTCTTCGTGCAGCGGCTCTAGGACGAAGACCTCGGCAGCCATATCCGGATCCATGTGGTTATCGCTCATGAACGCGATCACCTTTCGTCCCGTGTGGTTCTCGACGGCACCGACCAGGTCCTCTCGCATCGCCGCTTGGTAAAGCTTCCTTGTCTCCAGGACGTGATCGGTCATCCCCATCCTCGCCAGGCTTCGTTCTCCGTTCGTCAGGGTGTCAGCCAGCAGGATCAGGACGGAGTCCTTGTTCATCACGGTGTGGGCCTTGGTGGGGCCACGACCGGTGTATTCGGAGAGAATTTGAACTGTCGCGGTTGAGATCTCCGCGGAGACCGCGCCTCGTTGGGTCTGTTCCATGCTGCCTTTGATCCCGTCCCTCTAGCCGTGTCCGCGCGCGAGGTAGAGGGGCGATCAGATCCCAACCAACGGACACCCAGCCTAGCGCGATTTGGAGTGGGCCCAGGAGGCGAGTACGCTCTCCGGCGGCGCTCAGTAGGGGCTTGGGCGTCGACAAGAATCGAAGGACGAGTCAGTCCGCAGACTGGGCTCTGGACTTCTTTCTCATTCGTAACGGAGGAGGAAGCCCTTGACCTACGAATCCTGGATCGAGCAGGGGGCCCTGTCGATAAGGACCGAACGAGACCCGGCGCAGGTCTACGTCGTCGAGTTCTACGGCGAGCTCGTCCTCGCCGGGATCGAGGTGGCCGCCAAGGAGCTGCGCCACAGCGAGCAGACCGACGCTGAGGAGATCATCGTGGACCTGTCGGGGCTCGAACTTCATCGACTCGAGTGGCTTGCGAGTCCTCCTCGAGACCTATGCGAGCGAGTGCCAAAACCGGCAACCGGCTCCTCTTTCTGCGTGGTTCCGAGCCCGTCGAGCGAGTGATGCATCTGACTCGATTGGACGAGGTGCTGCCCTTCGCGGACTAGGTCACAGCATTGCGAGCTGGCGGTGGGACCAGCTCGGATCGAGCGGCTCGCCGGCCAGGGTCCTGCGCTCCAGGTCGAGCAGCGCCTGCTTTCGCTGCAGGCCGCCGCCATACCCGGTGAGGGAGCCGTCCGCGCCGATCACCCGGTGGCAGGGGACGATGATCGGGACCGGATTGCGACCGTTGGCGGCACCCACGACCCGGGCTCGTCGGTAGGGCTCGACGTCGGAGCGATAGAGGGACTCGTCGATCCGCCCGGCGAGCTCGCCGTAGCTCGTGGTCGTCCCGTACGGGATCTCGAGCAGCTCATCCCAGACCCTCTTCTGGAGGGGGGTGCCGTGCAGATCGAGCGCCAGATCGAAGGTCCGGAGCTCGCCGGCGAAATAGGCCTCGAGCTGGTCGACGGTCTCCCGCATCGGCCGCTTCGCGGCCTCGGCGGGCGGGCCGACTCGGCCTGGGAAGCCCATGTTGATGATTCCGCTCGGTCCCGCGACGAGGGTCAGCGGCCCAATCGGGCTCTCGTAGATCGTCCAGTGGACCCGTGCGTTGTTCATGTCGCCGTCCTCTCTTACTCGCGTGCCGTCTCACATAGAGCGGCCGGCGACGGCGAAACGTGAGATCGGACCTAGGCGCCGGGTCTCATGCCGGAGGAGGGCACCCAAGCCCCCGGAGGACGATTGAATACCGATCCTCGCAACCCGAAACGGCCCGATCGCCATGTCCCGACAACTCATGATCCCTGCTGCGGACACCCAGCTCTACGCCGTCGACACCCCGGGCGGCACGCCTCCCCTGCTGTTCCTCAGCGGCGGCTTCGGCACCGTGCGGAACTGGGACCAGGTCATCCGAAGGCTCGCCCAGAAGTACCGCGCGGTGCGATTCGACGCGCGGGCACGCGGGAAGTCGGGGACCTCGGCCGACTACTCCGCAAGTGCGGCGGTCGACGACATCGGACGGGTCATCGACGCGACCGATATCGAACGTCTGATCCTCGTCGGGTGGTCTTACGGCGCCACGATCGCGGTGCGCTACGCCGCCCAGCACCCCGAGCAGGTGGGCGGGCTGGTACTGATCGACGGCGCTTATCCGATCGCCATGTTCGACGAGGCCGGTGAGCAGAAGGTCCGGAAGCAGTTCCGCCGGCTGGGTTGGATCATGCGCATCCTGGCGGCGCTTGGCCGTTCGGCCCGGATGTCTCCCGCCGAGTCCGCGGACGTCGTGATCGAGATGGACGCGGTCAACGGCGAGCTCGGGCCTGACTTCGCGGCGCTGGCGTGCCCGACCGTGTTCGTGGTCGGCACCGGAGCCCACTCGGGCGCCACCGAGGAGGAGATGCGCACGGTGCGCGCCGCCGTCGCCGACGCCGAGGCGAGCAACGAGCGCGTGTCCATATTCGCAACGACGCCCCACAAGCACACGCAGATCCTCAACAAGGCGCCCGACACCGTGGTCGCCGCGATCGAGGACGTGATCCAGCGGTCTCGCTGACCGGCGCGAAAACCTCGCCGTAGCGGGGCTTTCTGGGATGCCGGAGGAGGGACTCGAGGGAGCCCTCGCCGGGATCCTGCGCGATGCGGGGCTAAGCCAGGACCAGCTGCGCGACCTTCTCTGGTTCCGATCGCGTGAGTTGGGCTGCTCCTCTGTCGGTCGGTGTAGACGACCGCGCATTCGCTAAACAAGCCCGATGGCTACCTCCTAGGCTCATACCGCATCGCCACCGCCCCCGAGCCGAACTCCAGCCGGCTCACGAGCTTCAAGTCGACGCGCTTCGATAGCCCCGCGAACAACGTCGGCCCGTGGCCCGCCAGCCTGGGCTGTACCACGAACTCGTACTCATCGATCAATCCCAGCTCCGCCAACGCCAGCGGGAGTTTCACGCCTCCCACGAACAGTCCCTTACCCGACTCCCGCTTCAGCTGCTGAACGGCCTTCCCCAGATGATCCCCGCGAACGAGCTCCGCGTTCCAATCGACCCGGTCCAGGGTGCTCGACACGACGTATTTCTTTGCCGCGTCGATCGTCCGGGCGAAGGGTTCCATCCAATCGGCCATCCAGGCAGGCCTCACTCCCGTCCGCGCCGGCGCCCGCCACGCCGCCTCCATCATCTCGTAGGTCACCCGGCCAAAGAGGAGGGCATCGGCCTGCGCGAGGTTCTCGGCCGCGTGACGATGCAACTCCTCGTCCGTGGACATTGCACGGTGATCGCAGCACCCGTCCAATGTGACGTTGATGGAATGCCGAAGGGGTCGCATGCCGATTTGCAGCTACTTCATGCCGGAGGAGGGACTCGCACCCCCCGACACGCGGATTATGATGACGGCGAGGAGGGGTCGTCTGAGGCCAGCTAGGCGCGTCTCAGGCGTGCTGAGATGCTCTCAGTTCGCCTCGAAGTCGGGAGTTGGACGCACAGTTGGGCGCACGATTTCTCGCCAACGCGATCGGCGGGTGCCCAGCGAGAGCCCCGAGCACCGTGGCAACCGGAAGGATCGCCAGGAGAATGTATGACCGTGGCCTCGGCACCCAGCGAGCACCGGCGGATCACTCGCGGCGCGATCCTGAAGCGCTTGCTGGCGGTGGCTGTCGCCGGGTTGGCGCTCTACGGACTCGCGCCCAAGCTCGGTGAGGTGCTCGGCGACTGGCCGCGCCTGCGTGACATCGAGCCCGGCTGGTTCGCGGTGATGGCCGTGACCGAGTGCGCGAGCCTCGTCTGCATGTGCGCGGTGCAGCGGATCGCCACGGGGGAGCATCGCTGGGGGCCATTCCTGCGCTCGTACCTAGTCGGTAATGCGGTGAGCGAGCTCCTGCCCGGGGGCGCCGCCACGTCGGCTGCGCTGCAGTTCGAGATGCTGTCGCAGGAGGGGGTCCCGCCCGCCCGCGCGGCATCAGGCATGACCGCCGCCTCGGCGATCGTGTTCGGCACGCTGCTGCTCATCAACGTTCTGGCGTTGCCGCTGGTGGTACTGGGTTTGGCCGTGCCCGCGAAGCTGCTGGCGGCGGCGTGGGTCTCCGCGGTGCTGCTGCTGGGCATCGTGCTGATCGGCTATTTCGCGTTCAGCGGCGACCGCTTCCTGACCGCCGTGGGACGAGGGGCGCAGTGGACCATCAACAAGCTGAGGCGGCGCTCTGAGCCCGTGCAGGATCTACCCGAGCGACTGCTCGCCCAGCGGACCGCCGTCGCCGAGGCCGTGGGCAGTAACTGGTGGCAGGCGCTGCTGGCGTCAGCCGGCAAATGGGTGTTCGACTATCTCACGCTCGTCTTCGCTCTCGCCGCCGTGGGCGCGCACCCCAACGCCGCGCTGGTGCTCGTCGCCTACGCGGCGACATCGCTTCTCGGGCAGCTCCCGCTCACGCCCGGCGGGCTCGGTGTGGTCGAGGCAGGCCTCACCGGCACACTCGCACTGATCGGCGTGAACGGCGGCGATGCCGTGCTGGCCACGCTCGCGTACCGGCTCTTCAACTACTGGCTCTACCTGCCGGCTGGCCTCGTCGCCCGGATCCTCTACAGGCGTTCTCTCCGCTCAGCGCAACTCGCCCCAAGCGGGTGATCCGGGGCTTTTTCGGCTCCGCCTACCCCTAATGGATTTTGACGACTGTTGCGTTGGAAGAAGAGCGGCCACTGCGATGCGCGAAAAGCGAGCGCCTGATCCAAAAGGGCTCCTTTCCAGCAAAGCATTCCCCACGGCCAGACCGGAGGGTCGCCGACGCGATCGAGCTGCATCCGGTCTTGAAGTTCTTGGCGGCGAGCTGCTCGCACAACCGTCAAGCGCGGCGCCTGCAAGCAGCCGGTGACCGAGCCCGAGGAACTCGAAGCCCAGCTCGGATAGCTTGCCCGCATGCTCGAGGCCGGAGCCTGGGGTCTGCTCGGAGCCTCCTCCCTGCTCGTTGGGGCGCTGATCGGGACCGGGCGTCGCGCGATCCCGACCCGGGCTCTCGGACTGATCCTGGGTTTCGGCGCTGGCACCCTGTTAAGCGCCGTCGCCTTCGAGCTCACCGAGGATGCCTACACCCTGGGAGGCGCCGACGCGGTCGCGCTCGGTCTCGCCGCCGGCGCCCTGGTCTATTTCGCCGGTGACCAGGCGATCGAATGGCGAGGGGGCGAAAACCGGATGAGCCCTCACAGGCGCCGCGGGGAGGGGCCTCCCCAGGGCGCCGACTCGGCAGCGGCCCTCCTGCTCGGCGCGGTCCTCGACGGCATCCCGGAGTCGGTGGTGATCGGCATCAGCCTCCTGGGAGGGCAGCGGGTGAGCGTCGCCGTGCTCGGAGCGGTGTTCCTCTCGAACCTGCCGGAGGCGATCGGCTCCTCGGCCGGGATGCGCAAGGAGGGGATCGCGACGCGCCACATCCTGCTGATCTGGCTTCTGGTGGTTCTCGCCTCCGGCGCCGCGGCCGCGTTGGGCTATGGCCTGCTCAAAGGCGCGAGCGACAACACCGTGGCGCTGATCGAGGCGTTCGCCGGGGGGGCCGTACTGACGATGCTCGCCGACGTGATGATTCCCCAGGCCCGGAAGGACGGCGGCCTGCCGGTCGGCCTCGCCACCGTGCTCGGCTTCGCGCTCGCGTATCTCCTCTCGACCTTGGAGTAGGCACCGGGTGAGCGACGAGTTAGTCGAGTTAGGGGTGCGTTAGGTCCGTGGTGGGTTCGAATCCCACCTCCTCCGCTGATCAGCCCGGCTGAAGCTGAATCCGGAGAGACGACTTTCGCCGCGCGGAGCGTACGGCTACCTTCGGGAACACGCCACTCGTCCGGTTTCCAGCGGAGGATGAACGGATGGCGACTGTCGACCAGCCGGTTGCGCGAGCGCGCCCGGCGCACCATCGGTTGCTGCCCTTCTGGGATCCATCTCGTGCGCGGCGCCTGCTCAAGGTCGCCGCCTGGCTCGCCGGGATCGCCTTCCTCGTCGTCGGGCTCGAGCTCGTCCGAGTGGACGTAAGCGGCTGGTTCTCGGATCTCTGGGACGCCGTGACGGCTGGCTCGGTGGGGTATCAACTTGTCGGCTTCTCGGCGCAGATCGTCCAGACCACGCTCACCGCTCTTGCCTGGTACTTCATCCTGCGAGCGGGATTCCCAGGCGCCCGGGTCGAGTACAAGGAGGTGCTTGCCGCTTACGCCACCGGCGTGGCGATGAACAGCTTCCTCCCAGCCAACATCGGCACGGTGGTGACGCTGCTGATGTACGTAGCGATCATTCCCAGGGCGAATCTTGCGGGCGTCCTCGGAGCGGCTGCCGTGCAGAAGATCTTCTTCGCGCTCGCCAGCGCCTTCGTCTACGTGTACCTGTTCGCCTCAGTGCCCGGTTCCTTCGAGCGCCAACTCGGCGGACCGCACGACCACCCGATCAGGACCGCCCTCATCGTCGCCGGTGCGGTGATCCTGGTCGTGTTAGCCGGGCGAATCCTCTGGCCGAAGCTGCGGGAGGCCTGGGAGGAGGCGAAGCGAGGCGGCGCGATCCTCGCCCGCCCGCGCGAGTACGCGGTACGGGTGGTGCTGCCGTCGCTCGGAGCCTGGCTGGCAAAGGCCGGTGTGATTGCCGCGTTCCTGGCGAGCTACGGCATCACCGTCAGCTTTCACGCGGTGATGGCGGTGATGGCGGGCAACTCGATCGGCAACACCGTGCCGCTTACGCCCGGCGGAGTCGGCGTAAACCAGGCGACCAATGTAGCCGCGCTGCACGACTCCGCCGATGCAGCCGCCGCGGCCGCTTACTCGCTGGGTCAGCAGTTCTCAATCACGGCGTGGAACATCTCCTTCGCCGTCGTCGTGGTGGTCTGGGCGTTTGGGTGGGCTGGGGGCAAGGCGCTGGTCGAGCGGTCATACGCCGACGCGAGGGCGCAGGCGAAGCGCCGTGCGGAGTCGGCGTAGGAATGCACCGGCGACTCATACCGGAGCCTCGGATGGGCCCGGCGAAATCACCAAGTCTGGATGACGACCGCTCACCCCTTCCCCCATCACGCTTCTCCTGCAAATCGAGAGGAGGTTGAAATGGCACTATCGGATGACGTCAGGAAGCTCGCGGACCGCGCCAAGGAGGCCGAAGACCACGCGGCCGCGGCCAAGACCAAGGCCAAGGCAGATCTCGAGGCCGACGTCGAGAACGCCCGCGCAGTAGCTCAGGCCCAGGCCGACGACCTCAGCGAATCGGCCAACGCAAAGCGAGACAGAATCTCCGCTTGGTGGCATGACGTGCAGCGCTCATGGGACCAGCACGTCGCGGCAATAAAGGAGAACATCGCCGACCGCATGGCCGAGCATGACCTCGACCGGGCGAACATGCGGGCGGACAACGCCGAGGATGACGCCGAGTTTGCGATCCAATACGCCGTTGCGGCGATCGATGAAGCAGAGTACGCGGTGCTCGACGCGTCCCTGGCAAGGAAAGAGGCCGAGGAGCTGTCGGACCAGGCGGGTGCAACGTCCTGAGACCCCAACTCGGTGCCTGTGACCGCGGCGCGGAGGCTCCGAACCCCGGAGCGCTCCGCGTCCGTCGGGCATCGCCCCAATCCTGAATCCGAGACGAGGACCGCGACCTGTCACGAACGAGAGACGCATGGGCGACTACAGCGACGAAGAGCGGCTTTCGCGCCGAGAGGCCGCGGAGCGCCTGACCGATATCGCCTACGGGTTGACCTCGGGCGGGCCGATCGAGTTGAGGATCGGTGGCCACTCGATCAGGCTTCCGGTCGGTGATGATCTCGTGCTCAAGCGCGAGAGCACGTCGAATGAGGGCCGGACCCGGCTCGAACTTGAGTTGAGCTGGTCCACCGCGCTGGTTTCGAAGGCCCCCAGCCCGAAGCCGTCCCGGCGCTGAGCCGGTGCCCCGGCGGGGGGTGCGGGGGGAGCTGAACCGGCTGGACACCGCCGTCGATGCCGCGATCGCCAGGACCCCCCTATGCCGCGATCGCCAGGACCCCCACCCCGGGCCTGGACGAGGCCCTCGGGCGGCTCTCGCGCGCGGCGGACTTCTCGAAGCTGTGGCTCGGAAGCGCTTCGGCGCTTGCCGCCTTGGGCGGGGAGCAGGGCCGCCGTGCCGCCGGCAACGGCCTAGCATCGCTCGCCCTCACGTCCGCCCTCGTCAATGCCGTCCTGAAACCGCTCTGTGGACGCGGCCGACCTGAGCGCGTGAAGCAGCGCGTCCCGTTTGCTCGACGGGTGAGGATGCCGAACACCCGCACGTTCCCCTCCGGAACGCGGCATCCCGTTTCGCCTTCGCGACTGGCGTGGCGAGCGAGGAGCCGGTACCCGGCGGCCTGCTCACCGCACTCGCGGCGCTCGTCGCCTACTCGCGCGTCCACACGGGAGTGCACTATCCCTCGGACGTCGTTGCCGGCGCCCTCATCGGCGTCGCACTCTCGCCCATCGCGGTGGCCGTCACCGAGCGGTATCGCGCCGCGGCACCCTGACCCGAAGGGCGTGCGGCCGGATCGAGAACCGAAGCGGCGGGACGAGCTCCATTGCCTCGCCGTCGACGCCGGCGTGCACGGTCGACGGCGCATCGACCTCGAGGGAGCGCGCACTCCACGCGCGCCCCGGTGGACGCCCGTGCCGCGGCGGCGCGTCGATGACAATGATTCCGAGACGTCCGCCGTCGAGCTTCGGGCGGGCGCCGTGCGCCGGCGGTCGCTCCAGCGCGTAGGGGTTGTTGGACACCAGCACGATCAGGGGATGGGCGTGCCGGCCGCCGAGATCGTCCACCAGGTTCAGCTCGGGCACCGCTCCGCTCGGACCGAGAACCGCGCGAGCGGTCTCGAGCAGCGTGCGAGCCTTCGCATCGCGGTACCCGGAGCGCTGGACGGCCTCGCCGTATACGCCCAGAGAGACCAAGTTCAGGAAGGACCGTCCGTTCACCTCCCCGAGGTCGATCCGGCCCTCGACTCCGTCCCCGAAGGCACTCAGCGCGCCGGCCGGATCGCCGGGATTCAAGCCGAGGTCTCGAGCGAAGTGGTTGCGCGTGCCCGCCGGTAGGCAGATGAAGGGCAGTTCGTGCGCGCAGGCGGCGGCAGCGACGACCGTGAGAGAGCCGTCACCACCGGCCATCCCGAGCGCATCCGCGCCGCCGGCCACGGCTTGATCGACCAGGCCGCCCAGATCCTGGTCGCCACTGAGCTCGACGACCTCGATGCCCTGCTCTTGAGCGCGCTCAGCGACGCGCGCACGCGCGGCGGCGCCCCCACCCGACCTCGGGTTGACGAAGAGCACGGGCGAGCGTGGCGGATCGGCCGCTTCCCAGCCGGTCCGCCACGACGGCGTCATGCCGTGTAGTCGCTCTGGCCAGCCCTGCTAGGACGACGACCTGGCCGGCCGCTCGATTGTTTTGTGGACCTCGCGGATCTCGAACGCGCGCACGACATCGACGATCCCCTCCATCAGCGCCCAGATGCCCGCGAAGACGAGGAGCAGATAGGCCTTGTCGATCCAGAACTGTCCGGCGGTCCAGAACGCAAGGACCGTCATCAGGATGCCGGAGATCAGGCCGAGCCACCAAAGGGAATTGATCGGCCTCTCCTGGAACGCACGGACGATCCACCACAGTCCGATGAAAAAGAAGAGGAAGCCGAGCATGTCCGCAAGCCCGGCAAAGGTGTTCTCGGGGGTTATGAACGAGGCGATCGCAGCGCCGAAGAACAGCACCGCGAACAATCCCGCGACCCAGCGCCATGCCGTGGACAGGCCGAGATTCTCGAGCGCCTCGCGTGGCGCCGACGCGATGGCGACGTTCTGCACCCCCGCGAACGTGAACATGAGCCCGACGAGGACGCCGACCGTGGTCACCGAGGCCTGGTCGAACTGGAGGAGCACCGCGGAGATCGCGATCCAGGCGATTCCAACAAGCAGCCAGAGCCACCAATAACCGGTGAACTCGCTCGCTGCTTGCGCCGCCGGACCCGTCAGTGGGCTTCCGAACCGGGGTTCTGCTGCGTGTTCACTCATAGCTTCTCCTTTTGGGTAGGCGCCGCGAAGAGCGCCTTATCGGCATTGATGCCAGTGACCCTGAACCCGGTCACGGTGATCCGTCATCACCAACTTTGAGTGATTCGGCTTCGGCCCCGGTCGTGCTGCCGCGTGCGGCCGGTGCGCCATCCGTGCTCACTACGGATGACGCAGCCGGCGCGACGCGGGATATGCTGAACCGGCGATGGAGCGTGATCGGGACCGCTTGGCCGGGACCAGGCCTGAGCTTCCCGCTCGACGTGGGATCGTGCGCCGCCAGGGGTTGTTGGAGCTTCTCTCGTCGGCACCCAGCGGTTTCGTGGTGCTCGTCTGCGCCCCCGCCGGAAGCGGCAAGACCGAACTGCTGCGATCGTGGGTCGAGGCCGAGGACCTCGGCGAGCGCATCGCCTGGGTGGGGGTCGACCGCGGGGAACAGGACGCACAGCACTTCTGGCTGGCGGTCATCCACGCGCTTGCCGATGCGACGGGGCTAGGGGAGCTGGTCGAGCGCGTTCACCCGACGCCGGCCTTTCGCGGTGAGGCGGTGGTCGAGCGGCTGCTCATCGACCTCGATTCGCTGAACGAACCGCTCGTCCTGGTCATTGACGATCTCCATGAGCTCGATTCGGCCCAGGCGCTCGCGTGGCTCGACCTGTTCGTTGCTCGGCTGCCCGCGCGACTGCGGCTGGTTCTCGCGACCCGCGAGGAGCCGCGACTCGGGCTGCATCGCCTCCGCCTCGCTGGTCGGTTGACCGAGATCCGAGACCCCGACCTGCGCTTCTCGCTGGACGAGGCGCGCGAGCTGCTGGAGGCGAGCGGGATCGCGCTCCCGGAAGAAGCGCTGGTGCTGCTCCGCGAGCGGACGGAGGGGTGGGCGGCGGGCCTGCGCCTGGCTGCGATCTCGCTCGCCCGGCACCCCAACCCCGAGCGGTTCGTGAGCGAGTTCTCCGGGAGTGAGCGGACCGTCGCCGGCTACCTGATCGCGGAGGTGCTTGATCGCCAGCCGCCAGAGGTGCGCGAGTTGCTGCTGCGGACCTCGATCCTCGACCGGGTGAGTGGGCCGTTGGCCGACTCCCTCACCGGGGGCTCGTGCTCGGAGCGGATCCTGCAGGAACTCGAGGACGCCAATGCGTTCGTCAGCTCGCTGGACGCGACCCGCTCCTGGTTTCGCTACCACCATCTGTTCGCCGACCTCCTGCAGCTCGAGTTGCGACGCACCGATCCCGCGAGCATCGATTCGCTGCATCGCAAGGCCGCCCGCTGGCACGAACAGCACGGAGATCCAGTGGCGGCGATTCGTCACGCCCAGGCGGCGGAGGATTGGGGGCACGCCGCGCGCCTGCTCACCGACAGCTACATCAGCCTGTTCCTGGATGGGCGCCGGGCGACGGTCAGCGGGGTGCTCGCCGACTTTCCTCCGGAGGCCGCGACGACGGATCCCGAGTTGGCGATCGCGCTCGCGGGCGCCGGGCTGTTCGACCGCCGACCAGAAGAGGTGACCAGCTACATCGATCTCGCCGAGCGCCAAGCGGGGAAGGTGCCGGATGAGCGGCGGTCGCTCTTCCAGCTCCGGGTTGCCTACACGAAGCTGTGGCAGGCCGGCCGGCGCGGTGATCTCTCCGAAGCACGCGGAGCGATGCGCGCGGTCGAGGAGGCGGTGGCGGCCCAGCCGGCGGACCGGCTCCCCCAGCTGGCCGAGCACCAGGTTGCGGCGCTCACGACCGTCGGCGTCGTCGAGCTCTGGACCGGGGAAGTCGCTGATGCCGTGCGTCACCTCGAGGAGGCGCGCGAGCTGGCGCGCCGAATCGAGCGCCCCTACCAGGAGATCGGGGCTCTCGCCCATCTCGGGGTGGCGGTGCGGATGAACGGGGAGACCTTCGCCAACGGGCTCCGGCTCCTCGAGCAATCGGTCGCGCTCGCCGAGGCTCACGGGTGGGCCGACGATCCCATCGAAGGCGCTCCCGCCCTCGCCTTCCTCGGTTCGGAGTTGGTCTGCCTTGGCCGCTTCGAGGAGGCGGAGCTGCATCTCGCGCGCGCAGAGCGCGCGCTGGCCAGAGAGGAGGCGCATCTGACCGAGCTTGTCGTCCGGTACGCGTGGGGCATGCTGCGCTTCGGGCAGGGCCGGCTCGAGGACGCCCTCGCGGCGTTCCGGCAGACGGAGCGGATGAAGTCCCTTCTGAGCGAGGACGTGATCATCGACCCGCGGGGACGGATCGTGCAGGTGTGGGCGCGGATGGGCGAGATGGCTCCCGCTCGGGCCACGCTCGACGAGCTCAGCCCTCAGCAGCGCGACTCGGTGTTCGGGCGAACCGTCGTTGCGCAGATCCTCCTGGCGGAGGACAGCCCGGAGCAGGCTGTGGACGCGCTCGCCCCGGTGATCGAAGGCTCCTCCGAGGTTTCCTGGCAGGTGGACCCGCGGACGGAGTCGATCGAGGCACTGCTATACGAGGCGGCGGCCCGCGACGCGCTCGGGGAAGGCCGTGCAGCGGAGGCGTCGCTGGAGAGAGCGCTCGAGCTCGCCGAGCCCGAAGGGATCATCCTGCCGTTCGCGCTCGCCCCCGTTCAGGGGCTCCTCGAGCGCCATCCGCGGCACCGCAGCGCCCATGCAAACCTGGTTTCAGAGATCCTCGACGTGCTGGCCGGGTCATCGGCTGCGCGCCGGGCGGAGGAGCCCCCGCTGCTGGACGAGCTGAGCGAGGCTGAGCTACGTGTGATCAGGTACCTGCCGAGCAATCTCAAGGCACCGGAGATCGCCGCGGAGCTCTTCGTCTCCCCCAACACCGTCCGCACCCACCTGCGCCACATCTACTCCAAGCTCGACGTGCACGGCCGCAGCGAGGCGGTCCAGCGGGCGCGGGAACTGGGGCTCGTCGCGCCCAGCTCCCGCTTGCGCTGAGGGGCCTCAGGACCGTCCAGGCATGGTCGAAAGCATCGCGCTTCGCCTCGTCGGCGACGCCTTCATCGGCGTGGACCTCGTAGCGATCCGGGACGATGCTCGTCTCCGAGACGAAGTCGCCGCTCCCGTCGCTCTCGATCACGTAGTACATCCCGGCGAGCATGGCGCCGAAGATCACTCCGTTGGCCACGCTGTACAACAGGAGACCGCCGAAGTTCGGTCCGTCGAAGAAGATCCCGAACACAGCGCGAACAGCGCGCCGATCAGCGCGCCGTAGCCGGCTCCGACGAGCGCCGCCCGCCCACCGGACATCCTCGCGGGGACCTGCTCCACGGACCGCAGGCCCTTGCCGACGATCGCAACGTGCTCGACGTGTCTGCGCGGCTCAAGGCACGCCACGTCGAGCGCACCGAGTGGGCGTCGCTTTCGGTCCGCGGCGACGAGCAGCCCTATCCCTCCGCGACCTTCTCTGGGCCGGCCGAGATCGTGACGAAGGGCATCGGGCCTCCGACCGCCCTGATCATGCAGCGGATCGCCGCTGCCGAGGAACCGCCGGAGCACCAGAGCGATGAAGCGCTGGCTGAGATCGACCGTGTGATCCTTGCGATCACGGTCGAGCGAGTGAGCGCGGTGACCCACATGTAGGTCATCCGATGCCATCGCTATCAAGGCTGAGATGATCGGCCCAGACGCAGGCTCGGCAACCGGGAACTCGGGTCGGCGCGAAGTCGAAGTCTCGATCTCGATCCGGACGATCCTGGTCGTCGCTGCGGTTGTGGCCGTTGCGTTGGCGCTCGCTTCGATCGGCAAGGTTCTGCTGCTGATCCTCGTCTCGACCTTCAGCGTCGCGGTTCTCTCGCCGGTTGTGGACGCAATGGAGCGGCGGCTGCCATGGAGTCGGGCGCTCTGCGCCACGGTGCTGGTGCTGGGAATAGCCATCGCCGGCATCGGCGTCGTGCTCGTTCTGCTGCAGGCGATCGTCGACGGAGTTCGGAACTTCAGCGACGCCCTGCCGGCGCTGGTGGACAAGGCCCGCCACAGCGACCTCGGTGGTCAGATCAACGGCCAAAGCGATGTGCTCGACGTCCTCAAGCAGCACACCGGCGACATAACCAGCGGCCTTGGCAAGGCATCAGGCGGCCTGGCGCAGGTCGGAGTGTCGGCCTTCGGTGTCGTCACGCTCGTCTTCTCGGTCACCTTCTTGACGCTCTTCGGGCTTATCGACGAGCCCCGCGTTCGGGGCGCCATCGGGAGCCTGCTCTATCGAGACAACCGCGAGCGCTATGAACGCCTGACGGACCGGATCATCAAGACGACCTCGCGCTACATGCTCGGCAACCTCGCGATCTCGGTGATCTGCGGGACGGTCTATGGCATTACCGCCGTGATCCTCGGGCTTCCCCACGCGTTCGCTCTCGCCGTGATCGCCGGAATCCTCGATCTGATTCCGAACATCGGGGCCCTTCTCGCCGGGATCATCATCGGCATCGTCGCCCTCTCGGTCAGCCTTGGAGCTCTGATCGCCTTCGTGATCGTGATCGTCGTCTACCAGCAGATCGAGAACTACGTCCTGCAGCCGACGATCATCGGCAGGGCGGCGAGCGTCTCCGGGTTCACGGTGATCGTCAGCGTCCTGGTGTTCGGGTCGCTCTTC
Source organism: uncultured Solirubrobacterales bacterium (assembly GCA_963797265.1). Lineage (GTDB taxonomy): Bacteria > Actinomycetota > Thermoleophilia > Solirubrobacterales > 70-9 > DASUPK01. The sequence goes on along the minus strand of CAWCOY010000006.1, from coordinate 14,796 downwards.
GGCGTGATCGGGGCGATCATCGGCGTCCCGATCGCGGCGGCCCTCCAGATCGTCGTGGCGGAGCTGACCGGCGACAGAAGAGCTCGGATCGCCGCCGCGGACGGGGCGGAGCACCAGCCGGCCTAAGCCGAGTCAATTCACGCCGTTGCGGTCGCTCAACCCCGCGCCGCCCCAAGTGTGGTGCCGACGCCGAGGAGCCAGAAGGCGAGGGGGGTGTCGATCTCACCGATCATCCACAGCCCGATCCTTCGGCGGCGTAGTTGTAGAAGCCTTCGCCGGATGCGCGGCCCAGCTTGCCCTTGTCGATGTAGTGCTCCTTGAGATAGGCGCCGGCGGCGCGGGTCTTCTCGTTATCGGACGCGGCATTGACGTCGTAGACGGTGGTCAGCCCGATGACGTCCATGACCTCGCACGGGCCCTGCTGCATGCCGGTGGCGATGCGCCAGGTCTTGTCGATCATCTCGGGCTCGGCAACGCCATCGAGGAGCAGGTACTCCGCCGCGTCGAGCCACGGGGTCAACATCGAGTTGAGGATGTAGCCGCGCTGTTCCTTGTGGAGCTCGATCGGCTCCATACCGATTTGTCGAGCGAAGTCGACGACGGCCTGGTAGACGGCCGGGTCGGTGCCGGCGTGACCCATGACCTCGGCGGTGTTGCCCTTCCAGATCTCGTTAGCGAAATGCATCGCCAGGAAACGCTCGGGGCGGCCGGTGGACGCGGCCAGCTCGCTCGGGAGCAGCATCGAGGTATTGGTGGCGAAGATCGCCTTCTCGGGCGCGAGCCGTCCAAGCCTGGTGTATACGTCGCGTTTGAGGTCCAGCTTCTCCGGGATGGACTCGATCACCAGGTCGGCCTCGCGCACCGCTTCCGCAAGATCCGACGAGTTGTGGATCCGCGCCAGTGCGGCCCGCGCCGGTCCACCGGCCGCGCCACCGACTTCCTGCTCGTAGAGTGCGGCGAGCCGCTCGAAGCTGTTCTTCGCACTGTCGAGAAGCTCGTCGCTGATGTCGTAGGCGGTGACCGGGAAGCTGGAGTAGGCGGTCTGGTAGGCGATCTGGGAGCCCAGCACGCCCGTGCCCAGCACCGTCACGTTCTCGATGTGGTGGTTGATGACCATTTCGTGGACCTCCTTTTCGAGTCGCTGTGCGCACAAGGTCATGCGGTGCAAACCGCGCGCTTGCCCTGTGCGATGCTCAGCTCCTTGTGGTCACCATCGGTCGTGGGGAGGATGGCTCCCAGGTGGGTGAATCGGCGTCGTCCAAGCTGAGTGATTCGACGTCGGCTTCGTCGAGGTGCAGCCGTTCCGAAGAGCTTCAGTCGGCTGGCCACCGCTCGGCTCAGCTCGGAAGCCCGAAGACCGCTACCACGGCCATTGCCAACGCGATGCCGGCGAAGAAGGCGACCCAGGCCCATCTCTCGGCCCGCCAGGCGAGCCGCCCGGCGATCAATGCCTGCGACAGGTAGTAGGCGGCGAACACCCGGGAGGCCAGCGCCACTGCTGAGCTGAGCGGGGCGAGCAGCACGACAAGAATCGCCGGGACCAAGAACAGCGGGAAGGTCCACTTTCTGGGCAACCGATCGCCGACCTGCTGGGCCAGCATCTCGGTCCGGGTCTCGGTGTCGTTCACGATCGCCGATAACTGACTGCCGAGCGCCGCGGCCATGATCAGGAACGGCAAAAAGACGCTGACCTGCTTGGAGACTTCGAAGATCGCCGTCACGTTGTTGGGAGCCTTGACAGTGGCGAAGAGGATCAGCGAGAAGGCGACGAACATGACGTACACCGCCGACGAGACGTATTGAGCGGAGCGCATCGTCTTGACCCGCCGCTCGGCGGAGAAGTAGGCGCCGATGTAACGGGAGGATTCGAACCCCTGGACGAGCACGAAGAGCCCGAGCAGCTTGCGGAACGCCTCATCATTGTCCGGGGCGTTGAAGTGGGGCCAGTCGAAATCGCCGCCGACCAGCCGCTGGACGTTGTAGGCGGCGAAGGCGACGAGGACCGCCACGATCGCTGACAGATTGAAGGCCGTGCTCTTGTTGCCCAGGTCGTTGAGTGCCAGCAGACCTTTTGCGAAGCCGTAGATCGTGAGGATGCCCAGCAGCAGTGCGGCGGTAGCGGTGACGAGCCCGGGCGAGTAGAGGTCGCCCAACGGCAGCCACACCAGTGTCATCAGCAGCTGGGCGTAGTAGCCGACGTTCACCACCGAGGCGGCCAGCAGCGCCCAGAGCGCAATGGAGTTCCACCTGTGCAGCGGATCCGGCTTGCCGATCAGGGGCTCGTAGTTGCTGATGTTGTAGGAGATCGCGAAGCCGGTGAGGATCGCGAGCAGACAGAGCCCCAGCATGGCCCAGGTGGCGTCGTAGCCGAACAGGACGATGATGACCGGCGAGAAGACGATGAAGCCGACGTCCATGATCTCGGCGAGGGGCACCACCGTCGCCTTGTAGGTTCCCGACTCCTGGATCTTCGGCCGGTAGAGGAGCCAGGCGAGTCCGGCCAGGGTGAGGAGGGCGACGATGCTGTTAAACAGGCCGGCGCTCATCTCTCAGCTACAGCCAGATCCGGCTCAGATGACCTAGTCGTGTCAGGCCCCAAGCTCACCCCGGCTGCAACAAACGGCCGACGGACGGTCCGGTTCGGCGGCGCCGCGTGGGCTCGTCCACCCGGCGTGGATGGGCCGCCGGCCGGTAGCTGAGACGCCGACAACCGAGCTCAACGGACCAGTTCGTCGAGGCCCTCTGCCACGATGAGCCGCGCGGCCGCCTCCACCAGCGCGAGGTGCGAGAAGGCCTGCGGGAAGTTCCCTAGGTGCCTGCCGGTTTCGACGTCGAACTCTTCCGCATACAGCCCAAGTGGAGATGCGGCCGTCACGAGGCGCTCCATCAGCTCTCTCGCCCGGCGCGTCTGGCCCACGATCGCCAGCGCCGATACCAGCCAGAAGGAGCAGATCACGAAGCTCCCCTCCTTGCCCGACAGTCCGTCGTCGGTCTGATCGGTGCGGTATCGCTGCACAAATCCGTGTTCACTCAGCTCGTCTGCGACCGCGAGCACGGTGGCACGCATCCTTCGGTCGTCGCCCGGCAGGAACCCGAAGATCGCCGCCAGGAGCGTCGAAGCATCGAGCGCGTCGGTTTCGTAGTGCTGGCGCAGAACCCCGCGCTTGTCGATCCCGTGCTCGAGGATGTCCGACTTGATCTCCGAGCCCGTCTGTGTCCAGCTGTCGGCGAGCGCCGCTTCTCCGTGTATGTTCGCGAGTTCGGCTGCGCGGTCGAGCGCGACCCAACACATCAGCTTGGACGAGACGTAGTGCCGCGGCTTGCCGCGCGCCTCCCAAATCCCCTGGTCGGGTTGACGCCACACCGCTTTCGCGCATTCAGCCTGGGCCTGCACGAGCGGCCACAGGCGCCGCGGAATCCGCCGGCTGCGGAAGCTGTGCAGCAGGACCGAGTCGAGCGCGGCCCCGTAGACGTCGTTCTGCCGCTGGTCGAACGCCCCGTTGCCGATGCGGACAGGGCGTGCGCCGGCGTAGCCGGACAGGTCCTCGCGCACCGATTCCGTCAGATCCCTGCGACCGTCGATCCCATACATGATCTGCAGGCCGCCATCGTCGTTGCGGTCGAGGTCGGCAATGAACTGCATGAACTCGTCCGCCTCCCAATCGAGCAGCAGGTAGTGCAACGCCCGCAGAAGGAAGGTGGAGTCGCGGATCCAGGTGTATCGGTAGTCCCAGTTCCGCTCCCCGGCGGGTGTCTCCGGCAGCGAGGTGGTGAGCGCCGCGATGGTCGCGCCGGTCGGCATGTACGTGAGGCCCTTGATCGTCAGCGCCGACCGCTGGATCAGCGGGCCGAGCTCGTGGTCCGGGATCGCCGCGCGTGCGAGCCAGTCACGCCAGAACCTCGTCGTGGCCTCGAGCTGCTCGGCGGCCTCCTCGACGGTGGTCGGGACACGTGCTTCCTCGCTCCAGGCGAGCGCGCAGTAGACCGTCTCGCCGGCGCGCAGGACATGGCGGGCCCGAGTCCGGCCCTCCTCGATGCCGAGAAGCATGTCGGTCTGCAGCCGGAGTGCCTGCTCGGCCCCGGTCGCATCGGCTCGATGACGATCTTCGCTCAGCGTCCACTCGCCGGGAAGGCGGCCATAATCGAACCCGGGCTCGCACACGAGGTCGATCTCGACCGCCCCGTCGATGCACTTGGCGGTCCGGACGAGCGCGTGGTCGGCATCCTCGTCGGACGGCGGCCGAGTGTGGGGTGTGACCGTATCCTCCCCGCGGCGCGGTCCCATCGTCAGCGCGTCGCGAATGACCACCCAGCCCGTGGACGTCTTCCACGACGTTACGAGTGAGTTGGTCCCCGGCTCATAGATCCGGTCGCTGGGGACGTTGATCCCGAACGGAGCGAACCGGAAGCCGCCCGCGCCGCGGTCGAGCAGCGCGCCGAAGACGCTCGGCGCGTCGAAGCGCGGGACGCACAGCCAGTCGACCGTGCCGTCCGGGGCAACAAGTGCGCCCGTGTGGCAATTGGAAAGGAAGCCGTAATTGGCGATCGGCGTGAACGGTGACGCCGCCGCCGCGCTTTGCGGCATCTCGGCGTCCTGCGGCATAGCGGCTTCCATATCAATCCTGTCGTCTATTCGCGAAGGGCCCTCGGGACACGCCGGGTCGTGTAGCGACCTCCGAGCCGGCGAGGATCAGACCGCCGACTGCGGCACCGAGGAACCCGTCGGCCAGGTCGGTGATGGTGTCGGTCTCACCGATGTGCAGGTGCCCGTCGCCGACGAGCGCGAACGCCACAGCACCGACGACGAAGCTGATCCGGACGAGGTCGTGCGGATGCCGGAGGATCGGGTGCCAATCGCCCAGGAAGACTCGGTTCGACCAAGCCTTCGCGCGCGCGCCCACCGCCGCCGAGGGCTGCTGTCCGGCCTGCTGACGCAGGTCACCGCCGGGGCCAGGCGCGCTCATCTGTAGCCCCTCTTCCATATCAGAGAAGGGTCGCGACGATCGGGGTGACTGGTCGTCACGCATTTCGCGTGATTTCGCCGAATCGCGTCACGATCGCCGGCATCATTTTCCGGAATCGTCGGGCTGTCGGTCAGCCCCGAGGCCCTGATCGCCGACGATCATCGAAAGGCGGCCAGGTCTCGGGCCGGGGAAGCGGATCAGGAATCCGCGTGTTGCGCCATCTTCAAAGATGGCCGTTTGCAGGCACTTCATGCCGGAGGAGGGACTCGAACCCCCGACACGCGGATTATGATGACGGCGGGGAGGGGTCAGCTGAGGCTGAGTAGGCACGCCTCAGGTGACGTGAGGTGCGCTCAGTTCGGCCCGAAGTCGGGAGTTGGACGCACAGTTGGGCGCACGGTATGGCGCCGGTCATCCCGTCCTTTGCGCCCGGTTTGTGGACACAGCTCGACTCGGACTCAGTTAGGCCGACCTCTACGGCACGTACTCGAGGAATCGGCCGAGGTCGCGGAAACCAAGCGCCGCGTAAACGCGCTCGGCGATCGGGGCGGATTGCAGGCTTGCGGTCGAACAGCCACGTTCAACGGCATCGTGGAGGTGACGTGCTGCGAGCGCGGTGCCGAGCCCTCGCCGCCGTGCCGCCTCGAGCGTCGACATGTTGTAGACGCCGCAGTCACCCTCGTGGTCGAAGGCAATCGCGGTAGCGACGTTCTCGCCGTTGAGCCGCGCGCCAAGGGTGTGAAACGCGCCTGGGTCGGCGCCGCTGAGCAGGCCCGGGGGCACGCCGACGAGCCGCAGGTACTCCAGGTATTCATCCCAGTCCAGTGGCCCAAGCTCGACCTCGGGGAGCGCGATTGAGATGTCCTCGAGCGACATGCCCATTGCCCGCGTGGACTCCTCGACGGTGTATCCGCGGCTGCCCAGGTCGGCGCGCATCCCCCCGTCGCTCTCGTGGACCCACGCGGCGTAACGATCGACGCCAGCGGCGCGGTAGGCCGCCTCCATCGCGGCCGCGGCCGCGGCGCGCTTGGTTGGGCCAAGGTCGCGGTCGAGCAGCGCGTTGTTGTAAACACCGCGCTCGGGATCGCTCGGGAACACCGCCGCCGAGACGCCGTCCAGCCGCTTCAGTGCGGCATCGGCGGAACCGCGAGCGTATTCCTCCCATGAGGCCAGGAGGGTGGCGGTTCCGCGAACGTAGAGTTCGTCGTTGGTCGAGACGGTCATGAATCCGTGGGGAGGCAACATCGTCGAGGTCTCCAACGGCGCGGCGACTAGCCCTCCCAACGTTCAGGCACGAGGACGACTCGGAAGCCGTCCGGGTCCTGGAACGTCACCCCGTGCTCGTCCCAGTACGGGTTGGCGGGAGGGATCGGGTCGACGCCCAGGCGCGCCGAGACCGCCTGCACGGCCTGATCGTCGCCGAGGTAGAGCACGAGTAGCGATTCCGGATGCGGCGCCGGAGCGCCGTGCCCCCCGCCCGCGGTCAGCTCGAGGTGCGCGCCGGTGCCCGGCACCGCGAGAAACACGCCGTCGTAGCCGTGGTGATCGCGGAAGCAGCCGATCTCGGTCAGCCCGATGCCGTCTCGGTAGAACGCGACGACTTCGTCAAGGCGCTCAGTGTGGCGAGCGACACGCAGCTGCATTACGTTCCTGCCCGCACCCTAGTAGTGGCTGAGGTGCTCTGAGTCCGGCCAAATGCCGTCGCCAGGCATTTCGAGCCGATCGATCAGGGGCCGCCGCCATTCGGGGGTCACGGTGGGGTCACCCCAGTAGTCGGTTACACGCACGGCCATCCCGTCCTCCAGCTCACCAATGGTCACGTTCCGGTACAGGCGGCCGTCGCCGTAGTTGCCGGTCCACTCGACTACGACGACATCATCAAGTCGCAGACGCCTGCCGACTTCCAGCGTGAGCTCTGGGAAGTTTCCTTCGACGTCGGCGACGAGCTTGCTGGTGCGCACCACCTCATTCATCTGCGGCCACTGGCGCACGACGTTGTCTGCCAAGGGCACGCCGAGGATGTAGGCCACGCGCGTTGCGCCGTCAGACTCCTGTGGATTCGTGTTCATTACCACTACGTTCCTTCCAGTTGATTGGTTCGAGCCAGATCGCTTAGGAGTACCACTGCCTCCGACCTATGAGTTGGGTCGGAGTGGCGGGCCCCGGCTCTACGGCCGGGGCCCTCGAACTCCGAGGTGCCTGTTCAGAAGACGATCAGCGAGACCGTCTTGCCGTCGACGAGGGCGGCATCGCCGTTGTTCCAGACGTTGAGATTCACCTTGCCCTGAGCGTCGACCTTGCTGGCCGCCGTGACGACATTCGCCGCTCCGCCGCCAACGTTGGCGCTCGAGGAGATCGCGACACCCGAGTCAAGGCCAGCGAGGGTGAGCGTGTACCGCCCAGTGGCGATCCGGTGGACCGTCACCGCATCAGCGGCCCTGCTGCCGCAGTCGAACGCTCCGGGAACGGTTGCGTCCGGCGTCGCGTCCGACACGGTCGAGGTGTCAACCACAATCGAGGCCTTGAGCCAGCTGGTCTGACACTGGCCCGGGGCGGCCCCACCGAGCCTGGCGGCGTTCGCCGCATTGGTGGCGTTCATCGCGTTCGTTGCGTTGGCGGCGTTCGTTGCGTTGGCCGCGTTCGTCGCGCTCGGCGCGACGGCGTTCGGCGCCAGCTTCGGAGTGGTAACGGCGCCGTCGGCGATCTTGTTGGTGGTGACCGCCGCGTTCTTGATGTTCTTCGTCTTGACGCTGTTCGCCTTCATCTTCACCGACGCGTAGCCAAAGCCGCTCATCGCCGCGAACAGGGCGATTGAGGCCACGACCAGCGCGGGGCTGACTCGAAAGCGTCGTCGTCGTGAATCGGTCTTCCTGGTTCTCATCTGTGTGCTCCTTGGGTTGGGTGCGCAGCGTCTCCAGGGTCGGTGCGCGAGCGCCCGAACGCATCGGCGAGTTCGCCAGTCCGAATCGCCGGTCAAACCCCGCCCTGACGTCTACGATCGGTCCATGTCGACGCCCGAGCCCGCGGGGCTTTCCGGCGCGTTGTTTGGCCGTGAGCGTGAGTGCACCGCCATCGATCAGCTGCTCGGGGCATCGGCGCGTGGAGAGAGCACCTCGCTGGTCCTGCGGGGCGAGGCCGGGATCGGCAAGACCGCTCTTCTCAGCTATGCCGCGGAGCGGGGCGGGAAGCGAACGATGCTTCGGATCGCCGGCGTCGAGACGGAGTCGGATCTTGCATTCGCCGGTCTGGAAGGACTCCTGCGGCCGATCACCGTCAAGCTCGATGAGCTGCCCCAGGCCCAGGCGGATGCGCTCTCGGCGGCACTCGGATTCGCGCCGTCAGGCGGCTCGGATCGGTTACTGGTCTCCGCCGCTGCGCTGAGCCTGCTTGCCGCTGCAGCCGAGGACCAGCCGCTTCTCTGCCTCGTCGACGACGTGCAGTTCCTCGACGTCGCCTCGGTGGAAGCGCTTCTCTTCAGCGCGCGCAGACTTGGGGCCGAGCCGGTGGCGATGCTCTTCGCCGTGCGCGAGGGAGCAGGGCGGGAGGTCGCCACGCCCGGACTGCCTGAGGTCATGCTCGAGGGCCTCGACGCCGACACCGCCGTGCGGCTGCTCGAGGCAAGCGCTCCCGCCGCGGCGGGGCCCGTGCGCGAGTGGCTGCTCGCGCAAGCCGCCGGAAACCCTCTCGCTCTGCTGGAGTTGCCAAGGGGCCTGAGCGCGCAGCAGCTGCAGGGTCGGGCGGCCCTTCCCGAGACGACTCGCTTGACGTCCGGATTACGGGCGGCCTTCGTGCAGCGCGTGGAGCGGCTGCCCGCAGAGACGCAGGCCGCCCTGCTGATCGCCGCGCTCGACGACCGAGACGAGGTCGCAACGGTGATGCGGGCATCGGGCGAAGCAGGCCTGCCAGCCGACGCATTGGATGCCGCCGAGCGCGACGGGCTCCTCCGGATCGCGGACGGCGCGGTCGAGTTTCGCCACCCTCTTGTCCGCTCCGCCCTGCTGGAGTCGGCGACGCACAGCCGGCGCCGGGCCGGGCACGCGGCCCTGGCGGCGTCGCTCAGCGCCGACCACCACGCCGATCGCCGCGTCTGGCATCAGGCGCTCGCGAGCGTCAGCGCCGACGAAGAGGTCGCCGCCGCGCTCGAAGCTTCGGCGCGGCGATACGAATCGCGCGCGGGGCACGCTTCGGCCGCAACCGCGTTCGCCCGCGCGGCGGAGCTGTCGACCAGCGATCCAAGCCGGATGCGCAGGCTCGCGGCTGCGGCCCAGGCGGCCTGGGCGGCGGGCCAGCCGGACCAGGCCCGGGACCTGATCGCGCGGGTCCTCCCGCTCGCGCCGGATGAGCTCCGCGCCCAGCTCCTCTATCTGCGCGGCGTGATCGAGGCGAGAACGGGTGACCTTCGCGAAGCCATGGCGATCTTGGTCGAGGCCGCCGAGATGAGCGCGAGCCCGTCGCTGGCGCTCGACGCCTTGAGCGAGGCGGCCGAGGCCTCCAACTATGCGGGAGAATCCGCGCAGGGCGTTGCTATCGGCGCCCGCGCCGGCGCAATTGAGCCGCAAGATGAACTCGACCGCTTCCGCGTATCTGCGCTGACCGGGATCGCGGCGGAGCTGGCCGGCGACTATGAACAAGGCGAGAGGCTGGTGCGGGAGGCAATCCAGCGCGGCGAGCAGCTCGAGGATCCGGGCGCCCTGGTCTGGGCGTCGCTTCTGGCGACCATGGGTGTCACCGGGGGCAACTTCGGCGATGGCCTCCCGTACTCGAATCGCGCGGTCGCTATTGCGCGAGAGCGCGGACTTCTCAGCATGCTTCCGATGGCGCTCTGGGCGCAGGCGAACGCGCTGTTCGGGCTGGGGCGCTTCAACCTCGCGCGATCTGCCGCGGAGGAGGGAATCACGCTCGCGAGCGACTTCGGACACCGCTCGGGCGCGGGTTGGAACCTGACCGTAGTCGCCCTGCTTGACTCGTTGCAGGGGCAGGAGTCCGCAGCGCACAGCCATCTCGACGAAGCGGTCCAACTAGCCGCGATCGGGGGCGGGAGCATGATCGTGGCCCACAGTGAGTGGCTGCTCGCGTTGCTCGATCTGACGCTGGGAAAGCCCGACGAGGCGACCGAGCGCCTTCTGCTCCTGACAGCAGTCGAGCGGCCCGAATTCAATGTACAGGTCGGGCTTTGGTCGATCCCGGATCTGATCGAGGCGGCGGCACGGTCCGGGCGGCTCGACGAGACAGCGGAACGATTCGATCGTTACAAGAGCTGGCTGCAGTACTCGCCCTCCGCGCCCCGCCGGTCGGTACTGGCGCGCTGCCGGGCGCTGGTGAGGGATGGCGACGTGCGGGAGCAATTCGAGGAGGCGCTGGCGCCGGACGGGTTCGTCTCTCCATTTCTGATGGCGCGCACCGAGCTCCTCTACGGAGAGTGGCTCCGGCGCCAGCGCCAGCGGCGTGAGGCACGCCCGCATCTGCGAAGAGCGGCTGACCTCTTCCGCCAGGTCGGCACGACCCCCTGGGAAGAGCGCGCTGAAGGGGAACTCCGCGCGACCGGGGAGAAGGCGAGGGAGCGGGACCCCTCGACGCTCGACCAGCTCACGCCTCAGGAGCTGCAGATCGCCGGTCTGGTCGCATCCGGGATGACCAACCGCGAGATCGCCGCCCAGCTCTACTTGAGCCCTCGCACCATTGACTATCACCTGCGCAAGGTCTTCAGCAAGCTCGGCGTGGTCTCGCGGACCGAGCTGGTGCAGATGGGCGTGCCGGAGCCGGAGCCGGGGCGCTTGAGCGCGCCGGCCGCGGCGAGCTAGAGCTCAGGGGACGGGTCGAGGGTCACGCCGGCGTTGACCGGCGATAGCGACTGGCGACCTCACCGATGCGTTGCAGGGTCCAGGCGACGATCCTGACCGCCATGCGAATAGATGCACCAGACGCGATATTCACGAACGGACGCTACGAGCTTCCCCGCTCCGCCCGAGGCGTCCTCGTCCTCGCCGAACCCCCTGAGGCCGGCTGGCGGCTCGAACCGCCCACCAACGAACCGGCCACAGCCGATTGCAAGCCGCTGTCCGCCGCCGGTTCCGGCTTACTCGATCGCTCCGCCTGAGTGATGCGACGCCCCGAGGAAATCCTGGAGATCGCCGAGATCCTCGACGAGGCCGCGGACCAACTCGCCACGGTTCTCGAGCGCTCCGGCGCGGATCAGCTGCACCCGCCGGAGATGCTCCGCGAGATGACCCGCTGCGAGCTGGAGCTAGCGGCTGCCGATGTCGCATGTCTGACCTTCGGCACAAAGATCCGGGGGGACTGGAGATGAGCGTCCCCGGCTCAGCGACGCAGCAGCAGATCGAGGGCCTGCTGCAGGCCGACTCGGACTTCTTTGAGGCGCTGCTCGCCGGCGACATACCGGGCCTCGAGACGCTCCTGGCCGAGGACTTCCTGATCGTCGATGTCGCGAGCGGCTCCGTGCACCGCCGCGGGGCGTTCCTGCTCGCCATCGCCGGCGGCGCGGTGATCTTCCGGGTGATCAAGTCGTTCCCGGAGGAGTCGGTGACACGCCTGACCGGCGCCGAAACCGGCATCGTCATCGGCCGTACGGCGATCTCCTTCTGCGGCCCTGCAGGAGCTACTACTGAGCTCGCCAGCCGCTACACCCACGTCTTCCAGGCCGACGGCGGGAACTGGCGGCTGGTCTCTGCACAGGGAACTCCAATCAGCGGCACCTCAGCCTCATGATTCGTGCGCGCTCAAGCGTGACCCTGTTGCTCGCCGCGGTCCTCCTCATCGGTCTGTCCTTCGCCTCACGTGCCGCCGGGTCCATTTACTGGGCCAACAACAGCGGCACCACGATCGGGAGAGCCAACCTCGATGGCACCGGCGTGGACCAGAGCTTCATCAACGGCGCTACCAACCCCTGCGGGGTGGCCGTCGACGAAGCCCACGTCTACTGGGACAACGTCGGCGGATCGATCGGCCGCGCCGGCCTCGATGGCTCGGGGGTGAGCCAGGGCTTCGTCAACGGCGGATTCAACTCTTGCGGGGTGGCCGTCGACGGAGCGCACCTCTACTGGGCCAACGTCGGCGACGGGACGATCGGACGCGCCAACCTCGATGGCACGGCGGTGAATCAGGGCTTTGTCGGCGGTGGCCACCTCTCCTGCGGCGTCGCGGTCGATATAGCCCACCTCTACTGGGCGAACCTCGACGGCAGGATCGGGCGGGCCAACCTCGACGGAAGCGGCGTGAACCAGACCTTCATCGGCGGCGCCGATGCCCCCTGCGGGGTCGCGGTCGATGGCGCCCACCTCTACTGGGCAAACGCCATCGGCAACACGATCGGCCGCGCCAACCTCGACAGCACGGGTGTGAACCAGGCCTTCATCCCCGACGCGGGGACCGGCCCGTGCGGGGTGGCGGTCGACGGAGAACACCTCTATTGGGCCAACGGCGGCGAGGGAACGATCGGACGCGCCAACCTCGACGGCACCGCGGTGAACAAGGGCTTTATCGCTGGCGCCGACGGCCCCTGTGGGGTTGCGGTCGACGTGCCTCCGTCAGCCGCCTCGCCCGCGCCACCGTCAGGCGCCTCCCCCGCGCCACCGTCAGGCGCCTCGCCCGCGCCACCGTCGAATGTGTTCACCCTTGGCAAGCCGAAGCTGAACCAGCGGAGGGGCACCGCACAGCTGCCCGTGACGGTCCCCGCCCCCGGCGAGCTGGCCCTCTCCGGCAACGGCGTGAAAGCCGCCAGGGCCATTCGCGTCAACGCGGTCCGTGCCCAAGCCGCGGTGCGGCTGTTGATCAGGGCAACTGGGAAGAAGCTGAGCGTTTTGAACCAGACCGGCAAGGTCACCGTCAAGCCGAAGGTCACATACACGCCCGACGGCGGCGACCCCAGCACCAGGTCGATGAAGCTGAGGCTCAGGAAACGCTAGCCCGGATGGCGTGGATTCCCGCCGGACACCGGGTGTCCGCAGACTCCGACCCAGCGCCCCCTTGCAAGGCTGACGAGCCGTAGAGCCGAACGTGACGGTGCGTCGGTGTGTCAAGAATCCGCGTGTTCGCGTCCAGGCTGTCAGGCACGAACGTCGCTGACTGCAACACGCGGACTTTGACGCGGACCGGCAATCCGCGTGTTCAGAGGTTTCGGACCAGTGTTGGTCTGCAGGAACTTCATGCCGGAGGAGGGACTCGAACCCCCGACACGCGGATTATGATGACGAGCAGGCGGGGTTATCTGAAGCCGATTAGGGGGCTGGCAGGCGTGCTGAGCTCATCTCAGTTCCGCTCGAAGTCGGGAGTTGGACGCACGGTTGCGCACCGTTTCACCCCCTCTGGGTGATGCGCTCATCGCGACACCGGCGCAAGATGAGCCGGATGACGGGGCGAGCCGAGTGCGCCAGCGCCGCGATAGCAGTCCTCAGGGATGTCGCCACCTGGAATCGCGGGCGCCCGTGAAGGTTGGAACCGCTAGACGGATCGCAGAGCGAGCTCACCGTGGCTCACTCGAACCGAACGGCGAGACCGTGATCGCGCACGTCCGGCGCGTCGCTCAAGCCGCACCGGGCTTTGCCCAACCCGTGGCCTGGCTCCACGAGGTCTTCGAGTGCGCGTCGGTCCCTGAGGAGGAGCTGCTTGCCGCTGGGCTGACAGACGATGAGCTGCGCGCGCTACGGCTCATGACCCGCGACATGAGAACCGCTCAAGGGCGGACTATTTCGCCCATATTGGTCTGATCGCCGGCGCCTCTGGACGGGCGGGCGACATCGCGCGGACCGTCAAGCGACTCGATCTGTCGGATCGCTTGGAGCATCCGCATCGGCGCGCCGACGGCTGGCATCCACCCTATCGGCTCGCTCTCAAGCTATTGCTCGAACCCGAGTCACCTGTGACCTCGGACTCGCGGGTTATCTATCGGAGCCCAATCAGGGCTCGCCTTGCCATCAGATCGCCGACCTCGAATGGCGTCGGTTCGGGTCGCGTTCGAGCTGCCGACCGAATCACCCGCTCGGGGTGAGGTGATTCAGATGTCCGGCTTCGCCTCCAGGCGGCCTTCCACGACGGCGCTCGCAAACTCCTTGTAATCCCGATCGTTCTGGTCCGCGTAGGCCTCGGCGAAGTCGCAGATCGCGCGGTCGAAGACGTCACCCTTGCCGAGATAGGCTGCGATCGCGATGCGGTCCCCGGAGCGGGCATGGGCGCGTGCCAGTGTCGCGCCGCAGAGCTTGGCGTAGATCGCCATCGTCTTGGCGGTCATCTTCTTGATTATGGCCGGACCCTTGCCGTCCCAGAGCTGGCGGACGTAGAAGTCGCGATTCTTCCCGTCCGGCCCTTCAGCGGTGACCCAGCCGAGGAAGATGTCGCTGGCGGCCTGCATCAGGCGCTGCCCCTCGACCACGCGCCGACCCTGATTCTTGAACTGACTTGCCCCTGTGTAAGGCTCGAGCACCGAGCTCTGTGCCTCCTTCGCCTGCAGGAACAGCGGGTCCTGCGAGTCCCGTCCTAGGAGGAGCAGGATCCAGGCTCGCGTCCCGACGCTTCCAACCCCCACCACCTTGTGAGCTGCATGCACGAACCGGTATCCGTCGAGCAGCTGGCGGACATCACGGTCGAGCGTTTCCCGATAGGCCGAGAATACCTCGGTGAGGCGTTGCTGGACGATTGCCGTGTCCACGCCGAGGAACTCGTCGATCGGGACGATCAGCGGAGGGTCGCTGACGATGCGGACCTCGCCGTTCTCAACCCTGGTGAGCCTGTCGAACGCCCGCATGCTGTTCTTGCGCTCGGCTTTGGTGACGTTCTTGTCGAAGTTCTTGGCCTGCCTATGTCCGACCTGCGAGTGGTA
>CAWCOY010000005.1:0-256006 GCA_963797265.1 uncultured Solirubrobacterales bacterium | reverse complement strand
CATGTGGCGCATCGTGTGAGTCTTCCCGACTCCCCAATCGCCGTACAAGACCATCTTCGGGAGGCGAGTTGGTTCAAAAGGCCTTCCGGAGGATGCTCTGGAGTTCCTTATCAAGCTTTGCCCTCGCGAAAAATCGTTGCTGCATCGTCGGCATCCGTTTCGATGCTGAAGTCCTCATGACCATCAGTAAGGCCAAACCACTCCTTCATTGTTTGCATGCTTTTGGCTACTCATGTCACCTCCGATGCGCTAGGAAAATTTTGCTTGATGCTCGAGCCGCCGACCGGGGTTGCGGTAGATGTCATCAGCCTCCCTCTTGAGGTCCCTATTGACTCGTTTTCCTTCCGCGTACGGCTCCACCAGAAGACCCAACTCCCAATTCACGAGTGATTTCTTCGTAAAGTTCGCCGAGCCCACCAGTGCAAAGCTGCCGTAGTTGGTTTCCGCGTGGTAGAGCTTGACGTGCAGATACGGCAGAAACGCGATGTTCGCTCGTCCCGTCGCCGCAATGCGATCCACCGCGCGTGCGTGCCAGTCTTCTTCTGGTTGCCGAGTTTCGTACGGACAGTGGTGTGGTCGCGGACGAGCTTCTGCAGGAACTGATCGAAACTGAGACTTGTGCCGGACGAGAACTCTGAAATCCAGGGACTCGCACGATAAACATCGACTCGCACCTTCGAGAGCGCGACACCGGATGGAGAAGGGATTGTGCTCCACGCGGCGTGTCCCGCCTTTGAGGCCGCTGCAGCGGGCGCTCTGCAAGCTCCCGAAGAGTCTCCGAGTCCGCACGTACTACTTCGGCCATAAGTGCCCGCAGATCCTCGATGCCAAGCGCCGCGACAGAATCAGGGAGCGGGCTCGGGCGGTGTCTGGGGCACATCCAATCTGGGTGGCCAGCGCCTCCGAATGTATAAATTCAGCAGCGCGTACATCCATTGGAGCTGACTGGTTTCCATCCCTAACGTAGAAGTTGCTTTTATCGCCTTCACGCAGGAAGACTGGCGAATCGTGGGGCGAGCACTGTACGCAGACCACCCCTCCTGCCTCGACAGGGACGAAGCTGGTACGAGACCGATGGCGTCACTTCCGGGCCGAGGAAGTGCGCCAGTGACTGACGAAGGGTTGGCTTGAAAGCGTCCTCATCCTTGCCCTAAGTGTTTTGATGTCGTCAGCAATCCCAACCCAGCTCTTCGTAACTGTGACGCCGATAAGCAGGACGCCTCCCTCAGCGTTGAGAAAGGCTGCGACCGCTTTCCGCGACATCTCGGCGTAGACCCTTGTTCTTTCGGCGTTCGACCCGGTCCCGCTGGAGCGATGCCTTGAATTTGACACTTCCGCTCTCGTGCGTCGCAATTAGTTCTTGCACTTTCGCAGCGTCAAAGGTCACGCGGATCCTCCGGTAGCAATCTAGGCGGCTCTGGCACGACTTGGGTTGAGATGACCCCCCTCCGACGATCCGATTCTTATAAATACAAATCGCAGGCACAAGCCAGCGTGGGTGAATTCGCCATCTGGCCGTTGAACAACAGCGCGGCTACTTCTGCGATCGAGTCAGCCGCGATCCACTAAGTACCAGCGGCGACCTCGGCATTCCACGCGTCCCGCCTGCTCCAGGCGCTCCCCAACTCACGATCGACGTCTTCCCACTGGCGTCCCCACAGCCAGAGCGAGCGTGCTCACCCGAATGCCGGGACGCTCAGAGATGAACTCCGTCAGGCTTTCCCGCATCCATCCACATGGGTTGGCCGCGTTTCACTCGCCGGCTTGCCTTCCTCCCCCGGTGTACTGATCGATGAACTCAATTAGGCTCTCGAGTGCCACCAGCTCCTGATTCGCGTTCCTTCGAGGGCAACCACGGCCTCTCGACGAAGTCCGCGAAGTGCCTTCTCGGTCTGAGCCCTCGTCACAGCCGGCTACTACGCCGCCTTCTGCCGGTAGGAGTAGCGCGCCCGCCGATACAAGCTCATTAGATGGTCACTCAACCGGACGATGTGTTCAGGGGAGTCTTCTGCAGTTCGTTTCCAAGGGCATCTCCCGCGTTGAACTGAATGCCCAGTTGTTCCTTGTCCACCGGCATCTCGCGGCGATCAACCCGAGTTCCCTCGCAAACTCAGCGCTTGTCGGAATTTGATCGGCACCCAGCACATAGGTGATCTCGTCCATCAGGCAACCCAGGCTGACGAGGCCCACCCCGTCGAGCCGGGAACGTCGCGGCGATTCGTCCAGGCGTCGGGAAAGCATTCGGCGACCGCGTCCGATAGTTCTTGAGTAAACGGAGCATCGCCTCCTATCTCCGGTGCCGGTCTCGGAATCAAAGTGGTCGTAGAGCGCGCCATCCTCAATGTCGCACTCAGCATCTTCAGTATGGAGTTGTCTTTAATCGTGACGCCGACCGTGGTCGGCGTCCTGATTCGACTAAATAGCGGTGAGTCCTGATCGAAGTTGAGCCGCTCCAGCAGGAGAGCGGGATATCGGCGACGCAACACCGACCGGCAGATGGCCTTCTGGGGTGGGTGGAAGTAGCTGGTGGATTAGGCCCTTCGGCAATGGCTTGGTCCAGTTAACCAGGATGAACTGGGAGCGCCGCCGAGCCACGCTAGTCGGCGATAAACGCAGTAACGAAAACGGGAAAGCCCTTGATGCGCGCCTCTCGGATTGCTGCCGAGCGCTGCTGACCATCAACGATCCAGCCGGGCTTGTCTTCATCCGCAAGACCTTCCTCGACCGGGATGACAATCTCGCCAAAAGCCGTCTCCCCCCTCCTCTTGGGCTTTGAATCGGCCTCGAACTTCACGCGGTCATCAAAGGCAACAACCAAGGCATTAGGTAACAGCATCCGAGCCTCCAGGTACCTCTTGATCGTCGCAGTGTGGGCTAGCGCCTCGGGACGCTGGTATCCCCCCAACTGCTGATCATCGTCTCGGTGGACCCGCGAAACCGTCGTGAAGTGGGGCAGCGTCTTTCCGTCTACAGCGAAGCTGTAGATCAGCCTCTTGCCTTGACGAACGGCGAGCGCAGGAACCCTGATCTCCCTCTTCTTCATCTGGTCACGCCGCCGCGAGCAGTGGCACATCGGACCTCTTAAGGGCCCGCTTCAGGCGTCTTGCAAAGACATGCATGTGTGGAAACCACGGCGCTTGTTCCGCTCGGTACCGCGGAAGAGCACAACCTCAATCCCCACCCGCTTGCAGACCTCGCATTTGCACTTTCGCCAAGGGGCCGCAGCGAGAGTCTCGGCGTACTGCTCACTGCGATCCTTGGAGGTATCGTGGAGCTCCTGATAGGCCTTGAGCTTCGAAACGACCTCCGCGACCCCGAGGCGCGAATCGTCGAACTGTCGCAGGGCCGCAAGCGCCTCCTGCTCTAGGCGGCGCGCCAAGTCCTGTTTGATCTCGCCAGAACGAATCCGTGCCGCGAGCTTCGCGTTGCCTTCAACCTGCGGAACGCGAATCGCCGTGAAAGCACCATTGAGGACGTAGTAGTTGTCAGTTTCATCCTTGAACGCCTGTCTAAAAGGCGATGTGCTGTCGAAACTCGTCACACCGAAGAGTTGGAACTGCGGAACGTTCTCGCAACGGCTGATGCCAAAGAGATGCAGCTCGGTCCGCCGCTTTTTCACCCGGGCCACTGCCTCTAGGACCGCCAGGATCTCCGGGGTCTTCAATGGGACCAGGCCTCCGAGCGCGATCCGCTGGTAGCCAAGCTTCTGAAGCTGCGTTACTGCCGAGGCATAGCTTTTCGGATCCCAGCCCTGGGCGACCCCAACTGGCTCGAAGCTGCAACCGCGCGCGCGATGGCGATCGAGGAACTCCTCAGCCAACTCAAGCGTCAGCTCGTACCGCGCCTTCCACGGCGATCCGTCGTCCTCGCACTCCCCGGTCTGATCGAAGATCGGGATCACATGGTCGACCGAGACCCCCGCATCGAACCCGGTCTGCTCATAGAAGTCAATTACCGCGTCGGTTGAGTACGGCGGTGCCGGTTCGTTCGAGGTAGCTGAATGCGCCGCAATCGCCGAGGGTTTCAATCCGCGGTCCTTTGACGGCGTCGAGTCGAAAGAACTCCCGCACTCCAACGCGATAGAAACGCTGCCGCTGCTGTGCGCTATAGCGGCCCGCGCCGCCATAGCGATCAATCATTGCCTTTGAGACAAGCAGGCCCTGGTATGGCGGTGGGCTGAAGCACTCGTGGGCGTATCGGTCATCGCGCTGTCGAACTCGAAGGGGCAGGCGCTCCTCGCTGACGAAATCGAAACTTGGATCGACCTGGTCTTGGCTGTCGGGGAAGTAAAACCTCACGCTGCAACCTCGAGCGGTGCCGTGGAGGCGGGCTTCGAGCAACCCGAGTACGTCGAAGTCGCGCTGCGATACATGTGGGACGAGTGAAGGATTCTCTGCGAGCCTCTCCAAGAGTCGGCCACCGAGTTCACCCTTGAGGCCCACCAGTCCGCAGGAGAACCGTCGCGCCTCCAACTTGGTGGCGGGAACGATCTTCAGTGCTTCGATCTCCCCTAGGCGTCGGGCAAGCCCGTCACCCCCAAAAGCGATCGCTGGCGAGGCCAACTGCGTGCACTGATCGAGCCCTGCCGCACGCATGTAGTCGTTGCCGAGCAAGAAGATCGACCGAGCGCGTGCTTCGCTGATAGGACCCGCTCCACACTCCGAGGAAGATCGAGCTTCCGGGCCCGCTGATCCAGTTCGGCACGCGAGAGCCCGGAAAATGAGGAGTCATAAGGCCGTAGGGGGCGAGAGCCCGGCACCAGCCCATAGCCGGCCGAGAGAATTCGTAGGTCGAGTTCATAACCGGTAGAGGCTCGACGGAAAGCAGAGACTCCGCGCATCAGGCGGCGGTGCTGCTCGCCGACGTAGAGCTTCTCGGCCGGAATTCGCTCACCCCTGCCTGCTCCGGCCTTAAGGCCAGTGCATGAACTAATCACCACGATCGTCCGGGCCTCATTCACCAGCGCGTTCCCAGCTGAGCTGCGCGACCGCGCTGTGGTCGTGGATGCTCTCCTGGTTGGAGGCCCGCACCCGGGCGCTCGCCACGCGGACATCCTGGCGGAGGGCCACGATCACGTCCCGGACGATGTCCTCCACAAACGCCGGGTTGTCGTAGGCCTGCATGGTCACCTCGCGCTCATCACTGCGCTTCAGCAGCGGATAGATCGGCGCAGAGCCGGCCTGCTCGGCAACCTCGATTAGATCGTCAAACCAAATTCCGGCTGCCTCGCCGGCAGGCCAGGGGCTCGTCGCTGTGATCTCGACATAGCCGCGCTGGTTATGCGCGCCATAGTCACTGATCTCTTTGCTGCAGGGACAAAGGCTCGTCACAGGCACCCGCACACCGATATCCATCGTGACCTCGTCTCCCTGAGCCTCACCCCTGAGCTGGCACTCATAACGCGCCATGACGCCATGTCGCTGGCAGGCGCGTGGCGGCGGACGAAATAGGGAAAACGCAGCGAAATCCGAGAGTGCCCGGAGTCAAGTCGCGACCTTGTTTCAGCAGTCATTGCGCGGAACCCGTCCGGTCCAATCTGATCCGCGTAGGCGTCGAGTACCTCGACGAAGCGGCTCATATGCACCCCGCGGGAGTCATGGGAAAGACTCACGCTCATCCCTACCTCGGCGATTGTCTGCTGCTGCGTGCCATCTCGGTTCTCGACGGTGATCGGATAGGAGAGCTCTTCAATGCCGACCTCGTCAATAGGGACCCCGCGGTATCGGGGGTGCTCTGAATATCCTGGACGCCGAGCGCGACCAGTTTCTCCGCGGCATTCACGAAGGCTCCTCCCCGCGGAAAACGCAGCCGGAGGTGCAGGTTTCTCGCACGACCACCTCGCGCAGACCATTTAGCGTGAACGCGAGCCGCTCCCAGATCCACCTCGCCAAGTTCTCGCTGGTCGGATTCTCGAGACCGGGGACTTCGTTCAGGTAGTGGTGATCCAGCTTCTCGTGCAAGGGACGAAACGCCGCCTTGATCTCCGCGAAGTCGACGACCCAACCCGTCTGCCGTCCCGATTTCCCCCGAAACCCTGACTTCGACGCGGTAAGAGTGCCCATGAAGGCGTGCGCACTTATGCCCCTCGGGAACCTCCGGCAGACGATGTGCAGCCTCGAACGTGAACTCTCGAAAAACCTCAGCCGTTTTGGTCGCCGGCTCACTACCGGAGTGCCCTCGCGCATCTGTGATCGTGATTTCGCTCATACGCCGGTCGCATCCCCCCAGGCGATCACGTGGAGCTGCGGGAGAACTCGAGCGCGAGCGAGTTCGGGATCGGCCGCGACTTGCTCACAAAGCCAGCGAAAGCGAGTCGCAACCGCACCGCGGAAATCGCTCGGCGAGGGCACTGGGGTGCCAGCGGAGAGATATAGACGTAGATCTGGCCAAGCGGTTGAGTCTCCTTCGCCCAGGCGAGGTCGTCTGCATCGAAGCAAACGACCTTGAGCACCAGTCGATCAAGATCTCCAGATAGAGCGCGCGC
Organism: uncultured Solirubrobacterales bacterium; assembly: GCA_963797265.1. Taxonomy (GTDB): domain Bacteria; phylum Actinomycetota; class Thermoleophilia; order Solirubrobacterales; family 70-9; genus DASUPK01. Next base: position 249,522 of record CAWCOY010000005.1, on the reverse strand, counting down.
CATGAACTTCTCCAGTTGCTCGCGATGACGTCTTGTTGCCATCCCCGATGAAGGTGGCTTCGGCGAAATCGTCAGTCGCTCAACGGCGCTGAGCCAATCCCGCCAGATCGAACCCTGCGTTTCCACCGCCACCTTGAGACCGCGGCCCTGTAGCGCCTCGACCAGCGGTCCGAGCGCGTGGAGGGCTGGGTTGCCGCCACTCAGGATCACCCACTCCGGCCCGCCACCCAGAGCGTCAAGTCGGTCAACGATCCGTTCGGCGCTCAGTGCGGTCGAATTGCGACGGACCTGCGCCGGGTCGACCGCATACATGGTGTCGCACCACGAGCAGCGGTAATCACAGCCGCCCAGTCGCACGAAGTGACAGGGAAGGCCGGCCTCCGCACCCTCCCCCTGGATCGTCGGCCCGAAGATCTCGATCACCGGGAAGGTCTTGACCCTGACGTCCTTTTCAGCGAGCAGTTCCACGCGCCGCTTACGCCGCTGCCTGCAGTCGGTATGGAGCAGGATCGGCCAAACCGCTATCAGCAAAGCCCTTGAGGCGAAGCTTGCAAGAGTCACAGCTCCCGCAGGCCTCCCCGGCCGGTGATGGGTCGTAGCAACTGCGAGTGATTGAGTAGTCGACCCCGAGTTCGGTACCGCGGCGGATGATCTCCGCCTTGGTCAGATCGATGAGCGGGGTGTGGATTTGCAGGGAGAGCCCTCCACTGCCCGCTTGGTGGCCAGGTTTGCCATCTGCTCGTAGGCCTTCACGTACTCGGGCCGGCAATCCGGATAGCCGCTGTAGTCCAGTGCGTTCACCCCGATGAAAATGTGATCCGCCTCGAACACCTCGGCCCAGGCGAGCGCGAATGAGAGAAAGACCGTGTTCCTAGCGGGGACGTAGGTGACCGGAATGCCATCGGACATTTCCTCAAGCTCGCGGTCCTTCGGCACGTCGATATCTGCGGTAAGCGCCGAACCGCCGATCCGACGCATATCGATCTCGACCTCAATGTGGTCAGCTACCTGGGCAGCAGCGACGACCTTCTTCGCCGCCTCCAACTCGACTCCATGTCGTTGGCCGTAGCGAAAAGTGATTGCGTTGGGCTCATAGCCGTCGTTCTTGGCGATCGCCAACGCGGTGGCTGAGTCCAAACCGCCACTCACCAGCACAACGGCTCTTCCCCTCGGACTCATGCGGCCTCCTCTTGGATGTCGTCGTCTCTTGGACCTCGCCGGCCATCCGCTTCTCCGCGATGAAGCTCCGTAGCTGCACCGGTTCGATAAGCGTTCGACCACCGACCTTTATGCAGCACAACTCGCCACGTCGAAGCAGGCGATAGACGCCGCTTTCGGAAATCCGAAGCAACTTCGCAACCTCCTCGATCGAAAGCAGCGGCTCAATCCCGCTCGCAGGCTGCATCTCTGGGTCAGGAGCAGTCACGGGCTGTCACCGTAGTCAGCGCTTCGGACACGATCGGAATCCTCGGAGAGGACCTCGGGAGAGAGTTCCGAAATGCCATCGGCTTCCCCGAAGGCGCGGGCGGCGTAGATCGCGCCGCCGCTCGGGTCGGGCGCATAGTCGGCGTAGATGCTGGTGGTCTGGTAGTCGCGGTGGCCAAACCACTCTTGAAGCGCGCGAAGCGGAGCCCCGACTGCCGCCATTTGAGTGCCGAAGGTGTGGCGGAGATCGTGAAATCGGATAGAGCGAAGCCCGGCCCCTTAGTAGGCAGCCCGTTTCTAGGTCGGATAGGACTCTCCAATGGCCCCGACGTCATCAGCAGATCGCTCAAGCCATGCCCTAGTCCGGGGCCTGCGCCGGCAGGGTGATGAGGCCCAGCTAACGAAGGTGATCGGTGAAGTCGCTTCCTCTGATCCCCGCTTCGCCTCAGCCTTTGTTCGTCTGCTTCTGGCTCAAGCCAAGGCCGACTGCGGGTCCGCTGCTCAGGTCGTGCGATTGGGCCGGGTCCCATTCGAGCTGGAATGCTCGTGGGAGGCAGCGGTAGGTAGATCCACTGAACCGCTCGGGAGGGTGGATCTGATATTTGAGGGGAGATCGGGAAACCGCGACTTCACCCTTTTCGTCGAGAACAAGCTCGACAGCGGCTACGGAAAAGCGCAGCTAGATCGGTACTTGAGCGCCCTGCGGATTCTCCCGCCTGGGCGATCGGCCCTAGTCGCGGTCACGAAGTGGGTACCAGTACACGGGGAACTGGTACTGGATAAGCGAAAGCACCCTGATTGGTTAGGGTCGGTGCGGTGGGCACGGTTGTTGCCCGGTCTACGCAAGCTTCCGCTTAAAGACTCGTCAGTGCGCAGACAGTGGGTTCAACTCCTCGATGTGCTCGACCAGCAAGGAGACCTTGGAATGACCACAGTTGATGCCGCTGCAGTCAGAGCTTGGGCTCGCTACTTCGAAGGTCGCGAACAGCTTGAACTCCTCCTCGACCAAATCCGAGAGGGTGTCGTCGAGGTAGTGAGCGAGGAGCTTCACCTGAGGTATCCCCGTCCGCCCGCCGAGCTTGGCAGCGATCCATACTCTCGGGAGGTCGGGGACGCGAGTGATTAAGAAGAGCCAGGCATCCATTGGATTCGGGTTCCGCCTCCCGGCCAAGGCCAAGGACGCTGCGCTAACGATCGTGTTCGAGATCGATGACGACGAACCGCTGTTCGCCGTGTATGTCGCTCCTCGTAATGCTCGAACGCGTCTCGACAAAGGCGACGCCCAATTGACGAGGGCAGTTGAGAGATTGCTCAAGGATGACTTTGGCAACTTCGACTTTCGCGGTGCGCGCGGCACAATCTTCGGCCGCTGGTATGGGCCAGAGGACTTCCTCGAGCACAAGGACGTGCCCGCCAGGCTCGTGAGGCTCGTGCGCGGAGATGTCCGTGACATCGTCAACAGCGGAGTCCTTGACGGTGATCTGAAGTGACGTCGGCAGGTTCACGCTTAATCCCCCAACTTGTTCCGGGCCGCAGATAGCCCGTACAAGAACGCTTCGACAAAAACGGCGGGTTCGTGGTACCAGTCTTCCTCGAATCGCTTCATTTTCTCGGCATTGCTGAGTCCCCTGTCGGACCTCGCCTGCCTCTTCTGCCGTTCCTGCCTCCTGAAATCGTTGGCGGCGTCTGCATAGATCGGAAGCAGCGAAGGACGATCAGCGCCTAGGAGTTCCCTAGCTCGTTCGTGGAATGCGAACGCCTTCTCGATGTGAGCATCGTCCGGACCTAGCCGAACGCCGTGCGTCCCCCCCGTATTGGCCACCGGCATCGGGGCTGATAGTTCCTCTAGCAACTTCATGCCCTCACGAATAAGCATCTCGATCCTCTCCGCAAGGGACGGCTGAAAGGCTTTGCGCAGCCATTCGATCAGGGCCAACATGGCAGCGGCTACCAGCACAAATAGCCCAATCGCCAACACGTAGCCCCACGGCGACGGAACGCCAAGCGCGGCGCTAATAGCGGCGCTCACTACCGCCCCACCGCCGATAGTCCAAAGCCACTGCATGAGGCTCGCGGTGCTAAGCACCCGCACGAAGAAGCCTCGGACGGATTTAATCGTAGGCATGGAGGATCATCGTCTGAATCACGACCTGGGGAACCTATCCCGCTCCCCAAACACCAAGCTCTTTGCGAAACGAGCTTGGTACCTCGCTGGTACCACGCAGCCTCGGCACGTTTTGGTCCCGAGAAAGAGGAAGGCCTCCGTTAGCAGGCCTTTCCTGAGTAGCGGGGGCGGGATTCGAACCCGCGACCTTCGGGTTATGAGCCCGAAGCCCCGGGCTCCTTCTCCGTAACGAAGCGGCCGCCCTACCATCCCGCGCCCCATGCCCCGCCGCTCCGACCTCCGCAACGTCGCGATCATCGCTCACGTCGACCATGGCAAGACGACGCTCGTCGACGCCATGCTCTGGCAGTCCGGCGCCTTTCGGTCCGGGCAGGACGTCGCCGAGCGGGTCATGGACTCCATGGATCTCGAGCGGGAGAAGGGGATCACGATCCTCGCCAAGAACACCGCCGTTCGGTACGGGGAGACCAAGCTCAACATCATCGACACGCCCGGGCATGCGGACTTCGGTGGGGAGGTCGAGCGCGGGCTGACGATGGTCGACGGGGTGCTGCTCCTCGTCGACGCCTCCGAGGGGCCCCTCCCCCAGACGCGCTTCGTGCTCCGCAAGGCGCTCGAGGCGAATCTGCCGGTGATCCTGGTGGTGAACAAGGTCGATCGGCCCGATGCTCGGATCGGCGAGGTGGTCGATGAGGTCTACGAGCTCTTCCTCGACCTCGATGCCGACGAGTCGCAGATCGACTTTCCGATCGTCTACACGAACGCCCGGGCCGGCTGGGCGTCGCTGGAGGAGGGCGACAGAGGGCACCGACCTCTCCCCCCTCCTCGACCTGGTGCTGGAGCGGATCCCGGCGCCCGAGTACGAGGAGGGCGCGCCGCTGCAGGCGCACGTCACCAACCTGGACGCGTCCCCTTATGTAGGGAGGCTCGCGCTCTGCCGGGTGCGGAACGGGACGATTCGCTCCGGGCAGCGGATCGCCTGGTGCCGGGCGAACGGCGAGATCGAGCCCGCGACGGTCAGCAACCTCTACGTGACCGAGGCGCTCGACCGGGTGGAGGCCACCGAGGCCGGACCCGGCGAGATCATCGCCGTCGCCGGCCTGCCCGAGGTGACGATCGGGGAGACGCTCGCCGATCCCGAGGACCCGCGGCCGCTGCCGGTGATCACGGTGGACGAGCCCTCGCTCTCGATCACGGTCGGGATCAACACCTCGCCGCTGGCGGGCAGGGAGGGATCGCGCCTGACGGCGCGGCAGATCCGCGACCGCCTCGACCAGGAGCTGGTCGGGAACGTCTCGATCCGGGTTCGCGACACCGAGCGGCCCGACGTCTGGGAGGTCGAGGGGCGCGGCGAGCTGCAGCTGGTGGTGCTGCTGGAGCTGATGCGGCGCGAGGGGTTCGAGCTCACCGCCGGCCAGCCGCAGGTGCTGACCCGCGAGGTCGACGGCGAGCTCTGCGAGCCGGTCGAGCTGCTCTCGATCGACGTGCCCGAGGAGTTCGTCGGCGTCGTCACCCAGGCGCTCGCGGTGCGCAAGGGGCGGATGGAGCAGATGGTCAACCACTCGACCGGCTGGGTTCGCCTCGAGTTCCTGGTGCCGGCGCGCGGGCTGATCGGCTTCCGGACCGAGTTCCTGACCGAGACCCGCGGCACCGGCCTGATGCACCACGTCTTCGACCGCTGGGAGCCCTGGGCCGGCGACCTGCGGATGCGGCCGACCGGCTCGCTGGTCGCCGACCGCCAGGGGAAGACCGCCGCCTTCGCGCTCTTCGGCCTGCAGGAGCGCGGCACGCTCTTCGTCGGCCCGGGCGAGGACGTCTACGAGGGCATGATCGTCGGCGAGAACTCGCGCGCCGAGGACATCGACGTCAACGCGATCAAGGAGAAGCAGCAGACCAACGTCCGGGCGGCGGCGGCCGACCAGCTGATCCGGCTGGTGCCGGCCAAGCGCCTCTCGCTCGAGGAGGCGATCGAGTTCATCCGCGCCGACGAGAGCGTCGAGATCACTCCGGAGTCGGTGCGACCGCGGAAGAACCTGCTCGATCGCACCGCCCGGGTGAAGGCCGCCCGGCAGGCCGTGCGCGTCGCCTGAGGGCTACCAGTTCCACGTCACACTGGACACGGGAACACTCGTGAACAGGAGACACACATGGACGTGAAGGAGACAATCGAGGCGGCGCGCGACTCGATGACGGTGCGGCGCGTCTACGGCGACCCGTACGAGCGCAACGGGGTGACGGTGATCCCGGCCGCGTCCCTCCAGGGCGGAGCCGGGGGCGGCAGCGGCGAGGAGCCCGAGGGCAAGACGGGCGGTGGTGGCGGCTTCGGTCTGCGCGCCCGGCCCGTCGGTGCCTATGTGATCCGCGGCGACGACGTGTACTGGGAATCCGCGCTCGATCTGAACCGCGTGATCCTCGGCGGGCAGGTGGTCGCCCTGGTCGCCCTGCTGGTGTTGCGCTCGATCAAGCGCTCGCGCGGGCGTTAGGGCGTGCGGTTGGTGGTATCACCTCTACGAGGCGAAACGGAGGTGAGGACATGAAGCTGGAGGTCGGGAATCGCATCAAGGTTGAGGCGGAGTCGACCGAGCGACCGCCTCGGACCGGCGTCGTAGAGGAGGTGGTGAGTGAGGCACCTTCCCCTCGCTACCGCATTCGCTGGGATGACGGGCACGAGAGCATCTACGCCCCCGCGGCGGGGGCCGCGGGTCCCGCGGAGCCAGCCGAGAAGGCCTAGCCGGGCGCGCGGGCCTTGTCCGGATCGTTCAGGACGAGGTCGCCCACGCGGGCTTTGGTAATCCGGACCATCTCGTTGGGTTCAACCAGTACGCCATGCGCGTGATCCCCGGCGCTGCCGAGCACACGGTCGTGCTCGAGCAGACGCCGGTCGACGATTTGAGGGATCCCGTGCAGAGGTCCGAACGGTGGAATCGCGCCCACCTCGAACCGCCCGAAGTCCCGGCCAATCTCTTCCTCGGTGGCTAGCCGCAGCGACTTGCCCGCTTCCAACAGCCCGCGAGCCTTCCCCAGGTCCAGCCGCTCAGAAGCGGGGATCACGGCCATCACGTAGCTCTCGCCATCGCGCAGGATCAGGTCCTTCGCGGCGTCCCCTGGCTCGACCCCTGCCGCCCGAGCCTCAGCCGCGGCCGTGAAGCGTTCCTCGTGGTCGACCAGCTCGTAGTCAGCCCCCTGTTCGTCGAGGTAGGTCCTGACCGCTTCGATGCCTTCCTTGGTCATGTCTCCTCCTCATCGCTAGACCCTACCCCTCGCCACAATCCCCGTCATGCCCGCGATCGGCCTCCTAGGCGACGTGATGCTGGGTCGCTCCGTCGGAGACAAGCTGCGCGAAGAACCAGGGGCGGCGCTGTGGAGCGAGGAGCTGCGCTCGCTCTGCGCCTCCCTGGATCTGATGATCTGCAACCTCGAGTGCTGCGTTTCCGAGCGCGGGGAGCGCACCCGCCGCATCCCCGGCAAGCCGTTCTTCTTCCGCGCGCCCCCTTCGGCGGTTGCGGCGCTTCGAGCGATCGACGTGCGCGCCGTCTCGCTCGCCAACAACCACGCTCTTGACTACGGGGAGGAGGGGCTTGCAGACACGCTCGGGTTGCTGGCGGACGGCGGAATCGCCACAGCGGGGGCGGGGCAGGGTGCCGAGGCCGCGCGCAGTCCGGTCGTGGTCGAGGCGGGTGGACAGCAAGTCGGGCTCCTCTGCGTCTCGGACCATCCCCGGGAGTACGCGGCAGAGCCCCTCGACGTATGGCATCGCTCACGCCCGACTCGAACGTGGTGTGCCGGACTGGCTGCTCGATGAGCTCGCGCGACTGCGCGAGTGCTGCGAGCTCACCATCGTCTTCCCACACTGGGGTCCGAACATGAGCGCTGAGCCCGCACACTGGCAGCGGCAGGCCGCCGCCGCTCTGCAGCACGCCGGGGCGAGCCTGGTCAGCGGACATTCGGCCCACGCTTTCCACGGGATCGAATGGAAAGAAGGAGGACCGGTGCTCTTCGACCTCGGGGACGCCCTCGATGACTACCGCGTCGATCCGGTGCTGCGCAATGATCTCGGGGTGCTCGCCATCTGGCGGCCGGGCATCGGAGACGAGGAGCTGGAGCTGGTGGGGCTGAAGCTGGAGTTCTGCCACACCGGCTTGGCGCGGGACGCGGACGCCGAGTGGATAGCGGTGCGGCTGGACAGCGCCTGCGCGGAACTCGGAGCTCGGGTCGAGCGGGTGGCCGAGAGCCGTTTCCGCATCCGCCCCGGCTGATGTACCCCGCGTCCTCTGCTCGTATCCGGTACCCACAGCGGCACCTTCAGCGCCCCGGAACCTCCAGCTTTCGGGTCAGCGTCTTCACGTTGCCCTCGCCGTCCTCCACAGTCAGCTTCACCGCGATCCGCTTCCCGGCGAGGCCCTGGCCGACCGGGAAGGCAAGGGTCCGCTTTCCCGGCGCAAAGCCCTTGGTGCGCCGCTTGGCCCGGGCCTTCTTGCCGCGCCGCAGCACGCCGCTCACGGCGACGTACTCGTGGGCCTTGACCCGCGTTTTCAGGAGAGCCTTGGACCCACCGAGGTCGAAATGGGTCGAGGCGAGCGACGCTGCGACGGTGGAGTCGACGTGCTCGCCATGACGGAGCTCATAGAACCCCTGAGGCGGGTTGGCATTGACGACCCGCCCGGGCTCGCAGGTGGCGCGGAACGGGGCGAAGCGGGTCGACGGATGGTGGGCCGTGAACCGATAAACCCCGCCAGGCACCACCGGCCAGACGACGCCGCCGTCGACGGAGGACTCGGTCCACGAGGAATCCGGAATCACCGACTCGTTGAAGTAAGTCGGGTTGGGCAAGGCCGGACTCGCGCTCGCCGTGGCGCCCGCGACGCCGTGGGCTCCGTAGGCGACGAAGTCGTTGAAGCTCGCATCACGCACGTTGACGGTGCTGAATGTCGAGACGACTGCGCACTTGACCAGCTCGTTGTTGGCGTCGCGCGGAACCGACAGGATCGCCGCAAGCCCGTTGTAGGCGACGTCACTCGGCATCTGGAAGTTGACCCGGTCGAGGTCCTCACCCCGGCTGACGTAGGTCTGGAGGTAGATCCGGTGGTGGCCCACGGCGTCGGCATAGGGCGTGAACCTCGTGCCGTCGGAAACCACGAGGTCGTAGCTGCCGTCGGGCCCTGTCTGCGCGCTCAGGCCCGGGAGCTCCGCGACCCTAACCGTGGCGCCCGCGATCGGGGTCTGATCGTCGAATGTGTAGACAGTCCCGCGCACGTGGATCGGCGGTAGGGCCTTCTTCTTTGCCAGCGCGCCATCCGCAGCTATGAGGCAGAGCAACGCGAACAGCATGGTCGCAATGGCCACCACGCTACTGGCGTGGCCGTGACGGGCCCCGGACATCTCCCAACTCCTTCTCCTCGGCGCACACAGTCTTGAGGCTTGAGTCTCTCTCCTGTTGTCCGCCGTGTCCACTCCTGGGACTCTGGGTTCTGAGGATGCGACCCAAGTAGCCAGCCCGTAGGTTGTCCACGTGAAGGCTGGAGAGGGGATCGCCTTTGGCAGCCGTGCGGGGCGCTGGGTGCTGGCCGTCGCAGTACTGGGCTCGGGCATGGCGTTTCTCGACGGAACGGTCGTCAACGGGCTGGTGCCGGCAAGCGCCTCTCGCTCGAGGAGGCGATCGAGTTCATCCGCGTGGACGAGTGCGTCGAGATCACGCCCGAGTCGGTGCGTCCGCGCAAGGTACTGCTGGAGCGGACCGGCCGTGTCAAGGCCGCACGGCAGGCCGCGCGCGTCGGCTGAGAGCTACCAGTTCCGCTTCGTGCGGAAGAGCTCCTGGAAGTAGCCGACGACGCTCACCGGCGACATGAAGAGCTGGTAGAGCAGCAGGTAGCTGAAGAAGCCCTTGACGTTGCGGCGGACCTTCAGGCCGACCTCCTCGAAGGAGTCGCGCGAGAGCTTGAACATGATTCCGCTCAGGATCATGTTCAGCGGCAGGACGAGGAGCGTGAGCGGGCCCACGATCGCGTAGTTCTGGAAGCCGAGGGCGAGGACGATGCCCACCGGGAAGGCGATCGAATAGACGAAGTCGACATAGGGGAAGACGTAGTCGACGACGATGGAGTGGGCGTAGGAGCGGCGGCCCTTGATCAGCGCCGGCCCGAACTCGCGGAGGCCCTCGATCATTCCCCTCGCCCAGCGGCGGCGCTGCTTGGCGAAGGCCTTGGCGGTCTCGGGAGCGTCGGTGAAGGCGACGGCGGTCTTCTCGTAGGTGACGCCGGCGCCCTTGTTCATCATCGCCCAGGTGAGGACGATGTCCTCGCCGATCCGATCCGGCCAGCCGCCGACCTCCTTGACGGCCTCAGTGCGGTAGGCGCTGAAGGCGCCCTGCGCGACGAGCGTGCCCTGGAAGAGGCCCTGCTGGCGCTTGATCGAGGCGATGCCGAGGAAGTAATCCCACTCCTGAGCCTGGGTGAGCAGGTTCTTGCGGGAGTTGCGGACGAAGACCGCGCCCGCGACAGCGACAGTCGAGGGCGGCGAGACCATCAGTCGCGCGACGCAACGCTTCAGGGCCTCGGGCATGAGCAGGGTGTCGGCGTCGACGGTCGCCGTGAGCGGGGTGTCGACCACGTCGAGGGCGTGATTGAGCGTGTTCGCCTTGCCGCCGTGCGGGAAGCTCCGCACCGAGATGCGGTTGTCCATCTCGGCGTAGCGGCTCGCCAGCTCGACCGTCCGGTCGGTTGAGCCGTCGTCGGCGACCAGGATGTGGAACTCGCCCGGGTAGTCCTGGGCGACGGCGTAGTCGAGAGTCTCCTCAACCACGTCCTCCTCGTTGAAGCAGGCGACGATCAGGGTGACCGCGGGGAAGTCGAGGTCGAAGCGCAGAGGCGGCGCCCGATCGAAGAGAAGCGAGGAGATCAGGTGAGCATTGAGATAGCCGGGGATGATCGCGATGCCGGCGATCAGGGCCGCGGCGACCGGGACGGTGATCGAGGCGCCGAGGTCGGTGATCCACGGGATCGCGAGCCAGATCGAGAACCCGACCCAGCCCAGGCTGCAGAGCGCGACGAAGACGAGCTTGAGCCGTAGCGGGATGTAGAAACGGCGGTGCTGCTCGGGGAGCTTCTCGGCGACCGGGAAGTCGTTGCCGTTCGTCGAGACGACCGGCAGGTCGGGATCGAGCGTCGGGGGCGGCGCGATGGTCGCGCTGTCGGCAGGCCTGAACATGGCTTGCAGCAGCCATCGACCACACCCGCTCGCACCCACTCCGTAGTTTTCGGCAAATCCCCGCCTAGTGGACGGATGACCGGTGCCCTAGCGGCGACCGGAGCCCGACCGCCGACGCCCTCGCCCGTTGCGAGAGGGACGCGCGCTGTAGGTCCGCGGGCCTCCGTTGCCGGAGTTGCCGGAGTTGTTGCGCTTGCGGTTGCCGCGACCGTTGCGGCTGAAGCTCTTGCCGCTGCCGCCTCCATTGCTGGAGTGCTGGCGAGCGGCGTGCTCGAATCCGGGGCCTGCGTCGAACTCGCGATGCAGGCCGAGGTCCGTCGCAATTTTTCGCATGTCGCCGTGCTGGTCGGGGAGGACGAAGCTCGCGGCCACTCCCGAGGCTCCCGCTCGGGCGGTGCGGCCGGTGCGGTGCACGTAGGTGTCCCGGTCTTCCGGGGCGTCGAAGTTGATCACGTGGGTGATCTCCTCGACGTCGATGCCGCGTGAGGCGACGTCGGTCGCGACGAGCGTGTCGATCTTGCCGAGCTCGAAGTCGGCGAGGGCCCGGCGGCGCTGGCTCTGGGACTTGTTGCCGTGCATGGCCACCGCCCTGACCTGCTGGTTGCCGAGCTTCTTGACGAGCCGGTCCGCGCCGCGCTTGGTGCGGACGAAGACCAGGGTGCGGCCGCGCTCCGAGTCGCGGAGCTCCTTGACCAGCGCGTCCACCTTGCCCTCATGGGAGAGGTGGACGAAGCGGTGCTCGATATCGATCCCCTGCTCCCCCTCCGGCTTGTCGACGTGGCGCCGGGGGTTGCGGGTGTAGGCGGCGGCGAGCTTGCCGGTCGCCCCCTCGAGCGTCGCCGAGAAGAAGAGGGTCTGGCGGTCGCGCGGCATCTTCGCCACGATCCGGTCGATCGCGGGCTTGAAGCCGATGTCGAGCATGCGGTCGGCCTCGTCGAGGACGAGGATCGAGATCCGCTTCAGATCGAAGGCGCCTCGCTCGAGCTGATCCTCGAGGCGACCGGGGGTCGCGACGACGATGTGGGCGTTGGCGGCCTGCTTGGCCTGCCCGTGAAGACCGACGCCGCCGTAGACGGCAGCGATCTTGAGGGCGCGAGAGTGCGCGATCGAGCGGAGCTCGTCGACAATCTGCTCGGCGAGCTCGCGGGTCGGTGCGAGGACGAGGGCCGCGGGGCGGCGCGCCTCGGCCTCGATGCGCTCGACGATCGGGATGCCGAAGGCGAACGTCTTGCCCGACCCGGTCGGCGACTGGACGAGGACGTCCTCACCTGCGAGGACGTCCGCGATGCAAAGTCTCTGCACCGCAAATGGTTCGTTGATGCCGCGCTCGGCGAGTGCGCCCAGGACTGGGCGAGACACGCCGAGATCGGCGAATGTTTCTGAAGACATGTGTTGCTAACTCCTTATCTGCGTTCGTTGGAGATCCTGTGACCCAACTAACGCGCTTCGGAGCGCAGGGAGGAAGGAAACGGAACCTCTCGGGGACCCGGTTGGTCGACCCGACGCCGATCACGGTAGCAGGGTCCCCGGTCCGGACCGGGCGGTCTGCGTCAGTCCGGGGTGTCCGGCCCCATGCCGAGCCGGGCGCGAGCCTTGCGTACCGACACGGTGGATGTACCGCAGGCCTTGGCGATCTGGTTGTCCTGGCGCTCGGGGTCGCGTTTGATCTCGAACTCGATCCTCGCCTGCGCGCGGACCTGCAGCTTGGTCTGGTCGGAGGACTCCTCATCGATGCCGGCGACGCCGGCCTCGCCCGCCATGTCGCGGCGGCAGGAGAGGCAATAGAGCTCGCCGTCCTCGCTCACCCAGGTCGTCGGCAGGCGCGGGTTCTCGATTTCCGGTGCAAACGAAACGGTCATCCGACAGCGGGCGCAGGTCCAAGCCTCGGTGGCCGCTGAGTCGAGATTCGTCACCAACCCAGTGTACGGGCGGCCAGGGCGGCTAACGGGAGCCGTCATCAGGGCTAGGCTGTCTTGCGAATGAAACGATCCTTTTGATCCGCGAACGGGTGGGGGCCCTGCGCGCGATGCTTCGCCGGCACCCCACCGCGGTGAGCCTGGCGGGGGGCAGCGTCGTTGCGATCGCTCTGGCGATCGGGCTGGCCGGTCACGGTCACGAGTTCGTGCTCGCGCTGCGCTCCGCGCCCTTCTGGGTGCTCGGGGTGGCGGTCGCCCTACACGTGCTCTGGCTGATGGCGCGCAGCGAGGCGTGGCGGGTCTGCATCGGGGCGGCCGGTGGCAGCGTTGGCCGTAAGAGCCTCTACCACGCATCCAGCCTGGGCTACGTCGGGAACATCTTCAACGGGCAGTTCGGGCTGGCGGTCCGGATCGGTGCCCTGCGTCGCTCGGCTCCGAAAGACTGCCCCAAGGCTCCGGTCCTACTTGCCGCTGAGCTCCCGATCGTGGTGGTCGAGATCGGGCTCGCCGCGATCTTCTCGTTCACCCTGGTGGCTCCGCTCGGCGTCCCCTGGTGGGCGCCGATCGTTTCCTTCGCAGCGGTGGCGGCGGTGTTCGCCGGCATGCAGAGGGTCGCGCGAAACCGGCGCACGGGAGTCTGGAAGGGCATTGCGGTTCTGCGCGAGACCAAGGGAAGCGGACGGATCGTTGCCCTGGTCTGCTTCGCCGTGGTCATCCAGATCGCCCGCAACTGGTTGCTTCTCAACTGGAGCGGCGTCGATGCCTCGGTGTTCGACTCGACCGCGCTCCTGATCGGGCTGGCCGTGGTCGGCCTCCTACCGATCGGCCCGAGCCTGGGGGCGGCCACGGCCGTGCTGATTCTCGGGACGAACGGCGTGGCCGCATCGGCCGCCGCCGGCGCGCTGCTCACGGCGACCGCTGCCGCGGGAGCGCTCTGCTTCGCGAGCTGGGCGTTGGTCGACCGGCTCTGGCTCAGGCGGCGGGGCGCCGCGACTGCAGCCCGAGGCGCACCCGCGCCTGCTTGACCGCCTTCACGGAGGTGTGGCACGACTTCGCGATCCGAGTGTCCTCGCGCTCGGGACGACGCTTCATCTCGAACTCGATCCGGGCGCGCGTCCCGACCTTCCTCCGGTTCTCCGCCGAGGCATCGTCCATGTCGACCAGCGCGGCCTCCCCCGCCCGCTCGCGCCGGCAGGCCAGGCAGTAGAGCTCGCCGTCTTCCTTGATCCACGTCCCAGGTAGCTCGGGCCGCTCGGCATCGGGCATCCAGGTCACGGTCACCTCGCAGCGGGCGCACGTCCAATCGGCCACGGGCTCAATCGTCGTCTCGGGCATCTAGCTCCACCTTCCGACCCTCTTGGCTGGTTCGCACGAGGGAAGAGGGAAGAGCCGCCGGGCGAATGCTCTCTACCAGAGTACCCCCAGGCCCCGGCGCCGACGAGCGCGCAGCTCCGGGGACCCCGCCGTCGTACTTCGGTCAGTCGGCCCTCAGCGCCGCGCGGGCCCGCTCGACGGCTCTGGCGAGCGCCCCGTGATCCTCCGGCGCGTAGGCCGGTGAGGCGCCATCCGTAAGCAACCGATCGGTGAGGATCACGCCCCGGGGATCCACTGCGGGCGAGTCCTCCAGCTCCTCGGCCAGTGCCAGGATCAGCTCGGCGTTCTCCCAGACCGCGCGCGCCTGGATCGGCAGGTTCGCGTTGAGAAGCGACGGTGACCTCCGCGTGCTCTCCGTGACGAGCTCTCTGAGCGCCTTGGCACTGTGTGCCCTGTGCCGGCGGCTCACCAGCCGTTTGGCCCTCTTCCGGCCCTCGCCCGTGTCGGGAGAGAGCTCACCAGCCAGCAGCCGGTCGTCGAGGGAGCGCTTGCTGAAGAAGTCGGCGAGCCGGCCCACGCGGGCACGCTAGCGCCCCGGGCGAAGCGCGAGCCTAAGCGGCGTCAGGTTCTGCCGCGAACAGCCGCCACTCATCCGGAATGCCCTTGAGCTGCTCTGCGCCGCGGTCCGCGAACCCAATCCCCGAGCCCGCGACGAGATCCTTGACCGTGCTGGTGACGAGCACATCCCCCGGCCCCGCCAGGGATCCGACCCGAGCCGCGATGTGGACCGCGATCCCGCCGACGTCCTCGTCCATGACCTCCACCTCGCCGCAGTGGAGCCCGATGCGCACCTCCAGGCCGCTGGCGCGTGCGCTCTCCGCAATCGCGACCCCGCATTGGATCGCCCGCGCCGGGCCGTCGAAGGTGGCCAGAGAGCCGTCGCCCAGCGTCTTCACCTCGCGTCCCCTGAACCGTTCCAGCTCTCGCCGCACCGCGGCCTGATGCGCCGCGAGCAGCTCGCGCCAGCGCGCATCCCCCAGCTCGGCGGCTCGCTCTGTGGAGCCGACGATGTCCGTGAACATCACCGTGGCGAGCACGCGATCGGGCTCGACCACCGAGCGGGCGCCGGTCAAGAACTCCTCGATCTCCCCGACCACTGCGTCGGAGTCGCCCGCCCAGGGCAGATGGTCGATCCCGGGCAGCTCGACGTAGCGGGCCCCCGGGATCTGCTCCGCGAGCTCCTCGCCGGCCCGTCGATAGACGACCCGGTCGCCGTGCCGGTGGATGACCAGCGTCGGCACCTGGATCGTGGGCAGGATCTCTCGCACATCGATGTCGAGGAACATCTCGAAGATCTGCTGGACCATCGCCGGGCTCGCGGAGGAGCGCTCCATACGGGCGGTGAACTCGAGGGCCTCGGTATTGCCCGCGAAGCTCGGGGCAAAGAGCTCGACCATCCCCTCCGCGTCTTGCCCCCAGTAGGGGGCGATGAACTCGGCGGCGGACTCGCGAAGCGCCTCCGCGGAGGATGCCCAGGGGTAGTCGGGTGCCTCGGTGGTCCGCCCCATGGCGCCGTGGAGCACCAGCGCGGACGCCCGTTCGGGGTGAGTGGCCGCGAACAGCACGCTCATCGGACCGCCCTCGGAGATCCCGAAAAGGGCCGCGCTCTCGGACCCGGCGGCGTCCATCACCGCACGGACGTCGTCGACCCGCTGCTCGAGAGTCGGCACCTCGGCAACGGGGTCGGAGAGCCCGTTCCCGCGCTTGTCGAAGAGGATCAGGCGCGAGAACGAGCTCAGCCGCTCGAAGAAGTGAGCCATCGGAGGGGACTCCCACTGGAGCTCGAGGTGGGTGCTGAAGCCGAGGACGAGCACCAGGTCGGTCGGCCCATCGCCGACGACCTGGTAGGCGATCGAGGCGTCGCCTGACTTGGCGTACCGGGTCTGGGGGGAGCTCAGGGCAATCCTGGGCTCATCGTATCCCGGCCCCAGGGCTTCGTCGCCCAGCTCCTTCAGCCGGCCTGTCCCGCGACAGGCTTCTCCGCCGCCTTGGCGGCGCTCGCGGCCGCGCCGTTCCCGGACGGGGCGCCCAGCAGGGTCTCGCCGCTGGCGGGGTCGAAGAGCTGGAGGCGGCGAGTGTCCAGCCAGAGCTCGATCTCGTCGCCCTCCCGGATCTCGCTCATCTCGTTGAGACGGGCGACCAGCGAGGCCTCGCCCGCCTGGGCGCTCGGGACCTCGGTGAGTCCCGCGTCGACCGCGAGCTCGTTGAGGTGTTCGGACTCGACCCTCGTCCCCTCGAGGTGGAAGTAGGCGTAGTACTCGGCGCCGAGGGGCTCGACCAGGTCGAGCTTCGCCTTGAAGGTGGCGCCATGGTTCCTCGCCTCAGTCTCCACCACCCTCGCGTCCTCGAGGTTCTCGGGCCGGATCCCGACGATCACCTCGCGCTCGCCGCCGGCAGCCGCTGCCTTCGCGGCCTCTGGCACCGGCAGCTCCCCGAACGGGGTCTTCACTTTGTCTCCGCTGAGCGCCCCCGGGACGAAGTTCATCGCCGGCGAGCCGATGAAGCCGGCGACGAACAGGTTCACCGGGTGGGCGTAGAGCTCGGTCGGCTTGCCGACCTGCTGCAGGGCGCCGGCCCTCATCACCGCGACCCGGTCCCCGAGGGTCATCGCCTCGGTCTGGTCATGGGTGACGTAGACGGTGGTGGTCCCGAGCCGCTGCTGGAGCCGGGCGAGCTCGGTCCGCGTCTGCACCCTGAGCTTCGCGTCGAGGTTGGAGAGCGGCTCGTCCATCAGGTAGGCCTTCGGATCGCGGACGATCGCCCGGCCCATCGCGACCCGCTGGCGCTGGCCGCCTGAGAGGTTCGCCGGGCGGCGATCCAGGTACTCGGTGAGATCGAGGGTCTCCGCCGCCTCGCTGACCTTGCGCTCCATCTCCTCCTTGGGGACGTCGGCCAGCTTCAGCGGGAAGGCCATGTTCTCGCGCACCGTCAGGTGCGGGTAGAGCGCGTAGTTCTGGAAGACCATTGCGACGTCACGGTCCTTCGGGGCCAGGTCGTTGACGACCCGGTCATCGATCTTCAGCTCCCCCTCGGTGATGTCCTCGAGCCCGGCGATCATCCGCAGCGCGGTCGACTTCCCTGAGCCGGATGGGCCGACGAGGATCACGAACTCTCCGTCGGGGATGTCGAGGCTCATCTGCTTCACCGCCTCGGTCCCGTCGGGGAACCGTTTGGTGACTTGGTCGAGAACGATTTCGGACATTTCCTCTCCTATCCCTTGACGGCGCCGGAGGTGAGGCCGGAGACGATCCGGCGCTGGAAAAACAGTACGAAGATGATGATCGGCACGGTGACGATCACCGCCGCGGCGGCGATGTTGCCGGTCGGCTCGGTGAACTGGGAGGAGCCGGTGAAGAAGGCGAGGGCGGCGGGCACGGTCCGCGAGGCGTCGGATGAGGTCAGCGAGATCGCGAACAGGAAGTCGTTCCAGGCGAAGATGAAGACGAGGATCGCGGCGGTGAAGACGCCTGGCGCGGCCAGCGGCACGATCACCTTGGTGAAGGCCTGGAACGGGGTTGCCCCGTCCACCTGCGCCGCCTGATCGAGGTCCCAGGGGATCTCGCGGAAGAAGGCGACGAGCACGTAGATCGCCAGCGGCAGCGAGAAGGTGAGGTAGGGGATGATCAGCCCCGGCCAGGTGTCGTAGAGCCCGAGCGCCCGCCACATGTCGAACAGGGGACCGACGGTCGAGATCTGCGGGAAGATCGCAATCGCCAGGGCGCCGGCGAGGATCAGGGTCTTGCCCGGGAAGTCGAGCCGGGCAATCGCGTAGGCGGCGAAGGCGGCGAGGGTGATCGAGATCACGGTGGTGATCAGGGCGATCCCCAGCGAATTGATCAGCGGCTTGATGAAGGGGCTGTCGCTGATCCCGCCCTCGAACAGGTCCTTGTAGTTCTGGAGCGACCAATCGTGGGGGATGAAGCTCTGGTCGGCGACCGTTTCCGGCGTCTTCAGCGACAGAGAGATGATCCAGAGCAGCGGAATCAGCGCGAAGGCGAGGATGAGGAGCTCTCCGATCGCCCACAGCCCATACTCGCGGCTGCCGCGCTGCATCAGCCCACCCTCCCTTCCTGCGTCCGGGCGCCGAACCCGCGGATGAACAGGAAGGCGATCGCCAGCACGCAGACGAAGATCATCACCGAGACCGCCGACCCGAGACCCAGGTTGAGGCGTGAGATCAGCTGGTTGTAGCCCAGGATCGAGACCGACTCGGTGTCCTGCGCCCCCCTGGTCATGATGAAGATCGTGTCGAAGACCCGGAAGCTGTCGAGGGTCCGGAAGAGGAGGGCGACGAGGATCGCCGGCTTCATCAGCGGCAGGGTGATCCGCCAGAAGCGCTGCCAGGCGTTGGCGCCGTCGACCTTCGCCGCCTCGTAGAGCCCGTCGTCGATCGTCGTCAGCCCCGCTAACAGCAGCAGGGCCATGAACGGCGTCGTCTTCCAGATCTCGGCCATGATGATCACCGCGAAGGAGCTGAAGCGGTCCCCGAACCAGGCCTTGTCGTCGGCGATCAGCGGCAGGTTGTTGACGAATCCGGTCGCCGGGTCGAAGGCGAACTGCCAGGAGAAGGCGGCGACAACGGTGACGATCCCGTAGGGGATCAGGACCGCGGCCCGAATAACGCCCCGCCCGAAGATCGCCCGGTACATGACCAGGGCGATGCCCATTCCGATCACGAGCTCGACCGAGACCGCGATCACCGTGATGAACAGGGTGTTGAAGAGGTCGGTCCACCAGAGGCTCGAGGTGAGCACCGACCCGTAGTTGTCGAGGCCAACGAAGCCGCCCTCGTCGGGGAAGCGGAGGTCGAGGTCCTGGAAGGAGAGGACGACCGCGTAGATGATCGGGTAGGCGGTGACGAGCAGCATGGCGATCACCGCGGGGGCGCAGAGCATCCAGCCGAGCTTGCGCTCGGAACGGGTTCGGCTGCTGGCCTTGCCGACCCGGGGGGCCGCGGTGGCGGTCGCGTCGCTCATTGCAGGCCCTCCCTCTTCACGGCGTCATCCGCGTTGGACTTGAGCTCGTCATAGATCCCCCCAACGTCGTTCGGGTCGATCTTCGACGGCGGATGCAGGGTGCGCTGGATCGACAGCGAGAGGTCGGTGTAGGCGGGGGTCAGCGGCCGGGTGGCGGCGTCATCGAGCGACTCCTTGACCAGGTCGGCGAAGCCCGGGTAGGCCTCGGTCACGACGGGGTTCCTGTAGAGGGTCTGGTTGGAGGGCGGCAGACCGTCGAGCTTGGTGGCGAGCAGCTGACCCATCGGCGAGGTGATGCAGGCGGCGGCCTCAAAGTCGAGGTCCGGGTGGTTGGAGAAGGCGCTGACCCCGATGTTGAAGCCGCCCAGCGGCGGGCGGCTGGGCATGCCGGGGACCGCCTCGGGGTAGCGGGCGACGCCGGTCTTCTTCTGGATGTCGGGGGCGTTCTCGCCGGCGCTGCCGTAGGCGAAGGTGTAGTTGGTCATGAACGCCGAGGCCCCCGACTCGTAGCCGAGCCGGGCGGAGTCCTCGTCGGAGGTGGAGATGTCGGGGGCGGCCGCCGGCGAGTTCGCCAACTTGCCGAGGATCCGCAGCGCGTTCTCGGTCGGCCCCTGCGGCAGCGCCACCTGCTCCGGCCCGGAGAGGATCTCGCCGCCGGACGAGACGAGCAGCGAGTTGAAGAGGACGACGTACCCCTCGTAGCGGTTCGCCTGCACCTGGATCGTGCTGTGAAGCCGCGTCGCCTCGTCGATCATCTGGTCCCAGGTCGTCGGCGGCTGCGGCGACAGGTCCTTGCGGTAGAAGAGCAGCTGAGTGTTGGAGTTGAAGGGCGCCCCGTAGAGCTTGCCCTCGAAGGTGGCGGCCGTGACCGCGCTGTCGAAGGCGTCCTTGCTCACCTGCTGCGCGCTGGCGCCGGTGTAGGGACGCAGCCAGTTGGCGTTGGCGAACTCCGCGGTCCAGGGGATGTCCATGCCGATCAGGTCGACCGAGGAGTCCTCGGCGCCCAGGCGTCGGACCAGCTGCTCGCGCTGGGTGTCCGCGTCGGTGGGGAGCAGCTCGAGGTCGATCTTGTAGCGGCCGTTCGCCTGTTCGGTGCAGCGCTGGGCGATCTCCTGGATCGAGCCGCCGGGCTGGATGGCCACGAACCAGTTGAGGGTGGGCGGACCACTGCTGCCTCCCCCGCACCCGGCAAAGAGGACCGCCCCGCACAGGGCGATTGCGAACGAGACACCGAGGCGTCCAAGCCCCAAACCTCTCTTCAATCTCACCTCCGCTGCCGCACTTTCGTGCTGCTGTGGCGGTTATGCCCCGAAGACGAGGTCCGCCAAACCAAGCGCGAGGATCGCTAGGCCAGGTTCGCCCTACGCGGGTAGACGACCTCGGGGTCGGTGATGACGTTGACCAGGGCGGGCTTGCCCGAGGCGAAGGCGCGGTCGAGCGCCGGGCGGAGCTCGTCCGGCGACCGGACAAGCTCGCCGTGGCAACCGAGCGCGGAGACGACCTCGTCGTAGCGGGTCTCCGGGCGGAGCTCGGCGGCGAGCGAGTAGCCGTAGAGGAACTTCATCGGGTGGTGCTCGAGCGCCCAGATCCCGTTGTTCCCCATCACCGCGACCACCGGCAGGTTGTGGCGGGCCATCGTGTCGAACTCCATCCCGGAGAAGCCGAAGGCGCCATCGCCGAGCAGCAGGCAGACCTGGCGCTCGGGGTGGGCGAGCTTGGCGCCGATCGCCTGCCCCGGGCCGGCGCCCAGGCAGCCGTAGGGCCCCGGGTCCATCCAGGTGCCGGGCTCCCAGGTCTCCCAGACCCGCCCGGCGAAGCTGACGAAGTCGCCGCCGTCGCCGACCACGATCGCGTCGCGGTCGAGGAAGTCACCGAGCTCCTTGTAGACGCGCATCGGGTGGAGCGGGGAGCGCTCGTCGTCGAGCATCTCCTGCTCCTCGGCCCGCTTGTCGGTCTCGATCACCCGCAGCCGGTTGACCCAGGCCGAGGTCCGGTGGGGGTCGGCGTCGACCGACTCGCGAATCGCGGTGAGCGCGGCGCCGATGTCGCCGGCGAGGGCGAGTTCGGGCTGGCGCGTCTTCTCGAGTCGCGAGGGCGCGAAGTCGAGCTGGATCAACTTCGACTCGTCGCCGAAGGAGCCGCCGAAGCCGAGCCGGAAGTCGAGCGGCACGCCGATCACCAGGGCGACGTCGCAGCCCTGGAGGGCCGAGCCGCGGGCGCGTGAGAAGTAGAGCTCGTGGTCGGGCGGCAGGCAGCCGCGGCCGAGGCCGTTGAGGAAGACCGGGATGCCGAGCGCCTCGGCGAGCTCGCGGAGCTCGTTCTCGGCGCGGGCCCAGTAGAGGTTGGTGCCGGCCATGATCGCGGGGCGCTCCGCCCCGGCGAGCAGCTTCGCCGCCTCCTCCACCCCGTCCGGGACCCGCTCCGGCACGGAGGGCGGGTCGGGGACGCCTGCGTCCGCCTCGGTGAAGACGACGTCGAGCGGGTAGTCGACGAAGGTCGGGCCGAGCGGCGGTTCTGCGGCGGTGTCGATCGCCTCGGCGGTGGTGCGGGCGATCTTCGCGGGGTCCTTGACCGTGATCGCCGACTTGACCAGCGGCTTGACGAAGGGCAGGTGGTCGATCTCCTGGAGCGAGCCGCTGCCCCACCTCATCTCGGGTGCGCGGCCGCCGAGCGCGACCAGGGGTACGCCGTCGGCCTGCGCGGAGGCGATCGCGCTCATGCCGTTGGTCACCCCGCAACCCGCGGTGAGCGCGCAGATCCCCGGCTCGCGCGTGGCCTTGGCCCAGCCGATCGCGGCGAAGGCGGCCGACTGCTCGTGGCGGAAGTCGACCACGTCGATCCCCTCCTCCTTGCAGCCGTCGTAGATGGAGAAGAGGTGGCCGCCGGAGAGGGTGAAGAGCTTCGAGGCGCCACGGCTCTTCATCGCCTGCGCGACCAGGCGCCCACCGTGGACGGCGCCGGACTCGCCGCCGGCGCCCTTGGCGCTCTCCTCGGCCTGCTCAGTCGCCATCGGGGCGAGAGTACTCGCTAGGTCTCGTCCAGGGCCCGGCGGGCGGCGTGGGCGTCGAGCTCGGCGTCGTGGACGGCCCGCTCGGCGTCCGAGACCGCATCGCGGGCCCGCTCCAGCTTGGCCTGCTCGCGCTCCAGCTTCTTCTCGGCCGAAGCCAGCTTGCGCTCGGCCTCCTTGCGGCGCTTCGCCTGCTGCTGGCGGTTGCGGCGATCGGCCGCCTCTCGATCGTCCTTCTTGCGGCCGCGCTTCGGCGGCGTCGCGGCAGGGACGCCGACCAGCCCAATCCCCGCCGCCCGCTGCTCGCGTTGCAGCCGGCCCTTCTCGATCGCCTCGGCGACCTCCGGATCGCCCGAGGCAGCCCGGAGGGTCTCCTCCACCCGGGTCATGATCTGCGCTCCCACGCCGTGCTTGCGCCCGATCGCCTCGGCGGTTCCCAGCAGCGAGTCGATGGTCTCCTGCTCCGCTCGCGCCGCCTCGCGGAGCTTGTCGCGGTCGGCGGTGCCGGCGAGCATCTCCTCCTGGGCCGCGCGCAGCTCTTCCCCCACCTTCAGCAGCCGGGCCACGTCCTTGGACTTCCGCGCCGCCAGCTGATTCACCAACCACGCGGCCGTGCTCGGCTTCTTCAGCGCCTTCACCCAGTCGGCCGCCTCGGACTTTCCGTCGGAGCGCAGCGACTTCGCCAGCTCGTTGCGGGCCGGGGTGAAGTCCTCGAGCGGGCCGTGAAAGAGCTCGTCCAGCTCCTTCTCGGGCACGTCCTGCGGCGGGCTTGGAACGGTTTCTTCCACTCGCAGGACAGGATTTACCGAATTGCGGGGTTACAGGCATCCGCCGTCCGGCCGATAGTCGTTAGGCGTGGCCGGCCAGGACTAGGGGGTTCAGTGGGCCGCCGCCTCCCGGATGGGCGGCGGCCCACTGACTTCTCAGCCGGAGGCCCCGCCGCGCTCTTCTGAACCTCAGGATCCGGGCAGCGTGTGCGTCTTGCCGAGTCCGCGATCGGAGCTGCTGCCCGCACGCCCCACGCCGGGGCCGGGACGGGTGCGGCGGCCGAGCCCGTCGCCGGGCACCGGCGCGCGTCCGAGGCCACCCACGGTCGGATCGGCGAGCGGATCGTTCACGTCGCTCCCCGGGCCGGTCTCGAGCGCGATCGGGACGACCGGGGCGTAGAGATCGACCTTGCGGTCATAGCCGCGGATCTCGCGTTCGCCGCGCGGCACGACCTCGATCGTCTCGGAGAGCAGCGCGCGCGTCTCGCCGGTGATCAGGACGGAGTCGCCGGTGTCGCGGGTGGCGGACTCGACGCGAGAGGCGAGATTGACCGAGTCACCGATGACGCTGAAGGAGAGCCGCCCGGCGCCGCCGATCGAGCCCGCCACGACGCTCCCCGAATTGACCCCGACGCCGACCTCGAAGCCGCCCGGACGGCGGCTGTTGATCGTCCGCGCCAGCTCAACCGCGCACTGCACCGCGCGGTCGGCGTGCTGTGGGATTCGCTCGGGCGCACCGAAGACGGCCAGGACCGCGTCGCCGATGAACTGGTCGATGTGGCCGCGGTGGCGGGCGACGATCGGGACGATGCACTCGAAGAGCTCGTTGAGGCGCCGCACCACGTCGGGCGCGTCGGACTCGGCGGCGGTGCTGGTGAAGTTCCGCACGTCGCAGAAGACGAGCGAGACCTCGACCTCCTCTCCCCCCGGCTCGAAGTCGGCGGAGATCAGGTGCTGGGCGACCTCCTCGTCGAGGTAGGTGCCGAACGCCTCGCGCAGCCGCTCCCGCTCGGCGAGGCCGTCGACCATCTGGTTGAAGGCCGAGGAGAGCTCGCCGAACTCGTCCGAGGTGGTCACCGGCACGTGCTCGTCGAAGCGTCCCTGGCGAATCCGCTCGGTGGCGGCCTCGAGGTCCTCGATCGGGCGCAGGATCGAGCGCGTCAGCAGGACGGTGAGCTCGAAGCTGATCGTGAAGGAGACGAACAGCGCGATCAGCACGGCGACGGTGAGCGCATCCGTGCCGCCGCCGTCGGAGGTGAGCGCGGCGACCACCATGCCGGTGATCACGTTGATCAGCGGCAGCGAACCGAGCAGCTTGACCCGCAGCGGCACCGCCGGCCGGTCGATGCGCACCGGCCGGTCGAGCGCCGAGTTGATGTCGAAGAGGATCGGCCGCATCGCCAGCTCGAGCGCGAGGTAGTGGAGGGTCCCGGCGTAGGCGGCGGTGAGCAGCGCCGCCAGCAGGATCGGGAAGAAGGAGAGCCAGCTCAGCGACAGGATGGCCACCGCGGCGACGACCGTGATCACAGTGACGATGACCGGGACGTAGAAGTCGCGGCGGATCATCTCGATCGGCAGGTTCACCGCCCGGTGCCAGGCATCCGCCGTCGTCTCGGAGCTGCGATCCCCGCCGATCCAGGCGGTCAGCGGGCGCAGCCGCTTCAGCACTCGTGCCAGCACGAAGCCCACGCCGATCGCGGTCAGGCCGAGCGTGACCGCGAGGACCTTCAGGAAGTCGGGCCCGGAGACCGAGTAGTAGAAGCTGAACAGGGCGACCGCGCCCGTCGCGACGAAGAACGCGGTCTGCAACTCGACCGTGATGAACACGGACGGGTAGCGGCGGCCGAGCTTCCGGTAGAGCCAGGTGAGGGGGTGCGGATGGGACATGGTCGGCCGCCAATTGTCCCGGACCGGTCAAACGGACCTTTCAGAGGTCCTAAGCGACGCCTACAGGGAGCGGAGGGCCTCCGCGACCGGCGTACCGTCGTTGAGCAGGTCAAACGACCTGCCGATCGTGTTCTCGGCCGTCAGACATTCGGCGAGCACGGCGGCGACGTCCTCCCGGGTGACGGAGCCGACGCCCTCGAGCGTCTCCGCGAGCTGCACCTGACCGGTGCCCGGGTCGTCGGTGAGCCGTCCGGGTCGCACGATCGTGAAGTCGAGCCCGCTATCCCGCACGTACTCGTCGGCGTCGGCCTTGGCCTCGTAGTAGGGACGCATTTCGTCGGTCCAGCGTTCCGGGCGATTGGCCCCGATCGCGCTCACCATCAGATAGCGGCGGATCTCCTGCGAGACGGCCGCGTCGGCCAGCTTCACCGCGCCGTCGTAGTCGACGGTCCGCTTCCGTCCCGGGCCGCTCCCAGGTCCGGCACCGGCAGCGAAGACGACGGCGTCGGCTCCCGCCAGAGCGTCCGAGATGTCATCGACGTTCTCGATGTCCAGCACGATCGGCTCGGCGCCGATGTCCTCGAGATCCTTGGCCTGGTCGGTCGCGCGGATGATCCCCCGCGGGCTGTCGCCGCGCTCAGCGAGCAGCTTCTCCAGCCGCAACGCGATCTTCCCGTGGCCACCGACGATGACGACGTTCATGGCAGCGACCATACCCGGCCGCCGCTCACGCGACTCCCAGCCGTCAAGATCTCGTAGATGGCGACCGCCGACCTGACCGTGATCGGACTCGGCCGCGCCGACCCGAGCGCCGGTGAGTACATCGCGGAGATCCAGCGGCGGCTCGCGGCCCAGGACAAGGTGGGCTACGAGCTGCACGCGATGGGCACTGAGCTCGAGGGGTCGACCCAGGACATCCTCGACGTCGTCGCCGATCTCCACGGCGTCCCCTTCGAGATGGGACTCCCCCGCGTATACACGGTGCTCAAGCTCGACGAGCGCCGCGACAAGGAGCAGTCGCTCGCAGACAAGGTGCGCTCGGTGGAGGAGCGGCTGGAGGGATAACCCACCGCGAACGTCCCGCGCTACCCCCTCTACGGGATAACCCGGGACGTTCAGGGAAGGGCCCCGCCCTGAACGTCCTGCGGTACCTCCTACCGCGGGCAACCAGGGACGTTGGTTGAAGTGCCGGGGGTGGGATTCGAACCCACACGCCCCTCAAGGGGACAACCGGGTTTAAGCCGGTCGCGTCTCACCTGTATTCCGCCACCCCGGCAGGCTCCGCGGATTTTACGTCCGCGCTGACATCGAACGCTGCTACTCGAAGCGGTGGCCGGCCTTGTTTCCACAGCATGGCCCGGGGCGAAAACACGAGCGTCGCATTGAGCTGGCTCGCTGGCAGGAGGAGATCGCCAAGGTGCATCCGCAGCAGCTTGTTCGAGGGCTGATTCACTCCGACGGTTCGCGCTTCGTCGCTCGACAGCGAGTCGGCGGACGCATCTACTCTTACGATCGGTCCTGCTTCAAGAACAGATCGCGGGACATCATGCGGATCTTCTGTCAGTACCTCGACCTTCTGGAGATTCGCTGGACCCTCACGAGCCCCGAACAAGCGCAAATCGCGCGGCGGGAATCGGTAGAGGCGCTCGACGAGTTCGTCGGCGCAAAGACCTAACGAACTATTGCCGCGCGACTAGATCGCGAGCGAGTGGTCCTCGAGCGCCTTCGCTAAGAGCTCGCGGAGCTCGTCGCGCTCGCTCTGGCTGAGGCTGCCGAGCACGTCGTCCTCGACGGTCTCGAGCTCGCGCTCTGCCCTCTCGAGGGCCTTCTGGCCCTTCGCGGTCATCGCGACGATGTGGCGGCGGCGGTCCTCTGGATCGCGCACCCGCTCGATCAGGCCGTTCTCCTCGAGGCCGTTGAGCAGGATGACGCAGTTGTTCGCGTCCATCATCAGCGTCTTCGCGAGCTTCTGCTGGGTGGCGCGGGTGCTCTCGCGCAGATAGGTGAGCGCCACGAACTCCTTCAGCTTCACGCCGAGCAGCTCGGGAGTGGCGCTGCGATAGACGACGCGGGAGAGGCGCGTCAGCAGGTTCATCGTCCCGGCGACGGATGGTGCTTGGGTGGTCATCTCTTCTCCCAATCGTAGCCTGCTTCGCGGATCATCCTTGACTTAGTGATCATCCCTGATATAGTGACGATCCGCGTGGAGGCTACCAATCACACAATAGCGCGCGACCAGGCACGCAGCGACCGCCGGCGCTGGATCGCGCTCTTCGTCGTTTGCCTCGGCCAGTTGATGATCATTCTCGACACGACGATCGTCAACGTCGCGCTCCCGTCCATCCAGACCGACCTGGACTTCAGCCAGTCGGGTCTCACCTGGGTGATCGACGGCTACCTGATCACCTTCGGCAGCCTGCTGCTGCTCGCCGGCCGCCTCGGCGACCTCTTCGGGCGCAAGCGGATCTTCCTCGCCGGGGTCGCGGCCTTTGTCGCCGCCTCGGTCCTCTGCGGCCTCGCCCCCAGCGGCGGCGCCCTCGTAGTCGCCCGCTTCCTGCAGGGCGCCGCCGCCTCCCTCGCCTCGGCGGTGATCATCGCGATCATCGCGGTGGAGTTCCGCGAGCCCGCCGAGCGGGCCAAGGCGATGAGTCTCTACACCTTCGTGATCGCGGGCGGGGCCTCGCTCGGACTGCTGCTCGGCGGCGCGCTGACCGAAGCGATCAGCTGGCACTGGATCTTCTTCATCAACGTGCCGATCGGGGCCGTCGCCTACTTCCTCGGGCGCAGGCTGATCGCGGAGAACGAGGGGCTCGCCGACCGGGGCAGGATCGATTGGCTCGGCTCTGTCCTGATCACCGCCTCCTCGATCGCCGCGATCTACGCCCTGATCAAGATTCCCGAATCGGGCTGGACGGGCGGGCGGACCCTCGGCCTGCTCGGCGTCGCCGCCCTGCTGCTTGCCGGCTTCGTCACCCTCGAGTCCCGAATCGCCAATCCGATCATGCCCCTCCGCGTGCTCGGCCTGCGCAGCCTGATCACGGCCAACCTGGTGCGCGGCTTCCTGGTCACCGGCGCCTACTCCACCTTCTTCCTCGGCTCCCTCTACTTCCAGCACGTCCGCGGCTGGAGCCCGATCGAGATCGGCCTCGCCTTCCTGGCGATGAGCGTCGCGCTGGCGACCATGTCGGCCGGCCTCGCGGCGCGGCTGGTGGAGCGTTTCGGCCCCAAGCCCACGCTGGTAGGCGGGATCGCCGGGCCAGTGCTGGGGCTGCTGCTCTTCTCGCAGGCAGGCGAGTCGACCCCTTACTTCCCGACGATCTTCGCCGCGTTCGCCCTCCTGGGATTCGGCTTCGGCGCCGCCAACCCGCCGCTGATGATGATCGCGATGGAGGATGTGCCCGCCCGGGACGCCGGTCTTGCGTCGGGGACGATCCAGGTCTCGATCCAGCTCTCGGCGGCGATCGGCCTGGCCGCCCTCGGCACGATCGCAACCGACCGGAGCAACGCCCTGGCCTCGCAGGGCCAGAGCGCGGTCGACGCACTCAGCGGCGGCTACCACCTCGCCTTCCTGATCGCCGCCGGCGCCGCGGCGGTGGGCATCGCAATCGCGATCCTCGGGCTGCGCACGCCGCGGCCGGCGGAGGTCGAAGCCGAGATCGAGGAGGGCGCGGCGGTCGGCATCGAGGCCGAGGCCGCCGAGCTCCGCCAGGCCGCTTAGACGAGCCTTAGGCCGATCCCCCAGAATCACTGTACGTAGGGAGGATCCCCGCAAATAGCGGGGGAAACGGGCGCTTGAGGGCCAGATTTCCCGGGCATTAAGCATTTCCGTAGCGCAACCGGACCGCTGCTACGGTGTTCCCGTCTAGGCAGGGAGAGCCGCTTCCCCGCCACCCGCCTTTGGAAGCCTCAACGCTCACACACGCCCAGCGACGCGGGATCTTTGCCCGGCGCTCGCCGCTCCTCCGGTTTCAGGATGACGAGAAGCTCGTCGCTCTGACCCGCAGGGGCCATCAGCACGCCTTCGACTCCCTGGTGGAGCGCTACCAGTCACGTCTCCTGGGCTTCTGCCGCCAGATGCTGGGCTCGACCGAGGACGCGGAGGATGTGCTCCAGGAGGTCTTCGTGGCCGCCTACAACGCAATGGTCGCCGACGAGCGCCCGATCGCGGTCCGCCCCTGGCTCTATCGGATCGCTCGCAACCGCTGCCTCAACCATCTTCGTAAGCCCACCGCGGACGGGCAGGACACGATGGACACCCACCCCCACATGAACGGGGTGACCACACACGAGCGCGTCCAGAACCGCGAGGAGTTCCGGAGCCTGCTCGCCGACGTCGGCCAACTTCCCGAGACGCAGCGCTCGGCCCTCCTGCTTCGCGAGATCGACGCGATGAGCTACGAGGAGATTGCCAAGGCGATGGACACCACCGTCCCCGGCGTGAAGAGCCTTCTCGTCCGCGCCCGGATTGCGCTCGCCGAATCGAGTCAGGCCCGTCAGCTGACCTGCGACGAGGTCCGGATCGAGCTCGCCGAGGCCGCCGAGGGGCTCGCCAAGGTCGGCGGGCCGGCGCGCCGCCACATCAAGGGCTGCGACGCCTGCGGAGCCTTCCGAACCCAGCTTCGTTCCGACACCAAGGCGCTCGCCGCCATCTTCCCGGCTGGTCCACTGCTCATCCTCAAGGGCGCCCTGCTCGCCAAGCTCAGCGGCCTGTTCGGCGGTGGCGGCGGTGGCGCTGCAGCCGGAGCGGGCGGCGGCGGTGCAGCGGGTGCCGGCGCGGCCGGTGCCGGTGCAGGAGCTGCTGGAGCCGGTGCCGGAGCCGCTGGGGCCGGAGCCGCCGGCGCCGGGGCAGCCGGCGGCGGGGCAGCCGGAGCCGGCGCTGCCGGCGCTGCCGGGGCTGGTGCAGCCGGAGCGGCCGGCGCAGGTGCCGCAGCCGCGGGCGGCACGGCCGTCACGGGCGCTGCCGTCGGAGGTGCTGCCGCGGCTGGTGGCGCCGCGGCTGGTGGCGCCGCGGCTGGTGGCGCCGCGGCGGGTGGCGCCGGGGCCGCTGCTGCCGCGACCGGCGCAGCAGCCGCGATCGGGACGAAGGCGGCCGCGGGAATCGCGACCGCGGCGATCATCGCCGGCGGGGCCGCCGAGATCCAGCACGTCACCACCCACCCCTCTTCGAAGTCCCCGGCCAAGGAGCGGACTGCCCAGACCCAGACCCAGAAGCCGCCCACCGTCACGCCGGTCACCGCCCAGCCCGCCCCCGCCACGCCTCCGGCCGAGGCCGCCGCGGGCACACCCGCTCCCGCCACTGCCACCCCGCCTCAGCCCACGCAGACAGTGACCGTACCGCCGGAGACCTCCGATCCGGCGGCGACCACGGGCGGCACGGCGAGCGCGCTGCCGATCATCGGCAACAAGCGCAGGCGCCACAAGGGCAACAGCATCGCCAACACGGACTCGAAGGGCACCAGCACCGTCCCGCAGACGGCCCCGGTAACCACGGGCGTCGAGCCCTCGAGCACCTGCGACACGGACGGCGACGGGGTCACCGACCCCGGCGCACCGGTCGACTGCTCACCCGGCTCCACTCCCACGACCGGTACGGACCAGGCCACCGCGCCGTCGGCGGCGGAGTACTCGGTGCCGCTGAAGAAGCTGCGCTCGAAGTCGACGCCGAAGAAGCGCTCCAAGCAGCCGCGCGCCAGCGCCTAAGGCGCCCCGGGCGCGAGCCTAAGCAGCTTTGGGCGTCAGCCCGATCACCTTCAGCCGGCGGCTGAGGGCCTGAGCGGCGAAGGCGTGGGTCTCCTCGCGGCTCGCGCCGAAGAGCTCGGTGTTGTCCTCCTCCTCAGGCCAGGGCGGCTCGATCACTCCGTCGGCCACGGGCAGTGACTGCTCGAGCATCTTCTGGATCACCTCGCGGTAGCGATCGTCCTCGCGCACGCAGTCGGTGAGGAAGCGGACCCCGAACGCGATGTGGCGGTGCTCGTCGCGAGCGACGTTGGAGAAGCCCTCGACGAACCCGGGCAGCGTCCCGACGCGCTCGTTGTACTCGATGATGAAGTGCTGGCCGGTGAGGGCGAGCATCCCCTCGATCACCATGTGGTAGAGGGTGATGGCCTCGACCAGCGCGTCGCGGTCCTCCGGCTCCTGGGCGAGGCGGTCGACGCGGCTCTTCAGCAGGTCGTCGAAGAGCGTCCGGAAGGAGTCGTTGATGTGCTGGTCGAGCGCCTCGAGGCGCTGCGGCAGCTCGTCGGTGCCCTCGAGCACTCCGACCTCGCTGAAGAAGCAGTCGAAGAAGCGGACGTGGCGGGCCTCGTCGGCGATCTGGGTGCAGAGGAAGATCCGCTGTGCCTCGGTCGGGCAGGCGCGCATGACCGGCCCGAGCTCGTCGGCGACCTTCTGCTCGCCGATGAAGAAGCTGGAGAGCCCGTACATGCGCTGGAAGCGCTCATCCGCCGGGATCCGCTCGTGCCAGTCGATCTTGTCCTGGGAGAAGTCGAGGTCCTGGGTCTTCCACTGCTGCTTCTCCCAGAGGTTGTAGAGCTGGGTGTAGTCGAGGAGCTTGACGTCGCTGCGGTCTCCCTGCTGGAGGGCCGGGTCCGAGGTCGCCCGGAAGTCCTCCCGCTGCGCCCGGGACGGGCCGGTCTGTGTCGCGTCCTTCGCCTCGACTGGCTCCATTGCGTGCTCCTCTCGTCGGCTGCCCTGTTCGCGCAGCCTAGCGAAGCGACTGGCTGGCTGGCCAGTTTTGAGGGGGCGCCGGCTTGCGGAGCCCGCTAGCTCGAGCCGTTTCGGCCCAGGTGCTGCTTGAGGAAGGACACCGTCTTCTCCCAGGCCTTGGCAGCATGGCCCTGGTCGTAGGTGCCGAGCCGGTTGTGGTCGTTCGCGAAGGCGTGTTGGCCGCCCTCGTAGTACTCGAACGCCGCGTCCACCCCGGCCGCCTGTAGCTCCTGTTCGAGCGCCTTGGCGTCGTCGACCGAGATGAAGTCGTCGTTGGTGCCGAAGTGGCCCAATACCGGCGCGTCGATATTGGAGAAATCGGGCTTGCCGTGTGGCATCACGTAGTAGTAGGTGACCGCGGCCCCGATCTGCGGGTTGGAAGCGGCAGCCCAGATCGAGAGGCCGCCACCGGCGCAGAACCCGACGGAGCCGACCTGGCCGTTGCACTTGGGATGGTCGAGGACGTATGTGACCGCCCCCCTCATCTCCTTCTCGGCCTCCTCCATGTTCATCGCCATCAGCTGCTTCTGAGCCTCGTCGGGCTCCTCGGTGGTGCTGCCGTGGTAGAGGTCGGGCGCCAACGCGACGAATCCCTCCTCGGCAAAGCTGTCGACGATGCTCTTCGTGTTGTCGTCGAGCCCCCACCACTCGCCCAGCATTACCAGGCCCGGGCCGTCGCCCTCGGGCTCGGCCAGATAGCCCTTCGCGGTCCCTCCGTTCGCCTCAAACTCGACGTCTGGCATTCGATCTACTCCTCCTGTTGTCCTGACAGCCTCTCGGCGAGCGCCCACCCTACCGCCACGCCGACCATCATCCCCACGCGCGCCTCCTCGGCAAGGAGCGTGCGGACGGCCACAAGGCGCTCCTCGTCGTCGGGGTTCGTCGCCGCCTTCAGCACCTCGGCGTCGTGCGACTCCCCGAACCAGCCGCCTGCACCGAGTGCCTCGGCGAGGATCTTCTGCAGCTTCGGCGCCGCGCGGGCGACCTCCATCTCCACCTCGCGGAAGGCCTCCGGGTGCGAGAGCGCCTCGATCGCGGCGTCAATCTGCTCATCGCTGTAGGGACCAGGCGTCATTCGGTGCGTCGCTCCCACATCTGGAGCGTGCCGTGGTCGCCGTAGCCGAGCTGGACGTAGACCGGATAGCCGAGCTTGGTCGCCTGCAGCGTCGTCGTGTCCAGGCCCTGATCGCGCGCGTCCTCGAGCGCCTTCGCCGTCAGCCGCTTGGATACCCCGCGACCGCGTCCCTCGGGCAGTACGGCGACGTAGACGATCTCGCAGTCGCTTCCGTGGGCGAAGGCCCCGGCGCAGCCGACGGTCTCGCCCTCGAGAACGCCGAAGTAGGTCCGCAGCCTCGGCTGCTCGCCCTGGATCGGCGGGAAGTCGCCCGGAGCGAAGCCGTAGGCGATCTCATTGAGCTTCGAGACCAGCTCGAAGTCGTGCCGTTCGCGGATCTCGAGCTCGGGGTCGGGATCAGGCGGGTTGAGGCCGCCCAGGGACATCCCCATCGCCCGCGGCGTGGCATCCAGCTTGTGTCCGGCGGCCTCGAGAGCCTCCGCGACCTCACCGTCGCCCTCCGGGACCCACACCGTCCAGGCCTCCACCCCGGCTTCGGCGTAGACGCCCGCGAGCTTGTCGATCGAGGCGATCAGGTGGCCGGAATCCTCGTAGAGGACCGAGTTGAAGAACGAGCGCTTCGGCGAGTCGGGCACGATCGCGGCGAAGACGCCGTCCTCCTCCCAGACCCGTCCGCCGGTGCTCTCCGCCATCAGCCGCCAGAAGGGCGGCATGCCCCTGCGCACCAACGCGAGCCAGCCCTCGCTGTCCTCCGGAATCCCCATGCCGGGGTTCTACCGCTTGCGGACCAAGGTGATCCCGTCGGCGACGCCGAGCATCGCCACATCTACGCGCTCGTCCCCCGCGATCTGATCGTTGAGCTCGACGATCACAGCGGTCCCCTCGTCGCGCTCCGGCGGATCGACGACCGTGCCCTCCCGGAGCGTGTTGTCGAGCATGATCAGGCCGTTGGGCCGAAGAAGCCGGAGGCATTCCTCGTAGTAGGCGGGGTAGCCGACCTTGTCGGCGTCAATGAAGGCGAAGTCGAACTGCTCGCTGCCCTCAATCGCCCGCAGCGTCTCCAAGGCCGGGCCGACGCGGATCTCGACCTTTCCGTCGAGCCCCGCCTGTCGCAGATGCTGGCTCGCGCGCTCGGCGTACTCCTCGCTGAGCTCACAGCAGGTCAGGTTGCCGTCCTGGGGGAGCCCCCGGGCGATGGAGATCGCGCCGTACCCCAGAAAAGTGCCGATCTCCAGTGCCCGCTTCGCTCCGATCGCCCGGACGAGCAGCGTGATGAACGCCGCCTGGTCCCCGCCGATCTGCATCTCCTCGAGCTCGCCCATGTCGCGGGCGGCCTGCTCGACCTCCTCCGCGACCCCGTCGCGGAAGGAGCTGTGCTCGACGAGGTAGTCGTGCAGCTCGGGGTTGAGCGTGATGAACCGCTCGACCGTCAACCCGGGTGCCTCTCGCGCCGGGCGTACGCGGCGGCCAGCCCGCAGCCGGCGCCGACCAGGGCACCGGCGAGGCCGGCGAAGACGTTTGCGTAGTCGTCGACGAGCGGCAGCAGGATGAGCACGGCGGCAGCCACCGCGGCCCCGATCAGCTCCACGTCCTCGTCCGGATGGGCCCTGACCTCTGCCGCTCGCATGACCGCCCAGGCGCTCAGGAGGCCGAGGGCGAGGCCGTTGCCGCCGGCCGCGAACAGGACGTCGTTGTCGCTGGCGAAGGCGGTCTCGATCCCGTCGGCGGCCAGCATGCCGAGGCCGCCGCAAGCCAGGATGAGGACGACGGTGGGGATCAGGCCGAGTCTCTGCTCGACCGCGGAGCCGAAGATCGCGATCCCGATCGAGGCGACGAAGAGGTAGCCGATGTCGTGGTAGATGAAGGGCGCCACCAGGTAGCGCCACCAATCGCCCTCGACCGGGCCGACGATCGCGCCCAGGTCGTAGGAATCGAGCGCAGGGCTGGCGACGCGAACCAGCAGGAGGACCGCCGGGATCAGGATCGCGGCGAGTACGGCGTATGGCCGCGCCGAGAGCTGCTCCACCCGCTGGGCTCGGGCCATCCGGCGCCGGGCGCGGCGCGACTCCCGTGCGGTGAGCTCGTCGCCGCGTAGCTCGAGCTTTGGCGCCCTCTTGCGCAGCCGGGTGCCGCAATACGGGCACTCGGTCACATAGGGGCTGACCTCCTCCCCGCAGGACCGACAGACGACACTCAGCTCAGGCGAGCTCACTCCCGCGAGGATACCCCTGCCGCCTCGGCCCATCGGTTGAGCTCAAAGAGAATCCGGGCGAGCTCCCGCCCCCGACCGCTGAGCTGATAGCGCCGGCCGGTCGCGCGCTCCACCACCCCGGCGTCCGCCAGTTCCCCGAGCCGCGCGGAGAGAACGGAGGGGCTGATCCCGGACCGCTCGCGAAGCTCCGAGAAGGAGAGGGTGCTCCGGCGGAGCTCCCAGACGAGGCGCAGCGACCAGCGCCTGCCGAGCAGGTCGAGGACGCCCTCGACCGCCCGCTCAGCAGCCATAAGTACGAATTTCGTATTTCATGCCGCAAAAACCCGGTACTTCACTACTGAAATCGTACTGGAGCGTCCAGAAGAGGTTCGGGGGCAGCCTTTCTGAGGCATCGCAATGCCTGTGTCTCAGCGAAGAATCAGGCGTCCGGATCGCTGGCGGCGACGATCTCCCTCATCAATCCGCCGATCTCGCCGTAATCGGAGAGCCAGTTGAGCTGACGCCGCGCTCCGGTGCCGTTCTCGACCAGGTCAGCGAGCAGGGCGAGCTCCTCCTCGCAGCCGAGCTCCCTCGCGTCTTCACGGAGATCCTCGATCAAGCCGAAGGTCATCTCCTCCGCGGGTACCTCGATGCCCTGGTCGAAGTCGATCAGCTTGCCCTCGATCCCCACGAGGGCCGCCCGAACCTTGTTGTCGTCGATCAGCTCCTGGGGGTACTCGATGCTCGGCACACCGTCCTCGTACTGGTTCGCCAGCTGGTGGGCGAGGGCCTGGGCGAACGCGGCGAAGCCGATCGTGTGGTCCACCCGGGTCTGCTGGTCGAAGACGCGGAGCTCGACCGTGCCGAGGTTCGGGTGCGGTCGCACGTCCCACCAGAGGTAGGTGTAGTCCGGGATCGCCCCGCCCCGCATCATCTGCTCGACGCGGTGGGAGTAGATCTGCCAGTTGCCGTAATAGGGCGGGATCCCGACCCGCGGGAAGGCCCGGAATATGGGCGTGCGCGACGACATCATCCCGGTGGTCTTGCCCTGCCAGAGCGGCGAGTTGGTGGACATTCCGAGCAGCAGTGGCAGATAGCCGCGCATGCCGTCGGCCACGTAGATCGCCTTCTCCGCCTCGTCGATGCCCACGTGGACGTGGGTGCCGAAGATCAGCTCCTGCTCGGCTATCCAGCGGAGCTCCGAGGCGAGCGCCTTGTAGCGGGGGTGGTCGACGATCAGCTGGTCCTCGTACAGCGCCGACGGGTGGGTGCCGGCGGCGCCGATCGCGAGCCCGTTGCGGGCGGCGACCTCACGGACCACCCGGCGCAGCTGGCGAAGCTGATCGGCCGCCTCGATGATGTTCGCGCAGGGCCGGGTGGCGACCTCGAGAACGGACTGCATGAGCTCGGGCTTCACCTCACCGGGCAGATCCCCGGGCAGGTCGTCGAGGATCACGTCGATCGCCTGCGCGAGCTCGAGGGTCTCGGCATCGCAGATCATCAACTCCTCCTCGATGCCGAGGGTGAAGGGGGGGCCGCCGAACTTGTGGTCCAGCACGCGCGAGACCATGACAGCCCCAGGGGATGCAGTTTGCCGGTGCGGCGGTTGGGCCAGAATCCGTCCGGTGGTCCTCGACGAGCTCCAGCATCCGATCGTGCTCGCGCCGCTCGCGGGCGGAGCCTCGACGCCAGAGCTGACCGCGGCCGTCAGCGAAGCCGGAGGACTCGGGTTCCTGGCCTCCGGATACCTCTCCCCCGAGGCGCTCGAGGAACGGATGGCGCGAGTTCGCGAGCTCACGGATGCGCCGATCGGGGTGAACCTCTTCGTGCCCGGCGACCCCGAGGCGGAGACGCCACGGCTGGAGAACTACCTGAGCGAGCTCGCTCCTGAATCGGGCCTGTACGGAGCCGGGCTGGGCGAGGCCCGCTACGACGACGACGCTCACTACGAGAAGCTGGCCCTGGTCGCGTCGGAGCGGCCGGCGGTGGTCTCCTTCACCTTCGGCTGCCCGGAGCCGGAGCGCATCGATGCTCTCAAGGAATCCCGCATCGAGGTCTGGGTGACCGCCACGAGCCCTCGCGAGGCTAGGACGGCGGTGGGCGCGGGGGCCGACGCGCTCGTCCTCCAGGGATCCGAGGCGGGCGGGCACAGGGCCTCGTTCGTCGACTCAGACGACGAGCCGCTCAGCACGCTGGTGCTGCTTCGTCTGGTGTCGGGCCGGATCCGCCTGCCGCTGATCGCGAGCGGCGGTCTGACCGACGGGCCGGCGGTCGCGGCGGTGCTGGCCGCCGGGGCGGCCGCGGCGCAACTCGGGACGGCCTTCCTGAGGGCCGACGAGGCGGGCACCGAGCCGGCCTACCGGGATGCGCTTGGATCGAGCACGCCGACGGCGCTTACCCGTGCCTTCAGCGGCAGGCGCGCACGCGGCATCGTCAACCGCTTCATGGCCGAGCACTCCGAGGGCGCTCCGGCCGCCTATCCGCACGTCCACCACGCCACGTCGCCGCTGCGGGCGGCTGCCCGGAAGCGAGGCGACCCCGGCGGATTCAACCTCTGGGCGGGTCAGGCGCACGAGCTGG
Source organism: uncultured Solirubrobacterales bacterium (assembly GCA_963797265.1). Classification (GTDB taxonomy): domain Bacteria; phylum Actinomycetota; class Thermoleophilia; order Solirubrobacterales; family 70-9; genus DASUPK01. Next base: position 212,291 of record CAWCOY010000005.1, on the reverse strand, counting down.
CCCCGAGCGGGCCCGCCGCGGAGATTCTCCGCTCGATCAGCGAAGGCGCGCGCCAGGCGCTCGAATCCGCCGCGAACAGGGCCCTGTAATGGGGCATACTGAAATTCCGAGGCTCAACCAGGAGGTCAACGAGAAGATGGAAGTCAAGTCGATCACCGAGCAGAAGTCGCTGCTCGCAACGCTCTCGCCAGGCAAGCGCGCGCGGCTGCGTCGTCTGCTCTTCGACTACGGACCCGGCAACGGGACCCTGATGCTGCTCCCGATCGATCAGGGGATCGAGCATGGCCCCCGCGACTTCTTCCCGAACCCGGCCTCCAAGGACCCCGAGTACCAGTTCAGCCTGGCGGCCGAGGCGGGCTACTCGGCGATCGCCTGCCAGATCGGGCTCGCCACCCGCTACTACCCCGACTACGCGGGACAGGTGCCGCTGATCCTGAAGGTCAACGGCAAGACGGACATCCCGCCGTCAGATGACGCGCTCTCGACCACCAACGCCTCGGTCGAAGACGCGGTCCGGCTCGGCGCCGACGCGGTCGGCTACACGATGTACCTCGGCTCGCCGCGCCAGGACGCGGACCTGCACCAGCTCAAGGACGTCCGCGAGGACTGCGAGCGCTACGGGATGCCGCTGGTGATCTGGGCATACCCACGCGGTGCAGCGATCGACAAGAAGGGCGGCGCGAACTCCTTCTACGCGATCGACTACGCCGCCCGGATGGCGATGGAGATGGGCGCCGACGTCGTCAAGCTCAACTTCCCGAAGTTCGACCCGGAGAAGGACAAGGACCAGCCGGCTCCCTACAACGAGATGGAAGTCGCCCCGGAGGAGGCCGTGCGGCAGATCGTCGAGTCCGCCGGCCGCGCGCTGGTGGTTCTCTCCGGCGGGTCGAAGACCGACGACGAGACGGTCCTCTCGCACACCCGCACAATCATGGGGGCGGGCGGTTCCGGCGTGATCTTCGGCCGCAACGTCTGGCAGCGCGAGAAGGGCCAGGCGCTCGAGATCATCGGGCAGATCAAGGAGACGCTGCTCGAGCACGTGCGGCGGATTCCGTAGGGTGCGGCACGCGCCAACTGGCGGGTTCTTCCCCGTATGGGGGAATAAGCCGCCAATTGCCGGATAGTTCCGAGGGCTTGAGCATCATCGAGGGGTGAATCGACCACTGCGCCGGGGTGCCCTGCGGGCTCCCCTCTTCATTGCCGCTGTTCTGGTGGTCCTCGCCATCTCGCGGGGTTGCGGCGACGGCGGCGGCTCCGCGGAGCCGTCTGGCCCCGTGAGCGTCAAGGTCACCCACGTCGTCGACGGCGACACGATCGATGTCGCCATGCCGGACGGCAGCGACGACACCGTTCGCTACATCGGCCTCGACACCCCGGAGACCGTCAAGCCCGACACGCCGGTCCAATGCGGCGGACCCAGGGCACACGCCGTCAACGAGCGGCTGGTCGGGGGCCAGACGGTGACGCTCCGCTTCGATGCCGAGCGCCGGGACGTCTACGGGCGGCTGCTCGCCTACGTATACCTCCCCTCCGCGAGGCCCGGAGGACACCCCCTCTTCGTCAACGCCGAGCTCGTCAGGCGCGGGCTGGCGCGGACCCTGACCATCTCGCCGAACGACTCATTCGCCGGGCTCTTCTCGCGCCTCGCGGCTCGGGCCGGCGCGGCAGGCCGGGGGCTCTGGGGACACTGCCCCCTATAGTCCCCCTGCAAGTTCCTTTGCTAATTTGCACGGCCGCCCCGGGGGGCTTTTTGCGATGGCTCAGATGCGAATGCGACAGAGCATGGCTCAGATCGAGCTGGCGCTCGAGCAGGAGATGGCGCTCGAGCGCCGCCGGCGTGAGCAGCTGCGAAAGCGCGCGGTCAACCGATCGCGGGCCCGTCGCATTTCGCGCTACGAGTCGCGCGGCCGGGTGCGGTTCAGCGTTCTGCTCGTCTGCCTGACGATCACGGTCGTGACCGTGGTCGCGGCGATGTTCGAGACGCTGGCCTGGCTGATGGGCTAGCTACTGACTACGAGCGCTGGCCGAGCCGGTCCAGCGCGTCCTCGACCGCGGCGTTGGTTCCGGCGTCCTCCTCCTCGCGACGCTCGCTCGCCTCGCTCTCGATCCGGTCGTAGACCTCGTGCCGGAAGATGGAGACATCGCGAGGGGCGGTGATGCCGAGGCGGACCTTCTCCCCGGCCACGGAGAGCACCTGAACCTCAACGCCGTCGCCGATCATGATGCTCTGGCCCGGCTTGCGTGTCAGCACCAGCATGGGGTTCAGACGCCTCCTAAAAGTTTTCGCCTACCCCCCCAGCAGACACATACGCTACCCAGAACTGAGTAGCGTACCCGGTTCGCGCTCCCTCAGCAAGGCACAGATGCACGAAGGGGCCCATCGTCTAGAGTCCGGCGCCGAATGCCTCGAGCGTCCCTGCGACCACAACTCAACCAGATCCGCGCCTGGGTGCGCCAGGGCCGGACGGACGCCTGGATCGCGCATCAGCTCGGTGTTTCCGCCTCCCAGCTGCGGGATTTCAGGCAGCGGCACGCCCTCACTGCGGAGGGCGAGGAGCCGGCCGGCGACGTCGACCTCCGCGACGAGATCGAGGCGGAGATCGAGGCCGAGCTCGGCGAGCCCGAGGCCGAGGAGGAGGAAGAGGGAGCGACCGACGAGAGCGAAGGCGAGGGCGACGCCGAAGGCGACGGCGAGCAGCAGGCCGGCCGCCGCCGCAGGCGCCGCAGGCGGGGCCGTCGCGGCCGGGGACGCCGCAAGCCCCTCGAGGCGACGTTCGACCAGGGCGAGGAGGAGGGCTACGGCATCTGGCTCGACCCCGCGATCAAGGACGACCCCACCTACACGGAGCACTGGCAGGGGCGCAAGGCCCTCCGGGTGACGATCGAGCCCGAGCGGATCGTCCTCGAGCGCGTCGGGGACGACGCGGACTCCTCGGACTCCTAGGGTTCCGCGATCACACGGCCGCCGGAGTAGTCCCGCGCGCCGCGCAGGTACTCGTTGAAGGCGCCGTCCACGATCGCCTGCGTGTCCAGGTCGACCGCGGCCATCGGGGCCGCCAGCCGAGCGGCCTCCAGGCACCAGTCCGTGCCGCGGCCGTAGAGGTCCGCCAGCTCCTGGGCGGTGAAGGTCGGTCCGATCCGGCGGCGCAGCTCGTCGCGGATCGCGTCCACGGCGCGCCTCGCGGTGCGAGCCGCCCGCGGATCGATGGAGAGCTCACCGAGCCGGCGCGCCCCCTCCTCCCACTGGAAGAGGGCGTTGTCGAGGGGGTAGGGCACCTCCTAAGGGGTAGCACGCGCCCCGTGCAAAGCCGCCTACTCCCCAGTGACGCTGGGTAGCTGGGCACCGGGCGGGGGTGCGGCACCGCCCGCGGGCGCGGCGCACGCGAGCGGGTCCAGGGGGCCCGTGATCTTCCAGACGTCGACCAGGTTCGCTCCCGCGACGCGCTGGACGTTGCCGGCGAGCGAGATCCAGTCGCGCTGGACCGGAGCGGTGTCCGCGGCCGGGTCGTCCTGGTGGTAGGTGGGCGTGGTGATCACGTAGTCGTAGCCACCATCGTTGAGGGCACCGATGAACTCCGGGCACTGAGCGATCTCGTTGAAGGAGCCGCGCGGCCCGTGCTGGCCGATGTAGCGGACGTCGTTGCTCGAGTCGCCACCCCAAAGGCCGTACTGGAAGAGCGCCCCCATCGTCCCCGAGAGCGCGATCTTCCGGTCGTGGGTTCCCCGCGCCCAGTCGTAGGCGGCACCCAGGCCCTGGGCGAGCTCGACCGCGGGCTGCTCGGTCTTCGGGTAGTCGGGCGCGGCCGAGGAATAGCGCTCGTCGAGGTAGCGGTCCTGGACGAACCGGCCGCCCACCGCGAGAGCGATCAGCGCCACCGCGCCGATGCCGGCGAGTGGAACTGGCGCCAGTCCGCGGCGGGAGAGGAAGACGAGCAACAGCGGCACGCCGACCAGCGCGACGGCGATCAAGACCGTTCCCGGGATGCGGTCGGTGTCGATCGCCCCGATCGCCCGGGCGCTGACGACCACGAGGATGGCGAAGATCGCGAGTGTCCCGAGCCGCCAGAGCCGCTGGATGCCGCCGAGTCGCCACACCTCCCGGTCGCCTGCGAAAGGCGGGATCGCCACCAGAGTGAGCGCCAGGGTCAGACCCGGAGCGAGGTAGCGGATGTTGAGCCGGAAGCCGACCGGCGTCCCCTCCGGCCCCGACGCACCGAGCGGTGTGAGCAGGTAGGCGATCGCCGACGCCAGGGCGACCGCGCCGAGCATCCTCTCCATGCGCCCGCCGCGCCACAGGACGAGCACCACCCCGATCACCGCTAGCGCCAGGTAGGCGGGCCAGAGGTCGCCGAGGCGCTCGTGCAGCGCCGGCGTGAAGAACTTGCCCCAGACGTCGGTGTCCGTCGCGTAGTGGACGATCGCGTAGGGATGGCGGCCCTGCAGCGCCTCGGCGTGATGGATCGGGCCGATGTCCTGCCACGGGAATGGGTTGCCCGAGACGATCAGGTTCCGGGCGTACCAGTAGCCGCCGCCGATCACCATCCCGCCGAGCCAGGTCGCGGCCGCCCGCGAGCGCTCCCCCCTCCCCGCGATCACGATCACGCCGATGGTCAGCGCCAGGACCGGCGGGACGACCGTCAGCTTCGTGCCGAGCGCGAGCCCGGCCGCGAGCCCGCCGACGATCAGGGCGCCGCTGGGCAGCGTGGCTGCCGAGGACGTCGACCTGCCTCCAGGCCAGCGACTGTTGACGAGCAGGGCGACGGCGGAGAGGAAGAGGGCGATCGCGACGACGTCGTTGTTGGCGTTGCCGGGCTGGCGCGAGAAGAGGAGATTCGCCGCCATCACGGAGGCGACCGCGGCCAGCGAGGTCGCGCCCGAGCCGTAGGGACGGCCGATGCACCAGCCCGCGAACAGGGCCAGGCCGAGCCAGGCCATGTTGAGCAGCGGCGAGAGGAAGTCGTTGCCGTAGAGCAGGATCCCGCCGGCGTGGAGCAGCTCCGAGACCTGGGGGTAGAACCAGTTCAGGTAGAGCGGGTCGGTGTAGAGCAGCGAGGTGACTGAGCCGGTCTCGGCGATGTGCGCGGCGAGCGGCAGGTGGTACCAGAGCGAGTCACCTCCGTAGATGCCCCGGTCGAGGGCGAGCAGCGTCGGCCCCGCCCACTGCGCGACGACGATCAGCGCGATCACGATCGCCGCGCCGAGCTCGAAGGGGCGGGCGGGCGGCGCCTCGCGCTGGTCGGGTCCGGTGCCCCCGTGCGCCACCTGGGCGCCGGCGCGGATCAGCATCGGCTCGAGCCGAATCGCGCCTCCCCCGACGATCACACAGGCCGCGACGAGCAGGACGCCATCCAGGATCCCGAACAGCCCGAGCAGCTCGGAGATCACGACCAGGATGCCGATCGCGAGCACCGAGTCCGCCAGCAAACCCGGCATCCTCGTCCACCCCGGCAGTGCGGCGCGGCGCGCCGTCCGCCCGGCGATGGCCATCGAGAGCACGACCGCGAGCAGGCCGATCGAGCCGAGGACGTAGTCGCCGGTGCTGCTCATTTAACTGGGGCTGATCCTCCCGGTTGGTTCGGCGGCCCGCGCCGCTTGCCCGTGCTGCAGCCGCTCCGCGTGAGCGGGCCGTTGACCCGGAAGACCGACACGCGTGCCGCGTGCAGAACCTCCTCGAGCGCGGGATCGTTCTTCACCCAGCCGCGCTCGGGAGATGGGCTCGCCGTCGCCGGGTTGTTGAGATCGAGCTTCGGCGTGGTGATCAGATAGTCGTAGTCGCCGTCGTTGACCGCCTGCCGGAAGGCCGCGCACGTCTCGATCGCCCGGAAGTCCGCCTCCGGGAGATGGCGGCCGACGTACTGGACGTAGTTGTCAACGTCGTCGCCGTAGAAGCCGTACTGGTTGTAGGCGCCGCTCGTGCCCGCCACAGCGATGCGAAGGCCAGACGTGGGCTTGGCCCAGCTGACGGCCTTGTCGAGCTGGAAGCGGAAGTCCTCGGGGCGGTCGTAGCGGTTCGCGAGGTAGTCGTCCTGGCGCGCCCAGCCGACCGCCGCGATCGCCAGCGCCAGCGCGGCACCGGCAGCCCCGGCGATGTACGGGTCGCGCTTGGCGAGCAGGGCCAGGCCGACCGGAGCACCGATCAGCACGATGCCGATCAGCGCCGCCCAGGGGATCGAGGCGAACGGCCCGTCCCAGGCGACGTTCGCGTCCGAGTAGTGCGATGTGAAGAAGAGCGCGATCAAGCCACCGGCGATCAACGGCAGCCGGAAGCGCTCGGGTGTGATTCGCGGCTCGAGGGGCAGCAGGGCGAGGCCGAGGGCGAAGCCCGGGATCAGGTAGCGGAGGTTGATGCCGAAGGCGAGCGGATGGCCCTCGGGACCGGCGGCGGTGAGCGGCGTGAAGACGTAGGCGATGGCCGCGACGATCGTGATTACTCCGGCGAGCCGGACCGCGGGCGAGCGCGGCCGCCAGATCGACAGGATCGCGCCAGCCGAGGCGCCGCCCAGGATCAGGAACCAGAGCGGTCCGAGCAGGTTCTCGATCGGGTTGAGGAAGTACTGGCGCCAGAGACCGGTGCTGGGGTTGGAGAAGATGTAGTGGGCGACGGTGAAGTCGGTCCGCCCCTCCAGTCCCCGGTTCGGGCCGGGGAGGTCGATCGGGCCGATGTGGCGGACCCAGGGCAGCGGGTTGCCGGCGTGGATCAGGTTGCGCAGGAACCAGAACCCGGCCACGGCCGCGACGCCGGCGACGAAGGCCCAGAAGGCCTTCCAGCGGAGGTCGCGCGGGACCAGGAACGGGACTCCGATTGCGAAGGCCACGGCGGCGCCGGAGATCGTCAGCTTCGAGCCGAGCGCGATGCCGATCGCGAGGCCCGCGATGAGGATTGCGGCCAATGGGGGGCCCGCGGGCGCGGCGGGTCCGGGGGCGCCCCCGGAGGGGGGCCCCGGGGGCGACCTGTCGCCGATCACAGGTGAGGCTGTCCGAGGTCCGTTCCGCGGCTCAGTCGGAGTTTCCCCGGGTCCCCCCTCTGACGTCGCCCCCGCGGGTCGTGATCCGCGCGAGGCCCAGGCGTTGATCAGGATTGCGGCCGCGGCCAAGAGCATTGCGACTGGCACCGTGTCGGTGGCGGGAGTGCCTGCCTCGCGGGGGACCATTGGGCCGGTGTCCATTGCGATTGCCACTGCTGTCAGGGATAGGGGAGCGACGCCGTACGGGCGGCCGATGCACCAGGCGGCGAGCAGGGCGACGCCGAGCCAGCCGAAGTTGACGAACGGCGAGAAGAGGTCGCGGTCGAAGAGGGCGATGCCGGCGCCGTGGAGGAGCTCCGAGTTCTGCGGGTAGAACCAGTTCAGGTAGAGGGGGTCGGTGAAGTGCATCCCCCAGACCGAGCCGGTGTCCGCGATGCGGGCGGCGAACGGGCCGTGGTACCAGAGCGTGTCGAAGGTGAGCATTCCGCGCGCCCAAACGTCCTGGAGGCCGGTCGCCCAGTGTGCGGCGACGAAGGCGGCGGCCGCCAGCGCTAAAAGCGTCTGGGGAAGGGGGATGCCCGGAGCCGGCGGGGGATCCGCCGGGGTGCGTGGCGATTTACCTGTCCTATGGACCGGAAAGTCGCCTGGCATGCCGTAGTACAGGCCGAGGCCCACCAGTAGGGCGGCCGGGATCAGGACTCCGGGCACGAGGATGCCGAAGGCGCCGAGGAGCTGGAGCAGGACGGTCAGCAGCGCGACGGCGAGGACCACTTCCGCGAGGCGCGCCGGAGCGCCCTCCCAACCCGGCAGCAGCCGCCCCCGCAGGCGCACCCCGCCCATCGCCATCGGGACCGCCACCAGCGCCAGCCCGATGACCCCGAAGGCGTAGTCGCCGAAAGTCACTGGGGCGAGGCCGAACCCGACCCTACGGCAACTACCCCCTGGGTGACGCGATAGCCGGCGCGATTGCAGGCACTCGCATTGAGGGAGCGGTCCAGCCGGAAGACCGAGACATCGTCGGTCGTCTCGATGCGGGTCCCGCCGGCCGCCTCGGTCCAACTCGCCTCAATCGGCGGCAGCGACTGGATGCGCTGGTCGGGGCCGATCACCGCGTAGCGGTAGTCGCCGTCGTTGAGCGCCGTTACCCACTGCCGGCACTCACCCACGAATTTCTGGCCCTGCACCGGGGACCCCGGGGTCTGTGACCTCTGAGCCGCCTCGCTCGCGATCGGGAGGTAGGCGCCGTGCGGCCCGTGCTTCGCGACGTACTGGACGTGGTTGGAGAGGTCGTCGCCGTAGAAGATGTACTGCTTGAAGCCCGGGCGGCCGCCCACGATGGCGATCCGCGAGTCGTGGGGGTCGGTCCGGTTGAACCAGGCGAGCGTTGCCTTCATGCCGGCCGGGAAGTCCCTGGGGGCAGTCGAGGCCTGGTAGCGGTTCTTGACGTAGTCGTCCGAGTTCGGCCAGCCGATCAGGACGATCGCGATGAGCGCGATTGCCGCGCCGCCGGCGAGCAGCGGCGGCGGAATCCCGCGCTGACCGGCGAGCACGACACCGACGGGGACCAGGATCAGGAAGAAGGCGAGTCCGATCGCGCCGAGGACGAAGTCCTTCTCCCACTCGTCGCCGAGGTCCCAGACGGGAACCGCCTGAACCAGCAGCAGGACCACTAACGCGCCGAGCAGCCAGGGCTGCACGCCTGGCTTGAGCAGCCCGGCGTCCACGGCGAGCAGCATCGCGCCGAGGCCGATCGCGGGCGACGCGTAGCGCAGGTTGGTTGTGAATGCCGTCGGGTCCCCCTCCGGCCCGGCGGCGGTGAGCGGCGTCACCAGGTAGGCGAGACCACTGAGCAGAGCGACGATCCCCAGCATCCGAATCACGGGCGTGCGGCCGCGGAAGATCGCCAAGAGGAAACCGCCGATCACGGCGACCAGCACCAGCGGCCAGAGATCGCCGAAGCTGTCGTGGAGGCCGGGGATCAGGTGGTGGCGAATGACGCCGCCGTCCGGCGGCAGCAGGTAGTGGGCGACGTTGGCCGGGTGGCGGATGTTGATGTCGAGCTGATCCGGCCCCGGCAGCGGCCCCTTGTCGATCCAGGGCAGCGGGTTCCCCGCGTTGACCAGGTTTCGGGCGAACCAGAAACCGCCCGTAACCAGCGAGCTCGCCACCCAAATGCCCGTCGCCCGCCACCGGTATCCGACGCTGATCGCAATCACCCCGAGGGTGAGGAAGCCGAACGGCGCAAGCAGGTTGAGCTTGGTCCCCAGAGCCAGGCCGGCGGCGAGACCGGCGACGATCAGGGCGCCCGTGGGAAGTACCGGCCGGACGCCCGCGCCGGAGTAGAAGCCGCGCCTTGTTAAGGGGTCTGACCCCGCGGCGCCCGCGATCGGCCTGGCGACCCCGGCCATGGCGCGCGCCTGCACGTCGGCGTTGACGAGCACGGCCGCGGAAGCGAGCAGGAAGAAGAGGCCGGCCGTGTCGTTCTTCGCGTCGCCCGGCTGGTAGAGGAGCAGCATGTTCGCGTCGAGGACGAGCGCGATCGCGAGCACCGCGACCGGGCCGCCGCCGTATGGACGCGCGAAGCACCACGCCGCCAGCAGGCAGAGCGACATCCAGCCGATGTTGATCAGCGGCGAGAGGAAGTCGTTGCCCAGGAAAAGGACGCCGGCCGAATGGAGCAGCTCGGAGTTCTGCGGGTAGAACCAGACGGTGAGGTTCAGCACCTCGGTGAAGTGGAGGGCACCGACCTGGTGGTCCTGGACGAAGCGGGCGGCGAACGGCGCGTTGTGCCAGGTGGTGTTGGGCAGGTACATGCCGATGTCGAGGCCGGTCTGTGTCGGCATCGCCCAGTGGACCGCGACCAGCAGGGCCGCCGCGACCGCCACGGCCAGCGCGATCGGCGCTACCGCCGGCGCGGGCAGCTCGACGCCCCGCCGAGGTGGCCTCAGAGCCAATCCGATCCCTGCGCCGACGACGATGGCCGCCAGCAGGACCCATCCCGGCCGGTAGAGGCCGACGACCCCGACCAGCTCGAGCGTCACCACCAGCAACGAGAGGCCGAGCACCACCTCGGCCAGCCGCGCCGAGGCCCCCGACCAGCCGGGCAGAAGCCGGCCGCGGAGACCGACGGCGGCGTAGGCCATCGCCGCCGCGACCAGAATCAACTCGATCGAGCCCTGCAGGTAGTCGCCGAAGCTCATGCTTGCGCCGTGTTCCCCAACTTGGCGCAGGTGGAGGGATCGAGGCGACCGTCGATCTTGTAGATCGCGGCCGGTCCGGACTGGATCACAGTGCGCACGTTCGGGTCACTGGAGGTCCAGAGATTCTGCGGCGGCGCGACGGTCTCGATCACGCCGATCGCCGGTGTGGTGACGACGTAGTCGTAGTGCCCCTGATTGATCGTCTGGCGCCAGAGCGCGCAGGTGTAGATGGGCCGAAAGGTGCCGTGGTCGCCCTCCTCCCCGAGGTACTGCACGTAATTGGTGAGATCGTTCCCGTAGAAGAAGTACTGCCCGAAGGCGGAGGCCCGGCCGAACACAGCGATCCGCTCATGGCTCGCCTCCCTGCCCCAATCCTGCAGCGGCTGCCACTCCGGAGAAGCCCGGAAGCCCCCGCCGAGCGGCGGCCGCACCGCCGTGACGTAGCGGTGGTCGAGGTAGTAGTCCTCGCGGACCCGTCCGAGGGCGACCGCCGTGATCGCCATCACCAGCGCGAAGGAGACGAGCAATACGGGACTGAGCCGGGCGCGGAAGCCCGCCACGAGCAGGGCGGGAACGCCGACGATCAGGAAGGCGAGCCCGATCGAGGCGAGATGGTGGTCGAACTCCCAGCTCGACTGGTTGACCGTCCCCTGGATCAGCAGGACGGTGAACAGCCCGATCAGGATCCAGGGCCGCCAGCCGTGCCGGAACCAGGGGATCAGCGGCAGCAGCAGGAAGCCGACCGTCAGCACCGGCGCGACATAGCGCAGATTCGCGTCGAAGCCGCTCCCGTCGTAGGGGTCCCCCGACGCGGTCAGCGGCGTGAAGATGTAGGCGATCCCGGCAACGGCCCCGGTGACGGCGAGGATCCGCATCAGCGCGCTGCCGCCCTTGACGAACGCCCAGACCAGCGCGACCACCACCACCGCGAGGATCACCGGCCAGAGCGGCCCGAGGCGCTCGTGCAGAACCGGCGTGAGCTTGTGGGTCCAGACCAGCGGGTCGTTGTAGTACTCGGCCAGCTTGTGCGGCGGCCGGGGATAGAGGTGGACCTGATCCGGACCGGGCAGGTGGATCGGGCCAATCTTCTGGATCTGCGGGAACGGGTTGAGGGCGTAGACGAAGTCGCGCCCGTACCAGAAGCCGCAGGTGATCACGATCCCACCGAGCCATATTCCGAGGGCACGCAGCCAATGCCTGCGCCCTCCCAGGATCGCCACACCGATCGTGAAGGCGGCGATCGTCGCCAGCAGCGTGATCTTGGTGCCGATACCGAGCCCGGCCGCGAGACCGGCCATGAACAGCGGCCCGGCGCCCACGGTGGCGAGCGCGCGCGGGTCGCCCTCGACGGGCACATCCTCGACCACCCCGAGCTCCTCGGTGATCGATCCGTCGCCGGAGCCCGTTCTGCTGGCCGACCCTTCCGGCGTCGCCACGCTCGTTGTGCCGGCCGATCCTTCGGGCGTCGCCACGCTCGTTGTGCCGGCCGATCCTTCGGGGGTCGCCACCCTGGGCCGACGCGCATTCGCCGCCTCCCGCGCCGCGTGGGCGCTCGCCGCGCCGTCGACGAGGAAGGCGAGTGCCGCCATCAGGAAGAAGAGACCGGCTACGTCGTTAGGCCCCTGCCCGGCCTGGGACCCGACCATCATGTCCGAGTCGAGCACGACCGCGGCGCCGAGCACGGTGACGCCCCCGATCCCGTACGGACGTCCGACGCACCAGGCCGCCAGCAGGCAGAGGGCACACCACATCAGGTTGATCAGAGGGGAGAGAAAATCGCTGTCGAGCGCGACGATCCCGACGCCGTGGAGCAGCTCGGAGTTCTGCGGGTAGAACCAGGCCGCCAGCTTGAGCGGATCGGTGAAGTGGAGCGGACCGACGTGCCCGGTCTGGTCGAACCGGGCCGAGAACGACATGTGGTACCAGGTGGTGTCCTGGAAGTACATCCCCTGGTCGAGCGCCTGGCCCGTGGGATGTGCCCAGTGAATGACGACCAGGGCCGCCGCCGCAATTCCGATCGCCAGCATGATCGGGCTCGCCCGGACCTCGGTCGTCCTGGGGACCTCGGGCAATCCCCGTCGGCGGACGAGGAAGGTCGTGGCGAGCCCGGCGGCGACGCTGACGAGCACCAGCGGGATCTCCTTGAACAGCCCGAGGGCGCCGATCAGCTCGGAGACGAGGATCAGCATCGAGATCGCGATGACGATCTCCGCCAGACGGGCCAAGGCGCCCATCCAGGCTGGAGCGAGCAAGGCTCGCAAGTGGTAGGCGCCTAGGCCGAGAGCGGCTGCAATCACCGCCAGCTCCGCCGCGCCGAGCAGGTACTGGCTCGTACTCATCGGCTCAAATCACGCAAAACGCGCACAGCCACAATGGCGCGCGCGCGGGCGCGGAATCATATCCGCGGACTAAAGAGCAGGCGGTTTAAGGCCCGCTCAGTCGTTGCCGAGGCCGTGCACGATGTAGGCGTGCTCGCCCGGCTGCACCATGCCCAGGCGCCGCGCCTCGCGCTCGAGGGCTGCCGGGCTCGAGACCTCGCGCAGGCGGTGCGTGAGCTCGAGCCTCTCCTGCTTGAGCTGGACGAGCTGCGCATCACTCGACTTGGACCCCTGCCACGCCTGCAGCAGGTTCACCAGCGGGTTCAGGTAGGAGACGAGCACGAGGAACAGCACCAGGACGAGCGCGATCCGGCCGAGCTTGTCCCAGCGGATCCGGCTCGGGCCGGTCCTCCTGCGGACGCGTCGGCGTGCTGGCATGGCTCCGGATTCGCCATGGCGGCATGCATTCCTACCGATCGAACACGGAGGCGCCCGGAAACCGCGCGCGGTCGCCCAGCTCCTCCTCGATCCGCAGCAGGCGGTTGTACTTGGCGACGCGATCGGAGCGCGCCGGGGCGCCCGTCTTGATCTGACCCGCCCCCGTGCCCACCGCGAGGTCGGCGATCGTCGTGTCCTCGGTCTCGCCCGAACGGTGCGAGATCACCGTGGTGTAGCCGGCGTCGCGAGCGATCTGGATCGCCTCGAGCGTCTCGGTGAGCGTGCCGATCTGGTTGACCTTGATCAGAATCGAGTTGGCGACGCCCATCTCGATTCCGCGCCGCAGCCGCGCCGGGTTGGTGACGAAGAGGTCGTCGCCGACCAGCTGGCAGAGATCGCCGATCCGCTCGGTCAGGGCCTTCCAGCCCTCCCAGTCCTCCTCGTCCATGCCGTCCTCGATCGAGACCACGTGGAAGCGCGCGCGGACGTCGTGCCAGTAATCGGCCATCTCGGCGGAGGTGAGCGACCGCCCCTCGTGCTCGAGCACGTACTTGCCGTCGTCGTAGATCTCGCTGGTGGCAGGGTCGAGCGCGATCACCACGTCCTCACCGGGGGCGTAGCCGGCCTCCTCGATCGCGGCGATCAGAAAGTCGAGGGCGGCCTGGTTCGAGTCCAGGTCGGGTGCGAAGCCGCCCTCGTCGCCCAGCGCGGTGGAGAGCCCCTTCTTCCCCAGGGCCTTCTTCAGGCCGTGGTAGACCTCCGTGCCCATCCGCAGGCAGTCGGCGAAGGTCGGTGCTCCGGCCGGAACCACCATGAACTCCTGGAAGTCGACGGCGTTGTCGGCGTGCGCGCCCCCGTTGACCACGTTCATCATCGGCACCGGGAGCAGCTCGGCCGGGCCGGCGTCCCTGGCTCCGGTGGCCGCGTAGAGCTCCGCGAGGTAGTCGTAGAGCGGCCGGGCCGCATCTGCCGCTGCGGCCTTCGCGGTGGCCAGCGAGGCGCCGAGGATCGCATTCGCGCCCAGCCGGCCTTTGTTGGGCGTCCCGTCGAGGTCGATCATCGTCCGGTCGAGCGCCGGCTGCTCGGCGGCCTCCGCCCCCTTGATCGCTCCGGCGATCTCGCCGTTGACGTTGGCGACCGCCTCGGCAACGCCCTTTCCGCCCCATAGGTCCCCGCCGTCGCGGAGCTCGACGGCCTCGAACTCGCCGGTCGAGGCGCCCGATGGGACGATCGCGAGCCCGCGAGCGCCGGAGTCGAGCACGACCTCGACCTCGACCGTCGGGTTGCCCCGCGAGTCGAGCACCTGCCGGCCGTGGACCTCCTTGATCGTGGCCATCGGGCGGGGAAAGCTACCGGAGGCGGGCGGGGCTACTCCGCGCCCTCGGCGAGCCGCCGCGTCGCCTGTCGCAGGGCGAGCTCGGGATCGACGCCGAGGCGCCGTGAGGCGGCGACCGCCTCGAGCAGGAGCTCCCCCATCAGCCGCTCGGCCTCGTCACGCTCCGCGGGGTCGGCAGCCGGGCTCCCGGGCTTCACGCCGCCTACAGAGCCCTCTGGATCCAGGCGGCGCAGCACCTTCCGCGCATGGAGCAGCGCCGGCAGGTTCTCGGGCAGCCCCTCGAGCGGCTCTCGCTCGCCCCCGCCCTCGACCTCTCGCTTGATCTCCTCCCACTGCGCCAGCACCTGGCCCGCGGTCCTCATCTCGCGGGTCGCGCTGTCGCGCGCCCTCTCATCTCGGTCTCCATAGACATGCGGATGGCGGCGGATCAGCTTCGCGGCGCAGGACTCGGCCACTGCCGCCAGGTCGCCCTCGTCCCGCTCCTCGAGCAGCAGCGAGAGGAAGAGGACCTGGAAGAGGACGTCGCCGAGCTCATCGACCATGGCCTCCGTGTCGTCGCGGGAGGCGGCGTCGGCCAGCTCGTAGGCCTCCTCCACGGTGTGCGGCACGATCGAGCGAGCATCCTGCTCGCGGTCCCATGGGCACTCGCGGCGCAGCCTCCGAGTCACCTCGTCGAGGTGCTGGAGCGCCTCGAGGTAGCCCGGAGCCTCTATCCGCCCGTCAGGCCCGGAATCGAGACGCCGCCGCCCGGGGCGGCGCTGGTCGTGCCCTCCCCCGGGGGATGGGGGCCCTGCGGCGCTCCGCCGACCACCGGGAGGAACGGCTTGAACGATCCGGGCGCGCCGGGGGTCGGGCCCGAGCCGGTGCACTGGAGCTGGCCCGGCTGGCCGCCCGTGGCCGCGGAGCCCTCCTGGCAGCTGGCGAAGACCGGCGCGGGGCAGCCGGTGCCCTGGCCACCGGGCTGTTGCGCGACCTTGTCCGGCTCGCAGGTCGGGCCGCCGCCGTTGAAGTTGTCGCATCCCTCGACCACGTAGTCGCTCCCACACTGGGTCAGATTCGTCCAGTAGTCACGGAAGTGCTGACCGAAGGCCGAGAGGGCCTCCTGCTGCTGCTGGCTCTTGATCTGGGTCTTGATCTGGTCCGAGACCTTCGAGGGAGCCCCGCCCTGGGCACTGCTGACGGTGGCATCGAACCCCTGGACCGACTCGGGCGTCGCGGTGTCCACCTGGAAGACGAAGTTCCCGGTCGAGGTCATGACAGGGCCCTGGAGCTCGTGAAGCGGCGCCTTGAAGATGTCGTCGTCGAGAGGCTGCTGGAAGGAGCCGGGCACGACGTCCGTGCGCAGCCCGCCCTTGTCCTTCGAGGTCGGATCGGTCGAGTACTGGGCCGCGACCTTCTTCCAGTTCGCGGGCGACTGATCGGTGCGGAGCGCCTGATAGGCGAGATTGATCTGGTGGGGGTCCTTGTTCTGGATGATCCGGATCGTCCGCTTGGCCGGCTGGGTGAACTGCTGCTTGTTGGCGTCGTAGTAGTCCCGAGCGTCGCTGTCGGAGACCGAGCCGACGCTGTTCGAGACGTTGTCCTGGATCTCGTTCTGGATCAGCTGGAGCCTGGCCCGCTCGCGCACATCCTGCTCCGTGAGCCCCGCCTGATCCCGGGCCTGGACGTACTCCTGCTCGGTCTTGAACTGGGACTTGATCTGGTTGTACGACTGCTCGATCTGGGTGTCCGTGAAGGTCAGACCCTGCTTGTTGGCCTCGCCCACGATCCAGCCGATCTGAAGTGCGCTCTGGACCGCCTGATCCTTGAGCTGCTTGTACTGCGGATCGCTCGGCGGGGGCACCGCCTGCTGGTTGTTCTGCTTGGCGGTCTGCAGCAGGAAGCGGTCGAAGTTCGTCTTGCTGAGATGGCCGTCGTCGAAGAGGCCCGCGACGTCGACGCTGTCGTCGTCGACCACCGCGACGTCGTCGGAGGGCACGCTCGGGTGCCCGACGCCGATAGCGGCCGCGACGATCACGACCGTCAGCACCAGGGTGGCGCCGAAGAGGATCGCGAGGTTCCGCTTGGAGAAGAATCCCCGGCTCACAGAGGCGGCAGCATAGCCGCAGACTCCTAAGTGGTCCCTTAAGCCCCGGCCTCGGCTGGAGCCCGCGCCGACAGGGCGGCGGAGAGCCCCTCGGCCAGGGCGAGCAGCGCGCCGAGACGGGCGCTCGGATCGTCCGGCACGGGAACGGCGATGGTGCGCTCCCGCCACTGGTAGATCGCCTCGGGGAGGCGCTCGTTGAGCACGCCGACGCGGTCCGAGTCGAGCTCCACCGGGAAGACGCGAAGGCGACCGGCGCGGAACTCGACGCTGCGGGCGCCCGCCTCGCCGAGCGCGATCCGGACCCGCTGCAGATCGAGGAGGTTGCCGACGGAGCCGGGCAGCGGCCCGAAGCGGTCCTCGAGCTCCTCGCGAAGCGCCCGCAGCTCGCCGGGCTCCCGGGCGGCGGCGACGCGCCGGTGCACGTCGATCTTGGCCGCCTCGAAGGGGATGTATTCGGAGGGCACGTAGGCGTCGACGTCGACGTCGATCCGCACCGGCTCGCGAGGCTCCTCTGGGAGTTCCTCCTCTCCGGCCCTGAGCGCCTCGGCGGCGTCCTCGAGCATCTGGCAGTAGAGCTCGAAGCCGACCGCTGCTACGTGGCCGGACTGCTCGTCGCCGAGCAGGTTGCCGGCGCCGCGGATCTCGAGGTCGCGCATGGCCACGCGGAAGCCCGAGCCGAGCTCGGTGTTGTCTGAGAGGGTCGCGAGGCGGGCCGCGGCGTCGTGGGTGAGCGACTCGGCCGAGGGGTAGAGCAGGTAGGCGAAGGCGCGCTCGCGGCTCCGGCCGACTCGGCCGCGGATCTGGTACGCCTGCGCCAGCCCGAGCTGATCGGCGCGCTCGACCAGCAGCGTGTTCGCTGTCGGGATGTCGAGGCCGGACTCGATGATGGTGGTCGCGACCAGGACGTCGTGCTCCCCCCGGACGAAGGCGAGCATGGTCGCCTCGAGCTGGAGCTCGTCCATCTGACCGTGCGCCTCGGCGAAGCGGACGCCGGGGCAGAGGGCGCGCAGCCGCTCGGCCTTCTCGTGCAGGGTGTCGATCCGGTTGTGGAGGAAGAAGACCTGGCCGCCCCGCTCCTTCTCGCGCATGATCGCCCGCTTCACCAGGTCCTCGTCATAGGGGCCGACGTGGGTTCGGACGGGGCGGCGGCCCTCGGGCGGGGTCTCGATCACGGAGATGTCCCGCAGCCCGGCGAGGGACATCTGCAGGGTGCGCGGGATCGGTGTGGCGGAGAGGGAGAGCACATCCACCTTGAGCTTCAACTGGCGGAGCAGCTCCTTCTGCTTGACGCCGAAGCGCTGCTCCTCGTCGACGATCATCAGGCCGAGGTCCTTGCCGCGCACGTCGCGGGAGAGCAGCCGGTGGGTGCCGATCAGGATGTCGACTCTGCCCTGACGAAAGCGCTCCAGGATCTCCTTGACCTCGGCCGGCCTGCGCAGCCGGGAGACCATCTCGACGTTGAACGGGGAATCCGCGAAGCGCTCCCGGAAGGTTCCGAAGTGCTGCTGGGCGAGGATCGTGGTCGGGACCAGCATCATCACCTGCTTGCCGTCCGCGGCGGCCTTGTGCGCCGCGCGCAGGGCGATCTCGGTCTTGCCGTAGCCGACGTCACCGCAGATCAGGCGGTCCATCGGCCGCTCGGACTCCATGTCCGCCTTGACGGCGTCGATCGCATCCATCTGGTCGGCTGTTTCCCGGTACGGGAAGGCCGCCTCGAAGCCCATCTGCATCTCGCCGTCCGGGGAGAAGGCGTGGCCCTTGCGGACCTGTCGCTCGGCGTAGAGGTTGATGAGGTCGCCGGCCATCGCCTGGGCGGCGCGGCGCGCCCGGGACTTCATGTTCTGCCAGCGCTTCCCGCCGAGCGGGCTGAGCGCAGGCTCGTCGCCGTCGGCGCCGACGTAGCGGCTGATCCGCGCAAGCTGATCGGTCGGGGCGAAGACGCGGTCGCCGCCCCGGTACTCGAGCTCCAGGTAATCGCGGGTGACCCCGGCGAGCGTCTTGGTGTCGAAGCCGGCGAAGCGGGCGATGCCGTGGTCCTCGTGGACGACGTAGTCGCCTACCCGCAGCTCGATCGCCGCCGCGAGACGTGCCCGGGCCGAGACCGGCGCGGCGGCCGCGCGGCGGCGGTGGACGAGACGCTGCTGCGGGATCACCGCCAGCCGCAGCTCCGGCGAGAGGAAGCCCTCCCGCAGCCTCGACTCCGCGAAGCTCACGCCCGGCTCCTCGGGCGCCCGCTCCGAGAGGAAGGGCACGTCGAGGCGGCTCAGGTTGTAGCGGGTGCGCTCCGCCTCGCCGCGCCCCTCGAAGGCGACCACGGTCCGATAGCCGGAGCGATTCAGCTTCTCGAGTTCCCCCTCGGCCTCGGCCAGGGTCCGGGAGGGGAACTCGGCGCGCTGCGCCCTGAAGGAGTGCTCCTGGCCGGCGTCGGCACCGAGCGAGAGACGCGCGCGCCGCCGCAGCGGCTCGTCGACGTCGGCGTAGAAGGGACGCATATCGGCCTCATCCGCGGCGGCCGTCACGTCCTCCCAGAAGTCATGCAGCGCGCCGGGGATCTCCTCGGCCGCGGCGATCACCACCAGTGCCTCCGCGGGGACGAGGTCCAGGGCCGCCCGGAACCTGTTCGGATCGACATTTCCTCGGTACTCGGCCGAGAGCTCGGCGGCCGGCACGAGCTCGACCCGCTCGGCCTCCCCCAGCGAGCGCTGGGTGAACACCGAGAACCGGCGCATCGACTCGATCTCGTCGCCGAACAGCTCGACGCGAATGGCCTGCTCCTCGGTGGCCGGGTAGACATCGAGGATCCCGCCGCGCACCGCGAACTGGCCGCGCTCCTCCACCTGATCGATCCGCTCGTAGCCCGCGTCGGCAAGCAGCAGCGTGACGTCGCCGAGATCGACGCTCTCGCCACGATGGAGCGCCAGGGTCTCGGGCCGCAGGGATGGGTCGGGGACCTTCTCCGCGAGCGCGATCGCGCTTGCGACGACCACCGCGGTCGGATCGGCGAGAGCGTTCATCGCCGCGATACGCAGCCCCGCCAGGTGGGGCGGTGGGTCGAGGTGGGATTCGAAGGTCGTCCCCCGCGACGGATAGATGTGGACCGGCCGGGGTGCCAGGAACGCCTTCAGGTCTCGTGCCAGGTCGCGCGCAGAGCGGTCGTCGGCCGCGACGATCAGCGCCGGGCCCGGGGTGACGCCGTCATCGCCCCCGATCAGGGCCGCGAGCAGGTAAGGGCGCATCGAGGCGGAGACGTAGGCGTCCACCGTTCCATCGGATTCGGCCACGGCCGAGCGGAGCGCGCGCAGGCGCTCATCCTCATTCGCGATCTCCAGCAGTGGCCTCAGCGACATCTCGTTTGCGCACGACGAACGCCCGAATCGGCGATTCGGGTCGTATTAGGCGAGGTATATCCGAGGGCGCGTCGCCAGGCACGACCCGTTTAGGCCGAAGCAACCCGTTTAAGGCTAAGGCCGGGGCCCGGCCTCAATCGAGCTTAGCTGGCCGGGTTCGCCGGGTATGTTGAGGACGTGCCCGAGCGTCGCGTGATCATCGACCATCTGAAGATCGGCGTCTCCGACCTGGAAGCCAGCAGGAGTTTCTACGCCCAGGCGCTGGAGCCGCTTGGCTTCGAGGAGCTCGGGCCGTGGAGTGACGCGAGCCGCGAGGTCTCGTTCGGCACCAAGGAGGCGGATGACTTTGCGATCTCGAAGAAATACGAACCGGGAGGCCAGGTGCACATCGCTTTCGCGGCGGACACGAGGGAGCAGGTCGACCGTTTCCACGCTGCGGCGCTGGCGGCGGGCGGGAGGGACAACGGGGGGCCAGGCCCGCGGCCCGAGTACAGCGAGGGCTATTACGGGGCCTTCGTGCTCGACCCGAATGGCCACAACATCGAGGCCGTCTGCCACTCCTAGTACACGTGACCGTAAGTACGGGCATGAATCGGCGAGCGAAAGCCGAGCATGGCTAGGACGCAGGGAGCCGGCATGGCAGCGCCATGTCGGCGACCGAGGACGACGCCAGGCGAAGGCTTGCAGCCGCCGATTCGTGGGCGTACTTGCGGACGCGTGTTCTAGCTCAAGCGTTCGTTCCCGCCATCTCGCACAGCAACTCCCGGGCCACCTCACGGTCGTCGAAGGTTCCCGGCGGTCCCTTGGTGTCGTAGGTCATGCGGCGCCGCCCGCCACGGCCGAGGATCGCGACCAGGTCCCCGGGTCGCGCGATGGAGAGCACCCGCGCGATCGCCTTGCGCCGGTCGAGTACCACCTCGAGCTCGCCACCCTCTGCCGCGCGCGCGCCACCGGCGATGCCCACGACCTCGAGGAGCGGCGGCTCGCCACGCAGGCTCGAAGAGCAGACGATCACGTGGTCGGCGCCCATCCGCGCGGCCCGGCCGATGGCCTCCTGGTAGGGACGCTTCGACGCCCCGACCTTGCCCATCACGGCGATCACACGGCCTCCCCGCGACGCGACGAGCTCGCGCGCCGTCCCCAGAGTCAGCTGGACGGCCACCGCTGTATGCGCGAAGTCGACGACGACGTCGAAGGGCTGCCCCTCGTCGATCGGGTCAAAGCGCCCCGGCACCGGGTCGGTCGTTTCGAGAGCGGCGATGGTGACGTCCCTCTCGAGGCCGAGTCCCTCCGCGAGGGCGAGGGCAGCCGCCACGTTGGCGGCGTTGTGCGCGCCGGGCAACCGAACTTCCAGCTCGATCGCCTCCCCGAGCGCGTCGATCTCGATCCTGGCGCCCCGCAGACTCGATCTGCAGTCGCCAACTCGGTAGTCGGCGTCGCTCGCACAGCCGAAGGTCAGAGTGCGCCCGCCGCGCTCGCCGACCTCCGCCACAAGTCGCCTGCCGAAGGGATCGTCCGCGTTCAGCACCGCAAGTTTGACCGCGGTGTCACCTCGGACGAACAGGCGCCGCTTTGCCTCCGCATACGCCGCCATCGATCCGTGCCTGCTGAGGTGGGCCTGGGTGAGGTTGGTGAGCACTGCTGCGGAGGGCAGGAACTCTGGGCACCCCTCTACCTGGTAGCTCGAGACCTCGCTGACCACCCAGCCGTCGTGGTCGCGGGGCACACCGGACATCGGGGGGCATTTGCGGAACCCGTCCACGTTTCCGCTCAGCAGCGGGTTGCCCCCGCCCTCCCGCAGGGCCGAGACCACGAGCGTCGCGGTGGTGGACTTCCCATCCGTGCCCGTCACCGCGGCGACGGGCTGCCGCGAGAGCCGCCACCCGAGCTCGAACTCGTCGAACACCGGTATGCCACGCCGGGCTGCACCCTCGATAACCGCATGATCCATGGGGATGCCGGGGCTCTTGACGACAAGCCGGATGCGGTCGAGCGCGCGGATGGGGTCATCCGTGAAGTCGATTCCTCGCTTCGCGAGCAATCGACGCGACTGCCGGATCTCGGAACCGACGGAGTCGTCGCAGACGAGAACCGCGGACGGCCCGCTGCGATCGGCAAGGGCCGCAGCCGCGGACCGCCCGGCGTTGCCCGTTCCCATGACGAGGTAAGGACCTTCGGGTACAGACGGCCGCGCCGGCTGGGCAATCTCCCTTCCAGGCAGCCCGCGATCGACACCCACCACGGACATGCTCGTATCGTGCCGGACCAATGCGGATCGTGCTCGGCACGCTCGAGTTCGGAGCGATCGGAGGGGCGGGGACGTACTCGCTGACCGTGGCGATCGAGCTCCAGTCGCTCGGACACGATGTGACGATCTTCGCCGAGGAGACGGGTGAGCTCGCCCGGGTGGCCGAGGACCGGGGTGTCCGGGTGACCGCTGGAGAACGCGCCCTGCCCAGCGAATGCGACGTGGTCTACGCCCAGGACCGGGCGACGGCGTATCTGCTGGCGGATCGGTTCCCCGGAACTCCGCAGGCGCTCTGCATGCACAGCGGGTCAAGCCAGCTCGACCGCTGGCAGCCCCCGCAGCTGCCAGGGATCGTGGGAGCCGTGGTCGTGCTGCACGAGCGGCTCGCCAAGCGCGCCGCCGCCTTCGCCGAGCGCCCGGAGATCGTGCGCCTGCGCCAGCCGGTTGACCTGGCGCGCTTCGCGCCGCGGGGACCGACCGGCGAGTCAGCCAAGCGGGTGCTGCTGCTCGGCAACAACCTGTCCGTCGAGCGGCGCCGGGGCGTGCTCGAGGCGATCGACCAGCTCGGCCTGGAATGCGTGGAGCTGGGGCGATACGCGGCGCGTACGACGCCCACGCCCGAGCGCGAGATCAACCAGGTCGACATCGTGCTCGGCAGCGGAAGGTCGATCGTCGAGGCCATGGCCTGCGCCCGGGCCGCCTTCGTCTACGACTATCTGGGCGGCGACGGCTGGGTGACCCGCGAAAGCTACGAGGCGCTCGAAGCGATCAACTTCGCGCACGCCAGCAGCAACGGCGCGATGGTCACCCCCGAGAGGCTCGCCGACCGGCTCGGGGAGTACCGGCAGTCCATGGGCAGCGTGAACCTCGATCTGGCGCGCATCCACCATGCCGCCACGGTGCACGCGGAGGAGCTGATGGCGCTGTTCGAGCGGCTGGAGCCGGGCGAGCCGCCGCCCAACACGCCGCTGCGCGAGTTCGCCCGGATGTCGCGGGTCCAGTGGCAGACCGAGTCCCGCGCCCTCGGGGCGAACCACGAAGCTCGGCTGCTCTCCTCACGGCTGGCCGAGGCGGAGGCCCGCGCCGAGGCCCGGGTCGAGGCCCGGGTCGAGCATGCCGAGGCCAGGCTGAGACATCTCCAGAGCGCTCGCTGGTACCGCTTCGCCAGGGCCCTGGCGCGCCCGTTCAGACGCCGCAACAGACGCGATCAGGACCCCGACGCGAGCTCAGCAAGCAGCTCACGGGCGACCTCCCGGTCGTCGAACTGACCGTCGCCGCCGCGGGCGTCGTAGGCCATGGTCGGGAGGCCGCCGCGCCCGAGGATTGCGACCAGGTCCCCGGGACGCGCGAGCTCGAGTCCACGGGCGATGGCCGCGCGCCGATCGAGAACCACGTCCAGCTCCCCTCCTTCGGCCTTTCGCGCACCGATCAGCAGCCCCTCGAGCGCGATCATGGGCGGCTCTCCGCGCATGCTCGACCCGCAGAGGATCAGGTGGTCGGCGCCCTCGCGAGCGGCCCGACCCGTCTGCTCACGGGTGGGACGGTGGCTTCGGCCAATCGCGCCCATGACTGCGATCACGCGGCCGCCCCGCTCCTCGGTCAGCCCCCGCGCGGTTTCGAGCACCCGTCTGACGGCGTCGGAGGAGAGGGCGAAGTCCACGACGACGTCGAATGGCTGACCCGCCTCGATCGGCTCGAAGCGGCCGGGGAGTGGATTCATCTCGGCGATCGCTCCGAGCACCGGGTCACGGGGCAGACCGAGCCCATCCGCAAGGGCGATGGTGGCCGCGACGTTCGCCGCGTTGTGGCGGCCGGGCAGCCTGGTCTCGATCGAGATCCGGCCATCCGGGCCCTCGATCTCGAAGCGGCCGCCTCGCAGGGTCGACTTCCAGGCCCGGATCCGGTAGTCGGCCCGATCGGCGAGACCGAACGTCACCGCCCGGCCACCGCGCCCCGCGACCTCCTCCGCGAGCCTGGGGCCGAGATCGTCATCGGCGTGAACCGCCGCCAACGGCACGGCGCGGTCGCCTCGGACGAACATCCGCCGCTTGGCCTCGGCGTACTCGGCCATCGTCCGGTGCCTGTTCAGGTGGTCCGGAGTCAGATTGGTCAGGATCGCCCCCTCTGGCAGGAATTCGGGGGATCCCACCAGCTGGTAGCTCGATACCTCGGCCGCCACCCAGCCCTCGTGGTCGGGGGGGATGGCGGAGACCGCCGAGAGGCCGCGATAGGACTCGACGTTCCCCGCGAGGATCGGATTTCGGCCGGCGGCCCGCAGGGCGGCATGCACGAGCGTGGTCGTCGTCGACTTCCCGTTGGTGCCGGTTACGGCTGCGACCGGCCACGAGCCCAGCCGCCAGGCGAGCTCGAGCTCGTCGAGGACGAGGATCCCCGCCGCCGAGGCGGCGACGAGCATCGGATTGTCCACCGGAATCCCTGGGCTCTTGACGACTAGACGGACGCCCTCGAGCGCCCTCTTGGAGTCCGGCGGTGCCTCGATCCCCAGCTCCGCCAGCGACGCCAGTGCGGTCCGGACATCGTCGGAACGGGCGTCATCCCAGACGCGAACCGCGGGGGCGCCGCGCTCTTTCAGCAGCGCCGTGGCGGCCGCCTGCCCCGCCTCCCCGAGTCCCAGGACAAGACACGGTCCTTCGGGAAGCGGTGGGCGAATGGGTCTGCTCTCCCGAGACACCTCGCGGCGAGCGTACCGGCGAGGTCTCTGTGAGACTCACTCGCCGGTCATGGAGATAGTGCTCGGCACCAGCGAGTTCGGAGCGATCGGCGGCGCGGCCACCTATCTGATGACCGTCGCGGGGCAGCTGCAACTCCTCGGGCACGAGGTGACCGTCTTCGCCGAGGAGGTCGGAGAGCTCGCGCGGGAGGCGGAGGAGCGCGGGATCAGGGTCGCCGCGGGGGAGCGGGCGCTGCCCGGCGACTGCGACGCGCTCTATGCCCAGGACACGCCGAGCGCGTACACGCTTGCCGAGCACTACGCGGGGACGCCACAGGCCTTCTGCATGCACGCCGGCGGGAATGAGTTCGCGCGCTGGGCGCCGCCCCAGCTCCCGGGTGTGGTGAGCGCAATCGTCGTCCTGCACGGGAGAATGGCGGAACAGGCGAATGCGCTCGCCCACCGCGAGGAGATCGTTCGGCTGCGCCAGCCGGTCGATCTGACCCGGTTCTCTCCGCGGGGAGAGCTCGCGGAGCACCCGCGCCGCCTGTTGCTCCTGGGCAATTACCTGACCGGAGACAGACGCGAGCTCGTGCTGAATGCCTGCGCACAGGCGGGCTTGGAATGCACGGAGCTGGGCCGCTACGCGGAGCGGACCTCAATGGCCCCCGAGCAGGAAATCAACGTGGTCGACATCGTCATCGGTGAAGGCCGGTCGATCGTCGAGGCGATGGCCTGCGGACGGGCGGCGTTCGTCTACGGACAGATGGGCGGAGACGGCTGGGTGACGCCCGAGTCCTACGCCGCTCTGGAGGCCCTCAACTTCGCCGGGGTGACCGGTGAGCACGCGCTGCTCACCCCGGAGGAGCTCGCGTCACGGCTTCGCGAGTACACGTACTCGATGGGCAGCGTCAATCGAGACCTGGCGCGGCTTCACCACAGCGCGTCGCGGCACTCGGAGGAGCTCGTCGCCCTCTTCGAGCGCCTGGAGCCGCGACCCTCGCCCGGCAGCGAGCCACTTCGGGAACTTGCGCGCATGTCGAGGGTCCAGTGGCACGCCGACTCCCGCGCTCTCGGCTTCGCCCACGAGGCGCGCTTGCTCTCCGCGAGGCTGCGGGAGGCGGAGGCCCGCGCCGCTGACGCCGAGGCCAGGCTGAAAGAGCTTGAGAGCGCCCCCAGACACGGCTTCCTCAGGGCGCTGGCGAGGCCGTTCCGGCGTAGGGAGGAGTAGCCGCGGCTCAGCTGCGGTAGGGCAGCCCCGGCCCGGTCCGCTGCCACTCGACCTGTCCGCGTCCCTCGTCGGCCGAGCGCTCGACCACCCCGTCCCAGCGATGGAGCATCGCCTTGAGGCGGGCGACCGCCTCGGGCGGGTGGGCGGCAACCTCGGCGGCGAGCCCCAGCGCGGCCTCCTCGGTGGCCGCCGCCGGCGCCACCCGGTGGACGAGACCCATCCGGAGGGCCTCGTCGGCGCTCACGTTGCGCGAGGTGAGCAGCAGGTACTTCGCGGTGGCGAGGCCGCAGAGCGACACCAGGCGGGCCGGCCCCACCGGGACGCCTAGCTCGGCGCCCGGGAACCTCATCCGCAGGTTCGAGCCGCCGACCCGGAGATCGCAGGCCACGGCGATCTCGGCACCGCCGCCCACCACCGAGCCATGGCAGGCGGCGACGGTCGGCTTGGGAAACGCCGTGAGCTCGTCGTAGAGGCTGGCGAAGAGCTCCATCCGGTGGACCCGCCCCTGCTCGTCGAGCTCCTCGCGGACGTCGGCGCCGGCCGAGAGGCCGAGGTGATCGTTCGAGGAGATCACCAGGACACGGACCTCGCTGTCGCCCTTGGCGCGATCGAGGTGCGCAAGCAGTTCCTCGAGCATCTCGGTGTTGATCGCGTTCCGGGCCTCGGGGCGCTCCAGCCGGAGCAGTGCGACCTGCTTCTCGTCCACCGAGTAGATGGTCAGCGGCATCAGCCCTCTCCTTCCTCTTCAGAGTTCTCGGGCCCGGGACCGGTGAGCCGCTCGATCAGCCGCTCCACCTCGTCGGCCGCCGATTGGATCAGCAGCCCAACCTCCTCGTCCGGCTCCCTGAACCGGGAGAGCACGTAGTTCGAGACGATCTCGGGATCGGTCGTGTTGGGCCGCCCCACGCCGCCGCGCACGCGCCAGAAGTCCTTCCCGCCAAGCCCCTGGCTCAGGCTCTTCAGGCCGTTGTGTCCCGCCACGCCGCCGCCGAGCTTGCTCCGCACCTCACCGAAGGGCAGGTCGATCTCATCGTGCAGCGCGATCACGTGGTTGAGCGGCACGCCGAGCTCGCCTCGAGCCGGCCCGGCCGCCGACCCCGACTCGTTCATGAAGGTCTGGGGCAGCAGGATGGCGACCCGTGGGCCGCCGGGCCGGACGCGTCCGTCGGCGATCAGACCGCCGTAGCGCTTGCGGGCCTTGGCGAGATCCCAACGCCGGGAGAGCTCGTCGGCCACCTCAAAGCCGAGGTTGTGCCGGGTGGCGGCGTACTCGCGGCCCGGGTTGCCGAGGCCGACGATCAAGGCATCCACCCGCGGCCCCGTCTTACGGGTCGCGCTGTCGCGCCCCCTTTCATCGACGCCGTCGCGAGAGCGCCGCGACCGGCGGCGAAAGAGAGACAGCGACTACTCCCCGCCGGATTGTTCGCCGCCGCCGCCCTCGCCCTCGGGCGCGGCCTCGCCCTCCGCCTCGCCCTCGAGGGCTTCCTCGCCCTCGGGGGCCTCCTCGCCCTCGCCGACGAGCTCAGCCTCCTCCTCGACCTCGGGCTCGGGCTCCTCCTCGACCCTCGGCGGGCTCAGGGTGGCGATGGTGATCTCCTCGGGCTCGTCGGCCATGAACTTGACGCCGGAGGGCACCGCGACGGAGGCGAGGTTGATCGTGTCGTTGATGTCCATCGCGGAGACGTCGACGGTGATGCTCTCGGGGATCTCTGTCGGGAGTGCCTCGA
Organism: uncultured Solirubrobacterales bacterium; assembly: GCA_963797265.1. Classification (GTDB taxonomy): domain Bacteria; phylum Actinomycetota; class Thermoleophilia; order Solirubrobacterales; family 70-9; genus DASUPK01. The sequence goes on along the minus strand of CAWCOY010000005.1, from coordinate 184,724 downwards.
CCGTGATCTCGCGGGTGACGTGCTCGAGCACCCCGCCCTCGCGGACGCCCGGCGCCTGGTCGGCGCCTTCGAGCTCGATCGGGACCTCGGACTGGATCTCCTCGTCGAGACGGACCTCGAGGAAGTCGAGATGCAGCACGTCGCCCCTCACGGGATGGTGCTGCTGCTCCTTGATCACGACGGGCACGGCCTTGGATTCGTCGAGCTCGAGGTCGACCAAGGTTTGGCCCTCCGAGAGGAGCAGACGAAGATCGCGGGCGGATACCTGGAAGGGGCGCGCCTCGCCCCCCTGGCCGTAGACGACGCCGGGAACGAGGCCCTCGCGGCGCAGGCGCCGCGTGGCCCGCGACCCGAAAGTCTCGCGCTGTGAAACCTTGAGTTTGGCTCGGTCCTGTGCCATGGCTGAGTGAGACAGCGGCCCGCCGGAGGGGGTGGGCAGGCTACGCTCGGGCGCCAGGATAGAAAATAGGTGAGGGCGATGGGCAGCGACGAAAGAAATGACAGGGAAAGGCAGGGCGTCGACGCCCTCCGGGCCGACCCCGAGCAGCGGGCGAAGGCCGAGCAGAACGAGCCCGAAGAGCAGCGGGGGAAGATCCCGCAGACGCGCATCGGCCGCTCGGCGAAGCTAGGCACCGCCATCGGCGGCCAGGCGACGCGCTATGCCGGGACCGCCGCGGCCAACGTCGTCCGCTCCGAGGAGAGGGCCCAGGAGCGCCTCGAGACCAGGCACCTCGAGAGCGCCCTGAAGATGGCCTCGGTCCTGGGCGAAATGAAGGGGGCGGCGATGAAGATCGGCCAGATGGCCTCCTTCATCGATGCCGACTTCCTGCCGCCGGAGTACCGCGAGATCTACCAGGAGCAGCTGTCCAAGCTGCGCACCCACGCTCCCGCGATGCCTTGGGAGAAGGTGAGCGAGGTCCTCGAGGAGGAATACGACGAGCGGCCCGAGCGCGTCTTCGCCGAGATCGAGGAGGAGGCCTTCGCCGCCGCCTCGATCGGACAGGTCCACCGGGCCACGCTGCGCGACGGGACGAAGGTCGCCGTCAAGGTCCAGTACCCCGGGATCGCGGACGCGCTGGAATCGGACGTGGCCAACGCCGGAATCCTGGTGCGCCTCGCCAAGGTGCTCGCGCCCGGCCTCGACGCGAAGGCGGTGGCCTCCGAGCTCCGGGAGCGTGTCCTCGAGGAGCTCGACTACGAGTACGAGGCCCAGAACCAGCGCGCCTTCGCCCGCGCCTACGACGGTCACCCCTTCATCTTCGTGCCGAGGGTCCACTCGCGGCACTCCCGGCGGCGGGTGCTGGTCTCGGACTACGTCGAGGGACGCGGCTTCGACGAGGTCAAGGAGCTCGAGCAGGACGAGCGCGACATCTTCGGCGAGATCGTCTTCCGCTTCTGCTTCGGGTCGATCTACCACCTGCAGCACTTCAACGCCGACACCCATCCGGGCAACTACCTGCTGATGGACGACGGGCGGGTGGCCTTCCTCGACTTCGGGATGACCAAGCGGCTCACGTCCGAGCAGATCCAGCTCGAGCAGCGGGCCGTCGACGCGGCGGGGCGTGACGACCCGGAAGCGCTGCGAGACGCCCTCCACGAGCTCGGCTTCGTCAGCGACCCCAACAGGGTCGACGCCGAGCGGCTGATGAAGCACGTGAAGATGGTCGGCGGCTGGTACCTCGAAGATGGTGAGACCCGGATCTCGCCGAAGCGGGTGATGAAGATGATCGAGGTGACCTCCGACCCCCGCTCCGACTTCTACGACCTGGTGCGGAGGGAGAGCCTGCCCGCCGACGAGCTGATGGGACGGAGGATGGAGACGGGACTGCTCGCGGTCCTGGCGCAGCTCCGGGCGACGGCCAACTGGCACCGGATCATGCGCGAGTGGGTCTACGCGGACCCGCCCTCGACCGTGCTCGGCGAGGTGGAGTGGCGCTTCTTCGAGCGCCGCGGCACTTCGCAGACGCCCGGACTTCCCAGCCGGGTCTAGCTAACCGGCCCTCGCCGACTCGACCTGGCGCTCCGCGACCTCGAAGAGGCGCGGGTCGTTCGAGCAGATCCCGTCGACGCCCATGTCCAGGAGCTCGCGGATCCGGTCCGGGTCGTCGACGGTCCAGGCCATCAGCTCCACGTCGACCTTGCGGGCGGACTCGACGAGCCGGGGCGTGATGATCGGGTGGTACGCCCAGACCGCGTTGACGCCAAGCCGCGGGCCCTTCTTCTCGAGGATCCCGGGAAAGCGGCGCCGGATCGCGGATAGCCCGGCCTTCAGGGCGGGTCCGGCCCAGCCGTACTGCGTCCAGTCCCGCCGCGTCTTCGGGTAGGTCCAGCCGAGGCGCAGATCGGGCTCGAGCTTGCGCAGCTTGATCAGGCTCTCGACCTCCATCGTCGAGACCATCGCGCGGTCCAGCAACCCACGGCCCGCGAGGGCGCCGGCGAGCTCTGCCTCGCGCCCGGCGAGCTTCAGGTCGCAGTCGATCTCGACCTCGTCGAGCGGCGGCTCACCGAAGAGGTCGAGGGCGTAGGCGAGGTCCATCGGCTTGCGCACCATCGCATCGTGGTAGTCGTGGGCGACGATCAGCCTGCCCTCCTGCTCGCGGAGGACGTCGAGCTCGATCATGTCGACCCCGTGCTCGACCGCGGCGTCGAAGCTCTCGGCGGTGTTGCCGGCCACGATCGCATCGGCGCCCTTGTGGCCGATACGCCGATACACGGGGACGCCGTCCCGCGCCTCCGGCTTGCTCTCAGCTGGCTCCTCGGACATGGCGGCCCACCCTAGTCACCTGGGACTCGATTTGGTGGAGCGGGCCGCCGCAGCTGCTTCACTCTGCGCCGATGAGGCGTCCTGGGATCGGCCTGGCGGCGGTGACGGTGCTCTGCGCCGCGATAGTTGGTGGAGGGATGCTCGCCGGCTGCGGCGGAGGTGACGACAACGGCACCGACACGGCCGCGGGTCGCGCTGCCCAGGAATACGTCGACGCGTACAACGCGCGCGACTTCGAGCGAGTCTGCACGCTGCTCAGCAAGAGCTACAAGCAGGAGCGCGAGCTCGTCCCCGGCTCCACTGACGAGCCCGAGGAGGAGGGCGAGCTCGAGACTGGCTGCGCGCAGTACTTCAAGGAGCACACCTCGGGGGCGGAGACGACCCTGACGCTCATCGACGTGCAGGAGCACGGGGCGGTCGCGAACGCCCATGTCCGCTCGAAGGCGGAGGACACGCCCGACGCGGAGGCGGACGAGACGATCGGCATGGCGCGTCAGGCGGACGGTTCCTGGAAGGTGTCCGACATCACCGGCTACACGCCGGCGGCCAGCGACTAGAAGGACCTAGAAGAGCTGGTTCTTAGAGGGCCGTGACGGCGTGTTACGCCGCGTACCGTGTTTGTGCGTGAGAGCAGGGAGAGCTTCGCGCCAGCGGGACGCTTCGTGACGGCCTGTACCGGACCGTTGTGAACCATTCCGTGCCCGGCGACGCCGAGCTACTCCAGCGACTCTGAGAGTCGAGTCAGCGCAGCCGCACCTTTTGTCGAGCAGTCGCCTGGCCACTGGCCGCCACCTCTCCCACGGTGCCGGCACCTAAGATCGGCGCAGTGCTCGCGCTGATCGCGCTCACCTTGCTCGGAGTCGCTGTCTTCGCCGTGGCGGCCGTGCTGCTGCTGCGCTCAGCGCGGGCGTTCGAACCGAGGGAGGCGCGAGATCCTGGGCGACGATCCCGCGATCCGGAACAGGGTGAGAGGGAGGTCTACGAGAAGCTCTACGGGAAGCGCTCGGCAACCGTATCCGCCCCATCGCCCGCAGAGGCGCCACCTAAGGTCGATGCGGACAGCCCTCAGGGTCACACGGCCTCAGCAAACCCGCGCTCGCGGGCGCGCCGGCGATCCGAATCACGGGACTCGCATCGATAAGACCCTCCACGGCGGGATACTGCCTGGGGCGATGTCGCAGTCCCGCTAACCACGGAGGTTCCCTATGGCAACGTTCGCCGTCATCGCCGAGCATCCGCCCGACCTCTGCCCGACTTCCAACGCTCAGACGCGGCAGATGATGAAGGAAGGCGCCGAACAGATCCCACAGCTCGCCGAGCAGCTGGCCATCAATATCGTCACGATGCGCATCTTCGGCCCGGACCACATCATCCTCGCCGTCGTCGAGGCGGACGACATTGATTCGGTCAGGAACTTCGCCTTGCAGAGCCGACTCATGCAGTGGAACACGGTGAAGATCCACGCCACCTACTCGATGGAGGAGGCGCTGCCGCTGATCGACAGTGTGGAACCCATCTTCTAGGGCACGAAACCAAGAGCACGAGGCAGAACTGGCCCGAACTAGCCCCTCGAAGCCGCGGGCCTTTCGGAGTAGGCGATCTCGCAGGAAAACGCCGAATCGTGCGCCTAACGAGCGAGTTGTTCAACCGATGGGGGTTTCACCCCCCAGGGCAGCCGTCGGCGCTATGGCACGCACCGGGCGGCGGGGGCCAGGTCCTCTGACGCCGCGAAAAGATCAGCCGTCGCGGCGCGGGTCGAGTTCTTCGACAGTGCCAGTTACGTCGGGCGCCTTTTCGATGATCGTCCAGCCCTCGTTTCGCTCGATCACCGTCTCCACGTCCGGCATCTCGTGACCAGGGACGATCACGAAGCGGCGCGAGTCCGAGCGGACCCTCTCGTAGTCGGCCTTGCGCAGATCCACATGCTCGCCGCATTCGGGATTCGCGCACTCGCAGAAGTAGGGCTCGACCGCACTACTTGCGTGCTGCTCCTCCCAGTCCGCCATCCGCTCGTTGGCGACGCGGAACATCGCCTCGTTTCGGGCCATCCGCTCCTTGCGCTCCGACGCCATGCCGCCATTTTACGACGCCGCGGCTATCCGACTTCAATGGTTCGACAGCCCACATGACACCCTCGAAGCCGCCGGGCTGCGGGAGTACGCGACACGGCAAATCAGTTTTTCTCGCGGTGAGCCACCCGGACCGTCGTACGAGCCGCCGGCCGAATTGACGACCCTCCACTCCGAGGGGCGCGGAATACTGGTTGGGCAATGTCGGAGGAGAACGTGGAGTTGCTCCATCAGCTAGCGGCGGCTTGGAATCGGCGCGACCTGGATGGATATCTCGAACTCATGGACCCAGAGATTGAGTTGTACCCGGGCGCCGTGCGCGTAGAGGGCGGTGTCTATCAGGGCCACGAGGAGATCAGGAGGTTCTGGGCCGAGGTCTACGCCAGCTGGGACGAGCTCGTGGGGAAGATCGAAGAGGTCCGCGACCTCGGCGACGTGGTCGTAGGGCTGGGCCGTGTGCGGGGTCTGTCCAAGGGGGGTTTCCCAATCGATACGGAGTACGGGGTGGTCCTCCGCTTTCGTAACGGTCTCGTCGTGTGGGGCAGCGACTGGTACAGCCACGCGGAAGCCCTCGACGAAGCCGCCCGGCCGTCGGAGTAGGCGATGTCCGGGGCGGACGCCGAGAGAATCCGGCGGGCCTACGAGGTCTGGAATGAGTCTGGTCCTGCCGCCGTGACCGACCAGTTCTGGGCCGAAGACGCTGTGTATCGCGAGGGGCCGGGGTGGCCCGACGCCGGTGTCTACAGGGGCCGTGCGGCGGCTCTGGAACGCATGCGAAGCCTGATCGAATTGGTGGGGCCGATCGAGGTGCGCCTCGACGAGTTGATCGACGTCGGCGATGGCCGTTTCATTGCCTGCACGAGCATGGTCGGGGAGGGTGCTAACGCGCCCTACACGCAGTCCTTCGCCGTCCTGCACCGCCTGCGAGACGGCCTCATCGTCGAAGCCGACTACTACCTCGACCGCGCCCAAGCCCTCGAAGCCGCCGGTCTTTCGGAGTAGGCGATGAGGCTCTACGTCTGCTGGGGTACGTTCCAGACCAAGCGAGGCCACCCCTGCGGCGAGGCCTACGAAGCTCTGGTCAGTGCGGGGTACGAACCCGAGGTAGTCAAGAGCGGCGGCTGCTATCGAACCGATCCGCTCTTTCCGCGCAGGCGCGAGGTCAAGCGCATGACCGGCAACTACAAGGTGCCCACCCTCGTGCTCGACAACGGCACGATCATCGACGGCTCGCAGAACATCATCGACTGGGCGCGGACCAACGAAGCGGCCGGGCTGTCGGAGTAGGCGATCTGACAGAAATTTCCGCTTTTTTTCGCGGTGAGCCACTCGAACCGTCCTTGGGCGCACAGATTGACTCTTGCACCCTCCCCCTTGCGTTCAGGGAGGTTCTCCCTGCCAGGCGGGGGCTATTCGGAGGCTTCCGCTTTGCATGGAAAGCAGCGGCTTGAGGTGACTCTTCTCGGGCCCGAGTCTGCGTGCGTAGCACTGGCTCGTCCGCGACTGCGCGGCGCCAGCTGCGAGGCTCGGCCGTGAGGAGTACGGTGGTTGTTGGAACGGTTGCTGGACCTGCTGACGAGCCGAAGTAGACCCGCCATCCCGCTCGGTCTCCGGTCCAGTTGAAACCCAAGAGAACGCCCCCGTTAGTAACGCGTTGGCGGTCGCGGACTCGACAAGGAGCAGTTCCATGAGCACTCCTGCGGACCGATCGACCGGGGCAATGCGGTCGCAATCGGTAGCTGGCTCGACGCACAAGGAAGTTGGCTTCGTCAAGCCCTCACACCGTGGCGCGTCTCGGGAGCTCTCCAGAACTACGAGGAGTAACCCATATGAGTGAAGTAGGAACCCAAACCAAGCCCACCATTGAGACCGCTGCCGACATGGGCAGCAAGCAGGATGTCCTGGACTTCCTGGTCACCCAGGAGCAGCTAGGTGTGACGCTTGTCGGCGCCGCGATCCAGAACGCGCCTGGCACCCCCTCGGAGGGATTCCTGCCCGTTCTGAAGAACGTCGTCACCACCGAGTACCACCACGTCGAGCCACTCAAGAAGGCTGGCGGCGAGCCGTTGACGACCAGCTATTGGTTCCCGGACGCCGCGTTCGGGGATGGAGGCATCGGCCTATTCGAGACAATCGAGCTCGTCGAGACGATCGAGATCAGCCTCTATCTCATCGGTGTCAGTGCCTTTGCCCGCGAGGGCGACGACTTCGGCGCGCGCCTCTGCGCCGAGGCGATGGGCACCGAGGCCGTGCACCGTGCACTGGCGCGCTTTGCCCAGGGAGAACTGGGCAACAAGGAAATCGGGGCGCCCAACGATGAGGGATTCGAGAACTTCGACTGGCCCACCCTCGCCAAGGTCCGCCAGTCGCTCGAGGAGCTCGGCATCGGTTACGGGACCGAGAGCTCGCAGCCCGGCAAGTTCTACGAGTACCCCGGCGACCCGCTCGCAAGCGGCGTCGGCACGCCGGTCAACCACCCCAACCCGGCCTGACAATGGAGCCGTCGCGCGGCGCGCGAGCGCCGCGCCCGCGGCCCTAACCGGAGTTCATGGCCACGGTCGAGAATCCACACAGAGATAACGTTGCGTCGAGGCAAGGTCAGGCGGGCGAAGAGGGACCCTGAGCTGGCTCGGAATTAGCTGCTTTGGATGAGAAGCGGCGCTTTGCATGGAAAGCATTACCCCGTCGAGAGATACTCCGTGGGCGATGCCGGAGGAGAACGTCGAGATCATCGTGCGGGGGGACGACTCGCAGAGTGTGCTGCTGGAGTTGCTAGGAGCGCCAGCAACCTCGGGAAAGTCCACTTGAGCGGGCCCGCGCTCGAGGCCTCGCTGGCCCCCGCTGGCGAGTTCCCCTCACTCGACGACATCTGTTACATGAACACGGCCTCGATCGGTCTAATGTCGCGGAGCGCCCTGGCCGAGGAGGAGAAGTTCCAGCGCCAGCTCGGCCTGTATGGCACCACTTGGTTCGATGAGCCGACTGAGGTGGGCGTCCTCGAGCAGGCACGCGGCGAGGGCGCCGCGCTGCTCGGCGCACCGGCCGGACAGGTCGCGGTGACGACAAGCGTTACTGAGGCGATCTCGCAGGTCGCCTGGTCGCTGCGTCCAGAGAGCGGCAGCAATGTGGTCTCAATCGACCTCGAGTTCCCCACCGTCACCTATCCCTGGATGAGGGTCGCGCGAGACACCGGGGCGGAGGTCCGCCTGGTTTCAGCGGCCGGGGACCCGGCCAAGCTCTCGTTCGAGGGGCTCGCTGAGGCCGTCGACCAGCGAACCGCAGCAATCAGCGTCAGCCACGTCCAGTACTCGACCGGCTTTCGCTACCAGCTCGAGGAGCTCTCGGAGTTGGCCGAGACCAATGGCGCCCTGCTGGTCGTCGATGCCTCGCAGTCGCTGGGGGCGGTTCCGATTGATCTCTCCAGCGTGCGAATCGACGCGCTGCTCTGCGCGGGCTACAAGTGGCTCTGCGGGCCCTTCGGCGCGGCGCTCTGCTACGTCGGCGAGCGGCTGCTCGAGCGGCTCGACCCTCCCTTCGTCGGATGGAAGAGTGCGGCCGATCCCTGGTCGCTGCACGCCTCTTCGCTCAGGCTGGCCTCGTCGGTGGTCGAGCGACTCGAGTACGCGACCATGGCCTACGCCGCCGGCGTTGCGCTGGCGGCCGCGATCAGGCAGATCTCGCTGATCGGCGCCGATCGGATCCTCGAGCACAACCTGAAACTGGCTTCGACGCTCACCGAGGGGCTCGAACACCTGGGAGCCGAGGTGATCACGCCACGCGAGGACGAGCGGCGAAGTGGCATCGTCGCCGCACGTTTCCCCGAGCGCGACGGCGAGCAGGTGGCTGCGTGGATGAATCAATCGGGAGTGATTGTCTCCCCGCGCTTCGGATCGACGAGGTTCTCGATTCACTTCTTTAACAGTTCGGACGATGTCTCGTTCGCTCTCGACACGCTCGAGCGCGTGCTCGCCACGGGCGGGCCGGTGGCGAGGGACCGCCACACCAGATGAAGGCAGCGCCGATTTATCAGGAAACGCAGGAAGCCCTCGAAAGCCGCCGGGCTGCGGGAGTAACGACTCGGTATCGCTTTGGACGAAAAGCGGTAGCCGAGGACTGTCTGTTCTTCGACGCCCCTCAGAACTCATGCAGCGTTCTCCCGTGCCGTCTTCGCCCAATGGCAAGGGCCGCAGATGCCTTGCAGGTTGTCTAGCGCCCACGGACCTAGCCATTGTCGTCAGGCGGTTGAATTGCCTGATCCTCATAGGTCCAGGCTTCCTCGGCGGGGATGTAGCACTCATCGGCCAGGCGCTCTATCAACTGTGCAAGCTCATCAGGCTCCATGCCCTGCTCGCGCCGTACCCCCTCGATCACGAAGTGCAGGCTTCGTCCCGGGTAGTAGAGATAAGGCAAGACGGGACCACGGTCGCAGGGTTACTCCAGGGCGGTATGGCCGGTTCACCGGCACATCCATGCGCCAGGGCTCGGTGGTGTAGTCGGTCTCGTCGTTGATCAACCAGCTCAGCCATTCGAGAGACACCCATGCTTCACGTGTGGGCACCACCACAAGCGCCCCGGGATCCCAAGGCTCGAGGTCGAAGCCAACCATCCACCTGTCGGGGGGCAGAGAGCCCGCGCTTACCGGCTCTATGGCCACCGCACGAAGTACTTGTCTCGATGCCCGGTAGCTCGTTGAGTGTCCTCACCAGCCCGACAATCGGCGGGTCCAGCTCGTCCTATCGGAGATCGGCCGCGGCGGCGTCACCTTCGGCCCGCCCAAGTCGTCTCGCAGTCGACGCACGATCGCGCTCGACGCCGAGACCGCGGACGCGCTGCGCCAGCATCGCAACCGCCCAGCTGCTCGGGCGAGACTTTGCCGGCGACGCCTACGCGGACCGCGACCTCGTCTTTGCGGACGAGCTCGGCAAGCCGGTCCATCCTCAGCGGCTGACCGAATGGTTCCGCCGCCATCGCAAGGCGGCCGGGGTCCCCGCTGGCACCCTTCATATCCTCCGTCACACGGCCGCGACGCTGGCGCTGACGTCAGGCGTCCCGGTACACATCGTGGCGGCGAGACTCGGCGGTACTCCGGCGACGGTGCTCGGGACCTACGGCCACCTGCTGCCGCAGTCGGACGAAATCGCGGCCGAGCGTGTGGCGGCGCTGCTCGCCCGTTAGCACCTGGTTGGCAAATCGGCCGCAAACGCTCTGGAATGCGGTAGGGACTAGAAGAGCTGGTTCTCGCCGGCGAAGATCTCGGAGACCGAGTCGTCCGTGAAGATGCGCCTGATGGAGTCAGCCAGCGTCTGGGCAGCCGAGATCACTGTGATGTTGTCAGGGGCGCCAGGGCGCTGCGGGAGCGTGTCGGTGACGACGATCCGCTCCAGTCCGGAGTTCTCCTGGGCCAGCCGCTCGTAGGCTGGGCCGGAGAATACGCCGTGCGTGGCGACCGCGATCACCCGCGCGGCGCCCTCTTCGAGCACTGTGCGGGCCGCGGCGGTCAGGGTCCCAGCCGTGTCGATCATGTCGTCCACGAGGATCGCGGTCTTGCCCTTCACGTCGCCGACGACGTACCCGATCTCGGCAACCTGCTGGGCGGGGCGCTCCTTCTCCATCACGGCCCAGGTCGTGCCGATCTTGCGGGCGAAGTTGCGCGCCGTCTTCACCCGGCCGGCGTCGGGCGAGACGATTACCGGCTCCTCGTCGACCTGCAGGTCGGCGATCCACTGGGTCAGCATCGGCATCGCGGTCATGTGGTCGAGCGGGACGTTGAAGAAGCCCTGCACCTGGCCGGCATGTAGGTCCATGGTCAGGACGCGGTCGACGCCGACGCTCTCCAGACACTTGGCGACGATCCGAGCCGAGATCGGCTCGCGCGGCGCGGACTTCTTGTCCTGGCGCGCGTAGCCGTACCAGGGCATGACAGCGATGATCCGGTGCGCGGAGGCGCCCTGCGCTGCGTCGATCATCGCGAGCAGCTCCATGAGCGCGTCGTTGGGCGTCATGTGCTCGTGCTCGTTGGCGGCGGTCGACTGGACGATGAAGACGTCGGCGCCGCGGATCGACTCCTCGTAGCGGCAGTAGACCTCGCCGTTGGAGAAAGTCTTCAGCGTGACCTCGCCGAGCTCGACCTGGAGGTTGCGGCCGATGTGGGCGGCCAGTTCGCCCGACGCCCGCCCGCCGAACACCATCAGCCGCTTGCGGTAGTCCTGAACGATCTCGGTGACCGGCTGAGTCTGCTCGATCGTGCTCAAGAGTCCTTGCCCTCGCTCGATTCCTTCGACTTCTTGACCGCGTAGCCCTCTACGTTCTTCTGCTCCGCCCTCGAGATGCCCAGTGCCCCGGGCGGAACGTCATCGGTGATCACCGAACCGGCCCCAGTGTATGCGTCGTCGCCGACTTCTACGGGCGCGACGAAGGTCGTGTCAACCCCGGTCTGAACGTTCTTCCCGATCTTGGTGCGATTTTTGTTCCTGCCGTCGTAGTTCGCGGTGACGGTGGAGGCGCCGAGGTTCGCTCCCTCCCCCACCTCCGCGTCGCCGATATAGGAGAGGTGCGGGACCTTGGCGCCGGCGCCGATCTCCGAGTTCTTGACCTCGACGAAGCTGCCGGCCTTGGCGCCCTCGCCGATCCGGGCGTCGGGCCGCAGGTGGGCGAAGGGCCCGACCGTCGCCTCGTTCGCAACCTCGCAGCCGGTCAGGTAGGAGTGGATCACGGTGGCGCGCTCGCCGACGCGGGAGTCGACCAGGGTCGTCATCGGGCCGATCGTGCTGCCGGCGCCGATGCTGGAGCGGCCGCGCAGGGTTGATCCGGGGAGGATCGTGGCGTCGATCGCGATCTCGACGTCGGCGTCGATCCAGGTCGCGCCGGGATCTTCGATGGTGACGCCGGAGCGCATGTGGGCGATCAGGATCCGGCGACGCGCCTCGTCCGCCACTCGGGCCAGGTCGGCGCGGTCGTTGATGCCGAGGTTCACTCCGGGATCCGGGGCGCTGTACGCGGCGACGCGGAGACCGGACTCGCGCAGCACGGGGAGCACGTCGCCGAGGTAGTACTCGCCCTGGGCGTTGTCGTTAGTAAGCCGGTCGAGGGCGTCGGCGAGGCTGGCGCCGGTGAACGCGTAGGTCCCGGCGTTCACCTCCCTGATCGCGAGCTCCTCCGGCGCGGCGTCGCCCGGCGACTTTGCCTCGACGATCCGCTCGATGTCGCCGTTCGACCCCCGCACGATCCGGCCGTAGGAGCCCGGGTCGTCCATCTCGGTCGTCATCACGGTGGCCGCCGCGTCCGCGTCGCGGTGCGCCGCGATCAGCTCGTCGATGATCTCGGCCGAGACCAGCGGGTGGTCTCCCGAGAGGATCAGGATCGTGTCCGAGGCGCGGACCACGTCGGCCGCCGCGCGCAGGGCGCCGCCCGTGCCGTCAGCCTCGGGCTGGACGATCGTCTCGGTGCCGTTGGGCAGGGCGGCTGAGAGATCGCGGTCCGGCGAGACGATCACGCAGACCCGGTCCGCCCCGGCCGCCTTCGCGGCGAGGATCGGCCAGGCCACCATCGGGCGCCCGCAAATCTCATGGAGGACCTTCGGCAGAGCAGACCGCATGCGGGTGCCCTGGCCGGCAGCCATGATCAGGGCAGTGGGAGCGCTCACCCGGAAAGAGTAATCCGGGCCGGGGGGCCGTGCGGGCGACCGGGTGCGCCGGGCCGCCCGCGCTACCGAGTCGGGTCCGCTCCCGTCCGGGACGTGACCGTGTCGTCTTGGGCCGCGAAGGCGGCGGTGACCAGCTCGACGATCGGCTGCGGAGCCTTCTCCGGCGAGCCGGCGTCCAGCGGCGGTTCGGGGTCGTACTCGATCCCGAGCTGGACGGCCTGTGCGACCTCGTCGCCGTTGATCTGCTGCACCAGCCAGAGGGCCATGTCGATTCCGGATGAGACCCCGGCCGCCGTGACGATCCTGCCGTGCTGGACCACGCGCTCGGGGACCGGCTGGGCGCCGAACTCGGCGAGCATGCCGCGGGCGAGCCAGTGGCTGGTGGCGGGGACGCCTTCGAGCAGCCCGGCGGCGGCCAGCAGCAGCGAGCCGGTGCAGACGGAGGTTGTCCAGGTGGTGTTCTCGTGCACGGCCCTGATCCATTCGTGAAGTGGCTCGTGCTCCAGGAGGACGCGATTGCCGTAGCCGCCGGGTACGACGACTATGTCCGGGCTCCTCACCTCGTCGATCGTGGCGTCGGCGACCAGGGAGAGGGTGTCCGACTCGTTGCGGACCGGTCCCCGCTCCTCGGCGACGAAGATCGACTCGTTGCCCGGGACGGAGTTGAGGACGTCGTGGGGCCCGACGATGTCCAGAGCGGTAAAGCGGTCGTAGAGCAGGTAGGCGATCTGCACGGGGGTGTCTCCTTTAGTTGGGAACAGCGGCCGCTGGCTCGGGCCGCCTGAAGCGGGCGCGGTAGTCGGCCGGGGCCACGCCCATGCGCCGCCCGAAGGCCCGGCGCATGGTCTCGGGAGTGCCGAAGCCGCAGCGCGCCGATACCAGCTCGATCGGGTCGGCGCTCTCCTCGAGCAACTGTCGGGCTCGCTCGACGCGGAGCTCCTCCACGTAGGCCGCCGGGGTGAGGCCGATCTCGCGGCGGAAGAAGCGGGCGAAGTTGCGGGGGCTCATCGCCGCGCGGCCGGCGAGGACCTCGACGCGAAGGTCGGCTTCGAGGTTGTCGGCGATCCAGGACTGGAGCTCGCGAAGGGGGCGGCGCTCGGCGAGCTGGGCGGAGAGGTGGGAGCTGAACTGGGCTTGGCCGCCGGGTCGCTGCAGGAAGAGGACGAGCCAGCGGGCCACCTCGGCCGCCACGTCTCGCCCCAGGTCCTCCTCCACCAGGGCGAGGGAGAGGTCCATGCCGGAGGTGACGCCGGCGGAGGTCCAGACGTTTCCGTCGCGGACGAAGATCGGGTTGGGGTCGACGGTGAGCTCGGGGTGCCGTTTGGCGAGCTCGGCAGTCCCCGACCAGTGGGTGGTGACGGTGCGCCCTTCGAGGAGCCCCGCCCGCGCCAGCAGGAAGCTGCCCGTGCAGACCGAGCACACGCGGCGCGAGCGGCGCGCCGCGCTCCGGATCCAGCGGATCACCCCAAGGTCATCGGCGGCCTTGTCAACGCCGAAGCCGCCGCCCACGATGAGGGTGTCGATCGGCCCACGGCAGCGAGCAGTCGTCGTCTTCGGAACGATTCCGTAGGCGCCGGTGCGCGCAGTGATCGGGTCCGCCCGCTGAGCCACCAGCTCCACCTCGTAAGCACCGCCGCCCGCGAGCCCGTCGGCTCCCGTGAACACCTCGGTCGGGCCGATCACGTCGAGCGGCTGGACCCCCGGGAAGGCGAGGATGACGACGCGGCGGGGCTTGCTCGTCGAGGCCATGCGGGCATCATGGCGCTACCGGGATCTGTCCGCAATGACCAATATCGGACGATTCCTGCCACGTGGTCCTCTGGACTGTCCTGGATTTGGCGGCCAGGAGCCGCCTTAAGCAGGACAGTCGATACGAGAGACGAGAAGGGCGCGCCGCGGCGCGCCCTTCTGGAGCTCCCGGGCGAGGATTCCAACCTCGGCTGCCAGGACCAAAACCTGGAGTGCTAGCGCTACACCACCCGGGATCGGAGCTGAGTCTAGGCCGCAACCTCAAGCCTGGGGCGAAGTTCAGCTTCCCGGCACCAATCTGGCCACCATGGAACACGCAGCGTCCACCGGTGAGCCGCTCAACCTGCTGGCCCAGAAGGTCGATGCGGGCTTCGAGCGAATGGATGCACGCTTCGAGCACTTGGAAAACGGCGTGGATTCGGGATTTGCCCACGTTGACTCGGAGTTCGCCAGCGTTGGCCCGGATATTCGCGAGCTGCGCGACGTGATCTTCCGCTTCGGCGGCGGTCTCATGATCGCTCTCGTCGGCGTGATCCTGGCGTTGATCGGTGTGATCGGCGCGGTGCTCGCCACCGGTTGATCCAGTAGAGGCTGGGCGGCGCATCAGGGGAACTGCCCGACACGGAGGAGAGATGGCCAAGGAGTACGTATTCGTCGATGAGTGGGACGTCGATGCCCCGCAAGAGGCGATCTTCGACGCGCTCGCCGACGCCCGCACCTACCCCGAGTGGTGGAAGCCCGTCTACATCGACGTTGAGGGCGATCAGGAGCCGGGACCCGGGGTGACGACCCGCCAGCACTTCAAGGGCAAGCTCCCCTACACGCTCAAGACGACCTCGAGGATCACCGTCTTCGACCCGCCGACCCACTTCCAGGTCGAGGTCGACGGCGATCTGAGCGGCACCGGCAAGTGGACGCTCGCGCCGGACGGCAACGGCAGGATCCACGTGCGCTTCGACTGGATCGTGGACGCCGACCGGCCGCTGCTCCGTTACCTCACCCCGATCCTCCGGCCGATCTTCCGCTGGAACCACAACTGGTCCGCGGCCCGGGCGAAGGAGGGTCTTGGGCCCTACGCGCGTTCCCGCGGTGGGCCCGCCACCCTCGCCAAATAATCTCCCGGGCGCATGCCCGCCCTCCAGTCCCGCTTCCCGCGGATCTCCTCCTACGCGTTCATCTCGGACTGCCATACGGGCGCCCTGATCGCGCCGGAGGGATCGATCGAGTGGCTCTGCCTGCCCCGATTCGACTCCCCGAGTGTCTTCGGCTCCCTGCTCGACCGGAGCGCCGGCTTCTGGCGGATCGGGCCCCCCGGTCTCGGTGCACCGGTGAGCCGCCGCTACGAGCCCGGCACCAACGTGCTGGAGACCACCTGGATGACCGGCTCCGGCTGGGTGATCGTCCGCGACGTCCTCACCCTCGGCGATTGGCGGCAGGAGAACGACTTCGAGCCCCACCGCCGCCCACCGCCGGACGACGAGGCCGAGCACGTGCTGATGCGGGTCATCGAGTGCGTCCAGGGCGAGGTCGACATCGAGATGATCTGCCAGCCGGCGTTCGACTATGGCTCGACCCGGGTCGATTGGGAGCGGCGCGGTGAGGCGGGAACCGACGCCGAGCTGACCCACGGCGACCTGAAGCTGATCCTGACCGGTGACCTCGCCCTCGGCGTCGACGCCTCCGACGCCCGCGCCCGCCACCGGATGAAGGCCGGCGAGGTCCGCTTCAGCGCGCTCAGCTGGGGTCCCTCCCCGGTCCCACCCGATTCGAGCGAAGACTGCCAGCGCCGCCTCCACCGAACGATCGACTTCTGGCGCCGCTGGCTGGAGAGCGGCAGCTTCCCCGACCATCCGTGGCGCGACCACCTGCAGCGCTCGGCGCTGGTGCTGAAGGGACTCACCTACTCACCCACCGGCGCCCTGATCGCGGCGCTCACCACCTCCCTCCCCGAGACCCCGGGCGGGGAACGCAACTGGGACTACCGCTTCACCTGGATCCGCGATGCCACCTTCACCCTCTGGTCCCTCCACACCCTCGGCCTCGACTACGAGGCCACCGACTTCATGGGCTGGCTGGCGGACATCTACCGGGAGAACGTCGACCGGGGCAAGCTCGGCATGCAGATCATGTACGGCATCGGCGGGCAGAAGGATCTCACCGAGACCACCCTCGATCAGCTCAGCGGCTACGAGGAGGCGAAGCCCGTCCGCATCGGCAACGCCGCCTTCAATCAGCGCCAGAACGACGTCTACGGCGCCCTCCTTGACTCGGTCTACATCCACGCGAAGGTCCAGGACCACCTACCGCATGAGCTCTGGGAGGCGCTCAGCCGCCAGGTCGAGGCGGCGATCTCCCTCTGGCAGGAGCCCGACCAGGGGATCTGGGAAGCCCGCGGCGAGCCGAAGCACTACGTCTCCTCGAAGCTGATGTGCTGGGTCGCCGTGGACCGCGGCAGCCGTCTCGCGGACCGGATCGGCGACGAGGACCGGGTCGGCCGCTGGACCAGGGTCGCAGACCAGATCCGAGCCGACATCCTCGAACGGGGCGTCTCGGACCGCGGCGTCTTCCGCCAGCACTACGACACCGACGCGCTCGACGCCTCGACCCTCCTGATCCCACTGGTCCGCTTCCTGCCGCCGGATGACGAGCGCCTCGTCAAGACGGTCAGGGCGATCCACGAGGAGCTGACCGAGGGCGGCCTCGTCCTCCGCTACCGCGTCCACGAGACCGACGACGGCCTGCACGGCGAGGAGGCGACCTTCACAATCTGCTCCTTCTGGCTGGTCTCCGCGCTCTCGGAGATCGGCGAGACTCAGACTGCCCGCGAGATGTGCGAGCGGCTGCTCAACCACGCGGGCACCCTGGGCCTGTACGCGGAGGAGCTCGATCCGAAGACCGGCCGCCACTGGGGAAACTTCCCCCAAGCCTTCACCCACCTGGCGCTGATCAACGCCGTCAGCCACGTGATCACGGACGACCGCTCGGAGGAGGGCGACCGGGACCGCTCGGCCGTGCTCAGCGAGATGATCTCGGCCCAATAGATCCGGCGGCGGGGTTTGTGGCCGCCGTTTATTCCGACTCGGCCGGAGGCACGCGGCCCGCCTCCGTCCCCGGCTCGTCCGCGGGGCCCCTGGGTGAAGCGATCCCGAGGACCCGCATCGCCTTCAGCCCCAGCCCGAGCTTCTCGCGACCCTCCGTGGAGGTTACGTCGTGCCCGCACAGCTCGCGGGCGCGGTCGAGGCGGTAGCGAATCGTGTGACGGTGGGTGTAGAGCTGCTGAGCCGTCGCGGCGACGTTGCCGTCGTTCTCCAGATAGGTCTCCACGGTGCCGACCAACTCGGTCTCGTACTGCTCGTCATAGGCGACGAGCGGCTCCACGGTTTCGGAGTAGAAACGCTCGAGCTCCGCCGGATCCTCGCTCATCGCGGGCAGGAGCAGCCGGTAGGCGCCCGTGTCCTCGAAGGCCAGCACGCGCCTGGCCTCCGCCTCGCCCACGTTCGCCGCCAGCAGGGCCTCCTGAGCGGCCCGATACAGCTCGCCCGGGTTGGCGGCCAGCCGACTCCGCGAGACGCGGACCGAGAACCCGTTCAACCCCTCCTCGAGCTCGTCGGCGAGAGCGTCCGCGGCTCGGCTCAGTCGCTCGTCGTCGCCGGCCGGCAGGATCGCCACGACCTCGGCTGCCTCGCCCTCCTTATTTCCCTCGCCCGCCAGGCCGCCGGCGCTCACCGCACGGATCGCGCGCTGCGCAATCGCCAGCACGCGGGCGCGCCATTCACCCGTCTGGGCGACGTGGGGCGCGGCGCGGGCGATCAGCACCCCCGTGCCGCGGGAGAGATCGGTGCCGAGCTCGGCGGCGCGGGCCTCGATGTCCGCGCCGTCCGTGAGGTTGCGGGCGAGCAGAGCGCGCACGAAGTCCCCGGCCGCCTCCTCCGTCGCCCACTCCGGGGAGCGCGAGCGCTCCAGCTCGAGTCCGAGCAGCGTGGCGACCATCCGCAGGAGCGCCGCGTCGGGCTCGTCCTCGCCGCGCGGCCGCCAGCGCAGCTCGCCGACAGCCGCGTCGGCCACCCGAAGCTCGACCGTCTCAACGGCAGCGCCGCCGGCGAGCAGCTTCCGCTCCTCGTCCGGCGAGGCCGTGGCTACCGCGAGCACGTTGCTCGAGCGGTCGATCAGCGCAACGCTGGCATCCAGAGCGCGCGCGGCGGCCCGGGCGACGGCCGGCATCCCGGCACCCGCCTCGATCGCCGCCGAGAGCTCCTCGAGGCTGCCGGGATCGGCGGAGCGTGTCTCCTTAGCAGTCACCCGCACATGGTAGGTCTGCGTGTCGAGGTAAATGGCTTCGCCGCAAAACGGGTGCCATCGGCGCTTCGCGCCTGCGGGCACCCTCGCATCTCCGCCATCGGCGGCCGCCCCACTTAACCGCTCGGGCTTCGTAACCGCTCGGGCTTCGCCCCGTGGTGCGAGGGTGCGCCGACAGGCGCGACCCGTGGCGTGGAGTGGAGCGGCCTTGTGGCGGCTAGATCCAGTTCGAAATGTCGTCCCAATTCAGGAAGATCACGACCCCGATCACGAGCCCGATCAGCACGAGAGCGGCCAGAACGAAGAGCGAGAGAAAGCCGGCGACCAGTTTCTCCCAGACGCGTCCATATGACCCCAGCGCGGGCACCAGGATCAGGCCGACGAACGCGCACACGGACAGCAGTCCGGCGATGCCGAAGAGGTAGTACTCAGTCCCGAGCGCCAGCGCCGGCGCCACGATCGAGCTCAGGGGCAGGCTCACGCGGCGGATTGTCGCGAATGTGGGCGATGCCGAGCACCACGGCCGCCGCCAGGGCATAACAGGACGCCCCGAGGGCCCACCCGCTCGACACGTCGCTCAGCCAGTGCACGCGCAGATAGACCCGGGTCAGGCCGATCAGCGCAGTCAGGGCGATCCCAGCCGCGATCACCAGGCTCCGACGGGTGATCCCCGGGACCACCCTCAGCCCGAAGGTGACGGCGAGCCACGTGTAGAGCGTCGCCTGAGCAGCATGGCCGCTGGGAAAGGAAGAGCTGCCGACGGAGACCAGCGGATCGGCGGGGCGCGGCCGGTCGGTCCACACCTTGATCTCTGGGGCCAACACGGCGATCAGGATCGTGCCGACGGCCAGGGCCCAGAACTCCATCCACCGCCCTCGGACCGCCAGGAAGACCCCGGCGAGGGTGGCGAGCGGGTAGGTCACCCACCCCGAGCCCAGCGTGGTGACCACCTTCGCCAGGTCGGTGAGCCAATTCGCCTGAAGGTGGTGCGCCACATCGAGCGCGGTGCGGTCTCCGGGCGTCGGTCCCGGGTCCCCCGCGATCACCGCCCAGTAGGCGATCAGGACGAAGAGCCCGACTGAGAGCGCCGCAAGCAGCGTGGTGAACTCGAGGCCGAGGCCTCCCGGAGTCAGCCTCCGCCACAGGAAGGCGAACTGCGGTTCCAGGCGGCGCGCCAGCTGGAGGATCGGGCGGAGCGCGCGCCGGCTCTCCATCTCGGCCACCACTCTCCGCCGGTTCTCGGCCTCCCGCAGGAACCGGTAGGCCACCACCAGCGCCACGACGATCGCGACGACGATCCCGAAGACCAGCAGGCCCTTGCCGACGATGTTGGTGACCTTGTCGAGGCTCTGCGCGGCGAAGTAGCCGATCAGGATCAGCGCGAAAGACCAGAGCCCGGTGCCGAGGATGCTGTACGGCGCGAACCTCCGGTAGGGCAGCCGGCTGCTCCCCGCGATGAACGGCGCCAGCGCCCTGACCAGGCCGATGAAGCGGCCGATCAGGATCGTCTTGCCGCCGTGCCGCGCGAAGTATCCCTCGACCATCTCGAGGCGGTCGCTGGTGATCCGGAACCGCTCCCCGTGGCGAACCAGGAAGCCGCGCCCGAGCCTGGCGCCGAGCAGGAAGCTGACCGAGTCCCCGGCGAAGGCGGAGAGCCAGGTGATCGCGATGATCAGAGGCAGCGAGATGTCACCCTGCGATGCGACCGCGCCGCCGAGCATGACCGTGAACTCGCCGGGGGCCACCAGCCCCACGAAGGCCCCCGTCTCCAGGAACGCGAGACCGCCGACCAGCAGATAGGTCCAGGCGCCGAGGCTCTTGGAGAGGTCCTCGATGATCTCGTCGAGGTTGATGCCGGGCAGCTGGTCCCGGAAGACGAAGAAGGCGACGATCGCCGCCAGGACCAGGCCGCGGACGACCCACTTCCGATCGATGCGCGCGCTCACTGCTTCAGCGGGCGGGTCGCCAGCACACCGGGGAAACTGCCGCGAAGCTCGGCCTCGGCGCCCGCCGCATCCTCGGCGGTCGGATAGAGCCCGAACGCCGTCGGCCCCGATCCGGTCACCATCGCGTGCGCCGCACCAGCCTGCTCGAGCCCGCGGAGCGCCTCATCGATCTCCGGCCGCAGTGAGATCGCCGCGGACTGCAGGTCGTTGACCAGATGCTCGCGGTAGTCGAGTGGCGAACCGCCCGCGTCGACGGCGTCCCGTAGCCCGCGGCGGATCGCCTCGAGCTCGGACTCGCCCCTGGGGGAGCCGAGCCGGTCCGCCTCCGCGTAGACCGCGGCCGTCGCGAGCCCCTCGGCCTGCGGAATCAGCACCACCGCGTGCTCTCCGGGGGGCGGCGCGGGCTCGATCACCTCCCCCGCGCCCGCCACCAGGCAGGGCCGGGGCTGGAGCTGCGAGGGCACGTCGGCGCCGATCCCCGCCGCGATCGACCGCATCCCCTCCAGCTCGCCCATGGCAAGCCGCAGCACCGCCGCCGCGTCGGCGCTGCCGCCGCCGAGGCCGGCCGCCACGGGCACCCGCTTGCTGACCTCGATTCGCAGCGGCGGCCCATCCCATCCGTGTTCGCGAAGTGCCGCCAGCGCGGTGGCGGTCAGGTCCGGCGCGTCGAACCCCTCGCAGATCACCTCGTCCTCCCCCGCTTCGCTGATCCGCAGCTCATCGGCCAGCTCGAGCGGCTCGAACAGGGAACGGATCTCGTGCAGTCCGTCCTCCCGGCGGGGCCCGACGTAGAGGCAGAGGTTGAGCTTGGCCGGGGCGGACACGATTTCGGGCAGGCGGTCCCTCACAGCTCGACCCCCTGCTCCTTGAGCGCCGCGGCGAAGCGCTCGAAGTCCTCGGGCGAGAGTGTCTCGGCACGGGCGTCGGCCGGCTGCCCGATCTCCACCAGGGCTCGCTGGGCGGGAGCGAGCGTCCCCGGCAGGGCCAGCTCAAGCGAGCGGGTCATCGACTTGCGGCGGTGGGCGAACGCCGTGCGGACGAGCGCGGCGAGGCCATCGGGTGGTGCGGGCCCCTTCCGCTTAAGTCCGATCAGCGCCGACCCCACGCGCGGCCTGGGCACGAAGACGGCCGGGTCGACAGTGCGCAGGAGGGTGACGTCGCAGGAGAGCTGCACCAGCACGCTCGGCGACCCGTACTCGCGGCCTCCCGGCTCTGCCCGCAGCCGCTCGGCGATCTCGCGCTGGACCATCACGACCCAGCTCCCGAGTTGCGGCAGCTCGGAGATCGTCCGGATGAGCAGCGGGGTGGCGATCGAGTAGGGCAGGTTGGCCACCATCTTCGTGGGCGGCGGGGCCAGATCCCCGAGATCGATCCGGAGCGCATCGCCCCAGATCAGATTGACGTTGCCGGCGTCCCGCGCGAGCGGCTCGAGGTCATCCCGCAGCCGCTCGTCGACCTCGATCACGTGCAGGCAGGCGACCTCCGGCGCCACCCGCTCGGTGAGCGCGCCGCCGCCACCTCCCACCTCGAGGACGACGTCGGCGGGCTCGAGGGTCGCCTCGCGCACGATCGCGTCGAGCAGGTTCGGATCGGCGAGGAAGTTCTGGCCCAGCCGGCGCGACGAGCGCTCCGGCGGCCGGCGGGAGCCGGTCACCACCCGAAGACTCTCGCGGCGTTCTGCTCCACGGTTCGCTCCAGCTCACCGTAGGGGACATCGCGGACCTGGGCGAGCCGCTCTGCGGTCGCCACCACGTTCGCGGGCTGGTTCGGCTTGCCGCGCATCGGCTGCGGCGCGAGGAACGGTGAGTCGGTCTCGACCAGCAAGCGTTCGTCCGGCACCAGCGCCGCGGCCTCGCGGATCGGCTCCGACTTCGGATAGGTCAGGTTGCCGGCGAAGGAGCAGTACCAGCCCCGCTCGGCTGCACACTCGGCCCACGCCGGGCCCACGGAGAAGCAGTGGAGGATCACCGAGACCCCATCGGCCTGCTCGTCGAGCGTCGCGAACGCCTCCGCCGCCGCGTCCTCGGACCCGTCGGCGTCGCGCAGATGAATGACCAGTGCCTTGCCGGTGTTCCGGGCGATCGAGATCTGGGCCGAGAACGCGCGCCGCTGGTCGTCGGCCTCGGCTCGGTCCCTGTAGAAGTCGAGCCCCGTCTCGCCGATCGCGACCACGCCCGGGCGCGCCGCGAGCTCCTCGATCCCCTCTGCCGCCGCATCGTCGAAGCCGTTCGCGCTGTTCGGGTGGCGACCCACGGCTGCGAACACCCCCTCGTCCTCTCCGGCGGCCCGAACCGCCTCCGGGTTCGAGTCCTCCCCGAGCCCGACCGTCAGGATGCGCCGGACGCCGGCCTCGCGGGCCGCCGCGACCAGTTCATCCTCATCGGCCTCGCAGAGTGCGAGGTGCGCGTGCGTGTCGACCACGCGCCGAGTCTAGGTGGCGCCCTAACCGCTCTGAATGAAGCTCAGCCAGGAGGCCACCCGCGTGTGGATGGCCGGGAAGCCCTTGAGGCCGCACCAGACGAAGCCGAACGCCGAACGCTTCGGCGGAGCCGCTGTCGCCTCGGCGACGCCGACCAACCTCGGGCCCGCGGGGCTCGCCGCCACCATCGGACCGCCGCTGTCCCCGGAGCAGATCGTCCTCTGGATCGGCCTCTTGCGTTTCGTTCCCTTGACCTTCCGGATCGCGACGAGCCCAGAGCGCCCGCCCGCGTCGCATACCAGCGAGGTCGGCAACGGGCAGAAGCCGTGCACGAACACCGTCGCCGCCGTCAGCAGGCCGATCTTCGGCTTGCGACGGGGCGCGGGGTTCCTGGCTCCGAAACCGGCCACCGAGACCGCGGCCCCCGGCTTGGTCAGGGCCGAGTCCTCAGTCGTGCTGGCCACCTGGATCGCTGGGGCGCTGGTGGGGGCGCTGAGGGTCAGCACGGCCAGGTCGCCGAAGAAGCCGCGGCTCCAACCGGGATTGATCGCAGCCGCGCTGACGGCGCGAACCTCGCCGCCGGCGAAGGCCGCGTTCGAGTTCGCCCGCACCGTCATCGTCGGCGGGCTGGACACGCAGTGCGCGGCGGTGAGCACCTTGGTGGGCGAGATCACCGACCCCGTGCAGAGCGTGTGCGGGGTCAGCACGGCGACCGTGAATCCCCAATCCGAGATGCTCGCCGGGGTGCCGCCGACCACGCTTGCCTTCGCCCGTGGGGCCTTCGCCCCGGCGGAGCCGGCGACGAAGGCGAACAGTCCCACGGCGCAGATCAGCGCGACCGCGACCCTGGCGGTGCGCGACGGCATCACCTGACTGAACGGCAGCGCCGCTCTAGCGCTTGAACTTGAACCCACGCGAGACGCTGTCGGTTGCCCCAGTCGCCGGATCGGTCGCCGAGTAGGTCACCGAAAGGTGGAACCTGCCCGGATGAGCCTTCATCAGCTTGAGCAGAAAGCCCTTCACGGTGATCTGAAGGCCGAACGGCTGGTTGGCGAGGAACGAGCCGGAGTCGGTGATGTTCGCCTTGCCACCCATGCCCTTGAGCACCGCGGTCCCGGTGACGTTGCAGTTGACCGAGCAGACCGCGAGGGGCTGGAAGTGCCTCCTGACCCTGAGCTTGCCGGCGGGAACGAAGTTGACGATCGCGCCTGACTTGGTCGCCACGGGGCCGCCGCCCCCGCTCGCGATGTGCGCGCCGGCCGCCGCCTGCGAGGCCGGAATCAGCAGCGCGCCGACCGCCAGCAGCACCGCGAAGGTCGTGCGCATCCCTGCTCTCCTGCTCATAAAAAATCTCCCTTCAAAGGCGTCCTGGTTACGCGGGCCACCGTACCACGGCCGATCAAGGCCTCAGAGCCTCTGGACGGATCCTCAGAGATCGCGTCGGGCGAAGCTGAAGCTGGCGGCCGCGAGCGTAATGCCCAGGTAGGCGGCCGCCCACAGGATCAGCCCAATCCCCGCGCCCTGCGGGCCTCCGAACGGACCCAGGCTGATCGCGGTGCCTGTCAATCCCGTTGTGTCCGACGTGAGCGCGTTGAGACCGCCCTGGTAGAGCGCCTCGAACGGCAGGATCCAGGAGGCGACCTTCGCGAAGTCACTGAGTGAGTCCGAATCGAGCGCATCGCCGATCTGGCCGAGCAGGCCGGCTGTCAGGCCGGCGCCGAAGACCATCAGGATCGCGATCCCCTGCGCGGTGGAGGTGAGAAAGACCGAGGCCAGCAGGGAGAGGGCGGCGACGACCACCAGCCCGGCCGCCAGGCCGAGGCCGGGGCCGAGGACGTGGTCGGGCCACCAGCCGCCGATCGCCCCGGTGATCAGCATCGAGCAGAGATAGACGAACAGCCCGTATGCGGCCGCAAACGCGGCGGCGCCGGTGAAGCGAGCGAGCAGCATGGTCCGTCGCCCCAGCGGCCTCACGACCAGTGGCTGCAGCAGGCCCGTCTCGGCGTCGCCCCGGACCACGCCGAGCGTGAGGAAGACGGCGACAACCGCACCTAGGAAGAGGGTCGCGAACATCGCCAGGCCCAGCAGCGTTGCGCCCGTGAAGGCCTTCGTGTTGATCACATCGAAGCCGGCGAAGCCCTGGGTGTCGCGGAAGGCGAAATGGACCCCGATCGCGTAGAGGGCCAGAAATCCCACCGTCAGGACGAAGACCACCGCCAGCACTTTGCGGCGGACGCTCTCGCGAACCGCGTAGCCGATAACCGTGGCGACGGCGGCGATCGAGCTCGTGGATGCGGCGCTCACTCGCTCGACTCCCCCAGCACCTCGAGGTAGGTGTCCTCGAGGGTGCTGCCCAGCGGGCGCACCTCGTAGACCTTCTCGCCGGCTGCCACCAGCTCCGAGACGATGCCGGGGACCTCGTCCCTGGAGGCGTGGTCGAAACGACGCGTGCCGCTTCCGGTGACGACCTCGACGCCCCCCGTATGCGCCAGCTCGGCCGGGGTACCCGCCGCCACAACTTCCCCTTTCGACAGAATCGTCACCCGGTCACAGGTGCGCTCGACCTCGGTGAGCAGGTGGGAATTGATCAGTGCGGCGACCCCCTGCTCGCGCAGCCGGATCAGAACCTGGCGGACGATCCGGCGGCCGGCTGGATCGAGGGCGCTGGTCGGCTCGTCGAGAAGCAGCAGCCGCGGCGACCCGACCAGCGCCTGGGCCAGGCCGAGCCGCTGCTGCATCCCCTTCGACATCGCCCCGACGCGCGTGCGAGCTGACTCAGCGAGGTCCACCAGCTCGAGCAGCTCGCCCCGCTCCGAGGCGCCGCCCTCTGAGCCGGCCAGCCTCTGGTGGAGCCCGAGCAGCTCGTCTGCACTCGCCCAGCCGGGGAAGCGGAAGAGCTCAGCCAGGTACCCCGTTACTCGGCGTGCCGGTAGGGAGCCCGCCGGGTGCCCCAATACCTGCGCGCCACCACCCGTCGGGCGGACCAGGCCGCAGGCGATCTTGGTGAGGGTCGACTTCCCGGCCCCGTTGGGGCCGAGCAGGCCGACCATCTCGCCGGGCGCCACCTCTAGGTCGATCCCCCGCAGCGCCTCCGTACGCCCGTACCGCTTCGCGAGCCCGTGGACCGCGAGTGCGGCGTCCGTCACGCCGGCGCGAGCTTGGGGAAGAGCGGCGAGAGCTCGCCGAGCGACTGGCCGCCGCCTCGCGAGCCGAACTCGGCCAACTCGCGGCCGGGCTCCGCGAGCGCATCGAGCAGCCGCCCGGTCGTCTCCGGCATGTAGGCGTGCAGCAGCAGGGTGGTGACGCGGACCCCCTCGGCCAACCCGTAGAGCACCGAGTCGAGCCGCTCCGCCGAGGCCTCGTCCTTCGCGAGCTCCCACGGCCTCGTCTCCTCGACGTACTGATTGAGGCGCCGCACGAGCTTCCAGATCTCCTCGAGCGCCTGGCTCAGCTCCGCCTCGTCCAGCGCCGCCTTGATCCGATCCGGCGCGCCCTCGAACTCCGCGGCGAGCGCCGGCTCGGCGCCGGCGTCCGGAATGGTCCCGTCGCGGTAGCGGCCGACCATCGAGAGGACCCGGTTCGCGAGGTTCCCGTACTGGTCGGCGAGCTCGGTCTCGTAGCGGGATTCGAATCCCGCCGGCGAGATCTGGCCGTCCTGGCCGAAGGACACCTCGCGGAAGCAGTAGAAGCGCAGCGGGTCGGCGCCGAACTTCTCGATCACCTCGTCGGGCTCGAGCACGTTGCCGAGCGACTTGGACATCTTGTGGCCCTCCATCAGCAGGAAGCCGTGGATGAACATCCCCTTCGGCACCTCGATCTCGGCGGCCATCAGGAACGCCGGCCAGTAGACGGCGTGGAACTTGAGGATGTCCTTGGCGAGGATGTGGAACGCCGGCCAGAACTTCTCGGTGACGTCCTCGTCGGCCCCGTAGCCGAGCGCGGTGTAGTAGTTGAGCAGCGCGTCGAACCAGACGTAGATCACCTGGTCGGTGTCCCAGGGGACCGGGACTCCCCACTTCAGCGTCGGCCGGGAGAGCGAGACGTCCTGGAGCCCCTGCCGAATGAAGGCGAGCGCCTCGTTCCGGCGGAACTCCGGGATGACGAAGTCGGGCCGATCCTCATAGAGCTTCTCGAGGTCGCCCTGGAACTTCGAGAGCGCGAAGAACCAGTTCTTCTGGCTCTCGCGGGTCAGCGGAATCTTGTGGATCGGGCAGGTGCTGTCGGGGCCGATTTCGGACTCGGTCTTGAAGTCCGCGCACCGCGGGCAGTACCAGCCCTCGTACATGCCCTCGTAGACGTGGCCGTTGTCGTAGACCCGCTGGACGATCTCCTGGACGCGCTTCATGTGTCCCTCGTCCGTGGTGCGGATGAAGAAGTCGTTGGAGGCGTTGATCTTGGCCGCCATCTCCTTGAAGCGGGGCGCCAGGCGGTCGCCGAGCTCCCGTGGGGTGACGCCCTCCGCCTCTGCCTGCTGGGCCACGGGCTCGCCGTGCTCGTCGGTCCCGGTCAGAAAGAAGACGTCCTCACCGCGCTGGCGGTGGTGCCGGGCCAGGATGTCGGCGGCGATCGTCGAGTAGGCGTGGCCGAGGTGCGGCTCCCCGTTGACG
This sequence comes from uncultured Solirubrobacterales bacterium, assembly GCA_963797265.1. Classification (GTDB taxonomy): domain Bacteria; phylum Actinomycetota; class Thermoleophilia; order Solirubrobacterales; family 70-9; genus DASUPK01. The sequence continues at coordinate 157,232 of CAWCOY010000005.1, read as the reverse complement.
TAGTAGATCGGGGTGGTGACGTAGAAGCTCACGAGGAGTGAGCCTACTTAGAGCAGCTTCTCCTGCCCCTTGGCCCCGCCCCGTCGCCGCCGCGGGATGCCGGCCGCCTCGGTCAGCGCCTCCTCGACGTCCGCGAGGATCGCGCGCTCCGAGCGGGAGGCGACGATCGGCTCGGCCATATCGTCGACGTGAACGTAGGTCCGCCGCCCGTCGCCCCGATCCTTCGGATCCAGCGGGACGAGGGCATAGATCCGATCCGCCCGGGCGAACTTCCCGTAGCCCAGCGAAACCATGCGTGGCTCGCGCTTGGCCATCTCGCTCGTGCCAAGGTAACTCACCCTGCGCCGCTCTTGACGCGGGAATTGGGGGTTTCCTCTTTGATCCCCCCGGATTCGCAGCAGATGGCGAACCTCCTCACGACCCTCTGGACCCAGTACCGCGCCGCGACGATCGCGGCGGCGGTCGCGCTCGTCGCCGTGGTCGGCGTCGGCGGCACGCTCCTACCGAGCGGCGGCGGCAGCTCCGAGGAGACCACCGCATCGACCACCACGACGACGACCGCCGCGCCGGCGGGTCCGCCGCTGAGCGACTGGCCCAGCTACGGCTTCGACGCCGGGCGCACGCGCTATCTGCCGTCGAAGGAGGTCAAGCCTCCCTACAAGGTCGCCTGGAGCTACGACGCGCGCCACCTGATGGAGTACTCGCCGATCGTCGCCAACGGCACCGTCTACGGGATCGACAACAACGGCGAGGCCTTCGCGCTCAACGCCGCGAGCGGCAAGCAGCTGTGGCGCCGTGACGTGGCGAGCCTGAACGCGTCGGCGCCCGCCTACAGCGACGGCAGGCTCTACATCTCGAACCTCGAGCCCGGCCAAGTGCAGGCCCTGAACGCCGAGAACGGCAAGGTGGCCTGGCGCAACTCCCTCCCCGGCCGAACGGAGTCGTCCCCGCTCGTCGTGGGCAACAGCGTGATCGCCGGCTGCGAGTGCGGTTCGGTCTACGCCTTCAACAAGCGCACGGGCAAGCAACTCTGGAGCGCGTCTGTCGGCGGCGCGGTCAAGGCGTCACCCGCCTACGACCACGGCACGGTCTTCGTCGGCAGTTACGGCGGGCAGATGACCGCGCTGCGCGCCTCGAACGGGTCGGTGCGCTGGACCGGATCGGCCGGCGGCCCGATCTACGGCACCGCGGCGGTCGCCTTCGGCCACGTCTACGCCGGCACGCTGACCGGCGGCATGTACGCCTTCAACGAGCAGAACGGGAGCGTCTCCTGGTCCACCTCCACCGGCGGCTACGTCTACAGCGGGGCGACGGCGGCGAAGGCGCCTGGGACACCCCCGAGCGTGTACTTCGGCTCCTACGACGGCACCGTCTACGCCCTCAACGCCCAGACGGGGAGCATCCGCTGGTCGGCGTCCGCGCACGGTCCGGTCTCGGGAGCGGGCAGCATGGTCGGCGAAGTCTTCTACGTCGGTGATCTGAAGACGACGCAGACCTTCGGCCTTCGGGCCACCGACGGCAAGGAGGTCTTCGCCTCCACCGACGGCGCCTACAACCCGGTGATCTCGGACGGGCGTCTCCTCTACATGACCGGCTACCGGGTGATCTACGCGCTCAAGCCCGGCAAGGGCAAATCCGAGAGCGGCTTCGTCGTCCGCGGCAAGAAGAAGGCCCGGATCGCTGCCTAGCTAGCGGCGGGGATCGCGTCCGGTGATCCCGCGGTAGAGGTCGTTGGCGGGCACGCCCGTGAGCGCGGAGACGACGCTGGCCGCCGCCCTGGGCCTCGCCCCGGCGCGGATCAGCCCGCGAAGGGCGTCGGTGGCGAAGCCGATGTCGGCCGTGCCCCGCTCGGCTGCGGGTCCGATGACGACGACGATCTCGCCGCGGGCCTCCTCGCGGAAACGGCGCGACAGCTCGCCGAGCGTCCCCCGCGCGATCTCCTCGTGCAGCTTGGTGAGCTCGCGGCAGATGGCAGCCGGCCGATCGGGCGCGAGCTGGGCGAGCGCGCGCAGCGACTCCGGCAGTCGCCTGGGCGACTCGAAGGCGATCAGCGTCTCGGTCGATTGGAGGACGCGCTCGAGCTCCCCGGTGCGCCGGGGCAGGAAGCCGTAGAACCGGAAACGGTGCGTCGGCAGGCCCGAGGCCACCAGCGCGGTGAGGATCGACGAGGGCCCCGGCAGCACCTCGAGGTCGAGGTCGCGATCGATGCACGCCCGGATCAGCCGATATCCCGGATCGGAGATGGCCGGCATGCCCGCGTCGGAGACCAGCGCGACGTTCTCCCCGCGCTCGATCCGCTGGGCGAGCTCCCGCGCCCGGTCGGCCTCGTTCCCCTCGTGGTAGGAGACCAGCCGCTGGGGCTGGATCTCGATGCGCTCCAGCAGCCGCCCGGTCCTGCGGGTGTCCTCGCAGGCGATCACGTCGGCCTCGTAGAGGGCCCGGCGGCTGCGCAGGGTGATGTCCTCGAGGTTCCCGATCGGAGTCGGGCAGACGACCAGCTTGCCGGGCACCTCAGGACTCCCTGTCGAGCTCGATCAGGGCCATCGCGGCCGCACCGATCATCCCGGCGTCGGGACCGAGCTCCGCGAGCTTGACCGGCCTCTCGTTCTGCGGGGGCAGCGCGCGCGAGCGCAGCTCCTCGCGTGCCGGATCGAGCAACAGGTCCCCAACCGTGGACACCCCGCCGCCGATCACGAACACGTCGGGATCGAAGATGTTGGCCAGGCTGCTCAGTGCGACACCGATGTGGCGGCCCGCCTGGGCCACCACCTCCCGCGCCGGCTCATCCCCGGCGAGCGCCAGCTCGGTGACCGTGCGCCCGACGATCGGGCCCTCCGCGAGCGCCTTCCCCAAGGCCGAGTCGGGATCGCGCTCCGCCGCCTCCGTGCCCGCCTTGGCGATCGCGATCCCGGAGGCGAGCGCCTCCACGCAGCCGTGGTTGGGGCAGTTCCCCTGGCAGGGTGGCCCGTCCTCCTCGATCACGATGTGGCCGAGCTCTGCGGCGGCGCCGGTCGATCCGCGGTAGACCTCGCCGTCCAGGATCAGGCCGCCGCCGATGCCGGTGCCGATGGTGAGCAGCACGACGTCCCGCGCGCCACGCCCGGCGCCGTAAAGGTGCTCGGCCAGAGCCGCGACATTGGCGTCGTTATCGACGAAGACGGGCAGCCCGGTCCGCTCCTGCATCAGGTCTCGGATCGGGACGTCGGTGATGGTCAGATTGACCGCGTGGATCGCGAGGCCCCTGTCCCGGTCGATCGTCGCGGGGATGCCGAGACCGGCGGCGAGCACGTCCGGCCGCGCCTCTTTGGCCTCGAGCAGCTCCCGGGCGAGCTCCTCCACCAGCTTCTCCTCACTGAGGCCGGTCGAGGGCTCCCTGCCCTGGTAGTGGACCTGCTGGTCGGAATCGACCACCCCGACCGCCATCTTGGTCCCCCCGAGGTCGACGCCGATGGTCTCCCGAGGGGTCACGAGCCCGTCGGGTCTACGGACGGGCTCGCGTTGCAGGAAGGGTCCGGCGGCATGCGGAAGTATTGATACCCCATGTCTCCGCAGGGAGATGATCGGCCGCCGAAGCGGTCCGGTGGCTCCGAGGGCGGCGGGAAGCCCAAGGAGCCCCAGAAGGCCGGCGGCTCCGGAGGCTCGCGCGAGGGCAAATCCGGGAAGGAGCCGGAGTACACGGTCTACGGGCGCGGGGGCCGGTCGGGAAAGAAGCGGTCGGCGCCGCGGAGCCGAAAGCCCGGCGAGCGGCGAGAGAAGCTGCCGTACCGGGTCTACCGCTCCCGGCCCAGCCTGCGGGACCGGATCCGGAAGCCGAGCCTGGCCAGCCTGCGAACGGCGGGCGCGGACGGCGGCTGGCGGGGGCGCCTCAGGCGGCTCGTCGGGGGCAAGCGGCCCTGGCTGCGCTGGGTCCTGATCGCCGTCGTCGGCTGGCTGTTGCTCAGCTTCATCACCTTCGCGATCTCAGCCCAGATCCAGAAGGGCAAGCTGCCCCAGTCCGCCAAGGACGCCCTCAAGGGCGGCCCGGACGTCCTGCTCGGCCAGAACATCCTCATCCTCGGAGGGGACCGGCGAGGGAAGACTCAGCGGAACGCCAGCGGCAGCGAGGGCCAGGGGCCACCGCGAGCGGACACGATCATGGTCCTGCACGCCTCCCTGACCTCGTTCCACAAGCTCTCGATCCCGCGCGACAGCTTCGCGGCGATCCCGGACTGCGGCGAGCAGAAGATCAACGCCTCGCTGGCCTGCAACACGAACAGCCCCAACGGCAACCCGGCCTCGACGATCAAGACCGTCGAGAACTTCCTCGGGATTGACATCAACCACATCGTGATCGTCAACTTCGACGGCTTCGCGGACTTCATCAACACGCTGGGTGGCGTGAACATCGACGTGCCCGACACCAACGGCAAGGAGGACGGCGCGGTCGTCTGCGGCGATGTCGACGGAGGCAAGAAACAGGGCGGCGTCTCCCTGAAGCTGCCGCCTGGCGAGATCACCCTGCAGGGCGACAAGGCGCTCGCCTATGCCCGGCTTCGCCACAACAACTGCGATCCGTCAGAGGACGATCGCGACCGAGCGGCCCGCCAGCAGGAGGTCCTGAACGGGATCAAGGGACGCCTCACCAGCATCACCCGGTTTCCCTACAACTTCCTCAAGGGACCGTTCATCGGCTGGGACGCCCCGAAGGCCTTCATCAGCGACATGGGCGGCTTCACGCTCCCCCAGGTCGCGATCGCAGCGATCATCGGGGGCAGCGGCGAGACCAACGTGCTCGGCGGCAACAAGGCCGCGATCTCATCGGGCCCCGGGGGAAGCCTGCAGATCCCGGAGAGCGAGTGCATCGATGCGGTCAAGAAGCTGACCGGCTCAGACCCGCCGCACCAAGCGCAGTGCTCGCCCTAGTCGGAGCTGGAACTTTTGGCGGCCTTGTCGCCGCCGTCGGACGAGGACGACTTCGTCTCGCTCGATGAGCCCGAGTCCGAGCCGCCCGAATCCCCTGACGAACCCCCGTCCTTCGCTGCGCCCGCCTTCACCTTCTTGGCGTAGTCGGTCGTGTAGAAGCCCGAGCCTTTGAAGTGGACCGCGACGGGATGAAAGACCCGCTCGACCGGTGCGCGGCAAACCTCGCAGGTCTCGACCGGATCGTCGGACATGCTCTGGATCACCTCGAAGGTGTGTCCGTTCAGGCAGCGGTACTCGTAGATCGGCATCGGGAGGGAGAGGGTAGTGGGCGGCGCCCATGCGCAACGCACGCGGCCTTCCGCCGAGTGGCCCCTTTACGCTGACCGCCATGGCTGAGCTCACCAAGCTCGAGGAGATCGTCGCGCTCTGCAAGAGGCGGGGGTTCATCTTCCCGGCGTCGGAGATCTATGGCGGTTTCCGCAACACCTACGACTACGGGCACTACGGCGTCCTACTCAAGAACAACGTCAAGAACGAGTGGTGGCGCTCGATGCTGCAGGAGCGCGACGACATCGTCGCTTTGGACTCGGCGATCATCCAGAACCCCAGGGTCTGGGAGGCGTCCGGGCATCTCGCCGGCTTCACCGATCCCCTCGTCCAATGCCTCGGCGAGTGCAAGCAGCGCTTTCGCGAGGATGACCTGCGCGAGGCGCAGCTCGGCTCCGAGGACGCCGAGGGCGAGATCCAATGCCCGGTCTGCGGTGGCGAGCTCTCCGAGCCGCGCCAGTTCAACCTGATGTTCGAGACATACGTCGGTCCCGTCCAGGACGAGTCGAACAAGGCCTATTTGCGCCCCGAGACGGCGCAGGGCATCTTCATCAACTTCAAGAACGTCCTGCAGTTCGCGCGGAAGAAGCCTCCCTTCGGCATCGCCCAGATCGGCAAGTCGTTCCGCAACGAGATCACGCCCGGCAACTTCATCTTCCGGACCTTCGAGTTCGAGCAGATGGAGATGGAGTTCTTCGTCCCGCCGGCCGAGACCGACCGGTGGCACGACTACTGGATGGAACAGCGGCTGCGCTGGTACACCGACCTCGGCATCAGGCCCGAGAAGCTCCGGCTCCGAGCACACGGCGCCGACGAGCTCTCCCACTACTCGAGCGCGACCTCGGACGTGGAGTACGACTTCCCGATGGGCTGGTCGGAGCTCGAGGGGATCGCCAACCGCGGCGACTTCGACCTCACCCAGCACGCAAAGTTCTCCGGGGAGAAGCTGGAGTTCGTCGACTCGGGGTCCGGGGATCGCTATGTCCCCCACGTGGTGGAGCCCGCGGCCGGCGTCGACCGGGCGATGCTCAGCTTCATGATCGACGCCTACGAGACCGAGGAGGTCGAGGGGCGCGAGCGCACCGTTCTGCGCCTCCACCCCAAACTGGCGCCGGTCAAGGTCGCGGTCCTGCCCCTCGTCAACAAGGACGGCCAACCGGAGAAAGCGCGGGAGATCTACGAGGAGCTGCGCGAGCTGCTCCCCGCCGAGTACGACACCGGCGGCTCGATCGGCAAGCGCTACCGCCGCCAGGACGAGATCGGCACGCCCTGGGGCGTCACGGTCGACCACCAGACGATGGACGACGACACCGTCACCCTGCGCGACCGGGACTCGCTGAAGCAGGACCGGCTGCCGATCGCGGAGCTCGGCGACGAGCTCACCCGGCGGCTGAAGGAGCCCTGGACCTCGCCCAAGCTCGGCGCGGCTGCCTGAGCCGGGCTCTCAGCCTTCCGACTCGAACACCTCCAGTGGAAGAGTGAAGCCGACGTTCCAGCTGCCGCCGTCGACGATCTCGAGGATCTTTAGATCGCCGGCGAGGCTGCAGAGCATGTAGGCATCCTCGCGGCCCAGGTCCCAGCGCTCGACGACGAGGTCGATCATCTCGCGGACGGCCGTCTTGGCCCCCTCCATCAGGTCCGGCCCGATCCCCATCGTCCCGAGGTGGCCGTGGGTATCGGTGCGCGGCGTCAGCGGGCTCGGCACAAAGAATCGCGGCGCGCCGATCGCGGACTTGCGCAGATCGAAGCGAAGCTCGGCGTCCATGTCGCATTCGATGGCCGAGACGCATACCTCTCCGTCCCCCTGCAGGGCATGTGGATCGCCGCAGGAGAAGAGCGCGCCGTCGCACCAGACGGGCAGCCACAGTGTCGTCCCCTGCTTCAGATGCCGGGCATCGATGTTCCCGCCACCCTTGTGCGGCGGCAACACGTCATGGATGCCCGCCTCATCTGGGTGGGTGCCCATGGTTCCCAGAAAGGGCTGTATGGGGATCTCGATACCGGGAGCGAGTTCCGCCCGCGATCGGCCACCGAGCTCGAAGGTTTTTAGGAACGGCTCCGGGAAATCCTCCGGCAGCAGGCCCTCCCCCGGCAGGATCGCGGTCCACCCCCACTCTCCCGGGGTCAGGCTGAGTATTTCGACCTCGAGGGTGTCCCCAGGCCGGGCCCCCTGCACAAGTACGGGGCCGAGCAGGTTGTAAAGGGTGTCGATGTCAAAGCTCGTGCGGTCGAAACCCGCACCGCGCTCGACCTGTCCCTGGGCCGACATCGCCAGCCCGAAGGCGACGCTGTCTCCGGGCTGGACCACCAGGGTTGGTTCGAGGCTGTTGTCCCACTTGTGGTGGATCCGCTCCGGGTCGATCACGTGATCCGTCATGGACTGAGCACGCCGCGACCCTATCCGCCGTCTCCGGTAGAAGGCAACCCCGTGAGCGCCCGCCGGAGCATCGGCGTCTTCGTCATCGCCCTAGCGATCACCGGTTGGAACTGCGGCAACGTCGGGCCGGTCGTCGGCTCACTGACGCGTGACTTCGACATCACCCTGGGGGAAGTCGGCCTGGTCTCCGGGGCCTTCTTCTTCGCGGGATCGGCGGTCGGCAGCCTCGCTGGCGCGGCCCTAGCGCGCAGAATCCGCGTCCTGTCGGGAATCTGGGCCTGCTGCCTGCTCTCGATTGTCGGCAACGTGATCTTCGCGGCGGGAGACAGCTTCGCCGTCCCGGCGACCGGCCGTGTGTTCGCCGGACTTGCCTTCGGACTCGCCGCGGTCTTCGTTCCCTCATACGCGAGAGTGATGGGTGGGGTGAAGATGCTGGGCCTGTGGCGAACACGAAGGATCACGTGCCCACCGCTCAGGCCGCACGGCTGTTCATGATCGAGGCCCGGGTCGATCCCGCGGACGCCGATCCCACCAAGCTTCCCCGCTTCAACACGGGCCTGCCGCCGACCATCCACGACAGCTGGACAGGCAACTATGACTGTGACGAGGTATTCGACTCCGACGGCCCGAGCCACCAGTCCGACCTGACGCAGGACTTCTTCACCGCCTCCGATTACGACTTTTGCTCAGGCCCGCCGTGGATCATCGACGCCGACAGCGGGATCCATCCCAGCCAAGCGGGCTACGCCCAGTACGCCGCCGCGCTGACCAACTTCGCCCAGGCTCATGGTCTGATCCCGCAACTGCCCTGAGTCAGGGCTTCCAGCGCTCACCCCGGCTGACCCGCTCCTGCCCGATCCAGGCGAAGTCCATCGCGGCCTGGACGACCTCCCCCTTCGGCACCTTTCGATGTAGGTCCCACCAGTCGGCCAGCGACTGCATGGCGCCCACCAGCTGCTGGGCGATCATCTCGACCATCTGAGGGAGCTTTGGGAAGTCGAGCCCCTTCCGCTCGGCCTCCTCACTCATCAGCTGGATGATCGCGGCGGCGACCTCGTCACGGAGGCGGTCGAGTCGCACCGCGACGTCGGGATCGCTGGCGTTCCGGAACATGATCCGCCAGGCGCCACGCCGCTCGTCGACGAAGCCGAAGAACGCCTCTACGCCGGCCCGCATCCGCGCCTCGCCGGGCTCCGCGCCTGCAACCGCGCCGCTGATCCGCTCGACAAGCTCGTGCACGTGCATCTCGAGCATCGCCACGTAGAGCTCCCGCTTCGATGCGAAGTGCTCGTAGAGGAGAGCCTTCGAGACCCCCGCGCGCTCCGCGACGGAGTCGAGGGAGGTCTCGTGGTAGCCCCGCTCGGCGAAGGCATAGCGGGCGGCATCGAGGATCGCCTCGCGTCGATCCGCGGCGCTCATCCGGGAGCGGGCGGGCGCGGTCTTTGTCTGTGTGATGGGACTCACGGTACTAACTGACTAGTCAGTCAGTTACTATAGGTCACGAGTCACGCGGAATCCAGAGGAGGCACTCATGTCGGTCGCCCAGCAGAGCATCGTCCAGCAGATCACCTACGACGACCTATACCGCCGCTGGGAGGAGGGGAACTGGAAGGCGACCGAGCTCGACTTCTCCGAGGACCGCAAGGGCTGGGACTCCCTCAACGACATCCAGCGGAAGTCAGCGCACTGGATCTACTCGATGTTCTTCTACGGCGAGGACGCGGTGGCCGACGGCCTCTCCCCCTACATCGAGGCCGCCCCCAAGGAGGAGCAGAAGTACTTCCTCGCCACGCAGCAGGTCGACGAGGCCCGCCACGCCGTCTTCTTCCATCGCTTCTTCAAGGAAGTGATCGGGGTCGAGGGGGACATCGCTGCCGGCCTCGAGTTCACCGAGTCCAACCTCGGCTGGGGCTATCGCAACGTCTTCGGCCGGCTCGAGCGGATGGTGGAGGAGCTCCACCACGACCGCTCCCTCCCCAAGTTCGCCCAGGCGATCACGCTCTACCACATGGTCATCGAGGCGACCATGGCCCAGCCCGGGCAGCACTTCATCGAGGACTTCTTCGCGAAGGCCGGGACGATGCCCGGCTTCAGCGCGGGGATGGAGAAGGTCTCCCGCGACGAGCAGCGCCACATCGGCTTCGGCGTCAAGGTGCTCTCCGAGCTCTTCGAGGAGTCGGAGGAGTGCAAGGAAGCGGTCGCCGAGCTGCTCCGCGAGGTCCTGCCTTACGTGACCGGGGTCTTCGTCCCGCCCGGCTGGGACGAGCGTTACACGACGGAATACGGCTTCACGCTCCCGCAGATCTACGCGTTCGGCATGAAGTCCGTCGAGATGAAGTGGAAGGCGACGGGCTATCCGCTCTCGGAGATGCCCGGCGTCTACCCCTTCGACCCCGAGATGCCGCACGAGCAGCGCGCCGAGCGCCAGATCAAGCTGCTCAAGGCGGGCGTCCTGGGTGAGCCCAACGGCAGGCCCAAGGTCGACCACGAGGTGGAGGAGATCCTCTTCGACGTCGTCGCCCGCTCGGCCCGCACCGACACCGTCGACCGGCCGGTGACGATCCAGTGGCGCTTCGAGGATGCCGAGCCGTGGCACGTCCGCATCGACAACGGCTCCACCAGCTCGGCGCCGGGGCTGGCGGAGAAAGCCGACGTCACGCTCCGCACGAGCTGGGCCGACTGGGTCGACATCTCGATCCGCGGTCAGGACGCCCGCCGGGCCATCCTGCGCCGCAAGCTCAAGCCGCGCGGCTCGCTGCGCCAGCTGGCGCGGATGCAGAAGATCTTCCCGCCGCGCGCCGCACCGGTCGAGTAGTCACGCGCCCCGGGCGCTTTTTCGGCATAGGAGGTTGAAAAGGCGCCCGGCGACGGCGAACTAGTCCCGCTTCTTCGGGATTCCACCGCCGATCCCGCCGGAGTTCGGCACACCGCGAAACAAGGCCTTGATCAGGGCCTCCCTCAGGCCCGGGACCTGCGAGGCGTCGATCGTCTGACCCTTCTGGTCGGGATCGATCCCGTGCTCGCGCAGCACTTCCTGGATCTCCTCCCGCTTGCCGGTGCCGCGCAGGTCGATCGACTGCGAGGACCCAGGTTGGGTCCAGCCCTCCTCGCCCATGGAGACGCTCCGCGAATCGGGTATGGCCGAGCCCTTCACCATCGCCTCGAACTCGGGGGTACCCGGCTCCGGCATCGCGCGCTCGTCGTCCTTCCGCAGGAAGCCGAACAGTCCCACAAGGCCGATCCTACGCCCCGGGATCGTCCTCGGGGTCGGAGGATCCGGAGCCCAGTTCGACCCCGACGAGATTCGCCGGCCTGCCCGGCAGGTACATCGAGGAGCCGGTGGCGAGGGCCACCTGCTTGCCCTCGGCGTTGGTGATCCCCACCGTCGTCACCGCGAGGGTCCGGCCCTGATGGATGATCCGTGCCTGGGCGACGATCGGCTCGCCGTCCGGGAAGACGGGCCGCAGGTAGTTCACCTTCAGGTCCAGGCTGGCGACCGCGGTGCCGGGCTGAACCGTGCTGAAGGCCGCCGCGCCCATCGCACTCTCGGCCAGCATCGCCGTGAAGCCACCCTGGATCGTCCCGGCCGAGGTCGAGAGCCACTTGCTGCAGGGCAGCTCGACGGTTGCCGCGCCCTTGGCGGCCTCGGTCAGCCGGAGGCCGGTGAGGTGGTAGATCGGCGGCCGCGGCAGCTCACCGCCGATCACGTCCCGGAGGATCTCGAGCCCGCCCCGGCTCTCGAAGATCTCCTGTGGCAGCACCTCGCCCTCGAGCTCCCTCCGCAGCGGGTCGCTCGGGTCGCTGCCGGGCGGCTCGCCGTCGGCGACCGGGGCGTCATCGTCGGGTGGGTCCGGCACCGGGTCCACCGGAGGAAAGACGGTGCATCGCGTCGTGCCGTGCGAGATCAGCTGGTCGTCGTCGTCGAACAGGAAGGCCTCCGAGATCCCCAGCGAACGCCCTCGGTGGATCAGCTGCCCGGACCCGGTGACTAGCGCACCGCGCTTCGGCACGACCGGCCGTAGAAACGACATCGAGAGCTCCGCCGTCGTCATCCCCTGCCCGGAGCCGACGTCCGAGTGCACCACCGAGCCGAGCGCGGCGTCGCCGATCACGGCGAGCACGCCCCCCGAGATCAGGCCGGAGGAGTTCGCGAACCAGGGCGATGCCGGCATCGAGAAGGTGGAGTGCCCGCGCGAGGCCTCGGTCATCTGGAGCTCGGTCAGGTAGCCCATCGGCGAGTAGGGAATCCGTCCCCGCCGTCCGGCGGTCATCCGCTCGATCCCGGGCAGCGCAAGGAACGAGCGATCCGGGTATCCGCCCTTGGCGGGCTCCTGCCAGATCATCGGGGCATCCTGGCCTGGTGGCGGGTCAGCCCGCGAGGATGTGCCGAGCCGCTTGCGTGCCCGCCGCGATCACGTCGGTGTGATCTCGCTCGGGATCGGAGAGGACCTGGAGCGCGATCCCGTCAGCCATCGCGAAGAGCAGCGCCACGACCGAGTTGATGTCGAATCGCGGCGAGATCACGCCCTCGGCCTGCTTGGCTCGGAGGATCTCCACGACGTGGTCGCGGGTGCGGTTGAACAGCTCCCCGACCTCGCGCTGGATCTCGGGATTGCGGCGCCCGGCCGTGAACAGGTCGAAGAGCAGCACCCAGAACCCGGGCTCGTTCTGGATCGAGTCCTCGAGGTCGGCAACCAGGATCTCGAGCACCTCGTCCACGGATCCGGCCTTGCCCAGCGGCTCGTCGAGGCGGGCGATGCGGTGCTCGGTGTCCCGCCGGACGACCTCGACCAGCAGTGCCTCCTTGGTGCCGAAGTAGTAGTGGAGCAGCCCCCGGCTGACCCCGGCCTCCCGGGCGACGTGCTCGAAGGTGGAGCCGGCGATGCCCCGCCGGGCGACGCTGGAGCGCATCGCCTCGACGATTCGCTGCGCCTTCTCCCCGCTCAGCTCGCGCGTCTTCGTGGCCTCCACGGCCCGAACTCTAGGACCTTGGCTGGCTGGACAGCTTGCGGGTGCTAGCGCAGCTTGACGGGCGGGTTGTGTCCCGGGATCACGACCGCGGGATCGAGGTCGCGGATGCGCTTCCACTGGCGCAGCAGCTCGTCGCGCTCCGGGCCGAAGTCCTCGGGCAGGTCCATCTGATCGAAGTACTCGGGCAGCGGTCCGACACAGTCAGAGGCGATCACCACCAGACCGTCGTCGGTGTCGACGAGCAGCGAGATCAGGCCATCGCTATGCCCAGGGGTGCGGATCCAGCGCAGGCCGGGCTCGATCTCGCCCTCATCCCCCTCGACCACCTCCAGGTTCGCCATCTCGAGGACCCCGGAGACGAGCTGCGCGTAGGGCGCCTCGGTCTCGATCTTGTGGACGTAGGTGCGGCGCATAGGCCAGCCCGCCAGCCCTTCGGCATGGTCGAAGTGCAGGTGCGTGAGGATCACGTCCTTGACCTCATTTGGATCGACCCCGAGCTCCGCCAGGGCGCCGAGCACGGGCGCGCCCTGCATGATCAGGCCGGGGTCGACGAGGTAATCGCGCTCGCCCCGGATCAAAAGGGTGTTCGGGAAGGCGATCATCCCGGTGGTCCGGCCGCCCTCCTGCAGCGACTTGTAGCGCTGGAACCCCTCGGCGGAGCTGTCGATCGTCGCTGCGTCCGCCTCGCCGTTGGAGACCGCGAAGACGTAGCGCTGGGCCGGCACCAGGATGTGGACGCTCGCCATCGCGGTCGCAGACTAGTGACATCGATTGGCTATCCTCTCTCTGTACCAACTACAGAAATTGGACTGCCCATGAGCCTTCTTCTGATCCCACTTGACGAAGCAATCGTCTTCCCCTCGATAACCGCGACGCTGCCGGTCGACACCGGTGACGAGGATCGCGTCTTCCTGCTTCCCCGCCAGAACGGCGAGTTCGGCCGCATCGGCGTGGTCGCCGAGGTGATCGAGCGCGGCCAGCTGCCGGGCGGCGCCCACGTGACCACCGTGGTCGGGCTGCACCGCGGCCTGGCCGGTGCGGCGGAGCCCGCCGACGGCGAGCAGCTGCGCGTCGAGGTGCAGGAGATCCACGACGGCCATCCAGACGATGAGCGCATCAGCGAGCTCATGCACGAGTACCGCGCCGTCGTCGAGGAGATACTCGAGCTGCGCAACGCCGATGAGCGCATCGGCGCGTTCCTGCGCTCGATCGAGGAGCCGGGCGCCCTGGCCGACACGGCCGGCTACAGCCCCGATCTCTCGCCTGAGCAGAAGCTGAAGCTGATCGAGACCGTCGACGTCACGGCTCGCCTCGAGCTGGCGATCGAGATGCAGCGCGAGCGCCTGGCCGAGCTGCAGGTCCGCCGCAGGATTCGCGACGACGTCGAGTCCGGCGCGCAGGCCCAGCAGCGCGAGTACTTCCTGCGCAAGCAGATGGAGTCGATCCGCAAGGAGCTCGGCGAGGACGAGGGAGACGTGATCTCCGAGTACGAGACCAAGATCGCCGAGGCCGAGATGCCCGAGGCGGTCGCCGAGCAGGCCGAGAAGGAGCTCCGGCGGCTCGAGCGCCAGGGCGAGCAGTCGCCCGAGTCATCGATGATCCGCAGCTACCTCGACTGGCTGCTGGCTGTGCCGTGGTCGAAGCGCTCCGAGGAACGGCTCGATCCGAAGCACACCCGCGAGGTCCTCGACGATGACCATGCCGGCCTCGAGGACGTGAAGCGGCGCATCACCGAGTTCATCGCCGTTCAGAAGCTGCGCAAGGAGCGCAAGATCGAGGACGACAGCCGCGCCAGCGGCGCGATCCTGACGCTGGTCGGACCGCCTGGTACGGGCAAGACCTCGATCGGCGAGTCCGTGGCCCGCTCACTGGGTCGCGAGTTCGTGCGCCTCTCACTGGGCGGCATCCACGACGAGGCCGAGATCCGCGGACACCGCCGCACCTACATCGGGGCCCTCCCGGGCCGGATCGTCCGCGCCCTGCGCGATGCGAAGACCATGAACCCGGTGATCCTGCTCGACGAGGTCGACAAGGTTGGAGCCGATTGGCGAGGCGACCCCTCGGCCGCCCTGCTCGAGGTCCTCGACCCGGCGCAGAACCACTCCTTCCGCGACCACTACCTCGACGTCGAGGTGGACCTCTCGGAGGTCGTCTTCCTGGCCACCGCGAACATCCTCGACACCATCCCAGCCCCCCTGCTCGACCGCATGGAGGTGATCAGCTTCGACGGGTACACCACCGAGGAGAAGCTGGCAATCGCGCGCGGCTACCTCTGGCCGCGCCAGGTGAATCGGAACGGGCTTCGCGACGAAGAGGTCGAGGCCTCCGACGCCATCCTGCGCAAGGTGATCACCGAGTACACCCGCGAGGCCGGGGTACGCCAGCTCGAGCGTGAGCTCGGCAAGCTCCTGCGCCGCGCGGCGACGCGCATCGCCGCGGGCGAGGCGGAGGCGCCGGTCGTCATCGATCCCGACGCCGTCGTCGATGCTCTCGGGCGCCAGCGCTTCTTCCAGGAGTCCGTCGAGCGCACCGCGATCCCCGGCGTGGCCACCGGACTGGCGGTGACCGGGACCGGCGGCGACGTCCTCTTCATCGAGGCGACGGGGACCGAGGGCGAGAAGGGCCTGGTGCTGACTGGTCAGCTGGGCGACGTGATGAAGGAATCGGCGCGGATCGCGCTCTCCTACGTCAGCGCCCACGCGGACGAGCTCGGCATCGACTCGGACGCCTTCAAGCGCGAGTTCCACGTTCACGTCCCGGCGGGGGCGATCCCTAAGGACGGCCCGAGCGCCGGGACGGCGATGACCACCGCGCTGGCCTCGCTGCTGAGCGGACGCCCGGTGAAGCACACGGTTGGGATGACCGGCGAGGTCACCCTGCAGGGCCGGGTGCTGCCGATCGGCGGCCTCAAGCAGAAGGTCCTTGCGGCGCACGCCGCCGGCCTCACCGAGGTGATCCTCCCGGAGCGAAACCGAGGCGACCTCGACGACGTCCCCGAGGAGGTTCGCGAGCAGATGACCTTCCACCCGGTGATGGGCATCGGCGAGGTGCTCGACCTCGCCCTGGAGCCCGCCGGGCAGGGTGCGGATGTCGCCGCGGTGTCGTAGCTGCTCGCCCGTCCCCTCGGAGCTCCGCTCGGTCGCTGAGCTGTTGGAGCGCCGCTGGACGCTGGGCACGATCTACGCCTGCTCCAGCGGCGCCGCCCGTTTCAACGAATTCCGGCAGTCGCTTCCGGGAATCTCCCCGACCACCCTCTCGGATCGCCTCGAGCACCTCGAGGCAGCCGGGATCGTCGAGCGAGAGCTGATCCCAGGCCGCCCCCCGCACGCCGAGTACCGCCTGACCGCCAAGGGCAGACGCCTCGCGTCGGCGGTCTCCGGGCTGCTGCAGAACCGCTGACACGAAAGAGGGCGCCCGCGGGCGCCCTCGATCAAGCCGGTAAGTGCGCCGTCAGGCGCTCGGAACCGTTTCGGTGTCTGGCGCCGGAGTGGTGGTCGAGGTGTACTCGAACTCCTCCTCCGCGCCGAACAGCTTGTCCAGCACCATCTTGCGCGCGTCCTCGCTCAGGATCAGGATCAGGGCCGCTCCGAAGATCGCCACGAGCAGGGCCTTTCCGAGCCCGAACCGGCGGCCTGTCCTCTTGCCGCGCAGCTGCTGTGAAGCATCCCTCAGAGACTCGGCCGCCTGGCGCAGATCGCGCTGGACCTTCTTGTCGTCCATCAGGGCCTTCGCAGGTCCCTTGCCGTTCGACATCCGCGCGTACGCGCCCTTCGCCGCTTCGAACGCGGTGCGGATGTTCTCGCGAAGCTCCGCATCCTCGATCAGCCGCCGCACGTAGGGGTTCGACGCCACGGACCTGGCGGCATCTCCGGCTTTCGCGCTTCTGCTTTGTGCCCCCATGGGTCTCCTCAGATCGTTTTCCAGGGTGCAGGGGGGAGACTACCCCCTCGGAGTTTTTCCAGCCGATTTCGGTGCCCGGCCATCCCGCTGCAGGGCGACTTTCAACACATCGCCGATGTCATCGGCGTAGACGAAGTCGAGTCCCTCGCGCTCCTGCTCGGAGATCTCCTCCACGTCGCCCTCGTTGCGGTCGGGGACGATCACCTGCTTGATCCCGGCGCGCTGGGCGGCGAGCGACTTCTCCTTCAGCCCGCCGATCGGGAGGACCTGCCCGGTAAGGGTGACCTCACCGGTCATCGCCACGTCGTTTCGCACCGGCCGGTTGCTGATCAGGGAGGCGAGCGCCGTGGTCATCGCGACGCCGGCGGAGGGACCGTCCTTGGGCACCGCGCCGGCGGGGACGTGGACGTGGATGTCGTGGTCGGCGAACCACTCGTCGGGCAGGTCGGGGGCGAGCTCCTGCGAATGCCTCCGCACCCAGGTCAGCGCGGCCTGCGCGGACTCCCTCATCACGTCACCGAGCTGGCCCGTAATCGTCAGCTTCCCCGAGCCGGGCACCGCGGTCGCCTCGACGAAGAGCACCTCGCCGCCGACCGGCGTCCAGGCGAGGCCGGTGGCCACCCCCGGGTCCTTGGTCCGCCGACGCTGCTCGGAGAAGAAGCGCCGCTTGCCGAGCAGCTCGCGGGCCCGCTTGGCCGAGATCCGGACCTTGCCCTTGGCCTTCCCCTCCGCCACCTGCCGGGCGACCTTGCGGCAGATCGTCCCGACCGTCCGCTCCAGGTTGCGCACGCCCGCCTCCCGGGTGTACTCGTCGATGATCGCGGTCAGCGCCGGATCGGCGAACTCGATCTGTGAGGCCCTGAGGCCGTTGGCCGCGAGCTGGCGGGGCACCAGGTAGCGCTTGGCGATGTGGAGCTTCTCCTCGACCGTGTAGCCGGCGAGGTTGATCACCTCCATTCGGTCCTGGAGGGGCGGCGGGACCGTGTCGAGGATGTTCGCCGTCGCGATGAAGAGGACCTCGGAGAGGTTGAAGGGCAGGTCGAGGTAGTGGTCGCGGAAGGTGGAGTTCTGCGCCGGGTCGAGCACCTCGAGCATCGCGCTCGAGGGGTCGCCGCGGAAGTCGGCTCCCATCTTGTCGATCTCGTCGATCATGAAGACGGGGTTGCGGGTGCCCGCGTCGCGGAGCGCCCGGATGATCGTCCCCGGCAGCGCCCCGATGTAGGTGCGGCGGTGGCCGCGGATCTCGGCCTCATCGCGCACCCCGCCCACCGAGATGCGCTCGAACTCGCGGCCCAGGGCCCGCGCGATCGACCGCCCGAGGCTGGTCTTGCCGACGCCCGGCGGGCCGACGAAGCAGAGGATCGGACCAGGCGACTCGGGGTTGAGCTTGCGGACCGCCAGATACTCGAGGATCCGGTCCTTGACCTCCTCGAGGTCGTAGTGATCCTCGTCGAGGACCTCGCGCGCGTGGGCGATGTCGAGGTTGTCCTCGGTCTGCTTGGACCAGGGAAGGTCGACCAGCCACTCCAGGTAGGTGCGGATGACGCCGTACTCGGCGGCGACCGGGGGCAGCTTCTCGAGCCGAGAGAGCTCGCGCTCGGCCGCCTTCTGCGCCTCCTCCGGGAGCCCGGCATCCTCGATCCGCTGCCGCAGCTCGTTGATCTCGACCTGCTGCTCGTCGCCCTCACCGAGCTCGTCCTGAATCGCCTTCAGCTGCTGGCGCAGGAAGTACTCGCGCTGGCCCTTGTCGATCTCGGACTCGACCTGCGACTGGATCTTCGAGCCGAGCTGGACGACCTCGAGCTCGCGGGTGAGGATCTCCGAGAGGCGGCGGAGCCGGCGGGTGACGTCGACGGTCTCCAGCAGCTCCTGCTTCTCCTCGGTCGAGATGCGCAGTGCGCCGGCGATCAGATGTGAGAGGGCCGAGGGCTCGTCGAGGTTGGCCACCGCCAGCTGCAGCTCCTCCGGCAGGTACGGGATCGCCTCGATGATCTGCGTGAAGGTGCCCTGGACGTTGCGGGTCAGGGCCTCCAGCTCGGTGGAGGCCTCGAGCACGTCCGGAATCTCCTCGATCCGCGCGACCAGGTAGGGCTCCTCGCTGACGTAGTCGAGGATCCGGATCCGCTCCGAGCCCTGGACCAGGATGCGGAGGGTCCCGTCGGGCACCTTCATCATCCGGGCGACGGTGCCGGCGACGCCGACGCCGTAGAGGTCGCCGGGTCCGGGCGTGTCGAGCTCCGGGTCCTTCGAGGCGACCATCGCCAGCATCCGGGTCCCGGAGAGGACGTCGTTGACGAGGTTGATCGAGCGCTCCTGGCCAACGGCGAGGGGCGTCAGCGTGTCCGGGTAGGTGACCGTCTCCCTCAACGGCAGGATCGGCAGCGCGTCGGGGAGCGGCTCGGCGCGGCGCGCCGCCTCCCCGACGTCGGGGATCTCCACCACCTCGAGCTGCGGAGTCTCCACGTCGGCCATTGTCAGATTCCCTTCCCCGTCGTACGGCCCGTTACTCCGCCCGCTCGATCGGCACCTGGCGGGCCGGCCGCGGCACGCGGGTTGGCAGCTCCACCCTGAGGATTCCGTCCTCGTAGGTGGCCTGCGCCTGCTCGGCGTTGACGTCCACGGAGAGCTCGACGACGCGCCGGAACGGCCCGGAGGGCAGTTCGACCTGCTGGTAGGTCCGACCCTCGGTGTCGCGGACTGGGCGCTCGCCGCTGATCACGAGCGTCCGACCTGTGACCTCGAGGTTCACCGCCTCGAGCTCGATGCCCGGCAGCTCGACCTTGACGACCGCCTTCTCCGGCGCGTCCGAGCCGCAGTAGTAGACGTCCACCCGGGGAACGAAGGCGGCGATCTGCCGGCGTTGGCGGTGGCCCGTCTGGTCCCAGAAATCGCCGAGCAGCTCATCCATCTCCCGGCGCATCCGGGCGAAGTCCGCAAATGGATCACGCTGGCTGGTCATCTACCGACACCATAGCCAGCGATGAATTCGAGGCCGGCAGCAGGTCTCAAATTACGGACGCGAACCAAGGAGGCATTACGTGTTGCTGGAAGGAAAGACGGCGGTCATCTACGGCGGCGGGGGGTCCATCGGGGGCGCCTGCGCCCGCGCTTTCGCGCGCGAGGGGGCCACGGTGTTCCTCTGCGGTCGCACGCAGGAGAAGCTGGAGAGCGTGGCCGAGGAGATCCGCTCCGCTGGAGGGAGCGCGAGCACCGCGATCGTGGACGCGCTCGACGAGTCCGCTGTCGAGCGCCACGCCGCCGAGGTCGTCGCCGAGGCCGGCTCGCTCGACGTTTCGATGAACGTCATCACGCACCCGTACACCCATGGCACGCCGCTGGTCGAGCTTGCGGTCGAGGACTACATGGCCCCGATCGAGGTCGCGTCGCGAACGACCTTCATCACCTCCAAGGTCGCCGGGCGCCGGATGATCGAGCAGGGCTCGGGGGCGATCCTCTTCTTCGGCGGACCGGGCGATCGCAGCGGGCCTGACCGCGACTACCTGCTGGGCGCGACGCAGGCGGCCTTCGATCTGATCGAGAGCTTCCGCCGCCGGCTCTCGATCGAGCTCGGGCCGCACGGCGTCCGGGTCGTAACTCTGGAGAGTGGCGGGGTGCCGGACTCGCTTCCGGAGATGGAGGGAGGACAGGAGATCGTCGAGCTGATCGAAGCGCAGACCCTCCTCGGCCGCGCCGCGACTCTGGAGGACGTCGGCAACACGGCGGCCTTCGCGGCCTCGGATCAGGCGCGGAGCATGACCGCGGCGACCATCAACGTCAGCGCCGGCGCCCTGATCGACTAGCGGCCGCTTGCTGCCGCGATCTGATGGCGAAGCCGCTAGACGTCGTACACGGCGCCCTCGCGGGCGATCTCGACGGGCCCGCCGAAGCCCTTCTCGCCCTCGCCGCGGGCCCACTCGTCGCCGAGCTCGTCCGAGATGTGGGTGATCACCACCCGCTTCGCCCCAGCCTCGCGCGCGTGCTCGCCGGCCTCCTCCGGCGTGAGATGCCCACGGTGGCCCGTGCGCTCCGGCCGCGGCAGCGTTCCCTCGATGATCAGCAGGTCCGCGTTCTTGGCCGCATCGACGATCTCCCCGCCGGGCCGGGTGTCGGCGCTGTAGACGACCTCGCCGCCGCCCTCCGAGCCGATCCGCACGGCAAAGGTCTCGACGAAGTGCGGGACCGGATGAAAGCCGAACCAGACATCGCCGACTTCGACTCGGTCGCCCGCCTCGTACTCCTCGATCCGGAAGGCGCTCTCGATCAGGTCGTCGTTGCCCCAGGCCCCGACGACCCGGCGGAAGGTCTCCTGCGCGCCCGGCGGCGCGATCAACCGCGGGTGCGCCGGGTCATCGGTTCCGTTCCAGATGTGAACGGGAACCGGCTGCTGCCTGGGCGCATAGATCAGGGCGTACGAGAAGGGGACGAGGTCGAGGAAGTGGTCCGCGTGGAGGTGCGAGATGACCACCGCGTCGACCTCCGTGTAGTCGGCGTGCTCGCGGAGCTTGCCGAACACCCCGTTGCCGCAGTCGAGCAGGACCTTCGTCCCGTCGGTCTCGATCAGATAGCCGCTGCAGGCCCCTCCGGCGTCCTGCCAGGAAGGCGACTTGCCGAGGACGGTGATTCTCAAGGCGAGGTTCCCATTGCCCCGCCGGGACGATAACCGCCCTGCTGCCCGGCTTCGCCACACAGCCGCGGCTGCATGCGGCCGCCCCGCCTAAGTCGCTTCGGGCTTCGCCCTACGCTCCGACTGCGAGCGGCCGGGCAGCCGCTTCGGGCGCGCGCCCCGCACGATCCCGCATCAGCAGCGCCGGCTGGCGTGGCGGGACCAGGCCGTCCGGCGTGTCCGGCCGGAAGGTGGGGCAAGGCGAGTCCAACCCGAGGGCGCAGAGACCGCGGCGGCGGAAGAAGCAGTCCTCACAGCTCACCGCAGCATTGCGCGCTCGACCGTCAGCCAAGGTTCGGCCCCATCCTCTCTTAGTCTCGTCTCCCCGGGGTCTCGGGACCCCGCTTCGGTGTCCGGCCGTCGGGTTCCAGCTCCTCGCGACCGGGGGCCATCATGGCACCTGCGCAGGCGTGCGTCAGGCACAACCTCGCAAATGGCGCTGTTCTTTTTTCACCGGTTGGTCACGACTTTCGCAAGCACCGAAAAGCACCGGCCTTCGAATTGCTCTCGCTAAGATCAGCCCCGATGGCGCATGAGCGGACAGCCCGGCTCTCGGCCTCTCCGCCGATGTTCGAGAGCCGCTTCCTCGACTTCTTCTCCCGGGTGCATCCGGCGGTGCCGGCGATCATCTTCGTGCCGGTCGTGGTCGCCGGAGTGTGGCTCGGGATCGACCGGGGCCTGGCCGTCGGGACCACCGTCCTCATGTTCCTTGCCGGCCTCGGCATCTGGACCCTGACCGAGTACTGGCTCCACCGCCTCTTCTTCCATTGGGAGCCGAAGTTCCGCGGGGGCGACCGCCTCCACTTCATCATCCACGGCGTCCATCACGACCATCCGAACGACGCGATGCGGCTCGTGATGCCCCCCGCCGTCAGCGTTCCGCTCGCGGCGCTCTTCCTTGGGCTCTACGTCCTGGTGTTCGGGACGCCGCACGCCTTCCCAGCCTTCTCGGGCTTCATCCTCGGCTACCTGACCTACGACTACATGCACTACCACCTGCACCATCACGTCCCGAAGACCAAGTTCGGCAAGAGGCTGCGCACCCACCACATGCGCCACCACTTCCAGGACCACCGCTACGGCTTCGGTGTCTCCTCGCCTCTCTGGGACGCGATCATGGGAACGCTGCCGAGGCAGCGCAAGGCCGCTGCACGTCGGAGCGAAGGGCGAAGCCCGTAGCGACTTGTGCGGGGCGGCCGTAGCGCTGCCGCCTGATGGCGAAGCCGTCCCTAGACAACCCGATTTAGCGGATCCCGCCCCTCAAGTACCGCGATCACGTTATCGGCGACCGCGCGGGCCATCCCGTCGCGGGCGGGCAGGGTCGCGGAGCCGATGTGGGGAAGGAGCACGCAGCGCGGCGCCTCCAGCAGCCGCGGCGGGACGGTGGGCTCGCCCTCGTAGACGTCCAGCCCGGCGGCCCCGAGCGCACCGCTCTCGAGCGCGGCGGCCACGGCCTCGGAGTCGACCAGCGGCCCACGCGAGGTGTTGACGAGCACCCCGCCGGGGCCGATCAGCCCGAGCTCTCGCTCCCCGATCAACCCCCGCGTCTCCCGGGTGGCCGGAGCGTGAAGGCTGACGATGTCGGAGGACTCGAGCAGCTCCTCGAAGTCGAGTCGCCGGGCGCCGAGCTCGCTCTCCGCCTCCGGCTTGGCGGAGGGGCCCGCGTAGACGATCTCGGCGCCGAGGCCGTGGGCGAGCCGTGCGTAGCGGTGGCCGATCCTCCCCATGCCGACGACTCCCACGGTCGACCCCCAGATCTCGACGCCGCGGTAGGCGGCGGGGTCCCAGCCGCGCCAGTTCCCGGCGCGCAGGTCGCGTTCCGCATCGCTCATCCGGCGGGCGGCCGCGAGGGTGAGGGCCAGCGCCAGCTCGGCGGTCGCCTCGGTGAGGACGTCAGGCGTGTTGGTGACGACCACGCCGCGCTCCCGGCAGGCGTCGAGGTCGACGTTGTCATAGCCGACCGCGAAGTTGGCGACCACCCGAAGGCCGTCGCCGCAGGCGTCCAGCAGCTCTCGATCGACCGACACGCTCGGGTCCGAGATGAACGCACTCGCGCCGGGGGCGATCTCCAGGATCCGCTCGCGGGTCGCGTCGAGACCGCCCTCCCGGACCTCGTAGCGCTCCCGCAGCGGCTCGAGCCCTGCCGGGAGCAGCAGCCTCGCCACAGTGATGCGAGGGTCCCCCGCAGGCGAAGCCGAGGAGGAACCCGTTTCATGATGATCGCCGACGTTCATACTCAATTCAAACTAACCGTTACGGTGATGTAACTGTCATTTCGATAGAGAGGACTTGAAGGAATGCCAAGGGTTTCCAACACCGTCGATCAGGCAAGGACGCTGCTCGAGCGCCGCCTGCGCGAGCTCGACGAGGAGCGCAAGCAGGTCCAGGCCGCTCTCGCAGGACTCGGGAGCAGGGCCAGGCGCGGACCCGGCAGGCCGCGTGGAAGGAGTACGCGGCGCCGGCGCAGCGGCTCAACCAGAGCCGACCAGGCGGTCAGGATCATCTCGCAGAACCCGGGGATCACCGTCTCCGAGCTCGGCAAGAAGATGAAGCTGAACGCGCCCAATTACCTCTACCGGGTGCTTCCCGACCTCCAGAAGGAAGGTCGGATCAAGCGCAAGGGCAAGGGTTACCACCCCGGCGAATAACGCCGGCTAGATCAATTCCAGCCGCTTCACCGCGTCGCGCTCGTCCTTGAGCTCGGCGACGGTCGCGTCGATCCGCTCGCGGGAGAAGTCCGTGATCTCGAGGCCCTCGACGAGCTTCCACTCGCCGCCCGAGCACTCGCAGGGTGCGCCCGAGATCAGGCCCTCCTCGACGCCGTAGGAGCCGTCCGAGGGCACCGCCATCGAGGCCCAGTCCTCGTCGGGGGTCCCGAGCACCCAGTCGTGCACGTGGTCGATCGCGGCGTTGGCCGCGGAGGCCGCGCTGGACGCACCGCGCGCCTCGATGACCGCGGCGCCGCGCTTGCCGACGGTGGGGATGAACTCGTCGGCGATCCAGGCCTCGTCGTCAACCTGCGGCCAGGCCGGGCTGCCGTCGACCAGGGCGTTGACCAGGTCGGGGTACTGCGTGGGTGAGTGATTGCCCCAGATGGTCATCCGCTTGATGTCGGTAACCGGGCGCTCGAGCTTGTTGGCGAGCTGGGCGATGGCGCGGTTGTGATCGAGGCGCATCATCGCGGTGAAGCGCTCCCGGGGGACCCCGTCGGCGTTCGACATCGCGATCAGGCAGTTCGTGTTCGCCGGGTTGCCGACCACCAGCACCTTCACGTCGTCGGCGGCGTTGGACGCGATCGCCTCTCCCTGCGGCTTGAAGATGCCGCCGTTCGCCTCGAGCAGATCGGCGCGCTCCATGCCCTTTGACCGAGGACGGGCGCCGACCAGCAATGCGATGTTGGTCCCGTCGAACGCCTCATTCGGATCGTCCGAGATGTCGATTCCGCGCAGCAGCGGGAAAGCGCAGTCATCGAGCTCCATCGCGGTGCCCTCGGCGGCCTTGATCGCGTCGGGGATCTCCAGCAGGCGTAGCTTCACCTCGGTATCCGGGCCGAGCATCTCCCCCGCGGCGATGCGGAAGAGGATCGCGTAGCCGATCTGTCCGGCGGCGCCGGTGACGGTGACGTTGACTGGGCCGTTGCTCACTTCAGCATCTCCTTGGTCTCGAAGTTCTCGTCCGCAGGGGGCGAACACCGCTTGCCGGGCGCTTTATTGACCTGTGATGTCGAAAAAGCGCCCTGAACGCCCTCGGACCGGTGCAGGTGTCGCGAACCTCGCGGCGCGCCAGCACGGTGTCGTCTCGGTCGGGCAACTCTATTCCCTGGGGCTTTCCGACCGTCAGGTCAGGCGACTCGTTTACTCCGCCTGGATGGCCAAGGTGCATCAGGGCGTCTACGCCGTCGGCTACCGGCCGCTGACGCGGCGGGGCGAATGGATTGCGGCCCTGCTCGCGATCGGCGAGGGAGCGGTTCTCAGCCATCGCTCCGCGGCCGCGCTCTGGGGAATCTGGGGTGAACGGGATTGCCAGCCGGTGGAGGTGATCGTGCCGGGGAGGAATGGACGTCGGCGACGCCCGGGAATCAACGTGCACCGTCCCGAGGTGCTCCCTCCGGAGGAACTGACGGAGCAGGATGGAATTCCAGTCACCTCTGCGGCACGGACCGTCCTCGATCTCGCCACTTCCCTGCGAGGTAGGCAGCTGGAACGCGCGGTTGACGAGGCTGCGCGCCTCTGTACCGCCGAGGAACTCGCGGCAGTGGCGTATCTGACCCGGCGGCCTGGCTCGCGTGCGCTCCGCGCGCTACTGGCTCGCCATCACCCCGGGACGACCGCGACCCGCAGCGAACTCGAGGAGCGCTTTCTCGCGCTTTGCCGCAAGTACGGGTTTCCGCAGCCGGAGGTGAACGTCGGGCTACTCGACTACGTGGTTGATTTTCTCTGGCGCGGACCTCGGCTCGTGGTCGAGGTGGATGGTGCCGCCACCCACG
This sequence comes from uncultured Solirubrobacterales bacterium, assembly GCA_963797265.1. Lineage (GTDB taxonomy): Bacteria > Actinomycetota > Thermoleophilia > Solirubrobacterales > 70-9 > DASUPK01. Next base: position 131,606 of record CAWCOY010000005.1, on the reverse strand, counting down.
CCAATCTCCGCGCCTTCGAAGCAGATCGCGACCGGGACGGCCGCCTTGCGGTTGCCGGCTACCGGGTGATCCGGTTCACCTGGCGCGACGTCACCAAGCGGCCAGCGGTGGTCGTGGATCGGATGCGCCGGCTCTTGGGCATTCGCTAATCGCCGGGCGCTTTTCTGACCCAGGAGGCTGAAAATGCGCCCCGGCTCGACATGGCGGCCCCCGGCGATGCAATACCGGGCGTTTTTTTGTCCGCGGAGGTTGAAAAAGCGCCCGGGCTCAAGTCATCGCGGCGCTGAGGTTTTCATCGACGGCCGCAAGGAACTCCTCCGTCGTCAGGAACTCCTGGTCGGGGCCGATCAGCAGGGCGAGGTCCTTCGTCATCTTCCCGCTCTCGACCGTCTCGACGCACACGCGCTCGAGGGTCTCGGCGAACTCGCTGACCTCGGGTGTGTCGTCCATCCGGCCCCGGGCCTCGAGGCCGCGGGTCCAGGCGAAGATCGAGGCGATCGGGTTGGTTGAGGTGGCCTTGCCCTGCTGGTGCTGGCGGAAGTGGCGGGTGACCGTGCCGTGGGCGGCCTCGGCCTCGACGGTCTGGCCGTCGGCGGTCATCAGGACGCTGGTCATCAGGCCGAGTGAGCCGAAGCCCTGCGCGACGGTGTCGGACTGGACGTCGCCGTCGTAGTTCTTGCAGGCCCAGACGTAGCCTCCCTCCCACTTGAGCGCGGCGGCCACCATGTCGTCAATCAGGCGGTGCTCGTAGGTGAGGTCGTTCGCCTCGAACTCGTCCTTGAACTCCGAGTCGTAGACCTCCTGGAAGAGGTCCTTGAAGCGGCCGTCGTAGCGCTTCAGGATCGTGTTCTTGGTCGACATGTAGACCGGGAAGCCGCGGTCGAGGCCGTATCGCATCGAGGCCCGGGCGAAGTCCCTGATCGAGTCGTCGAGGTTGTACATCGCCATCGCCACACCGCCGCCGGGGAAGTCGTAGACGTCGAGCTCCACCGGTTCGCTGCCGTCCTTCGGCGTGTAGGTCAGGGTCAATTCGCCCTCCCCCGGTACCACCAGGTCGGTGGCCCGGTACTGGTCGCCGAAGGCATGGCGCCCGATCACGATCGGCTTCGTCCAGCCCGGAACCAGCCGCGGGATGTTCGAGATCACGATCGGCTCGCGGAAGATCACCCCACCGAGGATGTTGCGGATCGTCCCGTTGGGCGAGCGGTACATCTCCTTGAGCCCAAACTCTTCGACCCGTGCCTCATCGGGGGTGATCGTCGCGCACTTGACGCCGACCCCGAACTCCTTGATCGCGTTGGCGGCGTCGACCGTGATCTGATCCTCGGTCTCATCGCGCTTCTCGATCGAGAGGTCGAAGTACTTCAGATCCACATCGAGGTACGGCAGGATCAGCCGCTCCTTGATGAATGCCCAGAGAATCCGGGTCATCTCGTCGCCGTCCAGCTCGACGATCGGGTTCTTGACCTTGATCTTCGGCACCGGGCGGGCGATGCTATCTCCGCAAGCAAACAAGCGAAGGGGAGAAGAGATGAACACGTATGCAATCCGCCGAGAGCGGGCCTGGGAGTCGCCAGCCGATCTCGAGCAGACCGCCCAGCGCTCCAAGGACGTCGCCGCGAGCGACTTTCCCGATGACATCGCCTGGATCCGCAGCTACGTGATCAAGGAGCAGGGCGGCACCCTGGGAACGATCTGCATCTACCAGGCCACCGACATCGACGCGGTCAAGGAGCATGCCAAGCGGGTCGACATGCCCGCCGACGAGGTCCTCGAGATCGCCGACACGGTGATCGTCAGGCCTGATCCGGAGCCGCAGGCAGCAGCTTCATAAAACGGGTCGTGCCTCTCGGCGCGCCTCTCGCATAGATAAATCCTCTCGGCGCCCGCCGCCGTTTATCTTGGAATGGTGAGCACGTTGGGAGGAGAGCGAAAGATCGCGACGATGCTGTTCGCCGATCTGGTCGGCTCCACCAAGCTTGCGACCCAACTCGATCCCGAGGACCTGCGCGGGCGCCTCGAGCCGTTCTTCGAGGCGGCGAGGAATGCCCTCGAGCAGCACGGCGGAACCGTCGAGAAGTACATCGGCGACGCGGTGATGGCCGTCTTCGGGGCGCCGGTCGCCCACGGCGACGATCCGGACCGCGCGGTCGCGGCCGGCCTGGCGGTCGCCGAGCGGGTCTCCGAGCTGGACGGCGAGCTCGCCGTGCGCGTCGGAATCGAGACGGGCGAGGTCCTCTCCATGACCGGTGCCGGGGACCTCCGCGTCACCGGCGAGGCGGTGAACGCCGCCGCCCGCCTCCAGCAGGCCGCCCAGCCCGGCGAGGTCCTGGTCGGCAAGCGCGCCGCTCAGGCCTGCCGGCGTGCGCGGCTCGAGGCCAACGGCGCGGTCGAGGCGAAGGGCATTCCCGGCTCCCTCGGCGCCTTCCGCGCAGTCGGGGTCGAGCCCGAGGCCGAGCAGTCGGGCGTCCCCCTGATCGGCAGGGACGACGACCTCGACATGCTCAGGCTGATCGCCCGCCGCGCCGCCCGCGAGCGCCTCCCTCAGCTGGTCACCGTGATCGGTGACGCGGGCATCGGCAAGACGCGCCTGGGCGCGGAGCTCTTCCGGGAGCTGCGGTCCGACCCCGATCCCTGGCGGACGATCGTCGGCCGGAGTCCTCCCTACGGCGAGGGGATCGCGTTCTGGGCGCTCGGCGAGATCCTCCGTGACGCTGCCGGCCTCTCGCCCGACGCGACACCGGATGCCGTGGAGAAGTCCCTGCGGGAGCTGCTCTCCGAGCTCGGCGCCGACGACGATCAGTCGCTGGCGGCCGACCTGACCATCGCGATCCGCGGAAAGCCGGACTGCGACGCCGAGAATGAACTCAACCGAGCCTGGCGCCGGTTCGTCTCGCTACTCGCGAGTGAGCGGCCCCTCGCGATCGGCGTCGACGACGCGCACTGGGCCGACGAGGGAACCCTCGAGCTGCTCGAGGACGTCGCCTACGGGCTGCACGACGCGCCGATCGTCGTTCTCTGCACGAGCCGCCCGGAGCTCGCTGAGCGCCGACCCAACTTCGGCCGCGTCGCGCGCAACAACACCCAGCTCGAGCTACTGCCGCTCGATCACGACTCGGCCACCCGGCTGGCCGAGCTCCTCCTGCCGGAGGATCATCGGTCCGACGCCCGGCGGATCGCCGATGCGGCTGGAGGCAACCCGTTCTTCACCGAGGAGGTCTCGCGCCGGATCGGAGAGGCCGGCGAGGACGGCGGCACCGGGACGCTCCCCGACACCGTGCAGGCCGCGGTCGCCGCGCGCATCGACCAGCTGCCACCCGAGGAAAAGCGGACCCTGCAGTACGCGGCGGTGCTCGGCCACACCTTTTCCCAGGGCCCGCTCGGCGACCTGCTCGGGAGCGATCCGACCGACCCGCTCTGGTCCCTGCGCCGCCGGGCACTGGTCGAAGAGCGCACGGGTTCCGAGGCAGGCCACTACGTCTTCCGCCACCAGCTGATCCGCGAGGTCGCGTACAACTCCCTGACCCGAAGGGAGCGCGCGGCGCTGCACGAACGCGCCGTGGAGGCGCTCCGAGCCAGGGAAGCGTTCGCGGAGCGGCCGGAGCTGATCGCCTACCACCTCGACCACGCTCAGGAGCTGGACCCCTCGGACGAGCGCCGCCGGGCCGCTCGCGAGGCCCTTCTCGAGGCCGCCAATGCCGCCGTTCTCCGTGCAGCTGCGGCCCGCGGCAGGCAGCTCTACGAGGATGCGGCCCGGCTCGCCGCGGAGGGCGTCGAACGCTACGACGCACTGGTGGCAGCCGCGGAGGTCTCCCTGCGCGGCTGGCGCGGCGACCACGGCATGCGCCTCTTCCGCGAAGCCGGGGAGACGGCCGAGCAGGACGGCGACGACAACCGCGCGGCGGCGGCGTACGCCCGCAGCGTCGAGATCGGCAGCCGAATGCACGGGATTGCCGGCGACCCATCGATCGGCGAGCTCGCGCCGATGCTGAAGCGCGCACACGAGCTAGCGGATGACGACGACATCCCGACCTGCGCCCGCCTCCGGCTCGACGACGCCTGGCTCGCCTGGATGGGCCAGGACCCCGAGGCGATGGCCGGGCCCGCGCGCGAGGGCCTGGAGCTGGCCCGCCGGACCGACGACCGCCAGCTGCTCCAGAACGCGCTCGACGCCCTCACCGCGAGCGACTGGCTCCAGGGTCGGCAGCTCGATGCCGTGGAGCACACCCGCGAGCGGCTCGATCTACTCGAAGCGGCGCCGCGCTCGCACGCCCTCGACGTCGAGATCTCGGACGCCCTCCACATGATGGTGCTCTGCCTTTTGCAGGTCGGCGAGTTCCGGGAGGCGCTGACCTATGCGAAGCGAGGGGCCGAGGTCGACCGCAGCCGCGGCGTCGAGATGGCCGAGTACCAGCGCGAGCTGATGCCCAACTTCTTCCTCGGCAACTGGGACCGCGCCATCGAGCTCGGTGAGAGCGCCCGGAGGGCGTGGAACGAGGCCGGGCGCCCGCCGATGGGCGCCTTCGCCACTCCAGCCGCGTGCACGGCGGCCATCTACGGCTATCGCGGCGCCGCCGCCTCAGCCGACGACTGGATGGCGCACGCCCACAACCTCAGCGGTAAGGATCCGGAGCAACGAAGCGGGGTGCAGATGTTCGGGATCGAGCTGGAGCTGTACCGGGGAGAGGTCGCCGACGCGGTCGCGATCGCCGCTGACCCAGTCGTCGGCAGCCACTGGACCGGGCACTATTCCTGTAGCCGCGCTGAGGCCTTCGTCCGCGCCGGCCGGGAAGACTCTGCGGACGCCATCGCCTGGGCCGAGCCGCGCGTCGGCCAGGATCGCTACGCCCGTGGGATTCTGCTCCGCGCCAAGGGCCTGGAGAGCTCGGACGAGGCTCTGCTCCGGGAGTCGAAGGCCCTGTTCGAAGAGATGGAATGCCCATTCCAGGCGGCCCGCACGGGGTGGCTGCTCGGCGGCAGCGACCGGGAGCAGGCAAAGCAGACCTTCGAGCGCCTCGGCGCGATGCTGCCCACCGACTAGGCCGGGACTACCTGGGCTCCTCGGCCTCTCGGAGCCTCCCGACGAGGGTCTCAAGAAGGGACCAGGCCACCTCCGGGTTCTCCTCGACGAACGGCTTGAACTCCCAGGCCGACATCCCGCGGCAGCGCAGGTCGGTGCTGGCGACGATGGTCGCCGAGCGCGGCCCGCTGTCGATCAGCGCGACCTCACCGAAGTGCTCACCCGGGCCGAGTGTCCGGACGATCTTGCCCCCGACGCTGACGCTGGCCTCGCCGTCCTCGATCACGAAGAAGCCGATCCCGCTCTCCCCCTCCGTGGTGATCTCGTCGCCCTCGTTGAAGCTGCGCTCGGCCATTCGCTTCTCGAGCTTCTTCAGATCCTTGGGCTTCACGCCGGAGAACAGCGGGACCCGCGAGAGTGTCTCCTCCACATCGGCCATCGCGGCGGCGATGCTACCCGTCGATGGCGGTTGACACAAGAAGTGAACGGTGGTTCACTTCTTCAGGAGTCAATGGCCTACAGGAGCACCGAACGAACCCAGGCGCGCCGGGCGGAGACCCGCCGCCGGATCACGACCGCGGCCCGCGAGCTGATCGCCGAGGGCGGCTACGTCGCCGCCCCGGTCGCGGCGGTCGCGGATCGGGCGGAAGTGGCCGTCGGAACCGTCTACCGCCACTTCCCCTCCAAGTCCGATCTCTTCGCTGAGGTCTTCCGGGAGGCCTCGCAGCACGAGGTCGATGCGATGCGCGAGGCGATGGAGGTTGATGCGAGGGCGCGCGACAGCGCGACCCGTCATATGTCCGCCGCCGAGCGGATCGCTGTTGGGATCGAGGCCTTCGCCCGCCGTGCCCTGCGGGGCCGCCGCCTCGCCTGGGCGCTGCTCGCCGAGCCAGTCGACCCCGCCGTCGAGGCCGAGCGCCTTCACTTCCGGCACAGCTACCGGGACCTGATGGCCGAAGTGATCGCCGAGGGGATCGAGGCGGGGCAGCTCCCGCCCCAGGACGTCGACGCCACCGCCGCGGCGCTGATCGGGGCGATCGGGGAGACGATGCTCGGCCCGCTATCTCCCACCACGAACGGCGGCGACCCTGACGCCCTGATCGCGTCGCTGATCAACTTCTGCACTCGCGCAATCGGAGAGGAGACCACCCGTGTCAACCATTGAGAGGCCGACCGGAGTCAAGACCCACACCGTCGAGAACCAGCCACCGCCCCTGGTCGACTACAACGTCTTCACCGCCGACCGGGTGATGGGTGAGGCCGTCCGCCGGGAGGGCGCCGAGTGGGCGGTCGAGAAGATCTCCGAGGTCGGCGAGATCGCGGGCCGCGGCGATGTGATCGAGCTCGGCCGCCTCGCCAACGAGAACCCGCCCAAGCTCCGCACCCACGACCGCTACGGCAACCGGATCGACGAGCCCGAGTTCCATCCCGCCTGGCACGAGCTGATGCGGCTCGGCATCTCCCACGAGCTCCACTCCCTCCCCTGGCGCGAGCCCCAGCCCGGCGCCCACGTCGCTCGCGCGGCGGCGTTCATGTGCTTCTCTCAGGCCGAGGCGGGGGTCGGCTGCCCGATCTCGATGACCTACTCGGTGGTGCCGGCGCTGCGCAAGCAGCCCGAGCTGGCCGAGGAGTGGGAGCCGCGCATCCTCTCCAACGTCTACGACCCGCGCCAGATCGCGGCGAGCGAGAAGGAGGGCTCCCTGTTCGGCATGGGGATGACCGAGAAGCAGGGCGGCTCGGACGTGCGCGCCAACACCACGGTCGGGCCGGGCGATCAACGGCGGCGGCGCTGGCGCCGAGTACGAGCTCACGGGCCACAAGTGGTTCTTCTCCGCGCCGCAGTGCGACGCGTTCCTCGTCCTCGCCCAGGCCGAGGGTGGCGTCTCCTGCTTCCTGATGCCGCGTCGCCTCCCCGACGGCGAGCTCAACCGCTTCCGGCTGCAGCGGCTCAAGGACAAGCTCGGCAACCGCTCCAATGCATCCTCCGAGATCGAGTTCGACGGGGCCTGGTCGCGACTCGTCGGCGAGGAGGGCGCGGGCGTGCGGACGATCATCGAGATGGTCAACCACACCCGCCTCGACTGCGCCACCGGCAGCGCCACGGGCATGCGCCACGGCGTCGCGATGGCGATCAACCACGCCGACCACCGTTCGACGTTCGGCAAGCTCCTCATCGACCACCCGCTGATGCAGAACGTGCTCGCCGACCTCGCGGTCGAGTCCGAGGCGGCCACGGTCTCCTCCCTCCGCCTCGCCCGCGCCTACGACGAGGCGATCGCCGGAGACGACGAGGCGCAGGCCTTCAAGCGCATCGCCAATGCCGTGCTCAAGTACTGGATCTCGAAGCGCGGCCCGAGCCACGCGGTCGAGTGCCTCGAGTCACTCGGTGGCAACGGGTATGTCGAGGAGTCCGGGATGCCCCGCCTCTACCGCGAGGCGCCGCTCGCCTCCATCTGGGAGGGCTCCGGGAACGTGCAGTGCCTGGACGTGCTGCGCGCGATGGTCAAGAACCCGGACTCGGTCGAGGCGTTCGCGAACGAGGTCGGCGAGGGCGCCGTGCTCGAGCCGCGGCTCGACCGGTTCGCCGCCAGGCTGCGCGAGGACCTGCAGACCGATCCGGGCACGCTGGAGTCGAGGGCTCGCTCCCTGGTCGAGCGGATGGCGCTCGCCCTGCAGGGCTCGCTGCTGGTCCGCTTCGGCGACGAGGCCGTCGCCGAGGCGTTCATCGCCTCGCGGCTGGACGCTGACTGGGGCCACGCCTTCGGCACGCTGCCCGGCGGCACCGATTTCAAGCGCATCATCGATCGCCACCGCGCGACCGTCTGAGCCGCGGTTGGCGCTTTACCCACCCCCGTGGGTGGGCAAAGCGCCACGTCCTCCTCTGTGAGGTCCAGCGGCAGGTGACCGTCTATCGGGCGAACTCAGAACCTGCGCTTCCGGGCGGCGACCTCGTCGCCTCGACCTGGACCCATGGCGATGGCTCCTGGGCGCTCCCAGGCCCACAGGTTCCGAGCCAATACCTCGCGGTCATCGGGATCAAGCGCGCCAAGGTGCATCGTCTGCTGCTCGGCGACGAGCAACCCGCTGGTCTGGGGATAGGCCCGGCACTTGGATAGCCGTGAGACGTGCGCACCGGTCCTCTAGGCTGGGCGCATGTGCAGAAACATCAGACAACTCCATAACTTCGAGCCCCCCGCCAGCGAGGAGGAGATCAACGACGCGGCACTTCAGTTCGTCCGCAAGATCAGCGGATCGAACAAGCCGTCGAAGGCGAACGCCGAGGCGTTCGACCTCGCCGTCGAGGAGGTGGCGGCCGCGACGCGGAAGCTCCTCGACTCGCTGGTCACGAACGCTCACCCGAAGAACCGGGAGGAAGAGGCGGCCAAGCGGCGGGCGAAGTTCGAAGCGCGTTTCGCTGCGTAGCCGCGGCGTCCTGACTCACTCGAACCAATAGTCGAGGGTGACGTCGGCGCCCTCGCCGAGCTGCGCCGTGAATCCGCCCTCGCCGCGCAGCCCCTCGAGCTCCGCCGTTCCCGACCCCGGGACGACGAACCACCGTCCGGAGACGGTCGTTCCCTCGAGCATGCCCTCGTCGTGCAGGACGAACGTTCCGCTCCGCTCGCCGACGCGCCCGGTCACGCGCTCGAGCCCGACAAAGCTGGCGGAATCCTCGGCCAAGCCCACCTGAAGGAAGTTCGCGACTCCCCCTCCCTCGATGTCGCCGGAGAACTGCTCCACGACGTGGATGCGCACCAGCGCGGCCGCGTCGGCGGATTCGTCGTAGGGCTGCGGGTCGTACGTCTGGACGGCGATCTTCGCCTCGGCATGTATCCGCTGACTTGCCTTGCCGCTCATCTGCACTCTCCTTGTCTCTGGTTGGTCTAGGCCGACGACGACTTGGGGTAGAGCCATCCCCGCAGGGCCCGGGTCAACCGCGGCATCACGATCCAGGTCATCAGCGGGACGGTGACGGCCGTCGTGATCCCTAGGCGCGGCACGAGCGGGATGCCCGCGATCAGCGGTCCGAGCACGATGACGACGCCGGTGATCAGGGGGAAGATCGTGATCCAGGTGAGCAGCGCCATCTTATGGGGCGGAGGCGGCGGGGCGCCGGGCTCGCCCGGCAGGGTGAACCAGCTCTCCAGGCCGGTCAGGAACTGGGTGCGAATCGGCCCGATCACGTGCGGCTCGGCGCGTTCGAGCCAGGCTCGGTGCTCATCGGAATCGAGCCAGTCGCGCAGATGGACGGCTCCGTCGAACCTGTAGACGATCCGATATTCGTCATCGGGTCCGTCCGGGCGAAAGACCTCCACGCCGAGGTATCCAGGAAAGCGGCTCGCGGCGGCGATGATGCCCTCGAGAAAGGCCTCGTAAGCCTCCTCATGGCCGGGCTTGACGCGCCGCGTGACCGACGTGGTGACCGGGCCCGCCGCCCCGGCCGGCGGCATCGGCGTCGGCTCGTCGGGGCTCAACCGTTCCCCGGGTCCTTGAACTCCATGAGCCCGATCGTGTTGCCGCTCGGATCCGTAAACCAGGCGGTGAGGGCAAAGCCCACGTCGGCGACTCCATCGACGGTTTTCAGCGAGGGCTCGTCGTAGTCGATTACCTGCACCCCGCGCGACCGCAGGTCTGCGACGGCCGCAGGCAAGTCCCTCACCCGCCAGGAGGCCTTGGTCTGATCCTCGCTGTTGCCCGCGCTGCTCTTGGTGATCACGAGTCGGCTGTCACCGCCGCACTTGAAGGTGAGGAAGTCGTCACTCTCGATCAGGACCTCGAGCCCGAGCCTGGCTCCATAGAAATCCTTGGCGATCCCGAGATCGGTCGCGAGCAGCATCACGTCGATCGGGTCCTCGGCGAGCATCAGGTTCCCAGGGCCTCGATCATCAATCGGGCGGCCGCGACTCCGGAGTACTGCTGCTGGCCGGTGATCAGGTTCCCGTCCCGGACGGCGTGAGGCTTGAACCTGCCCTGGACGATGAAGTTCGTGTTCTCGAGCTTGCGTGCCTCGTCCTCGATCCAGAACGGCTGGATTCGCCGGCCGACGTAGTCGTCGGCGAACTGTTCCTCCGAGTTCGCGAACCCAGTCCACGTCTTGCCGCCGACGAGCAGGCTTCCACCGGAGACGCGGACCTTGAGCAGGACGCAGGTGGCGTGGCAGATGACGGCGGCGATTTTGCCCTGCTCGTAGAAGGAGGCGAGCTGGGAGTACACACGCTCGTCGGAGAAGAACGTGTACATCGGGCCCTGGCCACCGACGAAGAGCGCCGCGTCGTAGTCGGCCGGCAGAACCTCCGCGAGCGGCTTCGACTCGTCGACGAGCTTCATGTGCTCGGGCGAGTTGATGAAGCCGAGGCTGATCAAGTCGTCCGCGGAATAGCGCGAGTCGTCCCGGGGATCGCTCCAGGAGTCGGCCTCGAGCTTGCCGCCGTCCGGGCTCGCGATGTCCACCTGATAGCCGTGGCCGGTGAGTTCCCAATAGGGATGGGTGAGCTCGGACCACCAGAAGCCGATCGGCCATCCGGTCTCCTTCGATTCCGTTGGGTTCGACGCGACGATGACGACACGCTTGGGCCGGTTGGGATCGAGGATGTCGAGCGCCCCGGGCACCCGAGCGACCCTAGTTTCCCCGCAGCCGTGCGCAACACCGAATCGGTGTCGCTCAAGACCAATTCGGTATCGCTGGAGGGTCTAGCCTCCGCGCGGGGTGCCCGAGCTTCGCCATCTGCGCTACTTCGTGGTCGTCGCCGAGGAGCTCAATTTCAGCCGGGCCGCGACCCGGCTCCATATGGCCCAGCCTCCGCTGAGTGTCGCGATTCGCCAGCTCGAGGAGGAGCTGGGAACCGAGCTGTTCGTCCGAACCAGTCGAGAGGTGAGATTGACCGACGCCGGTCGGGCGCTGCTCGACGGAGCGCGCCGGACGCTATCCGAGGCCGATCGGGCCGTCGCTACGGCGCGGCGAACCGGCGCCGGCCAGCTCGGCCAACTCCGGCTGGCGTTCAGCTGGAGCGCCCGGTTCGACACCCTCCCCGTGCTTGGGCGCGCCTTTCGGGCGGAACACCCCGAGATCGAGCTCCTCAGCCAGGAGATGTGGAACGCGCAGATGATTCCCGCTCTGCTCGACCGGAGCATCGACGTCGCGATCTCGCTTTGCCCCGAGCTCTCCTCAGGGATCCACAGCGAGCCGATTCGCAGTGAGGCAGTGGTCGCACTCCTCGCCGAGAGCCATCCGATGGCCGGTCAGCGCTCGATCAGGCTCGCTGAGCTGGCGGACGAGCCGTTCCTGTTCTTCCCGCGCGAGCTGGCGCCTCGCCTGCACGACGTGCTCACCGAGACGTGCAGGCGCGCCGGCTTCGAGCCGACTCAGCGCAACGAGTCGTTTCACAGTCAGTGGGATCTCGATCTCCTCGCCGATCGAGGCCTCGTCGCCCTTGCGCCTGAGTCCGTTGCCAGTGCGCTCCCGGAGGGAATCGCGGCCATTGCGCTCGCCGACTCGAAGGACGTGGTCGAGACGCGGCTTTTGTGGCGAGACGACCATCCCGCCCCCGTCGTCGATTCGGTGCGGTCGGTCGCCCGAGCCGCCTTCACGCTGTAGTCGGGCCTAGGTTCGCGACCAGCCGCGGACACTCTCCGGGACCGGTAGGCCCTGGGCGAGATCCGGCGCCGGGACGGGATCGGCCGTCCCGCTGGTCAGCGGAAGCTGCCCTGCCCAGTGAGGCAGGTCGAGGTCGGCCTTCTCGTCAACCGGCGGGCCGGTGCGAACCTTCGCCGAGGCTTCCTCGATCGGCAGCGACAACACCCTGGTCGATTTGAGATCGGTCGCGTCGGGACCTCGGACCTCCTCGGCGCGCCCCGGCGCGATGTGCTCGACGACCGCACGGAGCGCCCTCTGCTTCTCGGCTGGGTCCGTGACCTCACGAGCCGTCCCGAGAACCATCGCCGAGCGGTAGTTGAGTGAATGGTGCAGCGCGGCCCGGGCGAGGACGAGTTCGTCGACGAGGGTGACGGTCACGCAGCACGAGGCGCCATCCGCCAGTGCCTTGAGCGTGCGGTTGGCGTTCGCGCCGTGCAGATAGAGCGTCTCCCCCTCCCGCACATGGATCGTCGGGATGACGTAGGGCTGACCGTCCTGGACGAAGCCGACGTGGCAGATCAGCGCCTCGTCGAGGATCGAGTGGACGAGGTGGCGGTCGTAGCTGCCCCGGCCGGGCTTGCGGAAGACCCGGGTGCGTTCGGTGGGCTCGTACACCGCCATGTTGCGATGGTAGGCGCGCCGCCGATGACGGCGGAGAGGATCTTGCCGCGCTCGGTGCTCCAGATCGGAGTGGTCAGTCCAACAGGTGCGCGTAGGACTCCGGCTGGCGCTCGAGGAGCTCCTCGAGCCGCTGCGGGTCGTGACCGGTCAGATCCTTGACCATGGTGGTGGGCTCCGCGAGCTCCCCTTCGGCGATCGCGACGTAGGTGGTTATCCAGCCCTCGATCTCCCAATCCGGCCTGCCGCTCGGGCGACGCGCGGCCCAGGCCTCCTCCATCGTCTCGTCGACGTAGACGATCTCCCGCCCGATCGCCCTGCCAAGGCGCTCCGCGGCCTCGGCCAGCGTGTAGGACTCGTCGCCGGCGACCTCGAATGGCCCGCTGCGCTCGGGATTCGTGATCAGCTCCACGACGACGTCGGCGATGTCATCGCGGGCGACCGGCGCGCACCGGCCGTCGCCGCCGGGACCACGGATGGCGCCGTCGGCGGCGAAGTAGGGGACGAAGTCCAGGTAGATGTTGTCCCGGCAGAACGCGTGGGCCAGCCCGCTCGCCTTGATGTGCTCCTCGGTGTGGAAGTGGTCGCGCCCGAACGTGAAAGCGGTCTCGGCAAACGCCCCGTAGAAAGAGAGGTAGACGATCCGCTCGACGCCGACGGCCTTTGCGGCGTCAACGGCGGCCTTGTGCTGCTCGAGCCGGTTCTCCGCCTCCCCGAAGGAGACGAGAAAGAGCGTGTGTGCTCCGGCCAGCGCGGACTCCATCTCTTGGCTCGCCCCGTAGTTGGAGACCTCCGTGACCTCCGCGCTGGCGAGGTCGGGCGCCCTGGAGCGGTCGCGTACCACCAGGCGCTGCTGGATTCCGCGCTCCGCCAGGTGGCGGGCGACCCGCCCGCCGACCTCGCCGGTCGAGCCGGTGACCGCGATCAACTCGTTGCTCATCTCCCCGAACCTACCGAGGCGGCGTCGCCGGCTCGAGCCACCGCCAGGTCCTGTCTACTGGTGCGGGGCGGCCGGCGCCTGCCCGCGCAAGACCTTCGCGAGGCTCCAGGCCGAGACAAGCGCCCAGACACCCTCGAGCAGGAGGAAGCCGAACTGCTCCTCGTGCCAGGCTAGGACGGCGAGGATCGCCGAGCCGACCAGGTTGAGCACGAGGTAGGAGCGCGAGTACGGGTCGAGCCGGCCGAACTGCGACGCCGCGTAGGCCGCCAGGATCAGGACCGCGCCGACGATCTGGACTACCTGGTCGATGCCCTGGCCTCTAGCGGGCTCCGGCCGCAAACCAGCGCTCGTCCAACCTGCGGATCACCGCTTCCGAGAGCCGGACCGCGTCGCTCACCGTCCCGTAGTCGACGTTCTCGGGCAGATCGGTCTTCCAGTGGTAGTTGGAGGGGTTCTTCCACTGGTTGCAGGAGGCGACGGAGGCGCACTGGTAGCCGGCGGCCAGCGGGAAGACGCCGTCGGTCGCGTTCCGAAGGCGAAGATTCGGGAAGAGCTCGATGCCGAGCCCCTCGGCCGTCGAGTCGAGCAGCTCCAATGACTCAGCCGGGTATTCGCGCAGCTTCAGCATCCCCTCGCCTCGCAGGACCAGCAGGGTGGGGGAGCCGATGGTGTCCAGGCAGAGGAAGAAGGTCTTATCGGCGGGGAGCTCGGCGGCGTGGCGCTCCATGAACAGGCCCATCCCCTCGCAAAGCGCCTCCTCGGAGGTGGAGAGGAAGAGCACGCGGGTGTTCTCGGGCGGGCGCGCGGAGAGGGCTCGGGCGATCGCGAGCTGGGCCACGCAGCCCGTGCCGTTGTCGTTGGCGCCGGGGACCACCTCGCTCGCCCCGATGTGCGCCATGAACGCCGCGCCGCCCGCGCACAGGAACGCGCCGAGCCCCGTCAGTCTGCGGCTGCCGAGCGCCGCTCCGGCCGCGACCAGCGCGGGGGCGGCCACCGTCGGCCACATCAGAGGCGGGCTGGTGTCGTTGTTCTCGAATACCCACGGGGCGCTCTCGCCGACCGCCTCGGTGATCGCAGGGTTGAAGAAGAAGGCCGTGTGGGCGGCGTCGTGGTGGGCCATGACCACGATCGTCCGCTCCGCATCACTGGCACCAATCTCGCCCAGCACGTGGTGGCAGCTGCGGGCGGGGAGCATCCGACGGAAACGCCTCTGGCCCGGCGGCATCTCGTCGGCGATCAGCGCCGCTGCGGCGGCTCCTGTCGCCGTCGCGAACAACCGGGCCACGCGCCCGCCGCGACGGGCCGCGAGGCCGGCGATCGCCCCTGCGCCGGCGAGCATGCCGATCGACCACCAGAAGCTGCCGTTGGCCTCGGGCTCCTCCTCGACGCGCACGTCGCGCACTCCCTCGTCACGCAGTGCGCCGGCCAGCCACTCGGCGGCCCGCAGCTCCCCTTCGGAGGCCGAAGCACGCTCGAAGGCGCAGAGCTCGTCCAGGCGCTCGCGCATCCAGGCCGCATCGGGCGGGGACGAGATGCTCGTCGATACGTCCGTCGCCATCCGGGAAAACTACGAGAGTTCGTCCGCCTAAGGTCGATCGCCCGGAGAACCGGCGGTCGCAACCTAAGATCGGGGCATGGGTGCCGGCGGCTTAACGCTCTTTCGCGTCCGGGGAATCAGGATCTCGGTGGACTTCTCCTGGTTCGTCGTCCTCTTCCTGATCATCTTCTGGCTCTCCGGCTTCTACCGCGACGTGCTGGACGCAGACCAGGGCGATTCCGCCCCCTACATCCTCGCGGTGGCGAGCGCGGCTCTCTTCTTCGGGTCGATCCTGCTGCACGAGCTCGGACACGCATTCGTGGCGATGCGCAACGGGATCGCCGTCTCCTCGATCACGCTCTGGATGTTCGGCGGCGTGGCCCGCCTGGAGAGGGACTCCGACACGCCCGGCACTGAGTTCAAGATCGGGGTCGCCGGGCCGCTCGTCACCGCCGCCATCGTGATCGTCTGCGCCCTGCTCGGCCTCGCGCTGGCCGGCGGCGATGAGGTCCGCCACGCCGCACTCACCCAGGAGAACACCCAGACCTCGGGCATCGCCGCGATGGTCGTCTGGCTCGGCAGCATCAACCTGCTGGTTCTGATCTTCAACCTGGTTCCGGCCTTCCCGCTCGACGGCGGCCGGATCGCGCGCGCGATCGCCTGGTGGCGCACCGGCAGCCGCAACACCGGCACCCGGTTCGCCGCGACGCTCGGTGAGTGG
Source organism: uncultured Solirubrobacterales bacterium (assembly GCA_963797265.1). Classification (GTDB taxonomy): domain Bacteria; phylum Actinomycetota; class Thermoleophilia; order Solirubrobacterales; family 70-9; genus DASUPK01. Next base: position 116,139 of record CAWCOY010000005.1, on the reverse strand, counting down.
TTCGGCCTCTTCCTGATCCTGGCCGGGCTCGGCTACTTCCTGGTCTACCTCGGCGACGTCCTCGGTGGCATCTGGCTCGCCTTCGTCGGCTTCATCCTCAGGGGAGCCGCCAAGTCGGCGATCGCCCAAACCGAGCTCACCAGCCGGATAGAGGGAGTGTCGGTCGCCGACGTGATGGACCGGGACCCGGTCGCGATCCCCGAAGGGGCCTCGATCGAGCAGGCGCTCGACGAGTACTTCCTGCGCTACCGCTCGCCCTGGTTCCCGGTGGTGGACGGAACACAGCACGTGGTCGGCCTGATCGACCAGCCGACCGCCGACAACGTCCCCGCGGTGGAACGCACCTCGTCATCCGTAAGCGACGTCGTGGCGCGGGACAGCGGCTCGCTGACCGTCAAGGAGGACGCGCCGCTCGAGTCGGTGCTCGGCAACGAGTCACTGCGTCGCCTCGGCGCGCTGATCGCGACCGATGACGCCGGCCACATCAGCGGCGTGCTGACGATCGACGCGATCGGAAGGGCACTCCGCCCGCAGACGCCCGCCGGCCTCCCCTAGCGGCCACCAGGCCGCTCCACTCTGAGCGAGGGCAAAGCCCGAGCGGTCACCGAGCGGTTATATGGGGCGGCCGCCTGCGGCCGTAGATCCGAGGGTGCCCGCAGGCGCGGAACGCCGAGGGCAACCCGTTGTGTGGCGAAGCCGTTGACCGAGACGGATTACTAGGATCGGTCTATGCCGGATCACGACGTCTTGGTGATCGGGGCGGGCCTCGCTGGACAGCGGGCCGCCCTCGCCGCCGCCGAGCAGGGTGTCTCGGTCGGGATCATCAGCAAGGTCCACCCAGTCCGCTCGCACTCCAACGCGGCGCAGGGCGGCATCAACGCGGCGCTCCAGGAGGACGACAGCTGGGAGTCGCATGCCTTCGACACGATCAAGGGTTCCGACTACCTGGCCGACCAGGACGCCGTAGAGATCATGTGCAGGGCGGCGCCGGAGGAGCTGCTGCACCTCGAGCACCTCGGGGTCACCTTCCACCGCAACGAGGAGGGCAAGCTCGGCACGCGCGCCTTCGGCGGGGCCTCGGCCGCGCGCACCTACTACGTGGCAGACATCACCGGCCAGGCGATCATGCACGTGCTCTACGAGCAGCTCATGAAGTACTCCGAGGAGGTCGCCCGCTACGAGGAGTACTTCACCACGGGCCTCGCCCTCGACGACGAGGGCAACTGCGTCGGGGCGATCTGCCGGAACGTCAAGGACGGCTCGATGGATCACTTCGGCGCGAAGGCCGTGATCCTCGCCACAGGCGGCAACGGTCAGATCTGGCACCCGACCACGAACGCGCTGATCTGCACCGGCGACGGCATCGCCCAGGCCTACCGGGCCGGGGCGAAGCTGATGGACATGGAGATGATCCAGTACCACCCGACCACGCTGGCAGGCAAGGGGTTCCTGATCACCGAGGGCGCCCGCGGCGAGGGCGCGCACCTGCTGAACGCGAACGGCGAGCGCTTCATGGAGAAGTACGCGCCGAACAAGATGGAGCTCGCCTCCCGAGACGTCGTCTCCCGCGCGGAGCAGACCGAGCTCCAGGAGGGCCGCGGCTTCCCAGACGGCACCGTCGCGCTCGACATCACCGTCGTCCCTCGCAAGCGCATCCACGAGGCGCTGCGGGAGATCGTGCTCGTCGGCCGCGACTTCGCGGGGGTCGACATCACCAAGGAGCCGATCCACATCAAGCCCGGCAACCACTACACGATGGGCGGGATCAAGACCGACAACGAGGGCCGCACCAACGTCCCGGGCCTCTACGCCGCCGGCGAGGTCGCCTGCGTCTCGGTGCACGGCGGCAACCGACTGGGCGCGAACTCGCTGCTCGACACCCTGATCTTCGGCCGTCGCTCCGGCGTCGACGCCGCCGAGCGCGCCAAGGGCCGGGAGCAGGCCCACGTCTCGCATGCGCTCCTGAACGACGAGGAGGCGCGTGTGGCCGAGCTCGTCGGGCGCCCCAACAACCCGGGGCGCCGGGTCTCCGAGATCCGCCGGGAGCTCGGCGACACGATGGACAAGCATGTCGCCGTCTTCCGGGAGGCGGAGGGCCTCAACACGGCGCTCGAAACGGTCAAGCGGCTCAAGGAGGACTGGGAGAGCTGCTACATCGACGACAAGGGGGCGGTCTTCAACCAGGACGTGCTGGGGGCGATCGAGCTCGGTTACATGCTCGACTGCGCTGAGGCCACCTGCGTGGCTGCCATCCATCGGACCGAGAGCCGCGGCGCCCAGTTCCGAACCGACTTCCCCGAGCGCAACGACGACGAGTGGCTCAAGCACATCGACCTGACCCGGACCGACGACGGCCCGGAGATCAGCTACTCCGAGGTGACCATCACGCAGTGGCAGCCGCAGGAGACGGACCTACTAGGGTGAATAGCGGTGGCTGAATTCACACTGAAGGTCCGGCGCTTCAAGCCCGAAGAGGGCGAGGGTCCCTACTGGGAGAGCTTCGACGTGGAGCTCGACCCGACGCTCTCGGTCCTCGACGGGCTGCTCCAGGCCAAGGACCGTGACGACGGCTCCCTGGCGGTCCGCTGCTCCTGCAGGGCCGCGATCTGCGGCTCCTGCGGGATGAAGATCAATGGCCAGTCCACGCTCGCCTGCAAGACGATGCTGGAGGAGGCCCAGTCCTACGCCGAGAGCCACGCCGTCGGCGCCCAGGAGCGCGGCGACAAGAGCCAGGGCAACGGCAAGACCGAGATCGTGGTGGAGCCGATGGGGAACATGCCGGTGATCAAGGACCTGGTCACCGACATGGAGTCGACCCACTGGACCAAGATCCGCCGGGTCACCCCGTGGCTGCTGCCCGAAGGCGACCCGCCCGAGCGCGAGTACGTCGTCCCTCCCGAGTCGATGATCGACGTCACCCAGTCGATGGCCTGCATCCAGTGCGGCGCCTGCGTCTCCTCCTGCCTCTCGATGGAGGCCGATCCCGACTTCATCGGCCCGGCGGCGCTCGCCAAGGCCTACCGTTTCGTCGGCGATCCGCGGGACGCCGAGACCAGGGAGCGGCTCCACGACCTCGCCCAGGACCCCCACGGGATCTACGACTGCACCCACTGCTTCTCGTGCATCGACGCCTGCCCGAAAGGCGTGGCGCCGATGGATCAGATCATGCGGCTGCGCCGGGCAGCCGACGAAGAGGACATCCAGGACCAGAACCACGGCCGCAACCACATGGAGGCCTTCACCAAGATCATCCGGAAGAAGGGAACTCTCGACGAGGCCCAGCTCCTCCAGGACTCCTACGCCCCCGGGATCAAGGGCAAGCTGGTGCCGAAGCACGGCGCGGTAAAGGGCGTGCTCGAGTCGCTCCCGACCGCGGTCCGCGGCATCAAAACGGGCAAGATGCGCTCCCTGCCGAAGCTGATCCCCGGCGTTCACGCGAAGCTCCCCGGTGACGCCCAGGAGCACGTCAAACGGATCTACGCCCACGCCGAGGACCACCAGGTCGAGCTCAATCTCTACATCCGCGGCGAGGAGGCGGAGCAGGATGAATCGGTCCCCGAGGCGGAGGCCGTGCCCGAGGCGGAGGTCCAGCCCGAGCCCGACGAGATCACGGATTCGGAATCCAGGCCCGGAAGTGACACGGGTCTCTCCCCAGGAGCCGGGTCCTGATGGCCGCCACCGACGTCACCCGGGATGGAATGAAGCTCGCGTACTGGCCCGGCTGCGTCTCCCGCGGTTTCACGCCGGAGCTGCACGGCTCCATGGCGCTGGTCGCCGATCGCCTCGGTATCGAGCTGGTCGAGCTCGACCGCGCCAACTGCTCCGGGGCCGGCGTGATCGCCGAGCACAACCAGGAGCTGGCCGACACCCTCAACGCCCGGACCTTCGCCCTCGCTCAGCAGACCGGCCTGCCGATGATGAACATCTGCTCGACCTGCCAGGGCGCCCAGTCCGAGTGCCAGCAGCGCTTGCGCGACACCGAGTACCGCTCCCACATCAACGAGACCCTCGCCGAGGAGGGGCTTACCTACGACCCCGAGGGCTTCACCAACAAGAACTTCCTCTGGGTGCTGGTCGAGGACTACGGGCTCGACCGCCTCTCCGAGCAGGTCACCCGCCCGCTGAACGGGCTCCGCGTCGGGCCCTTCTACGGCTGCTACATCCTTCGCCCCAAGCACCGCCTCGGCTACGAGGAGCACCCCGAGCGTGACCTCTACCTCGATCGCCTGATCGAGGCGCTCGGCGGCGAGGTTGTCCAGTACGACGGAGCGCGGAAGTGCTGCGGCTTCCCGATCATCACCATGGCTCGCGACGTGTCGCTCCGGCAGGCCGGCACCCACATCGGTGACGCGATCGACGCCGACGCCGACTGCCTGGTCACCCCGTGCCCGCTTTGCCATCTCAATCTCGACATGCAGCAGCCCGAGGCCGCCAAGGTCGTGAACCGGGAGCTCGGCCTTGCGGTGCTCCATCTCCCCCAGCTCGTCGGCCTCGCCCTCGGCTTCGAGCCGAAGCAGCTCGGCATGCGCAAGCACATCGCCTCGACCGAGTGGGTCGAGCAGCGCCTGGCCGAGCCCGTCGCCGCCTGAGCGAATGGCCGCGGATCGGCAGCTGCTCGAGCTCCAGCAGCGGCTGGCGCTGGTCGAGTCGCGACTCGAGCAGCTCTTCGAGCACCTCGACCTGAAGCCGCGGGGCGGCGAGGCGGATCCCACCCAGGACCCCGAGATCCAGGATCTGCTGGTGAAGGGGAACGAGGCCCAGGCAGTGAAGCGCTACCGGGAGCTCACCGGCGCCGGCATCGCCGAGGCGCAGAGCGCGATCGAGGACGCCAAGGGGACTGCCTGACGTGCGCAGGGAGAAGCTCGATCATCGCTCGTGCGAATCCTCGTGGTGGCCCGCGTGGCCGTCATAGGCGCGCACCGTTCGCCACGACTGCCAGGTGATCCGCAGGATCACGACACTGATCCCCAGCCCGATCAGGGGATCGAGGACCTGGGCGCCGAGCGCGAGCGCGGCGGCGCTGGCCACCACGGCGAGACTGACGTACGCGTCGGCGCGTGCGTGGTTGCCGTCCGCGACCAGCGCCGGGCTGTTCAATCGATTCCCCGCCCTGGTGCGGATCTGCGCCGCGATCCAGTTGCCGACGTAGCCGATCAGACCGGCCGCCGCCAACGCCCCCAGATGGGTCACGTCCTGCGGATGGATCAGGCGGTCGATCGCCTCGTAGCCGGCGACGGCGGCGCTGACAGCGATCGCGAAGACCACCGCGAGTCCGGCCCATCGCTCCACCCGGACGCTTCGCAGAGCGAAGGCTGCGGCGAGGGGGAAGGCCGTGGCGGCGTCCCCGAAGTTGTGGATCAGATCGGCAAGCAGGGCGACACTGGAGGTGAGCGCGAAGATCACGGTCTGCGCCGCCGCCGCGAGCCCGAGGACGAGCAGCGAGAGGGCGACCGCCCTGATCCCGGCTCGCGAGCGCTTGATCGTGGGGTCGATCAGCCCATGGGTATGGCCGTGTCCCTCGTCGTGGTGGTGATGGTGATCTGTCGGCTCGCGCGGGTGGCCGTGCGGCCCCGTGTGCGGATGGGAGTGCGTCAGCGATCCGTGACGGTGGAGTTCACCGCCCAGCGGCTCGTAGGCGACCGTCCCGCTCACGCTCAGAAGGCTAGATCGGCCGGGCCGCGGCGTCGACGCGATCGGGCACGCTCGACCGGCTGGCTGTGTCCTTGCGCTGAGCGCGCCTGACCGGCGGTAGCGTCGTGGGCGGTCATGGCGTCGACCGACTCGTCCGAGACTCAGCATCGAATCAAGGTGCGGATCCTTGTCGTTCTCGCCTCGATCCTTGCGTTCCTGGCGATCTTCACCGGCTGGGTGGACCAGCAGGCGCTCGACACCGACCAGTGGGTGGACACAAGCGGCAAGCTGATCGAGGACAAGGAGATCTCGGACGCGCTGGCGGTCTACGCCGTCGACCAGCTCTACGCCAACGTCGACGTCAACGCGCTGCTCAAGAAGCGCCTGCCGCGCGACCTCCAGCCGCTCTCCGCGCCGGCCGCCGCCGGTTTGCGCCAGCTCGCCACACGGGCGGGAGAGCAGGCCCTCCAATCGCCGCGAATTCAGCAGGCGTGGAAGAACGCGAACCGCATCGCGCACCAACGACTCGTCTCGATCCTGAAGGGCGACAACGAGGTCGTCTCGAGCCAGAACGGCAGGGTCGTCCTGAACCTGCGGCCCCTCGTCCTGCAGCTCGCCGACCGCATCGGGGTCAAGAAGCACCTCGACCAGAGATTGCCCCCCGATGTCGGTCAGCTCGAGGTCGCCGACTCCAAGCAGCTCGACACCGCTCGGACCATCACCAAGCTGATCCAGGGGCTCGCCTGGCTCTTCTCGCTCGGCAGCCTGGCTCTCTTCGGGATCGCGATCTGGCTCGCCAAGGGCCGACGCTGGATCGTCATCCTCGGCTACGGCCTCGGGCTGATCGCGGCCGGGTTGGCGGCGATCGCAGTCCGCGGCGCCGCGAAGGGGCTCGTGGTCGACTCGCTCGCCAAGACCGAGGACGCGAAGACCCCGGCCGAGCACGCCTGGGACATCAGCACCTCCCTTCTCCACAGCATCTCCTCGAGCGTGATCATCTTCGGAATCCTCTTCGTCGTCGCCTCCTTCCTCGCGTCGCCGGCGAACGCCGCGGTCAGCATCCGCCAGTCCCTGGCCCCAACCCTGCGCGAGCGCCAGGGGCTGGTCTGGTCGGTCTTCGCGGCGGTGGCCCTGCTCGCGCTGATCATCTGGCCGCCGACCGGGACGCGGCAGCTGGTGCTCTCCCTGGTGCTGATCGCGATCACCGGGGTGGGCCTCTGGGCCCTGGCGCGAAAGACGGATCACGAGTTCCCCGGAGCGAAGCGCGGGGACTGGATGCAGGCGATGCGCGAGCGCGCCCGGCGCGCCGGCGCGGAGACCGGCCGCCGGATCGGCTCGGCGATGAAGGGGCTCACGGATGAGGAGAAGCACCCCGACGACGCGAAGCTGGAACGCCTCGAGCGCCTCGGGGAGCTCAAGGAGAAGGGCACGCTGACCGCGACGGAGTTCCGCGAGGAGAAGAAGAAGCTCCTCAGCGGGTAGCCGCCATCCTGCGCTCGATCCAGCTCGTCCCCAGGGTGTCGGTCAGCCCGTGAATCACAATGGAGGCGAGGATCACGTAGGCGGCCGCCTCGAAGATCGCGTCGGCGTGGCCGACCTCGGAGTTGAGGACGAGCTCGGCGAAGAGGATGCCCGCCACCCCCTTTGGTCCGAACCACGCGATGAACGCACGGTGGGGCGCCGGCAGGCCCACGCGCACGAAGGAGAGGCTGATCGCCACCGGGCGCGCGATCAGCAGCGTGAAGGCGATGAAGCCGATCAGCAGCGCGATGTTGTCGTGGTACCCCGTCGCGACGATCAGCCCTCCGAAGGCGAAGAAGGTGAGCACCTGGAGGATCGAGCTGACGTTCTCGCTGAAGACCACGAAGTCGTCTGCGATGTCGTGCTTGGCGGCACCGAGCGAGATGCCGCAGACGAAGGCGGCGATCAGCCCGTTGCCGATGGTGATGTCCGCGAGCCCGTAAGCGAGCAGGCCGACCCCTAGCGCGTAGATGCCCTCGTAGCGCCTGATGATCCCTCCACCGGGCATGTATCCGGTCAGCCTTCCGGCAGCCTGGCCGAGAATTACCCCGAGAACCGCGCCGAAGGCCGCCTCTCCCACCAGCTTCACCGCTTCGCTGCCGGCATCGCCTCCGGGCGTGGCGAGGATGATGAAAAAGAGGACGAACGGCAGCGCCAGTCCGTCATTGAGCCCGGACTCGAGGTTGAGCGCATGGCGCACCACCGCTGGGACGCGCTGCGAAGTGACCACTGCGGATGTGACCACTGGGTCGGTCGCCGAGAGGACAGCGCCGAGCAGGAATGCCTCGGCCCAGCTCAGCTCCGAGAAGAGCAGCTTTGCGGCCAGCGCCAGCAGGACGAGCGTCAGGGGCATCGCGAACAGCAACGCCCGTACCACCGGCCCCCAATGGACGACGAGCAGCTCCCGTTCCACGAAGAGCCCGTCGGAGAACAGGGTGACGATCAGCGCCAGCAGAAAGAGGTGAACGACCGCGCTGTCGGATCCATCGACGTGGATCGCTCCGGCCTCCGCGAGGATCAGCCCGGCGCCGACCGAGAGCACGGAGATCGAGAGCACCGTGCCCCGCATGAGCCCCGAGAGCGCAGCCGCCACAGCCAGAAGGCTCCCACTGAGGAGAACCGCTTCCGCGAAGCCGACGTCCATCCTGGGCTTATATCGCCTGAACCCGGGGGGTTTCGGCCGTCCGTACCCACGGAGATGCTTGCGAGGTGGACCGCTGCCACAATGCGCCGTCGATCCAGGTGAGGGGAGACGAGTGAGCGAAGCACCGACGCCGCCGAGGCGAGCGCGAGCCCAGGAAAGGCTTCGCCTGACAAGACGACGCGTACTCGGGGCCGCTCCGGCGGGCGCAGTCGCCGCACTCCTCGTGATCGCCTGCGCCTTCGACGGCGCGTTCGCCCTGCGCTACTGGGCGCTGATCGCCGTCCTCGCGCTGACCATCCTGATCTCGACGCAGATCGCCGGCGGGATCCAGCTCGACCGCGGGCCGCTCAGCATCGCCGTTGGCCTGGTCTGGGCCTTTGCCGCCTGGACCCTGCTCTCGTCTCTCTGGGCGGAATCGCCGGCGGACGCCTGGGAGGGGGCCTCGCGAACGATTCTCTACGCAGCCGTGATCACGGTCCCGCTCGCCCTGCGCGGGCGGCGCCAGGCGCTCTGGGTCGGCCAGGGAATCTTCTTCGGCGTGGGCGCGGTCGCCGTGATCACCTTGATCTCGCTGATCGCAAACGGCGCCGATCTGTACGGCGGAGGCCGTCTCGAGGATCCGCTGGGCTACCGCAATGCCACGGCCACCCTGTTCGCCTTCGCCTTCTGGCCTCTGATCAGCCTCGCCGGGGAGCGCGGACGGAACACTCCGGTGCGGGCGGTCTCGTTCGCGATCGCCGTGCTCTCGCTTGGGCTCGCCTTCATCACCCAATCGCGTGGGGTCGCCATCGGGTTGGTCTGCGGCGCCGCGGTCTTGCTGGCGATCGGCCCGGATCGGCTGCGCCGGACGCTGTTCGCCCTCGCCGCCGCAGGGGGTGTGGCGATCTTCTCAGCGCCGCTGCTCGACCCGTACCACGCCTTCCAGGACGGGCAGGCGGTCACCGATTCCGTCGTGAACAACGCGAGCACCGCCCTGCTCGTACTCACCTTCGCGGCGCTTCTCTTCGGCCTGTTCGCCGCGTTGCTCGACAACGGGCTGCGGGGATCGGCCGCGGGGGATACTGCCCGCCGGGTCGCGCCCTACGGCCTCGCTGCGCTCGGCGTCATCGTCGTGATCGCGGCCCTGGTCAAGATCGGCAACCCGGTCAGCTACGCCAGCGACAAGTGGGATGAGTTCAGGGACGTCAACGGCAGCAGCACGACCAGCTCCACCAGGCTCGGCTCGGTGGGGGGCCAGCGCTATGACCTCTGGCGCGTGGCATGGAAGGAGTTCGAGTCCGCGCCCGTGGGCGGCGTCGGCGAGGGCAACTACTCGTTCGACTACTACGAGCAGCGCCGCACCGATCGCAACCTCGAGGACCCCCACAGCTTGCCCTTCAGGCTGGTCGCCGAGACGGGATTCGTCGGCTTCCTCCTTTTCGCGGGTGTGATCGTCGCGCTTGCGGTCGGCGTGGTCCGATCGGCTAGAGGGGCGCCCGTGAACGACCGGCGCATCATCGGCGCGCTGGCGGCCGGTGGCGCCGTGGTGGTCGGGCAGTCCCTGACCGACTGGCTCTGGCTGATTCCCACCGTGACCGGGCTGGGGCTGTTATCGCTCGCACTCGCTGCCGTGCCTCGCGGCCGCGCCGAGGACAGACCTCCTCCGCTCCAGCTCTCCTGGTTCAAGGAGCGCGAGCGGCTGATCGCGCGCTTCGGAATCGCGGCGCTGCTCGCGGGCGCCGCCGTCAGCGTGGTCCTCCTCTACCTGGGGGACCTCTACATCCGCAAGGCCCGCGACGAGCAGGGCAGATCCGCTTCGGCCCAGCTCTCGGCCGCCAACACGGCGGCGGACTTCAATCCGGTCTCGGTGATCCCGCTGTACCTGCAGGCCTCCGCCCTGGAGGCCGAGGGCCACCGAGACCAGGCGCGCGCGAAGCTCCAGGACGCCCTCGACAAGGAGCCGAAGAACTTCGTCACGCTGACGCTGCTGGGCGATCTCGAGGTCCGCGACTCGATGTTCGCGGCGGCCGCGGACTACTACCAGCGCGCCAGCGACCAGAACCCGCGCGACGTCGGCCTCCAGCAGCTCGCCCAGCAGACGGCCGAGAGGGCCTCGCCCCTAGAGACCCCGGGCGAGCAGCCGAAGAAGCCCTAGATCCCTCTCCCTCGACCGCTTGGAGGTCTGATCTCAAACCGTCGCTTTACCCCATGGTCCGGTTGGCCCGGCTGCACCGGACCAATCCGATAAGGCCGCATCATCTCGTTGTCCTCGTGCTCGACGATGTGGCAGTGCCAGACGAACTGGCCGGGAGTGTTGAACCGCGCGCGGACGCGCGTGACCTGCCCCGGGTAGGCGACGACCGTGTCCTTGAAGCCGCTCTCCCATGGCTCCGGCGGGCTCGGCAAGCCCGTGACCTGCACCGTCTGCGCTTCCTCGTCCACGACGACGTCCTGCCGGCTAACGACCTCGAAGGCGATCTCATGGATGTGCATGGGGTGGGCGTCGGCGGTCGTGTTGTACATCTCCCAGACCTCAGTCGCGCCGAGGGCGGGATTCTCGGTCACCGGGTCCATCCACAACCGATCCGACCACACGCCGTTGGTCACCACTCCGAGGAGGGCCTCGACCGGCCCCTCGACCGGCTCGTCCGCTGCGTCGAAGCCCACGGCGGCCGCCTCGATCATCGCCACCCGCCGCGTGACCGTCGCCGCCGGCAGCGGCGTGATCGTGGGAAGCTGGAGGAACTGCGGCGGGGTTGAGACGTCGGCGCCGACCGCCGGCATGACGCGGAACTGCATGATCTGGCCGGTGGTGTCGGGGTCGGCGACATCGAAGTCCTCATCCGGCTCGCCGCCGCCGAAGGGCTCGTCGGGACCGACGTTGCTGAGGACGTGATTCCCGACGGGCACGTTGGTGAAGTCGACGATCACGTCGGCACGCTCGGCCAGTCCCATCAGCAGCTGGTTGTCGTTGTCGGCGGTGAGGTTCACGGGCGTCTCGAGGAAGCCGCCTTCATTCCCGATCTGCCACACCTCGGCCCCGGGGACCTGGCTGAAGTCGAGGATCAGAAAGCGCGACTGGCAGCCGTTCAGGAACCGGAACCGGTAGCGGCGCTGCTCGACGTTCAGGAACGGCCAGGTGTTGCCGTTGACCATGACCATGTTCCCGAAGAACTCGGGATTCCAGATCGGCGAGAACTCACCGTCCGGGATGTAATCGCGCACGATCCCGTCGAACAAGGCCCGGCTGTCCGGGTAGAAGAGCGACCCATCCTCGTTAAACGAGCGGTCCTGGATCGCGATCGGGATCTCGTAATAGGTCTTGTTGGGCGGGAACTTGTCGTTCTCCCCTGGCGCCGGGCCCGGGAGCACAGCGCGGGTGTCGTCCCGACTGTCGAGCACGGCCTCGTCACCGGCCGGGCCTCCCCGGATCAGGTAGAAGCCCGCCGGGCCCGCATAGACGTTGAGGCGGGTCAGACCCAGCGCATGGTCGTGGTACCAGATCGTTGCCGCCCGATTGTGGTTCGGGTACTGGAAGACGGCGAACCCCGGTCCCCACCCGCCGCCATAGGAACGGGCGGCCTTGGCTTCGAAGAAGCGGTACCAGGTGCCGTTCCTGGCAAACGCCGGGGGGATGTTCCCGGCCTTCGGCAGGTACCACGCCTCCGGGTAGCCATCGCTCTCGTCGCCGACGCCGATGGCGCCGTGCACGTGTGTCACGATCGGGACCGGACCCGTGTAGGGGCCTGGGGTGAAATTGAACGTGGGACGCGTGTCCCGGTCCTTGTTGCCGCCCGGTGGGTTGGCCCAGTGGAGCGTCTGGTCCACCGGGAGCAGGTGCGGCAGGTACTTCCCGTCCGCGTCCTTGAGGTCGTTGATCCACTTCACCCGGACGGGCCGGTTCGCCCGCGCCTCGATCGTCAGCGACGGCGCGTTGTGAAGGAGCAAGCCCGTCGGGCTCGCCGACTTCACGGCCCCGTAGCCCCACACCGTCGTTGGCGGGAAGCCCGCCGGAAGGATCTGCTGCGAGATCTGCTTCATCGAGATCTCGTAGTAGTCGACGCCGCCCGGCTTCGTCCCGGCCCTGGGCATCACCGGCGGGATCAGCATTTCGGTGACGAACTTGGGCACATCGCCCGGATCCAGCGAGCCGCCCGGGATCTGAGCGAGGGCGACCGGCGCACTCATGCCGGGGAGCCGTCTGAACAGGTAGAAGCCCGCGCTCGCGCCCCCAACCCAGGCAATAAACGTGCGTCGCGAGAAGCGCTGAGACGCGACCATGAAAACCTTCCTCGAGCGTCCTTGTCGAGCCTCATAAACCTAATGGATTTGCGGCTGTGCGAAAAGGGTCGATCTGAAGGCGGTCAACGGCGGTTAAGGGGCCCGCTCTAACCAGCCAGGCCGGTGAGGAGCCCGTACCAGCGGTCGAAGGCCTGCTCGCGGGAGAAGCTTTCGAGCACGGCCTGGCGCCCGGCGGCGCCGAGCTTCCCGGCGCGGTCGCGGTCGCGCGCGAGGTCGCTGAGCGCGGCGGCCAGCTCGCTGGGCCGCTCGGGCGGCACCACCACTCCACAGGAGGCCTCATTCACCAGGGTCGCCGCCTCGCCCGCCGCTGAGAGAACCAGGGGGCGACCCGCGCTCATCGCTTCGAACATCTTGGTCGGCAGCGCCCCCTCGAACAGGGGCTTGTCGCGAAGCAGGACCACCGCCGCGTCAGCCTCGGTGTAGAGCTCGGGGATCCGCTCGTGCGGAACGCGGCCCAGCATGGTCACGTTCCGAAGCCCGCCCTCGGCGAGGCGGCGGCGGAGCTCCGGGCCCTCGGCGCCGTCGCCCGCGATCACGATCTCGATTCCGCTTTCGTCTTCGAGCAGCTCGGCCGCGTCCATCAGGGTGCCCACCCCCTGGCTCATCCCGACGGTCCCGGCGTAGAGGACCCTGAAGGTCCCGTTGGTGGGAGGGGGCGAGTCGGGGAACAGCTCCGGATCGACGCTCGGCGGGATCCGGTGGACCTTGCCGGCGGCCTCCTCGAGCTCGTTCAGCGCGGCCTCGATTCCGAGGGTCGGGCAGACGATGGCCGCCGCGGCCCGGTAGCAGGCGTGCTCGAGCGCCCGAGCGGAGCTCACCAGCCGTGGCCGCCGGAGCGTCCCGAGCGCCACTGCGGAATCGGGCCACATGTCCGAGACGTTGACCAGCAGCGCCGCCTGCTTCACCCGCGCGTAGGCGATCGACGAGCCCGCGAGCAGGAGCGGCGGCGTCTCGACGATCACCGCGTCGGCGGGACCGCTGACCGGCGCGCTCGCCAGCGCGCTGAGCCCGAACGAGAGGTGGTTCGCGATCCGACGCCCGAAGCCGCGATTCGGCGCCGGGTAGACCGCGCTGCGCACGACCCGCACGCCGTGCTCGTCCTCGGTTTGCCAAGGACGGTTCCGGTAGGGCGGCTGGATCACACCGTCCGGGTAGTGTGGGAAGCCGGTGTGCACGGTGACCTCGACGCCGCGGCGGCTCAATCCACGCGCAAGGGCTGAGAGCCGCGCCTGCGGCGCCCCCACCTCGGGCGGGTAGTAGTGAGTGAGCAGGGTGACTCTCATCGTGGGGCAGTTAAACGGGTCTATTCCGGGTACGCCCGAAGCCGGCGCAAGCGGCGCGCCTGGGCGGCGGACAACCCGGGGAATGCCGCGATCCGTGGGGAGGTGCTCGCCCACCTGCTGCGGTTCGCAGGGCCCCTGATCGGGGGCAGCGGCCGGATCCTCGACGACGGTTGCGGCAACGGCTGGTGGCTGCGATCGCTGGTCGACGCGGGCGTGGAACCCGAGCGTCTGTACGGGATCGACATCCAGCCTGAGCGGGTTGCGGGGGCACGCGATTCCGTATCCGCTGCGGAGGTCGCGGTTGGGGACGCGCGCAACCTGCGCTTCCCGGATGAGAGCTTCGCTGTGGTGCTCCAGCTCACGCTTCTATCCTCTCTCGGCTCGCATAGGGCAATACGTGAGGCCCTGGGCGAGGGGATGCGTGTCCTGGCACCGGGGGGGGTGCTCTTGATCTACGAGCCACGCGTCCCCAATCCGCTCAACCGGCACACGCTCCTCATCCAAGACAGGGACCTGGAAGCGGCCGGAGTTACGCCGACCGAGCAGGTCAGCCTGACCGTGGTCCCCGCGCTGGCCCGCCGGCTCGGCAGCCGCACGGAGACGCGCTACGAGCGGCTGGCGCGCATCCCCTGCCTCCGCACCCACAGGCTGATCGCCTACCGCGCCCCGGCAGCCTGACTCAGCCGACGGCGCTGGCTGGGACCCAAGCGAGCTGGAAGCAGCGCTTCGAGGGAGCGGCGATCCACTCCCCCAACAGCCGGCGGGCTCTCTCGAGCCGATCCGCGTACCTGCGATCGCTGAGCAGCCAGACGAGCGTGCGCAGGTGTCGAACGTCGCGCAGGACGTCGCTCCCAGGTGCCGCGAGAACGTCATAGCCGTAGCCGCGCGCGAACTCCTGCCACTCGTCCTCTCGCCACCCGCCAGGTGAGCCCGGGGTCACCTTGACCAGGTCCCACTCCCTGGGGCCGATCTGCGCGTCGTCGAGGTCGATCAGCACCGGCCCGCGAGAGGTCATCAGAACGTTGTCCAAGGCCATGTCACCATGAATCGCCCCGGCACCGAGCTCACTCCCCAACCTCGTCCATTCCCGTTGCATCGAGTCGGCCTTGGCGAGCAGAAACTCGATCGAAGCCTCTTCGAGATCGCTCTTCTCCCGCAGGGCGGCGACGTGACGCCGGGCAAGCTCGAAATGGTCCAGTTCGGGGAGCGGCACGGGACAATCCGCGAGCAGGTCGTGCAGGCGCCGGAGAAGCGCGCCCGAGCCCGCGGGATCCGGTCGTTGGTCGCGAGCATCCTCCCAGCGCCAGAGCCCCGCCCAGGCTTCGCCTACCACCACCGGCTCCGCCATTCCTTCCTCGGCTGCCGCCGCGACCGGAAATCCGTTTGCGTCCAGCCATGCGCTCAGGCGTAGTGAGCGCTCGAGGAGCGCCTGGGCAGAGCGGACGCCAGGATCGACGATCTTGAGGAATCTGGGCGGGTTGTCCACGCGGAAGTTGGCGAGATCGCCGAACTTGAGCAAGGTCAGGCCTGCGTTCTCGAGGCCGAACAGCGAGAGGGCGCGTCGGCCCAGATCCATCGCCAGATTTTCGGACCAGTCCATAACGGCGCCTGCGCCTGCTCACCTCCCTTGCAGCCGGATCCGTATGCAGTACATCACGTGATCACTCGAACGTGGTCGCCCTCAATAGATTCCCAGAAGGTCGCATGCCACTCGGCCAAGGGAAAGCCAAGGTCTTGACCGTGATCGGCAACCGGCCGCAGTTCGTCAAGGCCGCCGCCGTCTCGGCGCACCTGCGTGAGCGCGTCGCGGAGATCCTGGTCCACACCGGCCAGCACTACGACCCCGAGCTCTCCGAGGTCTTCTTCGAGCAGCTCGAGATGCCCGCGCCCGACCATGAGCTGGACATCGGCTCCGGTAGCCACGCCGAGCAGACCGCGACGATCCTCACCCGGCTCGAGCCGATCATCGCCGAGCTCGAGCCCGACGCCCTGCTCGTCTACGGGGACACCAACTCGACCCTCGGCGGCGCCCTGGTGGCGGCCAAGGCGTCGGTGCCGCTGGTTCACGTGGAGGCGGGGATGCGCTCCGGGGACCGGGAGATGCCCGAGGAGATCAACAGGCTGGTCGTGGACTCGCTCGGCGGCCTGCTGCTCTGCTCCACCGACGCCGCGCTTGGGAACCTGCGCGCAGAGGGCCGCGACGCGGAGGCCGTCGTCACCGGCGACGTGATGGCGGACATCGCGCTCGCCTTCGGCCCGGTCGCCGACGAGCGCTCGGAGGTGCTCGAGCGGCTCGGCCTGGAGCCCCGCGGGTTCAGCGTCGCGACGGCGCACCGGCCCGGCAACGTCGACGACCCGGACCGGCTCGCGCTGGTGGTCGAGGTGCTGGCACGAGCCGCGGAGGCGGCGCCGGTCGTCTTCCCGGTGCATCCACGGACCAAGGCCCGGCTGCAGGAGATCGGCGTTCTCGACGGGCTGCCGGAGAGGGGGATCACCCCGGTCGAGCCGCTCGGCTACCTCGACATGACGCGGCTCGTCCGGGCCGCTCGCGCGGTGCTCACCGACTCGGGGGGGCTGCAGAAGGAGGCGTTCCTGGCGTCGGTCCCCTGCCTGACGATGCGCGAGGAGACGGAATGGCTGGAGACCACCGAGAGCGGCTGGAACCGGCTGATCGGCCTGAACCCCGAGGCCGTCGAGGGCGCCCTCGCGGACCTTCCCGCCCCTGGCGATGACTCCCCGGCCGCGGAGATTTACGGGGGCGGCAGGGCCGGCGAGCGGGTTGCGGCGGCGATCGCCGGGTGGCTCGGCTAGCCGGGTCGCGGCTTGCAGATCTCACCCGAGCTCTCATTACCGCCGTATGCTGACCTGGAATGTCGGTACGGGTCGGCATAGTCGGCATGGGGTACTGGGGTCCGAATCTCGCCCGCAACCTCGCCACGCTCGAGAGCTCCGAGCTCGCCTGGTGCTGCGAGCTCGACGACGACAAGCGCTCGCACTGGGAGTCCGCGCACCCGCAGGCCCGGTTCACGCCCGACATCGACGACCTGCTCACGGACCCCGACCTCTCCGCCATCGTCGTCGCGACGCCCGGCTCGACGCACGCCGCGCTGGCCGAGCGAGTCCTCGAAGCGGGGAAGAACTGCTTCGTCGAGAAGCCCCTCGCTCATGACACCGAATCCGCCGAGCGTCTGGCGCGCATCGCCGACGAGCGTGGCCTGGTGCTGATGGTCGGGCATCTGCTCTCTTACCACCCCGGCGTTCGCCAGCTCGCCGACCTGATCGGCCGTGGCGAGCTCGGCCAGATCCGCTATGTCCATGCCCAGCGCCTCAACCTGGGCAAGCTCCGCGCCGACGAGAACGCGCTCTGGAGCCTGGGCGCCCACGACGTTTCGGTGCTCCTCGAACTGGCCGACGGCGTGCCGGTCGAGGTCTCAGCACGGGGCGAGGCCTTCATGCGCGAGGGAGTCGAGGACGTCGTCTTCGCACATATGCGCTTCGACAACGGCCTGGTCACCCACCTCCACCTCTCCTGGCTCGACCCGCACAAGGTCCGGCGGATCACGGTGGTGGGCTCCGAGCGGATGGCGACCCTCGACGACATGGCGCTGGAGCGCAAGCTCTCGATCTGGGACAACAGCTTCGCCTCGCTCTCCGACACCTACGGCGAATACATCACCCGCTCCGGCCCGGTCCACAGCCCGATGGTGCTGAACACGGAGCCGCTGAGACTCGAGTGCGCGCACTTCATCGAGTGCCTCCGCACCGGCGAGCGGCCCCACACCGACGGCGCCGCAGGGGTCAGGGTGGTGAGGGTGCTGGAGGGGCTGCAGGCGTCCCTGGACGCCGACGGCGCGCCGATCCCGGTCAAGACCTCGACCGACGCGGACGCGGCCCAGCCGGGAATCCACGCCCGCCCGTGAGCTCCCTCGAGCCCTCCGAGCTGGCCCCGGGCCTGCTCGTCGGGGAGGGCGTCCAATTCGGGGAGGGTGTCGAGCTGGGTGGCAACGTCGTCATCCACGCCCTGACCCGGATCGGGGATTTCTGCGTGATCGGTGACGCCGCGGTGATCGGAAAGGCGCCGATGCTCGGGCGTCACTCGACCGCGTCGGCGGAGGAGCCGGCGGCGGCCACTCTGGCCGAGGACGCGGTGATCTGCCCGGGAGCGGTTGTGAGCGCAGGCGCCGAGATCGGGGCGGCCGCCGTTGTCGGCGACCAGGCCCAGGTGCGAGAGCGCGCCAAGGTCGGCGCTGAGACCGTCGTCGGCAGGGGCAGCGCGGTCGACAACGACGTGACGATCGGCGCCCGGGTCAAGGTGCAGAGCAACTGCTACATCACCGCCGGGACCGTGATCGAGGACGACGTCTTCGTCGGCCCTGGGGTCGTCCTGACCAACGACAACGCGATGGGCCGCCACGAGGCGGGTGCGCCACTGGAAGGCCCGACGCTTCGCCGCGCCTGCCGCGTCGGGGGCGGCGCGGTGATCCTCCCCGGTGTCGAGGTCGGGGAGGAGGCGGTGATCGGGGCGGGTGCGGTCGTAGTCGGCGACGTCCCGGCCAGCAAGGTGGTGGTTGGCGTCCCCGCGCGCGAGCTGCGGGACGTCGCCGATGGCGAGCTGCTCGAGCGCTGGCGCTAAGCGCCGAACGTCCCGCAATGGGCCCTGTAGGGGGTACTCCGGGACGTTCGCGGAGAGGGTTAGGCGAGAGCGGCGCGGATCGTGTCCACGACCATCGCGGGAGCAGCCTCCGGCAGAGCCGAGCCCATCGGCAGCGCCAGGATGCGCGAGCAGATCCGCTCGGCCTCGGCGAGCGGCTCGGGCGGCGCCCACTGCTCGAGCGCGGGCTGCCGGTAGAGCGGCGTCTCGTAGTAGGGCCGTGCCTGGATGTCGGCGTCGGCCAGTGCTGCCGCGAGGCGGTCGCGATCTTCGGCCGCGATCGCGAGGATATGCCAGGCCGAGCGCCCGTCCGGGGTCTCGGCCTGGACCGAAGTCAGGTCGGCGAGCCCGGCCTCGGCATAGGAGGACGCGGCGCGGCGGCGCGCCTCGATCCACCCGGGCAGGTGCGGCAGGAGCACCCGCAGGCCCGCCGCCTGAAGCTCGTCGAGCCGCGAGTTGTAGCCGACGGTGGTGAACACCCGCTTGTCCTTCGAGCCGCGGGTGCGGAGGAGCCTCGCCGCCTCCGCAAGCTCGGCGTCGTCGGTGGTGAGCGCCCCGCCATCCCCGAAGCCGCCGAGGTTCTTCGAGGGGAAGAAGCTGAAGGCGGCGGCGTCGGCCAGGGAGCCGGCCCTCACGCCGCCGAGCTCGGCGCCGTGCGCCTGGGCCGCGTCCTCCAGCACCCGGATGCCCCGCGCCTCGGCCAGATCCATGAGCTCGGGGATCGGCGCTGGGTTGCCGAAGATGTGGACCGGGATCAGGGCGCGGGTGCGCTCGGAGATCGCGGGCTCCGCCGTCGCGGCGGTCATGCACCAGGTCTCCGGGTCGACGTCGCAGAAGACCGGGGTGGCGCCGAGGACGGCCACCGCCTCGGCCGTGGCGAAGAAGGTGAATGCCGGGACGACGACCTCGTCGCCGGCCCCCACCCCCAGGGCGCGCAAGCCGATCTCCAGGGCGTCGGTCCCGTTGGCGAGCCCGACACATTGCACAGCCCCGCAGTAGCCGGCGAACTCCGTCTCGAACGCCTCCACCTCCGGCCCGAGGACGTAGCGGCCGCTCTCCAGCACGGCGCGCTGGCGCTCCGCGATCTCGGGCAGCAGCGGCTCGAGCGCCGCCCGGCTTGCGAACAGCGGGACGGTCAAGGCTCCAGCTTCGCGTATAGGTCGGTCAGCCTGGAGCGCTCGCGTGGCCAGTTGAGCTCGCCGGCCGCCGCCCGGATCCGCTCGTGGAGCCCGTCGTCGGCACGCTCATCCAGCGCCTCGGCGAGCACCCGGGCGATGTCCGCGGGGTCGCCCGAGTCCGTCACCCACCCCACCCCGCGCTCGGTCACGAGCCGCCTCATCTCCGGCAGGTCGCTGACCACCACCGGGAGGTCGGCGGCCAGGTACTCGAACAGCTTGTTGGGCAGCGCCAGGCGGTGGTTCTCGCAGGTGTCCTCGAGCAGGGAGACGCCGACGTCGGCCTGTGACGTGTAGGAGAGGAGGTCGGCCAGGGGCACCGGCGGGTGGAAGTGGAGACGGCCGTCGAGCCCCGCCCCGCGGCCGAGCTCGCGCAGCCCCTCGGCGAAGGCTCCGCCGGCCCCCAGGAAGAGCAGATGGGCCGAGTCCATCCTCGCCACGGCCCGCACCAGGTTGCCTCCCCCACGCCCCTCCGCGACCGCGCCCTGGTGAAGGACCAGCGGGGCCGAGCCGATCTCCATCCGCTCGCGCAGGTCCGGCGCCTCGCCGGGCGGCGGCAGGTCGGGGACGTTCCTCACCACCGTCGGCTTCCGATCCAGCCCGTAGCGCTCCTGCAGCCGCTCGGCGATCCCGTCGGAGACGGTGATCACCGCGTCGCAGCGCCCGATCAGCAGTCGCTCGATCGTCGCCGCCAGCCAGGCCCAGATCGCCTTGCGGTACGGCACGCCGACGGCGTACTCATGGGTGTCGTAGACGAGCTTGGCGCCGCTCAGCCGGGCGGCGAAGTACCCCGGGATGAGCGTCGCGATGTCGTTCGCGTGCACCACGTCGGGCCGCTCCGCGCGTGCTCGGCGCGCGATCGAGCCGAGCGCGATCATCCGCCAGAGCGTCCGGGGCAGCCGCCGCGTCCACTCCGCGGGCGTGGCGGAGCGCAGCCGGAAGCCGCCCTTTACCTCGCCCTCGTCGCCGCTCGGCAGATGCACGATCACGACGTCGTGGCCCGCGTCGGCCAAAGCGCCCGCCTCGCGGAGCACCCGGCCGTCGTGGACAACTGTTTTGTGGAGGAGAACGGCTACTCGCACCGCAACTCGAGGCCTTCCTTATTGTTCTGCGTCTGCATGCGTCGGCTCCGCGTCCTATTCGGCCTCACGGCCGTGCTCATAGTTGCCTCAGCCTCGGCGGCACAGGCCGCCGAGAAATCTATCTGGGGCCCTTCGACCTTCCCCGTGGGCGACGTCAACTGCCCGACGGGCCCCGACCCCTGCTCGGCCTTCCCGGTCTACAAGCAGCTCGGCGCGAAGAACTACCAGTTCCAGATCCCGTGGGACACCGTCGCCACCTCGAGGCCCGCGAACCCGCGGGACCCCAACGACCCGGGCTACCACTGGCCCACCTTCGGCGACTACGACGCGCAGCAGGCGGCGCAGTACGGGATCAGCCTCGCGGTCCTCGTCGAGGGCACGCCCTCCTGGGCCAACGGTGGACGCTCGCGGGCCTGGGCGCCCACGAACCCGCAGGACTTCGCGGACTTCATGTACGCGATCAGCAAGCGCTACCCCAGCATTCACATCTGGGAGATCTGGGGAGAGCCCAGCTACGGGATCAACTTTCAGCCGATGCCGCCGCACAGCAGGGTGGGCCCGAGGACGTATGCCAAGCTGCTCGATCTCGCCTACGTCTCGCTCAAGCAGGCGAGCCGGGCGAACGTCGTCGTCGGTGGCATGACCCTGAATGGCGGCGGGCCGGTCTCCACGCCTGACTTCGTCAAGTGGCTGCGGGTCGGCAAGGGCAAGAAGTCCCGGCCGCCGCGGATGAACCTCTGGGGCCACAACCCGTTCGAGGGCCGCTTCCCCAACATCAAGAAGAAGCCAATCGGTAAGTTCCGCGGCCTGAACGATGTGGACACGCTCTACCGAGAGATCCAGGCGGCGTACGGTGTGAAAACCAAGGGCAAGGGGAAGAAGGCGCGGTTGTCCAAGAAGGCAAGGGCTCGAAAGGCCAGGAAGGGACTGGCGGTTCCGCGGCTGTGGCTCTCGGAGTGGACGGTGCTGTCCGAGGCAAGCCCGAACCTGTTCGGCGGGTTCCATGTGACTCCCCAGCGACAGGCCGGTTACATCACCGCGGGTTACCGAATGGTCCGGAAGCTGAAGTACGTCAAGGCACTCGGCTGGTACCGCCTCGAGGACGAGGCGTCGAACGGTCAGGCGGGGGCCGCCTGGGGCCTGCTGACCGGCAACGGGGCAAGGAAGCCGTCCTTCGACGCCTATGCTGCCGCCCCGTAAGTGCTCCTGACAAGGCGCCTCCTCCTACCACTCTGCCTGACGGTCGCCCTGGCACTGGGCTCCGCGTCCAGCGCGAGCGCCGCCCTGAAGTCGATCTGGGGACCGACCACCTACGCCACAGGCAACTCCAACTGCCCGGGCGGCACGGCCTGTTCGGCCTTCCCGACCTACGCCGCGGTCGGGGCCCAGAACTTCCAGATGCAGATTCCGTGGGACCGGGTCGCCAGCCGACGCCCGGCGAACGCCCGCAACCCCAACGATCCCGCCTACACGTGGCCGAGCTACGGAGACTTCGCGGTCCAGCAGGCGGCGCAGTACCGGATGAGCGTGACCGTCCTGGTGCAGGGCACGCCGGCGTGGGAGAACGGGAGCAAGGGCCGTACCTGGGTCCCGGACAACGTCCAGGACTACGCGGACTTCATGTTCGCGATCAGCCAGCGCTACCCGAGCGTCCACCACTGGATGATCTGGGGCGAGCCCAACTACGGGGCCAACTTCCAGCCGATGCCGCAGCACAGCCCGGTCGGGCCACGCGCCTACGCGCGGCTCTGTGACGCCGCGTACGTCGCGCTCAAGCAGGCGAGCCGGGCGAACATCGTGATCGGTGGGGACACCCTCAACGCCAACGTTCCCGTCTCACCGGCCGAATTCATCCGGTGGGCTCGAGTCGGCAAGGGCAAGAAGAAGCGCCCGCCGCGGCTCGACTGGTGGGGCCACAACCCGTTCGAGGGCCGCTTCCCGAACATCCGCCAGCACGCTCTCAACAACCTGCTTGGCCTGAGCGACGCCGACACCATCCACAAGCTGCTGAAGAAGGCGTACCTGGGCAAGAAGAAGGAAAAGCACAAGAGGAGGGGCCGAAGCGCGGTCGCCCAGACCTCCAAGAAGCACAAGAAGAAGAAGCACCGCCGGCACACCCCGCTGATCTGGTTCTCGGAGTGGAGCGTGCTCTCGACTCATCCCGCCCATCTCTTCCTGGGCTTCTACGTCTCCGACCAGCAGCAGGCGCAGTGGCTGACCAGCGCCTACCAGCTGGTCAACCGCCTCCCCTATGTGGCCGGACTCGGCTGGTACCGGCTCGACGATGAGCCAGAGGGCGAGGGAAGCGCCGACTGGGGCCTGCAGACCTTCACGGGCCAGCGCAAGCCCTCCTTTGCGGCCTACCAGGCCGCCCCGTAGACGCTGCTAGCCGAGCGCCTGCCGCACGGCCTCGATGACCTGGGCCTGCTGGCCCTCCTCCATCTCGGCGAACATCGGCAGCGAGACCGCGCGCGCCGCGAAGGCGTCCGTGAGCGGCAGCTCGGCGCCGCTGTCCGAGTAGAGCTCAAAGCGGTGCACCGGTGAGAAGTGGACCGAGGTCTGGATCCCGGCCTGGGCCAGCGAGTCGCGGAAACCGTCGCGATCGACGCCCTCGTCGACCACCACGGCGAACATGCTGTGGCTGACCCGGGCTGAGTCCGGGGGCGCCGCCAGCAGCGAGAGGCCGGCGAGCTCGCCGAGCTCGTCGCGGTACACGGACTCGAGCTCCCCTCGGCGCCGGTTGTCGTCGTCCAGCCGGCTCAGGCGGGAGAGGGCCAGGGCGGCCCGCGGGTCGTCGATCCGGTAGTTGAACCCCAGCCCCGCAACGTCGTAGCTCTCGGTGCCGGTCCGGTGGCGCTCCCAGATCGACCTGGTGACCCCGTGCCAGCGCATCAGCCGGGACCGCTCGGCGAGCTCCTCGTCGTCGGTGAGCAGCACGCCGCCCTCGCCGACGCCGAGGTTCTTGCCCGCCGAGAAGCTGATCGCGCCCGCCCGGCCGAGGGTCCCGAGGTGGCGGTCCCCCAGCCACGACCCGGAGCCGTGCGCGGCGTCCTCGACCAAGTCCAGGCTCCGATCCGCGGCCAGCTGCCGGAGCTCCTCGACCTCGCCGGGATGGCCACCGTAGGAGACGGCGACGATCGCCTTCGTGTCGGGTGTGATCGCCCGCTCGGCCGCCTCGGCGGACAGCCATGGCCGGTCGATCGCCGCGATCTCCGCGAAGACTGGGCGCGCGCCCGTGTAGGCGATGGCGTTGGCGCTCGCGACGAAGGTGATCGAGGGCACGACCGCCTCGTCGCCGGGCCCCAGCCCGAGGCCCGACGTCGCGAGGTGAAGCGCCGCGGTGCAGCTGCTGACTGCAAGAACCTGCCCAGAGCCGGTGTATTCGGCGAAGGCGCTCTCGAGCTCCTCGGTGCGCGGGCCCATGCTGAGCCAGCCGGAGCGATAGACGTCCACGGCCGCCTCGATGTCGGCCTCCGTCAGACGCACGGCTGAAAGTGGTACCTGCCAGTCGGACACGACCCTCCCGTCTCACCCGGACGTGCGTCCCAGGCGGTTCTACGGTCTAAGAATCAGCAATTTTCCCCCTGTTTAGCAGCTAAGAATCCGCAATTTTCCCCCTGTTCGCGGCGACTTCGATCGGCTAGTCTGCGCCTCGCGGGCTAGGGGGCCCTGCTTCGACTCAAACAACTAAATCGTAGGGGAGTTAAGTGACAAGGCGTCTAGACCGGGGCCCCGGGAGGGCCGGGGTGCGACCGAATTCGTGTTTGGTGGATCGTTCGTGCGGGGAAACTCTCGGCGAAGACGACCGAGGGCCAGGGAGGGCCAGAGTGCGACCGATTGATCGGGTAGTCGATTGTGTGATCCTGCTTCTGCTGCTGCCCGTGCTGCTGCCCGTTGGCCTGCTGATCGCGGCCGTAGTCTTCGTCGACTCGCCGGGCTCGGTCTTCTACCGCGCGAACCGGATCGGCCTCAACGGGCACCCGTTCCGGATGCTCAAGTTCCGGACGATGAAGAGTGGGGCCACGGGGCCCGGTCTGTCGACCTCGTTCGATCCTCGCTTCACCCCGGTCGGGCGCTTCCTGGCTCGCTACCGGCTGGATGAGCTCCCGCAGTTCTGGAACGTGATCAAGGGCGACATGCGGGTCGTCGGCCCCAGGCCCGAAGACCCCGACTTCGTCGCCCGGCACGAGGAGGACTACCGCGAGATCCTCAAGGTCGCCCCGGGTCTCACCGGCCTCACCCAGCTCGTCCACTTCCTGGACGATCTCGACACGAACAACCCGCTGGCGCACTACGAGACGATCCTGCCCGGCAAGCTCGCGCTCGACATTCGCTACGTCCGTACCCAGAGCTTCGTCAGCGATCTGGTGATCCTCTTCCGCACACTGCTGATCCCGTTCCGGCTGATCGGCGACGAGCTGAGGATCCTGATCGACGCACAGCGAAGCCATCCCGAGGCGAGCACCCGTTTGGCGCTTGGCGGAACGAGCTTCGTCCTCAGCATCGTCCTGGTGATCGCCTTCCTGGCGGGCGGCGGTCCGCTCTCTTGAGCCGGTTCCCGGGTTACCTTCTGAGAGCACAGATGATCCGCTCCACCTCACTTTTTCAGCCGGGCTGGGCCGTCGCGATCGCCGCGGCCGCTCTCTTGCTGCTCCCCTCGGCGGCCGCGGCTCAGACCGCCGACCCCGCCCCGGGCACGCCGCAGGGCAACCAGTACGAGATCCCGGTCCAGGCCGGGCGTCACGACGCAGCGCCGCCCAAGAGCCAGGGCAAATCGGGCGGTGGTGGTAGCAACCTGTACCGCTCGGACAACAACTTCGGCACCTCCTCCGTCGTCCCGGGTGATCCCGGCGGCGGCACTGGTGGTGGCGCGGGCGGTGGCGCAGCCGGGGGCGGCGGCGGTGGCGGTGGCGGCGGTGGCGTTGCCGGCGCAGCCGGGGCCGCTGCGGGCGCAGCCGGCACGGCAGTCGCGTCCTCCGCTAACCCGCTCGACACCGGCAGCCCGTCGACGGGCGCGGCATTCACCACCCTGCCGCTGCTCATCGCCCTCGGCATCGTGATCGGCATCGCGGGCGTCAAGATGCGCCGCCGCGCCGAGCTCTAGCCGGCGCTGTGTTACACGCGGCCGGGTCTTGAACGCGGCAAGCGGGGGCACCGAGCGCTCCTCCTTTCACGCGAGCGCGACAGCTCGGCCCGCCGCCGCGCAGCTGTCGCTTTGCATGGAAAGCAGCGGTTCTCGCGTGATACTTCGCGAGATATGTCAGAGGAGAACGCGAACGTCGTGAAGGCTTTTCTCGATGCCTCTATGCGACGAGACCTGACGCAACTCGCGGAGCTGGTCGATCCCGAGATCGAGTTGCACGGGACCGTCGGTGGCGTCCAGGAGGGCCGGGTCTACCGCGGTCTCACTGAGGTCATCCGCGAGTACGACGAGGTGGATGGCGAGGCGTGGGAGGAGCGCCGCATCGAGCCAGAGGGGTTCCTCGACGCCGGCTCCGAGGTAGTCGTCTTGTTCCACGAATTCCGGCGTGGCAGAGGCAGTGGAGTCGAGTTGGAAATCGACACGGCGGCTGTCTTCAAAGTGCGCGACGGGCGAGTGGTGCGCATGCAGGGATTTCTCGATCGTGCGGCAGCCCGGAAAGCCGCCGGACTGTCGGAGTAGTCCAGAACTACCGCTTTGGACGAAAAGGAGCTACTTCCCGGGCGGCCGCGGAGGCTCAGGAGCATCGTCGGGAACGGGATGCTTCTCCTTCCATCGCTCCCAGCAATCGGGGTGAAAATAGCCCGATCAGTAGTGGCTGAGGTGCTCACCGTCCGGCCAGATGCCGTCGCCGGGCATGTCGAGTCGATCAGTCAGCTCCTGGCGCCACTCGGGCGTCGTTGTGGGCTCGCCCCAGTAGTCAGTGACGCGCACAGCCTTCCCGTCCTCCAGCTCACCGATGGTCACGTTCCGATAGAGGCGTCCGTCGCCGTAGTCGCAGGTCCACTCGACCACGACAACGTCATCGAGCTGCAGACGCCTACCGACCTCCAGGGTGAGTTCGGGAAAATTCCCTTCAACGTCGGCGACGAGCTTGCTGGTGCGGACAATCTCGTTCATCTGCGGCCACTGCCGCACGACGTTCTCTGCCAAGGGCACGCCGAGGATGTAGGCCACCCGTGTCGCGCCGTCGGACCCCTGCTGATTCGTGGTCATTCAACTCACGTTCCTTCCAATTCGGTGTTAGGTGAGGAACTCCATAGCGACCGTCCCAAGCGCTACTCCGACAGCCCGGCGGCTTCGAGGGCTTCGGCTTCGCTTCGGAAGGGCTGCCACCGAGTCGACTTGCCGTCACGCAACTTGTGTACGTGCCACAACGCTTCGTCGACGGGCACATCGCTTTCGAGGCCGTGGCCGCGAGCGCGCAGGGCGACGATCGCATAGTCGCCGAGGTCGCGCACTTCGAGAATCTCAACCTTGTAGTCGGGGAAGACGGCGAACAGGTCTCGCCACCATTTGCGGATGCCGTCGTGACCGCGCAAGTAAGGATCGCCCCCTATCTCAGCGGTGCGCGCCGTGAACTCCACCCCGGGGTCGATGAACGCGAGGAAGGCGTCGAGATCGCGTCGGTTGAAGGCGTCGTAGGCGCGATCGGCCAGTTCGACCTTCTCATTCGACATCGCCCACGCAGTATCTCGCGGGTGACCCGAAACAGCCGCTTTCCATGCAAAGCAGCGCTCGAAGTCCAAGGCGGAACTTGACTTGTGTAGCCGATCGCGACCACGCTCCTCCGTCGCCGGGAGTGACGAAGTTCACCCCCACGGGGGCGGACAGCAGGTTAGGGTGAAGGGCGAATAGCGGCGGTCGCCGGATTCGCCGACCAGCCCAATGGACTCGCCGACGCGCTTGGCCTCCGCTCCGTTTCGTCCAACGCGGTACCACGAGCGTACGCGTACAAGCCGGACGGGCGTGGACCCAGAAAGGAGTGGCAGGATGCCACTACGCAGACTTATTTTCCTCTCAAGCTTGGTGCTCGCCGTCGCGGCTCTAAGCCCGGCAACGGCGCTGGGGGCGGCAAACGGCACCGACCGCCCGGTGAATGGCCACAGCACATCCACCACCACAGTCGACCTCGCGACTGGGACTGGGGTCTCCGACGGGAGCGGCCCGCTCTCGCACCTCGGGTTGTCCACCTTCCACAACGACTTCACGTCGTTCACGCTTACCGGTCCGAACACGTTCAGCTTTACGCTCACGGCAAGCATCGTGGCGGCGAATGGCGACGTGATCTTCACGACCGCCACGGGGACGGGGACATTGACGGCCACCGGAAGCGAAGCAACACTCGTCAGCACGATCACAGGCGGCACCGGTCGCTTCGCTGGCGCCAGCGGGACCCTCACCTCCAGCATCAGCAGCGTGACCGTCTCGACAGTCGGCACGACGACCACAAGCCACGACACCGAAACCCACACAGGACAGATCAGCTACTAGCTGGGCGAGACCGGCCTGAGAGGGGCTCTCGCCCTGAGCGGGAGCCCCTCTTGGTCGGCACGGTTTGAGCGTTAGGCAAGCTCCGGACTCCTCCTGCCGTTGTGTTGCCTTACGCGTCACGTCGTGGACGCGCGGCACAAGCTCTACGTTCTCCTCCGGCATCCGCCCCTCAGCATCTCGCCAAGACCGGAGCTTTCCATGCGGAGTGTGAACTCCCTCCCCGGGAGCTGAGTCGAGTTTGAGTCGAAGCGGGTGAGTCGAGGTGAAAATGCTCGCCGCCCCTTGCGGCGGGCATCTGCGGGGCACTGTTCCACAGTCGAATGCCGACATTCATCCGGGTTTTTCACCCGTTGGGGGTCGGCATTACGTCCACTACCCGAAAAAAGGCTCAAGTGACGAACGTCCAATCCGGTCCGGGGTGCCTCATCACTTTTGGTAGCGGTCCGATTTCTGGGTCAGGCAGGAAGCCCGACCCATGCGCTCCATTCGCACCACACTCCCTGGATCGATCGGCCAAAGCTCGCGCTCGGCCCGAGCAGCGATCCTTGCCGCGCTCATATGCGTGGCCACTCTTCTCCTCTGGAACCCCGCTCCGGCGAAGGCTGCCCTCCCGCCCCAGGGCGTCTATGAGCAGTGCGCGCCGGCCACACAGGACTGCGGCGCGCGCCTCCAGACGATCGCCGACGCCGGTTTCAAGTACGTCCTCAACTACACGGCCTGGTTCGGCAGCGCCGAGCAGGTGCGGAACTACGCCGACGAGGCTCAGGCTGCCGGCATCCAGCTGATCTGGCCGCTCAACGACCACGCCTGGCGCGACGGAACCGATCTGCGCTCCTACTACCGCTACCTGGGGCCGGACTGCCCGTGCTCGACCAACGCCCAGTTCAAGCAGTGGGCGCTCGGCCTGGTCAAGGACAACCCCTCGACCTGGGGCTTCTACGTGGGTGACGAGCTCTCGCCGACCACCCAGAACGTCTCCCAGACCAAGACGCTCGCCGGCGAGGTCAAGGCGATCGCGCCGAACAGGCCCACCCTCTACGTCACGATCCCCAACGACAACGGGGTGCTCACCAGCCAGCTCGAGCCGTTCGAGCAGGCCGCCGACTACGTCGGAGCCGACTACTACCCGGTCGGCAGGGGGAACAACCTGGACGCCACGAGCGGCTACGCCGACGATACGCGCCAGCTGGCCGCCCAGAACGGCCGAAAGCCCGTCTTCGTCCTCCAGGCGTTCTCCTGGTCCGAGTACGAGCCCGCCCCCGATCGCTTCCCCACCCGCGCCGAGATGCAGTCGATGCGCGACATGGCGATCTCATCGGGCGACCCTCAGATGATGCTCTGGTACGCCTTCAACGACGTGATGGATTCGAGCGACCCGGCGGGGAACTGGAACGACGTGAAGGCCGCGGCCTTCGCCCCCTACGTAACGGTCACCGGCGTATCCGGCAAGCGCTGTGTCCCCAGGCTGAAGGCGAAGGTCTCCGTGCGGGCGAACTCGGCGATCCGCAAGGTGCGCGCCAAGCTCGACGGCCGCTCGGTGATGAAGACGAGGCGCGAGAACTCCAGGCTGCCGCGGCTGCACCTCCGCGGCGGGCGCCACAAGCTCCGCGTGAGGGCCACCGACGGCCAGGGCAAGGTCGCCGTCCGCTCGCTGCGCTTCCGGATCTGCGCGCGGGTCGCGTAGCGGCGCCCCCATTCCTCGCCTAGAGGTGGGACTTGAAAAACCGCTGTTTCGCATGGAAAGCAGCCATCGGATAGCCCACCCGAAATTACCCATATAAGCGAGTGGAGCCACCAATAGGGTTCCGAGCCCTGGCGTCCGTCCGAAGGAGGCGCCCAGATGCCGGCCCCACTGCTCTTAGCCGTCGACACCGATCCTGACGCGTTGGCTCGCGTCGAGCGGGAGCTGCGCGATCGCTACGCAAGCAGCTACAGGGTCGTAGGTACACGCTCACCGGACGAGGCGCTCGCGATCCTGACCGGCCTCGCGAATGCTGGGGAAGACGTAGCCCTGGTACTCGCCGCACAATGGCTCTCCGAGACGACCGGCAGCGAGCTCTTCGAGCGCGTGCGCCTGCTGCACCCACACGCCAGGCGGGGGCTGCTGGTCGCCTGGGGGGAGTGGGGGGACCGGCGAACCGCCGAGGCGATCTTCGACTCAATGGCCCTGGGGCGGATCGACTATTACGTCCTCAGGCCGGCAACCTCGCCGGACGAGCTGTTTCACCAGGCCATCTCCAGCTTCCTGCTGGAATGGACCGAGGCTCGCCTAATTGCGCCGCATACCGTCCGCGTCGTAGCCGACGCCTGGGCAGGGAGAGCGTACGAGCTGAGGGATACGCTCCAGCGCTGCGCGGTCCCGCACGCCTTCCACCTGAGCGACTCAGAGGAGGGGCGCGTCGTGCTTGCCAAGACCGGGGCAGAGGCGAGGTTGCCTCTCATGGTCCTTCCCGATGGGCAGGTGCTGAGCGACCCAACGAACACGGAGATCGCAGACGCCACCGGCGCCTGGATCGACCCCGACCGGGATGAATTCGACGTGGTCATCGTCGGTGCCGGACCGGCAGGCCTCTCCGCAGCGGTGTATGGCGCCTCCGAGGGCCTGGAGACCCTCGTGGTGGACCAGGGCGGAGTCGGTGGACAGGCAAGCTCGAGTTCGCTGATCCGGAATTACCTGGGCTTCCCCCGCGGGGTTAGCGGCAGGCGGCTCGCTGAGCAGGCCTACGAGCAAGCCTGGGTCTTCGGAGGGAATTACGCCCTGATGCACAGGGTGACCGGCCTAAGTCAAGTCGGTGAGCGGCTGGTGGTGACCCTCCCTGAGGACCGGCGCATCAGCGCCCGAGCGGTCGTCCTGGCCACGGGAGCCGCCTATCGCCGATTGGACGTCCCGGCGCTCGATGCGCTGAACGGCGCCGGGGTCTTCTATGGCGGCCCTGCGTCGGAGGCCCCCGCGATGGCAGGAAAGGACGCGTACATCGTCGGCGGGGCCAACTCAGCGGGGCAAGCGGCGATGCACCTGGCACGCTACGCCCGTCAAGTCACCCTCGTGGTGCGCGCTCAGGCGCTCGGCGCAGGGATGTCCGACTATCTGGTGAAGGAAGTGGAGGCGGCGCCGAACGTGGAAGTCCGCGTGGGTTGCGAGGTGGTCGGGGGCGGAGGCGACGGGAGACTCCAGCACATAGTTCTTCGTGAGGGCGCAACCGGAGAAGACGAGACCATGGCCGCCGATGGGCTCTTCGTGCTGATCGGGGCTCGCCCGCAAACCGATTGGCTGCCAGCAGAGATAGCGAGAGACCAGCACGGCTTCCTGCTCACAAGCCCGGATCTCCAAGACGACCACAGTTGGCCGCTCAAGCGACGCCAGCTGCGGCTCGAAACGAGCATGCCGGGCGTGTTCGCGGCGGGCGATGTGCGGCATGGATCCGTCAAGCGGGTGGCCTCCGCCGTCGGGGAAGGGTCGATCGCGATCCAGCTGGTTCACGGCCTCTTTACGGCCGACCGCTTGCACGGGGGGCGCTCCGCCAGGGTGGCAGTTCCGGCCGTGAAGGGCGGCGCAGCCGGTTCTCATGGGGTCAGCCCGGGAGTGGCTGGCAAGACCGATAAGTGATCGGGGTCGAGGAGCTCAGGCGGCGGGCTGCAGCCGCTTCTTCTTCCGCTTCTTCTTGCACTGCATGTGCTTGTGCTTCTTCGCGGCCGCCGCGTGCCTGCGGTGCTTCTTGTGCCGCTTCTTCTTGCACTTCGCTCGCGGAGCGGGACAGCTGGGGTTGTTGAGGATGTCCTCGCCTAACGGCCTGAGGTCGGCCTGCGCGGCAAAACCGAGATGTGGCAGGCCGAAGTTGTCCTCGATCGAGCGCAACAGGCTGTAGTGGTTGTAGGGCTCGTTTGAGATGGTCCCCGGCCGGATGCAGGGCGAGAGCATCACGGCCCCGATCCGGCCGCCCCCGGGACCAGGGACGAGCAGGCCCGGATTGGTCGTGTTAGGTCCTGGCTGCTCATTGCAGCAGGCGCTCGAGTCCGCCTCTGGCCCCGGCGCGGCCTCCGCTTCGTCGAATGTGAGGATCAACAGCCCCCGGTCTTTGTAGGCCGACGAAGCGAGGATCTGGGGGACCAGGGCCTGCAGGAAGCTGTTCGCCTGGGCCATTCCCCCGGGTTGGCCGTCGGCGCAGGGCTCGTCGTGGCCGTCGTTGCAGAGGTCGGGGGTGATGAACGCGTAGTTCGGGGTGGTCGCCTCGGAGGCCAAGTCCGGCGCGAGCCGGCTCAGGTCGACATCGTTCTGCTGACAGGTCGGGAACTCGATGATCGAGCGGAAGTAGACGAACGGGTTGTGCCTCGCGGCGTACTGATCGGTGGCGGTCGCGCTCTGGGTCGTGTCCCGCGCGTTCAGGCCAGGGTGGCGGCAGGTGGCCGGCTCGGCCGGAACTGAGTTGGCCATGTCCTGCATGTATCCCCTCCACGTGTACCCGTCCCCCTCGAGCTGGGTGGCGATGTTCTGCACGCCCGGCGGGTAGAGGCAGCCCTGACCGATGAATTGACCGTCGCTCGTCGGCAGCCCCGGGGCGAATTCGTTGAAGAACTGACAGTCGGTCTGCGTCTGGGGGTTCGGCGCCTGCCCGCTCACCATCGAGATGTAGTTGTCGAGGCTGAAGTGACCCGTCGCGTAATAGTTGGGCACGAAGGCGCCCTTCGAGCTGAGCGTCTTGGCGAGATACGGGATCGGCGTCTGCGGCCCGAAGGTGGACGTCGCGCTCTCGTTCTCGAGCACGACGATGAAGACGTGCTTGTAGTGAGGGACGGTCGCTGAGGCGGCAGGGCCCGAGGCCCCGACCAGCCCGGCCGCCAGAGCAGCCGTGATCAGAAGGCGGCGAATCATCCGAACTCCCGTTGAGCCGCGACCTGACGGCCAAGACGCTTCGTCGTGCTGTCGGGGCTCGAGAAGATCTGCGAGGGATCGGCCGGGCCGGTCGGATAGCCGAGCGCGTCGAGGTACTCCAGCATCTCGGGCGATCCGATGTGGAGGCCCTCATGCTCCTCGGCCCGCTCCGCAGCTGCGTCCATCCCCCCGTCGGAGGAGCCCGAAAGCTGCAGGGAACACGGCGTTGTGACCGGAGGATCGGGATCCGGCAGCTGGGGCGGATCGAAGCGCGGATGCTCCCAGTCGAAGGAGCGACCGACGTCGGAGGCGTAGCGATGGCGCTTGTTGAGGTAGCCGAGCCCGAATCGGTACGAGACCAGCTTCAGGATCGACTCGTGGGTCACGGTCATGTGGCTCACGTAGCCGCGTCGAGCGTAGGGAGAGATCGCGACGCCCGGAATCCGGAGGCCAGTGATGCCGAAGTTCTCGTCGAGGTTGGAGCTCTCCCGATCGTCGGGCACGAGCCGAGGCGGGACGTGATCGAAGAAACCGCCCCACTCGTCGTAGTTGATGAACATCGCTCCCCTGCGGAACTGCGGCGAGGAGATGAATGCGTGGACCACATCCGACATGAAGGCCTGCCCGATCCGGATGTCCCCGTGCGGATGCTCGTCGCCGGAGAGGCCGTTGCCTCCGCCGCCGTCGAGGAACATCGGATCGACGAAGGCGAGGTTCGGGAGCCGCCCCGCCGCCGCGTCGGCGTAGAACTCGGCGACGGGCTTGATGATCGGCAGGTACCGCGAGCCGAAGATGCCGATGAAGGGGAGGTCGCTGTAGTAGTACGTGACGCTCAGGCCCTGGGCGATCAGCCTGTCCCAGATGGTCTCCCACTTGTAGAGGCCCCCGGGGAGCGCGGCGAGCACATCCGCGGCGCTGGCATTCGTCTTGTTGCCGCCTGATTGCGCCGAGTGCATGTACTCGCGGTTGGGCCAGGTCGGGCCGAGCAGCGAGCAGAAGTAGCGGTCGTAGAGAGTGAAGTTATCGGCGAGGGACGGGAGGAACGGGATGTCCGCTCGCTCGTAGTAGCCGATCGCGTAGTCGTCGTTGGAGGAGCGGCGGAAACCGTCCATCGCGCCCCCGTCGAACTGACGGCGCCCGCCCTCCCACGAGTGGTCTGGGTCTTCGAAGGCGCAGCCCTGGAAATCGGGTGCCAGGGGGTGGGTCGGGTGCTGGACGCCGTTGTCGTCCGGATACGCGAGACCCGCGTTCCGGGCATCGGCGCCCGGGTGCCAGCCGAAGTAGTGGTCGAAGGAGCGGTTCTCCTGCATCAGGACGACGAAGGTGTCGATCGGCATGTTCGACGGGCTCGGGAAGGGCGCCTGGGCCTGGACCCGACCCGCGCGGCTGACCAACGCGTCGACCGGCCAGGCGCTGGCGAGGCCGGCGGCCCCGGCCAGAACGGCCGTCT
This sequence comes from uncultured Solirubrobacterales bacterium, assembly GCA_963797265.1. Lineage (GTDB taxonomy): Bacteria > Actinomycetota > Thermoleophilia > Solirubrobacterales > 70-9 > DASUPK01. The sequence goes on along the minus strand of CAWCOY010000005.1, from coordinate 81,577 downwards.
TGGCGAGGAACTCGCGGCGGCGAAGCGCGTGCTCGTCGCTCACGGCGTCACCACCGTCTCGCAGCCATACACGCCGTCCTCGACCCGGTCCACGTACACCGTGTCGTCGCCGGTCCCGCAGTCGATCTCGTCGGGTTCCCCATTCCGGGCATTGAGCACGTCGTCGCCGGGAGACCCCTGCTCGACGCCGTCGACCATGTTGAGCTGGTTGAAGCCGCGGCCGCCGGTCATCCGGTCGTTCCCCTTACCGCCGAGCAGGACGTCGGCTCCCGGCCCCGCACGGAGCTTGTCCCTGCCCTTGCCGCCGAGCAGCGTGTCGTTGCCGCGCCCGCCCTTGAGGTTGTCGCGCCCCTTCCTGCCCTTGATCAGGTCATCGCCGCCGCGACCGAAAATGCGGTCACGATGGTTCGTCCCCTTGAGCACCTCGCCCGACTTGGTGCCCTTGATCGTCTTGGCCGCGACCAGGCTGCCGGCGCCGAGCGCGAAGGCGAGCAGCACACAGAGCGCGATCCACAGTGCGGCGGGTCTATCGGCCGTCTGTCTGGCTTGGACCCTCAAGGGGCGGCGAATATATCTCCGCCCCGCGCGCGGCGCGCCGCTTACCTGTGAACGTTCCGAGAATCGGGGCTCGGCGCCGGCTCAGCTCAGGCTGGCGCCGGCCGGAACCCGGACCAGGTTCCGCTGGTGGAGCAGCTCGGCGACCTGCACGGCGTTGAGGGCCGCCCCCTTGCGAAGGTTGTCGCCGACCACCCAGAGGTTGAGGCAGCGCTCGTGCGAGGGGTCGCGGCGGATCCGCCCGACCTGCACGTCGTCGCGGCCCGCGGCCGCGATCGCCAGCGGGTAGATGCCATCACTGGGGTCGTCGAGGACGACCAGGCCCGGGGCATCGGAGAGCAGCTCGCGGCACTCGTCCGGCGAGAGATCGCGCTCGGTCTGGACGTTGACCGACTCGGAGTGCCCGGTCATCACTGGCACCCGGGCACAGGTGGCGGAGATGCCGACGGCCTCGGAGAGCCCGAGGATCTTGCGCGTCTCGGCCATCACCTTGCGCTCCTCCGTCGTGTAGTCGTCGCCGTCTTTGAAGTTCTCCACCTGCGGGATGACGTTGAAGGCGACCTGGTGCGGATAAACGTTCGCCTCGACGTCCTTGCCCTCGAGCACGGCCGCGGACTGCTCGCGGAGCTCCTTGATCGCCCGGCGGCCGCTTCCGGAGACCGACTGGTAGGTCGAGACGATCAGCCGCTCGATCCCGGCGGCAACGAGGAGCGGCTTGAGCGCGACCATCAGCTCCATCGTCGTGCAGTTCGGATTGGCGACCAGCCCGTTGTGCCCCTCAACGGCGTCGTCGTTGACCTGCGCGACGACCAGCGGGACGTCCTCGTGCATCCGCCAGTAGCTGGTGTTGTCGACGACCACAGCGCCGGCCTCGATCCACTTGGGGGCCCACTCGGCGCTCACCTTGCCGCCCGCCGAGGAGAGGATCAGGTCCAGGCCCTGGATCGAGTCATCGGTCGTCTCCTGGACCTCGAGCTCGGAGCCGGCGAAGTCCACCTTGCTTCCGGCCGAGCGCGCCGAGGCGAGCGCCCGCAGCTCGGCGACCGGGAACTTTCGCTCGGCGACGACCTCGAGGATCGTCGAGCCGACGGCGCCGGTTGCGCCGACCACCCCGACCCGGTATTCGCCGTTCGCTGCCATGTCCAAAGAGTACGGAGTGGGTGCGTCAGGAACTGACGGTCGGGTGGTGCTTCTCGCCGGTCGGATCCTCCTCCTGGATCGCCCCCTCCCCCAGCTCGAAGGCTGAGTGGAGTGCCTTGACGGCCCCGGGGACGTGATCCGCGCGGATCACGCAGGAGATCTTGATCGGCGAGGTGGAGATCATCTCGATGTTGATCCGGTTGTCACCCAGGACACGGAAGACCTGCGCGGCGACGCCCGGGTGGCTCCGCATCCCGGCGCCGACGATCGAGACCTTGCCCATCGCCTCGTCTGTCTCGATGCCGATCTCGGAGTCCTCGATCCGGATCGCTTCGGTCGCGGCCTCGAGGTCGTCAGTTTCGACCGTAAACGAGAGGTCCGCGCCTCCGTCGTGGGAGACGGGCTCGTTCTGGATGATCATGTCCACGTTGATATTGGCGTCGGCCAAGGCACCGAAGATCCGGCCGGCGACGCCGGGCTCGTCGGGCACGCCGGTGAGCGTGACGCGCGCCTCGCCGGTCGAGTGGGTGACTGCTGTTACTGACGGTCGTTCCAAGGTCTCCTGCTCCGAGACGACGAGGGTACCTGGGGCCTCGCTCGCCGAGCTTCGGCAGTGGATGCGGACGTTATGGTTCCGGGCGTACTCGACGGAGCGCAGCTGGAGCACCCTGGCGCCGGAGGAGGCCATCTCCAGCATCTCCTCGTAGGAGACCACCGGCAGCTTCCGGGCATCCGCGACGATGCGGGGATCCGCCGTGAACACCCCGGCGACGTCGGTGTAGATCTCGCAGACCTCGCCGCCCAGGGCCGCCGCCAGGGCGACCGCGGTCGTGTCGGAGCCGCCGCGGCCGAGGGTCGTGACGTCGCGGCTCTCGGTGGACACGCCCTGGAATCCCGCGACCAGCACGATCGAGTCCTCCTCGAGCGCGGAGCGGATGCGGTCGGCGCGGACATCGATGATGCGGGCCTTGGTGTGGGAGGAGTCGGTGACGATCCCGGCCTGGGAGCCGGTCAGGGAGATCGCCCGGTGGCCGAGGTCGTTGATCGCCATCGCGCAGAGCGCGCAGGACTCGCGCTCCCCGATCGAGAGCAGCATGTCCATCTCGCGGGGATCGGGCCGAGGCGAGATCTCGCGCGCGGCCTCGAGCAACCGGTCGGTGGTCTTGCCGCGGGCCGAGAGCACCGCGACCACCTGGTACCCCTGCTCGCGCGCCGCCACGATCCGCCTCGCGGCACGCTTGAGCTCCTCGGTGCCCGCCACCGAGGTGCCGCCGAACTTCATCACCACGATTCCGTCTGTTCGCTGTCTGGTAGACACTGGACGGCCGAGCATAGGTGAGGTTTAGGCCCGGCCGACTAAGATCCCGCCCCGTCTGGATGACGCAGGACGCCGCGATTTCAGTCTCCGGCCTGCACAAGTCCTATGGCGAGCACGAGGCGGTCAGGGGGATCGACTTCGAAGTCGGCAGGGGCGAGGTGTTCGGCTTCCTCGGGCCCAACGGCGCCGGCAAGACGACGACCATCGAGATCCTCGAGGGCTATCGCGAGCGCACGGCCGGGGAGGTCTCGGTGCTCGGTGCCGACCCGGGCGAGCCGACCCGCGAGTGGCGGGAGCGGATCGGCCTCGTCCTGCAGGAGTGCGAGCTCGACCCGCTGCTGACCGTGCGGGAGACAATGGCCGAGTTCGCGAGCTTCTATCCGAAGCCCAGGGTGGTCGACGAGACCATCGAGCTGGTCGGCCTGGCCGAGAAACGCGACGGGCGGGTCGGGTCGCTCTCGGGCGGGCAGCGGCGGCGGCTCGACGTCGGCGTGGGGATCATCGGCGACCCGGAGCTGCTCTTCCTCGACGAGCCGACCACGGGCTTCGACCCATCGGCGCGCCGGGACGCCTGGAACATGATCGAGGGGCTGCGGGCGCTCGGCACCACGATCGTGCTGACGACTCACTACATGGACGAGGCGCAGCACCTGGCGGACACGGTGGTGATCCTCCGGGAGGGTCAGATCGTGGCGCAGGGGTCGCCGGAGAAGCTCGGGACCCAGCTCGGGCGGGATCCGTTGATCCGCTTCCGCATTCCTGACGGGATCGGCGCCGACGAGATCGCCGCCGCCGTCGGCGTCCAGCCTCAACTCTCGGGCAACGTCGCGACCCTCGCCTCGCCCGACCCGCAGCGGGACCTCTACGCGCTGCTCGAGTGGGCCCGCGAGCGCCAGCTGCAGCTCGACGACCTGGAGGTGCGGCGGCCCACCCTGGAGGACGTCTTCCTGGACCTCACCGCGCAGCCCGAGGAGGTGGCCGCCTGATGAGCGACGTCGCCATGGTCCTCAACCAGACGCGCTACGCCCTGATCTCCACCTCGCGCAACCCCCGGGCGGTTGTCTTCAGCCTCGCCTTCCCGGTGATCCTGCTCGTGATGTTCAACGAGATCTTCGTCTCGGGCAGCGACACCGTGAAGGTCGCGGGGCACACGATCAACGGCCAGTCCTATTTCACCGCGGGGATGATCGCCTACTCGATGGGGCTGCTCTGCTTCACGTCGCCGCTGGTGACGCTCACGGCCCAGCGCGAGCGAGGTCAGCTCAAGCGGCTCCGGGGCACTCCGGTCCCCTCCTGGACCTTCATCACCGCGCAGGTCCTCCGCTCGGTGCTGCTCGCTCTCTTCATTGGCTGCGTGATGCTCGGCCTGGGTGTGGTCTTCTGGAACGTCGACCTCACCGCGCGGACGGTTCCCGGCTTCGTGATCATGCTCTTCCTGGGCACCGGGAGCCTCTGCGCGCTGGGCGTGGCGATGACCTCGTTCACCACCACCGAGGACACGGCGTCTTCGATCGGGCCGTTCACGATGGTGATGCTCTCCTTCATCTCCGGGATCTTCATCCCGATCGACCAGCTTCCCAGCTGGCTGCAGGAGATCGGCCGGATCTTCCCGCTCTATCACCTCACCCAGGGGCTGCAGCTGGCGGTCTCGGGAGCGCGCGGCGGGATCGGCCTGAGCGCCGACGATGTCGCCTCGCTGGTGATCTGGGGACTCGCCGGCATCGCCATCGCCTCGCGGCGCTTCCTCTGGGAGCCGCAGGGCCGGGCGGCCGGCTAGGCCGTGTGAGCACGCTCACAGACGTCGATATATCTAGATGATATATCTGTCGCCCAGTGGAACTGAGCGCGACAGCCAAGGTGATCCTCGGGATGCTGGCCGCCCGGCCCCGGTCCGGTTATGAGATCAAGCAGCTGGTGGACAGCTCCGCCCGCTTCTTCTGGGCCGCGAGCTACGGCCAGATCTACCCGGAGCTGAAGAAGCTCGAAAAGGCCGGCCTGATCACCGGCGACGACTCCTCCCAGGGCGCTCGCCAGCGCACCACCTTCAAGCTCACCGCCCAGGGCAGGCGCGCGGCGCGCGAGTGGATCGGCGCGCCGCCCGAGGTCCTCGAGACCCGCGACGAGGGACTGCTGATGCTCTTCTTCGCCGGCTCGATCGAGCCGCAGCGCGGCGCGCAGATCGCTCGGGAGCGCGCCGCCACCTCGCGGGCGAAGGCAGGCGAGCTCCGCGCGATCGCGGACCACATCGACGAGACCGGGGTGCCGGAGGGGGCTGAGGCGAAGCCGGATGCCGGCTCGATGACGGTGCTCCGCTACGGCATCGAGATGAGCGAATGGGCGGCGGATTGGTTCGAGCGCGCCGCCGAGGACCTGGAGAATCAAACGGCTGACCGCGAGGTCAGCGCAGCAAGGGGGTAGGTGATGTTCAACTCACTCGCATCGTTCGCACAGCGCCGCGGCAAGCGCACCGTGATCTTCGCTGCCGTGTTCTTCGTCGTCGCCGGCGCCCTCGGCGGCGGGGTCGCCAGCAAGCTCGCGCCGTACGGCGACGACGACCCGGCGACGGAGAGCGTCAAGGCGACCGACCGCCTGGAAGCGGACGGCTACCGCGATCCGAGCGTGATCGTGCTCTTCCAGAGCACCTCGCCGACCTCCCCGGCCGGCCAGCAGAAGATCCAGCAAGTCGAGAGGCAGCTACGAGCGGATCCGGACGTGGCGCGAGTAACCGGCTATCTCGACACCCAGAGCCGGGACTTCGTTTCGAGCGACGGCAACGCCACCTACCTGGGTGTGAGCCTGAAGCCGACCGACGACAAGGAGGAACAGGACGCCGCCAAGAAGATCTCCGAGGACCTCTCGGGTCAGGCGGGCGTCTCTGTTGGCGGGATCGCCCTCGCGCAGGAGCAGGTCAACAAGCAGGTGGAGAAGGACCTGCGGATGGCCGAGATGCTCGCCTTCCCGATCCTCTTCCTGCTCTCACTGCTCTTCTTCCGCAGCGGGGTCTCCGCGCTGCTCCCGCTGATGATCGGCGGCCTCGCGATCGTCGGCACCTTCCTGCTGCTCCGGGTGGCGAACGACTTCGTCGACGTCTCGATCTTCGCCCTCAACCTGACCACCGGGCTCGGGTTGGGCCTGGCGATCGACTACAGCCTCTTCGTAGTCTCCCGATACCGGGAGGAGATCGCTAAGTCTGGACCCGGCGCGGAGGCGATGAGGCGGACGATGAACACCGCCGGCCGCACTGTGTTGTTCTCGTCGATCACCGTTGCCGTGGCGCTCGCCTCGCTGATGGTCTTCCCCCAGCGCTTCCTCTACTCGATGGGCATCGGGGGCATGCTGGTCGCCCTGCTCGCGGCCTTCATCGCGCTGACCGTGCTGCCTGCTGTGCTCGCTCTACTGGGGCACCGCGTCAACGCGTTGGCTCCAGGCTTCCTACAACGGCGCGCCGAGCGCGACGCTACGAGGACCGAGTCCGGCTTCTGGTACCGGCTCTCCCGCTTCGTCATGCGCCGGCCGATCGGGATCGCGACGGTGACCGCGGCGATCCTGATCGTGCTCGGGATCCCGTTCTGGTCGCTCAAGTTCACCTCGGTCGACGCGCAGGTGCTGCCCGAGAGCGCCAGCGCCAGGCAGGTCGACAATGTGATGCGGGCGCAGTTCCCGCCCTTCCACGACACGCCGAACCTGCTGCTGGTTGAGAACGCGGCGCCATCGACGCTGAAGACGATCGACCGCGAGGTCTCGCAGGTGAGGGGCATCGCGGAGGTGTCGCCCCCGCAGCAGCTGGCCAACGGCGACGCGGTGATCCAGGCCTACTCAGACGACAGCTACATCTCCGACTCGAGCCGAAACGCGGCCAAGGAGATCCGCGATCTGCCGGTTCCGGGGGGCTCGGAGCTGCTCGTCGGAGGGGCCGCGGCGCACTTCGTCGACCTCCAGGACAGCCTCAAGTCCCACGCCCCGATCGCCCTTGCGATCGTAATCGTCGCCACCCTGATCGTCCTCTTCCTGATGACGGGATCGGTGGTGCTCCCCGTCAAGCAGCTGGTGATGAACGCGCTCAACCTGAGCGCGGTCTTCGGGATCCTGGTGTTCGTCTTCCAGGACGGCCGACTCGAGGGTCTGCTCGACTACCAGAGCCAGGGCGCGCTCGAGCAGACGATGCCGATCCTGCTGTTCGCCGTCGTCTTCGGGCTCTCCACCGACTACGGCGTCTTCCTGCTCTCCCGGATCAAGGAGGCGCACGACTCGGGGGTTCCGAACTCCGAGGCCGTCGCCGTGGGTCTGGAGCGGACCGGTCGCATCGTGACCGCTGCCGCGCTGCTGTTCGCAATCGCGATCGGGGCCTTCGCGACCTCGCAGATCGTCTTCATCAAGGAGAACGGGGTCGGGACCGCGCTGGCGGTGCTGATCGACGCGAGCCTGATCCGCGCGCTGCTCGTTCCCTCCCTGATGGAGCTGCTCGGCGATTGGAACTGGTGGGCGCCGAAGCCGCTGCGCCGCCTGCACGAGCGTTTCGGACTGAGCGACAGCAGTCTCGAACCCGCCGCCGGATGAAAGCGCTCAGTTAGCGCCCAGACGCACGAGTATCCTGGCGGCGCGTGACTATCGCCAGTGCCATATTCCTGATCGCCGTCGGCGCGATCCTGCGCTACGCGATCAACGTCGAGTCGGACGTGATCAACATCCAGACCGTCGGCCTGATCCTGATGATCGCCGGCGGGGCGGGCCTGGCGCTCTCCCTGCTCTACGAGCTGGTCCAGCAGGGCGGCGGGCCACGCGACCGCGACGAGTCGCCGCGCGGCGGGTACGACGACCCGACTCGCCGCCTCTAGTCAGCCCAGCGATTGGCGGCCCGCCAGGGCCTTGCCCAGGGTGACCTCGTCCGCGTGCTCGAGGTCGGCGCCCACCGGCAATCCGCTGGCCAGCCTGGTGACCGTGACGCGGTCTCGCAGCTCGTCGGCGATGTGCAGGGCGGTGGCCTCGCCCGTGGTCGTCGGATTGGTCGCCAGGACGACCTCCTTGACCTCGCCGTTGACGCGATTGAGGAGCTCGGCGATCTTCAGGTCCTCGGGGTCGATCCCGTCGATCGGGGAGAGCGCGCCGCCGAGCACGTGGTAGACGCCCCGGTACTCGCCTGTCCGCTCGATCGGGATCACGTCGGCGGGCTCCTCCACGACGCAGATCAGCGATTGGTCGCGACGAGCGTCTTCGCAGATCCGGCAGCGCGGTCCCTCCGCCAGGTTGAAGCAGACCTCGCAGAGCCCGACCTTCTCCTTCACCTCGCGAATCGCGTCGGAGAGGCCGAAAGCGTCCTGGTCGTCCGCGCGCAGGATGTGGAAGGCGAGCCGCTGGGCGGTGCGCTGCCCGATCCCGGGCAGCTTGGAGAGCTCGGCGATCAGCCGGCTGATCGGTCCCGCGTACATGGGATCAGCCTAGCCATGCGGGTGGGCGGGTAAGCGGGTGAATAGGCACAGAAAGGAGGATCGACGGTGACCGATGAGCAGGAGCTACTCGAGATCGAGCACGCACTCGCGACCGGTGGTGGTGACGAGTACCGGGAGCACCTCGCCGAGGACGCGATCGTGATCATCCCCGCGCAGGCGCTCGACAAGAGTGAGACCGTGGCCGCGATGGAGCGGAGCCCCGGATGGGATGAGGTCGAGATCAGCGAGCCGCACGTTCGAGAGGTCGGCGACGGAGGCGCCGTGCTCACCTACAGCTTTCGAGGGCGGCGGGGCGAGAATCAGGCCTACGGGGCGCTGATGACCAGCGCCTACTCGAAGGACGACGGGAGCTGGAAGCTCGTGCTGCACCAGCAGACCCCGCTCTGGGAGAGGTAGGCGCGCCCGAAGCGCCTGACTACATGCCGGGGAGGCCGGGGAGGCCGCCCCCGCCGAGGCCGCCGGTGATGCCGCCCATGCGGTTCGCGGCGAGCTCCTGAGCCGAGCGCAGCGCCTCGTTGACCGCGGCGGTCACCATGTCCTGGAGCAGCTCGGCATCCTCGGGGTCGATCGCGTCCGGGGAGATCGTGATCTCGCGGAGCTGCATGTCGCCGGTCATCGTCACCTTGACCATGCCGCCGCCGGCGCTCGCCTCGACGGTCTCCTCCTTGAGCTGCTCCTGGGCCTTCGCCATTTCCGCCTGCATCTGCTGGGCCTGCTTCATGAGCTGGTTCAGATTTGGCCCCTGGGGCATCAGCCGGCCTCGCTTTCGCGCTCGTCGTCGGCGACCACCTCGGTCGCATCGAAGTTGTTCTTGATCAGGTCGATCTTTTCCTCCTCGCTGAGCTCGGTCGATGCCTCCGGAGCAGGAGCCTGATCATCTTCCTCGATCAGCTCGTAGACCGGCCGCATCGACTGGCCGACGATCACGCTGATCGCCTCGGTCATTCGCTCCATGTTCGCCGAGGACTCAGCCTTCTTCTTGTTAAACGTCGCCGACGGCGGGAATCCGATCCGCAGCACCGAGCGCTCCTCGTCGATTCCCATGGGCCTGGCCTCGTCGAACAGCGTGGAGAGCATCGCGGATCCGGATTCGCGCACGTGGTCGACCACCGCGGGCCACATCTCCGCGACCTGCTCAATCTCGACCGTCGTGGTAGCCACGCTGGCTTCCGGCTCGCCTTGCTCCGGCACATCGGGCACCGAAGGCGTGGCCGGGGGTGCGGCCTCAGCAGGCTCCGGCCGTCCGATGGCCGGCTGATCTGCATCGGGAGCCCGAGCGTCGGCCTCAGCGCCGGCCCTGCCTGCTGTGGACGCAGCCCCGGGCGCGCCTTCCGTCAGCCGAGACTCGAGCGACTCGATCCGGCGCAGCAGCGCCTCGCGCGACGAGTCGAGCGAAGGCGTGGCGACCTTGAGCAGAGCCACCTCCAGGGTCAGGCGGGGGTCATCGCCCTCCCGCATCGCCGCCACGGCGCCGCTCAGCGAATCGATCGCCCCAACCAGCTTGGCGTCTTCGATCGACTGCGCCTGTTCGGCGAGCCGGTCGGGCTGGGCGACCGTCACCGTGAAGGACTCCGGCACCTCGCCGGTCGCGCGGGCGACCAGGAGCTGGCGCAGGTGGGCGATCAGGTCGCGGGCGAACTGGCCGGGGTCGCGGCCGGAGCGGGCGAGGCGCTCAACCGCCTCCAGCGCCGCCTTGGCGTCACCGTTCGCCAGCGCGTCGGTCGTGTCGAAGAGGAGCTCGGCGTCGGCAGCGCCCAGCAGTTCCACCACCTCATCGGTCGACACCGTCTCGCCGCCGAAGGAGACCAATTGGTCGAGGGTGCCGAGGGCATCGCGGAAGCTGCCCGAGGCGGAGCGCGAGATCAGGGCGGTGGCTCCGTCGTCGATCTGGATCTTCTCCGCGGTGGCGACGCGACGGACGACCTCTGCGATCTGCTCGAGCGACGGGCGCTGGAAGTCGAAGCGCTGGCAGCGGTCGACGATCGTCGGCATCACCTTCTGCGGCTCGGTGGTGGCGAGGACGAAGGCGGTGTTCGGGGGCGGCTCCTCGAGCGTCTTCAGGAAAGCGTTCCAGGCCTCCTTGGTCAGCATGTGGGCCTCGTCGAGGATGTAGATCTTCCAACGGCCCGCGGCGGGGGCGAGGCCGACCCGGTCGCGGAGGTCGCGGATGTCGTCGACGGAGCGGTTCGAGGCGGCGTCCATCTCGATCACGTCGAGCGAGGTGCCGGCCGCAATCGTCGTACATGACTCGCACTCGCCGCAGGGCGTCAGTGTCGGACCCTGCACGCAGTTGAGAGACCGAGCCAGGATCTTCGCCATCGAGGTCTTCCCGGTCCCCCGGGAGCCCACGAACAGGTAGGCGTGATGGACGCGGTCCTTCTCGACCGCGTTGGAGAGCGTGCGCACGATGTGCGACTGGCCGACCACCTCCGCGAAGCTCTGCGGGCGGTGGCGGCGGTAGAGCGAGGCTGATTCGGCCACGAATCGAGTCTATCCGTCGCCTACCCTGGCCCCCGTGGCCTACGACGAAGACCTCGCACAGCGCGTCCGCGATGTGCTCGGGGCGCGCTCGGAGGTGAGCGAGCGGAAGATGTTCGGCGGGATCGCGTTCATGGTCGGCGGGAACATGGCGTGCGGGGTCCTCGGGGAGGAGCTGATCGTGCGACTCGATAAGGAGGAATCCGAAAAGGCCCTGGCTGAGGACGGTGTGCGCCCCTTCGACTTCACCGGCAAGCCGATGAAGGGGATCGTCTACGTCTCCCCGGAGCGCACCTCCGACGACGCGGGCCTGGTGGAGTGGGTCGACGCCGGCGCCGACTACGCCGGCTCGCTCCCCGCCAAATGAACTAGATGCAGCTGATTCCGAGGTCCTGCACGACCGTCTGCGGAACCTGCGCATAGAGCGGGCCGCAGTCGAAGCTGCTGCCGGCGGTGACGAACTTCCAGTGCCCTCCGGGCCTCTTCTTCAGGATCGCAACGCCGTCTGCAGCGAACTTCTTGCAGCCCCGCCCGGGCTTCCAAGAGAGTGAGGCCCACTTCGGGCTCGTCACGACGGTCGCAACCCGAACGCGGGTGCAGCGGGGCGGGAACTTCATCGCCTTGGCGATCTGACGATGTTCCTTCTTCGTCGGCGCGCGCTCCGCGCTCGCAACGCCGGCCATCAGGAGCATCACGCCGACAACCAGGGCTGTGAACCTCAACCCGACCATTGGCGCGCACCATAAAGAAATGGACCGTGCACCCGTCCTCGAGACGAGGCTCTCAGGCGTGTCCGCTGCTTTTGGCTCGGGTCAGGCTCGCCTGCATCACATGTCGGCTACCGCTTAAGGCTGCTTCCTTCCGGACCTGACCTGGTTCGCAGGCCGACATTGCGCAGGACCTGGCCGTCAACGCCGCCTGCGGCGGCACTGGCCCCAAGGGCCAGTCCCTCGTAAGGGAATTCAGCTCCGCTTGAGCGGGTTGCGGATTACAGGGCACCGCTAATTCCCCGCCTAGCACGGTCCGTTGCCGAGGTTAGCGGCTGGCGACCACACATATGACGGGGTGCTCCTCGCTTCGCTCGGAGCACCCTCGCATCAAACCGCAACGCGCTCGATCAGTTCGGCGGCGCGCTCGTTGCCCGGGCTCGCCTGCAGCCGCTTCGACACCGCCTCCAGGCGCCCGCGGAGCCCGGTATCGGCGAGCAGGCGATCGATGGCAGCGCGTAGGTCGCCGTCGCCCAGGGAGTAGGTCGGCACGCGGACACCGAACCCGGTCTCGTCGATCCGCTGCGCGTTGTCGTGCTGGTCCCAGAAGATCGGCAGCAGAATCATCGGCTTGCCGAAGTGGAGGCTCTCGGTCGTCGTGTTGTTGCCGCCGTGGGTGATCACCAGGTCGACCTGCGGCAGCACCGAGACCTGCGGCAGGAACTCCTCCCCCACCATGTTGTCGGCGAGCTCGTACTCGGTGTGCTGGGGGCCCTTGGAGACGATGTAGCGATGCGGCGTCTCCGCCAGCGCCGCGACCAGGTCCTTCATGAGCGGGACGTCGCCTGAGCCGAGCGACCCCAGGCTGACGTAGATCAGGGCTCCCTCGCCACGAGCCAGCTCATCGGGGACCGACCACTCGGCGTCGGTCGTGCGGACGCTCGACTCGAGGTTGTGCCAGGTCGGTCCGAGCGGCTGCGAGCGCGGGTAGTCGACCTCGCGCGGGTAGAGGTAGAGGTTGAGCCAGTCCGAGGTGTGGATCATCTCGCCATCCGGAAGCGGCGGCGCGCCGCGCTCCACGCAGAACTGGCTGAAGTCGGCCTGCATCTCGTCGATCGCACGCCGGTATTCGGCGCGGTAGTCGTCCCAGGCGGAGCGATCCTCGATCGGGAGACCGGTGTAGGGCGGCGGCAGCTCGGGGTCCTTGAGCTCGAGCGGGTTGCAGGAGACGATCCGCACCCACGGCCGGCCCCTCGCCGGGATCGCGGGGAACGCGCAGACGTTGTCCTCGACGATCGCGTCGGGCTGGAGCTCGTCGAAGATCTCGACCAGGCGAGGGTCCACGTAGCGCGCTCCGTCGATCAGCGCCTGCCAGGTGGGAGCCATGAACTCGCTGAGCTGGTCGAAGGTGGACTTCCTGAAGACCGGGGCCGTCTCCCGGATGAAGTCCTTCCAGAACTGGCCCGGCTCCTCCTCGACCTCGGGCGGCGGGGCGAGCCGCATGAGCCGCTCCTCGAACCCCTTCTCCTCGAGCGTCCCGGCGAAGGACTCCTCGATGACGAAGACCACTCGATGGCCGCGCTGCCGCAGCACCTGCCCGATGCCCACGCAGTTGTTTGTTGGCCCGAACGCCCCCTCCGGGAAGAAGACGACCGTCTTGGCGTCTGCCTCAGCCATGCTCGCCGGGCACCCTACGCGATGGATGTTCTCAGGCACGGGCGTCCGTAGTTGACCCCGATTGACCGCGAGAAACTTGCGTGAGACGATCGCTCCCTGTCTCGGCTCACGCCGTTCCATGCCCACCCGAGGGGCAACCTCGGGAAGCTGGTCGCCATGCTGGCTGCGCTGGTCGCGCTAGCGGTCCCATGCACGGCGCTCGCCGAATCGGGCGAGTATCTCGGCTACGCGAAGTCCACGTCGATGTATTCGAACGCGACGGACACCGTTAACGGGCAACCGCAGCCCGCGACTCTGCTTCGTCTTCAGAATCGGAAGTTCACGGTCCGCTCCGTCCCGCTCGGGACGATCAAGACGGGCGAGACCATCAAGGCACTCGCCGAGGCCGAGGTCACCAACGACCTGGTCACCAAGGACACCTCGGGCAACAACGTCTATCACGACGTCGGAGTGGAGGCGGCGCTGATCATCGCGACCTCTCCGACGGCGACCACCGGGATCGAGGTCGGCGAGTCACAGGGCACGACGGTCACCCCCCAGGTCCACCATTGGACCTTCGAGAAGTCGGGAGCCTTCAGGGCCACCCAGAACTACAGCGGCCGCTATCTGAACCTGGTGATGTGGGCCTACAGCCCGGAGACACTGACCCAGTGCTGGACCTTCCCCCGCGCCGGACTGCCCAACCCACAGCAGCCGCGGGACTGCGGCATCGACGTCTACTACGGCCGCGGGCACCTGAGCGCCCTCCGCGACGCCCCGTCGTCCGCCGCGACGAGCGGAGCCACCCCATTCTCGGTCCAGTCCTTCGACGGACCAAGCGTTCCGGATGCATCCCCCACCGACGCCCCGATCACGTATGGAAGCCAACCGGCCCAGTTCATCGTCGCGCTCGCCAGGCCGGTCGGAACGCTGAAAAAGGGTGACATCCTCACGGCTCACTCCGAGCTCCAGGTCGACGCAAGGAACGCGGTCCGCAGTAATCCCTATTGCCACGTGATGGTGGCGACCAAGCTCTATCTGTCGGCGAGCCCCAATTCGCTGAGCGGGGCGGTCGAGATAGGGACGGAGGGCGGGCAGAACTTCACCGGCCGCGAGGCGCGTCAGATCAAGACGCTCGAGCAGGGCATCGTGCCGAGCTCCACCACCTTCAAGCTGACCAAGGACTACACGACCCCGATGTACGTCGTCCTCCGGGTCTGGACGCTCGGCAACTCCGCCTGCGAGCTCTACGGCAACGGCATCCGTGTCCAGTTCAGCCAGCCGCAGAGCTTCATGCACGTCATGCGCTACCGGCCGGAGGGGCAGGCGAGGCTGGTCGCCGACACCTACAACAGCGGCGATAACTCCGAGCGAGCCAACTCGCTCGACGTGGTCACGGGGCTCCCGGCGACCGTCTACTCGGTTCAGCTGCCGAACCTTGCCCCAGGCCAGCTGCTCGAGGCCCTCTCCGAGACGGAGGTCGATACCGCCTTCCACCGCGCCGGGGTCCACACGAGCTTCGTGCTGGCCACCAGTCCCACAGCGACGACGGGCATCAGCCTGCAGGCCGACCACTTCACCGAGGTCAGCCCATACATGGCGAGCCTGCCCATCCATGACTCGACCGCCTGGATGGTGCCCTCGGGCGTCAGCGGCACCAGGTACCTGAACCTGGTGGCCTACGCCCAGCGCCTGCAGACACTCGGAACCGCCCCGGACGACACCATCGGCATCGCTCCGGACGATGGCCGTCTCGTCGTGGAGCGCTTCCGCCCGCCCGCCCGCTGAACCCTCACGCCGAGTCGATATGGCCGAAGCGCGTTCGTCGTTAGGGTGAAGGCGGCGAATCGCGTCGCCCCAGAGAAGGAGAGTTCATGAAGTACGCGTTCACGATCTACAACGACGAGTCTCAGCGGGAGAACGCCACGCGCGAGCAGATGGAGCAGATCAGCCAGGCGTACGGCGCCCTCACGCAGGAGATGCAGGAGAAGGGCACCTTGGTGGCCGGTGAAGGCCTCTATCCGACAGCCACCGCCACGACCGTCCGCGTCCGCGACGGCGAGCGGTCGGTGAGCGACGGGCCGTTCGCGGAGACGAAGGAGCAGCTCGGCGGCTTCTACGTGCTCGACGTCAAGGACCTCGACGAGGCGATCGAATGGGCGGCCAAGATCCCGGGGGCCCAGTCCGGATCCATCGAGATCCGCCCGGTCCTGGTCTATGACGAGGCCGGCAACATCGTGGAGCCGGCGGCCGCCTGACCGAGGTTCGGCCTGAGCTGGTCGATCGCCTGTTCCGGCACGACTCCGGGCGGGCGACCGCCTCCTTGATCCGCGTCCTCGGGGACTTCGACCTCGCCGAGGACGCGGTGCAGGAGGCCTTCGTGGTGGCGATGCAGGTCTGGCCCGAGCGGGGCCTGCCGGACAACCCGGGCGCCTGGATCACCACGACCGCGCGGAACAAGGCGATCGACCGGCTCCGACGGGAGCGCCGGGGCACCGAGAAGCTCGAGGAGCTTCAGGCGCTCGAACCGCCGCCCGTGGACGAGGCCGAGGAGGGAGAGGAGCCTCCCCTGATTTCCGATGATCGCCTGCGCCTGATCTTCACCTGTTGCCATCCAGCGCTCGCCCCGGAGGCGCGCGTGGCGCTCACCCTGCGCACGCTCGGAGGACTCGCCACGCCGGAGATCGCGCGGGCGTTCCTGGTCAGCGAGCCGACCATGGCCCAGCGCCTGGTGCGGGCCAAGCGCAAGATCAAGGCGGCGAACATCCCGTACGAGGTCCCCGCCGATCACGACCTGCCGGACCGGCTGCAGTCGGTGCTCGCCTCCCTGTACCTGATCTTCAACGAGGGGTATCTGGCCACCTCCGACGAGTCCCTCGTCCGGCGCGAGCTCTCGGGTGAGGCCATCCGCCTGGCCGGGACGCTGGCCCGCCTGATGCCCGACGAGCCGGAGGCTCTCGGCCTTGTCGCGCTGATGCTGCTCCAGGACTCGCGCCGGGAGGCGCGGGTCGATGCCGAGGGTGAGCTGGTGCTGCTGGAGGATCAGGATCGCTCGCTCTGGGACCGCCGCGAGATCGAGACCGGACTCGGGCTGCTCGAGCATGCCTCCAGGCTTGGGCCCCCGGGCCCGTACGTCCTGCAGGCGGCGATCGCGGCCGAACACGCCGGCCCGGAGAGCGCGGCGGAGACCGACTGGCCGCGGATCGTCTCCCTGTACGACCTGCTCGCCCGCGCCCAGCCCTCCCCCGTGATCGAGCTCAATCGAGCCGCCGCGGTGGCGATGGCGGAGGGGCCCGAGCGAGGCCTGGAGCTGATCGCCGATCCGGAACTCGCCGAGCAGCTCGCCGGCTATCAGCCCTTCTGGTCCGCGCGCGGCGACCTGCTCCGGCGGGCCGGGCGAAGGGACGAAGCCCGCGAGGCCTACGACCGCGCCCTCGAGCTCACGACCAATCCGGTCGAGCGCCGCTTCCTCGAGCGGCGGCTCGCCGAGCTCGGCTGACCCACCACGCCGGCTCTAGGCGGCTGCGATTCCCCGCCAGCTGATTTCGAGCGAAGCCTCCACGGGGTCGCTGGGGTCGATGCCGACCGCCACCGCTTGCGCACCGATCAGAACGGTCCCGGCGACGACCGTAAGGGCCGCAACCGCCGTGTTCAGGTCTCGCCGCACCTCCCCGCGCTTCTGGCCCTCGGCGAGGATCTCCTCGAGCAGGCCGGGCACCACCTGGGGATGACCGTCGTCAACCAGGGCGGCGAACCTGTCTGGGTTGGCGAAGACCTCGAGCAATGCGGCCCCGTGAAGCGAGCGCGGCAGGTCGGCCGGCCGGAAGAGGCTGACCAGCAGGCGCTGGATGACGGTGCTGATCTTCAGGCGGTGGTCCGCCAGCGCCGCGGTTGCCGACGGGCGCACGTGATCGCGAAAGTGACGCGCGGCGGCTTCGATCAGGACGTCGCCCTTGCGCGGGAAGTAGCGGAAGAAGGTCGCCCAGCTGACGTCGGCGTCCGCGATCACGTCATCGACCTTCGTCCCGGCAACCCCGTCGGCCTGGAATCGCCCGATCGCGGCTTCATAGATGCGGTCGCGCTTCTCGAAGCCACGGGCCTGGGTCGGCGGAGCCGGCATCCGGGCCGAGCGGGCGTCTCCCGCCGCATACCCGACCAACGCCTGTCCAATGAGGTCCTGCCGCTTTGACGAAGCCATATGCAATATGGTATCGTGCCAAAGCCATATGCGATATGGATATCGCGAAACGCTATGGGGCCAGCCGTCGCACCTCCCAGCCGTCCGGTCCGCGCCTGTAGGCGAGGCGGTCATGCATGCGGCTGTCTCTCCCCTGCCAGAACTCGATCGCGTCCGGTCGGAGCAGGTAGCCACCCCAGCACTCGGGCCGTTGCGGATTCGACTCGCCGAGCTCAGCCGCCAGCTCCTGGAAGCGGCGATCGAGCTCCTCTCGCTCGATCGGACGGCTCTGCGGCGAGATCGCGGCCGCGATCTGGCTGTCGTGCGGCCGACTTGCGAAGTACGCGTCGGAGTCCTCGGTAGAGAGCCGCTCCACCTCTCCCCTGATCCGAACTTGCCGATCGAGCTCGCGCCAGTAGAGGACCAGCGCCGCTCGGGGATTCGCCGCCAGCTCGTCGCCCTTCGCGCTCTCGTAGTTGGTGAAGAAGCGGAAGCCGTCGGGGCCAAAGCCCTTGAGCAGCACCATGCGCGCGTTCGGGACGCCATCGGCATCGACCGTGGCAATGGTCATCGCCTCCGGAAGCGGCACAACCCGCTCAGCCTCCGCAAACCAAGAGTCGAACTGCGCAATCGGATCGGCTGCCACCAGCCCGGGCTCGAGCGGCGGGCTTTCCGGGCGGCGAGGGCTCATCGTCCCGCAGCAGCTTCGCACGACACCCGGTCACCCAGGCCGTCGGAGAAGGCAGAGATCGCGTTGCACTCGGCTTCGGCTCATGAGAGGGTCGCGTCGTGAGCGGGATGCTGCAGGGAGTGGGGCGCTTCGCCGCGAGACGGGCGCCGTTGGTCCTGGTCGCCTGGCTCGTAATCGCGATCGGGCTCGTGGTGATCGCGAATTCCGCCGGCCGTCCAGAGAACGACAACGTGACGCTGCCCGGAACCGGCTCCCAGTCCGCGACCGATCTGCTCGACAAGTACCTGCCGGAGCAGGCCAACGGCAGCGTCCCGATCGTGCTCGAGTCAGGCACCTCCCTCGCCGAGGGTCAGAACAAGCAGGCGGTGGACGACACCGTCAAGTCGCTCTCGCAGAACCAGTACGTGCAGTCCGTCGTCAGCCCGTTCAGCCAACAGGGGGCCACGGACATCACCAAGGACGGGACCATCGCCTACATCGCGGTGGCCCTGAACGTCTCCTCGGGCGACCTCGACGACGACGAGGCAAATAGCGTCCTCGACGCGGCACAGCCGGCCAGTGATGCCGGGATCAAGGTCTCTGCCGGCGGCTACCTCGGCCAGCAGCTCTCCAGTCCCAGCACCGGCCTCAGCGAGGTCATCGGCGTGCTCGCCGCCCTGATCATCCTGCTGTTCGCCTTCCGCACCTTCGTCGCCGCACCGCTGCCGGTGACGACCGCGATCATCGCTCTGGCGTGTGGTCTGGCCGTCGTCGGGCTGGCGGGACACGCGATCGACGTTCCTTCCATCGCACCGACCCTGGGAATCATGCTCGGGCTCGCGGTGGGGACCGATTACTCCCTGTTCATCATCAGCAGACACCTGCGCTTCCTGGAGGAGGGGGTGGAGCCCGACGAATCGATCGCCCGCTCCATGGGCACCTCCGGGTCGGCTGTCGTCTTTGCGGGATGCACCGTGATCATCGCTCTGCTCTGCCTCTACTTCAGCGGCATCCCTCTGATCCGCTCCCTCGGCTACACGACGGCGATGGTGGTCGCAACGGCTGTCCTCGCTGCGGTCACCTTGCTTCCCGCGATCCTCGGCCTACTCGGCAGGCGGATCCTCAAGCTGCCGTTCCGCTTCGGCGAGCGGAAGCGCGATGCCGATCATCCGGGTGGCTGGTTCAAGTGGGCCGGCGCGATCCGGAATCACCCGGTGGTCGCGGCCCTGGTCGGAATCGTCTTTCTGGGTCTGATCGCGATTCCCGCCCTCGACATGCGCCTGGGCGCAGAGGATTACGGCCAGCTGCCGAAGGACACCACCGATCGCCAGGCCTACGACGCTCTCACCAAGGGCTTCGGTGCGGGGACCAATGGACCGCTGCTGATCGCGGTCAAGAACGACGGCAAGCCGTTCGCCTCCGATCCCACCCAGGTGGCCAGCATCCAGCAGCAGCAGGCGGCGCTGCAGCAGCAGGTGGCGGCGGAAGGCGGGACCCCGACCGCGCAGCAGCAGACTCAGGCGCAGCAACTGGACGAGGAACTGCAGATCGCGGAGACGCCGGCAGGTGACCCGCGCCTGGTCAACCTCCAGCAGGAGATCTCCAAGCAGAACAACGTCCAATCGGTATCGCCAGCCGCGACCGACAAGAGCGGAAACGCCGCCGTCTTCTCGACCACCCCCAAGACCTCACCATCGGCATACGCGACGCAGGACCTGATCAATCATCTCCGCGACAAAACCATCCCGGATGAGACCCAGGGGACCGGGCTGACGGCCTACGTCGGCGGAACCACAGCCAGCTACATCGATCTGGCGACGAAGATCAGCGACAAGCTCTTCCTGGTGATCGGGATCGTCGTGGTGCTCAGCTTCCTCCTGCTGACCCTCGCCTTCCGCACCTTGCTCGTGCCGCTCATCTCCGCGCTGATCAACCTGCTCGCCGTCGGGGCCTCCTACGGAGTCCTGACCGCGGTGTTCGAGAAAGGATTCGCGCTCTCACTGATCGGCGTGGACCACGAGATGCCGGTGGTCAGCTACGTCCCTCTGATGATGTTCGCGATCCTCTTCGGGCTCTCGATGGACTACCAGGTGTTCCTGGTCTCGCGGGTCGCCGAGCGCCATCAAGGGGGCGCGGACAACAGCGAGGCGGTGAGAGCGGGACTGGTGAACGCCGGGCGGGTGATCGCAGCCGCCGCGACGATCATGTTCGCCGTCTTCTTCAGCTTCGTGATCAACGGGGATCCAGTGGTCAAGCAGTTCGGAATCGGGCTCGCGGTGTCGGTTGCGATCGACGCCCTGGTCGTGCTCCTGATCATGCCCGGGATCCTCGAGCTGACCGGGGAGCGGAACTGGTTCCTCCCGCGCTGGCTCGATCGCGGCATGCCCGATCTGAAGGTCGAGGGCGATCCCGAAATGAAGGCTGAGACGCCCCCGTCGCAGGCCACCGCCTGAGCCGACCCCGCGTATCATCGGCCGCCCCGGGCGCGTAGCTCAGCGGGAGAGCGCTCCCCTCACACGGGAGAGGTCGCTGGTTCGATCCCAGCCGCGCCCATCCCACTGACCCGTGTCAGTGTCCGCGAGTCCAGACGGTGATCTTCGAAGTTGAGGGGCAGCGCGCCCACGAACCTGTAACCGTGCAGCCCGCCGGATGACCGAAGACCATGAACTGGTTCAGCGACTTCGCGACGGCGACGAGAGCGCCTTCGCGGAGCTGATCGACAGCTACGGCGCGACGATGCTCCGCGTCGCTCAGATGTATGTCCGTGACAGGGCCACCGCCGAGGAGGTGGTGCAGGAGACCTGGCTCGCAGTGCTCAACGGAATCGACCGCTTCGAGGAGCGCTCGAGCCTCAAGACCTGGCTCTTCCGCATTCTCACCAACCGCGCGAAGACCCGGGGGGAGCGCGACGGGCGCATGGTTCCCTTCTCCTCGCTCGCCAGCGCGAGCGGTGACGACGACGAGCCATCTGTTGACCCCGACCGCTTCCTCGGGCCGGACTCGCCGCATCCCGGGGCCTGGGCGGCGCCGCCGGTGGGCTGGCCCCAGGACAAGCTCCTCGAGAGCGAGACGCTCGGCGTGATCGAGATGGCGATCGGGGAGCTCCCCGAGGCACAGCGCGAGGTGATCCTGCTCCGCGACGTCGACGGCTGGGAGCCGATGGAGGTGTCGGAGGTCCTCGGGATCACGGACGGCAACCAGCGGGTACTGCTCCATCGGGCTCGCTCGAAGGTGCGGACCGCGCTCGAGGAGTACCTGAACCCGGTAAGCGAGGGGGCTCCACAGGCGAAGCCGCGGAGCCACCCGTCTGGTGAGGGCCAGGCATGAGCCTGTTCACCAAAGAACTCGCCTGCCAGGAGCTCGTCGAGCTCGTCACCGCCTACTTCGACGGCAGTCTCTCCCGCCGCGACCGCCGACGCTTCCGCGCGCACATCAGCGGCTGCGACCACTGCACCGCCTACGTCGAGCAGATGCGGCTCGTGATCGAGGCCACCGGGCTGCTGCGGGAGGAAGACATCGAGCCCGAGCCCCGGGAGGAGCTGCTCGCCGCGTTCCGCGGCTGGAGCGAGGGGCGCGCCCGGGGTTAACGGAGGAGCCCCTGGAGCAGATGCAGGTACTGCAGGAGGCTCCGGATGCCGAGGAATTGCTCCACGACGCGCTGACGCGCCGCCTCTCCGACCTGGGCCGCCCGGTCCGGGTCTGAGATGAAGCCGTCCACCGCTTTGGCCACCGACTCGAGGTCGGCGGGATCGTCGATCAGGACCCCCGAGACGCCGTCCTCGATCTGATCCTGAATCCCTCCCACCCGGCTCGCGACCACGGGCCTCGCCTTCCACATCGCCTCGGCGACGGTCAGCCCGAAACCCTCGGCCAGGCTCTTCTGGACGATCACGCTGGATCGCCGCTGGATCGCATTCACCATGGCCGCGTTCTCCGCGATGTCGTCCATCGGCAACGAGGCGAGGTGGACCCGCCCGCGTTTCTCGGTTGGCAGCTCCTGCCGGCGCGCGGTGACCTCTGAGAGCACCTCGGCCCCCTCGGGATCGTCGGTGATACCGGCCACCGAGGGACCGGCGAGAAGCAGATGGGCGCCGTCGGCCTTGGCGTATTCCGCGAAGCAGCGCAGAACTCCGACCGGGTCCTTGAGCCGGTCCCAGCGTGAGACCTGGCTGACCAGTGCGGCTCCCTCCGGCACCGGGTGGTCCTGGATCAGGTCAGCATGCCGCCCTACGCGGGTCTCACTGCCATCCAGGCGCTCGAAGAGAGCGTGGCTGAAGTGGTCGCCGACGGCGACTCCCATCACCGCGAGGATCGACCTGACCGCCTCCGGATCGAGGTCCTGGTTCTTAGGCGAGAACACGTCGATCGACGGCGGGACGATCCAGACTCGGTCCTTGTCGAGCCCCTCCCAGACGAAGCGCTCGCGCGAGAAGACGTAGGCGTCGGCCTCACTGATGTAGCGGCGCATGAAGTCCCAGGCCCCGCGCGCGAGCTCGCCAGGGCTGTCCACCCCGATGTGGCAGCGCCAGATCACCTTGAGGTCCCGGGCCACGACGTGCGGCACGAGCCCGGCCGGCTGTGGGTCGTGGATGTAGACGACGTCCCCGGGCTGGACGAGCTCGACGAGTTCGGCGGCCGCCTCCGCCAGTGCCGACTCGTACACCGCGCGCTCGTCTGGACCGAGCGGCCCGCCGTCGCCCTCGGACTCGTGCAGGTGGTTGTGGAGCCGTTTGGTGACGCGGAAGAAGTCCGGGTTCCCGGCAACCGTCAGCCAGCGCACGTCGACGCCGGCGCCCCGCGCGTAGGCGAGCAGAGACTGGAGCAGTTCCGCCACCCCACCGCCGCGCGCGGACGAGTTCACGTGCCAGACGACCCGGCCGTGGAGCAGCTGCCGGGATTCGCGAATCGCATCCCCCACTTCCTCCCAGCGATCGCCGAGCAGCGCCTCGAAGCGCTCAGGGGACATAGAGGCCACGGGAACCTCTTGAAGTGCCGCCATCAGCACGCACCCTAGTCTCCGCGGCGGGCTCGAGCTGATCCCGCAGCCTGGTGAGCGGCGGCCTGGTCGTCTCAGCCCTCAGCTCTGGGCACATCCTGAACGGGGACGGCGGGGCACCATCAATCCGGCTGTGGATCTGGTCGTCGGCCTGCTGCTGCTCGGCCTGCTCTATGCGCTGCTCAGCGGCCGCGACCGGCGATTCGCCGAGCGCCGTCGGCGCAGGCACGCCGAGGACGCCAGAGCCGCGAAGCCCTCGAGGCCCTGGTCGCCCGCGCACACGACTGGCTCGGCGTCCACAGCCGCCAGATGGCGGATGCGCTCGGTGGCATCGCCGCCATCTACCTGACGATCAAGGCGCCGTGGGGCTGCCCAACTGAGCCCTATAGCGGAGCACCCTCGATCGCTCGGTTGACGTCGGCCACGAAGGCCTCGGCTTCCGCTTGGCGCTCCAGCGGAATCCAGATGGCCAGTGGTGGCCGGTCGAAGTCGACCCGAACACGCTCCTCCGCCTTACCGAACAGGCCGAGGGTCTTGCCCTTGTCGTCCCGAACGACCTTGCCGGGGGTGAGCTCGCTCACCGGGAACTGATTCTGGACGCCTCCCCACCGAAGGGCCTGGAGCTGGTTGCCGTCGAGGACGAGGGCGCGGTCATCACATCCTTCGAGCTTCTGCATTCCCCACTCCCTGTGTTGGTTGGGTGCCACCGTATCCGAGCAGCGCTCAAGGTCCTGGCCGATCGGCCCGATAGCTCATCCATGTGCGCCGATATCAGGCGAGAACGGATCGTGGTCGAGACCGAGCGGTACAGGATCGTGGGGGACGTGACTCTTCCCGCCGAGGGGTTCCACAGCCGGCTCTCGGATCTGCTCAACCGGGAGGGCGTGCGCTTCCTCCCGCTGGTGAACGCCACGGTCACCGGCCGCAACGGGGAGCCGCCGCAGCAGCGCCCCTTCATCGCCGTGGCCCGGGACCACGTTCAGCTCGCCTACGAGGCGACCGACGACCTCTAGTTGACCGACGGATCGGGCGGCATCCGGGCGAGCAGAACGAACTCGCCCCCCTTGCGCGCCAGGACGACGGACCAGAGATCGCCGTCGCGGAAGGGATCGTCTGGATGCGCATCTTCGACGATCCACGCCTCTTCCTCGAGTTCGCCGTCGAGCTGGCCCGGCCCCCAGCCGGCATAGCCGACGTAGAGGCGCAGGCGGCTGATCTCCGGCGGATCGTCGAGATCAACCATGCCGACCGAGCCCACGACCAGCTTGGTGGCCGCTGTCGGATCCGAGTGATCCCCGACCGCCGTCACCGCGTTCGGCTGAACCGGACCGCCGACGTGGATCAGGTGTTCATCGCCGATCCGTTCGGCCAGCTCGGGCGAGGCCTCCCCGACGGTCGTCTCGGAGGGCCGGTTGAGCACCAGCCCGAAGGCGCCCTCCTCGGAATGCTCGACGACCAGGATCACGGTCCGGTGGAAGTAGTCCGGCATGCTCGGCGAGGCGATCAGCAGCTTGCCGCTCAGGCTCTCGGTCACCGGTTCCACAATAGGCTCCCGACATGCCGATCAAGCTGTACGGGACGCCGCCCTCTCCCCCCTCGCACTCCGCCCGGCTGATGCTGGAGTTCAAGGGGCTCGACTACAAGCCGATCTGGCTGCTTCCGGGTATGTGGCCGGCCCTCCTGCGCACGCGCGGCTTCCGTGGTGGCACGGTCCCGGCCATGAAGATCGACGGCCGTCGGGTACAGGGCTCGGTGCTGATCTCGCGTGCGCTCGAGGAACTGCAGGCCGAGCCGCGGCTGTTCCCCGCCGATCCCGAACAACGGCTCAAGGTCGAGGAGGCCGAGCGCTGGGGCGACCAAGTGCTTCAAGACGTACCTCGGCGGATCGTGCGCTGGTTGTCCGTGCATCGCCCTGAGACCAAGGTGATGATCGCCAAGGACGTCGGCATCCCCTTCCCGCGCTTCGCTGCATGGGTCAACACCCCGGCTGCCAGGCACCTGGCGAACAAGGTGGACTCCGACGATCAGATCCAGCACGCGATCGCGCAGGTCCCCGAGGTGCTCGGACACGCAGATGGTCTGATCTCCGAAGGCGTGATCGGCGGGAACGAGCCAAACGCCGCCGACTTCCAGATCGCGACCTCCGTGCGGGCGCTACTGACCGTGAGGGACCTCGATTCGGTCACCCAAGGGCGCCCCGTGAGCCAGCTGGCCCTGCGGCTACTCCCGGAATTCGGCACCGACTTCCCGCCGGGATTGCTGCCCTCCGAGTGGCTTTGATGCGAGGGCGCACGACAGCGCGACCCGTTTGATCTAGGGCGTCAGAACGATCTTGAGCGCCTCGCGGTTGTCGTAGACGCGGTAGGCGTCGGGCGCCTCGTCGAGTTTCATGTGATGGGTGACCAGCGGCGCCGGGTCCAGCTCGCCCGCCGAGAGCAGCTCGAGGACCGGATCGACGTGCTTGATCACGTTGGCGTGCCCGCTGGTGAGGGTGAGCGCCTTGATCCAGAGGACGCCCATGTGCACCTCGGCCCGCTCCGCGTAGACCCCGGTGACTGAGACGGTTCCCGCCTTGCGCGCGAGCCGCAGCGCCAGGTCCAGCGCCTCGGGATGGCCGACGGCCTCGACCGCCAGCTCCACCCCCCGCCCCTCCGTCAGCTTCTTGACCTCGGCGCGCGGGTCCTGCTCGGTGAGATGCACCGGCGTCGCCCCGAAGGACTCCGCCATCCGCAGGCGGTCCTCCACGGTGTCGATCGCCACCACCTCCGAGGCGCCGGCCGCCTTCGCGGCCTGCACGGCGCAGAGGCCGACCGGGCCCAGCCCGAGGATCGCGGCCGTCTCACCCTCGGCGAGGGGCCGCGAGTCGACGGCGTGGTAGGCGGTGCCCATCACGTCGCCGGCGAACAGGGCGACGTCGTCGGAGAGGCCGTCGGGCACTTGGCGCAGCGTCAGGTTCGCGTGCGGGACCAGGAGCAGCTCGGCCTGGGCGCCACTCAGGTCGCCGAGCGTCTTGCCGTGCCCAAAGACCCTGGCTTCGTCGCACTTGTGGAACTCCTCGCGCCGGCAGAAGAAGCACTCACCGCAGGCCGTCCCATAAGTGCCGAGGACGCGGTCGCCGGCCGCCACACGCGTCACGTCGTCGCCGACAGCCACGACCTCGCCGACGAACTCGTGGCCGATCACGAAGCCCGGCTCGATCTGGACCCGCCCGTGGTAGATGTGGAGGTCCGAGCCGCAGATGCCGCTCGCCTGGACCCGGATGATCGCGTCGTCGGGCGCCAGCAGCTCCGGGTCGGAGACCTCATCGACCTGCACCTCGCCCGGCGCCTGGAAGGTGACCGCTCTCATCGCCTAAAGCCTATGAGAGGATCGCCTGATGAGAGGGTGCGCCGCAGAGTAGCGAGGTTCAAGCCGATTAATGATGGAGGAGGGCAAGCATGGGGATCGAGAAGTCACGGCCGGTGCTGATCACCGGCTGCTCCACCGGAATCGGGCGCGCGACGGCTGAGCGGCTCGCGGACGACGGCTGGAACGTCCACGCGACCGCCCGCCGGCCCGAATCGATCGAGGAGCTTGCGGGGCGGGGCATGAAGACGCACGCGCTGGACGTCACGGACGAGGGCTCGATGGAGGCCGCGGTGGCCGAGGTCGAGACGGACGGTCCGATCGGCGCGCTGATCAACAACGCGGGCTACAGCCAGAGCGGTGCGATCGAGACGATCCCGATGTCGAGTGTCCGCAAGCAATTCGAGACCAACGTCTTCGGCCTGATGCGGATGTGCCAGCTGGTCCTCCCTGGGATGCGTCGCGCGGGATCGGGCCGGATCGTGAACCTGAGCTCGATGGGCGGCAAGCTCACTTTCCCGGGCGGCGGCGTCTACCACGCGACCAAGCACGCCGTCGAGGCGCTCTCAGACGCGCTCCGCTTCGAGGTCCGCGAGTTCGGCATCGACGTGGTGGTGCTCGAGCCGGGGCTGATCGTCACGGACTTCGGCGAGACCGCCGCCGGCAGTCTGGCGGAGGTGGAGGAGCACGGGCCTTACGCAGACTTCAACGCGGACGTCGCCAGGGTGACCGCGAACGCGTACACCAGTGGGATGGCGAGGTTCGGCGCCGGGCCGGAAGCGGTGGCGGCGAAGATCGCCGGGGCGCTGACGACCGGCAGGCCGCGCACCCGCTACAAGATCACTCCTTCCGCCAGGGTCGTCATGGGCATGCGCCGGCTGATGAGCGACCGGATGTGGGACCGATTCGTCCGCACTCAGTACCCCCCGCCCAGGCCCGAGGCCTGAGCGACACTGGGCAAGAGGTTTGAGATCCGCCTCCCGGGCAAATGATTCGCGCATGGGGACCAGCCCCACGGTGGAGAGAGCGCGAATACGGCATCCACGCAGCGAGGTCCTGCTAGAGCTGCGCCGCCGCGAGCTGCGACGCGAACGGCAGGAGTTCGGCGGCCGGATCCAGTGGGAGGCCGTCTTCTTCGGGCTCCTGGCGGGCGTCGGCCTGGCGGCGTGCCTCATCGCCATAGTGCTCGGCGGCCTGATCGCGGCCGGGATCACAGATGCCCACGAGGACGCCGCCGGCTTGGTCGACCAGATGATGGCCGGTGGCGGGGCGATCTCGCTGGCGATCCTTGCCCTCAGCTACATCACGGCTGGCTACGTGGCGGCCCGGATGGCTCGCTTCGACGGGTGGCGGCAGGGTCGCGGTATCTGGCTGCTGAGCCTGCTGGTCGTCCTTGCCGCGGCGGTCGCCGCCTGGATCGCCGGGGACAAGCTCGATCCCACGGAGTCGATCTCGCTGCCCAGTAACCCGGTCGACCAGGGACCCCTGCACGAGGGCGCCGCGGTGATCGCGCCGGTGCTCGTCGGCGTCCCGCTGATCGCGGCGCTCATCGGCGGCGTTCTTGGCGACCGCTTCCATCGCGCGGTGGACCGGGTTGGGACCGATGAGTTCGAGCGGGTGCCGGGCCCGGAGCGGGAGGTCGAGTCGGCAGAGCGCCGGCCGGACGACGAGGTCGAGCCGGAGACAGAGGCAATGACTGACGAGCAGCAGCCGACCAGGGAGAGGGAGTCCGAGACGCCCGCCTGAGCGTAAAGTCAGAAGCATGTCCAACGCCCTGCTGATCATCGACTTCCAGAACGACTTCACCTCGGGTGGGGCGCTCGAGGTGCCGGGCGGGGACGAGATCGCCGAGCCGGTGAGGCGCCTGGCGGGGGAGTTCGAGCACGTCTTCGCGACGCGGGACTGGCATCCGCCGGACCACGCCTCCTTCGAGACGGAGGGCGGCCCGTGGCCGGTGCACTGCGTGCAGGGCACGCACGGCGCCGAGCTGCATCCCGCCATGGGCGATATCGAGGTCGATGCGATCGTTGACGTGGGGGTGGAGCGTCACGACCAGGGCTACTCCGGGTTCGAGAAGTCGAAGCTCGCCGATCTGCTGCGGGAGCGAGGCGTCGACGAGGTCGCCGTGGTGGGGCTGGCGACCGACTATTGCGTGCGGGCCTCGGCGATCGATGCCTGTCGCGAGGGCTTCGAGACGACCGTGGTCACCGACGCCATTCGCGCCGTCGAGGTGCAACCCGGCGACGGGGCCCGCGCCCTCGAGGAGATGGAACAGGCCGGCGCGAAGCTGGCCACCTCCCGCGAGCTGTCACCCGCGGCCCGGTGAGCCCGGACCGGCGTGGCTCGGCGCTCGATCTGCTGAGCGCCGAGGAGCGGCGCGATCTCCAGCGCAATGGCCAGCCCAAATGGATCGAGCCGATGAAGGCCACGCTCCACGACCGGCCGTTCTCCGATCCCGACTGGATCTACGAGCGCAAGCTCGACGGGGTGCGCTGCCTCGCCTTCCGCACGCCGAGGGGCGTGCGCCTGCTCTCTCGCACCGACAAGCCGCTCAACAACTCCTACCCCGAGCTGGTCGAGGCGCTCGAGCGCGAGCCCACCTCCGAGTTCATCGTCGATGGCGAGATCGTCGCCTTCAGCGGCCACATCACGAGCTTCTCCCGGCTCCAGCGGCGAATGCAGATCTCCGATCCGGACCGGGCCAGGCGCACCGGGGTCGCGGTCTACCTCTACGTCTTCGACATCCTCCACCTCGAGCGCCACGACACGAGGCGGCTGCCGCAACGGACCCGGAAGAAACTGCTGCGTCGCGCGCTCGACTTCCATGGGCCGGTGCGCTTCCTCTCCCACCGCAATCGCGACGGCGAGAAGCTCTACGTTGACGCCTGCCGGCGTGGGCTCGAGGGTCTGATCGCCAAGCGGGGTGAGAGCCGCTACTCGAGCACCCGGTCAGCCGACTGGCTGAAGCTGAAGTGCTCGCACGAGCAGGAGCTCGTCATCGGCGGGTTCACCGCCCCGCACGGCAAGCGAACCGACTTCGGCGCCCTGCTCGTCGGCTACTACGAGGAGGGCGAGCTGCGCTACGCCGGAAAGGTCGGGACCGGCTTCGACCAGCGCACCCTCACCGATCTAGGCGAGCGGATGCAGAAGCTGGAGAGAACCGATCCGCCGTTCGTCGATGTCCACCCGGTGCCGAAGGGCACCCACTGGATCGCGCCGCGGCTGGTCGGGGAATTCGCCTTCAGCGAGTGGACGCGCGACGGCCGGCTGCGACACCCGCGCTACCTCGGGCTGCGGAACGACAAGCCGCCGAAGCAGGTGGTCAGAGAGATTCCGCAGACAACTGCCGCTCGTAGGGGCCGCGGCCGGTGAGGCAGGCCGCGCCCGCGCGGGCCGCGAGCGCGAGCGACGCGCCGGGGTCGTGTCCCTGGGCGAGCCCGAAGGTAAGGGCGGCGGCGAAGGAGTCGCCCGCCCCATAGGTGTCCGCGATCGGGCCCGGCAGGGGCGCGGCGGTCCAGCTGCCGGTCTGGCCCTGCGCGGTCTCGTAGCGCCCGCCGTCGGCGCCGCGGGTCGCGACCAGGAGCGTCGGGGCAGGCTCCAGCGCCCTCGCAAAGGCGGTCTCCAGCTCGTCGCTATCGCTGTAGACGAGGGCATCGAGCCGCACATCCTGCTCGGCGAGCACCCGGCCCGCCCGCGGCGAGGCGACCAGGACGCCGGCGGCGCGCGCGGCGTGGAGCGCGTCACCGTCGGCGGCGGTCAGGTAGACGCCGTCGGCTCGGCCAAGCTCGTCCCAGTCGAGCCGGTCGCGCCCGCGCGGCGCTAGCCGCTCGCCGATGGTGATGATCGTGCGCTCGCCGTGGGCATCGAGGAAGGTCAGGCCCCGGCGGGTAGGTGCCTCGCGGGTCGCGTCACGCACGGTGACCCCTAGCTCCGCGAGTCGCGCCCGTGTGCGGCGGGCGAGCTCATCGTCACCGACCGCCGTGAAGAACGTCGCCCCACCGGCGAGGCGCGCGAGCTGAACCGCAGCCACCGCGCCGCCGCCCGCGGGCTCCTCGAAGCTGTCATGGGCGTGCACGATTTCGCCGGCGGCGGGCACGTGGTCGCCGCGCACGAACTCGATCCACTCGACATGTCCGACAACCGCCAGCCGCACCCGGCGGCATTCTCCCCCCGCGGTCACCCCTGGGGTCTCACCCCTGGGGTCAGGTCTTGCATTACGACATCTCCCCCGGGGTCAGGTCTTGCATTACGACATCTCCCCCGGGGTCAGGTCTTGCCTTACGACATCTCCCCCGGGGTGAGGCCTTCCATTACGACAAATTGGATTGCAAGACGTGACCCCGCAGTCAGGCGTGTTGGATTGCAAGACCTGACCCCACGGTCCATGTTGGATTGCAAGACCTGACCCCACGGTCAGGTCGCGAGGAGCGACCGGACCGCTTCCCTGAACTTATCGATCTGGAAGGGCTTCGGCAGCTGGGCGTTGGCTCCCACGTCCGAGGCCAGGTCGACATCGAGGTCCACCGAGCCGCTCAGAAGCAGCACCGGCAGGCCGCCGTTGGCGGGATCGCGGCGGATCTCCCTGAGCGCCGCGATCCCGCCGCCCCCCGGCATCTGCACGTCGAGAATGAGCAAGTCGGGCCGCGTCTGCGAGACCCGATCCAGAACCTCGCCCGTGTCGCTCGCCTCGCTCACCTCGTAGCCCTCGCCCTCGAGCAGCTCGACGATCAGACGCCGCATCTGCTCGTTGTCATCGCCGACCAGGATCCGAGACATCGCCCTCCCTCACAAACTTGCCGAAATTCTCTCCCCAATCTCTACCCGATTCTGGGTAATCGCGTTACTCTTGCGGAAGGGTGGAGAAAACACTGCAGCCGGACTTCCGCATGCTGTTCGAGGCTGCTCCGGGCCTCTATCTCGTCCTCGACCCGGAGCTGCGAATCCTCGCTGCGAGCGATGCGTACCTCGCAGCGACCATGACCCAGCGCGATCAGATCATGGGGCGCGGAATCTTCGACGTCTTCCCCGACAACCCTGACGACCCGGAGGCGACCGGGGTGAGCAACCTCTCGGCATCGCTCGAGCGCGTCCGCCGGCAACGGGTGCCGAACGCCATGGCCATCCAGAAGTACGACATCAGGCGACCCGAGGAGGAGGGCGGCGGCTTCGAGGAGCGCTTCTGGAGCCCCAGGAACACCCCGGTCCTGGACGAGTCCGGCCAGCTCGCCTACATCATCCATCGGGTCGACGATGTGACCGAGTTCGTCCGGCTCACCGAGCGCGACACCGAGCAGGAGGCCGAGATCTTCCTGCGGACCCAGGAGCTCCAGCAGCTCAACGACCAGCTTCAGGCTGCCGACCGCGCCAAGAACGAGTTCCTCTCGCGGATGAGCCACGAGCTCCGCACTCCGCTCGCCGCGATCATGGGATTCAGCGAGCTGTTCGCGCTTGCCGATCTGGACGAGAAGAAGAGTGAATGGGCAGCGACGCTGCTGAGGGCGGGGAAGCACCTGCTCCAACTGGTGGACGAGGTGCTCGACATCTCCCGCATCGAGGCCGGAGAGCTCTCGATCTCGGTCGAACCGATCGCGATTGCGCCGCTGCTCGCCGACGCGATGGAGCTGATCCGGCCGATGGCGGAGGGTCGTCGAGTCATCCTCCACGAGCCCGACATCAAAGGAGGGAGCGGCTACGCCAGAGCGGACACCCAGCGGCTCAAGCAGGTGATGATCAACCTGCTCTCGAACGCGGTCAAGTACAACCACGAGGGCGGCGAGGTCGCCGTCTCGGTGGAGGCGATCGCCTCGGATCGGGTGCGGATCGGCGTGAGCGACACGGGTCCGGGCATCGATCCGGATTCCTTCGAGAAGCTCTTCACTCCCTTCGAGCGGCTGGACGCGGGAGCGGACGTCCAGGGGACCGGTCTCGGCCTGGCGCTCTCGCGCAGCCTGGTCGAGGCCATGGGGGGATCCCTGACCGTGACCAGCACCCTCGGCGAGGGCAGCACCTTCACGGTCGAGCTCGGCCGCGGTGAGCCGTCGGCGGTCGCTGAAGCGGAGAGCGAGGACCGCGCGATTGTGATGAGGCGGTCGTATGACGGCGAGCGGCGCCTGCTCTACGTCGAGGACACGGTCGCGAACATCCGGCTGGTCGAGGAGATCCTGAGCGCGCGACCGAGCGTCCGGGTGCTGCCTGCCGGCATGGGTTCGCTCGGCATCGAGCTCGCCGCCGAGCATCGGCCCGACCTGGTGCTGCTCGACCTGCACCTGCCCGACCTCGGCGGCGAGGAGGTCCTCGCCCGGCTGCGTGCGGACGAACGCACCAGGGACATCCCGGTCGTCATCCTGAGCGCCGACGCGACCGATCGCACCCCCGGTCCCCTGCTCGACGCCGGCGCCCAGGCCTACCTGACCAAGCCGATCGGCGTCCGCGACCTGCTCGAGGCGGTCGACACCTACATGGGGGCTGAGCGCCGCGCCGGCGCCCGATCGGTTACGGACAGCGGCTGAAGCGGCCGTCCGCGTAGCCGAGGACGAACGCGGTGTGGAGCCCAACGGTCGGGTCGACGACGGCGCGGACGACGCAGCTGGCATCGCCGGAACCGAACTGGCGCTCATAGAACGTCTTCCCGTCGGGCTGCGGATCGGGTCTCGCGGCGGCCAACGTAAAGGCGATCAGGCCATCCGCCTTGACCGAGAACCCGTGGCGCTTGCGAATGTGGCGGAAGCCGAACTTCTTGTTTCCCCAGAGCAGGTTGGTCTGCCTGTTGCCGCCGGCATAGACCCTGCAGAGATCGCCCGCCACCGAGTGCTTCTCCGAGCCCTGCGAACACCGGAAATCCTGCGGGCCAGTGGGCGGGGGCTTCGGCCAGTGCTCGTGCGGCGGCTTGGGTGCGCGGCGGCGCGGGCGAGGTCCGGCGCCGTGAGGGACGTGGGTGTACTTGACGCCCTGCTTGTGGCGAGCGAGCCAGAAGCCGTCCGCCCCGCAGGTGTACCCGCCCGCGTAGCTGAAGACCCCGCCGAAGCTCCCATAGGCCCAATCCGCCTGGGTGAACCTGCCGCTGAAGATGATCTTGTCGACGATCCCGAAGACGTCCACGGCGACGCCACCGTCGAACTCCGACCCCTCGATCGGCGCTGGGACCGAGCCCGCGGAGACGGCCGCGCCGACCCCTCCTGCGGTCACCTGGCACGGCCCCACCTCGGGGAACTCCGGGCTCGGCGGCCCGATGAACGTGCCGCCGAGTTGGACGAGCGAGCCGCCGCCGTAGACCTCGAGCCAGCCGAACGAGCCGAGCGTGCCCCGAAGATCCCAGAAGCCGTCCTTGATCCGCACCGGGCCGACCTCCCGAGCCCGCAACCTTCGGTACGGCGGGCAGACCTCTCCGCCGAGCTCCGGCGGGACCTCGATGGCCTGATCGGAGCACCAGCGGACCACGCCCCGGCGACCGTGCAGACGCCGAAGAGCTGGCCGGGGGCGAGTTTGCGAAATCGCCCGCCGCGGCCGATGGTTGCGAACTCGGACTCGAAGGTGGGCGGCTCGCTGACCAGGCTCTCCGGCCTGAAATCCTCTCCGACCGGCTCCCCGTACTGCCGCAGAAGACGACCGGATGCGCCGCGATCAGGCGGCCCTTCGCGCGGGTGATGACGAAGTCGATCTGCACTCCCTGACCGCTCGCCACCCAGCGGCCCTCGCGCGGCGCGGCCTGCGCCGGAGCCGCAGCTCCGGTCGAGACGATCGCGAGCAGAACTAGGGCAAGCGCAATCGCACCCCACCGAGCGGATCTCGAAACCCCGCAGCGAACCTCCCGTTCACCTTTCCCCCGAAACACCGGGCCGTGTCCTACGCGGAGCAATACTTCCGTACCCGTCGCTGCCGAACCGAGTTTGAAATCGCCGCTCTAGTCGACACGGAACTTGAACCGCTTGACCGGCCCGGGCCTGCCCCTCGAGGAGAGCGCCCGGTAGCGGAGTGAGTGACGGCCGGTGGTCGCCCGGAAGGACCGCTTCACCTTGCAGGGCTTGAGCTTGCCTTTCCCGAGGCGGCACTTGAACGTCGCGCCGGGCACATTCGCTTTGAACCTGAACGTAACTCTCGTCCGCCGGCCGTGCGCCTGGACTCTGCGGCGCGGATGCTTGCGCAGCTTCGCCTTCGGGTCCTTCGCCGCCGCCACCTCGCCCGAGAGGAAGTTCATGATCGCCGCCGTCTCGCCCGCCCGGTCGGCGGTGCTGCCCACGGCGTCGTTGATTCCCTCATGGTCGTAGGGCGCGGGAAAGACCGTGGCGCCCGGTCGCGGCGCCAGTGCGGCCGCCATCTCCTGGCTCTCCGAAACCCGCTCGGGGATCGCGGCCTGCGGCACCAGCAGGAACGGCGGGTCCATGGGCCCCGCCCAGGCGATCGGGGAGCCGAGGACCCACGCGTTGCTCGAAGCGCTCTCGGTCGGGGTGGCGAAGGCGTTGTAGAGAATGCCCTGCGCCCGGGGCCCGCCCGTGGCGATGCGGTGCGGGATGTCGTACGCGTCGGAGTCGAGTGAGACCGTGCCGATCAGCTGCCACTCGTGCACCCCGTAGGCCGAGATGTACTGCGGATCCGTTGAGACCAGCGAGACGAGGTGCGCCCCCGCCGAGTGGCCGATCAGTGCGATCCGATCCGGGTCGCCGCCGTAGTCCGACACGTGCCCGGTGAGCCAGCCGATCGCCTCGCCGACGTCGTGGGGATGGTCGGGGAACTTGATCCGGCCGGGGTTCGTCTGCGGATCCCCCGAGTCTGGCGAGAGCCGGTAGTTGACGCTGACGAACACGTATCCCGCGCCGGTGAAGAGGTTGACCTTGTCCTGGATCTGGTTCGCCTTGTCGCCGATCGCCCAGGCGCCCCCGTGGACGTAGACCACCACGGGCCGGTGGTCCTTGGCCGTAACGCCGTCGGGCGCGTACAGATCCAGCTGGTTCTGGGAAGGGACCGCGGGGGAAGGGACCGCGGGCGGCGAGTCGATGTCGTAGCTGATGTCGGGATGCGCGGTCGCGGCGGCGCCCGACGAGGCGGTGAGCGCGGCGAGCAGAGCCGCGAGGGACAGGGCCAGGCCGAATCGGCGGGCGCCTGTCCCCGCCATCCCCGAGCGTCTCATCAGCTCACGCATCGCTTCCCAAACACGCGCGCGCATTACAAGGCTCGGGCTGGACTTCAACCGGCCGAGGCGGAGGGGTGGGCCGGCACTTGGGCCCACCCCGCGCCACCGACGGGAGCTACGTGAGGTTCCCTGCGAACTCCACCGAGACCCCGCGCTTGCAGATCATCGTCCCGATGAACGCTGCCGACGCCGCCTGGCTAGGTGGTGAGCACGGATGGCGATCCGTGGCCACTGGCGATGCCACGCGCAACTCGCGCGGGTACCTTGAGCAAATGGACCTGGGCTACCGCGGCAGCCTCTACATCCTCGCGTTCGACCATCGCGGCTCATTCACGAAGCGCTTCGGTGTCGAGGCCGAACCTACGCCCGAGGACAACCAGCGCTTCGCCGACGGCAAGCTGTTGGTCTTCGAGGGGATCGAGGCCGCGCTGGCGCGCGGAGCCGATCCGTCGGTGACCGGGGCGCTCGTGGACGAGCAGTTCGGCGCCCCGACTGAGGTTCCTCAAAAGGCCAGGGCGCGCGGCATCAGGCTGGCGATGCCAGTGGAGAAGAGCGGCCAGAAGGAGTTCGACTTCGAGTACGGCGAGGACTTCGGCGCCCACATTGAGCGCTACGACCCCGACTTCTCGAAGGTGCTCGTTCGCTACAACCCCGAAGGCGACAAGGAGATGAACAGGCGCCAGACCGAGCGCCTCCGCCGGCTCTCGGACTGGCTGCATGCGAACGATCGCAAGTTGCTCTTCGAGCTCCTCGTGCCCGCCGAGGAGGCCCAGCTCGCCTCCGTGAACGGCGACTCCGATCGCTACGACGCCGAGCTCCGCCCCGACCTGATGATCCGCGCGATCGCCGAGCTGCAGGAGGCCGGCATCGAGTCCGACATCTGGAAGATCGAGGGCGTCGACGAGCGCGCCGACTGCGAGCGAATCGTCGCCCAGTGCCGCACGGGCGGGCGCGACGGCGTCGTCTGCGTGGTGCTCGGTCGCGGTGCCGACAACGACAAGGTCGATCACTGGCTGCGACAGGGAGCCCCGGTGGAGGGCTACGTGGGCTTTGCGATCGGCCGGTCGATCTGGGGCGATCCGCTGCATGGCTGGATCGTCGGCGCCGTCTCTCGCGAAGACGCGGCGTCGCAGATTGCCGACAACTACCTCCGCTTCATCGAGGTGTACAGCGCTACCGCAGCAGCCGCGCCTTAGCCGGCGTGCGCCTCAAGCCCGCTTCGGGAGCCTGCGCTCACGCGCGACCGCGCTGGGCATCTCCGAGCCCTACGCCCTTGTCGGGCTGATCCTGTTTGCCCTCGCTCTTGGGGGCGCCATCCACCTCTTCGTGCCCGGGCAAACGGGCGATCTGGTCTGGGCGGCGGCAATCGCGCTGACGCTCCTCCCCCTGACCTGGTCGGTGCTGCGAAGCCTGGTGCGCGGCGATCTCGGCGTCGACGCGATTGCCCTGGTGGCGATGGTGGGCGCGCTGGCGCTGGGCGAATACCTGGCGGGGGCGGTGATCGCGCTGATGCTGAGCGGTGGGAACGCGTTGGAGGCAGCGGCCGGACGGCGCGCCCGGCGCGAGCTCACGGCCCTCCTCGAGCGCGCGCCGCGGATCGCGCATCGCCGCCGAGGGGACGCACTAGAGGAGGTCCCGGTCGAGGAGATCCGGGTGGGTGATCGGATTCTGGTTCGGGCTGGCGAGGTAGTGCCGGTAGATGGGGTGGTGCAGAGCGAGAGCGCCGTGATCGATGAGTCCACGCTCACCGGAGAGCCCCTGCCCGTATCGCATCAGCGCGGCACCACCGTTTCGAGTGGCACGGTGAGTGCCGGGGATGCATTCGATATTCGGGCAACCCGAACGGCCGCCGCGAGCGCCTACGCAGGCATCGTGCAGCTGGTTCGCGAGGCCGGGCAACAGCGCGCTCCCTTCGTTCGGATGGCCGACCGTTACGCGGCCATTCTCCTGCCGGTCACCCTCGGCGTGGCCGGAATCGCCTGGGCGCTGAGCGGCGATCCGGTTCGCGCACTGGCCGTACTGGTCGTGGCAACCCCCTGCCCCCTGATATTGGCGGCGCCCGTTGCCCTGATCTCGGGCGTCTCGCGGGCGGCCCGGCGCGGCGTGATCGCCAAGGGGGGTGGAACGATCGAGCGGCTCGGACGCGCTCGCACCGTTCTCTTGGACAAGACCGGGACGCTGACACATGGTCGTCCCGAGATCGAGCGGGTGAGAAGCGTGGATGGTCTGCCGGAGGACGAGTTGCTGAGGCTGGCGGCGTCGGTGGACCAGCTCTCCGCTCACGTCTTGGCCGAGGCGCTCGTCCACGGCGCGGAGGCGCGTGAGATCAGGCTGATGTTTCCCGAGGACGTCCTCGAGGATCCCGGACAGGGCATCGAGGGCCTCGTCGAAGGCCACCGGGTCGCGGTAGGGAGCAGCGAATGGCTCCGACGTCGGGGGTACACGGGGGTTGCCGCTGCGCCCGATCGATTTGACGACTCCGCGGAACCCGGCTGGGCCAGGGTGATGGTCGGAGTCGATGGGGAGTTGGCGGGAGCGGTGCTGATGGCCGATCGACTGCGCGCAGACGCTGGCGAGCTCATCGCCGCGCTTCGAGACACCGGCGTCGACCGCGTAGTCCTGGTGACTGGCGACCAGGCCGCCGTCGGTGAAGCGGTGGGCAGGTCGGTCGGCGTGGATCAGGTCTATGCCGAATGCTCTCCGCAGGAAAAGATCCAGGTCGTGCGCCAGGCCCGGGAGCTTGGCGAGGGAGGGGGCGTGGTGATGGTCGGCGACGGGGTAAACGACGCTCCCGCACTGGCGGTCGCAGATGTCGGCATCGCGATGGGTGGGGTCGGTGCGACCGTCTCATCAGAGACCGCGGACGCGGTGATCGCCATCGATCGCGTGGACCGCGTGGTGGATGCCATCCGCATCGGCCGGCGGTCGCTCGCGATTGCACGCCAGAGCGTCCTCGTCGGGCTCGGGCTGAGCTTCGTCGCGATGGGCTTCGCCGCCTTCGGCTATATCCCGCCGGTTGCCGGCGCGTTGCTCCAGGAAGGCATCGATGTGGCAGTGATCCTGAATGCCCTACGTGCTTTGGGGGCTGGTGCCCTGGACTCTCACCCCGCTTGATTCAGTCATCCGCGGTCCGGCGGAGCCCCTCGACTTGCCCGGCGAGCCGCTGGATGGAGCGGTGGACGGCATCACGCAGCGCCTTCTCGCGAGGATCGTCGAAGACGAAGTAGTCCATGTTGTTCATGACATAGGCAAAGCCAAGCCTTTCGCCGGGATCGGCGAAACCAAATGAGCCGCCGGCGCCCGGCATTCCGAAAGCGCGCTCAGTCGAGCCGAAGATGAGCTGTGGTCCCGGTCTCAGGAAACCGAGCGACACCGAGCTCAGCTCACCCATCACCTCGTCCCTCGGAGGCTAGTTAGTCCTGGCCGCCCTACTCGCTGACAGCGCGGCAGATCAAACTGGCACGGCGGCGTGGTGGGCGACGGCGGTCGCGACGCTTCCCAGCGCCACATAGGTCACCCCTCTTCGTCCGTGAGAGCCCATCACGATTATCCCGGCGGCTCGTTCCGTGGCGACGGCCACGATCCTCTCCCAGACCGGACTTCCCTCGACCACAGCCGATTCCGCATCGAAGCCGGCGTCGTTCGCAAGCGCTGCGCCCTCGGCAGCGACGCGCTGTGCCTCCTGCCCGGCTTCCTCGACGATTTCATTGGGCACCCTGCCGTATGGAGCTCCCCAGAATGGGATAGCGGCCAGCGGCTCGAAGACGGAGAGAACGATCGCGGCCCGTGGGATTCGCAGCTGCGCAGCCCCCTGCTCGATCGCCGCTCTGGCGTGATCGGAGCCGTCGTAGGCGATCAGGATCGGGCTGGAAGAAGCTCGGCGCATGCGAGTCCTCACTCGCGGGCGCGGACGTCCGCGAGGGTGAACTGTGCAGCGATGACGACGAGGTAGACCAGCGTCGCGACAAAGCCAACGGCGAGCCATGTGACCGGGCTTGTGATGATGTCCGTCACCAGCGCGGTCGCGCCGATCGCCAGTCCCACTGAGACGAGATGGAAACCTCCCCATAGGCGCACCGTCTCGTGCTCGCCCGATGCCAGCACCTCGCTGGGACGACCGTAGGCGATAGCCGCAGTCACCGCAAACCCGAGAACGGCCCCTGCGAGCAACAGGAGCGCGTCCCCCGCCGTCGGTACCCCACGCGCGTGGGTGGTCACGGCGCCCGATGTCCAGACCGTCAACGTGTAGCCGTAGGGAGCAGCGCTGGTGGCGACGGCCGACTTCAGATGCGCGCGATAGCTCTGTGGCGATGCCGCCATGGGCACAGCACCCTAGTCGGGGAATCAGTCCCAGAGGAGCTGGCATACCAATTCGCGACGCGAAGAGGGCGACCTCTCGGCCGCCCTCTGTCACGGAAAGGAGTGTCTCTGCGTAACTACTACTTCTTCTTCTTCTTCTTGCCTTTTGCCTTGCACTTCTGACTGGACGAAGCGCTGAACGTCTCGCCGCTGTAGAAGTTGGTCGACTCGCTGGTCGCCCACCTCTTCTTCTTGCACCGGGCCATGACGTAGAAGGTCGGCACCTTCCTCTTCTTGCCCTTGACCTTGACCTTCATCTTGCCCGTCTTGCGCTTGTTGAACGTGGTGTCGAACTTGGTCAGGACGAGGCCCGGAGTGTTCGGGATGTTGCTGAAGGTCAGCGTCCGGCGGCTGATCGTTCCGATGATTGTGAGGGACGTCGCACCGGGACCGATGTCCGTCTGGACATAGATCGTCGACGGGCCGCCGCTGAAGAACGTGACGGTGCCCTTCACCGCGCCGTTGTTCACCTCGACGCTGCCGCCGCCCGTGATGCTCTGCGGGCAGGCCGCCTGCGCCTGGGCGGTGAACTTGCCCTGGATTGCGCTCAGCGGGCAGGCCGGGATCTTGCCGTTCTTGAACCTCACGTTCGGGTCGATCGTGAACACGGTCTGCCGCGGCGATTGGGTCGTGGCCGGGTTGTCGATCGTCGTGCTGATCACGTTGTGCAGCGAGACGCCGCCGAAGATCTTCTTGTCCTGCTTCGCCGGTGCCAGCGTCGTCTGCAGCGTCTGGCCCAGGGGGGCCGCATTAGCGACACCCGACACGGCCAGTGCCCCGATCAGGCCCACCAGGGCGCCGATCAGATACTTGCGATTACTCATGTGTTTTCCATCCCTTGAATCCGCTGTTGTCATTTCGTCGCCTATGACGGGAACACCACGCCGCCTGCGTGGCTGCGTCCCCCTGCAGCTAGGTGTCAGGTTGCTTACAGAGCCGGTAACTGCGGGCGGGTTCTGTGCTGTTACTGCACGGATGTCTCAGGTCGCCAGATCGCGAATCCGCATCTTTGTTCTTGTAGTTCTTGCGCTGGCAATCTTTCTGTCGGTCACCCTCGCCCAGCCGAAAGCGAGCGAATTTGCGCCCCCCTCGCAGGCCGGCGAGGAAAGGCTCGGCCCACTGCAAGCGAAAGGGGCCAGCCAGAGGCCGACCCCTTTCTCGCCGGGCCAACGTTCTCCGCGGAGCCGCACTAAGAGGTAGGCAGCGCGGATCCGCTCACGGCGAGCGACCTGGCACAGGAGAGGATGAGCTGCGCAGTGTGCTTCTCGGTCGTGTTGTTGTAGATGGTCGCCGTCCAGCCGCCGGCAATCGCATGCGAGTCCAGCACGCGGAACTCGGGATCCTTGACCTCGAGCTTGACACCGCCGGAGATCGGCTGGAGGTTCCCGATGGGGGCGCCCGGGCAGGTCACCTTCACCATCGTCGTTGGCTGCTCAGCCGTCGCTATGGGTATATCGGTCGTCTGGCTGACGTGAACGAGCTTGCCGACGCCGACGACCTTTTGGCGCGCGCCCTCCCTGAGCTTGCCCACGCCGAACTCGCCGATCGCGAAGGCCGTCCCTGCTGTCGCGAGTACCAGGGCCATGATCGCGACGACCAGGGCCGGGCGAGGCAGAAGTCTCCGTATGCGAGACATTGTCCCTCCTCTGGCTTGGTTTGACGTACACAGGGGTCAACCAGGGATCGCGGCCCGGGACTCGCGGCAGCGTCTCTGCGTGTCAGCGATCGGACGAGGCGGGCATCAGCACGCGGGCGATGGTCGCAGCGCACAGATGCGCGGGATCGAGAGGAGAGCTCGCATCGAGTCCGGCGAGGCCCAGTAGAGGATGGCGCCCGCCCCACGCTTGAGAGCGGCGCGGGTGCATTTCGAAGCCCGCTGCGGCGAGGTGCGCAGCAGCGCCATGCTGGACCAGGGCTCGGGCCGGTACGTGAACGAGACCTCGATGCCCAGGTTCGTGGGGTGGATCTTCCACTTCTTGAGGCGGTACCGGAACCGCGGGCGCTTCGAGCGTCCGGCCCTGATCCGCTTGAAGTTGGCGTGCTTGTACTGCTGTAGCAGCCCTCCCACGGTCACCTTCATGCCGCGGCCGCCGGCGCCCGCGCAGACGGCCTGGGTCTGCACGCTCTGCAGGCCGCGCCTGCCGGGCGCGATCCGGCGGTGCGGCCCGCTCACGTTCCGCGCCAGCACGCCGTAGTGCCACTTGCGATGCAGCGTCGGCACCAGGCCGGCCCTCGGCGCCGCACCGGTGAGCCGGCCGATCCAGCGCCGCGCTCGCTTCAAGACCCGCGGGAACCTACCGCTCCAGGGCGCCAGGTACGGATTCGAGAACCGCGCCGCCGCCCAGTCGAGCCGCTCCCAGTCCGTGAGCAGCGCCCAGACCCGTGGGTCGCCGCTGAGAGCGTAGGCATAACCGGGTGCGGCGGGATCAACGCCCAGGCCGTTCAGCGAGGCGATCCGGTTGCAGGGGAAGCTCGCCCGGAGGATGCCGGCGATCTTCGACCAGTCGGCCGGGGTCGAACCCGGGTAACGAGTGTTTATGACGAAGACGTCCTGTGGGCGGATTCTGTCCGCCAGCCCGCCTGCCGCCGCGTCGTGGCTCGCGTAGGCGCTGGCGTTCTGCACCTTGTTCACTCGGACCAGCATCGTGAACCGTTCGGGGGCCGCGCCCCCCGGACTGAGCCCCCTCGGCAGGGGCGGGCATGCGGCCGCCGCCACGCTCGCGTGCGCGGCAGTGCCGAGCAGGGTGAACCCGAGCACGACCAGGACGACGGGGATCCCCCGGTGCCTCACGAGTAGCTGTCCCAGGCGAGCAGCTCAGGTAGCGGGTCATACGGCTGGCCGCCGCCGTACCAGCCAGGAGCCGTCCAATGCTCGAAATGCAGGTGGCAGCCGGAGGCGTTGCCGCTCTGGCCCACGCGACCTACCTGCTGTCCGGCGTACAGCGGCGTCCCCACCGGCGCCCACGAGCGCTTCTTCATGTGCATGTAGACGGTGTCGGTGCCGTCACTCCCATCAATCACGAGGTAGTAGCCGGCGCCGCTCGCCTGGTAGGCGCGCACCTTCACCGTTCCCGCCTGGGCAGCAAACAGGCGGGTGCCGCAGGGGGCGAAGATGTCCTGACCCTGGTGGCGATGGCCCGAGCGCGGCGCACCAAAGCGGGCCTCCTCGCCGCCGAAGTCATGCGGGTCGCCGACCGGGAACCGGTAGTCGCCCGCGACGGCTCTGATCCGCGTCTCCTTGCGGGTTCGCTGTCGGTTGACGATCCCCCTGATCCGCCTGGCCTGACCGCGTCCGACCCTGCCATCCACATGCCAGTTACGGCGGCCCTCCAGTCCGCGCACGCTCTTCCAGGTGGCCCTGCCGTAGATCCCGTCCGCGGCGGTCGGCTCTTTCAATCTGGTGAGGTCGCGCTGCAGCGCCCGGACGTCCTTGCCACTCGTGTGTGGCCGCAGCGAGCGCTGCCCGAGCTCCCACGCCGAAGCCTGGAGCGGTGCCGCGAGGCAGGCGGCCAGGGCGGCCGACGCCAGCACGGTGGGGAGCCATGGCGTTCGTACCGTCGACAGCATCACCGAGCCACCCCGACCTTCACCGCCGCCGATCCCATGTCGATCACGCCGAGCTTGCGGGCAAGTCGGCGCGTCAGGTCCAGCCCGTAGCCCTTGCGATAGGGGCCGCGATCGATCACCCTTGCTCGCCGCCAGCGGCCCCGGTAGGCGAGGGTTACTCGGGCCCCGCAGGGAAGCTTCCGATGCGCGATGCCGATCGTTCGCGGCTTGAGCGACACACCGCAGGCGGTCCGTCGTCCCCACAGCCCGGGCCCGTACCACGTTGACCGAAGACGCGGCATCCGCGCCGCGATCGCCTTCATCGTGAGCCGGCCCACCACGCCGTCGCTCGCCAGGCCCGTCGAGCGTTGCAGCGTCCGCACGGCAGCGTCGGTGTCCCGGTCGAAGCTGTCCAGGTAGGGGGCATTCAGAGCTTCGGAGCGCAGCGCCCAATTCAGCGTCTTGACGTCGGCGCCACGATCACCCAGCCGCAGCAACCTGGTTCCGAAGGGCAGGCGGTAGTAGGAGTCGCCGGCGGCCCTGGCCCGGTCGGCCGGGCGCTCCACGCAGAAGCAGGCGGCCGCCATCAGCAGGGCACAGGCGATTGCCGCCCCACCCAGGTATCGAGCTCTCATTCGTCGACCTCTCTCCTTGTCGCGCTTCCGGGGTTAGCTGTCGGGCTCACGCGAAGGGAGTCGCGTTTCGCCGTCGCGGACGGCGGTTCGCCCCAGGGACGCGGGTCCCCCGGCTGCCGGCGCGGAGGCCGACGGTTCAGCTAGGTCTTTCGCGCGCAGAAACCGGCTCGGGCCCGAAGGTCGCGTTCGCCAGCAGCCCCTTTGTCAGGCGGCGGACAAGCCGGCGCGGTCCGGCGTCTTCGAACGCCACCGCGCCCCCGGGCCGGATCGCGTGTTGCAAGGGAGAGGCCGGAATCCGGTGGAAATCACGTGAGCGGAGCGATCATCGAACAGGTAGAGGGTGAGAGGGTCCGTGTGCTGGAAGCGGACCCCGGACTGCTCGAGGCCGTGCCCGCCTCGAGCCGAGACGCGGCTCGCGAAGGGCTGCAGGAGGAGCTGATCTCCATTGCTCCGGGCCCCTGGAACCCGGAGGGTCTGGCCGACCCGAGCGGCCTCGGCATCCTTGTGCTCGAGGGGCTGCTGACCAGAAATCTGTGGATCGC
Organism: uncultured Solirubrobacterales bacterium; assembly: GCA_963797265.1. Classification (GTDB taxonomy): domain Bacteria; phylum Actinomycetota; class Thermoleophilia; order Solirubrobacterales; family 70-9; genus DASUPK01. Next base: position 36,879 of record CAWCOY010000005.1, on the reverse strand, counting down.
CGGCACGCAGTCGCGAGAGATCCTGGGCGGGGGCGACATCCTCCGTCCCTGGGACGACGACACCGCCCTCGACCCGGTTCCCTCCACGATCAGCTGGACGATCCTCCAGCCCACCGCCTGTGTCGAACTCGATAACCGCTGGCAGTTGCTCGCGGCGCGCTGGCCGAACATGAGCGCAGAGATCCTGCACCGCGTCGTCCGCCGCTCGCGCTGGCTCGCGGTGCTGAATGCGATCACGAACATGCGCGGGGTCGATAGCAGAGTGCTTCTGCTGCTCTGGCACCTGGCCGGGAACTGGGGGAGGGTGACCTCGGCGGGCACGCTTGTCCCATTCGGACTCACCCACGAGGTGATCGCCGATCTGGTCGGCTCACGGCGCCCCTCGGTCACCACGGCCCTTACGGACCTGGAAGATGAAGGGAAGATCGAGCGCGTCGCCGAAGGCTGGCTCCTCCGAGGCGACCCCCCCTCGTCAGGCGCCTGACAAGTTCGGGCCGGCGGCCAAGCTATGGGCCGCGGCGGCTTGTTGACCGGGGCAACGATGGCTTTTCGCCCGGCAACCGCACCGATCGGCCTGACGGTGATTCTCGCCGCGGCCTCGCTCGCGTCGCCCTCTGCCGCCGCAGCCAGGGTGCTTGGGACCGTCGGCTCCGCCCAGCCGAGCTGCCCCACGGAGTGCCTGGTCGAGGCGAGGGTGACGGCGTTCCAGACGTCCGTGGGCACGCCCCGAAGCCTGTTCCGAACCCCGGCCCGCGGCAGGATCGTCTCCTGGTCGATCGACCTCGGCATGCCCCGTCGTAGGGACATCAAGGGCTTCAACCGCACGTTCGGCGAGTCGAAAGCGAGGCTCTCGATTCTGAAGAGGGTCCGCGACAAGCGTTCTCGGCGCCGGCGCGTTCGATACGTGCTGCTTCGCGAGAGCCCGGTTGAGCGGCTCCGACCACGGTTTGGGAGCACTGTCGAGTACGCGCTTGCGCGGCCTCTCAAGGTGGGGCGCGGTCAGATCATCGCCCTCACCATCCCGACCTGGGCCCCCGCGTTCGCCAGCGAGGGGTCAAAGCGCAACCGCTGGCTCGCCAGCCGTACCCCGACTCGCCGGCGCGGTGGTTGCACAACCGCCGCACTCCAAGCCAACATCGCGGCCGGCTCCGCGCATCAGCGGCTACGGAGCGTCAGGACGTATGGCTGTAGCTATCACGGGACCCGGCTGCTCTACTCAGCCACCTTGATCAAAGCCGCTGTGCGGGGCTGATCCCGCCGCGGCCGCCACCATTCTCGCCGCGACAGCTTCCGGCGTCTCAGCCGCTCGTGAGCAGATCGCCGAGACCGACCTGTCGTATCAAGCGGGCTACCTCACCTCGCGCTCCACGTACCTCCATCCGTTCTGACCCGGGACACGGCTCGCTTCGGCGGGCCAGGTCGGCCAGTGCGAACAAGGCGTCCGTGTCGCAGCCCTCAAGCCCCACCAGCTCGAGAGTCACGGACCTCCCCTGCTCGAGCTCCGCGTCGACCACAAGGGCGACCTCCTCGGCCGACGGGCGGTCGAGCTCTCCCCGCAGCATCACCGCGCTCCAGCGCCGATAGCGCCGAACGGCGATGGTGCAGACGGGGAGAGCCACGCCATCCATGACGCCCCCCGAGACCGCCGTCGGTGGGGTGGTATGCGACTCAGTGTCCGAGAGACGGAGCATCGTGAGCTTCTCTACAAACCGGCGACAGTCCGTTTCGCTGCGCAGTCCACGCCCACGCCTGTCAGCGAGCGAACAGAACTCGCCCGCAAGCACCTCAGCTTGGATCGAGATCGCCGGCGCCCCCACTCGCGCCGAAGGACCTCCGTCCGTCCCTGTCGGAAGCAGCGTGCCGCAGGCTAGGGGACCCCGCCGGTCAGCGAGGTGAACGCGTGCCAGGCCGGCTTCGGCTCGAGGCTCGAGGTGAACAAGCCCGTGTGCTGGAACCAGATGCCGCCGTTGATGTCTCGCCACGAGTACCAGATCACGCCGGGGATCTTGAGGCGCTTGCGGTTCTTGGCCATCAGCTTGTAGGTCTGGCGCAAATACTTCGCCTGGCGCCGCCGCGAAACCGTCAGCGCGGTGTTTGGGCTGCCCCCGGTGGCCCAGCCGACCTCGGTGAGCCAGAGCTTGGCCTTCCTGTCCTTGTAGTCGGCCATGGTCCGCCGCATGTCCCTGGCGCGGGCGAGGGCCTGCTTCGGCGTGGTCGAGTACGGATGCAGCGCCGCCGCGTCGAAGAGCCGCTTGGCCCGGTTCCTGTAGATGCCGCGCAGGAAGCGATCGCCGTCAATCCCGTGCCTGAGGCGCGGAGTGGGGAAGAGCCCGGCGAGGACGATCCTCGCGCGCCGGTCGCCGCTCTTGATGCCGGCGTGGAACTTCTTCAGCAGCCGGACGTACTGCTTCGGGTTCGGCTTGTGGTACCAGAAGCTCGGCGAGTTGACCTCGTTCCAGAGCTGCCACCAGACCACCGCCAGCCGCGGCAATGTCGGGTGCTGCTGCCAGAAGATCCCTTGGTGGCCGTATCGCCGGGCGGCGGCCGCGACGAAGTGCCGGAAGTCGGCCCAGTGACTCCTCCCAGGGGGCAGGTTGGGGCGCCGTGCCACCCATGGCGGCGAGCCGTAGACCGTCGGCAGCACCCGGATCCCGTTCTCTGCCGCGGCGCCGACGATCTGGTCGTAGTGGCTCCAGTCGTAGGGAGCTCCGCCCGTGGGCTGAACCGCCCCCCAGTAGAAGTTGATGCGCAGCGTGCCCAGGCGGGCGGCACCCATCCGATTGACCTCGTTGGGGCTCGGGTCGTCCGCTGGGATCACTCCATAGAACCCCCGGGGCGCCGCGTGTGCCGCGGAGGCACCTCCGAGGGCGAGCAGGAGGAGGGCCAAGAGCGGGATCAGGCGCATCATGGCGCTCGCGTCCGGCTGGCCCTCTCTACGGCCCTCCCCCCGCCTGCCGGCGGGAATGGCGGTCTGTGTTGAGCTCACGAAGCGGAGAACACGCGGACCCCGGACTCGTTGCGCCCGATGTCAGCCCGCCGACGCGCGAACATCCTGCTTGGGTCACAAACTGGGGGCGAAGCGAACCGCATAGCCCGCAGCGCTTCGATTCGTCCTCCGCCAGCGAGGGCCGGAGCCCTGGTTCCAGGACTCGCCCGCCGAGGATGTGTCGAAGCGCAGCCCGGCCACCGTCATCCAGGCGTGCGACCTGTTGGCATAGACGGTGATCCACTGCCCTGCGCCGGCAAATCCCCAGTGCCTCAGCCGGCCAGATGCCATCGGAGAGCTCAGCAGTCCCGCCGCGTGCAGCAGATAGCTCACAGCACCGGAGCAGTCATAGCCGTTTGCCTCCCAGCTCGAGTCGACTACATCCGCACCCACGAAGTTGCCGCACTGACTGATGCGCTGAGTGTCCACGGCGCGATCAGTGCCGCGGGCAGCGTAGACCAGGTTTTCGGGTGATCGCCCTTGATCGCCCAGCTCTGGCAAATCCAAATCGATCCCGCTCGAGCGGGTGGGTAAATGACGCTCGACCACGGGCTGCCGCAGGAGCGCGGTATCCGAGCCATCAAGCGGAGGGAGTGGGATTCGAACCCACGAGGCACCCGAGGGTCCCTAACGTTTTTCGAGGCTGTCATTGCGGACGCGCCGCCGGTCGGGTTCCTGGACCTGCGGCTGCGGGCGGCAGCCTCATCGAATCGAGCTGCTCGACGAGCGGCGTGTCCGGGACCTTGATCGGGCCGCGCGTCGGTCGGTCGAGGTCGGCAGTGAGGAAGAGCAGGAAGGCGACCACCGTGGCGGCGATTACCACCCCGGCGAGCCCACGCCCCACCAGCGTCAGGTAGGCGGCGAGCAGCCCGAGCGCGATCGACGCCCCGATCAGCTCGAGCCAGAAAATCTCGCTGGGAACCTGGTTGTTGAGGGCGGCGAGGCGAGCGGTCTGCGAGTCGATCATGTCGTTCAGCGTCTCGACGTACAGACGCGGCGCGCTCGCCTCGGGGGCAGCGTCAAGCGCCTCGCCGGCGAGCGCCCAGAGACGCCGCTGAAGCCGTTCCTCCTCGTCGGCGGCGGCGACTTCCCCAGCGCCGCCAGGAACGTGCTCGGCGAAGCTGACCGCGCTCTCGGTGTAGTCGATCAGCAGGTCGAGGGAACGGCTGCGAATCGGCTCCGGGAGCGTCTGCGCTCTCAGGTAGGTCGTCCCGATCGCGTTCGTCTCCTCGACGATCGTGGCGCGCCGATCTTCGTAACGAGAGAGTGCGAGTGACAGGCCGAAGGCGAGGATCAAGCCGACGACTCCGAGCATCGCCGCCTGCAACACACCAAACGGCTCCGTGAGGGTCTCCGACAGGTGGCGCACGCGGCGTCCGAGGAACGCGCCGAGCGCGGTCGAACCCAGGACGAGGCCGAAGACAAGCAGCCCGAGCTCGACGGTGGAAAGGCCCGAGAGAATGGCGTCGAGCCTAGTTCAGCCCTCAGACGGTGCAGGCTTCCGAGGCGGAGGGGGTGGGATTCGAACCCACGAGGGACCCGAGGGCCCCGAACGGTTTTCGAGGCTGTGCGTAATTCGGGGAAGCCTGCAAATAACTGAACGGGAGCACTGGGGAACCCGAGGGGGGGCGATCATCCTGCGACATGGGTGGGGCCTCGCCCAAATGGTTCGCCCCCAACGGAGTCGCTCGCCCCCGTGCAGCGCCTGCTTCGAAACGTCCGCGGCTCCTAGACTGCCACAGCCAATGGATTTCGACTGGCCGGAGGAGAGCCTGTCGCTCCGCCGCGAGGCGGTCGGCTTCGGCCAGTCCCTGAACGCCGGCATCCTCGAAGACGATCGCACCGGTCGCTTCCCGGTCGAGAAGTGGCAGCGCCTCGCGGACTGGGGATATCTCGGGCTCCGGGTACCGGCGGAATTCGGGGGCGGGGACGTCGACCCGCTGACCGGGCTGCTGGTGACGGAGGGGTTGGGCGAGGGCTGCGAGGATGGCGGCCTGGTGTTCTCCGGCGCGGTCCAGGCCTGGGTGCTGGTGCCCGGCCTGCTGTCGTACGGCACCGAGGAACAGAAGCAGCGCCATCTGCCCGGGCTCGCCGCCGGCAGCACGATCGGGGCGCTCGCGATCACTGAGCCGGACTCCGGATCGGATGCATTTGCGATGCGAACGCGGGCTTCCCGAGTTGATGGCGGCTGGTCGCTTGCGGGCAGAAAGGCGTACATCACCAACGGCCCGGCCGCGAATCTCGTGATCTGCTTTGCAGCGACCGGGGAGGGCGGTGCTCTCGGGGGGATCAGCGTCTTCTTGGTCGAGACCGACACGCCCGGGGTCGAGCGCACTCCGCCCATGGCGAAGATGGGCCTGCGAACGTCGCCGCTGGGCGATCTCGTGTTCGAGGACGTTTTCGTACCCGAGCAGAACGCACTCGGCCAGGTCGGGGCCGGAGCTTTGATCTTCAACGAGCTGCTCGAGTGGGAGCGCATCTGGGCCACCGCCGCACAGATCGGTGCCCTCGAGCGCGACCTCGAGCAGGCCCGCTCCTATGCCAAGCAGCGCAAGGCCTTCGGGGCGCCGATCGCCAGCTATCAGCGGGTTGCCGACCGAATCGTGGACATGAAGGTGCGGCTCGAGGCGGGTCGGCTTCTCGTCTACCGAGCGGCCTGCCTGAAGGCACAGGGCCAATCGGCGCTTGCCGAATCGGCATTGGCGAAGCTGTGGGTCAGCGAAAGCGCCGTCGCGAGCAGCCTCGACTCGATCCAGGTCCACGGTGGATACGGATATATGAGCGAGGCGGGTATCGAGCGCCGGCTCAGGGACGCGGTGGCTGGCCGGATCTATTCCGGTACGTCCGAGATGCAGCGGGCCATTGTGGGACGGAGCATCGGACTGTGACGTTGGACCGAACCGACTGAAGCCCATGCACTACGCCCACCGACTGGACCACCTGCTGCGTGCCGCGGCCGAGGGAAGCCCGGACAAGATCGCAATCGAGAGCGATCAGGGCTCGCTGACGTTCGGGGCTCTCGATAAGGCGGCCGACCGCGTTGCCGGCCAGCTCGCGCAGCAGGGAGTCGGGCTGGGGGATCGGGTCGGTATCCATCTCGAGAAGAACCTCGAGGCGGTCGTTTCGCTTTACGGCGCAATGCGTGCCGGGGCGGCCTATGTGCCGCTGGACGCGACAGCTCCCCCATCCCGCACCGCCTACATCGCCACCGACTGCGACATCGCCGCCCTGATCTCCGAGCCCTCGTTGATCGCCGCGCTGCGCGGCGTGGACCCTGCTGCCGCGCCTCGCGGGATCGCCTGCGGATCGCCGTGCCCGGACGGGTTCACCGGCTGGGACGAGGTTCACGCCGATGAGCGGGCAGCCCCGCCTCGTCAGACCGTCGATGCCGACCTGGCCTACATCCTCTACACGTCGGGATCGACCGGAAAGCCGAAGGGGGTGGCGATCTCCCATCGCAGCTCCCTGACCTTCATTCGCTGGGCTCACCAGACGCTCGAGCTGACTGACTCGGATGTCTTCTCGAGTCATGCCCCCCTGCACTTCGATCTCTCGACCTTGGACCTTTTCGGCTCTGCAGCGGCCGGCGCCAGCGTCGCGCTGGTTCCCGCGGAGGCAGCCCTGTTCCCGACCCGGCTTGCCGAGTGGATCTTCGCTAGGGGAATCACCGTCTGGTACTCGGTCCCCTCGGCGCTGACGATGCTCGTCCGCTACGCGGACTTCGAGCACGGGCCTCTGAGCCGGCTGCGACTGATCCTCTTTGCCGGGGAGGTTTTTCCGATTCGCTATCTGCACGAGCTGATGCGCCTCGCTCCCGGGGCGCGTTTCTACAACCTCTACGGGCCGACGGAAACGAACGTATGCACCTACCACGAGGTCCGCGAGATTCCGTCTGTGGACGACCCGCCGTTGCCAATCGGGCGTCCGTGCGAGAACACGCGCTGCGAGATCGTCGACGAGTCGGGGAAGGCGCTACGCGAGGCGGGCGCCGAGGGGGAGTTGGTTGTCACGGGCACGATTGTGGCTGAGGGTTATTGGGGAGACCCGGAAAAGACCGCAGAGAGATTTCAGGGACACAACTCCTTTCGGACAGGCGACATCGTGCAGATCCTCGAGAGCTCACCCGTACCCCAATACCGCTTCGTAGGGCGCCGCGACCATCTCGTGAAGAGTCGCGGCTACCGAATCGAGTTGGGAGAGATCGAGGCTGCCCTCTACTCGCACCCCGCGGTTGAGGAATGCATTGCCGTCGCAGTGCCGGATGAAATGGTTGGCAACCGCATTGCCGCCTTCTGCGCCGTGCAGCAAGGAACCGACGGCGAGGACCTCGATCGGGCCTGCCGCGAGCGCGTCCCGGGATACATGGTGCCGGAGCGGATAGTCCTCTTGGAATCGCTTCCCCGCACCCCTAATGACAAATTCGATCGACCGCGGCTGACCGAACAGGCCGCACAGGTGATCGAAGAGACCGCCAGAGACTGATGGCGGCCGTCACGGAAGCCAGGCAGCTCCTCGCCTCGGTCATCGGAAGCGATGTCGTCGACTCACTCGGGGACGACGACCGCTTCTTCGACGATCACGTGATCGACTCGCTGCAGCTGATGGAGCTCATCGACGCGTTTCAGGGCCGCTTCGGGATCGATGTCTCGGGCAAGGACCTCTCACCGGAGAACTTCGGCTCGATCGCCGGGATGGCGCAGTTCCTGACGAGCAAGCGTGGCACGAACGAGTCGCCTAGCTAAAAGGGCTCTCCCAATCGAGGTGATCTCCGTGGATGTCCTCGAGTGGCGTTCGAGTACCGAGATTCCGAGCCCGACCGAAGCCGACGGCGTCGCCATCCGGCGGCTCTCCCCCGAGGATCTCGAGGCGCGCATTGTGGTGCCGAAGAATCGCTCCAAGGCGCTCGATTCGTCCTTGTCACGCGGCGACCAGGGCTACGTGGCAACAGTCGGCGATCGGTTCGCGGGCTGGGTTTGGCTTAGCCGGGTATCCCACCGTGACCCGTGGTCGGGGCTGCACATAAGGATCGCCCGAGACGAGGCGTACGCGTATGCGATGTGGGTCGCAAAGCCCGATCGTGAGCTTGGCATCGCCGGCGTCCTGATGTCGAGGTTGCTGTCGGACGTTCGAAGTGACCGGGCGATCAGCCGGGTCTACGGCTGGGTCGACCGGCGAAATCGGGAGATGCAGCTCATGCTTCGGATGATGTATGGGTTCACCCAGGTCCAACGCGTTTGGAGAGCCAGCGCGCCGCGCATCGGATGGCAGCTGCCGTGGTCGGACAATCCCAAGTTCGGCCCAGTGTCTCGTGTCGGACGCCATTCGACCGTGGCCTAGCGAGTTCGCCGGAGAGGAGGCGCGGAAGGCGCCCCTTTTCGCGCGAAGTGGAAGCGATCGCCTGGGACATTGCCGCACTCCTTCGCCTCTATGACCAGGATGCGAGTTCCTGCCGCTGACCGGGACCCGCGTGGAGAGCGGCGGATACCGAGGCCATGAGGGCGTCCGCTCATACTTCGCGGAGGCCCGCGACCTCTGGGAAGTGATGGAGCCAGAGGGTGACGAGCACAGGGACCTGAGCGACTGCGTCGTGGTGGCCGGACGCTGCCGGGTCCGCGGCCGTCTCAGCGGAGCCGAGAGTCATCCGGCCTGCGCCTGGGTGGTGGGATTCGAACCCACGAGGGAGCCGAAGGCCCCTAACGGTTTTCGAGACCGTTCGGTACGCACGAAAACGCCTGCAAATCAGTGTATAAGCCGAGTCGGGGGAACGTCAGAGGGAACGAAATCAAAAGCGAATCTGCAAAGTGCCCGTCCGTGCGGCTCCGCTCGTTAGATACCGGCAGGAATCGAAACCGGCGAACTTATGAGCTTCCGGACGCATATCTCGCTACCACCGCCCCAGGAGTCGCCAGCTCCGCCGGCGCTCGGCTGAGCCGACGATCCCCTCGCGCGGACGAGTTCCAGGGAGCACCGAGTCATCGCGAACATGACACGACGAGCCTTGAATCGGGCGGATGACCTGCTTGTGGCGAACCGCATCCGATGCCCGCTTCACAGGCTGGCACGCGATGGACATGGGAAGAGCGAGACGCTAGAAAGTGAGCTTGCGAAGCACGAGCAACGGAGAGGAGGTGGGGCGTCTCGATGAGGGTTGTACGGAAGGAGGACATCGCTGACGCCTTCATGGGTCCCTCGGCGAGGAGATCTACGAGATGATCGGGCGTCCTGAAGCGCTTGGGGGTACAAGGAATCACAGCTTTGTGTTTGTGTCTATTCCTCCCGACAAGATGTCGCCTGCGCACTATCACAAGCTGTCTGAGGAGACCTACTACCTTCTGTCCGGCAAGGGGAGACTGACCGTGAACGGTCAGGATCGCGTCTTAGAAGCTGGAGACGCTTGCCTGATCATGCCCGGCGAGGTGCACCAGATCACGAACGACACGGGGGAGGTACTCGACTTCTTGACTGTGAGCGCTCCCGCGTGGCAGCCGGACGATACGTATCGCCTTTAGCAGCATCTCGCCGCTAGGCGCTGAGCGACGGGCCCCTCACACGCGCAGGCATCCGAAAGGAGATGCGATGGAAATCGAACGTCTGAACGAGCTGATGTTTGATGCCGAGGGGCAGCAAAAGGTCGAGCGGATGAGCTGGGAGGAGTTCCTCGCAGACGCCCTGGTCGATGACTTCATCCTACGGCGCTCCGCCGCCAACAAGCGACTGGAGGACAAGGCGACTTTTCTGGATGCGATCCGCGAGGCGCCACCAACGACGAGAACGATCCTCACCAATAGGACCCGCAAATGGGTGGCGGAGCCGGTTGGGGTTATCACCTGCGTCGTCGAGGTCACCGGTCGTCCGGAGCAGTTCACTAACACGCGCGTCTTCACCGCGGGTGGAAGATTCGGCTGGCGCTGCCACTGGTGGCAGGTCACGGCCAGCGAGGCAGAGGGTTCTACGGTTTCACGCTGATCCGCTTCCTTGCAGCCCGGGCCAACCGGGAGGCCTTGCGAACTCACGTGGCGAATTCTCGGCTCTAGGTGTCGTACCTCGATAGGTCGTGAACGCGACTGATCGGCGGCCGGTCGCCCAACTCCGAGTGGGGCCTGCGTCGGTTGTAGTCCTCGACCCAGTGTCTCAGGGCTCGAGCCCGGTGCTCTGAAGAGCGATAGACCTGGCCGAGCGCCCACTCCCGCTTGAGCGTCTGCTGATAGCGCTCGACCTTGCCGTTGGTCTGGGGGTGATAGGGCTCGATCAAGAGATGGCGGATGCGGCGAGCTTCGAGCAGCTCGCGCAGTGATCGGTTCTTCGTATAGGAGAAGTGGTTGTCGCTCATCAACCGCTTGGCCTCGATCCCGAAGCCCGCGAAATAGGCCAGCGCCCGCTCGAGGAAGGCGGTGACCGTCGCGGCCCGCTCGTCGGGGTGGCGCTCGGAGTAGGCCAGGCGGGTGTGATCGTCGACGATCGAGTGCACGAACTCGTGGCCGACCTTGGCCCGCTTCTCGGCGCCGGTTCGGTGGTGATCGCCGGTCACCCGCCAGCCGGGCCGGGTGAAGCGCTGAAAGCGCTTGGTGTCGATATGCAGCAGGTCTCCGGGGCAGGGCCACTCGTAGCGTCGCGGCGCTTCCCCTGGGCGCCTTTGGCGGCCGCGAGATCCCCGTCCGCCGAAGCGCCCGCCAGACGGTCGCGTGGGGGTGGCCGGTGATCCCGGCGATCAGCCGCGGGCCCCAGCCCGTTCGCCGGCGCGCCTCGCAGATCCGCTCCTGCTCGGCTCGGGGCAGCTCGCCAGGGCAAAGACGCGGGCGAGACGAGCGGTCGGCCAGCTCCGCTTGGCCCCCACTGCGGAAGCGGTGCCACCACTTATGCGCGGTCGCCGGTGAGACGCGAAAGGCACGCGCTGCGCCCCGCAGCGTCATCCCCGCCTCGACCAGTCGCAGAGCTCCAGGCGCGCAGCGGGTCCGAGCTTGGCCTTAGGGTGAGTCCTCATCCGGGTTCTCCTTTGTCTTGAGATCTGGCAAGACCCCAAGCCTCGGGATGGGCCCGGATGGCACTTCGGCCGGCCCCAGCGGCTCCGCGGAGCCGCTGGGGCCGAAGCCCTCAGCTGTTCATGACGTCATGAGGCAGGACATCTAGGCGGCAGGAACACGTCTGCCGAGCGCGAAAGCCCAGGTCGGGGAGCAAATCGTGCCCGTCGGCGCCCTCAGCATCACCCTCGTTGTTCTGCTCGCGACCCTGGTCGTCGCCGCTCTCTTCCTTATCGTCGGCGGTTTTCTCATATTCAGCGAGCGCTGGCGACCCTTCGGGACCACTCCCGAGCGCGTGGACATTCAGCGCAACCTGGGTATGGCTTTGCTTCCAGGTGCGATCTTTACCCTGGCGATCTTCGCGCTCCAGCTCTATCTCGACCTCACCAACCAACACGTCCAGGATCTGCGCGACCGCGAAGCGCGCCATGAGACGGTGCAGCTAGCGATTGCCACAACCAAGGACCTCAGTGGCTTCGACCCGCGCGGCGAGCCGTTGAGAAATGTCTACCTGGCGGGAAAGATCCTCGATGGGGCACGTTTCGGTGGCGCTGACCTGCGGGGCGCGCAACTGAGAGTCGCGTCCCTCAAGGGAGCTGAACTAGCGGACGCCAGGCTGCAACGAGCAAACCTGATTAACGCTGATCTATCCGAGACGGTACTTACCGGTGCGAATCTTGCCGGCGCTGAGTTGAGGCTGGCCAAGTTCGACCACGCTGAGCTCTACCAGGTCAAGTCCCTTCAAGGAGCGATTGTTGATGCTCGGACCTGCTGGCCGATCAAATTTATGAAGAGCACTCGCTGGCAGCAGTTGGTCGGAACGCTGAACCCGCAAGACAGCCCGACACCAAACGGGGGAACAGCCCCGCCCTCGCCTGGACACCCGTGTGCTGAGGGCGAACACGCAAGCGCCGGGCCTTCTGAGTAAGTCGCGTAGGAATTGCCCGCCGTTCGTCGGGCTTCGAGGCACAGGTACCAACGCCAACGCCTCTGTGTTCATCTAGCGGACCGAGGCGATCCCACGCTTGGCATCAACTCTTCTCTCCCGCCCAGGCCAGTGCGATCCAGAGGTCCTCGATCGATTGATCTTTGAGGAAAAGATCGAAGGAGCCGGTGGGACTCGGATTGGAGATCTCCGTAAGCCGACCCCAGTAGAGATCGCCGAGCTTTGCCTCGAGCTTGTCCCTCTTTGTCGTATCGAGCGTCGGATCGGCCTTGTTCTGGAGATCAACCTTGCCCCCAGCACGCGCGAACGCTGTCACCGACTCGATCCGCTTGAGTCGGCCCAAGCTCCAGAACGGGTAGTGCTCCGGCTTGAGTTCAAGCGTCAGCTGGGGCCACTTCTTCGCTGTCGCCGCTGGCGCGTTTTTGAACTTAGCCCAGGCGCCAGCGAACTCATGGCGGGCGGAGAGCAGCCGGACCGAGCCGTTGGCGCGCGCTTCAGTGATCGCCGTTTCCAGGTTGCCCAGAGCCCCGTTCTTCAGAAGATCCCCTCCCTCTCGTGCCGTGTAGCGGACATGCAGGACTACATCGGCGATCGTGTCGTAGTCGAACTGCCGCACATCATGGGATTCGTTAGCCGGGAGCTGCAATCGCCACTGGCTGATTGCCCCTGAACCCTCGAAGGGCAGATAGCGCTCGTCGTGGAGGTTGGTTTCAAACATGCCGCTGTCGCCTTGCCCGGCGCTGGTCACGATCGACTCCAGGGAGCCGAAGTGATCGCTGAAGCGCGGGTCTTCGGAGCCGTCCCGCGCATAGCTACCGTCCTCGTCGAGGGTGGGCTTCTTGCGAATCGAGCTCCTTAGCAGGCTCAGAGTGCAGTTGACGCTCGTGTATGGGCCAGTGACGCAAGGAACGCTGACGGCGACAGATTTGATTCGCCGGAAGTAGTGCCCGGGGCCGTCCATATCGAAGAGCTCCTCGGGCAGTTCGACCGTGCAGCTGCCGGTAGCCCGGAGCTGCATCAGGGCCAGCGGATCGACCTGCATCAGGCTGACGTTTTTTGTCAGTTCGTATTCGCGCTGATTGAGGTCGTTGTAGGCAAGCTCCATGCGTTTGATGTCGAGGTGCAGCTTCTCGCCGGCCTGGAGTCCCTCCTTCCCTGCGGTGTAGCCATAGTTGATGAACCTGGCCTCGGGGTCGCCCAATTCGTGCTGCAGCGCCCGCTCGGCCTTCTTTGCAGTGTCGAAAGCGAGCTGGAAGCATTGGGTGTGTAGCGCCCTGGCTTCGCGCTTCATCCAGCCATAGAAGTCCTTGTTCGTGCGCTTGCCGTCACGCTCATCCGTGAGGAAGTGCTCGATCTCCTTGGCGTTGTCGATAGCAGCCTGGTGGTTCTTCCATTCGCGCTCGGCGATACTTTCGCGAATCTGCGCCGCTCGCAGTTGCTTGTAGATCTGGTTGATCTCGGCCGCAGCCAGGTTGCTCTGGTAAGCCCAGTCCTGCTCCCGGCGGGCGTACGAGCCGATCTTGGCCGTTTGACTGGCCTCGAAGCTCTGGCGGGCACCGACCGCACGCGAGACGTTGGCGATCGTGGAGAGCAAGGCGGCGATGTTCTCCCCTCCAATCTCGAGTCCGCCGCCGATCCCGATCGGCGTCGCGCGCACCGCGAACATCGGGATCAGATGGATGATCGCGGCGATTGTGTCGATTGTCGCGGCGACGTCCTGGGCCGTCTGGGCTCCACCCAGCTTCTCCAGTTCCTCGAGTTCGTGGCTCGAGATCTTGCGGTCGGCCACCGCGGCCGGCCCCCCGGAGACAATGTCAACCTCGATCTCGCGGGTAGCGACCTCCGGCTCGTCGACCTTGAACTTCATCTTCTCGAGGGCGCCCCTATCGACATCGTCGAGGTCGGTGGCTGGCTCAGGCCCCTGCCCGCCGAGCAAGCGCTCGTAGTAGACGAATCGCTGTGCTGCCGAGGCAAGGGTCTTGACCAGACCCTCTCTGGCCTTGATCGCCTCCTGCAGTTGCTGGTAGCGAACCGTCTCGCCGATCTCGAGCGCGCTTCGCTCGTGCTTGGCCCGCAACAGGGCTAGGGCTTCGTTGTCCTCCTTCTCGATCGCCGACAGAAGCTCGCCACCGAGGGCCTTTACCTCTTGACTGAGCTCTGAGGCTTTTTGCAGCAGGGGCTGGAAGCGAACGAGCGGCAGCGGCTGGTTGGCTCCAGCGACGATCGCGTCCACGTCGAGGCCGGCGGCAGCAGCCTTGGCCAAGAGGGCGGGATCGATCGGTGGCGCGAACAGCGGCAGCTGGCGGAAGATCCCCTTGATGTTGAGGCTGTTGCGAATCTTGTAGAGGCGGTCCGCGACCGTGTCCCAATAACCGAGCAGCTTGTCGTTTCTGGGGACGCAGAAGTAGAGCGCGGTTCCGAAGTTGCGCAGACTCGTTTGCTTATTGCCGTTGCTTGCTGGTACGGGCGGCGGCGTCAGGTCAAAGGGAACATCGGCTTCGATTTCGCGCAGTGCATTTGAGAATTCATCCAGATCAGCTCTCAAATCGGCATAGGTCTGCGGCCGCACCGACCCCTTCTCAGGAACCATCTGGGGACGCGAGCCCAAGATGTTCGCAGCCAAGACGTAGACCTGGGTCGCCTCGTTGATCGCTTCGCGGCTGTCCTCGCGAAAGAGCGAGTCTCCCCAGGCGATCAAGTTGTCCAGGTAGCTCATGACGGTCTTGAACATGTAGGCCGATTGGCGGTAGCGAGCGACGACGTGCGGCCGGAAGGGCGCATCCTTGATCGCCTCGATACTTCTGATCGTCGCTTCGCGCAGCGCCTTGTCCTGGCCGGTCGAGAGGTTGACCAGGATCTCCTCGATCTGCTTGACCTCGGTCTGCTGGAAGGGCCTCACCTTCCAAAAGCGCTCGGGGGTGGGCCCGTCGCTGTCGTCGGTCGGGTCAAAGATGTAGTGGAACCAGCGCTGCGACTCCTCGTAGCGGCCATTGCGGCTCAGGCCGATGGCCACGGTTAGGGGAACGTGGAAGAAGAGCTCCCAGTTGTAGACCGAGTAGGCGCCCCCCGGGCTGAAGTCAAGGTCCTTGACTGGGTAGTAATCCTTGTCGACAAGCGCTGAGGGCTGGTAGCGGCCCTGGGTGCTGAAGATCGTCTCGTAGAGGAGCGGTGGGGTCTGCGGGTCGCGGGTGTCCTGGGCCTCGAGGCCCTTGACCGAGTCCTCGACCAAGCGCTCGATCAGCTCCGTCACATAGGGATGGAAGTGTGAGAAGAAGCGATAGCTAAGGGCCCGCTTCTTGGTGACGATGTGAGAGGTCCCAGTAGTCCGCTCGCCGTTTAGCTCACCCATCTCGTTTCTGGCTTCCGCCAGCAGCCGAAGATGGGGTTTTGCGTCGTATTGACCGTGGAACTGCTCGGAGCTCGTTTGCCTCATCAGATCCACCCTCCGGTTCGATCCGGCGGTCGGTATGCCCATCCGGCCCCATCGCCTGATTGGTCGCGGACGATTTGCGGCATCGAGCCATTTACGGGGGCGCCACGTTCTCCGACCAGCGTGTAGCCAGAGGCCGCGACCGTCTGTTCATCGGCCAAGCGAGCCTCGTTTTCTCCGGCCGCGTCGACGACGCCGAGGGAGTCCGAGGTGAGGGCACCGTTCCTGCCAATCGGGGTCCGGTCAAAGCTGACCAGGGTCCTTTCACCGGCAACCCAGTCTTCCTTGGGCTGAAGCTTGAACCGAGACAAGGGATCGATTGGGTCGCCGCCATTTGGGCCGTGGGGTCGTGGCCAATCGGGCTTGATTTCCGGGAATTTCTGCGGGAACTGCGGAGTCACTGGGATCACGACCAAGCCGTCCTCGACTGTGGCGACATCCGGCTTCGCAGGCGTTAAGGCCCACTGCTCCCAGCGATCGATCGTTGTCTCAACGAGATTCGGTTCGACGAAGAAGGTGTTCAGCCCATCCTCGATGAAGAAGGGCGCCAGCAATTGGGCGAACTCGGGGCCAAAGCCGAGCAGCTGATTCGAGATTGTCAGAAAGCCGTAACGGCCCTCGTCACCTCGGCCGGTTTCCAGGCGCGGTGCCGAAATGGTCAGGACCCTGTGGGGCTCGCTCGGCGCTATCGCGTTCCTGTCGACCGTCGTCGCGACAGGCACGTAGTGAACCGTGAGCTCGCGGTCCCCTTGGTAATGAGTCCCACCCATGCGCACGAGGTCAAAGGGCGGCTCGGGCAACGGGGATTTCAGCCCTTGGACTACCCGCTGCTCCGGGGCTGCGTTTCTTCCGGCCAGCCGTATCGCCCGACGGAAGGAAACCGCCTCGCTCTCAACCAGGATGCGGATCGCGCCCTCGGAGCCATCCGATCTGTACTCAATCTCCGCCCCGATGAAGACGTCGGCGGAGCTGAAATAGGGATTGACGCTGATCGCCGGCCCAAATGCAGTGGACTCCGGCTTCGTCCAGACGCCTTCCACCTGTTCTGTCCAATTGAGCTGGATCTGAACCTGCTTTGGGACCGGCGTAGCGACCGGATCCTCAGCGACCGCCTTGACCGGGCGGGCACCGCTTGGTTCGCTACCGCTGGGTTTATCCGGCAAATCCATGAAGCGGACCCAGAAGAGGTGCAGCCGACTGCGCCAGACGACAGCGACGATGTGGTCGCCATCGATATCGGCCTCAACCGGCTCCCACGGCGTCCACATTCCCTGTGTGTAACGCCGGTAGAAGTAGGCATGTGGGTCGCTGTAGGTGCGGCCGATGACGTGCAAGGTGTTGGAGGCGACGCTCACCTCATCCTCCTCGCAGTACATGCTCACGATCTCGAGGCGCGAGATTCGCTCCAGCTCGGTCAGGTAGCGGAGGAAGGCGTCCTCGACGAGCTCATCTGAAACGTCCCCCTGGAGCAAGGCGCTCTCCATCTCCTGGAAGAGGTGCGTCTTGTCATCGCGGAACTCGGGCTCAAGCCAGTTCTCCGGGAAGAGAAAGATCTTCCGGTTCGCCTCCCATACCCGGTAACGCTTCATCCAGCTCCAGCGCTCGGCGCTAATCGCTGCCGCCGGGACCTTCTTCTTGAGACCGTCGCGGTCCTCGAGGTTAAGCAGGCATCTTTGGACGAAGAGCTGGACCGAGGCAATCGCCAGCTGGATCCGCGAGGTCTGGACGACCGGCTCCATCCCGGGATCGAGGAGGAAGTACTCGAACAGCTCGTTGACGCTGGCGAACCCCTGGCTTTCCATGATGTAGGCGACCAGAGCATTGCGCTGGCGCTTGCGCAACTTGTCGAAGATCGGCTGAGCGATCCGCTGCCAGTTGTCGGGCTCGTAGCGGGCCTTGATCGTGTTCTTGAGATCACGAGCTATCTCGGACGCGGGCGGCCGCTGCACCCCGGGAACAGCGACGATCTTGGTCCAGCCGGCGACAAGGTCGACCGTCGTGCCGAGCTTCTCGATGATCTCGAGGATCTCCCAGATCCGTGCCGGTCCGCGTTCGTCGGCCAAAGCAGCGATCTCGACGCTCACCTTGCCCGCGGCCGTCACCTTTTTTGCTTCGTAGCCCAGGTGCTTTGCCGCGTCTTCGACGGTCTCGGGCTCCCGCCTGACGATCGCCGCAAAGCGGGCGCAGACATCCTTGAAAAGCTCAGCCTTAGCGTGATTGACCTCGGTCGCGCTCGCCGTGGACGCCAAGGAGCGCCGGGCGCTCTCAAGCACGCCAACGAGATCCTCAGGGACCGCTTCGACCTTTCCTTTCAAGCTCTTGTAGGCGGCAAGCCGGAGAAGCTGGCCGAAGAGCACCTTTGGCGCCGGGCTCTGGCTCTGGCCGGCCGGTGTTTCAGCGGTGGGGAGCTTCCGTAGCTCGATGGCGTCGAAGTCGCCCGCGTGAGTGAGGATGTGGTGAATCTCGGTCTCGGTTAGCTCGAGGCCGCCAACCAATTGCAGGGTCTTGGCCAGCAAGATGCGCGCTCGGTGAATGCGCTCCAGCACGTCCGGCGGATAGAGGGCCAAAGCGTCCAAGCTTTCTCTGGGTAGAGTCTTGGTCTCGACCAGGAGCCGCACCTCGCCCGAGGCGAGCTTCATGGCCATGAAGGTGAAGCGATAAGGAACCCCCGCGCGGAGTTCGGCTATGCCGGCGACCTCGTCGTTGTCGTCAGTGGCAACCCCCGAGAGCACCGGCTCCGCCTCCCCCTCGAGCCGCATCTCGGCCTCGACGTCCTTGTCATCAATCGCCGCGAAGAAGCTGTAGCGGCCGTCGACTTGCACCTGCAGATAGCCCTCGAACTTGACGCTCTTTGTCCCCTCGGGGCGCTGGGTCGTATCGGGACGTGCCTCTACCCCGCTTTTTTGTGGCGTCCCGGTCGCGGCCATTGAGGTGAAGTAGTCGACCGCGATCCCTTGCTGACTTGCGGCGAAAGCCTCGAGCAGCGGCTTTGGGGCCTGACCGGGTTCAGCCAACAGACGAGGATCCGTGAGCAAGGAGTCGGTCAGGGTGCGGTCGGCGCCGAGAGCGGCCGCAAGGCGGTCGGCAATGACCTCGCGAATCAAACGCTGTTGGAGGAAGGGAAGTAAGGCCTCGGCGAGGAGCTTTCGCTTCGCCAGCAAACGTCGTTGCTTCTCCGCCTCCTGCTGAGCGGGAGTACCGCTAAGCGAGCGCGGAATTGGGGCCAGGATCTGGTTGAACTGAGACTCCGAGAGAAAGCTGGCCAGGTAGCGGGCATAGAAGGCGGCGTAGAACTCATTCGCCTTCGCTTTGACGTCGTCAACCAGTGTCTTAAGCAGTTGGGGAGCTGAGTTGGGAACGCTGAGCTGCTGCGGGTTGCCGCGAAAGCGCAGGGTCTGGACACTCGCTGCCTTGTCGTAATTGAGCGTGGCCCGCGGTTCATCGGCCAAGGACTGGGGATCAAGCGCGTTTGCCCGGGTGACCGAGGATGACTCGGCCTCAAACTCGACTGTGTCGGCCCAGATCGCAGCCAGTGTTTCGACTACATCCGGGTCGAAGACCATCCCGGCCTTTTGCCCGAGGATCTCGTCAGTGAAGGCCGCCGGATCGTCCGGGATGGCGTGCTCCTTCTTGATCCGCTCGATCTCGGCTGCCAGGGCACTGGCCAGTTGGGTATCCGCGACGGGGTCATCTCGATACTTGCCGACTGGGTCGGCCCGATGACGCAGGAGGTAGTCGAGATCCTCGACCTGGAAACCACTCTCGCGGACCAGCTCGGCCACGTCGACGAGGTGGAGTGCCTGCTGGAAGGGATGATCATCGGCGATCTTCTCGATCGGTTGTTTCTCTAGGGGCTTGAACGGCTTCACGCCACTGAGCTCGCAGAGGGCAATCAGCTCGCGAACTTTGAGCTTCAGCAACTTGGCCAGCAGGCCATGGCGGTAAAGGAGCGAGACGTTCGCCAATGAGAGGTCGGAACCGAGGCTGCGATTGTTGGCAACCAGGATCCGCTCGATCTCATCCGCGGTCAGTCCGAGAGCTGACTGCAGTGCCGCGAGGTGCTTTTCAATCGCGCGCAGACTGCCGCCCATCCCGATTCCGTTGGCTGAGAGGTAGTTACCCAGGGGCTCGTCGAAGACCGGGTCGTTCTTGAGAATGCTGCGCGTCAAGAAGAGCTGGGCATAGAGCGGTTTCCGGCCGGTCGTAGCCAGGTTCGCCCAGAAGCTGAGCAACTTTGTCCGCCCGTCCTTGCCCGGCCGCAGGCGTTGCTCGAGGCGCTTCAAATGCGCCAGATAGATCAGCGCGGTTCTGAGAGCCGTACCCAGGGTCGACTCGGCCTTGGGTTCCGGGTCGTTGGGGGTGAGGATGCAAAGAGCGCGATCGGTCTCTTCGATCGACCAGTCGAGCTTGCGCCAGAGGCGAACAAAGAGATTGAGCCTGAGCAGATCGAGCGCCCCGACGTCGGAGCCATCTGCGTGTCGGAGCTTGGTCTCCTCGAAATCGCAACCCGACGCCGGACCGGCGAGGACCAAGAGATCAGCGGCATCTATTCCCTTCCAGGCCTGCTCAAGCCAACCCTTCGCGGTCGCCACGGTGACACCAAAGGCTTTGGCGAGCTGCTCGATCTTCTGCTCGAAGGCCGCCCGCTCGCTGGCTGTGAAGGACGGGAATTTGGGATGGTCCTTGTAGCGGAAGAGTTCCTCAGGCTCGACCTCCAATTTGTGCAGAAGTACCAACTGCTCGACGCCGGGGTTAACGAAGCCAGTCTTGACGAGATCGATCAATTCCCGGTAGCTGACGCCGAGTGCCCTAGAGAGAGTCTTGGCCGGGGCAAGCTTCTCAGGCTTATCGCCCGGCTTGAGTCCATACAGCTCCTGCCAGCTTGAGGCAGCATCCTGCTGGGAAAAGATTGAGACCTCGGTCGGGGACAAGCCCAGATACTCGGCAAAGATCGCATCGCGGTAGTAAGGAGGTGCGCTTCCGGGGTTCTTTGGTGTCAGCTCGTCGGTCTGGCGAAAAGCCTCCAACACCTGCCAAAGCGGGGCATCGAACTGGTCGAGAAAAGCCCTGGCCGATTCGAGCCAAAGGTCGAAAGGCAGGGTCAGCGGATACCGAGCTTTGTTCAGCTCGTCATAGGCAGCAGGCAGGATGTTTTGGGGCTCGGCGAGCAGTTCGGGCGTGGTCACGCTGCCCGTGTCATGAGCTGCATCCTTGCCGAGCGCCTTGTTGACGACGTAGTACTCGAGTATTTCGTTGACGACATCGATGTACGGGAGGGCGGTGTTGGTGTTTTCGCAGGTAAGGGGCAGGTACTGAAGATCTGGTCGGCGCTCGATCAAGGCCTCGAATGGCTTCGAGTACCGACTGGCGTAGGTGGCCGTGTGCCGCTTGTCCCATTGAGTTGTGAAGAAGGACCAGGGGCCGGGATCTGGATCGAGGAACCGAAGGAGGTCAACGAGATACGCAGCCGGGCTGAGCACCGAGCGGCAGTGCTCGCACTCGCAAAAGTCGAGCGAGCCAAAGAGCTGCTCCATGGTCGGGAAGTGATCGCCGATCCTGGAGAGGGCCTCGGCGCGAGCCTCGGATCCCGCGGAGGTGGCGGCAAGATCGGGCGTGCTCTGCACGACCTTGGCCGCCGTGTAGAAGTTGTAGGCAACCGCTGTGACGGTCTCGGCCTTCTGGTAGATCACCTTGGCCTCGTTGATCGAGGTGAATTTGCCGCCGTAGCGAGAGACAAATTCTGCTTCGGTGTAGGCGGTCACATCGAGGGCCGAGCGAAAGCCACTGCTGATCAGGACCGTCATCGCCTCATTGCTCGGGGTGATCTGGTAAATGCGCGAGAGATCCTTGAGCGCCTCGATCGTTTTGCCTTGGTCGGCCTTGGGAATTCCGCTGACCAACTTCGAGCTGTTCTCTTGCACGAACCTGCTAACCGGGACCCGGCCAAGCTCGAACCCAACTCCGATGCCGTTCTCAAGAGCCTTAGCGACCGGTTCGTTCAGGTTGCCTGGGTTGCCGATTTGGAGCTCCTTGCGGCGCAGCATCTCCACGACGACCTGGTTCGGAAAGGCAAGACGGACCTTGCGGGCCAGGTCCGAGGCATAGGCGTTAAGCCGCGCAGGGGTGCTGGCGTCGTCGTACGCCGGCGGAATCAGGGCAGCCAGGGCCTTGTTCCCGCCGCTACCACTCAGCTTCCTCAGCCGTTCCTTCCATGTGTCTTCCTTGTAGAGGCCCTGGCCGACCAGGTCCTCCATCTGATCCGCAGAGCCGATCTTTGCCTCAAGCGCCTTGGAGAGTGGGGCGTTGTTCAGGGTCAGGAAGGCCAGCTTCCCCTGCAGGCGGAGCCGGTCAACCTTGGCCTCGGGGATGCCGCGCTCACGAGCCCGCTTCCAGAGATCGTCCCTGTCTGAGTCGGTGACGTGGGCCTCTTGAAAAGCGGTCTGTTCGTCCTTTGTCAGCCCGGCGGCGCTCATCATCTGGCCGAAACTCGACGACGTTCCTGGCGTGACGTAGTTGGCCCGCTGGCGAGTGGCAAAGGACTCGAAGGCTGCCCGGGCCGCGGTGATCCGTTTGCTGCTCAGGTTGACGACGCGCGCCTTGGTCGCGGCGTCGATAGCGGTCCCAAAGTCTCGGACTGTGATCCGAGCGAGCTCATCGGCGCTGGTCGGTAGCCCGAGCCGGAAGGCGCCATAGAGCGCCGGTGCCGGGATACCCGTCTCTCCCCGGTCGCTGAGGGCGACGGCGCGCGACGCGAACGCAATCAAGCGAGCGTCCCATCCGCTCCGCGCAGCCAAGAAGCTGAGATCCTTTCTCTCGTCCCCCTCCCGCGCCTGGCCAAGCTTTTGTAGGTCACCAACGAGCGCCAGCAGATCCCCAGTCAGACGGTCAAACTCCGCGAGCCCGCGATCTAGCTCGTCTGGGGCCACCAGATGGATGACCTCACTGGGGCCTGGGTCTTGGATCGGGTCAGAGAGGACGACCTCGTTCTCATTTCGGTCCAGAGCCCGGATCTCCAGCGCGGGCCTTCCTTCGCCTGGCTCGTAGGTGAGGGTGAAGAGGCCTTGATCGTCGGTCTCGCCCTCGCTGAGGAGATCGGCCTCCTCGCCGAAGGTGCGTCCATAGAGTCGCAGCGGGAAGTAGACGGCTGGTCCGCCGGACTGAAGCAGGATCGTGCCCTGAACGAGCCTGGCCGCTGACGGCTCGCCTGTCGCCTTTTGTTCAAGCCTGGTGAGTGTTTCTTCCTCGACCGCGCCGCTCGGGTCGATCCCCTCGTGGGCCTGGAAGCTGACCACCGCCCGCTCTGTACCGAGTCCATAGACCCCTTCAGCGAGCTCCGCCTGAGGAATCTCGAAGCCGACCTTGCGAAGCGCGTAATGCAGCTTGGTTACTTCGGCCCCGCGGTCTTCGAGCCTGATTGTGGGAGTGTCCTCAGCCATCGCTCATTTGAACCAGCTGCTGATCGTTCGCTCGAGCGCAATCTGCGGGCCTACGTAGCGGTGGCCCAGCTTGCGCAGGGCACGATGGACATCGGTGAGGTTTGAAGCGTGCTGGCCGAGACGGAGCTCAGCCATCGCCGCCCGCGTGGGCCGCGAGGCTGATCAGATCCAGATCGGCCCCGGGCGCCAAGGGTCGGTACCCAAAAAGCACGGGCGCACGCTATCCACGTTGGCCTATAGCTGTCAAGGGAATGCGCCGACTTGACACCCCGATATTCGTCAGAGAGAATCGCGCCTCCTCTGAGGCGTCGCCTTAGGAGGTATCGATCCCACCCGAGAACCCAGGCTCGCCCTCCGACGTCGCCACCGGCGCGAGTGGCATCGAGGCCCGCGACCTCGTCTCCCCCCGGGGGACCCCCTCAGAGCAGGAGGACCGGCAGGATCGATACACCGCCGCGGCCGGCCCGACGCCGCCGGCGGTGACACTCCCGAAGGGCGGCGGCGCGATTCGCGGAATCGGCGAGAAGTTCGCGGTCAACCCGATGACCGGGACCGCCTCGTTGACGGTTCCCCTGGCGACCAGCCCGGGGCGCAACGGCTTCGCCCCGCAGCTCGGGCTCTCCTATGACTCGGGCACCGGGAACGGCCCGTTCGGCCTCGGGTGGAGCCTGCCGCTGGCGGCGATCACCCGCCAGGTGGACAAAGGGGTCCCGCAGTACGGGGACACCCGCGCCGACGACTCGGACGGCTTCATCATGTCCGACTCGGAGGACCTCGTCCCGGAACTGGTCTGGAGCGGTGGCCAGTGGAAACGGAAGCCCGTCCCGCGAACGCTCTCCGACGGCTCTGAATGGGACGTGGAGTGCTACCGGCCCCGGGTCGAATCGGCATTTGGGCGGATCGAGCTGTGGTCGAAGCGAGACCCTGACGGAGAGACTCGCTGGCGGACGATCACCAGGGACAACGTCACCACCTGGTACGGAAAGAGCGAGGAGAGCCGGATCTCCGATCCGGCGGATGACCGGTGCGTCTTCAGCTGGCTCCCCTGTGAGACCTACGACGACAAGGGGAACGCGACCGTCTATCGCTACAAGCCGGAGGACCTGAAGGGCGTCGACACCTCCCTGGCCTCCGAGCGGCACCGTGCCGATCAAGCCGAGGGCGCCAACCGGTATCTGAAGCGGGTCCTCTACGGCAACCCGACCCCCCGAGTCGAAGGGGAGGACCTGGCGGAGCGGGACGACTGGCTGTTCGAGGTCGTGCTCGACTACGGCGAGCACCAGGGCGAGACGCCCGGGCTGGGTGAGGACCGCGAGTGGCCCTGCCGGCATGACCCCTTCTCCAGCTACAGGTCGGGCTTCGAGGTGAGGACCTATCGCCGCTGCGACCGGGTGCTGATGTTCCATCACTTTCCCGGCGAGGCCGCCATAGGCGCCAACTGCCTGGTTCGCGCGACGGAGCTCAGCTACCGCGACCCCTCCGCCCGGGCGGACGGAGTCCCGGTCGCCTCCTTCATCGAGGCGGTCGTCCAGAGGGGCTACCGGCGCCGCCCCGACGGCTCGTATTCGCAGCGCGCCTACCCTGCCCTCGAGCTCTTCTACAGCGAGGCGAGCATTCAGGAGGAGATCCGGGAGCTCGACTCCGAGAGCCTCGGAAACCTCCCCGAGGGCGTCGACGGATCGCGCTTTCAGTGGGTCGACCTGGACGGAGAGGGACTGCCCGGCGTGCTCAGCGAGGGCGAGGGGGGCTGGTACTACAAGCGCAACCTGAGCGCCGGGGGATCGTACGACGGCGCGAACGGAGTCGAGGCGCGTCTCGCGCCCTCGGAGTCCCTCGGGCAGATCCCCGTGGGGCTGAGCCCCGGAGGGGAGTTCATGGACCTGGAGGGCGACGGGTCCCTCGACTACGTGCGGCTCGCGGGCCCGGTCGCCGGCTTCCACGAGCGCACGGACGACGGCCGCTGGTCCAACTTCAGGGCCTTCGAGCAGGTACCGGCCGTTGACTGGAGCGACGGGGACCTGAAGCTGATCGACCTGACGGGTGACGGGCAGGCGGACATCCTGGTCACCGAGGAGGATGTGCTCACCTGGTTTCCTTCGCTGGGCGAGGAGGGATTTGAGGCGCCGCGCCGCGTCGCCACCGCGCTCGACGAAGAGGGTGGCCCGCGGGTCGTCCTCGCCGACGGCACCCAGTCGATGCAGCTGGGTGACCTCACCGGTGACGGTCTCACCGATTTGATTCGCATCCGCAACGGAGAGGTCTCCTACTGGCCGAGCATGGGCCACGGGCGCTTCAGCGCCAAAGTCACCATGGACGACTCGCCCCTGCTGGACGCCCCGGAGCGATTCGATCCCGGTCGGGTTCGCCTCGCCGACGTCGACGGCTCGGGGACCCTCGACCTCCTCTACCTGGCCGACGACGAGGTGAGGATCCACTTCAACCAGTTCGGGAACGGCTGGAGTGAAGCGCGGGTGATCGCCGGGACACCGGCACCGGTTGCGACAACCGCCGTGAGCGTGCAGGACCTGCTCGGCAACGGAACCGCCTGCCTGATCTGGTCCTCGTCGCTCCCGGGAGACGCCTCGCTTCCCCTTCGCTACCTGGACCTGATGCGGGAGAAGCCGCACCTGCTCGTCGGCGTCAGGAACAACCTCGGCGCCGAGACGAAGCTCTCGTTCGCGCCGTCGACTCGCTTCTACATCGAGGACCGGGAGGCCGGGAGGCCGTGGATCACCAGGCTTCCCTTCCCGGTGCACGTGGTGACCCGGGTTGAGGCCCACGACCACGTCAGCGACAACCGCTCCGTCACCCGGTACGCCTACCACCACGGCTACTTCGACGGGCCCGAGCGAGAGTTCCGTGGGTTCGGGCTGGTCGAGCAGTGGGACACGGAGGAGCTGGGCGCGCTGCACGATGACGACGCAGCGCCCGCCAACTACGACGCGGCCTCGTATCGCCCGCCGATGCTGACCCGCACCTGGTTCCACACGGGTGCGTACCTGGACGGGGAGCGCATCTCCCGACAGCTCGAGCTCGAGTACTGGGCCGAACAGGGCCTGGACCCGCTGGACGACACGGTGCTCCCGGAATCGGTCTGGCTTCCGAACGGGACCCGCAGGCCGTATACGCTCAGTCCGGAGGAGGAGCGCGAGGCGTGCCGGGCGCTCCGGGGATCCGTCTTGCGTCAGGAGATCTATGCGGAGGACGGCGGGGAGGCGGAAGCTCGCCCTTACAACGTCACGGAGAGCAATTACACGCTCGAGCTGATTCAGCCCCGGGCGGTCAACGAGCACGCGGTTCTGTTCGCTCACCCCCGCGAGACGATCAGCGCCTCCTACGAGCGAGCGCTGTTCGACGTCGACGGGGAACGGCTCCCGGACCCTCGCGTCGACCACGCCTTGACCCTTGACGCCGACCGGTTCGGGAACCTGCTCCGCAGCGCGGCGGTCCAATACGGGCGCCGGCACCGTCAGGTGGAGCCCCTGTTCACGGAGGAGGACCACAGGGCCCAGGAGCGCCTGCAGATCACTACGACGGAGCAGGCCTACACCAATCCGATCGACACCGATGACGCTTTCCGGGCGCCGCTTCCATGCGAGTCCCGGGCCTATGAGCTGATCGGTGTGAGTCCCGAGGCCGATCGCGACGGCGCCACCAACACCTTCCGCTTCGAGGAGCTCGCCGAGGCGGTCGCGTCCAGCGCCGATGGCGGTCATGATCTTCCCTTCGAGGACGTCGAGGGAGAGGGGGCGCAGGCGGGACATCCCTACCGGCGGTTGATCGAGCACGGGAGGACGCTCTACCGCCACGATCAGATGACGGGCCCGCTTCAGCTCGGCACCGTCGGGAGCCTCGCGCTCCCGTTCAGGAGCTACCGCCTGGCGCTCACCGAGGGCCTGATCGACTCGGTGTTCAAGCGCCTGCTCGACGGTACGGAGGAGGACCTGCTGCCCGACCCCGCCGCGGTCCTCACCGAGGGCGGCTACGTGCGCTCCGGGGACGAGAAGACCGCGGGTCACTTCCCCTCGACGGATCCGGATGGGGACTGGTGGATTCCATCGAACCGCGTGATCCACTCCCCCGCGCCGCATGACTCGGCCGCGAGCGAGCTTGCGCACGCGCGCGCACACTTCTTCCTGCCCTACCGCTTCATCGACCCGTTCGGTGAGACCACCAAGGTCTCCTACGACCGATACGACCTGCTGATCCAGGAGAGCGAGGACCCCCTTGGCAACCGGGTTACCGTCGGCGGGCGGACGGTCGCTGGAGCCCTGGCCTCGAACGGAAACGACTACCGGGTGCTTCGGCCCCGGTTGATCACCGACCCGAATCGGAACCGGGCCGAGGGCGTGTTCGATGCGCTGGGCATGCTGGTGGGAACGGCCTCGATGGGCAAGAGGGGCGCGAGCGCGGGCGACTCACTTGATGGATTCGAGCCCGACCTCTCCGACGCCGAGATCGAGGCGTTGATGGCGAACCCGACGTCGGGCTCCCACGACCTGCTGGGGCGAGCGACGACTCGATTCGTCTACGACCTCCGCGCCTACGAGCTCAGCCGTGACGATCCGCGGCCCAAGCCGGTGTCCACCTGCTCTATCTCGCGAGAGACCCACGACTCGGATCTCTCAACCGGGGAGCGGACGCGGGTCCAGCTCGAGCTCAGCTACTCGGACGGCCTCGGCCGGCAGATCCAGACCAAGGCCCAGGCCGAGCCCGGACCGGTGCCTGGGCGCCAGACGATCGCCAGTCCCAGGTGGGTCGGCAGCGGCTGGATGGTCCTCGACAACAAGGGCAGGCCCGTGAAGCAATACGAGCCCTTCTTCAGCGCCACCCATCGATTCGAATTCGACAAGGCCATCGGGGTGGGCCGGGTGAGCTTCCGGGACCCGGTTGGGCGGCTGGCGGGCCTTCTGCATCCCAATCACACCTACGAGAAGGCGACATTCGATCCCTGGAGACAGGAGGTGTGGGACGTGCACGACACGGTCCTGGTCGCCGACCCGAGGACCGACCCCCATCTGGGGGACTTCTTCGAGCGGCTGCCGCAGAGCGAGTTCCTGCCCACCTGGCACGAGCGCCGCAAGAATGGCGGGCTCGGGACGGAGGAGCAATCCGCGGCGGACAAGGCCGCCGTGCACGAGGGCACGCCAACCCTCACCTACTTCGACACGGTCGGACGGCCGTTCCTGACCATCGCTCACAATCGCTTCGAGGAGGGGGGGACGACGGTGACGGAGCGCTACACGACCCGTTCGCTCACCGACGCCCAGGGGTACCAGCGAGAGCTCATCGACCCGAAGGGCCGTGTCGCCTTTCGCTACGACTACGACCTGCTCGGGACCCGGATCCGCGTCAGGACGATGGACGGCGGAGAGCGCTGGGGATTGACCGACGTGCTCGGGGAGCCGATCCGGAGCTGGGACGGCCGCGATCAGTCGATCCGGCGGAGCTTCGACCCGCTCCGGCGGCCCACCGAGGTGCGGGTGCGGGAGGGCGCCGGCCCCGAGCGGCTCGTCCAGAGCATCACCTACGGCGAAGGGCAATCGGACCCGGAGGACGACAACCTGCGAGGGCGGGTCTTCCAGGTGCACGACGGCGCCGGCATCTCGACCAGCACCTCCTACGACTTCAAGGGCAACCTGCTGAGGCAGGAACGCAGGCTGGCGTCCGAGTACAGGCGGGAGCTCGACTGGGGGCAGGCCGAGCAGCTCGAGGCCGGCGCCCACGTGCACAGCACCACCTACGACGCGCTCGACAGGGCCGTGACGATGACCACTCCCGACCAGAGCGTGGTCCGCCCCAGCTTCAACGAGGCCGGGCTGCTCGAGCGGGTGGTGGTGAACCTGCGCGGGGGCCCCGCGACCACGGTCCTGCTGGCGGGGATCGAGTACAGCGCCCGCGGGGAGCGGACCCTGGTCGAGCATGGCAACGGCACCCGGACCGAGTACGAGTACGACCCCGAGACCTCGATGCTGGTCCGCTGCTTGATCAGGCGGGGCAGTGGCTTCGCCGACGACTGCGGCGATCCGGTGAGCGCGCCGTGCGGCGTCCAGAACCGGGTCTACGTCTACGACGCGGCGGGCAACGTCACCCACGTCCGGGACCAGGCGCAGCAGACGGTCTTCTTCAACAACAAGCGGGTCGACCCGAGCGCGGAGTACACCTATGACGCCCTTTACCGGCTGATCGAGGCGACCGGGCGGGAGCACATCGGACAGTCAGCGCCGGTGCCGACCTCGGACGACGATGCGCCCAGGGTCGGCCTCGCCCATCCGGCGGACGGCAACGCCCTGGGGCGCTACGTCGAGCGCTACCGCTATGACGAGGCTGACGGTCTGCTCGAACACCAGCACCGGGGCAGCGATCCGACGAATCCCGGCTGGACCCGCCGCTTCTCCTACGACGAGCCGAGCCCGCTGGAGCCGGGGAAGAGGAGCAACCGGCTGACGGGCACGCGGATCGGCAGCGGCCCCGTCCAGGGCTACACGCATGACGAGAACGGCAACCTGACCGCGATGCCCCATCTGCCCCTAATGCGCTGGGACCATCTGGACCGCCTTCAGGCGACGGCCCGGCAGGTCGTCGGGGCCGGGGCGACGCCCGAGACGACCTACCACGTGCACTCCGAGAGCGGGGAGCGCTACCGCAAGGTCACCGACCGGCAGGCGGCTGCCGGGGCGACCCCCACGCGGATGAAGGAGAGGGTCTACCTGGGGGCACTCGAGGTCTATCGCGAGTACGACGCCACCGGAACCGGGGTGACGCTCGAACGCGAGTCGCTGCACGTCAGCGATGGCGAGGAGCGGATCGCCACGATCGAGACGCGGACCCAGGGAGACGACGGCTCCCCGGCGCAGCTGATCCGCTACTCCCACGTCGACCAGGTTGGCTCCGCGACGCTCGAGCTCGACTCCTCGTGTCAGGTGATCTCCTACGAGGAGTACTACCCCTACGGCGGAACGGCGCTGCAGACGGTCCGGAGCCAGCTCGAGGCTCCCAACAGGACCCGATGGTCGGGCCGGGAGCGCGACGAGGAGTCGGGCTTCTATCACCTGGGCGCCCGCCACTACGTGCCCTGGCTCGGCCGATGGGTCTCCCCGGACCCCGCCGGGCCGAGGGGCGGCGTCAATCCCTTCACCTACGCCCAGGCGAACCCGCTCCTCTACGAGGACCCCGGGGGGACCCTCCCGAAGCCAAAGCTGCCGAAGATAAAGGCGAAGCCGAAGGTGAAGCCGCCGCCCGCGCCGACGGGCACCGGCAGCCAGTACGGGAAGAAGTCGCCGTCCCTGTACGAGAACGGCAAGCGCGTCTCCGAGGACGAGCACATCCGCTCCTACGGCGAGCAGACCAGGGACATCAAGGTCTCGGAGACGAGCGACGTCCCGGCGGTGAGCCGCAAGGACTATCGCGAGCAGTGGACGCTTCGCATACCCGAGGACATGGCCCGCACGAAGACTGCGGAGGACCTTCGAATTCAACGCGCGATCGAGAAGTCGCGCGAGACCGGAGTGCTCCCGGAGGACCTCCGGAAGCAATCCACCTCCGAGGGGCTGATCGAGCGGATGAAGCGGGCCCGGGACCAGACCCGTGCGGAGCGCCAGGCGGCCGGAAAGCCCACAAAAGACCTGGATGCGATCACCGACGATGAGATCGAGCGCAGCGTCGCCCTGCAGCTGGCGCAACTGCACGGAGCGGGGAAGCGCCAGGACTGGAAGGGCGTCCAGGCGGTGATCGACGACGCGCTGAAGACGCTCGAGGGCGGAGGGAAGGTCGGGGCCGCCGCGATCATCCTGCTGCCGGTGCTGGCGAGTGCGGAGGCCAGCGCCTCCCCCACGGGGAACCTTCCCCCTCCTCCACAGGAGGTGGTCAGCCAACCCCTCCCGAGCTACATCGAGGGCGTCGACAAACAGCTGTCCGTCGCCCGCCAGGTCACCGAGGTGATGGTGGAGGACTCGCCGTCGGACATGCTCAGCGTCGGCTCAGCGCTGACCACCCTCGTCCCCCTCTCCGACAAGCTCGCGCACAACGCCGCCCAGCTCGAGCTGCTCAAACCCGGGATGGTGATGATCGAGAACGAGCCCTACATGTTCAACACCAAGACCGGCGAGCTCTTCAGGATCGGCCTCGGCGGCGTCCTGGAGTCGGCCGGGAAGCTGGCTCCGGCCGTCGCCTTCAGGGACCTATGGGGAGGCGCGGGCGACAAGATCGTCTGGAAGGAGAACGACAAGTACTTCCTGATGCCGCAGGAGAAGTGATCCGCTCGCGAAGCCGAGCGGAAGGGATCGATGCTCACTAACGATTGCCGCCGGGCCCGCTTCCTGGCGCCCCTTCAGTGATCGGGATGGCGCTCCGCCAATACCCCACATGAACGAACGCCCCGGTCGAGAACCCAAAACCGCAGAAACCGTTTCTGGAGCAGCAACCACGCCTGCATCCCGACAGGCCGCCGCCTCAACGAAGGTCAACGCGAGTCCTCGCAGGTGAGATTTCGTTCCCCCAAGAAGGCGAATCCGTGTTTGCCCGGCAGGGCCCGCCGATCCGAGGCAACCGGCATTCGGCTCTAGCAAGCCGAATCCGAGCTACTAAGCGGAGGGGGTGGGATTCGAACCCACGAGGGACCCGAGGGCCCCTAACGGTTTTCGAGACCGCTGATTTCTCGCGTTTTCCCTGCAAATCGGCCAGTTGAGGGCAGCCGTGCGCCGGTAGGTGCGCCAGTCAGCACATGAAAGCGCGGCCTCACTCGACTCTAGAATGCTCGGGTGAGCCCGACGGTCTTTCGCGAAGGGCCCTTCCGGTTCTTCTTCTTCTCACGTGAGGAGACCCGCCTGCATATCCACGTCCAGTCGCCAGACGGTGAGGCGAAGTACTGGCTGGATCCCGAAATAGAGCTCGCGAGAAACTATGGTCTGAGTTCACAGGATCTGCGTCGGGTTGAACGGTTGATCGAGGAACACGAAGAAGAGATACGAAATGCCTGGAGCGACCACTTCACAAGTTGAGGTCACGAACATCTCTCAGCACGGCTTTTGGCTGTTGCTGGATGACCGTGAGCTGTTTCTGCCGTTCCAAGAGTTCCCCTGGTTCAAGCAAGCGCCGGTCGAATCGATCGTGCGAGTGGAGCGACCCGGGTCAGATCACCTTTACTGGCCCGAGCTCGATGTCGATCTCTCCGTTGATTCGATCGAGCATCCTGAGCGGTACCCGCTCAAGTCGAGGGACTGACCTATGTCTGACGGCCATCGGAGCATCGTCAGTCCGATAGGGACACCGGTTGCCGATGCGGCGAACCAACGTGCACATCGGAGTGAGGAGTACAGGGAAGCTCGCGACGAGTATGCCGCGATTCGGGAGCTGCGAGAGAGCGACACGCTCGCGGCCAGCCTGCGAGAACGACGTTTCGAAGCGTCTAGCTCGAACTCGTAGCGGCCGAATCCAGCTGGGCGATCCGCGAATCTGAGTCGGCGCGCGCCAGGTAGGCGTCGAGCAGACTGGCGGCTTCGGCCTCCGAGCCCGGGAACAGATGGCCGTAGCGGTCGAGCGTCGTCGTGATGCTCGCGTGGCCCATGAAGGTCGACAGGGTCTTCGCGTTCACGCCCGCCGCGATGAAGAAGCTCGCACAGGTGTGTCGACACTCGTGGAGTCCGATCGGGTTCAGCCCCTCTTTCGCCCAAGCGCGCCGCGCCCGATCGTTGACCGTCTGCGGCTGAAAGGGCCGATCGTCTGTGCGACCAAAAACCAAGCCGGTCGCTCGGCCAGCCAGCTCTCGGTGGGCCTCCAGGTATTCGCGCAGAAGGGCCGCAATCGGCACGCGCCGACGGCCCGCCTTGCTCTTTGGCTCGACGAAGCCGGCCTTCGGGTCAAAGCTGCGCGTCACCCTGATCGTCCCCTGCTCGAAGTCCACGTCCTCGAAGCGCAGGGCCATCAGCTCGCCCAGCCTCAGGCCGGCGAAAAGCGCGGTGGCCCATAGCGCCCGATCCTCGGGCGGGAGCGCCAGCAGGAGTTGAAGCGCCTCGTCTGCCGGTGCGATCCGGTCGCGCTTTCCGCGTACTGCCGGAAGCCTTAAGCCGAGCGTGGGATTGATTGCGATCGACCCTTGCGCCAGCAGGTCGGCATCCCGGTAGATCGCGCGAACCGCGTTGATGGTGTTCCGAATTGAACTCGCGCTGAGACCGTCCTCATGCCAAGTGGCGACCAGCCGCTGCAGATCGGCCCGGTCAATGTCGTTGAGCTTGTGCGCCCCGAGCGCCGGGACTAGCCTGAGGCGAAGCGCCTGCTCGTAGCCGCGCAGAGCGCTTGGCTTGTACCGATCGCCTGACCGGGTCCGAATCGCACCCGTCTCGGCCATGCGAAGCCATTCCTCAGAGGCTGTCCGGAAGTTGACCGCCGAGGGGGCACGCATCGCGCCGTCCTGAGAGAGCTTGAGCATCGAGGTACGCCATTGTCTGGCCTGCTCGTAGCTGGGAAAGGTCTTCCGGACCTTCTTGCCCTCGCGACGGACCCAGACGGAAGCCTCGTATCCCGCCCGACAGGCGCACCGCCCGCCATTTCGGCTCGGGCATGCTCGCGTATGCCTCTGGCGTATGCCTTGGGTTCGCCTCATCAGCGCGTTCAACCTCTAGTGGCCAATCTATTCATGCTCAGCGCCCTCCAACTTCGCCCCCGTTCTGCAATCTCGCGAGTTCCGCCAACAATGGCTCGGCAGCTTCCTGGTCCAGCCATTGCTCCAGCTCGCGAACCGGCACGAGCAATCTCCTCCCCACCCGCACAACCCGGAGGCGGGGAACCACGTGCCGCTCGAAGGTGTCGCGCGACAGCGACAGCGCCGCCGCCGCCTCCTCGATCGAAAGCGCCATCTTCCGGCCCGCCGATCTCCGCGCGCGGCTGGGCGCCGCCATCTCACACGGCTCCCGCATCACTGATCAGCGGAGGGCGAGCAACCTCGATCAACTCGCCGGTGACGGTTCGCTTAACCGCCTTTCGGACAGCGCACGGCATCGCCGGCGGGCGGAGGACCAACCGTAAGACCTGGCCCGTCGTTTCCCAGATCGCCACCGCCAAGCTTGGCGCAACCCCGAATCGCGCTACGAATCCAGGCACCTCCAGATCACGCTCGCTCCGCCGCTCGCTTCTTCCTCTTCTTCTCCGGGGCATCTAACTCAATGACGAAAATCACCGCCGAACCGGTCCACCCAACGTCAGCCACCTCGCCAGCACACCGCTTCACTCGACGACCGCAGCCGACCACCACGGCGCACATTGTGTGGCGGGGTGGTCGGCGGCGGAAGGAGGGCCGAACCGCGTAACCCATGCGAGGTGGCTGTAGACGCTCCGTCTACCACTTGTCTACAGCCCAACCCGGGGATAAGAGACGAACGGCGTCCAAATCAGGGACACCCCAGCGCATCACGAGCCGCCCATCCATCCAACAGTCCACTTCTGCCCCTCAAGCATGATCTTCCCGGTTCATCACCACGAACCTTCCAGTCACCCCCGTGCCCGCCCCGCCCCTCTTTAGAACCTTTTCAAAGGTCAAGCGCCTCGACTCCAATCACTCGTAGAGGGAGTGGAGTCGGGGCGCGCAGACCCCCGAATTCCGCATTGCAATGGGGCGGGGCGGGCGCCAACCCATCCACTTGGCGGATGGGTCTTTCGGATGGGTTTCGGATGGGTTGCTCTGGCGGCAACGACTGACAACGGCCTTCTGTCCCGGCCGACCGTTGATCCAATGTCCAGTCGCTCCTCTTGCCGATTTGAAGCTCCCTCCGCTCAACGGCGACGAAACACCAGCTCCTTCCCATGCTCCTCGACGTCCTGTGCGCCTCCTCCGCCGAACCGCCGCTGACCCCGTGAACCCACATCGTGCGGGCGCGGGGTCAGCGGCGGGAAGGGCGTCCCTTACGCACGGGACGCGGGCGTAGGTGCGGAACCGAATTCCGCACCTCTCTTCGCACCCGGTTGGGGCATCGAGTCTCTAGAAAGCCGACCTGGTTGAGTGTTGCGCCGCCTTGCCGGCGGCCGTCAACCCCTCCGGGGTCGGGCGCTGCGCGCCCTTGACTGCCGCCGCGGCGGCGCTTTGGGCTTGGGAGGTCGGCGGGGAAGGAGTGGCAGCTTGACGAGATCTGAGGCTGCGATCGTGGGGGCGAGTCTCCCCAGGTTTGCGGGACGACTGCTAGGTCGAGGACCGCTTACTAGGCTGGCCTGCGATGAAGGGCAGAAACCAATGAGCGCCGTCCGAGCCCTTCGCGCTCGGCAAATCCTCGACAGCCGGGGCAATCCAACCATTGAGGTCGACCTCACTCTCGATTCTGGGGCCTCCGGACGCGCGGCCGTGCCGTCAGGCGCCTCCACCGGCACTCGTGAGGCACTCGAACTGCGGGACGGCGGCGATGGCCCCTTTGGCGGCAAGGGCGTGACGAAGGCGATCGCCCACGTCAATGGTGAGATCGCCGACGCGCTCCGAGAGCGGGAGATTCCCGACCAAGAAGACCTTGATCGGTCCCTGGTCGAGCTCGATGGAACCGAGGGCAAGTCGCGGCTCGGCGCCAACGCGATCCTCGGGGTCTCGATGGCCTTCGCGCGCGCCGCGGCGGCCGAAGCGGGTCAGCCGCTCTGGCGGCACCTGGCCTGCGGGGAGTCGCCTCTGTTGCCGGTGCCGACCATGAACGTTCTGAACGGCGGCGTCCACGCCGAGAACCCGGTCGACTTCCAGGAGTTCATGATCGCCCCGGTCGGGGCGAGCTCGTTCGCCCACGCCGTGCAGATCTGCGCCGAGGTCTACCACCAGCTCAAGTCGACACTCGCCGAGCGAGGCCTTGCCGCCGGCGTCGGCGACGAGGGCGGCTTCGCCCCAGCACTCGACTCCAACGAGGCTCCGCTGGAGCTGCTGGTCGCCGCTATCGAGGCCGCCGGCTTCCGGCCGGATGACGATGTGGCGATCTGCCTCGATCCCGCGGCGAGCGAGTTCTTCCGCGAGGGCCGCTACGAGCTCGCTGGTGAAGGCCGCACGCTGTCGGCCGAGGAGATGGTCGAGTACTGGGTCTCCATCTCCGAGCGGTATCCGGTGCTCTCCTTGGAGGACGGAATGGCCGAGCAGGACTGGGATGGCTGGAAGCATCTGACCGATCGCCTCGGGGGCGGGCTCCAGTTGGTCGGCGACGACATCTTCGTGACCAACCCCGCGATTCTCCGCGAGGGAATTGAGCGCGGGATCGCCAACTCGATCCTGATCAAGCTGAACCAGATCGGGACGGTTACCGAGACACTGGAGACCATCGGCATCGCCCGCGAGGCCGACTACCGCGTCGTGATCTCACACCGCTCCGGCGAGACCGAGGACACCTTCATCGCCGATCTCGCCGTTGCCACGGCGGCGCGACAGATCAAGACCGGCGCCCCGGCCCGCTCGGAACGAGTGGCCAAGTACAACCAGCTTCTCCGCATCGAGGAGGAACTCGGGGCCGATGCCCGCTACGCGGGGCGCAGCGCAGTCGCCCTCGGCTGACCGGCCACATCCGTTCGCCGCGCGGCAGCCCGGGTATTCTGAGGACAAGGCGATGAGGCTCGCCTTCGCCCGCGCAGACCGCGCTGATGGCCTCTAGGGAACTCGAAGGTCAGCATGAATGAGCCTTTCGCCCTAGCTTCCTCAAATCAGCGCCCAGGCAAGCCCGTCGCCTCGCGGCCCAGCATTCTCTTCGGCCGGATGGAGGACACCCCCGCGCTCAATGGCGATGCCCCCTCCTTCTTCGCTGACCTCAACCTCGATCAGGCCGTAGACGAGATCACCCAGGGGCGCGACGAGTACGACCTGAAGCCGTACTTCTACAGACGGTTGACGGGACTCGATGCGATCGCCGCTCGCCACGAGGTCTTTCGCGATCTCGAGAGCGAGGGTGCATCCGCGCTGATCGAGTCCTTCGCGGAGGAGATGCGGCGAATGCGCAGGCACCTTGGACTGATCGAGAAGGTCCATCACGTGCAGGAGAGACAGGCGTGGTTCTTGAGCGCGGCCGAGATCTACTGCCAGGCGGTCAAGGGCCTCGCCGAAGGGCTCGCGGATCTCGACC
>CAWCOY010000004.1:0-370254 GCA_963797265.1 uncultured Solirubrobacterales bacterium | reverse complement strand
GCAGGCTCCGTCGTTCATGTCGGCGATCCTCCGACAGAGTTGTGGCCCGTCCTCCTGAGAGACGAGCTTCTCGAGATCGACGGCAAGGTGAGTCAACGTCGCCGTGGGTCCATGTGCGCACGCGAAGGGCGCCGGCAACAACCTCGACCGCAACCACTTGCCGCTCGTATCGCATGACGACATCAGGGGTGTCCCGCGGGCTCCCTCTTCGTGGCCATAGCGGACGTCGTTGAAGAACTGGGGCTCCTCTCCCTCCCGCCCTCCATACGCATGAAGCATCCTTCGGTCCATTCCGAAACGCGGCGCCAAAGGGGCTCGTGTATGTCTCTCGATCCAAGCCCTCATCCGACGCACCTTCGGAAAGAATGTGGAAGATCCCGTGTGTGGCTACCCACTCAAGCGCGGCATGGTTCGCGACGCAAGAGTCGGGACTGCGGGCCTTCAACAATCGGTGTCCGCCCCACAGGTAAAGCACCAACCGTCTGCCGACCGAACTTCGCTTCTTCGTCCGCCAGCGCAGCCTTGAGCGCTGGCACCGGCCGGCAGGCGACGTCCAGGAATGCCTTCCATTGCTTCTCGCTGATCGCAGCGTTGGCGAAGAAGTGCTCGGGCACCACCTCCAATCGGCAGACCCCCGCTCCGATTCACCGCTGAACCCAGCAGTGAACGCAAACCCGAGTGCCAAGTACTCCTGGATGGAAAGGTTGGTGTATCTAGAGAAGGCTTCGTCTGCGTCCGGCGCGTGTTCCAGTTTCGGCCAGATTTCGTGGAACAGCTCGAAGTAGAAGCTCCACTGTGTCAGGCGTTCCTCGTTGTGGTTGATCCAGCACTGACGGAGGGCCCAGCTAAGAAGCTGGTCGCTGTCTGCCGAGTCGCCAAGGTCGCTATCGAATGTGTCCGTGACGCCGAACAGTGCATAGAGGAACGCCTCGATTCCATTTGCGAAGTCATCCGGCTCGCGTTCAGCCGCATGGAGGAGCGCCATGCGGACGAGGAAGAAGAACGGCTGCTGAAAGAAGGGAATCTGACCACGCTGCAGGAGGTCGAGCAGTCGTCGATGCAGCTTGGGCGCCGGACCAGCGACGGCATCGATCAGCGTCTTCTGGGACTCGGGACTAGTGGTGCTCTTGAGGAGCAGCGTCGTGCTCAAGCGACCGATCATCCGCAGGCAGTCGTAGACCGATTGCTCCTTGAGAGCAGCGCTACTCGGTCCGCAGAGACAGGGTCTTTCTCCCCAGTCAAGTCGGCGGCGGTGACGCGAAGAGCCATCCACCGCAATTGGGCGGTGGCTGAGCCACTACTTACGCCCGTCGCCGGAGGTTGCCAAGATCCCGGTCGGAATACGCCAGCGCGCGTAGTACGCGTCAAGTAGATCGGTTGCTCGACGACGGGAGAAACCGATCTCGCAGAGCAGGCATGCCTGCATCAGAGCCTCAAGGCGCCGAATGGAGAGAAATCCGTTCTCCTCGATCTGGTCGCGGCTGTACTTCTGGCTGCCGTGGACCCGGTGCGGAAGTAGTCGCGCGTCGCGCCAAGCAGTGAGAGCGCGTCGTTTGAGCACCCGATGACGTCAGACGAACCTCGGCGAACGTCCGCAGCTTCCTCAGGTCCCTGTGCCCGTGCCGCTGGCGGCTGAGCTTTTGACGGCGCTGTACAGGATGAGGAATCGAGATGGCGAGTAAACGCGCTCCTCCCGAACATGGTCCCCAAAGATTCCGAGCGCTGGCCACGTCTTCTCGTAGAGCCGCCACCATTTTCGCAACGCTCTTCCGAAGTCCGGTAGCTCGGCTGCCTCGAAGAGCATTCGATCGGTGCCGGGTCGCCATGGCCGGCAGCTTCGCGTCTCGCCCGAGTGCCAGACCTCGATCCTCCGTCGCTTCGACGGGTCCCAGAACACCGTCCTCACCATGCCGTCTGGGTTGTTGACGCCGAAGCTCGTTAGTGCCGCGAGCGCTTGCCCGTAGTGTCGCTCGGCACTACCGACCGTCATCGGCATGTGCGCAAGAACCTGCATTTGCTGTTGCGTGTCGAAGGCCAGGCTCGGGTACTGCCGCCTGAGCGTTATGCCGGGGGCGGTTACGAAGCGCAGCCGCGCGCCTCTCACCTTGGCCTCTTCAGTTTGCGGCTGCCAATCGACACGCATGTGGTCAGGCCGTGCGCGCTTGTTCGGGTGCGAGAACTCGAAACCGGTGGCGTCGCGCCACGGATACAGGTTGTGCGTAGTGAAGCTGGCACGCGGCCAGCGCTCTGACGGGGTGGTGTGTTCTCCAACGATCAGCGTGGCGCCGATAGCGGACTTGGGTTCATCAGGCGGAGGCTTCGGCTGTTGATCCACGCGCGGGGGATTGTCACGTCGTCGCCCGCATACGAGTAGCCGTGTACGTCAAACGGCTCGTCGCTGTTCCCCCTGGGCCAGTCTTCGACCGGACCGAGAAGCTCCAGTCTTGCGCCGTCGTCATCGGACCAAGTGAGGACGCCCGGAACCTCGCTGTCGCTCCCGGCTGGCTTGAAACGGCCGAGGAACGGTTTG
The DNA here is from genome assembly GCA_963797265.1 of uncultured Solirubrobacterales bacterium. Classification (GTDB taxonomy): domain Bacteria; phylum Actinomycetota; class Thermoleophilia; order Solirubrobacterales; family 70-9; genus DASUPK01. The sequence continues at coordinate 367,724 of CAWCOY010000004.1, read as the reverse complement.
CCTTGCTTCAGGCTCGTCGCAGTGCTCTCCCAAATCATTGTTGCGAGCCTAGTCGGCTCTCAGTCCAAGCAAATCACGCAGACCGACGGGAGCTACTTCGTTCGTGCGTGAGGGGGGCCAGTCATCAGGCCTGATCGACCGTGGCCGATCTCACAGGACCCCTTTGCGCCGAAGGGACGACCGGCCCTCGCTGAGGCACCGGTTGATCTTTGTGTTAGTCCAGCCAGTTACCTGGGTGATCTCCGCGTAGCTGAGACCCAGCCCGAGGAGCCACAGCGCGCGCCGCTCATCTTGCTTCAAGGACCTGAGCGCCTCCATGCGCTCAGCGAGTCGATCGCGTCGCTCAGGCGAGCAACTGGACCAGGCACTTCAGACGGGAGCGCGTCACAGAGGTCTAGCTCCCCTCCGTTCGCAGGGACGTTTGCGCTGGTTTCACGTTGCCGCCAGCTACGTCTGCCAATCGCCCAAGCTTCCCGCTTGACTGTCGTATAGAGCCACGCAAGTGGCCCGCAGTCGCCTCTGAAGCGCTCAAGGAACAGGGCGTACGCCGACTGCAGCGCATCGTCGACATCGTCTGTAGCTCGGCATGCCGCGTCGCCTGGCGACGGAGGAGGTGCTCCTTTCGCTGAAGCAGGTCCTGGAGGAGTTGCGCGTTTCGACATCGTTGCTTGGTGCCTATTCGGTTGTCCGGCTGGTCGGCCATGAGGGCGGCCAACAGCACGGCTCTGCCGTGCCAAACTCGGCCGCCCGCCGCCCAGCCGGACTCGCCTCATGCACCGCCAAAGGGGGTGAAACAGCGCTCTTGATCCCTCAGGCCAGTGCAAGCCTCGTCCGAACCTTGCGGGACCATCAAAGGCCGTGGCAGATCACACAGCGATATCCCTTTTCTCCGGTGCCGGCGGCCTTGACCTGGGCGTTGAGCAGGCGGGGTTCAAGGTCCTGTGTGCCGTCGAGAACGAGCCGGATGCGTGCATCTCGCTGCGGGCGAACTTCCCGCATACGTCCGTCTTCGAGAGAGCATCCGCCAGCTCGAGACCGGCGAGCTCCTGAAGACGGCTGGACTGCGGCCCGGCGAGGTTGACCTTCTCGTCGGGGGCCCGCCGTGCACTCCCTTCTCGAAGTCCGGCTATTGGCTTGTCGAGAAGCGGCGCGGACTCGACCCAGAGGCGAGCCTGCTCGAGCACTACATACGGATCCTCGACGAGGCACGTCCGCGGACCTTCCTTCTCGAGAACGTGTTCGCGCTCGCCTATTCGAATCACAACCGGGCATGGCTCGACTTCCTGCTCGAGTCATTCGAGCGGCTCGGATACGAGGTCAATCAGGAGGTCATGCTCGCCGCGGACTTCGGCGTGCCGCAGCGACGGCAGCGGCTGATTCTCGTTGGATCTTTGGAAGGGAAGCCGGCGCTACCGGCTCTAACACACACCGGTCCCCATGAGCGGCGCGTCTGGGAGCGCGGAAAGCTTGCGATGCATGTGACGACTCGAGAGGCGATCGGGGACCTGGCGGACCGTGACGACCTTGCCGAGCCGGAGGAGACCGTTGGCGGCAAGTACGGCCATCTCCTTCCGGGAATTCCGCCGGGTGACAACTACCTCTTCTATACGGCGAAGCGTGGTCACCCGGCGCCTGAGTTCGAGTGGCGCAAGCGCTACTGGAGCTTCCTGTTGAAGCTTGACCCTGAACAACCGGCGCCAACAATTCAGGCCCAGCCAGGCCCCTACGTCGGACCGTTCCACTGGTTGAACCGGCGCCTCCGCCTTCCCGAGATCAAGCGGATCCAGACCTTCCCCGACGACTTCCTGGTCCATGGCACCCGGCGATCCGCCCAGAAGCAGATCGGGAATGCTGTTCCACCGTTGCTCGCGCGGCGAATCGCTGAGTTCCTGATCGCCGGCGAGCTGTAACGCCTGAGGATCAGCTAGCCATCGCGGCATAATCCGCCGCTGTGCCCCGCCACCCTTCCGGGCGTGACTACTTCCGCGTCTACGGCGCCCGCCGGGCGGACGAGCTCGGCTTCCTCTTGGACGCGATCGATGAGTCAGGCGGACGGTGCCTGACGCACAGCAGCGCCAACTCGGCTCCAATTCATCTGGCAATCGACGAGGGTGAGGGGGTCCTGGTCGGCGTACTCGCCTACCTCTTCTCGGCGGGCCACCAGGAGATCCTCCATCGACCACCCGACGAGCACCGACTGCAGATCAAGTACGGCGACATCACCGAACGCTGGCGGCGACAGAAGCACTCGCTCGGCTTCGATCCCGCGGGCCTGGACGTCACAGTCGTGCTCGCCGTCCACTTCGAGGCCAACCTCCTGATCGGCCTCGATCCGCTCCTCTATGACCCCCTGCCGATGGGGATCCAGGTCGGATTCAAGGACTCCGAGGTTCAGGCGGCGATCAAGAGCGGCTGGCACGTCTGGGAGCGAGAGACCGTCCAGGGACCCGACGCGATCCGCGTGCCACCGGCGGACTCGAGACGATCGTCGCGTTCGCCCCGGATCGACTGATCGACTACATCGCGCTCGAGCGTCAGGCGCAGACGATGCAGCTCGATCCGGCCCTTCGCTATCGGGCTGCGGAGTCAGCAGCGAAGGGCCGTGCAAGCGTGAAGGTCCACGACTTGGAGCGCTCATACGACCTATCGGCCTCCGAGATCCTCTCGATCGTCTCGGAGCGATCGAGGCTGGCGATGGCGCTGCGCGGCGGGGTAGCCGAGCATCACCTGAGCCGACTCTTGGATGCCGACGACCTCGTTGAGTCCGCTGAGATCGGCCAGCAGGAAGGGCCCCCGGATTTCTGGGTCACGCTGGCAGATGGGGGCAAGCTCACCATCGAGTGCAAGAACGCGTCGCCCAAGACCTATGCGGACGGGACGCCGAAGGTCGAGATTCAGAAGACGAGGTCGTCCCGCGGCGATCCGCTCAGTCGGCTGTACCCCTTCGATGCCTTCGACGTGATCGCTGTTTGCATGTACGGCCCGACCGGCAAGTGGGACTTCAAGTTCAAGCGAACCGTTGACCTTGTCCCTCACCCAGACCACCCGAGCCGAATCGCACCGCTGCAGCGCGTAGACGAGACCTGGTTGGATGCGTTGGCTGACGTCGTCTAGATCTGGCTACGGCGCGATAGAAGGGCCGCTTCCACGCGATCCGCAATCGCCTCATCGTCCTCGTGCTCCCAGGCTCTGAGCACGAGCCAGCCCAGCTGCCCAAGCTGCGTCTCGGTCTCGCGGTCGCGAGCCACGTTTCGATCCAGCTTCGGTCCCCAGTACGAGGAGTTCGAACGCGGCTCCGTTCCATGCTCCGGGCAGCGGTGCCAAAAGCAACCGTCCACGTACAGCGCGACCCGCTCACGCGGAAACGTCACGTCTGGGCGGGTCCAGCGACCGCCACCCAGGCGAATTGTCTTGCGCTTCCGAAAGCGCAGACCTCGGCGATGAAGACTTGATCGAACCGCTCGCTCCGGGGTGGTCGTGCCGGTGTTGCCCTGCATCACCGCGGACACTGCCGGCGTCCGCGGCTCCGGCCAGTCTGGGTGATCCTTCCTCAAGAACTTGCCTTTGGCGCTGAATTGCGCAGCGTCATGGGTTCCACGCCTTCACGGCCACCCCAGCAAGAGCGTTCCGCCTCTTCTTGATCGCCGCCTCGTTCCAGTCTTTGAACTTGAGAGCCTCGGTCGTGAGCGGCGTCTGTGTGCCCCACTGCTTAACCAGGGCCTTCTTATCGGGCCACTCCTTGTTCCCCAGCTGATCGTTCGCGCCGGAAGGGCCGTCAACCAGCAGAAGATTCCCGAGGTCGTACGTGTAGACGGCGCGCTCCTGGTCGGTGAAGTGCGTCCACTCTCCTTGCTCCGGCGACTGCGGCAGCACATGTTCCACGGTAAGGGTGTTTCGAGGCGCAAGGGCCGTCTTCGCTCCCATCTTCTGGTACTCGAGGGCGCTCAGGATGGCCCGCGCTCGGGTGTGCGACGTAGCGCGATCCCATTGGAATCCGAGGAACTTCTCCTTGAACAACTGGTTGTCGGAGATGAACATGTTGCGGGTAGAGAAGTACGTGCGGAGCTTGTCGACCGTCTTGATCCTCGCCTCGCGGATCTCGGCCGCGGCGTTGATGTAGGTGCGCTCAGCTTCGCCTCCGCCGGTTCTCCCATCGACGAGCCCTCGCACCGACCAGGCGGCGATCCGGAGCACGGCATCTCTTTGCTTCTTCCTCCGCGGGGCGGCTTTCTGCTTGCTCCCAAGATCACGTAAGACGGCGAGCAGCAAATAGCGAAGTTGCTTCAAGCCGAGCCCGTTGAGGAGCTCGACCGCCTGCCGGGTTCCAGTGCCAATTCGCGTCCAGAACTGGTCGGTCTCTTGAGGTGCTGCTAAGGATCGGTAGATCTTCGCGTTCTCGAGGAGTGTGTCGAGGGCCGTGATCGAGTCGACGCCCTGGAGGGCCTTGCGGTAGTCGGCGAAGAACTCGCGCTTGGTGGTTCGGTGATATCGCGATCCGAAGTAGTGCAAGAGGAAGGTCTCGAGGTCGCTCTCGTAGCGCCCATCCGAGTCCTTAAGCGCATCCGTCACCTGATTCCACTTCGTCACGGCGGCGCTTGCGTCGGTCGAGCGGCCGATCAGGTGGCTCTTCACCAGATCTCCGTTCGACAGCCGGACTCCGCGAGTGTTGAGCGTCTCGAAGATGTTGTGCGCGGCCCGCGGCGGGACCCTGAGGAGCACGGTGTAGGCGCCGCCACGAAGATACTCGCCCCACTGCTTAAGACGCGCGAGCTTCGCGTCGGGGGTGGTCCGTCCCGAAAGGTCGCCGCTGAGGTGGGCTTTGAGGCGTTTTCTGGCTGCCGCCAGGCGCTTGGTTGATTCAGGCGAGTCTGGCTGCACGCCTGCACGCTTAAGCAAGACTCCTTGATCTGTGAGGTTGATCTCGAGGGCGGAGTTCGGAGATTGACGAAGCGCCGGAGTGACGGCCCCTTCAGCGTCGATCGCGAGCTGGGAATCGAACGTGCCCGACCTCTTTGCCTCCTGGGCCGCCTCGTATATCTCCGAAGCCAGCAGCAGAACCGTTGCGAGGCGCTGCTGGCCGTCCTCGATGTGGTTTTGGTCGTCAAGGACGATCAACCCGAGGAAGTAGTCAGCCGGCCCTCCTGACGTATCGATTGCGCTGCGGAGGTCGTCCCAGAAGTCATCGAGTTCCGACTTCTCCCACGCAAAGGATCGTTGGAAGGGAGGGGTCTTTAGTGGAGCGGCAGCGTCGAGCAGCTCCAGGATGCCTTTCCTCTCCGGCGCCGGAAGGGCCACCGCGCCACCGTAACCCGCCTGCCGGTCTGAGCGCCACCTCTGCGATCAGGCCCGGGTTGATACGTCCTCCAGTCGGATCGAGCTCGGTTATCGGCATTCGACACGGGCCCGCTTGACAGGGGATTAAGGGGGTGCTTTAATTCTTATTACAGCACTATTTGACAGCTAACTAGCAACAAAAGGAGGTGAAGAAATGGAAGCAAATGACAACACAAACCAGCGTTTCGCCGACCTCGGCGAGCTTCGAGCCGCAGTCGAGGAAAACGGTGCCGTGCTTACGGTCAAGGTGTACGAAGTCCGCGACGCTCATGGTGCCCAGCGACTCGGGCGCCTCGTGCGCGAGAGGATCGGTAGGAGCCGCAGGGGAGGGTCTCGGCATTTATCCGAGGGAACTCCCGGAGTGGGCGAACGAGGAAGTGCGCGTCTACCGACTCGGTAGTCCGGTTGCTGATCTGATCGAGGCCGTCGAGCGCCCGAGCGAAGCCGGCGACCAGGTCATACGTGATGCGGTTGGCGGCGACGCCAGCGGCACGCTCGACCAGATCCGCGAGCTTGTATGCGCGTAGCCCTGAGCAAAGAGGAGCGTGTCGGAGCGACGGTGACCGGTGGCGGGTAACCCTTGAGCTGAGTCCCGCCACTCCGACACCCCTCGATTTGTTTGGGCACCAGTGCCCAAACGGCTTGTAATCGCCCGCAAATTGCGGCTACTTGGAGCGGTCTCAGAGCGGCGGCGGGCAGATGCGTCATTCCGCATGGGAATGCGGGAAGCTGGCCGCTTGACCCCTCCTCCTGACCGCTCCTGTCACGCCGGAGGCCGCGGGTTCGAGTCCCGTCGCTCCCGCTAATCGAAGCCTCGCGGTAAGGAGGAGCAACGGATATGGCGCGGAGCGGGTCGGAGGAGAAGTCTCCTTCTGAGCTGATCGACGCGAGAATCAAGGAGCTGGGGGACTGGCGGGGCAAGAGGCTCGGCGAGGTGCGAGGCATCATCAAGGAAGCGGACCCCGATGTCGTCGAGGAGTGGAAGTGGGTGAAGCCCACCAACCCCGGAACACCGGTCTGGTCCCACAGCGGGGGTATCTGCACCGGTGAGACCTACAAGAATGTGGTCAAGCTGACGTTCTTCAAGGGTGCTGCTTTGGATGATCCTTCGGGCCTGTTCAACTCCAGCCTCGAGGGGAAGGTCAGGCGCGCCATCGACCTCCGCGAGGGCGAGGAGATAGACGAGGAGGCGTTGAAGACGCTCGTTCGCGCCGCCGTGGCCCTGAACGAGTCCACCTAGCCCTCTCCGGCATTTAGATTGCCGAGCAATGCCCGGCCGCGGCTATCGGATCAGGCCCGCGAGCCTGCCTGCCGATCGAGAGCAGATGCTCAGCGTGCTCGCGACCGTCAACATGCACCACGTCCCGTCCCCCGAGATGGACGATTTCGACGTGGGTCGGTGGTACGTGGCCGAGTCGGGCGAACGCATGGCGGGGGTGGCCGGCTTCCGGCTGCTGGGCCCGCCTGATGCCCCGGTGGGGAAGACCACCCTGCTGGCGGTTGACCCGGAGCAGCGCCAGAACGGGATCGGGCGTGCGCTGCAGGAGCTTCGGATGGAGGAGATGCGCCGCGCCGGTGCGACGCGAGTGATCACGAACGCGGACCGACCCGAGACGATCGCCTGGTACGAGCGCCACTTCGGCTACCGCAAGGTGGGTGAGGTGCCGAAGCTGCACGAGTTCGGTTTGCCGGACGTGGACCGCTGGACGACGCTCGAGGCCGACCTCAGACCCTGGACGGCGGCTGCTAATTCCCGAACGGCGCGCCGGCGAAGATGAAGAACCAGATCTCGAACGCGAGCACGCCCGCGATCACGCAGGCGGCCACGACCCTCTCGGGCGCACTCAGCGAGTAGCGCGTTCTCAGGTGCTCGTCGAGTTCTCCGCGCATCCGGCGATACCAGGGGGATGTCCGGGTCAGCGTCGGAGGCCGGCCGCTCAGTTGGTCGTACTTCGCGTTCAGCCAGGCGAGCAACCAGGCCAGCAGGAACGCCAGCACCCCGAGGACCACCAGCACCGTGACGACACCGCGCAGGCTGAGCACCCGTCCGCCCTGGGCCTGGGAGCCGAGCCAGACCGCCATGAGGGGTGCTCCGGTCCAGACGTTCACCGCGGCCACCGCGGTGGCGATCACGATCGCGACCTTCTTCAGGTGTACGTGTCGGCCCTTGACCTCGACCGGGGCGGGTCGTGAGACTGCCCGCCCGCCGTTCCCGCTCAGCGGCGGCAGCAGCCCGTCTGGCTGCGTATCGACGGGCATCCCCTTCGGCACGTCGAGCCGAAGCGCTTCGACGCCCCCGGGAAGGTCGGCGGCGAGCGTCAGCAGCTGTCCATAAGTGACCCCGCTCGAGTGCACCGTGACGGCGTTCGTCTCCCCGCGCTGGTGGGCTCTGAGGACCTCGAGGGAGTCCCGCTCCACCGATGCGCTGCCAGACGCAGCGATCTGGGGAGCCGCTCGGTCCAGCCCGAAGATCCCCTCGGCGCGCTGGTAGAGGCCGGTGTCGGGCGATGTGACCCAGAGCGCCCAGGAGGGGCCCACGTGCGTGCCGAGGCCGGCGAAGCCGAGGATGCGCCCCTCCGAGTCCTTGACGGGAAACGTCAGCCGGGAGCGAAGGTGGGCGTGGGCACGACCGCGAACCGAGCGCGTCGCTATGCCGGCGTCCACGAGCTCCTCGGTCGAATAGCCGAGCCCGTGGAGGTGGCTCATCAGCTCGACGGGACCGATCGGCGCGTAGCCAACGCCGAACGCACGGATGATCTCCTCGTCGAGGCCCTCACTCGCCAGCCGCTCGCGGGCGGGACTTCCGGTGGCCGATTCCCACAGAAAGGCCTCGAAGAAGTCGGCGGCATCGGCCAAGAGCTGCTCCAGGCGCTCCTGCTCCACCCCGCTGATCACCATGTCCCGCGTTGCGCTGATCCCCGGATGCTCGCAGACCGCGCTCAAGGCAACGCGAGCTGCGGGCCAGCACGTGCCGACGACCGCTGTCCGCGATGCTTAGAGGGGCATGGCCGAATACGACGTCACCGCCCCCGTACCCGGTCTGGAGGAGCTCCCGCGCGAGTTCCAGCCGAAGAGCCTGCGCAATCGCGCGCTGCAAGCGTTGCTTGCGGGCGCGGTCCTGCTTGCGATCGTCCTCTTCGCGCCGGGCCTCGGCGAGGTCAGAGACCACCTTGCCGACGCGAGCCCCGGGTGGCTGGCCCTGGGAGCCCTTCTGGAGGGACTCTCATTCGGGTCTTACGTGATCATGTTCGGGCCAGTGTTCTGCGCGGGCCTGGGCTGGCGCCGTGCCTGGGAGATCGGCGGCTCGGAGCTGGCGATGGGATCGCTGGTTCCGGCGAGTGGTGCCGGCGGGTTGGCATTGGGAGCCTGGGTCCTCTACCGCGGTGGCATGGGCGGGGAGCGCATCGCGCGGCGTTCTGTTGCTTTCTTCCTGATCAAGAGCGGTGTGAACTTCGCTGCCGTGGCGCTGATCGGCGCCGCACTCGCGGTTGGCCTGGTCGGTCCAGACCTTCCACTCTGGCAGACCGCCCTACCGGCGGCGATGGCGACGCTTTCGATCGTCGCGGTGGCCGCGCTCCCGCGGCTCGGCTCGGGTCCCCGCCCCTTTCCGGGCCCCGATGCCCCCCGAACCAGGCGCTGGCTCAGCGCGACCCGGCGTGCGGTGATCCGCGGCGTCGCGGAGGCGCGAGGCATCCTGCGTTCCGCCGATCGTCGCGTACTCGCCGGCTCCTTCGGCTATTGGTTCTTCGACAACGCGGTCCTCTGGGCGACCTTTCACGCCTTCGGCGTCTCGCCGCCGATCACGGTGATCCTGATGGGCTACCTGATCGGGCAGCTCGGCGGCTTGCTTCCTTTTCCCGGCGGAATCGGCGGCATCGACCTCGGCCTGATCGGCGTCCTGGTCGCCTATGGAACGTCCGCCGCCAGCACCGTCGCCGCGGTCTTCGCCTATCACGTGATCCTCTTCTGGCTGCCGCTCATCGTCGGCGGGATCGCCTTCGCGATGCTGCGCCGCAACATGCCGAGCCCAGGCGAGTTCGCCACCTGCGCGCCGGCGATCGCTGCGCAATCGACGTAGTCCGAGGTCTCAGCCGCGTCGCGCTAGATGTAATCCCTATAGGAGAAACTGCCCGCCATGCGCGTGCGGCTTCTGCTCCCGATCGTCGGTCTCTGCCTGCTCGTGCCCACGACGGCGCAGGCATGCAGCGCGGGCGCCTTCGATCCGGCCGACCAGCCGCCGTTCGGGGGCGAGGCGACGACGCTCTCCGGCCCGCTCCCTCCCCGCGTGAACCCGGCGGGCTTCGAGCTCACCGCCGGACAGGCGACCGCGCTCGCCAGCCAGGCCCTCACGCCCACCGGGTCGGTGCGTCGCTTCGAAACGCGCACGCGGACCGGTCCCGGCTCGGTGAGGCAATGGCAGGTCGACTACTTCGACCCGGAGGGCAAGGACATCGGCCAGGTGGTGATCGACGACCCGGGCCGCTGCGTGCTCGAGAGCTGGACCGGGACCCAGGTCGACACCAAGCTGGCTCGCGGCTACCAGGGCGCGGTGGCGGGCAAGGTCAACAAGTGGTGGATCTGGTTGCCGCTCTGCGTTCTGTTCCTCGCGCCTTTCGTCGACCCGCGCCGGCCGTTGCGCCTCATCCACCTCGACCTGCTCGCCCTGCTCGGCTTCAGCGTCTCGCTCTTCTTCTTCAACAAGGCGAAGATCGAGCTCTCGGTGGGACTCGTCTATCCGGTGCTCGCCTATGTGTTCGTGCGGATGATGATCGCCGGGTTCAGGCCGACGGAGAAGCGAGACAAGCTCCTCCCGTTCGCCCCGCGGCGCCTGCTGGTGGCGGGGATCGTGGCGCTGGTCGCCTTCCACACCGCCTACATGGCGACCGAGGGCAAGGTGATCGACGTCGGCCTGGCAGGTGTGATCGGCGCCGACCGGCTCACGCACGGCGAGGACGTCTACGGCGTGGGGGCGTCATCGGGGACGCCTGTCCGCGGGGACGTCTACGGGCCCGTCAACTACCTCGCGTACGCGCCCTTCGAACTAGCCTTCCCATGGAGCGGGCGCTGGGACGACGTCCCGGCGGCCAGGGCGGCGGCGCTGGGCTTCGAGCTGCTCACGGCATTGGCCCTCTTCGGGCTTGGCCGGCGGCTGCGCTCCGGCCCCGCGGGAACCACCCTGGGCACCGCCCTCGCGTACGCCTGGCTCGCCTATCCGTTCACCATGTACACCCTCGGCTCGAGCTTCAACGACGGGCTGGTCGCGCTCCTGGTCGTCTGTTGCCTGCTGGTCGTCACTTCGGCGCCGGCCCGGGGGGCGGCCTCAGCGCTGGCTGGGCTGACCAAGTTCGGGCCGCTGATCCTGGCGCCGATGTTCGCCGCGGGCAGCGGCGATCGGCGCACGCGTCCGCTCGTCCTCTTCGCGGTCGCCTTCATCGTCACGGCGGCAGTGGTGACGATCCCCCTGCTCCCCGACGGCGGCCTCCGCGAGCTCTATGACCGCTCGCTGGGTTATCAGGCCTCTCGCGGCTCGCCCTTCAGCGTCTGGGGTCAGGCGCCGTCGCTCCACGCGCTCCAGACCGTGACGAAGGTCGTCGCCATAGGTTTCGCGGCAGCCTTCTTCTTCGTGCCCAGGCACCGCTCGACCACGCAGCTCGCCGCTCTCGGTGCGGCCCTGCTGATCGCGGTCCAGGTGACCGCCAACCACTGGTTCTATCCCTACGCCGTCTGGTTCGCGCCGCTGGTCCTGATCCCTCTCTTCGCCCGCGAGCGGGGCCCGGAGCCGATCGTCCGCAGGGGTCACCACCCCAGGGCCACGCACATCTAGCCTCGCGTCCCGCCTGGATTCGACAGCCGGTCGAGCGCCTCTGGGCGATCTTTCGACATCGGTCCAAGCACCTGACGGCCCGGCGAGTCGACAATTCTCCTGCACAGAAGGGCTGCTCCTCGCTGCGGAGCGTCCCCCGGCGTCGACGGGACGGGGATGGATATGAAGGCGATGAGACAGGTTGTTGCGTTCGGAGGCGGCGGCTTCTCCCAGGAATCCGGGAACCCCCTGCTCGACGACTACGTTTTCGGCCTCACCGGGACGGCGAGCCCACGCGTCTGCTTCCTGCCGACGGCGAGCGGCGACGCGGACCACTACATCGTCCGCTTCTACAACGCCTTCCGCGACCGCGCCCGGCCCTCCCACGTCAGCCTCTTCCGGCGGGAGCGGGGGGTGCCGGACATCCGCTCACACCTACTCGCCCAGGACGTGGTCTACGTCGGCGGCGGGAGCCTGATCTCTCTGCTGGGCGTCTGGCGCGCGCACGGCATCGACTCGATGCTGCGCGAGGCCTATGAGGCCGGGGTGATCATGTGCGGCCTCTCCGCCGGCTCGCTCTGCTGGTTCGCGGAGGCCGTGAGCGGCTACCACGATGAGGTCAACCGCGTGCCGGGCCTGAGCTTTCTGCGCCACTCGAACGCCGTCCACTACGGCGACGGGGATCGCCGGGGTGCGTTCCATCGCCATCTGCTGGACGGGATGCCGGCGGGATTCGCCGCGGAGGACGGGGCGGCGCTGCGCTTCGTTGGGGACGAGCTGGTCGAGGTGGTCGCGTCGCGCCCCGAGTCCAGGGCATACAAGCTGGAGCGGCGCGGGGGCCACGTCCTCGAGACGAGGCTGGCGACCCGCTACCTGGGCGCGGAGGCCCCGGCAACGCTTATGCGAGGGTGCGCTGCAGGCGCAACCCGTTTGATGCCGGTGCGCCAGGCAGCGGCGTAGCGTTACTGCGTGACCTCAAGGCGTCGCATCCTGGCCCTCGGCGGCCACGACTTCGACCGCCGGGTCGGCAACGACGCGATCTGCGACCTGATCGTCGAGCTCGCGGACTCACCCCGGCCCCGGATCTGCCTGCTGCCGACTGCGAGCGGCGACCCCGAAGATCAGATCTCCCGTTTCCGCCGCTCCTTCGCCGAGCGCGACTGCGTTCCGCAGGTGATTTCGCTGTTCCGGCTCGGGAAGAACCCGGTCGATCTGCGCGAGGAGCTGCTCGCCCAGGACGTGATCTATGCCGGCGGGGGCAGCATGCTGAACCTGGTCGCGATCTGGCGGGCCCACGGGCTCGACGAGATCCTGTGCGACTGCTGGCGCGAGGGGATCCTGATCTGCGGGCAGAGCGCCGGCGCGATGATCTGGTTCGAGGGAGGCATCACGAGCTCGCAGGGGGAGCCGGCGGTCGCCGCCGGGCTCGGGCTGTTGCCCGGCAGCGCCTGCGTGCACTACCTCACCGAGCCGGTGCGCCGCCGCCGCTTCCTCCGCGCGGTCGCTGCCGGTGAGCTCAGCCCGGGGCTCGGCCTCGAGGACCAGACCGGCGTGCTCTTCGAGGACACCGAGCTGGTCGAGACGATCAGCGCGCGCGATGGGGCCGAGGTCTGGGAGGCCACGCTCGAAGGCGGGCGGGTGATCGAGACCGAGCGCCATTCGCGCCGGCTGGAGGACAGCCGGCAGCCGATCAACGACATGCGCGCCGAGATCCTGGAGCTGCGCCAGACGCTGGCGTCGCGCGCGGCGAAGCGCCGCGCCGGCCGTCGCCGCCCTGGCCGCTTCTAGAGGACGCCGCCGGCGGCGGGGGGTGCGGCCGGGTCGTCCCCTTCGTCGCCCAGCTGCTCGCGGGCCAGGAACTCCTCGATCAGCAGCGGGCTGTCCTGCGCACGCTCGACGACGTTGAGGAGGTCCGTCATCGAGGAGACCTCCTCGACCTGTTCCTTGACGAACCAGCTGAGGAACTGCTCGGCGCGGTAGTCGCCCTGGTCGCGGGCGAGCTTGAAGAGCGCGAAGATCTCGTCGCTGACGCGCTTCTCCTGCTCGAGCGCCATCCGGACGGGCCCAGTTACGTCGTCGTAACGCGTCTGCTGCGACTTGATGTCGGGGATCCGCACCTCCTCGTCGGTGTCGAGCAGGTACTGGACCATGATCATCGCGTGGTTCCGCTCCTCCACCGCCTGGCGATAGAAGAAGGCGGCAAGGCGCGGCAGCGTCTCGGTGTCGTAGTAGACGGCCGCTCCCACGTACTGCTGGGAGGCGGCGAACTCGTTCGAGATCTGTTCGTTGAGGGCATCGGTGAAGCTCTTGTCGGCCATGTCCTGAACCTTATTCACCCCACCGGAATCCGGTGGGCGTGGGCTCGGGCTGGAGGGGGCTCGCGGGCAGCCCCGGTTCGGTGCCGGCCGTGTTGTAGCCGGAGGGTGCGACGTCGTTCGGCGTCTCGGGGTGAAAGAGGGAGGCCAGGTACTGGATATGGCCGCGCCCCGGGCCGAGCTCCCACTGGCCGCCCCCGTAGGCGCCGATCCCGTTCTCATCGCAGTAGTCATAGGCGGCGAACAGCTCGTGGAGCGGGCCGAACCGCGAAGGCTTGATGTTCACCATCTTCGGCGGCCAGGGCTGAGACTGGATGTCGGCAACCGAGTGGATCGGCGCGTCCCAGGTGACGCGGCCGGCGACCGGATCGAGAATGGGCCTGGTTTCGTCGTTGACATCCGGGTCCTCGAGCCAGGCGTCGGGGAAGGCCTCGATCAGCTTGCCGTAGAGCTCCGGGTCGGTTTCGACATCAACCGGCGTCCCCTTGTACTGCCCCTTCAGATCGAGCGAGTCGACGGCGCCCGTCTCGACCAGCTGCTGGATCAGCTCGTCGCTCCAGTCGTTCGTGGGGTCGAGCTTGAAGCGCAGTGTGGGGTAGATCTCGAGGCGCATGCGCACCGGCTCGATCGTGGAGATCTCCTCGGAGCCCGGCGGCGTGAGCCGCATCGAGACGACGAAGGTCACGGGCCGCGGCTCCCGCCCCACAACCTCCTGCAGCGACTTGTCCGCCTGCCGCAGGGCCAGGTCGAGCGCGGCGCTCTCGAGCGCCCAGCGGCGGTAGTTGACGGAGACCTCACGCTCGGGCGGGCTGGGGAAGAGGTCGAGGCCCTCGAGCAGCTCCGAGAAGGAGGCGATCGTGTGCTCACCGGCGAGCTCGAGCACCGGACCGGCGTCCCGCAGGGCGACGTGATCAAGCGCGTCGTAGACGACGTCCTCGCCCATCCCCTCGTGGCCGTCGCCCTTCAGGTGGAAGATCGTCGTCAGGCGCTCGAACTCCGTGCCGGGAGGGTGAAACTCGAGCCCCTGGAGCTCGTACGAGTCGATCTTCAGGGGCAGGTCCTTGATCTTGTCGTAGCTCGCCACGGCGGCGGACACTACCGACCACCTGGCCTCGGCCGACAGCCAGCGAACTAGGCGACGACTAGGCCCGGGCCGGGGACGGCTTCAGCGTCCCGGGCGCCGATCTGATCGCCGCACTTCGAGCAGCGCAGCTCGAGGGTCGGCTCGCCGCCGCAGTCCCTGTGGCGGATCTTTGCGCGCGGTCCATCGCGGAGCCAGCGGTCACCCCAATCTCTGAGGGCCATCAGCACCGGATAGAGATCCAGTCCCATCTCGGTGAGCCGGTAGCGATCACGCGTGCGGACCGAGTCCTTGTAGGGCTCGCGGCGAAGGACGCCCGCTTCGACGAGCCGGTTGAGCCTCTCGGAGAGCAGTGAGCGCGAGATCCCGAGGGTCTCCTGGAAGTCCTCGAAGCGCTTGATGCCGTTGAAGGCCTGACGCAGGATGACGAGGGTCCAGCGGTCCCCGAGCAGGGAGGCGGGCCTCGCGATCGAGCAGTCCTGTTCTGCGAGTTCCGCGGCGCGCATCGCGAGCCAGCATAGCGACACTGCGTTCGGAATCCGAACCCTATATCCTGCGTTCACTTTCCGTACCCAACCCTCGATCGCTGCGAGGAGGACCCGAATGCCGAAGCTCGACCTGACCATCCCCGCCGACTCCCTCTCCGACGACGCCCGCCAGAAGCTGGCCCGCGATCTGGCCGCGACCCTGCTGCGCTGGGAGGGAGCCCCGGACACCGAGTTCTTTCGCTCGATCACCTGGGCCCACATCCACGCCCTGCCCGCCGACTCGATCCTGACCCCGGACGGCGTCGCCGAGCCGCACGCCGTGGTCGAGATCAGCGTGCCCGAGGGCGCGCTCAGCGAACGGCGCAAGGCCGGTCTGGTCGAGGACGTGACCAAGCTCGTCCTCGACGCAGCCGGCTGGGGGCCGGAGGCCGGCGTGCGCGTCTGGATCCTGATCCGTGACGTGCCCGAGGGGAACTGGGGTGCGGGCGGCCAGATCGTCCAATTCGAGCAGCTCCGCGCGGCCGCCAAGGCCGAGCGCGAGCAGGAGGGTTCGGGAAAGGGGAAGGTCCCTGCGGCCGGCGGTGAGCAGGTGCCGGCATGAGGCAGCTCACCTTCGTCGAGAAGGGCAAGCTCGAGTGGCAGGAGGCTCCTGACCCGATGCTGGAGGACAAGCGTCAGGCGATCGTGCGCCCGGTGGCTCTCGCCACCTGTGACATCGACACGGCCTTCGTGCAGGGGCGGTTCCCCGTCGGGAATCCGTTCGCGTTCGGCCACGAGTGCGTCGGGGAGGTGAGCGATGTCGGTGACTCGGTCAGCTCGGTTGAGCCGGGCGACCTGGTCAGCATCCCGTTCCAGATCTCCTGTGGGGAATGCGCTCGCTGCCGCGCGGGAGAGCCGGGCAACTGCGAGTCGGTTCCGAGGCTCTCAACCTACGGATTACCCATCGGACCACAGTCCTTCGGCGGCTTTGCAAGCGACCTGGTGAACGTCCCCTACGCGGACGCGATGCTCGTACCGATACCCGACGGCGTGGAGCCGTCCGCCGTCGCGAGCCTCTCGGACAACATCCCGGACGCCTGGCGCTGTGTGGCCCCTCCACTCGAGGCACATCCCGGATCGCCCGTGCTGATCGCGATGGGGGCCGGGTCGATCGCGCTCTATTCGGTCGCGATCGCCCTCGCACTCGGTGCCGAGCGCGTCGACGTCGTCGGCGGTTGCGCGCGTGACCGCGAGCTCGCCGAGAAGCTTGGCGCCAACGTGCTCGACGACGAGTTCCCGGACGGCGCCGGCTTCTACCCGATCACGGTCGACGCGAGCGCCGACCCGGCCGGCATCTCCTGCGTGCTGAAGTCGACGGACGCCGACGGCATCTGCACCAGCATCGGGATCTACCTCGAGCCGACGCCGCTGCCCCTGCTGGACATGTTCACCCAGGGCGTCACCTTCATCACCGGCCGGCCGCACGTCCGCCCGCTGATGCCGGACGTGCTCGAGCTCGTTCGCCAGGGCAAGTTCGACCCCGATCCGGTGACGGCGAGCAAGGTCGGCTGGGAGGACGCGGCCGAGGCGCTCTCGGACCTGCGGGCGAAGACTGTGGTGACTAGGGCCTAGGTCCCACCCGGCACGACGCCGCCCGTATGCCCGCTGGGCGTCGCGGTGGGGGGCCGCAGGGCGTTGATCTGGGGCTGCTGGAAGAGGGCCCGCATCGCGTCATCGGAGCCGAAGAAGAACAGCGCACCGACCCCCTGCTTGAGTGCGGGCGCCACGCAGGAGGCGGCCTGGGCCGCCGAGGTCCGGACGAGCGCCATGCCCGAGCTGGGATCAGGCGTGTCGGTGAAGGAGATCTGCATCGCCACGTTGCTCATGTTCGGCCGCCCCTTCTTCTTCAGCGGCTCCCTGAACGTCTTCCTCACCTTCTTCTTCTTGCCCTTCACGTGCACCTTCTTGGTGAAGAACCTGAAGTTGTATTGAAGGCGCAGCGCCTTCGCGCGGGCGCCGAACCCGGGGGGGCCGCCATCGGCGCAGTCGCTTTGCGTCTGGACGCTGAGCGGACCTAGCTTGCGAGAGCCGAGGCGCACGTTCTTCTTGTTGAGGTCCTGCGCGACCTGCCCGAAGTTCCACAGTGCGTCGTCCTGAGGGGCGAGACCGGTCCGCTTGCTCGCTCCGATGGGATTGATTGCCGCAGTCGAAGCCAGGCCGAGATTCCACGCCTTGACCCGCGGGAGCGCGACCTTGAACTTGCTGTTCCACGGAGGTCTGGCGGGATCGGTGAAGCGCCCGAGGTTCCAGTCGTCCTGCTCGAAGTCGGTAACCAGTGCGAAGACGTTCGGGTCGCCGATCCCGGTGTAGGCGTAGCCCGCCTGTGCCGGGTCGAAGCTCATCCCGTTGAGGGCGATGATCCGGTTGCAGGGGAAGACGGCGCGCAGGTCGGCAGCCAGCTCGGTTGCGACGTCCGGGGTCATCGCCGGGAACTGGCCGCTGCCCGTGAAACGGCTGTTGAGCACGAAGATGTCCTGTGGCCTGATCCGGCCGCCCATTCCGCCCTCCGGCTTCGTATAGGTGTCGACGTTCCCCTGGGTGTTGATCCGGATCATCATCGTGAAGCGCTGAGCCGCTGTGCCGCTCGGCGACAGCCCGTACGGCTGGGAGCAGCTCACCTGCGCCCGCGCCTCGGGGGGGGCCGAGGCCGGCGCGAGCAGCGCCAGCAGGAAGAGGGCGACGGCGGCCGCCGGTGCGGCCGCGAGGCGGGCGGGTCGAGGCGAGCGCCCGTTTGGGTGTAGTGCGACTCCTGCCATACAGCGAATTCGGACGAGGGCGCCAACGTAGCGGCGCCTCCTCCCACAACACGCGAGTCAGCTTGCAGTTGTGAATGATGCGAGGGTTCGCGTCAGCGCAACCCGTTTATCGGCGAAGCCGGAGCTCGACCAACGCCCCGAAGGCTTTGATACCCGCGATCAGGTCGCGCTCGGCAGTGTCCTCCTCCGGCGCGTGGCTGACGCCGGCGATCGAGGGGGAGAAGACCATCGCCGCGGGGAGGTGAGGCGCCATGGAGGCAGCGTCGTGCAGGGCGCCGCTGGGCAGCTCGTAGCCGGTGCCGGTCACCAGCTCGCACGCCTGGCGGGCTGAGGCGACCAGGTCGGGATCGAAGGCGATCGGGTCGATCCTCCAGACCGGCTCCTCGGAGACCTCGCAGCCGCGCTCCCCGCCGCTGTCGGCGACCGCCTCCCGAACGGCAGCGAGCATCCGCGCGAGCGCCTCGGCGTCGGGGTGGCGCAGGTCCACGACCATCGAGGCACGACCCGGCACCGCCGTCGGGATGCCGGGCTCGAAGCTCAACTCGCCGACCGTTCCGACCCCGCCCTCGCCGGAGGCGATCGCCTCCACTCGCAGCGCAGCCGCGGCGGCGGCGAGTCCGGCGTCGTGACGGGCCTCCATCGGTGTCGTCCCGGCATGTGAGACGCGGCCTCTGATGAGGAAGCGGACCCGCTCGACGCCGACGCAGCCGCTGACCGCCGCGGCCTTGATCCCCTCCGCCTCCAGCACCGGGCCCTGCTCGATGTGGAGCTCGAGGTAGGCGCCGAGCCGCTCGAGCCTGGAGCGGGATTCGACGACCCCCTCGAGCTCGACCCCGTTCTCGGCCAACACCTCCTGGGCTCCGCGGCCGTCGGCGCCCCGGGCATCGGCGAGCTCGGCCGGATCGAAGGTTCCGGCCGCGGCCGAGCTGCCGAACAGGCTGCGGCCAAAGCGCGCGCCTTCCTCGTCCGCCCAATCC
The DNA here is from genome assembly GCA_963797265.1 of uncultured Solirubrobacterales bacterium. Classification (GTDB taxonomy): domain Bacteria; phylum Actinomycetota; class Thermoleophilia; order Solirubrobacterales; family 70-9; genus DASUPK01. Next base: position 348,931 of record CAWCOY010000004.1, on the reverse strand, counting down.
ACCAGGGCCAGCGTCCGCGGCGGACGCTCGTCGGCCTCGGCCCAGGCGCGAAGCACGCCGACCGCGGCCATCACACCGAGCGCCCCGTCGAGCCAGCCGCCGTTCGGCACCGAGTCGAGATGCGAGCCGACCGCCAGCAGCGGCTCACGCGCTCCGGACAAATACGCCCAGGCGTTGCCGGCCTCGTCGACATCGGTCGCGAGGCCGATCTCGCCGAGCAGCTCCCGCAGGAAGTCCCGTGCCGTCCGCCAGCCGTCGCCCCAACAAAGCCTCTGCGCCCCGACATCGTCGCTCGTCCGGTGCGCGAGCTCGCGCAGGTCGGCGATCACGCGGTCGGCGTCGATGGGCGGCCCGGAGGCTGCCGTCAACCCACCCGCTCCCTCCGCAACGCCTGGCTCAGGCAGTGCGGTCCGCCGCCGCCGAGCGTGAACATTGAAAGGTCGAGCTCGATCACCTCGATGCCACGAGCACGCAACGCCGCGTTGAGCTCCCCGGCCCCCGCCGCTGAGATCACCCGCTCGCCCCCGAGCGAGATCGCGTTGGCCCCGAGGGTGAAGGCCTGCTCCTCGCTCACCTCGATCAGGTCGAAGCCCTTGGCGCGGAGCCACTCGACCGTCGCCGCGGGCAGCACCTCGGTACAGACCGCGGCCAGCTTCTCGGCCAAGACAGCCGAGAGGACGTCGATGTGCACATAGCGCTCGGGGATCGGCTGCACCCTCGCCTCCCAGCCGTCCTCTTCGAACCAGCCGGCGAGCTGGCTGGCGGCGACCTCCTGGGTGCGGGCCTCGCCGCAGCCGATCAGCACGCTGCCCGGTTCGACGATCATCACGTCCCCGCCCTCGAGCGACCCCGCGGTGATCATCCCCCGGATCGGGATGTCGGCCTGCTGATGGAAGCGGATCGCGGGCGCGTACTCGCCGCGCCTCCACCACTGCGCCGGCTGTGTGATCACGGTGCCGCTGGGCCCCATCGTGCTCGAGTCGCGGGTGAACACCTGGTAGGGCAGCGCCGGGTCCGGGTCGAGGAAGTGGACCCGGACGCCCGCGTCCTCATAGGCGGAAACGAGGGCCGCGTGCTGGGAGACGGCGAGCTCCGGGTCGAAGCGATGACCTGCGTCGATGGTCGCTCGAGTGATCGCGCTGGTCACGAGCCAGCGGAAGTTGTCGGGGCGGCAGACCAGGACGTCGAGCAACTGCCCGTGCTCGGAATCAACGCCCCACGGGGCGTCGGCGCTCATTCCATCACCACCCTGATCGTCTGCAGGGTGCGATCGCTCGCGCCGCGGACCAGGCCGCCGTGCGCGAGCGAGTCCGCGATGTAGGCGATGGTCGGACCGGTGAGCCGCTCGCCCGGCAGCACGTTCGGAACGCCCGGCGGATAGGCGGCGAGCGATTCGGCGGCGATCCGGCCCTCGGCCCGATCGAAGGGGACTACCTCCTGGGGTCCGAGGAAAGCGTCACGCGGAACCAGCTCGAGAGGCCCCCACGGAGGCGGCTCGGCAAAGGCCCGGCGCTTCTCCACGTCCGCGGGGCCGATCTGCTCGACCGCGTGCCGGAGGCCGTCGACGAGTCGATCGGCAGTGGCCGTCGGCGCCTCGGCAAGGCCGAAGACCGCGACGATCACGTTCTCGGAGAAGAGCTCGAGGATGAGGTCGTCGCGTTCTCGCATCAGCTGGGCGATGCGGTGCCCGGTGGCTCCAGTGCCCCTGACGTCTACCGAGAGCCGCAGCGGATCCCAGGCGGCGACGCTGGTTCGCCCCGCGAGGCGCTCGTCGAGCACGTCCAGGCCCGGGATCTCGCGGACGCGCTCCCGTGTCCTGACCAGGGTCGCCAGGGTGTCGTCGAGCAGCTCGTGCCCCTCGGTGACGGCGTAGCGCCGCGCCGCGTCAAGGGACGCCGTGAGCAGCGCGTTGGGGCTCGTTGACTCGACGAGGGTCACCGAGCGGTCGATGACGTCTTCGTCGATGCGCCTCCCGTCGCCCAGGTGCAGAATCGCCGACTGGGTCAGGCTGCCGATGATCTTGTGAGTGCTCGAGAGCACGAGGTCGGCGTTGCAGCGGAGAGCCCCGGGCGGCAGCCCCTCGTGGAAGTAGAGGTGGGAGCCCCAGGCCTCGTCGACCACCAGTGGGATGTCGCGGGCGTGGGCGACCTCGGCGAGCTCCTCGATCCGCGCGACCGCCCCGAAGTAGGTCGGTGAAACCAGCAGCACCGCCTCGGCGTCCGGCTCCGCGTCGAGCGCAGCACCCAGGGCCTCGGGGGTCACACAGTGGGCGATGCCGAGCTCCGGATCGATCTCCGGCGCGACGAAGGTCGGCCGCAGGCCGGAGAGCACCAGCCCGTCGATGATCGAGGAGTGGACGTTGCGCTGGACGATCACGGGCCCGCGGTCGGGTGGACCGGTCCTCAGCTTTCCGGTGGCGTGCGCCAGGGTCATGCAGATCGCGTGGTTTCCGCCGGAGGCGCCGTTGACCAGGAACCAGCTGCGCTCGGCGCCCCAGGCGTCGGCGGCGAGGTGCTGCGCGCGCTGGAACGGCGTCGGCTCCGGCCCCACATCGATCCCCTCGATGCTGGGCGGGACGTCGTGCAGGATGGCCGCTTCCCCGAGAGCGCTGGCCAGGTCGGGGTCGGCTCGCATGCCCTTGTGCCCGGGGATGTGGAACCGCCCCGGGTTACGAGCGACGTACGCGACTAGTGCGTCGAGATAAGGGGCTTCGCTTTGGTCGGCCATCGGGGGCACGAGGCCGACCGAGTCTATTTAGGCCCCGTGGGGTGGCTCGCCGCCGGTGTACCGCGAGTAGGGGTACCACCACTCCTTCGGGGCGACCTCGCTCTCGATGTGGACGTGCTTGGTCTCCTGGAAGGCCTCGAGGCCCTCGCGGCCGAGCTCCCGCCCGAGGCCCGACTGCTTGAAGCCGCCGAAGGGCCCGGCGTCGTTGTCGGTCAGCGGGTCGTTGAACCACACGGTGCCGGCCTTCACCTCGCGCATGCAGCGAAGGATCGTCTTGAAGTCCTCCGTGTAGATGTTGGCCCCGAGCCCGTAGGGCGTCGAGTTGGCGAATTCGATCGCCTCGTCCAGGCTGCCGACGCGAACCAGGGGCGCGACCGGGCCGAAGGTCTCCTCGCGGAGCAGGTCGGTCTCGGCCGGCGCTCCCGTGACGACCGCCGGCGCGAAGAAGTGACCGCGCTCCTGGCCGCCCGAACCGCTGCCGACGACGACCTCCGCGCCGGCGGCGACGGCGCCCTCAACCTGATCGGCGACCTTCGCACGCTGGCTCGCGGAGACCATCGGCCCGATATCCGTATCGGCGCGCATCGGATCGCCGATCACAAGGCTCTTCGTGTAGTCGACGAAGGCGTTCAGATAGTCGTCGTAGACGTCATCCAATACATAGAAACGCTCAGCTGAAGTACAGACCTGGCCGGAGTTGAGGAACGCCGCCCAGGCGCCGCCCTTGGCCGCTACGTCGATCCGGCCGGCCACGTCGGAGCAGACGATGAATGGGTCCTTGCCGCCCATCTCGAGATTGACCCGCGCCATGCGATCGACGCAGGCTCGCGCGACCTTCTTCCCGGTCTCGACGGAACCGGTGAAGGCGACGCCGTCCACCCGAGGCTCGATCGCGATCGCAGCGCCGATCTCCGGCCCGCCGGCCAGCAGGCTGACCACGCCCGGAGGGAGGTGGTCGAAGCAGTCGGCGAGCATCAGGGTGGAGAGCGGCGTGAGCTCCGACGGCTTGCCGATCACGGCGTTGCCGGCCGCCAGCGCGGGCGCCACCTTCCAACCGAGCAGGAGCAGCGGGTAGTTCCAGGGAACGATGCAGCCGATCACCCCGAGCGGCTCCTTGACAACCAGGCTGAGCTGGCTCGCCTCGATCGCGGGGATCACCCGGCCGGCGGAGTCGCGACCGATCTCGGCGTAGTAGTCGAAGCAGGCGGCGGTCCAATCGACCTCGTCGGAGTTCTCGACGAGCGGCTTGCCGCCCTCCAGGGTCATCACCTCGGCGAGCTCGTCGGTGCGGGACCGCAGCCTCGTCGCCACCTCGTGCAGCAGCTCTCCCCGATCGACGGCCGGGGTCCGTCCCCAGTCCGGCGCCGCCTCCGAGGCGGCGGCACAGGCCGCATCGAGCTGCTCGAGGCTCGCGCTTCCCACCGAGCTGATGACCTCCTCCGTGTACGGGTTCTCGACCTCGAGAAGGAGTCCGTCCCCCTGGACCTGCTCGCCGTTGATCAGCAGACGAGTTTCGAGATCAGCCACCGCCGGATCTTTTCAGGACAAGGCGGGGTAGGACGGCCAGGGGGAGAAGGAAACCGGCCGCCCTATCCGCCCGCCTGCGCCGAGGCTGAAACCCGGCGGAGGCGAGGCACCTTGATTATGTGGGCGGGCGCCGGAGTAGGGGGTCTCCGAACGCCCGCCCGCTGCCTCGACTCAGAACACAGCGTACCCCTACCCGAACGCGAGTAAACGCACGTTCCAGAAAAGCCCCGTATCAGCGGCTTTTTGCGGCCACCGCTCGTTGCAGCTGGCGCTTGTTCATCCCTGAGCGGCCCTCGATGCGGAGGCGCTTCGCCTGGTTGTAGAGCTGCTCCTTGGTCTGTCCCTTCTGCCTGTTGGTGCCCGAGCGCTGCCCGCCTCGCTGCTGCGGCGAGGCCCCACGGGTCGAGCTCCGCGACCTGGTGCTCGACTCGCCGGAGCGCGCGCGGTTCTTCTGGACCGTGCGGGCGGCCATCTCGCTCGCCCGCGAGGCTGACGCGCCGCGACTGCGAGCACTCCGCTTGATCTTCTCGTACTGCCTGGCACGCTTGGTGCCCTTCTTCACGCCACGGGGTGGCATTGGACATCACTCCTTAAGTCCGTTGTCACGCCAGCGCTACCCAAGCGGCAGGGTGCGAAACCGCTGTTTGCGATGCCCTGAAAGACGGGTAGCTACCGTTCAGAGGGCGGCTCGGAGTTGGCTCCGCTCCGGTCGAGAGGCCTCGACGGTGGAGCCGGTGGTGAGTCGCGACCCATGAATGAAATCGCGTCGGCGGAAATCCAGATGAACCCCACGCCTTCCCCCGGTCCCGGCGAGCAACTGGCGGACGAGCGACGTCTGCTGGAGCGCTTCGCGGACGACCACTCGCCGGTTGTCCGCGAGGAGCTCGTGGATCGATTCATGCCGCTCGCCAGGCGTCTGGCGGCGCGCTATGCCGGCGGCGCCGAGCCGTTCGACGATCTCGTCCAGGTGGCGAGCGTCGGCCTGGTCAAAGCGATCGACCGCTTCGACCCCGCGCGCGGGACGGCCTTCTCCACCTTCGCCGTGCCCACGATCCTCGGTGAGCTGAAGCGTCACTTCCGTGATCGGGGCTGGTCGGTCCACGTCCCGCGTGACGTGCAGGAGCGCATCCTCAAGGTCGAGCGCGCGATGGCCGACTTGCCCGTCAAGCTCGGGCACTCGCCGACTGTGCAGGAGATCGCCGCGCGCATCGAGGCGACCGACGAGCAGGTCCTGGAGGCGATGCATGCCGCGCAGGGCCACCACGCCGTCTCGCTCGACGCGACCTCGACGACCGGCGACGGGGACGAGCCTGGGCCGTTGCGCGACCGGATCGGTGAGGTGGACCTCGCCTTCGACACGGTCGAGTACGGCGAGGCGATCGCCCCGGTGCTCGACGAGATCTCAGAGCGCGACCGGAAGGTCCTCCACCTGCGCTTCGTCGAGGACATGACACAGAGCGAGATCGCCGAGCGGGTTGGCGTCTCGCAGATGCACGTCTCGCGCATCCTGCGCGCCACGATCGAAAAGCTCAGGCAGCGGATTCCGGACGAGGAGTAGCGACCTGGGGCGGGTTCTCAGCTCGTCACTTCGAAGACGAGGAACTCCGCCGCCTCGCCCACGGACGTCTCGCCCTTGGTGACCTCCATCCTGCTGGCCAGGGACGCCAGCGAGCCGGCGCCGGGCAGCTCCATCTCGCTGATCAGCTTCTCCCCGGCGCCCTCGATGAGGGGCCCGACTCGCACGTCAAGCGTGCCGTCGCCGTCCTTGATCGAGATCCCCACGCGCCCTTCCGCGAAGTCGTCTCCGGCCGATGAGGAGACCGCATCTCCGAGCAGCACTGTGTCGGCGAGCCGGTCGACGGAGAACGCGGCGCGTGCGGCGAGGGCGCCGATCACTCTGGCGAGCACCGGCTTCACCATGTCGCCGGGGGTGATCGCCATCTCCAGCTCCTCCGGGGCCCCGGGGGAGCTGCCGTTGGTGCTGAATTCGGGCGGCGTGTAGCCAAAGCGGATCGTCGTCCGGCTCCCCTGGCCGGGGCCGCCGCTGATCTCGAAGCTGTCGGAGAGGGCCGCGATCAGAGGGAGGCCGAGCCCGAGGGACTCATCGCCCTGATTGGCTCGCGGCCGGAATCCCATGCCCTGGTCGGCCACCTGGACCTCGAGCTCGCCCGAGCCCGGCTCGGCCCTCACCTCGAGAGGTCCGGGCTCGCCCCCGTAGGCGTGCAGCACGACGTTGTTGCAGGCCTCCCCGATGACCGTCTTCAGATCCGCGATGCGGGGCGCCGAGAGGCCGAGTGCCTCGCCGAGTCCGGCGACGGCCTGGCGGACGACGATTACGTTCTCGGCGGTTGCCGGGAGGGTCAGCCGGAACTCTCGGGGGCTCACGGCGGCGACTTTCCCGAGTTGCCCGAGGCCGCCATGATGGCCTCGTCCCGTCGGGCGTGTACGGGAAGCTCAGCGCGCAAGCCAGTCACTTCGAGGACGCGATCGACCGCCTCCGAGCCGTTCGCGCGGGCGACGGCGAAGCCGATCTTGGACTCCGATGCCCGCCGGCGCCCGTCCAGGATCACCCCGAGGATGGACGAGTCGATAAAGGTGGCGGGCGAGAGATCTACGACCGTGGGGACGCCCTCATCGAGCAGTCCTTCGATGCGACGCCTGAGATTTGGCGCTGTACTGAGATCGTGCTCGCCTGAGATCGTAAGCACTGACGGTCCTTTGTTGTTCCGCTCGAGCGCGAGCTCCCCCGTCCGCACACCGGCGAAAATACCTCGATTGGAGGTCACTCAAACCTCCTGCTCAGGGCGAACAGAAGCCAGACGGTCGGCGCGACGCTGCTGCCACACCGTGAAGGCCATCGCGAGCAGGGTGAGGGCGAACAGCATGGTGGCGATGATGTAGACCTGTACCGGGATGCCGCGCTGGGCGGCTCCGAAGATGTAGAGCGGGAAGGTCACCTCGGTCCCGGCCGTGAAGTTGGAGACCACGAAGTCGTCGATCGAGAGGGCGAAGGCGAGCATCGCGCCGGCGATGATGCCCGGCCAGATCAGCGGCAGTGTGACCTTGCGGAAGGTGGTGAACGGGTCGGCGCCGAGGTCCTGGGCCGCTTCCTCGAGGCTGCGGTCAAAGCCGATCAGCCGCGAGCGGACGACGATCACCACGAAGCTGATGCAGAACATCACGTGGGCGATGAGCAGTGTCGTGAAACCGAGCGAGAGCCCGTAGATCAGGAACATCGAGAGCAGTGAGGCGCCGAGCACGACCTCCGGGGTCGCCGTCGGGATGACGATCAGGTAATTCGAGGCGCGCCGGCCGAAGAAGTCGTAGCGGACCAGGGCCAGCGCGACCATCGTCCCAAGCACGGTGGAGATCAGCGTGGCCAGGGCGGCGAGCCGCAGGCTGAGCGTCAGAGCGTTGGTCAGCTCTGAGATCTGGAATGGATGCGCCCAGTGCGAGAGGGTGAAGCCCTGCCAGGTGAAGTTGAACTTCCCCGCAGGGTCGTTGAAGGAGAAGACGATGATCAGGCCGATCGGGATCAGCATGTAGACGATCGCGATCACCCCGTAGATCACGATCGCGTGTTCGCGCAGCCACTTCCAGGCTCTCGACCCGGCCGAGAGCCGGCGAACCGGCAGGGTGGCGGCCTGAGCCTCCATCAGCGTCTTTCACTCTCCTCGCCCATCAGCGCTTCGGTTCCGGCGAAGCGGATGTAGATGAAGACGATGATGAGCATCGTCGCCATCAAGATGAAGGAGATCGCCGCCGCAGCCGGATAGTCGGTCTGTTTCAGGTAGAGCGACTGGATGACGTTGCCGATCATCGTCTGCTTGGCGCCGCCCAGGAACTGGGCGTTGATGTAGTCGCCCGTGGCGGGGATGAAGGTGAGCAACGTTCCCGCGACCACGCCCGGCATGGACAGCGGGAGGGTGACCTTGAGGAACGCCTTGCGAGAGGAGGCGTAGAGGTCCTTCGCCGCCTCGATCAGGCTGGTGTCCATCCGCTCGAGGCTCGCGTAGATCGGCAGGATCATGAAGGGCAGGAAGTTGTAGGTGAGCCCCGCGATCACCGCGCCCGTGGTGGCGAGCAGGCGCCCGTCATTCGAGACGAGGCCCAGCGTCTGCAGGGTGTTCACCACGAAGCCGTTGTCGGAGAGGATGGTCTCCCAGGCGAGCGTCCGGATCAGGTAGGTGGTGAAGAACGGGGCAATCACCGCCAGCAACATGGCGTTCTTCCAGCGCCCGCCGCGGAAGGCGATCGCATAGGCGAGGGGATAGGCGATCAGCAGGGAGAGGATCGTCGCCGCCGCCGAGTACTCGAAGGCCCGGAAGAACTGCGTGTCATAGGCGCTCAGGGCGTCGCTGTAGTTCGAAAAGCTCCAATCGAACTGGAACTCGGGGAAGATCCCCGACTCCAGCGACAGGCGGCCCATGAAGTACATGGGCACGACGAAGAAGAGGATCAGCCAGAGAATCCCGGGCCCTAGCAACCAATATGGGATGAGACGGCGGCGGAGAGCAACCAGACGCCCGTTACCCATCTGTCGCCTCCGCCGCCATTCTCACGACCCGTTCCGCCTTAACCCTGGAGCACTCCCTCGAATGCCCGGGTCACCGTCTGCTCCTCCTCGCCCGTGATGTTGGGCTGGGTGGAGCACTTGGCGGTGAACTCGTCCGTCGGGAAGATCAGCGGATCGTTCACCAGGTCGGGATCGGTCTTCTGGAAGACCTCCTTGACCCCGTCGACCGGCGTGACATAGCTGTTGTACGACGCGATCGGGGCCTGGATCTTCGGGTCGTAGACGTAGTTCATGAACGCCTCGGCCGCGGTCGGATTCGGCGCCCCGACCGGGATCACCATGTTGTCCGACCAGAGGATGCAGCCCTCCGTCGGCATCCGGAACTCGATGTTCGGATTGTCGGCCTGCAGCTGCACCGCGTCACCCGACCAGCCGATGATCGCCGCGACGTCGCCGTTGGCCATGTCGCGGGTGTAGTCGTTGCCGGTGAAACGGCGGATCTGACCGGACGCGACCGCCGACTTGAGCTTGTCGATCGTGTCGAGCCACTGCTGCTCCGTGGCCTGGTTCGGGTCGATGCCGTCCGCCTTCATCACCAGCGGGACCGTGTCGCGCAGCTCCGTCAGCATCTCGACCTTGCCCTTGTACTGCGGGTCGAACAGGTCATTGATGGAGTGCACGTCCGGCGCCAGCTGCGTGTTGACGATCAGGCCCGTCATGCCGCTCTGCCACGGCACCGAGAACTTGCGGTCAGGGTCGAAATCCGGGTGTTGCAGGTTGTCCCGGAGGTTCGCCTCGACGTTCGGGAGGCCCGCCTTGTCGACGTTCTGCAGGTACCCGAGGTCGTACATCTTCTTGGCCATCCAGTCCGTCACCACGATCATGCTCCGGCCGCCGGACTGGTCCTTGGCGAGCAGCGGCTGCATCTTGGCGAAGAACTCCTGATTGTCGTTGACGTCCTCGATGTAGTCGACCTTCACCCCGGTCGCCTTCTCGAAGTTGGGGACCGTGTCCTTGTCGATGTAAAGCGGCCACTGCGAGATCGTCAGATCGCCAGAGGGCGGCGGCTGGTACTTCACCGTCTGCACGTTGTCCGACCCTCCGCTGTTCTCGATCCCATTGCCGCCACCACAGGCCGCGAGCGCCACCGCGGCGCCCAGGGCGACGACACCCAGTCCCAGGGCCTTCGCCCTCTGCGTGAATCTCACGAGTTCCTCCTTGTCATTTTCAAACCGACTCGGCCGCCTCAACCGCAGGCGCCGCTCCGTTTGTCTGGGACTCCCGCACGACGTGCATGTGGCCCGGGTCCCACGAGAGCTGAACCTTCGCTCCTCCACCTGGAAGTTGCTGGCGCTGGGCCTCATCCGTGTTGGGCACCAGTACCGTCATGCGCACATCACCTGGAAGCTGGACGATCAGCTGGGTCGAGGTCCCCAGATAGAGCGAGCTCTCGACCAGGCCCTCGACACTCGGCTGGTTGTCGCCGCCCGCTCCGATCGTGAGCTTCTCCGGGCGGACCACCGCGTGGCAGCGATCGCCGGGGTTGAAGCCGTCCACGCCGGTGCTCACCTGGACGCCCGTATCGAGCTCCACCTCGCCCCGCTCTCCGGTCTTGCGGACCGTGCCCGGCATCAGGTTGGAGACGCCGATGAAGCCGGCGACGAAGGTCGTGCTCGGCCGGTCGTAGACCTCCTCCGGATCGCCGATCTGCTCGATGCGGCCCTGGTTCATGACGGCGATCCGGTCGGACATCGTCAGCGCCTCCTCCTGATCATGGGTCACGTAGACGAACGTGATCCCGACCTCGCGCTGGATCTTCTTGAGCTCGACCTGGAGGCCCTTGCGCAGCTTCAGGTCGAGCGCGCCCAGGGGCTCGTCGAGGAGCAGCACCCGCGGGAGGTTGACCAGAGCGCGCGCCAGCGCCACGCGCTGCTGCATGCCGCCCGAGAGCTGGGACGGCCGGCGGTTCGCCTCCGCCGCGAGCCCAACCCGTTCGAGCTCCTCGCGAACCCTCCGGTCGATCTCGCCCTTGTCGACCCCCTTGCGGCGCAGGCCGAAGGCGACGTTCTCCTTGACCGAGAGATGTGGGAACAGGGCGTAGCTCTGAAAGACGGTGTTGGTGGGCCGCTTGTGGGGCGGGATCCCCAGCATGTCCACGTCGTCGATCGCCAGGCGGCCCGCCGTGACCTCCTCGAAGCCGGCGATCATCCGAAGGGTCGTCGTCTTGCCACAGCCGCTCGGGCCGAGCATGGTGAAGAACTCGCCCTCGGCGATGTCGAGATCGATCGAGTCCACCGCGGTCAGCTCGCCGAACCGCTTGGTGACCGAGTCGAGGACGACGCAGGGCGCGCCCTTGTTCGCTCCGCTCTCCAAGCTCTCTCCTTCCCATCCCCGGATGTCGGGGGAGTTTCCTTTGTGCGCCGATCGGGCCTTCGACAAATTAGCCGTCGCGGATGCCCGAGCGTAAGAACCACGACGAATCGTCGCAAGGGGCGAAAGCCCTAAAACACGGGTCCGCCCTTGTACAGGTTGTACAAGTCGCACAATGGTGATTTCACACAATTCCGCTTGTGGGGCCGAGCGCCTCGGGGTAGCTTTTGTACGCGGAGGCTAGAGAGAACGGAGGAGACGGATGGCAGCACCGACCAGCGCCCCCGGAACGGCTCAGGCTGAGGCGACCGCACTCCAGGAGCAGGCTCAGCGGCATCTGTGGATGCACTTCACGCGGATGGGCTCATTCGGGCCCGACCACGAGGTACCGATCATCGTCCGTGGGGACGGTTGCTACGTCTGGGACGACCACGGCAACCGCTACCTGGATGGGCTCTCAGCGCTCTTCTGCGTCAACTCCGGGCATGGACGGACCGAGCTCGGCGACGCGATGGCGGCGCAGGTCCGGGAGCTCGACTTCATCACGGTCTGGAGCTACGCCCACCCCCGGGCCATCGAGCTGGCCGCCCGGATCGCCTCCCTGACACCGGGCGACCTGAACCGGGTCTTCTTCACCAACAGCGGCTCGGAGGCGGTGGAGTCGGCGATCAAGCTGGCGCGCAGCTACCACCGCGCCAGGGGAAACGGTCAGAAGACCAAGCTGATCGCCCGTGAGATTGCCTACCACGGCACCACACTCGGGGCGCTGAGCGCGACCGGAATCCCGGCGCTGCGCAGCAACTTCGAGCCGCTGGCGCCGGGCGGGATCCACGTCCCCAATACCAACGGCTACCGCTGGCCAGCCGACCGGGATCCGCTCTGGGCGGCCGACCAGATCGAGGAGGCCATCGAGTTCGAGGGCCCGGAGACCGTCGGAGCGGTGATCCTGGAGCCGCTGCAGAACGCCGGTGGCTGCATCCCGCCGCAGGACGGCTACTTCCAGCGCGTGCGGGAGATCTGCGACCGCCACGACATCCTGCTGATCTCGGACGAGGTGATCTGCGCCTGGGGTCGCCTCGGCCACTACTTCGGCTGCCAGCGCTACGACTTCCAGCCGGACATCATGACCGTTGCCAAGGCCCTGACCTCGGCGTACGTGCCGATGGGCGGGATGATCGTGTCGGACAAGGTCTACGAGCCGTTCGCCCACGACACAGCGATGTTCGCCCACGGCTCAACCTTCGCCGGCCACCCGGTCGCGGCAGCCGTTGCGATGGCGAACCTCGACGTCTTCGAGCGCGAGGACCTCTGCGGGCACGTCCAGGAGAAGGAGGGAGAGTTCAGGGGGGCGCTCGAATCGCTCTACGACATCCCGATCGTCGGGGACGTGCGCGGCGACGGCTACTTCTACGCGATCGAGCTGGTCAAGGACCAGGACACCAAGGAGACGTTCGACCACGAGGAGTCCGAGAGCCTCCTGCGCGGATACCTCTCCGGCGAGCTCTACCGGCGCGGGCTGATCTGCCGCGCCGACGATCGCGGCGACCCGGTCATCCAGTTCTCACCGCCGCTGATCGCCGATACGGAGCAGTTCGAGGAGATCGTGGACGTCCTCCGTCCCACCCTCGAGGAAGCGTCACGCCGCATAGGGCACGACGGATCCGGATCTGGTCCGGTCCGCCGGTCCCCTTGAACTTATGCTCACGATCGAGAGCCTCACCTCCGAGCTCGGCCTGAAGATCGCGGCCGGGGAGGAGGCTGCGGGCGAGCGGGAGATCCGCTGGGTGCACATCACCGAGTTGCTCGACCCGACGCCCTGGCTCTCCGGCGGCGAGCTGCTCCTCACCACCGGGATCAGGCTGGAGAACGCGGAGAAGCAGCGGAAGTTCATCAAGCTGCTGGCCGATGCTGGGGTCGCCGGCCTCGGCTTCGGCACCGGCTTCGATCACGAGAAGATCCCGAAGGCGCTGATCAGCGAGGCCAAGGGACGCGACTTCCCGGTCTTCGAGGTGCCGTATGAGACCCCGTTCATCGCGCTCACGGAGGCGGCCTTCAGCCGGCTGGTGAACGAGCAGTACGACGTGCTCTCGCGGGGGATCGCGGTCAACGAGCGGCTTGAGCGGCTCGTCCTCCAGGGCGGCGGGCTCGACGAGATCGCGCGCGAGATCGCCGCGGCGGTCAGCGGCAGCTCGGTGGTTCTCGACGCGCGGGGCGAGGTCCTGGCGAGCGGCGGCCGCCAGCTTCCCGAGTACCTGCTCGACCCAATCCGCGAGGAGGTGCAGCCCCGCGGGACGGCGGCGGCCCCCTTCGTTCCGAGCCAGACCGATCTGCGGGGAAGGGCCCTCGCGCATCCGGTCTCGCCGCGCGCGGGAGCCGCGGAGGCCTGGCTGGTCGTCGTGCGGCGCTCGGGCGAGTTGGGCGACTTCGAGCGGCTCTGTGTCCAGCAGGCCGCGATCGTGGTCGCCCTCGAGCTGATGCGGGAGCGGGTCGCCCGGGAGACGGAGCGCCGCCTCTCCGGCGAAGTGCTCGCAGCGACCCTGTCGGGCCGCCTTGCCGCGGACGATGTCCGGGACCGGCTGGCGCCCTTCGGGATCGGCGAGCGGGCCGTCGTGCTGGCTTTCGAGCTGGGCGACGCCGCGGCGGGCGAGGCGACCCTCGGCGAGTTCCTCTCCAGTCAGAACCGCTCGGCCGTGGTCGCGCCGCACGCCGCCGGCCGTCGTGAGCTGCTCTGTGCGCTCGTCGACGGCGGCAAGGGGGATCCGCTCGAGCTTGCCAGCCAGGCGCGCGCCGCGCTCGAGGCGGCGCACGGACCGACCCGCGCGGCGACCAGCCGCTCGCTGCCGACGGAGCGCGTCCGCCACTCCTTCCACGAAGCCCGCTGCGCGCTCGAGGCCACCGGCTTCTCCAACGGAGCCGCGCCCGAGGTCGCCTCCCATCGCGACCTGGGCGCCTTCACGCTGCTGCTCTCCGTCCAGGACACCGAGGCGCTGCGGCTCTACTGCGAGAGCGTGCTCGGTCCGATCGAGGACTCCGACGAGCGCTATGCGGGCGAGCTCCTGCGCTCCCTCGAGGCTTACATCGACCGCAACGGACACTGGGAGCGAGCCGCCAGCGACTGCTACTGCCACCGCCACACGCTGCGCTACCGGATCAAGCGCATCGAGGAGCTCACCGGCCGGGACCTCAGCCGGGCCAACGACCGGGTCGAGCTCTGGCTGGCGCTCAGGGCAAAGGAGCTGGTCGCCTGATGCGCGTGGCGGTTCTGGGAGCCGGCGGCACCATCGCTCCCGCGATCGTCCGCGACCTGGCCGAATCCGAGGAGGTAACCGCGATGCGGCTGCTCGACCTCGACCTGCGCCGCGCCGAGGAGGTGGCCATGGAGCACGGTGGCGGCAAGGCGCAGGCCCGCCGGGCGGACGCCACCGGCGACCTCGCCGAGCAGCTGGCCGGGATCGAGGTGCTCGTCAACTCCGCCGCATATCGGATCAACCTGGCTGCGATGCACGCCTGTCTGGACGCCGGCTGCCACTACATGGATCTGGGCGGGCTCTACCACGTGACCGCCGAGCAACTCGAGCTCTCGGGGAGGTTCGAGCAAGCCGGGCTGCTGGCGCTGCTCGGGATCGGCTCGGCGCCCGGCAAGACCAACCTGCTCGCCGCCCGAGCGGTGCGCGAATTGCAGGACAGCCCCTCATCGATCTCGATCCTCGCGGCCGGCCGGGACCTCGATCCGCCCGACGGGGTCAGCTTCCCCTACGCCGTCAGGACGCTCCTCGACGAGGTCACGATGCCGCCGATGGCGCTGGTCGACGGCAAGGCGCGCGAGCTCGAGCCGCTGCAGGCCGGCCCCACCGCCGACTTCGGCGAGCCGATCGGCCAGGGGGAGACGATCTTCACCCTCCACTCGGAGGTGCTCACCTTCGGCGACAGCTTCGGCTGCCCGAACGTGACCTTTGCGCTCTCGTTGTCACCGAAGGTGCTCGAGAGCCTGGAGAAGCTGCGGGGGGCGAGCGAGGAGCGGATTGCCGAAGTTGCGCGCTCTGCTTCGCCCCCCTCAGCGAACACCGTCTCCGTCCACATCGTCGAGGTGACCGGCGCGGACGCGGTCGTCCGCGCTCGCAGCATCACCCCGCCGCACGAGTCCTGGGGCCTGGGGGGCGGGATCGTCTCGACCGCTACGCCGGCGGCGGCGGCGGTGAGGCTGCTGGCCCGGGGCTCCATAGAGCGGCGCGGGGCGCTGCCCCCCGAGAGCTGCATCGATCCCGAGGAGATGTTCGGCGAGCTCGAGGCCCGCGGGATCCACTTCGACTTCAGCAGTGCGCCGGCCGAGGGCCCCGACGCAGTCGAGAGCAAGGTGGCGAGATGAAGGTCGGGGTTCCCACCGAGATCAAGGACGACGAGTACCGCGTCTCCATCACCCCCGCGGGAGCGCGGGAGCTGAGGGAGCACGGCCACGAGGTGCTGATCCAAGCGGGAGCCGGCGAGGGCAGCGCGATCCCGGACGATTCGTACGCCGCCCAGGGCGCCCAGATCCTCCCGGATGCCGCCGCGGTCTTCGAGCAGTCGGACATGGTGCTGGGCGTCAAGGAGCCACAGCCGAGCGAGGTCGAGCTGCTGCGCTCGGACCAGGTCCTCTTCACCTATCTGCACCTCGCCCCGGCGCCGGAGCTCACCAAGGCCCTCCAGGAGAGCGACGCGATCTGCGTCGCCTACGAGACCGTCGAGGACTCCCAGGGCCGGCTCCCGCTGCTCGCGCCGATGAGCGAGGTCGCGGGCAAGATCGCGACTCAGGCGGGCGCCTTCTTCCTCGAGAAGCCCCTCGGCGGCCGCGGCATCCTGCTCGGGGGCGTGCCGGGCGTGGCGCCGGCGAACGTGATGGTCATCGGCGGCGGGGCCGTGGGCATGAACGCGGCGTTCATCGCGATCGGGATGGAGGCGGACGTCTTCGTCTACGACGTCTCGATCGACAAGCTGCGCGAGCTCGACATCGCCTTCGGCGGACGTGCCTCGACCGTCTTCTCGTCGACCTTGGCGATCGAGGAGATGCTGCCCAGGGCCGATCTGGTGATCGGGGCCGTGCTCGTGCACGGCGCCAAGGCGCCGTACGTGGTCCGCCGCGGGCAGCTCAAGCTGATGAAGCGCAATGCTGTGCTGGTGGACGTCGCGATCGATCAGGGTGGCTGCTTCGAGACTTCGCACCCCACCACGCACCGCGATCCTGTCTTCGAGGTCGATGGGATCACCCACTACTGCGTTGCGAACATGCCCGGCGCGGTGCCGATCACGTCGACCTACGCACTTACCAACGCCACGCTGCCGTACGTGCTGGCGCTGGCCGATCACGGCGTGGCCGAGGCCGCGCGGCGGGATCCGGGCCTGAGGCTCGGGATCAACGTCGCGGCGGGCGCCGTCACGCACCCCGCCGTCGCCGAAGCCGTCGGCGTCGAGCACACGCCCGTCGAGGACGTGCTCGGCAGCAAGCAGAAAGTCTGACCAAGGAGGAGCAATGGAATCCGCCACCGCGGAGCAGCAGAAGAAGGATGCGACCGAGGTCCTCGACCTCAAGAACATGATCGGCGGCGAGTTCGTCGATCCGGCCGAGGGCAAGACCGAGGACATAGTCAACCCCGCCACCGGCGAGGTGATCGCGCACTCGCCCCTCTCGACCGAGGAGGACGTCGACCGGGCCGTGAAGGCGGCTCGCGGGGCGTTCGAGACCTGGCAGTACACGACGCCGTCGGAGCGTCAGCAGCTGCTGCTGAAGCTCGCCGACGCGTTCCAGGAGAAGGCCGAGGAGATCACCGATTGGGAGACCAGGGACGCCGGCAAGCCGCGGCAGGCGATGTTCGACGAGGAGATCCCACCCATGGTGGATCAGCTGCGCTTCTTCGCCGGCGCCGCCCGGACGATGGAAGGCCGCGCCGCGGGTGAGTACATGGAGGATCACACCTCCTATATCCGCCGCGAGCCGGCCGGCGTGGTGGGCCAGATCACCCCGTGGAACTACCCGCTGATGATGGCCGTCTGGAAGATCGGGCCCGCGCTCGCCACCGGGTGCACCCTCGTGCTGAAGCCGGCCGAGACCACCCCGGTGACGACGCTCAAGATCCTGGCCGAACTGGCGGCCGAGATCTACCCGCCCGGCGTCATGAACTTCATCGGCGGCCACGGCGACCCCGCTGGCTCCTCGCTGGTGACGCACCCCGAGGTCGACATGGTCTCGCTGACGGGTTCACCGGCGACCGGCAAGTGGATCGCCGAGCACACGGCGGACACCCTGAAGCGGCTTCACCTGGAACTCGGCGGCAAGGCGCCTGTGATCGTCTTCGACGACGCCGACATGGAGCTGGCGATGGAGACGATCGCCGGGACGGGCTATTTCAACGCCGGCCAGGACTGCACGGCCGCGACCCGCGTGCTGGCCTCGAAGGGCGTCTACGACGACGTCGTCTCCGGTCTCGCCGAACAGGCGAAGGACTACAAGACCGGCGACACGTTCGATCCCGACACGGTGCTGGGCCCGGTCAACTCCGAGCGCCAGCGCGACCGCGTCGAGGGCTTCCTCAAGGACGCGAACGGCGCCGAGATCGTCACCGGAGGCAAGCGCCCCGACCTCCCGGGCTACTTCCTCGAGGCGACGGTGGTCGCGGGTCCGAACCAGGACGACCGGATGATCCAGGACGAGATCTTCGGCCCGGTGATCACGGTGCAGTCCGTCGACGACGAGGCGAAGGCGATCGAGTGGGCCAACGGTGTGCGGTACGGACTGGCGTCATCGGTCTGGACCAAGGACGTCGGCCGCGCGATGCGCGTCTCGAAGGCGCTCAAGTTCGGCTGCGTCTGGGTCAACGACCACATCCCGATCGTGGCCGAGATGCCCCACGGCGGTTACAAGCAGTCAGGCTATGGCAAGGACCTCTCTGTCTACGCCTGCGAGGACTACACGCACATCAAGCACGTGATGTTGAATCACGCGTAGCCAGCCGAGCCCGCCCCCGAAAACGGAAGATTTGTCGCGTTTGCTCCGCTATGCGGAGCAAAGACGCCCACTCCGCCCGGGACGCCCGCCCTCGGCCTGGCGGCTCGGCGGAGCCGCGATCCATCGGCATTCTGGCCGCTGTTGGCCGCGATCAGCATCGCCGGGACGAGAAGGACGCCCGCGCCGATGAATAGCTCGGGCGCTGGGAACCCCATGGCGGCCAACACCCATGGCGCAATGAGCAGGCCCAGTCCGACCCAACGCATCGTGCCGTGAAGGGTTCTCGACTCCATCGGTTCGTCCATCGGCATTCTGTGCGCCTGGCGGGAGAGCGCTGCCTCCCCTACAGAGCGGCGCTTGCCCCATGTGCGCCGGCCCATGGCCGGCCGGCAGAAGCTCCTACTTCGCCCGCTGGCAGTAGCCGTAGGCCGTGAGATTCGCCGGGCCGAAGTAGCCGAAGGCGCTGGCGGTCGTGGTGTCTCCGCGGTTGATCGAGTTGCCCGCGTAGAAGGCGTTGCGCGAGTCGAGCGCGAAGCCCGTGGTCGTGAGGCGCAGGGTGCCCGGGCAGTCGGGCGTGGTCACCGACGCGTTCGTGCCCAGGGCGACCGGGACCGGCGCCGAGTTCACCTCGGTGAGGATTCGCTTCTTGCTCCTGGCGCAGTAGGCGATCGCGGTGAGCTCGCCGCCGCCGGTCGTGCCGCTGCCGATGAAGGCGCTGCCCGTCACCTTCCAGGCGTTGGACCCAACCGCCCGAGACTCGGTGATGTAGTCGCCGCCGTCGCTGCCGAAGTTGGTGCGCTGGAAGCCGCCGGTGATCAGCTGCTGGCCGCCCGGGCAGCGGGCGATCGCCGACTTCGTCTGACCCGGCAGGATGAACACGGTCTTGTGGGGCGTGGGGTTCTGCGGGATCTGGCCGCGGGCGCAGACCGCCTGGACCGTGATGTCGCGGGGCGTCGTCGAGCTCCAGTTGGGGTCGTAGAGGACCTCGCTGATGTGGAACCCCCGCTGGGCCCCCAGCCGTTCGTAGGAGTGCGGGTAGACGCCCTCACCGTCAAGGCCGGATGGCTCGTTGACCGTCATCCCGCCGCCGATCGGGTATCTCCCTCCCGGGCAGAGCACCTCGAGTCGGGTGAGCTGGTCCGGGGCGGACATCTTGAAGGTCTTCGTGACCGTCCTCAGGCTGCGCGGCGGCCCGGGAATGCCCGGCACGACCCTCGGACCGCTTCGGCCGTGCACGCGGATCGTCCCCTGCGCGGAGTTGAGGACGTAGAGGCCGGATGAGGCCCGCAGGGCCATCATCACCTTGTTGCAGTTCGAGCCGTGCCGCAGGATGAAGACGATGTTCCGGCGGTGGACGCCCCCGAGCCCGTTCGCCACCCGGACCTTGAGGCCGCGCTTGGTCTCGGCGATCTTCGTCGCCAGCGGTCTCGCCGACGGATAGCAGCCGTCCGTGCTCACGGAACGGACGTAGAGCGCGATCTTGAAGGCGTCCTCGAGCTTCTTCGTCGGGTCGTTGTGCCCGGCGCCGCCACGGGCGAGCGCGGTCGGCGAAAGGGCGAGGGCAGCCACCAGCACGGCGACCGCCGGGGTGAGTCGAAGCAGGGCCCGGCGCACGGTCAGGATTTAACACGTCGTCGGAGCAGAAAGAGCGCTCCGGCGATGATTGCCACCCCGCCGAGTGCGAACGGCCACCAGGGGGTGGCTCCGCCGCCGCCCGACTCCTCCTTCGTCTCGCTCGGCGCACCACCGGGCAGCACCTGCGCGACGAAGTTGGCGTAGACCGGGGCGCCGGTGAAGTTCGGGTGGAAGAGATCGGGCAGGAACCAGGCGCCGGGCGCCGGCTCGACCTTGTGGTGGGGCAGGCTGTACTTGACCCAATCGAGGAGCTTGATCTGGTCAGGATGGTCCTTTGCCGCCCGAACCAGGACGTCAGTGTCCGGGGCGGGTGCCTCGCCCGTATCGGCGTTGTAGGCGGTGACCAGCACCAGCGTCCGCTTCGGGCCGATCACCTTGAGAGCGAACTTGATCAGGTCGTCGTTGACGCCGCCGTTGCCGTAGGCGTTGATCAGGATCAGCTTGGGGAGCTCGCCCCGGTTGCGCAGATCCCGCGCGACCCAGATGCTCTGCTTGAAGCCGCGGCAGCCCTTGGCGTTGACGTCGAAGCCGACCCGGATCAGATCGGGGATCGGGAGGAGCATCGTCGAGTCCCCGATCGCGATCGGCGGGGGGCCGTCATCCGGCCCGTACGGATTGCGCTCCGCCTGGGCGGTGTGAACGTGGCCGCAGCCGAAGGCGGGTTCGCCGGCGGCCGGCGCCGACGGTGCAAGCCAGAGCGCGGCCACCGCCCAGAACAACACCGCAAGCCCCGCCTTCGCCTTCACGCCGGTCTCCTCAGAGCTAGAAGTTCTGCGTGTAGGAGCTCTTGATCTCCGCGTCGCCCTTGCGGCAGTCGGCGGTCGCGTTGAACTGGACACCGGGCACGGATTGGCGTGCTCCCTCAGTGCAGCTGAACCCCATCACGGCGGTGTCGCAGGTCCCACCCGCCCCGCCGTTCTGCCTGCGGCAGGCGTGGTAGGCGAGGACGACCTTCTCGGCCTGCGCGCAGCTCACCTTCGCCACCTCGATCGTGGTGACGTAGGAGGCGCCGAGGTTCTGCTGCTTGCCGTTGATGTCGCAGCTGGTCAGGGTCGCGGTGCTCGTGCTGCCCGAGGAGTCATCGCCACCGCCGCCACAGCCGGCGACGGCCGCGGTCAGCGCGACAGCGATGAGGAGGGGGAGGAGGCGTTTCAACGCGGGCCAGTGTATTCGCGTGTTTGCACGACGGCCGGGAGCGGTAGGATCGCGCCAACTTGAGGCGGTTCCTGACAGGGGTGATCGTTGTGACCGGGCTGATGGCCGGGCTGCTCGCGCAGACGGGCACCGCGTCGCCGACCGCCCATGCCGCCAGCTTCGCGCCCTGCAACATCAGCGGCAAGCAGCAACAGCTGGGCGCCTCCTACGTGACCTCGCTGAAGGTGCAGGGAGTGAGTTGTGCCAAGGGCGAGAAGGTGATCAAGGCCTACCACCGCTGCCGCCACCAGAACGGCGGCGCGGCCGGTACCTGCGGCGCCAGGCTCAGCGGCTTCAAGTGCAAGGACGGCAAGCGCACCGGGGTGCCGAACGTGCAGTACAACGCCACCGCGAAGTGCCACAAGGTCTCGAACGCGTCCAAGCGCATCAAGAGCCGCTACACGCAGAACACCTAGTTAGTAGTCGAAGTCCCTATCGACGGCGTCGAGGACGAGGTCGGCGGCCACCGAGGCGCCATCCTCGTTCAGGTGGATGCCGTCGGACTCGCGCACGATCGTCTGCTGGCCGTCGATGTCGATCGCGTCCCTGTATCTGTCACCTGGCGTGAACGTCGGCCGCAGGTCGACCACCCTGATGCCCGCACCCCGCTGGACCGCCGCCGCCCCGATCGCCTGATTCACGGCGTCCGCGATCGGCTTGCGAGCCGGATCGCGCTGAGTCGGGAGGGTCAGCCAGTAGACCCGCTCGACCCCGCCCTGCAGGTAGTTGTCCATCATCTGGCCGACCCGGGACTGGAAGACCGCCTCCCACTGCGCGCCGCAGCAGCTCACCTGCGCGCCGTTCGGGCCCGGCATCGGATAGCCCTCGTTCGCGCCGATGAAGAGCACGACGGCGTCGGGATCGTCGTTGGCCGCCTGGGTCGAGGACAGCCGGCCCCAGTCAACCAGGCCCGAGTTGGAGATCCCGGTCGCGAGATGCGGGTCGCGCGTCACCTGAACCCCGGCGCCCTGGTCGGCGAGCTTGCGGGCGATCTCGATGTCGAGCGGGGTGGAGAGCGAGTCGCCCGTCACCAGCAGCCGGTCGAGCGGCTGCGGCGTGCTCGGAGGCGGTGGTGTCACGGGCGCCGCGCGGCCCGGGGTCACGCCGCCGGCCTCGAAGCCCGTGCCGGAGAGCTGCTCGTCGGGCGAGAGCCAGGAGGTGAGGTCGCGCCGGGTGTCAGCGAAGGGGAGCTGGTCCGAGACCCAGCCGGCCGGCCCGCCGACGGCCTTGATGATGTCCCTGCCGAGTCCTGGATCGAGCTCGTCGGCCGCCTTCCTGACTGCAGCCCCGGCGAAGACCAGGAGCAGGAGCGAGGTCAGCGCGACCGCCTTGACCGCATCCCAGCCGGTGAACCGCCGTAGGTCCCAGCGGTCGAAGCGCTCCATCAGGCTGTCGTCGCCGTGCGGCTCGCCCTCCCGGCCGGCGCGCGCCTCGGCCTCCATCTCGGCGATCGACTCGAAGTCCTCGGGCACCAGCCGCTCCAGGGGATCTTGTTCGCGGGATTTGGCCATCAGAACCGGAAGTAGATGAACGGGGGGACGCCCTGGCTTGGCACGGTCGCTCCGACGACCAGGACGACGAGCGCCAGGGCGGCTCCGAGCAGCAGCGGCTGGAGCCGGCCGATCCGCAGCTCGATCCCCTCCATCGGGCGTTCGGGCAGCAGCTGGAGGCCGATCACAAGGAGGATCGCCCCGACCACCGGGACCGAGTAGAGCGTCGCGGGGCCGGACCGAACGAGGGCTGACATGTAGTCACCGAAGACGCTCAGGTCAGTGGAGCGGAAGAGGATCCAGCCGAAGACGATCAGGTTGAAGGTGACGAACCAGCGCAGCCAGCCGGGGAAGATCCGCCCCAGTCGCCCCTTGATCGCATGCTCGGCGGAGAGACCGGTGCCCTGATACGCGCCCCAGGCGACGAAGTTCCAGGCGGCCCCGTGCCAGAGGCCGCCCAGGGTCATCGTCGCCATCAGGTTTATGTAGGTGCGGACTTTCCCCTTGCGGTTCCCGCCGAGCGGGATGTACAGGTAGTCGCGCAGGAAGCGCGACAGGGTCATATGCCAGCGCCGCCAGAAGTCGCGGAAACCGGTTGCCCGGTAGGGGCTGTTGAAGTTCTGCGGGAAGACGAACCCCATCAGGAGCGCGAGCCCGATCGCCAGGTCGGTGTAGCCGGAGAAGTCGCAGAAGATCTGCGCGGCGTAGGCGTAGGCGGCGAGGATCGCGTCGGGGGCGCTGTAGGCCTGCGGGACCGCGAACACGGGGTCGACCACCTCGCGGGCCAGGTAGTCGGCGATCATCACCTTCTTGATCAGGCCCAGCGCGACCAGCGTCAGGCCCGCGCTCACGGCCACGCGGTTGGGATTGCGCGGCTCGCGCAGCTGAGGGAGGAACTCGCTCGCCCGCACGATCGGCCCCGCGACCAGGTGGGGGAAGAAGCTCAGGTAGATCGCCGCGTCGAGCAGATTCGCGGGCTCGGTCTGCCGGCGCTTGACGTCAACCACGTAGGTGACCGCCTGGAAGCTGAAGAAGCTCACCCCGACCGGCAGCGCGATCGTCACCAGCGGCAGCGGCGACCCCAGACCGATCGAGTCGAGGACATCGGAGACGTCGGTGACGAAGAAGCCGTAGTACTTGAACACGGCCAGGATCCCGAGGTCGAAGACGACGCCGCCGGCCGTGATCCACTTGCGCAGGCGCTCGTCCTCGGTCCGGTGGATCCCCACCACCGCGAGCTGGCTGACCAACGTGATCGCGGCAAGCAGCAGGCAGAAGCGCGGGTCCGCGGCCGCGTAGAAGACGTAGCTTGCGACGACGATGAAGGGCTTCCAGAGGGGCTGCCTCGACATCAACGCCCATGAGATGGCGAGGACGATCGGGAAGAAGATCGCGAATTCGACTGTCGGGAAGAGCACCTGCCGTCCGTCTCCGTCTCGGGGCCCGCGGGGTACGAGCCGGGCGATGCTAGAGAATTGGGTCGGATGAACGGAGGCGTCGGCATGGCACGAATTGCGGCAGCGATCGCCCTCGCAGCCATGCTCCTCGCCGCCTGGACGCCGGGGGCAAGCGCCGGTTGCGGCGGGGTCGAGACGGCCACTCCGAAGCACAAAGTCGCGCCCCGGCCGCCGCTCGCGATCGGGGACTCATCGATGCTGCTCGCCCTGCCGGCGCTCGCCCGAGTCGGCTACAAGGTGAACGCGCGTGGCTGCAGGGCGTATCCGGAGGGGATCAGGTTGATCCGGGACGAGGCCCGTCACCACCGGCTGCCGCACCTGGTCGTGATCGCGCTCGGTTCCGACCAGCGCGTGACGGCCGGGGATATCGGCCAGGCCCTCAAGGCGCTTGGGCCGAATCGGAAGCTCGGGCTCGTGACTCCTCGTGAGACGGGAGGCGGGGAGTCGAACGATGCGACCGTGATCCGCAACGCGGGGCAGCGCTACCCCGAACGCGTCAAGGTCCTCGACTGGGTTCACTACAGCGCCGGCCACTCGAGCTGGTTCCAGCCCGACGGGCTGCACCTGACCTTCAGCGGCGCGAAGGCGTTCGCGCGGCTTCTCAAGAAGCTGATTCCCCTGGCCTCGCCGAAGCCCAAGCGGCCTAAGAAGACCTAGGGAACCTGCCCTGCCGCGCCATCGGCAGCGCCCGCGCGAGGAACTGCGCGTAGGCGTCGGCGCCGGTGAAGTTGGGGTGGAAGAGGTCCGGGAGGAACCAGGCCCCGGCCTTCGGTTCGGCCTTGTGGTGCGGGCGGCTGTAGCTCACCCAGTCGAGGACGAAGATCCGGTGCGGATATTGCCTCGCCGACTTGAAGAGGATGTCCGTGTCGGGGGCCGGAGGGTGCCCGGTATCGGCGTTGTAGGCGGTGATCAGTCCGAGAACCCGCTTCTTGCCGAGCACCCGCAGCGCCTCGGTGATCAGTCGCGGATTCACTCCTCCGTTCCCGTACGCGTTGATCAGGACGAGGTGGGGCAGCTTGTGCTTGCGCTTCAGGCGGGCCGCGATGTTGATCGACTCCCGGAACCCCCGGCAGCCGCGCGCGTTCACCGAGTAGCCGACGGCGTCGAGGTTGGGAATCGGCAGGATCATCGTCGAGTCGCCGATCGCGACCGGTGGCAGGCCCTTCGGGTTCGGGTTGACGTTCGCCTGGCCCCGATGGATCCCCTTGCAGCCGAAGGCCGGCTCGCCGGCACCGTGTGCGACGGTCGCGCCGATCAGGACGGCGCACAGGGCCACGAGGGCGGCCACTCCCTGGCGAACGCGCATGGTGCTGAGAACACCAGTGGCGGCGCGGGGGTGCGCCCTTCTCAAGGGACGGCGGTGCTCTCGGCGATCGCACCTGCTCCACCCGCGCGCGCGGTGACGCCCTCCTCGCGCGTCAGCCGGTGCGCGAGGTAGACGGGAATGATCGACAGCAGGACGACGAGCACGGCGACCACGTTGACGATCGGCAGGTTGTGGGGGCGGAACAGGTTGCTGAAGATCCAGATCGGGAGCGTCTGCTCGCCCGCGCCGATCGTGAAGTTCGTGACGATGATCTCGTCGAAGGAGAGCGCAAAGGCGAGCAGGCCCCCGGCCACCAGCGCCGTCTGGATGCTCGGCAAGGTCACGAACCTCAGGGTCTGCCAGGTGTGAGCCCCGAGATCGGCGGAGGCCTCCTCGAGGTTCCCCGAGACCCGCCGCAATCGGGCGATCACGTTGTTGTAGACGACGACTATGCAGAAGGTGGCGTGCCCCGCGATCACCGTCAGCAGGCTGAGGTCCACGCTGAGGACCTGCGTGAAGGTGTTGCTGAGGGCGACGCCGGTGACAACGCCCGGCAGCGCAATGGGGAGCACCACCAGGAACGAAACCGTCTCGCGGCCGAAAAAGCGGAAGCGGGCCACCGCAAAGGAGGCGAGGCTGCCGAGGATGAGCGCGATCAGAGTCGCCACGGCGCCGACCCTGATCGACGTCCAGAGGGCGTCGCGGGCGCCGTGGTTGTCGATCGCCTTACCGAACCACTCGGTGGTCAGGCTGGGCGGCGGCCACTCGAGCGAGTTGCCGCCGTTGAACGCGTAGACCGCGATCACGATCAGCGGGATGTAGATGAAGGCGAGCGTGACGAATACGCCGCTGCGCAACAGGTTTCTTGTCGTCGGCGAGAGCCTCACAGGTGCTCGAACGCTCCAAGCCGCCTGGCGATCGCCAGGTAGGCGATCATCACGACGATCGGGACGATCGCGAAGGCCGACGCCAGGGGCAGGTTGTTTGTGTGCTGCGAGAAGACGACGTTGCCGATGAACTGCGTGTTGGGGGAGACCAGGCCCGGGGTGATGTAGTCGCCGAGGGTCAGCGAGAAGGTGAAGATCGAGCCGGCGACTACGGCCGGGAACGCCAGCGGAAATACCACCCGCCTGAAGGTCTTCCAGGGGTTCGCTCCCAGATCCTCCGATGCCGAGATCATCGAGTTCGGGATCCGCTCGAGTCCGGCGTAGATCGGCAGGATCATGTACGGGAGCCAGAGGTAGCTCTCCACCAGCCAGACCGCCGTCGCTCCGTACCCCGGTCCGGTCAGGCCGAACGGGTCGAGAGCCCAGTCGATGAAGCCGCCCGACGCGAGCATCGACTGCCAGGCGTAGACCTTGACCAGATAGAAGGACCAGAGGGGCATCAGGATTGCCACCACCAGCAGGCCCTTCACCCGAGGGCTGGCCACCTTCGCCATGTAGAAGGCGATCGGGAAGGCGAGCAGCGCGTCGGTCACGGTGGCCGCCGCGGCGATCCCGACCGTCCGGATGGCCACGTCCTTGTAGACGGACTGGTCTAAGAGCTCCTTGTAGTTGTCGAAGCTGAACCCTTTGATCAGCTCGCCGCTGACCGCGTTCACGGACCAGAACGAGGCGATCAGCAGGACGGCCA
The DNA here is from genome assembly GCA_963797265.1 of uncultured Solirubrobacterales bacterium. Classification (GTDB taxonomy): domain Bacteria; phylum Actinomycetota; class Thermoleophilia; order Solirubrobacterales; family 70-9; genus DASUPK01. The sequence continues at coordinate 322,095 of CAWCOY010000004.1, read as the reverse complement.
GCGACCCGAGATATCCGATCACCAGCCAGGCGATCGGGCCGCTCAAGAGCGACCCGATCTGGAGGCGAGGGCGGCCGTGGAAGAGGTCGGCGAGCCTGCGGCCCACCGACCTCTTCTCCGCGCCGGCTGTTACGCCGGCCGCTTCCACGGCCCCACGGTCATGGAGCGATCTCGCGCAGGGACATCAACCCTTGATCTCGGTCCAGGCCGAGACCCAGTCGTTGTAGTCCTTGCAGACATCGCCGCGGTTGTCGCCGCAGTCCGCGAGGGGCGTGTTCCAGAAATAGACCCGCTTCCAGAACTCCGGATCCGCTGCGTGATAGTTGTCGCAGAACTTCGGATCTGGGTCGTAGCCGATTGCCTTGGCGCCATTGGTGAGTGTCGGCTCATCGCACGCCTTGCTCTGGGCGGGCGCCTCCCCGAACCACTGGGCGACCTGCGCCTGCACATCCGGACTGGTGATGTAGTTCATCCACTTGTACATGCAGTTCGGATGAGCCGCATCCTTCGCGATCATCCAGGTGTCGGACCACCCCGTCGCACCTTCGGTCGGCACGAATCCCGTATTCGGTCCAGGGGCGGCGACCGGAGCACCCTCGCCGAGCAACGTGAAGTACTGCAACTGCCACGTTGTCCCGACCTGGTTGTCGCCACTCTTGAACAGGTTGATCTGCTTCAGGTAGTTCGACCAGTAATCGCCCACGTTCGGCTGCTGCTGCTTGAGCAGGTCGACGGCCGCGTTGAACTGATCGTCATCCAGCTCGTACGGGTTGGTGATTCCCAGGTCAGGCTGATGCGCCTTCAGGTAGACGGCGGCATCCGCGATGTAGATCGGGTCGTCGTAAACGCTGATGTGACCCTTGTACTTCGCGGCCTCGGTGGGATCGAGGATCACCGACCACGACGTCGGCGAAGGCTTGACGTCGTCGGTCCTCCACATCAACAGGTCGGCCCCTCGCCCGTGCGGGATCCCGTAGTTGGTCCCGTCGAACGTGTTGTACGGCTGGTTCTTCAGATCGTCGAAGATGGTCTTGTAGTTCGGCACCAGGTCGGTGTTGACCGGGGACACATCGCCGCCCTCGACCAGCCTGGCGGTTGCGTTACCCGAGGCCGAGACACCGTCGTACTGGCCGCTACGCATCAGGTCGACCATCTGATCCGAGGTGTCGCCGATCTTGACATTCGTCTTGCAGCCGGTCTGCTGCTCGAACGGCGACACCCAGTCGACGCTCGGATCGGTGGATCCGTCCTCGCAGTAGCCCGCCCAGCAGATGATGTCCAGCTGGCCCTCACCTGCCCCGATGGACGTGAGCGCTTCACCGTTGTCGTTGTTGCTGTCACTCCCGCCGCCGCACCCAACGATCACCAACATGGTTGCGGCAAGCCCAACGACTATCGCCGCGGGCGTCCAGACGGAATGAGCTCTGAGTCGGCTCACTTTCCTTCCTCCTCTCCCTTTACGGCGACGGTCTGATCCGCTCGCCATCCGATTTTGATCTTCCGGCCGCGCTGCTCCTGGACCTCGGCTGAGGTGGTCTCCAGGTTCTGGCGGACGACTTGAAGCTCTCCCCCTGCTTCGAGATCGACGAGGTAGCGGGTCACCATGCCCGCGTAGGAGACGTCCTTGATCGTCCCCTCCTCGATGTGCAGGCCGCTGGGGACCGCGCCGTTCTCGACGATGAAGATCTTCTCCGGACGCACCGTGAACCGCCGTCCGTCCCGCTCGAGCAGGTTCGAGGCGCCGACGAACCCCGCGACGAAGGCGTTGTCCGGCCGCTCGTAGATCTCGGTGGGCGCGCCGGTCTGCTCGACGTGCCCGTCGTTGAAGACGGCGATCCGGTCGGACATCGTCAGGGCCTCCTCCTGGTCATGGGTCACGTAGATGAACGTGATCCCGACCTCCGCCTGGATCGTGTTGAGCTCCACCTGCATCTGCTCGCGCAGCTTCAGGTCGAGGGCGCCGAGCGGCTCGTCCAGCAGCAGCACCCTGGGCTCGTTGACGATCGCGCGAGCCAGCGCGACGCGCTGCTGCTGGCCACCGGAGAGCTGGTTTGGCTTGCGCTGCTCGTAGCCTCCGAGCCGGACCGTCGCGAGGGCCTCGGACGCGCGCCCGCGTCGCTCCTGCTTGCTGACACCCTTGACCCGCAACCCGTACTCGACGTTCTCCCCCACCGTCATGTGGGGGAAGAGGGCGTAGTCCTGGAAGACCGTGTTGACGGAGCGGTCGTAGGGCGGCTGCCCGGTGACGTCGCGAGCCGCGAGCTCGACTCGGCCGGAGTCCGGTTCCTCGAAGCCGGCGATCATCCGCAGCGTGGTGGTCTTGCCGGAGCCCGAGGGCCCTAGCAGGGTGAAGAACTCCCCATGCTTCACCTCCAGGTCCAGTGAGTCGACCGCCACGACGTCCCCGTAGTGCTTGCTGACCCCGACCAGGCGTACGTCCGGGGGCTCGGCGTTCGGTCCTGCGCCGGGCTCTGCCTCACTGCTTGCGGACGTTGCGGCTACCGCCGGCTCCTTGTGGTGAGTCGATCAGCGGGTCGGATGTGCGCACCGTATAGCCCCAGTCGGTGCGGCTCTAGGTATATCCGAGCCTATCCCCGCCTCGCCAAGCCAGGGTGGCCAATCTTTGCCGGGCGGCTTGTACTTCCCGACCTCGCCGCTTGTGCCTAGAAGCCGGGATAGAACTTCTGCGTGAACCCGGCCGGCCTGCGCTTCTTCTTGCGCCAGCGCGGCCCGGAGCCCTGGTTCCAGCGGTCGCCACCCGAGGAGGTGTCGAAGCGCTTGCCCGCAACGATCATGTAGACGTGGCTCGCGTTGCCGTAGACGGTGATCCAGCGGCCCTTGCCGGGAACGCCCCAGCTCTGGGCCAGGCCGCCCGAGGTCAGCGGGCTCGCCAGCAGACCCGCCGCATGGAGCACGTAGCTCACGGCACCCGAGCAGTCGTAGCCGCTGTCGAAGAAGGTGCGATGCCCGCCGCCCCAGACATAGGGCATGGTGTGGATCGCGTTGGCGGCTGCGATCGCCGACTGGATCGCGGGCGGCGCGTCCGCGGGGGCGACGGCCGTGCCGTCCTTGCGGATCTTCGCCTTCCCGGGAGGCCCGACGGGTGCGGGCGTGGGCGACGTCGTTGACGTCGTCGTGGTGGTGGTGCTACCGGGCGGACCCGATCCCCCGGTCTGGGCGGCCGCCGGAACGGCGAACGCGAGCACGCACAGAGTTGTTGTCCCCGCCAATGCGAGGCGACGCTTACGGCTAAGTGTCTGTCGCATCCAACAGTTCTCCTTTGCAGGCCTGCGGGGTTAGCTGACGGGCTAGCGCTGAAGGAGCCTGCGCCCCCACCCTCGCTTCCGGTGGGTTCGCCCCTGTATCTGGTTCCCCCGCTCCCACCACCTTGTGGTGATGGGACTCGGCGTAACTGGCGCGGGACCTTACCAAACGTGAAAGAAGGCTTGCAATCGACAACCGATCATTAGTGCTTACTCGCACGATCTTGGGATTCGACACCTGCGGCGCCCTCCCTGCCGCCTCCCGCGCGGCGACGCGGCCCGGGGAGAAGGGATCGGACCGCGTCGCGCGCTTGGGGATGGGAGGAGAGGAGGCCTTCCGGCCGCCCTCTCGGGCGGCTAGAAGCCGGGGAAGAAGCGAGCGGCGTATCCGGCACCTGACCGCATACTCGCCCGCCAACGGGGGCCCGATCCCTGGTTCAAGGACTCGCCCACCGCGGAGGTGTCGAAGCGCAGCCCCGCCACGGTCATCCAGGCGTGGCCGCTGTTCGCGTACACCGTGATCCAGGAGCCGACCCCCGGAGAGCCCCAGGTCATCAGCGGACCGGAGGCAAGGGGGCTGCGGAGCAGCCCGGCCGCGTGCAACACGTAGCTCACCGCGCCGGAGCAGTCATAGCCGCCCGACTTGAAGCGGCGGTGGCCGCCACCCCAGATGTACGGCTTCTTGTGGATCCGGTTGCCCGCCTTGATCGCCTTGCGAATCTGACGCGGCGCGTTCGCCGGCGGCAGGGCCTTGCCGTTCGGCCGTAGCTGGGCCATGCCGCCGGGGGCGGTCGGAGTCGTCGTCGTGGTGGTGCTGGTCGTAGTGCTGCCTGGAGGTCCCGCCCCGCCCGTTTGGGCCATCGCGGGCACTGCGCCCGCAAGCGAAGCCACCAGCAGCAGGCCTGCCAGTCCCACCTGCCTGCCATTGCTGCGTGTGTTTGACCGCAAACCGCTCTCCTTCGTCGGCCTACGGGGTTAGCTGACGGGCTGACGCTGAAAGAGCCTGCGTCTCCACCCTTGGTGGATTCGCCCCAACTGCTTTGGTTCCCCCGTTCTCGGCCCGCCCTGGCGGGGACGAGATTCGGCGTTTGGTCGAGGCGGAACGCTAGCAAACGATCCGGAGCCGTGAGCAGGTGCTTACAGACCCTCATCGACGGCCGCCGCAAACACCGCGGCCGGATGACGCGCTAGAAGCCGGGGTAGTGGCGGACCGCGAAGCCGGTCGGCGCCCGCAGGGTGAAGCGCCAGCGCGGGCCGCGGCCCTGATCGATCCACTCGCCGCGAGGCGAGGTGTCGTAGCGCAGGCCGGCGATCACCATGTAGGTGTGGGTCCTGTTGGCGTAGACCGTGATCCAGGCGCCCGGGCCCGGCGATCCCCACGAGGCGAGCTGGCCGGAGACCAGCGGGTAGCTGAGCAGCCTGGCCGCGTGCAGCACGTAGCTGACGGCGCCCGAGCAGTCGTAGCCCTTCGCCTTGAAGCTGCGGTGGCCGCCGCCCCAGATGTACGTCCTGCGGTGGATCTTGTTGGCGGCCTTGATCGCGCGCACGACGGCGGAGGGGGCGCCGGCCGGGACACTCGCCTTGCCGCCGGGGAGGATCGTGGCGGTGTTCGGCGGGGTCGCCGGAGTGGTCTCGGTGCCGACCGGGGCGCCCGGCGCGGGCGTGGTGGTCGTCGTGCTCTCGGTCTGTCCGGCAGCCGGGCTGGCGGCGATCAGCGCGCCGGCGAACAGCAGTCCTGCCAGCCCTAGTCGGCGACCCTGGTGTGATCGTCGAGACAGAATGAATCCCTCCTCCGGTCCCTTCCTCATCGGTCGGGACTGGGCTCCTCCTTAAGCGGAAGACCGTATCAGAGCAGGGGTTTTCTGTGAGCGAGCCTTAACAAAGATCGATTGGGATAGGTTGGAATCCGTGCAACTCGAGGGGAAGAGGGTGCTGCTCAGCGGCGCCACCGGCGGTATCGGGCGAGCGATCGCGGCCGAGCTCGCCGGGCGGGGCGCCGTGCTGGTGCTGAGCTCACGCAAGGGAGACGATCTCGACCGCCTCGCGCGGTCACTTCCGGGCGGGGCCAATCGGCATCTGACGATCGTCGCCGACCTGGCCGAGCCCGGGGCGGCCGAGGACCTCATCAAGAGCGCGGGAGATCTCGATGGCCTGGTCGCCAACGCGGCCCTGCCGGCCAGCGGGAAACTCGAGGACTTCAGCTCGGACGAGGTCCAGCGGGCGATCCGGGTCAACTTCGAGTCGCCCATCCTGATGGGCCGCGCGATCGCCATGAGGCTGGCCGACAAGGGCGAGGGCCACCTCGTCTTCATCTCCTCGCTCTCGGGGAAGGTCAGCTCACCGCGCTCGGCCCTCTACAGCTCGACGAAGTTCGGTCTGCGTGGCTTCGCCTTCGCTCTGCGCGAGGACATGCATCCCGATGGCGTCGGTGTCTCGATCGTCTCGCCCGGCTTCGTGCGCGGAGCGGGAATGTGGGCCGACGCCGAGGTGGAGCCGCCGCCGATGATCGGGACGACGACCCCCGAGAAGGTCGCCCAGTCGGTCGTTCGCGCGATCGAGCGCAACCGCAACGAGATCACCGTGGCGCCGCTGCGCCAGCGCTTCGTCGCCGAGATCGGGTACCGGCACCCCGGGATCGCCGCGCGGCTTCAACGGCGCGGCGGCGCCGATCGGATCGCCGGCGATCTCGCGGCGGGGCAGTCCGACAAGCGTTAGATTTACGGCGCGAGCGGTCAGGGACGACGCGCTCGGCGCGCCGAGGGACGCGCACCGTCGGAGGGATAGGAGAGAGCTGATGCGGAAGCTGGTACTGCTGGTGTCTGTGGTTGCCGGGTCGCTGCTACTGGCGCCGAGTGCGCAGGCCGCGATCACGGAGGTGTTCAACGGCGCGCTCACGTGCGTCGAGGTGGCTCAGCAGCGCCAGTGCGGCACCGATACGAGCAGTGACAGCAGCAGCGATCCCACCACTCGCAGCACCGCTCCGAGCTGGGACGGAACCCCGATTGACGTCAAGGTCGCATTCCCGGCTGACCCCAGCCCGGCCACGGACGGCGACTACCCGCTGATCATCGCCGGCCACGGCTACGGCGGGTCGAAGGGCGACTTCTCATTCGCCGACATGGAGCACTACACCGACCGTGGCTACGCGGTCTTCGCGATGACCGCCCGCGGTTTCCACCAGTCCTGCGGCAAGCCGAACGCGATCACCGCGGCGGCCGGGGCCTGCGACACCGCGGGCTGGATCCACCTGATGGACGATCGGTATGAGATCCGCGACGCGCAGTTCTTCGCCGGTGAGCTCGCCGACGACGGCCTGGTCGATGGCCAGCGGATCGGCGCCATCGGCGGCTCCTACGGTGGCGGGCTCTCCCTGCAACTCGCCACGCTCAGGGACCGGGTGATGATGCCCGACGGCAGCCTGGTGCCTTGGACGAGCCCGGTGGACGATCACCCGATGCGGATCGCGGGAGCGGCTCCGATCATCCCGTGGAGCGACCTCGCCTACTCGCTCACCCCGAACGGCGCCAAGCTCGACTACGTCGCCGACGCCGCCTTCACGGGGCGGGCCGGCATCGAGAAGCAGTCCTTCCAGACCGGCCTCTACGTGAGCGGCCAGGGCGCGGGCTCCTACTGCGGGCAGGCCCCCTATCCGACCTGCACCGACTTCCAATCAGACATCACCGCGTGGAAGAACCGAATCGATCAGGGTGAGCCCTACGACGGCGACCCACTGATCACCTCGATCCTCGACCAGATCAAGGCTTACCACTCGGCGTACTACATCGATCACTCCACGCCGCCCGCTCCCATGCTGATCGCGAACGGCTTTACCGACGACCTCTTCCCCGCCGACGAGGCGATCGCCTATTACAACCGGATCCGCTCGCAGTACCCGAACGCGCCGATCTCGCTCCTTTTCGGCGACTTCGGTCACATGCGCGCGAACAACAAGCCGGAGGACAGCGAGGCCCTCAACACGGCGGACGACGCGTGGCTCGACTTCTACGTCAAGGGCGCAGGCTCGGAGCCCTTCCAGGGAGTCACCACGTTCGCGATGACCTGCCCTGACTCGGAACCCTCCGGCGGGCCCTTCCAGGCAGGCAGCTGGGCCGGTCTCCAGCGAGGCGCGGTGCGCCTGCGTGACACCGGGAGCAAGACGATCTCGGCGGGCGGCGGATCGTCCTCCGTCGATGCGACCTTCGACCCGGTCCAGAACGGTGCCGGCGGAAAAGCGTGCCAGACGGCGCCCGGCGATGACCTGCCCGGTGTGGCGACCTACCGGCTGCCGGCTGCGCAGGGCAGCGGCTACACACTGATGGGCTCACCGACCGTGCTCGCGACGATCGCCTCACCTGTGGCGAACTCGGAGATCGCGGCGCGACTGCTTGACGTCGCCCCGGATGGGACGGAGACCCTTGTCGACCGCCAGCTCTTCCGGCCGGCAGTCGGAACGGCTCGCCAGGTCTTCGAGCTGCACCCCTCTGGTCATCTGTTCGAAGCGGGCCATGTCGCCAAGCTCGAGCTGCTGCCGAAAGACGCCGGCGGCGGCACGCTGAACAGCTACGGCAGGCCGGCGAACGGCCAGGGCGACATCACCGTCTCGAATCTGGACCTCCGTCTGCCGGTGCTCGAGGGACCGGGTGGGGCCGCGGGCCAGGTCGTCGCCTCACCTGCGCTGCCGCTGCCGTGCGGTGCGGCGATCGCGCAGCAGTACTCCTCTTCTGACTTCGTCCGCGCCACGCTGGGCGCGGGCAAGGTGAAGAGGAAGGGGCGGACCCTGAAGGTGCCCGTCGACTCGGCCCCGAGCGGCGGCCCCTGTCAGGTGAGGGTCAAGGTGCTCGGCAAGCGAAAGAAGCCCAAGAAGGGCAAGCGCTCTGCTGTCGAGGCGAAGAAGAAGCACAAGAAGAAGGGCAAGCGTGTCCTCGGCAAGGGCAAGGCGACAATCGCGTCCGGCCAGTCGGGAGTCGTGAAGGTGAAGCTCTCGAAGAGCGCCGCCCGGCGCCTTCCCAAGAAGGTCAGGATCGAGCTCACGACGATCGATCCTGCGGGTAACACCGTCCAGAATGCCAAGGTCAAGGTCGCCGGCAGGAAGGCCAAGAAGCACAAGAAGCACAAGGGCTGACGGTCTGACCCCGGAACCGCCGGCGTGTCTAGCCGGCGAAGGGCCGGGAATAGACTGAGGTTGTGAGCGCGAAAGACAGCTTCGGAGCGCAGGCGACCCTCGCGGTCGGCGGACGTGAGTTCGAGATCCACCGGCTCGACGCGCTGCAGGAACACTTCGACGTCGCGCGACTCCCCTACTCCCTCAAGGTCCTGCTCGAGAACGCGCTGCGCCTCGAGGACGGCAGCTCGGCGACCTCGGACGACGTCGAGGCGATCGCCAGCTGGGACGCAAAGGCCGAGCCCTCGATCGAGATTCCCTACCAGCCCGCCCGGGTGCTGATGCAGGACTTCACCGGCGTCCCCGCGGTCGTCGACCTGGCTGCGATGCGGGACGCGATGGAGGAACTGGGCGGCGATCCGGCGGCGATCAACCCCCAGGTCGACGTCGACCTGATCATCGACCACTCCGTCCAGGTCGACGCCTTCGGCAACCAGCGGGCCTTCGATGTGAACGCCGAGCGCGACTACGAGCGCAATGGGGAGCGCTACGCCTTTCTGCGCTGGGGGCAGACCGCCTTCGACAACTTCAGGGTGGTGCCGCCCGCCACCGGGATCTGCCACCAGGTCAACCTCGAGTACCTCGGGCAGTGCGTCTGGATCAAGGAACGCGACGGTGTCCTGCAGGCCTACCCCGACACCCTCGTCGGCACCGACTCACACACGACCATGATCAACGGCCTCGGCGTCCTCGGCTGGGGCGTCGGCGGGATCGAGGCGGAGGCTGCCATGCTCGGCCAGCCGATCTCGATGCTGCTTCCCCAGGTGATCGGCTTCAAGCTCACTGGCGAGCTGCGCGAGGGCGCCACCGCCACCGATCTGGTCCTGACCGTGACTGAGATGCTCCGGGAGAAGGGGGTCGTGTCCAAGTTCGTCGAGTTCTTCGGGCCCGGGATCGCGGGCCTCGGTCTCGCCGACCGGGCGACGATCGGGAACATGTCGCCGGAGTTCGGCTCGACCTGCGCGATCTTCCCGATCGACGCCGAGACCCTTCGCTACCTGGAGTTCACCGGCCGGCCGACCGAGCAGATCGAGCTGGTCGACGCCTACACGCGCGAGCAGGGCCTCTTCCATGAGGCCGACTCCGAGGAGCCCACCTACAGCGACACCCTCGAGCTGGACCTCGGCGACGTCGAGCCGAGCATTGCGGGGCCCAAGCGGCCGCAGGACCGGATCAGCCTCTCCGACGCCAAGGGTGCCTTCCTGGAGGCGATGAAGGAGTGGGATCCCCACGCGAGCGAGGAGCTGGGCCACGGCCGTGACGAGGCGATCGCGGAGTCCTTCCCCGCATCGGACCCGCCGGCGGAGGAACACAACGGCGACGCCAAGCCGCGCGTCTACGTCGACAAGGGCGACGTCGCGGTCGAGGTGGAGACGAGCGACGCGGTCGCCGTCCAGCTCGAGAGCGGCGAGACCATCGAGCTCGACCACGGCCACGTGGTGATCGCGGCGATCACCAGCTGCACCAACACCTCGAACCCGTCCGTGATGCTGGGCGCTGGGCTGCTCGCCAAGAAGGCGGTGGAGCGCGGGTTGCGCCGCCAGCCGTGGGTGAAGACCTCGCTGGCCCCCGGCTCGACGGTGGTCACCGAGTACCTGGAGAAGTCGGGGCTCGACCGCTACCTCAACGACCTCCAGTTCAACCTGGTCGGCTACGGCTGCACCACCTGCATCGGTAACTCGGGCCCGCTTCCCGAGGAGATCTCCAAGGCCGTCAACGACAACGAGCTCGTGGTCTGCTCGGTCCTGTCCGGCAACCGTAACTTCGAGGGCCGGATCAACCCGGACACCCGGGCGAACTACCTCGCCTCGCCGCCGCTGGTCGTCGCCTACGCGCTCGCCGGGCGCATGGACGTCGACCTGACCAGCGAGCCGGTCGGCACCGACTCGGACGGCGAGCCCGTCTACCTCTCCGAGATCTGGCCGAGCACCGAGGAGATCAAGCAGGTGGTGGGCGAGGCCGTGCGCGCGGACATGTTCACGAAGAGCTACGCCGACGTCTTCACGGGCGATGACCGCTGGCGGAACATCGAGGTGCCGGAGGGCGACCGCTACACCTGGCCCGACTCCACCTACGTGCGCAAGCCGAGCTTCTTCGAGGGCATGGACGCGGAGCCGAAGCCAGTTGAGCCCATCGCGGGGGCGAGGGTCCTCGCGGTGCTGGGCGACTCGGTCACCACCGACCACATCTCGCCCGCGGGCGCGATCAAGCGCGACAGCCCCGCCGGCAGCTGGCTGCAGGAGCAGGGCGTCGGCGTGCGCGACTTCAACTCCTACGGCTCTCGCCGTGGCAACCACGAGGTGATGATCCGCGGCACATTCGCGAACGTCCGGCTGCGGAACCGGCTGGTCGAGAAGGAGGGCGGCTTCACCCGCCACCTTCCCGACGGCGAGGAGACGAGCATCTACGAGGCGGCGATGCGCTACGCCGAGGAGGGCGTTCCCCTCGTCGTGCTGGCCGGCAAGGAGTACGGCTCGGGGTCATCTCGCGACTGGGCCGCGAAGGGGACCAACCTGCTCGGGGTCCGCGCCGTGATCGCAGAGAGCTTCGAGCGCATCCACCGCTCCAACCTGATCGGGATGGGCGTGCTGCCACTTCAGTTCCCGGACGGCGAGTCGATCGACTCGCTCGGCCTCACCGGCGAGGAGACCTTCGACGTCGGCGACCTGGAGAACGGCGGAGCGAAGACGGTCGAGGTCACCGCCTCGCGTGGGGGCGCCGACGACGTCACCTTCGAGGCCACGGTCCGGATCGACACGCCGAACGAGGTCAGCTACTTCCAGAACGGCGGCATCCTGCACCGCGTGCTGCGGGACCTGCGCTCGCGCTAGGGGCTGTCAGCCCGCAGCGCCAGCCACGTTGCGACTGTGCCGAGGAGCAAAGCGAGCACACCGAGACCCCATAGGGGCCCTCGGACCGGCCTATAGACGTACACCCACCAGAAGAAGCATGGCGCCTTTGTTCGGCATATCCGAACAAAGGCGACAAATTGCCCGGTTCCGCGGAACCGGGCCAATGAGATCGCCTTTTCGAGCGGTTTCGGCCCCCCGTTACCCCGTTGATCTGGAGCCGAAAAGAGCGGCGTGGCGGGGCCGCGGGAGGCAGGGGGTCCACACGGCCCGCGCCACGCCTGCGCGTCGGTAGCCAGGGAGGGATTTCCGACGCGATCGTCCCGGGAGGCGGGACTGGCCCCGGGACGAGTTTTATGAAGCTAGTACGTCCTCCCGCCTGCGGCGATTATCCCCCGATTCGTCCGGCGGTGTCAACCGTTTTCGTCGAGAAGCCTCTCCGGGCGGTCGATTCCCCAGCCGCGGCGCTCGATCAGCTCGATTCCGATCACGGTGCCGAATGGCCCGACCGGCGTAAGGGTCGCGGCGAGCAGGGGCCACGGCGCCTCACGGCGCATGACCGCCCAGAAGATCAGTCCCAGCAAACCCAGATAGCCGACGCCGTGGAGAAGACCGAACAGGGATGTCTCCGAGTGGTACCCGGGCGCGATCCAGAAGAAGAGCAGCGCCGCGAACAGGCAGGCCTCGAACCAGGAGGCGATCTTCACCCACCTGAACAGGGTGCCAGGCACCGGCTTGGGCAGAGGGTGTACATGCTCGGTGGCAGCCACGCCCGTAGTTAAGACGGTCTCGACCGGCGGTCGAATGCCCGGATCGATGTTCCTACCGAAGGTCCATAGGAATCGGTAAGCCCAACCGGGAGGATGCCGCCATGGAGCGATTCCACCAAGAGCAGCACTCCAACGTGGGCATCAGGAGGCTCGTACGGTTGCAGCGCTCGTATCGGTGCGCGAGCTGCACCACGGAACACCTCTCCTGGGCCCGACTCAGCTCCTGCCCTGATTGCGGTCACTCCCTCTCGGTGGCCGTGATCAGACGGGCAGCGCTGACACCGGCCTGACCGCCAGCGGCCGTCCCGGCGGGGGCGATGGCCCGCTCGGACGGTCCGTCAGGCCGGCCTCAGCGCTCTGGGGCAGCTCGGGTAGGGGCGACTTGAGAGTGCCGCTTTGCATGGAAAGCAGCGGTCTTCGCGAGATACTGCGTGGGCGATGTCGGAGGAGAACGTCGAGCTCGCCTGGTCGCACTTGAGGCATGTAACCCGCCGCGACGTGGATGCCTTGGTGGCTCTCCTTGGCCCACGCTCCCCTTGACCCGCTCGGTCCGAAGTGAGAGGTTTGGCCTCGATCGGGCGGCCGCTGAGTCGCCGACCAGCCCGCAAGGACTCGCCGGCGCCTTGGCCTCCGCCATTCGGGTCAGGCACAAGGAGGTGCCGACTTGGCGACTCATCTCCCGGCAGGACCCCAGCCGAGGGGCGGCTTGGCGATCTTCCCGCGCCGAACGACGACCTGTTCTTCGATCCTCCTCCCTCTTCTTCTCGCCATCCTCACGCTCGCGCTGTGGGCGGCGCCGGCATTGGCGAAGCAAGGCGGAGCGGTGGTTCGGGTGAGCGCCGACCCCTATTCGGACCCCGCAGGTCAGCATGCCACCGAGGTCGAGCCCGACAGCTTCGCGACCAAGTCGACCGTCGTCGGCGCTTTCCAGGTGGGGCGACAATTCGCAGGCGGCGCTTCAAACATCGGCTGGGCGACGGTCCAGAATGGCGGAAAGGCGACTGAGAACGGCTTCCTACCTGGCATCACGAAGGTCGCCGGCGGGCCCTACGACGTGGCGAGCGATCCGAGCGTCGCCTACGATGCCGCTCACCGAGTTTGGTTGATCTCAAGCCTCGCTCACGTTGACCCGATTCCGCTCGGTGCCGCGATGGTGGTGAGTCGCTCGCTTGACGGGATTCACTGGAGCGGTCCCGTGACCATCGCGGACGGAAGACCCAGCGGCGGCCTCGATAAGAACTGGACAACCTGCGACAACACCCCTTCGAGCCCGTTCTTCGGCCACTGCTACACCGAGTTCGACGACCACGATCAGGGGAACCGGATCGAGATGAGCACGTCGACGGACGGGGGCAAGACGTGGAGCGCACCACAGGGGCTGCCGGCAGGGGAGCAGGGGATATACACCCAGCTCGGAATCGGCGGCCAGCCGCTGGTTCAGCCCGACGGAACCGTGATCGTGCCGATCGACAACCTCGTCGAAACCGAGGTCCGATCGTTCCGGTCGACCGATGGCGGCGCCAGCTGGAGCACCACGGTCAGCGTCTCCCCGATCGCCCGCCACCCCGTCGCAGGTGGGCTACGCGCCCCGTCATTGCTGTCGGCCGAGACCGATCGCGCCGGCAACGTCTACGTCGTTTGGCAGGACTGTCGCTTCCGTGCCGCCTGTTCGTCAAACGACTTGGTGCTAAGCAAATCGGCGGACGGCGTCAAATGGACGCCTCCCGTACGCATCCCGATCGATCCGCTCGACAGCGCCGCCGACCACTTCATCCCCGGCCTCGCGGTGAACCCGCAAACCGCAGGCCCTCATGCGCGCCTCGCGCTCACGTACTACAGCTATCCCAACGCCGCCTGCACCTCCGCCACCTGTGAGCTCAACGTCGGCTTCATCTCATCTACAGATGGCGGCTCGACCTGGACCTCGCCAACCAAGCTGGCGGGACCGATGAACCTCGACTGGCTCGCGAATACCAGCCAAGGGCGCATGGTCGGCGACTACATCTCCACCTCGTTCGTCCACAACGACGCGGTGCCCTTCTTCGCCGAGGCAAATCCGCCCACCGGCGGGTCCTTCGACGAAGCGATTGCCACGGTCGCAGGCGGCCTACATGTCAGCCAAGGCCAGGTAGCCAGCGCGGCAAAAAAAGAGCCGGCCCCGGCCCAGCACCTTGAAGCCACGGCACCGCCTGGACCGCCTGCTTGGTAACCGCAGCCCTTCGAAGCCGCCGGGCTGCGCGAGTAGCCGCCTCAGTACCGCTTTGGACGAGAAGGGGCGCTTTGCATGAAAGCCGCGCTCCCGTTTCCCTGCAGACAGCTCAACCAGGCGAAGACTCATCGGTGTAGCCACCGGTGGGCGGGAGCCGGCCTCAACCTGGGGGTGTCGATCGCGGCAAACCGGAGTACCGTGGCTGACCGAGACTGGCTTCGTGGTCGCGGTGGGCATTCTGATCGATTGAGATGAACGAGGAAGGGACCTTCTGCTGGGCGGGCCTCGCGACCTCCGACCCCGATGCGGCGGTGGATTTCTACGAGGGGCTGTTCGGCTGGGAGGCCGAGTGGCTGGGATCGGGCGGCGCCGGCAGGTTGGCCACCCTGCACCAGCACGGCGAAGACGTCGCCATTCTGTATCGACAGACCGAAATGGCGCGTGCCGCCGGCGCGCCGCCGCATTGGACTTCCTTCATCTCGGTGGAGGATGCCGATGCGACCGCGGCCCGCGCTGCCGCGCTCGGGGGTACGGCGGTCTTCCGAGAGGCCTTCGATGTCCTCGACGCCGGCCGGGTTGCCGCCATTCGAGACCCGACTGGCGGGAACGTTTCGCTCTGGGAGCCGCGCTCCCGGATGGGCGCCGCGGTCGTCGATCAGGTGGGCGCGATGTGCTGGAACGAACTCGCCACGACCGACGTCGACCGAGCGAAGAGATTCTTCGCCGAACTGGTCGGCTGGACCTACGAGGGTAATGACGCCCGCTACACGACGATCGCGAAAGCAGGGAGATGCATGGGAGGAATCCGCCGCAAAACGGAGGCTGAGCAGGGTGGCGAGCCGGGGTGGCTCACATACTTCATGGTTGAGCGCGCCGACGACGCGATCCGCAAGGCCGAACAGCTCGGAGGCCAGGGTGTGGAGCCGAGCGCTGAGAGCCACATCGGCCGCTCCGCGGTGATCGCCGACCCCCAGGCGGCCCGGTTCGGCGTTCTTTCAGGTCTCGCCGGCTGAGGCGCCCTGAGGCACCTCGGCCCCGGAAGCAAAGCGATTCGCGCCGAGCTTCACCGCTTAGCGGCACAGTCTGCCGCTAACCGCGAGGGTGCTGCTTTGGACGAGAAGCGCCTATCGGCTTTGCATGGAAAGCGGCTGTTTGCGTCCGTAGGGAAGGAGGCTTCGCTTCCTGGAGGACTTGGCCGCAGCTCGCGAGGCCACCATCAGCGAGCGTCCGCGTCCGGCTTATGGCACGAGCACGAGTTTTCCCTTCGAAGCCGAGTGCTCGAGCAGCTCGTGAGCGCGACGAGCGTCGGATAGCGGCAGGCGCTCGGCCACGACCGGGTGGATCTCGCCACGACGGAGCATCTCAATCAGCACGCGGAAGTCTTCGCGGAACCAATCGGGGTAGCGGGGCTCCCCGCCCACCGCTCCGGGTCGCTTTTGAGCAGCGTCGCGGAACTTCTGGATTTGGTAGGTGAGCACCCGCCGGCGAGGCGTGAGCTTCTCCCACAGCCAGAGGGCCCCGATCGACGCATACCACTCGATCACCGCCAGCCAGTTCTTGCGCCCGTCTGAGAGTGTGGCGTAGCGGCCGAACACGACGAGCCTTCCGCCGGGCCGTAGAGCGCGGAACGAGCGAAGCGATATCGGGCCACCGAGACTGTCGACTACGACGTCAACACCGTCGCCGCCCGTCAGCTCGCGCACCCGAGCCAGGAAGTCCTCGTTCCGATAGTCGATCGGGACCGCGCCGAGCCGCTCGACGGCGGCTCGGTCGCGCGCTGAAGCGGTCCCGTAAAGGCGAAGCCCCGCCAGCGCTCCGAGCTCGAGGGCTGCCGTGCCCACCCGGCCCGCCGCGCCGTGTACGAGCACCGTCTCCCCGCGCTTCGCCATCGCAATGCGGTGAAGCACCTGGTAGGCGGTCATGTAAGGAAAGAGGAGGCTCAGCACCTCCGCCGGATCGAGGTCGTCGGGCACCTCGACCGCGCTCGCCTCCGGCAAGCAGACGCGGTCTGCGTCGGCGCCCCACACCGTCAGCGCGCCGATGCGGTCTCCCTCGCGCAGCCTCGAGCAGTCCGCCCCGAGCTCCTCGACGACGCCGACGAGCTCGTAGCCGGGCGTGAACGGTGGCTTCGGCGCGCCTGGGATATACGTCCCCGCGCGTAGCTGGGCATCGGTGAACGACACGCCAGCCGCCAGCACCTTGACGCACACCTCGCCCGGGCCCGGGCGGGGATCGTGCTCCTCCACCAGCTTCAAGACCTCAGGGCCGCCGTACTGATCGACGATGACACGTTTCACCGGCTCAAACTCCGTGTTGAGGTTGGTTCGAGCATCGCACGTAATCGAAGACACATCGATGTCACGCGATTTCGACCCGGGTCGGCCACGGAGTCGAGATCGAATCCCGGTTCGCAGGGTGCGTCGAAGGAACTGCCGAGGGTGCCCTGGCCTCATCGCCGGGAATGACCGCTTTGGACGAGAAGCGGCGGTTTGTATGGAAACGGCGGTTTCGACCGACCCTTGGCTGCCGCCCTATCGAGTGAGTCGGAACTTGGTGATCTGGCTGACCACGGATCCGTACGCCGGCGTGTACGCGATCCTGATCTTCCCAGCCAGCTTCCCCTTCGCTCTCAGGATGCGTTGGGCCCTCTTGGTTGGCTTGAGGTAGAAGCTCACGACGTAAGGGGCTGACCCTTGTCCGAAGCTGCGGCCAGAGCCTCTGAACAGCAGGCCAGGTCGCGGCGGTTCGCCTCGACCCGTGACAAGGCTCTTATCCTTCTGGTCGCCCGCGAGCACGGTCCCTGGGTTGGGCAAGGTGGCCGAGACGAGCAGTCGGTGCTTCTTCGCCTGCCGCACCTTCGAGTTCAGCAATCTCGTTCGGATTCGGTGAGGTGGCGAAGAACTGCCCAGGATCCGGCCAGCAGCAATCTATTCCAATCGCGTCACCCCGCCGGATCGGCATGTTGACCTCGTACGTACTGGTGGTCCCTAACGCGGGGGTGGCGACGGGAGAGGTGCCTGCGCCGGTCCGCGGTACAGAAATGCTCAGGGAGCCTGGTCTAATGATCCTGAGCGCGACTGGGCCCGTGTCGGCGTCACCCGTGCGGATTCGCCACCTGACCAGGGTGCCGTCGACCGGCGAAAAAGTGATGGCCAGATTCCCGCCAACTCGCAGGCCACCAGAGAGGATCGGGTTGGAGACTGTGGCGAGGCCTCCGGTGCTCTGCACCGAGACGTCTGGATCCCGCCCGAGGTTGCTGCCCATCGTCAACGCACCGGCATCGGGCACCACAACGGCAAGAGCGAGTGTTGCGACCACGAGGGAACTCGCGAGTCCGATTGTTCGCTTCTCCCGTCCCACCTTGGTGATCCTCCCGACTGCCGGCAAGACTAATTCAACCCGCGGCCGTGTATCACCCCTTTTGGACGAGAAGCAGCGAAGTGATCTACGACGCTGATCGTGCGTACTGAGTGAGAAGCGACATAAGCGCGCCGGCCAGCACCAGTCCCCACATGACTGGCCCAGAGGCCGAGCGCTTCATACAGGAAGTATGCCGAGCGACGGCGCTGCTTTGAAACTCGACTACGCCGGATCCGCGCGGCCCATCAGGGCCGTCAGCACGATCCGCTCCTGCTCCTTGGTGTGCGCCACGGCGTAGCCCTCGCCGGGGCTCGCGCGTGGTGGCCGCCCGACATAACCGAGCTCGACACCCTCGGGCAGAAGCTCCGGCATGCGCCGCTGCATCACCGACCAGGCGCCCATGTTCCGCGGCTCCTCCTGCACCCAGACGATCTCCTTGAGCTTCGGATAGCTCGCGATCACCTCGGCGATCTGCTCCTTGGCGAACGGGTAAAGCAGCTCCGCGCGGGCGATCGCCACGTTTTCGACCTCCTCCCGCTTCGGCGCCGCGTCGATGTCGTAGTAGATCTTGCCGCTGCAGATCACCAGCCGCTCGACCTTGTCCTTGCGGTCCTGCGCGCGCGGGTCATCGAGCACGAACTCGAACGAGCCGGCAGTGAGGTCCTCGAGCGTCGACGTCGCCCGCGGCAGGCGCAGCAGTCCCTTGGGCGTGAAGACGACCATCGGGCGCGCCTTGGCGATGTGGGCCTGACGGCGCAGCAGATGGAAGTACTGAGCAGCTGTCGAGGGATTGGCGATGCGGATGTTGCCCTCGGCCGCGAGTTGGATGAAGCGCTCGATCCGGGCGCTCGAGTGCTCCGGGCCGGCGCCTTCGTAGCCGTGCGGCAGCAGGAGGGTGAGCCGGGAGGTCTGGCCCCACTTCGCCTCCGCGGACGCGATGAAGCTGTCGATGATCACCTGGGCGGCGTTGCCGAAGTCGCCGAACTGGGCCTCCCAGAGGACGAGGCTGTCCGGCGAGTGCGCCGAGTAGCCGTACTCGAAGCCGAGGCAGGCGGTCTCCGAGAGCGGGCTGTTGTGCAGCTCGAGCGGCGCCGTCGCCTCCGGCAGGTTCTGGATCGGGGCGTAGCGGAGGCCTGTCTTCTCGTCGTGGAGGACAAGGTGGCGGTGGGAGAAGGTGCCGCGCTCGGTGTCCTGGCCAGTGAAGCGGACGTGCACGCTGTCGCTGAGCAGCGAGCCGAGCGCTAGCGCCTCGGCGTGACCGAACTCGATGCCACCCTCGTCCATCGCCTCGAGCCGCCGCGACAGCGGCTTGCGCAGCTTGCGATGGATTGTGAAGCTGTCCGGGACCCGGAGCAGCTCCTCGTTGAGCTTGCGCAGCTCCTGCTCGGGGACGGCGGTCTCCACGCTCGGGCTGCGCGTCCTGTCGAGCTCGCTGGTTCCCGTCGCGGTCGGATCGGCGAATTCGCCCGACTCGATCTTCTGCCGGAGCTCGTCGTGCGCGTACTTGAGCCTCTTCTGCCGCTCGCCGTTGCGCTCCTCGACCTCGTCCGGAGTGACGATCCCCTCCTTGACCAGCTCCTCGGCGTAGAGTTGGCTGACCGGGGGGTGCTCCTTGATCTTCGCCGCCATCAGAGGCTGCGTGTAGGCGGGCTCGTCGGTCTCGTTGTGGCCGAAGCGCCGGTAACCGATCAGGTCGATGACCACGTCGCGACCCCAGCGCTCGCGATAGGCCATCGCCAGCCGGACGGACGCCAGGCACACCTCGGGGTCGTCGGCGTTGACGTGGATGATCGGGACGTTGAAGCCCTTCGCCATGTCGGCCGCGTAGGGGGTCGAGCGACCCTCCTCGGGATCGGTCGTGAAGCCGATCTGGTTGTTCTGGATGATGTGGACGGTGCCGCCGGTGGCGTAGCCCTTCAGCGACTGGAGGTTGAGGGTCTCGGCGACGACCCCCTGCGCGGGGAAGGCCGCGTCGCCGTGCAGCAGGATCGGAACCGCCGCCATCGGGTCGTGCTCCAGGCGCCCGTCGCGCTGGGTCGTCTGTGAGGCTCGCGCGGCCCCGGTGACCACCGGGTCGACGTACTCGAGGTGGCTCGGATTCGGGTAGAGGCGCACGCCGATCTCGGATCCGTCCTTCGCCTGGAAGACCCCGCTGTGGCCGTAGTGGTACTTGACGTCGCCGGTGCCGCCGGTCGGGATGGCGGCCAGCGACTTGACGGCCTCGATCGCCTTGGCGCCCTCGAACTCGGCCAGGATCGCCTCCACCGGGCGGCCGATGTTGTGGGCGAGTACGGCGAGGCGGCCGCGATGCGCCATCCCGATGACGACGTCGTCAGCGCCCTCGGTGTGGGCCATCTCGAAGACCTCGTCGAGCATCGGCACGATCGTGTCGAGCCCCTCGACCGAGAACATCTTCTGGCCGAGGTAGGCCTTCTCCAGGTAGCGCTCGAAGCCGAAGACTTGGATCAGGCGCTCGAGCAGCTCGTGCTTCTCCTCTGGATCGAGCGGCTTGCGGTGCCAGCCGGTCTCGATCATGTCCCGCAGCCACATCCGCTGCTGATGCGACGAGAGGTGCTCGATCTGGTAGGCGATCGTGCCGCAGTAGGCCTCGCGCATTCGCGGCAGGGCCTCGAGCAGGGTCTCTCCCTCGACCCCGATCCTGAGGATCTCCGCCGGGATCTGCGACATCAGCTCGGGCGTGAGGCCGACGTTCTCCGGCTGGATCGCGGGATCGCCCTTCGGCTCGGAGCCGAGCGGGTCGAGCCGCGCGGCCAGGTGACCGTGCGTCCGGTAGGCCTTCAGCAGCGAGGTCGCGGCCTGGACGGCCTGCAGAAGCTCCATGCTCGCCTTCGCCGCGATCGACGGCGCCGCCTCGCCGAGCGTGCCTGGCGCGGCCAGCGGCGGCGCCGAGGCGGATGCCGCGTGCGCGGCGGTGGCCGTGGAGGGGTCCAGTCCGAGGTCCGTTGCTACCGACTCGTAGAAGTCGTCCTCGCCCTGCAGAAGCTCCTCGATGCGGCGCAGGAATGAGCCCGACTCCGCGCCCTGAATGACGCGGTGGTCGTAGGTCGAGGTCATGGTCATGACCTTGGAGACGCCGAGCGCCTTGATCTTCTCGGGCGGGGCGTGCCTCCACTCGACGGGGTAGGCGAGCGAGCCGCAGGCGACGATCGTCCCCTGGCCCGCCAGCAGGCGCGGCACCGAGGCCACGGTCCCCAGCCCACCCGGGTTCGTGAGGCTGATGTTGGTTCCCTGGAAGTCGTCAGCGGTGAGGCTGTTCTCCCGCGTCTTGGTGATCAGCTCCTCGTAGTAGGAGTGGAAGCCGCCGAAGTCGAGCCGGTCCGCGCCCTTGATGCAGGGCACCAGCAGCGAGCGCTGTCCCTTGCGCTCGACGTCGACGGCGATCCCGAGGTTGACGCCGCCGGGCTCGACGACCGTCGGCTTGCCGTCGGCCTCCTCGTAATGGCGGGCCATCACCGGCCACTCCTGCGCCGCCTTGACGATCGCCCAGGCGATCAGGTGCGTGAAGCTCACCTTCATGCCGCGCTCCTTGAGCACTTCGTTGAGCGCCTTGCGCTTCGCATCGAGCGTGTCGACGGCGAGCTCGCGGAACGAGGTTGCCGTCGGGATCGAGCGGCTCTCGTTCATCGCCCGGGCCAGCGTGGCCGCAGTACCTCGCAGGGGCTTCGATTCGCCCTCGATCGGCCCCATCTCACGGGTCTCACCTGCGGCGCGCCCTCGCATATCCGCGCCGTCGCCCTCGGCGGAGAGCACGTCGGACTTGGTGATCTTCCCGCCGGAGCCGGTGCCCTTGACGCCCTTCAGGTCGACGCCGTTCGCCTGAGCGGCGCGGCGGGCTACGGGCGTGGCTCTCGCTCCGTCGGCCTCCTCAGCGGCCGGAGCCTGCGGGGTCGGGGATTCCTCCTCCTTGGCGCGAGCCGGGGCGGCTGCCCCGTCGCCACTGGGCGCCTCGCCTTTGGTCATCTCGGCGAGCGGCTTGCCTACCTCGACCGTCTCGTCGGGGCCGACCAGGATCTTCGTGATCGTCCCGGAGGCGGGAGCGGGGACCTCGGCGTCGACCTTGTCCGTCGAGACCTCGACCACGGTGTCGCCCTCGGCGACCTGGCCGCCCTCGGAGACGTGCCACTCGAGCACGGTGCCCTCGGTCACCGACTCGCCCATCTCGGGCATCACGATCTCGAGGCCGCCGCCCTCCAAAGTCTTTCCCGCCGAAACCGAGGCGTCGTCGGTGGTCGCCTTCTCGCCGGCCTCAGGAGCGGACTCCTCGGCGGTGGCAGCCCGGGCGCCGTTCGAATCAGCCTCCGGCTCGGCCGGGCCCTCCTGGACCTCGGTCTCGGACTCCTCCTTCGCCGGCTCCTCGGTCGCCTCGGGCGGGCCTCCGTTCGGATCGATCTCGGCGAGCGGCTTGCCGACGTCGACCTCCTCGTCGACCTGGATCATGATCTTGGTGACGGTGCCCGAGGCGGGAGCGGGGACCTCGGCATCGACCTTGTCGGTCGAGACCTCGACCATCGTCTGGCCCTCCTCGACCGAATCCCCCTCCGAGACATGCCACTCGAGCACGGTGCCCTCAGTCACCGACTCGCCCATCTCGGGCATCAAGAGCTGCACCTTCTGCTTAGTGGCCATTCCCCTTACTAACTGTATGCGCTTCCCAAAAACTGACCCGCATGAAACGGGTTGCCCCTACGGGCGCCCTCGCATCTCGCTGCTACCCGATCCGGGCAATCAGGTCGACCGCCGGCCAGCCCTGCTCGCGGATGAACTCTCGGGTCGGCGCGGTCGTCTCGCAGAACGCGCAGGCGATCTCGTCCGAGAACCCGACCGGTCCATTGAGCGCGATCGGCATGTCGCAAGAGGGGCAGGCCAGGGACCGGCTGCCGAGCCACGCCGCCCGCTCCGCCGGTCGGAGCTCGACGCGCCCGGCGGCGGCGCTCACGCGCTCATCCCGCTCGGGACCTGGGTTGCTGGCCGGGTCGTAGAAGATCCCCACGCCTTGATTATTGCGCTCGCGAGTTCTCGGCCAAACCCCCGAGCGGCAAAGGCCGCGGGCCGTGTAAGTTCCGCTCTGAGCATGAAGCGGAGGGGGAGGTGAGATGAGATGAGCTACTTCGTCACCGGCGCAACCGGGTTCATCGGCCGCAACCTGGTCGAGCAGCTGCTCGAGCGCGAGGGCACGATCTACGTGCTCGTGCGCGAAGGCTCGCGCGGACGCCTCGAGGAGCTCAAGAATCGCTGGGGGGCCGAGGAGGGCCGGATCGTCGCAGTGATCGGCGACCTCTCCCAGGAGAAGCTCGGCTGCGCGGATCAGATCGACGAGCTTCGCGGCGAGATCGACCACTTCTTCCACCTCGCCGCGATCTACGACATGACGGCGGACGCCGAGAGCCAGCGGATCGCCAACGTCGAGGGGACCCGCGAGGCCGTCAGGCTCGCCGAGGAGCTCGACGCGAAGCGCTTCCACATGGTCAGTTCGATCGCCGCCGCCGGCCTCTACAAGGGCACCTTCACCGAGGAGATGTTCGAGGAGGCCGAGAAGGTCGACAACCACCCCTACTTCCAGACCAAGCACGAGTCCGAGGCCGTGGTGCGGGAGGAGTCCAAGGTGCCTTGGCGGGTCTATCGGCCCGGCATTGTCGTCGGTCACTCCGAGACCGGCGAGATGGACAAGATCGACGGCCCCTACTACTTCTTCAAGCTCCTGCAGCGGGCGCGGAACGCGCTGCCGCAGTGGTTCCCGGGCGTCGGGATCGAGGGCCGCAAGATCAACCTGGTCCCGGTCGACTTCGTCGCGAAGGCGATGGACCACATCGCGCACATCGACGGCTTCGACGGGCAGGCGTTCCACCTCACCGACCCCAAGCCCCTGACCGCCGGCCAGGTGATCAACGTCTTCGCCAAGGCCGCGCATGCGCCCGAGGCCGCGATGCGGATCGACTCGCGGATGTTCGAGTTCATCCCCAAGCAGGTCCGCTCGGGCCTGACCATGCTGCCGCCGGTGAAGCGGTTCACCGATCAGGTCCTGGCAGACCTCGGCATTCCCCGTTCGGTGCTCGTCTACATCAATTACCCAACCGACTTCGACTCGACCAAGACGCAGACCGCCCTGGAGGGAACGGGAATCTCGGTGCCGCCGCTGGCGAGCTACGCGGAGCGGCTCTGGGACTACTGGGAGCGGAACCTCGACCCGGATCTGTTCAAGGACCGCTCGCTGTCGGGGGCGATCGGCGGGAAGGTCGTTCTGATCACCGGCGCCTCCTCGGGCATCGGCAAGGCCGCCGCCATCAAGTGCGCCGCGGCCGGCGCCGAGGTGCTGCTCGTCGCGCGCACCCCGGAGAAGCTCGAGGAGACCAGGGGGGAGATCGAGGAGGCCGGCGGGAAGGCCCAAATCCATCAGTGCGACCTCTCGAACATCGAGGACATCGAGCGGATGGCGAAGGAGGTGCTCGACGAGCACGGCCGCGTCGATGTCCTCGTCAACAACGCGGGCCGATCAATCCGCCGCTCGGTCGAGCTCTCCTACGAGCGCTTCCACGACTTCGAGCGGACCATGCAGCTCAACTACTTCGGCTCGCTGAAGCTGATCCTCAGTCTGCTGCCCGTGATGCGCAAGCGCACCGAGGGGCGCAAGGGGGGGCACATCATCAACGTCAGCTCGATCGGCGTTCAGACCCACACGCCCCGCTTCTCGGCCTACGTGGCCTCGAAGGCCGCGCTCGATGCCTGGTCGCGCTGCGTCGCCAGCGAGGTGATCGACGACGGAGTCCACATCACGACGATCTACATGCCGCTGGTGAGGACGCCGATGATCGCGCCGACCAAGATGTACGACGCCTTCCCCACGATCACCCCGGAGGAGGCGGCCGAGATGATCACCAACGCGATGATCACGAAGCCGAAGAAAGTTGCCACCCGCCTCGGCACCTTCGGCGAGCTGCTCTACAACATCGCGCCGAAGGCCTCAGACGCGATCCTCAACACCGCCTACAAGCTCTTCCCCGACTCGAGCGCCGCGAAGGGCAAGGAGGATGGCAAGCCGCCCGAGAAGGAGCAGGAGCTCTCGACGGAGGGGGTCGCCTTCGCCTACCTGATGAGGGGAGTGCACTGGTAGTAGGGTCGAGCGCGTGGCCACCCGGACGCGCCGGCTGAAGCACTGGGGCTGGGGGTACGAGGATCAGCAGTCCTCCAAGGACCAGGTCGAGGGGATCGCGAGGGCGGTGACCGACCGGCTCGGGTTCGAGGTCGACGAGATCGAGGAGCCGGTCCCGCTCGAGGAGGTTGAGCTGGCCGAGTCCCGGCTGCCGCCGCCGAAGCCGTTCGCTGAGCTGTTCTCGGCCGACCGCTACGACCGGATCGCCCACGCGCTCGGCAAGGCCTACCGGGACGTCGTTCGCGGCTTCCGGGGAGAGTTCACCAACCCGCCCGACCTGGTCGCCTACCCCGAGTCGGCGGAGGACGTGGATCTCGTCCTCAACTTCTGCGCGGACGAGCAGGCGGCCGCGATCCCCTTCGGCGGCGGCACCAGCGTGGTCGGGGGGGTCGAGCCGCGGGCGCTCGAGGAGTACAAGGGCGTGGTCAGCGTCGACATGCGACGGATGGACCGGGTTCTGGAAGTG
Source organism: uncultured Solirubrobacterales bacterium (assembly GCA_963797265.1). Taxonomy (GTDB): domain Bacteria; phylum Actinomycetota; class Thermoleophilia; order Solirubrobacterales; family 70-9; genus DASUPK01. Next base: position 296,849 of record CAWCOY010000004.1, on the reverse strand, counting down.
GACCCGATCTCGATGGCGGCCCGCATCCAGGCCGGCGCCACCGGGCCGGGGCTCGAGGATCAGCTCCGGGAGCACGGGCTCACGCTGCGGCACTTCCCGCAGTCGTTCGAGTACTCGACGCTCGGCGGCTGGATCGCCACCCGCGCCGGCGGCCACTTCGCGACGCTCTACACGCACATCGACGACCTGGTCGAGTCGATCCACGCGGTGACGCTGGACGGCGAGTGGGAGAGCCGCCGGCTACCCGGGTCCGGGGCGGGGCCGAGCCCCGATCGAATGCTGCTGGGCTCGGAGGGAATCCTGGCCGTGATCGTCGATGCCTGGGTCCGGGTGCGCGAGCGGCCGAACGAGAAGGTCTCGGCCTCGATCGCCTTCGACGATTTCGCCTCAGGGGCGGACGCGGTACGCGAGATCTCGCAGGCGGGGCTCTATCCGTCGAACTGCCGCCTGCTCGACGCAGTCGAGTCCGACACCTCGTCGGCCGGTCCCGCGGGGAAGGCCATCCTGGTGCTGGGCTTCGAGTCCGCGCACCACCCGGTGGAGGACTCGCTCGCGCTTGCGATCGACGCCGCGACCGCCCACGGCGGCGAGCCCGGGGAGGTGAAGCGCGGCAGCGAGCGGTCCGGCGAGGACCCCGTGAACGCATGGCGGAACGCGTTCCTCCAGGCGCCCTACCTGCGCGACTCGCTCGTCGCCTGCGGGATCCTCTCCGACACCTTCGAGACCGCCATCACCTGGGACCGCTTCCCCGACTTCCACGCCGAGGTGATGGAGACGGCGAGCAGGACCGTTGCCGAGGCGAGCGGGGGGCCCACCGAGGGCCCCGGCTCACCGCGGATCAGCTGCCGCTTCACCCATGTCTACCCGGACGGGCCGGCGCCGTACTACACCGTGCTGGCGCAGGCGTTCCGCGGCGACGAGGTGACGCAGTGGGATGAGATCAAGGCCGCGGTCTCCGAGACCGTGATCGACGCCGGCGGGACGATCACCCACCACCACGCGATCGGGCGCGACCACCGGCCCTGGTACGACCGTCAGCGGCCCGGCCGCTTCGCGGACGCCCTGCGTGCCGCCAAGCGCGAGCTGGACCCGACGAGCATCCTGAATCCGGGTGTGCTGATCGACCCATGAGTCGGTTTACCCTTCGCGGCCCATGGCCGGTCCCCTGACCAGGGAGAGGTCCGAGCCGCAGGTGGCCGAGGTAGCTGCCGGCGGCCCGGCCTCCAAACCCCACCGCAGTCCACTGCGCGCGGTGATCGTCGCCCTGCGCCCACAGGAGTGGGTCAAGAACCTGCTCGTCTTCGCCGGGCTTCTCTTCTCCGCGAAGTTCAAGGAGCTCGATGCGGTCTTCGACGCGAGCGTCACCTTCGCCGCCTTCTGCATGGTCGCCTCGGCCGGCTACCTGATTAACGACGCGCACGACATCGCCGAGGACCGCCAGCACCCCACCAAGCGGTTCCGCCCGATCGCCGCCGGCGAGCTCGCGATCCCGACGGCGATCGGCCTCGCCGTCGTGCTCGCCGTGGTTGCGCTCGCAGGCTCGGCGCTGATCGAGGGACTCGAGGTCGGCGGTCTGGTTCTCGCCTACGGCGCTGGAACGACCCTCTACTCCTACGTGCTCAAGCACGAAGTGATCCTCGATGTGATGACGATCGCCGGGCTCTTCGTGCTCCGCGTGCTCGCCGGAGCCGTGGCGGTCGACGCCGACGCATCGGCCTTCCTGCTGCTCTGCACCGGGATGGTGGCCCTCTTCCTGGGCTTCACGAAGCGGCGACAGGAGGCCACCTCGGAGCTTCACGCTGGAACCAAGAGCCGGCCGGTCCTCGAGCACTACTCGATCCCGTTCCTCGACCAGATGGTCGCGATGGTCACCGCGGCGACGGTGATGAGCTACGCGATCTATGCGGTCAACTCGCCGCTGATCGGGTCGAAGATGCTGGCGACCCTGCCGCCGGTCCTCTACGGGATCTTCCGCTACCTCTACCTGATCTACGACCGCAAGGACACCCGCTCCACCGACGCGATCCTGCTCGAGGACTACGGCATGATCGGAGCCGGGGTCACCTGGGTCGCGGCCGTGGTCATCCTGCTCGCGGTCTACCACTGAGTTCCGCAAGCCGCGCGGCGCTCTCGGCATCCATCGGCAGGAACGTCTCGATTGCCAGGTTGGCGGCGGTCACCTCGAGCGGCGCTCCGAGCGTTGCAATCACCGTGAAGAGACGGACATCGCCCACCCGCGTCTGCAGGTTGAGGGAGACCACCGGCTGAGTCGCCGGAGCGCCGTTTGGTGGATCGTCCGGCAGGTAACCCTCGATCTCTTCGAGCAGTTCGCCGAGCGCCGGGTCATCCTCCTCCCGGCTCTTTCGCTTGAGCTTGTGGATCAGCGGCGCGTTGCAGGCCGCGGTCATCGACGAGATCCTGGGCAGGCCGCCGGGGTGGACGGCGAGCCGGAGAACATTGATCGGAGGCTCCAGGAGCTCCGGTTCGACGCCCTCGAGTAGGAGCTCGGCGGCTCGATTGGCTTCGATCAGATTCCAAAGCCCGTCGACGATCAGGGCCGGATTCGGCTCGTGCGCCTCGAGGAGCCGGCGCAGCGACTCCCGCAGTGGCTGCATCAGATCGCCGTCGTAGGGCTGCTCGAGGTACGGAGGCGCGAACCCGCCGGCGAGCAGGAGCCGGTTGCGCTCCGCGATGGGCAGATCGAGATGCTGCGCGAGGTGGATGAGGAGCTGCCGGCTCGGCTGTGAGCGACCGGTCTCGACGAAGCTCAGGTGCTTCGTGGAGACGTTGGCGTCCAGCCCCAGCTCGAGTTGGGTGAGGTGTCGCTTGGTGCGCCAGAAACGGACGAGCTCGCCGGCCGTCTGCGGCATCGGTTCGGTCTCGACCGCCACGCAGGCCAAGTTAGCGGCCGTCCCGCTCGCCTCCATTACCTCCTATGTAAAGACGAGCGGCCGTTACCTGGGAGGTAATCGACACGCCGTCGTTCATCGGCGACCGTGGGCTGCCAGGACCAACGAACCCACCAGGACCAACGAACCCAAGGAGGTAGCCCCGATGAATGCAGCAAGCGTGTCCCCCGAGACCCGGACCTCGCTCGCGGAAGAGCTCGCCGATCGATACGTCGCTCTCTGGAACGAGCCCGATCCCGATCTGCGCCGCGAGCTGATCGAAGTGCTCTGGAGCGAGGACGGCTCCCACATCCTCCAGCCGCCGGACGAGATGCGCGAGGCCGCGGCGCGACCCGGCCTCGGCATGCCGGTGACGCTGGAGGCGAAGGGCCACGCCGAACTCGAGGCCCGGGCGGCGAGCGCATACGAGCAGTGGGTCGGCTCCGGCACGATGACCTTCCGGCGGCGTGACGACGTCGAGCGCCTCGGCGACGTGGTCAAGTTCCAGTGGGAGGGCGTCTCCCCTGACGGGAAGGTGACCGGGGTGGGACTCGACTTCCTCGTCCTCGGTCCGGACGGCCGGATCCAGCGCGATTACCAGTTCATCGTGGGTTGAGGCGGTCGGCCACTTCGGCCCCGTTCCCGCCGGGGCGGCGTCTAGCGTTGTCCTGTGCCTCGAACGGGGAGCTTGATCCGGGTGCTGCTGATCGTCGGTGCGGTCGCCGCCCTCGCAGCACCCGCCGCCGCCCAGGCGGCGAAGCGGGCCGTGATCACCGTTCCGATCACCGAGATCGGGCAGCCGGACAACCCCGGCGCCGCGATCACCCCCTTCGCTGACGCGATCTACCAGTCCTGCTCGTCCGCGCCACCGTCTCCTCCCTGCCAGACCGTGGGCTCGGTGGGCTATCCCTACGGCATCGGCAAGCTCGAGGTGACGGTGAGCAAGTACGTGGCCTTCCTCAACACCGTCGACCCGACCGGCCGGAACCGCCATGCTCTGTTCAGCGCAAACGAGAGCTCGTCGGCCTGGCCCAAGTACGGACAGATCAACCTCAGGAAGCGGGCTCGCCCAGGCCGTCACTACTCGATCGCCTATCCGCAGTGGGCGGACAAGCCGTACGGGTTCGCGAACTTCCTGCGCACGGCGCGCTTCGCCAACTCCCTCAGCAACGGCCGCGTGCTCTCGAAAAGGCCGATGTCCCAGAACGGCTTCAGCTACGTGATCTACAAGGTGCGGCTTTCGCCGAAGACGGAGCGCGGCATGTACGACATGCGCAGGCGGAAGACGACCCGGCGCCGGGCCAGCGGCTTCGTCATCCCCAGCCAGGACGAGTGGATCAAGGCCGCCTACTTCGACCCAAAGGGCGGCGGGATGTTCTCGTACTGGAAGTACCCGACCAACCCCGGGAACTTCTTCGATCAGCCGACCCAGCTGTCGCCGGATCCGACGGCGCCGAACACGGCGACGCTCAATCCGAAGACGGGCGACGTCACCAACTCATCGACCCAGCCGCTGTCGATCTATCACGGCACCTCGTTCCCGACCTGGTGCCCGCCGCAGGTGACCGCCAACACCTGCGACACGGTCAACCCCCTGCACCTCAAAGCGAGCACCTACCAGATGATCTATCAGGCCAGCGTCGGCACGGTGGGCCAGGCGGGGACGCTCGGGCCCTGGGGCACCCTGGACCAGGGCGGCAACGCGGTCGAGTGGACCGACACGATCACGCCCCCGCCGGCGGGCAAGAAGGGGGCTCGGGTCTGGCGGCGCCTCCATGGTGGCGTCCCCAACGCACCTGCGTACCAGCTCTGGCTCTCCGCGATCGGCCTGCAGCCGCAGGACAACAAGTTCTACAACGCGGTCTACCCGTGGCTCGGCTTCCGGGTAGGCGCGATCGGGAACCTGAAGACCAAGAAGGGCTGAGCTCCGGGAGACCACCGGCGTGGCGGCGGGCGGTCCGGCTGGGCTCTATGGCGCGAGCTCCCGAACGAGCTCGCCCGCCGGCCGGACATCGCCGATCCGTTCGATGCACTCACCGGCGTAGAGCGGTCCTGCATCGACCAGGCTGGACGGGCCGTCCGCGGTGGCAGCGGCGGGGCCGAAAAACGGACGGCTCGGCCGCTGCGCCGCAGCCAGCCGAAGCTGAACGCTGAGCGGCACCCGGGAGGCGCCGAGCGAGCTCAGCTTGTGGATCGCCCTCATCCAGGCGGGCCCGCGCGGGTCCCTGCGCAACCAGCGATCGGTGGCGGCGTTCGGGACGACCCGGTGCGGCGCGGGCCAGCCCAGCCCGAAGAGCTCAGTGACCACTGTCTCCCGTGCACCCACGAGCCGCTGCTTGTAGTCGGGGTGGGCGCCGCTCTCCTCCGACATCAGGAAGCGGGTGCCGGCCACGATCCCCTCGGCTCCGCCATCGAGGCGATCGCGGGCCTCGGCGGACCCAGCCACACCACCAGCCGAGAGCGCCGGGTATTCCGGGCCGACGGCGGCTTTGATCCGTTCGAGCAGCTCGACGGCCGAAGTTTCGCCGCGAACGTGGCCACCGGCCTCGACGCCCTGAGCGATCACGGCATCGGCCCCGGCGGCGCGTGCCGCGAGCGCCTCCTCAACCGAGCCGACCTGATGGATCCAGATACGCGAGGTGCGCCGGCGCGGCCGGCCCCAGAAGGTGACCAGGACGTCGGCCCGCTCGGCCGCCTCGAAGTGCGTGGGCCGGGCGAGGACGAGGAGCAGGTTCACGGCGATCGGCCGGTCCGTCACCCGCCGAGCGGCGGCGATCTCCTCCCGGAGCCGGTCCGGGCCGAGGATGCCGATCGTCCCGAGGCCGCCGGCGTCGGAGACGGCAGCGGCGAGCTCGTGTCCCGCCAGGCCGCCGCCCATGCCGGCCTGGACGACGGGAACCTCCAGGCCGATCCGTTCCATCAGGTCGCCCACGGGAGGGAGTATCCCGCTGACTGGCCAGTCGGCCAGTCAGATAGGCTCCGGCCGTGGACCTGAGCCTCACCGACTCGGAGGCCGCCTTCAGGGACGAGGTGCGGAGCTGGCTGGAGGAGAACCACCCCGGGCCGGCGCCCGAGGGTGACGATGCCGCCGAGTTCGAGTTCCGCCGCGGCTGGCAGAAGAAGATGCACGAGGGGGGCTGGGCCGGGATCTCCTGGCCCGAGGAGTACGGGGGCAAGGGCGCGACCCTGATCGAGCAGTCGATCTTCAACGAGGAGCTCGCCCGGCAGCGGGTCCCGGCGCCAGCGAACGTCCTCGGCCTGGTCATGGGTGGACCCGTGGTGATCGCGCATGGCAACCAGGAGCAGAAGGAGCGCTACCTCGAGCCGATCCTCTCCGGCGAGGAGATCTGGTGCCAGGGCTTCTCAGAGCCCGAGTCGGGGTCGGATCTCGCCTCGCTCAAGACGCGCGCCGTGAAGACGAACGGCACCTGGAAGGTGAGCGGCCAGAAGGTCTGGACTACGTACGCCCACGAGGCAAAGTGGTGCATGCTCCTCGCCCGCTCCGACCAGGACGCCCCGAAGCACAAGGGGATCACCTACTTCCTGCTCGACATGGACCAGCCCGGCGTCGAGGTCCGGCCGCTGCGCCAGATCACCGGCGAGTCCGAGTTCAACGAGATCTTCCTCGAGGAGGCCGAGATCTCCGACGAGAACGTCGTCGGCGAGGTTGGCGGCGGCTGGCAGGTCGCGATCACGACGCTGATGTTCGAGCGCGCCGGCCTCGGGGCTGCGGCGGTGCTGGGGCTGAAGCGGACCATGGAGGACCTGATCGCGATCGTGCGCGAGCGGGGACTGGACGACGACCCCATCGTCCGCCAGAAGATCGCGGGGCTCCAGATCGGCATCGAGGCGATGCGCCTCGGCGCGCTGCGCGCCCTCACCCAGACGATGAAGACCGGCATTCCCGGTCCCGAGGGGTCGCTCAGCAAGTGGGAGTGGGCCGACTACAACCAGGCCCTCACCGAGCTCGGCAACGACCTTCTTGGCCCGGAGGGAATGCGCGTCGGCACCGACTGGAGCTATCGCTTCCTGCGCTCGCGTGCCAACTCGATCGAGGGCGGCACCACCGAGGTCCTCAAGAACATCATCGCTGAGCGTGTGCTCGGCCTGCCACGACTGAGGTAACGGATGAACTTCGACCTGAACGACGAGCAGCAGGAGATCAAGCGCACGGCTCACGAGTTCCTCGCATCCCGCTTCAAGCCGGAGAAGGTGCGGGAGCTCGCCGAGGCTCGCTCCTACGACGACGCTCTCTGGAAGGAGATCTCCGAGCTCGGCTGGCCGGGGATCGCGATTGCCGAGGAGGATGGGGGACAGGGCCTCGGCATGGTCGAGCTCGCTGTCCTGCTCGAGGAGGCCGGTATCGCCTGCGCGCCCACCCCGCTGCTCGGCACGGCGGGCGCGGCGCTCATCATCTCTGCCGCCGGGTCGGACGAGCAGCGCGCCGAGTGGCTGCCGAAGCTCGCGTCAGGGGAGGTGACCGGAGCCTTCGGCGGCTTCGATCACCGAGCGAACGGCGACGCCGAGAGCACCCTCTTCTGCGACCTGCCGACGGCGGACGTCGTGGTCACCTTCCACAACGGCGGCGCCTTCCTCGCGCCTGCCTCGGAGATTGAGTTCGAGGCCTTCGAGGCGATCGACGCCACCCGCTCGTACGGCCTGGTCTCCGAGCCGACTGGCGATCCCCTGCCGGGCGACGTCGACGCCGGCCGCGACCGCCTCGCCGTCGCGATCGCGGCGGAACTGACCGGCATCGCGCAGCGGACGCTCGAGATGGCCACCGAGTACGCCCGTGAGCGCCAGCAGTTCGGGCGGGCGATCGGCGCTTACCAGGCGGTGAGCCATCGCCTCGCGGCGATGCTCCTCGCCACCGAAGAGGCCCGCTCCCTGACCTACTACGCGTCCTGGACCGCCGACGCCGAGCCCGAGTCGCTGCCGATGGCGGCCGCGATGGCCGGCGCCCGCGCGGCGGACGCCGGCTGGGAGGTCCCCGCCTCGGCGCTGCAGGTCCTCGGCGGCATCGGCTTCACCTGGGAGCACGACCTCCAGTTCTGGCTCAAGCGCGGCCGGGTCGCCGGCCGCATGCTCGGCAGCCCGCGCGATCACCGCGAGCGCGTCGCCGGCCTCTCCGGCCTCGGGTCGGGCACGCCGATTCCCGCCTAGAAGTAATACTGTTTACGCCAATGGGCGTGAGGAGGTCTGTGGCGATAAGTGCGGGGGCCGTTGCCGTCGTGCTGGTACTGATCGCGGTCGCTGCGCAGTCGGCGGCCGCCGCGACCTGCCCCACCACGGTCGGCAGCCGGGCCTTCGCGAGCGCGGCGCAATTGCGGGCGACGATGGGCAAGGTCGTCGGTTTCGGGCAGCTCAGAAACGCGGGGAGCAGGTCTCACAACCAGGAGCTCGGCTGGCTCGAGAGCCGGCTCAAGCGAATCCGCGGCATGAGGGTCCGCTCGGACCCCTACTTCGTCCGCGGCTGGCAGCCCACGACTCGGGTGAAGAACGGCCCCGGGCGAGACCTCGCGCGCGCGGGCGAGCTCAAGCTGCTGAGCGCGGGCGGCGCGGGTTCCAAGATCCCCGTGGCGGGGGCGGTCCCCTACTCGCGGCCGACCAACAACCGCGGGTCCGGGGGCCCTCTGGTCTACCTGCCGCCCGACGAGCCCATCACCGCCGCGAACTCCGCCGGGCGGGTGGTGGTCCGGGACTTCCCGCAGGCGTCCATCCCATCCGCCGGCATCCAGTTCCTCTCCCTCTACATCACGCCGGACCTCGCGTCGCAAACGGGTGACTACGCGCGGCCGTACCTCGCTCCGCTGAACCAGGACATGTTCGCGGCGGGCACAGCCGGGGCAGCCGGTTTGATCTTCGCCTTCGACGTGCCTCGCGAGCAGGTCCGCGGCTACTGGGACCCCCACGACGGGACCCACTACAAGCTCCCCGGCGTGTTCGTGGGCGCCGACCAGGGGGCGCAGCTGAAGGCGCTTGCCGCAGCCGGTCGCTCAGCGCGGGTGGTGGTGCACGCTGCCTCGAAGCGGGCGAAGACCCGCAACGTGATCGCGACGCTCCGGGGGCAGAGTCCGCAGCGCATCGTCCTCTCGACGCACACCGACGGCGTCAACTGGGTCCAGGAGAACGGTGTGGCGGGCGTGCTAGCGATGGCCCGATACCTCGCCGCGCTTCCGAAGCAATGCCGTCCACGGACCTTCCAGTTCGAGTTCGGAAGCGGCCACCTGGGATTCGCCCGCGACGGCACGGAGCTGTATGCCCGCACGCTTGATCCCCAGTACGACCAGGGAACGGTCGCCTTCGCCTTCGCGCTCGAGCACATGGGCACGCGCGAGATCCTTCCCGTGCCGGACGCCGACGGGTCCGGCCAGCACCTCGTCTTCACTGGGCAGGGTGAGGCCTATCTCTTCGGCGCCGGCGACAGCGAGGCTCTGCACCAAGCCGCCGTCAACGCCACGAAGGCGCGCAACCTCGACCACACCGCGGTGCTCCGCGGTCTCGGGGTTCCCGTGGCGGGCCAGGCGCCACCGATCTGCTCGATGGGCGGGATCGGAACCGCGTTCCAGACGCATCTGATCCCGACGCTGGCGATGATCTCGGGTCCCTGGTCGCTGTGGGCGCCCTCGTTCGGCCCGAAGGCCGTGGACTTCAATCGGATGCGCGGCCAGCTGCTCGCGGCCGGTGACGCGATCCTCGCCCTCCAGGGGCTGCCCAGCCCCGAGATCGCGGGCGACTATCCCAACTTCCGCGCTCAGCGGGCCTCCGGCACGCCCACCTGCTCGACCCAGCTCCCCCCGCAGTAGCGATGGCGACGGGTCGGCCGGTCCCAGCTGCGGCGATTGCGCTGGCCCTGACCTTGACCGCAGTGGGCTTCGCCGCGACACCCCCTGCCCATTCCGCCGGCCCCGCCGCCGTCACACAGCCCCCTCAACCGAAGTCCGGCCCGGGCGGACGAGCCCATCCCTACCGGGACTTCCGCGTGACCGCCGGTGGCAGCGGCAATGACGCCTGGTACGCATTCGAGCCGACCAGGCCGCGGCCGCGGAAGGCGCCGCTCGCGATCGTCATGCATGGCTACGGCGAGTTCGCGGGCTACGACCAGATGTACGGCTTCATCAGCCACACGGTGCGGCGGGGCAGCGTTGTGCTCTATCCCAGATGGCAGACGGGCATCGCGGATCCGTGCCCCGGTCCCTTCAACATCGAGCCCTGCATCAACTCCGCCGTCAACGGAATTCGCGGTGCCCTCTCCTATCTGCAGTCGAGCCGTACGCGGGTCCACCCGCTGCTGCGCAAGACCAGCTACTTCGGCTTCTCGTTCGGCGGGATCGTCACCGCCAACATGGCCAACCGATTCCGGTCGCTCGGCCTGCCGAGGCCGAGAGCGATCTTCCTCGACGATCCCCACGACGGCGCGCTGGCCGGCTTCGGCGAGCCTGCGTTGGATGACAGCTTGGCCGGCATCCCTCGCAAGACCAGGTTCGAGTGTCACTCCGGCGCCGACGGGGTCATCTCGGAGCCGGGCAAGGCGAATTCCAGCTGCAACGCCGTCCTCCCGAAGATCGCCCAGATCCCGAACCGGAACAAGGATCTGGTGCTCATTCACACCGACTCGCAGGGCGAGCCGGTGCTCTCCTCGGCGCACGGCGTGTGTTCAGGGGGCGGCACCGGCTTTGGCGGCCCGGCCAACGCGTACGACTGGAACTTCTGCTGGAAGGTCTGGGACGCGCTGCGCAGCTGCGCCTACTCGGACAAGAACTGCCGCTACGCGCTGGGCAACACGCCGGAGCATCGCTCCCTCGGCAGGTGGAGCGACGGGACCGCGGTCACTCCCCTGAAGATCCAGAACGCCGCGCCGATTGCGCCCTAGGTCCGACCGTGGCCACCAAGACCGAAACGAGGAAGGCCCGCGTCAAGCCGGTCGCCGACGGCGTCTTCTTCACGCTTCCGGAGTCGTTGCCGCGCGGCCGCCACAGGTTGAGCCGGGAACAGGTCCACGAGGCTCAGACCGAACGGCTGCTCGCGGCGACCACGGAGCTGCTCGCCGCGCGCGGCTATCGCGGCTTCGGGATAGGAGACATCGCGAGCCGCGCTGGCGTGTCCCTGCAGGCCTTCTACCAGTGCTTCGAGGGCAAGGACGCCTGCGTCTTCGCCGGATACGACCGCTTCATCACCGTGCTTCTGCAGAAGATGGTTGCGGTCGAGGTCACGCCTGACGACCGTCTCGGCTACACGGCCGCCCTGCTCGACGCCTACCTCGCGACGTTGCAGGAGGATCTCGTGGTGGCGCGTGCGTACCAGGTCGAGATCGACGCGCTCGGGGCCTCAGCCCGCGCCCGTCGGCGGGACTCCCTGACGCTGTTCGCCAAGTTCATTCGCGAGGAGGATGCGCGCGCTTCCGACGACGGCCAGCCCTCTCAGCCGTGGACCGCGTACATCGGCGTGGTCTATGCCGCGCGGCAGCTTGCCTCCGACGCCCTCGATACGTCGGCGAATCCCGATCTCACAGCGCTCGGCGACGAGCTGAGGATCTGGATAACGGACGTGTTCGGCGAGCGACCTGGGCGCTAGCCGGGCTCGGCGAGCTCGGCGATGTAGTCGACGGCGTCGAGGTCGCGGTGCGTCAGGTACTGGAGCATGACCCGCTGTACGCCGATCTCCCCCAGCTCGGTGAGCCTCTCCCTGATCTGGGCGACCGTGCCGACCAGGGAGTTAGGTCGTTCGGCCTGGAGATAGGCCTCGGGGTCGGTCGCGTCGTCCCCGCGTACCTCGGCAACAGCGTGCGCGCGCTCGAGCAGATCGACCTCGTCCGAGCCGACGATGCAGCTCGTCATCAGCGAGATCACCGGCTCGGGCCGACCCGCCTCTTCCCACGCCCGCCTGACCGCCGGGACCGCCTTGGCGCATTCCTCCGCGGTCATCATCACCAGGTTGTACTCGTCGGCCCAGCGGGCGGCCAATCGCAGACTGCGGGGCTTGGCGGCGCCGCCCACGATCAGGTTGGGCGGTGAGAGCGGCTTGAAGAGGGCATCGCCGCTGAGCTCATAGTGCTTGCCCTCGAAGTCGAGCGGGCCCTCGTCCCACTCGCGCTTCACGATCTCGATCTGCTCTTCGAGCAGCTCGAAGCGCTCTCCCACCGGTGGGAAGCGGAAGCCGTAGGCGATGTGCTCGGCCTCGAGCCAGCCGGTGCCCATGCCGAGCTCGATCCGCCCGCCGCCCGAGATGTGGTCGGCGGTGACGACGTTCTTGGCGAGCACGGAGGGGTGCCTGAAGGTGGCGGGCGAGACGAGCGTGCCGAGGCGCAGGTCGGAGGTGATCGCCGCGAGCCCAGCGATCGTCGCCCAGGCGTCGAGCGAGCCGCGATCGGTCTTGCCCATCACCGAGAGGTAGTGGTCGGAGCGAAAGAGCGCCTCGATCGGGCTCTCCTCGCAGGCCTTGGCGAGGGCGCGCCATTCCTCCCACGAGACCGACTCCTGTCCCTCGATCATCAGGCAGACGCGCATCAGTCCTCCACGATCTTCGCGTCGGAGATCACCTGGATCTTGCCTCCGCGCCGGAAGTGGATGTCGACGGACTCGTTCTTGCCGTAGCTGCCGAACAGGCCCAGCGTCATCGCGAGCCAGCGCCCGCCGCTCAGCTTCTCCTTGACCAGGGGCCGGGAGAAGACAATCTCCCGCCCGTGGATGGTGTAGTCGGAGCCCTCCGTCTGCTGCCGGCCGTTGATGAAGACCTGGATGGGCCGCTCTGCCCCGCTCGGCAGGCGCACTCGCCGCCCGACTTCGACGCTCTCGGCCATCGCGGCGGAGATTAGTCAGGCGGGTCGGTCAGCTGCAGTAGGCGAAGACGGTGGTCGGCGTGGAAGGGCCGTCGATGGGTCCCGCTCCGACCATCCAGCTCGGCCCCGCGGGATACGCCGTCCCGGGCGGGTACCTGCGCTTCCTGCCCGCGCTCGAGCCGAGCGATGTCTGGATCACGGCGCCCGGGGTGGCCCGGAATCCCCCTGCCGCGGCGGCGAGTTCTCTGCCGCAGCTGACGGATGCCAGGCCGGATCTGACCGTCCTCCGGCTCGTGCGCGGCGGCTTCCGCTCGTGCGCGCAGTACACCAATCCGAACGTGTCGAGCGTCTCTCCGGAACTGGGAATCGCGGAGGTCCTCCACCGCCGGCTGCCGTCGCGGAAGCTCTCGTAGATCGATGGAACGAAGAACCCACGCGCGGAGGGAGTGCTCTCGTCGGAGAGTTGAACGCTCCAGCCTCCGCCGACGGCGACTCTCCCCTTCGGGCACCTGGGATCGGCCGTGGACGGCGAGGACGGAGTCGCTGATAGGCCGCCCAAGCCCTCGACCGCGGTCACCCGTCCCTTCACCTTCCGGCAGTAGACGGATGCCGTCACCGTCGTGCCCTGAGGGGCAAACGCCGGCACCGCGGGATTGAGAGCGGCCTTCTCGGTGACCCGCCAGGTCCGAGCGTTCAATCGGCGCGACTCGTAGACCACAGGCACCACGGCGATCGCCGATCCCCCGGGCACCAGCGGTCCCGCGACGCCGATCCCGCTCGTGTTGAACCCGCCCCCGACGGCCTTCAGCCCCCGCGGGCAGGTGACGTCGTAGTTGGCCGGCGTGGGTCCGACGCCAAGGATGGGCGACGAAACCGCGCTGACCCTCGAGTGGCGCTTGGCCGCTGCGGCGGCGTCAGAGCAGGTCAGTGCAACTAGGAGGCAGACCGTGCCGCATCCGAGGACGACCGCCAGCCCAAGCCGGCGCGACATCGTGGTGGCCATGCGGCTCAAGCTACCGCCGAAGCGTGTCGCCGAGGCGCTCGAAGGCGTCCTCCAGCGAGTCGGCGTCGATCTGCTCCTTGCGCACCGCGCCTGTGTAGGCGATCGCCGTGCCGTCCCCCATCACGTCAATGCCGCCCTCGGGCGCTCGGATCAGGCCCGGGCCCGAGATCTCGAGGCGAGCGTGGACACGCTGGTCGGGGGTGTGCGTGCGGAACACGCTGATCGGCGGCAGACCGCCCTCGCGCCGGATCTCGTCGACTCGTCGCTGGGCGAAGGCGATCGCCTCGTCGACCGACTCGAACTTCTCCCTTCCGACACTGGACCCATGCCGGACCGTGACCTTCCAGCTCACGGGCATGCAGATTAGCCTGGGATACTGGGCCGCGATGCCGAGGGAGAACGTCGAGGTCGTTCGCGAGGCCTTTCGACTCTGGGGGCTGGATCCGGAGGGAGGTCTCGCGCGCATCGACGTCGAGCGCCTTCAGGAGGTTTTCGAAGGAGATACGACGGCCGCCGCGGGGCTCTTCGATCCCGAGGTCGAGCTGTATCCGCCGGAGGGCGAGGTCGGCGGCAGCCTTCAACGCGGCTATCGGGGCATCGTCCAGAACTGGCGCGACCTGCTGACGACGTTCGACGAATTCCTGATCGACCCGCAGGAGTTCCACGAACCCGGGGAGCAGGTCGTCGTGATCCAGCGCAACGTCGGGCGCATGCGTGGAATGGAAGTCGACGAGACGCACTCGGTCCTGTTCACGCTGCGGGGCCGCAGGATCATCCGGATCCAGGTCTTCGCGACCCCTGACGGCGCGCGCGATGCCGCGTCTGTCGCCTAGGCGCCGCGGCGCGGGCGCTTCGGCCGCTTGGCTGGCGGCCCGGTGATCTTCTCGGGGCCGTCGCGCTTCTCGGCCGGGGCGTAGTCGACGTCGTGCTCCCCGGTGTAGATCTGGCGCGGCCGGGCAATCTTCAGGTCCGGGTCCTCGTTCTGCTCCATCCACTGGGCGACCCAGCCCGAGGTGCGGGGGATGGCGAAGATCACCGTGAACATGTCGTTGGGGACGCCCATCGCCTCGTAGATCAGGCCCGAGTAGAAGTCGACGTTGGGGTAGAGCTTCCGCGAGGTGAAGTAGTCGTCGTCGAGGGCTCGCTTCTCCAGCTCGGTGGCGATGTCGAGCAGCGGGTTCTCGCCGGTCGTCGCCTCGAGCACCTCCTCGACGTGCTTCTTGATGATCCGGGCGCGCGGGTCGTAGTTCTTGTAGACCCGGTGGCCGAAGCCCATCAGCTTCTCCTCGCGGTTCTTCACGCTCTCGAGGAAGTCCGGGATGTTGTCGACCGTCTCGATCCTGCGGAGCATCCTCAGCGCCGCCTCGTTGGCGCCGCCGTGCAGCGGGCCGTAGAGGGCGGCGACTCCGGCGGCGACCGCCGAGTATGGATCGACGCCCGAGGAGCCCACCGACCGGACCGCGTTCGTGGAGCAGTTCTGCTCGTGGTCGGCGTGCAGGATGAAGAGCACGTCCAGCGCCTTCGCGATCCGGGGGTCCGGCTTGAAGGTGTTCTCCATCTTGAACAGCATCGAGATGAAGTTCTCCGAATAGCTGAGCTCGTTGTCGGGATAGACGTAAGGCAGCCCCATGCTGTGCCGGTAGGCCCAGGCCGCGAGGGTCGGCATCTTGGCGATCAGCCTGATCGCCGCCATGTAGCGCTCCTCTGGGTCGTCGATGTGCTTGGCGTCCGGATAGAAGGTGGAGAGTGCACCGACGTTGGCGAGCAGCATCCCCATCGGGTGGGCGTCGTGGCGGAAGCCCTCGTTGAACTTCTTGATGTCCTCGTGGGCGAAGGTGTGGTGAGTGACGTCGAAAATCCAGCGCTCGAGTTGGGCCGGGGTGGGAAGCTCGCCGAAGATCAGCAGGTACGCGACCTCGAGGTATGTGGAGTGCTCACAGAGTTGCTCGATCGGGATGCCGCGATGCTGGAGTACGCCGGCCTCGCCGTCGATGTAGGTGATCGCCGAACGGCACGAGGCCGTATTGGTGAAGGCCGGGTCGTAGCCCATCAGGCCGAAGTCGTCGTCGGAGACCTTGATCTGCCGCAGGTCCATCGTCTTGATGGTCCCGTCGTTGATCTCGATCTCGTAGTTCTTGCCGGTGCGGTTGTCTGTGACGCTCAGGGTGTCGCCGCCCGAGGCGCCGTCGCGCGACGCCTCAGCCTGCGGCTTTTTGGTCTCCTGCTCAGTCGCCATCTGACCTCCTCGCTCGATACCGCCCTACGCCTCATATCTTCTCACGGTGGCGTTGCCGGCAAACCGACCGAGCAAGGATGAGACGCTACGCCTGTTCGCTGGCCTGCCGCGCCGCTACGACCTCGCCGGCGCCCTGCTCAGCTTCGGGCAGGACCCGCGCTGGCGGCGGGTGATGGTGGGTGAGGTCCCGGCGAGCGAGGGGGACCGCGTGCTCGATGTGGCGACCGGCACCGGAATGGTCGCGGCGGCGCTCGTGCGGCGCTACGGCTGCTCGGTGGTCGGGCTCGATCAGAGCCCGGAGATGCTCGCGGGAGCACGGGCGAAGCTCGACCGCGACCCGCGGCTCGCCGCGCGCATCGAGCTGGTCCAGGGGGAAGCGGAGTCGCTTCCCTTCGAGGACGGCGAGTTCGATCACCTCACTTTCACCTATCTCTTGCGCTACGTCGAGGATCCCCAGGCAACCCTCAGCGAGCTCGCGCGCGTAGTGAAACCAGGTGGGCGTGTCGCCTCCCTCGAATTCATGCTGCCTCCGAACCCAATCGCGCGCTTCCTCTGGAGGATCTATACGCGCGCAGCGATGCCGGTCCTCGGGCGTCTGATCTCGCCCGACTGGTATGTGGTCGGCCGCTTTCTCGGGCCGAGCATCACGGACCTCTATCGCCGGCTGCCGCTCGACCGCCAGCTCGGGCTGTGGCGAAGCGCCGGCATTGAAGACGTGCGGGCGCGAGTGATGAGCCTCGGAGGAGGCGTCGTGATCTGGGGGACTCGTGCCTGACGACGCCCGTCTGGAGCGCCCCGCGTTCTACGCCCTGCGCGCGGGCGGGTGGCGCGACCTCGTCACCGTGCTGCATCCGCCCTACACGGCGTGGAACCTGGCGAACGTCGGGTTCGGCGCCGCAGCGGCTGCGCAAATCCACACCGATCGCTTCGTTGCGACCCTGGCGGCGTTCTTCCTTGCGGTTGGAATCAGCGCCCACGCGCTCGACGAGCTCAATGGGAGGCCGTTGAAGACCGAGCTCTCGGACCGCACCCTGATCGGCCTCGCCGGGGTCTCGCTCGCCGGCGCCATCGGAATCGGGATCGCCGGATGCATCCTCGTCTCGGCGACACTCGCCCCCTTCGTGGTGGCGGGGGGCTTTTTCGTCGTGGCCTACAGCCTGGAGCTCTTCGGTGGCCGCTTCCATACGGACTTCTGGCTCGCCTTCGCCTGGGCGGCGTTTCCGGCTGGCACCTCATGGTGGATCAACACGCTCTCGCTCGCCTCGATAAAGACCGATGTGGCGGGTCTCCTTGTCGTGGCGGGCTGCTTCGGCCTCGTCAGCGTGCAGCGCAGGCTCTCGACCCCGGTCCGCCGGCTGAGGCGGAGGACCGTCTCAATCAGCGGCGAGCAACGACTCGAGGACGGCACCGTCATCCCGCTGACCGTCGCCGAGATCGCCGGACCCCTTGACCGGTCCCTGCGCGGCCTCTCTTGGGCGGTCGTCGTCTTGGCGGCCGGGTTGGTCGTGATCCGGTATTGACGCGCTGACGGGTCAGCCGCCCGATGTCTCGAGCGCCGCGGTCAGGGACTGTGCGTCGAACGAGCCGCCGTAGAGGCGCCCGCCGACGAAGAACCCGGGCGTGCCGGTGACGCCGCTGGCGATGCCGCTGTCGAAATCCCGCTGCACACGCGGCAGGTGGACGCCCGAGTCGAGCTCGGCGCCAACCCGCTCGGAATCCAGCCCGAGCTCGGACGCATAGCCGATCAGGTCGTCAGCCGAGAGCGCACCGGCCGACTCATACATCCGGTCGTGCATCTGCCAGAAGGCACCCTGGGCGGCCGCCGCCTCCGCTGCCTCGGCGGCGCGCTCGGCGTCCGGGTGGATCTCCCGGAGCGGGAAGTGGCGGAACGCGAACAGCAGCCGGCTGGCCAACTGGTCGCGAATGCGGCGGACGATCGGGTAGGCGGCCGTGCAGTACGGGCACTGGAAGTCCCCGTACATGACTAGTTCCAGTTCGGCCCGCTCGGGACCATCGACGTGGTCCTCGGCGGAGAGTGGGGGCGTCAGTTCGGCCATCGAATGAAAGGCGATCGTATGCTCGCCCGGTGAATGACGCCGAGACACTGATTGCGCTCGTCGCCGCGGCGATCGTGTTGGTCCGGCTCGCCGACCTCGTCTCGATCCCCTACCCGATCGTTCTTGTGCTGGGTGGCCTGGGCATCGGGTTCATCCCGGGTGGGCCTTCGCTCGAGCTCGATCCCGATGTCGTCTTCCTCGTCTTCCTCCCACCCATCCTGCAGTCGGCCGGTTACTGGGCCTCGCCCAGGGAGCTGCGCTCCGAGCTGCTGCCGCTGACCTGGCTGGTGATTGGCCTGTCGCTGGCGACGATGGTCGTGGTCGCGGTGGTGGCCCAGATGGTCATCCCGAGCATCAACTGGGCGGAGGCCTTCGTGCTCGGCGCGATCGTCGCGCCCACCGACCCGGTCTCCGCCCTCGCCACCTTCGACAGGATTGGCGTCTCCGACCGCGTCGCCTCCCTGGTGGAGGGCGAGAGCATGATCAACGATGCGGTCGCGCTCGTCTCGTACAAGGCCGCGCTCGTCGCGGTGGTCAGCGGAGCCTTCACCGCCGACACGGTTCTCGATGACCTGGTCATCGGCGTGGTCGGCGGCGTCGCGGTCGGCCTGGTTCTGGCCTGGGTGGGGGCGCGGGCGCTGCGCAAGCTCGACGACCCGCCGCTCTCCATCGTGCTCACCGTCCTCACCGCCTACGCCTCCTTCGCATTCGCCGACGGGATCGGGGCCTCCGGCGTCCTGGCCGCGGTCACCAGCGGTCTCTACTCGGGATGGCGCTCGCACGAGATCTTCGACGCCGACACCCGCCTTAACGCCCAGGCCTTCTGGCGAACTCTGATCTTCGGCCTCAACGCGATCCTGTTCGTGCTGGTCGGCCTGCAGTTCCCGGATGTGCTGCGGCGGGTTGGAGAGCAGTTCTCCGTCGGGGAGATCATCGGCTATGGGCTGCTGGTCTCCGCCGTTGTGATCGCGGTGAGAATGGTCTGGCAGTTCCTCCCAGTTTCGCTCGGTCGTATCGTCGAGGGAGCCCGAGCGTGGTCTCCCGGCGATGACTGGCGAGAGAACCTGCTGATCGGCTGGAGCGGGATGCGGGGCGCCGTCTCGCTCGCCGCCGCGCTCGCGCTCCCCTTCTCCCTCGACTCCGGAGCGCCGCTCGGCTCGCGAGACCTGATCATCTATCTGACGGTCGCGGTGATCTTCGTCACCCTGGTCGGGCAGGGGCTGACGCTCCCTTGGGTGGTGCGCCGGCTGGGTCTCGGCGCCCACGATGCCTGGTCGCCCGATGAGGCCGTCGCGCGTCTTGCCGCTGCGCAGGCTGCGCTCGATCGGCTAGAAGAGATCGAGGCGACCGAGACGGGGATTCCCGAGACCGCGGTCCAGCGCCTGCGCGAGGTCTACCAGGCGCGCTTCGCACGCTGCGTCGCCGCCCTCTCGGGCGAGGATGGCGAGACGCGGATTGAGGACCCCTTGACCGGCTATCGCCGCACGCGTCAGCAGCTGATCGAGGTCGAGCGCGGGACCCTGCTGCAGCTGCGGAACGAGGGCCGCCTCAAGCAGGACCTCTTCCGCCGCATCCAGGCGGACCTCGACCTGGAAGAGGCCCGACTGGGGACCTCCTAGGGGCTGGGGGCCGACTCCACCTCGAAGCGAGTGATGCGCTGGAAGTCGCGAAGGCGCCCCTCGATCTCCTCTCTCGTCAGCGATTGGATCCGCTCGGTGCCGAAGTCCTCGACATTGAAGGAGGCGAGCACCGAGCCGTAGGCCATCGCCTGGCGCAGGATCGTGGGATCGAGCACGGAGTCGCCCGCCGTCCGGCGGCTGTCGAGGTAGCCCAGAAAGCCGCCGGCGAAGCTGTCGCCGGCGCCGGTGGGGTCGCGGACGTCCTCCAGCAGGTAGCCGGGAATCGCGAAGAAGTCATCGCCGGAGAAGAGGGCGGCGCCGTACTCGCCGCGCTTGGCGACGATCACCCCAGGTCCCATCTCCATCGCGACGCGGGCCGCCCGGGCCAGGTTGGGCTCACCGGTCAGCTCGCGGATCTCGGCGTCGTTGAGCAGCAGGCAGTCGACCTCCGCGATGGCGGCGACGAGGGACTGCCGCTGCTGCTCCAGCCAGAAGTTCATCGAGTCGAGCCCGGCGAACTCCGCCTCGCAGGACTCCCTGACGCTGCGCTGCAGCTCCGGGTTGATGTTCCCAAGGAAGAGGAGGTCCGCCTGCTTCGAGGGCTCCGAGAGCTTCGGGTCGAAGTCGGCGAAGACGTTGAGCTGGGTGTCGTCGGTGTGCGCGACGTTCATGTCGTACTCGTAATGGGCGCGCCAGTAGAAGGTCTTGCCACCTTCCACCCGCTCGATGTCGTCGGTGTTCACGCCGCGGTCGTGCAGCACCTTGAGCTCGGCGTCACCGAAGTCGTCGCCGACCGGGCCCACCACACGCACGTCGGTGAAGAAGCTCGCGGCCAGGCTGAAGTGGACGGTGGAACCGCCCAGCATCCGATCGCGCTCCCCGAATGGGGTGCGAACGGAATCGAACGCGATGCTGCCAACGACGGTCAGTGACATACGCTTGCAGCGTGAAGGCTATTCAGATCGAGGAGTTCGGCGGGCCAGAGGTGCTGAAGCTGGTCGAACTGCCGGACCCTGAGGGGGGCGACGGGCAGGTGGTGGTGGACGTGGCCCGGGCGGGTGTCAACTTCGCCGACACCCACGCCATCCGCAACGACTACCTCGCCGAGCAGACCCTGCCCATGACTCCGGGAGGAGAAATCAGCGGGACAACCCCCGACGGCCGCCGCGTCGCGGCGATCATGGCCAACGGCGGCTACTCCCAGAAGGTGGCCGTGCCCGAGGCCTGGCTGGTGCCGCTCCCGGACGAGGTGGGCGATGACCAGGCGGCTGGCCTCCTGCTCCAGGGACTCACCGCCCACGCGCTCCTCCACTACTGCGCGCACGTTGAGAAGGGCGAGACGGTCGTGGTGGAGGCGGCGGCGGGAGGCACGGGCAGCCTCGCGGTGCAGCTCGCGAAGCGGGCCGGGGCGAAGGTGATCGCGCTCGCCTCCAGCGATGAGAAGCAGGAGCTCTGCCGGCGTCTCGGAGCGGATGCGACCGCCGATTCCCGAGCCGACGACCTGAAGGGGGCCATTCTCGACGCGAGCGGGGGCGAGAAGGTCGACGTGGTCCTGCACATGAGCGGGGTGGGATTCGAGGACGAGTTGCACGCGCTCGGCATGTTGGGCCGGATCGTCGTCTTCGGCAACGCAGCCCGCCACCCCAACAATCTTCAGACCAACTATCTGCTGCAGACGTCGAAGTCCGTGCTCGGTTTCTGGCTGGTGCCCCTGATCGCGCAACGGCGGGATCTGATCCAGTCGATGACCGCCGAACTGCTTGGCGCAGTTGCCTCGGGCGAGCTCGAGGTCGTGATCGGCAACACCTACCCTCTCAGCGAGGCTGCACAGGCCCACAAGGACCTGCAGGAGCGCCGCACCACCGGCAAGCTCCTCCTCGACCCCTCAGCGTGATGAACGACAAAGCTGCCATCGAGGAGGCCGCGGTCTCCTTCTCCGACCTAGGCCTGTCCGAGGGCCTGCTTCAGACGCTCGAGGAGCTCGGCTACGCCGAGCCGACGCCGATCCAGGCACAGGCGATCCCCGAGCTGCTCAACGGACACGACGTCATCGGCCAGGCGCAGACCGGGAGCGGGAAGACCGCGGCCTTCGGCCTGCCGATGCTCGAGTACGTCGATCCGGAGAACGAGGAGACGCAGGCGATCGTCCTGACGCCGACCCGCGAGCTCTGCATCCAGGTGACGCAGGCGCTGCGCGCCTACGCGGAGCACCTCGAGGACGTCAATGTCGTCGCCGTCTTCGGTGGGGCGCCGATCCGGGAGCAGCAGTCCCGGCTGCGCCACGGCGCCCAGATCGTGGTCGCCACGGTGGGCCGGATGATGGACCTGATCTCGCGCCAGTCCCTGGTGCTGACGGCGGCGCGCTACGTCGTTCTCGACGAGGCAGACGAGATGCTCGACCTCGGCTTCATAGAGGACGTCGAGCGGATCCTGCGGATGTGCCCGAGCGGGCGCCAGACGCTGCTCTTCTCGGCGACGATGCCGGGTCCGGTCGCGAAGCTCGCCGAGCAGTACATGTACGACCCGGTCACGATCCGGGTCACGCCGCGAAAGCTCACGGTCGACTCCGTCGAGCAGGCCTACGTGATGGTCGAGCCGCGCAAGAAGCTCGAACGTCTCGAGCAGGTGCTGAGGGAGGAGGAGCCCGAGCAGGCGATCATCTTCGTGCGGACCAAGATCGGGGCGGCGCGCCTCGGCAAGCAGCTCGGGGACGCCGGCTTGCGGGTGAAGGCCCTGCACGGCGACCTCACCCAGGGACAGCGCGACGGCGTGATGATCTCGTTCAAGGAGCACAAGACGCCGCTCCTGGTCGCCACCGACATCGCCGCGCGCGGACTCGACATCGAGCACGTGACCCACGTCATCAACTACGACCTACCGAACAATCCCGAGATCTACGTCCACCGGATCGGCCGGACTGGCCGGGTCGGGCGGACCGGCAGGGCGATCACCTTCGCCACCTCCAAGCAGGAGGGGGAGCTCAAGGAGATCGAGCGAGTGGTGAAGGCCCCCATCGGCGAGTGGGAGCCGCCCGAGGAGCGGCTCGAGCACGCGCCCACTCCCCGGCGCCGCGAGGGTCCGCCCCCGAAGGCCGCCAACGGGACGGTGAAGCTGTTCGTCAACCGCGGCAGTCGCGGAGGGATCAGCGAGGAGGATCTCAACTGGGCGCTCGTCGAGGGCGCGGTCATCCCGAGGGAAGCGATCCGCTCGATCAGGGTGCTGGATCGCTTCTCATTCGTGGAGGTCGCGGCCGATCAGGCCGAGCGTACTGTCGAGTATCTCGACGGCACGAAGCTGAAGGGCAAGCAGATCCGGATGGAGATCGCCCGGAGCTAGGGGCGGGACGAGGGTCCCACCGGATCGTTGGACCCTGCAGGTAGCGCCCCCGCCTGTCAGGCGCCGTCGCCGTCCCCGGCGAGCTCCTCGATCTTCCCGATCAGGTCGTCCCACTCGAACGGCTTCGGGATGCAGTCGGTGGCGCCGAGGGAGCGCATCCGATCGGGCTCCTGCGCATCGAGATGGGCGGAGATCATCAGCACAGGGATCTTCGAGCCCTGCTCACGCAGCTGCTCGAGGACCTCGGTGCCGGACATGTTTGGCATCATCGCGTCGAGCAGGATCACGTCGGGTTTCTCGGAGCCGGCCTCCCGCAGCCGCTCAAGCGCCTCGAAGCCGTCGGTCGCGGTGACCACGTCGTAGCCCTCTATCTCCAGCCGGCGCTGAAGCATCAGCAGGACCGTCTCCGAGTCGTCGGCGACGAGCAGGCGCGTCAACTCGCCGCTCCCGCCGTCGTCCTGCTCGCGGGTTCAGTCCGCGTCGGTCGGCCATCCTTGGCGATCGGCAGCACGAAGCGAAAGGTAGCGCCCTCGCTTGGGGTGGAGGTGGCGGAGATC
Organism: uncultured Solirubrobacterales bacterium; assembly: GCA_963797265.1. Taxonomy (GTDB): domain Bacteria; phylum Actinomycetota; class Thermoleophilia; order Solirubrobacterales; family 70-9; genus DASUPK01. Next base: position 273,375 of record CAWCOY010000004.1, on the reverse strand, counting down.
GCCCCGCCGTGCAGGTCGACGAGTGATTTCGCGATCGCGAGGCCGAGGCCGGTTCCGCCCACCTCCTGCGTCTCGCCGCTCTGCGCCCGCCAGAAACGATCGAAGACGTGATCGAGCTCTTCCTCGCTGAGGCCCGGCCCGTTGTCGGAGACCGCGAACTCGATCTCGTCGCCGACGCGGGTCGCCACCAGCCTCACCTCGGCGCCGTCGGGCGCGTACTTGTTCGCGTTCGTGAGCAGGTTGGCGAGCACCTGTCCGATGCGGTCGGCGTCCGCCTCGATGTCCGGCAGGTCCTTCTCGACGCTGACGGTGAAGCGCTGGTCCTTCTCGTCGAAGTGGGGCCGCATCTGCCGGCCGACCCGCTCGGCCAGCGGGCGCACGGGGGTCGGCTTCGGCTCGATCCGCAGCTTGCCCGCGTCGCTTCGGGCGAGGTCGAGGAGGTCGTTGATCATCTTCTGGAGCTGGGCCGAGCTCTCGGCGATCACCTCCGCCGCCTCGTATTGCCGGGCGTTGAGGCTGCTGCGCTGTGCGGTCAGCATCTCCGCGAAGCCCTTGACCACCGTGACCGGCGTGCGCAGCTCATGCGACACGGTGAGAACGAAGTCGTCCTTCATCCGCTCGACTCGGTCTCGCTCGCGCGCGTCTCGCTCCAGGGCGTTGGCCATCTCGTTGAAAGCCCGCCCGAGCGTCGCGATCTCGACCGGCCCGCCGACCTCGACCCGCGTTCTCAGGTCGCCGCCCGCGAGCCTGCGGGCTCCCTCGACGAGACGGCCGAGCGGCGCGCGCATCGAGTTGATCAGGCCGGAGAAGAGGAAGAGCGCCGCGAGCAGGGCCCCGGCGAGCCCCGCAGCAACCAGCAGGGTGGTGTTTCGGGTGGCCGTGCGGGCGTCGTCGCGCGAGGAGTCACGTGCGCTCCGGGCCGCGCCGGCCAGGGCATCGCCGCTGCTGGTTACCGCCCGGGTCAGTCGTCGTTCCACCCCGGGTTTCGGGACATTCCCCTGCACCAGCGGCTGGCCGACCGATTGTCGCCAGGCGCTCTCGTTGGCTACGAGCTGCGAGAGGTTCGAGGAGAGCTCCGCGTCGTCGCCGATCTGGTCCTGGGCGCGATTCACCGCGTCGCCGAAGTTGGCCGCGGCGCGGTTGAGCTCAGCCTGACTGGGCAGCTGCTGCCCGATCGCCGGACGCGCCGCCGCCTGCTCGAGGATGAAGGCGGAGCGCAGCCGCTCGCTCTCGAGCTCGACCGAGAAGGACCGAGTGATGTCGTCCTCGTAGTTGACGCGGACCTGAAAGAGCCGGCCGACGCCGAGCAACGAGACGAGCAGAAGCAATGCGAACAGCACGAGAAAGCCGATTCGCAAGCGCGACGTCAGAGATGGATTGACTCTCATTAGTTTTGCGGAGCCCCTTTGAAATCCGTACACTACGCGGCGCGGATCCCTATGGGTAAAGGATTACTTGCCTGGTGGCGCCGGCGGATCGTGGCGCGAGGACTTGCGGGGGCGGCCCTCCTAGCCGTTCCAGTTGCCGTTGCGGGCCTGATCGGCTTCGGTGCCAGCTTCTCGGGCGTCGCCGGTGGACTGTCCGCCGTTGCCAGCGGACCGAAGGCGATTCCAGCCTCGGCACCGTCCGACGCACCCAGCTCGAACCTCAACCACGCGGTCGTCGCGCTCGCCAGCAGGTCGAGCTCGTCGGGCTCGGTTTCGGGCGGCGGTAGCGGCTCGGGCGGCGGCGGCGCGGGCGGTGGCGGCGGCGGCACTGGCGGTGGCGGCTCGACCGGCACCGGCGGCGGATCCGGCACCGGGGGCGGTTCGGGCAGTGGCTCGGGCACCGGTTCCGGCGGCTCCAGTGGCTCGGGTGGCGGCTCGACCAGCCAGCCGGCCCCGACGATCACAGCTCCACAGCTCCCGAGCGTCCCGCTGCCCGGTGGCGGCAGCCCAGATGACACGACCGACGCGGTCAACGGCACCGTCAACAACGTCGTAGGCGGCCTCAACAACACCCTCGACGGCCTGCTCGGCAAGTAGCGACCTTCCATAGGCTCTCTGCCGTGGCTGCCGCGGCAGACACGAGCGAAGCGTCGACTGGACGCCACGTGCTGATCGTCATCGCGGCGCTGATGCTGACGATTCTGCTGGCGGCCCTCGACCAGACGATCGTCTCGACCGCTCTGCCGACGATCGTCGGCGATCTCGGCGGACTCAATCATCTCTCCTGGGTCGTCACCTCCTACCTGCTGGCGATAACGGTGGTCACCCCGCTCTACGGGAAGCTCGGCGACCTCTACGGCCGCAAGATCGTTCTGCAGGGAGCGCTGGTCCTCTTTCTGATTGGGTCGGCTCTCTGCGGGCAGGCGCAGGGGATGACCGAGCTGATCGCCTTCCGCGCCATCCAGGGCCTGGGAGGCGGGGGCCTGATCGTCGGCGCCCAGGCGGCGGTCGGCGACGTCGTCTCGCCGCGGGAGCGGGGCCGCTACCTGGGGCTGTTCGGCGCCGCCTTCGGCGTGGCCAGCGTCGCGGGGCCGCTGATCGGCGGGTTCTTCACGAGCCACGCCAGTTGGCGCTGGATCTTCTACATCAACGTCCCGCTCGGGCTGCTGGCCCTGGTGGTGCTCGCGGTCGCGCTGCCCAGCGCCCGCGATCATAAGCAGCACAGCGTGGACTACCTCGGCACGGTTCTACTGGGCGCCTGCCTCGCCTCCCTGGTGCTGCTCACCACCCTGGGGGGCACGACCTACGCCTGGGACTCCGGCTTCATCATCGGCCTGGGAGCAATCGCGGTCGCGGCGCTGGCCGCCTTCGTCGTCGTCGAGCGCCGCGTGCCGGAGCCCGTCCTTCCGCCCGAGCTCTTTCGCAACCGCGTGTTCGTCGTCACGGGCCTGATGAGCTTCGTCGTCGGCTTCGCCCTGTTCGGGGCCCTCACATACCTGCCGCTCTTCCAGCAGATCGTCCGAGGCCTGAGCCCCACCGCATCCGGCCTCCAGCTCGTGCCCCTGATGGCCGGGCTGCTCGCGAGCTCGATCGGCTCGGGGCAGCTCATCTCGCGGACGGGGCGCTACAAGGTCTTCCCGATCATCGGTACGGCGATCAGCGCGGTCGGTCTGTTCCTCCTCTCGGGCTTGGATCCGCAAACCGGGTCGTTTGAGGCCGCGGCCTACATGCTCGTCCTCGGGGTGGGCCTGGGATTTGTGATGCAGGTGCTCATCCTCGCGGTCCAGAACGCTGTCCCCTACGGTCAGCTGGGCATCGCCACCTCGTCGGCGACTCTTTTCCGCTCGATCGGCGGGTCGCTCGGCACCGCGATCCTGGGCGCGATCTTCTCCAACCGGCTGGCGCATGAGCTTGCCTCCCAGCTGCCGGCTGGCGCGGCCGGCACCGCAAACCTCAGCTCCGGCGGGCTCAATCCGGCTCAGGTCTCGTCATTGCCACCCGCCCTGCACGACCCCTTCGTGGGCTCCTTCACGGATTCGCTCTCCACTGTGTTCCTGATCGCCGCCGTGGTGGTGGCGGTGGCGTTCCTCCTGGCCTGGACCCTTGAAGAGCGTCCGCTGCGCAAGACAGTCGAGGACCGGGACGCCGGCGACGCCTTCGCTCCGCCTCAGGACACGGATTCGCTTCGCGAGCTCACCCGCGAGTTGAGCCGGTTGGTGGGCCGTGAGCGGACCCGGCGATTCATCGAAGGGGTGATCGCGGATGCTGACGTGGACCTCACCCCAGCGGAGGGGTGGGTGCTCGGGCGCGCTCACGACGGAACGATCGATCCGACGGCTCTGGAAGCCCGCGACCCCGCGGACCGGCAGACCTTGAGACTGGCGCTTGGAGAGCTCAGCGGTAGGGGCCTGGTGGAGAGCCCGGATCCACCATCACGTCTAAGCCCCTCTGGGCTCGAGATCCGGCGCGACCTGATCAGCGCCCGCCAGCGCAGTCTCGAGTACCTCGTGTCAGATTGGCAGCCCGAGGATCCGGAGCTCGATGCCGTGATCGCTCAGCTCTGTGAGGAGCTGGACCACAGCAAACAGGGCTAGGCCGGAGCGAGCGCCACGCCCGTCAACTCGGTGAGACGGGCGATGGTCTCGGGCGGGTTGCGGTGGCGCACCGCAGTCATCCCGACCGCCTCGGCGCCCTCGCAGTTCTCGCGCAGGTCGTCCACGAATATGCACTCCTCCGTCGCCACCTCAAGGCGCTCGGCGGCCAGCCGGTAGATCTCGGGCTGCGGCTTGTGCAGGTGCACCTCGGCGGAGATCACCGCCGTGTCGAAGAGCTCGGCGAGCAGGTGACGGTCGTAGTGGGCGGTGCTCCAGGAGTTCGTGATCAGGCCGGTGAGCAGGCCGGCGCTCCGGACCTCCCTGCAGGCGGCAACCATCGCCTCGTCGGGTTGCATCCCGGCGAACATGCTGTCGATCAGGCCCTCGGGGTCCTTCAGTCCAAGGCGACGGCCGAATTTCTTCTCGAACTCGCCCTCGGTGAGCTCGCCGGTCTCGAGGCCGCGGAGGTCCGCCAGGGCGTCGGGGTCGTGGCGAAGGAGGTTCTTGATCGTGTCCGGGTCGAGTCCCTCGCCGCGGAGGAAGGCGGCGAAGCTGTCCCAAACCGACGTCGTGAGGACCCCGCCGAAGTCGAAGAAGACGGCGCGAAATATGCTCTGCTCCGCCATGGGCGAGGAGGCTAACGAGGCCGCAACCGCGGAGGTTCCTGAGGGGATCGACCGAGCCGGCGTCGAGGGCTGGTTCGAGGCGAACGTGCGGGAGGCCGACCTGCCCCTGAGCTTCGAGCGGATCTCGGGCGGGCGCTCGAACATGACGTTCGGGGTGCGGGACGCGGGCGGGCATGCCTGGGCGCTGCGCCGCCCGCCGCTGGGAAAGCGTCTCGGCTCCGCGCACGACATGGGGCGCGAGCACCGGGCGATCGCGGCGCTGCAGGACACCCCTGTCCCGGTGCCGCCCGTGGTCGGCCTCTGCGAGGACGAGTCGGTGAACGGCGCCCCGTTTTACGTGATGGGCTTCGTCGAGGGGCCGATTCTGCGCAGCGCCGAGGACGCCGAGGTCTTCGACGAGGACGAGCGCAGGGCGATCGGCGAGCGCGTCGTCGACACGCTGGCCGCGATCCATGAGGTCGACCCCGATGAGGTCGGCCTGGGCGAGCTTGGCCGCAAGGAGGCCTACGTCGAGCGCCAGCTCCGGCGCTGGCAGGGCCAATGGGAGAAATCGAAGACCCGCGAGCTTCCGGCGGTCGACGAGGTCCACCAGCGCCTCTCCGCCCGCATCCCCGAGCAGGGGCCCGCGACCATCGTCCACGGCGACTACCGGCTCGACAACATGATCCTCTCGCCCTCGGGCGACGTCGCCGCCGTGGTCGACTGGGAGCTCTGCACGCTCGGCGACCCGCTTGCCGACGTCGGCATGCTGCTCGTTTACTGGTCGGAGGCCGGCGACGACTTCATGCCCCTCTTCGCCCCGGCGACGATCGCCCCCGGCTTCCCGACGCGCGACGACGTGCGGCAGCGCTACGCGGAGCGCTCCGGCCGCGACCTCAGCCAGATCGACTTCTTCATCGCCCTCGGCTACTGGAAGCTGGCGGTCATCCTCGAGGGCGTCTATGCCCGCTACGCCTCTGGCCAGTACGGCAAGACCGACGAGGGCTTTCAGGAGTTCGCGAAGGTGGTCGAGCGGCTCGCCGACGCGGCGAGAGAGGCTGCCGACCGCCTGCCTTAGTCGGCTGTCCGGACTCTTGGGTCTATAGGACCCACAACTCCGGACAACCTCAGCATTCGGCGTGCGACGGGCGTACCGTCACAGGCGAGCGGGCCGCTAGGAAGCAGCCTTGGCCGGTTCCGCGGGACTGGGGGCCGCGCCGGCGCCGTCACCGCCGGCCGACGATTCGCCGCGCTTCGCCGCGCGGTTCAGCTCGCGGCGGGCGATGACCATCTTGTGGACCTCGTCCGGGCCGTCGGCGACGCGGAGCATCCGCATGAACCGCCACATGCCGGCGAGCGGTGTGTCATCCGACATCCCGAGCGAGCCGTGCACCTGGATGGCGCGGTCGAGGACGTCCATGACGACATTGGCGGCGACCACCTTGATCATCGAGATCGCCTGGCGGGCGCGGCGCTTGCCCTCCGTGTCCATCTGCCAGGCGGCGTACAGGGTCAGCAAACGGGCCTGGTCGACCTCCATGCGCGACTTGGCGATGAAGTCCTGGACGAACTGCTTGTCGGCCAGCGGACCACCGAAGGAGTCGCGGGAGTTGGCCCGGTCGCACATCATCTCGATAGCGCGCTCTGCGGTCCCGATCGCCCGCATGCAGTGATGGATCCGCCCCGGGCCGAGCCGGTCCTGCGCGATCACGAAGCCGGCGCCGCGCTCGCCGAGCAGGTTCGCCTCGGGGACGCGGCAGTCCGTGTAGCGGATCTCGCAGTGGCCCGGGCCCTGGTCGTGGCCCATCACCGAGACGTTCCGGATCAGCTCGAAGCCGGGCGTGTCGACAGGGACGAGGATCATGCTCGCCCGCGTGTAGGGAGGAGCGTCGGGATCGGTGACGACCATCGCGATCGCAAAGTCGGCGCCGTTCGCCCCTGAGGTGAACCACTTGTGCCCGTTGATCACCCACTCGCCGTCCACCAGCTCGGCCTTCGTCTGAAGCGTGGTCGGATCGGAACCGGAGACCTCGGGCTCGGTCATCGAGAAGCAGCTGCGGATCTCGCCGTCGAGCAGCGGCTGGAGGAACCGTTGCTTCTGCTCGTCAGTGCCGTGGTCGACGAGGATCTCCATGTTCCCGGTGTCCGGCGCCGAGCAGTTGAAGGCCATCGGCGCCACCACCGGGCTGCGGCCCATCTGCTCGCAGAGGATCCCGTACTCCCAGTTGCTGAGCCCGGCGCCGTACTCGCCGTCGGGCAGGAAGAGGTTCCAGAGGCCCTGCTCCTTGGCGGTGGCTCGGATCCCGACCAGGATCTCGGGGTAGGGCTTCCCCGGCTCGACCTCATCGTCAATCGCCTGGATCGCCTCGGCCTCGACCGGGTAGACGTGCTCGTCCATGAACGCCTCGATGCGCTCGAGGAGGGACTCGACCTCGGGCGAGGGCTTGAAGTCCACGGTGGAAACTTACTCTGCGCCGCCGGGACCCGCCGTGATGCCCTTGTAGCGGGCGAAGAGCTCGCTCTCGGACTCGAGCAGCCAGGCGAGCTCGACCTCGTCGATGTCGACGAGCGCTCCCTCCAGGACCCGCGGGCCCTCGCCGCCGGAGATCTTCGGCGCGATCGTCAGGAAGAGCTCGTCCGCGAGACCGGCCTCCCGGAGCCGGCCGTGCAGGGTCGGCCCTCCCTCGCAGAGGACCGAGCGGATACCCCGGTCCTTGCGCAGCCACTCGAGGGCGCGGTCGAGCTCGACCCCCTCGGGATGGCGCACAAGCGTCACCGGGGTGGCCGTCTCCGGCGGCTCCTGATCCGATGCGGTGAAGATGACGACGCGGCCGCCCCCATCCGTGAACAGGCCGGCGTCCCAGGGGAGCTCGAGCCGGTTGGAGACGATCACGGCGAGCGGGTCATGCGCGAGCCCGGTGCGCTCGCGGTAGGCGCGGAAGTCCGGGTTCGAAACGATCCGGCCATAGCGCTCGGCGCGCATTGTGCCTGCCCCGATCATCACCGCGTCCACGCGGGTGCGGAGCCGCTGCAGCATCTCGGTGTCGGCAGCGCTGCCGATGGGCCCGGAGCGGCCGTTGATCGTCGCGCGGCCGTCCAGTGTGGTCGCGAAGTTGAGGATCAGGTAGGGGCGCTCGTCGAGGGCGAGCGGCTCCAGGTCGAGGCCCGCGAGCTGCTCGGCGACGGTCGTCTCGGCAGCGTCCGGGACCAGCCGGCTGACCGCATGAGTCTCGCCGGGGAAGCGGGATGGGGCCAGTTCCGTCGACCGTTCGCTCACGCGCCTCCCTCGATCTCGGCGATGTGCTCCACGTTGGCGGCGTCCTCCGCGTCCGCGCTCGGCTCGCCACCGAACCAGGCGTCGAGGATCTCGCCCAGCTCGGCCTCCGAGGTTGCTCGCAGGCTGAGCGCCAGCGCGTTGGCGTCGTTCCATTTGCGCGCCCCGTCGGCGGTCTGCGCGTCGAGGCAAAGGGCCGCGCGGACCCCGTCCACCTTGTTGGCCGCGATCGAGGCGCCCGTGCCCGTCCAGCAGCAGACGATGGCCTGCTCGGCGCGGCCCTCGGCGACGTCGCGGGCGGCGGCCTCGCTGGCCCAGGCCCAGTCGTCACGCTCGTCCTCGGCGAGGGCGCCGTGCGGGAGCGGCTCGTGGCCGCGCTTGCGGAGCTCCTCCAGAACCGCCTCGGCGACGCCCACGCGCTCGTCGGCGGCAACTGCGATCTTCATCAAGGGATCAGTATCGCTTCCAGCCCGCGAACTCGCGGCCGGCGAACTCCTGCAGCGCCGCGACGTCCTCGCTGAACTGGGCGATCAGCGAGTCACGGATCGCGTCCGGCAGCTCCGGCTTGGGGGCCGAGGGAGCCTCGGGATCGTGGACCACCTTCTCGACCAGCCAGCGGAGGCGCTCCGGGAACCGGTCGAAGTTGCGATCGAAGGAGCGGAAGCCCGGCAGCTTGATCAGCTTCTCCATGAACTGGTAACGATCGGACTCCTTGGCAGTTGACTTCTCCCACTCGCGAGAGAACTGCTCCGAATAGAAGTTCTCGTCGACACCCGCAAAGCGGAACGCCTTGCGCATCGTCACCTCCCGCTCCGACTGGAGCTCCTCCTGAGTGATCACCTCGATCTGAGAGCGGTCGAAACGCTCCAGGAAGGGCTGGAGCTGCATCCAGTAGCGGGAGCGGGTGACGTAGCTCTGATCGGCGTGGGCGAGCGCCTCCTCCATCGGCCGCGTCTCGTAGCCGGCCCCGACCGCATGGCGCCAGTGGGAGAGGATGCGCGAGATCGGGTCGCGGACCATGTAGATCAGCCTGGCGTCCGGGACGTGTTCGTGGATGCGCTCCGGGACCCCCTGGAAGTGGGGCAGGTTCGTGTAGTGCGGGGAGGACTCGCCGCGGACCCGGAAGCGCTCGTCGAACCGGCCCCGGTACCAGTCGAGCCCCAGGTCCCAGTTGAGCTCCTCGACGAAGAAGTTGAGCTCCTTGGGCTTCGACATGTTGATCTCGGGGTGAAGCCCGAGGTAGTGGTGGATGCTCGTCGTCCCGCACTTGAGCCCTCCGATGATGATCAGGTTTGGCATGGCGGCGTGTCGGCGACGGTGCCTGGGCACGCGGCCGCCCCGCTTGCGGTCGGCGGCGAAGCGCTCGCGCGCACGACGACACATCGCCTCATCGGAGGGATCGTGCGTCGGGGGAGGCATTGTGCGAGGGCGCTCCGCAGCCGAAGGCGAGGGGCGACCCGTCATATGGAGCGGACGGCAGCCACGAGGGCGGGCAGTGTAGCGGCGGCAAAGCCGCATATGCTCGCCCTTCCATGGATGTGTTCCGGACCCCCGACGAGCGTTTCGAGGGCCTCCCCGGCTATGACTTCGAGCCGCACTACACAGAGGTCGACGGCCTGCGGCTGCACTACGTCGACGAGAATCCTCATGAAACGGGTGGCGCTGACGCGCCCCCTCGCAGAACGATCGTCTGCTTCCACGGCGAGCCGACCTGGGCCTACCTCTACCGGAAGATGCTCGGGCCACTGGTCGACGCGGGGAATCGCGTGATCTGCCCCGACTACGCGGGGTTCGGGCGCTCCGACAAGCCGACCGATCGCGGCTGGTACACGTACGACCGCCACCTCGAGCTCGTCGGCGCGGTCCTGGAGGGGCTCGACCTCAGCGATGCCGTGGTGGTGGTCCAGGACTGGGGTGGCCCGATCGGCCTGCGCTGGGCGATGGAGAACGCCGACCGCGTCGGCGCGCTGGTGATCCTCAACACCGGGATCTTCACCGGCCGGGTCTCGAAGGGCTTCATGGCGTGGCGCGAGTTTGCCGAGAAGAACCCCGACCTACCGGTCGGTGTCGTGATCCAGGGTGCGACCACCAGCGAGTTGCCGGAGGACGTGGTCGCCGCCTACGAGGCGCCCTTTCCGACTCCCGACTCGAAGGCCGGCGCCGCGCAGTTCCCGCTGCTCGTCCCGACCGAGGAGGACGCGCCCGGCGCGGCCGAGATGCGGGAGGTCGCAGATGCGCTCGGGCGCTGGGATAAGCCCGCGCTGGTCGCTTTCTCCGACAGCGATCCGGTATTTCCCTTCCCGCGAGCCGGCGAGCGCTTCGTCGAGTGGATCCCCGCCGTCACCGAGCAGGTGAAGATCGAGGGGGCGGCCCACTTCCTGCAGGAGGACCGCGGAGAGCAGATCGCGGGCGAGATTCTCCGCTTCCTGGGTTGAAGCCCGGTCGGTTCTCCGAGGAGGTCGACCAGCTGCCCTGGCGCGGTGCCGTGGAGGACCGACCCTCGCTTCCCGTCCCGCCGGACCCGATGCCTCTCATGCTCGGCCGCCGGTTTCGCAAGCGCTGGCGCTGGGTCGGTGCCTTCGCCGACAACCTGTTCGTCTTCGCCGCGATCGTCCAGGTCGGACCGGCGACGATGACCTTCTGGGGGATCTGGGACCGCGAGCGCCGCCGGCTCTGGGAGCGGACCCGCCGAGACCTCCCGGGGCGACGCCGGGACGTGGGCATCCGGGGGCGTTCGGTTCGAGCTCGAGCGGGAAGCATCGAATTCGAGCTGGAGTTCGAGGAGGCAGATCCGATCGAATCCATGTGTCCGAACGGCGAGGGCGGCTATTCCTGGACCCGCAAGGCGGCCGGGATGCCGGTGCGCGGCGAGGTCCGGATCGGCCGCCGGACGAGTCCGCTCGACGGGCTGGGCGTGATCGACGACTCGGCCGGCTACCACCGTCGCTACACGTCCTGGAAGTGGTCGGCGGGGGTGGGTACTGCTCGCGACGGCCGCAAGGTCGCCTGGAATCTGGTGACGGGAATCAACGACCCGCCGGTGTCGAGCGAGCGAGCGATCTGGGTCGCCGGCGAGCCCACCGAGCCCGGGCCGGTCCAGTTCCAGGGGCTCGGCTCGATCCACTTCGAGGACGAGTCGAGGCTCAACTTCTCCGCCGAGACTCAGCGCACCCATCACGAGGGGATCCCCCTGCTGGCGCGATCGGACTACGAGGCGCCCCTCGGCACCTTCAGCGGCTCCCTGAATGGGCTGCCCGTCGAGTCGGCCCTGGGGGTGATGGAGGCCCACGATGCCGTCTGGTAGGGAGCAGTGGATCGCCGTCGCCAAGGCGATCTACAGCCGCTTCGGCGAGGTGCAGGTCACCGATCGGGCCGCCGCCATGACCTACTACTCGATCCTCTCGCTCTTCCCGGCGCTGCTCGTCGTCGTCTCCCTGCTCGCGCTGTTCGGGGCGTACCCGGACACCTATCAGAGCATCTCCAGCACCCTCCGCGACGCCGCGCCGGGCACCGCCATCGACACCATCGACAGCGCTCTGCGGGATTCGCTCCGCAGCCGTTCGAACGCCGGTGTGCTGCTGGTCGTCGGCCTCGCGCTCGCGCTCTACTCCGCCTCCGGGGCGGTGGGGGCCGCGGTGCGTGCGCTGGAGGCGATCAACCGGGCAAAGCGCTCGCGGGGCTTCCTTCCGAACCTCGGCGTGCGGCTCGGATTGACGATGCTGCTCGCGCTGCTCGTGCTGATCGCGTTCATGGCGGTGGTGGTCGCCGGGCCGCTCTTCGGCAGCATCGCTGACGCCGCCGGCTTCTCCGGCACCGTCGCGGGGATGGTGGGCTACCTGCGCTGGCCGATCGGGGCCGCGGCGCTGCTCACCGCCTTTGCGGTCGTGTACGCGCTCGCACCGCGGCGGACGCCCCGCCCGGGGGATCGCTCGCTGAAGTCAGTACTTCCCGGAGCGGCGCTCGGCACCGCGCTCTGGTTCGCGGTTTCGCTGATTTTCACCGCCTACGTCTCTCATTTCGGCTCTTATGACAAGACGTACGGCACCCTCGGTGCCTTGATCTCCCTGCTGATCTGGTTGTGGCTCGGCAACCTCGCGTTCCTCCTGGGTGCGCTCTTCAACGCCGAGGCCAAGCAGGTCAGGGGCGAGGCCAGATGAGCAATTCATCTAGATGAGCCAGCTGCTCGCGGTAGACCTCGGCAACAGCCTCGACAGCTTCCGGCACGGCGCCGAGGAGTTCTTCCACCGGCTCTCCGAGATCGCCTGGCCGTCGATGGTCATCGCGCTCGCCTTCTACCTGGCCCACCTGCTGGCGCGGAGCCGCGCCTGGCAGAACACGCTGCGGGCGGCGTATCCGGACCGGCCTGTGCCCTACACGCAGATCGCCGCCGCCTATCTGGTGGGTGCCGGGATGAACAGCATCGTCCCCGCCCGCGTCGGCGATGCCGTGAAGATCTTCCTCGCGAAGCGCTCGATCCGCCGCTCGACGTACACGACGGTCGTCTCCTCCTTCTTCGTCGGCTCGGTCTTCGACACCACGGCGGGGATTCTGGTCTTCGTCTACGCGCTCACCCAGGGCCTCCTGCCGCAACCGCCCGAGCTGCCCGACCTGCCCGCCTTCGACATCGCTTTCTGGGCGCAGCACCCGAGCCTGCTCCTCTTCACCGTGACGGCGCTGGGGATCCTGGTGATCGTTCTCTTCGCCGTGCTGGCCCGGCGGGTGGAGGAGTTCTGGGACCACATCAAGCAGGGCGCCATCGTGCTGGCGACGCCCAGCCTCTACCTGCGCGCGGTCGCGTCCTGGCAGGGAGTGGGCTGGGTGATGCGCTTTGCCTCCTACTGGTTCTTCCTCGACGCCTTCAACATCGGGGGCTCGTTCCAGAACGTCCTGCTGGTGATGAGCGTGCAGACCGTCTCCAACCTGCTGCCCCTCACTCCCGGCGGCGCCGGCGCCCAGCAGGCGCTGCTGGTCGCCACCCTGGTCGGGCCGGGCCCGATCGCGGTGCTCACCTACTCGGTGGGCCAGCAGATCGCGATCGCCGCCTGGACCGTCGTCCTCGCCGCCCTCGCCCTGATTTTCGTCTTCCGGACCACCGACTGGCGCCGCCTGATCCGCAGCGCGAGCAGCGAGGCAGAGCAACACGCCTAGGCGCCAGGGCTCCCAATTGGCGGGTTATTCCCCATATACGGGACTAACCCGCCAGAAGCGAACCCGATCGGGCCGACTCGTCGACCTCTGAGACGCCCACCACCACGAATCCGTAGCCGCAGTCACAGACGCAGGTCTCGATGACATCGAGGTCGCCGACGGCGATCTCGCGCTCCTCGATGCACTCCGGATCTGAGCAGACGATCGTGACCAGGAACATGACTCGATCCTGGCGAGCGCCGCGGATGGACTAGGTCGCCGGACGCGAAGGCATCGACCACTGCCACGGGGGTTGCTCGCCTGACGGGAAGCGGTAGTGGTCTCGCCCGGGCAGGGTCTCGAGCGGGACGAGGGCCGGATCGTCCTCGAGGCTGAGGCGGAGTCGAGAGGCGGCCGTGATCTGGGCCGCTCCGGCCGTGCGTTCGATCCGCTCCCACGGCTGGCCCGGGCGGTAGAGCCAGTAGGTGATCCGGATCGGATCACACGTGCGGCGGCCACAAACACCGGCGCCGGACCCACGCCGGTCCTCCACCGAGGTGAACTCTGTGACGCGGCGTCCAGATGCGGTGAGCCCCGGCTCCCGGCCCGGTGCCGCGCAGCTCGCCTGTCGGCAGTAGCGAAAATCGACGGGCCGCTCGCCGCCGTCCCCCGCGGGCGCCGGGGCCAGGTAGCGGACCAGCTTGCCGAGCGGGAAGCCGTAAGCGAGCGCCAGCGGGTTGCGGCCGCAGGGCACCGGGTAGCGCGGCGGGCAGGCGATTCGCCTGGCGAGCATCTCACCGAGCTCGCGATCGCCCCGGCTCGGCGGCGAGGCGACCAGCGCCGCGATTGCGACCACGATCGACAGGCCGATCATCCCGGCCAGGGCCAGGTACTCGACCGAAGCGGCACCCCGGCGCCGAGCTGTGGCGGTGTCCGGCACCGAAGCAGGGTCTCCCGGGAAGTGTGTCCCCGGGCGCGCACCCGTGCCAAATGCCCGGCCGACGAGTAACGCGGACTATGATCGACGCATGGAAGGTTTTGGCGGACTGTTTGGCGACCCGGAGGAGATGCGGCGCCGCATGGAAGAGCTCCAGGAGCAGATGGCCGGGGCCCAGAAGGTGGCCTGGGCCGACAACGCGATCAAGCTCGCGGTCGAGATGACGGTCGCCGCGATCGGCTCGCTCGAACTGACCGGCTCGAGCGACGAGCAGGCGGTGCAGGTGCGAGATGCGATCCGGATCGTCTTCCCCGAGGCCGTGACCCTGGTGAGGGAGGCCCGGGAGGGCCTTCAAGACTAACCGGCCCGATTCCGTGGGCCTGCCGCAAGTCTCGGTCAGCAGCGCTGCGCTGGTCACCGGCGCCTCGTCCGGGATCGGGGCCGCGGTCGCAACCGAGCTCGCCTCACGGGGCTACCCCCTGATCCTGGTGGCCCGGCGCGAGGAGCGGCTGCGCACCTTGGCGACCGAGCTCGCCTCCGAGCACGGCACGGACGCGGAGATCGTCACCGCCGATCTCGGCGAGGAATCCGAGCGCGCTCGCCTGGAGGACGAGGTGAGAGCGCGCGGCCGCAGCGTCGAGGTGCTGGTCAACAACGCGGGCTTCGGACATCAGGCCGACTTCGCGAGAAGCCCGCGGGAGCGCATGACCGAGATGGTCCGGGTGAACGTCGAGGCGGTCGTGGACCTGACCAGCCGCTTCCTCGCCCCGATGGTGGAGCGAGGAAGGGGGAGCGTCATCAACATCGCCTCGACCGCCGCGTTTCAGCCGATGCCCGGGTCTGCGGTCTACGCGGCGAGCAAGTCGTTCGTCCTCTCCTTCAGCGAGGCGGTGCGGACCGAGCTCCGGGGCACCGGCGTCACCGTGACCGCGGTCTGCCCGGGGCCCGTCCGGACCGAGTTCATGGCCACCGCCGAGGTCCCCGGGGTCGAGGACCGCACTCCGGGGATCGTCTGGATGTCGGCGGAGGACCTAGCCCGCCATGCCGTCGATGGCGCCGCGCACGACAAGCGCGTCGTCGTCCCGGGAATGTTGAACCGGGCGACCGCACTGGCCGGCCAGCACAGCCCGCGGGCAGTCGCGCTGCCGCTGATCGGCCGGATCTGGCGCAACCTCTAGGTCCGTCGTGCCGACCCTCGAGGCCCGCGGCGTCGAGATCGCGTGGAGCGAGCGGGGTGAGGGGCAGCCGTTCTTGCTGATTCACGAGACCGCGGCCAGCGCGTCCGTCTGGGAGGCGGTCGCCGAGGCACTCGCAGCGGAGGCCCGTGCGCTCAGCTACGACCGCCGCGGCTGGGGCGCCTCCAGCGCTCCGGAGGACTACCGCCGGACGACGATCGAGGAGCAGAGCGAGGACGCCGTCTCCCTACTCGAATCGGCAGAAGCCGCTCCGGCGGCGCTAGTCGGCGCCGGTGTTGGGGCGATGGTCGCGCTCGATCTCCTCCTCCGCCGGCCCGACCTGGTCTCGGCGACGCTGCTGGTCGAGCCGCCCGTCCTTCAGCTCTTGCCGATGGCGACCGAGGCGCTCTCAGACGATCGCCGGCGGCTGGAAACGGTGGCTGTCGCGGGCGAGGACGCTATCGGGCTCTACCTCTCGGGCGGCCTACCCGCGCTCGGGGCGGAAGTGAGCCGGCTTCCCGAGCAGATGATCGGAGCAGCTCGAGAACGGCCGGCGAGCCTGATCGCCGAGATGGGAATCGCCACGGCGTGGCGGGTGCCGCTGCAGCGCCTGGCGGCCGCCGAGCGACCGTCCGCCATCGTCACCTCCCTGTCGACGCCCCCGCTCCTGCGGGACGCATCCGCCGCGCTCGCCGATCGACTGGCGGGAACGTCCTTCAGGGAGGTCGACTCCGGTGAGGCTGCACCGCACGTGGGAGCCGCCGCGAAGGTCGCCGCGCTGGCGCTCGAGCTCAGTCCGTAGCCGGAAGCCGCTCGGCCTCGACCTCGATCACGCCGCCGCGCCGAGCCAGCACCGCGCCGATCTCGAGCAGGACCGCGATGAAGGCGGTGGGAATCGCCGCCAGGAGGGTGACCACGACGTCGGTCCAGAACGCCGCCCTCCCGCGCCCCGTGCCCGAGCGAAGGCGGCCGGATGCGGCCTCGGACGCGAAGTCGCGATGGAACGTGAGCAGATTGAGCAGCGTCTGCCACATCGCGGCCATCCCGGGCCGCGCCAGGTGCCTGATCCGCCGGACCTCGAGGCCCCGGCGGGCGAGGAGGAGCCTGGCGGCGCGGGGGGTCGGCTCTAAGCCATGTCCGCCCGGACGCAGGGCCGCCCAGTTCTCCGCCCCGAGCCAGGCCTGCAGGCTAGCGGCGTTCGCCATCTTCACTGCGACCCGCCCCTCCCGCCGTTCGCCAACTGAGAGCAGCCTCTCCGCCGCCTCGTCCGGGGTCGGCACCTGACCGCGGACCACAACCAGGCCGCAGTTCTCGCAGCGGTCGATCACCTGATCCTCGCGCGCTCCGTAGCCGGTGGTTTCGACCCAAACGAAGAGCGGCTCGCCGTCGGCGGGGCAGCGCGCTGAGTCCGGACCCGCCGCCTGCTCGAGGCTGACGGCCCGTCCCCGCCGGGTGCTCAGTCCGATCGGCATCGAGATCAGGCCTCGACGGGAAGCGGTTGCTCGACGCCTTCGACGGTGCAGCGCACGTCGAAGCGATCGAGGCGGGCGAGGAAGTCCTTCGGATCGAACGCCTGGGACGGGGCGAGGGCACCGCGCCCCTCGAAGCCTCGACTGGCGGCGATCATCGCCCCCTGACAGAGCGCCGCGGCGGTTAGGCCGTAGACGTCCCTGCCGCTGATCACCCCCCGGCGCTCGACCTCGCCCCGCTTGGCCTCGCAGACGATGGTCCAGAGCATCCGCTCGCGCTGTTCGGCGGTGGGTCCCTCGGGGAGACGGGAGATCACCGCCTCGGCAAGGCGCTTGAGCGGCGTCCTCATCGCCAGTCCTGCCGGCCACACCATCGCCGCGAAGATCGGCGCCAGGCGCTCGTTCGAGAAGCCCCCGGCGTTGATCGTGGTCCGGACGTTCCGCGTCGGGATATGACGAGGCACGGTGATCTGCTCACCGGCCGGATACCAGATCATCTGCCGCCTGCCGATCGGAGCGGGGAACTCGTAGGTCCCGCGCCCGGCGCCGCCGCTCACATCGGTCCACCGCTTTTCGCGCCACTCGACCCCGGCGCCTCGCATGATCTCCAGCGTCGTCCGGGCGGTCCCGCGGCTCGGCGTGAATCCCTGCCAGTTGTAGCTCAGGCAGACCTCATCCAGCTCGCCCATATCGGCGGCGGTGAGCGAGGCGATCATGTCGCCGGGGACGTAATCGAAGCCCATCGCGGGGATCACCGCGACACCCGCCTCCGACGCGCCCGGCCCGTAGCGCTCGAAGGCCATCTTCATGTAGGGCTGCTCGCCTGTGCTGTCGAGGTAGTGGGTGGCCGTCTCGACGGCCGCGGCCAGGACGGGCTCGCCGAAGTGGACGAAGGGCCCGGCGCAGTCGATCACGACCGAGCAGTCGGCCAGCAGCCCGCGGAGCGAGGCGGGATCGTCGAGCGCCGCGGCATTCACCGCGACCTCGCCCTCGATCTCCGAGGCGAGCGCGTCGAGCTTGCTGCGATTGCGCCCGGAGAGCACCAGCTCCGCGCCCGCCCGCGCGAGCTCGGCGCTCACCAGCCGCCCGGTGTATCCGGTGGCTCCATAGACGGCGATCGGCCCTTGCTGCCGGGAAATATGCGGCATCGCGGCCAAGATACAGTCACGCCCCCCGCGTCGGCTTGGGGGATCCGATCGTGAACCCGCTCCCGAGTAAACAGGAGCTGCTCGACTTCCAGGCCCGCTGGATGCGGCCCGCCGGCGTCTGCGCAATCGCCGGCGCCCTGATCTTCGCGGCGTCGCTGCCCATCCAGCCCTCCGGTGGGGGCGACAACGACGCCGAGCGGCTCACCAACTTCAACGACAGCACGACCGAGCTGATCGTGGGGCAGGGGATCCTGATCGGAATCGCCGTGCTCCTCTTCATGCCGCTGCTCTACGTCCTGATCCGCTCGGCACGGGGCCGGACCGAGCGCGTTCGGCGCTGGACGGTCGCGCTGGCCTTCGTCGGCCCGATCCTCTTCTCGATCTCCGGGGTGATCGTGGCCACCGGACTGAGTGACGTCGCCGGCAAGTTCGTCGACCAGGCCCCGGCGAAGGAGCGGCAGGCGCGTGAGCAGGCGGCCGCCGCCCAGGCCAGCCCCGCCAAGGGCGGCTCCGACAAGCCGGCCTCCACCACGACTCAGTCGACAACCACCGCCACCCAATCGACCACGCCCCCGACGCCGAGGACGCCGGACCAGGCGGCCAGCAAGGCTCGCGATGACCTCGCCAGCGACCTGATCGACGACTCCGGGTCGCTTCAGGCCGGGTCGCTGGTGCGCTTCGTCGGCTTGATCACCCTCGTCTTCGCGATGGTCTACATCCCCCTCTGGTCCATGCGAACCGGCCTGCTGACCCGGTTCTGGGCGATGCTCGGCCTAGCTCTCGGCGTGGCGCTGCTGCTGGTCCCGGTCGGGATCTTCGGCCTGATGCTCTGGTTCGCGGTCGTGGGGCTGATGCTCGCCGGCTGGTGGCCCAGGCCCCTGCCTCCGGCCTGGGCCGCGGGTGAGGCGATCCCGTGGCCGGGCCGCGAGGAGGTGGGGCCTCCGCCGGCGGAGGGGGGACCGCCGGGGACGGTCGAGGGCAGTGGCCGTGAGATCGCCGAGCAGCCGCTGCCGGAGGACGGCGTCGGCGAGCAGACGCCTCAGGGCGAGACGCCGGGCCGGCGAAGGAAAAAGAGGAAGCGGAGGCGGTAGCAGACGCTTCCGGTGATTCGGCGGCGGTGTTTGTGGCCGCCGTATCTGGCGAAGCCGTCTAACGCGTCGGAGGCGGCGCCTGCATCAGCTCGACCCGGTGGCCGCCCGGAGCGATGGCGAAGGCGCGATCTGCGCCCCAGAGCTGTCTCGTGTCCTGAACCTCGAACCCGGCCTCCCGGAGCCGCTGTTTCGCCTCGGCATGGTCGGAGGCCACCACCGCCGCGTGCCCGAGGACGGGGGCGGTGTGGCCCTCAGTGAGGATCAGGTGGATCTGGGTGCCGTCCCGCTCCACCCATCGGATCGCGTCGCCGAGAGCCTCCGGCGCCTCGACCTCCTCGAAGCCGACGAGCCGCCAGAACTCGATCATCCGCTCGGCCTCGCCGGGCGGCACCTCGAGGGAGACGTGCTGGAGCACGGCGCCAGCATGCCAGACGGCGAGGCCTAGAAGATCGAGAGCCAGCGACGGCGCGAGCGCTCGCGATCGGCCTGCCGGGCGATCAGTCCCAGGGCCAGCAGCCCGAGGCCAACCAGTGCGAGGCCGCCGACGGCGATGCCGGTCATCGGCAGCGTGTTGGCGTCGCCGGCGGCACCGGGCGAGGCAACTGCCGAGGCCTCCGAGTTGGCGGAGCTGCTTGAGCTGGACGAGTCCCCTCCGCCACTCCCGCCGCCGCCACCACCGGAGCTCAGCACGCGAATCGTGCCCTTCATCTGCGGGTGGATCGTGCAGATGTAGCTGAAGGTGCCGGCCTGGGTGAAGGTGTGCGAGGCGCTCTCGCCGTTGTTGATCGTGGGCGTCTTGAAGCTGCCGTCATCTGCAGTGGCGTTGTGCGGCGCCTGCCCCGTGTTGTGCCACGTCACCGTGTCGCCGACCGCGATGCTCACCGACACCGGCGAGAAGAACAGGTCGCCCATGGTCACGCTCGCCGAGGCCGACTTGTGTGCCTTCGGTGTCGCGCGATACGACCCGCCGCCCGAAGGGGCGTCCGCGGGCGACCTGTCGCCGCCGAGAGAAGAATCGGCTGTCCGCCCATCGGCCGGCGGCGGCTCAGTCGCAGTTCCCGCAGCCGCCCCCTCGGTCGACGGGTCGGTTTGCGGAGTTCCGGGGTCCGTCGGGAGATTCGGCGTCGTAGGAGTCGTCGTCGTGGCGTCGGTGGTCGTGCCGGCGTCCTGCGCGACGGAGATCGCCGGAACGGCACAGCTCAACGCCAGGACGAGCATCCCGCTCGCCAAGGCTCTCGCTCCCTTCATCCACCGCATCGTATGGGGCATTGACTCGTAGTCAACTACGGAAAATCAGGGTTCTTGGATTGGCCGTGGCCTCAGCCGAGGGCGCTGACGCCCGGCGGGGCATCCGACGGGGCCGGCTCCTGCTCGGCCGCGGCCCGCTTCCGGTGGGTGCGGATCTCGCTCATGATCCGCTCCAGGCGTGGCTCGGTGGAGGCGTCGACATGCATCATCGCCGCGGCGATTGCGGGATGCACCGACGCGATCCGCTCGTGCATCGCTTGCGCTACGGCGCGATAGGTGGGATGGCCCTCGCGCCCGGAGCGGAGCTCTATGAGATGCATCGCCTCGCGCGCGTTCAGGTCGAGCAGGTAGCGGATCCGGTAGCCGAGACAAAGCGCGTAGGGCGCCGCCTCCGACAGCCCGGCGTCCGCCAGGCGCTCGTACTCGGTGCGTGAGATCTCCAGGGCGCGCTCGTACTCAGACCCGGCCCCGGCCTCGCGCACCTCGTCAGGGATGCCGGCGCCGAGCTCCGGACTGAGCCGCTGCCACTGGCAGGTCAGCATCCGGTGCCGCTGCAGGTCGCGGAAGCCGCCGTAGTCGGAGACGATCTCGAAGCGGTAGCGGACCGCCTCCCAGCCGCGGCCCGGGCGGTGACGGCGGTTCGCCCGCTCGCCGGCGAGGTCGGCGATGATCTCGGCCTGCTCGTCGGGAGGGAGCGAGCGGACGCGGTCGAGAATCGATCGCTCCGAGCCGGATGCCGATTCAAAGAGCGAGGCGGCGATCAGCTCGTCCTCGGAGCCGTCGACGTCGATCAGCTCGACCGATGGCGCCATCTCGTCGACCTCGGAGCGGTCGAGGCCCATGCGCGCGACCCAGTGCTCGGCCGCCTCCCGGCGCCGCTCGAGGTAGGTGACCCACTCGCCCCCGCGATCGGGACGCTCGACCCGAGCGACGAAGCTCGGCATCACCTTCTTGAGCTCCTCGAGGATCATCGTGGCGAAGTGGCGCGCCTCCGGGAGGGGAGAGGCCAGCATCCGCAACAGGAGTTGTTCGTAGGCCTGGCCCGAGGCGAAGATGCCGACGTGGCTCAGGGTCGAGGCGGGCAGCAGCCCGCGCAGCAGGTCGAGCGCCTTCGCCTTGATCGAGCGCTGCCAGGCCGCCTCGGGCTCGTCCCCACGAGGCCAGCGCTCGGCCGCCCATTCGCGCACCTCGACAAGCGACCGCGAGTAGATCGTGAAGAGCTCCTCCATCGCCCGCTCGTACTCGGGGCCGAGCTGGGTGTCGCGATAGAAGCGGTGGCCGCCGCCCGCGGAATCCGGCAGCGGCTGGTCGTAGGGGATGTAGCGGGTGGACTGCTCGAGGTAGGCGGCGAGGCGGCCGCGCTGCAGTACCTTGGTGAGGATGTTCGAGACCCACTCGCAGGCGACGTGCGCGCCGCCGACCTGCGCGATCGAGTCGTCGCCGTAACCCATGAAGACGCGCTCGTAGAGGCCCGCGGCCCGCTCGCCCTCCTCGCCCTCGAAGGGCCGCCCGCCCTCCGGCACGTCGGCCGCGAACTCGTCGAGGTAGAGCCGGCGGAGCGTCCCCGAGTAGCGGGAGTAGCGGGCGAAGAGAGCACCCTTGATCGTCTCCGGGAGATTGACCAGCGCGAAGACCGGACGGTCGAGGTTGGTGAAGTGGGGCGAGAGAAGCTGGCGTTCCTCCTCTGTGAATTCCTCTACCGGGTAGCGCATGGGCGAGCCATCGTAGACCCCGGGGCTGATGTTGCCACCGCGGAATTTGGCCGCGATGACACGCGGCTTCAGCCCCAGATCGATTGGGCGATTAGAGCGGCAACGACCGCGATCGCGGTGGTCCAGGCCACGGCCCGCGCTGCGAGCTTCGCGTCGAGCCCGTAGACGTGGGCGACCAGCAGGGTGTTGATTCCGCAGGGCATCGCAGCGAGCAGGAGATAGGGGCCGGGGAGATCGATGAAGGGCCGGGAGAGCACCAGCAGGAGGCCCGGGGCGATCGCCAGACGGAGGAGGATCGACGCGGCCACCGGAGGGTCGAACGGCGAGCCCAGCTCGACCCTCTTCTCCTCGACCTCCTCAGCGAGGACCGCCCCCACGGCGAAGAAGCCGATCGGCAACAGCGCGATCACGAAGCCTCGCGAGATGTCCACCAGGACATCCGGGGCAAGGGAGTTGGGTACGAGCAGCCCGGCGACCGCCGCGTAGAGCGGTGGATTCCTGGTGAAGAAGGCGATCAGGCGGTCGCGGAAGCCCTCTCCCGCCTTGGTTCCGAAGGCGGCGCCCGTCCCGAAGCCGAGCAGGAGCAAGCTGGGCGCGGAGACTGCGACGTCGTAGACGACGGCCTCGCCGAGCGCGTGGAATCCCAGCAAGGAGGCGACCAGCGGATAGCCGAGGTAGCCGGAGTTGGGGATCAGCGTCCCGGTGATCAGCGAGCCAGTGGATGGACGGCGAAGCCGCAGTAGCCGGCTTCCGACGACCCAGGCGATACCGGACGCGGCAAGGATTGCGACCCAGCCGATCACCAGGCCGCCGGCCTCGTCGGTGTTGATGTGGGTGCGGGCCAGATTGAAGAAGACGACGAACGGGATCAGCGTGTAGAGAGAAAGCACGAGCAACCGTCGCGCCCAGCCGACGGCCACCGCGGGCCAGCGCCGCTCAGCGGCGACGCCGGCACTGCCGGAGATCGCGATCGCGGCGATGGTGAGCAGGACGCCCAAGGGGCCGCCATCGTCTCCGATGCGGGCTGCCTCAGGGGTGCGCGCGGGTCAACCCGCTACGCTGGTTCGAGCAGCGAGACGAATCACTCGGACTGGGGTTAGGGGACGAGTCCTCGGCTTGCGTCTTCGAAAGAGAGGACGCGAATGGCCCAGAGCGACCAGCACGGAACCGAGCATTCCGTCCTTCCGGACGGGATGTTCGAAGTCCAGTCAGTGCAAGCAGCCGATCACGTCTGCGTTCTTGTTTCCGGGGAGCTCGACCTGGCCTCGGCGGACGAGTTCGATGAGGCGATTCGCGTGGCAGAGAAGGCCACGGCGCGAGCAATCGTTGTCGATCTCACCAACCTTCGATACATGGACTCCACTGGCCTGAGCGTGCTGCTGAGAGCCCACACCCGGAGTCAGCAGGACGGAGACCGGATCAGGTTCCTGCCCTCGAAGTACGACGCCGTCAGGCAGCTGGTTGCCGTTACCGGCGCGGGCAGGATGTTCGACTAAGGCTTGCCGACGTGCCGTTGACGCCACGGATGGCGTCGGCATGAATGCGAGGGAGCTCCCGACTCGGACGCCGGGGGCTCTTTTGCGCCGCCTACACAGTCGTCGCCAGGGAACCGGCCGCGTGCGTCGCCCAGTCGAGCAGCGGCGAGGGGGCGACGCCGAAGGCGATCGTGGCCGCGCCACAGAGCAGGGCCGTGCCGACGATCAACGCGCAGCGGCTGGCGCCCCTCGGGATGCGGTCGGCCTCCGGGGATCCTCCGGCGATCGCGGGCAGCGCTCCGGGCTCGGGCGGTGTCGGCGGAGCGGCGCTGGGCTCCGGCCACATCCAGATGGCCGCGATCACTCGCAGGTAGTAGGCGAGCGAGACCATCGTGCCGATCACGATCGCCACGCCGAGCCAGGTGTAGTCGCCGTCGACGCTCGCCTCGATCAGGAAGAGCTTGCCCATGAAGCCGGAGGTCCCCGGCAGGCCGGCGAGGGCGAGCATGCCGATCGTCAGCGGCCACGCGAGGAGCGGCCGGGAGCGACCGATGCCGGCGAGCGCCTCGATGTCGTCGCCGCGGTCGGTCTCGCGCTCGCGAGCGATCACCACGGCGAAGACGGCGAGGTTCATCAGCGTGTAGGCGGCGAGGTAGAAGACGAGCGCCTCGAGGCCCTTCTCGGTCGCGACCACGACCCCGGCAAGCATGTAGCCGGCCTGGGCGATCCCGGAGTAGCCCAGCAGCCGCTTCAGCGAGTCCTGGCCGAGCGCGCCGATGTTGCCGACCGCGATCGAGACGACCGCCAGGGCCGCCAGCGCCGGCTTCCAATCGTCGGCGATCGGCCCGAGTGCCACCTCGAAGAGCCGAGCGAGCGCGATGAACGCGGCTGCCTTGGTCGCCACCGCCATGAAGGCGGTGATCGGAGTGGGCGCCCCCTGGTAGACGTCGGGCGTCCACTGGTGGAAGGGCGCGACCGAGGTCTTGAAGGCGAGCCCGGTGGCGACCATCGCGGTGCCGATCAGGACGATGGTGTCGTTGCCGTTGTCTCCCGCGAGGCCCTTGGCGATCCCGGCGAAGTCAGTCGAGCCCGAGCCCCCATAGAGCAGCGCGAAGCCGTAGAGCACGGTCGCCGACCCGATCGAGCCGATGACCAGGTACTTGAGGCCCGACTCGAGCGAGCGCTCGGTCCGCCGGGCCGAGGCGCAGAGCACATACAGCGGGATCGAGAGCAGCTCGAGCGCGACGAAGAAGGCGATCAGGTTCTGCGCCTGGGCGATCAGGGTCATGCCGAGCACGGAGCCGAGCAGCAGGCTGTAGAAGGCGCCGAAGCCCGCCTCCTCGGCGGCGGGTTCCCGTATCGACATCGCAACGGCGACGGCGGCGGCCAGGCAGGCGATCAAGGTCGCCGCCAGGCCGAACGCGTCGAGGCGTAGTGCCCCCGCGACCAGGTCCTCGCTCGAGCCCCATTGCCAGATCGCGAGGCCGGCTGTCGTCGCCAGCACGGCGATCGTCAGGTAGGCCATCGTGAAGCGCCCGAGCCGCGGGATCAGCCCGACCATCAGGACGAAGACGAGCCCCGCGGTCAGCGCGATGACGGGCGAGAGCCCGGCGTAGTCGACGTGAGGAGCGTTGAAGTTCATCGCTGTGCCACCTCGGTCGGCGCCTGGGCCGTCCTGTTGAGCTGACCGCTGACCGAGTCATCGGCCCGCTGCAGGATCAACCCCGGCCAGAGCGCGATCCCGAGGATGCAGGCGATCAGACCGGCGAGAATGGCGCCGCGGAACGGGCCGACCTCGCGTGACTCGATCCCTTCCGGCTCGCGGTTGTGCATCGCGTGCTGGTAGAGGCGGAGCGCGTAGTAGGCGGCCAGCGCAATGCCTATCGCCGCGACGAAGGCGTAGACGATCTTCTCCTGGAAGATCCCGTTGAGGATGTAGAACTCGCCGATGAAGTTGGCGGAGCCGGGCATCGCCAGCAGCGCCAGGGTCGCGATCAGGAAGAGAGTTGCCAGCACCGGAGCCCGCGTCGCCAGGCCGCCCATCCTGCGGATGTCGTCGGTACCCGCGCGCTCGACCAGGAGCACCGCGATCAGCATCAGCGGTGCGACCACGAGGCCGTGGTTGACCATGTTGAGCACCGCGCCATCCGCGCCGTCGGGCCGCAGGCTGAAGATCCCGAGGGTGATGAAGCCGAGTTGGGCCATCGACGAGTAACCGAGGATCAGCCGGGCGCTGGTCTGGGTGAAGGCCATCACCGAGCCGTAGAGGATCGAGGCCACCGCGACGACCAGGATCACCTCCTGGAAGTGGGTCGTCGCCGCGGGGAAGATCGGCAAGACGATGCGCAGGAAGCCGTAGGCGCCGACCTTGGAGAGGACCCCCGAGAAGAGCGCCAGCGCCGGCAGCGGCGCCACCCGGTAGGCGTCCGGCATCCACCCGTGCAGCGGGAAGGCCGGCATCTTCACCAGGAAGGCGGCGGCGAAGAACCAGAAGATCCAGTACTGGCTGCCGCTGCCGAGCGGGTCGGCGGCGAGGTGCTGGATGTTGAAGTCGATAGTGCCGCCGTCCGCCGCCAGAATCCCAGTCGCGATCGCTCCGGCCAGCATCAGCAGCGAGCCGACCAGCGTGTAGATGAACATCTTCAGAGTCGCCGCCTGGGGCCTGATCGGTCCTTCGTCCTCCTCCGGTCGTCCAGGGTGCTCTGTGCCCCAGCTCCCGAAGATGAAGTAGAACGGAATCAGCATCAGGTCGAAGAAGAGGACGAACAGGATCAGGTCCTGTGCGAGGAAGGCGCCGAGCACTGCCGTCTCGGCGAGCCCGAACATCAGGAAGTAGAGACGCGGCCGCTCGGGCGGGTTGATCGCCGACCAGACCGTTGCCGCCAGCCAGAGGACCGAGGTGAGCAGGACCAGGAAGAGGCTGATCCCGTCGACGCCTAGCTGGTAGCGCACCCCGAGCGTGGGGATCCAGCTCGCGTCGACCGTGTGCTGGAGGCCACCGGTGGGGTTGAAGCCGGCGACGACCACGACCGCGAGCACGAGCGAGACGAGCGGCCCGGCCGTGGCCACCCAGCCGGTCACCCGCCCCGGAATGAGGGCCGCGATCAGTCCGAAGACGAGCGGTGCCCAGAGGAGGGTCTCGATCACGGCAGTCCCCTCATGAGCTCTGCAGGAGGAAGTAGAGGCCGAGCCCGGCGAAGCCGGTGACCAGCAGCAGGGCGTAGGAGCGCATGTAGCCGGACTGAACGCCCCGGACGCCGGCGCTCGCGCCCCGGACCAGGTCGGTCACCCCGACCACCAGTCCCTGGATGACGTAGCGCTCGAAGATCGCGTTCACCCAGCGGCCCACCGTGAGCGACGGGCGGACGAAGACCAGGTCGATCGCCTCGTCGAAGTACCACTTGCGCTCGAGGAGGTCGTGGAGCCAGCGCAGCCGCTCCTTGAGCCTTGCGGTCGTCCCCGGCGCCTGGATGTAGCAGTAGTAGGCGACCGCGATGCCGATGATCGAGAGCACGCCTCCGATCGTCAGGCCTCGGTACGCGGCGCCTGTGCTCGGCCCCTGTTCGTACAGACTCGAGTCCTCGAAGGAGCCGTGCAGGAACTTGTGGACGACCTCGTCCACACCTGGGATCTGGAGGAACCCGCCGACGAGCGCACCGAACGCGAGAATGCTCATCCCGACCTTCATCGGCCACTCGCGCTCGGCGATCTGGTGGCTCGGTCCGGGGAAGCCGACGTCGGTGTCCTCCTTCTCTCCCGTCGCGGGGTTCTCGGGCTCGGCGTGGTGAATGTGCCCCTGCTCGAGCTCCCTCGCCTCCTCGACCGGCTCGCCGAAGACGACCCGGAAGCCGATCCGGAACGCATAGAAGGCGGTCAGCAGCGCCCCGAGGTAGCCGCCGATCGTGAAGATCACGTAGAAGCCGCCGCGGTAGGCGGCGAAGTCGAGGATCTCGTCCTTCGAGAACCAGCCCGAGGTCAGCGGGAACGCGGCCAGCGCCAGCGCGCCGATCAGCAGCATGGCCGAGGTGAACGGCATCGCCTTGCGGAAGCCGCCCATCCGGTCGATGTTCTGGCGGTTCGCCATCGCACCGATCACCGAGCCGGCCGCCATGAAGAGGAGGGCCTTGAAGAAGGCGTGGGTCATCAGGTGGAAGAGACCCTCCGAGTACGCCCCGATCCCGACCCCGACGAACATGTAGCCGATCTGGCTCATGGTCGAGTAGGCGATGATCCGCTTCAGATCCGTGACGACCAGCGCGATCGTCGCCGCGATCAGCAGCGTCGCCAGACCGATGAAGGCGGCGATGTCGGCGGCGGTCAGCCCGATCTCGAACAGCGGGTGGAAGCGGGCGATCAAGTAGACGCCGGCGGTGACCATCGTCGCCGCGTGGATCAGGGCGGAGACCGGCGTCGGGCCTTCCATCGCGTCCGGGAGCCAGGTGTGGAGCGGCACCTGGGCGGACTTGGCGATCGCGCCGACGAGCAGCAGCAGGCAGATCGCGACCACGACGCCCTGGTTGGTGTGGAACGTGCCCGGGGCCTGGCTGAAGATCGAGAGGAGGTCGAAGGTGCCGAGCTCGCGGAAGATGAAGAACGCCGCCAGCACCATGCCGACGTCGCCGATCACGTTGATCACGAAGGCCTTCATCCCCGCCCGCGTGGCCGTGGTCCGCCGGTACCAGAAGCTGATCAGCGCGTAAGAGGCGAAGCCGACGAAGGCCCAGCCGACGATCAGCAGCACCAGGTTGCCGGCCAGGACCAGCAACAGCATCGAGAAGACGAAGAAGTTGAGGTAGGCGAAGAAGCGGTTGAAGCCGCGGTCCGAGGTCATGTAGCTGATCGAGTAGAGGTGGATCAGCGCTGAGACCCCGCTGACGACCAGGCACATGTAGACCGAGAGCGGGTCGACAAGGACGTTGAGCTTGATGTCGAGGCCGGCCGCGCTGGCGTAGTCATAGAACGATGAGGTGTGCTGCCGGGCATCGACCGGATCGCCGAGGAGCTGGATCAGGGCGCCGAGGGAGGCCAGGAACGAGAGGCCGATCATCCCGGTCGCGATAAAACCGGCGCTCCGGCCCGGCAGCCGCTTCCAGCCCAGGCTCACGATCAGGGTCCCGGCGAGCGGGAAGGCGAGCACCAGCCAGCCGTACGCGGTCGCGCTCATCGGCTCAGCCGCGCAGGGACCTGAGATCGTCGACGTTGAGTGGAATCCGGCGGCGGTAGGCGGCGACGATGATCCCCAGCCCGACCACCACCTCGCAGGCCGCGATCACCATCACGATCAGTGCGAAGACCTGCCCGTCCTGGTTGCCGAGCGAGCGCGAGAAGGAGAGCAGCGCGAGGTTGCCCGCGTTCAGCATCAGCTCGAGGCAGAGCAGGATCACGAGAGGGCTGCGGCGGAGCAGGACGCCGGAGACGCCGATGGCGAAGAGCAGCGCACTGAGGACGAGGTACCAGGTGATGTCCATGGTCAGGTGACCTCCGGCGGGGTGACCGCGGGGGGCCCGGCGGGCGACCCTCGGCGGAGTGTCGTCGGCGTCTCTCCATTGCTCGCGGCCGCCTCGCTCGGAGTTCCCGCCGGACCCCCAGCGGCCCCCCCGCCATGGCGGCCTGCCAGGACAACCGCGCCCACGGCGGCGACGAGCAGCAGAAGTGATGCGGCCTCGAACGCGATTAGGAAGCGCTCCAGCAGGAGCTTGCCGATCGCCGAAGGGGAGCCGAAGCCGAGCTCGACTGTCGGCCCACGCGTGTCGATCGCCTGCAGGCCGGAGCCGGTGATCGCGATGGCCAACTCGACGAAGAGCGCGAGGCCGAGCAGCGGGGCGATGAAGCGCTGTCCCGGGATCGGCTCCCAGAGAGGCTCATCGACGTTCCCGACGTAGGCGGCGACGAAGACGTAAAGGACCATCACCGCGCCGGCGTAGACCACGATCTGGGCGGCCGCGATGAACTCGCCCTGCAGCAGCAGGAACAGTCCGGCCAGCGAGATCAGGTGGACGATCAGCGCGAGCACGCTGTAGAAGGGATTGCGAAGCGCGATCACCGCGATCGCCCCGCCCAGGGTGCCGATCGCCCCGAGGAAGAAGCAGACCTGGGTCACTCGCCCTCGCTCCGCAGGGGCGTGCGGTCGATCGGCTCCGCGAGCAGCATCTCCTTCGTAAAGATCAGGTCCGAGCGGTTGTAGTCGGACATCTCGTAGTCGTGGCCCATCGTGATCGCGTCGAAGGGGCAGGCGACCTCGCAGTAGCCGCAGAAGATGCAGCGGGAGAGGTTGATCTCGTAGACCTCGGCGTAGCGCTCGCCGGCCGAGATCCGGTGATCCGGGTCGTTCTCGGCGGCGACCACCCTGATGCAGTCGGCCGGGCAGGCGGCGGCGCAGAGCGAGCAGCCGACGCACTTCTCGAGCCCGCTGTCCTCGAAGCGGTGCAGTTTGTGACGGCCGCGGAACCGCGGGTAGACCGGGGTCTTCTCCTCCGGGTATTGGATCGTGACCGGCCCCTCGAGCACCCGTCCGAAGGTCGTGCGCAGGCCGCGGAGCGTCTCACCGAAGGCCCGGTAGGCGCCGCCGACCCCGCCCGGTCTCGGGCCGCGCTGCACGGAGATCACGTCTTCCTGGTTCAGGTACGGAAAGGCCTCCCAGTCGGTCTTCTCGGTGTTGAGCTTCGCCTCCATCAGCTCACCGTCACGATCACCGCGGTAGCCAGGATGTTCAGGGTCGCCAGCGGCAGCAGCACCTTCCAGCCCAGCGACATGAGCTGGTCGTAACGCAGCCGCGGCAGCGTCGCGCGGATCCAGATGAAGAAGCAGATCAGCGTGAGCGTCTTCAGCACCATCCAGACCGGATCGAGCCAGCCGGGGCCGGGTCCCATCCAGCCGCCCAGGAAGAAGGTGACGGCGATCCCGGAGACGACGAACATCTCGAGATACTCGGCGAGCAGATAGGAGCCCATGCGCATCCCGCCGTACTCGGTCATGTAGCCCTGAACGATCTCGGCGTCGGCCTCCGGGAGGTCGAACGGCGCCCGGCTGGTCTCCGCAAAGCCCGCGACCATGAAGATCAGGAAGCCCACGATCTGCGGGACGATGTTCCAGATCGAGCCCTGTCCGTCGACGACGCTGGTCAGGGAGAGAGAGCCAGTCATAAGCACGACGCCGAGCAGCGCCAGGCCCATCGAGACCTCGTAGGAGATCAACTGCGCGGCCGAGCGCATCGCCCCGAGGAAGCTGTATTTCGACCCTGAGGACCACCCGGCGAGCAGCAGGCCGTAGAACGAGATCGAGCTGAAGGCGAAGAAGTAGAGGACGCCGATCGAGACGTCGATCCCGTACAGCCCCAGCCCGTCCTGGACGTTCCCGAAGGGCAGGATCGCCAGGGTGATGATCCCCGAGAAGATCACGATCGCCGGGGCGATCGCGTAGAGGAAGGGCACGGCCGCCTGCGGCCGGAACATCTCCTTGCCCGCGAGCTTGACGATGTCGGCAACCGGCTGGAGCAGGCCCACCGGTCCCACACGGTTGGGGCCGTAGCGGTTCTGGAATCGGCCGATTAGCTTGCGCTCGACGACCGTCAGCACCGGGACGATCGCAAAGACGCCGAGGAAGATGACCAGCGACTTGACGATCATCACCCAGGTCGCCTCGACGTAGTTGACCTCGGCAAGCGGGAGAGTCATCGCTTGCTCACCTCGATCCGCGGCGGCGCACCGTTGGTGAGCAGGTTGCCGTTGGCCTCGTCGGTGCCCTCGATCAGGAAGGCGGCGCCCTCCCGCATCCGCTCGCGGATCGCGACCGTAGCGTCGACGCTGTGGCCGTTGACGGACACGGTGACCTTGTCTCCGTTGCTGAGATCCAATGAGTCGGCGTCCTTCGCGTGAAGCTCCAGCTTCTGCTTGGGCATGAGGAACCGCAGCGCGGGGTTCCGCTTGGTGACGTCGGCGGCCCAGAGGTCCCGGTAGGTGCCCAGGACGAGCCCGTCTGACGGCGTCGGCACAGTCGGAGTTCCCGCGGACGCCTCATCAGACGGCGCGGCGGGCGCCCATGCTTGCCCTGCGGTCCTGTCACCCCAGCGGATGCCGGTGCCGCCGATCTCCTCGTAGGTCAATCCCTCGTAGAAGGGGACCTCGTCGGTGAGCGCGGTGAACACGTCCGCGGGGCGCCTCTGCGTCGAGGCCGGCCCCCAGCTCGGCGGCGACGGCGTCGAGGAAGCTCCAGCCCGGGATCATTCCCTCAGGCAGCGGGACGTTCCGGCGCAGGCGCTGCAGCCGACCCTCGGGGTGGGTGACCGTGCCCTCCTTCTCGGCGTAGTTCTCCGCGGGGATGACCAGGTCGGCGAGGCGGGTTGAGTCGTCCTCGAAGGACGCGATGGAGACCACGAAGCGACCCGCGAAAGGGCCTTACGCCAGCCCTCCGAGTCCGGGTGGGTGCGGACCGGATTGGCGTTGACGAGGAGCATCGCGCCCAGCTCGTGGGCGGCGAGGCCCTCCTTGATCTGCGCGCTGCCTCGGCCGGCGTCGGTCGGCTGGAGACCAGGCGCCGCGCTCGGGAGGCAGCCGACCTCGCGCAGTCCGCGGGTGTTTGACTCCTCCGGGACTTCGAGCAGGCCGGGGCCGATCCGCTTGTGCATGTCGAGGGCGTGCGCGCAGGCGTGCAGGGCCTCGACCGCTCCTGGGCTGCGCCACAGCCGCTCGCCCCAGACGATCGTCTGGTCGGGGGCGTTCCGAAGCGTCCCTGCGATCGCCTCGGCTTCCTGCTTGAAGGGGCCCTCGGCGTCGAAGCCCTCTGCCCCGAGCGCTCCGGCGAGCGCTCGGAGGAACGAGGTCGCATCGCCCGGCGCATACCGGACTGCCTCATCCGCGCCGCCGTCAAGCGTGGTGGGACGCTCGGAGGCGACCGTCAGCTTTGCGCGGCTCCGCCGGACCGCCTTGCGGATCCGCAGGTCGAGGATCGGCATCTCGTGCAGCGGGTCGACCCCGACGACCAGGATCGCGTCCGAGTTATCGAGGTCGGCCATGCGGGAGCCGTGATCCGGCCTGGAGAGCTCACCGAGCTGCGTCGGATCCACCGGGTTGGGCGAGCAGTCGACGTTCGACGATCCGGCGGCGCGAACGATCCGCTGAACCAGCCAGCCCTCTTCGTTCGAGGTCCCTCCGCCGACAAGGGCGGCCGCCCGGTCACCGGAGTCCCGGAACGCCTTCGCGACGCGATTGACCGCCTCGTCCCAGGAGATCGGGCTGAGGCTGCCGTCGCCCGCGCGGACCATCGGCTGGGTGATCCGTTCCGCCGAGTTGAACATCTGGAAGGCGAAGCGGCCCTTGTCGCAGAGCCAGCCGTCGTCCACTTCGGCGTTGTCCCGGGCGTTCACGCGCAGCACGCGCTCGTCGCGGACGGTGAAGCCGACGTTGCACTGGCTCGGGCAGAGGGTGCAGACGGAGCCCGCCTGCTCGAGGTCCCAGGGGCGGGCGCGGAAGCGGTAGGTGTAGGAGGTCAGCGCCCCGACGGGGCAGAGCTCGATGATGTTCCCATGGAAGGGCGCGATGTACGGCCGCTCGTCGAAGGTGCCGACGAAGGTCTTGTCGCCGCGCTCGAGCAGCTGGAGCTGCTCGTCCTCCGCGACCTCCTGGCTGAAGCGGACGCAGCGATAGCAGAGGATGCAGCGCTCTCGGTCGATCGCGACCAGGGGTGAGAGCTCGAGCGGCTTCTGAAAGTGGCGCTTCGGGTCGGTGAAGCGGCTCTTGCCGGGGCCCCAGCCCATGGCGATGTCCTGAAGCGGGCACTCGCCGCCCTTGTCGCAGACCGGGCAGTCGAGCGGGTGGTTGATGAGCAGGAACTCGACGACCGCGTTCTGGGCCTCGGTCACCCGGTCGGTCTGGGTGTAGACGACCATCCCGTCGCGCACCGGTGTGGAGCAGGCGGTCTGCAGCTTGGGCATCCCCTCGATCTCGACCAGGCACATGCGGCAGGCCCCCACCGGCTGGCCCAGCTTCGGCTCGTAACAGAAGACCGGGATCTCGACGTCGCCGTGCTTGGCGGCGTCGACGAGCATCGTCCCCTCGGACGCCGTCACCTCGCGGCCGTCGACGACCAGGCTCACCGCGTTCCGGATCGGGCGGGTCACGCCGCCAACCTCTCCGGCACGCCCTGTTCGATCGCCTCCATGAACTCTCCGCGGAACTTCTTCACCATGGAGCCGACCGGCATCGCCATCGAGTCGCCGAGCACGCACAGGCAGTTGCCGATGATGTTCGTCTGCACCGAGGCGGTTGTCTCGAGGTCGATCGGCGTCGCCTGTCCGCGGATCATCCGCTCGAGCATCTTCACCGTCCAGTTGGTGCCCTCGCGGCAGGGCGTGCACTTCCCGCACGACTCGTGGTGGTAGAAGCGGGCGGTCCGCAGCGCCAGCTCGACGACGCTGGTGGTGTCGTCGAAGACGATGATCGAGCCCGAGCCGAGCATCGAGCCGGCGTCGGCCATCGCCTCGAAGCTGTACGGCTTGTCGAGTGCCTCCTCGGGCAACAACACCGGCGACGAGGAACCGCCGGGGAAGATGCCCTTGATCTCGCGGCCGTCGAGCGGCCCGCCGGCGAGCTCCTCGACCAGGACCCTGGTGGGGATGCCGAGCTCGACCTCGTAGTTGCCCGGGCGCTTCACGTCGCCGGAGACCGAGACGACCTTCGTCCCCGGGGATTGCTCGGTCCCCATGCTCTTGAACCAGTCGGCGCCCGAGGCGATGATGTGCGGCGCGTTGGAGAGGGTCTCGACGTTGTTGATCAGGGTTGGCCCGTCGTAGAGGCCCTGGACGGCGGGGAAGGGAGGCTTGAGGCGCGGGTTGCCGCGCTTGCCCTCGAGCGAGTCGAGCAGCGCGGTCTCCTCGCCGCAGATGTAGGCGCCGGCCCCGCGGTGGACGACCAGCTCGACCTGCTCCCCGGTGCCGAGCACGTCCTTGCCGAGAAAACCCGCCTCGTAGGCCTCGTCGACCGCCTTGTCGAGGATGTCTCCCTGGAGGTCGTACTCGCCGCGGATGTAGATGAAGCAGCGGTTGGCCCCGGCGGCGCGGGCCGCGATGATGATCCCCTCGATCAGCTGGTGCGGGTTCTTCTGCAACAGCTCGCGGTCCTTGAAGGCGCCGGGCTCAGACTCGTCGGCGTTGCAGCAGAGGTACTTGTCCATGTCGCCGCGCGGCAGGAAGGAGGCCTTCTTGCCCATGGAGAACCCGGCGCCCCCGCGGCCGCGCAGGCCCGAGTCCTCGAGCTCCTTGAGGCCCTCCTCGGGAGTCATCTGCTTGAAAGCCTTCTCGATCGCCCGGTAGCCGCCGAGCCTGCGGTAGGTGTCGATCGAGGCGAGGCCGGGCTCGTCGATGTTGCGGAAGAGGAGGCGCGTCTCCAGCGAGGCCATCAGCCGTCGACCTCCTTTGCATCGGGGCCCCCAGCGACCTTGCGATCATCGAGCCGCTTCTCGGGGAGCACCTCGGCGCCTGAGCGCAGCTGCTCCGCCGCTGCCTTGGCGTCCTCCTCCGTGAGCGGCCCGTAATAGCGCTCGTCGATCGAGGCCATCGGCGCCAGGTCGCAGGCGCCGAGGCACTCGAAGCCCCGAACAGAGAGCTTGCCGTCCTCGGAGACTCCATCATCCGCGGGCTGCTCAGCTTCGCCTCCGCTGCCCGCGGCCGCCTCCTCGAACGCCCTCAAAAGGTCATCGGCGCCGCGCAGCCAACAGCTGATGTTGGTGCAGACGAGCACCTGGTGCTCGCCCCCGGGCTCGAGCCGGAAGAGGTCATAGAAGGTGGCTACCCCCTCCAGGTAGCCGGGCGTTACGCCCATTACCGCGGCCGCCTGGCGGATGCCGTCGGGGGTGCACCAGCCGTAGCGACGCTGGACGGCCCACAGGGCCGGCATCGCCGCCGACCGCTTCTGCGGGTAGCGCCCCATCGCGCGGCGGATCTCCTCCGCCAGCCCCTTCGGGACCTCCACTTCCGAGGGCTCGGGCACCGGCGCCGGCTCGCCGTGGGGCTCGCGCTCTTCCTCGACCGCCTGCAGCACCTCGATCTCCTTCGGCGGGATGTCGACCCCGACCTGGCCCTGTTCGTCCGGCATCGGGGGCG
Organism: uncultured Solirubrobacterales bacterium; assembly: GCA_963797265.1. Taxonomy (GTDB): domain Bacteria; phylum Actinomycetota; class Thermoleophilia; order Solirubrobacterales; family 70-9; genus DASUPK01. The sequence continues at coordinate 237,999 of CAWCOY010000004.1, read as the reverse complement.
GCTCGGGCGCGTCGTGGATGTGGCCAGGGTCGACCGTCCAGGGGCGCTTGCCCTTCGGGATCAGCGGGCTCACCGGTCGACACCCCCGATGATCGGGTCGAGCATGCCCAGGTTCTGGATCAGGTCCGCGATCAGCCCACCGACGGACATGTCGCGGAGCGACTGCAGGTTGACCAAGGAAGGGTCACGAAAGTGGACGCGGGCCGGCTTTGACGAGCCATCGGCGAGAACGAAGCACCCGAGCTCCCCCCGCGGCGACTCGATCGAGTAGTAGAGCTCGCCAGGCGGCACGCGGTAGCCTTCGGTGACCAGCTTGAAGTGGTGGATCAGCGCCTCCATCGAGGTGGAGAGCTCGTCGCGTGGAGGGAGGACGTACTTGCGGTCGTCCGCGATCCAGGGGCCCTCGGGGAGGCCGTCGAGCGCCTGCTCGATGATCCCCACCGATTCGCGCATCTCCTGCGACCGGACGCGATAGCGGTCGTAGCCGTCGCCGACCGTGCCGACCGGGATCTTGAAGTCGAAGTCGCCGTAGCCGAGGTAGGGGTCGGCTTTCCGCAGGTCCCAGGGCTCGCCCGTCGCTCGCAGCAGCGGGCCGGTGACGCCGAGCTCGAGCATCCGCTCACGCGGAACGATCCCGACGTCGCGCGTGCGCCGCAGAAAGATCTCATTGCGGTCGAGCAGCGCCTCGTACTGATCGATCCGCGTCGGCATCTCCGCACAGAACGCCCGCACCTTCCGCTCGAAGCCGGTGGGGATGTCCTCGAAGACTCCCCCGACCTGGAAGTAGCGGGTGTGCATCCTTTGTCCCGCGGACATCTCGAACAGGTCGAGGATCCTGTCCCGCTCGCGGAAGCAGTACCAGAGCATCGAAATCGCACCGATGTCGAGCGCGGTCGTGCCCAGCCAGACCAGGTGGGACATGATCCGGCAGAGCTCCATGTGGAGGACGCGCAGGTACTTGGCGCGCGGCGGGATCTCGAGACCCACCAACCGCTCGACGCAGCCGCAGAAAGCCTCCATCTGGAAGAAGTAGGAGAGGTAGTCCATCCGCTCCACGAACGGGATGACCTTCCAGTAGCTCTTGTCCTCGCAGGACTTCTCGATCCCGGTGTGCAGGTAACCCATCACCGGCTTCAGCTCGATCACCCGCTCGCCCTGGAGCGTCACGATCAGCCGCAGCACCCCGTGAGTGGCGGGATGGTGCGGCCCCATGTTGATCGTCAGGACCTCCTGTTCCGGCTCGAGGCCCGGTCCCCCGAGCTCCCGTTCCGCGATCTCCGCGACCTGATCGGCCAGCGCCGCCGACGGGTCCTCGCTGAGGGGATCGACGCCGCGCTCGGTGATGTCCGCTTCGTCTCTGAAGGTCCGGTCCGCCATCACTCGAACCAGCGCGGGGCTTCGATCTCGTTGTGCGTGTAGAGCACGGGTTCGCCGCCAATCGGGAAGTCACGTCGCTGCGGCCAGCCGACGTAGTCCTCGGGCATCGCGATGCGGCGCAGATCGGGATGGCCGCGGAACAGGATTCCGAAGAAGTCATACGCCTCGCGCTCCTGAAACTCGGCCGTCGGATAGAGCTCGACACAGGAATCGAGCTCGGGCAGCCTCTCCGCGTCGCCGTTCTCGCCGGACGGGTCATCGAGCAGGGCCTTGACGTGGATCCGCTCGACGCGCTCCCGACAGAGCAGCTCGTAGTGCACGGCGAAGCGAGGGGTAGCCGGCAGGTAGTCGGCGGCGTGCACGCTGGCGAGGAAGGTGTAACCCTGATCGGGCTGGCCGCGAAGCCAGGCGAGCGCGTGGAGGATCCCCTCTGGATCGACGACCAGCGTCGCGCGGTCGTGCTCGAAAGAGGTCTCGATGACGGTTCCCTGCCGCCCATCCTCGATCTTCTGGGCGATCAGCTCGAGCCCCGGGGCGTCAGGCATTCCCGTCCTCGCCTTCATCGGCGGACCTGACCGCCGCCGCCGCGCGCTCGAGGGCCTCCGACGTCGGCTCTCCCGGCTCGAACCGCGCCCATTCCTCGGTGCCGACAGCGTTGTAACGCTGGCGCCAGCCGAGGTCGGGCTGGCCGCGGATCAGCCGCTGCAGCTTGTTGAGGCCGTGCAGAACCGCCTCCGGCCGCGGCGGGCAGCCGGGGACGTGGATGTCGACCGGCATGAACTTGTCAGCGCCCTGGACCACGGCGTAGTTGGCGAACATGCCCCCGGACGACGAGCACGCTCCCATCGCCATCACCCACCTCGGTTCGAGCATCTGGTCGTAGACCCGCCGGACGACCGGCGCCATCTTGATCGACACCCGGCCGGAGAGGATCAACAGATCCGCCTGCCGCGGCGTGGCCCTGAAAGCCTCGGCCCCGAAGCGGGCAATGTCATAGCGCGAGGTGACCAGGGAGATCTGCTCGATCGCGCAGCACGCCAGGCCGAAGGTCATCGGGAAGAGGGCGTTCGCCCGCCCCCAGTTGAGGACGTTCTCCAGCGTGGTCGTCAGCAGCCGCTCCTCGACGTACTCCTCGAGATCCTTGCCCTCGAGATCCCCGCGCAACAGGTCGCGGGCCCGTAGCTGCCGGCCTCGGAGGCTCTGCCGCTCTACTTCCAATCGAGCGCTCCTCGACGCCAGACGAAGACCAGGGCGACGAGCAACAGCGCGACGAAGACGAGGATCTCAACCAGGACGAAGACGCTCCTGGTCGCGTGCACGAGGACGCCAACCGGGTAGAGGAAGACGACCTCGATGTCGAACAGGATGAAGAGCATCGCGATCATGTAGAAGCTCACGCCGAAGCGGAACGTGCGGGTGATCTGGGAGGGCAGGCCACACTCGTACGGCTGCGTCTTGATCGGGTTCGGGCGCCGCGGCCCGATCACCCCGTTGAGCAGTGCGAAGGCGCCTCCCACGACTATCCCTAGGCCGGCGAACACGAGGACGGGGAGGTAGCTCTGAAGCACGATCCGCTTGGTCTTATACCACCGCGACCCTGACTTTGTAGCAAGGTGTTACATAGTGCTTTTCCGCATCAGCAAGCCAAATTCCGACCCTTTTTGGCGGCTTTGACCTCTAAGCTGGCGCGCCCGTGCCGGAAGTCCATTTAGTCGTCGGGGTCTGCCTGATCGCCGCCAATCTGGTGGCCGGCGTCTGGGGCGGCTACTCCTGGCTCGAGCGCCGGCCCTCGGCCGGCTTCTGGTACGCGCTGCGGATCGCGCAGGCCACCGTGATCCTGCAGACCCTGCTCGGGCTGTTGCTCGTCTTCAGCGGCCACCACGCCGACGAGCTCCACGTCCTCTACGGCGTGCTGCCGCTGGTCGTCTCGCTGCTTGCCGAGGTGATCCGGCTCGGCTCCGCCTCGGCGGAGCTCGGCGACCTCGACGTTCATTCGCTGCCCCCGGAGCGGCAGACTCAGCTCGCGATGGCAATCGTGCGCCGGGACACCGGGATCATGGCGACGGCCTGCCTGGTGATCTTTCTCCTCGCGCTGCGGGCAGCCGGAACGAGCTCAGCCTTCTAGACCAGCATCAGGCGGCGGCTCACCTGCCAGCACGAACGATCCGGCGGGATCGTCGTCAGGCGCCCGGCGGCTGGGTCAGCGACAGCGTCGCACCCTGCGGATCGGCGACCACCACCTGCCGCAGTCCGGTGTTCGGCACGTCGTAGGGCGGGACCAGCACCTCGCCGCCGAGCCTGGCGACGGTTTCCGCCGCGGTATCGACGTTCGCCACCCAGAAGTCCACGCTCCAGTGGGGAGGGGTCTCGCCGTTCGCGTCCGGCGGCAGCATGGTCGCGACGACGTCGCGGGGGGCCGGCTGCTCGGGTTCTCCGCCGACGTAGCCCGGCACGGTCCACATGACCAGCTCGGAGTCGCCCATGTCGAAGCTCTTCGTCTCCCAGCCGAAGACCTCGGCGTAGAAGCGCTTCGCCGCCTCCGGGTCGTCCGTGTTGAGTGCGCTCATCGACCAGGCGCTCGGCTCGTTGACGAGCTGGGCGCCATGGCGCTCGCGCGGCTCCCAGACCGAGAAAACGGCCCCGGCGGGATCGGCCAGGACCGCCTGGCGGCCGCCGCCGGGTGAGTCGAAGGGCTCGCCGATCACCTTGCCGCCCGCGCTCGCCGCTCTCGATGCGGCCTCGCCCACGCTCTCCACCGAGACGAGGGTGGTCCAGACAGCCTGCGGCGGCGCCGGCGCGCCGTGCTGAGAGACGATCGCTGCGACGTCCCGGTCGCGTAGGCGGCAGACGAAGTAGTCGCCCGGATGCTCGGGCGGCATCAGGTTCTCGGTCTCCCAGCCGAACAGCTCCGAGTAGAACGAGGCCGCGGCGTCGGGATCCGGGAATACTCCCGAGACGAAGCAGGGGACGCCGTGCTGCGTATTCGTCTCGCTCGCTCATCGCTCCTCCTCGTATTCGTCGTGACGGCGCCACCAGGTGTAGGGCTCGTCCTGCGGATAGCCGGCTGGCGAGTCCTCCCAGGTCTCCTGGCGGCCGAACGGCACCCGGTCCAGGAAGCTCCAGATGGGCCCGATCGCCTCCACGCCGCGACTCTTCGTGAAGTAGGTGCGATAGACGTCGCCGCCGTCGCGCAGGAAGACGCTCAGTGCAAAGCCCTCGCCGTCCTGGTAGGCGCCCTCCTTGGGCTCGGCGGGAGATGTGCGGAAGTCGACGCCGAAGTCCCCGGCTCCCCACGAGTACCAGGGGTGCTCCCAACCCAGCCGCCGTCGGAACCGCTCGAGCTTCTCGAGCGGCGCACGCGAGGTGATCGCAAAGGTGACGTCGCGGGCGTGCAGGTGGGCGGGATGGCCGACCTGGTCGATGAACATGCAGCAGCCGTCGCACCCGGCGTCCTGGTTCGGCCCGAACATGAAGTGGTAGAGGACGAGCTGGCGGCGGCCCTCGAACAGGTCCGCGAGCCCGGCCTTCCCCTGCGGGCCCTCGAACTCGTAGTCCTTCTCGATCCTTATTCGCGGCAACCGCCGGCGCTCCGCGGCAAGCTCGTCGCTCCGTTCGGGTCAGCTCCTTCTCCTTCGCCCGGTGAGCCTGCTGCGCAGCCTCCCATTCCTCAGCTGACACGACCTGGGGTAGGTCCATTCCCGTTCTCCTTCCGTCGGCTTGGCGCGTCCTCAATATCGCGAGCGCACCGTACCAGAGAGTCCTAAAAGAGAATCATATAGTTGTATTCCAGGACTTGCAAGAGATAAACTGCCCGCGATGGCCAGGACACGCACGATCGAGGACGGATGCGGGATCGCCCACGCCTCGGACCTGCTCGGGCAGCGCTGGGCGCTGCTCGTGGTGCGCGAGCTGCTGCTCGGCCCGAAGCGCTTCACGGACCTGCGGACTGGGCTTCCCGACATCAGCCCGAACGTCCTCGGCCAGCGCCTGCGCGAGCTCGAGGCGTCGGGAATCGTGGGACGGCGGAAGCTTGCACCCCCGGCCCCGACTCAGGTCTACGAGCTGACGGAATGGGGGCGCGAGCTTGAGCCGGCGGTGCTCGCCCTCGGCCGTTGGGCGAGCCACTCACCCACCTTTCCCCGGAGCGCCGAGATGGGCCCGGACTCGCTCGTCCTTGCGCTCAAGACCACGTTCCAGAACGAGAAGGCCGAGGGGCTGGAGGCGCGGTACGAGCTCCGCTTGGGTGGCGTGCCCTTCAAGATCTCAGTGAAACAGGGGGAGTTCCAAGCCGCCCGCGGTGAGGCCGAGAGTCCGGATGCGGTGATCGAGAGCGACCCCGGCGCCGTCGCGTCGGTGGTCTTCGGTGGAAACCGGCTGGGGAAGGCGGTGGCGGCCGGGGACATTCGGATCGACGGCAGCCGCCGGGCTGTCAACGCCCTCTTCCGCGCGCTGTCCTGATCAATTGGCGCCTTCCTCGCGATATGCCGAGTAACGCGCCAATCTGTGGTCACAACCGTGAGGCTTATCTCGTCTTCCTCATAGGAACGACGAAAGGAGCCGTCATGGACAGCGAAACCGCTCGCGCCCGAGCCCAGGCCGCGGACGAGATCTGGAAGTGGACCGTTGGGGCCGGGATTCTTGTCATGGCGCTCGCCCCCCTGGCCTTGCCGATTCTCATTCTGACCCTCGTCGCGCTGCTGCCGCTTGCCGTGCCATTGATCCGCTGGGCGTGCTCGCCGGCCTGATTGCAGTGCCGGTCATGTTGGTCCGCAAGCTCGGCCGTTCGGTGAGTGGGCGGCGGCAGCGCCGCCGGCGACCGGCGGAGCCGGCGCCCAAGCCTGTGACCGGCCACTAGGGAGCTAGGTCTCCGCGAGCAGCCCGCGGTAGTCGCCGCGGTGGAAGAGCAGCGGCTGGCCCTCGCCGGCCTCCGCCTCGAGCACGTTGCCGGTCAGGATCAGGTGGTCGCCGCCGTCGATCAGGTCGCGCAGCTCGCAGGCCACCCAGACCAGCGCACCCTCGAGCCGGGGGAGCCCCTGGCGCTCCGACCACTCGACCCCGGCCCATTTGTCGGGCGCCGGGTCCTTGGCGGAGAAGCGCCGGGCGAGCTCCGCTTGGCCTGCGGCGAGCGCGTTGACGCCGAAGCGCCCCTGGGCCCGCACGGAGGTCAGCGTCCGCGAGCCGCGGTCGAGGCAGGCGAGCATCATCGGCGGTTCGAGGGAGAGGGAGGTGACCGCATTCGCGGTCGCACCCGAAGGCCCGTGCGGGCCGACCGCGGTGACCACCGTGACCCCGGTGGCGTAGGCGGTCAGCGCGTTTCGAAATTCGTCCGGGCTCACCCCGTCGCCGGCCATGCCTGAAACCTACGCAGGTGCCGCCCCCGGCGAATCTGGCCCGGAATCGGTTGCATATGATCCCGCCGCGTGCGAGGGGCTCTCCTACTGATCGCTGTTGCCGCCGTCGCGGCCGCCACCGGCTGTGGGACACAGGGGATCCAGGTTCCCAGCGACGACCCGACCCATGCGGGCGCCCAGATCTTCGCCGAGCGCTGCTCCGGCTGCCACACGCTCACCCCGGCCGGGACGGAGGGCACCGCCAACCGCTCGGAGCGCCAGCAGGGCCCCAACCTCGATCAGCGGCACGAGACAATGGCCGACGTGATCTACGCGATCCGCAACGGCGGCTTCTCGGGGGCGATCATGCCGCAGAACATCGTGGTCGGCGCCGACGCGCAGAAGGTGGCCGCCTTCGTCGCCAAGTACGCCGGCCAGGACGTCACCGAACAGCCGGCGCCCGCCTCGACGACGACGACCGCCGCACCCTAGCTCGGGGGACCGGGCCACGCTCGACCTCAAGCAGATCCGCAGCGACCCGGAGGCGGTCCGCTCGGCGCTGGCGCGGCGGGGCGCCGCGGACCAACTCGACGAGCTGATCTCGGTGGACGAGCGTCGGCGTGAGCTCAACACCCGGATCGACGCGATCCGGGCGGAGCAGAACAAGCTCTCCGGCGGGATCGAGGAGGCGGCCAGGGCTGGGAAGGCGAACGAGCCCGAGGCGATGAAGCTCCGTGAAGATTCGGCGGTGCTGAAGGCAGAGCTCAAGCAGATCGAGCCGGAACTCGCCGAGTTGGGTAAGAAACGCAACGAGCTGCTCGTCTCCCTCCCCAACCTCCCCGATCCCGAGGCGCCCGATGGCCAGACCGAGGACGACAACGTCACTCTGCGGGAGGTGGGCGAGCGGCCCGAATTCGGGTTCGAGCCCCTTGACCACCTCGACCTCGCCCAGCGCCACGGCTGGATCGAGATGGAGGCGGCGGCCGAGACCAGCGGTTCCCGCTTCGCCTATCTCATGGGTGATCTCGTCATGCTCGAGCTCGCACTGATCCGCTTTGCGGTCGAGCTGATCCGGGGCGAGGGCTTCGAGCCGACCGTCCCCCCGGTGCTCGTCCGCGAGCGCGCCCTCTTCGGGACGGGTGTCTTCCCGGACGACCGAGAGATGATCTACGAGGTCCCGAAGGACGAGCTCTTCCTGGTCGGCACCTCCGAGGTCTCGCTCGCCTCACTGCACGCGGACCAAATCATGGACGCCGACGAGCTTCCCAAGCGCTACGGCGGGATCTCGACCTGCTTCCGCAGGGAGGCGGGCGCCGCCGGCCGCGACACCCGCGGGATCTTCCGCGTCCATCAGTTCGACAAGGTGGAGATGTTCAGCTTCGTCGAGCCCGACGCCTCGCGGGAGGAGCACGAGAGCATCCTCGGGATCCAGGAGCGCATCCTCACCGCTCTGGAGATCCCCTACCGCGTGGTGGACATCGCGGTGGGGGATCTGGGCGCTCCGGCGGCCCGCAAGTTCGATTGCGAGGCCTGGATTCCGAGCCAGGAGCGTTACCGGGAGCTGACAAGCTGCTCGAACACCACCGACTACCAGGCAAGACGCCTGTCCAGCCGGTACCGTGCCGCGCAAGGAGAATCCCCGGAACCCGTGCACACACTGAACGGAACTGCAGTGGCTGTGGGTCGGACCGTAATCGCGCTGCTGGAGAACGGGCAGAGGGAGGACGGGACGGTGGAACTTCCATCCTCTTTGCAGGAATTCGGCGCTCCAGAGCGGATTCCCACCTAAATGACACCCTCCTCATCACCCAAGCGAGTAGTCCTGTGCGACGACCACGAGATCGTGCGCGAGGCGATCAAGGCGCGGATGGCCGACGTCGCGGGCGTCGAGATCGTCGGTGAGGCCGAGACCGGCGAGGAGGTCGTCGACAAGGTCAGGGAGCTGGAGCCCGACGTCTGCATCGTCGATGTCGAGCTGCCGGGCAAGGATGGGATCGACGCCACCAAGGACATCCTCAAGGCTCGCCCCGAGACGCGGGTGATCATCTTCACCGCACACGCCCAGCCCGATCTGCTCACGCTGGCGCTGCGCGCCGGCGCCTCCGGCTACGTGCTCAAGTCGGCCCCGAGCGAGGACATCGCCCGCGCCATCGAGGTTGTGGCCGGCGGCGGCACCTTCGTCGGGACCGAGCTCGGCCAGGGCGCGGGAGAGGTCGAGAAGCTGCTCGAGCTGACCCCCCGCGAGCGTGAGATTCTCGAGCTGCTCGCGGAGGGCCTGCGCGTCAAGCAGATCGCCGACCGGCTCTCGCTCAGCCCCGCGACCGTCCACACCCACGTCCGGAACGCGATCGCCCGGATGGAGGTCGATACGCGGACCGAGGCGGTGGCGCTCGCCGTGCGCTTCAGCTACCTGGGCGCCGGCGGAAAAGTCTGAGCGGCCCGGTTCGGGCCGCTCGGTTCGTTACTCCTCGGGCTTGAACTCGAGGGCGCAGCCGTTGATGCAGTAGCGCTGTCCGGTGGTGTCACGCGGGCCGTCGTCGAAGACGTGTCCCAGGTGAGCGTCACAGCGTGAACAGAGGACCTCAGTGCGCCGCATGAGGAGGCTGTTGTCGGCCTCCGTCTCCACGACGTCGTCCTCCTTCGGCCGGTCGAAGCTCGGCCAGCCGGTCCCGGAGTCGAACTTGTTCTCTGAGTCGAACAGTGGCTGTCCACAGGCGACGCAGACGAACTGCCCCGGCTCCTTGACGTCGTTGAGCTCGCTCGTGAACGGCGCCTCGGTGCCCTTGTTGCGCACCACCTCGTACTGCTCGGGGGTGAGCTCCTGGCGCCACTCCTGCTCGCTCTTCTTGAGCTTCTCCAAGTCCCTTACCTCGCTTCCGTGTGGGTAGTGACCAGGTTAACCCGGTCACACATACAGTCCGTCGAGGTGGGGCTCCGTTACTCGAGTGGGCAGGCATCGCTGGACCTAGGATGCCCCGGTGCCCGACTCCTTCTATGAGCTCGCTGGGGATCTGTACGTCGCCACTGAGCTCACCCGTGGCCCGTGGGACCCCGGAGCCCAGCACGCCGGCCCTCCCGCCGCGCTGATCGGGCGCGAGATCGAGCGGCTCGGCGGTGGCCGGATCGGCGGGGAGGCCGGTCCGCCCGCCCAGGTCGGCCGGATCACCTACGAGGTCCTCCGCTCGGTGCCGATTGCGCCACTGCATGTCGAGGCGCGAATCGTGCGGCCGGGCAGGCGGGTCGAGATGTTCGAGGCGACCCTCTCGGATGAGGGCGGTGATGAGCTAATGCGGGCGCAGGGCTGGCGGCTGCGGACGGACTCGGTCGAGTTCGAGCTCCCCGAGAGCTCGACCACGCGGCAGCCCGGCCCGGAGACCGGGAAGCCGGGCGAGTTCTTCCACACCGGCTACGACGTCGGGTACCACACCGCGATGGAGTACCGGTTCGTGTCCGGGGCCTTCATGGAGACGGGTCCCGCCACGGTCTGGATGCGGATGGCCGTGCCGCTGGTGCCGGGCGAGCAGCCCAGTCCGCTCCAGCGGGTGCTCGCGGCGGCGGATTCGGGCAACGGGGTGAGCGCGGCGCTGGACTGGCGGCGCTACCTGTTCATCAACGTTGACCTGACGGTGCACCTCCACCGCATGCCCGCCGGCGAGTGGATCTGCCTCGATGCTGAGACGCTCCCCGAGGTGAGCGGGGTGGGAATGGCCGACACCCGGCTATTCGACGGGCGCGGTCAGATCGGCCGGGCCGTTCAGACGCTGCTGGTCGCCGAGCGGGACCCGACCGGCTGAGCGACAGCGAGCTGCTCGGCGGGCGCTCCCCGCAGCACTCGCTCGAGCGAGGCGACGACCTCGGGGTCGAACTGGCTGCCCGCATTTCGGCGAAGCTCCTCGAGCGCGGTCTCGGGACCGCGGCCGGGCGAATAGGGCCGCTCCGTAGTGATCGCGTCGTAGGCGTCGCAGGCGAAGATGATTCGAGCCGCGAGCGGGATCTCCTCGCCCGAGCGCCCGTCCGGATACCCCACCCCGTCCCAGCGCTCATGCGAGGCTCGGATCAGCCTCCCGACCGGGGCGAGCGATGGGGCGGCCGCGACGATCCGCTCGCCGAGGATCGTGTGCTGCTGGATGAACTCCCACTCCTCGTCATTGAGCGGGGTTCGCTTGTTGAGGATCGCGTCCGGGATCGCGATCTTGCCGATGTCGTGCAGCTCCGAGGCGCGGCTGAGGGCGGCGAGCTCGCCGTCGGGAAGGCCCATGTCCCGCCCGATCGCCACCGCCAAGGTCCTCACCGCATTGCCGTGGTCGCCGAGCTCGGGCGCCCGCTGGTTGAGAACGCGGATCAGGACGGCCTCGACCTCGCCCGCGGCGGATGGCCGCCGCGAGTCCTTCTGGCCGTACATCCTCTGGTCGGCCAGCTGCAGGGCCGTCGAGCGGTCAACGGCCTCCCGCGGCAGTTCGGCGGAGCCGGACGAGCAGGTGACCCTGAAGCCCTCGCCATGCTCGCTGAGGGCCGCGACGCCGGCCTCCACGGCCTCCGCCGCTGCGGACGCGTCGCCGGGAATCAGCATGGCGAACTCGTCGCCACCCATCCGGTACGCGCGACCGCTCTCACCGACGGCACCCGCGAGCTGATGGCCGAGCCTGACCAGCAGGGCGTCACCCGCCGGGTGACCGAAGGCGTCGTTGTAGGCCTTGAACCCGTCCAGGTCGAGGATGGTGAGCAGCCGCGGGGTCGGCTCCTCGGAGTCCAGCAGGCGATCGAGGTCATAGATGAGCTTGCCGCGGTTGAAGAGCCCCGTGAGGGAATCGGTCTCCAGCTCGACTACCAGGCGGTGGTTCTGGGCGAAGGTCAGGACGAGCCTCACGACCACGGCGACGAGGGTGGCGAAGGTGAGGACGGCCACCACCGGCTCGTTCATGTCCTGCCGCTCGAGCATCAGGAGGGCCAGCACTCCGAGGGCGAAGATGGTGGGCGAGGCGAAGGCCCGCCAGCCCTCCGCGGGAGCCGTCTCCCGACGGCGGGGCGAAGGCTGCATCGCGCCCGCAGCGATCAGGACGGTGGCGAGGGGCCAGAGGAAGTTGTTCCAGGCGCCGGATGTGTAGGTGCCGGCCAGTGACTGGTAGGTGTAGACGCCGTCCCCCAGTGCCGCGCATGCGACCCCGAAGGCGACCAACGCCAGGCCGCGTCCCGGGCGCCATCCCGTCAGCGCCACGGAGCCCGCCGCCACCGCCAGGATGATGAGGTCGAGGGCCGGATAGGCGACCGCGACCGCGATCTCGGCAGGGGTACCGGTCGTGTTGGCGAGGACGTAGTCCATCAGCACGCTGGAGCCGATCGCGGTCACGCAGAGCGCCCCCATCGCCACGTCCGTCCAGACGAGCGCGGTCATCCGGCCCACCCTCGAGCGCACGTAGGCGAGGATCCCGGCGAGGATCAGTGCATAGCCCACGAGGTAGAGCGCGTCCGACGCAGACGGGAAAGGCGGCTCCGCCAGATCCCGGAGGAAAATGGTCCAATAGAGGTCCCCGGCGGCCCAGCCAAGCAGACCAAAGCCGAGCAGGGCCCAGGGCAGCCGTTCCTGCTTGCGCACGGCCGCGCGCCAGAGGGTTCCCACGGCGGCGCCCAGGGTGACGAAGTCGTAGACCCACTCCTCGATGAAGTAGCTGTGGCTCGACCCGAAGCCGGCGGTGCTGTGGGCGATGACCACCAGCAGTCCGGCCACCATGGCGCCGGCCAGGATCAGGCCGAAGACGTGGGAGACCGAGCGTGGTTTTTGAAGCAACGCAGGCAAAAGGAGAGTCGATTCGGACGACGAGTACACATTTATCGGCAGGTGGCGCAAATCCTTTGAGGGTTGAGTAGCTTCTTCGCACGGATGGCGAGCTTGAGGGACAAGCGCGGGCAGGCGCGCTACGGGCTGGTTGCGGCCGTGGTTGCACTCGTGGCGGCCCTGTTCGCCCTTTCGGGGACTGCGATGGCTGGGCAGGACGAGCTCAAGGGTGGCTCCGTCGTCATCAAGCTGAAGAAGTCGCGCGGGCTGAAGCTCAAGCCCAAGAGCATCACGCTGCCGATCACCGGTGGTGCCGTCGACCCGGTCGACGGTTCCGGGACGGTGCAGGTCATCGGCGGTTTCAAGGCGAAGCGCGGGAGAAGAAAGACGCAGGTGAAGATCACAACTCTCACGCTGGGCGCCAACGGCGGCCAGGGAAGCATCACCGCAAAGGTCAACAAGCAGTTCGTGGCCAACTTCGGGAAGCTCTCGGGTGCAGCGGTGGCGCGTACCGGCTGGGGCGCGACCATCTCCAACGTCGGCGCGACGATCGCCGGGCGAGGCGCCAAGGCGCTCAACCAGGCCTTCTCGCCGAAGAAGAAGCGCAAGGGCGCGAAGAAGTCGGCACCCCGCAAGGTCAAGGGCGGTCAGGCACTCGGCACGATCGTCTCGATCGTCACCGATCCCCGCTCGGTCGAGGTGGTCCCGGGGACGGGGGACCTTGTCCTGACCACCAGCATCCAGTCGTCGGGAACCCTTTTCTCGAAGCTCACGCCCCACTGCATCGATCCGCTGCCAACCGGAAGCCCCGCGGGCGTTGCGCCGATTTCACCGGCGACTGCCGATCTGGTCGGGACGACCTATACGTTCCCGGTGACGGGTGGGAACGCCGCGCCCGACTTCAGCGCCGGCGAGGTGATCACGGGCGGCGGTCAGACGATCACGAAGAACAGCAGCCTGCTGAACCCGTCCGGTTGCTCGAGTGGGCCTCCAGTTGGCAGTCAGCTCCGGAGTGTGGACCTGAGCGTGGCCTTCGATCTCAACTCGATGAGATCGATCCCGACCTTGCCTGACGGCACGACCCTGCCCCGCGCGCCGCTCGCCACGATCGACTTCTCGACCGGGACGCGCACGGTCGATCCCAGCACAAAGACACTTGGCGTCACCGGCGCCGAGGTCAGGCTCGCGGACCTCGCGGCACCCCTCCTCAACCAGACCTTCCCGAACGAGTCGGGCGACCCCAGCAACGACTTCGCGGCGGGCGATCTGATCGGGACGATCGACCTCACCGGGGTCAAGCTCAGATAAGCGGCCGCCACAAACACCGCGGCCGGATCAACAGGCGGAGGGGGAGGGATTCGAACCCCCGAGGGACCGAAGGCCCCTAACAGCTTTCAAGGCTGCCGCAATCAACCAGACTCTGCCACCCCTCCGGTTGTGTAATCGAAGGCTAGAGCCGGATCACTGCTCCCGCGGGGTGCAGACGATCACCGGGATGCGGCGGTCGCCGGCCCGCTCCTGATAGCGGGCGAAGCCTGGGTAAAAGCCGGTGGCGAGGTCCCAGAGCCGCTGTCGCTCGGCGTCCTCCGCCTCCCTGGCCAGGTAGCGGCCGCCGCCGCCCTTGGCCCAGAGCTCGATCTCGGGATTCGCTACGACGTTGTGGTACCAGGCGGGATGGTGGATGGCACCGCCCCGCGAGGCGATCAGCACCACGTCGTCTGAGTCGGTGAAGTAGGCGAGCGGGGTGCTGCGCTTCTGACCGCTTCGCGCGCCGGTGTGAGTGAGCAGAACCGTCGGGGCGTTGATGGTGCTCTTCACCCGGCCACCGGTGGCTCGCATCAGGTGGGGGTCGATCTTGTTGCCGACGTTGACCAGGAACCACGTCACCGGCCGCTGCCGCGCGGCCCACGAGAGCGCGCTCAGCCAGGGGCCCTTCGGCGTCAGCGGGTCGTACGACGGCACTCTCCCCACCTCCGCATCCTCCCACGGCCACCGCTAACTAGCCTCCAGCCATGCCCGAATGGCGGAACTGGACGGGGGACCAGCGCTGCGTCGCGGCGCGGATCGAGCGGCCGCGCGACCGCGGCGACCTGATCGAGGCGGTGAAGCGCGCCGGCGACCAGGGGCTGACCGTGCGCGCCGTCGGCTCGGGCCACTCGTTCACGGACGCGGCCTGCACCGGAGGAGTGCTGATCGAGATGGGCGGGCTCACACGCGTGCTGGAGGTCCAGCGCGACGCCGGCCTGGTCAAGGTCGAAGCCGGCATCGGGCTGCGCGAGCTCAGCGAGCTGGTCTGGGGACACGGTATGGCGCTCGAGAACCTCGGCGACATCGACAAGCAGACCGTCTCAGGCGCGATCGCCACCGGCACCCACGGGACCGGGTCCCGCTTTCGGAACCTCTCCTCGCAGATCGAGGCGATGGAGCTGGTGCTTCCCGACGGTACTCTGCTCGGCGTCTCCTCGACCTCGGAGCCCGAGCTGCTGCCAGCCGTGCGGGTGGGGCTGGGAGCGCTTGGCGTGATCGCCACGGTGACACTCCGGGCCGTGCCAGCCTTCTCGGTCCGCCGCACCGACTCGCCGCTGCCTCTGAGCGAGACGCTCGAGCGGCTCCAGGACCTCGCCGACGGCTCGGATCACTTCGAGTTCTACGTCTTCCCCCATACCGACGTGGCCCTACTCCGCCAGAGCGAGCGCACCGACGAGCCGCCCGATCCGCGGCATCCCGCGATCGACTTCGGCCAGGAGGTGATCCTCGAGAACTGGGTGATGGGGGCGATCGTGCGCGCGGGCCGCCGGTTCCCCTCCCAGATCCCGAGGCTGGCGCGGCTCGTCTCCTCGCAGCTGGCGAAGAGCGTGAAGATGGACCGCAGCTACCGCGTCTTCGCAAGCCGGCGAATGGTGCGTTTCACCGAGATGGAGTACGCGATCCCGCGCCGGCACGCGGCCGAGGCGATCCCGCGGGTGCTCGCGGCGGCCGAGCGGGCCGACCCGCCCGTCGGGTTCCCGATCGAGGCGCGATTCGTGGCCGGCGACGACTCGATGCTCAGCCCGGCCCACGATCGGGACACCTGCTACATCGCGGTCCACCAGTACCAGGGGATGGCCTGGGAGAGCTACTTCCGGTCGGTCGAGTCGATCATGGACTCCTACGGCGGCCGGCCGCATTGGGGCAAGCGCCACTTCCAGACCGCGGCGACGCTGGCCGAGCGCTATCCGCGCTGGGACGATTTCCTCGCGGCGAGGGCCCATCTCGACCCGGAGGGGAGCTTCCGCAACCAGTACCTGGACCGGGTCCTCGGTCCCCCGATACGTCAGGTCGCGGCCGCAGGCGGCCGCCCCACATAACCGCTCGGGGCTTCGCCCCTCGCTCAATGTGGAGCGGCCTGGCGGCCGCTACGAGATCAGCTCTCCAAGCCGCGCCGACTTGAGCACCTCGGCCAGGGCCTCAGGGGCCTGCGGACGCGCGAAGTAGTAGCCCTGCCCCCGGTCGCAGTGGAGTGCCTGGAGCTCGCGCAGCTGCTCGTCCCGCTCGATTCCCTCCGCGGTCGCGGTCAGCTTGAGCCCGTGGGCGAGGCCGATGATCGCCGCCACCCCGGCCGAGTCCTCCGGGGAGCGGCCCAGTCCGGCGATGAACGAGGCGTCGATCTTGATCGCGTTGAGCCGGGGCAGGCGCTTGAGGCTGCCGAAGGATGAGATCGCGACCCCGAAGTCGTCGATCAGGAGGCGGATTCCGAGCTCCCTGAGGTCGGGAAGCGCGCTGAGCGCGGCCGCGCGCCGGTCCATCACGGCCCGCTCGTTGATCTCGAGGCAGAGGGAGGAGGCAGGAAGTCGTGCGTCGGCGATCGCCTGCGCGATCTTTGCGCTCAGGTCCGGGTCGGCCAGGCGGCGCTCGCTGATGTTCACCGAGACGTTGAAGTGCTCGGCCTGCGGCATCTCGGCGCGCCAGATCGCGGCCTGCCGGCAGGCTTCGCGCAGCACGACCTCGTCCAGGTCCGCGATCAGGTCGCTCGCCTCGGCGACGAACAGGAATTGGGCGGGCTCGAGCAGCCCGCGCTCCGGGTGCCGCCAGCGCACGAGCGCCTCGGCGCCGGTGATCGTGCCGCTGATCAGGTCGACCTCCGGCTGATAGTGGACGACGATCTCATCCCTCACGAGCGCGTCGCGGAGCTCGCGCTCGAGACTGGCGCGGTCGGTGTCGCCCTCCCGCATCCAGCTCTCGAAGAGTGCGTAGCGGGACTTTCCGGCGGCCTTCGCCCGGTACATGGCCATGTCCGCCTCACCGAGCATCTCGTCCGGCTCGTCCACGCTCACGCTCGGCCCGTAGAGCGAGATCCCGATGCTCGCGGCCTGGACGATCTCCCGGTCCTGCACGAGGATCGGCTGGGTCAGGGCCTGGATGACGCGGTCGGCGATCGCCTTGGCCTCCCCTTCCGCGACGCCCTCGCAGAGCAGCGCGAACTCGTCTCCGCCGAGCCGCGCCAGGGTGTCCCCGGCTCGCAGCAACCGCTCGAGACGACGCGCGACCTCGATCAGCACGTTGTCACCGGCCGCGTGTCCGAGGGTGTCGTTGACGAGCTTGAAGCCGTCGAGGTCAAGGTAGATGATCGCGAAGCCCTGGGCGCCGCGGCGGGTGGTCGCCATCCGCACCCGGTCGGCGAACAACGTCCGGTTGGGGAGGCCGGTGAGCGAGTCGTGGAGGGCCTGTCGGGTGAGCCGCTCCTCCGACTCCTTGCGCTCGGAGATGTCCTCCATCTGCGCGATCAGGTAGCTCAGGATCCCCTGACTGTCGTAGACGGGAGAGACCGTCAGGGAGATCCAGATCGGATGCCCGCGCGCGTGCTGGCAGCGCGTCTCGCCGCGGTAGCCGTAGCTCTCGCCGTCTGCGACCTCACGCAGCGCCTCGACCTCGTGCTCGCGCTCGCCGGCGTAGATGATCTCGCCGAACCGCTTGCCGAGCAGGCTGTTCTCGGTACGGCCACAGATCTCGCAAAGCGCTCTGTTCACACGCTGGAAGCTGCCGTCGAGCGAGATCAGCGCCATGCCGACGCGGCTGTCGTCGAAAGCCTTGCGGAACCGCTCCTCGGCCTCGCGGAGGGCGTTCTCCGTCGCCTGGCGTTCGCTGATGTCCCGCACGAAGGCGTGGAAGTGCCACTCGCCCCCCTCGCGCAGGGCCGAGATGGAGAGCTCGATGGGCACCTCGGTGCCGTCGCGGCGCAGCCCCTCGACCTTGAGGCGCCTCGCCATCATCTCCACCTTCCCGGAGGAGAGGAAGCGGGTGATCCCCCTCAGGTGGGCGTCTCTGTGTCGACGGGGAATGATCGTCTGGACGAGGGGCCGGCCCACGACCTCATCCCGGCCCCAGCCGAACAGCCGGGCGGCCTGCGGACTCCACTCCCTGATCAGCCCGTCCTCGTCGATCGAGATGAAGGCCTCCTGTGAGGTCTCGAGGATGGATCTCGACTCGCGGGTGGCGCTGCGAAGGGCGTGCACGACGAGCTGGACGGCCATCCCGACCGCGGCGGCGAGAGCGACCGCGAACACCGCGCGCAGGAACTGGTCGCCGGTGTCGGTATGCGCCTCTCCGATCACGACCGGCATGGTCAGCGCGAGGGCCATGGCGACGATCGACACCGCCAGCTCCCGCCCCGTGCCGTAGATGGCGAACCACACCACGGGCAGCGCGACCAGCGGATCGAAGATGCTCGACGAGCCCTCGCTCGCGTCCCGGAGCAGTCCCACGACGACGAAGTAAGCGAGTAGCGGGACGGCCTCGGTCCACACGGGGAGCCGAGCCCAGGGGAGCCCGAGCACGACGCCGATCAGTACCGCGGCGATCGCCGCCGCGATCAAGACCCGTGGGTCCGTAGCGGAGGTGTCCCCGAAAGGCAGCAGGAGAAAGGGCAGGATCGCCCCAAGCACGAACGAAGTCGTCCGTCGGCTGACATCCGCCCCCTCGAAAAACCCCCCCGGTTCTATGTCAGCCGCAATCCAGCGAGACCAGCCCAGACGGGCGTTCTCGCGGGCAGCGGCTCGAGCGCTGTTCAATCGGCTCCTCTTCTTCCCCCTCCTTATACCCCCCGATCGCGGCCCGGCCCGCGTGCGGGACCGTCGAAGGTACGACCCACGCCCATGCTCAGGAAAGACCGTTTTTCGGTATTGGACGTATTACTACAGGAAGCTCTTGCCTTCGCCCCGGTACGTGGGGACCTCGTCGCGGATGGTCTTCCCGGTGACCAGATAGAGCTTGTTGAACCGTTCGCAGAGCTCGCCCGCCTTGACGTGCCGCATATAGACCCGGTCGCCGACCCGGAGGCGGTCGGTCGCCGAGCCGCGCAGCGGCGTCTGCACCTCACCGGCGCCCTCGTAGGGATCGAGGCGCAGGCCGGCGGGCAGGTACGGCACCGGCATTCTGTCCTTCGCCCCGACGCCGGAAGCGAGGTAGCCGCCGCCCAGAGCGGTCGCGACGCCCGGTCCGGGGCGCCTGACGATGGGCAGTGCGAACATCGCCGCCGGGCGCAGCGTGAAGGCGCGGTAGTGATCGAAGAGGATCGGCGCGAAGAACCCCGAGCCGGCCGCGATCTCCGTGACGGCCCACTCCGAGGCGGTCAACTCGATCGATCCGGTGCCGCCGCCGTTCACGAACTCGAGATACGCGACTTCGGAGAGGGCGGTGACGATCTCGGCGCGGCGCTCCTCGACGTCCTTTGCGGAGGCGGACTGCATCGACCTGGTCAGCAGGTTGCTGATCGCCTTGCGGGGCACGTGGTCGCCGACCCCGGCGATCTGACCCTCGTAGGCCATCAGCCCTACCAGCCTGGTGCGCTCGCGCCGGTCGATCTCCTGGGCGAGGGCGACCGCCTGCTCGGCGGTCCTGACCGGGGAGCGCTTCGGGCCGACCTTGAGGCGGCCGCGGAGCGGCCACCAGGAGAGATCGATGTCCATCGCGACCCGCACGGGCGCGACGAACGAGCCCGCCGCCTCCTCGATCAGGTCCAGGTGCTCGGTGCTGTCGAGCATCACAACGGGGGCCTCGTCCGGGTCCTCGGCGGTGATGCGTGCGAGACGGGTCAGGCAGGCACGGTCGGTCGTCGGGTAGGCGACGACCAGGTCACGGAAGCCGTGTTCCCAGAGCCAGATCGCCTCGGGCAGGGTGAAGCCGAGGATGCCCTGGAAGCCGGGATCGAGGTCGAGCAGCCGCTCGAGCACCGGTCGCGAGCGGACCGACTTGCTGGCGATCCGAATCGGCTTGCCCCGCGAGCGCCGCAGCATGTCCGCGGCGTTCGCCCAGACCGCGTCGAGGTCGACGAAGGCGAAGGGCGCCTGGACCTCGGAGAAGATCGCCTCGAAGCGCTCATAGGCCTCCACCGGGGTTGGGAGGGGGAGGGGCGTCGGCGTGTCCATCTCAGCCAGGGGCCGCGTTTCCTCAACCGTGGCCGTGGGGGTGTCGTCGGGAGGCGTCATCCGGATCCAGCCTACAATCGGGCCGCGTGGTCGCCGCGGCGACCGCCGCCCCCGGAGAGGTGGCCGAGCGGCTGAAGGCACTCGCCTGCTAAGCGAGTAGGGGGCTAATAGCTCTCTCGAGGGTTCGAATCCCTCCCTCTCCGCTAGAGCGCTAGAGCATCTTTCGGAATGAGAGAGTCGCTCTGATGACCAGGCAGGTGTCCGCCCGGATCGTTGGCGTCGCGGTGGCCGGGGTGGGCGCCCTGCTCCTGGCCGGCTGCGGAGGAGGCTCGGCGTCCCGCTCGGATGCCGGCGCGGCACTCGATGCCCTGCGGGCGAGCGTACCGCTGAAGGTGCACCTCAGGCCACCCCCGAAGCCAGTTCGCGGGCCGAGCTACCCCCTTGCCACCGTGCGCCCCGGGCAGGCCATCGCCCTGCACGCCTCGCCGGGTGGCAGGGTCCTGGAGAGGGCCGGCGACCGGACCGAGTTCGGATCGATGCGGGTCTTCGGGTAGAGCGCGCGAAGGGCGGCTGGTTCGGCGTGCCGGTCCCGGTGCTCCCCAACGGGCGGCTCGTTTGGAGCCCGGCGACTACGCCGTGACCGACGGGCTCGTGGGCCGCGGCCTCGGCCCCTGGTATGGCTGCTGCCTGCTGGCGCTCTCCGGCCACCAACCCAACCTGCCCGCCGGTTGGATCGGCGGCGACCGCATGGCGATCCACGGCACGCCGGGCTCGATCGGCGGCGCCACCTCACACGGCTGCCTGCGAGCATCCGACGCGAACATGATCTCCCTCATCGCGCGCGTGCCGCTCGGCGCGCCCGTCTTCATCCGGCCCTGACTCTGCCCCCGAGCTAGCGCCTTCGCTGTACGTGATCCGGAGTGAGGGCGGCCGGGCTGGGCGCGCCGAGGAGCGCGAGCGCCAGCCGTAGCTCCTCGGCGAGCATCTCGAGCGCGAGCCGGGCACCCGCCTCGCCATCGAAGGCGAGGCCCCAGAGCGCCGGGCGGCCGACCAGAACCGCCTCAGCGCCGATCGCGAGCGCGACAGCCACGTCGCTGCCACGCCTCACGCCGCCGTCGAGCACGACTGGAATCCGCCCGTCGATCGCCTCGACGACCTCTGGCAGGGCGTCGATCGTCGCCGGCGCGTTGTCCAACTGGCGGCCGCCGTGATTGGAGACCACGACCCCGGCGGCGCCGTGCTCGACCGCCAGCGCGGCGTCCTCGCCGGTGATCAGTCCCTTGACCAGGATCGGCAGGTCGAACTCGCCGCAGAGCAGCTCGAGGTCGGACCATGTGATCGAGGGATCCACCAGCGCGAAGACCTCCGCGGGGGTGAGGCTGCGGTGTCCGGCGGCGGCTTCGATCGCCGGCGCGCGGATCTCGGCCGGTACCTGAAAGCCCGTGCGCAGGTCGCGCTCACGCCGGCCCGCGTAGGGGGCGTCGACGGTGAGCAGCAGCGCCTCATATCCGGCCTCGGCTGCCTCCTCGACCATCGACCGAGTCACCCCGCGGTCACGGAAGAGGTAGACCTGCATCCATCGCCTGCCCTCCGGCGCCGCCTCGGCCACCTCCGCCGGTCGGGTGCTGGTCAGCGACGAGAGGCAGAGCACGGTCCCGGCGGCGTGCGCGGCGCGCGCCATGCCCTCCTCGCCGTCGGGGTGGGCGACCCGCTGGAAGGCGACCGGCGCCACCAGGATCGGCATGGTGAGCTCCGCGCCGAGCACCGTGGCTCGGGTTGAGACCTCGGAGACGTCGACCAGCACGCGGGGCCGCAGCTCCCAGCCCGCGAAGGCCTCGGCGTTTCGGCGGAGGGTGCGCTCGTCACCCGCGCCGCCGGCGAAGTAGCCGTGCGCGCCGGGCTCGAGCTTCTCCTCCGCGAGCGCCTCCAGGTCAGCGATGTTGACCGGCTCGGTGACGCCGGAAGGCTATTCGGGCCGGGCTTGCCATCCTTTCCTCATGCCGAGGCGCAAGCGCGAAGCGGTCGAGACGGTCGACTACACCGATCCCGAGGGCAACGTCCTCACGCTCCGCCGGTCCCTCAGCCCGAGGACGATCCGGAAGCTCAACAAGCCTCATCGGAAGGACGCCGCCTCGGCGGATGACGTCTGGGCGCGCCGCAACGAGATGCTCTTCGAGTACCTGGCGGTGAGCTGGGAGATCACCGGCCTGCCGCTCGACGACCAGAAGATGCTGATCGGCCGCTATCGGATGGCGGATTCGAACGAGCAGCAGTGGGTGCGGGAGACCATGACGGCACACGTCGAGCGCTACATCCCCGACGTCGATCTGGGCGGCTGAGCTCCGCGGGGCGTCGCTACGCTAGTGCCCGCACGCGCCCGTAGCTCAGTCGGATAGAGCGTCGGTCTACGAAACCGAAGGTCACAGGTTCGAATCCTGTCGGGCGCGTTTCAGAAACCCCGCTACGCGGGGTTTTCTGCGTCCCCAGGTCTTCCCGCAGTACGGCCAGAACCAGATTCGGACACTGATAGGTAACACCCGGTCAGAGAGGCTGCCGACTAGCGAGGGTGGTCAATCCAAGTTGACTTCCGCCCCGAAGCGCTTCAGGGAAGGTCGCTCCCGCGAATGAATCTGAAGCGCGGCAGGGCGAGAGGGCGGATTAGCTCATGCTCAACACCTTCGAAGAAGGGCGCGAAGGCTGGGACCACGAGGTTCCGAATGTTCTCCAAGATGCTGGGCAGGACGAAATTCACCGGCTCGTGCGGAAGGATCAGCGGTACTCCCGGCTCCGCCGCCTTTCCGTGGAAGTTCAGACTCAGCGCGTAGCCGAGATTGACATTCGGTTCGTCAACACTCGGCGGCAGGGTTGGCACTTCGAGCCACGCGATTGTGGTGCCCGGTTTGAGAGGCCGGAAATTCAATTTGGTGTCGGCGACGCGGTGACCCTCAACCGCCGCAGGGAACTGGACAAGCATCGGCATGACGGCAGCAAGGGGAAAACGGCGGTGCTTGTCGATATTCGAAAGCTGAGACAACACGCCCAGCCACATGGCGATGTAGCCCCCCCTTTGGTGATACGGCTGGAAACTCTCGATAAGTGTTCGTGCGCCACGTGGGAAGTACCCGATCATGGACCTGTCGGGTCGCCTCCGTGCCATCCCCCTGAAGTCGTTTCGACGGCTGTAAAGCGGGAACTGCGATGTTCTTGCGTTGGGCGGTGGGTCAGTTCCGGAGCCGACAGCGTTCAGCGCATAGGCGATGTGGTCGAGGGCGCTTCGCATGTCGTGGACACACTCCCCGATCCAGACATGCCATTCGTCGGGAACCTCCGTTAGCTGCTTGACTCGGATGCGCACCCGCCCCTTGGGGTCACGGTCGGTACGGGTTTCCAGTAGCTCAGTGACGGACCCCCGCTCTATCTCGTAGATGAGATGGCGAAGCCGGTTGTCTGCCTCAGCGAGTTTCGCGTCAACGCCCGCGACAGGGAAGGTCACCTAGATGCCCTTCCTTCCTGGGTCAGCCAATCGTGCGGAAGTCAAATCCGCAGTGCGGGCAATCGAGCACCCCGTTCTTAACTCGTTGGCCGCAGCGTGGACACGGACGCGATCCGGGCCTGGTGATCCAAAAGAGCGCCGCCAGCAGGAGCAGCAGGATCAGGGCACCGAATCCGAGGGCCGGATGCCAGAGAAAGAGGACCAGTACCGCCAGTGCCCCCAGGAGGACCGGCCAGATGTGCATGGGCTTCACGCTCACATTCCCTGTTGTTGGCGCTGCGCGGGTCTTCCTTGTCCACGCCTCCCCGTCCCAGTAGCGAAGCTGGGAGGGATTGAGTGGGTCCGGTTGCCAGCCGCGAGCGCCGTCTGCCGGTGGAGGCAGGGTTCCCCTCTCCATGGCGCTGATCCTAACCCCGGCCCGCGACGGGCACTCCAGCTAGGGGGGTTCTCAGTTGTAGGCCGAGCCGGGCGACACGGCCAGAACCAAGACAGCGTGGAGCGGTCACTGCTGGCCTCCGCTATGTCAAAGCGAATTCCTACGGACGCGTATCGATGACAACCAGTTCGTCACCACGAGTGCAGTCGACGAGCGCGCCCGTGCCGAATTTCTGCCGCACGACGCAGTTGAATCCAGTGGAAACTACGCAGGACGTGAGGCAATTGCCCAACTGAGAGGTGACTCGGAAAGCCAGCTTTGTGTGACTTCCTCCGCACGCCACAGTCCACACCGCCGCTCCCGGTCACGTTGATGTCGCCGCCCACGGAGCGGCTGACGGTGCATTCCACCGAACCTGACGATGCCGAGTTTGACAACACAAGGATCAGCGCGATCACGCCAGCGATCAGCAGTCCGACCCCGACTCCGATCAGCACCTTCCGGTCAATGCGGATGGTCACCGGCCAACCCTATCCCGGCTCTGCCCGCGCCGTATCTCGCGGCGGTCTTCCTCCGAACGAGCCTGTGCCGGGGGCGCTGCGGGTACGAATCCTAGAAGCAGGGGTGTCCCGGTAGTTTCCACCGATGCAGGACCAAAGCGGACAGGACTAGGTTTGCTCCAGACCACTGGGCAAGTCCTGTCACCCAAGTAAAGGGGGCAGGGAGGTGAACGAATGAGCAGATGGATCGTTGCGGCAGCAGCGGCTTTCGCGCTTCGCCATCGTGGGTTGTGGTGGCAGCAGCACCACCACAGTTATTTCCACCCCGAAGTGAGCAGAGTTACTCCCTCAGGCCTCCGACGATCAGGCAAGGGCAGCCGTACAGGTGTCGCAAGATGTTCTCCAGGCTCTCGGATACGGGGAAGATCTCCGAGCCTTTCACCGAGACGCGGGACTGCCCTAGACCGGCTCGCAGCCTCTTGGGACAGCCGCGTCCAATGGGGCCACCCCCACGATCCGTACAACAAATGGCCAACCTGCGGAAACTAGCGAGCGCGGACCCGTGGAAACTACTGAGGCGCGGAGCGTCACTCCCGGAATAGCCCCTCATTAGAGCCGGATATTTCGTCCAGGACCACAAGATTGCTGGAGCATGCGCCATACCATCAGGGTTATCAGTGATGCGCATCGCACCGATAGCGGCTGCCCTTCTGGCGGGTGCTCTAGCTGTCGGATGTGGCGGTGGCGGAAGCACCACTACCGTCACCACCCCCGCCGCTGCCAGTGGCACAACTACCGCGCCGGCCCTCGATCCCGCTAGTGCTAAGAACGCGGTCACGCAGTACTACGCCGCAATCGATGGCTACGCGTACGGGCAGGCCTGGGGTTTTCTTGGACCGAACAACGGCAAGAGAATCAGAGCTTCCGGACTTAGAAGGCTGGCTACGAAAACAACGCGAGACGAACCTGCGAAGCGCCGTTCCCACCGTGATCGACTCTGACACCGTCGCTGTGGCTGTGAGGGTGAACTCTGTGGATGTCGATGCGTGTGGCGACCACGTTCGCCAGACGTTTGAGGGTACGTGGACGGTGGGCCTTGCAGGCAGTCAGTCCCTTCTGGATCACGCCGATATCTCAAAGGTGGGAGGGGGTGAACCCATAACCGACGCCTCTTTCTGCGGAGGCACGCCGACCACACCAACCACTCCACCACAACCCCCACCCCCGCCACCATCGTCCTCTTGTGACCCGAATTACTCAGGCGCTTGCCTTGACCCGAACGCGAGCGACTACGACTGCGCGGGAGGCAGCGGGGACGGCCCGGAGTACACCGGAACCGTGACGGTTGTGGGGTACGATCATTTTGGGCTAGATCGGGACGGGGATGGTGTTGGTTGTGAGTAGTGCTGACGGGATCGCACTAGTTCGGGTGTTGTCTCGGGGATGCCCAGCCACCGTAAGGCCGTGGAAACCACGGACGCATCGGGTGTCGTACCGGAGATAGGATCGCGACAAATCATTATCCAAAGGGAGGTTCGCATGCCAAGACCACACTGGCGAAAAATGACGTGGGTGTTGATTGGTTGGACAGCACTGATCTTGATTTGGGCCATAGCCGGTGGGGCTGGCAACGACTGCGGTAGTGAAACCACGCAAAGCGCCAAGGACGCATGCGAGGCTGGCACAGGCATCGGCGTGGGCATCATTCTGTTCATTGGATTCATCGGCTTTGTGGGCCTGTCGCTCGTATGGCTCATGACACGCCCCAAAGGCCGTGACTGTCCGGTTTGCGGCGAGAAGGTCAAGAAGGGTTTGACGGAGTGCCCGAACTGCGGTCACGACTTTGCTGCAGCCGCCGCTCCTGCCCAGCCCGCAACCGAGGAAGGCAGTAGTCCAGTGAGCAAGGCCGCGATACGCAGCTCTGCTTCTTTGCGTGGTTTCTTTTGCGCTCCTGTCGATGGGCGCGGATAGCTGCTCGACTGAGACAAAGTCAACAGCCGACAAGCCCTCCTCCGGCGGCGAAGATTCCGGCGGCAGCACGACCGCCAAGCTCGGGGACACGATCACCTTGGAGGGGACCGATACAAAGATGGCGGTCACGGTGGACCGGGTTCTTGACCCTCTTTCGGTAGGGCAGTTCGACCAGCCCATGAACAAGGGCAATCGTTTCGTTGGGATCGCGATGGAACTTCGGAACGTCGGCGACAAGACCTACAACGATTCACCCAGCAACGGGGCAACGCTTATCGTCAGCGGCGATCAGCAGGCCGATGCGACCATCGTCTCGGGGGGCGAGTGCGGTGGAAGTTTCGCCACCTCGGCGACCATTGCACCGGGCAGTCGGCGGGTCGGCTGTATTCCGTTTGAGGTCCCCGGCAACACGCAGCCGATGACATTCCAATTCGCTCTCGATTCGGGCTTCGGGCCGCAGTCGGGCGAATGGACCTTGCGGTGATGCCAGGGGGGCCTGGCCCCATAGCGCGCGACAGCTACTGGGGCTGCACGAACACCTCCCACACCACTCACTCCTGATCCCGACTGATCTCGGTCGTCGCCCCGCAAACAACAGAGGAAGACGGAGATGTTCCCCAAGCGCAGAAGGCCAGCGAAGAGAAGACAGGAGAGGTCACCAAGGCAGAGAGTTCGTACGCCAAGAAGCCTCCGAAGGTCTCGAAGGAACCTGCTGGTGACTCCGGCCCCGCGGCGTTCACCCTCCGCATTCCCAAGCGGTTCCTGCAAGGGCTCGGCATCGTCGCGGCGATCGCAATCGTTGGTTTCGGTGTCTGGTACTTCGCGATTCGCGATACGCGTCCATCTGCCGCGGAGAAACGCGCCGAGGCGCAGAAGCAAGCCGCCGCAAGAGCAGCTGCCGCGGCGGCCCTGTGCCAACAGCAAGTCGGCGGCCTTCTTTCGGCGGAGGAGGATCTCGACGGTCGGCTGAGCTGTCCGGGATGACAGAGGCTGACTACATTTCGCGCGTCGGAGATGTCTCGGCCGCATACCGACAGATCTCGATCAAGATCTGAAGTCTGGCTGTCTCACCAACGTTGAGATTCCTACCGAGAGCGCAATGAACGCCTATATCGATGCCAGCAACACGTGGTACAACTGCATCACCGACTTCAACTGCAATGTCGACAGCATCACACCTGAACTTCAGAGCAAGTGGGCGAAGGCCACTGTCCTCATCAACCAGGCAAAGCAGAGCCTTGTGAAACTGCAAACAGCTCCCTAGGCAATTGCTTTGAACTGAAGTCCGAAGGTCGGGCACTGGCGAGGGGCACGCACAGTTCGCGAAGGGCCACCGCGAGGTCGGCTACAAACTGGCGGGTGGGTGAACGACCAGCGTCAGACCTACCGGAGGGAGAAGCTCAGCCCTGAGCGAGCCGCTCGGCTGGAGGTTCTCCCAGAGTGGGCCTGAGCCGCTAAGAAAGGGACCGCGAAGCAAGACGCGTGAGAGCGACTGTGAGGACCCCTACTTCGAGGCTGACTCTCCGGACTCCGGCTGCTTCCGTCTGCGCCGCCTCCGTTTCCGAGGCTAGCCATCCAGCGAGACTAGAGCCTTCCGGATAAGGAGTCACGCGCTCAATCTCGGCCAGCCGAGTGGTGAGCAGGCCGCGTGCCTTCTCGATTGTGTCTGTCATCGCTCAGCCTAATGGCCGTACTGGTGTAGTGCCAGGTCGAAAGTAAAACCCGATGTATGAGCGCAAGCAGTTGGATTGTCATCCCAGAGTTCACCTCCGGCAAAACTCAGTCCCGCAAAGCCAGCTACCAGGACCCCGCCGCTTCCCCGAGGTGGTTGCCATCGCTCCGGCGGCCATAGACAGGATCCTCCGCACCCGCTCTTGGGGAGAGCGGACCAGAGTGCTTCGAGAGATGCGGGATAGCGGTCTCTTAATCGCTCCGGCCAAGGGTGGCCGTCTTCAGCACAAGGTCCGGGGAGGCGACCCGCCCCTTCCCGCCAATTCAGAGCGCTTCTACGTCTTCGCCACCTCAGATATCGCGCCTATAGTGAACGCCAGACCGGATCCGGAAGGCCCTCAAAGCCAAGGCCCCGTAGCTCCCCGCTGCTTCCCTGACTGTTCGGATTCTGAGTTGGACCGTCTGAGTAAGGTCCGTCTCAGTGACAGTTTCCTTAACAAGAGCGCGGTCTAGTGAGCATCGACCAACACAAGAGCGGCGGAGTTAGCCAAGGCCATCCGTCAGAGAGTCCAGGCTGAGGACGAAATCCGCAAGACCCGCACCCTTCACACCCCGAATGAAGAGATCCGCAAGGCCTCTCAGCCGAATAAGAGCCCGCGCACAAGCATCATGTCTGCCGCCTTGGAGCAGTACTCCGCTCTCTTGCAAAGTCCGAGATCCGTGAACTACGGAGATGTTCAACAGCGTCAGGCGAAGATTGAAGCCGACCAGGCGAAGCACCAAGACAACAACACCCCCACACTCACCGAGATTCAGGAGGCAGACCAGAGCATCGAGGACGCAGCCGCGCCGTGTTACAGCACAGAGAATCCGAACTACCGCGAGAAGCTTCCCCGGAATGCCTTCACAGGCGAGAGCGACAGCCCTGCGACCGTTGTACACAAGAGCGTCCGAACTCAGATCCGCGAGGTTCTCGGACTAGAGGACGCTGAGTGACTATGCCTGAGTCTGTAACACCTCTCAGTAAGCAGCTAGCCCGTCTGAAGGCTGAAGAGGCTTCGGCCCGTGCGGATGCCCAGACTGCAACGTATGCGCTCCGCAATGAATGGCACCTTGCCCGCGATCTTCTCTCTGAGTATTGGGACGGCGGCAATCGCGATAAGGATCCGACCGCCGAGTTACTTCGCGAGCGCACAGCCCGGCTGATCTCTGCCGTACAGGAGCGAGGCCTTGCCTTTGCTCTGGACAAAGGCATGCCGGAGCACCGAGCAATCGTGCCGGTGTCGCCTGAGCTTCGCGAGAAAGCCTCTGAGGCTCAGCGCGCTTCAGGCCGAGCAAGAGCGGCAAAGATCCATTTCGAAGCCTCCAACGCTGCCGCCCTCCAGGCTGAGAAGTCAGCCGCCGCCGCCCAGCAGGTCCGCGAGGCTCTTGCGGGAGATGACGTAGACTAGATCCGCGAAGCGCTTGCCACTGACCTAGCCGTGGCTGCGGCCAGCCGCAAACAGACGCTGCTTGCCGCCTGGCTGCCAGCGAGTTCATGCAGGCGATAAATGCCGTCGCGGAGATCTTGGGGATTTCGAAGTCTGATCTCGTAAGGGGAGCGGTCGCGAGAGCGCTTCTTTCTCTTGCGGAAGAGGAGGTAGCTTCCTCCGAGCCTCAGGCAGAGACCTGCCAGAACAGACACCCTCGCACCGAGGATAACACCCGCCATCGCCCAGACGGATACCGGGAGGTCGGGTATGCCACCGCGAGGGTGTCCGACGCTATCGCCAGGCCCACAAGGAAGAGATACGCGAGAGCGAGCGCAAAGCCAGCCGTAACTACTACCAGGTCCACCGCGAGGAGCCAGAGCGCAGACGAAAGCAGCGCGAGGCTAACCCCGAACGTCAGCGCGAGCGCCAGCGTGATACATGCGCCAATACCGCGAGCGTAAGAAGCTGGAAAAAACGTGACAGCCCTTACCGACCAGGCGCAGTCCCGTCTTCTCCTCAGCGCTGTAGCGATATCTCAAAACAGCAAGGAGCACTCTGCGTAGAGCTAGCAGAGCAGAGCGACTCGCGTTCGCCAGAGCATGAAGTGTTTCTTCATTCCGCTTAGCGGTGTAGATCCCCGTTGAGCGAGAACCTGACTCCGTAGCAGAGACTCGCTGCCGCCAGAATCGCTAGCGTAGATCAAATCAAGGTCATTGCCGAGGAGTTGACGATTGATCGCAGCACGCTCTCTCGCTGTCAAAAGCTGTACAGTTTCAGAGAACTAGTCAGAACACACCGTGAAGGACTCTTGCCCTAAACAGTCACAGCCTAGGCGACCTTAACATCTGCCTCTCAGCTACCCGTAAGGACAGCTCTCCGGCTTTAGAACACAGAATCGCAGCGTCAAAGGCCTTGCTGTCTAGCCTATCGCTCCGACCCGGCCAGAGAGCAGGCAGCGAGAGCCGAGCGCATATTCATTAACGGAGATTCCGAATGACGCGAGACCAGGAAATTGAGGTGACGATCCTATATACCTTCCGCAGCGCACCTCTTTCGCAGCCGCTGGCTGTCACCTATGAGGGGAAAGTAATTGCCACTCTTTAGATCCATCTAGACCCAGACCAGCTCTCCGAGAAGGTGACAGTTCACGAGATCTAGTATCCATAGCCTCCCTAGAAGAAGAAGAGGCCGAGCTATATATCACTCTCTTCCAGCAGGTGGAGAAAGCCTTGCGATCTAAGCCGTAAGACCAGAGAAACATGTGTTCGACTTCGAGTCTGCGCGAGAGCTAGCCGTTAGAGATCCCGATCTCACCTCGCCCTAGCCGGGAGCATCAGTAGTCGCTCTCAATGCTCCGGAGCAGCAGAAAGCCCCTCCAGTGTAGATCCGTTGCAAGGTGTGCAGATTTCGCGCCGAGAAATCGGAAGTGTGAGCACATCAGGACACCGAGGGTCACTACGGATGACCGGCACCGCCACCCTCACACCGGAAGCACAGACCCAAGCCCAGCCCCGCGAGAGAGTGTGCGTTACCTGCGGAATGCGGAGCAGATTTCTTGAAGGCTTCTAGCCGAACTTCTCCGGCTGAGAAGGCAGGCTGTGCCCTCACTGGCTGAACGGGAGGCCATAGAGACAGCCAGAGAGGCAACAAGGGAAGAGCAAGAGGCCCGCGTGTTGAAAGTTCTTCAACAGAGAGTCCCCTACGTCGAGGATGCGGCGAGAAAAACCGGAGTACCGCTCCCAATCGTGCGGCAAGTCAAGCGCCGCGCCTTGGCAAAGGTCTACTCACCCCTCCCAAGTCAAGGCCGCCGCGCCTCACTAAAGCAGAGAGAGCCGCTGAGATCCGCGAGCGTAGCCGCAAACAGGCCGAAGCGAATCTCAGGCGAGACCTTGCCGTCTTGCAAGAAGCCGGGACTGTGACAGAGCGGCCTACGCCGTCGCCGCGAACTGCGCCCCGGCAACCGCCACCGGCAGACTGCGGCGACTGACTGAAGCTATACTCGCCACCCGAGAGAAGTGCTCACCGCACGACAGGCGTTTAGTTACCTGGAGGGCCGCTACGTGAGGCCTGCCCAAGAACGGCGAAGCGGTCAAGCTTTCGGACTCTCTGCCGAGCTCGGACCGCAGCGGAGCCCCGCCGTCAGACGTAGGGAGAGTCTTCAAGGAGCGTCCGCCAGCAAACCACTGCTTTGCATGGAAAGCACCCACAGTGGACCCCCCTCACGCCGCAGTCATGTCGCATGAGCCGACGCTCTTGAGTCTCAGTAAATATCGTTGGCACATGTCGAGAGTTGAGCGGATCCTGAACGCGGGCGAGCGACCGCAGCCAAGTTGAAGGCGCTGAGCGCGAAGCGGATCCTCATCAAAGCAGCCGAGCAGAGTTACATCACACAGCTCGCGTGCAAGATGCCCTAATGCTTCTGCCCCGAGGAGCTTGGAGGCGCGTGCCACTTCGAGCCAGTAACGCCCTAGTTGAGCTACTGGAAGAGCTACTGTATGCCTACCCACGAGCACTTCCCGCTCCCCAAGAGCGAGAGCAGCAAGGAGACCGTGGACAACGCCATCCTGGCGCATCGCCTCTGTAATCGCATCGACCACTCTATAAGAGTCAGACGTTCTTACGCGAGTGATCTCAAGAGGATTGAGAACGCCCGTGCGGAGGCGATCCGCCTCAACAGCGTCGATTAGGCGCTTTATACAGAAGCGCTAGTCGTCTGAGCCGCGTGACCGACAGCGCACGAGAAGAGTTCCTACCGCAGACCCCGCCAATGCTCCGGCCAGCGAATTGGCGAGGTCGGAGAGCGCGTCGAAGTACGCGGTCTGGTGCTGATCGCCTGAGTACGAACCGTGCGAGCAGCCGCCCCCAGTGGACGCAGCAAGCAGCCCAGGCCCTCAGGAAGTAACAGACACTAGATGTAGGCCGAACACCCGCCGACCTAGATCGCTCGAAGTGCTGAGTAAGGTCTCCGAAAGACGTACTCAGACAGCCGAATTGAAAGTGTACGAAATGGTAAGGTCCGGAGGTGAAAGTACCCGGCAACTGAAAATCCAGGTTACGCCCGAGATGCTTGCGGCTGTAGAAGCCGAGGCCCGCGAGCGGAACATTTCAAAGTCCTGTCTGGTTCGGGACCTACTCGCTCCGGCGCTGGCCATGAAGAACGATGAAATCCGCCGGTTCCGTTTTACGGAGGCAAAGCAAGGCAGCAGGTTGGCTGAGCGAAGCGAGCGCAGGAGGCCGAGATCACCTAATGAAAAAGGCCACCGGCTGAGTGGCCCTTCTCAAATCTCGGATTGATATCGACACATGAACCTTACTCAGACACCCATTCAAAGCACACAGCCGGACTCTTCCGGAACGGGTCCGCGTCAGAACCCCTAACCGCCGAGCCGACCGCACAACTCGTTAGCGACCTTAGAGAGTACGTCCGGCGGTATGTAGTGATGACGGACTACCAGGCCACAGTTACGGCACTGTGGATCATGCACACCTACTGCGTTGACGCATTCGACCAGACCCCCTATCTCAATGCGCGAAGCCCAGAGAAGCAGTCGGGGAAGACGCGACTCCTCGAAGTCCTGGAGCAGCTATGCAAGAGACCGGCCGCTGGACACTCCCTAGTGAGGCTGTGGTTTACCGAACCATCGAAGACTTCCAGCCAACCCTTCTCCTAGACGAAATCGACGCGATCTTCAAAGAGCGAAACGCCGACCGCCACGAGGGACTAAGAGCGCTTCTCAATTCGGGAAACCGCAGGGGGGCAACAGTTCCCCGGTGTGTCAGCCCGAGCCACACCCTGATGATGTTTCCGACTTTCTGCCCGAAGGCATTTGCAGGCATCGGGGTGCCGCCGGATACGGTTGCTGATCGCTCCATCCCGATCCGCCTAAAGCGCCGGATCAAGTCCGAGAAGGTCGAGCGCTTCCGGCTCAGAGATAAGCGAGTGACAGGGGACGCTGAGGCACTGAAGATCCGGATGGAGAACTGGGCAAAGCAGAACCTCCAGTCCCTGGAGTCTTCCTACCCCGACCTGCCCGAGGAACTGTCAGACCGCCAACAGGAAGCGGTAGAGCCGCTGCTTGCCATCGCTGATCTGGCCGGAGAGGATTGGGGAGTCTATACCCGAGTCGCGCTGATTGACATTCTCGCGGGAGATACAGAGCAGACCGAAACACTGCAAATCCAACTGATCGCAGATCTGAAAGAGCGCTTCCAGGATTACGCGATGGAGTGGATCCCTTCGGAAACCGTCATCTTCGGACTGACCAAGACCGAGCCTTGGAACGGCGGAAACAGCGCCGACGAAAAGCCGCTGTCGCAAAAAAAGCTCTCGTGGTTCCTCAGCCACTTCGACATACACCCCAAGAACATCCACTTCGATGACGGGACACAAAAGCGCTCATATGAGATGGCAAAGCTGAGAGATGCTTGGGAGCGCTACGCCCCGGACTCTGAGAAGACAGAGTGACTTCCGCTTCAGTCGGAGGCCAGCTAACCCCGAGCGTTAGAAAAGGCACGAACTAACGGAACGGGTATGGGGTGCCGAACGTCCGTAGGTGTGCGTCATCGAATGCACGGCGGACCCCTGATAACCGCTGCTTTCTTAGCTTGGGGTCTTCTCGCTCTTTAGCTAGGTCGCGAAGGCTCTTCTCCGCTGGGGTCGCTTTGACGGCCATTAGATAGGACTCTACTGACGAGTTTCGCGGTCTCCGTGCACATCGGCAAAAGAAGGGGAAGTGTCCCGTGCAGTTCTCTTCTTTTCGTGAACCGCACGACAGGACTTATTGGCACAGCCGCAATCCCGCACTGCGTCTACGTTTGCGAGCCTGTGCACATTGAAGTGTAAGAGAGAGAGAGAGAGAAAGAGAGAGTAGAAACGCCCTTTGGCCCTTATCCCCGTCTCGTGCGGGTTGAAGTGCACGGACCGTAAGAAGGGGACGCTGGATATGCATTCGAGAGGCACGCTGGCGGCTAGAGTGACCAAATGAACCTGATCGGCAACCCACGCCACCAAGAGAAAGGCACGGTCAGAACTGCGGTTGGGTCAGCAATCTTGCTATTCGGATGTTGCGTCGCCCTAGTCCTCTCAGGATGCAGCTCAGGAGGAAGCACAACCCAAGCGCAGTGCTGGAAGGTCCAGGACAACGCCGCCAGAATCGACTGCTACAACAAACTGAACGCTGACAAATAGTCCGGCTTCGTCGGGAGTTGCACCCAGGATGCACAGGCCCCGAGGTGAGACAGGCCAGGAGTCCTCACGCGCATAGGGCCAGGGGGCAGGTAGCCCGGTCCCCCTCCGCGCGGCGCGTCCCCCAAGCCCTCCCAGCACCCGAGACCGACCCCAGCAGTAGCGTTGGCGCGGCAGATGCTCGCAACGATCCTGATAGGTGTCCTCATTGGGCTGATCGTGGCCGGAATTCTCGCTGCGCTCAGGTGGCTTGCTCCCGAGGAACACCGGACCCGGATCAAGCAGACCGTCCAGCAGGCCGCTTGCCGCCACGACTGGCAGCCGATTGATAAGGGAGGCCGTCCCGGCGACAACTTCATCTTTGTCACCGCCTATGACGAGCACTGCCGCAAATGCGGAGCTGAGAGGATGCTGTCTGACTGACCGCGCAAGCCTCTGATTCTTCAGACTGGACGGGGATCTCTCTCGGGACTCCTCAGGGACAGACACAGGGGGCAGACAGGCCCACCTCAGACCCGGCCAGATACAGATAGGAGATGGCGGATCGCTGCTCACTACCATTAGAAGCCCACAGTTCACCCCCCCGAAATCGGAGGCCACTGACACATCTCCCGCTGATGCGGCGCAGTGCCCGACCCCACCCACATAGCTGTCTCCCTCTCCCCAGAAGATCGCGAGGAGATCGTCCAGGGCGTGGTAAGTCTGCTCGCAGATCAACTGGCCACAGCCCAGACAGGTGAAGGCTGGCTAGCCCCACAGGCAGCGGCTGACTATCTAGACATCTCGAAGCAGCGGCTTCACGATCTCAAATACGCGGGCAAGATCAAGCCGGACGGGAGCGACGCAGGACCCCTCTCTACCTCCGAGAGACCCTAGATCGGTACGCACGGGAGGCGAAGTGAATCCGTTACCCCGCCGTTACCTAGTGGCTAAATCCCTGCCTGAAGTAGGGGGCACTGCGGTTCAACAAACCGACGGTCTGGAGCCAGAGCCGGGAGCGAAGCTGGCCAGCCAGCGCGAGCTACCCCACCTCCCACGGGGGTCCATTAGGGATTTACGGCCGGGCGGATCAGCGCCAAGGGTGTCCAGATTTGGGATGCAATTTTGAGACCCCCTGGGATGCAACTTTGAGACCCCTATGCAAAGAAGTCTTATCCCTGCCTGGCGCGGGACAGCGCCACGATGACCGGAAACCGCCTAGAATTCCGGCACAACGCAAATGGGGCGCGACGCGCAAACGTCCGCCCCCGCGACCCATGGAGGGTGAGTCCATGAGTAACGACAGTATTCCTCAGCAGCAGAGTTCCCGAAACCCCAAGCCCGAGAAGACTCAGTACCCCGGCATCTACAAGCTGGAGGGTCCTCGCGGCACGCGCTATCACGTTCGATACAGAGTGGACGGCCAGCCGAAGAAGGCCACGGCCAAAACTCTGACAGAGGCTCGCAAGATCCAGGCCGCGCAAGCGACCGATCAGGATCGCGGGGAGTTTCAAGAGCCGAGTAAGAAGAAGTTCCGGGACTACCTCGCGGAGTGGATCGAGAGCTACCAGGGCAACGGCAAGCGCGGGTTTCGAGAGAACACCCGCACCGAATACCGCCGACTCCTGGACACCTACGCGCTCCGCTACTTCGGAGAGCGGCTGCGACTCAGCGATGTGAGTAAGCACCGGCTCTCTGGATTTGTGGACTGGCTTGGCAAGCAACCGGCATCGGTAGAGAGGGGAAGACCCTTTGCCCCCGCTCAATCAAAAATGCATTCGTGCCGGTTCAAGCTGCTCTCGCGGACGCTGAGCAACGCGGGCTGATCCGGCAAAACCCTGCCACCGGAATTCGCTTCCCGGTTCAAGACCAGATCGTGGAGGACGAGGACGAGGATGTGCAGGTTCTCTCGCTGGAGGAACTGTGGGCGCTGCTCGATATGACTCCGGCCCCTCACCGGGTCCTCTTCGAAACGCTGGCCTCCACGGGAATTCGAATCTCCGAGGCCATCGGGCTACAGGTCAAGCACATTCACCTAGACGGATCCAACCCACACCTTCGGGTGCGGCGAGCCGTTGTCCGGGGAAGGGTGGAGGCTCCGAAGTCCAAGCACGGGCGACGCTCCGTCCCCCTCCCGGCTCCGCTTGTCTCGAAGCTGCGCGAGCATGTCGCCGCGCTCTCCGGCCAGTCGCCGGACGCTCCCGTCTTCCCGTCGAAGCGGGGAACGCCGCTGGATCCCGACAACCTCAGGAAGCGGACGTTCAAACCGCTGGCTGAGGAAGTCGGCGCACCATGGGCGGGCTTTCACGCGCTCCGGCATACGTTCGCCTCTCTCCAGATCGCGGAGGGCACGAACCTGCTCCAACTGTCGAGAGTCCTAGGGCACCACGATGCCGGGTTCACGCTGAAGGTCTATGCCCATCTACTCCCCGGCGAGGAGGCTCCGGCTCTGGATCTCCAGGCAATTCGGACACAGCTAGGTAACAAGCGTGACCGAACCCTGACTATCCTGGACGAACTGCCCACCGAGAAGATCGCCGCGTAGAGCGGAATCCCGAACGCAGACGAACCCCAACTAACCCCGGCTTCGGTCTACGAAACCGAAGGTCACAGGTTCGAATCCTGTCGGGCGCGTTCAGCCTTACCCCGACCGACGCAGCGGTCCCCTGTCAAAGCGAAACTGCTGCGGGTCAGGGTTGGAAGTTGAGGACGAACGGCCCGCAGACGCCGTCGTCCGTTATCAGCGGGTTGCCGTTGATGTCCTTGGGGGTGATCGTGAGCTGTGTGCTGCTCACGACGACCTCACCGTAGCTGAACTGGTCGATACCGGAGCATCGCATTCCGAGTCCGAACGGCGGCTGCGGCTCGAAGAACGCGTTATCGACGAGGGCCCCAGCGCCCGGCAGCCCGACGGCCTCGTCGATCTCCCGCGCAAACGTGGCGGTGGCCGCCGGCCCGACGGTCACGTCGAGGATGCCGCTGTTCTGCGGACCGCCCGGTTCCAGCGTCTTGAATCGGGCGTCGTTCACGAGGGTGGCGTGAACGTCGGTGGTGAGGAAGACGACGTTCTTCACCCCTTGGAGCGCGCTGAGCACATGTTGACGGTCCGCCTCGTAGCCCTCCCAGCGATCGTAGGGAAGCGAGTAGTACTGCTGGATGGGCAGCTCGTTCATCACCACCTTGAAGCGAGCCGAGGAGTGCGTTACGTCGTGCAGGAACCGCTTCATCTGACGGTCCCCAAGCAGCGTCCGGTTCGGATCGTTGATCGCGTCCAGGCAGGCCTGGGACACGGGCGCGGCCAGCGAAGGGATCAGGACTGCGAAGGCGTTACGGACGGGCTGTGGCGCGGTCGGCGCCAGGTCCGGCTGGTCGGTCTGCGGGTTGTCGCAGACACCGTCCTTGCTCGCCTTGGCGGAGCGGAACGACCGCTCGTCGAGGAAGAAGAGCTCCAGGTTCTTGCCCCACCGCCGGGTCCGGTAGAGCCCGTCAGCACCGCTGTAGTCGACCGGGGCAAAGTCGGTGAACGCCTTCACGCCACGGTCGTAGAGCTGCTGTCCATCGATCGTGCCACTGCTGAAGACGCTCTCGAAGCGCGAGAAGTCGTTGATGAACTCGTGGTCGTCCCAATGGGAGTAGAAGCCCGCGGCGCCACGGAGGTCGGCCAGCGGCGCTTGGCCGAGGTTGAGCGTGTACTTGGCCCACTTCTGCTCGACCGTGAGAGCGACCGGGTTCAGCTTGCCAGGCACCTCGCTGTCGGAGTAGATCGTGTCGCCGAGCGCGACGTTGAAGTCGTTCCCCTCCGCCTGCATGGAGCTGAAGACCCCGAAGTCGTTCCAGAACGGCTCGGTCGCCCCGACTGCCGGCTCGGCATCGTAGTCCCCCGTCCACGCGAACTTGATCGCTGAATCGTTGTTGGTCTTCGGCGCGGTCACGAAGGTGCCCACGTCGCTGGTCGCCGTTCCGCTGGTGAAGCGGTACCAGTAGCGGGTGCTCGACTGGAGCCCCTCGACGCGCCGCTGGACGGTCAGGTCGTTGGCGGTCGTGGCCTGGACCTTGAAGTTGCGGACGGCATGCGTGAAGCCCGCATCGGTGGCCACCTCGAGGCGCGTCTCGCCGCCTTGATTGGCGTGCGCCCAGAGAGCGGCTGAGTTCGGACTCACCTCGCCCGCCGCGACCCCCAGGCTGAAGCTGTCGGCGCTCGCGGTGGGGGCGAGCGCCAAGGCGAAGGCGGTGGCGATGAGTGCTCCGACGGGCAGACGCGGGATTGAGTTCCTCCCTTTGGTGGCGATCCGTCGCTGGCGCCACGCTATCGCCGGTTCCCCATTAACGCAAGGGGACGAGCGGGGCGGCGCAGCCGGCTGTGCTCTATACGTGGCGACGGATGCGCTGACGGACCGACCGCAGATGCGGTCGCACCGCTGAGCGGTAGAGCCACCACGCAAGTGGCAGGGGCCTGCGTCGGTAATACCTGTAGTTGCTGCGGTCGCGGGCAGTGTGGCGAACTACCGTTTCCGTTGGGTTTCGTCCGAGGAGTTCGTACAGGCCTTCACGCACTCTGGCGCTGATCAGCGCCGCCTACAACCTGGACCGCCAGCTCGAGCTGAGCGCCGGCGAGCTCATGCTCCTGGGCGGCGCGGCCTTCCTCACGGCGGAGGGCGTCAACGCCGTGGCGGGGGGGCGGGGGCGGGTCCCTGGTGTCAGCGATCCCGCCCACGCTTTCGAAGCCGCTGGGCTGGGCAACAAGGGCAACGGACGGAGCGGGGCAGAGACGAACCCAGACGAGTGTCAGTCCCGGTATAGAGCCAAATCCTGAGTCCCAACGAGCTCCACCTAACACACCCGCAGCGGTCTACGAAACCGAAGGTCACAGGTTCGAACCCTGTCGGGCGCGCTCCGCAAGTTTCTCGATGTCATTGGCGAGATCGAGTCCGGCGCCGGGACTGGCGTTGTCCTCGACGAAGATCAGGTGGCCGAGGTTCCCATTCACCAAGAAGCCGGAGTCGACGGCAAACCCGACTGTGGCCCGGCTCCCAACCACCGTCATGCAGGTGACGTGACCGCTCACCGAGTAAGACGATCGGGACCCGGCGCTCGCCACGCCGCTCGGGTTGCTGCCATCGGGCTCGCTGTGGGCGTCAACGCTGAGGCCGCGAAACTGCGAGAGGATCGTCGCCTGGCCCACCACCGAGTCCTGCGTCGACGGAGGCGCCGACTGCTCGGCGCTCGAAGGGGCGGCTGCCGCCAGGGCCGTTCCCACAGCCGCGGCGGCGAGCACCGGCTTTTGATGAGGCCGGTGCTTCGCGCGTGGCGTTTCAGCCAGACGAATCGGGAAGCCTACTTCTGATGAAGCGGAACGAGGCTCTGCGCCAACTGTCACGCGACCACCATCGCGCTCTCGAGGTGGCGCTCAAGCTGCGGCGGTCAACCGCTGCCGAGGCGCAGCAAGCGACCTCGGAGTTTCTCGAGTTCTGGCGGGACCACGGCGCCCTCCACTTCCGCGTCGAGGAGGACGTGCTACTGCCCGGCGCGTCCTCCCACGTCGACCCGACGGATCCCGCCATGGTCCGGGTGCTCACCGACCACATACAGATCCGGCGCCGCGCGCGCGAGCTCGGGGCAGGCGCGGACGCCGGCGCGGCTCAACTCAATGCTCTGGGCGAGATGCTCAGCGACCACGTTCGCCACGAGGAGCGTGTGCTCTTCCCGATGATCGAGGCGGCACTCCCCGAGGATGAGCTCGATCGGCTCGCCCGGGCGATCGA
Organism: uncultured Solirubrobacterales bacterium; assembly: GCA_963797265.1. GTDB lineage: Bacteria > Actinomycetota > Thermoleophilia > Solirubrobacterales > 70-9 > DASUPK01. The sequence goes on along the minus strand of CAWCOY010000004.1, from coordinate 197,707 downwards.
AGAGGCGGAGCGCTCCGGCTGAGTCCAGGTGCAGGAGAGTTCGGGTCAGTGCTTGAGCGCCGAGCCCGGCACCTGGCTAGAGATCGGCGCCGGGCCGCTGCGTTGGCCCTCCGCCCAGGGAAAGCCGCTGGGCGCTGCGCGCAGGTCGGCAAGCAGGTAGAGGCCGATGATCGTGCTCAGCAGGAAGGCTCCACCGAGCACGGCCAGGTCCGCGGAGCCATGGTTGAGCATGGCCCCGGCGCCGATCACGAGCATTCCGAAGCCGACGATCGCCACCGAGATCACCCGGTGGAAGTGGCCGGCCTCCGAATGGGGCCAGGGGTCGAGCATCCGTGTGACCTCTCGCCCCTTCTCCGAGTCGGTGCACTCGTGCTTGCGAGGACAGGCGTTGCAGACGTGTGCCCGGGCGCGGTAGCGCGCCAGCCGCTGCTGCATGTCGGTCTCGATCCGATGGAGCCGCTCGCCCTCAGGGCACTCCCAGGCATCGAGGTGCTGGTCGTAGGTGAACCCGGCCGTCCGATAGAGCTCCGACCGCCGGTGGGAATGCCGCGCCAGCAGGTCGAGACCGAGGGCCACCAGGACCAGGAACAGCGCGTAGCCCGCCGCCAGCAGGGACTCGGTCGCCACGCCGCTCACGACGCCCCCACCGGCTGCTTCGGCTCAGTGACCTCGGTGAAGAGGATCTCCTCCGGTTCCTCGATCGCCACCTGCTTCACCGTGTGGCGGACGCCAAGGTAGGTCAGGTAGAACAGCGGCAGGACGCCGATGACGATGAAGTAGGCGTCGCCGGGGAGCCGCAGCCACTCGATCACGGTGTTCGTGTCGGTGGTGAGGTAGTCGAGAGAGCGGGCGTGGAAGTAGCCGCTGTTGACCGACTCGTAGATCTGGCGGATGCCAAGCGGGAAGAGGGTCGCGAACGACATCCAGGCGAGGCCGATGTTGAGGCCGTAGAAGCTCATCTTCGCGGCGCGATCCTTCCAGCGGTCCGCCGGAATCAGGTAGCGCAGGCAGAAGAGAGCGAGCCCGACGGCGAGCATCCCGTAGACGCCCATCATCGAGGTGTGGCCGTGGTTTGCGGTCAGGGCGGTGCCGATCTCGTAGTAGGAGACGATCGGCAGATTGATCAGGAAGCCGAAGATCCCAGCGCCGAGGAAGTTCCAGAAGCCGACGGCGACCAGGAACATGACGGCCCAGCGGTGCGGGAAGGGCGTCGCCGACTTCTGCTCCTGCCGGGCCCCGAGCTGCAGGAAGCTCCAGGCCTCGACGGTCAGGAAGGTGAGCGGCATCACCTCCAGTGCGGAGAAGAAGGCACCGAGCGCCATGTTCTCGGCCGGCGCACCGGAGAAGTAGAGGTGGTGCATCGTCCCGATCACCCCGCCGACCGAGTAGAGGACGATGTCGAGCAGCACCACCGTCAGCGCGACCCGCTCGCGCACCACCCCGAGCAGGACGAAGATGTAGGCAACCATCGCCGTGGTGAAGAGCTCCAGGAAGTCCTCCACCCACAGATGCACGACCCAGAAGCGCCAGTAGTCGGTGATCGTGAAGTTCTCGCCCGAGTTGACCAGCAGCCCCACCGCATAGAAGGCGGGGATCGCCAGCGCGGCGAGGAAGAAGAGCCAGGGCATGTTGCCGACGCGCTCCTTGCTCAACCGCCCCTTCAGGCCCCGGAAGAGCATGTATCCCCAGAGACACAGCCCGATGATCAGCAACACTTGCCAGAAGCGACCGAGGTCAAGGTACTCGAAACCCTGAATGCCGAAGACGGAACCGCCCCACCAGTCGTGGATGCCGGCGAACTCGCCGATCAGGCTGCCGAAGACCACCACGGCCAGCGCCCCGAGCAGGGCGAAGGCGAGCTTTCCCTGTCCCTTCGGCTCTCGGCCGGCGATCATCGGCGCCAGGAAGATCCCCGCCGCCACGAACGAGGTGGCGACGAAGAAGATCGCCAGCTGCACGTGCCAGGTGCGGACCAGGTTGTAGGGGAAGACGTTGGCGACGTCGATGCCGAAGAAGCCGTCCAGATCCGCGCGGTAGTGCTGTGACATGCCGCCGACGAGGGTCTGGAGCAGGAAGAGCGCCGCCATCACGAAGAAAAACCAGGCGGTCGCCCGCTGTGCCGGCGTCAGGGCGACGTCGCTCGGCGAGCGGAAGCTCAGCGTCGCCTGGTCACGACCCTGCCAGCCCATTCGCCATCGCCCGAAGACTGCGAACAGCACCCCGATCCCACCCAGCAGCGCGATCAGCGAGATCACCGACCAGACGATCACGTTGGCGCTGGGCGCGTTGTCGACCTGGGGCTCCGGCGGCCAGTTATTCGTGTAGGAGTAGTTGTGGCCCGGGCGGCGAACCGAGGCGGCCCAGGCGGACCAAGCGAAGAACGCGGTCAACTGGTGGATCTCTGTGGGGCCCTTGACCGGGTTCGGCAGCAGCCCGTAGCGAGTCGTGTCACTGGCGAGGAAGTCCGAGTAGTGGTTCCGGAGCTGGCCGAAGGCGCTCGTCTGCTGGGCGGAGATGGGGAGAGTCTTGGTGTCCGAGTCGTAGCGATTAGCCTGGAACTGGTCGATCGTCTCCTGGCGGGCCGAGTCCGAGTCGGAGCCACCGAGCTCGTTGCGGACAATCTCGGAGGAGCGGTGCAGATAGTCGTCGGTGAAGTCCGGTCCCAGATAGGCGCCGTGCCCGAAGATCGACCCGTACTGCATGAGGCCGTGGTGCAAGAACACCTTCTGCCCGGAGCGGATGTCATTGCCCGTGAAGACGACCTTGCCGCTCGGGTCCACCACGCGGTCGGGGATCGGCGGATCCGACTTGTAGGTCCGGTAGGCGAGCAGGACGAGGACGAAGAAACCGACCAGGATCACCAAGGCGGCGACCTGTAGCCAGGTCTTCGAGACGAGCAGCTCCCGCTTTCCGGAAGGCTGCTCCCCGGCCGGCATGTAGGCCGAGCTCTGTCCTCTGCCTCTCAGTCGAGCCATCGATCTGGACGAGTCGATCGCGACAGCGGTCGCGATCCTATGCCCAGATCGAGCGGAAGATCAAGTGACTCTGCGCTTGGCGCGGGATACTTGTGCACCATGAACGAGCGACCGCTCACGGACGAGCGACTCGAGCAGCTGCTGGAGGTCGGACGAACGATCGTCTCCGAGCTCGACCTGGAGACGCTGCTTCGCCGCGTCCTCGACGCCGCCCGCGACCTGACCGGCGCCCGGTACGCCGCGCTCGGGATTCTGAACGCGGACAAGAGTGGACTGGAGCGCTTCCTGCACTCCGGAATCGACGAGCAGACCCGTGGCGAGATCGGTCCCCTGCCTAGGGGCCGAGGCGTGCTCGGCGAGCTGATCCGAAACCCCCGACCGCTTCGCCTGCCTGACGTCGGGGCGTACCCACGATCTTCCGGCTTTCCGCCCGCGCATCCCGAGATGAAGACCTTTCTCGGGACCCCGGTACTGGTTCGGGGCGAAGCCTGGGGAAACCTCTACCTGACCGAGAAGGATGGCGGGGCCGAGTTCGATCAAACCGATGAGCAGGTCGTTGTGGTGCTTGCCGCCTGGTCCGGTGTTGCGATCGAGAACGCCCGCCTCTACGAGGGCCTCGACCGCCGCGCCGCCGAGCTTCGGAAGGCGGTCGGTGGACTGGAGGCGGCCTCGGACGTAGCCCGCACGGTCTCCAGCGGCATCGCGCTCGACGAGTTGCTCGAGCTGATCGTGAAGCGCGGACGGGGCGTGGTCGGTGCCCTGCGGTCGTTGCTGCTGCTCTCGGACGGATCCGAGCTGGAGGTGGTCGCCGCCGCCGGCGAGGACCCCGAGTCGCTGGTCGGCCGCCGGCTCTCGGATGCGCAGACCTGGCTCAACGACCTCCAGGCCGAGGTCCCCGATCTGCGCGGGCTGCCGAGCCTCGTCTCGACGCTCGAGCTGCGCGCCCGCCCACGCGGCCTGCTCGTCGCGCTTGGCTCGCGTGAGGGCGACTTCGATGCCGACGACGAGCGCGTCTTCAGCTCGTTCGCCGCGGGCGCCGCGACGACGATCGTCACCGTGCAGGCCGTCGAGGCCGAGAAGCTGCAGCTCTCGATTGAGGCCTCGGAACGGGAGCGGCATCGCTGGGCACGCGAGCTGCACGACGAGACGCTCCAGGAGCTCGGCGCCCTCCGGATGCTGTTGGAGACGACGGGCGACGAGGGGGGGTCTGAGCTCTCCGCCGAAGCGCGCCGGCTCGCGATCGAGCACATCGACCGTGGCATTCGCAACCTGCAGGGATTGATCACCGAGCTGCGCCCGGCCTCGCTCGACGAGCTCGGCGTCGGCGCCGCGATCGAGGCCCTCGCCCGGCAGGCGACCGAGAGGTTCGGCGTCGAGATCGATGCCCACGTCGATCTGGCGCTCGGGGAGGACGATCGGCCCGCGCGCCTGCCCTCGGAGCTGGAGGCGACGATCTACCGGCTGGTTCAGGAGGCCACCAACAATGCGCTCAAGCACGCCGACCCCGGGCGGATCTCCATCACGGTGAGCCGCTCCGGTACGGCCGTCGAGGTGATCGTCGCCGACGACGGCAGTGGTTTCGATCCGGCCACAGCCGAGCGGAGCTTCGGGCTGATCGGCATGCAGGAGCGAGTCAGCCTGTCGGGCGGGACCCTCGAGATCGACTCCGTGCGCGGCCGGGGAACCGAGGTCCGAGCCGAGCTCGCGGTGCTCGAAGCGAAGCGAACCACCGGCTCGGGCCGCTCGGCGGCGAACCGCTCACCGCGCGCCTAGACGACTACTGGTCCTCGAGCAGGCCGTGCTCGCGAGCGAATGCGACGGCCTCGGCGCGAGTGGTGGTGTTGAGCTTGCGGTGGATTGCAGCACGGTGTGTCTCGACGGTGCGAATGCTGATCACCAGCTGCTCCGCGATCTCGGGGTTGGTGTGCCCCGCCGCGACCAGGCGAAGGACCTCGATCTCGCGGGGGGTGAGCCCGCCGGGCGGCCCCTCCGGCTCCGCGGCCAGGCGGGCCCCCAGGACCGGATTGATGTACGTCTCACCGCGCGCCCCCGCCCGGATCGCGTCAACGAGCTCCGAGCCGGCAGCATGCTTAACGACGAAGGCCTTTGCTCCAAGCCGAAAGGCCTCGCGTGCGAAGGCGGGGTCGTCCTGCATCGTCAGCACGACGACCACCGTGGCGGGCGATCCCTCTCGGATCGCCGGGATCGAGGCGAGGCTCGGCTCGCCGGGCATGTTCAGGTCCAGGACCAGCACGGTCGGCTTGAGGCCCGAGGTGCGACGCCGGGCGGTGTCGGCGTCACCTGCTTCAGCAACGACCTCCATGTCGCCCTCGGCCTCCACGATCCGGCGCAGGCCGTCGCGGACGATCTCGTGATCGTCCGCGAGGATGATCGTGATCGTGCCGGCGTCGCTTGGTGCGTTCTGCTCAGCGGTCATCAAGCTGTCAGCCGGCACGGTATTCGCCTCGATTCCGTGGTGCCTTGAATCGGTCAGGCCGCGACTTCCTTCTTGTGACCCTTGATCTCGTCGGCCATGGCGTCCAGCGCGTCCTCGGTACGCTGCGCTCGGACGGCTCGGACTCCGAGGTCGCGCCTGACGTCCTCGGTCGCGTCCTCCAGCATCCGCTGCCAGTCCTTGGCCTGCTCCTCGGCGCGCGTGCGTAGGCTCTCGGCGCGCTCCTCGGTGTCGGATCTGAGATCGTCGAGGGCATCACGGGCTCGGCCGATCGCGGAGTCAATCCGCGAGCGAAGGTCCTCCTGGGCGCTCTGCCGCGCCTGATTCAGATCGTCGAGCGCGTCTTCGAGATGCTGGGCGGCGCTGACCTCGCGCTGCTCGTCAGTCGTTTGAGTTGCCATCAGACTTCCTCCGTTTTCTTGGTTTCTGCATAGCTGTAGAGCCAGTGTCAACCGAGGCTCGGGCCCCGACATCAGTGGTGAGCACCGATAAATCACCGGCTGCCGGCTGATTTGCTTCACGGACTCAACGCGAAACGAGACGGATACGGATGACGATTCCAATGACCAGATTCGCGATCCGGCGAGTCCGAGCCACTCCCGAAGCCATCGAATTGACCGAGCGCCTGGCGGAGATGCATGGCCCCATGGCCTTCTTCCAGTTCGGTGACCTCGAGGACGGTGCCGCGGCGACCTGCCTGACCCGGGCGGAGTTGCTGCCGAGCGATGACGACGTCAAGCTCGGCGAGATCGCCGGGGCGCCGTTCTACATGAACGCCCAGCGTTACGCGAGCTCGGGGCGCCCGACCTGCGTGGTCGACGTCGCACGGGGCGCTGCGGGCGGCCTCGGCCTCGAGGGCCTCGAGGACGTCCACTTCGTCATGCGCATCGTGGTGGAGAGCCCACACGAGCTCTCGGTCGAGCAGCGGTAAGTCCACATGAGCGAGCGGGCCGGCCGAATTACCGTTTTCGGGCCGAGCCCGATGCTGAGCGTGACCATCGAGAGACGCGGCACGGGGCGCGACGACGTGCACCTCCATCCGGCGGGGCAGGGGGTGTGGCTAAGCAGGATGGCCGCCGAGCTTGGCGCCTGGCCCGTGCTCTGCTCTTTGTTCGGCGGCGAGACCGGGGCGGTGCTCGAGCCGTTGCTCCGGGACCTACCGGGAGAGCTTCGGCTGGTCCGATCGGGATCGTCCACGGGCTGCTACGTGACCGATCGCCGCACCGGCGAGCGCCAGGTGTTGGCTCAGGCCTACGTCGAGCCTCCCTCGAGACACGAGGCCGATGAGCTGGTCGCCACCGCCACGGCGGCGGCTCTGGAGAGCGATGTCCTCGCGATCTGTAACCCCTATCCGGGCGACGCCCTGCCGCTCGAGGTCTACAGCGATCTCATCGCGAACGCGCGCGGGGCCGGCGTCTCGGTGATCGCCGACCTCTCGAGTCCGAGAATCGAGGTGGCTGCGGCCGCCGGGCCCGACCTTGTCAAGCTGAACGACTGGGAGCTGGCCGCCTTAGTGAACGGGCCAGTGGATACGCCGGAGCGGCTCCGCGGCGCGGCGGAGAGGCTCCGCGAGCTGGGCGCCGAGAGCGTGCTCGTGACGCGCGCCGGCGACCCTGCGTTGGTCTTGATCGGCGATGACGCCTGGGAGCTGATTCCGCCCAAGCTCGAGGCGGGCGCGCGCGAAGGTTGCGGCGACACGATGATGGGTGCGATCGCGGCCGCCCTCGCCTCGGACCGTGAGCTGCCCGAGGCGTTGATCTGGGGTGCCGCTGCCGGTGCGGTCAATTTCCTCCACCACGGGCTGGGCACCGGATCGCGCCGCGAGGTCGAGGAGCTGATCCGGCAGGTCGAGCTCCGGCCTCTCAAAGGGAGGGCCGATATGGGGGTTCCGGATATTCTCCCTGCAGGATCGCCGCAGGCGCCTCGGTGACGATCCAACCAAGATGTGGCGTGAGCGTCTCAACTTCCTCGAGAGCCGCAATTCCCTCCGAAAGACGCGCCGGCCTGCCTCCGTGCGAGGAATGGGCGTCGCTGCCCAGCACGTGGATCAGCCCGTCCCGCGCCAGTGAGAGCATCCCCTCGCGCGCCGGGCCCGCGACCAGATAAGCAGCGGTCGCCTGAATCAGGGCGCCGTGTTCGATCAGCTCGGCGATGCGCTCCCGAAGCTCTTCCGACGGATGCCTTTCCGGATGGGCGATCAGCGCTCGAAAGCCGCGTTCTCGCAGGTGCTCGACGGCGTCGATCAGGCTGTCCGCGAGAGGGCCTGGCTTGGGCTCGAGCAGGACCCAGCCGCGCCCGCCAAGGGAGACGGAGCCGAGCGTCTCGTCGTCCAGCCCGGTGAGAGCGGTTTCCGCCACCTCGCCCCCTGTGACGATCTCGACCGGGATCCCTTCCTGGGCTATTGCGTCATTGAGCTCGATGACCAGAGTCGGGAGCTGCGAGATTCGGACGTCGTGGTCGTGCCGGATATGCGGCGTCGCGGCGATCACCCGGATGCCGTCGTCGGCCGCGACCCGAGTCATTGCGAGTGAATCCGCCAGGTCGAGTGCCCCGTCGTCCACCCCGGGGAGGATGTGGCAGTGCAGGTCGATCAGGAGCGGCCGTAGGCCAGAGCGAGCGTGAGATCCCTGGCGGAGATCATGCCCGCGGGCTGGTTCTCCTGGTCGGGCTGGACCGCGATCAGGTGGGAGATCCCGTGCTCGGCCATCAGGTTCGCGGCTTCCTCGAGGGGCTCATTCGACTTGATGGTGACCAAGTCGGTGCTTGCGACATCGCCGGCAGTGAGCGAATCGAGCTCATCGGGTATCCGGGCCAGGTCGAGACTGGTCACGATCCCCCATGGACTGGCCTCGCCGACTTCCGCGACCACGATGGAGTGCACGTCGTAGCCGACCATCATCCGCGCGACGTCGGAGAGTTTGGTCTGCGGCCGGCACGTGACGATCCCAACCCGCATGACGTGGTGGACCTGTGCATCCTTGAAGGCCGGGCCGAAATAGCTTCGCTCCATGGTTCAACCCTATTTACTCCGGGCGAGCCTGAGCTCCGTGCTCGACACGGATCCCTTATTACCTTCGCGGACCCATAGTCTTGACGGGCACGATGCCGGACGCGTCCGTGATCACCAGTTCAGGGCTCGATGAGCTGATCGCCCTGCTGGCCGATCGCGGCTACACGGTGATCGGGCCGAGGGTCCGCGACGGGGCGATCCTCTACGAGGGGGTCTCCTCCTCCTCCGACTTCCCGGAGGGGATCACCGACGAGCAGGAGGGCGGGACCTACCGTCTGCACGAGCGCGACGACGGTGCCCTGTTCGGCTTCAACAACGGGCCGAACTCCTGGAAGCACCACCTCTTCCCGCCGAACCTGACGCTCTGGAAGGCGAAGCGCGCGCAGGACGGCGGGATCTCCTATGAGGAGCAGGCCGAGAAACGGCCGCGCTACGCCTTCATCGGAGTCCGGTCCTGCGACCTGGCGGCGATCGGGGTCCAGGACAAGGTCTTCATCGGCGACTCATACACCGACGCCGACTATGAGGCCCGCCGCCGCGACGCCTTCATCGTCGCGGTCAACTGCTCGAAGGCCGGCAACACCTGCTTCTGCGTCTCGATGGAGACCGGCCCACGGGCCGAGTCGGGCTACGACCTGGCGCTGACGGAGCTGCTCGAAGGCGAGCACCGCTTCCTGGTCGAGACCGGCTCAGAGAGGGGGGAAGAAGTGCTGGCCGAGCTCGGCGCCGCCGAGGCGGTGGAGTCGGACCGGGCGGCCGCGGCGGCGGTCTCGGAGGGATGCGCCTCGCAGATGGGTCGCGAGCTCGACACGGACGGGATCAAGGAGCTGCTCTACCGCAACATGGAGCACCCCCGCTGGGACGAGGTCTCCGAGCGCTGCCTCACCTGCGGCAACTGCACGCTGGTCTGCCCGACCTGCTTCTGCCACACGGTTGAGGACACGAGCGACCTGGCCGGTGAGGAAGCCGAGCGGACGCGGCGCTGGGACTCCTGCTTCACGCTCGACCATTCCTATATCCACGGCGGCAGCGTCCGCAACTCACCGCCCTCCCGCTACCGCCAGTGGATGACCCACAAGCTCGCTACCTGGATCGACCAGTTCGGCACCTCAGGCTGCGTCGGCTGTGGACGCTGCATCACCTGGTGCCCGGTCGCGATCGACATCACCGAGGAGGCCGCCGCGATCCGCGCCACCGACCTCGGTGACGAGGCTGGCGAGGGAAGGGGGATCAGTGCAGACCATTGAGCAGCTGCTCGCCGAGGCGAAGCCGTTCAACGGGATGTCGCAGGAGCACCTCCAGTTAATCGCGGGCTGCGCTCAGAACGAGACCTTCGCCGACGGCGGCTACCTGATGCGCGAGGGCGATGCGGCGAATCGCTTCTATGTCGTCCGGCTCGGCCGGGTCGCGCTCGAGATCTTCGTGCCCGAGCGCGGCGCGGTGACGCTGGAGACGGTGGAGGACGGCGACCTGGTCGGCTGGTCCTGGCTCGTGGCGCCGTTTCGCGTTCACCTCGACGCGCGCGCGGTCGGCTCGGTCCACGTGGTCGCCTTCGACGCCGCCTGCCTGCGCGGCAAGGCCGACGAGGACCCCGTGCTCGGCTATGAGCTGATGCGCCGCTTCATCCCCGTGATCGTCGAGCGTCTCCAGGCGACCCGGGTGCGGATGCTCGACGTCTACGGCGGAGTTGGGGGCTGATGCCTGCGGACGCGATGCTGCCCGTCTCCTACGTCGTCGCCGACAAGCGCAAGGACCTGGCCGACACCTGGACCCTCGAGCTCGAGCCGGCGAACGGCGGCGGCCTCGCCGCCTTCGGCCCTGGCCAATTCTCGATGCTCTACGCCTTCGGCGTGGGCGAGGTCCCAATCTCGGTGAGCGGCGGCGGCGAGGCGGGCGGCCGCGTCGGCCACACGGTGCGGGCGGTCGGTGCCGCCACCCGGGCGATTTGCGCCGCCAAGCCGGGCGACCAGCTCGGGCTGCGGGGCCCGTTCGGCAACGGCTGGCCGCTGCCGGAAGCCGAGGGCGGCGACGTCGTTGTGATTGCCGGCGGCATCGGGATCGCCCCCCTGCGGCTCGCGATCAAGCACCTGGTGGAGCGGCGCAACTCCTACCGGAAGGTCTCCGTGCTCTACGGGGCACGCAATCCCGACGAAATGCTCTACGCCGACGAGCTCCAGGCCTGGCGCGAGAGCGGGGTCAGCGTCGCCACCTCGGTCGACACTGCGCCCTCCTCCTACGGGGGCCGCGTCGGCCTCGTCACCACGCTGATCCCGGATGCTGCCTTCGAAGCCTCGCGAACCACGGCGATGATGTGCGGGCCCGAGGTGATGATGCGCTTTGTGTCTCAGGCACTCCAGGATCGCGGCGTGCCGCTGGAGTCGATCTACGTCTCCCTGGAGCGCAACATGAAGTGCGCGATCGGCCACTGCGGCCACTGCCAGCTCGCGCACCGCTTCGTCTGCAAGGACGGGCCGGTCTTCCCGGTCGGGCGGATCGGGACGCTGCTCGGGGTGCGGGAGCTGTGAGCGACGAGCGCCCCAAGCTGGCGGTGTGGAAGTTCGCCTCCTGCGACGGCTGCCAGCTCTCCCTGCTCGACTTCGAGCGCGAACTGGTCTCGCTACCCGATCAGATCGAGGTCGCCTACTTCCTCGAGGCGACCCGCGGCGAGGTCGAGGGCCCGTATGACCTCTCCCTGGTGGAGGGTTCGATCACCACACCGCACGATGCCGAGCGGATCAAGGAGGTGCGGGCGAAGTCGCGGCGGCTGGTGACGATCGGCGCCTGCGCAACCTCCGGGGGCATCCAGGCGCTGCGGAACTTCGCCGACGTCGACGACTTCATGTCGATCGTGTACGCCTCGCCTGAGTACATCTCCACGCTCGAGACCTCGACGCCGATCTCGGCGAACGTCCACGTCGACTTCGAGCTGCAGGGCTGCCCGGTCAACCGCCACCAGCTCCTCGAGGTGATCAGCGCCTTCCTCAACGAGCGCAAGCCGGCGATTCCCAATTACTCGGTTTGCATCGAGTGCAAGCGGGCCGGCAACGTCTGCGTGATGGTCGCCCATGGCACGCCCTGCCTTGGGCCGGTCACCCACGCGGGCTGCGGCGCGCTCTGCCCGAGCTACGACCGCGGCTGCTACGGCTGCTTCGGCCCCATGGAGTCGCCGAACACGCCCTCGCTCTCGGGCTGGTTCGAGGGTCTCGGCATGGAAGAGGTCGACGTGATCCGGGTCTACCGCACCTTCCACACGGCGCGGGAGCCCTTCCAGACCGAGTCGGAGAAGCTGGGCGGTACGCCAGGGCCGAAGGTCGGCCCGGCCCCCTCGGATCCGGAGAGCGATGGCCGCTGACGGCGAGACCCGGACGATCCGCACCGAGGCCCTCGCCCGCGTCGAGGGTGAGGGCGCGATGCAGGTGAAGATCCGCGACGGCGAGGTCGAGAACGTCGAGCTCCAGATCTACGAACCACCTCGCTTCTTCGAGGCATTCCTGCGGGGGCGGGACTTCAAGGAAGCGCCGGATATCACCGCGCGGATCTGCGGCATCTGTCCCGTCGCCTACATGACCAGCGCCTTCAACGCGATGGAGGACGCGCTCGGCGTCGAGGTTGATGAGCGGATCCGCGTTCTACGTCGGATCATGTACTGCGGCGAGTGGATCGAGTCCCACGCGCTCCACGTCTTCCTGCTGCACGCCCCGGATTTCTTCGGTTTCGAGTCGGCCTGGCAGATGGCGCGCGAGCACCGGGACGTGGTCGAGGGCGCGCTGAAGGTGAAGGCGATGGGCAACGAGATCCTCCGCACGATCGGCGGCCGCGCGATCCATCCGATCAACATCCGCGTCGGCGGCTTCTACAAGGCGCCCGAGCGCTTGCACCTCGACGCCCTGGTGCCGGGGCTGGAGGAGTCGCGGGGGTTCATGGGGGTCGCGACCGAGTTCCTCTCCGGGCTCGATTTCCCCGACTTCGAGCAGGACTACGAGTTCGTCGCCCTGCGGCATCCCGACCGCTACGCGATCGAGGACGGTCGGCTGGTGTCGAGTTCCGGCCTCGACATCGGCCCGGGCGAGTACGAGGAGCAGTTCTCCGAGCAGCACGTCCCGCACTCGACCGCGCTCCAGTCGCGGATGTCGGACGGCGGCACCTACTTCCTCGGCCCGATGGCTCGCTACTCGCTCAACTACCAGCAGCTCTCCGACCGGGCGCGCCAAGCGGCCGAGGCCGCGGGCCTGGGGCCGGAATGCCGCAACCCGTTCAAGTCAATCCTGGTCCGCGCCGTGGAGCTGATCCATGCGTTCGATGAGGCCTTGGCGCTGATCGCCTCCTACGAGCCGCCTGATCCGCCGGCGCAGGTGCCTGAGCCGAGGGCTGCGACCGGCTGCGGCTGGAGCGAGGCGCCTCGCGGGATGCTCTGGCACCGCTACCGCATGGAGGACGACGGCTCGATCGCCGAGGCGCGGATCGTCCCGCCCACCTCCCAGAACCAGGCGCGGATCGAGCAGGACCTGCTGGAGTTCGTCCGGCCGCGGGTGGAGCTCCCCGACGATCGCCTGCAGTGGGAGTGCGAACAGGCGATCCGCAACTACGACCCCTGCATCAGCTGCTCGACCCACTTCCTGAAGCTGGACGTGGACCGGGCGTGAGCGCCCGACCCGCCGTAGGCTGACCCGTGCCGCGCAGCTTCGTCCACCGCGCGTCCCACCCGACCGATCCTGCGTTCCTCCGTGAGGAGCGCCAGTTCCTCGAGCGGCAGTGGGGCGTGCTGCACGTGATGGAGCGCGAGCGCGAACATCTCAGCCGTGACATCGAGCACTCGAGGTCGCTGGCGGCGCAGGCTGGAATCCGGGTCGAGCGCGAAGCGGGCGACACTGCCGAGTCGGAGGGTAAGAGGCTGCTCTCGCTGATCGGCATCGGCAACCACTTTCGCCGCGACGACGCCGCGGGGCTCGAGGTGGTGCGCCGCCTCCGCCTCGCCCACCCGCCGGGGGTGATCCTGATCGAGCAGGAGGGCGAGCCCGCCTCGCTGATCGAGGCCTGGAGCACCGTCGAGGAGTCCCTGGTGGTGGACGCGATCAGCTCGGGATCTGAGCCGGGCCGCCTCCACCGCTTCGACGTCACCGACGCACCGCTGCCCGCGGAGATCTTCAACGTCTCCACGCACGCGATGGGGCTGGCCGAGGCGGTGGAGCTCGCCCGCGAGCTCGGCCGGCTTCCCCGGCTGGTCGTCTACGCGATCGAGGGCGAGAGCTTCGAGGCGGGGGAGGGCCTCTCGGATCCGGTCCAGAAGACCGTCGAGAAGCTGGTCATGGACCTCTACCACGAGCTCAGCGGGGCGAGCTGATGCACGAGCTCGCCGTCGCCCAGGCGATCGTCGCGGCGGCCGAGCGCCACGCCGAGGGCCGGCCCGTCTCGGTCGTCCGGGTGCGGGTGGGCCGCCTGCGCCAGGTCGTCCCCGAGTACCTGGGCTTCTACTTCGAGGTCGCCTCGAAGGAGACACGCTGCGAGGGCGCCGAGCTCGAGTGGGAGCGCGTGCCGTCCCTGCTGCGCTGCTCGGCCTGCGGCGCCGAGTGGGACCCCGCGCCGCCGCCGGCCCGCTCAGGCGACGAGCTCGTCGTCCGCTTCCGCTGCCCTGCCTGCCAGTCAGCCGACCACCGCGTGGTCAGCGGCGATGAGCTGGTGGTCGAGTCGATCGACGTGATCGAGCACGCCGTGCGAGCCCCCGAGTAAGAGACCTCTCACCAGGGATTTACCGGTGGCTCATCCCGGCCGGCCACGATGGCCCGCGTGAAGCTCAAGGTCCATATCGACAGGGACGCGTGCCTCGCCTACGGCGACTGCGCGGAGCTGGCGCCCGAGGCCTTCGAGGTCGATGACACAGCTCATCTGATCGGCAGCGCGCCCCTGCGAAAGATGCTCGACGCGGCTCGCGCCTGCCCCTCGGAGGCGATCACATTGATCGACGCCGAGACCGGCGAGCAGATCGCGCCCTAGTCCGAGCGGTAGCCGGGGATAGAGAAGCGGATGGTCGCGCCGTCACCCGGAGGGGACTCGGCCGCGATCGAGCCCCCGTGCGCCTCGACGATCGCCCTCGCGATCGCAAGCCCCAACCCGCTGCCTCCCTCGGCCCGGCTGCGTCCCTCGTCGGTCCGGTGGAAGCGATCGAAGATCCGGCCGAGTTGGTCGGGCTCGATCCCGGTACCGTCGTCGCTGACCGCGAAGACGGCTGAGCCGTTCTCCGAGGCGATCGAGATGTCGATGTGGCCGTCAGCGGCGGTGTGGCGCACCGCATTGGTGACCAGGTTGCGCAGGACCTGCGCGAGCCGGTCGGGGTCGGCCTCGAGGTCACCGTGCAGGCTCGACTCGACGCTGTACTGGCGTGAGCCGAGCAGCGGCAGATCCCGACGGAGGTCCTCGACGAAATCGTCGAGCGGTACGCGCCGAGTCTGCACGAGCCCACCGCGCTCGGCCTTGGCCAGGGTGAGCATGTCGTCGGTGAGCCGTTCCATCCGGCGCACCTCGCGCATCAGCTCCTCGGCCTCGGCTTCAACGGCCTGGCGGTCACCCGTGTGGTCGGCCAGCTGCTCGATTCGCCCCCGGAGCACGGTGAGCGGGCTGCGCAATTCGTGCGATGCGTCGGAGACGAAGTTGCGCTGCAGCCGGAAGCCTTCCTCGAGGCGGTCCAGCATGTGGTTGAAGGCGTCGGCCAGAACGCCGGCCTCGTCCTCGCCGCTGTAGTCGATCCGATGAGAGAGATCGCCGGAGTCGACCGCGGAGGCGACGGCGGCCATCCGCCGGAGCGGCCGCGAGATCACGTTCGCGAGCCAGATCGCGATCACCACGGAGAGCAGCAGCGCCCCGAGCCCGACCACGATGAAGCGGTTGCGCAGCGACGCCAGAGCCTGGTCGACGGAGGTGAGCGGATCCGCGACGCGAAAGGTCCCGATCCTCGCGCCCGCGACCTGGATGGGCTCGGTGAGCACCCTCAGCTTGCCCGTCTCGTCAGTGGAGAGGGTGGTCAGGCCGTCACCCGTGGAAACGATGCCCTCGGCCTCGGCCTCGTTGTTCTCGCCCCCCGCGTGGCTCTCTGCGATCTCCTCGTCGACGATCCGGGTCTGGTTGGTGACGGGAGCGAGTCCCTGAGGCGAGATCAGAAAGATGCGGGCCTCGGGGTGGTAGCGCTGCCCGGCGACGAAGCGCTCGCTCGCTGCCTTCAGTCCCGCCGGATGCCGAACCTTGCCCCCGCTCAGCACGCGCTGCTGGAACTCGGCGTACTGCTCGTTCAGCTCACGGTCGATGCGGCCGCGGAGGTTGGCTGACGTGGTCTCGTGCAGCACGAAGAAGCTCCCCGCCACCGCGGCGATGCTGACGGCGGAGATCGCGAGCACCAGCCGCAGCCGGAGGCCCCGCGGGGCCCGGCTAGGCATCCGCGCTCACCAAGCGGTAGCCGGCCGAGCGAACCGTCTGGATCGGCGCCTGCCCGTCGTCCTCGGCGAGCTTCTTGCGCAGGTAGCCGATGTAGACGTCGAGGACATTCGTCCCCGGGTCGTACTCGTAGCCCCAGACCGCGTTCAGGATCTGAGCGCGGGAGATCACCTGGTCGGGATGGCGCATCAGATACGCCAGGAGCTCGAACTCACGGGCCGTCAATTTGACCGCGTGCCCGCCGCGATCGACCTCCCGGGTGCGGAAGTCGAGGCTGATCCCGCCGACCTCGAGCGAGGTCGCACTCGCCTGGTGCGGCTGGCGCAGGTGCGCCCTGATCCTGGCCAGCAGCTCCGCGAAGGCGAACGGCTTGGTCAGGTAGTCGTTCGCGCCAAGATCGAGGCCCGTAACGACGTCGTCGGTCTCCGCCAGGGCGGTGAGCATGATCACGGGCAGCACCGCGTCCGCCTCTCGGATCGCCTTGATCACCTCGAGACCGCTCAGCCTGGGCAGCAGAACATCAAGGACAACCAGGGCGTAGTCGCCGGTGCGCGCGAGTGCCAGACCCTCCTCGCCGTCGTATGCGCAGGCGACGGAATAGCCGTCGGCCTCGAGCCCCCGCTGGATGAACTGGGCGATGGAGCGCTCGTCCTCTACCACCAGGATGCGCATGCGGCAATGCTAGGAGGGCTCCGGGAGGCGCCAGGGCCCTTCTAAGAGAACTCTCATCCCGGGCTTACGGGGAGTTCATCGCCCGCGACGACGATCACGGTCGTGACCCCCGGGCCTCGGCAGCCGTATTTCGAGCACGACCGTCGCTTCAGGCTCTTCGGTTCCCATGTGCGCGTCCTGATCGGCGCCCCGGTTCGGCCAGGGCTTCTCTCGCCAGAGGCGATGGGCATCCAGATCGAGTTCTTCCTCCGGCAACTGCACCGCAAGCTGACCCGCTTCGATCCCGACAGCGAGCTCTGCGCGCTGAATGCAGAGCCGGGCGAGTCCTGCTTCGTCAGGCCAACGCTGGCGGTCGCCGTCGCTGCGGCCCTCTGGGCCGCGCGGCGCTCCGGCGGGCTCGTGGATCCGACCCTGGTGGGGGAGCTCGAGAACGCGGGCTACGCGACCTCACGCGCGGATCTCCCCTCCGAGCGCATTCGCGATGCTCTGGCGGTCGCGCCGGAGAGGCAGCCCGCGAGCCCCCGGGCCGGCTCTCGCTGGCGCGAGATCTCCGTCGATGCCGTCGCCGGAGTCGTGGAAAGGCCCGTCGGAGTCCGAATCGACACCGGCGGCACCGGCAAGGGGCTCGCCGCGGACCTGGCCGCCGAGCGCCTGAGCGGCTACTCGACCTTCGTCGTCGACGCCGGTGGTGACCTGCGCCTCGGCGGAGAGCGGCCCCTGGAGCGCCCGGTCCGCATCGATCATCCCCTCGCTGACCGGCCCGCCCACGAGTTCATGCTCGCCGGCGGCGCCGTCGCGACCAGCGGCGTCAGGACTCGCCTCTGGCGCACGGCAGGCGGCTTCGCCCATCACCTGCTCGACCCGTCGACCGGGCATCCCGCCTGGACGGGCCTGGTGCAGGCCACCTCGCTCGGGACCACGGCCCTGGAGGCGGAAACGCTCGCCAAGATGGCTTTTCTAGCAGGGCCGGAGGGAGCGCCGGAGATCCTCTCCGAGCACGGCGGTCTGATGGTCCTCGACGACGGCGGAGTCGAACTCTGCGGCTCCCTGGCCGAGCGGCCTCGCGACCGGGCCCAGGCGGTCGCGGCATGAATGCCTACACCGATCCCGGGCAGCACATCTTCTGGATCGCCAGTCGTGCGTTCGGCGTGGTGGCGCTGGTGCTCGTTGCCGTCTCGGTCGGCATGGGCCTCGCCATGGCGATGCGCGCCGCCAGGGGCCCCGGCGCGATGGCCAGGCTGAGGCAGGTCCACGAGGCGACGGCGCTGGCCGCGCTCATCTTCATCGCGGCCCACGGCCTGGTGCTGCTCGGCGACACCTACCTGCGGCCGGGTCTCTCCGGGATCGCCATCCCGTTCGTCATGTCGCACAAGCCTGTCTGGACCGGCCTCGGGGTCGTCGGCGGATGGCTGGCGGCGCTGCTGGGCCTGACCTTCTACGTGCGCCGCTGGATCGGCCCCGGGCTCTGGCGGAAGATGCATCGCTGGACGCTTGCCGTCTACGCGTTGGCCGTCGTTCACACCCTCGGCGCTGGGACAGATGCCCGCTCCTTCTGGCTGCTGGTCATCCTGATCGCGACCGTCGCGCCAGTGGTGGTGATGGCCGGGATCCGGCTGTTGCCGAGCGACGAGCCGGCCAGAGGCCGCCGGCGGCGCCGGATCCCTCTCCCATCGGAGCAGTTCTGATGTCCGAGTACCGCAGATACCGCCGGCAGCCTCGCCAGTCCACCAAGGCGCTGACGGCGAAGATCGCGATGCTCGCCATCGTCGCGACCCTGGCGATCGGCGGATTGATCGCCGCCCAGATGGCCGCGGGGAGCGATCCGTCGCTCGGCCCGAAGGCCGCCAAGCACGCCGCCAAAGCCTCGACTTCCAATTCCACCAGCGGCTCGTCGACCGGCACTTCGTCAGGTTCGAGCGGCTACTCCTCAGGTTCGGAAGACGACTACTCCTCGGGTTCGGACGGATACTCCTCGGGTTCCGGCGGCTACTCGTACTCTCCGCCCCCGGTGACCAGCAGCACCTCCTGAGAGGAGCGGATTGCCCTCGGCAAGTAGGTGTTCCCCACGGAGGCAGCGGCCGTCGGCGACACGGATCTCAGAGGACGCGGCGCCAACTAGCCTGGCTCGTATTCCGATGCCAATGAGCCGGGCCGGCGACAAACCCAGGCGTCCTAGCGCGAAGGCGATCCTTGCCGTTCTCACGGTCGGGATTGGCGTGCTGACGCTGGCAGCTGCTGCGTCGGCCAAGACCTATCGCCCCACGCGAACCGACGACCCGAAACCGAACGGCTGCAAGCCCAACAACTGCTCGCTGCGCGAGGCGGTGCTCGCCGCCGGCAACACGCCGGCCCCGAGTTGCCGTGTGAGCGGCCCGGCTCTCAGGAAGTGCCCGAAGATCGTGCTGCGGCCCGGGAGGCGCTATCGCCTCACCCGGCGGAGCCGCGGCGACGATTCGCCGACGACCGGCGACCTCGACCTCCAGTCGGCGCCGCGATCGGTGACCTACTACACGATCGGGACTCCCAAGGGACGTAGTCCGGCGACGATCGACGCCAACGGGATCGACCGCGTGATCGATTCCGCCGGCTCCTCCGGCCTCACTCTCAATCGGGTTGTATTGCGCGGGGGCCACGCGCGGGGGCAGGAAACCCCGAACGACATCAGCGGGAGCAACGGGGGCGCGATCTACGCGGGCGGCATCACCATTCGCAACAGCCGGCTGGTCAAGAACACGGCCAACGGCGATGGGGGTGCCGTCTACAGCCGCGGCGGACTCGAGGTCAGCAAGAGCCGCCTCAAGGGGAACTCGGCCGCGGGCGATGGCGGCGCCCTGGCCATGGACGGTCGGGCGGACCGCACCTACGCGATGGTCACCCGGACCCGCGCCACCCGCAACCGCGCGGGGGGCGCTGGCGGCATGGCGGCGCTGACCAACGAGGCCGGCATCAAGCTCAGCCGAAGCTTCGTGGGCGACAACCGCGCCACCGGCCCCGGTGGCGCGCTCTTCAGCTCGCTCGGGAACTCCGAGGCGCTCGACGTGGCGGTCGACAGCTCCACCATCACCGGCAATCAATCCGGCGCTTCCGGGGGAGGCCTGGCAACGACCTTCACGGAGGTCACCAACTCCACGATCTCCTCGAATCGGGCTGCTCTTGACGGCGGTGGTATTGCCGCGAGCGTGTCGAGCGAGTTTGCGGGGTTCCCGCCCGGGCTCCAGGTCGAGAACTCCACGATCGCGAACAACAGGGCGGGCGGCAGCGGCGGCGGTGTCTCCGCCTCCACCGGATTCGCATCCGCCAGGCTCGTGGCCGCCACGGTCGTCCGCAATGTCGCCGGACGGGGCGGCGGGCTCTACAAGGGCGCAACCGACACGTTCAGCGTCCAGAACACGATCGTGGCGCTCAACAGTGCCGGCGCCGAGGGCCCGGACTGCTTCACGGCTGCCACCGGAATCGCGTCGCAGGGGCACAACCTGCTCGGCGACCCGAGCGGGTGCGTCGGCTTCACCGCGGCGGGCGACCTGATCGGCGGCGCCCTCAAGCTCGGCAAGCTGGCGAAGAACGGCGGGCCGACGAAGACGGTCGCGCTCCAGTCCGGATCACGGGCGATCAACGCGGCCGACCCCACGGCTCTCCCGCCGCAGGTGGTCCGGGTCGACCAGCGAGGTGTCCGGCGAGACAGTCGCCCCGACATCGGTGCCTACGAGCGGCACAAGAACAAGAAGAAGAAGAAGTAGGTCTGAGATGCCCGAGGAACGACGCACCAGCACCGAGGAGGCCCGGCGTGTCGGGGACGAGATCGGTGTCGACTGGGAGCGCTTTGACCTGGAGCAGTTCCGGGCAGGGATGGACGTCGAGTACGAGCACGGCAGCCACGACCCGCAGACCGATGTCACCGCAGACGACCCGATCGTCACCGGCAAGATCGCGCTCGCCCACATGAAGGAGTTCCCGGACTACTACGAGCGCCTCGAGCGGATGGAGGCCGAGGCCGAGCGGGACTGGGCCGACAAGAGCTGACGCCGGCGTGTCAGGCTTCTGACATGCACCAGACCACGGTCCGCGTCGCCGAGGGCGCGCTCGACGCCAACCAGACGATCGCCGAGGCGAATCGCGCCGACTTCGACGCCGCCGGCGTCACCGTCATCAACCTGATGAGCGCCCCCGGCGCCGGCAAGACCACCCTCCTCGAGCGAGCGCTCGAGGGCGGAACCGGCGACGTCCGGGTCGGCGTGCTGGAGGGCGACGTCCGCGGCAGCCTCGACGCCGACCGGCTGAGCCACCTCCACGTCCCCGTCACCCAGATCAACACGGACCCGGCCTTTGGCGGCGAGTGCCACCTCGACGCCAACATGGCCCGCTCGGCGCTTCCTCAGATCCCGCTCGAGGAGATCGACCTGCTCGTGATCGAGAACGTCGGCAATCTCGTCTGCCCGGCGGAGTTCACGGTCGGCGAGCATCACCGCTGGATGATCAGCTCCGTGACCGAGGGCGACGACAAGCCCCTCAAGTACCCGCTGATGTTCCGCACCTGCGAGCTCGTCGTCATCAACAAGATCGACCTCCTCCCGCACGTCGACTTCTCGCTGGACCGCTTTCTCGCCAATCTCGACCAGGTGAACCCGGCGGTCGAAACGATGGAAGTCAGCGCCCGGTCGGCTGAGGGAGTAGGGGCGTTGAAGGAGCACCTCCTTGCGGCCCAGGCGGACCGAGGCTAGGGACGCAGCTCAATCACCGAGGCGAGCGGAGAGCCGTTCTTCCCGAATCCGCCGAGCAGGTACGCCCGGCCACGGTACGTCGCGGCGGCCCCGTCGTAGACCGGCTGCGGGAGGTGCCTGGCCGGGAGTGCGAGGTTCCGCGATTGGTCGAAGCGCAGGATCCGGTCGCTCGGGGCGCCCATCATCCGTCCCCCGAGCACGTAGATCGCACCGTCGAGTGTGACGGCCGCCGCGTGGGAGACTGGCGCGGGGAGGTGGCCCGCGATCACAGCGTGCTCGGTGGCGACGTCATACTCCTGGATTGCGTCGGTGTCGCTCCCGTCGGCGAGCTCGCCGCCAAACACGTAGATCTTGCCCGGCAGCGCCGCCACTGCCGCGTATCGGACCGGGGTGGGGAGGCGAGCTACGCGGGTGAACGCACGCCCGTCCGCGGTTCGCAGGACGGACGCCCTGGGCCTCGTTCCGTCGTAACCGCCGAGAACGTAGGCGGCGTCCCCCTGGGTGACCGACGAGAGGTCCGAGATCGCCGCAGGCAGGGTTCCCACCTGGGTCGCGCGCTCGCCAGACGAAAGCGCCTGGACCAGGTCGAGCGTTGAGATATTTCCGCCGCCGAAGACGAGGGCCCTTCCCGCGAGCGTCGTCGCGGCGGCGTCGTGAAGGGGCTGGACCAAGGTGCCCGCCGGTGTCGTCGAATCTGCCTGGGGGTCGAGCCGGTAGACCGTGTCCCTCGAGACGTCGCCACCGTCCGCACCCCCGATCGCCAGCAGGCCGTGAGGTGTCGGAGCTACGGCGAGGCCATGGAGGGCGACCGGAAGATGCAAGCGAGACTCCGTTGCGGTCAGCCGGACGGGTCTCGTGGGCTTCGCGTTCGTCGTGCTGGTCGGGGAGGACCCGTCTCCCGAGCCGCCGATCACGCCGAGGGCGACCGCGATCAGCCCGATCACGGAGGCGATCAGGATCCCCAACCGGGTAAGCCCTCGGCGGCGCGACGGGCTCATGGCCGAACACTCGACTCCGCAGGTGAAGTGCGTCTAAGCGCGGACGTGAGGGTCTTCTACTCGCGCTCTTAGGTTCGCTTCATCAGCGGCCAGGACGCTCGATCGCCATGAGCGGCGAGCGGCGACGAATGAGCCGCGCCAGGCGACGTGGCCTCGTCAGGCTGATCGCGTTGCTGAGTGTGATGGCGGCGGTGCTGGTCTGGGCCCTGTCCTCGCTTGGCTCGGGCCCGGACCACGGATTGAAGACCGTCCCCGCGGCCCCAGCCCCGGACCCTGCCAGGCAGTCGGCCGCCCAGCGGCGGGAGGCTGCGCGCCACTACACGGTCCGGCCTCTGCTCGACCCCCATGACGTATACGCCGCCGATCGCCCGGGGCGACTCTCGCCTGTCGTGGGGCATTTCCCCTCTCGCGTCTACGTCCCGAACAGCGAGAGCAACACGGTGAGCGTGATCAATCCGCATACCTACAGGGTGACCGGTCAATTCCCGGTCGGCGCCCTCCCCCAGCACGTGGTGCCGTCGTACGACCTGAAGACGCTCTGGGTCAACAACGACGAGGGCAACAGCCTGACACCGATCAATCCTGCGACGGGACGGCCGGGCAGGCCGATCGCGGTGACCGACCCATACAACCTCTACTTCACGCCGGACGGGCGCTACGCGATCGTGGTGGAGGAGCGGTTGCAGACGCTCGACTTCAGGGACCCGCACACGATGCGGAGCTACGACAAGCTCTCCGTGCCGTGCGATGGGGTCAACCACATGGACTTCACTGCTGACGGGCGATATGCGCTTGTGACCTGCGAGTTCGGTGGAGGCATGATCAAGGTCGACATCCCCCATCAGAGGGTGGTGGCGCGTCTCACGCTGCGCTCCGGAGCGGAGCCGCAGGACGTCAAGCTCTCCCCGGACGGCAAGACCTTCTACATCGCCGACCAGGCCTCCGGCGGAGTCTGGCTGGTGGACGCGAAAAGCTTGAAGCGGGTCGGCTTCATTCCCACCGCCTCCGGCGCGCACGGCGAATACGTGAGTCGCGACTCGCGCTACCTCTACGTTTCGGATCGCGCGGCCGGCGCTGTCTCGGTGATCTCCTTCGCGTCACGGAAAGTGGTGCACACCTGGCCGATCCCGGGCGGGAGTCCGGACATGGGCGGCATCTCGGCGGACGGGCGGGTTCTCTGGCTCTCCGGCCGCTACGGCGCCGAGGTCTACGCGATCAGCACGCGAAACGGGCACCTGCTGGCCCGGATTTCGGTCGGGAGCGGCCCGCACGGCCTCTGCATCTATCCGCAGCCGGGGCGGTACTCGCTGGGGCACACGGGGATTTTCCGCTAGCCAGGGCTGGGGTGCCGGGCGCAACGGCCGCTGGATCGCGCGAAGGCTGCGAGTCGGGGCGACGATTGCGATCGGCTTGCCCTCGTTGGCGACGTTGTGGAGATCGTGCGAGACGTCCTCGCGCAGGACGAAGACGTCGCCAGGTTTGATCGGCTGGTCGTCCATCACGGGCGAGTCCGCCGGACGTAGGGTTTCGTGCATGGGAGAGGGCAGCATGCATGTGGTTGGTCGCTGGATCGAGCAACTGGAGAAGGGGAATCCGGCGCCGGAGCTCTGCGACGACGAGGTCGAGATCGTCAATGCGGCGGAGTTCCCGATCAACGGGTCCTACTCCGGGCGTGACGGGGTTGTGGCCTGGTGGAACGACCTGGCCGAGGCGTTCGATCGCGACCTGCACTTCGAGCTGATGGAGTCGCACGAGCTGGACGGCGACCGCGTGCTGACCACGCACCGGCTGGTCGGGACCTTCAGGCTCACGGGAATCGAATTCGACGTTCCCTGGGGCGCGATTATCACCGTCCGGGACGGGCTGATCCTGAGAGCCGAGGGCTATGGCACGCCGAAGCTGGCGAAGCAGGCGGCGGGCCTCGAGGGCTAGCGGGGAATGCCGCACCAGCTCGACCGCTGGATGTACAGGGGCGGGCGCCCGAACCGGGTCGCAAAGGTGCTCAACGCCCTCTCGAGTCGAATGGCATCGTCCGGCAGGGCGCCCGAGCAGCTCCACAGCCTCGAGGTGCGCGGGCGCCGCAGCGGCCGGCCGATCACCTTCCCGGTCGTGGTCGCCGACCACGAGGGTGAGCGCTACCTCGTCGCCATGCTCGGGGATCGCGTGAACTGGGTCGCCAACGTGCGGGCTGCCGGCGGCCGCGCCGTCCTTCGGCACGGCGGGGCGGAGGAGGTGCGGCTCGAGGAGGTCGATCCACATGAGCGCGCCCCGATCATCAAGAGCTACCTGGAGGTGGCCCCCGGAGCTCGGCCTCACATCCCGGTGGATCCCTCCGCTCCGGTAGAGGAGTTCGAGCCCGATCGCGGCCGGCCATCCGGTCTTCCGGATCCGGCGCACCTGAGCTGACCTTGCGCGGCTGCTCAGCCCCGGTTAGGCGAGCCGGTCACCTTCGCGTCGTCCGGCGGCCAGGTCTCGACGTCCCAGTGCTGCTCGACCCGCGGCTTCGAGAAGAAGGCGAGGACGCGCAGGTCCTCCTCGCCGGTGTTGTGGAGGTCGTGCGAGACACCCTCCTTGAGGATGAAGACGTCGCCGGGCTTGATCGCCTCGGCGCCCTCATCGGTGAGCAGGTCGCCGCTGCCGGAGAGGATGTACTGAGTCTCCTCGGCGGTGTCGTGGTGCTTACCGAGGCGGTCGCCGGGCGGTATGGCGAAGTAGATGGTGCAGGACTGATCGGCCTCGCTGCCCCCGGAGGAGAAGTAGCCGCCCAGCCAGGCCGCGTCATCAGTCGCCGTGGAGCGCAGCGACGTCGTCTCGAGGTCCATCACGTTCTGCGTGGTGAGGGTCATCGTGACCATCCCTGTCCGATGTGAGTAGAGGCGCGGCCAGGCTAGCGGCCGGTCCGGCATTGACAAGAGCTATTCGTCCAGGGAGGGTCTTCCCAGCCGCGACCCGATGCTGCGCGTCCTGCTCAACATCATCTGGCTCGTCTTCGCTGGATTCTGGGCGACGATCCTGTGGCTACTCGCCGGGATCATCATGTGCGTCCTGATAGTCACGATTCCCTTCGGGCTGCAGGCCTTCAAGATCGCCAGCTTCACGATCTGGCCCTTCGGCCGCACCCTGGTCAAGCGTCCGGACGCGGGGCCACCGAGCGTCATCGGCAACATCATTTGGTTACCGCTTGCCGGCGTTTGGCTTGCGATCGCCCATCTGGCGACCTCGGTCCTCCTCGCGATCACAATCATCGGCATCCCGCTGGCCCTCGCCAACCTGAAGCTGGTGATGGTCTCGCTGCTTCCGTTTGG
Organism: uncultured Solirubrobacterales bacterium; assembly: GCA_963797265.1. Taxonomy (GTDB): domain Bacteria; phylum Actinomycetota; class Thermoleophilia; order Solirubrobacterales; family 70-9; genus DASUPK01. The sequence goes on along the minus strand of CAWCOY010000004.1, from coordinate 172,152 downwards.
CCGGGAGGTCGTCCCGATCAGCGAGGCGCGTATGGCCGGCGCGGACGCTCAGAACATCGACTTCGGGTCGTTGTAGCGGCCGGATAGCCATCCGACAGACGCCTGCCTGGAACGGACGGAGGACTCCTCGCTAGTTCGCTTCCTCGCCCTCGAGCACGAAGAGCTCAACCGCGAGGTCGGGGCCCTGGCGGTTGGCGCTCAAGAAGGCCGAAACCTTGCGCCCGGTGAGCTCCTCGATCTTGTTGACGAAGAGAACCTGCATGCTGTCCTGCCAGATCTGACGCGCCTCGCGGACCTCGTACCACTTGCCGGCCTCGAACAGGGTCTGCTCTGCGGGCGTGTAGCCCTCGCCCATAACCACGACCACCAGATCTGGCTCCAGATAGGTGCGGCACCGGGTCGGCCCCTTGCCGAAGTGCTCCTTGTAGAGGCCGACTAGTGCGGTCGAGATATCCGCGCGGAGGGTACCTTGCCCGTCCGCCACGGGCTCGCGCATCTTGGCAGCGTCCTCCGGGTGAAGCTCTTGACCTTCCATTGTTGTCCTCACTCTCGTCGCAAGGGTCGCCGAGAGCACATCCGACAGGATGTCGTCTGAGTTGCTCATGCTAAACGCGTTGCGTGTTGCTGGCAGGTCCGCGAAGTCGTTGCTCCCTTGCGCGGAGAGCGGGAGCGGCTTGATCAGCAGATGCGTGGCAGAGGGTCCCCAGCCAACATGTCGACGACCCGGGAGCCACCGAACGCAGTTTCCAGGACGACTAGGCCGGGTGGGTCGGGGGTGACCTCCGCGATCACGGCGGCCTCGCGGCCGAGCGGATTCGAGCGGAGGGCCGCGAGGGCCGCGGGGGCCGAGTCGGGGGCGACGATCGCGATCAGCTTGCCCTCGTTGGCGACGTAGATCGGGTCGATGCCGAGGATCTCGCAGGCGCCGGTGACCTCGGGGCGGATCGGCAGCTCGGACTCGTGGATCGTGATGCCGACCTCGGCGCTTAGGGCGAGCTCGGCGAGGACGGTGGCGAGGCCGCCGCGGGTCGGGTCGCGCAGGCAGCGGACACCGCCCGCCGGGACGTCGCTGAGCAGCGTGTGGACGATGCCGTTGAGGGGGGCGGTGTCGGACTCGAGCTCGACCTCGAGCTCCAGCTCGCCGCGGGCGATCATCACCGCCATGCCGTGATCGCCGATCGGGCCGGAGACGAGCACCACATCGCCGGGGCGGATCACGCGCGGGCCGATGATGTGCTCGTGCTCGACCACGCCGACGCCCGAGGTGTTGATGTAGAGGCCGTCGGCCTTGCCGCGCTCGACGACCTTGGTGTCGCCGGTGGCGATCCGCACGTCGGCGGTCTCGGCGGCGCGAGCCATGGAGGCGGCGATCCGCTCGAGGTCGGCGACCGGCAGGCCCTCCTCGACGATGAAGCTCGCCGAGAGGGCGAGCGGGGTCGCGCCCGTCATCGCCAGGTCGTTGACCGTCCCGTTGATGGCGAGCTCGCCGATGTCGCCGCCGGGGAAGAAGAGGGGGCGGACGACGAACGAGTCGGTGGTGAAGGCGAGCTGGTCCTTTCCGGTACCGACCAAGGCCGAGTCACCGAGCGGGTCGAGCAGCTCGTTGGAGAACTCCCGCAGGAAGATCCCCTCGACAAGGTCGTGGGAGGCCTTGCCGCCGGCGCCGTGGCTCAAGGTGATGCGCTCGTCGAGGACCTTGCGCCGTGGACGGCGGCGGCGCGCCTCGATCGCGTCGAGGACCTCTTGCTCGGAGCGCCCCTTCCCGCTCTCCATCAGCCCGCCACCGCCTCTCGCTTGCGCCGTCCCGAGTGGCGGCCGTAGTTGTAATAGGCAGCGCAGGCGCCCTCCGAGGAGACCATGCAGGTGCCGATCGGGTGCTCGGGCGTGCAGGCGGTGCCGAACACCTTGCACTCCCAGGGGCGGATCACGCCCTTCAGCACCTCGCCACACTGGCACGCCTTCGGGTCGGCGACGCGGACGCCGGGGACCTCGTAGCGCACCTCGGCGTCCCAGTCGGTGAACTCCGGCCTGACCTTCAGGGCGCTCTGCGAGATGAAGCCGAGCCCGCGCCACTCGAATGTGGTGCGGAGCTCCATTGTCTCGGCGATGGCCGCGAGCGCCAGCGGGTTGCCCTCGTCGCGGACGACTCGCTGGTACTGGTTCTCGACCTCCGAGCGCCCCTCGGCGAGCTGGCTGAGCAGCATCTGGACCCCCTGGAGCACGTCGAGTGGCTCGAAGCCGGAGACGACCACCGGCTTTCGGTGCCGCTCGGCGATGAAGCGGTAGGGACGCAGACCGATCACGGTGGAGACGTGGCCCGGGCCGATGAAGCCGTCGAGGCGCAGGTCGGGAGAGTCGAGGATCGCCCGGATCGCCGGGATGATCGTCACGTGGTTGCAGAAGGCCGAGAAGTTCCGGATCCCCTCGGCCCGTGCACGCTTCAGCGTGATCGCCGTGGAGGGAGCGGTGGTCTCGAAGCCGATCGCGAAGAAGACGACCTCGCGGTCGGGGTTCTCGCGGGCAATCCGCAGGGCGTCGAGCGGGGAGTAGACCATCCGCACGTCGGCGCCGCGCGCCTTCGCGTCGAGCAGCGAGCCGCGGCTCGCCGGCACGCGCATCATGTCGCCGAAGGTGGTGAAGATCACCTCGGGTCGCTCGGCGATCGCGATGGCGTCGTCCTGCCGGCCCATCGGGATCACGCAGACCGGGCAGCCCGGGCCATGGACGAGCTCGACGTTGTCGGGCAGGAGGTCCTCGACGCCGTGCTTGTAGATCGAGTGGGTATGCCCCCCGCAGACCTCCATCAGCTTGAAGGTGCGGCCGGGGTCGGCGAGCTCGGCGATCTCCGCCGCGAGGCGCTTGGCGAGGGCCGGGTCGCGGTACTCGTCGACGAACCTCATACGCCCGGTGGCCCCCCGCGCTCCCCGATCGCCTCGAGCAGCAGGTGGTAGATCGTCGCCTGCGCTTCCTGGATCCGGGGGATGTGGTCGGAAGGAACGACGAAGAGGTGGTCGAGCGCGTCGAGCGCCGCGAGCCGGCCGCCCTCGTAGCCCGCCAGCGCGACGGTGGTCATTCCGCGCCGGTGCGCCTCCTCGACGGCCGCGATCACGTTGGGCGAGCCGCCGCTGGTGGAGATCGCGATGGCGATATCGCCGGGGCGCCCGAGCGCGATCAGCTGGCGCGAGAAGGCCTGCTCGAATCCGACGTCGTTCGCGACCGCGGTGACCGTGGCGGCGTCGTTGTTGAGCGCGATCCCTGGCCAGCCGCGGGCGCCGGCGTCGGTGGCGATGTCCTGGGCGTCCGTGGCCGAGCCGCCGTTGCCGAAGGTGAGCAGGCGGGCGCCGGCGTCGAGCCGCTGGCGGACCTGGTCGGCGACGCGCGCGATCGCACCGGTGTCGATCGCCGAGCGCAACGCGGTCACCTCGCCGGCCTTCTCGAGGGTGGAGCTCTGGACGTCGAACAGCACCGCGTCGAGGTCGGTGGCGGCAGAGCCCTGGAAGGGGTACAGGAAGTCGGTGGGATCGCCGCTCGCCTCGGGCGAGCCGGCGGGGACCCGCTCCAGGGCAACGCCGGCGTGGCAGAGGACCATCTCGCCGCGTTGGAGGCCCTCGATCAGGTCCGACGCCACCTGCTCGAAGGCGCCCTCCCGCTCCACGATGGCGGTGGGCCCCTGGACCTCGACCACCCTGGCCTGGACCGCGACATCGCCGCAGGTGATGCAGGCCTCGGGGTGCGCCTCAGCCGCGGCGGCCTCCTCCATGAGCCCAGGTTGCTCGAAGAAGACGTGGACCAGCTCCCAGAGCACGTGGTAGGTCGTCTCCTGGACCTCCTGGACGATCGCCGGGTCCTCGCTGGGGACCGCGAAGCGATAGCCGGACTCGGTCGAGGCGGCCAGCCCGGGAAGCGGCTCCGCGGAGCCGCCGCCGGCCAGCGCGATCGTCAGCAGGCCCCTGGCGCGAGCCGCCTCCAAGAAGCGGGCGGTCTCCGGGTCGGGGCCGCCGTGTGAGATCGCCAGCGCAATGTCGTCGGGGCCAGCGAGGCGGGAGAGGGTGGAGGCGCGGGTCGGGTCGTTGGAGGGGGCGACCGCGGGCAGCGCACGCTTGCCGACGATCACCGGGTGCATGAACTCGACGGCGGCGTGGGCGGCGTCGGTGGCGGCGGCGCCCGTGCCGAAGGGGATCAGCGTCCCGCCGCGGGCGAATGCGCGGGCCATCGCGTGACAGGCCCGAGCCAGGTCGCCGGACTCGCGGTTGAAGAACTCGGCGACCACGTGCGAGCGGGCGGCGACCGCCTCATCGAGCGAGGCACAGCCGATTCGTGCGGCGTCAGTCGATCGCGCTGGCCCTGAGATCGGCGAGCTCCTCTTCGTAGGTCTGCCCGAGCGCCTCCAGCGCCCGCAGGGTCTGGCGCGCCTCCCGCTCGTCGATCCGCGAGATCGCGAAGCCGACGTGGATCAGGACCCAGTCGCCGACACCGACCGCGTCCGGGCCCTCCCAGAGCAGCCCGACATCGCAGTTGCGCCGCACTCCGGAGACGTCGACCTTCGCGACGCGGTTCTCGGTGTCGACGATCTCGACGATCTGGCCTGGGATCCCGAGGCACATCTCTAGTCCATTCTCCTCGCCGCGATCGCGGCCTGTCCGAGGCTGATGCCGCCGTCGTTCGGAGGAACGAGACGGTGGGTCAGCACGTCGAAGCCCAAGCTATCGAGTCTTCGGCCGACGCTCCCGAGCAGTCGCAGGTTCTGGAAGCTGCCACCGGATAGGACGACCTTCTCCGGTGGATCGCCGAACTCGGAGCAGGCCCGGGCCGCCGCCGCGGAGACGCCCTCGTGTAAGGCGGCTGCGATGCGGTCGCGCGGCCGGCCGGCGGCGAGGTCGTCGCGCGCGGCCGCGATCAGGTCCGCTCCGATCATGCGGCCGTCCTCGATCCGGCAGGGATACGGATCGGCCTCGGTGTTCCCGGCGAGCTGCTCGAGGTCGATCGCAGCCTGGCCCTCGTAGCTCACCCGCTCGCGGACGCCGAGCAGGGCCGCCGCGGCGTCGAAGAGGCGGCCCATCCCGGAGGAGAGCGGGGCGTTCACCCGCAGGCTCTGGCGAACCTCGGCCCAGCGCGAGTAGGGGACCGGGCGGTCCGCCGCCTCGAGATAGGCGGCGGCCATCCGCCAGGGCTCCCGGATCGCCGCCTCGCCGCCGGGGAGCGGGACAGGGTCGAGGTGGGCGAGGCGCTCGTACCGCTCCAGCGAGGCCCGGAGCAGCTCGCCGCCCCAGAGTGTGCCGTCCGGCCCATAGCCGGTGCCGTCGAAGACCAGCGCAAGCGCCGGTCCCTTCTCGCCGTGCTCGGCGAGACAGGCGGCGGCGTGGGCATGGTGGTGCTGGATCGCGACCGTCTCCGCGTCCTGCTCGAGCGCCCAGCGGGTGGACAGGTAGTCGGGATGGAGGTCGTGGGCGATCAGCTCGGGGCGTGTCCCGAGCATCTCGAGGTAGAGCTCGAGGTCGGAGCGGAAGGCCTCGTAGGCGAGCGGGGAGTCGAGGTCGCCGAGGTGGGGGGAGAGAAACGCCCGTTCTTCCCTCAACAGGCAAAAGGTGCTCTTCAGCTCGGCGCCGGTCGCCAGGATCGGCTTCGTCCCGCGGCGCGGGACCGGGAGCCCCTGCGGGGTCATCCCGCGGGAGCGCCGGAGCGGGAACGCCACACGGACGACCGAGTCTTCGCAGCGGCGGTGGATCGGGCGATTGTGGGCGAGGAACGCGTCCGCGATCCCGCCGAGGCGGTCCCGGGCCTCGTCGTCGTCGGTTGCGATCGGCTCGTCCGACCGGTTGCCCGAGGTCATCACGAGCGGGCGGCCGAGGTCGGCGCAGAGCAGGTGATGGAGCGGGGTGTAGGGGAGCATCAAGCCGAGCCACTCGGTGCCAGGCGCGACGGAGGCGGCGATCGCCGAGCGGTTCCGGCGGCGGACCAGGACGATCGGCGAGGCGGAGCCGGCGAGCCGCTCGCTCTCTCGCTCGTCGAGCTCCGCGATCTGCTCGGGCTCGGCAGTCATCAGGGCGAGGGGCTTCTCGTCGCGGCGCTTTCGAGCGCGAAGCCTGGCCAGGGCTGCCTCGTCGGTGGCGTCGCAGGCGAGGTGGTAGCCCCCCAGCCCCTTGACGGCGACGATCCGCCCGGACGCGAGCAGCTCCACCGCAGCCGCAAGCGCATCCTCGCCGCTCGCCTCGCCGAGCGCGAGCTGCGGACCGCAGTCGGGGCAGGCGATCGGCTCGGCGTGGAAGCGGCGGTCGGCGGGGTCCTCGTACTCGGCGCGGCAGGCCGCGCACATCTCGAAGCCGGCCATGGTGGTGTTGGCGCGGTCGTAAGGCGGACGCAGCGAGATCGTGAAGCGCGGTCCGCAGCGGGTGCAGTTGATGAATGGGTAGCGGTGGCGGCGGTCGGCCGGGTCGCGAAGCTCGGCCAGGCAGTCCTCGCAGGTGGCGATGTCCGGCGGGACCAGGGCGCCGCCCGGGTCGCGGGTGCTTCGCTCGATCCGGAACTCGCGCTCCCCGCGGAGCGGCACGAGCGCGGTGGACATCTCCTCGACCGAGGCGTGCGGCGGAGCGTCGTCGACCAGCTCGCCGGTGAAGAGGCCGAGCACGATCGGATCGCCCTCGACCTCCACGACCACGCCGCCCCCGTCGTTGAGCGCGAAGCCGCCGAGGCCCCAGCGGGTCGCCAGCCGGTGGACGAAGGGCCGGAACCCGACCCCCTGCACGACCCCGCGGACGACGATCCTCCTTCGCTCCATCGCCTCGGCGTCCGCCACCGATGCAGTATCGCCAGCCGCGCCGCCTATTTCCAGGGAGCTGCCAAGTCGATGGCACAGCTCCGTGGCCAGCACCGAGGGAGACGGTGGGAAGCACCGATCCGAACTGGGCTCTGGAGGGTTAGCGTGATGCGAGCCATGGATGGTGCGCTTTGAAACGATCAATTGATCAGCCGCGAAGCCTCGGTTGGGCGCTCGCGCTGCTCCTCGCCGTGGGCGGGATGGCGCTGTGGACGGCGGGCGCTCAGGCCGCCACGAAGATCCGTGGTCCCGTGCTGGTCAAGGACACGAGGCCGGGCCACGCCGGCGGCATCCAGGGCACCTTCCGGGGCGGAGGCCCGGGGCCTCAGCTCGCGAACGTCAGCGGCAAGCTCTACTTCACGGCCGATGACGGGAGACACGGTTTCGAGCTCTGGCGCAGCGACGGCACCCGCAAGGGGACCAGGATGGTCAAGGACATCAACCCCGGCGCGGGCAGCAGCTACCCGTTGCAGGTCACGCCGTCGTCGGGAAATCCGGTCTTCTACTTCGTCGCCGACGATGGCGTCCACGGCGCCGAGCTCTGGCGCAGCGACGGCACCGGCGGGGGGACGTTCATGGTCAAGGACATCGTCGCGGGCACTGGCTGGAGCGGAGTCTTCGAGCTCACGAACGTCGGCGGCACCCTCTACTTCGGCATTTGCATCTGCGCTCAGCCCCTCCCGAACGCGGGACTGTGGCGAAGCGACGGCACCGAGGCGGGCACCACACAGCTCAAGCAGGTCGTCGAATTCAGCAGCCTTATCGACGTCAACGGCACCCTCTACTTCGGCGGCGCCGGCAATGACCCGACCTTCAAGATCGGCCTCTGGCGAAGCGACGGCACCCCGGCGGGCACATCGGTCGTCAAAAACATCACCCCCGGAATCCCCGCCGAGATCACCAACATCAACGGCACGCTCTACTTCGTCGCGGACGATGGGAGCGGGACGCTCGCCCTGTGGCGAAGCGACGGGACCGAGGCCGGCACGGCGATCGTCAAGGACATCAATCCCGCCGCTCACAGTCTTCCCCGGGAGCTGACGGACCTCAACGGGACCCTGTACTTCCTCGTCTCCTACGGCACCGACCAACCAAGCGAGCTGTGGCGTAGCGACGGAACCGAGGCGGGGACGACCCTGGTCAAGCACATCGCCGGCGCGGGCCAGGCGGGCATCGGGGACCTCACCGTCTTCAGGGGCAAGCTCTACTTCAACGCAGGGGGCGACGACCTGTGGCGAAGCGACGGCACCCCAGGGGGAACGACCCTGGTCAGGAGCAACTGCTGCTCCAACCTGACTCCGGCCAAGGGCGCGCTCTACCTGGTGGGCCACGACAAGAGGCACGGCTCGGAGCTCTGGCAGAGCGACGGCACCCGCAAGGGGACGCGAATCGTGAAGAACATTCGCCGCGGCAGGCCCGGCAGCCAGCCGGAGTACCTCACGGCTGTCAACCGCGCTCTCTTCTTCTCTGCCAAGGACGGCAAGCACGGCAGGGAGCTGTGGATGGTCGGCCCGAAGGCCTGCAAGGCCAAGAAGTGCAAGAAGAGGTAGGGCCCGGCTGACCCCGCGGCTCCGCGTCTATTTCCAGGTGCGCGGCCAGGGACGGCGGGGTGGGGGAGGCTGCAGCCGGATCCGGTAGTCGACGGCGACGGAGCCGCCGGGCCCGGCGATCACCGGGTTGAGGTCCATCTCCGCGACCTCGTGGTGGCCGTCGACCATGGCGCTCACCCGAAGCAGCAGCTCCTCCAGCTTGCCGATGTCGACCGGCGGCGCACCGCGGTAACCGGTGAGCAGCGGGAAGGTGCGCAGCGCGCGCAGCATCTGGCCCACGTCGCCGCGGGTGACCGGGCAGACCCGGACTGAGACGTCCTTGAGCAGCTCGGCCTGAGTGCCGCCGGCCCCGCAGGCGAGCACCGGCCCGAAGGTCGGGTCCTCGACCACCCCGATCAGCAGCTCGGGGCCCGGCTCCGCCATCGCCTGCACGATGAACGACTCGCGCTCACCCCCCCGCGAGGCGACCGTCGAGTCCATCTCCTCGGCGGCCCGCCGTACCTCGTCCCCCCCGGAGAGCCCTGCCTGGACCGCGCCCATCTCGCTCTTGTGGAGGAGCCCCGGCCCCTGCGCCTTGAGCGCGACGGAGCCGCCGAGCTCCTCCGCGGCCTCGCCGGCGGCGGAGTCGTCACTGGCCGGGCGCCAGGCCGGGATCGGGATCCCGTAGCAGCCGAGCAGCCGCGAGGCAACATCCATCCGCATCCACTCGTCGCCAACCTCCAGCGCCTTGGCGATCAGGGCGGCGGCCGTCTCCGGATCGGCGTCCTCGAACTCGGGCGGCTCCTCCGCCGGCCGCCGCCTCCACTCGACGTGGCGCATGACCCTCCCGAGCGACCGGGCCGCGTCCTCCGGATAGCTGTGGATGGGCAGCGAACTCACCTCGCGGATCGCGCCGTGGTCCTGGGGCGACATGAAGACGGCCTGGATCGGGATCCGCTGGGCGAGCCGCCCGGCCGCCTGCTCGATCGCACCGGCCACGTCGAGCGCGCGGGTCAGCAGCGGCCTGATGAAGATCACGATCAGCGCGTCGATCCCGTCCCATTCAGCCATCACGCGGATCGTCTCGCGGTAGTGCTCGGCGGTGGCGGTGGCAATCATGTCCACCGGGTTGAGCAGCCCCGCCTCCTCCGGGAGGATCGCCCGCAGCGACTCCCGCACCTCCTCCGGCAGCTCGGGGACCTGGAGCCCAGCCGCCTCGCAGGCGTCCGCGCACATGATCCCCGGGCCGCCTGCGTTGGTGACGATCCCGACCCGGGGGCCCTCCGGCAGCGGCTGGCTCGAGAGCATGGAGCTCACGTCGAGCAGCTCGGAGAGCGTCTCGGTCCGGATCACGCCGGCCTGTTCGAAGAGAGCGTCGACGGTGACATCGGAGGCCGACAGCAGCGCGCCCGTGTGCGAGCTGGTTGCGCGATTGCCCGCGGCGGAGCGGCCGCTCTTCACCACGACGACGGGCATCTCGCGGCCGACGCGCCGTGCGACCCGCGAGAAGCGCCGCGGGTCGCTGAACGACTCGATGTAGAGGAGCGCTACGCGGGTCTCGCCGTCGCCCTCCCAGTACTCGAGGAAGTCGTTCGCCGTGATGTCGGCGCGGTTGCCGATCGAGCCGAATGACGAGACGCCGAGACCGCGGCCCTCTGCCAGGTCGATAAGGGCGAGGCCGAGTGCCCCGCTCTGGCTGACGAAGCCGACGGTCCCCGGCAGCGGTGAGCCCGGCGCGAAGGTGACGTCCAGGGCGTTGCCGGGGGTGTTGTTGAGGATGCCGAGGCAGTTCGGACCGATCAGCCGCATCCCCGCGGCCCGGCAGATCTCGACCAGCTCGCGCTCCCGCTCGACGCCGTCCGGGCCGGTCTCGGCGAAGCCGGCGGAGATCACGACCAGCGCCCGGACGCCGCGCTCGCCACACTGGCGGGCGACGTCGAGCACGGCGGCGGCCGGCACCGCGATCACCGCGAGGTCCACGTCCTCGGGGAGGTCGGCGACGCTGGGGTAGGCGTGGACGGCCTGGACCACGTCGGCGCTCGGATTGACTGGGTAGACGACGCCCTCGAAGCCGGATTCGAGCGCGTTGTGGAAGACCTGGCCGCCGACGGTGTCCCGGTTGCGCGAGGCCCCGATCACGGCGACGGCGCTGGGCTCGAGGAAGGAGCGGAGAGCGGCCACGGCCGCGAGCCGGTCACGGTCCTCGAAGCGGCCGACTGCCTCGTCGGCGAATGAGGTCGGGAACTCGACCCGGATGGCTCCGGGCTCGGAGGACATCTCGACCGGGAAGCCGCTGTCCCGGAACACCTCGATCATGCGGTGGTTCTCCGGCATCACCTCGGCCCAGAAGACCGTGATCCCGTGCTCAGAGGCGACCTGGGCGAGATGGGCAAGCAGCAGGGTTCCGAGGCCCATCCCCTGCAGCCGGTCGGCCACCGCAAAGGCCACCTCGGCCTCGTTCGACGCCTCGCCGAAGTAGAGCCCCTGCCCGACCACCTCGCCGCCGCGGATCGCGACCAGGCCGTAGCGCCGCGTGTAGTCGACGTCCACCATCGAGCGCGCCGCGGCTCCCAGGTCCGTCCCGGCCGAGAAGAACCTGAACATGCGGGACTCGGGGTCGAGCTCCTCCAGGAAGCGGTGGAGGTCCTGCTCGTCCTCCGCTCGAATCGGACGAACGTGCACCGTCGAACCGTCGCGCAGCACCACCTCGGCCTCGCGCTCGGCGGGATACGGGGCTGCTGTCCGGGCTACCTCTGCCAGGCCCACAAGGCTGGCAGAACCCGCCCGCTGGCGCTCGGAGTCCCGCCGAGTCAGTCGTCGCCCGGCTCGGGCTCCGTCGCGGTGTCCGAGCCCCCGCCGCTCGGCGCCACGGAAGCGGGCGTCGGGCTCGCCGCGGGCGGCGGGGTGGAGGATGGGAGGTGACCCGTCGCCTTCGAGTCATCGCCCTGGGAGCGATCGGAGCCGCCGTCATCCGAGCCCCCGCCACCCGAGCTGCCACCGCCGGAGACAGTGCCGGTGTAGCCCGGCGGCGTCGTAGTGGTCTGAGCCGGTAGGGGTGCCGCGTCCTGCCGGTGGCGGTGGCGATCGCGGTGGGCCGGCTTCGGGGAGAGCGACTCCCCCGCCGTGATCGGCTCGGAGCTGATCCCGATCCTCTCGCTGACCAGCCGGTTGGCCAGCAGGGCGACTGCGACCGCGACCAGCAGGCCGATCAGGGCGAAGAGGGGCCAGCGCAGCGTCGAGGCCGTCATTCGGATTCACCCCCGGTGTCGTCCGCCGCTTGATGACTTGGAAGCTCGATCACCGCGCGGGCGCCGCCACCGTCTCGGTTCGCGATCGAGACCTCGCCGCCCCAGGCCGTGGCGAGCTCGCGCGCGATCGAGAGGCCGAGCCCCGTTCCCGCACGGCCGCGGCGGCCGGCGCGACCGCGGTGGAAGCGCTCGAACACGGTCTCCTCCTCGCCCGGCTCGAGGCCCGGACCCCGGTCGAGGACCTCGATCCGGTCAGGCGCGGTCACCACGCGGACCTCGGAGTTCGAGGGGGAGTAGAGGACGGCGTTCTCGATCAGAGAGTCGAGAACGCGATCAAAGTCCGAGCGAGCGCACATGCAGCTCGGCCGCGTCCCGTTGCTCACTTGCGTTAGCTCGATACCCGCCTCCCCGGCAGACTTGCGCCACCGCGAGACGGCCTGGTCCACGCCCGTCTCGACGTCGATCAGCTCCGCGGGCATCTCCCGCTCGCCTGCGCGGATCAGGATGAGCAGCTCGTTGACGATGCTGGCCAGGCGGTCGACCTCCTTCAGGGATGTGTCGAGCTCGGCGGCCCGCGGGTCGCTCGATGGGACCTCCTCGCGCAGTTCCTCGAGTTGCAGTCGGATCCCGGTGAGCGGGGTGCGGAGCTGGTGTGAGGCGTCGGCGACGAAGTCCCGTTGGCTCGCGAGCAGCCGCTCGAGGCGATCGGTCATGCTGTTGAAGGAGCGGGCCAGCGCGCGCTGCTCGCTGCTCCCCTCGACGGGCGCCCGAGCGCTCAGGTCTCCCGCCTCGACCTGCTGGGCCGCCCGCTCGAGCCGCCCGATCGGCCGGGAGGTCTCGCGGGCGATCAGCCCTCCGGCGAGCGCGCCGAGCAGCAGCACGATCGCCCCAAGCCCGAGCAGGCGGATGACGGCGGACCGGGTCGCGTCGCTCACGGCGGCGTTGCTCTGGGTGACCCGAACCGCCCCGATCGGGCGGCCTCTCTGCAGGATCGGCACCGCGGTCGCGAGCAGGTCCTCATTGAGGGTGTCGCTGTGCCGGACCTCCTGCGGGGTGCCCCCGGCAAGCGCCGTCGCGATCTCGGGTCGCGACGCGTAGTCGACGCCGATCTCCGCGGGCGTGCCGCTGTCGGCGACCACCTTCCCCTTACCGTCGACGACGATTACCCGGCCCCGCTGGGCCTCGGCCGAGCGGAGGACCAGCCGCTGGAGGGTCGCACGCTGCGAGTGCTCCACCAGCTCCGGGGCGCTAGCCGCGACGACCTCGGCCTGGCTTCGGGCCTGGGAGCGGACCTCCGAGTCCACCCGCTTGCCCAGGCTGACGCCCAGCGGGACCCCGAAGGCGACCAGCGCGAGCAGCAGCAGGTACGCCACCGCGATCGTCAAGCCGACGCGAAGGCTTACGGCGCACCTTCCTCGGGTGTGAGCAGGCGGAAGCCGACTCCGCGCACGGTCTCGATGAAGCGCGGGTTCGCGCTGTCGTCTCCCAGCTTGCGGCGGAGCGTCCGGATGTGCACGTCGAGCGTCTTGGTGGAGCCGAACCAGTTGACGTCCCAGACGCGGGACATCAGGTCCTCGCGGGTAACCACCTTGCCGGCGTTGCGCGCCAGCTCGACGAGCAGGTCGAACTCCTTGCGCGCGAGCTTCACCGGCTCCCCGGAGAGCGCGACGGTGCGGGCGCCGGGGTCGATCCGAAGCTGGCCGATCTCGATCGCCTCCGCGGGCGCCTGTGAGTCGGAGCGGCCCCGGCGCAGCACCGCCCGGATCCTCGAGATCAGCTCGCGCGAGCTGAACGGCTTCACCACGTAGTCGTCCGCGCCGAGCTCGAGGCCCAGCACGCGGTCCATCTCCGTTCCCCTCGCCGTCAGCATGACGATGGGCACATCGGAGTCCTTCCGGAGGGTCCGGCAGACGTCGGAGCCGTCGCCATCAGGCAGGTTGAGGTCGAGCAGGACGAGGTCGGGCTCCGCCCGCTCCGCGGAGGCCAGTGCCTCGACCGCCGTGCGCGCGATCACCGGCTCGAAGCCGTTGCGGCGGAGGGCCCTGGAGAAGGGCTCGAAGATCGCGGCCTCGTCCTCGACGAACAGGATCCGTCGTGAAGCCTGTGAGCCGGGCATGGGGCCAATGTAGCGCCGCCTCGGACAGCCAAACGGCGCTTCTGAGGATCCCTTCCCTTCTCTTTACCTGGCGCTCTCCAGCGCTTTACCCGGCGCTTTCGAGAATCGCGTCTTCCCGTCAGCGGATGTTAGGAGAGACAGTGCGCAACCTGAGGATGAAGATCGCCGCCTTCGCGCTCGCCCTGGGCCTGGGTGGCCTGGGCGGCTATGCGATCAGCGCGAGTAAGGACGGGCCGAGCAGCAGCCCGGCTCTCGCCGAGGGGACCAAGGTCGTCCGGCGCACGGTCCACGCGAAGAAGCCGAAGCGGAAGGTCAAGCACGCCGCGCGGACGAGATCGGCAGCGAACCACGCCCTCGCGTCAGAGGCGGTCTCGACCGGCTCGAGCGGCTCCGGGTCCTCGAGTTCCAGCGGCAGCGCGCCGGTCCACACCGGCAGCAGCGGCTCCTCCGGCAACTCCGGCGGCAACAGCCACAAGCCGGTCAACACCGGCAGCAGCGGCTCGTCCGGCAGCGGCTCCGGCCAGCCTCCCGTCTCGACCGGCTCGAGTGGAGCGGGCGGCGGGGGCGGCGTCACCGGCGGCGGCGAGGACGACGGCGGGGGCGAGCACGAGGTCGGCGGCGACTGAGCCCGCCCGGGCCAAAGACTTCCCAAGCCTTAACCCGGACTTCCACGGCCGCTTGCCGGGTGCTCCGCACAATCGGCGTAAAGGAACGATCAAGGAGCAGATGCGGTGAAGGACTTCAGAACCAAGCTCGCCGTCGCGGCCGTCGTCTTCGGCCTCGGCGGACTGGGTGGGTTTGCAATCGCCTCGAACCCGGCCGGCCACGGCCAGGCCGCGGGGACGGCAGCGACCTCGCAGGTGACCCAGGCTGCGGCAAGCGTGGCTACGGGCACGAGCGGTGCCACGAACACCCCCGCGACCACCACCCCGGCGTCGCAGGTACGGCCGCGGAACATCCGGGTCAGCGGGGAGGGCCAGGATGACTGAGCGCCCCGATCTACCTGAAGGCTCCGTTCCGGCCGAGCCGCCCGCGAGGCGCACGCCTCAGCGGAAGCCGCGCCCCCTGCCGACGGTGCTGGCGGCGCTCGCCGTCTTCGGCGTCGCCTTCGAGTTCCTCGCCTTTCAGCTGAGCGCGGGCAAGGACCCGGCCGTCGGCGCCCCCGTGGCGGCGGGCACCGTGCCGGCGAAGACGCGTCCGGCGAAGAAGCTGATCATCACCAAGGTGATCCCGGCGAGCGGCGGCAGCGCCGGTGGGTCCACCTCCTCGTACTCCTCCGGCTCGGTCGCCGCCCCCGCCCCGGTGACGACCTCCTCGTCATGACCCTGCACGACCTCTCCTTCCCGGCGATGGGCTGCGACATCCGCGTGCTCGTCGGCGAGCCCCTGCCGGGCTCGCCACCGGCCGGCGACGCCGCCGAGCGGGCCCGCTTCTTCATCGGCGATTTCGAAGCTGCTCTGTCGCGCTTTCGCGCCGACAGCGAGCTGACCCGCCTCAACGAGGACCCGCGCCCTGAGGTTCCCGCCTCGCCGCTCCTCCGCGAGGCGGTCCGGGCTGGCCTCTGGGCCGCGGAGAGCACGGGCGGCCTGGTCGACCCGACCCTGCTCGACGCGATCATCGCTGCGGGGTACTCCGAGTCCCGAGCCGGGGTGGAGCCGGTCCCGCTCGCCGACGCCCTGGCGCTCGCTCCGGAGCGTCACCCCGCCCGGCCCCGCCGCGAGGCGGAGTGGCGGCTGATCGAGGTCGACGACGAGGCGGGCACGATCCTGCGCCCCCCCGGCGTCCGATTCGACACGGGCGGCGCCGGCAAGGGGCTGGCGGCCGACCTGCTCGCCGAGCGGCTGCGGGGCTACTCCCGCTACGTGGTCGACTGCGGCGGCGACGTGCGGGTCGGCGGCTTCGCCCTCCAACTCGACCCGTTTCCGATCCACGCCCGCCACCCGGTCGACGACGAGGCCGCAGCGATCTTCTACGTGTCGACCGGCGGGATCGCGAGCTCCGGCATCGACACCCGCGCCTGGCGGCGCGAGGACGGCACCTTCGCCCACCATCTTCTGGACCCGAGCAGCGGCGAGCCGGCCTGGACCG
This sequence comes from uncultured Solirubrobacterales bacterium, assembly GCA_963797265.1. GTDB lineage: Bacteria > Actinomycetota > Thermoleophilia > Solirubrobacterales > 70-9 > DASUPK01. Next base: position 156,357 of record CAWCOY010000004.1, on the reverse strand, counting down.
GCCTGGTTGGCGTGACCGCGCTAGCGGCCAACGCCCTCGAGGCAGAGACCCTCTCCAAGGCAGCGCTGCTCAGCGGGCCGAAGACTGGTCGCGAGCTGCTCGCCAAGCGCGGCGGAATGCTCGTCGACGAGACGGGCGATGTCGAGCTGGTCGGCCCGGTGAGCGCCAAGCTCGTCGGCCGGCGCAGCCTCGGTTTCCGCTCCGTCCCGGCGGCTGCCGGCGGAGGCCTGCGATGAGCCAGGCTCTGAGCCAGCACGTCTGGTGGCTCGCCAGCCGAGCCTCCGGTGTCGTCGCGCTCGGGCTGGTGACGATCTCGGTCGTCCTGGGATTGATGATGGCCGGCAAGCTCTCCCGCAGACCGGGTGCCGGCCGCGTGCTGAGCGCCATCCACGAGCAGACCGCGCTCACCGGGCTGGCGGCGATCGCCGTTCACGGGCTCACCCTGCTCGGCGACCCCTGGCTCAACCCGGGCCCCGCAGGGATCGCGATTCCCTTCACGATGGCCTACAAGACGATCTGGGTCGGTCTCGGCATCACGGCCGGCTGGCTCGCCGCTCTGCTTGGGCTGAGCTTCTACGCGCGCCGTCGCATCGGCCCGCGTCTCTGGCGGCGGGCGCACAAGGCGACGACCGTCGTCTACGCGCTCGGGGTCATGCACACCCTGGGCGCCGGCACGGACGCCTCGAGCCCCTGGCTCTTCTGGCCGGTGGTGGCGACGATCCCGATCGTCGCGGTCCTCTTAGCGGCGAGGGTCGTCCAGGGAATCCGGCGCGGACGGGCGCGGGCGAGGAAGGCCGGCGCCCGCCGCGGAGCGATCGAGGGCCGCGGCCGCGAGCTTCCGCCCGACGTCGAGATCCCGCCGCGGCATCGCCGCCCCAAGCTCGAGGAGCCCGCGGTCGCATGAAGGGCGACGGCGTCGTGATCGTCGGCGGCGGCTTGGCCTCGCAGCGCTGCGCGGAGACCCTGCGTGCGCGCGGCTTTGAGGGACGGATCGCCATGGTTTGCGGGGAGGCCGAGCTGCCCTACGACCGGCCGCCGCTCTCCAAGGAGGTGCTCGCCGGCGAGCTGGACGACTCCGAGGTCGGATTCCGCTCGGCGCGCTGGTACGCGGACCAGGGAATCGAGCTGACCTTCCGCCGCGCCGTCGGCCTCGATGAGAAGCGCCGCCGCGTGCAGCTCGACGATGGCCACGAGCTGGCTTACGAGAACCTCTTGATTGCCACCGGCAGCAGGCCGCGCGTGCTTCCCCAGCTCGAGGGCTACTCGAACGTCCACTATCTGAGGACGATCGCCGACGCGCGGCGGCTGCGACGCCAGCTCGGCAAGGGGGTCAGGCTCGCCGTCGTCGGCGCGGGTTTCATAGGCCAGGAGGTCGCGGCAACCGCGCGCGCGGCCGGCGCCGAGGTGACGGTGGTCGAGGCGCTCCCAGCTCCGCTCGGGGCGGTGCTGGGCGAGGGGATCGGACGGACCTTGATGAAGATGCATGCCGATCAGGGTGTCGACGTCAGGCTCTCGACCAAGCTCGAGGGGGCCCGCGGCAACGGCGAGGTGGAGGAGCTGCGCCTGAGCGGCGACGAGACCCTGGTCTGCGACGCGGTCGTGGTCGGCATCGGGGTCACGCCCGACGCCGCCTGGCTCGATGGAACCGAGCTCGGGACGGACGGCGTGGTCACCGACGATGCCGGGCGTACGCGCGTCCCGCACGTCTTCGCGGCGGGCGACGTCGCAACGAGCTTCGATCATCGCGTCGGCGGGCATCGGCGCAGCGAGCACTGGGACGCTGCGGCGCGCCAAGGAGGCGCTGCCGCCCGCGCGATGCTCGGCGAGCGGCCGGCGCCCGGTCCGCCGCCAAGCTTCTGGAGCGACCAGTACGGCGTCCGGATCCAGTACTTCGGGCACGCCGACCTCGCCGACGAGATCACGGTCGAGGGCAAGCCGGACGACCGCCGATTCGCCGTGGTCTACACCCGCCGGGGGCGCCCCGTTGGCGCTCTCACGGTCGACGAGCCGCGCGCCTTCGCGCGGCTCCGCAGGGAGATCGAGCGCGCTCACACCAGTGAGTCAAACGGGAAGGAGCAACGATGAGCTACATCCCGAAGGTGGACCGCAGCGCCTGCAGCGCGCATGGCGACTGCGTCGACATCGCCCCCGGGGTCTTCGCCCTGGGCGAGACCGCGGAGGTGATCGGCGAGGGCTCCGACGAGGAGATCCTCAAGGCCGCGGAGGCCTGTCCCGCTCTCGCGATCGAGGTGATCGACTCGGAGACGGGCGAGACCGTCTACCCGTAGTGTGATTTGCTGGCCGGGAGCGATGGCCGACCACGGCGATGTTCCCGCCCAGCTGCTCGAGGCGATCGAGAACCTCTCCCGGTTCCACCGGGAGCACGAGAAGTTCTACTCGCAGGCGCCGCTAGAGCGGGCGCGCGAGGTTCAGGCTGCCTCGCGGGCGCTGAAGGCGCTCGCGGACCAGTGGAGCCGGGCGGAGGCCAGCCAGCATCCGGCGCCGAACCCGTTCGCGGGGGCGGAGGACCTGAACCCACCCGGCCTCGTGAGCGAGAGCGGCATCCTCTTCATGGAGGGCGAGCGCGAGCCGGCCGAGATCGCTGACATCAAGAGGAAGGTCGAGTCGCTGGCGGCTGGCTGTGAGCAGACCGGAGAGTGGCTCTCGGGGGCAATGGAGCAGTCCTGGGCAGTCGCGGGGTCGCTGGTGCAGTTCGAGGACCTCATCGATCTGCTCGGCGAGCGCCACAGGATCATCGCCAACGACTGGCAGGCCGCCGCGATGAACACACTGTGCGCTCGTTTCCTGCGCCGCGCGCTCGAGGTGCTGGAGCGGATTGACTTCTCCCCCGCGGCGCTTCGCCAGGACCTCAGCGGGCCGCGACGCAATCCGCCATACCTGTACACAGCGAGTGAGCTGCTGGACGCCGCCGCGGACCTGTTCGTCCGCTCATCCGTCCTGGTGCACGAGAATGAGCGCCGCTGGCGGGTCTTTGGCGAGCGGGTGCGCCAGCTCCAGGCCCGGCCCGGCTAACGCTTGCGCGTTGGCGGCCCGGCCCTCCACAGCTCGTAGCCGTGGCGGTTGTGATGGGCGCTGAAGAAGAGCGTCTTGCCGACGGCGGTGAGCTCCTGCAGACGGGCACTGCCCCCACCGCGCCGGATGTCCCGGACCAGCCGGGTCCCCCGACGCGTGCCATTGCTTTGCCAGAGCTCCTGGCCGTGTCTGCGGTCCGTGCCTACGAAGTAGAGGGTGTTCCCGACGGCGGTCAGCCACCCGGGGCGGAGATTGGCCCGGCAGGAGCTTGGTTCCGCTCAGGGTCCCGTGAGTGCGGAGCAGGGTTCCGAACATTTCGTTGCGGACGAAGAAGAGGGTTCGCCCGACGCCCGTGAGTTGCGGATAGAAGCCGTCACCCTCCGGCGTGGGACCCACGTTGGTGAGCGGGATCGTCCCAGCCTCGGTCCCGTTGCTCCGCCACAGCAGGCTGCCGCTGAAACCTGAGGTGAAGTAGAGCGTCCTGCCGACGGCCGTCAGGTCGAAGCCGACCCCTTGCTTGACAAGCGCCGTTCCCGCCTCGGTGCCGTCGCTTCGCCACACCCCGTAGTGGGTGCCGTCGGTGGCGGTGAAGAGGAGGGTGCCTGCGACATCGGTGAGCCAGAAGGGTCCGCTGCCCTGCTGGGCCGGGGGCGGGGGCGTCGCGTTGATGTCCGCGACCATCCGGGTCCCCGCCGGCCTGCCGTCGCTTCGCCACAGCTCCTCGCCATGAATGCCGTCGTCGGCGGGGAAGTAGAGGACGCTGCCGACGGCCGTGAGGCCGATCTTGGAGAGCCCGAGCTCCTTCAGCAGGACCGTGCCCGTCGCGGTGCCGTCGCTTCGCCACAGCTGGTGGCCATCGACCACGAAGAAGAGCGCGCCAGCGACGTCGGTGAGCTGTTGGATGAACGACGTGTCGGGGCCGGGGCTGATGTCCTTGACCAGCCGGGTGCCACGCGCCGTCCCGTTGCTCCGGCACAGCTCCTCGCCATGGATGCCGTCATTGGCGGTGAAGTAGAGGGTCCGGCCCACCGCCGCGAACGAGCCGAGCCCGGTGCTGGCCTTGCCGGGCCGAATGTCCTTGACCATCCTCGTCCCTCGCGCCGTGCCGTTGCTCCGCCACAGCTCGACGCCGTGCATCCCGTCGTCGGCGGTGAAGTAGAGGGTCTTGCCTACGGCGGTGAGCTCGGAGGGGTAGCTGGAGGCGCCTTGGCCGCGACAGGCCCGCTTGGAGGCCGCGCACGGTCGCGGGCCCGGCCGAATGTCCTTGACCATCCGGGTGCCCCGGCGGGTGCCGTCACTCCGCCACAGCTCGTTGCGTGCCTGCGGTCTCCTGCTGCGAAGAAGAGAGTGCCGGCCACGTTGACGAACGAGTCGGGGTACCGCCCGTCGACGAGCTCTTATGGCCGCCGGCATTGATGTCCTTGACCAGCACGCTGGGCTTCTTCCCAGCGTTCGCCAACGGCGCCAGAAGGAGAGAGCCGAGCACGATCGCCCCGGCGATCAATATGCCGAGGCGCCTCGCCGATGCACGGCCCTGCGAGTGTCCGACCATCCCAAACATCACAAGGAGCATCCCGCCCCGAATGCAGGAATCCATCGGTCGCCCACACAGATCCGGCCTCCGTATGGAGCACGGACCACCTCGGAGGCGCTCCCGTATTGCATCCTTGTGCTCCGCAAACGTGAACGATCCCGAACCAGCTGAGAGCACAGCCGGATCCGCGGTGCCCCGCGAGCAAGACCTGCGCCTGCTCGACCGCTACTGGCGGGCCGCCAACTATCTGTCCGTTGGCCAGATCTACCTGCTCGACAACCCGCTGCTGCGCGAACCCTTGAGCATCGACCATGTGAAGCCCCGGCTGCTGGGGCACTGGGGGACGACGCCCGGCCTCAACTTTGTCTACGCCCACATGAACCGGGCGATCCGGGCACACGACCTGAACGCGATCTTCGTCTGCGGGCCCGGTCATGGCGGCCCCGCGGTAGTGGCGAACACCTATCTCGAGGGGACCTACACCGAGCTCTATCCGCACGTGGGCCAGGACGCCGAGGGCATCCAGCGGCTGTTCCGTCAGTTCTCGTTTCCGGGCGGGATCCCGAGCCACGCCGCCCCCGAGACGCCCGGCTCGATCCATGAGGGTGGTGAGCTCGGTTACGGCCTCGCCCACGCCTACGGCGCGGCCTTCGACAACCCCGACCTGATGGTCTGCTGCGTCGTCGGGGACGGGGAGGCTGAGACGGGTCCCCTGGCGACCAGCTGGCACTCGAACAAGTTCCTCGACCCGGCCCAGGACGGGGCGGTGCTCCCGGTCCTCCACCTGAACGGCTACAAGATCGCCAACCCGACCGTGCTCAGCCGGATCTCTCGGGAGGAATTGAGGGCCCTGCTCGAGGGCTACGGTCACTCGCCACGCTTCGTCGAGGGCGATGACCCGGAGCGGATGCACGCCCTGATGGCCGAGACGCTCGACGACGTCGTCGGGGAGATTCGCTCGATCCAGGCAGCGGCACGGGACGGCCACTCCATCGAGCGGCCCCGCTGGCCGATGATCGTGCTGGTCACGCCGAAGGGCTGGACCGGACCGAAGGAGGTGGACGGCAAGCCCGCCGAGGGCTCCTTCCGCTCCCATCAGGTCCCGCTCGCGGAGCTGCGAACCAAGCCCGAGCACCTTGTCCAGCTCGAGGAGTGGATGCGTAGCTACCGGCCCGAGGAGCTGTTCGACGACGAGGGCGCGCTGCGGCCGGAACTCTCAGAGCTCGCCCCGGAGGGCGAGCGCCGGATGGGCGCAAACCCGCACACGAACGGCGGCCTGCTGCTGCACGACCTCGAGCTGCCCGACTTCCGCGACTACGGCGTCGAGGTGCCCTCACCCGGCGAGCGGAGCAGCGAGGCGACCAAGGTGCTCGGCGCCTGGCTCCGCGACGTGATCCGCAAGAACCCCCGAATTTTCCGTGTGATGGGCCCGGACGAGACGGCCTCGAACCGCCTGAGCGCCGTCTTCGAGGCGACCGATCGCGCCTGGGACGCGGAGACCCTTCCCACCGACGACCACCTCGCACCCGAGGGCCGGGTGATGGAGGTGCTGAGCGAGCACATGTGCCAGGGCTGGCTCGAGGGCTACCTGCTCACCGGCCGCCACGGCCTCTTCAACTGCTACGAGGCCTTCATCCACATCGTCGACTCGATGTTCAACCAGCACGCGAAGTGGTTGAAGGTGACCCGCGGGATCCCCTGGCGGCGGCCGATCGCCTCGCTCAACTACCTGCTCTCCTCCCACGTCTGGCGCCAGGACCACAACGGCTTCTCCCATCAGGACCCGGGGTTCATCGACCACGTGGCGAACAAGAAGGCCGAGATCATCCGCGTCTATCTGCCGCCCGACGCCAACTGCCTGCTGTCGGTCGCTGACCACTGCCTGCGCAGCCGCCACTACGTGAACGTGATCGTCGCGGGCAAGCAGCCGGCGCTCGACTACCTGAGCATGGAGGAGGCGGTCGCCCACTGCGCCCGCGGCGCGGGGATCTGGGAGTGGGCGAGCAACGGCCACGCCGAGCCAGACGTCGTCCTGGCCTGCGCCGGGGATGTGCCGACGCTCGAGACCCTCGCCGCCGCGGCGACCCTGCGCGGGCGGCTCCCGGACCTCCGCGTGCGGGTTGTCAACGTCGTCGACCTCATGCGGCTGCAGCCTCCGAGCGAGCATCCACACGGCATGTCCGACGCCGAGTTCGACGCGCTCTTCACCGAGGACCGGCCGGTGATCTTCGCCTACCACGGCTATCCGCTGCTGATCCACCGCCTCACCTACCGGCGGCGCAACCACGACAACTTCCACGTTCGCGGCTACAAGGAAGAGGGCACGACGACGACGCCCTTCGACATGGTGATGCTCAACGACCTCGACCGCTTCGGCCTGGTCAAGGACGTGATCGACAGGGTTCCCGGGCTCGGCGAGCGTGAGGCCGAGCTCCGCCAGGAGATGCTCGACGAGCGTCTCCGCCACCGCGCCTACACCCGCGAGCACGGCGATGACCCGCCGGACGTGAGGGAGTGGAGCTGGAGCGCGGGAGCGGCGTCGGGGGTGCGGACGGGCACGACCGGCGGCGACCCGCAGCCCCGCGAACCCGGGCCGTAGGCGCTTGCGCGTCCTTACCGTCAACGCCGGTTCGAGCAGCCTGAAGCTCCGGGTGCTCGACGCGGGCGACGAGCTCCTCGGGGAGATCGAGCTGCCGGCCGAGAGTGGCGTGGTCGACTCGGGTGAGCTTGAGCGAGCTCTGGCGACGCTGCCGGTCTCCGACGCCGTTGGGCATCGCATCGTCCACGGCGGCGAGCGCTTCCGCGAGGCCGTCCGGATCGATGCCCAGGTCGAGAGCGCCCTGCGGGAGCTGACGGATCTGGCACCGCTGCACCAGCCGAAGTCGCTCGCCGCGCTCGACGCGATCAGCGCCGCTCTGCCGGATCTGCCGGCCGTGGCCTGCTTCGACACCGCCTTTCACGCGACCCTGCCGGATGAGGCCGCGACCTACGCGCTGCCCTCGGCCTGGCGCGAGCGCTTCGGGCTGCGCCGCTACGGGTTCCATGGTCTCTCGCACTCCTATGCCGCGCGCCGGGCATCCGAGCTGCTCGGTGACCGAGCGGGCCGGCTCGTGGTCTGCCACTTGGGCGCGGGCGCCTCCCTGGCGGCGATCGCCAACGGACGATCGATCGATACGACGATGGGGTTCACCCCGCTCGAGGGGCTGGTAATGGCGACCCGGTCCGGCTCGGTGGATCCGGGGATGCTCCTCTGGCTGCTCGAGCGAGAGCGGATGAGCGAGGCCGACCTGGCCGCGGCTCTCGAGCACGAGTCGGGCCTGCTCGGGCTGGCCGGCACCGCGGACATGAGCACGGTCCTCGAGCGGGCCTCCGGCGGCGATCCCCGGGCGAGCCTCGCCCGCGACGTCTACGTCCACAGGCTGAGGGCCGAGATAGCCGCGATGACGGCGTCGCTGGAGGGCCTGGATGCGATCGCCTTCACCGGTGGGGTCGGTGAGAACGCCGCCCAGGTTCGCGCGCTCGCTCTCCGCGGCCTTGGTCATCTCGGTGTCGAGCTCGACGAACGGGCGAACGCGGAGCCGAGCGAGGACGGCGTGATCAGCGCATCTGGCAGCGCGGTGGCCGCGCTCGTCTTGCGCGCGCGGGAGGACATCGAGATGGCCACCCAGGTCCGGGCCGTGCTCTTGGCCTCCGACCCGCCTGGAACCTAGCTCGTCCCGCGGGCGCGGCCTCTACGCCTCGAGCGGGCTCGCCCCGGCGCCGCGCGGGACCACCATCACGGGAGAGGCGGCCGCGGCCATGACGCGGGACGAGACGCTGCCGAGCAGCGTGCCCTTCACTGGGCCGTAGCCGCGGGAGCCGAGCACGAGTAGGTCAAGATCGGCCGAAGCCTGCGCCAGGGCGTCAGCCGGGTCGCCGCGCAGAAGCAGCGGCTCGGTAGGGACCAACTCGGGCACCCGCTTGGTCGCACTCTCGTAGATGCCCTCCCACTCCCACTCCTTGAACCTGATGTACTCCTCTGGCCCAAGCGGCGACAAGAAGCCACCCAGCACGTAATGGGGCTGTCCCATGACGCTGAGGATCCGCAGCGGCACGCCCGCCCGCTTGGCCAGGTTGCCCGCGGCGGCAACGGCGCGCCAGGACTCCGATGAGCCATCCACCGCGACGCCGATTCGGCTCAGGCCGCCATTCCCCTCGGCATACCCGCGTGGGGCTACGCCGACGCTGCAGTGCACGCCGGAGAGCAGCGAGCCGCCGAGCGTCCCGACCTGCACCCGGCCCGGCTTCCCGTGGCGCGTCGACCCGATCACGATCAGTGCCGGGTTCTCCCAATCGGTGACCTCGTAGATACCGGCGGCGGGAGAGTCGTTGATCATCGACGTCGTTCGGACCTCGCCGTCCATCCGCTCCCGCGCCTTGGCGAAGAGCGGGTCGCAGAATTTCGTCACGGCCTCGTCGAGCTCGGCTTCATCGACGCCGTCACGCGGATGCGAGATCACGGTGGTGACGACGGGGCTCGCGTCAAGCACCTCGGCGAAGGTGCGGCCGAGCCCGAGTGCGTCGTCACCCTGGGGGGAACCGTCGTAGCCGATCAGCACCTTCGGTTTCATTCGCGCGCTTTTCCTCAGATCTTCTCGGGAACCATCTCGATCGCGCCACAGGGGCATTCCTCGACGCACAGGCGGCAGCCCTTGCAGAAGTCGAGGTCGATCTCGTAGCCGTTCACGTTCGCCTCCGCGGCCTCCGAGAGCTTCAGCACCGCGTTGTCGGGGCAGACGCCGAAGCAGTTGTCGCAGGAGAAGCAGTTGCCGCAGGACATGCAGCGCCGAGCTTCGTAGAGCGCGTTCGAATCATCGAGGCCGCCGACGACCTCGTCGAAGGTCGAGCGGCGGCGCTCGATCTCGAGCTCGGGCTGGACCGAGCGCGGGGCATCTGCGTAGTACCAGGTGTTGAGCTGATCGAAGCTGATCACCTCGTGCTTCGGGCCGGGCTCGTAGCTTTGCCCACGCAGCCAGGCGTCGATGTGGCGGGCCGCCTTCTTGCCGTGGCCGACCCCGACGGTGACGGTTCGCTCGGCGGGGACCATGTCGCCGCCCGCGAAGACGCCCTCGTGCCCGGTCATCATGTTCGGCCCCACCGTCACGACACCGTCTTCAACCTCCACGCCGGTGACACCTTCGAGCAGCGAGAGGTCCGCCTCCTGGCCGAGTGCCAGGATCACGGAGTCCGCCTCGAGCTCTTCGAGCTCGCCGGTGGGCTGGGGGAAGCCGGACTCGTCGAGCTCCATCTTCTCGACCGTGATGGTGTGGCCCTCGACCTGCTTGATGGTCTCGAGCCAGCGCATCATCACGCCCTCCTCCTCGGCCTCGGCGACCTCGAACTCGTGGGCGGGCATCCGGTCGCGGTTGCGGCGGTAGACGACCACCGCATCGGTGGCGCCGAGGCGCTTCGCCGTCCGCGCCGCATCCATCGCCGTGTTCCCACCCCCGTAGACGACCACCCGGCGGCCGAGCAGGGGCTTCCCCTCGGACTCCATCTGCTCGAGCATCGAGACGGCGTCGAGGATGCGCGCGGCCTCGCCGGCCGGGATGTAGGCACGCTTGCCGATGTGGGCGCCGACCGCGAGGAAGCCCGCTTCGAAGCCGCCCTCCTTCATCGACTCCTCGATGTTGGTCACCTTGCGGTTGAGCTCGAGTTCCACTCCCATCGCCAGGATCCGGTCGACCTCGGCGTCGAGCACCTCGCGCGGCAGCCGGTACTTGGGAATGCCGAAGCGCATCATGCCGCCGGCCATCGGGCCGGCCTCGTGGATCGTCACCTGGTGCCCGAGGCGGCGGAGGTGATACGCGGCGGAGAGGCCAGAGGGCCCGGCGCCTACCACCAGCACGTGCTTGCCGGACGACTCGGCGGGGGGATCGAAGGACCAGCCCTGCTTGATCGCCTCGTCGCCGATGAAGCGCTCGACGGAGTGGATCCCGACCGCCTCGTCGAGCTCCCCGCGGTTGCAGGAGGACTCGCACGGGTGGTAACAGACCCGGCCCATGATCGCGGGGAAGGGGTTGTCCTCGACGATCTTCCGCCAGGCGCGCTCGTAGCCCTCGCCGCCCTCCTCGGCCTCATACAGCCAGGCCTGGCAGTTCTCGCCGGCCGGGCAGGCGTGATTGCAGGGCGGGAGGCGGTCGACGTACTGGGCTCGCTCGGTCCGCCAGCTGCCGGTCTTGTTCGCCAGGCTCGAGCCAACGTCGAGCGTGATCGCGAACGGCTTCCCGTTTCCGTTCGAGGGCGCCATCACTGCGGCCCGTGAGGTGTATCGGCGAGCAGGTCGTGACCGCCCTCGTGGAGCAGGTCGGGCAGCGAGCCGTACCCGCCGAGCAGGCCGAAGCGCCTGATGTTGGCGTCGGCCCGTGCCTGGATCGCCTCGATCACGTCGGTCCGGGGCGGGTCCTTGAAGAGGTGCGCGTAGCGCTTCTGCAGCTTCAGATAGTCGGTGACCGGGACCTGCTTGCGGATCTTCGAGACTCCCACGACCTCCCCGTCCTCGGCCTCGAAGACGGGGAAGATCCCGCTTTCCTTGGCGAGCCGCGCGACCTTGATCGTGTCGCCGGAGGCGGAGCCCCAGCCGAGCGGGCAGGGGACGAAGACGTGCAGGTAGCGGGCGCCGCGGAACTGCATCGCCCGCTCGACCTTGTACTCGAGGTCGCGCAGCTCGGCCACTGTCGCGGTCGCGACGTAGGGGATCTCGTGCGCCATCGCGATCAGCGGCGCGTTCTTGCCCTGGCCGAAGGCGTTGCCGGGCTCGTCTCCGACCGGCTTGGTGTTGGCCGTGCGCGCCGCGGGCGGGGTGGCGCCGGAGCGCTGCACGCCGGTGTTCATGTAGGCCTCGTTGTCGTAACAGACGAAGAGCACGTCGTCGTTGCGCTCGAACATCCCCGAGAGGCAGCCGAAGCCGATGTCGAGTGTTCCGCCGTCGCCGCCCTGGCCGATCACCCGGATGTCCTCGCGGCCCTTAGCCTTCAGGGCGGCGGCGATCCCGGTGCTGACCGCCGGCGCGTTCCCGAACAGCGAATGGATCCAGGGCAGCTGCCAGGAGCTCTCCGGATAGGGGGTGGAGAAGACCTCGAGGCAGCCCGTGGCGTTGGCCGCGATCAGCTTGCCCTTCGTGGCCCGCATCGCGGAGTCGAGCGCGAATCGGGCGCCGAGCGCCTCCCCGCATCCCTGGCAGGCCCGGTGCCCGCAGGTGAGGGTGTTGGAGCGCTCCATCCGCGCCTGCACCGAGCGCTTCTCAGGATCGAGCAGGCGGCCGCCGACTGCATAGGTACCCGTCTGGTAGAGCTTGACGTCCTGGTAGGGCATCAGTGGGCCTCCGCAGCGACGACGCCGAGGTCGCGAAGCATGTTCTCGGCGTGTGGGCCGGCGGGCCTGCCGTTGCCCTCGCGAACCAGCTCCCGTCGGACCAATTCGGTGTCGAGGTCGAGGAAGTTGAGCGACTCGAGCTCGTCGCGCCCGGCCTGCTCGAGCAGCCGGTGGAGCGACTCGCGGGTGATCGCTCGTCCGCCGAGGCCTGCGATCACTGTGCTGCACCGTGCGTGCCCGCCCGCAATCGCCTCGTGGACGTCGGTGGAGACGATGCCGCCACGGCCCGCGGCCAGGGCCTTCTCGAGGACGACCACGCGGCAGGCTCCGGAGAGCGCGTTGCGCACCTCGTCGAGCGGGAACGGCCGGAAGGACCTGATCCCGAGCGCGCCCACCCTGACGCCGGCGTCGCGCATCTCGTCGACGACCTCCTCGATTGTCCCCAGCACCGAGCCGAGCGCGACGATGATCGTCTCCGCGCCCTCGATCCGGTACCGGCGCACCAGGCCGCCCGAGGGTCGCCCGAAATCGATCGCGAAGTGCTGCGCGACCTCGGGAATCACCTCGAGGGCCTGCATCTGCTTGGCATGAGCCAGGTACTTGACCTCGAAGAAGGCCTCGGGACCGACCATCGCTCCGATCGTCACCGGATCGGCCGGATCGAGCAGCTGGCGAGGCTCGAAGGGGGGCACGAACGCATCCACCTTCCTCTGGTCGGGAATGTCGACCTCGTCGTACGCGTGGGTGAGGATGAAGCCGTCCATACAGACCATCACCGGCAGCGAGATCTGCTCCGCGATCCGGAAGGCCTGGATGTGGAGGTCCAGCGCCTCCTGGTTGGACTCGGCATAGAGCTGGATCCAGCCCGAGTCGCGCTGCGACATGGAGTCCGAGTGGTCGTTCCAGATGTTGATCGGGGCGCCGATCGCGCGATTCGCGATCGTCATCACGATCGGCAGGCCCAGTCCCGAGGCGTTGTAGAGCGCCTCCGCCATGAAGAGGAGGCCCTGGGAGGCCGTCGCGGTGTACGTGCGCGCACCCGTGGCGGATGCCCCGATCGCCGCCGAGAGGGCGCCGAACTCAGACTCCACCATCAGGTACTCGCACGGCGAGAGGTCGCCGGTCCTGACCATGTCTGAGAGGTGCTCGACGATGTGCGTCTGCGGCGAGATCGGATACGCGCTGATCACCTCGGGACGGCAGAGGGCAACGGCCTCGGCCACGGCCTGGGACCCCTCCTCCTGCCTAAGCATGGGTCAGCTCGCTGATCTCGCTCTGGACGAACTCATGTGCCTCGCTTGCCGCGAGCATGTTGCCGTCCGCGATATCCCCGGAGAACTTCTGCCCGATCGCCTGAACGACCGCGTCCAGGGTGACGACGCCCGTCATCGCCGCGAAGCCGCCAAGCAGGGCGGTGTTGGGGAGCGGCCGACCGAGCCGGCGGCTGGCGATCTCGCTCGCCGGCAGGGTGAGGACGCGACCGGGGCCCAGGCCCCCGGCGAACTCGCCGAGCCCGAGATCCCCAAGGCTCCGCGAGGTGTTGATCAGCACGTAGCCATGCTCACGCAGCCCGCTGAAGACCTTGACCTGGTGGAGCAGCGTCGGGTCCTGGACGATCAAGGCGTCCGGCTCCGAGACGGGCTCGCGAGCGCGGATCGGCCATTCGTCGATCCGGCAGAACGAGGTGACGGGCGCACCGGTGCGCTCGGAGCCGAAGGTGGGAAACGCCTGGGCGTGCTTACCGTCCTCGAATGCCGCGATCGAGAGCATCTCGGCCGCGGTGACGACGCCCTGGCCGCCTCTGCCATGGATCCGGACCTGGAACATCTCAGGCCCTTGCCGCGGCGGCGAGCTCGCGCAGCTCGCCGATCGAGTTCTCGATTCCGCGCGTGAGGACTTCCACATCGCGGCACGAATCGCGGTCGACGTTGAGGCAGAAGTAGAGGGTCCCGTTATAACTGAACACCGCCAGCCCGATGGCGTGCGACGCGGCGATCGGGACCAGCGGCCAGATCTCCTCGATCCGCGAGCCGAAGTAGTAGAGGGGGATCTGGGGTCCCGGGACGTTGGTGACCGTGACGTTGAAGAGTCGCGTCGCGAACAGGGAGCGGGCGACGAAGCTGTGCAGGACGGGGGGCATGTGATTGCCAAGGTCGAGCAGGAAGCTCGATCCCTCGTGCTGCGTCCCCGCCTTCAGGGCCTCGGCCTCCTCGACCTGGAGGCGGTACCGCTCGGCGGGGTCGGACGCGGCGACCGGGAGGTGCACGAACAGCGACGAGATCTTGTTCCCCATGGCCAGGCGATCGCCCGCGTTCCGCACGTTCATCGGCACCATTGCCCGCAGCCCCTGGCCGGGCGGCTCCTCGCCGCGATGCTCGAGCAGCTGACGCAGGCCGCCTGCGGCCGAGGCGAGGACGACATCGTTGACGGTGCCGCCGAGGGCGTCCTTGATCCGCTTGAGCTCGTTCAGTTCGACGCTGAGCACCGAGAGGGTCCGCTTGGCGCCGATCGGTTCGTTGAGGCTCGTGTGGGGCGCCGCGATCAGCTCGTCGCGGACGATCAGCTCCGCGAAGGCCCTCGAGCGCCGGAAGGCGTCCCGGGCGCGGGAGGGATGGGAAGCGACGCCGACGGCGGCTTCGGTGGCGCGCAGGCCGGACTCACCGGCACGCACGGCAGCGTGCCCGAGGCGCAGGACGGGCTGGGCGAGCCGGACGAGGCCGCGCTGCAAGAAGGTGGGCTCACCCTTGGTGACGGTCTCTATCTCAGCGCTCGGCCCGAACCGAACCCCGCCGTTCAAGGCGCCGTTGACTGATCGCCTGGGCCTCTCGCGCTCGGTGTCCAGCAGGATCGTCGCCAGGTCGACCGAGCCGACCCCATCGATCATGCAGTGGTGGGTCTTGGTGACCAGGGCCCAGCGGCCGTCCGAGAGCTCCAGGACGGCGATCTCCCAGAGCGGCTTGGTCCGGTCGAGGCGCTGCGAGAAGTACTCGCCCGCCCACTCCATGAGCTCGTCGCGCCCGCCGGGCGCGTGCAGCCCGGCGGAGAACACGTGACGCTCGACCTGGAAGTCCGTGTCCTGCTCCCAGGTGGGCCAGTGCAGGCCGCCCGTCCGCGGGTGGGAGAGGCGCTGTGTGTACCTCGGCAGGTCGGGCAGGCGGGTGATGACGTCACGCCGGATCTGATCGAGGGGCGGGACGGCCTCGGGTTGAGGCTCCAGCACCATGACGCCGCCGATGTGCATGTGGGCGCTCTGATCGAGCTCCTCGAGCTCGAGGAAGGTCGCGTCGAGGGCGCTGAGCTGCTCGCCCATCGCCCTACCCCTCGTACCTGGCCGCGTCCAGCAGGACGCGCTGCTCGGCTGAGGCGATCAGGCGCCGGGCACGATCGACCGCGTCGATGTTGACCGAGATGCAGTCGATGCCGGCCTCGACCAGCAGCTGGGCGTACTCGGGGTGGACGGATGGCGCCTGGCCGCAGATCGAGGTGGCGAGGCCGAGTTCCTTGGCGCGGGGGATCAAGAGCCGCAGGTAGTCGGTGACCGCGGAATCGCGCTCGTCGAAGAGCTCGGACAGCGTCCCGGAGTCGCGGTCCGACCCGAGCATCAGCTGGGTGAGGTCGTTGGACCCCACCGAGATGCCCTTGATGCCGAGCTCCGCGTAGCGCTCCAGGTGGAAGTAGACCGAGGGGACTTCCGCCATCACCCAGAGCTCGAAGCCGGGCCGGTCGAGCAGGCCCTCCTCGCGCATCATGTCGCGGCAGGCCGTGAGCTCGCGCGGCGTGCGAACGAAGGGCAGCATCACGTGAAAGTTCGTGTGCCCCGCGTCCCAGACCTGGCGGATCGCCGCCAGCTCAAGGCGGAAGAGGTCAGGCTCGAGCATGTAGCGGAGCGCGCCCCTGTAGCCGATCATCGGGTTCGCCTCGTCGGGCTCGAAGTGATCGCCACCCTCGAGGCCCTTGAACTCGTTGGAGCGGAAGTCGATCGTCCGGTAGGTGATCGGGCGGGGGGAGAAGCCCTCTGCGAACTTCGTCAGGGCGCTGCCCATTCGTTCGACGAACTCCTCGCCCTTGCCCTGCTCGATCAGCAGGCGCGGGTGGCGGCCCTCGAGGGCCTCGATCACCATCAGCTCGGCGCGCAGCAGGCCGACGCCGTCGACGTTCAGCTTCGCGGCACGCTCGATCTGGGACGGCTCGGAGAGGTTGACCAGCAGCTGAGTCGCGGTGACGGGTGCCCCGCCCCCCATAAGGGCGGCCCCGTCCGAACCGTCGGTCTCGCCGACCAGGGCGACCTCGCCCTCGTAGACGGCGCCGTGGGTCGCGTCCACGGTGACCAGCTCGCCGTCGCGTAGCTTTGTGGTGGCGTCGGCGGCGCCCACGACGCAGGGGATGCCGAGCTCGCGAGAGACGATCGAGGCGTGGCAGGTCATGCCCCCGGAGTCCGTGATGATCGCCGCCGAGCGCCGCATCAGTGGCACCCAGTCCGGGGCGGTCATGTGGGTGACGAGCACGTCGCCCTCCTTCAGGTCGTTGCCGTGGCTGAGCTCGGAGATGATCTTCACCTCGCCGTGGCCAACGCCCGGGGCGGCGCCGAGTCCATGCACCAGGGCCTCCCCCTCGTGCTCGGCGAGCTCGGCGCTCTTGTCGCCGCCCGATGCGGTCACCGGCCGCGACTGGAGCATCCACGCGCGGCCCTCCTCGTCGAAGGCCCACTCGGTGTCCTGCGGCTTGCCGTAGTGCTCCTCGTCGCGGATGCCCAGCTTTGCGATCTCCATGACCTCCTCGTCGCTGAGGACGGGCCTGGTGGACTCGTCGCCCGAGAGCTCGCGGGTCCGCGTGCCGCCGTCTGGCAGCGGCTCGATCACGAGCTCCTTGCGCTTCACGTCCCGCTTCAGGATGTGGAGATCACCCTTGTCGATCACGTAGCGGTCCGGTGAGACCTGGCCCGAGACGACCGACTCGCCAAGGCCGAGGGAGCCTTCGATCACGAGGCGATCGTGGTCGCCTGAGGCCGGGTCGATGGTGAACATCACGCCCGCTCGCGTGGAGAGGATCTGGAGCTGCACGACGACGGCGATGTCCATGTCCGCCTGGCCGAAACCCTGCTTGGCGCGGTAGAAGACGGTGCGGGCACCGAACAGCGAGGACCAGCAGCGGCGGACCGCCTCGACGACCTCGTCGGGCCCGCGTACATTCAGGAAGGTCTCGTTCATGCCGGCGAAGGACGCGGCCTCCGTGTCCTCGGCGGTTGCGGAGGAGCGCACGGCCACCGGCGGGTTGTCACGGTCACCGGCCAGCTCGAGGTAGGCCTCGCGGATCTCGTTCGCGACCTGGTCGGGGACGGGCTCCGCCTCGACCATCTCGCGAACCTCGTTGGTGGCGGCCTCGAGCGCGGCGGTGTCGTCCACGTCGACCGCGGAGAGCCGCTCCTCGATCCGATCGCGCAAGCCGCCCACGTCGCAGAAGAGGGCATAGGAGGAGGCGCCGACGACGTAGCCCGACGGGACCGGCAGCCCGGCCGCGGTCATCTCGCCGAGGTTTGCGCCCTTGCCGCCGGCGTAGTCGACGTCCTCACGGGAGAGCTCCTCGAAGCGGCGGAGCAGAGCGGTTGAGACGGTCATCGTTTCCCCTCCAGTTGGCGAAATGGACTGTGTGGTCAACCTACGCTCGACCCTCCGGGTTTCCATCAGCAGGGGGCACTGGGGTTGCGGACCGTGCTAAGTACGTAGACGACCCGGTGCTCAACACCGATGGGTTGAGCGCGAAGCCGCGGCAGGCTGCCTTGAGATGAACGGAGTAGCGAATAACCGGACCACACGAGTCGTCATCGTCGGCGGGGGCGTCGCCGGCATCGAGACCCTTCTGGCGCTAGACGACTTGGCGGGCGACCGGGTGTCGCGGACTCTCGTCTCCCCGGCTCCCGACTTCCTCTACAAGCCGCTCCTGGTCGAGGAGCCATTCGATCTCGGGCCCGCCGAGCGGTACGAGCTCCAGCCACTCGCGGAGGAAAAGGGCGCAAGCTTCGTGCAGCGGGCGGTCAGCGAGGTGCGACCGGCCGACCACGCGATCGAGCTCGACGACGGCTCGACCCTCGACTACGACTACCTGGTGGTCTGCACCGGTGGCCGGTTCGTACCGGCGCTGGAGGGAGCGATCACCTTTCCCTACCCGGGCGAGGCGTTCCGGGTCGACGACCTACTCGACCGGGCCGAGGAACAAGAGCACCGCCTCGCTTTCATCGTCCCGGCGGGAGTGACGTGGTCGCTCCCCCTGTACGAGATCGCTCTGATGACCCAGCGGCGCGCGGTCCAGCGAGGGCTGGACACCAAGATCGCGATCATCACCCCGGAGTCCGCTCCCCTGGTCGTGTTCGGTCCGACGGCGAGCGCCACGGTCGACGCGACGCTGCGCGGGCGAAGGATCGACGTACTGAGCAGCTCCACGGTCCGGGAAATGCACGAAAACGGAATCCGGATCAGCCCCGGAAACCGCGTCGTCGGCCCGGCCGTGGCCGTCTCGCTCCCCGTGATGGAGGGACCCTCGATCGCCGGCCTGCCGGCCGATGAGGGCGGCTTCATGCCGATCGACGACCACGCCCGCGTCAAGGGCGTCGAGGATGTCTATGCAGCGGGGGATGGGACGAACTTCCCGATCAAACAGGGCGGTCTCGCCACCCAGGAGGCCGATGCCGCGGCCGAGGACATCGCACACCGCATCGGCGCGGGCCCGGCGCCGGAGCCATTCCGGCCGGTGCTGCGCGGCAAGCTGCTGACGGGCGAAGAGTCGGTCAACCTGCGCGCCGAGGTGGCGGGCGGCGGCGGGGAAGGAGTGGCGTCGCTGGACGTGCTCTGGTGGCCGCCGCAGAAGATCAGCGGGCGCTACCTGGCGCCGCTCCTGTACCACGGCCAGGTTCGGGAAGACCCCCAGCCGCCCCGGCGCTCGCTGGACGTCGAGGTCGCCCTGCCACGCGAGTGGCACGCGGAGCCGATGGCGATCGACCCTCTCGAGCCTCCCAAGGTGGATTGATGGACTCTTTCTTGGGCTCGCTGACCCCGATCCCAGAACACGAGCGCCAGCATCGCCCCGCGGCGAAGGCGAAGGAGACCGCGAGCAGCGATTCCACCGTCTCCACCAGTGCATAGGCGATCGCCGCTCGGATCGGCTGTGGGGAGCTGGTGAGGACGGCGGCCCAGAACTGCTGCGTTCGGCTGAATCCAGCCTCCGCCATCGGGATCGCCACGCTGGTGCCCTCGGGATGTCGAAGACGAGCACCGACGTCCGCACCTCCGCTCCTCTCAGCCGGCCGACATGCACGTCGCGCCTGCCGAGCAGGAAGTGACGGGAATCGCGCCGAGCCCCGCGGCCAGGGCCGTCGCCGTCCCGAGCGCGACCACGGTGAGCATCGGCGCGGATCATTTCAGCCGCGAACGCGCGCGAGCGGGTGGCGGATAGATTCCCCTGCATGTACACCAACGTGGTGGTCGCCTATGAGGGGAGCGAGGGAGCCCGGGCGGCCCTTGCCCGTGCCGCCGAGATTGCCGAAAGGGATGGCGCCTCTTTGACGCTCGTCGAAGCCGTCGCCGGCAAGGTCCCTTCTCCGGCGCCGGGGGGTCCACCGCTCGCCAAGCCCGAGAAGCGTGCGATGGCCCGCGCCCAGCTGAACCAGGCAATCGAGCAGGTGAACCCCGACCTGCTTGCGGCGGGCTGGGTGATCGGTGGGCCGCCCGGCCCAGGAATCGTCACCGTCGCGGATGACATCGGGGCGGACCTGATCGTCACCGGCTCGCGCGCGAGAGGTCGAATCGCGCGGACGGTGCTCGGCAGCGTCTCCACAGCGATCTTGCATCACGCCCCCTGCGACGTGCTCGTGGTGCATCCACCCGCGGGCTAGAACGGAACTTGCCTGCTGAACGGCACCGAGACGATCGGTCCCGGGCCCACCGCACACCCGCTCGTCATCTCTACTGGCGCCTCGCTCGCAGTCGACGCGCGCTCCTCGCCCGGGGCTCCGCCGCCGCGCTTCTGGCGGTCGTCGGTCCGGGCCTCCTGGCGGGACTTTCCGACGACGATCCCGCCGGAATCACCACCTATTCGATCCTGGGCGCGGATCACGGCTATGAGTTGCTCTGGGTGCTCGCGGTCTCCACCGCCGCGCTGATCGTCTTTCATGAGCTCGCGGTGCGGATGGGCGTCGTGACCGGCAAGGGCCTGCTCGCGCTCGTGCGTGACAGGTACGGACGCCGGGGCGCGGGCATCGTGCTTGCGGCTCTCGTCGTCGCCAACACGGGGACGCTCTGCGCCGAGTTCGCCGGCGTCGCCGCGGGCATGGGCCTGCTCACCGGGGTGAGCCGCTACGTGAGCGTGCCGCTGGCGGCAATCGGCGTCTCGCTGCTCGTGCTGCGCGAGTCGTTCAAGCGCGTCGAGCACGTCCTGCTCCTGCTCAGCGCGATCTTCGTCACATACGTCATCTCCGGCGTTCTGGCCCATCCGGACTGGGGAGCGGCCGCGAAGGGCCTGGTCGTGCCGGACATCCCGATCACCCGCAACGCGGTGCTGGTGGCCGTTGCGACCGTGGGCACCACGCTGGCTCCGTGGGGGCTCGCGTTCATTCAGTCGTATGCGGTCGACAAGCGAATACGGGTCGAGGATCTGCGCTACGAGCGGGTCGACGTCGTCGTCGGCGCGGTTCTCACCGGCGTGATCGGACTGTTCATCGTCGTCGCGTGTGCGGCGACGCTCCACCCCCACGGCATCTCGATCCACGAGGCGCGCGACGCTGCACGAGCTTTGGAGCCTCTTGCGGGCGGCCTGGCCGCGACCCTCTTCGGACTCGGCTTCCTCGGAGCCGCCCTGCTCGCCGCGGCGATCGTGCCGCTGTCGACGGCCTACTCGGTCTCGGAGGCCGCCGGTGCCCCGGCCGACATCAACGATTCATTCCAGGAGGCGCCCCTCTTCTACCTCACGTACGGGATTGTCGCCCTGGTCGCAGTGGCCGTCGTCCTCATTCCCGGTGCGCCGCTGATCAGGATTCTCTTCCTCTCCCAGGCGCTCAACGCCGTCCTCCTGCTGGTGCTGCTGCCCTTCATGCGTTCGCTGGGTCGAGACGAGAAGCTGATGGGCGCACACGCGCTCGGCCCGGTGGGCAGGATCGCGACCGGTCTCGCCCTCGCGCTCATAGTCGCTTCGGTGCTGGCCCTGGCCATCCTGACGGTCGCATGAAGCAGGGCGCTGTGTACGTGTATCCCCGTCCTGCTAGGCGGCAGCGCGATCCGCGCCGGTCAACTCCGGCCCGGAGAGAACCTGCTCCTCGAAGCTGAATCCAGCCTCGAGCGCGCGGCGCAGCGGGCAGGTCCTGGCAACCCGCTCCAGCCTCCGCACCTGCTCATCCGAGAGGCCTTCGGGCAGGCGAAGGGTGACGGCGATGTGGCGCGGAACCGACTCGGAGTCGTACTTCACCTCTGCGGAGGCGTCCCCAACATCCCAGCCGTGGCGCTCCGCGTACATCGCGACCATCGTCGCGACACACGAGGCAAGCGCCGCGGGCAACAGCTCGTGCGGGGCCGGGCCCTGGTCGGTTCCTCCCAGCCTCAGTGGCTCGTCCGTGACGATCGTGTGCCGGCCGTTGACGTCGATCTCGTGCCGGAGTGAGCGGCCGACCCTTCTGGTGTGCGCTGTCATCGTCATCACAATTAGACTAGCAAACAATGGTGTGGTTGTGCTATCGTGACCGATCGTGACGACCAAGACCGAGATTCCTCATCCGCTTCCCGAGCAGCTGGTCGTGCGGGTCGCCGAGCGCTTCCGGGTGTTGGGCGAGCCGATGCGGATCAGGCTGCTCGAGGCGATGCGCGACGGAGAGGCGAGCGTCAAGGACCTCCAGGAGGCCACCGGCGCGTCGCAGCAGAATGTCTCCCAGCATCTCGGCGTTCTTCTCCGCGCCGGGGTCGTCGAGCGTCGGAAGGAGGGCAACTTCTCTCTCTACTCGATCAGCGATCCGGTCGTGTTCTCCCTCTGCGACGAGGTCTGCGGCGGCCTGAGGCGCGAGGTCGAGGAGCTCGATGCGTTGCTGGGCGGGGACTCCTGAGATGGGCGATTCGACCGGATCGAGCGTCTGGCCGCTTGAGCGTGTCCTCTTCGCGATGGCGGGAACCGTCATCCTGCTGAGCGTCGCCCTGGTTGCGCTCGTCTCGCCCTGGTTCCTCCTGCTGACCGCCTTCGTCGGAGTAAACCTCTGGCTCTACGTCCTGGTGGGCGCCTGTCCGGTGTCGCTCATCCTGGGCAGGACCCTGGGCTTTCGTTCGGTGGTTTATCCGCCGTGCCAGCGAAGCGACTCGCCGAGCCCGCGCCGGCCCCAGCGCGTGAGAACCTGATGGCGCGGGTCGGCCCGATCGGGCGGCTCGGCCGCCACGCCGCGACCCACTTCCGCCAGGTCGTAATCGCCTGGGCGCTCGTCGCGGTCGGGCTCGGGCTGCTCGCTCCGAAGGTCGAGACCGCGCTCTCCGGTGCGGGCTGGGAGACCAGCGGCTCGGAATCTGTGCAGGCGCGCCAGCTCATCGACCGGAACTTCCAAGGCCTGTCGAGCTACGGCCTGATGGTCGTCGTCAATTCCCCGGCGAGCACTGTCTCCGACCCGGCCTTCGCGTCGACTTTGACCGCCGTCGAGCACAGGCTGCGCCGAGACCGCAGGGTGAGCGCGGTCATACCGCCTCGGCCCGGCGCCTCGATCTCACCCGACGGCCACACCGCGATCGTGCAAGCCGGCGCGGCCCGGGACGCGAACGCGATGGTGCGTGCCGCCGACTCGCTGAAGGGGCCGCTCAACCGGCTCGGCCGTGACGGCGTGCAGGTTCAGCTCACCGGCGCCGCCGGAATGTGGTCCGACTTCAACGCCGCGAACAAGAACGCGATGCTGCGCTCGGAGGTGATCTCCTGGCCGGTGACGCTGGCGATCATGGTGCTCGCCTTCGGCTCGCTGGTCGCCGCCGGGCTCCCGCTGATGCTGACCATGGTCGGCCTGGTCGCTGCGGCGGGCTCGCTCTACCTCGGCACGCAGGTGATGCCGATCTCGATCTGGGCGATGAACTTCGCGCTGATGTTCGCGCTGGCGCTGGGGATCGACTACGCGCTCTTCGTCGTCTACCGCTTCCGAGGCTCGGTCTTCGGGACGCACCGCCCGGCCGCCGACGCGGTCGCGGAGACCATGGACACGGCCGGCAAGGCGGTGCTGTTCTCGGGACTGACCGTGCTGGTCTCGCTGAGCGCCGTGATGCTGGTGCCGAGCCCGGCCTTCCGCTCGATGAGCCTCGGCATCATGCTCGCGGTGCTCTTCGTCCTTGCGGCGACCCTCACTCTGCTGCCCGCCGTGCTCGCCAAGCTGGGACCTCGCGTCGACAGGCTCTCGTTGCCCTGGGTCCATTCCGGCGAGCACCGCTCGCCGAGGTTCGCCGCCTGGGGCGAGCGTCTCTGGCGCCATCCCGTTCGCTACGGGCTCCCCGCGCTGGCGGCGTTGATCGCCCTCGCGTTCCCGGTGACTCAGCTGCGCACCGCGATGCCCTCAATCAAGGTGGTTCCCTCTGGGGACTCCTCGCGGGTCGGGTACGGGCAGGTGCAGGCCGCGTTCGGGCCCGGCGCCACTGGGCCACTCCAGCTGTTCGCTTCGGCCGCTGAGGCGCGCGCGGCGACAGCAACTGCGCAGGGCGACCCGGGTATCGCCCAGGTGATGCCCGCCCAGCGATCCGGCGGCGAGGCGCTGATCCAGGCGATCCCGAAGCAGGATCCCTCGAATGCCGAGGTCGGCGCGACCATCGACCGTCTGCGGGCCGAGCTGCCGGCGGGAACGCTGGTGGGCGGCGCGGTCGCAGAGAATCACGATCTCCAGTCCGCCCTCTCCGCGAAGACGCCGCTGGTGATCGGCGTCGTCCTCGCGCTCGGGTTCGCGCTGCTGCTCGTCGCCCTCCAGGCGCCCCTGATCGCGGCAGCCGGCGTCGCGACCAACCTGCTCGCCACCGGCGCGGCCTTCGGCGTTGCGAAGTGGGTCTTCCAGGACGGGGCGCTCCACTCGCTGCTCGGCTTCGAGCCGCAGGGCTTCCTCGATGCCTGGGGCCCGGTCTTTTTCTTCGCGATGATCTTCGCGATCTCGATGGACTACACGGTGTTCCTGCTCTCCTCCGCGAAGGAGCACTGGGATCGCACCGGTGACGCGAAGGAGGCGATGGTCGGCGGGATCGCGCACTCCGGCCGGGTGATCTTCGCCGCGGCCGCGGTGATGGTGGCGGTCTTCTTCACCTTCGCCCTCTCCGGGCCGCTGCCGCCGAAGGAGATGGGGATCATCCTGGGCGTCGCGGTTCTGCTCGACGCGATGCTGGTCCGGCTGCTGTTGATGCCGGTGCTGCTCAGGCTGCTCGGCTCGTGGGCCTGGTACCTGCCCCGCTGGGCGGACCGGGTCCTGCCCGACGTCCGCTTCGGCCACGCGTGATCTGCGCCTAGAGCTTTTTCTTCAGCTTCAGCTTCACCGACTGGGTGGCCGGGTTGCCGCCCGTCGGGGTGTAGGTGATCTTCGGCTTGACCTTAACCTTGCCGGTTGAGTTCAGCATCCTCTTCTTCTTCCCCTTCGCCTTGATCAGCAGCATCACGCTGCCCGGTGCGCTTACCGTCTTGCTGATGACGGCGGCGTTTGCGACCTTGACGCCCTTGCCCGCCCCGGTCAGCTCGCCGGCGTTCGGGAGATTGGCCATCAGCGTCGCCGTTCCCTTCTTCTTGTTGCGCGTGATCTCGCCGAGGCTGAAGGTCGAGGTGGGCTCGATGTCGGCGTTGAGGGCAATCTCGTACGGGTTCGTTCTGGACGGCGCCCGCCCCGACCCGCCGTTGGCGAGGCTTGGCTGCCACTCGCTGCGGATGGCGGTGTTTCCCGTGACGAAAAATTCAGCGCCGGGCGCTCCAGGATTGCAGCAGTCGAGTCCTATGTAATCGCCGATCTGGATCGGAAGCTGCACGGCGTAGGAGGTCGTTGCATGGATCGGGGGTGTCACTGAGGCCGACGTGCCCGCTCCGGTGAACAACCCGCCGCCCAGCGGCCTGATGATCCGGAGGTTGGTGACCCGCGCAGAGTCCCCGACGCGGATCCGCCACCGCACGACTGTCCCGTTCACAGGCGAGGAAAGGCCGCCGGGAGCTTGGCGGCCGGACGGGAGCGAAACATTGCTGAACGTCGGGCGTGGGCTGTAATCCGCTGAGCTGTTCGGCTCCCGCGCCAGGTTGCTCCCGATCGTCACAATCGCCCCCGCCCGCGAGACGCTCGAGCCGAGCAACAGGGCAGCGAGTAAGGCGGCGAGAGCAAAACGCTCAAGCAGCCGCAGATTCCGTCGAGGCAGGGCGGTCCTGGCGAACCCTCGATCCATCTCAGGTCCCTCCGCTTCGTCCCTGGGGTGGGCAGCCTATATCGGGTCGAGTCGGCTCCGCAAGGGAACGCCTGTCCAGCTATGGCGCGGACGTGTTTGGGAGCAGGCGCGTGGTGGAATGCTCGCCGTGAGCGGTGACTCCCTCGACAGTTTCCGGGATCGTGCGGATCGCGTGGATAGCCGCGATCCTGGTTCCGGTGCTGATAATCCTGAGTGCATTGCTTTCCGGCACCGACGGCAGCGATTCTTCCCAACAGTCGCCCGAGGCAGCGTCCGCTCCGCCTGCCGCTCCGGCAGTAGGCGGGGAGGCCCAAAAGACTGCAGCGCCGCAGGACGATCGCACCGAGCGGGCCACGGGCAAAGCCCGGGGCATCAGTCGTTCCAGCTCCCGCGGACCGCAGGCGGCTCAACCGGGGGACGCCGGTGCAGAGGCGCCCGTGGTCACTCCCGGGCAGAAGCCCCCGCGGGCACCGCGGCCGAAGCCCTCGCCCGCGCCCCGACCGCAGCCCCCGCAGGCAGCGCCGGAGATTCCGGTTCCATCACAACCCACAGTCACAGAGAGCCCCTCGGCAACGGTCCCCACGACCATCACCGTCGCGAACAACAACGACGGCCCTTAGGGCGAGCGACGCCGGCGGGGCCGAGCGGATCTCTACACTCGAACAACGAGCTCGGGTATGGGGCGAGCCCGCGTCAGGTGGAACAGAAAAGCGTTGAAGAGAAGGAGAGGGTCGTCATCCGCTTCGCGGGTGACTCCGGCGATGGCATCCAGCTCTCCGGCAACCTCTTCGCCGCCGAGACCGCGCTGATCGGCAACGACCTGGTCACGCTGCCGGACTTCCCGGCCGAGATCCGGGCCCCCGCCGGCACGCTGGCTGGGGTCTCGGCCTTCCAGATCCACTTCGCCTCGCGGGAGATCCTCACGCCTGGGGGGCGACCGAACGTGCTCGTCGCGATGAATCCCGCCGCCCTGAAGGCGAACCTGGCGGAGCTCGAGCCCGGCGGGATCGTGATCGCGAACGAGGACGGCTTCACCAAGGGCAACCTGGGCAAGGCGCACTACGACGCCAACCCGCTCGAGGACGACTCACTCGACGGCTACCAGCTCTTCCGAGTGCCGATGACCTCGATGACGATCCGGGCGACGGAGGGGATCGAGATCAACTCGCGCGACGCCGCCCGCTCGAAGAACTTCTTCGCCCTCGGCCTGGTCTCCTGGATGTACGGCCGGCCGACCGACTCGACGGTCGGCTGGATCGAGAGGAAGTTCGAGTCGAACCCGCCGATCCGAGATGCCAATCTCGCCGCCTTCCGGGCGGGCTTCAACTTCGGCGAGACCGCGGAGCTGCTCCAGGTCAGCTACCAGGTCAAGGCGGCGCCGGCGGAGCCCGGAACCTACCGGGCCGTCAACGGAACCAACGCAACGGCGCTCGGCCTCGTGGCCGCGAGCGTGCGCAGCGGCCTGCCCCTGTTCCTCGCGAGCTACCCGATCACGCCGGCCTCCGAGCTTCTCCACGAGCTCTCCCGGCAACGCAAGTTCGGCGTGCGGACGGTCCAGGCGGAGGACGAGATCGCCGCCGCCAACATGGCCCTCGGCGCCGTCTTCGGCGGGCACCTTGGCGTGACCGCGACCGCCGGCCCGGGGATGGACCTGAAGGCCGAGACGATCGGGCTTGCCGTCGCGCTCGAGCTGCCGCTGCTGGTGATCGACGTTCAGCGTGCCGGGCCCTCGACGGGGATGCCGACCAAGACCGAGGCCGCCGACCTGCTCACCGCGATGTACGGGCGCCACGGGGAGTCGCCGCTGCCGATCGTCGCCGCTTCGACTCCGGCGGACTGCTTCGATGCGGCGCTCGAGGCGGCCCGGATCGCGATCACCTACCGGACCCCGGTGATCCTGCTCTCCGACACCTTCCTCGCCAACTCCTCGGAGCCCTGGCGGCTGCCGGAGGTCGCCGATCTGCCGGAGATCGATCCAGCCTTCGCGACGCAGGCCGAGGACGACTTCCAGCCCTACGCCCGGGACGAGCGCGGCGCCCGTCCATGGGCCGTGCCCGGGACGCCGGGCCTCGCCCATGTGGTTGGCGGCCTCGAGAAGGAGGACGTCACCGGGCAGATCTCCTACGAGCCCGAGAACCACGCGCGGATGACCGAGCTCCGGGCCGCCAAGGTCGCCGGCATCGCCGATGAGATCGGCGAGCTGGTTCCCGACGATCCCGACGGCGCCGACCTGCTTGTCCTCGGCTGGGGCTCGACCTACGGCGCGATCACCGGCGCCGCCAGGCGCATCCGCCGCCGCGGCGGCAAGGTCGCCTGCGCGCACATGCGCCACCTCAACCCCCTGCCGCGGAACACTGGCGACCTGATCCGCTCTTACAAGAGGGTGTTGATCCCGGAGACCAATTCGGGTCAGCTCTGGCGGATCATCCGGGCGGAGTACCTGGTCGACGCCGAGCGCTACAACAAGGTGGAGGGCCTGCCGATCTTCGCCGAGGAGCTCGACGACGTCATCAGCGCCCATCTGGACAAGTGAGCGAGACCAGCATCAACAACGGCAAGGGACATCCGACGAATGGCGGCGCGCCTGAGGCGGCGACCAACGGCGCCGCCCTCACGCTGACCAAGAAGGACTTCGCCTCCGATGCGGAGACGCGCTGGTGCCCGGGGTGCGGGGACTACGCGATCCTCGCCACGGTTCAGCAGTTCCTTCCGGAGATGGGCATCCCGCCCGAGAAGATCGTCTTCGTCGCCGGGATCGGCTGCTCCGGGCGCTTCGCCTACTACATGAGCACCTATGGCGTGCACGGCATCCACGGCCGTGCCCCGGCTCTCGCCACCGGGCTGGCGATCGCCCGTCCCGACCTCTCGGTCTGGGTCATCACGGGTGACGGCGACTCCCTGTCCATCGGCGGGAACCACCTGATCCACGCCCTGCGGCGCAACGTCCCGATCAACATCCTGCTCTTCAACAACCAGATCTACGGCCTCACCAAGGGCCAGTACTCGCCGACCTCGGAGCAGGGCAAGGTCACCAAGTCGACGCCGTTCGGCTCCCAGGACCACCCCTTCAATCCCGTCGCCCTCGCCCTCGGCGCGGATGCCAGCTTCGTCGCCCGCACCGTGGACACCGACCGCGACCACGAGACCGACGTCCTCCGGGCCGCCGCTGCGCACAACGGCTCCTCCCTCGTCGAGATCTACCAGAACTGCAACGTCTTCAACGACGGGGCCTTCGACGCGGTTCGGGCAAAGGGCAAGGAGGCGAACCAGATCCGGCTCGTCGACGGCGAGCCGATCCGCTTCGGCACCGAGGGCGAGCGCGGGGTCGTCCGCTCCGCCGGCGGGCGGCTCGAGATCGCCGAGATCAGCGAGGTCGGCGAGGACGCCCTCGTCGTGCATGACGCCGACGACCCGACCCTCGCCTACGCGCTGGCGCGGCTGGCCGATCGGCCCACCGGCGCCACGCCGCTCGGCGTGATTCGCTCCAGCGACCGGCCCACGTACGCCGAGGGCGCGAGCGAGGAGCTCGCCGCGGCCCACGAGAGGGTCGGCGACGACGACCTCAGCTCGCTGCTTCGCTCCGGGGACACCTGGACCATCGACTGACCCGCCTGGAGGCGCCTCCCCGGCGCTGTCGAAGCAGTTGGCGATGCCCTCTCGCGTCTACGTGATCGAGCTCGCTCGCGAAGCCGGCCGCCGCCGCGATCCCCGCATCCCCTGGGTCTACGTCGGCTCGAGCGCTCGCGACCCTGAGACTCGCTTCGAGCAGCACCGCCGCGGCTACAAGTCGGCGCGGCTCGTCAAGCGCTTCGCCCTTCGGCTGCGCCCGGATCTCTATGAGGACCTGCGAGCGTTTCGCGGCTCCCGCCTCGCGCGGGAGGGGGAGCTGCGCCGGGCGCGTGAGCTTGCCGACTGCGGATTCGTCGCCCACTGCGACGGCACCTCCTACGGACGGGACGTCGCGGACTGGAGCGAATGGGACGCGGCGCGTCTGGAGCCGGTCCTCTCCCGCCTCGATGCCGCGGCGCTCGATCTCGCCGAGTCGGCCTTCAAGCCGCTCACCGCGGAACGGGCCGCTCGCCTCCTGCACGGCGAGTACGGCTTCTGGGTAAAGGAGTACATCGATCAGGACGATCCGCCGCCCGGCTACGGACTCTTCCCGCACGTGCGCGTTGACGTGATCGCGAAACGCGTCGCGGAGATCTGGCCCGCCGCAGTTGAGTCGATCCACTGAGCGTCCAACATGGTGGCGTTCGCGATCTGCATGAAAAACTAGCCATCCGCTCTCCAACTTCGAAGGAGTGGACATGGCAAAGGCGCTCTACACGGCGGAGGCCACCGTCACCGGTGGCCGCCTCAAGGGCCACGGCAAGACGACTGACGGCGCGCTCGAGGTCGAAGTGCGAATCCCGACCGAGCTCGGAGGCGAGGGGGGAGGCACGAATCCGGAGCAGCTCTTCGCCGTCGGCTTCGCAGCCTGCTTCGAGGGGGCACTCTCCACCGTCTCGCGCCGTCAGAAGGTGGCGGCCGACGATGCGGTCATCGACTCCAAGGTGAGCCTGGTGGCGAACGAGTCCCGAGGCTTCGATGTCGCGGTGGAGCTGGACGTCACGCTTCCGTCAATCGACGACGACGCGGCCGCCATCGAGGTGGTGAAGGCCGCCCACCAGGTCTGCCCCTACTCCAACGCAACCCGCGGCAACATCGATGTGACGCTGACCGCGAACGGCCAAGCCGTCTAAGCGGTGGAGAGCGCTGGGAATCTCGCACGAGGGCGTGACTCGTATGACCGCCAGATGTGGCGGGACGCCTACGAATCGCTGACGGCCGCGGACCGGCAGGCTCCGCTCGATCCGGGGGACCTGGAGGAGCTCGCCACCTCCGCCTACATGCTCGGACGCGAGCGGGAGTATCAGGAGCTCCTGGAGCGTGCCTATCGGGGGCACCTCGAGGCCGAGGACCCGCTGCCTGCGGTCAGATGCGCCTTCTGGCTGGGCTTGACGCTGTCCACATCCGGGGAGTTCGGGCGCGCCGGCGGCTGGTTCGGACGTGCGGATCGGCTGCTCGAGCGTGAGGGGACGGACTGCGTCGAGCGCGGCTATCTCACGCTCGCGCGGATCTTCGAGTACGAGGCCGATGGTGAATCAGAGCGCGCCGCGGCGGCCTCCGCCGAGGCAGCCGCGATCGGGGAGCGCTTCGGCGATGCCGATCTGCTGGCGCTCGGATCCTTCTCGCAGGGCAGCGCCCTGATCGGGCTCGGCAGGCTCCGAGAGGGCCTGGCGCACCTCGACCTGGCCATGGTCGCCGTTCTCGCGGGCGAGGTATCACCGGTCAGCTCGGGGATCATCTACTGCGGCGTCATCCTCTCCTGCGAGGAGGCCCATGACCTTGCTCGCGCGCGGGAGTGGACGATCGCTTTGGCCGACTGGTGCAAGGACCAGCCTGATCTGGTCGCCTTCACGGGACGTTGCCTGGTCCACCGAACCCAGATCATGCGCCTCGAAGGCTCGTGGGAGGAGGCGATCGACGAGGCGCGCCGCGCGGCCGAGCGCTGCCTCAAGGGAGAGAACCCGGTTGCCGCCGGCGAGGCCCACTACCAGCGTGGCGAGGTACACCGCCTGCGCGGTGAGCACGAAGCCGCCGAGGACGCGTTCCGCGCCGCGAGTTCTCACGGCCGGGAGCCCCAGCCGGGACTCGCCCTGCTGAGGCTCGCCCAGGGCAAGGAGAAGGCAGCGGAGGCCGCGATGCGGCGGGCGGTCGCGGAGGCGAAGGAACCGGGCAAGCGGGCGAGCCTGCTGCCGGCCTACGTCGAGGTCGTGGCAGCCGCCGAAGACCTGCGGACGGCGGAGGAAGCGTGCGCGGAGCTCGACGACCTCGCCGAGGCCGAGGAGAAACCGGGTGCGCTCGGTGCAATGGCCGCGCAGGCGCGCGGCATGATGGAGCTCGCCGCGGGACGCCCCCAGGAGTCGCTCGCCTCGCTGCGCCGCGCTGACGAGATCTGGCGCCAGTTGGCGGCGCCGTACGAGAGCGCCCGGGCGCGAGAGCTGATCGGGCGCGCCTGCGGGAGCCTGGGTGACGAGGACAGTGCCCGACTCGAGCTGGAGGCGGCCAGGGAGACGTTCGTCCGCCTGGGTGCGGCCACCGACCTCGCTCGTGTCGAGGGGCCATCGGAGCTCGGCCGCGAAGTCGAAACACACGATCTCACCAAGCGCGAGCTCGAGGTCCTGCGGATGCTTTCCGCCGGGGAGACAAACAGGCAGATCGCGGCCGACCTGGTCCTCAGCGTCCGGACGGTCGACCGGCACGTCAGCAACATCTACGCCAAGCTCGGGGTCTCCTCCCGCGCCGCGGCCACCAGCTATGCACACCAGCACGGGTTGGTGCGATCCGCGACTGGGTGAGATCACCCATCCTGACCTCCCTGGATTTGGGTGTTTCATCCGATGCGAGGCGACCTAGGGCGCCGTAGCGTCATGGTCGCAATGGGCGAGAAGGGAATCACGCCAGAGCATCAGGTCGTCGTCATCGGAGCTGGGCCCGCGGGCGTCGCCTCGGCCCTCGCCCTCAAGGACGCGGGATTGTCCGCGGTGGTCCTCGACCAGGCGGACCAGGTCGCCTCCTCGTGGCGTTCTCGCTACGAGGGCCTGCGGCTCAACACCTGGCGCCGTTTCTCCCAGCTGCCGGGTCGTCCCTACCCGAAGGGCACACCGACCTTCCCCAGCCGCGACCAGCTGCTCGAATACATCGAGCGCCATGCCGGCGAGGAAGGAATGGACCTTCGGCTCGGAACCGGTGTTCACCGGATCGATCGCGACGTCACAGGGTGGATCGTCCAGACGAGCGCGGGAGCGCTTCGTGCACCGCAGGTGATCGTGGCCACCGGCCTGGAGGGGACCCCCGTCCTCCCCGACTGGCCGGGTCGCGACCGCTTCCAGGGGGAGTTGATCCACTCCTCCGAGTACCGGAACCCAAAGCCATACGAGGGAAAGTCGGCCCT
Organism: uncultured Solirubrobacterales bacterium; assembly: GCA_963797265.1. GTDB lineage: Bacteria > Actinomycetota > Thermoleophilia > Solirubrobacterales > 70-9 > DASUPK01. The sequence goes on along the minus strand of CAWCOY010000004.1, from coordinate 124,049 downwards.
GGTGGTCGGCCCCGGCTGTTCGGGAATGGAGATCGCCAATGAGCTGGCGGAGGGAGGCGCGGCGAAGGTCTGGGTCGCGGTCCGCACACCACCCAACCTCCTGTTGCGCCAGGGACCCGGCCCGGTGCCGGGTGATCTGATCGCGAGCGGGCTCTGGCACCTCCCGACGGCGGTCGCCGACCGGATCGCGCGCTTCGCCTCGCGCATGGACATCGGCGACCTGACCGAGTTCGGGCTGGCGCGGCCCGAGACGGGCGTCTTCACCGACGTGCGGAAACGGGGCAAGGTGCCCTCGATCGTCGACAAGGAGGTGATCGAGGCGATCAAGGATGGGCGGATCGAGGTTGTCCCGGCCGTCGCCTCGCTCGGCCCGGCCTCGGTCGAGTGTGCTGATGGGACGCGGCTGGAGCCGGAGGCGGTGATCTGCGCGACGGGGTACCGGCGGGGACTCGAGCCGCTTGTGGGCCATCTCGATGTGCTCGGCGAACGCGGCGTGCCGAAGGTGCTCGCCCCGACGCCGGCCGCTCAGGGCCTGCGCTTCGTCGGCTACCTCCCGCGCCCCGGCGGCCTCGGCTACATGGGCAAGGAGGCGAGGCGCTCGGCCAGGGCAATCGCTCAGGAGCTTCGCGGGGATCGATCCAGAGAGGAGGAAAAGCATGGCGACCTCCGTCCGCAGGGCGGTACCGGCGCTCACCGGATGGCTTGACGAGGAGCTGATCGGCGCGTTGCCGACGAGCCTCGAGCAGCTGGAGGAGATCGTCGCGGACGTCGGTCAAGCGCCATGGCTCTGGGGCCACGCGGTCTCGTTCGATCTCGAGCGCCGCAGCCACCGCGTGCTCTACAAGACCGACGCGCTCGAGATCGCGCTGTTCGGCTGGGCGGCGGGCCAGGACACCGTCTTGCACGATCACGGCGGCGCGAGCGGCGCGGCTTTCATCTGCAGCGGGATGCTGATCGAGGAGGTCGTCGAGGCCCTGGACGGGCGGGTGATGCGCCGGCGCACCCATGCGCGAGGCGCGCAGTCGACCTTCAGCTTCGGCCCCGAATACATCCACCGGGTTCGGCATGACCCGGCGCACGGCGTGGCCGTCTCGATTCACGCCTACACCCCGGCAGTCACGGAACCGCTCGACTACGACCTGTACCCGGACGGGATGATCCAAGCCCGATGAGCAACGCGAGCCCGATCCGGGTCGAGCTCGGCCACCGGTTCGCCATCGGAATGAGCGACGGCTTCGACTACATCACCGATCTCCGCAACTGGCCCCGGTACTGGCCCGATCTCGTGCGCATCGAGCCCGGATCGCAGTGGCGCGAGCCGGGCGACCGAGCCCGGCTCGTGCTTCGGCTGCTCGGCAGGGAGACTCAGATGACGATGACGCTTGGACGGATCGAGCCCTGCCGGCTGGTCGAGTACACGAGCGTCCAGTCGGGCATGCCCGACGTCCGCCACCAGCGGCATTTCAGTGACGATGGCCACGGCGGCCTCGACTATCGACTCGTCGTCGAGTACCTCCCCCGCCGGGGGGCGCTCGGCCTCTTCGATCGTGTCCTCCTCAGGCGGGCCGTCCGGCGCGCAATGGCAAAGACCGTGTCCAATCTCGATACCAGGTTCGCATCGCGCTAGGGTCCCGACCGGGATGAGAGCCGGAGAGGCTGTGTCGTGAGGTACGTCGTGCCCCAGTGGGAGGAGATGTCGCCGGCGCGGCGCTTCTTCGAGGCTCTCGTTCTCCCGTCCGGATTCGGACTGCTCTGCGGGCTCGCCCTCGGAGTCTCAGGCCCCCTCTATCTGGTCGGCGTGATCCTTGCCCTGCTCGGCGGAATCGGCGGAGGCGCCCAGTACGCCCGGCGAAGCGACGCCCTGCTTCGAAGTCTCATCGCCGGAGCCCTCTTCGGGATCTTCATCCTGCTCGGCTTCGAGCTCGGCGGCGAGGACGAGGCCAAGGTCGACCTGCCCGATCCGCACGTGGTCCTCCTGGTCTTCACCGTCGTGCCGTCGCTCTTCCTGCACTGGCTCGGCTGGCGGCTCCGACCGAGGTTGCTCGGCCGACCCGCACCGGAAGCGGGCTAGCTCTCCGCGGGATGGACGCGGCGACGCTCAGGGGGATGCTCGAGCAGCAGTTCGAGCATGCCGGCGATCCCGAGCGCTCCCACGAGATGTATCGCGAGGACGCGGTGCTGGAGTTCCCTCAATCCGGGGAGCGATTCGAGGGGGTCGAGAACTTCCGCGAGTGGCGGAGCCAGTATCCGGCGGAGACAAGCTTCGATATCGGCGAGATCAGGGGTGAGGGCGATGTCTGGGTTGTGGAGCTCACCGTCACCTACGACAACGGCCCCAAGAACTTCGGCGTCAGCATCCACGAGTTCCGTGACGGCAGGATCGCCCGCGAGACGATCTACGTCGCCGAGGGCTTCGACGCCCCGCAGTGGCGGGCGCGCTGGAGGGCCGTTCCGTAGGGTCGGTCAGGCGCCGAGAGCCGCGCGCATCGACCGTCGGGCGCGGGCGAACATCTCGGGATCACGCCAGAGCTGAAAGCCGTAGCTCGCCCCCGCGGCCAGGGCGTTGAGCTGGAAGGCGACGTCCGCTGGATCGGTCTCGCCGGGCAGGTCGCCGGCCTCGATGGCGACCGTGGCCTCGCGCTCGAGCACGCCGAGCCACCGCTTCATCGTCTGAGCGACGGCGTCGCGGAGCGGGCCGGGGCGGGCGTCGTACTCGATCGTCGCGGTCGTCAGAAAGCAGCCGCCGGGCATCACCTCACGCCGGTGGTAGTCGAGCCAGCTGTCGCAGAGGGCCAGCAGCCGCGGCAGCCCGGGTTCCTCGTCGGCCACGGGGGACCAGACCTCCTTCCTGAACTGCTCGTCCGCCGCCTCCAGCGTCGCCCGCTGGAGATCCTCCTTGCTGCCGAAGAGGCTGAAGACGCTGCTCTTGCGCATCTCCGTCTCGCCGGCCAGGCCGCCGATCGTGAGGCCCTCGAGCCCCTCGACCGAGGCGCGATCAACCGCGGCGCGCGTGACCGTGGCACGGGTCTTCGCGACTGCTGACTGGGATCGGCGGGGCATGCGGAGATGATATACCGTACGGTCGTCCGATAAACGAGAAAGCGAGGACGAGATGAAGGTGCGATGGCTTGGCTGGGCGGGCGTCGAGATCGAGGCGGAGGGAGCGAGGGTCGTGATCGACCCACTCGCGGATCCCGCCGCCACCTTCGCCGCGCTTGCCGAGGATGCTCGCGAGCGCGTGCAGTCGCCGCAAGTGAGGGCACCGCGTAGCGGCGCCCTGGCCGGCCTCGTTAGTCACCTGCATCGAGACCACACCGATGCGGGCGCCCTGGCGGAGGCACTCGCCGCCGATGCCGTGGTATACGAGCCCGTCTGGCCGGGCGGCGAGGACGCCGAGAACCTCTCCCTGGCGCAGGCTAACTTCGAGCTCGAGCGGGCGGGACTTGAGCGACGCGCGTTCGAGGTCTGGGAGTCCGCCGATATCGGCCCCTTCGCTCTCACTGCGCTGCCCGCTGTGGACGGTCTGGGCGATCCCCAGGTTTCCTGGCTCGTCGAGGCGGACGGCCAGCGCATCCTGCATCTCGGTGACACGATCTTCCACGGCTACTGGTGGCGAATGGCCCGCCGGCACGGACCGTTCGATCTCGTCCTCGCGCCGATCAACGGCGCGGTCGTCGACTTCCCGAACCTGCAGCCGCCGAGTCCGCTGGCGGCAACGATGGAGCCCGAGCAGGCCGCGCTCGCCGGGGAACTTCTCGGTGGGCGGGCCCTCGTCCCGATTCACTACGGCGGTTTCACCGCCGACCCGTGGTACCGGCCGATCGACGACGCGGGTCAGCGCTTCGAGGCGGCCGCGGCCGGTCGCTCGTATGAAGTCCGGGTGCTCGACCCTGGTGAGAGCGTCGAGCCGGCCGCGGTCCCGTCCGCCGGCTGACCCGGCCGAGGTCCACGCCCGCCGGCTCTCGCTCCCCGGGTAGCCTTGCGCCGCATGCCCCGGGCTCAGGCCAAGGAATGGCAGCTCGACCGGGACCTGCTCGCCGACCTGCTCGCGGATGAGGAGCAGCGCTTCGTCGAGGACCACCCCGGATCGCAGCGGCTCTTCGAGCGCGGCGAGAAGGCGCTGCTGGGAGGCGTACCGATGCCGTGGATGACCGAGTGGGCCAGCCCGTTTCCCGTGTTCGCGGCCAGCGCAGAGGGTGCTCACTTCAAGGATGTGGACGGCAACGAGTACATCGATCTCTGTCTCGGGGATACCGGGGCGATGACGGGCCACTCGCCGTCGCCGACGGTCGAGGCCGTCGCAGAGCGCGCCGCTCGCGGGATCACGCTGATGCTCCCTACCGAGGACGCAAGTTGGGTTGCGGCCGAGCTCGGGCGCCGCTTCGGCCTGCCGCGCTGGCAGTTCGCGTTGACCGCCACCGACGCCAACCGCTTCGCCCTCCGCCTGGCCCGGGCGATCACCGACCGCCCCAAGGTCCTGGTGTACGCCTGGTGCTACCACGGCACAGTCGACGAGAGTTTCGCGATCGAGGTGAAAGGGGCGACTCGCTCGCGGCCGGACAACATCGGTCCACCGGTTGACCCGACGGTGACGACGAGGGCGGTCGAGTGGAACGACGTCACCGCCCTGGAGCGCGCCCTTGCCTCGGGGGACGTCGCCTGCGTGCTGGCGGAGCCGGCGATGACGAACGCCGGGATTGTGCTCCCCGATCCCGGGTACCACGAGGCGCTCCGCGAGCTCACCCGCGAGCACGGGACGCTGCTGATCATCGACGAGACCCACACCTTCTGCGCCGGGCCAGGTGGCTACACGGCCGCGGCGGGGCTCGATCCCGATCTGCTCACGATCGGCAAGGCGATCGCCGGGGGTATACCGGCCGCCGCCTACGGGATGACCGAGGAGGTCGCCGAGCGGATCGACGCGTACATGCGGGGGCTCGAGGTTTCCGACGTCGGTGGAATCGGCGGCACGCTGGCGGGCAACGCACTCTCCCTCGCCGCCGCCCGCGCGACTCTCGAGGAGGTGCTCACCGACGCTTCGTTCGCTTACATGACCGAGATGGCGGAGCGCTTCGAGGCCGGCGTCAACGGTGTGATCGCGTCGCGCGGCATGCCCTGGAACTCGGTCAGGCTCGGCTGCCGGGTCGAATACCACTTCCAGCCCACGCCGCCTCGCAACGGTTCCGAGGCGGTCGAGGCGGATGACCCGACGCTCGGCCGCTACATGCACCTGCACGCGCTCAACCGGGGAATCCTGCTGACGCCGTTTCACAACATGGCCTTGATGTGCCCGGCGACGAGCGACGCTGACGTCGACCGGCACACGGAGGCCTTCGACGAGGCCGTGAGCACCCTCGCAGGCTCGCCTTCGGCCTGAACCGGTAGGTGGGGGACAATTGGCTCGGTATGGCGCCTACGGTCGGCCAGACCCTGCGCGAGGCCCGCGAGCAGCGCGGCGTAGAGCTGAGCGAGGTCGAGCAGGCCACCAAGGTCCGCGTCAAGTTCCTCGAGGCGATGGAGGGAGACCGCTGGGAGGAGCTGCCGGCCCCCGTCTATGCCCGTGGGTTCCTCGACATCTACGCGCGTTATCTCGGTCTCGACCAGCAGGCCCTCCTCGATGAGTACTCGAAGACGGTCGAGGGGGACGGCCGCGAGGCGATACCGGAGTCGGTCATCAAGGTGGGCACCCTCCGGCAGACACGCCCCGTCCGCCGTTTCCGCTCGATCAATCCGGCGCCCGTCGCCAAGGTCGCGGCGGGCGTCGTCGTCCTGGTGATCATCGGGCTGGTGATCGTCGGGTCGATCGGCGGATCGGACAACGGCGGCAGCGGCGAGAAGAGCAAGGCCGGGAAGCGGAACCGGACAAAGGCCGCCGGGCCGCCCGCCACGACCACGACGAGCACGACGCCCGCCGGTCAGGTCTCGGTTGAGCTACGGGCAACGGCCCCCGTCTGGGTCTGCTTGGTCGACGAGAGCGGCAATCCGCGGGTCGACAGCGAGACGCTGGACGCCAACGAGTCCCGCGGGCCGTTCAGCGCCGGCGGATTCGACGTCACCTTCGGCAACGGCTCCGTGGAGATGACCGTCGACGGCGAGCCGGCGCCGATTCCGCAGGCCGCGGAGCCCCTGGGCTACCGGATCACACCCACCGGGGTCCGCAGGCTCGACCCCTCTTCTCAACCCACCTGCGTGTGAACGTAGCCAGCGGTTGGGTAGGTTGAGTCCATCGCGAGCGTGACGGACTGGACCTTCGAGGGGAGTTGGCCCCACGAGCCGCACTGGTTCGACTCGGCGGACGGGCGCATGCACTATGTCGACGAAGGCCCGCGGGACGGCCGACCGGTGGTCCTCGTGCACGGCAACCCGACCTGGGGCTACCTCTACCGCCACTTCATTCCGCCGCTGGTCGAGGCAGGCCATCGCGCGATCGTGCCGGACCACCTTGGCTTCGGACGCTCCGATAAGCCGGATGAGCCGGAGCTGTACCGCGTCCCTCGGCACGCGGCGAGGCTGGACTCCCTGCTCGAGTCGCTGGACTTGAGTGGCGCGACGGTCGTGCCGCAGGACTGGGGTGGTCCCATCGGCCTCCGCTGGGCGACGTGGCACGCGGAGCGCGTCGACGGCCTCTTCATCCTCAACACCTTCGCCCACGGCTGGCATCCAGAGGCGCTACCGCCCGGGAAAACGAAGATCCCGCTGCCGCTGCCGCTGCGACTCTTCCGCACGCCGGGAGTCGGGGAGGTCATGGTCAAAGGCATGGACGCCTTCAAGCGCGGTTTTCTCTTTGGCCAAGGCGTGGTCCACAAGGAGCGCCTCACCCCGATCGTCAAGCGGGCCTACAGGGAGGTGCACCAGGGTTGGTCCGAGCGCACGGCGATCCTCGTGTTCCCGCGAGAGATCCCCGTCACCGGGGAGGGGTCGGTGGTCGACATGAACACGGAGATCGAGGCGGGCCTGAAGCGCGACTTCCGTGCGAAGCCCGTCCACATCTCCTGGGCGATGAAGGACATCGCATTCACTCCGAACATGCTCGATGCGCTCTGGCTCGACACCTTTCCCGACGCTTCGGTGACACGGCTCGAGGACGCGGGGCACTACCTGCAGGAGGATGCGCACGAGGTGATCGCCCCGGAGCTCGTCGATTTCGTCAGCGGACTCCGCTAGCGACGGCAACAGTCGTACGCCTCGTGACGACCGAGCGGTTGGTTGATGGGTTCAGTACCAGCGTCCGCGCGCGAAGCCGCCGAACGCGATCAAGCCGATCAGGATCACGACTATGCCGATCCAGACACTCGTCACGAACAGCAGGATGATCCCGATGATGACGATGATGCCTCCGAGGGAGATCCCGCCGATCCCGCCACGACGCTCAGGTGCTGCCATTTTCTCCTCCTTGAGTAGACGAAACGACAGATGAGTACCCAACGACGCCGGCAGCTAACCCCCGGCGGTCGCCGGTCCGTCCGCGGCCCGGAGATCGCGGAGCTTCGGGCCTTCTGCTCCGCAGTCGACCTCGGCACCCTCGGGAAGGCCGCGGTCTCGCTCAAGATCAGCCAGCCTGCGCTCTCGAAGCGCCTGCGAGCACTCGAGGCGGCCGCCGGCACCCGCCTGCTCGAGCGCTCGCCGCGGGGGGTGGTACCCACCGCGGCCGGGCGCCGGCTCTACCCGGAGGCCCGTCGGTTGCTCGAGCAGGCGGACGTAGTCGAGCAGCTGCTCGAGTCCGCCCCGCGGGAGCAGGCGCCGATCGAGCTCGCGGTGAGCCACACGATCGCGGAGTTCTTCCTGCCGCCCGAGTTGGTCGCCTATCAGGCGGAGGGCCGGCGCCCTCCGGTCCAGCTCACAATCGCCAACTCCAGTTCCGTGCGCCTGATGGTGGCGGAGGGGCGGGCCTCCATCGGGATCGCCGCGGCGGGGCCCGAGGGTGGGGCGGATGGCGCGGACGAGCTGGAGGAGCTCGAGCTGCTCCGGGACGAGGTGGTGCTGGCAGTGCCGCAGGACCACGCCTGGTACCGGCGCAAGCAAATTCCCCAGGAGCTCTTCCTCTCCACGCCGATGGTCATGCGCGACGAGGATGCCCACGTTCGCCGCCGGGTCGAGGCCGAGCTTGCCGGACGCGGCCTCTCCCTGGCAGAGCCGCTGATCGAGGCGGCCAGCACGGCGGTGGCGAAGCGCGAGGCGCTGCAGCGCTCGGCGCCCGTGATGCTCTCCGCGCTTTCCCTTGACGAGGCGCGAGATCGGCTCTATCGCCGCCCCGTCGCCGGGCTCAGCTTCCCCCGCCGGTTCGTCGTCGTCTGCCGCTCGCTCGCCTCGCTGGCGCGCCGCGACCGGGACTTCGTCGATTTCATCCGGCGGCGCCGTGCGCGAGTCGGCTCACAGGAGCCATAACCAGCGGTTATGGGTCCCATAACCGATTTGGCCCACCAATCGGCTCGATCACCTTGGCCGTTCGAGGCCGCGGACCTAGAGTGATCTCAGGTCGGCGCAGCATCGGCCGCGTTCTAGGAAATTCCCAGCGGCCCCTCAAGTCGACCAACACACATATAAGTACCTCTCCTCCCTGTAGCACCGTTAGCGCCCCGCCCCGGCGGGGCGCTTCGAGTTCTAGGGGCTGACCTTCTCGAGCAGCCGCTCGGCGAGCCGGTTCATACCCCGCTCGCGGGCGGCCCTGGCGGCGCCGCGGTAGTCGGTTCGCTTGTCGCGCGGACGGCTCACCTTCGGGTGCCGGAGCGTCGCCACGTCCTTGAAGGCCAGCAGCTGCTCGCGATCCCCGATCAGCGCAGTGCGGAGGGCGGGGCGCGGCTCGCGGATCGCGGCATCGAGGACCTTCTGCAGCGAGCCATGTCTGCGCAGCAGCTCGACGGCGGTCTTCTCGCCGACGCCCTTCGCCCCAGGGATGCCGTCGGAGGGATCGCCGCGCAGGGCGATCAGGTCGGGAACGAGCTTGGGCGGAATCCCGTAGCGCTCCTTCACCTCGGCTGGCCCCATCGGCTGGCCGCCCTGCTTCCCGGTGCTGACGTAGAGCACCTTCGTGCTCCCGCTCGCGCACTGGAACATGTCGCGGTCGCCGGTCATCAGGAGGCTGCGCCCGCCGGCCTTGCTCTCCTTCGTCGCCAGGGAGCCGAGGAGATCGTCGGCCTCGAACGAGTCGCTGCTGGCGATCTTCCAGCCGAATGCGCCGAAGAAATCGGCGGAGTCGTCCCACTGGGGCCGCAGCTCGTCGGGGAAGGCCGCCTCGCGGTCGGCGTGGTAGGCCGGAAAGAGCTCGAGTCGGTAGGTGGCTGCGTCAGGGCCGAAGCAGAGCACCACCGCCCGCGGATTGTGCGTCTCGACCTCCCGCAGGATCAGGTTGGCGGTGCCGAGAAGCGCGTTGACCGGGTTGCCGTCCGGGCCCTTGATCGATTTCGGCAGGGCGTAGAACGCCCGGAAGAGCATCGAGGGCGCGTCGACGGCAAGCAGGGGGCGAGCCACGCCTAGCGGCCACCAGGCGGCTGCACCTTGGAGCGGAGGGCGTAGCCCGTAGCGACTTGTGAGGGGCCACCGCTAGTGGCCGCGATCTGATGGCGAAGCCGTGTAGCCCTGGCGCCCCAGCGCTCGAATCCCCAGTTGACGAGGTAGATCGCGGCGGCCGCGTAGGCCCAGCCGAGCAGGATGTCGATCAGGTAGTGCTCGCCCAGGTAGATCAGGGACAGGCCCATCCCGATGGGGTAGGCGGCGAGCAGCGGCCGCCAGCGCCGGTTGACCCTGGGCCAGAGGAAGAGGCAGATCAGCATCGTGTAGCCCGCGTGCAGCGAGGGCACCGCGGCGACGTCGTTCCCCCAGTCGGTCCCCTTCTGGAAGAGGGCGCCGGCCTTGGGTACCGGCAGGTGGTTCACCACCGCGTGGGTGATCCGGTAGGTGTGATCGATGTAGCCGTGGTCCGCCGCGAGCCATGGCGGGGCCACCGGGAAGAGCACGTAGGTGACGAGGCCCATCGCCGCAAGGGCGACGATGCAGGCGGCGAACCGGCCGAACCACTGGTGGCGGTAGAGCCAGATCCCCACCCCGACCAGCAGGGTCGCGAAGAAGTGGGAGAACCAGAAGCCGAAGGCCGCGTAGTCCCAGAAGTGGGGGTGGCCCGGGGTGTAGATCGCGTCCTGGAACCGGATCGTCGGCACCTGGCCCAGCCCCAGGATCTCGTCGGCGTCCACCGGCGGCTGCCAGTGGATCGGCAGCAGCTTGCCGTCGGCCACGCCGCGCAGCAGGTCGTAGGCGAGCAGGGCGACGATGATCGGGAGCCAGTCCGTGACCAGGCGCCGCATCGAGTGCTCGCCCCCGGCCACTGAGATGGCGACCATCAGCCCGACGATCCAGATGAAGATCCAGTCCTGCGAGTAGGGAAGGCCCAAGCGGTCGATCGCGATCGCCGTGCCCAGCAGGTACAGGGCGGGCACGCCGATCCGCACGCCCCGGCGCGATCGCCAACCCTGCTTCCTCTCTCGTTGGGGCGCCTGCGCGGCACTTGCCTGGGCCGCCGCGGTGCTTTCCATGCGGAAACCCTAGGTCAAAAACCTCCACCGATTCTTCACATCTTCTGGCGCGAGAAAGAGCTACGCAGGTACGCCCAGCAGCGCCGCCTCGACCTCGCGCAGCCGGTCGACGTCACCGCGGATTCCAGCGACGGCGTCGTTGAAGAGGAAGGCCTGAGCGAGCTTGACGATCGCGAAGCCGAGGATCGCCGGCTCCACGGGGGGCTCGTAGGTTCCGGCCTCGACCTCCTCCCTGATCAGCGCCGTGATCAGCTCCACGATCCGTGGTTGGACGATCCCGGCGCCGGAGGCGATCAGGCGGAGCGCCGCGTCCCGCTCCTGGTCGACGAAGGCGCGCAGAGCGGGGGCGTCCGCGAGAGCGCGGTTGAAGCGGTCGAAGGTGTCGAGCAGGCCCGGCCCGCCCTTTCCCTCCAGCCCGGCGCGTGCCCGGGCAAGCACAGGCTCGGTCGCTCGGATGACCACCTCGCCGATCAGTTTGTCGCGAGAGCCGAACCAGCGGTAGACCGTGGCGCGGCCGACGCCGATCTCCGCGGCGATGGCCTGGACGTCCACCCGGCGGCCCCTCAGGTACCGGTGCAGGCCGGCCTCGATCACGTCCTCACGGCTGGCAGCCGCCGGTCTCCCTCGCTGTCTGGTCGCTCTCATTTGAGACATACCTAAAACTATGTATGATGCCGCCGCTTTGACGGGAGGTCGATTGTGGAGGAGAGCGCCCGCGGTCGCCGCTACGGCGGTTGCAATCGGGCTTATCTGGGGCCCCGTTGCCGCCTCCGCATTCGACCCCGTCTACGAGGCGAAGAACTATTCGAAGACGCTCGAGCGCGCCCGGATCTACATGACACCGGCGTACCAGCTCCGCCTCCGGCAGCAGAGCCTCGAGAACAACAACCAGGCGGCGCTCGCGCTGCTCCGGGACCCGGAGAGGAACTTCGTCAACCTCTGCGGCAACGGCTTCGACGGCTGTGCGGGCGACGTTCGCCTCTACGACTGGGGCCCGAAGGGCTACGGGATCGTCAAGCCGGTGCTGTTCACCGCGCGCGACGGCGCCACGCTCTGGGGCCACGTCTGGGCGACGAGGTCCGGGCCCGCACGACGGCCCGGGATCGTGATCACGAACGGCTCGGTCCAGGCCGACGAGCAGATGTACTGGTACGCGGCTCAGGCGCTCGCCAAGGCCGGCTACGTCGTGATGACCTTCGATCCGCAGGGGCAGGGCCAGTCCGACATCTTCGGCGAGGGTTCCGACCGGCTCGAGGGTGTGCCCGCCCAGACCGACGGTCGCCCGTTCTTCGACGGCACCGAGGACGCGATCGACTTCTTCCTCTCAGACGCGAAGCATCCCTACGAGCCGGTGCCGAGCTGCGAGACCGGCACCAGCCATGCGCCGAAGCAGGATCGACGCGTCGCCGCCGGGCTCGATGCCGGCTACAACCCGTTCGCCGGTATGCTCGACCGTGAGCGGCTCGGGCTGGCGGGACACTCCTACGGCGCGGCGGGCGTCTCCTACATCGGGCAGTGGGATCCACGCGTGGACGCCATCGTCGCCTGGGACAACCTCAGTGACGCTGACCCGAACGGCGGGTCCGCGGCATTTCCGCCCGGAGAACGGTCCTGCCCCGCGGACCCGTCCCAGCGCGACGCCGCTCCGCTCACCAAGCCCGCGCTGGGAATCTCAGCCGACTACTTCCTGCCGCCGACCCCGAACCTCTCGCAGCCCGACCCCGAGTCGAAGGCGACTCAGTCGGTCTCCTATTCCGACGCCGGCGTCGACTCCGGCGAGCTGATCATCCGCGGCGGCAGCCACCTCGACTTCTCCTGGATCCCGAACCCGGCCTTCGGCGCCAGCCTCCGCGGGGCGGACATGATCGACTGGTACACGACGGCCTGGTTCGACAGGTACGTCAAGGAGGACCCGTCCGCCGACCGCCGCCTGCTCTCGGACCGCTGGTTCGACGACCGCAGGGAGGCGGCGGTCGACCCGGACGGCGACGGGAACATGTTCTCCCGCTACTACCGTTCCCGGCTCGACATCGGGCTCGCGGGCGGCGGGCGCTTCGACTGCGAGGACCTCCGTCCCGACCCGATGCGGCCCGATCCGCCCAGCACGCCTGATCACACCTGCTCTGGGTTCATCCCGCGAGCCCAGGACGGCTGGCCGGGCGACTACGACTATGTCGCGATCGCCACCTCGCCCGACTCCTAGGCTGCCAGCGCCGCCTCGAGGTCGGCGATCAGATCCTCGGGTGCCTCGATCCCGCACGAGAGGCGCACCAGATCCGGCGGCACGGCGGCCGGCGAGTCCTCGGCGGACTGGTGGGTCATCGCCTGGGGCACCTCGATCAGGGACTCGACGCCGCCAAGGGACTCCGCGAGCGTGAACAGCTCGGTGCGGGCCACGATGCCGGTCGCGTCGGGGTGGCGGAAGGAGACCATTCCGCCGAAGCCCGGCCACTGGACCTCCTCGACCGTCGGCGCCGAGCGGAGGAAGGTGCTCACCGCCCGCCCGTTCTCGGTGTGGCGCGCGACCCGCAGCGCGAGAGTGCGCAGGCCGCGGTGAACGAGGAAGCAGTCGAGCGGCCCCGGCACCGCCCCGACCGAGTTCTGAATGAAGCGGATCCGCTCGTGCAGGTCGGCGTCCCGGACGATCGCGGCGCCGCCGACCACGTCGGAGTGGCCCCCGAGGTACTTGGTGGTCGAGTGGACCGCCACCGCCGCGCCCAGCTCGAGCGGCCGCTGCAGGATCGGGGTGGCGAAGGTGTTGTCGACCGCCACCGGCACCGTGCCCGCTGCCTCGGCGACGGCCGCCAGGTCCACCACGTTCAGCAGCGGATTGGTCGGGCTCTCCACCCAGACCAGGCTCGTGTTCTCGCGCACCGCAGCGCGCACGGCTTCGGGTTCGCGCTGGTCGACCAGGTCATAGGTGATCCCGAACCCGGTCAGCACCTTGTCCACCAACCGGTAGGTGCCGCCGTAGAGGTCGAGCGGCAGGATCAGGTGGTCGCCGGCCCTGCAGAGCGCGGTGATTACGGCGTGGGTCGCGGCCATGCCGCTGGCGAAGGCCGTTCCGAGCCCGCCCTCGAGCTCGCCCAGCGCCCGCTCGAGGGCTGCTCGGGTGGGGTTGGCCGACCGGGAGTAGTCGTAGTCCTCGGTGAACTCGCCGGGGGCGCTCTGCCGGAAGGTCGACGTCTGGTGGATCGGGGGGATCACCGAGCCGTAGGTGGGGTCGGGATCGAGCCCGGCGTGCACGACCCTGGTGTCGAGCCGCTGCCCCGACCCCCCCTTGTCCTCGGCGCTCACCTGTTGAGGACCTCGATCAGATCGACTGGGGTGAGGATCCCGAGCGGCCTCCCGGCGCGCATCACGATCACCGCCTGGCGGCCCTCCTCGAGCAGCCTGATCGCGTCCTCCGCCGGGTCCTCGGAGGCGAGCTCCGGCAGCGGTGGCTCCAGCACTTCGGTCACCTCCTGCCTGAGGATCCCGGGGTGTTCAGCCGACGCCCAGAGCAGGCCCCGCTCGCTGACGACCCCGACGAAGACGCTCTCGTCCTCGGCGGAGACGACCGGGATCTGGGAGACGCCGTGCTGGCGCATCAACTCGAGTGCCCGCCCGACCTCGTCGTGGCTCGAGACCGTCAGCAGGTCTCCGCCGGCGCCCTTGTCGTCCATCAGCTCTCCCGCGGTACGTCCTCCGCCCGCCAGATACCCGTGCTCGCGCATCCAGTGGTCGTTGAAGACCTTCGAGAGGTAGGGCCGGCCTCCGTCCGGCAGGAGCGTCACCACCAGCGCCTCGGGATCGTCGACCTCGCGCGCAACCTGCAGGGCCGCGTAGACCGCCGTCCCCGAGGAGCCGCCCGCGAAGAGCCCCTCCCGCGCCACCAGCCGGCGCGCCGCGACGAACGAGTCCCGGTCGCTGACCCTGACGTAGCGGTCGACGACATCCTTGTGAAGGGTGTCCGGCCAGAAGTCCTCGCCGATGCCCTCGACCCGGTAGGGGTGCACCGGCCCGCCGGAGTAGAGAGACCCCTCCGGGTCCGCCCCGACCACCTCGATCTCCGGGTTCTGCTCCTTGAGGTAGCGGCCCGCGCCGCTGATCGTGCCGCCCGTCCCCACTGCGATCACGATGTGGGTGATCAATCCGGCCGTCTGCCGCCAGATCTCGGGGCCCGTGGAGTGGTAATGCGCCTCGGGGTTGGCCGGGTTGAAGTACTGGTTGGGCTGAAAGGCACCGGCGATCTCCTCGGTGAGGCGATCGGCCACCCGGTAGTAGGCCCGGGGCGAGTCCGGGGGCACGTCGGTCGGGCAGATCACCACCTCGGCGCCGTAGGCGCGAAGGGTGTCGATCTTCTCCCTGCTCATCTTGTCCGGCATCACCGCGATCACCCGGTAGCCGCGCAGGATCGCGACCATCGCCAGGCCGATCCCGGTGTTCCCTGAGGTGGGCTCCACCAGGGTCCCGCCTGGCTTCAGTTCCCCCGAGCGCTCCGCGGCGTCGATCATCGTCACCGCGGGCCGGTCCTTCACCGAGCCACCGGGGTTCACGAACTCGACCTTGGCCACCAACGGGGTCGTCAGCCCAGGCTCGAGCCGGGAGAGGCGCACCAGGGGCGTCTCGCCGATCAGGTTGAGCGCCGAATCCCTTACCTCGGTCTTGTCCAGCCCGGGGCGTGCCCTCGTGGCCACAACTTGAGGTTACCCGCGGGCTACCAGCGGACGGGCAGAGTCTTCAGCTGATTGAGGAACGCCGAGATGGCCGGCTGCGGCTCCCCGGCGAGCTCAATGTTCGGGAAGCGGCGCAGCGTCTCCTCGAAGAGGATGCGCAGCTCGAGCCGGGCGAGCGCCG
Organism: uncultured Solirubrobacterales bacterium; assembly: GCA_963797265.1. Taxonomy (GTDB): domain Bacteria; phylum Actinomycetota; class Thermoleophilia; order Solirubrobacterales; family 70-9; genus DASUPK01. The sequence continues at coordinate 108,684 of CAWCOY010000004.1, read as the reverse complement.
AACCGAGGCAGAAGTGACGGCCGCCCGCGCCGAAGGCCTGGTGCTCCGGGTTGCGGTGCACGTCAAAGCGATCCGGGTCCTCGTAGACGTCCTCGTCCCGGTTCGACGAGACGTACCACATGACCACCTTCTCGCCCTCCTTGATGGGCTGTCCGGCGATCTCGGTGTCGCGCGTGGCGGTGCGGCGGAAGTGCGCGAAGGCCGGGTACATGCGCAGGCACTCCTCGACGGCGCCTGGAATCAGTGAGGGATCCTCTGCGAGCGCTCGCTTCTGCTCGGGGTGCTCCATCAGCGAGCGCATGCCGCTCGTGTAGGTCGCCTTGGTCGAGTCGTTGCCGGCGGCGACCAGCAGGAAGAAGCCCATCACGATCTCGTGCTCCTGGAGCGAGTCGCCGTCAATCTCCGCGTGGACCAGAACGCTTGTCAGGTCGTCCGTCGGGTTCTCTCGCCGCTCCTCGATCATGGCGCGGCACCGCTCGAAGATCTCCGGGATGTCCTCCTGGAGAATCTGGTCGAGCCCGCCGGGGTTGAGGTCGTCGTCGCCGAGGCCGAGCGCCGAGTTCATCAGCCGGGCCCAGACGATGTCGTCCTCCTCGGGGATCCCCATGAAGCTGCCGATCACGCGGGCGACGACCGGCTGGGCGACCTCGGTGACCAGGTCGCACTCACCGCGGGTAGCGACGCCGTCCAGCACCTTCTCGACGATCGCCCGGATGCGGTCCTCGTGCTCGGCGATCCGCTTTGGGGTGAAACCGCGCTGGAAGAGCATCTTGAGGCGGTCGTGCTTGGGCGGGTCCTGGGCGATGAACATCCCGCGGGCCAGCTCGATCGGGATCGCGTGGTCGAGGCCGGTCACCCCGCCGCGCTCCGAGGAGAAGGTCTCCCAGTCGAGACTCACCCCGCGGACGTCGTCGGCCTTGGTGACCGACCAGAAGCCCTCCTCGTCCGGGTACTCGTTGATCTCCGACCAGTGGACGGGACAGCGGCCGCGCAGCTCCTTGAAGATCTCCTGGGGCGGCCCGTCCTCCCAGTGCTCGCGGTCGGTGACGTCGAGCGCGTCCAGATCGGCCAACGTGAAACGGGTCGCGCTGGCGCGGGCCCTCGCATGATCTGCGAGCTGCTCCTGCGGCGGCTTGTTCATCGGGTCCTCTCCTCGGGGGCGGGCCCGGTCAGAGTAACTGGCCAGCCAGCCAGTTTCTAGTTCGCGCCTATCCGGTTCGTGCGGCCGATGGGTGAATCGTCCGGTTCTGCCTCTTCCCACGCCGCTTCTTTCGCCCCTTCTTCCGGGCGAGACTCGACGTCAGCGACGGCATCGCCTCGCGCAGGTCGCGCTGCCAGTAGGGCCAGCTGTGGGTCCCCGCGCCGTAGTCGTTCCAGACGTGGGGGATGCCGAGCGATAGCAACCGCTCGTGCAGCGACACGCTCATCGACTCGACTCCGTTCTCGATCGGGTCGAAGCTGCGGTTCGGAGGATCGAGGGGACCGGGCTGGCCGTTCCCGGTGTCGATGATCAGACGCATCCCGCTTAGGTTGGCGGCGAGATCCCAGGGATTGTGAGCGCGCCAGTTGGCCTCGGCGAGGATGCGGTCTCCGAATTGATCGCCGGGCAGGCCGCCGTCGACGGGGGCTTCCAGATCGATGACCGCCGCGACCGGCAGGTAGTTGACGATGTCGACCGCGCCGGAGAAGCTCGCCGCCCAGGAGAAGAGATCCGGGTGGCGGGCGGCGTAGCTCATCGCGCCGAAGCCACCCATCGAGAGGCCGGCGATCGCCCGAGCCCGGCGGCCCGAGTCCGTTCGGAAGTGGTCGTCGATCCACGGGACGAGCTGGCCGATGTGGTACGTCTCCCACTCGGGCGGCCCTCCCTGACCGCGGTTCACCCAATCGGTGTACCAGCCGCCCTGGCCGCCGTCGGGCATCACCACGATCAGCCGGCGGCCCGCAGTGATGCTCTCGGCCGCTCCCTTGTCTGTCCAGGAGCGGTAGCCGTCAAAGGCGCCGTGCAGCAGGTAGAGCACCGGATAGCGGCGCGGTTTCTGCTTGCGGTAGCCGGCGGGAAGCAGCACTCGGACGTTGGTGGGCGCCCGCAGCGCTCCGGTAGATAGGGTCAACTCGGTGAGCCGAGGATCGAGTCGCTGGGAGGAGAGCACCTGGATGCCGTGGTCGGCAGCGCGGGCCGGCGGTGTCGCCGAAACAACTATGACGGCGGCCATCAACAGGGCCGCCAGGGGCATCCACCTCCTCACTCGCCGGAGCCTACTGATGCGAGCGCAGGAGGTCAGCCAGTGAGCGGGGAGCGGCAGATCGAGGAGGCGAGCGTCGCGGAGGCCCGTGGCGAGGCGCCTGGCCACGGCCGGCTCGAGGGGCGGCGGATCCTGATGGTGGGCGGAGGCCAGGAGGATCACGGAATCGAGGACCCGCCGATCGGCAACGGGAGGGCGATGTCGATCCTCTTCGGTCGCGAGGGGGCGTCGGTCGCGGTGACCGACCTCAACGAGGCGAGCGCCGAGCGGACCGCCGAGCTGGTTGGCGCCGAGGGGGCCCGGACGCTGGTGATCGGCGGCGACGCGAGTAGTGAGGAGGCGATGACCGACGCCTTCGAGAGGACGGCAGCCGAGTTCGGCGGCGTCGACGGGCTGGTGATGAACGTCGGGATCGGGGCGGGTCTCGGCCTGGCCGGGACGAGCGTCGAGGACTGGGACGGCGTGATGGCGGTCAACGCCCGCTCTCACTTCCTGGGCTGCAAGCTGGCGCTCGAGCGGATGACGGACGGCGGCGCGATCGTGCTCGTCGGCTCGATCGCCTCCCGCGAGGTGATGCCGTTTCCCGTCTACGCCGCTTCCAAGGCGGCCCTCGAGGCGCTCTGCCGCCAGTCGGCGGTCGAGGGAGCACCGCGAATCCGCACGAACCTTCTGATCCCGGGCCTGATCGATACCTCGCTAGGGCGGCTCGCTTCCCAGCTCAGCCCGCTGCGGGAAAAGGTGTTCATTCCCGCCCGCCGGCAGGGAACGGCGTGGGAGGTCGCCTACGGTGCGCTGTTCCTGCTCTCCGGGGAGTCGAGCTACGTCACCGGGCAGAGCCTGATCGTCGACGGCGGCCTCACCGTCGGGCCGAGGGCGATCCCGTGAGCGAGCCGCGCATTCCGCCGCTGCCGCCTGACCGCTGGGACGGCGACCTGAAGCGGATCCTGGAGGCGACCCCGGCAGGGATCGACCGGCGGCTCGGCGACAACAACATCTTCCCGACCTTCGCGCAGCACCCGGACTTCTTCCGGGCGTGGCTCCCCTTCGGCGGCTACCTGCTGACGGCCGGCAAGCTCTCCGGCCGCGACCGCGAGCTGCTCATCCTCCGCACCGCCGTCAACTGCCGCTCCTCCTACGAATGGGGACAGCATGTCCGCATCTCGCTCGACGGCGGCATCGAGCGGGAGGCGATCGATCGCGTCCTCGACGGACCGGACGCCGATGGCTGGAGTCCGCACGAGGCGGCGCTGCTCCGGGCCGCGGACGAGCTCCATGAGCACTCGCGGATCTCCGACGAGACCTGGGAGGCACTCGCCGAGACCTACGACGCCGAGCAGCTGATCGAGGTGACCATCGTCGTCGGTCACTACCACATGGTCGCCTTCGCGCTCAACAGCCTCGGCGTCGAGCTCGACGAGGGCCTCGAGCCGCTCCCGTAGATGAAGCCGGTCACCGTCTCGGCAGAGGTGCCGGTCCCGCGCGAGGAGGTCTACGAATTCCTCGACGTGCTCGCCAACCACGAGCAGTTCACCGACCACTTCATGCTCGACTGGGAGGTCTCCGGGCCCACACGCGGTGTCGGCGCGAAGGCCAACGTCCGGGTGAAGGCGACCGGAGAGAAGGATTGGACCGACATGCAGATCGTGGAGGCGGACGCCGGCCGCCGGATCGTCGAGGAGGGGACCGGCGGGTCGGGCGGAAAGCGCCGGACCCGCGGCACCTACGCGCTCGAGGACCTGCCCGGCGGCGGCACGCGGATCATCTTCACACTCGAGTTCCTCTCGCTGCCGACGAGCGAGCGGCTGATGGGGCCGCTGCAACGGGCCTACGTCAGGCGGGTCAACGGCAGGGCGATGAGGCGCCTCGCCGAGCGCCTCACCGCCGTCGCTGACTGACTAGATGCTCAGCTAGCCGCGTACCGCCGAGACCAGGACGTTCGCGGCGCCCTGCATCCCCGCCCCGTTCGGGTGAATCGGGGCCGCCGAGTTGCCCGGCACCAGGGGTTCCACCCAGCGCACCGACGAGCTCTTGCAGGCGTCGTGCCCGATGCTCGCGGTGTACCAGCTCACCAGGGTGGCGCCGTTCGCCGCCGCCTGGGCCGCCAGCATCTGATTGAGCTCCTGTTCCTTCGCCCTCAGGTAGGGGGCATCAGAGAAGGAGATCGGCATCTGCGGCCAGCACCCGTTTCCCGTCTCCGGGAAGATCGCGGGGTAGTTGACGACGAGGACGCGCGCCGACGGCGATCGGGCGTGGATCCCCTGCAGCACGGCCGCCACCTTCGGAGCGGTCGCCTGGATCCGCTGGCTGATCTGATCGACGCCACCGGAGTCGTACTTGTCCTTGCACGGCGAGCTGAACGGGTTGTAGGTGATGCAGTCCTCGGCGATCGACGAGAACCCGATGTCGTTGCCGCCGATGGTCAGCGAGACGACGGTGCTGCTCGCGTCGAGCGAGTTGAACTGCGGCGGGTTCGGCCCGTCCGGATCGACGTCCTGCGGCTGCGTAATGTGATCGGTCTTGGCCCCGCTGCAGCTCGGGTCCCGCAGGGGCAACCCGATGCCGCCGGCCGCCAGATGCGGGTAATTGTGATCCGAGCGGATGCAGCCGTAGGGCGATCCGATCAGGTTGGGAATGAGCGGCCCGGCGACGTAGGAGTCTCCGAGCGAGACGTAGTTGTCGGCCCGGGCGACCGCTGCGGCCGTCCAGGCGACGATGGTGACCACGAGCACGGCGAGCAGGCAAAGCCACTGCGCCGCAGCTCGGTCAAAGCACGCACCTCCATACGCACTCCTCTCTCCTCCCGAGGGATGGGACGGCCGCGACCATACCCGGTTTTGGGGAGAGCCGTACCGGGGAGGCTCGTCCCCTTGGGAGTCGCTACAAATCCCGCCGACATGACCAAGAATCGACTGAAGAGAATGCTGCCGGCGCTCGCCGCGGCCGCGCTGCTCGCGCTCGCCGCCGGTTGTGGCTCGGACTCGAGCGGGGAGACCAGCACGGGTGCGAACGCCAACGCGCAGACGTCGATCTCGATCCCGTCGCCCACCTCGCCGATCCCGACGACCACGACGACGAGCACAGGCGGGGGTACGGCCGGCAACAAGAAGCCCGCTCAAACGACCACCTCCGCCACCGGTGGATCGGCGGCGCCGTGCTCGATTCCCGTGGCCTACCAGGACTTCAAGTACACCGGTCTCGACTGCAGCGCCGCGCTCGCCGTGGCCTCCGCCTGGGACCAGAACGGCAAGACCTGCAACACGGTTGACAATCCCGACTCGCCGATCGGACCACAGCGCACCTGCTCGGTGGAGGGCTACAGCTGCACCGCGGAGCGGGACATCCACTCCGACGCCCGCTTCGTCACCTGCACGCAGGGCGGCCAGAGCGTCCGCTTCACCTGGCTGCCGGCTTAGCTCAGTACCCGGTCCCGGTATGGACCCGCTTGCGCTCCTCCGGGTGGAGCCCGCCCTTCTTCTCGAGCAGCTCGCAGGCTTCCGCGAGGTCGTCACCCAGCTTCACCGCGAGCGAGTGGGTCAGCGTCAGCTTGACCAGGACCCGCATCAGCTTGACCTTCTGAGCGTCCGGGGGCAGGTGGTAGGCCGGAACCATCCAGCCGCGCGCGGCGGCGAGCTGGGCAGCGACGTCGAACTCGTCGTAGGGCTGATCCCCGTTGAGCTTGAAGGCGACCAGCGGCAGCTGCTCCCCTGAGCCGATCAGCTCGAACGGGCCGAGTCCCTTGATGCGCTCGGCGAGGCGCTCGCTGTTCGTCTGCATCATCTCCATCAGGAACTCGTATCCGGAACGGCCGAAGCGGATGAAGTTGAAGTACTGGGCGAGGACCATGGCGGAGCCGGTCGAGAAGTTGAGTGTGAACGTGGCGTCCCGCTTACCGAGGTAGTCCTCGTAGAAGACGAGGTCGTCGGGAAGCGAGTCGCGGCTGCGGAAGACGAGCCAGCCGATCCCCGGGTAGACGAGGCCGAACTTGTGGCCCGAGGCGTTGATCGATTGGACCTTCTCGAGGCGGAAGTCCCACTCCGAGTGCGGGTAGAGGAAGGGCCAGACGAACGCGCCGCTGGCACCGTCGACGTGCAGGGGAATGTCCAGGCCCTTCTCGTCCTTGACCCGCATGAGGAGGTCGTTGATCCCGACGATGTCGTCGGCGTGCCCAGTGAAGGTCGTCCCCAGCACCGCCGCCACGCCGATCGTGTTCTCGTCGATGTGGGGCTCGACGTCCTCGGGCCCGATCACGATCTTGTCCTCCTGGAGGGGAACGATCCGCGGCTCGACGTCGAAGTAGCGGCAGAACTTCTCCCAGACGACGTGCACGTCCCCGCCAAAGATCAGGTTGGGGTTGCCGGTGTCCTTCTTCGCCGCCTCCTGGCGCGCCCGCCACTTCCACTTCATCGCCAGCGCGCCGAGCATGATCGCCTCGGACGAACCCTGCGTCCGCGCGCCGATTGTCTCGCCCGGCGCGTGGAAGAGGTCGGCGAGCATCCGGATGCAGCGCTGCTCGATCTCCGCGGTTTGCGGATACTCGGCATGGTCGATGAAGTTCCGGTAGAGGTTTTCCGAGATCAACCCATTTGCGTCGGGACCCATCCAGGTGGTGACGAACGTTGCGAGGTTGCGGTCGGGGTCGCCGTCGAGCAGCAGCTCCTCTTCGATCAGAAGCCGGGCGTCGGCCGGGTCCATCGGGTTCTCGGGGAGCTTGTGATCGGGCGCGGACTCCCCGATGAACCGGCCGCGACTCAGGTCCCGGGGTGGGTCGGGCGGCTGCTCGGTATGTCCGGGTTTGTCGCTCATCCTTGAGACGGCCCTCGCAGGCAGGCTGACTCTATCCCTCTAGCCTGCTTCACCAGAGGAGGAGGAGTGGAACAGCAACGCTCTCCGATCGCTCGAGTTGTCGCGCCAGTCGCACGCGCGGGCTTGCAAAGCGCCCGAGGGGTGGCCAGGAGACTGGGACTCGACCGAGCCGTCGATCGAGGCGTGGATCGCGCGCTCGACAGCGAGAGTGCAGCCCGCGCGACCGAGCGACTGCTCGACAACGAGACCACCAAGCGCGTCTGGGACAAGGTCCTTGAGAGCGACGAGGCACAGAAGCTCGTCGAGCGGGTCGCCGAGGCGCCCGAAGTGCGTGCCGCGATCGCCAGGCAGGGGATCGGACTGGTCGAGGATCTGCGGCGGGGCGTGAGGAGCGCGGCCAGGCAGGTCGACACGGTGCTCGAGCGAGTGGCCCGCGGAATTCTCCGCCGGCCCCAGCGAGAGCGCCGCCCAATCTACGCCGGGGCCTTCACCCGCCTGCTCGCGCTCGCTCTTGACGCCGGGATCGTCTACGGCTCGCTGCTGGTGATCACGGCGGCGATCGCGGCGCTGATCAACGCCTTCTCGACGGGCGACCAGCATGCGAGCGCGGTGGTGCTCGCGTTCGGTTTCTCCGCCTGGTCCTTGATCGCGCTGACCTACCTGGTCGTCTTCTGGTCCGGAGCGGGGCGCACGCCGGGGATGTCGTTCGTCGCCATCCGGATGCTCTCGGAGGACACCCAGCCGGTCAGGCCCGGTCAGGCGTTCCGCCGCGCCCTCTGGCTGGGGATCTCAGCGCTGCCGTTCCTGCTCGGGTTCTGGGGGATCCTCTTCGAGCGCGAGCGGCGCGGCTGGCCGGACCGCCGCGCCCACACGGTCGTCTGCTACGCCGACCCGGAGCTCGACAAGGACCTGGTCTAGCCCTCCAGTGCTAGACCGGCTCGTCGAGCAGCTCGTTCGCCTCGGACCACTTTCCGGACGGCACCCGTAGGGCGATGTCCGCGCGGCCGTACTCGTCGGGCGGGTAGTCCGAGGTGATCACGGCATCCACGCCCGCATCGGTGAGCTGCTGACGCCAGGCGCGGGCGGTTTCCAGCTCCCCGAAGTCTCGGACCACCTCCCAGTCGTCATAGCTCGCATCCCCGACGTGCAGCTCGTCAAGCCCGTCAGGGTGCAGCGAATCCTCGCCGACGCCGAACAGTTGGCGGAACTTGTCGCCGAGACCCATGTAACGAAGCCTATGCGGGTATGACGACAGCTTCATGAGACGCATACGCGAGATCGCGGAGAATGTCGGCAAGGGCTTGGTGGCCGGGGCCGTCGGCACCGCGGCGATGACGGTCTCGAGCGCGATCGAGGAGAAGCTCAGCGGACGCGAGCCGAGCGAGGCGCCCGCCCAGGCGGCCGGAAAGGTGTTGGGCGTCCAGCCGCGCGATCCCGCCGGCCGGGCGCGGTTCTCGAACCTCGTCCACTGGGCGTACGGCACGAGCTGGGGCGCGGTGAGAGGGCTGATCGCGGCCTTCGGCGGACACGGGACGCGGGCCTCGGCAACCCACTTCGCGCTGGTGTGGGGCACCGAGCAGGTGATGCTGCCGGCCCTCGAGGTGTCGTCCCCGCCCTGGCAGTGGGGCGCGGAGGCGCTGGCCATCGACGGGCTGCACCACGCCGTCTATGCGGGCGCCACCGGGATCGCCTACGAGCTGATCGACGGCCGCTAGCTACGCGGCGGCCTGGATGCCGGTGAGCTCCGCGGAGAGCTCCCGGAGCTGCCGGCGGGCCTCGGGGTCCTCGGCCTGCGGGTGTGGCGCCGACTCGCTGGTGCCGTCGAAGTAGTGCCCGTTCACGCTCTCGACCTCGGGTGAGGCGATCAGGCGCATGGTCGCCGCGACCCCGTCCTCGAGCGACGTCACCGGCTCGATCCCAGCCTGGCGCACCATGTTGGTCGGCAGGTAGGTGCCGGGGTGCAGGCAGTTGGCGGTGACGCCCGAGCCCTCGAGCTCCTCGGCGAGGTCGAAGGTGAGCATGACCAGCGCGAGCTTGCTCTGGCAGTAGGCCTGGACGCCGGAGTAGTGACTCTCGAGCATCACGTCATCGAAGTCGATAGGGGCCTGGCCGGCGGAGGTCACGTTCACGATCCGGGCGGGCGCCGAGCGCTCGATCAGCGGCAGCAGACGCCTGGTCAGCAGAAACGGAGCCAGGTAGTTGACCTGGAAGGTGAGCTCGTAGCCGTCCTCGCTCTCCTCGCGCGGCCTTGCGGTCCCGATGCCCGCGTTGTTGACGAGAACGTCGATCCGCTCCTCGCCGCTCAGCGAGTCGGCCAGCTCGCGGACCTGGTCCAGCGACGCGAGGTCGGCCCGCCGCCACTCGAGCTCGCCGGTGGCGCGCGTCCCCAGCTCCTCGAGCAGCGCCTGACCCTTCTCCTCGTTGCGCCCGTGGAGGATGAGGCGCGCGCCGCTCGGCGCGAGCTCCGTCGCCAGGCCCTTGCCGAGGCCGTCGGTCGCCCCGGTGATCGCGATGGTCAGCTCGTCAGCCACCGTCAGCTGCCTTCCCCGGGCACCCGCGGGCTAATCGCCCAATTCGACGCGCTCGATCACCTGCGGCTCGGTGGGTCGGTCGCCCGCACCGGTCTCGGTGCCCTGGATCGCATCGACCGCTTCCATCCCGCTGGTGACCTCGCCGAAGACCGTGTGCTTCCCGTCCAGCCAGGGCGCGGCGTCGGTGGTGACGATGAAGAACTGCGAGCCGTTGGTGTTGGGGCCGGCGTTCGCCATCGCCAGGGCGCCGCGGACGATCTTGTGGTCGTTGAACTCGTCCTCGAAGGTGTAGCCCGGACCGCCCGTCCCGGTTCCCTCCGGATCGCCGCCCTGGATCATGAAGTCCATGATCACGCGGTGGAAGATCAGCCCGTCGTAGAACCCGTCGGCCGCCAGCTTGCGGAAGTTCTCGACCGTCTTCGGTGCGTCGTCGTCGAAGAAGCTGACGGTGATCGGGCCGGCGTTGGTGTGGAGGGTTGCCTCGGACACTCGCGTTCACTCTAGCGATGCGGCTTCGCGCACCGGACGTCCCGCAATCCTCCCCAGAGGGGGGACCTGAGGACGTTCGCGGGGGCGTTAAGCGGCTCCGACGGTCTCGAGCGGCTTCTCAGGCAGCCACGGCCGGCGCCAGCCGCCGTAGCCGTGCAGCAGGTTCAAGGCGCCCTCCGGCCCCCAGCTGCCCACGCGATAGGGCTCGAGGTCGCAGGGGTTGTCGAGGAGCGGCTGGACGATCCTCCACGTCTCGAGCACGCTGTCCTCGCGCGCGAACCGGGCCTGGTTCCCGGCGAGAGCGTCGGCGAGCAGCCGCTCGTAGGGCCCCGGCTGATTGCCGAACTGCTGTTTGAAGAGCAGGTCGAGATGGACGCGGCGGAGCTTCTCCTCGCCCGGCTGCTTCGCCTCCAGCAGGATGCACGCCCCCGAGTCCGGATCGATTCGCAGGACGATCTCGTCGGTCGCCGGGATCGGACCTCCGCCGATCCCCACCGGCGGTGGGCTCTGCAGGACAACACGTACTTCGGTGACCTTTTCGGCGAGCTGCTTCCCGGCCCTGATGAAGACCGGAACACCGGACCAGCGCCAGTTCATGACGTCGAGCCGGAGTGCGCAGAAGGTCTCCGTCGTCGAGTTCGGATCGACGCCCTCGATTTGTCGATAGCCCTCGTACTGGCCGCGGACGTATCGGTTCGGGTTGGCCGCGGGAATCGCCTTGAAGAGGTCGATCTTCGAGTCGCGGATTGAATCTGAATCAGTCGCCGAGGGAGGCTCCATCGTCACCAATGCGAGCGTCTGCAGGAGATGGTTCTGGACCACGTCGCGCAGGCAGCCGACCGGGTCGTAGAAGCTGCCGCGATCGTCGACCCCGAAGTTCTCGGCCATCGTGATCTGGATGGACTCGACGTAGCGGCGGTTCCAGATCGGCTCGAGCAGGGAGTTCGCGAAGCGCAGGTAGGTGATGTCCTGGACAGGCTCCTTGCCCAGGAAGTGGTCGATTCGGTAGATCTGGCTCTCGTCGAGGATCTCGTGAATCTGGTTGTTGAGCTCGACCGCTGAGTCGTAGTCGTGGCCGAACGGCTTCTCGATCACGACGCGGGCGCCGTTCGTGAGCCCTGAGCTGCCGAGCCGTTGAATGACTCCGGCGAAGAGCGAGGGTGGGATCTCGAGATAGAAGACCGGATGCCTGAACGGGGAGCACCCTCGCTTCAGGCTTCGGTAGGTGTCGAAGTCGTTGTAGTCGCCTTGGACGTAGCTGAGGTTGTCGGCGAACCTCTTGAAGACGTGCTCGTCGATCTGGCCGTTACCTGTCGCTTCGAACCGGGCCTCGACGGCCTCACGCGCGTGCTGGCGGAGATCGTCGTCATTCCACTGAGCGCGCCCAACGCCGATCACAGGAACCTTCAGCGTGCCGTTCTCGGTCAGGTCGTAGAGCGCCTTCAGCGTCATCTTCCTGGCGAGATCGCCGGTGATCCCGAAGATGACGAGAGCGTCGCCGGCTGGTCCGCCTGGTGGGCCTGAGTTGGTCCGCGCCACGAGCGGAAACTAGCGGACCGGAGCCGGCCTCATGTGCCCCTGAGCCTTAGGATGGCCGCGATGGCGCAGCTCGGAATGGTCGGCCTCGGCAGGATGGGAGCGAACCTTGTCCGCCGGCTGATGCGGGGCGGGCACGAGTGTGTCGCCTACGACCACACCCCGGCGCAGGTTGACCAACTGGCCGGCGAGGGGGCGGTCCCCGCCAAATCCCTCCAGGAGCTGGCCGAGAAGCTCGATGCACCGCGCACCGTGTGGGCGATGGTCCCCGCGGGCGACGTCACCGAACAGGTCGTCCATGACGTCGCCGACGTGCTCGAAGAGGGCGACGCGATCATCGACGGGGGCAACTCCTACTACCGGGATGACATCCGCCGTGCGGAGGAGTTCGCCAAGCGCGGCATCGACTACATCGATTGCGGCACCAGCGGCGGCGTCTTCGGCCTGGATAGGGGCTTTTGCCTGATGATCGGGGGGCCCGACGCCGCGGTCGAGCGCCTCGACCCGATCTTCAAGACGATCGCTCCCGGCGTCGAGTCGGCCGAGCGGACGCCGGGTCGCAGCGGCGATCCGGACACGGCCGAGAACGGCTATCTGCACTGCGGTCCGAGCGGCGCGGGCCACTTCGTGAAGATGGTCCACAACGGGATCGAGTACGGCGTGATGGCCGCCTACGCCGAGGGACTCAACATCCTCAAGAACGCGAACGCCGGGAAGGTCGAGCGGGAAATGGACGCCGAGACTGCCCCCCTCGAGCACCCCGAGTACTACCAGTACGACCTCGACATCCCCGAGGTCGCCGAGGTCTGGCGGCGCGGCAGCGTGATCGGCTCCTGGCTGCTCGACCTGACCGCGGCGTCGCTCCAGCAGTCGGGCGACCTCTCTGGCTTCGAGGGGCGGGTCTCCGACTCCGGCGAGGGGCGCTGGACCTCGATCGCCGCGATCGAGGAGGGGGTGCCGGCCGGTGTGCTCACCACGGCCCTGTACGAGCGCTTCGGCTCACGCGACTTGGATGACTTCGCGAACCGCGTGCTGTCCGCGATGCGCTTCCAGTTCGGCGGGCATCAGGAGAAGCCGAAGTAGCGGTGGGGGAGCACCGGCTCGAAGTCCTCGAGGACCCCGACGCCGTCCACCGCCGCGGCGCCGAGGTGATCGCCGAGGCCGTCAAGGCGGACATCTCGGAGCGCGGCCACTGCGCGCTCGCCGTGAGCGGCGGTCGCGATCCCTGGGCGATGTTCTCCCATCTCGAGGAGTTCGATCTCGATTGGAGGGAGATCGAGATCTTCCAGGTCGACGAGCGGGTGGCTCCGGCCGGCTCCGACGAGCGCAATCTGACCCACCTCGTGGAGAGCCTCTCGATTGGCGCACAGGGCAGCATCCGGCCGATGCCGGTCACCGATGAGGATCTGGACGCCGCCGCCGACCGCTACGCGGCCTCGCTCCCCGAGGCTATCGACCTCGCGCATCTCGGCATCGGACCGGACGGCCACACTGCTTCGCTGGTGCCCGGCGACCCCGTTCTCGAGGTGACGGACAAGCGGGTGGCGGTGACGTCCGGCGAGTACCAGGGCGCGCGCCGCATGACCCTCACCTACCCCGAGCTGGTGCGGACGCGCCGGCTGCTCTGGGTGGTCACGGGCGAGGAGAAGGTCGACGCCCTGCGCAAGCTGATCGACCAGGACCCGTCGACCCCCTCGGGCCGGGTCGGGCCGGGCGGCGACTCACTGATCCTGGCGGACCGCGCCGCTGCACCGGGCGGCGCCGGAGCGTGAGCTGAGCTTCGTCCGCCTGCCGGCGGCGAAGGTCAAGGCGGTGGTGGCATGGACGCCGGCGCTGATGTGCGCTGGCTGGGCGCTCCTCCGCGTGCTCGGGCTGGATGCGGGCTATCCCGCCGTCCCGCTGCTGACGTACACGCTCTTCGTGCTGCCCGTCGCCGTCCTCGCGACCGCGGTCGCGCTGGCCCTGCGGCAGTGGCCGGCGGCCGCCCTCGCGGCCCTGGCGACCGCGGCGCTGCTGGCGGTGATCGCACCGCGGGCGACCGGCGCCCCCGACTCGATGGAGGGTGTGCCGGTGAGGGTGATGTCGGCCAACGTGCTCGCCGGGCACGCCGACGCCGCCAGGCTCGCCGACTTCGCGCGGGATCGAGACGTGGACGTGCTCTGCGTAGAGGAACTCATCCCAGAGTTCGCTCGTGGCCTCGACGCGTCCGGGATAGGGCGACTCCTTCCTCAGCGTGCCCTCTCGGTTCGGGAGGCGTTCGCGGCAGCGGGATCTACTACGACGTCCTCGATCTACCCGGCAGCGATCACCGCACGGTCTACGCGGAGCTCGTCCTCCGCGACGACTCCTGAGCCGCTCGCCTACGCCGCCTCGTACTCGTCGTGCCGCCGCAGCCAGTGCGGCTCCCCAGCGCGCTCATCGCGACCGCGCGCCGTGCGGTCGAGCAGGAAGTAGTAGGCCATGGTCGGCTCCAACCCGCGGGCAGTGGTGATGTACGTCCGGTAGACGACGCCGTCCGACAGCGTGTAGGCGCTCAGACCAGGCACCTCGGTGACGTAGCCCTTCGCATCTGTGCCACTCGCCTCCGCCATCTGCTCGACGACCGGCGGGATCTCGCCCTCAAGGAAAGGCTTGAGCTGCTCCTCCGTGGACGTGAAGCCGATGTCCAGGTTGAAATCGGTGCCGCCCCCAGACGCCCAGTCGATGTCCCAGCCCATTTGCTGCCTATATGCCTGGAGCCTGTCGAGCGGCGCGCGGGAGACGAGCATCAGCTTGGTGTCCTTGGCCGCGAGGTGCGGGACGTTGGGGGCGAGGGTGTCCGTGATGGAGCTGCAGGCGATGCACCCCGCCTCGTAGGGCGGGCCGAACATGAAGTGGTAGATCAGCAGCTGGGAGCGGCCGTCGAACAGCTCTGCGAGCGACTTGGTGCCGTCCACCGTCTCGAACTCGTAATCCTTCTCCACGGGGACCCAGGGGAGCTCCCGCCGCTTCGCCGCGAGCTCGTCCCCGCGACGGGTGAGCTCCTTCTCCTCCCTCAGCAGCTCGTCGCGCTCCGCCTGCCACTCCTCCTGCGTCCCGATCCTGTGCTCCGGCATCAGCTTGCCTCCTCTTGTCGACTCTCGTATTCGTCGTGGCGCTGCCACCAATCGCTTGGGTCGTCCTCGTTGCGTCCGAACGGGGCGACGTCGAAGTATCCGAAGGTGCCCATGAACTGCTCGACCCCGCGGTCGTAGGTCGAGTAGGTGTGGTGGACGACGCCGTCCTCGAGCGCGAAGACGCTCATCCCCTCGCGCTGTGGTCCGACGTCTGGGACCACGCGGAAGTTGTACTCGGCACCGGCCTTCCGCTGCTCCTCGCTGAAGGCGGCTCCGAAGTCGTACTTGAAGTCGCTGGTACCCGATGAGACCCAGGGGAACCGCCAGCCCATCCTCTGCTTGTAGGGGTGCAGCTCGTCGAGCGGAGCGAGCGACTCGGCGACCAGGGTGACGTCGTGGCCGTTCAGGTGCGGGATCGCGGCATGGAAGTGGTCGGCGACGAAAGAGCAGCCGGTGCAGCCGGGGTTCTGCTCGTCGACGCGATAGCCGTAGCCGAACATGAAGTGGTAGACGAGCAGCTGGGAGCGGCCATCGAAGAGCTCGGCCAGGGTCCTCTGGCCATCGTCGGTCTCGAACACGTACTCCTTCTCGATCGGGACCCAGGGCAGCTCCTGGCGACGGCGGGCGAGCTCATCCCCGCGGCGGAAGTGCTGCTTCTCGGCGTCGAGCAACTCGCGCCGCGCCGCCAGCCACTCCTCCTGTGTCCCCGTCCGGTGCTCCGTCATCTTCCGTCCTCCTGCGAACTAGTACTCGTCATGGCGGCGAATCCAAGTCTGGAACGCTTCGCCCTCGTCGCGGCCCCGTGGCATCCGATCGAAGATCCAGTAGTAGCCCATCAGGAACTCGACCCCCCGCCCCGCGGTCGCATAGGTCTTGTAGACAGCGCCGTCCTGGCGCTTGAAGGCCGTCGCTCCGAACATCTCCGATATGTACGAGACGAGATCGGTCCCGGTGGCGTCCGCGTTGTGCGCGGCAATCGGCGGCAACTGGTCCTCGGGCGGCATCCCTTCACGCATCTCCTCCTCGTGGAAGGAGGCGCCGAGGTCGAAGTTGAAGTCGCTATTCGCAGATGAGGCCCAGGGGATGCTCCAACTCATCCTCCGCTTGTAGGCCTGCAGCTTCTCCAGGGGTGCACGCGAGACGAGGAGCATGGTCACGTCGCGGGCATGAAGGTGTGGCAGGAGCCCGTCGATCCCGTCGACCATCGAGGAGCAGGTAGGGCACCCCGCCTCATAACTGGGGCCGAACATGAAGTGGTAGATCAGCATCTGCGAGCGCCCGTCGAAGAGATCCGCCAGCGACTTCGTACCGTCGGCGGTCTCGAGCTCGTAGTCCTTCTCGACCGGCACCCAGGGGAGCTCGCGCCGCCTCCGAGCGAGCTCGTCGGCGCGTTGCGTGTGCACCTTCTCCTCCGCGAGTAGCTCGTCCCTTGCGGCCTGCCATTCCTCCTCTGTTCCAACCCGCTGCTCCGGCATCGACATCTCCTCTGTCGTTCTCGACTTGAGCTCCGGCTATTGTTAGCAAAATGGCTAACGATGCATTCTCCGCCCTCGCCCACCCGACCCGCCGCGAAATCGTCGAGCGGCTCAGCGCGGGGGCCGCAACGGTCGGCGAGGCGAGTCAGGGCCTCGGCGTCTCCAAGCCGACCGTCTCCCGTCACCTGAAGCTGCTCGAGGAAGCCGGGGTGGTCACCCGTGTGATCGATGGCCGCACCCACCGCCTCGCCCTGCGACCGGAGACGCTTGCCGAGACCTCCGATTGGATAGAAACTCAACGCGAGCGCTGGGAGAGGCTCTTCGACGTAGTCGGCGACTACCTCGACGAGCGAAAGGAGCGAGGTGACGGAGGAATCGGCGCAGGTCGTCCGGATCGAGCGGACCTATGAAGCCCCTGCTGAGGAGGTCTTCGACGCGTGGACCAGCCCGGAGGTCATCGGGCGCTGGTTCCGCCCCGGCCGGGGCTGGGGGGAGGCGAGCGCCGAGGTGGATCTCCGCGTCGGCGGGAAGGTCAGCGTCGTGATGCGCGCCCCCGACGGCTCCGCGGTCGGCGCGAGTGGCGAGTACACGTTGATCGAGCGGCCCCACCGCCTGGCCTTCACCTGGACCTTCGACGATGACCCCTCGAATGAGCAGCTGATCGTGCTGGAGTTCACCGAGCAAGATGGCGCCACGAGGGTTGTGTTCGTCAACAGCAACATCTCCGCCGAGGAGCGACGCGACTCCCAGTACGAGGGCTGGCAAGCCTGCTTCGAGAGCATGGAGCGCGTGCTGGCGAGATGAGGGCGCACGGGAGGAATGGATGAGCGTCAGCTATCCCGGTGAGTCGAAGGACTACAGGGCCGCCCGCGAGCGGCTGCTCGAGCAGGAGATCGAGCTGCGACGCCAGATGGAGGCTGTGGCAGCGGAGCGGCGCGAGCTGCCGCCGGGCGGGGTGGTGCCCGAGGACTACGTCTTCCAGGTTGAGGGCCCCGACGGGAAGCCGGTGGACGTGCGGCTCTCGCAGCTGTTCGAGGACGGAAAGGACTCGCTTGCGATCTACAGCTTCATGTTCCCACGAGACCCCCAGGACGACCGGCCCGGCCCAGTCCGCGAGTCCGAGACCGCAAAGCTCCCTCCGGCTGAGACGCCCTGCCCCTCGTGCGTGAGCCTCCTCGACCAGCTCGATGGATTAGTTGAGCACGCCAGCCAAGTCATGAACTTCGTGGTGGTTGCGAAATCTCCGCTCGATCGGCTGGTGACCTGGAAACGGGAGCGCGGCTGGCGCCGCGTGCGCCTGCTGTCCTCGGCGGATAACACCTACAACCCGGACTACCTCGCCGAGACGCCGGAGGGCGCTCAGCGGCCGATGCTGAACGTGTTCCATCGCGACGCCGAGACGATCCGGCACTTCTGGGGCTCAGAGCTCTTCTACGGGCCGTGGGATCCGGGCCAGGACCCGCGACACGTCGGCACGCTGGAGCCGCTCTGGAACCTCTTCGATCTGACGCCGGAAGGGAGACCCAATTGGGACGAGCAACTGAACTACGAGTGACAGCCCTCTTCCTGCTGGGCGCGGCCGCCGTCGCCTGGCTGGTGACGGTGAACCGGATGGAGGGGATGGACGCAGGGCCGGGGACGGACCTCGGCTCCTTCGGCTGGTTCGCCGGCGTCTGGACGGTGATGATGGCGGCGATGATGCTCCCGTCGCTGATTCCGATGGCCGGGGCATACGCGTACAGGGCACGCAGTAGCTCCGCCGAGGTGGCGCCTCGGTCGTTGCTCCTCACGAGCATGTTCACGGCCGGATACCTCCTCGCCTGGATCCTCGTCGGCCTCGTGGCCTGGATTGCGTTCAAGGGCGTCCGCTCGCTTGACCTCTCCTTCCTCGGCTGGGACAGCGGCGGCCGGTACGTCGCCGGGGCCGTGATCGCGGGCGCGGCCCTCTATGAGTTCACTCCGCTGAAGAGAACATGCCTGCGCCACTGCCGCGATCGAGAGCTGCTGGTCGCCGACTGGCGAGACCGGGGTGGCGGGGCGCTACGCATGGGTCTCGACCAGGGCGCCTACTGCGTCGGCTCCTCGTGGGCGCTGATGGCGGCCCTCTTCGCGCTCGGCGTGATGAGCATCACCTGGATGGTGGTGATCGCAGCGCTGATCGTGCTCGAGAAGGTGCTGCCCTGGCGCGAGACGGCCGAGGGCGTGACGGTCGTGGTGCTGTTGGCCCTGGCGATCGGGGTCGCCTTCTTGCCGGGCCAGGTGCCGTGGCTGACGACTCCGGACTCGCCTTCGGCGATGCGTGCGATGGACTCGATGTCGATGGATGACGCCCCGGAGCACGAGTCGCAGATGCAGGGCATGAGACCTTGACTTAGAGCGCGCTCTAAGTTCTCTCTTCGAGAGATGGACGCGACCCTCACCATCTCGGACGCGGCACGGCAGTCGGGCATCAGCGCGCACACCCTGCGGTACTGGGAGCGCGCCGGGCTGCTGCAGCCGGTCAGCCGCAACGGCAGCGGCCACCGCCGCTACGCGAAGGACGACCTGGAGCGCATCAAGTTCCTGACGAAGCTCCGGGCCACCGGGATGCCGATTCGCCAGGTCCGCAGGTATGCGGAGCTGCTGAACGGGGGAGACGACACAAACGAGGAGCGGCTGGCGTTGCTCGAGGCTCACCGCGAGGCCGTTCGGGCCCACCTCGAGGAGACCGCCGGCCACTTCGACCTGATCGATTGGAAGATCGACCTCTATCGCGAAAGGCTTGGGAACAAATGAAGAAGCGCAAGCTTGGAGATCTCGAGGTTTCCGCCCTCGGCCTCGGTTGCATGGGCATGTCCGCCTTCTACGGCGAGACTGACGAGGATGAGTCCATCGCAACGATTCACCGCGCCCTCGAGCTCGGCATCGACTTCCTCGACACTGCGCAGATCTACGGGCCGCTGACCAACGAGGAGCTGGTCGGCAAGGCGATCAAGGGCAAGCGCGACGAGTACGTGATCGCGAGCAAGTTCCAGCGCAACCTAGACGACGCGGTCCCCGGCGACATGTCGACGCTCGGCGAGCTCGACAGCTCCCCTGAGAACGTCAGAAAGACGATCGACGGGACGCTGCAGCGCCTCGGGGTCGACCAGATCGATCTCTACTACCAGCACCGCGTCGATCCGAAGGTCGAGATCGAGGAGACGGTCGGGGCGATGGCCGAGCTCGTCGAGGCGGGCAAGGTGCGCCACCTCGGCCTCAGCGAGGCCGCCCCGGAGACGATCCGCCGGGCTCACGCGGTGCACCCAATCACCGCCCTGCAGACCGAGTACTCGGTCTTCGCCACGAGAGCCGGAGACGGCGATCCTGCCGACCTGCCGCGAGCTCGGGATCGGCTTCGTCGCCTACTCGCCCCTCGGACGCGGCTTCCTTTCTGGGCGCTTCAACAGCCCCGATGAGCTCGCGGAGGACGACTTCAGGCGAACGCAGCCCCGTTTCCAGGGCGACAACCTCGAGGCCAACAAGCGGATCGTCGGGAAGATCCGCGAGATCGCCGGCGAGAAGGACATCACCCCCGCGCAGCTGGCGCTCGCCTGGGTTCTGGCCCAGGGCGAGGACATCGTCCCCATCCCGGGCACCAAGCGACGGAAGTATCTGGAGGAGAACGCCGCCGCGGCCGATGTCGAGCTGAGCGACGAGGACCTCGCGCGCATCGACGAGGAGCTGCCGGAGGTCGCCGGCGACCGCTATGAGGAGACCGGAATGGCCGCGGTGAACCTCTGATGGCGACCGACACAGAGTCTCTGATCACGACGCCGTTCGGCGCCGAGTCGACCGCCGCCGAGGTGGTCGAGGGTGTCGACCTCACCGGGAAGCGGGCGATCGTCACCGGCGGCGCTTCCGGCATCGGAGTCGAGACCGCTCGCGCTCTTGCGGGCGCCGGTGCCGCGGTGACGCTCGCGGTCCGGAACACGACGCAGGGCGAGCAGGCATCGGCCGAAATCCGCTCGAGCACTGGCAACGTCGAGGTGGCGGTGGCGCCTCTCGAGCTGACCGACGCGGCCAGCATTGACGCCTTCGTCGCGGGCTGGGAGGGCCCGCTCGACATCCTGGTCAACAACGCGGGCGTCTTCTCGATCCAGGAGCTGACCCTGACCGACCGCGGCCAGGAGCTGCAGTTCGAGACCAACCACCTGGGTCATTTCGCCCTCGCCGTCGGCCTGCACGACGCGCTCGCGGCGGCCCGTAATGCCCGCATCGTCTCGCTCAGCTCCAGCGGCCACCTGCGCTCGCCGGTCGTCTTCGACGACCTCAACTACTCCTTCCGCGACTACGACCCGCTCGGCGCCTACGGGCAGGCGATGACCGCGAAGATCCTCTTCGGGGTCGAGGCAACCAGGCGCTGGACCGGCGACGGCATCACCGCCAACGCCGTGATGCCCGGCGGGATCAGGACGAACATCCTGCGCCATGCGAGTCCCGAGTACACCAACCGCTTGGGCGAGCGGCTCCGCAGCGCCGGCCGGGATTTCAAGACGCCACAGCAGGGAGCGGCCACCTCCGTGCTCCTGGCCGCGCATCCGGCGGTGGAGGGAGTCGGCGGCCGCTACTTCGAGGACTGCAACGAGGCGGAGACGGTCCTGCGGCGTGACCCGAACGTCCTCGGCGGCGTGGCGGTCTACGCGCTCGACCCCGACAACGCCGAGCGCCTCTGGGACGTCTCGCTCGAGCTGATCCGCTAGCCGTCAGACACGCTCGACGGCGTTGCCTCGCCCGATGAGGACGGCGCTGACCATGCCCGCGGGGAAGAGGCCGTGATCGACCACGCCAGGGGTGAGCGCAAGGCGGGCGGCGAGCTGACCCGGCTCGTGGACGGGGCCCCCGTAGTCGGCGATCACACCGTCGTCGGGGCTGGGCGGGCAGTCGGGCCGCACCGCGACCTCACCGAGCTCCGAGCCGATCCGCTCGAGCGTCGAGGCCAGGCCGAAGCGCTTCAGCTCGAGCGGGATCGGGGGCTTGATCTGGTGCACGGTCTTCGAGGAGTCCGCGATCACGATGAAGCGCTCGGCCGTCGCCGCCACGATCTTCTCGCGCGTGTGGGCGCCGCCTCCTCCCTTGACCAGCCAGTGATCGGGTGCGATCTGATCGGCGCCGTCGATCGCGATGTCGAGCCGGTCGAGCCGGTCGAACGGCTCAACCGGGATTCCGAGCGCCTTCGCGTGCTCCTCGGTGGCGACGGAGGTCGCCACGCAGCGGAGGTCCTTGAGCTGCCTCGCGGCCATCGCCGGCAGCAGGTGAGCGACGGTCGATCCCGTGCCCAGCCCCACGGCCATCCCGTCCTCGACCAGCTCGGCCGCTGCGTCGGCGGCGAGCTTCTTCTCCGCATCGAGGTTCGTCGAGGCCACGACGGGTAAATCTATGGCTCCTGATGGCCGGATCGGCCTGATGGAGCCGAAAGCGTAGGATCGAGACCCAGATGGCAGTCGCAAGCGAACGCCGCACCGACATCGACCAGCTCTGCATCAACACCATCCGGACGCTGTCGATCGACGCCATCCAGAAGGCGAACTCGGGGCACCCCGGCACACCGATGGCGCTGGCTCCGCTCGCCTACGTCCTCTGGCAGCGTTTCCTGCGCTTCGACCCGCAGAACCCGATCTGGCCGAACCGGGACCGCTTCGTGCTCTCCAACGGCCACGCCTCGATGCTGCTCTACTCGATGCTCCACCTGACCGGCGTCAAGGCCGTCGATCCCGACTACGAGGTCGTCGGTGAGCCGGCCGTGAGCCTCGACGACATCAAGCGCTTTCGGCAGCTCGACTCCAGGTGCCCGGGACACCCCGAGTACCGCTGGACCTCCGGTGTGGAGACCACGACGGGGCCGCTGGGCCAGGGAATCGCAACCAGCATCGGCATGGCGGTCGCCTCGAAGTGGCTGGCGGCCCGCTACAACCGCGACGGCTTCCCGCTGTTCGACTTCGACGTCTACGTCTTCTGCGGCGACGGTGACTTCGAGGAGGGTGTCTCGAACGAGGCCGCGTCCCTCGCCGGTCACCAGCAGCTCGACAATCTCTGCTGGGTCTACGACAACAACCACATCTCGATCGACGGGCCGACGGAGGTCACCTACACGGACGACGTCGCGGCCCGCTTCGCAGGCTACGGATGGAACGTCACGCGGGTGGGCGACGCCAACGACCTCGACCTGCTCACGCGCGGCTTGGAGGCGTTCCGCAAGGAGGTCGACCGCCCGACGCTGATCATCCTCGACAGCCACATCGGCTGGGGATCGCCGCACAAGGTCGACACCGCCGAGGCCCACGGAGATCCGCTCGGCGAGGAGGAGGTTCGCGAGACCAAGCGGGCGTACGGGTGGCCCGAGGACGCGCAGTTCCTCGTCCCGGACGGAGTCCGGGAGCACTTCGACGAGGGCATCGGCCTTCGGGGCCGCGAGGTGCGCGAGGCCTGGGAGAAGCTATTCGACGGCTATCTGCGCGAGAAGACGACCCTCGCGCGCGAGATCGAGGCCATGCAGCGGCGAGAGCTTCCCGAGGGCTGGGATGCGGACATCCCCACCTTCGATGCCGACGAGAAGGGGATCGCCACCCGCAAGGCCTCCAACCAGGTGGAGAACGCCGTCGCCGCCCTGATCCCGTGGCTGCTGGCCGGATCGGCGGACCTCACCGGCTCGACCTCGGTCGGGCTCCAGGACGTGGAGGGCGCCGAGGCCTTCGAGCCCGAGTCGCGCAGTGGACGCCAGCTTCACCTGGGGATCCGCGAGCACGGCTCGGCGGCGCTCTCGAACGGGCTCTCGCTGTCGAAGCTGCGTCCCCTCTGGTCCACGTACCTGACCTTCTCCGACTACGCCAAGCCCGCGATCCGGCTCTCCGCGCTGATGGAGCTGCCCGTGATCCATCTCTTCACCCACGACTCGATCGGGCTTGGGCAGGACGGCCCGACGCACCAGCCGGTCGAGCACCTGGCCGGGCTTCGCGCGATCCCCGGACTCGACGTGATCAGGCCCGCCGACGCCAACGAGGTCTCCGAGGCCTGGCGAGCCGCGCTCGACCGCCACCACCAGCCGGTCGCGCTCGTCCTGACCCGCCAGGACGTGCCGATCATCGATCGCTCTCGTTACGCGTCCGCCGAGGGTCTGCGCAGGGGCGGCTACGTGCTCGCCGATCCTGCCGGTGGCGATCCCGAGGTGATCCTGATCGCCACCGGCAGCGAGGTCTCGCTGGCCGTGGCAGCGCACGAGAAGCTGATCTCAGATGGCGTGCGCTCGCGCGTCATCAGCCTGCCCTGCTGGGAGCTCTTCGAGCGCCAGGATCAGTCCTACCGCGACGAGGTGCTGCCGCCCGAGATCACGGCGCGTGTCTCGATCGAGGAGGCATCTACCCTGGGTTGGGAGAGATTCGTAGGCAATGAAGGAGCCTCGATCGGCATGCACACCTTCGGCTCCTCCGCCCCCCTGAAGGACGTACAGACCAAGTTCGGGTTCACCCCAGACAAGGTGGCCGAGACAGCCAAGGAGGTACTTGGACGATGAAGCCCACGGAACAGCTGCACGAGCTCGGCCAGAGCCTCTGGCTCGACAACATCACCCGCACGATGCTCGACGACGGGACGGAGCAGCGCTACATCGATGAGCTTTCCGTCACCGGTCAGACCTCCAACCCGACGATTTTCGACAAGGCGATCTCTAGCGGCGACGCGTACGACGAGCAGATCGCCGAGCTTCGCGAGAAGGGCCTGGAGGGGGAGGAGCTCTTCTTCGAGCTCGCCCTGGCCGACGTCACGCGGGCAGCGAAGATGTTCGCCGACATCCACAAGGAGACCGACCGGATGGACGGCTGGGTCTCCCTCGAGGTCTCGCCGCTGCTCGCCTACGACACCGAGGCGACCATCCAGCAGGCCGCCGACCTGTACGGGCGGGCGGAGGACAACAACTTCATCAAGATCCCCGGGACCCCGGAGGGCCTGCCCGCGATCGAGGAGTCGATCTATGCCGGCGTGCCGATCAACGTAACGCTGCTGATGTCGACCGACCAGACGATGGCGGCGGCGGACGCCTACATCAAGGGCATAGAGCGGCGGATCCAGGACGGCCTCGATCCCGACGTCCCGTCCGTGCTCTCGCTCTTCATCAGCCGCTGGGACGTCGCTGTCCACGACGAGGTTTCGGACGAGAGCAAGAACACGCTCGGGGTCGCGGTTGGCAAGGCGACCTATGCGGCGTGGCGTGAGAAGTTCGAGTCCGAGCCCTGGCAGGCGTTGGCCGATCAGGGTGCGCGCCTGCAGCGGCTGCTCTTTGCCAGCACCGGCACCAAGGATCCGGAGGCCTCGGACACGCTCTACATCGAGGCGTTCGCAGCGCCGGACACGATCAACACGATGCCCGACAAGACCCTGATGGCCTTCGCGGACCACGGCAAGGTGGGCGATCCCCTGCCAGCCGACGGCGGTGACGCCGAGGAGGTCTTCCAGGCGCATCAGGACCAGGGCATCGACACGGACGCGCTCGCGCTGAAGCTCCAGACGGACGGCGCGGAGGCCTTCTCCAAGTCCTGGAACGAGCTGCTCGAGACGATCAAGTCCGAGTCGGAGCGCCTGGCGGCGTAGACCGTCCTGCACAAGGCCGCTCCTGGCGGCCAAAGTCAGGACAGTCCGAAGAAGAAGCACCGGGCCGCGAGCGTCGCGAACAAGACGTGCAAGAAGCAGAGGCGTTAGGCCGGAGCCGATAGCGGCGCGTAGTTAGGCTGCGGCGGGTGAGCCCAGAACCGCAACTGCGTGACCGCCAAGCCTGGAGTGCGCTCGAGAAGCACTTCGGCGAGATCCGGAACCGGCACCTGCGGGAGCTCTTCGCGGAGGACCCGGACCGCGGCACGCGGCTGGTGGCGGAGGGAGCCAGCCTCATCCTCGACTACTCCAAGAACCGGGTCACGGACGAGACGCTGGGGCTGCTGACCCGGCTCGCCGACGAGTGCGGCGTGGCGGAGCGCCGCGATGCGATGTTCCGCGGCGAGCACATCAACGTCTCCGAGGACCGCGCCGTGCTGCACGTCGCTCTGCGGATGCCGAAGGACCGGTCGCTGATCGTCGACGGCGAGGACGTCGTCAAGCAGGTCCACGAGGTCCTCGGCCGGATGTCGGACTTCGCCGATCGGATCCGGTCCGGCGAATGGAAGGGCCACACGGGCAAGCCGATCCGCAACGTGATCAACATCGGCATCGGGGGCTCGGACCTGGGCCCGGTGATGGCCTACGAGGCGCTGCGCCACTACTCGCGCCGGGAGATGACCTTCCGGTTCGTCTCCAACGTCGACGGCACCGACTTCGCCGAGAAGACCCGCGACCTCGATCCCGAGGAGACGCTCTTCATCGTCTCCTCGAAGACCTTCACCACGCTCGAGACGATGACGAACGCGCACACGGCCAGGGAGTGGGCGCTCGCGAAGCTGGGCTCCGAGGAGGCGATCGCGAAGCACTTCGTCGCGGTCTCCACCAATGCCGAGGGCGTCGGCGAGTTCGGCATCGACACCGACAACATGTTCGGATTCTGGGATTGGGTCGGCGGCCGCTACTCGATGGACTCGGCGATCGGTCTCTCGACGATGCTCGCGATCGGGCCTGAGGCGTTCGGCGAGATGCTGGCCGGCTTCCACGCCGTCGACGAGCATTTCAGGGAGCTGCCGATCGGCGAGAGCCTGCCCTCGATCCTGGGGCTGCTCGCTGTCTGGTACAGCGACTTCTTCGGCGCCCAGACGGCGGCGGTCCTCCCCTACGACCAGTACCTGCACCGCTTCCCGGCCTACCTGCAGCAGCTGACCATGGAGTCGAACGGCAAGCACGTCACCCTGGACGGCGCCCGCGTCGACTACGACACCGGCGCGATCTACTGGGGCGAGCCGGGGACCAACGGGCAGCACTCGTTCTACCAGCTGATCCACCAGGGAACGCGCCTGATCCCGTGCGACTTCATCGGCTTCCTGCACACCCTCAATCCGCTTGGCGAGCACCACGACCTGCTGATGTCGAACGTCTTCGCCCAGCCGGAGGCGCTCGCCTTCGGGAAGACGCCGGAGCAGGTGCGGGAAGAGGGGACCCCGGAGTCGATCGTCCCGCACCGGGTGATGGAGGGGAACCGGCCCTCCAACGTCATCCTGACCGAGCGCTTGACGCCGCGAACGCTCGGCTCGCTGGTCGCCCTCTACGAGCACAGCGTCTTCACTCAGGGAGCGATCTGGGGGATCGACTCCTTCGACCAGTGGGGAGTAGAGCTGGGCAAGGTGCTCGCCGTGAAGATCATTCCCCAGCTCCAGGCGCCCGAGGAGCCGGACCTGGAGCACGACAGCTCCACCAACAACCTGATCCGCCGCTACCGGGCGAACCGCAAGGCCGGGTGAGCGCGGTGGGCCCCGAGGACTATGGGCGCGTGCTGGAGGTGGCCGAGGAACGGGCGCGTCGCTATCTGGCCGGGGTTGACGACCGCCCAGTGATCGAGGAGGCGAGCGTCGAAGAGCTGCGCAGGGCGCTCGGCGGCAAGCTCCCCGAGGAGGGTGAGGATCCGGCGACGGTCGTCGATCAGCTCGCCGACGCGGCGGAGCCCGGTCTGATCGCGCTGGGGAGCCCGCGCTACTTCGGCTACGTGATCGGCGGCACATTGCCCGCGGCGCTCGGTGCCGATTGGCTGGCCGGGGCCTGGGATCAGATCGCGAGCGTCTACCTATGCGGCCCATCCGCCGCGGTGGCCGAGGAAGTTGCCGGCCGCTGGGTGCTCGACCTCCTCGACCTGCCGAAAGGCTCGGCCTTCGGCCTCACCACCGGCGGGACCATGGCCAACTTCTGCGGCATCGCGGCCGGCCGCCGCGCGGCGCTCCAGCGGGTGGGCTGGAATGTGGAGTCGAAGGGGCTGAACGGCGCGCCGGCCATGCGCGTGCTGGTCGGCGAGCACGCCCACGCGACGATCTTCGTCGCCCTGCGGCTGCTCGGGTTGGGGGACGAGAACGCGATCCGGGTTCGCGCCGATGACGCCGGCCGCATGGACCCCGAAGCGCTGGCCGAGGAGCTCAAGCGCGGCGAGGGCCCTGCGATCGTCTGCGCGCAGGCGGGCGAGGTCAACACGGGCTGCTTCGACCCGTTGCCCGCCATCGCAGACGTCTGCGAGCGACACGAGGCTTGGCTGCACGTCGACGGCGCGGTTGGCCTGTGGGCGGCCGCCAGCCGCCGGTTCGATGAGCTGACCGAGGGGCTGGAGCGTGCCGATTCCTGGTCAACCGACGCCCACAAGTGGCTCAACGTCACCTACGACTGTGGGTTCGTCGCCGCCAAGCAACCCGACGCTCTCCGCGGTGCAATGGGGATCAGCGCTCCGTACCTGCCCGAAGCGTCCGACGTCCGCGATTCCTACCAGTACGTGCCCGAGTCATCGCGGCGGGCGCGCGGCTTCGTGCTCTATGCGGCGCTGCGCTCACTCGGACGCAAGGGCGTGGCCGAGCTCGTCGAGCGCTGCTCCGCCCTCGCCAGCCTGATGGCCACCGAGCTGGAAGGGGACCCCGCGCTCGAGGTGATCAACGACGTGGTGATCAACCAGGTCCTGGTGGCGGTTGTTGGTGACGAGTCCGGTGGGCTGACCACGGCCGCCGTCGAGCGGATCCAGCGCGATGGAACCTGCTGGCTCGCCGGCACCCGCTGGCGCGGGCGCCCCGCGATCCGGATCTCGGTCTGCAACTGGCGGACGAGCGAGGACGACATCCGCCGCTCCGCGTCGGCGATCCGTCAGGGCGTGCTGGAGGCCTCGGCCGCGTGACGGCCCCCGACACGACGCAGGCGGTCCTCTTCGACATCGACGGCACGCTGATCTCCACCGGAGGGGCCAGCGACCGCGCCTGGAAGCGAGCCTTCAAGGAGCTGCAGGGCGTGGACGTCGACGTCCCGGCGGTGACCGGCAAGGGAGTGCCCGATCCCGAGGTGGGGAGGGTGGTCTTCAGGGAGGCGATCGGCCGCGAGCCCACCGACGAGGAGGCCAGCGCCCTGATGCGGCGCCGACTCGATCACCTACCCGAGGAGGTCGAGAACTCGCCGGGCTTCGTGGTCAAGGACGGCGTCGTCGACCTACTCGACCGGCTGATCGACGACGGCATCCTGCTCGGCCTGACGACCGGCAACGTCGAGGAGGCTGCCCACATCAAGCTGCAGCGCGCCAACCTCAACCGCTACTTCTCCTTTGGCGGCTACGGCTCCGACTCGCCCGACCGCACCGAGCTCACCAAGAAGGCGCTCGAGCGAGGCGAGGTCGTCTCGGGCCGGACGCTCGAGCGGGACCACTGCTTCTCCTGCGGCGACACGCCGCGCGACGTCGAGGCCGGTCACGGCGCCGGCATCCGCGTCGTCGGCGTGGCGACCGGAGAGTTCACGGTCGAGGAGCTCCTGGAGGCGGGCGCCGACGCGGCAATCCGCTCCTTCCGCGAGGGCCTGCCGCTGCTCTAGTCGACCAGGCGTCGGCTCACAGCCCAGCGGCTGAGCTCGTGCCGGTTCGAGAGCTGCAGCTTGCGGAGGACGGAGCTGACGTGGGCCTCCACGGTCTTCACCGAGATGCTCAGGCGCAGGCCGATCTCCTTGTAGAGGTAGCCGCGCGCGATGTAACGGAGCACCTCGCGCTCGCGGGCGGTGAGCTGGTCGAGCTCGGGGTCGACCTCCTCGGCGGGTAGATCGCCGGCGAACGCGTCGAGCACGAAGCCGGCGAGGCGCGGTGAGAAGACCGCGTCGCCGTCGCGGACCCGCCCGACGGCGTCGGCGAGGTCCTCGCCGGTGATCGTCTTGGTGACATAGCCGCGCGCCCCGGCCCGGACGATCGCGATCACGTCCTGCGGGTCGTCCGAGACTGAGAGTGCAAGGAAGCGCTGCTGGGGGCGAGCCTTCGATACCTGCTCGATCACCTCGACGCCGCCGCCGCCGGGCATGTGCACGTCGAGCAGGGCGACATCAGGCTCGAGCTCGGTGATCGCGCGCACCGCGTCTTCCACCGTCTCCGCCTCTCCAAGGATCTCGACCATGCCCTCGAGCTCCGCCTTCACCCCCGTTCGGAAGATGCGGTGGTCGTCGACGATCACGACCGAGGGCGTTGAGTTCATCGTCCGTTCCCCTCGACCCTCAGTTCGACCTCGGTGCCCAGGCCCGGCTCGCTGCGGATCTCTGCCCGGCCTCCGTGGCGCTCCATGCGGCCGATTATCGACTCGCGCACGCCGTGACGGTCGGCGGGAATCCGCTCCGGATCGAATCCGGGCCCCCGGTCGTCGATGAACACACGCGCCGCGCCGTCCTCGATCTCCGCATAGAGACGTACAGGTCCGCCCCGGGAGGCGAACTTGGCCGCGTTCGTCAGCGCCTCCCTGCTCGCTGCGACCAGCGCGCGCGAGTGCTCGTCGAGAGGGGCATCGCCGACGACGATCGCCTCGATCGGCGTGCCGTGGGAGTCCTCGATCTCGACCGCAGCCGCGCGGAGGGCGTCGGCCAGGCGCTCGTCCGGCCTGCTCGGCTGGTCGTCGGTGAGCCATTCGCGCAGTTCTCGCTCCTGCCGGCGGGCGAGTTGCGCGATCTGCTTGGGGTCATCCGACCGCTTCTGGATCAGGGCGAGGGTCTGCAGGACCGAGTCGTGCAGGTGAGCAGCGACCTCCGCCCGTTCCTCCGAGCGGGCGCGCGCCACCTGCTCGGCGCCGAGCCGCCTGATCATGGCCCGCCAGAAGGGCGCGGAGAGCAGGATCAGGACAGTGGCCACGACCAGCGCGGCGAGGGCCAAGCTGCCGGCCGTCTCGAGGTTTCCGTTCGCCCAGAAGATGGCCAGGAAGGCTGCGAGGATCAGGCCGACCACGGTCCCGGCCTTGGACACCTGGCGCGTCTCCTCGGTCAGGGCCGGAATTGGCTCAGCCTCTTCGGTTGCAGCCATCGCGGCCACCCGGGCCCGGTGGCGGGCCATCGAGTTGAAGACGAGGGCGAGCAGCACGCACCCGCCAAGCCCGGCGAGCGACACCCAGCCGTTGAGCGAGATTGCGTCGCTCGTTTGCAGGAGGACGAACACGCCGAGGACCAGGACGACCGTCCCGGTCCCGAGCGTGTTCAGGTCTGGCCTATTCACCTACCGCATACCTGCCTCTGCCTGGCTTCCTGCTCGTGGTTCTCGTAGTCCAGGCCTCCATGGTCTGCGACCTTGTTCGGGTCCTTGTCCGTGACGGTCATCTGCCCGACCTGGATGTCGGCGTCAAGCTGGAGTCTCGGGGCATTGGACGTCGCCGTCGGGAGGCTGACATCCGGATCGATGCCGTGGCTGACTTGGCCCGCGACCAGGAGCTCGCCGGCCTTCCCGGTCGCATGACCCTGCACGCAGACGTTGGGCGGTGCCGAGACGATCATTTGACCGATACCGAGATGAGCTGACGCCGCAATCGTCCTCCCCGGCTTCCAGGGCAGGTCCCGCAGGTCGACGATCAGCTGACCCGTGCCGAGCTTGAAGCCATCCGCGGGAATGTCCGTCGGCACGGTCGGGGTGTAGGTGCGCTCCCCGACGGACCCGTCGATATCGATGTCGGCGGCCGCGATCGCCCCCGCCGGGATGCCGAGCACGAGCGCGGCAGTGAGCAGCCAGGGCGTGACCCGCCGCCTGACGCTCGTCGCGAAGGCGGCGGCGACCAGCCCGGCGCCCAGCGCGACCACGAGGGCGGCGACGACGGTCCCGTGCCCGGTGGCCGTAGCCCAGGCGCTGGCGAAGGCAAGTACCGCGGCGGCGCCCAGGCCGAGCGCGACCAGGAAGCAGACGAGAAGGACCTTGCCGAGTCGGGCCCAGACGCTGTCGGGCACCGGCTTGCCCGTTCCGTCGTCCTCAGGAAGCGCCACCGCCAGCACGAGGTAGGCGAGGATTCCGGCGCCGCCGAAGAGGCTGACGACAACGAACGCAACTCGGACGAGCAGTGGGCTGACGCCGATGTGATCGCCGATGCCCCCGGCGACGCCCCAGAGCACCCGGTGGTACTTGGAGCGCAGGAGCGCTCGGCGCGGGCCGACGGGCTCCTTGACCTCGGTTTTCTCGGTTGGGGTCTTCTCTTCGTTTGCCATGGCCGTGACGATGAACCTTCCAGTCCCGTTCGTCTATTGGGAATGGCCCCTAGTGGTCCCCGAGTACGCTCGGGGTATGGCCGGGCGCAGGCTGGTTGGCAGCCATTTCAACAAGGACGGCAAGCCCAAACGCGGCTACGTCAAGGAGGAGGTCGCCAAGGCGGAGGCGGCGCGGTTCGGAATGAGCTACTACCGCTGCGACGTCTGCGACCGCTTCCACCTGACGAGCAAGTAGTCTCGGCGCTGCCGAGCAAGGAAAGCGTCCGAGCGGTGATGCACCGGAACGGCGTAGGGAAGAGGAGAAGGATGGCGTCAACCGAAACGCGCCCAGCCGACGTCTTCGTCGTCTTCGGCATCACCGGTGACCTCGCCAAGGTGATGACTTTCCACTCGCTCTACCGGCTCGAGGCCAGGGGGCTACTGAATTGCCCGATAGTCGGTGTGGCTTTCGACGACTGGTCGGTCGACGACCTCCGCGAGCACGCAAAGAAGGCGATCCAGACGTCCTCCGGCAAGCGGCTCGATCCAAAGGTGTTCAATCGCCTGGCCAAGCGGTTCTCCTACATCCAGGGCGATTTCTCGGCCGATGAGACCTACGAACGGCTCGCCCGGGAGATCAAGGGCGCCAAGAACCCGGTTTTCTATCTGGAGATCCCCCCGAGCCTGTTCGGCATGACGATCAAGGGGCTCCACGACGCGGGATTGACGGGAAACGCGCGCGTGGTGGTGGAGAAGCCGTTTGGTCACGACCTTGAATCCGCCCGCGCGCTCGCGGCGGAGATCCACCAGTACATCCGCGAGGATCAGCTCTACCGGATCGACCACTTTCTGGGTTTGATGGGCCTCGCCGAGATTCTCTTCCTGCGCTTCGCCAACGCGATCTTCGAGCCCGTCTGGAACCGGAACAGCATTGACTGCGTCCAGATCACGATGGCCGAGGACTTCGGGGTGACCGACCGAGGCAGCTTCTATGACCCGGTGGGCGCCCTGAGAGACGTCGTGGTCAACCATCTGATGCAGATCGTCGCTGCAGCGGCGATGGAGCAACCGGCGGGTCGCGATGAGCGCTCGATCAAGGACGCGATGTTCGCGACGTTCTCGGCGATGCCGCCAGCGGACCCCGCGCAGTACGTCAGGGGACAGCACGAGGGCTACAAGAAGATCAAGGGCGTCGCGAAGGGCTCCACCACCGAGACCTATGCGGCGATGCGCCTCGAGATAGACAACTGGCGCTGGTCGGGAGTCCCGTTCTTCATCCGGACCGGGAAGCTCTTGCCGGTGACCCAGTGGGAGTTGCGGTTGATCTTCAAGGCGCCGCCCAGGCTCGGCTACGCAACCAGGGGGATGGCCCCGGAGCCGGATCAGCTCGTTGTCAAGCTCCATCCGAGCACCGGAATCAGGCTGCTGGTGGATGCGCAGCGCAGCGATTCGGCCGACCCGGAGCAGATCAACCTCGACATGGAGTTCTCCGAGGAGGGCGGTGAAGGGCCGACCCCCTACGAGGTTCTCCTGCACGCCGCGATGGTGGGGGACAGCAAGCGGTTCACCCGCCAGGACAACATTGAGGAGACCTGGCGGATTATGAGCCCACTGCTCGAGAAGCCTCCGAAGGTCCACCCGTACAAGCCCGGCTCGTGGGGCCCCAAGGCCGCGGACAAGCTCGTCGGCGGCTACGGCGGATGGCACGCCCCCTGGACCGCGTCGTGACGGACACCGCGCCGGAGACCATGGCGCAGAGCGCGGCCATGCCGTCGCCGTTCCCGCCGATCGCGGATTACGCCTTCCTCTCCAACTGCCATACGGGTGCGCTGGTGGCTCCGGACGGGGCGATCGACTGGCTCTGCGTGCCTCGGTTCGACTCGGCCAGCATCTTCGGGACGCTCCTGGATCGTGAGGCGGGCTCGTTCCGCTTCGCCCCCTTCGGGATCAACGTCCCGAGCGGCAGGATCTATGAGCCGGGAACGAACATCCTCAACACGACCTGGCATACGGACACGGGCTGGGCGATGGTGCGCGACGCGCTGACGATCGGCCCGACTCGACACGAGGACGAGATCACCCCGCATACGCGGGCTCCCGCCGACGAGGACGCCCATCACCTGCTGGTCCGAACGGTGCTCTGCATGGATGGCTCGGTCGACATGGAGCTGCTCTGTGAGCCGGATTTCGACTATGGGCGGGTGCCCGCCGAGTGGTCGCTGCAGGGCCGTCACACCGCCGACGCGAGCGGGGCGGGGTTGACGGTGAGGCTCCGAAGCAGCATGCCGCTCGGAGCGGAGGGAGGAGTGGCGCAGGCACGGCACACGCTGCAGAAGGGCGAGCAGGCGTTCTGCTCGCTCTCCTGGGCCGAGGAGCTCGCCTCGCCGGAGGATGTGGACGAGGCGAACGCGCGCATCAGCGAAACGACCACCTACTGGCGCACCTGGGTCTCCAAGGCCCGGATGCCCGACCACCGCTTCCGGGGGGCGATCCAGCGCTCGGCCCTGACGGTCAAGGGACTGACCTACATGCCCACCGGCGCAACGGTGGCGGCGCTGACGACGTCGCTGCCGGAGACGCCGGGCGGAGAGCGCAACTGGGACTACCGGTTCACCTGGATCAGGGACTCGACCTTCACGCTCCAGGCGCTCCACTACCTGCAACTGGACTGGGAGGCCAACGAGTTCATGCAGTTCGTCGGCGAGCTTGAGCCGAACGAGGACGGGGCTCTGCAGATCATGTACGGGATCGACGGCCGGCGGGACCTGACGGAGTCCACGAGGGATGACCTATCCGGCTACGCGGGAGCGTCGCCGGTGCGCGTGGGGAACGGCGCCTTCGACCAGCGCCAGAACGACGTTTTCGGCGCCGCCCTCGACTCGATCCTGCTGCACAGCCACCGCAGCCAGCGCCTCCCCCGCGGGCTCTGGCCGGTGGTTCAGGCCCAGGCCGAGTGCGCGACGGAGGTTTGGAAGAGTCCCGACCAAGGGATCTGGGAGGCGCGGGGCGAGCCGCAGAACTACGTCTCCTCCAAGCTGATGTGCTGGGTCGCGTTGGACCGGGCCTCGAAGCTCGCGGAGATCCGGGGGAACTCCGACCTGCGGGCCGAGTGGGGCGCCACCGCCGAGGAGATCCGCAAGGACATCCTCGAGAACGGCGTTCGGGACGGTGTCCTCCGCCAGCACTACGACACCGACGCCCTCGACGCCTCGACGCTGCTTGCCTCCATCTTCGGCTTCCTGCCGGGAAACGACGAGGTGCTGCGCAAGAGCGTGCTGGCGATCGCCGACGATCTCACCGAGGACGGCTTCGTGCTTCGCTACGTCACGGGGGAGACGGACGACGGCCTCTCGGGCAAGGAGGGCAGCTTCCTGATCTGCTCGTTCTGGCTGGTTTCGGGGCTGGCGATCATCGGAGAGGAACAACGCGCTCGGGACCTGATGGATCGCCTCCTTCGCATCGCCTCGCCGCTCGGCCTCTACGCCGAGGAGTTCGACACCAGCACCGGCCGCCACCTTGGGAACTTCCCGCAGGCGTTCTCCCACCTGGCGCTGATCGAAGCGGCGGCGCGGATCATCTTGAGCGAGCGGCTGAGGGAGTACGGCGTCGACGTATGAGCGCCTGACGATGTCCTCCGACCCCCATCGAGTCGTGATCGTCGGCGGGGGTTTCGGAGGCCTATTCGCCGCGCGCCGGCTTCGTCGGGGCCCGGTCCGGGTGACGCTCGTGGACCGCGACAACCACCACCTCTTCCAGCCACTCCTCTACCAGGTGGCGACGGGGATCCTCTCGGAAGGCGAGATCGCCCCGCCGCTCAGGAGCGTGCTGCGCCGCCAGCACAACGTCGAGGTCAAGCTGGCCGATGTGACCGGCTTCGACCTCGGGGCTCGCAGGGTCACGGCGACGCGCCCCGACGGGAGTCCGGTCGAGATCCCGTACGACAGCCTGATCGTCGCCGCCGGCGCCGGCCAGTCCTACTTCGGCCGCGACGAGTTCTCGCGCTGGGCACCTGGCATGAAGACGATCAACGACGCACTCGAGCTCCGCGGCCGGATCCTCGGCGCGTTCGAGATGGCCGAGCTCGAGGAGGACCCGGACAGGCGACAGGAGTGGCTCACGTTTGTCGTCGTCGGAGGTGGGCCGACCGGCGTGGAGATCGCGGGCCAGATCGCCGAGCTCTCGAGGCGAGTCCTCAAGGACGATTTCACGAGGATCGACCCACGCAACGCGAGAATCCTGCTCTTCGACGGCGGCCAGCGGGTGCTTGCGACGTTCGGTGACCGTCTGTCTGGCAAGGCGGCGAAGGGGCTCGAGAGCCTCGGCGTCGAGCTGCAGATGTCCAGCATCGTGAGCGACATCGATCGGACCGGCGTGGTCGTCAAGCAGGGGGACTCCGAGCGCCGGATCCCCGCGCGAACCAAGGTCTGGGCGGCGGGCGTCGAGGCGTCCCCGCTGGCTCGCATGCTGGGCGAGGCCACCGGCGCCGAGGTCGACCGCGCCGGGCGTGTCAGCGTGCTTCCCGATTGCACTCTGCCCGGGCACCCGGAGGTGTTCGCGATCGGGGACATGATGTCCTTGGACGAGCTTCCCGGCGTGGCCGAGGTGGCCATGCAGCAGGGGCTCCATGCGTCCAACACGATCAAGCGCCGGTTGCGCGGCAGGGAGTCCGAGCCCTTCCGCTATCGGGACCTGGGCAGCATGGCCACCATCTCCCGATTTCGCGCCGTGGTCAGCTTCAAGGGGATTCGCCTCTCGGGATTGGCCGGCTGGCTGACGTGGTTGTTCGTCCACCTCGCGTTCCTGACCGGCTTCAAGAACCGGCTGGCCACCATTCCACGCTGGGCGTTCACCTTCATCGGCAACGGCCGCCCCGAGCGCACGATCACGATGCAGCAGGTCATCGCCCGCGTCGCGATCGAGGAGGCGGGCGGCCGGCCATTCGTGCTCTCCCTCACCTCGAGCGAGGAGCACCCCGAGTCGCCCGAGCCCGAGACACGTGCATGATCGGTGAGCGCCAGATCGACGGGCTGAAGGCGCTGACGCTGTCCTCCGACGGGGACGGGCTCGAGGGCGCTTTCGTCCCGGCCGCCGGAATGGTCGGTTGCTCGCTTCGGCACGGTGGGGAGGAGCTGCTTGGTCAGCGGGGAGGCTTGCGCACGTATGTGGCAAAGCGTTCGACGATGGGGATCCCGTTGCTCCACCCCTGGGCGAACCGGTTGTCGCGAGTGCGCTTCGCCCTGAACGGTCGCGAGATCGTCCTCGACACCCCGGGGCTGCCGGTGTCCCTCGACCCGAACGGCCTGCCGATCCACGGACTGCTCGCCGCGGCGGGTGGCTGGCGGGTCGAGCGTCATCAGACCCTCGAGGCAGGCGGCGTGCTGGCCGCGAGCTTCGACTTTGGCGCCCACGGCGACCTGCTCGCCGCGTTCCCGTTTCCGCATCGGATCGAGGTCGAGGTGACGCTGGTGGGGCCGAGCCTGATGCTCGATACCAGCGTGAAGGCCACCGGTGAGGTCGCGGTCCCGGTCTCCTTCGGCTACCACCCGTATTTCCGTCTGCCCGGAATCGAGCGGAGCGCCTGGCAGGTCGAGATGCCCGTGAGCGAGCGGATCGTGCTGGACGCCGAGGAGCTCCCCAGCGGACGGACGGAAGGGGCCCGGATCGAGGCCGGCCCGCTTGGGGGGAGGACGTTCGACGACGAGTTCGCGGCCCCCGAGGGCTCCGCGCCCTTCGTCCTCCAAGGCGGTGGCCACCGGGTGGAGGTCTCGCTGGGCGAGGGTTACCCCTACGCGCAGGTCTATGCGCCGGATGGCGACGACGTGATCGCCTTCGAGCCGATGACGGCGCCGACCAATGCGCTGGTCAGCGACGGCCCGGAATTGTCCTGGACCGCGCCAGGCGAGACCTATCGAGCGAGGTTCTCGATCAAGGTGACGAGATGACGTCTGAGAGGAATAGGCTCTCCGCGATCTGATGGCGAGCCCGGTTCTTCTCCTCGCGGATTCCGCATCGAACCTACTGGCCGCGCGGAACCAGATGGGGTTCACGCTCGGCTTCCACATAGTGCTCGCGTGCTTCGGCGTCGCCTTCCCGGCCGTGATGCTGATCGCCGAGTGGTACGGCCACCGCAAGAAGGACCCAGATGCACTCCGCTTGGCGCGCAACTGGTCGAAGGGGGTCGCCGTCCTGTTTGCGGTCGGCGCGGTGACCGGCACGGTCCTCTCCTTCGAGTTCGGCCTGCTCTGGCCGCGATTCATGGACCGCTTCGGCGATGCCTTCGGGATCGCCTTCGCGATCGAAGGGATCTTCTTCTTCCTCGAGGCGATCTTCATCGCGATCTACATCTACGGCTGGGATCGACTTTCGCCCCGGGCGCACATGCTCGCCGCGGTGCCGATCGTGATCTCCGGGATCGGCGGAGCCTTCTCCGTGATCGCCGCGAACGCCTGGATGAACCAGCCGCAGGGCTTCGACCTGGACGCCGCCGGCAACGTCACCCACGTCAGGCCGTTCGAGGTGCTCTTCAACCCGGCGACCGGCTACGAGTTCTTTCATATGTGGCTGGCGGCCTACATAGTCACCGGCTTCCTGATCGCCTCCGTCTACGCCGTCGGGATGCTGCGTGGCCGCCGGGACCGCTACCACCGGCTCGGCTTCATCATCCCGTTCACGCTCGCGGCGGTGGCGGCTCCGATCCAGCTCTTCGTCGGGGACACGGCGGCCCGCGCCGTGGCCGATGACCAGCCCGCCAAGTTCGCCGGTTTCGAGTGCGTCTATAAGAGCGGGGACGACCAGCCCGAGCACATCGGCGGGATCTGCCATGACGGCAAGGTCTCCGCGGACATCTCGATTCCGGGTCTTGACTCACTCCTGGTCGGTTTCAGCACGGACACCAACGTCACCGGGCTCGACCAGATCCCGGATGACGAGCAGCCGCCCGCGCTGACGATGCTGCACCTCGCCTTCGACACGATGGTCGGGATCGGGACCGGCCTGTTCCTGCTGGCGGTCTGGTTCGCGATCTCCTGGTGGCGCCGCCGGGACCTGCCCGGTACGCCCTGGTTCCTGAGAATCGCGGCGGTGGCCGGGGTCGGCGCGATCGTAGCCCTCGAATCCGGCTGGATCGTCACCGAGGTGGGGCGCCAACCGTGGATCGTCGACGGCTTCATGCGCACGACCGACGCTGTGACCCCGGCCAAGGGGATCTGGTGGGTCTTCGGCCTGACCATGTCGCTCTACGTCGCGCTGGGCGCCACCGCGATCCTCGTGCTGCGGGCGCTTTCGCGGCGCTGGCGAGAGGGCCGTCCCGAGGAGCCCGGCGAGGTCCCGTACAGCCCCCCGGCTGGCCGTGAATCGGGGGCCTCGGCATGAGCAGCGCGGACGTCTGCGCGGCGATCCTCTGGGTGGGCGTCACGCTCTACGCCATCTTCGCCGGGGCGGACTTCGGCGCGGGTATCTGGGACCTGCTGGCCGGGTCCGACCAGCGGGCCGGTCGCGTGCGGGGACAGATCGACCGCTCGATAGGGCCCGTCTGGGAGGCCAACCACGTCTGGCTGATCTTTGTCCTCGTCGTGCTCTGGACCGCGTTCTCCACGGCCTTCTCGGCGATCTTCAGCACGCTCTACATCCCCCTGGCGCTGGCGGCGCTCGGCATCGTCCTCCGCGGAGCGGGCTTCGCATTTCGCCATGCGCTACCCGGCCCCGTCGAGCGGCCCGCCAGCCGCATCTTCGGCTTCGCCTCGGTGCTCACACCATTCTTCATGGGGACGGTGGTGGGAGCGATCGCGGCCGGCGAGGTTCCCGCGGATGGAAACGGCGATCCGACCAGCAGCTGGATCGGCTTCCTGCCGCTGTCCCTGGGCGTCCTCTTCGTGCTGCTCACCGCGTACACCGCCGCAATCTTCCTGGTGAACGACTCGGGCTCGGCCGGCGACGACGAGCTGCGGGATTACTTCGAGCGCCGCGCCCTCGTGGCGGCGGTGATCGCCGGCGCTGCGGCGGTCGTGGGCGTGATCGCCCTTCATGCGGACGGCCGCTACGTCTACGACGGGCTCACCTCCTGGCCCGGTATCGCGCTGGTCCTCGTCTCCGGAATCTGCGGCCTGGTGGCGCTGGCACTGCTGGTCACAGGCCGCAACTACGGACTGCGAGCGGCGGCCGTCGGCGCCGGGACGGCAGTCATCTGGGGCTACTTCGCGGCCGCCTTCCCATACATCCTGCCCACCTCATTGACGATCTCGGGCGCGGCGGGCGCCTCCGCGACGCTGACCGCGGTGATCATCATCTTCGCGGTCGCGGCCGTGACGGTTGTCCCTTCCCTGATCCTGCTCTACGTGCTCTCCCAGCGGCAGGCGCTGGAGGGCTACTCCGCGACGAGCGATGTGACCTCGCCCCGCCAGTAGGTGAAGGGGCCCTCGGGAAGCTCCCAGCTCACCTCCGCGCTGCCGGGCACCCGGATCCCGCCGAGCTCGACGTAGTCGCCGAAGCTGCCCAGGAATGGAGTCTCGGCCGAGGTCCTGCCGGCGAGCCGTGGCCTGAGCCCCGAGGCGCTGCGGATCAGGCCAGCGTCGTCGAGTGTGAGGCGGACGCTCGCGGCCCTTCCCCCGACCAGAGTCGAGACTTCGATGGAGCCGTCCTCGAGCTCGCGCCAGGAGAGCTCCGGGTTCGATCCGATTGCCTGAGGCACCCAGGGCAGCTCGGCGAGATAACGCATTGCCTCCGCGCGATCGGTCTCAGGTCCGGTGCTGCGCGTCGCCGGGATCAGCCCCCAGACCTTGGCGGCGAGCGACCCCCGGCCATCCCGGTAGCGGTCGACGACGCTGACCCGGACGAGCGGGTTCGGGCCGAAGGTCGCGCGCCACTCGAACTCGACCGTCCCGACCTCGAGTTGCTGGACCGCGGTGAACTCAAGCCGCCTGCCGCCCGGTTTCTGAACCATCTCACCGCGCTGCGTCAGTCGGACTCGACTGGCGCCCGAGGCGCCCTCCGGGAGGACCTGGCTCAGATGCCCCGCGATCCGACTCGGAAGCCGCCGCTCGCTCATGCGCTCAGTCTCGCGCCCGGCCGCGAATAGAGTGGCCGCGCATGAAGTGGAAGCCGGGCAAGCGCAGCGGCGGCATCGAAGATCGGCGCGGCGCGGGGGGAGGATTCGGCGGGGGCGGCATGCCGATCCCGTTGGGCCGCGCCGGCGGCGGCGGGATCGGGACGCTGATTGTGCTCGTCATCGTCTACTTCCTGTTCATCAAGGGAGGTGGTGGCGGGGGGTTCGACGTCCCCGACCCCACGAACGCCTTCCCGCAGGTGCCGCAGACCGGGACCGGGAACAACTCGGTCCCCGGAAGTCCGGACGAGGAGAGGGAGTTCCAGTTCGTCGATTTCGTCCAAGGCGATGCACAGGATTTCTGGACACAGCAGTTCCAGGCCGCCGGCAAGCCCTACAAGCGGGCGAAGGTCGTCATCTTCCGCAATCAGACCAGCTCGGGCTGTGGCGCGGCCAGCTCCGCCACCGGCCCGTTCTACTGCCCGCTCGACCAGAGGGTCTATCTCGACCTCGGCTTCTTCGACGAGCTCAACAACCGGTTCAAGGCACCCGGCGACTTCGCCCAGGCCTATGTCGTGGCACACGAGCTCGGCCACCACGTCCAGGAGGAGCTCGGCATCGAGCAGCAGGTCCGTCGGCAGAGCCAGTCGAATCCAGACGACGCCAACGAGCTCTCGGTGCGGCTAGAGCTGCAGGCCGATTGCCTGGCGGGCGTCTGGGCTCGCTCGACCTACGACCGCGGCATCCTCGAGAGCGGCGACCTTCAGGAGGGCCTCACGGCCGCGGCGGCGGTCGGCGACGATCGCATCCAGCAGCAGGCCCAGGGGCGGATCGACCCGGAGACCTTCACCCACGGCACCTCGGAGCAGCGGGCGCACTGGCTGCAGACGGGCTACGACTCAGGCCGGCTGGAGGCCTGCGACACCTTCTCGGGGGACGTCTAAGGGCGCTTGAGCTTGTTCTTGTTGCAGCGCTTCTTCCCGTCGGGCCGCGGAATGTGGTTGGCGCAGAGGAAGGCCGCGAGGCGGCTCGGGACCGAGCTCATGATCCCGTCGACGCCGAGGTCGTAGAGGTGCCGGTAGCTGGCGTCGGTCTCGTCCTGATCACCGTTGGTCCAGACATGGACGGCGTAGCCGAGGTCGTGAGCATGCCGGGTCTGCAGCAGCAGCTGGGGCACGTCGATCCCCAACTGCTTGGGGGGAACCTGGAATGCCGCGACGTCGGGGTCGGGGGTGGTGCCGAACAGGGCAAAGGCGGTCGTGTCGTTAACACCTGGCGCCAAGGCGACGTTCCCGTTGTCGTCCTGAGCGTGGAAGCGGTCGATCAGCTGGTCACTGAACGAGACGACGATGATGTCGGTCCGGCTGGCGTACCGCGGCTCGTCGAGCAGGTCGGCGAGCGCGTCCGCGACCGGGATCGACCCTACCGGGTCATCGCAGTAGTTGATCCCGTTCTGCGTGACGCAACCGCCCGCGGTCCCGGTCGGCGTCTTGATCATCTTGATCTCGATGTTGATCGGGGTCTTCGGGAAGACATCCAGCACTTCCCGGAGCGTCGGGATCTTGAAGTCGTTTGCGTGGTAGCCCGCGGGAGGGCGCACCTGACCGGTGCGCACCCCGCGGTACGGGTAGGCGGAGGCGGGCTCGCTCTTGTCGTAGTGGCCTGGGCGGAACGTGTAGCCCGCATCGAGGGCCTGGACCTCGGCAAGGGTCAGGTCGTTGACCTCGGAGAAGCCGCTGGCGCGGTCGCGCGTCTCCTGGGTCGTCCGGTTCACTGTGTCGTCGTGGATGACGACGAGCTGGCCGTCCTCGGTCAGGTTGACGTCGAGCTCCAGCGTGTCGGCGCCGCGATCCCGGATCGCGGACTTGAACGCGAACAGCGTGTTGGAGGGCGCCTCGTCCTCGCCCCCCTGGTGAGCCATGTTGAGGAAGCGCTCCTGCAGCCAGGGATTCGGGTCCGGCGCCACCGCGCCGGCGCTCGGCGAGTAGGCGATCGCCGTCCCCAGTGCAATCGCCGCGATCGCACCCGCTGCGCCAACAGTTCTGCGTCGCCCCATCGCGTCCTCTCCTTCCCTAACGCCCGGCGTCCGTGCCGACTCGGCTCGGCGGCAGCCTATCCGAGTGCTCGCCGTCAGGGGTGTCCGGGTCCCTACGGGTGATCCCCGATGGGAGGGCCGGACCGCGGCTGGTTTACTAGGTATGGACATGCGTTGTCCGTCCTGTGGGAACGAGAATCGTGAGGGCGCGCGGTTCTGCGACTCGTGTGGAGCCGAGCTCGTAGCCGAGCGGGCTCCAGCCGCGGCGCCCGCCGCGGAGCCCCTGCCAGCCGACGTCCCGACCGAGATCGCCGGCCGATACCAGGTGCGGCGCTTCCTCGGGCAGGGCGGGCGGAAGCGCGTGTACCTGTCGACCGACACCCGCAGCGGGACCGAGGTCGCCCTGGCGCTCTACGACACCGCCGGGGTGGGAGCCTCAATCCAGGCGAGGGCGCGCCGCGAGGCCGATGCGATGCGCAAGCTCGGCGACAACCCGCACGTGGTCACCGTCCTCGACACCGGCGAGGACGACGGCAATCCGTTCATCGTCAGCCGCTACATGCCGGGCGGCGACGTCCAGGGCCTGCTCACCGCGGCCGGCGGTCATCTCGAGGTCGAGCGGGCGGTCGAGATCGCGGCGGACGTCACCCGCGCGCTCGAGCACGCCCACGCGCGCGGCATCGTCCACCGCGACCTGAAGCCGGCGAACGTCTGGATCGACGACGACGGGCGCGCCAGGCTCGGCGATTTCGGCCTGGCCACGACGGAGGCCCGGTCCAGAGTGAGCGGCGGCACCCTCGTCGGCACGGTGGCCTACCTGCCGCCCGAGCAGGCGCTCGGCGAGGCCGCCGGCCCCGGCAGCGACCTCTACTCGCTCGGCGCCCTGCTCTACGAGATGCTCACGGGCCAGCCGCCCTTCCCCGGAGACGACGCGGTCTCGATCATCAGCCAGCACCTGCACGCCGATCCGGTGCCGCCCTCCCGGCACAACCCGGAGATTCCCGAGTCGCTCGACCGTCCGGTGATGGCGCTGCTCGCGAAGCGGCCGGAGGACCGTCCGGCAAACGCCACCGAGGCGCGCGAGCAGATCCGCGCCGCGCTCGAGGAGAAGCCCGACGACGCGGTCGAGGCCCGCAAGGCGAATCCACTCGAGAGCCTGGCGGGCGGCGTCTTCGTCGGTCGCGAACGCGAGCTGGAGCGCCTGCGCGAGGCCGTCGACGGCGCCCTCGCCGGCCGCGGGTCGCTGCAGCTGCTAGTGGGCGAGCCGGGGATCGGCAAGACGCGCGCGGCGGAGGAACTGGCTACCTACGCCCGCGTGAGCGGCGCCCGGGTTTACTGGGGCCGCTGCCGCGAGGACGAGGGCGCACCGGCCTACTGGCCGTGGGTGCAGGCGATCCGCTCCTACGCCCGGGACGCGGACCCCGTCGCACTGGCGTGGCAGCTCGGCAGCGGGGCGGCCGAGGTCGCCCAGCTGATCCCCGAGGTCGCCGAGAAGCTCGACATCGAGCCGGCGACGGGTTCCGACAGCGAGGAGGCCCGCTTCCGCCTCTTCGACTCCGTGACCAGCCTGTTGCTCGCCGCCGCACGCGACCGCCCACTCGTGATCGTGCTGGATGACCTCCACTGGGCCGACGAGCCCTCGCTCCTCCTGCTCCGCTTCGCCGCCAGGGAGCTCGCCTCAAGCGGCCTGCTGGTGCTCGGCACCTATCGCGACGTCGAGCTCGGCCGCCACCATCCGCTCGCCCGGGTCCTCGGCGAGATCTCGGGGATCGAGGGGAGCGGCCGCATCCCGCTGCGGGGCCTCGGGGTCGGGGCCGTTGAGCGCTACATCGAGATGACATCCGGCGCCCCCTCGCCGCCGGGCCTCGCCGAGGCCGTACAGGAGCAGACCGACGGCAACCCATTCTTCGTCGGCGAGGTGGTGCGCCTGCTCGCCAGCGAGGGCAAGCTCACGGGGGCGGGAAGCATCGCCGACCTGGAGATCCCGCAGGGGGTCCGCGAAGTGATTGGCCGCCGTCTCGATCGGCTGAGCGAGCAGACCAACAACGCCCTCCGGGTCGCGGCGGTGATCGGGCGCGACTTCGACGAGGAACTGGTCTCGCGCGTCGCCAAGCAGTCGCCGGAGGGGCTGATGAAGGCGGCCAGGGAGGCGATCGCCGAGCGCCTGGTCACCGATCTCGGGCAGGGCCGCTACTCGTTCGCCCACGCGCTCGTCCGGGACACGCTCTACGAGGAGCTCAGCCCGCCGAAGCGCTCGGCTCTCCACGAGCGGACCGGCCTCGCGATCGAGGAGATCTGCGGCGGGAATGTCGACGAGCGCCTCGGCGAGCTCGCCCACCACTTCCTCGCCGCCGCGCCCCGCGGCGATCTCGCGAAGGCGATCGACTATGCGCAGCGAGCCGGCGCCCAGGACATGGAGCAGCTCGCCTATGAGGACGCGGTCGACGTCTATGGGCGGGCGCTCGAGGTACTCGATCTCATGGAGGAGCCCGACGAGGCGCTGCGCTGCCGGCTGCTGCTCTCTCTGGGCGGCGCCGAGGCGAAGTCTGCACGCGTGGCCGACGCCCGAGCCGCCTTCGAGCGCGCGGCCGAGTCGGCGCGCAGGCTGGACGACACCGACAGCCTCGTGGGCGCCGCGATCGGCATCGCGCTGATGAGCGACGCGGGGCGT
Source organism: uncultured Solirubrobacterales bacterium (assembly GCA_963797265.1). Lineage (GTDB taxonomy): Bacteria > Actinomycetota > Thermoleophilia > Solirubrobacterales > 70-9 > DASUPK01. The sequence goes on along the minus strand of CAWCOY010000004.1, from coordinate 63,700 downwards.
CTCGACGAGCAGCTCCTCGCCCTGCTCGACGAGGCCCTGGAGAGGATCGGTTCGGAGCGCACCGCTCGCAGGGCGGCGCTGCTGAGCGCCAAGTCGGCCGAGCTGTACTGGGTCGACAACGACGTCAGCGAGTCGGAGCAACTGGTCGACGAGGCGATCGAGATCGCTCGAGAGATCGATTCGTCCCCGGCCCTGGCCACCGCGCTCACCCGCAAAATCTTCATCCCCGCCGGCCCCGACGCCCCTCGCGTTCGGCTCGCGATCGCGGATGAGCTGGTCGAGCTCGGCGAGCGCTCCGGCGACCGCGAGGCGGTGGTGCGTGGGCATGCCTACCGGCTCTGGTCGTTGCTCGAGCTCGGCGACGTGCCGGCAGTCGATCGTGAGCTGGAGATCTACGCCCGCCTTGCGGACCAGCTGCGGATGCCGGAGCACACCTGGCACACCTTCGCGCTCCGCGGCATGCGCGCCCTGCTGAACGGCGACATGGAGGAGGCCGAGCGCCTCGCTCAGGAGGCGCGGCACGCCGGCGAGCGGGCCGAGCAGGCGCTGGCCCAGCAGTACTACGGCATCCAGATGATCCAGATCCGCAGCATGCAGGGGCGCGCCGGGGAGCTCCTACCGGCCGTCCGCGACCTCGCCGAGCGCTTCCCCGGCATCCCCGCGTGGCAGGGCGGGCTGGTCACGCTCGCCGCTCGGGCGGGGGACTTCGAGCTCGCGAAGCGCGAGCTGCAACGTTTCGCGGGAGACGATTTCTCGGCTCTCCCACGGGACGTCAACTGGGCCACCGCGATGAGCCTGCTCGGCGAGGCGATCGCGATGATCGGCGATGCCGATCGCGCCGCTGCTGCCTACGACGAGCTGGTCCCCTACGAGGGGCTGGTGATCGTCGTGGCAAGGGCCGCGGCGTGCAACGGGCCCGTCGACCGCGTGCTCGGCATGCTCGCCTGGACGATGGGCCGACTCGACGACGCGGAGCGCCACCTCGGCAACGCGGTCGAGATCGCGACCAGGATGGACGATCGCCCCGGAATGGCCCTCTGCGGACTGGCCCTGGCGGAGCTGCTCCTCGAGCGCGACCGGGACAACGACCGCGAGCTCGCTGTGGAGCTGCTCTCGACCGTGCTCGGCACGGCCCGCGAGATGGGCGCGCGCTGGGTCGCCGACCAGGCGCTCGCGGACCGGCTCGAGGCGCAGGGCCTGGCGGGCGTCGACGTGACGACGTCGATCGACGAGATGGTCTCCGCTCTGGAGGAGGAGCAGCCGGACATGCGCGCCCACATGGCGCCCGACGGGACCGTGGCGATCCTCTTCAGCGACATCGAGGACTCGACCGTCCTCACCGAGCGCCTCGGAGATGAGCGCTGGCTGCAGCTGCTGCGCGAGCACAATGCGATCTTCCGCGAGCAGGTCTCGCGCCACGAGGGCTACGAGGTGAAGAGCCAGGGCGACGGGTTCATGCTCGCGTTCCCGGATCCCTGCGAGGCGCTCGAGTGCGCGATCGACGTGCAGCGCGCGTTCGCCGAGCGCGAGCGGAACGATTCGGCAGAGCCGCTCCGGGTGCGGATGGGCCTGCACACCGGTGAGGTGATCTCCGAGGAGGGCGACTACTTCGGCAAGAACGTCATCCTCGCGGCCCGCATCGCGGCGCAGGCGCTGGGGGGCGAGATCCTCGTCTCCGAGGAGCTCCGGCACGCGGCCTCGACAAGGGGCAACGGCGACGGCCTGCGCTTCGACGACGGCCGCGAGGTCGAGCTCAAGGGCCTCGCCGGGAGCCACCGCGTCTACCGGGCCGAGTGGGCGGAGTCTGACGCGGCCTCCTCAGCATCCGTTGCCTGACGACGCGACGCTCGAGCCGCTGAGGCCGGGCCTTCACGAGGGCGCGGCGGACGCGCTGGCGGACGCCTTCACCGAGGATCCAGGCTGGCTCTCGGTCGGGCCGCGCGATCCTGGCAGGCGCCGGAAGTTCATCTACCGGACTTGCCTGTCGACGTTGCGGGTCGCCGAGCGCTGGGCGGGTCCCTCGTGGTGCATCACCGAAGACGGCGAGCCGATCGCGGTGCTGGGCGGCTGTGCGCCCAGCCTGTGGCCGCCGCCGACTCTGCGCAGCCTCATCCAGCTCATACCGGGACCGTTGCTCGCCGGGCCATCTGTGCTCGCGCGCTCTCTGGGCGCGGAGCGAGTCTTCGAGCGTGGTTACCCGGACTACGACGCCTTCATCGTGGTGATCTTCGGCGTCAGGCGGGCCCATCAGAGGAGGGGGTTTGGCCGGCGGCTGATGGCCGAGGCGCTCGCCACGGCCGATCAGGCCGAGGTGCCCGCGTTCCTCTGGACCTCGAACCCGGACAACCTGCCCTACTACCGCTCGCATGGCTACGAGGTGATCGGGGACGCGACGACGATCCCGGGCGGGGCCTCCAACTGGTTCATGGAGCGGCCGGCGGCCGCCTGATCTCGGCGGCTCAGCGGCACAGCCGCTGAGCTTCCCGCCTAGAGTTGGAAGGCCAATGGAGGGCGCTCGGGCAGTGGTCAGACGTCGGCGGGTCGGGATTCGCCCCGCAATCGCGGTTCCGGTGGTCGCAGCCGTCGCGATTGCCGCGGCCGCGCTGATCGGGCTGCCGAAGCTCACCGGCGGCTCGGCCTCGAGCTCTGCGGCGCTTGCTTCGGTGCAGCTCGCGCCGGAGCCCTGGCAGGGCCGGCACAAGCCCACGTATCGATCCGAGGAAGCGCTGCAGAAGGCTGCGCCATGGGATACCCCGTCGCCGCGAACGACGCCGGGGGCGATCGACCCGAAGACCGGCATGCCCGCGGCCTCGGCCGGCTCCAACGGCTCCTATGCGCCGCCCTCACCGGCCGAGCGCAAGCGGGTCTACACGGCCACCCACCCGGTGGGCGGGGTCGAGTCCGCGCTGCTCCTGAACCGGACCGCCCTGGCGCCGGCGTCGGCCCCGGACCCGGTCAAGCAGATGATCAGCGCCGCGAACCTGATCGTCGGTCAGCCATACCGATGGGGAGGGGGGCATGGCTCCTGGCAATCGAAGGGCTACGACTGCTCCGGCGCCGTCAGCTACGCCCTCGCCGGGGCCGGGCTGCTGCAAGCTCCGCTGACCTCGGGACAGTTCATGGGCTACGGGATCCCGGGGCCCGGACGCTGGCTCACCATCTATGCCAGCCCCACCCACGTTTACGCGGTGATCGCCGGGCTGAGGTGGGACACGGTCGGCGACGCCCGTGGCTCGGGCCCGCGCTGGCATCCGGCCGATGCCTACCCGCACGGGTTCACCGCCCGGCACCTGCCGGGCCTTTAGGCCTCCAGGGCCCGCCTGAGCGTTCCTATCTAGGCTTCCGCGATGCTTTCGGCCGTATTGGCGGGCGCGCTGATCGTCGCTGCGTCCCTGTTGCTCGGCGCGGCGATCATGGCGATCGCCGGGCTGCCGCGCCATTCGGCAGCCGGCCCGGCCACCGGGATCTCGGCGCTGCTGGTGATCTGCGGCGTCGCGGTCAAGCTGCCGGGGCACGCGGTGACCGCGGCGGTCGCCGTGGGCCTGGCGCTGATCGGCTGCCTGGTGGTTTTCGGTCGTACGCGGATGCCCGCTGGGACCTTCCGGGTGGGAGCGATCGTCGTCGTGGTCGGAGCGGCCCTGGTCGCCGCGATCCCATTCGCGGCAAGTGGGCGGATCGGCATCCTCGGTCAGGGCCTGGTCAACGACGACATGGCTTCCCACCTGCTCTTCACGGAGTGGATCGGCTCCCACGCCGGGCCGACGCCCGACCTGATCAAGGGCGGCTACCCGCTCGGCCCGCACGCGATCGTCGCCGCGACGGCCAAGGTGAGCGGGGCCAGCCTGATCGAGGGCTTCGCCGGCCTCACGGGCGCGATCGCCGTCCTGCTGGCGCTGAGCGCGTACGGCGCGCTGCGGGGCGTGCGCGGCTGGCTGCGCGTGCCGGCCGCGGTGCTCTCCGCCAGCACCTACCTGGCGGCGGCGTACCTGGCCCAGGGCGCCTTCAAGGAGCCGCTGCTCGGCCTCACCCTGCTCGGCTTCGCCCTGGCGCTGCCGGCGCTGCTGCCCGAGTGGTCCCTCCGCCGAACGTCCCCCCACAGGGAAGAACCCGGGACGTTCGCCGGGCCTAGGGCCGCGATCCCGCTTGGGGTGATCCTCGCGGGCACGATCTACAACTACAGCTTCCCGGGGCTTGCCTGGCTGCTGGGCGCGGCAGTGATCTGGATGCTCGTGATCGCCCTGCGCGAGCGCGATCGGGCGACCTCGTGGCTCGCCGGGCTCCGTCTCGGCGAGCGCCTCCGGGGTGCCCGGCCTGCCGTCCTGCTCGGCATCGCAATTCCGGTGATCTGCGCCCTGCCGGAGGTCTTCCGGCTGGCGAGCTTCTCGAGCTTCAAGGCCTTCAACCCGCAGGGCACCGGCCCCACCGTCGGGTTCGGCAACCTGCGCCAGCCGCTCAACCCGCTGGAGGCGTTCGGGATCTGGCCCTCGGGCGAGTTCCGGATTACGCCCGCGAACTCGACCACGCCCGAAATCGCCTTCTACCTCGGCGGCCTGCTCGCGTTGGCGGCATTCGCCTGGGGGCTCGGCCGGGCGCTCTCCCGCCGCGAGTCGGCGCTGCCCTCGGCCCTGCTCGCGGCGACGCTCGTCTACCTGGGTGCCCTCGCCTTCGGCACGCCCTACACCCAGGCCAAGTGCCTCGCCATCGGGGCCCCCGTGATCATGCTGATCTCCCTCCGCGGCCTGCTCTCGGCGGACGCGATCGAGGGGGAGGAGGCCGCGGTGCCGGAGGGCGTTGGCGCGTCCTGGTGGCCGCCGCGCCCGCTCCGGCCACTCGTCCCGCTGGCCATCCCGCTCCTCACCCTCGCCTTCGCCGCCGCGGCCGCCTTCTCGACCCTGCTGCCGCTGCGCCAGTCGGCGGTCGGGCCCGACTACCACCTCCAGGAGATGCTCCAGATACGGCCGATCGTCGACGGGCAGAACGTGCTCTTCCTCGGCCGCGACAACTTCGTCTCCTGGGAGCTGATCGGCTCTGAGGTCTACGCACCGATCACCAACCACTACGACGTCGAGGAGGTGCCCGCCCTCTACCGGGCGACGGACCTGAATGCCAAGTTCGACTGGGACAACGTCCCGCCGCACGGGACGAACCTCGACGCCTACGACGGCCTCGACGACTTCGACTGGGTGATCACCACGAGCGCCGCCATGCAGAGCGAGGCGCCACCCGGGTTCACGCCTCGTTTGCGGACGCACGACTTCATCCTGTGGCACCGCGACCGCCCAATCGGACAGCGCCGCACCCTGTTCGAGCCGATCAACCCGGGCGCTCCGCTCGACTGCAGCGATCCCGGCGAGGCGAAGCTCCGCAAGGTCGACGGCACCGCGACCGTCTTCACTGCGCAGCCTGTGGTCGGCCGCGTCTGGTCCCCGAGCCCCGAGCTCGACCAGTCCCAGCCCGGGCTCCAGTCGATCTACATGACCCCCGGCCGCTGGGACATCTCGATCCAGTACGCGAGCACCCAGCCTCTCCATGTCCTCGCCTATGGAGTCGGACTCACGGCGCCATTCAATGCCACGCTGCGCACCAACCTGCTCTTCCGCGGCCCTTCGCCGTACTACCCGGTCGGGACGCTGGAGGTAAAGGGGCCGGGCAAAGTCGCCTTCGATGTCAGCGTGGACGACCCGCCCCTGGTCGGCCGGCTGCTGCACACCGAGAGCAAGGCGTACCTGACCGGCCTGGCCGCCACGCGGGCCGACCCGCCGCGCCAGCGGGTCCCGCTCCGCCAAGCCTGCGGCCGCTACGTGGACTGGTACGAGGTCGCGCCGGGCACACCCGCGGGCGCGCTCAACGGCATCCCCGCACCGAACCCCCAGCCGGTCCCCGAGGACGACTAGCCAGACGGTCTTGGCGATTTACCCACCCCCGTAGGTTGGTAAATCGCCAACCAGGTGGATTGCGAGGTGCGCGGAGTGCAAGCCGACTACGATCGGCCCATGCCACGCCTCTGGATCGCGAGCATGGTGATCATCGTCGCCTGTCTGATCGCCTCGATGGTGATCGCCATCGTCAAGCTCAGCTAGCGCGCCCGACGCGGGATAGACTGCGCGCGCTAATTCCGGCTTCTCGAGGAGGATCGATGTTCGACCGCATAGTGGTAGGAACCGATGGCTCTGAGACCGCCACCGAGGCGGTGCGAACCGCCGTCGAGCTCGCCAAGCTCTCCAACGCGAAGCTGGAGATCGTCAGTGCCTACGAGCCGATCCCGCAGTCGCGCCTGCGAGAGGAGGGGGAGGGGATCACGGGCGACGTCTCGCACGCGATCAACCCCCGCGAGGACGTGCAGTTCGTGCTCGACAAGGCCGCGGCGCAGGCCAAGAAGGCCAATGTCGACGTCGTCACCCATCCCCGTGAGGGCGATCCCGCCGACGCGATCCTCGACGTGGCCGAGGAGAACGACGCCGACCTGGTCCTGGTCGGGAACAAGGGCATGACCGGGGCGCGGCGCTTCCTGCTGGGCAGCGTGCCGAACAAGATCTCGCACCACGCGCCCTGCGACGTCTGGATCGTCAAGACGACGTAGACGTCCAAACGGCGGGTAGGGTGCGCCCGACCTGTCGGCGAGCCGAAGGGGGCATCCATGCCCGAGCGCGACGGATACATCCCCGGCGTCCCCTGCTGGGTGGATGCGAGCCAAGCCGACCCCGAGGCCGCGGTCGAGTTCTACAGCGGACTCTTCGGCTGGGAGTTCGAGGACGTGATGCCGGCGAGCTTGGAGGACAGCTACTTCATCGCCCGGCACGAAGCGCCCAGCTCGTCCATTTTTGATTTGTCGGGCGAGTTGCGCGGAGGTGACGTCGCTGGGCGATAGCGCCGAGGAGGCCGCGTCCCTCGGGATCGGGTCTTCAACGGGCTGAACACCCGTGACGTCGAAGGCGCGAGGTCGTTCTACGGATTGGTGTTCGGCTGGCGGACGGGGCGCATCGGCGGCGGAGCGGAGGGGTGGACGCTCCCGGGCTACGGCGACTGGCTCGAGCGCAAGCACCACCCGGAACTCCACAAGCGGATGGCGGAGGCAGGGGCGCCAGACGGATTCGAGGACGTCGTCGCGGCCATCATTCCAATCCCAGACGACCAGCCCGACACGTCGGCTCATTGGGGCGTGACCTTCTCGACCGCGGACGCCGACGCTACCGCGGGGAAGGCCACCGACCTCGGCGGGAAGGTGATCCTCCCGCCGTTCGACGCCCCGTGGTCTACATCCACCTACACGATCCGGGTGACTGTCATCAGCGACCCGCAGGGCGCGACGTTCAGCGCGAGTAAGTTCACAGCCGAGAGCAACGACCTCGGCAGCCAGCCGGACTGAAGTCGCCTAGCAGCCCGGCGCTCGGGCGCGCACTGCGGCCGCCGCGTCGACAAGCCCCGCCCCGAAGAGCCGGGGGTCGTACGGCTGGCCGAGCTGGGAGTCGCTGCGCCGGGCGCTGCCCTCGAGCTGGCACTCGACGGCCGCTGGCGCGCTGCCGACGACATGGCTCGCGATCACGAGGGCGGCCACGCCCGAGACGTGAGCGGCCGCCATCGACGTCCCCTCGTAGCCGTTCGGATAGCCGAACGTCTTGAAGTGGCCGCCGACGAGGGTGAGCTGGTAGATCGCCACGCCGCGGCTGAACAGCGCGTCGTCGCCGCCGCAGCTGGAGAGCAGCGGGAAGCCGCCGCCCGGGGCGACCAGGTCGAGGCCCGCCCCGGTGCGGGATTCGCTCGCGAGGCAGGCGTCCTTCGTTGTCCGTCCGACGCCGATCACGTGGGGGGCGCCGGCCGGGTAGGCGACTGGCTCGCCGTTCTCGTTCCCCGCCGCCGCGACCACCAGGGCGCCCTTCTTGAAGGCGTACTTGATCGCCGAGCAAATCCCCTTGATCTTGCCGCAGCTGTTCACCCCGAGCGAGAACTCGAAGCTCATGTTGATCACCTGGGCCTTGTGGTTGGCCGCCCAGCGGATCCCCCTGGCGATGTTGCGGGCCGTGCCGAAGCCCTCCGAGTCGAGCACGCGGACGGGGATGATCTTGGCCCGCGAAGCGAGGCCCGTGAGGCCGAAGCCGTTGCCGGTCCGCTCGGCGATCGTGCCGGTGACGTGCGTGCCGTGCCCGTCCTCGTCGAGCGGCTGGCGGTCCTTGTCGACGAAGTCGAAGCCGGGCAGGAACTGGCCGCGGGAGAAGTCAGGACTGCGGCGGAACTTCGGCTTCTTAGTCATGTAGGCGACGCCGGTGTCGAGCACCGCGACCTTGGCCCCCTTGCCGGCCGGGGTGCCACGCTGCTTGAGGATCGCCCACGCCTCGGGAGCGTTCAGCCCGCCGCGCTCCTGGAACTCCAGCGGGGTGGGGGACTCGCCGCAGAGCGACCCGCAGGGCAGGAAGTTCCACTGCGTCCGCTGCCAGCCTCCGGGGACTCCGGCGAGGCCCGGGTCGTCCGGGATGCTCGAGGCGCGCGCTACGTAGTTGGGGGAGGCGTAGTCGACGGCCGGGTTCGCGTCGAGCGCCCGCTCGGCGGTCGAGACGTCGACGTCGCCGGGAAGCTTGAGCAGGTGCTCGCCGCCGCCGTCGAAGCGGACGAGCAGCTGCCCCGGCACATAGCCCGAATGCGTCGGGGTCTGGTCAGCCTGAGCGACCCCGCCGGAGGCCCCGGCGGCGGTCAGGACGAGGGTGATTGTGGCGATCAGCTTTCGCATGGTCCCCTGGTGCTTTCCCATGAGAGAGGTCAGGCGGCAGGTGCCGGCTTGGTTTCAAACACCAGGCGCTCGAAAAAGTTCCTGGTAGCGCGGGAGGTCGGGCGCCTGCATACTGGCAGGCGATGTCTCGACCGGAGTTCAGCGAGACGGACGAGCGGCACATGCGGATGGCATTGCGGCTCGCGGAGGAGGCGGCCCGGAAGGGTGACGTCCCGATCGGGGCGATCGTGGCGCGCGGGACGGAGGTGCTCGGCTCGGCCGGCAACCAGCGCGAGCTGAGAAGAGACCCCACCGCCCACGCGGAGGTGCTCGCCCTGCGGCAGGCGTCCGAGCGGCTCGGCGGGTGGCGGCTGCTTGAGACGACGATCTACGTGACCCTCGAACCCTGCCCGATGTGCGCGGGAGCGATCACCCTGGCGCGCGTGCCGCGCCTGGTCTACGGCGCCGCGGATCCCAAGGGCGGCGCGGTCGGCAGCGTGATCGACCTCTTCGACGCCCCGGTCGTCAACCACCGCCCCGCGGTCGAGACCGGCCTGCTGGCCGATCGGTCGACCGATCTGCTCGAGGACTTCTTCTCGGCTCGCCGTTAGCCGGCCGTCATCGAGCGGGCGGCCTCGGTCAGCGCGTCGGAGTGCCTCACCGGGTAGCGGGGCTTCTCCCCGGCGCTGCGCAGGGCAGGGGGCAGCGAGTCGAGGCTGCGCCTGGTCCGCTCGCGCATCTCCTCCAGGGTCTCCGCGTGGATGATCTCGCCCTCGCTCATCGCGGGAAAAAGCAGCGGCTCGCCATCGAGCCGCTCGTCTGCCGTCCCGACGAAGTCCTCGATCATCGTTCCTCCCTCGAACCGCCTGAACACCTGCTTCGCGCCCGGCAGGGTGACCTTGTCTTCGGAGCGCTTCGCGACCCCGCGCCAGGCCTCGCCGCTGAGCTCCGCGACAAGCTTGTAGACGCCGTTCACCACCGGCGAGTCGCGGCTTGTGCCGAGCTCGGTGCCGACCCCCCAGAGGTCGATGGGCGTCCCGGCGCGGCACATCTCGGCAATCCGGTGCTCCTCCAGGTCCCCGGACGCCACGATCACCGCCTCGTCGAACCCCGCCTCGTCGAGCAGACGCCGAGCGTCGCGAGCGAGGCCGGCGAGGTCGCCGGAGTCGATCCGGATGCCGGTCAGCGCGATCTCCGTGCGGCGTGACGCCTCGATCGCCCGGCGAACGCCCTCGAGCGTGTCGTAGGTGTCGACCAGGAGCAGCGAGTTCTCCGGGTTCTCCCGCAGGAAGGCCTCGAAGGCCTCTTCCTCGCTCTCGAAGCTGAGCACGTAGGAGTGGGCCATCGTTCCCACCGGCATCAGGCCGTAGCGCATCGCCGCAGCCAGGTTGGAGGTGCCGCCGAATCCCGCGACCGCGGATGCCCTGGCGACCTTCATCGCCGCGTCGACGCCGTGATCCCGCCGGGGCGAGAAGTCGATCACCGACTCTCCGTTGCCGTCGGCGGCGAGCACGACCCGGGCCGCCTTGGTGGCGATCATGGTCTGGAAGTTGATCTGGTTGAGCAGGAGCGTCTCGAGCAGCTGGGCGTCGATCAGCGGGGCCGTCACCCGGACCAGCGGTTCGTCGGGGAAGGCGATCGTTCCCTCGGGCATCGCCTCGATGTCGCCGCGGAAGCGGAAGCCCTCCAGATAGCCCAGGAAATCGTCGTTGCAGCCGAGCGTCCCCAGGTACTCGAGCTCGGTCGGGCCGAAGCGCATCTCGGTGACCATCCGCAGCGTCGGGCCCAGCCCGCAGACCACCAGCCAGTCGCGGTGGGGTGGGAGCTTGCGGACGAAGAGCTCGAACACGGCCGGCTCGTTGCGGCCGAGCCGGTGGTAGCTCGCCGACATCGTGATCTCGTAGCGGTCGATCAGCAGCGAGGTCTCGGCCGCCGTCAGGAGCCCGGGATCGTTCGGATCCGCCACGGGCGAAGCCTATGCAGGTGCGGAGCTCAGCCGGTGAGCCAGCGGACCGAGTTCTCGACCATCATCGTCCGTTCCTGCTCCTCGGTCAGGCCCCATTCGCGTAGCTCGGGCAGGACCCGCTCGTGGATGATCCGGATCGTCCAGTCGTGGGCCGCGCCCCCGGCGATCAGCGTCTCGATCACGTTCGAGGGGAACCAGTCGGTGGTGGCGACCGAGTCGGCCGAGAGGAAGATCCGGTCGGCGTAGCCGCGCTCGAGCAGGGCCTTGGCCGTCGCCTGGCGCTTGTCGTAGGGCAGAAAGAGGTCGAGGCCGTAGCGGTCAAGGCCGACCCAGACGCCGGTCTCGAGCAGGCCCTCGATGTAGTCGAGGTCGTCGGTGTCGCCGGTGTGGGCCATCTGGATCTTCGCCGAGTCGACGCCCTCCTCGAGGAAGATCTCGACCTGGCGCGGACCGGTGTTGCTGGCGGGCCGTGAGTGGGCCATGATCGGCGCCCCGGTTCGAACGCTCGCGCGGGCCGCCGCCCGGTGGACCTTCTCGATGTTCTCGTTCACCCCCGGCTCGTCCGCCGCGCATTTGATGAAGGCGGCCTTGATGTCGGTCCCCTGGATCCCCACCTCGATGTCGTGCACGAAGAGCTCGGCGATCTGGTCCGGATCCCGGTTCATGAAGAACTGCGGCAGATAGTCGTAGGTGTAGATGCCGGTGCAGGGGATGACCTGAAGGCCGCTCTCCTCCGAGACGCGGCGCATGAACTCGACGTCGCGGCCGAGGAACATCGCGGTCGGCTCTCCGATCGTCTTCACGCCGAGGTCCACGGCGGCCTTCGCCTCGCGCACGGCGATGTCGTAGACCTGCTCGGGCGAGACCTCGTGCGGCTCTTCCTCCTTGACCGCGCCCACGTGTGGCCACTGGTTGCGGACCGCCTCGTCGGCGTTTCGCAGGTGCTCGTGGATCAGCGTCGTGCCGAGCTGCTCCGCCTCGACCATCCCGGTCACCGTCGGCACCTGCGCCATGGCGGCGAAGCCTATTTGAGCGTCAGCTGAAGCGCCCGCCGCTCGACTCCGGCCAGTCTACGGCCGCCGACTGGCCGTCATCGACCTCGAGAAAGGCGACGGTGAGCTCGCGGCCCCCCTTGACGAGATCCTCGGCTCCCTTGGGCACTCGCTGGCCGATCCGGACCTTCCAGGGCTTCGTCTCTCGCTCGGAGGTCATCTTCATCACCAGCTCGTAGATCGGATCGCCGGACCCTGGTGCCCTGGCCTCGAGCTTCCTGGCGCGCTCGACCGTGGCCGTCGCTCGCTCGCCGTTCGCGAGGATCGCGGAGGAGTCGACGGCGGTCACCCGGCGCTCGTCGGGCTCCGGGGCGATCAACAGGACGCGCTCGTCGTTCTTCAGATCGACCCGGCACTCGACCAGGGCTCCCTGCTTGAGGCCCGCGGACTCGTAGCCGCCGCGAAAGGACTGGATGACCGTTGCCTCGTAGGGATCGCGTCCGGGGATCTCGACCCGGACCAGGAAGCGGCCGAGATTCTCCTTCACGTCAGAGACCGCGTTGTCTCCCGGTGCTTCCAGGATCTGCGCCTGGCCCGAAATGCCCTGCTCGAAGAGCTTGCGCTTGGCGGAATCGGTGATCGCTCCCCGGCGGGAGACAACGTTGTAGGGAAGATGCGTGACCTTCTCCAGCGTGCGATTGAGCCGACCGGCTTGCGGCGCCATTCGAAACCGCTCCCCTGATCTCCGGATGCGTGCGACATTCTGGCGTAACGACCGACGGCGCTGTGATAGTCGTGCGCACTGCCACTTGAGTGGCCACCGCAATTCCCAATAAGCGCGCCATTGGGGGATGGCGCCGCAGAAGGAGGAGGAGCTCTGATGGAGAGAAGCAGCAAGGAGTGGCTGGTGCCGCTCACCGGGATCTTGTTCGCGGTCCTGCTGATCGTCAGCTTCATCGTTCAGGGTGAGCCAAAGGGCGCCGACCACCCGGCGAACGAGGTCAAGCAGTGGTACCTCGACAACAAGAACGCCGCTGAGGTCGGCGCCTTCATCGGCACTGTGGCAGCGGGCGTCCTGATCTTCTACGGCGCTTATCTGCGCAAGGTGTTCGATGGCGCCGGACCGATGCTCGCGATCCTGCCGTTGATCGGGTTGACGGTGGTCGGGATCGGCGGTGCGATTGACGGCTTGATCCTGTTCGCGACAGCGGAGCGAGCGAAGGACCTTCCGCCTGAGTCGGTGCGAACCCTGCAGACCCTCTGGGACAACGACTTCCTGCCTTTGTTCCTCGGCACGCTCGTGTTCAACTGGGCCGTTGGGATCGCGGTGCTGCGCAGCGGCGCCCTGCCGAAGTGGATGGGCTGGGCGGGAATCGTGTTCGGCCTGCTCTCGCTGGCCGGGCCGATTGGATTCGTCGGGGCGATTGGAGCCGCGCTCTGGATCATCGTGTCCAGCATCATGCTCTCACTGCGGGCAAGGGGACCGGCCTCAGTGGCGCCGGCAACCGCCGCCTAGGGCTCGACGCCCACCGAAGCTCGACGGGGCCGCGCGCGGAGTAACCGCGCGCGGCCCTCACTGCCGCACGGCCGCGCCCGCGGCCTGAGCGGAGAGGGTGGGATTCGAACCCACGAGGCGGTTAACCCGCCCACTCGCTTTCCAAGCGAGCTCCTTAAGCCACTCGGACACCTCTCCGGACCATCAACAAAACGGGTTGCTCCTTACGGAGCACCCTCGCATCAGAGAGTCTAGAAGCCCGGACCGAGCCAATTAGGTCGGGGCGTCACTGCGTTCGACGGCCCTCAGATCAGCGCGACCGGCCGGAGCTCGAGACCGGAACCCCTTCCCTGCGAGGGGATGGCAACCGAGGCGTGTCCGCGTTGCTCGCCGTGTCGCTGTTGGGTTCGTCGACTGGCAGCCCGACCACGGGGTGGCGCAGTCGCTGAGCCTTCTCGATTGCCTCCTGGCGAGAATGCACGTCGAGCTTTCGCAACAGGTTCTTGGCGTGGCTGTAGACGGTTTCCTCGGACAGGACCAGGGCTTCTGCGATCTCCCTTGTGTCCCGGCCCTGGGAGAGAAGGTCCAGTACCTCCCATTCGCGGGAGGTGAGGGCGCTCCTTACAGGCCGCATGCCCGCCCCGTCTTGGGGGAGACGGCGCAAGCGTTCGATCAGGCGCATGGTCAGTGTCCGCGAGATGACGGCCTCACCGCGGACCATGCTTTGCACAACCCGAGGCACGGTCTCAACCGGCACGTTCTTGGAGAGAAATCCGGATGCTCCGGCGCGCAGTGCCTCCCACTGGGTCTCCTCCCCGTCCTGCCAGGAGAAGATGAGGACGCGAAGCTCGGGCGCATCGGCAAGGATCTGCCGCGTCGCGGCCAGCCCGTCCAGAGCCGGGAGCGAAACCTCCATCAGAACCACCTGCGGGCGGTAATAGAGGCAAAGCTCGACGGCCTCGCGCCCGGTCGATGCCTCGCCTGGGATGACGAAGCCCGACTGCTCCTCCAAGGCCTCACGGACCACCCGCCGCGCCAGCGGATCCGAATCCGCGATAACGATGTGAATACCGTCCACCCTTAGCTTGGCCACTCGGGCATCCTTTCCCGGTTTTGTCGCGTGTGTCGCGTGTCCCTGAGTTCGCACGGTCCTACCCAGATTCCGGCGTTTGACCACTAATAGCGCTCAACATATGTCCAGGGTTACGGCCGCTTACGCCCCCGGCGTGTGACGCAGGCGCTCGACATAGCGGACCGCCTCGTCGCGCGAGTGTATGCCGAGCTTGCCGAGCACGTGCTTGACGTGGCTTCTCACAGTCGCGGGGCTGACATCAAGCTGCCTGGCGATCGCGCCCGTCGTCGTGCCTTCGACCAGCAGGTCCAGCACCTCCCACTCTCGTTGGGTAAGCGAGCTCCGTACCGGGCGAAACCGATCCAGCCCCGCGCGGTCGAGCATCCTCACCTGCTCCAGCAAGCGTGTAGCGAGCGCCCGGGTCACGGCCGCCTCGCCGGCTCGCACGCGGCGCAAGACGCGCGGCAGGATCTTGGGGTCAATGGCCTTCGGCAGGCAACCCACTGCCCCCGCCCGGAGCGCGTGCATCTGCGCGTCCTCGTCGGGCTCGACGGCGAGCAAGATGACGCGGGTCTGTGGAGCGATCGTGAGCATCTCGCGCATCACCTGGCCGCCACTTCGATCGGGCAGCGAGAGCGCGATCAGCACCACGTCCGGCCGCATGTCCCTGACCAGCTCGACCCCCGTGGAACCGTCCGGCGCCTCACCGATGACGTCGATGTCGTCTTCGGCAGCGAGATAGGCGCGTATCGCGCGGCGCGCCAGAGGGTCGCCATCCACGATCGCGACGGGGAGCACCGGGGATGATCTCGCTCGAAGCGGAACCGCTTGCGCGACGTCCATCTAGCGGCAGAGATAAGTACAAGGCGACGGCGGTCGGCTAGTCAACTGCGAACCCACCGCGGTCAGCCATCTGCCCGGATCCGCTGCGAGAGATGGGTAGGAATCTGCCCAGCGAACGGACAGATTGACCCCCTACGAGAGCGGTTGCCCGGCGCGAGACTTCGGCCACTGGAATGGGCGTCAGGCGGGACACCAGCATTGCGCTACTCGCCTTGATTGGCTCTGGGCTCGCGGCGGTCGCGAGCCTCGTCGTCGGTGTGCTAGGGCCATCCGAGGCATCGTGCGTCGCCGCAGGCGGGGCGCTGGCGACGGCGATCCTGGCCGGCCTCACGAGGGACGCCCAGGACTCGCTCTACCCGGCCCGTCTTCAGCTTGCGAGGTTTCGGCGCAGCGAGAAACCGGCGGACATCCTGGTCGCCCTGCCCTCCGGCCCCCGACGAGCGCGACGCGGAAGGGCGCAGCTGGCGCGCTCGGTGCTTCGCGTCACGGACGGGCCTGTGGTCACCTCGTCCGCCCGGGGACACCGGCTGTGCGCTGTGCTCGAGCCAGATCCTCGCGCACGGAGGGCGATCGAGCATCGGCTCCGGGACGTCTTCGGCAGCGACGTCCGCGCGGGCTGGGCGACCTTTCCCGAGGACGGGGTGACCCTCGAGTCGCTGATTGCCGCGGCGACGGATCACATCCCCGATCATGAGCCGGCCCGTCCCAAGCAGCCTTTGCCCCAGCTGAGCCCGGGCGATCTGGCCTCTCCCAGCTTTGGCTCAAACCGCGCCTCGATCGGAGGGCGCATTGAGCGGCACTGATCAGCCCCAGGCCGAACCATCCCGCATCCTTCTCGGCCGGGTCCTGGTCACCGGCTGCGCGGGATTCTTGGGATCCCACCTCAGCGAACGCCTCGTTGCGAGCGGCGATGAGGTCCTCGGGGTGGACTGCTTCACCGACTACTACCCGCGGGAGCAGAAGGATGCCAACCTGGAGCGGCTGCGAGATCGGCACGGGTTCACGCTGCGCGAACTTGATCTCGGCAGCGGCCCGCTCGATGACCTCGTAGAGGGAATCGACACGGTGTTCCACCTCGCCGCCCAGCCAGGGGTGCGTGGCAGCTTCGGGATGAGCTTCGAACGCTACGTGCACGACAACATCCTGGCGACCCAGAGGCTGCTTGAGGCCTCCGCCCAGGTTGGGGTGCGCACCTTCGTCTATGCCTCCTCGTCGTCGGTCTACGGGGATTCGCTCTCCTACCCGACTGCCGAGGAGACCGAGCGCGCGCCCATTTCGCCCTACGGCCTGACCAAGCTCGCCGGCGAGGAGCTCGCGAGGGTATACGGCCGGCTCGAGGGCATGCGCACCGTGGGGCTGCGCTACTTCACCGCTTACGGACCGCGCCAGCGTCCCGACATGGCGTTCGCCAAGTTCCTCCGCGCGGCGCTGGCTCGCGTTCCGGTGAGGGTGCTCGGCGACGGCTTGCAGGTCCGTGACTTCACCTTCGTCGACGACGTCGTCGAGGGGACGATCGCGGCGGCCCGCCGTGGTGCCCCGGGCGCCGTCTACAACGTCGGTGGGGGCACTCAGGTCCGCTTGCTCGATGCCCTGATGAAGATGGAGGAGCTCCTCGGAATGTCGATCGAGGTCGATCACCTGCCCAACGCTCGCGGTGACGTTCGTAGAACGTGCTCGGACCCCCGACGAGCGGCTCGGGACCTCGGCTTCACGCCGCGAGTCAGCCTCGAGGAGGGCCTGGCACGCCAGGTGGAATGGGCTCTCGATCGGAGCCGCCCCCGGCCTGACGCGGTCACGGTGTGAGGGTTGCGCGCTCAGACAATCGACCTCGTGTCCTGGTCACGGATGCCCAGGATCGCTCCTCCCTGGCGGGCTGCCGGAGCCTTCAGCGAGCCGGCTATGCGGTAGATGCACTGGCGACCGGCCGTCCCGCGGCCGCCCACTGGTCCCGATTCTGCGATCGGCGCCTGACGGCAACCGATCCCCGAAGCGATTCGGATCGCTTCACCTCAGAGCTCGGCGACATCGTTCGCAGCACCCGATATGGGCTCTTGGTGACGGGGAGCGACGCCTCGCTGCTCGCGATCTCACGTCACCGTGAGCGTCTCGAGCCGTTCGTCGAGCTGGCGCTACCCCCAGCGGATGTCGTAGAGCGATGTGTCAGCAAGCCGGCCCTCGCCCGGGCGGCGGCTGAAACGGGCCTTGGCTCACCGGAGACCGAGTTGTGCGCCGATGAGGGCGATGCGAGGGCGGCCGCGCGTCGGTTCGGGTACCCGGTAGTACTGAAGCCGCCGAGCACCATCTTCGGCCGAAATGGCGATGTGCGGCAGCGAGCAAGTTCGCTGGTACGTGACGAGACGTCGCTTGCGGCCCTGTTGCCCGAGTACGGCACCCCGTGCCTGATCCAGCGACGTGAAGCCGGCGCGGTGCTGTCGTTCTCCGGCGTGGCGGCCGAAGGCCGAGTGCTGGCATACGGCGTCAGCCGCTACGGTCGCACGTGGCCCCCGGAAGGCGGAGCGGTCTCGTTCGCAGAGACAATCCCGCCGCCGAATGGTCTCCTCCAGAAGGCGCAGGATCTCCTCGAGGTTCTCGGATGGCAGGGTGTCTTCGAGCTGGAGGTGATCGAGAGAGAGGACTCCGGCTTCGCCGCGATCGACTTCAACCCCCGTCTGTTCGGTTCCCTGGAGCTGATCACCAGGGCGGGCGTGCCCCTGACCGCCGCCTGGTGCAATTGGGTGTTGGGTAGGGGCGAGATCGAAGGTGAGGCCCAGCCGGGCTACCACTACAGGTGGGAGGACGCCGAGCTTCGGAACCTGTGGCGACGCCTGCGGAGGCGTCAGATTCGATCCGCGCTGAACGTCCTGCGGCCCCAGCGGAGGATGGCGAGGAGCTTCTTCAGGGCGACCGACCCCGCTCCTCTACTTGCGCGGCTGCTGCTGCTCGTCAATCATCGTCTCCGTCGCTTGCGCTCCATGGGCGACCCCAAGGACGCCGCGAATGGATCGTGACTCGCAGATAGCGATCATCGGCGCGGGCCCCTACGGATTGGCCTGCGCCGCGTTTCTGCGCCACTCGGGTGTCGAGCCTCGGGTCCTCGGCGAGCCCATGGGGTTCTGGCGGAGCCGCATGCCGCGCGGGATGCTCCTGCGTTCACGCCGGCGCTCCTCCCACATCGCCGACCCGACGCTGGAATTGACGATCGACCGATACGAGGAGAGCACGGGCGCTGGGCTTTCCCAGCCGATCGAGCTTCGACGATACCTCGGGTACAGCGACTGGTTCCACCGCAACGCCGTTCCCGAGGTCGACCGGCGACGTGTCCAGCAGGTCGACCGCGTTGACGGGGCCTTCAGGCTGAGGCTCGAGGACGGTGACGCACTCATCGCGTCGCGGGTCGTCGTCGCCGCCGGGCTGGAGCCGTTCGCCTGGCGGCCGTCACCTCTAGGAGACCTGCCGCGAGATCTCGTCTCGCACTCGTCCGACCACCTTGACTTTCAAGCGCTGTCGGGAAAGCGCGTGATGGTGGTCGGGGCGGGCCAGAGTGCCCTCGAGTCGGCCGCGCTCCTCAACGAAGCGGGAGCAGATGTCGAGATCGTCGCCCGCGCCCCGGGGATCGTCTGGCTGCCAGGCGATCAGCAACCCGGCATCCGGGCCCGCCTGCGGCGACTGCTGATGCCGCCGACGGACGTCGGCGGCATGAGGTCGGGCTGGATCGCTGCGGCGCCCGAGCTCTTGAGGCGGACGCCGGGCGGGCTGCGGCCCGCGGTCACGCGAAAGTGCATCGTTCCGATGGGTGCGGCCTGGCTCCGTTCACGCCTGGAGCAGGTGCCGATGGTCCTGGGGCGGGCCATCACCACTGCGACTGCGAACGGCACAGGCGTCAGGACGATTCTCGACGATGGGAGCGCCCGCGAAGCCGATCACGTCGTGCTCGGCACCGGTTTTCGCGTCGATGTCGCCAAGTACCCCTTCCTTCCTCCCGAACTGGTCCACGACCTGGATCTGCTCGGCGGTTACCCCCGCCTGGGCCCCGGCCTCGAGGCGAGCGTGCCCGGCTTGCACTTCGTCGGGGCTCCCGCGACGCTGAGCTACGGCCCTTTGATGCGTTTCGTCGTCGGAACCTGGTACGCAGCGCCGGCGCTGACGGCTTGCGTCCTGGGCCGGCCCCAGCGGATGGCCCGGCTGTCCTTCAAGCCCCGGATCGTCCCGCGGGGCCACCGCGATCGCGCTCGACCCGCCACCGGCACACGCGTCGGGCAACTCCAGTCGGATGCCGGAGGCAACGGAGGCCCGCTGCGTCTGAACCGCATCAATACAGGGAAGAAGCCGGTACCGTCGCAGGAGACGGGAAGGAAATGGTGACGTCCGAAAGAGCCCCTGAGCAGCGATGAACAACCGGGTTGCATCTGGTGGCAACGGCGGCGATCGGCAGAAGGTCCGCGAGCCGCGCAGCGATCGACAGAAGGTCGGCGCCCGCTTCTCTTCGCTGATTCGGCGGATGCCTCCGCCGATGCAACGCGCGCTGGCCGTCGTGGCGCTGGCCGCGCTCGCCGGCCTCGCGGCACTGGTCGTAGTGAGCAGCGAATCAACGACCTACGAGCGTGAGTCAAGCTTCGCGATCCGCCCAAGTGACACGGTCCCGCCTACCGCAGTGCCCGACGTGGTCGGGACGCTCTCGGATCCGGACAACGCGGTCACCGAGACGATCGTCGACATCCTCGGCAGCGCCCGGCTGCGCAACTCCGCCGCGCAGGCGGCGGGTGTTTCGCCCGACTCCGTCGCAGCGAGTGGGGCGGAATACTCGTGGCTGGCCTCGCGTCGACCCGGCAGCGCCATCGTCGACCTCAAGATCACCGGCCCGGACCGCACAAAGGTCAACGAGATGCAGGCTGCAGCGGCGGCGAACGCCGCCAGCCTCGTCCAAGCGAACTACAGCGTCTACCGCCTCGAATCCCTCAACGCTCCTGGGTCTGCCGATCAGGTCGGGTCGAAGACTTCGCAGACAGTCGGCCTCGCGGTCCTGCTCGGGGCGCTTCTCGGGATCGGCCTGCTCTTCGCCGAGAGCAAGCTGCGTTCGTCCCTCGGGGCGCGGACGCTCGAGCATGGAAGGGACGGCCGCCCCCCGCCCGACGGCAACGTGACCGGTGAGACCGACCGGCTCGAGTCCAGTCTGCGGGAGTCGCTCGGCGCCGGGGCATCGGTTCGCAGGGTGGGCCCCGGCAGGATCGAGGTCGCCCCTCCCAAGGCCGCACCCGACCGCGAGAGCGCGCGTCGGAAGCGGTGAGCTTGCTGCTCCCGCTCGTCCTACTTCTCATCTCGGGCGCGGTCATCGTTTGGGTCTACGCCGGCTATCCGTTGCTGCTCCTGCTCATTGCTCGCACCCGTCCGCGCCGGCGCGAGCGAAAGCCGACCCATCAGCCGGTCACCGTCCTCGTGGCGGCCCACAACGAGGAGGACGTCATCGCTGCGAAGGTGGAGAACGTGTTGTCGAGCCGCTATCCAGGTCCGCTCATCGAGATCGTGGTCGCCTCGGACGGCTCCACCGACCGCACGGTGGACGCAGCCGGGCGCGCGGGCGCGCGGGTCCTGGACCTACCTCGCGTCGGCAAGATCACGGCTTTGAATGCCGGTGTCGAGGCGGCGAGCGGAGAGGTGCTCGTGTTCACCGATGCGGACTCGATGTTTCGTCCCGACACGCTCGACGAGCTGATGTCGAACTTCGCCGACCCGACGGTGGGCGGTGTCTCCGCTAACGAGGTGAGCGGGATCGAGGCAGACGCCTCGGGTGTGGCGCGGGGGGAGGGTCTGTACTGGCGTTACGAGCAGTGGATCAAGAAGTACGAGGACAAGGTCGGCAGCGCGGTCTCGGCCTGTGGTCGCCTCTACGCCGTTCGCCGCTCCCTCTTCCGTCCCTCGAACGTCAGCGCCGGGACCGACGACTTCGTGATCTCGACTCAGGTCATCAAGGGGGGGCGGCGACTCGCCTTCGACGAGCGAACGATCGTGATGGTGGATGCCCCGGACGACTCGACCCCCGAGCTGCGCCGGAAGGTCCGCGTCATGAACAGGGGTTTGCGCGCTGCCTTCTCACTGGGAGGCCTCCTCCTGCCGTGGCGCGGCGGTTTTTACTCCGTTCAGGTCCTCACGCACAAGGTGCTGCGCCGGTTCCTGGCCTTCTTCCTCTTGACGGCCCTTGCCGCCAGTGCGTGGCTGGTCACCTCGAGCCCGGTCTGGTGGCTCGTTCTGGGCCCCCAGCTTCTCCTCTACGGCCTTGCGGTGGCGGGTTGGGCGGGCCGGGGGCACGCCTGGGGAAGAGCGCGTCCGCTTTGGATCCCGTACTACTTCTGTCTGGCCAACGCGGCCGCAGGCATCGCTGTGCTCTCGGTGCTTGGCGGCGTCCGCTTCGAGAGGTGGGAGGTCGCGAGAGAGGCCAGGAAGCCGGTGGCCCTCCACCCCGCCGGGTCCCGGGGTGATTAGGTTTGCCGCCTTGCCTGCCTCGCGCCGTCGAGGATCGACCACGCAGCCGTACCGCGTAGGCCCCGCATGGACCTGGCCGTCTTGAGCTGGAAGCGCCATCGACTATCCCGGTGGTAGATGCCTACGCGGGGCCAGCGCAGGGGGACGGCGGGCATTCGAAAGCTCCCCGGAAGCTCCGCTGCGAACGAGTACCCCGCGGCCGCGACGGCGTCGGCGACGCGCGTGTCTACGGCTCCATATGGGTAGGCGATCGAACGGCACGGGATCCCGAGCCGCTCCTCGCACTCGCGCCGGGACTCCCTCAGCTCCGTCAGGAGATCATCGTCCGTGAGCTCGGGAAGGCGCGGATGCGTTCGCGTGTGTGATCCCACCTCCCAGCCGGCCTCGAGGAGCTGCTCGAGGCCCCCCCACGAGCAGGGGATGAGCTCGGCCTCGTGAGGTGTCCCGTGCCATCTGTCGATCCCGGGCCAGAGCATCGGCCGGTCGGCCCCGATGTACGAGGTCGGGGCGAACACCGTCCCGGGCAGGCCGTATTCGGCCATGATCGGGAGCGCCAGACGGACCACCGAGTGATAGGCGTCGTCGAAGGTGACTGCCAGGACCCGTCCGTCGCGGGGTTGGCTGATCGCGCTGCTGAAGGTCGCGCCTCGGTAGCCGCGGCGCACGAGCATGCCGAGCTGCTCCCGAAACGCGTCCGGCGTGACCGAGAGCGACGCGGAAAACTTCTCGCTCACCGCGTGGTAGCAGAGGACCAGGATCTCGCCGATGTTGGATCTCCCTCGAGATGCCGCTCGGGCTGACCCTATGCGATTCGCCGTCTACACCGACTACAAATATCGCCACGACTCAACGGGCGTGTACGCGGAGAAGGCGTTCACCCTGTTCTTGGCGCGGCTGGCGGACGAGCTCGATGGTCTCGTGCTCCTTGGCCGCCTCGATCCCCGCCCCGGTAAGTGGCACTACCAGCTTCCACCCTCACTCTCGTTCGTGCCCTTGCCCTGGTATCCGAGTTTGGCGAGGCCCTTCACGGCGGCGCCTGCGATGCTCAGATCGATTCGGCGCTTTTGGCGCGCGCTCGATGACGTGGACGGGGTCTGGCTTTTGGGGCCGCACCTCCTGTCGCTGGCCTTCCTGCTGATCGCGGTCGCCCGCAGGAAGCGGGTGCTCCTCGGTGCCCGTCAGGACCTTCCCCGGTACGTCGCCAACCGGCACCCCGACCGGCGCACGCTCCAGCTCGCCGCCCTCATGCTGGAGGGCGCCTGGCGATTGCTCGCCCGGCGCCATTCGATCATCGTCGTGGGTCCGGACCTCGAGCGCCGCTATCGCCGGGCGCGGGCAGTGCTGGAGGTGTATGTCTCCCTCGTCGAGGAGGACGCGATCGAGCCCCTGGACGGCGAGAGCGCCCGTGACTACTCCGGGGAGTTGAGCGTGCTCGCGGTCGGCCGACTGGAGCGGGAGAAGAACCCGTTGCTGCTCGCCGACGTGCTCGCGCTCCTCCGCGAGACCGAGCCGCGGTGGCGGCTGATCGTCTGCGGCGACGGCCCGATGCGCGATGAGCTGATACAGCGGCTCGACCGGCTCGGGGTCCGCGAGCATGCAGAGCTTCGCGGCTACGTTGCGCTGGACGGCGGGCTCGCGGGGTTCTACCGCGACTGTCACGCGCTCCTTCATGTGTCCTGGACCGAGGGGGTACCTCAGGTGATTCTCGAAGCGTTCGCCGCGAGGCTTCCGGCGGTGGCCACCGCCGTGGGCGGGGTCCCCGGGGCGGCGAACGGCTGCGCGCTGTTGGTTCAGCCGGGAGATGCCCCGGCGGCTGCGGAACAGCTGCTCATCCTTGCTCACGATCAGTCCCTGAGGGAGCGACTCACGCACGCCGGCGCCTCTCGCGTGCGTCGGCACACGATCGAGGCCGAGACGCGGAGGGTGGCGGACTTCCTCCGGCACGCAGGTGGCTAGCGCATCTGCCCGGGAGGGCCGGTCCCACCCGGTCCGTTGCCGCCTCCCGTTCCGTTGCCGCCTCCCGATCCATTGCCCCCGCCCGAACCGCCGCCCCCGCCCGGTCCATTGCCCGGGGAGCCCTCGGGCTTGCCGGTCGGTCGGACCGGTGCCGAGGTGCTGCTCGAGTCAGACGGGGGTTGTGAGACAACGGCCGAAGGCGGGCTCGGTGTGGGCTGCGCCGGAGATGTGGGCGCGAGCGTCGCCCCAGGGGCCGAATGCGGATGCTCCTCGCCGGGTGCGGCGCCGCCCACGTCGCGCGGGGTGGCGCCCTTCGTCTTCTGAGGCTTGGACTCATTCACGGTTTTCCTCAGAGTCGGAGACTTGCCCTGCGGGACCACCCGGAGTACGGGTGCCGGAGCCGCTCGCACGGGGGCTGCCGCCTCGGGCAGGCGCTCCGGCGAAGCACCGCCATCGTTCTCGCCCGAGCGCCCGTTCAGGATCAGCAGCGCGGGGACCAGGATGGCGATTGCCAGGCCGCCCCAACGCCAGCGCCCGCGGACGGAACTCCACCCTGAGCCCGTCCTGGGCTCCGCAGCGAGCGCAACTCCAAGCAGCTCCAGAGCCTCGAGGCTCGGCGGACTTCCGTTCTCAATCCCGGCGACGTTCGCATTGCTCGTCTCCATCCTCGCTGCCAGGTCCTCCTGGCTGAGCCCGAGCGCGGCGCGGCGTACGGCAATGAGCCGTCCGAAGATCTCGTCCCCGTGGCGGACCGTCCCGTTTCCGTTGAATCCGGTCGACACGCGGCGATGGACGGTTCCAACGGTAGAGGGCAGCCGTCTCAGCTCGAGCGTCGCGTTTCGGCCCTTCTCGAATCCGCGAGCCACGGCGCGAGTATCTCACCGTGTTTCAGGGTCGCAAGGGGAGGAAGATACCCTCCCAATCGAATCCTTGAGGGTAAATCGACCACGTTGATTCTCGCCGCTCTCCTCGCGCTGTTTCTCCTGCTGGGCCCGCTACAGGGTTCAACCCCGGCGTCCCACTCGGTGTCTTCGCACACGCGGTGCGCGGGTTTTGCCGGCCCCGGGGGCAGCGATTCCTCGCCGGGCACTCTCGCGCGGCCGTACCGGACCGTGCAGAAGCTCGTCGATGCGCTCGGCCCTGGGCAGACCGGCTGCCTGCGGCGGGGCAGATACCGCGAGGGGGAGGTCACGATCGGCACGCCGCGCATCCGATTGACCAGCTACCGCGGAAAGCGCGCCATCTTGATCGGCCGGCTGAGGGTTGTCGCCGCTGGGGTAACGGTGGATCGACTGAGGCTCGACGGGCGCAATGGCCGCGACCTTCCCAGTCCGACGATCAACGCTGACAACGTCACCTTCCGCCGCAACGACGTCTCGAGTCGCCACTCGGGGGTGTGTTTCATCCTCGGCAGCCTTACGGAGGTACACCGAGTGATCATCGAGCACAACCGGATCCACGACTGCGGCAAGCCCGCGACCATCTATGGGCACGGCATCTACATGCAGAACGTCGATGGCGCTGAGATCGTCGGCAACACGATCTACGACAACGCCGATCGGGGCATCAAGGTCGGCCCGGACTCTCAAGGGGCGTTGATCCGAGGCAACGTGATCGACGGCAACCCGATCGGGCTCAACTTCTCGGGTAGCGACACGAGCGCCTCCTCCGACAACGTCGTGGAGCAGAACGTGATCGCCAACTCAACCCGCTGGTGGAACGTGCAGACCTACTGGCCTGGGCCGGTCGGGAACGGCAATCTCGTCCGCCGCAACTGCGTCCACGGCGGCAACCAGGACTCCTACTACAACCGGCACGGCGGCGTGAGTGACGACCCCGGCTTCAGGGCAGAGGGGAACCTGGTTGCTGCACCCGACTACCTCAACCGGGGGACGAAGGACTTTCGGCTGCGCCAGGGCAGCCCCTGCCGCAGTGTCGTCGGATCGGCACCCTCGGGCTAGCTGCACCCACCATGGGGGAGATTCCTCCCCGGCTCGGTGGAAGGTGTTTGAACTACTCTCGACCGCGGTGAGCGGGCTGGTGGCAGTCATACCACGCGCACGCGGTCACCCGGTCGGCGCAGACGAGTCGGCAGCGTTTGAGCAGGCTTACGAAGCCATGCGGGGCCATACAGCGCGCGAAGTGCTCCAGGCGAATAACGGCGCGCGCTTGGCGCTTTTCAGCCGCCCTCAGGGTCCCGACGCTACGGTTATCGAGCGAGACCAAGGATCTTGGGCCGTGGCCGTCGGCGTGGTGCACGCTGAACGGTGCCTCCTGGATTCGCCACTCGAGAGCCTCGACGGGGCGTTCGCGCTCGTTCGGAACGACGAAGAGCACGGCGAGATCACCGCCGCATCGGATCCGTTCGGCATGCAGCACCTCTATGTGGCGGAGACGTCCGAGCGCGTCTATCTCTCGACGAGCGCGATCGTGCTAGCCAGGGTCCTAGGCGCGAGCCCGAGCACCCTCGACGTCTTCACGTTTCTTCGGATCGGGCTCAACTTCGGTGCCAACACGCACTGGTCCAACGTCGAGCGGCTTCTTCCCGGCACTTGCCTCTCGGTGTCAAACGGGAAGGTCGAACGGTCCTACTACTGGAGGCCCTCGCCGGACTACGCGGTCCGGCGACTTCCCTTCGACCGCGCCGTCGAGCACTGCGCGGAGGTTGCCGTCGCAACGGCTCGCACCCATCTGGGTAATCACACGCCCACCTGGTCTGATCTGACCGGCGGGTTCGATACCCGTCTGCTGGCTTTGCTGCTCGAGCGGGCCGGAGTGTCTTTTCATGCGGACACGGTCGGATCCGACAATGACGAGGATGTCCTGGTCGCCTCGGCATTGGCGAGTGCGGCGGGGTGGGACTGGACGCGCTTCGAGCTACCGCCTGATTGGCGCGAGATCCTCCCAACGATGCTCGGCTGCTCTCTGGCATGGTCGGATGGCAATCTCGACGTCCTCCAGCTCTCGGAGGTGCTGTGGCAGCATCGTGAGAAGGGTCGTCTCACTCCCTCCCTGCTGACCGGCGGCGGTGGAGAGCACTTTCGGAGCTTCGCCTGGCAGCAGGAGTTCCTCAGGGCTGGTCGATCCACCACCGTCAACTGGGAGAACTGGCTGAGGATGCGGCTCATGCCGCCCCTTCCCGCCCCGATCTTCCACAGGGATCGAAGTGCGGACGTCCGGGCAGAGCTGCGTCGGCGGATGGAGACCTGGGTAGAGCCTTACAGCGACGAACCGAACACCTTCCAGCTGGATCTGCTCTATGCATTCAAGTCGACAGGTCACTTCGGTGCCTACCGCTCAGCCGCCGGGGCCTTTCTCGACGCCCAGCTTCCGTTCTATTTCAAGCCCATCTTCACGGCCGTCACGTCGACCAACGGCAGGTTTCGCAACAACCACCGGCTACAGCGGCACGTGATCGCGCGACTCGACCCGAACCTGGCTGCTGTTGGGACCGCGACCGGTGGTCCGGCGGAGCCTTGGCGGCTCTCGAATCTGCATCGGTTTGCGCCCTATTACGGTCGAATCGCACGCAAGGCGGTCAACAAGGTGAGCCAAAAGGCCATGGGAAGACCGGTACTTCCCTCCCGGCGTCCAGCTAGGCCCGTGGCGGCCCACGCGGCTGTTGTGGACCATCTCGAGAAGACCGCCGACTTCCGCTACGACGAGCTACGGCTGGCGCCGCTGCTCCGCCGTGACGCCTTCGAGGAGCTCCTTCGCGGCGCGCGCGATCCGGCTGTGGCCGATGCGACCATGCTCGGTCGTGTGATCACGGCGGAGCTCGCCCTTCGAGAGACCAACGGGATCCTCCAGGACTGATTGCCGTGGAAGCTTTCTCGGTTCGCATCAGACGCTTTCCGGTCGACCCCCTGCTGGTGGCCCTGTGGGGTGGCGGCGCACTCCTGGCGATCGCGCTCGGCATCGCCGCAGCGACGTCTCCCATCCTGCTGGTTGGGCTTTTCGGCCTGCTGGCAGCGTCGGCGGTCATCGCGGCCGCGTTCGCGCAGCCGCGCTGGGCTCTCATCGTGTTTGTGTTCGTCCTCTACAGCTACGCGGGCTGGGTGGCGAGCAACGCGGTCGGTGCCCCGGAGCTGAGCGAGGGGCTGCTCCTGATCATCATCGCGGCGGTGCTCTGGCGTCAGTGGACGCGCACCGAGCAGGTCTCGCTTCCCGGTGAGCTGATCGCCCTGCTCGGGCTGGGGTTCGCCTACATAGTCTCCGCCGCCTTCGCAAGAGATGTGGGCGCCAGCATGGGCGACGTCCAGGACTACATCGGTTACTCGCTCACCGTCGTCGTCCTCGTCGCTTTGCTCGATCGGCCCATCTGGCTTCGCCGAGCGGCGTGGACGGTGGTGATCGCCATCGCGGCCCTGGCGATCGTCTCCCTCCTCCAGGCGGCCCTCGGCGCATACGGAAGCAACTTCGCGGGCTTCGCCCGCGGCAAGGCGGAGGGGGCGGGGGTCTTCAGGGCGAGCGGGCCGCTCGACCCCAATTTCTTCGGTCAGGTGCTGGTCGCCGTCGCGATGCTGGCGCTCTACCTGGGCCTCTCAGCCCGGAACCGTGATGGGCGCCGGCTCGGGATGGCGGCATGCGGCGTCTGCCTCGGCGCCGTCGCGCTAACCGGCTCGCGGGGGGCGCTCGTGGCAGCCGCAGCCGCCTTCCTCCTGGTCTTGCTCCTGGCGCCCATTCCCCGCAGGATCCTGGGTACGGCGGCGGCTGTCGCAGTCGTCGCCGGCCTGATCTTCCTGCCGAGCGGTCTCAAGGCTCGCGTCGGCCTGCCGACCTCCTCCGCGGACTCACAACAGGTAGCGGTCGTGCAGAAGGGAAGCGCCAGCGCGCTACGCGGGCGCGAATCCGAGAATCTCGCTGCGCTGGAGATGTTCCGGGACTATCCGATCTTCGGCGTCGGTCCCGGCAACTACCCCCTCTACTACCTCGATTACTCGGAGCAGATCGGGCTCGATCCACGACTGGAGCAGCGGCAGCCACACAGCCTCTACCTCGGGGCTCTTGCCGAGACCGGGATCGTGGGAGCGGTGGCTCTGCTGGCCATCCTGTGGTTGGCGCTGCGCGGCGCTTGGCGGGCGAGGCAGAGGCTGGCCGGACGCGATGCCCTGATGGCCGAGGGCATCTTCGTCGCGCTCGTGACCTTCCTGGTCGCGGCGCTGTTCCTGCACTTGAGCTATCCGCGCTACTTGTGGCTGTTGGTCGGCTTCGGGCTCGTGGCCGGCAATCTCGCTCGCGCCGCGGCGCGCGAGCCGGGCTTCAGGCCTCGCTGACGGTCCCAGGCTTCGATCGCGAACCCCACGACCTGTCGCGTCACCGCATCCCAGGAGTCGCCTGCGGGCGGGCTCAGCTCCTCATCCGACCATGGCCGGCGCAGATGGCTGATCAGGCGTGAGACATCTTCCCGGGACTCGACGTCGACCGCGATGAACCCCGGGCGCTGACCGGCGAACGCTCCCAGCTCGCCCGGATCGGAGGCCGAGGTGACCGCCACCCGGGGGACCGGCAGGGTCAGGTACTGAATCGCCTTGCTCGGCAGCTGCGCCGGATTCTTGTTCGCGCCGACCACCGCCGCGTCGAAGCCGCGCGCAATCTGACATGCCCGCGCCCACTCGACCGGCTCGTGAACCTCGATGAGGACCGCGAGATCGTCACTCTGGAGCAGGTCCGGCCGATCCACCGAGCCGTAGTTCGCGAAGCGCACGCGCGTGAGTCCTGCGACCTGACGCAGTCTCGCAAGCCATTCGCCGATTGAAATCTTGAATGGGTTCACCGTGCCGAACTGGACCAGCCGCAGCTCCCCGTCAATCGGTGGGGAAGCCTGATCGAGAGCCTCAGGCGCTGCGGCGGCGGCCTCCTCCCGGCCGGCAGCCGGTTCGTACCCGTTGGGCCGAACCAGCAGATCGAGATCGGGAAACAGCGCTCGGAGAGCGCTCGCCTGCCGCTCGGTAGTGACGACACCGGCCGCCGCGTGACGCCAGAGGAACGTCTCGGCGGCCTCCGCCCGGCGTCGCGCCAAAAGGTGCGACCGCAGGGAAGGGGACCGAGCGGTCAACACCCATTGATCCCCGACATCGACGACGTATGGAATCCCCGCGGCGACGAGTTGCGACGCGGCGATGTAGATCGGCGAGTAGGGCCAGCCGATCAAGAGGGCGCCCCTGGCCGACGGTTTCCAGCCGCGCAGTGCCAATCGGGCCGCAATTTCGAACGAGTCGAGCACCAGCGGACGGAGAGCCCGCCGGGCGGCGCGTCGCGGCAGGGTCCGTTTGAGCGGGCCCGTCGCACGCCTAGGCTCGCCCGGCAGCCGCTCCACTCGAAAGCCAAAGTCACCCTCGAGCGCACCGACCAGCCGTTCGGTGCGCTGAACCCGAGGCGAGATTCGGCTCCCGTCGGCGAACGAAACGACAATCGCCTGCCGATCGGCCGACATGCCGCGAATATAGCCCCATGCACGAGCCCGACCCGGTCCAGGTGGTGACAGAGATACGCGAGGTGGAAGCGCTCGCGGACGAATGGCGCCCGCTCGCCGAGCGGCGAGGGAACGCGTTCGTGACGCCGGAATGGTTCCTCGCCTGGCTGCGGCTCTGCGGCCAGGGCTGGGAGCCCCGCGTCGCGGTGGTCCGTACTAGCGAAGGCGCTCTTCGAGGGCTCCTCCCGCTGGTGAGCTCCACGGGCAGCGGTCGCCAGACGCTGCGATTCTGCCCGGTAGGAGACCGCTTCCATCCCGTTGCCGACGCGAGGGACGAGAGGGCGGTGGCCATCGCCGCGGCGTCGGTGGTGGCATCCCCCGACCGAGGTTTTCGCTCGCTCCTGCTCGAGAACGTCGACGCCGATGGGGACTGGTGGCAGGGCTTCGCGGAGGCATCTCCCGCGACGATGGCCACCGTCCAGCGCGACGAGTCCGTACTGCCACTCGTGGAGCTCGCGGGCCTCGATTGGAAGGAGTATCTCGCCGGTAGGAGCCGCCAACTCCGGAGCCAGCTCGGCCGAAAGCTGCGCTCGCTTCGCAAGGAGCACCACGTCCAGTTCCGCCGGACGCAGCGCGCGGGGGAGGTGGCCGCCGACCTCGGGATCCTGTTCAGGCTGCACGATGCCCGCTGGGCCGAGCGGCCAGAGGACTCCGCCTTCTCTGATCCCGCGGTCCGCGAATTCCACCTCGAGTTCGCGACCGCTGCGCTCGAGCGCGGTTGGCTGCGCCTCACTGCGATGGAGGTCGATGGTGTGCCGATCGCAGCCCTGTACGGGTGGCTGATCGGCGGACGGTGGTCCTATTACCAGGCCGGATTCGATCCGGAGTGGTCACGACACAGCCCCGGCTTCCTCCTGCTCGGCGAGACGATCGAAGAGGCGATCGAGGAGGGGGCCTCGGAGTACGACATGCTGCTGGGGGAGGAGCCGTTCAAGCGGCGGTTCGCGACCTCTTCACGCAGGGTGTGCACCATCGTCCTCGCACCCCGTGGGGGTCGCGCACATATCAGCGCGGCCGCTGGGGCTCGTCTCCGCCGGGCCTGGCGAAGGCTCCCCTCTCGGCCGAGGGCACGTGCGAGACGGCTAGCCGCCCGGCTCGGTGTGCGCCGCGAGGACCGGTAGCTCAGCGGCGGATCTTGGACACCATGCGCACGCAGTCCGTCGCCTCCCAGGAGCCGTCGAAGGTGTAGGTGTGGGCGCCAAGGTTCCGCCCGGGTGCCCAATCAGGCCCGAGAGTCCCAATGGGCCGTTCGCGATAGTCGTCCGGCGTCAATTCCTCGATGGCGTGGAATACCACCCGGGAGCCGTAGCCCCCGGTGCAGTCCTGGGCAGGTCGAATGAGGACACCTCGGTGAAGAAACGGCCTGCCGGCTGGACGCGCCCGTCGGGCGTCGGATACGACTGGATTGCGTGGATGCGGGGTCCACCCGGACTCGAGCCGGTCGCTGAAGTACAGGAAGGTCTCGTCGTCGAGGCGACCTCCGTGGAAGGACTGGTTCACCCACATCCAGTACAGCCCTCCATGATGCAAGACGCTTGCATCGACGGCCCTGACACGGTCGAGGAGCACGGCCGCACGGGTCCAGCCGGTCGGGAAGTCGGTAGCCGCCCAGAGCTCGATGCGCTCAGCATCACCGGACTCGGGGATCATGAACATCTGCCCGCCGTCCCGTAGGACGTATGGATACGACAGGTGGTGGGCGTCCGACAGGATCGGCTCGAAGGCACTCAGCTCGCCGTTTCCTTCGAGCCGGCACACCGCGAGCTCCCCCTTCCCGTCGGCAAAACGGAACTGCTCGACGAAGACGAGCGTCTCGCCGTCGCTCTCAACGACGAAGGGATCCGCCCAGTACCTGTCCCCGGGCGGCTCCGCAACGTGCCAGGGCCTGGGATCCTCGTGGGGGAGGGCCTCCCCCCGTCGCTCCCGAAGGCCGAGGAACCACTGGCGGCGAAAGGCGGTGCGGCGCAGCCACCGCCGGGTTACCCGCCCGGCGATCCTGGCCACGTGCCGGACCGCGTCGGCGTTCGAGGGCCCTGAGCGCCTAAGGCCCGGCCCGTCGTTCACCGGCGCAAGCTCAGGGCTCCACCTCCCAGCCGCGACGTCCTCGAGGCGGCGTAGCGCCAAGCGAGCGCTCTTCCAATAGACGGGATTGCGGGTGCGCTGCAGCGAAACGGGGTCGGTTGCCGTCCACGACCGATAGAGCACTCGGCGTTCCTCCGATCTTCGCGCGACGTATTCGAGCACGCTGGCGGAGGCGGGGTTCGCGAAGAACAGCTCCCAGAACAAGGCGGGCTCACCCCGGTACCGGAGCGGGTCGCCGAGGTGAAGCGACCACACACCATGCCGAGGAGCCAGCGGGATCTCCTTGGGGACGGGTCTCGTCCCGAGGCAGAGGAGGACGTCGAGCGCGTGCTCATCCGAGCCCGGGGCCGGGTCTCGGGTCTCGGCCTCGCCCGCCTGGGGAGGCGCCGACGGAAGCTGCAGGCGGGCCACCCCCTCGAGCGCGGGAGAGACGTCCACGGGCTCGAGCGCGTCCGGGGGGCTGGAGAACACTCGGCGGTCGAGAGCTTCGTAGGCCGCGAAGAGGATCGCGGGGCGCTCGACCCTGACGCGATCGGAGACGACGGCCAGTGTGAGCGCTAGGTGGTCATGTGCACGGATCGCGCTCACCAGCCATGCGGCCCACGCGGGCGCCCGCATCC
The DNA here is from genome assembly GCA_963797265.1 of uncultured Solirubrobacterales bacterium. Classification (GTDB taxonomy): domain Bacteria; phylum Actinomycetota; class Thermoleophilia; order Solirubrobacterales; family 70-9; genus DASUPK01. The sequence goes on along the minus strand of CAWCOY010000004.1, from coordinate 31,021 downwards.
CATCCAGTGCAACCCCGACGTGCAGCATCACTTCCGCGAATGGAGCCGCTCGTAGAGCTCCTGGAGACGCTCGACGGTCCGGTCGAGGCTGAACTCGCGCCGGCAACGGTCCCGCGCGCGGGCCCCCAGGTCCCGTGCGCCGTCCGGATCCCCCAGCAGTCCCGCGAGCGCGGCAGCGAGAGCCGCTTCGTCTCGGGGCGGCACTAGGACGCCGTGGACCCCGTCCTCGATCACCTCCGGGACGCCGCCGACATTCGTGGCGACGATCGGCTTGCCGGCATCCATGAACTCCAGGATCGAGAGCGGAATGCCCTCGTAGTCCGAGGACAGCACCGCAACGTCCAGTGCTGCCAGGACGTTGGGCACGTCGGTTCGGGCACCGGTGAGGAGCACGTGCTCCTCGAGCCCGAGTTGCTTCACGAGCGCCTCGACACCGGCGCGCTCGTTGCCCTCCCCGACGATCAGCACGCGAAGGCGCGGAAGGTCCCTGACCAGCAGCGCTGTTGCCCGCACCAACACGTCGATGGCCTTTTCGGTGCGCAGGATGCAGACCGTCCCGATCAGTGGGTCGTCGCGACCGATTCCAAACTCCGTTCGCACGGCGCCCCCGTCACCTGGCGGCAACGCGCGGATCCCGTTCGGGAGCAGCACGAGGTGCTCGGGCGCGATTCGCTCCACCTCGATCATCCTGCGGCGAGCCTCCTGGGACACGACGATCATCGCGCTGGCGCAGCGCGCGATCAGCTCCCGGTCGATTACCGGTCGCAGGGCGCGCCCGGTGAAGGCCCAGTTGTGCTCGTGAGCGATCACGGCGGGGACGCCGGTCAGTCGGCCGATCACCGAGGCCCACGCGTTCTGACCGAAGCTGTGCGCGTGGAGCACATCGGTCCGCTCGCGCCGCAGCGCCTGGAACATCGGCCACCAGGCGAGCGCGTCGTACTTGAACCGTCGCTTGAGAAAGTGGACGGCAACACCCCGTCTCCTCAGATCGGCCACGACCTCCTCGCCGGTCGGATCACCCGGCGTGAGGGGACGGCTGACGAACAGCACTCGTTCGAACCGCTTCGGGTCCAGCTCGACGAGCTGGTCGCGAGCGACCCTTTCGGCTCCCCCGCCGCCCGCTTCACCGATTTCCCGCACGAGCGTGACAACCTTCATGGGCCGGTCCGAGTCGGCTGTCGCCGGGCGATGTTCGGTGATCAACTCTGGTCCGTCCGTAGTCCGCTTCCACCCGGGCCCGGCCCCGCGGTGACTAGATCATCGATCTCGACGGCACCATTGCGGACAGCTTCCGCGAGATCGTGGCCGAGTGCCGCATCCTGCTCGACTGGGCTCATCCGGTCGAAGAGGCTCTGCGCGAGCACCTGTTTCCTGATCTCCGCCTCCCGGCGCTGGTCACTCGCGTCGCGCGGTTTGGACCGCGTCCACAGCTTCCTGAGAAGCCCGCGGAGTTCGGCGAGTGCGCCCGGGATCAGGACGTGCAGGATCCCCGCGTAGATCGCGACACCTAGTAGCGCCTCGAGGGTCAGGAGGAGCAGGCCGGGGACGATGGCGCGCTCGCCGGCGTGCAGGACAAGGGCGTCAAGCGGCAGGAGGACCGCCACCATCACGAGCGCGGCGATGAGCGGCGCGCGTATCGCCTCGAGCAGGTTCGTGACAGGCAGGCCGACGACGACGTGGGCGCGGTGAAGCGCGTACGCCGCCCGGACGATGGCACCGATGGAGATTCCGACGCACACGCCGACGAGGCCAAACGGCAACAGGGCCGCCATGGCGCCGGTCCCGACGACGAGCTCGACGACGTTCATCCGAGTGACCACCTCGGGCCGGCCATTGGCCTTCAGCGCCTCCACGATCAGGGAGGACATTCCGCGGGCCGCTGTGTAGACGCCGAGTGCCATCACCGCCTCCCCGGCCTGCGCCCAGACCGACCCGAACGCCAGCGTCGTCAGGGGCTTGCCGAGGGGGATCATGATCAGCCCTCCGCCGACGGCGAGGATCGCCATCCAGCGCAATGCCCGCAGCACGCTTGCGTGGAAGCGCTCCTGCTCGGTCGCGATCCTCGCGAAAGCCGGGAACAGGACGTAGGAGGCCGCGGCCATGATCATCGCGAGAGGCAGGGATGCGATCCGACGCCCGTATCGGAGCTGGCCCAATGCCGCAGCGCCGGTGAACCGCCCGAGCAGGAAGACCGGGATCTCCTCGCCAACCCGGATTACGGTCGTGGCCGCGATGGTGTGCCGCCCGTAGGAGATCAGCTCTCGCCACATCCCATACGACGCCAGGCGCAACTGCGGTCGCCAGCTCACCAGGCCCCAGGAGAGCAGTGCTTGGACCAGAAACGAGGCGTATTGGGCGATGACCAGCCCCCACACCCCTAGCCCGTTCGCGGTCAGCACGATGCCAGTGACGCCGAAGGCGAGCACCGACCCGGGCTCGACGATCATCCGGCGAAGGAACGAGAAGCGGCGCTGCAATAGCGCTTCCGGGACTATGGCGATCGTTCGCAGGAGGGCCAGCCCCGCCGCCGCCGCGGCGATGCCGGTGACCCTGGCGTCGTGGAAGAACGCGCCGATCGCTGGGGCCAGCGCGAGCATGAGAAGGCCCATGGCCACCCCTGCAAGAAAGGTCGCCACCACGGCGGTGGAGGCGGCCTCCTCGAGTCGGTCGCGCCTGTAGACGAGGGCGGCGAGCATGCCCGACTCCGTGTAGAGCCGGGCGAGCCCGACTAGGACCAGGCCGGCTGTGAACAGCCCGAACTCGGTCGGGGTCACGAGCCGGGCAAGCACCAAATAGGACGCAAGCGTCAGGATCTGGCTGAGGGCGTAGCCGATCCCCGCCAGTGCGGTCCCCCGCACCACCGTGCCTGTGAGGCCCTTGGCGGCTACGGATTCGCCCGCATCGAGGTCACCCGTCCGGTTCATGCGTTCGTCTCCGGCGTTCGGTCAGGGCAGCGGTTGGGTCATCATGCGACCCCCGTCCTGCCGAGCACGACGGGCACCGTGCGAACCAGGATCACAAGCTCCCGCCAGAGCGATGGCCTGCGAAAGAAATTGATCTCGAGCCGGCAGCGCTCGGGGAAGTCCATCGAGTCCCTGCCCATCACTTGCCATGGTCCGGTCACGCCAGGGGCGAACTCGAGACGCTCGGTCTCCCAGAGGTCATAGGTGTCCGAATCGAAGCTCGTCGGACGCGGCCCCACCAGGCTCATGTCGCCGCGGAGGACGGACCACAGCTGGGGAAGCTCGTCGATGCTTGTCTTGCGCAGGCGGCGGCCGAGGCGGGTCACCCGCGGATCGTTCTCCAGCCTGAAATCCGGCCAGGCAACCGCGCTGCGCTCGCGCAAGGACTCCTTCAGCTCGTTTGCGTTCGGGGTCATCGTCCGGAACTTGAGCATCTGAAATCGGCGCCCCAACCTGCCACAGCGGGTTTGCCGGAACAGGACAGGCGCGTCCCTGCACTCGATCTTGACCGCGAGGCCCACGACGACGAGCAGCGGCGCGAGCACGATCAGCGCCGTCACCGAGATCACCACGTCGAGAACCCGCTTGACCAACGCATACGAGCGGGGTGGGGGTCCTAACCTCGTCATCCGCCTCCCGGTCGTCGCTCCGACCAGCGCCAACTCTCCTTGCAAAGTCGGCCGCAACCTAATGGAGCCGGGCACCGGCGGCGGGGGAGATTCCTCCCCCTTTACGCCTGAGACCCGTCAGCTGATGAAGTAGAACGGGTTCGGGAGCTTGAAGCTGCGGTCGGCGTGGCCGCCCGCGAGGTCGCTCTCCTGGTCGCCGACGTTGGCGACGATCCGGTAGCCCTGCCCCTCGAGCACCGCGCGCTGCCCGCTCTTGAAGGGGATCACGGGCTCGCCGCCCGGTTTGAAGAAGATCCCCGCGAGGTCGGTGTAGCCGGCGTTGTTGAGGTTTTGCCTCGTCTGTGACTCGATCGCGGCGGGCCTGCCGGTGATTGCGAAGACCGAGATGCCGGCGGAACGCGCCCGGCGATAGAGGTCGAGGGTGGGGGCGATCGCCGGGGAGGCCCCGGCCACGGCCGCGGTCGCCAGGGCGGCCGTGGGGTTGCTGAAGCTGGCCAGGTTGAGCTGGGTGTAGTTGGAGAGGGAGGTCTCGTCGATGTCGAGCACGATCGCGAGCCTGAGCGGCGCGCAGGAGAGGGCGGCGTGGCTCTTCTTCTTCGTGCCCTTTCCGGGGCACCTCCGCTTTCGCTTCTGGCGCAGCGCCTTGGCCTGCCTGAGCATGAACGTGCGGGCCTGCGCATCGACGGTGCCCAGGTCCGACTCGTATTGGCCGCCGTCGTGATAGCTGCGCAGCGCGCCGGTGAGGTCGGAGGCGCCGACTGTGCCCTGTTCTCCGATCTGCGGAAGCCCCACACCGGTCGCGCGGATCGAGACGGGCGGGCTCGGCTGAGGCTTGGCGGGCTGGGGCGGCTTCTTCTTCGCGACAGCGACCACGGCGGTCGCCAGGATCGCCCCGAGCGCCACCAGTGCCAGGGCTCTTAGCAGTGCATGGACTCTCCCTCCGCGGTGCATCGGCCGCGATCGTAATCGCTTGCGTCCGGGCGAGCACTGCGGGTCCACTTACTAAGATCGCGACATGGCCTGGAACGTCTATCTCGCCGGCGAGATCCACTCCGACTGGCGCGAGCAGATCGCGGCAGGCGCGCAGGAGGCCGGGCTCGACGTGGGCTTCACCTCGCCCGTCACCGACCACGGCGCCTCCGACGACGTCGGGGTCGCGATCCTCGGGGACGAGTCCGACGGGTTCTGGAAGGACCACAAGGGCGCCGGGGTGAACGCGATCCGCACCCAGACCCTGATCCGGCATGCCGACGTGGTCGTGGTCCGCTTCGGCGACAAGTACAAGCAGTGGAACGCGGCCTTCGACGCGGGTTTCGCGGCGGCGCTCGGCAAACCGATCATCAGCCTGCACGACCCCGGCACCACGCACGCGCTCAAGGAGATCGACCGGGCGGCGATGGCGACGGCGGAGACGCCGGAGCAGGTCGTGGGCGTGCTGCGCTACGTGCTCGAGGGCAAGCTTCCCGCCGGCGCCTAGCCGGGCTCCGCCGCTAGCCTTCGCCGCAAAACGGGTTGCTCCTCGGCTTCGCCTGCGGAGCACCCTCGCATTCACGGAGGGGTGCCGGAGTGGTTGAACGGGGCGGTCTCGAAAACCGTTAGGGGCCTTCGGGTCCCTCGTGGGTTCGAATCCCACCCCCTCCGCTTAGCTAGTGCCAAACCCTGCCGATTTGCAGGGATAACGCGAAGGTTTCCGGCGGCGGATTGCTTTGGGGGCGATCCGCCCGAGACCGCTGGGGACCGCTCAAAACGGTGCCTGACTGGCGCATCTGTGGCGCACAGCTTTTCTGCGGATTCCGTCTATCTGGTCGCTGGAGCCCGGCTGGACGGCGGACGGCCTGATGTTTGCACGGCAGAGCCGTGCGGTCGGCCGCCCTCATGGCCGCCCAGCCGGACTCCCGATCAAGCGCCCGCGAGCGCGAGCGAAATGCCGAGCTCCTTACTGCGGCTGCTTCAGCGGAGCGAACATCTGCTTCAGCGACAAGCCCATCGGCACGCCGAGCTCCCGGACGACGCGGACGATGCTCTGCAATCCGCCTACACGCTCTTCATCGAGCGCTACAAGGGCATCGGGGAACCTCTTGCCTGGCTGTACACGACGGTGAAGCGCGAGGCGTGGAGCCTCCGACGGCGAGGCTCGCGCCAACGAGAGAGCAGCCTCGCCATGGTTGCTCCGGGCGGTGATGCCGAGATCGATCTGGGCGAGCTCCTACCGGCTGACCTGCCGGGCCCCGCCGAGCGGATTGAGCGGAAGGAATTGCTAACCGAGCAACTCCAGGCTCTGTCGGATCTCAAGCCGGATGAACGTCGGGCCCTGGGACTGTTTGCCCTGGGGCTCAGCTATGCGGAGATCTGCGAGAGAACCGGTTGGACGCACACCAATTTCTACCGACCGGTATTTCAGCGTCGGTCCCCGGGTCTTCGCCCACGAAGTCCACGAGGAAGCTGCCCTCCTCCTGCGCTCGCGCGTGGTCCTCCTCCGTGTCGGCCCAGAGGTGGGACGTCACCAGCGGTGCGCCGGGCGGCTTGTCCTTGAGGATGAAGTCCAGGCGCGGCGTCCCTCCCTCGGGGCTGCGCACGAAGACGGCGGCGAACCGGTCCCGCATCGCCCGGTTGGCCTCCTGGACGGTAGGGGCGTCGACGATCCCGCCCCGCACGGCGTCCGAGAACTCCGACCACCAGTCGAGCACCTCGTCGGCCGGGCGGTCGCCGTCCCACTCCGCCAGCCGCGAGTCCAGGTCGGCGGCCTCGCGATCCAGCTCCTCGCGCTCGGCCTCGATCCGCTGGACCTCGGACGCGGCGATCCCGGCCTCCCCGTCGTTCCCGGCGAGGACCTGCTTGCGGTAGCGGTCGCGCATCCGCTCCGCGCCCTTGGCGAGCTGCGACCGCTGATCGTTGAGCAGGGTCAGCTCGCGGACGACGGCGTCCCGCTGCCCCGCGCGCTGCTCAGTCAGGCGCTCGATCCAGGACCCCAGGTCCACGAAGAGGGAGTCCAGGTGCTTCACGACCGCCTCCTCGACGAGGGCCGCGTCGAATGGGACGGCCTCCGTGCAGGCGCCGGTCGCATGGCGGACCGCCCCGCAGCAGTAGGTCCGCGCGCCGCCCACCTTCCGATGCCAGACGCCGTGGCCACAGTGGGCGCACCGCATGACGCCCGAGAGGAGGGCGTAGCGGATCGGTGGCCTGCCGCCGCGATCCGCCGCCGGACGCAGGTGGCCGCCGAGCTTGCCGCTGATGCGCTCGAACTCCTCCCACGGCAGCAGCGCCTCGTGGTCCCCGTCGAGCACCTCGTCTCCGTGCCGGAACTTGCCCCCGTAGTACGGGTTGCGGAGGATCTCGCGGACCCGCTGGCGGCCGAACGCGTTGCCGCGGGTCGTCCTGATCCCCTGGTTGTTGAGCCAGCGGGTGATCGATCCGACGCTCTCGCCACCGTCGAGCATCTCGAACATTCGGCGGACCACCGGGGCGTTGGCGGGGTCGAGCACACGGTCCTTGCCCTCGCCGTCCTTCCTCGGCACCAGGCGATAGCCGAACGCAAGCGGGCCGTTCGACAGCTTCCGGTCCCGCGCTCGGCCGCGCTTGCCACTGGCGACCGCCTTCGACTTGCGCCCGGAATCCTCGGTATTGCGCTGGCCCATGGCCGCCGCCATGAGGTGGGCGATCCTCGGGTCGCCGTAGAAGTCATCCTGCACCGTGCGCAGGGTCACGCCGTGGCGCGTGAGCCATGCGACGACCTCCACCAGGTGGTCGGCGGCGTCGGGCGCGTCGCCCGCTCCACGTGAGATCCGGTCGGAGTGCTGAGCGACCAGGATGCACTCGCCGTGCTCTGTCGCCGCCCGCGCCGCGAAGGCCTTCGCCCGCTCGAGGCCGGGTCCTCGGTTTCCCGAGTACGCCGAGAACCCCTCGTCCTGGAACTCCCCGACGACCTCCCAGCCTTCCCGGTCGGCCATCACCTTGCAGTCCTCGATCTGCCGCGGGATGCTGCGCCGCGGGTCCTTGGTGGACTTCGCTGCATACAGAACCGCCGGGGTCGGCGCGTCGTCGGTCCTTAGAGTTGGATCTGGCATCGGGCTAGCTCCCGTTGTCCGGGCCGGGGGCGTTCACGCGCCGCCCGGCCATTTCCGTTGGCCCATCGATCCTAATTGGCGGAGCAGCCACCACCCGGTGGCTGCCCCCGTCCGACCCGCTCACCCGATCGGATCGGTCGTGTTCCAGCCGCGCGACCACAGCATGCCAGTCACCTCAGTGACCAGCTGCTCGCCGGATGTCTGGGCGTCCGGCCTGTCGAGCCGAGCGTTTTGGTCGCTGGTGATCCCGTCACCGCGGTCGGCGGCGCGTAGAAGGAATGCGGCGAACCGCTCGAACTTCTGGTGCAGGATTCCATCGACGATCAGCCGACGGATCCCGGCCGCCGCGCGGCGACACTCCTCGACCGGGACGACCCAGATCCCGGCGTAGCCCACCTCGTCGTTCCCGATCGTCTCGTCGCGGCCGACCAGGTCCCGGCCGATGGTCGCGAGCGAGCGCTGCACCTCACCCACCGCGCAGTGGGTCATGCCCAGGCTGGTGGGAATCTCGTCCCACCACCGAGCGAGTGCCTCCGCCGCGTCGAGCTTTTCCAGGACGGCCTTCCCAGCGTCGCGCTCCCGGACCAGGTCGGCGTCCGGGTTGATGATGCTCATTCCGATTCCCACTTGACTGCACTCCTCCCCCGGCCTCGGGGCCGGTCGGTTTTCCGGCGTGATTGCCGGTCCTACGAGTATGTGTTTGGGATTTCGCTCGATGCGACGCGCGACCGGCCGGGACGCTACATCTAGTGTGTCGGGCGCCTGCGGGCCAGTAGTTCCCCGCAGACCTTGACTTCAGGCGGTGGAGACGCTCACGCCGAGGGGTGCGGGAGAGGGTGCCCACCCGTTGCGGGGTGGTTGCCGGGGTCTGTGGAGGGGGTAGTCGCGGTGTAGTACTTGGGCCGCGCCTGTCCGTCCCTGACCTGCTCGACTGTCGCGAGTCCGGCGGCGACCAGCTTGCGGAGTCGCCTCCTGCCCTGGGCTCGCTGGACCCCGATGCGCTCGGCGAACACGTCCGCCGACGTGGCGCCGCCGAGTTCACGCAGGGTCGCCGCGTCTCGCTCCGTGGGAGTGGGCGGCTGCGGGAGCCCCAGGCGCTCCCTCGCGCGGCGAACCACGCGCATGTTGACGCCGAACTCCTTGCCGATCTTGGAGTCCTCCTGCATCGGGTCCTCGTGCAGCGTCTTTTCGATCGCGTCCTTGTGCTCAGAGAACGCTCCCACCCTCGGGCCGCCTTCGTTCCCGTTCGCCTTCGCCTTCAGCGGCTCGATCTCACCGTGCGCGACCATCTGCTGACGCACGGCCCGCGCGACGGCCATCGTCACGTGCGCCTGTTTCGCGGCCTTCTTCAACTGCGTCCCGCGCAGAAGCTCGAAGCGGAGCAACCCCTCCTGGGGATCCTTCTTGGCCGCGGTCTTTCGCTGGCAGGTGATGCAGCGACCGGCGTCGTCCCACCCGTTCGGGCGGTCGACAAGCTCCCCGTTCATCTTGTAGACGGCGACGTCGCAGTCCACGCAGACCCAGCGACGCTGCCGCGGAACGTCAGTCGCCGTCGAGGTAGTCATCCAGCTCAGGTCTTTCCGAGGGAAGGACGCCCAGACTGCGGTCCAGGCGTGCAGGCCTGCGAGGGGGTGGGTCTTCCCGGGACTCGCCTGGGTCCGCCTCTCTACCCACCAGGGCGCCCTGTGAGGCGGGTTCTGCATCGTCCTCCGTGGCCTCCTCGGCAGGCATCGGGACCGCGTCGAGGATGTTCGCCTTGTGCGGCGCGGGGAGGTGGTCGGTTCGCTTCCGCGCGTCGCCCTCGACGTAGTTGCTCGCCAGGTCCGGGTAGCGGAAGGGTCCGTCGTCCCCGAGGATCACCAGGACAGCGGACCCACCAGGAAGGGGGTCGCGGTCCGCAAGCATCCGCCGGTCCGCGTTGACAACGATCGCTCCCGTCGAGGCGTCGAGCGAGTCGAGCGCGCCCTCTACGTCACTCAGGGTCGGCCGCGACATCTTCCTCTTCGCCGTATCCGTTGACGCTCGCGTCCTCGGGAGGAATGTAGATTCGGGTCTCCCGCACGACCTGCTGCGCCGCCTGCTCTGCGTCGGGCGACGCAACCGGGGTGGAGAGCAGCGCCCGGGCGGCCATGATGCGCGCCGACCAGTCGGGTTCGCCCGAGGGCTTGGTCGCGGTCAGGGCGGCAGCGAGGACCGCCTCCGGCGTGTCCACGTCGCCGATCAGCGACCCACGCTGCTTGCGCACCACCGCGCGAAACTCCTCGCTCTTCGCCCAGCGTCCGAGCGTCTTCGCGGACACGCCGACCTCCTCCGCGGCCTGCTTCTGCGTATGTCCCTGGGCGATCAGCCCGGCCGCGCGTCGCTGGTCCGGGGTCACGCCGACCCCTCCTCGTCCTCTTCCGGCGATTCGGACACGTCGATCAGTTCGCGGGTGAGGCCTCTGCGAAGGACCTCGCTCTCGCTCGTACCCGCTGCCTTCGCGGTCGCTTGGACCGCGTCCTTGAATGGGCCTGGGACCCACGCGGCGACCAGCTTGTCCTCCGGCTTGTGCGCCATGGGACGCGGCCTCAGTCGGGCAGGTCGTTCGAGGTAGGAGTGTTCTTCGTCTGGACGCTGCGGGACGCGAGGATCTCGTTGACGGTGTCGATGTCTCCGGCCTCGGTCGCCGCGCGGAACCTGCCGGACTCTTCCAGAAGCTTCTCCGCCTCGATCTTCTCGGCGTTCTCCTCGAGGAACTTGCGGCGGGCGGCCTTGGCGACTACCAGGTCGCGGTTGGCGTCCTGCTCCTCCGTCTCACGCGCGGGATCGACGACCCTGATCTGGCCGGTCTTGTTGGCGTCGAGCAGGAAGCCCGACTCCTCGATCTGCGTCAGGAACTCCTTCGTCAGGCGTGCGTGTTCCTCCGGGTCGGGGTCGCGCTTCGAGAACGCGACCGCGTCGCAGTAGTCGCGAAGGTCGCGGGTGAGTTCGACGCCCACCCCGAGGCGCGACCTGTAGCGGCGCGCAGAACTTGCATCGGAACGGCGATCCTTTGCCGCGGCGATGGCAAGGTCGAGAGCGTCAAGCTGCTCCGTGAGTGAAGTCGTGGCCTCGGCGGTGGCGGTCACTCGTTGCCCCCGAGCGGCTCCCTGATGATGTGAGCGAACGCCTTCCAGTACTCGACGTCGTCCTCTGTCGGGTCGCGTCCCTCCGCGTCACGGAAGGCCTTCAAAAGTCTGTTGAGGTCGCCGAGGATCCCGACCGCCGGACTGTCGGCGGCCTTGCCCATCGGACTCTGCGGCGCGTTGTCGGCGAGCGCGTCGCCGAACCACCTGCCGCTGACCGCGCGAACGGCGCCCGCTGTCGCGGACGCCTCGTTCGCCGCGCTCTTCACGAGAGATTCGCGACCCTTGCGGGTCTTTTCCATGGGCGTGCCCAGGGCGGCGTCGTGGATCGATTCAAGCGAGGGATTGACGCAGATGCCCTCGGCGTCGCGCTCGGCGGCGGCGTCCTGAATCCGGTCTCTGAGGCTCTTCTCGGGCATCGGATTGACCATACGGCGAGATGTCAGGCGCCGATATAAACCGCGAAGTAGAGGGCGCGCGTAGGATCGAACTGCCACCGGGGCCGGGTTCAGCTCGTGGTGGGCTGGCATCGCCCGGAGACCCGGTGGCCTTCCTACCCTCCGCGCTTGACGCGGTCCGCTGCGACGGCGACCGAGTCGGACGAGTCGGCCATGAAGACGTATAGACGGGGTCGCACGGACCCTCCTTTGCCGTCGTCGAACCGGACCCGGTGAGTGAGCCTCCCGGCAGGTCGGCTGACGAGCATCCCGCGGTCGCGGAGGGCGCGCAGGACGCGGAACCTCTCCTCCCTGGTGCGGACGCCGAGCACGCGGTCGACGGCGTGCGGCTCCACCGCCACGACCTCCGGGATCACGTCGGGCTTGAACCCGGACCGCTTCGACTGCGACTTCCCGGTGATGAAGTCGGTGATGAGGTAGGCGCTCCGTGGCATCAGTCGCTGTCCGCCCAGTCGATCTCCGCCCACGCTTCGGTGAGGACCCTGAACGCGGTGGCGCTGACGGCCGCGACCACGGTCGGTTCCCTGCGCCCAGCGCGCCTCATCCCCTCGAAGACGTCCTCTGGGTCCTCTGCCGCGAGGTCGGCGACGGCGGCGCGAAGTCGGGCGGGCATTTCTCGGTCGGGTGCCCCCTCGATGTCCACGGCGAGGTGGAGAAGGTCGAACTCGATGTCGTCGGCGGGGGTGGGGTTGCTCACCCGTGGACTCTACGAGCGGTCCTATGTCTGGGAGCGGCAGGACCGGACGGAGGAGGTGCGATCCTTCGCGGGGAAGGAGGACGGGCAAGTGTTCGCGTGCTGTGACGAGAGCGGCATCGACGCCGATTCGCGGTGGCTTGTGATCGGCGGCTTCTGGCTGCCCGACGACCGGAAAGTCCCGGGGTACGAGGGCGAGGTAGTCCGGATGCGGCAGGAGACGGGGTGCTGGGGTGAGTTCAAGTGGACGAGCGTGGACCCGCGCTGGCTCGACGCCTACCTGCGGTTCCTCGACCTGACGCTGTCCCTGCCCGGCCTCGCCTTCAAGTGCATGGTCGTGGACAAGGACCTCTACACGCCGGAGATGATGAAGCTCCACCACCCGGGAGGCGAGGACGAGGCCTACGTCAAGTTCGTCCGGTTCGTTGTCAAGGCTGGGCTGCGTCGCTTCATCCCCGAGAGGCACGCCGACTTCACGGTCCTCTACGACCGGATGAGCATCGACCGGGAGCTAGTGCGGCGCTTCCGGAACTACCTGCTCCGCGACGTGAAGAGGATCGGCGAGGCGAACGGCGTCGCGGCGAACTTCGTCCAGCTCTGCTCGGTCAACTCGGCGAGCCGGCCGTTGATGCAGGCGGCGGACCTGTTCGTCGGGGCGATCCGGTCGGCGTGGACGGGCTACTCCGACACAAGCGGCAAGGCGAAGGCGCGGGAGGCGGTCCGCGAGCGGCTCACGGCCTGGTCCGGATACGACCTCAAGAACAGCGACCAGCCGCTCCAAGACAAGTACGACCTTTGGCAGTGGAGGCCGTGACCGGGTCGGTCACCCTCACCGACTCGCAGCGCGAGCAGCTCGCCGCGTTCCTGGAAGAGCGAGGCTCCACCGACCGCTATGACCTCCGCCCGGCGGCGAACCTCCCGGAGGGCTACGTCGAGGCGGTGCTGCTCGACGCCGACGGGAACCCGACGGCGACGAAGCGGATCCTGTTTCCCTAGTCGTCGCTGGTGACGGCGGCGATCACGAAGGCGATCAATCCGAAGCCGAGAGTGATGAGCACGAACTCCCACACGAACTTGCCGTAGTGGACCGGGACGCTGCCAACGGTCCCATCAGGTTTATTGCCCAAACCCGGATAGTCGTTATGCCAGATGCCCAACCCAAAGATCTGGTTCACGGTCGCGAGGATCAGGCTGAGAATGCCGATGCCGAACAGGAAAAAGAAGAACCCGAAGCAACCGCCGCGCTCTTCACGATCTTCGGGAACCGTCTCTACCGACTCCGGGTCGTCCGCGTGTGCCGTCGCGATGTGTCTATCGAATGCCGACACCGAGACGAACCGGTCCGCGCAGAACGGACACTGGATTACGGAATCCTCAGTCATGCCGCGCTACCTCCCTTCACGGCGGTCGATGCGCCCGGTCGTGTAGTCGAACGGGAAGAAGCTGTAGGTCGGCTCCTCCTCGCCCGCGTAGTCTGGCTCCTCATCGCCCACGCCCCCGGTCCAGTGGCGCGGCTCGTCCATGACTTCGTAGGTGAGGGCGCGGTGCTCGTCCTCGGTGATGTCGTAGTCCATCGCTTCGATCCGCTGGAAGACTTCCTCCATCACGGGTTCACGGTGGACGCAGATGGACGGCGACCCCTCCATGTCGAAGACCTGGAACTCGGCGGTCCCCAACATCAGGTCGGTCATCGCGGGTCCCACGTCGAGCTTGCCGGTCGACATGTCGATGCGGCAGACGATGATCTGGATGCCGTCCGGAGGGTCGTCATCGACCCAGTTCATCGGGTCGTTCATCGCCTCGTCGGCCGCAGCGCGTGGATCATCGCTCGACTCGGCGGCCTCGCGGACCGCCGTCGCGCTGACCCCGACGAACGGCCCGGTGTCCCCGTTCCACTCGTCGAGGATCCGAAAGCCGCGCTCGCCTTCTTCCGCCAGCTCGGCCGGGACTTCATCCTCTGGGATCAGGATCTGGTCGCCGCTCTCGATCCACCCCTCGGGGAGCTCGCGAGACCGCTTCTTCTTGCCGAACAGAGCCATAGGTCTTCCTCTCTAGGGGATGTCGCTTTCGTCCACGTGGCTGATGCATCCGACGTACTGCGCCTCAGAGACCGCCCCCGAGCAGTAGTCCTTGACGGCCTGGCTGGCGCTGTTGGCGCGGTCGATGTCGTCCTGCTCGAACTCGTGGGACGGGACGCCGTTCTTGTCCTCGGGGGTCGGATCGACGCCGCTCCCGCCGCATCCGACGAGTGCCCCGATCGCGAGCACGACGACGAAGGTGCTCCAGCGCCTCACTGGACGGACCCTAACCGGCCCTGGCGACGGAGCACAACCGCCTCGCGAGGCGGTCCTTAACAATCGGCCCCCGCTCCTCCCCGCAGCACCCGGCCTAGAGGTCGCAGCGGCGGGAATGCGCCCGCAGGGCCGCCCGGGATGCGGGATCAACCTGCAACGGGGCACTTTCTCGCTCGCCGCCTCTGAGCGGTTCGGCCCCGTCTAGATCCTCGCTTCGACCTGCCACAAGCTCGGGGATGGGGCGCACACGGCGCCCCCGCACGGAAGGAAGCAAGCATGGCGAAGCAGAACGGCAAGAAGGCGACCGAGGTCGCGGAGAAGCTGGTCGAGAAGGTCCCCGCCGCCCAGCGCGACGAGGTCACGACCAAGAAGGGCGCTGGCGACTACGTGATCCTGCGCGCACACGGCCGCAGCGTCGGCACGGTCCGGGCCAAGCAGGTGAAGGTGGTCATCCCGACCGACGGGTCCGCCGCGTCCCTGGCCGCCATCGGCAAGGTGATCGGCTCGGTGGTCAAGCAGGTCGGCGAGGCGAAGGCCGAGGCCCCGGTGAAGGAAGAGGGGTCCGAGTGAGCGCACGCCGCGACGAGGTCGAGCTGCTCACGCTCGCTGCCGCACTCCAGATCGAGGAGTGCGGCGCGGACGGTGACGAGGCGCTGAAGGCCGCCCTCGGCGCCATCGAGGTGCTCGTCGAGGTCACGCAGGCGCACGGGTTCGCGGCCGTGGCGGAGGGCCTCCACCGGGCCGCCCGCAGGGAGCCGCGCGGCGTCGGCCTGCTCTGCGGGCAGGCGCTCGTGGAGCTGGCCGTCGCGCGGAACGGGGGTCCCGCGTGACGCTCTCGGAGCGCGACTACATGAGGCGGGAATCGGAGGGCGGCGCGTCGGAGGGCGCGCCGTCCCCGTCCCGTCCCGAGCGGCTGCTGCACGGCTGCCTCTCGGCGCTCGGGTTGGCGGTCTGCCTGGCGACCCTGCTTGTGGTCCTGGCCCTGCTGATCGGACTCGGTCTGGTCGGCTGGGTCGGGATCCTTGTCATCGCCGCCGTCGTCCGGTGGGCACTGTGAACCCGGGCGCCCTGCTCTACTTCCGCGAGGCGGGCTGGGTGCGGCTGGTCGAGGAGGAGCGGCAGGAGCGGGGCCGCCCGCTTCCGGTCTGGGAAGTCAGCGACAACAACACGAACAAGGAGGAAGCAAACTGATGCCAGCGACCATCCACTTCGACGGCGGCGGGCAGAAGCCCGGCCCGATAGTGTCGTCCTGCGTTGTCACGCTGAGCGACGGCACCGAAAAGGAAGCCGTCGAGCACTACGCGGAGGGAACCCACAACATCGCCGAGTACCAGGCACTGATCCTCGGCCTGGGCATCGCGCTCAACCACGGCGAGCGGCACGTGAAGGCCACAGGCGACTCGCAACTCGTGGTGAACCAGGTCAACGGCAAGTCGAGGACGAAGCACCCTGGGCTGATCCCTCTGCATGCACGGGCGAAAGAACTGCTGGGCCAGTTCGACAGCTGGAGCGTCGATTGGGTCGGGCGCGAGGAGAACAAGCGCGCCGACAAACTGGGGCGGTCCTCATGAACCTCATGCTCGACAAGTGCTGACCCGCTGACAAGCGGGCGGCGCGGACGGGGCGGTCGAGAGGCCGCCCCTTTCCGTGCGGCGGTCTCGTGCGGCGTGCGGGGTCGCCCGGCGGGGCGGTGGTTGCCCCCGCCGAGGGTTAGCGCAGTCCCGTCTCGTAACGACGGCGGCTCGGCGGTCAGGGGCCTCAGCGTGGCCGCCCGAAGCGCCCCTATCCTCAGGGAGATGTCCACCCTAGACGGGCTCGATCCGCGCGGGCTCGATCCGCGGCGCATGTTCTCCCGCGCCGAGGTTCGGCGCGTTTGGGAGCGACAGGGGCGCATCTGCGTACTTTGTCGCCGGGAGATTCCTTTCGACCTCATGCACGGCGACCACATCGAGCCGTGGATCAGGGGCGGTCCCACATCGCTCGAGAACTGTCAGGCACTGTGCGGCTCATGCAATCTTCGTAAGGGGTCGCAGCCACAGGCCATCATCGCGGCGAAGTTCGAAGCCTCGAAGCTGCGACCGGGTACCTCGGCGCTGCGAGCATGGCAAGACGCCGCTCTCGCCAAGACCTTGCCGAGAGTGTTGGAAGAGCCCGTGCTCATCGAGGCTTGCCCGGGGGCCGGAAAGACTCACTTCGGGCTTGAGGTGGCTTACCGCCTTCTTGAGTCGCGAGACATCAGTCGTGTCATCGTCGTCGTTCCCAGCCTGGCCATAGCGGACGGCTGGCTGTTGGCCGCATCGAAGTCATCGCGTGCGACCCCCACCATTCCATTGCGGGGTCCTCGTTCGTGGAGTCCCGTGAACCCCATCGGCGAGAACTTCGCGGGCGTGGTCGTCACATACCAGGCTCTCTTCACAGCACCCGACATGTTTCTCGCCCACGCGACTGATCCAGGGCACCGGACGCTCGTGATCTTCGATGAGGTCCACCATGCGGGCGCCAAGTCCGGCTGGGGTGACAGCGCACAAACGGCATTCGCACGATCAGCTCGCGCGATCCTTAGCCTGTCCGGGACGCCGTTCAGGACGGATCGCGATCCAATCGTCTTCGTCTCTTCGGAGGGAGGCTCTGCCCGCCCGGACTATCGCTACGGGTACGGCGATGCGATAGCAGACGGTGCGTGTCGGCCCGTTCAGTTCGTGTATGGGGAAGGCGAGACCGTCTTTCAGACCGAAGATGGTCGAGTCCATCGCGTGGCCTTCGGCGACGAAGTCACGGATATCGGCCAACGCAGACGCCTACGGACAGCCCTCGAGCAGGTAACGCCTGAGTCAATCGCGCATCTGTTGCTGAGCGATGCGAACCAGTATCTGCTTGCCCTGCGCCGCGCCGGCGACCTCGATGCCGGAGGGCTCGTGGTCTGTGTCGATTGCGATCACGCGGACCTGGTCGCGCGATTCATGGAGCAGAACGTGCTGGGCAGCCGGCCGGTGGTGGCATGCTCGCGCCTGCACGACCCGGGCGATCCGGCGCCGGCAAACGCCATCCGAGGATTCCGCGATGGCCACGATCCTTGGCTGGTTGCGGTGAACATGGTGTCCGAGGGTGTGGACGTTCGCCGTTTGCGCGCGGTCGTGTATCTCACGACTCGGATCACGTTGCTTAGCTTTCGACAGATCGTCGGCAGGGTCGTCCGAACCGATACGAACAACGTGGATGACCACGGTCGGGTGTACCTGCCGGCAGATCCCACGTTGGTCGAGATGGCCACCGACGTCACCGCGGAGGCGAAGCTTCTACCTCCGCCAATGAGGATCGTTACGGACGCTTCGAGAGCGCCTAGCGTCCGCATTCATGAGGAGGGAGCTGTCCCACCTCGCGACTTCGTGTCTCTCGATTCCATTGGCGAGCGAGGGAGCGCGTCTGACACGGCCGGACGTGAAGTAGATGCAGGTCTGATCGCCTTGGCGGCTGCCTACATCCAAAGGAAGGGCCTCACGGCGACAGATCCAGTCAGTCTCGCGCTCGCAGCTAGCGAAAAACCTGAACTACGCGAGGCGCTCGAGAGAGAGACCGGAATGCCTTGAACGGTCCGACGATCATCCTCGTCGGCGGGCAAGTGACGCTCGACTCCGGCGTTACCGTCGACTCGCGCCAGCCGCTCGCCGGAGACGAATGGGATTTCGTACTCCGAGAGGCTGTAGCGTCGTCCGAAGGATGGTGGCTGTTCGTGAAGGCGCTCAGCGACACCATTCTCGCCGAAGCCTCCCCTGACGCTTGGGCTCTCGCGTCAGTCAAAAAGACGGTCCGACGACCGAAGGCTGACGGAAGCATGCAGAGGGTGCCGATCAACAAGCTGCTTGGCGACGCGTTCGACCTGATGAGGATTGCAGGAAGGACAGGAGGGGCGCCAGAGATCCCCGCCATGAAGTCGACAGCTCGGTACCGCGTCCTGCCTCACCTATTACGGATGGATGATGTTCGGGTCGAACAACCACCAACGATAGTTGTCAGCTCAGTCCACGATGCCCATGACGATGGCACGGATGTCGTGGGGCAGCGGCCGCTCGATGTCTTCCTCTCTCGTTGGCCCGAGGCCATCGTGGTGCTGCCGCACACTCCGATGATTGAGGCCAAGGCAGAGTCGATCCGGGCGAACGGTGTGCGTAGACCACAGCCTCGGATGGGCCTTGCGTCACAGACGCACCCCGACGAATCAGGCCGCTACGTTGCTGCTCGCGAGCGACTGGCCGAACTTCGACAGGCGCAGCCGTATGTGCTATCTGGCGATTTTCACGTCAGCTATTGGATGGACCAGGGTCAGCTCATGGACCCGGTCGACTTAGACGCAGCACTCGCCTTCCTTCGGGCACGCTACGACCTCACCTTCGGACTATGGGATCTCGCTAGGGATCCGATCCTGCGGGATAGCCTCCTGACGAAGTCGGCATCCCGCGAACTCGACGCAACCCCGGCGCCCGTACCGGCGGAGGTGATGGAGTCTGCGCGTTCCAAAGCGGAAGAGCGCGCAAGCTCAAAGGCACGCGAGAAGATGGAAAGAAAGAGGGTCGATAGCGTCATCGGCTCGGCCCTCTCCGCTGCTGGATGGCAGAAGGTCAAGAGGGGTTACCAGTTCCCCGCTGGTCCGAAGCGAGCGCTGTCTCCTGGAGCCGAGCCGCGCCCCGTTGTGGTTGTCAGGCTCGAAATTGAGAAGCGCCAAGCGACGGTCTCTCTCTATGAGCTTTCACGCTCCGGGCGTACGGAAGCGTTCCTCCGCGCCCACGCCGACGAGATCGAGGCCGTAACCGGGCGGCCGCCCGAGCCGGACACTCAAACCATCGTTAAGTTTCCCAACCTCGGCTGGGACGGCGATACAGAACCCTGGGCATCGAAGATTCCCATTTTGCAGAAGCTTGTTGACCTCGTCGTGCCGCAACTGGGTCACCTAGCAGAGGCGGCGGTCGGCGACGCCGCGGAGAGAAGCCGGAGAAGCGCTCCGTTGGTCATCGAGATTCCATTGCCGCAAGAGCCTCCTGCGCCGAGACGTTCCCTCTGGAGCAAACTCCGTCGGCCATTCGACGAGTAAGCCGAGAGGTCAACGTGGCTGCAGCCCGGAGCTGCACTCCCTGTCCGATCTCAGGGAGGAGCTCGACTACGCGGGACGAAAAGCAGCGGTAGGCGGAATCACTGTAATAGGCGGGTGCCGAGCCCCAAACGATCGGTCAGTCGGGCGGCAAGGGAGCGCGCGCCGTGGAACATGGTTTTCGATCAGGCGGGATGGCCGGGCGGCGGTCGGAAAGTGAAGTCCTATCTCGCGAACGAACGTGGGCGGGTCAGTCGGCTGCCCTGTGGACCCGGCTGGGCGGCTCGCCCGTCTCGCGGTAGTAGACCTTCTTCACCGTGTTGGGATGCATGCCCACCGCCTGGCCCACCTGCTTCCAGGTCCTGCCCTCCCTGCGTAGCGTCACCACCCGCGCCACCATCTCCTGCTGCTCCGGATCCCTCACCACCCGCCCGCCCTCGACCCGGTGGCCGAAGGGCACGGTCTGCCCGCCGATGTAGCCGCCCTTCCTCGACTTGGCGCGGCGCGCCCCCTGTAGCTGCTCCACCAGTTGATCCTTCTGGAACTCGGCGAAGGAGGCGAACACATTCGCCACCAAGCGACCGGCAGCGGTGGTCAGGTCGAACTCAGGGTCGAGGCAGACGAGGGACCACCCGCTGCTCTTCGCCACCCTCAGCAGGTTGGCGAAGTCGTAGACAGAGCGGGACAGTCGGTCCAACCGGGCAACCACCAGGGCATCGCCCTTGCCGAGCGACCTGAGTATCGGACCGAGGAGCGGCCGGTCGGTGGGTCGCAGAGCGCCCGACACGTCGTCCTCCCGGATCACCTCGGTAAGCGGGCGGTCACGGTACGTCGCCCACGCTCTGATCTTCTCCTCCTGGTCGTCGAGTCCGAGCGTCCCGTTGTCCTGCTCCCGCGACCTCCTCGTGTAACCGATCACGTTCATACCTCCTCCTTCCTCCCTTGGAGAACACGCCACAGGGCATGGCGTGTTCCTAGGCAGGACGGTATTGGGCACTCACGGCGACGCGTAGCGGGAGAACTGGTGCTGGTGGAAGGCGGCGACGAGGGGGTCTGGGTAGCAGCGCCCCGGACCTACCCGCGCGCGAAGCGGAGGCGGATCTGCGGGTTCCCTGTCCGCCGGTCCTCCAGGTGTCCACACCCTGAACCCACTATGCAGGGTTGCGTTACATGTTGCGTTGCGTTCGTGCAATAGACGTATGTAACGCAACGTACTCCCCGCAATGTTGCGTTGCCATTGCGTTCGTACCCCCCTATAGGGGGTACGCAATGCAACGTAACGCGGGTGGGGGTGAAATGGGGAGGGAAATCACGCCGCGCGTCCATCGAGTTCCGCCTTGTAGCGGGACACGGTCGCAGGTTTGACGCCCAGTTCCTCGGCGTACTGCACGCCGGTCCAGTCGGGGTGTTCCTCCCGCAGTTCCTGGAACCTCACGAGGTTCGTGTCCTTCTGCACGGTCTTGGGCGCCGCCCTCCCCTTCGAGTCCTCCGCACCCTGGGCGTCCGCCGCGTAGAACCAACTGCCCACGCCCAGTCCCTGGACCCCGATGCGGGTCTCCTCGCCCATCTCGCGCAGGTTGTCGCACCTGATGTTGAAGTAGGCGTCGTTACGGTGCATGAAGATCGCGCTCTCGTACCACCCGTGCAGGAACGTCGAACCGAGCATCCGGGACGCCGGGTCCCGTCACTGCGCTTGTCGCTCATCTGGTGGGTGAGGATGATCCCGCAGTCCGACTCCTCCCGGACCTTGCTGAGGAACGCGAGCAGCGTCATCACGTCTCGCATCGTGTTCGGGTCTGCGCTGGCGAGCAGGTACGCGGGGTCCAGGAACACGTAGTCGCGGGTCTTCGCGTGGGTGAGCAGCCACTCCTGGTCCTTCTCCTCCATCAGGTCCATGCCGGGGTGCGACAGGATCGCGAGGTCGGGTTCCCAGCTGCCGCCCTCCCAGTGTGGCTGGAGACGGTCGCCGATCGGGTCGCCATCCGGGTCGTGGGGGTTGTACACGGGCTCCATGTGGCCGAGGTCGCGGGCGACGAGGATCTCGTCGAGGTCCTTGCGGACCCGCTCCGTCGAGTTCTCTGCCTGTACGTAGGTGACCCTCACAGGCTGACCGTTCATCGCGAACGCCTCCTGCCCGAGGAACGGGGTCCCGGTCGCGAGCGTCACGCCCAGTTCCAGCGAGACCGTGGACTTCCCATGCTTCGGCGCCCCCGCGATGATGCCGGACCGCCCCTCCGCCCAGACCTTCTCGACCGCCCACTTGCGGCGGTCCACGTCCTGCCGCACGAACTCGCTGAGGGGGACCGGTCGGTAGCGATCCACCGGGTCGTTCTCAGGTGTCTGGGTAGGGTCGTTCACGTCGGTGTCGTCGTCACCGATCCTCGAAGCCGTCCGGTTCGCCCCGGGCGGCTTCTTTTAGATCAGGGTCCGTTCTCCTGGAGGCGTGTGTACGGCCGGACCGGATCGGGCTGGACACCGGTCAGCAGTGTGACTTGCTCACGGAGCAGTCGGTAGGTGGGGATCCCGCGCCTGTAGGCCTCTGCCTTGAGGGCCTCGCGCTGGGCAAGGGAGGTCGTGAATTTGATCTGGACCTTGTCGTCTTTGCTCATGGTTGGATAGTACGTTTGAGGTACTGGTCGGGGGCGCAGGTTCCGCAAGTTGACCTATACCCGACCTTCAGGGTTGACGCCGCTCACGCCACCAGCTCCAGCGGGGGCAGCCGCGCAGCGTCCACGAAATACCGGTCGGTTGGCAAAGGTGAATCGGTGTTTGAGCGAAGGCCGTACCGCGCTGCGCAGCCGTCGGAATGGCAAACGAACCTGATTCAGTCGAAGCTTTCCCTCGGTGCGAGTTGCCACCGCCGGTATCCTCTTAGGCGCTGAGAGCGATGAGGCTCGCTCTAACCGCGGCCCAGCCGCTGATGGCCTCTAGCCGGTTCAACCGAACCTGGATAGGAGGTCAGCGATGCCACCCAACAGCGCTCTCACCCGCTTCCTCAAGCAGGGCCTGCGCAAGGGCGTCTGCCCGCTCTGCCGCGTCGCCTACAAGATGGACGGCGAGTACATGTGGGCGTTCTTCGACGACTACTCCTCCGACGATGCGACCCTCGATCGCTTGCGCGAGGCTCGCGGCTTCTGCGCCGAGCACGCCGAGCGCCTGCGCCGGCTCGAGGTCGAGGGTCTTCACTCCAACCTCGGGATCAGCAATGTGTACCTCGACACCCTGCAGGGACTCGAGGAGAAGCTGAACGCACTCGACCTTGCCGACGACCTCGGGGGCCCGGACCCATGTCCGGCCTGCGCCTACCGCGATGAGGAGGTCGAGAAGAACGCCCGCTACCTGCTCGAGGAGATCGAAGCCAACGAGTCCTCGCGCCAGATGCTGCTCGACTCGAACGGGCTCTGCTTCCCGCACTTCGCCCAAGTCTGGAATCGGGCCAACCACGAGCAGCGCGAGCTCCTGCTCCAACTCCAGCGTCGAGTCGTCTCGGAGACCGCCGACCAGCTCTCCGAGAACATCCGCAAGCAGGGCCATGAATTCGACGGGGAGCCGGATCAGCACGAGGCCGAGAGCTGGCGCCGGGCGATCTACCTGACCGCCGGCTGGGAGAAGGAGGCGCTTCGCGATGAGCCGACGGGGCGGCCCTACGAGGTTCCGGAATACGCGCGGATCGCCACCAGCAACAAGAAGGCCCCGACCAAGGCGAAGAGCGGGAGGAAGCGATGAGCGGGCAGGAGATCGGCCTCGCGATCTCGGTCTTCCTGGCCTGCACGGTCGAGGCGGTCGAGGCCCTGACGATCGTGCTCGCCGTCGGGACGACCCGCAGCTGGCGCTCGGCCTTGATCGGCTGTGGTGTCGCCGTCATCGCCTTGGGGGCGGCCACGGCGATCATCGGGCCGGGCCTGACCTCGCTACCGATCAACACCCTGCGCCTGGTCGTCGGTGGCCTGCTTCTCGTCTTCGGCCTGCAGTGGCTGCGCAAGGCGATTCTGCGCGCCGCCGGCGTCAAGGCAAAGCACGACGAGGAAGAGATCTACCGGGAGGAGGTTGAGGCGGCGCGGGCCGCCGGCGCCTGGCAGGAGGGCTTCGACGGCTACGCCTTCACGATCGCCTTCAAGGGTGTCTTGCTCGAGGGGCTCGAGGTGGTCTTCATCGCCCTGACCTTCGGCGCCAACCAGCACCGGGTCGGCCTTGCCGCGGCGGCCGCGGTCGCCGCCGTGCTGCTGGTCGCCACGGTCGGAGTCGTGGTGCATCGGCCCCTCTCCCGCGTGCCGGAGAACGCGATGAAGTTCAGCGTCGGGGTGATGCTGACCTCGTTCGGCATCTTCTGGGGTGGCGAAGGGGCGGGCGCGAGCTGGCCGGGCGGTGATGCGGCCCTGCTCGCGATCGTGGCGAGCGTGCTCCTCTTCTCGCTCGGCCTGGTCCGGCTCGCCCGCGCGACCCGGGCCGCGGAGAGCCCAGCGATCGAGGTGGCCGAGGCGTGAGGCGAGTGCGCGAGTTCCTGCTGGGAGTGTGGGAGTTCATCGCCGGCGATGACTGGCTCACTGCCGCCGGAGTGGTCCTGGCCCTGGGAGCGACCGCGCTGGTCAGCGAGAGCAGCTCGGCTTGGTTCGTGATGCCGGTGGCGGTCGGCTTCCTTCTCAGCCTCTCGATCTGGAGGGAGGCACGCAAGCGTGGCTGAGCATCCGCCCCAGACCAGGGACAGGCGAGGCCGGTTGTGATTCCGACGCTCTCGCCGATTTCGGTCCGAGTGCGGGCCGTGATCCACCTCGGTGGGGCGATTGTCGTCAGTCGCGAGCAACGTCGCGGGATCACCCACACCACCCTCCCCGGTGGGCGGGTGAAGAGCGGAGAATTGCTCCCCGACGCCCTGCTCCGCGAGGTGATGGAGGAGACCGGATTACGGATCCGAGTAGGGCAGCTGCTCTACGTAGCCGAGGTCAGCGCTCCGAACAAGCGCCATGACCTGAACGTGATCTTCCGCGGTGAGGCCCACGGGACGGCCACCTCGGAAGATGTCGAGCTCCTCGGAATCGACGCTGATCCGAGCTCGGTGCTGCCGCCAGTTCTCGAACAGATCCGCGAGGACGGTTTCGCCGGCGGTGAGAACGCCTCGTTTCCGCCCGGCGGGCGCTGGCTTGGCAATCTCTGGGACCCGCAGCTCGAGGCGGGATGAGCACTCTGCGTGAAGAGCTCGAGGAGTTCCTGGCCGGCTACGAAGAGTGGCCTTCCTACCGCGAGTTCCAGCGCCGAGGCAAGAAGGGTCTGCGGGACCGGGTTACCCAAGACGGTGGCGCCCGTTTTTGGGCGCGCAAATTAGGCCTTGCGTATGTCGAGCGCTCGCCGGGCTACGCCCCGGTCTGGACCGATGAGCGCATTCGCTCGGACCTTTCGCCCTTTCTGAGCGGCCGCAAGGTCTGGCCCACCCGAATCGAATTCGAGCATGCCGGGCTGAAGCCGCTTCGCGATGCGATCACCCGCACGGGCGGGCCGCCGCGCTGGGCCGAGGAGTTTGGGCTGCCGCTTTCGGACGAGCGGCGTGGTTCCCGACGGGTCTGGACCGATGAGCGGATCGAACGCGAGCTCCGCGAGTTCACTCGAGAGCGAAAGGATTGGCCGAGCAAGCCGGAGTTCGCGGGCGCGAGCAAGGGGAATCTCCTCGCTGCCGTCTACGCCCGGGGTGGTCCTGATCACTGGGCCGACCGGCTCGGCCTCGTGCGGGAGCAGACCGTTCCGCGAAGGTCGCCCAAGTGGACCGATGAGCGGATTCACCGGGAGCTGATCGAGTTCTGCGGGCAGCGAGGTCGCTGGCCGCCCTACCGGGAGTTCGTCTCAAGCGGGAGAAGAACCCTGTACCAGGCGGCCAGCCGGCGCGGCGGGGTGCGGCGCTGGGCGCGGGTGGTAAAGGCACAGCGATGACGATCGCCGTCGAGATCCCCGGTGTGGAGCCACTTGAGCTCGATCATCTCCTCCTGGACGTCAACGGCACACTCACCGACCGAGGCCGGCTGATCGAGGGGGTGGCCGAGCGGCTTGAGAGCCTGGGCGGTGATCTCGAGATCCATCTGCTCTCCGCGGACACGTTTGGGTCTCTCTCGGAGATCTCCGAGAAGCTTGGCGTCACGGCCCGGCGGGTGACGACGGGCGAAGAGAAGCGCGAAGCGGCGGCGACGCTCGGCGCGGAGCGGTGCGCCGCGATTGGCAACGGCCGAAACGACGCTGCGATGTTCGACGAGGTCGCCCTGGCGATTGCCGTTCTCGGGCCCGAGGGGCTCAGCAGAGAAGCGATCGGGAACGCGGACATGGTCTGCCCGTCGATCGTGGCAGCGCTCGATCTGCTCGCTGACCGCGACGCGCTGATCGCATCTCTGAGGAGGTAGGTCGAGTGGCGCGACTGCAAACCGGAGATCAACCGAAAGGAGTCGGACGATGGAGGTGAGCTGCTTCGTCGAAGTACCCAAGGGCAGTCGCAACAAGTACGAGTACGACGAGGAGCGCGGCGTCCTACGGCTCGATCGTCGCCTGTTCGCGTCCGTGGTCTTTCCGGCCGACTACGGGTTCATCGAGGACACCCTGACCACGGGCCGTCGCGAGGGCAGGGGAACGGGCGGTATTCGCATCGACTCCCATCTCGACGCCCTGATTCTGAACGAGGAACCAACCTTTCCGGGCTGCCGGATCGCCGTTCGGCCGATCGGCGTCTTCCGGATGAGCGACGAGGACGGCGTCGACGACAAGATCCTCTGCCTTCCGTTAGGCGATCCGGAGTGGGAGGGAGTGAGCGAGCTCGAGCAGGTCTCGCGCCGCGTGCTCGACGAGATCGAGCACTTCTTCCTCGTCTACAAGGACCTCGAGCCGGATCGGGCCAGCACGATCGAAGGATGGGCCGGTCGGGCCGAGGCCGAGAGTGAGGTCGAGGACGCCCTCCGGCTCAGCGTCGAACGGGAACGCGAGCGGATCACCTAGGCGAAAGGCTTTAGCTGGTGGGGGATTCGCCGCTATGATGCCGCCGTCCTTTGGGACGCGGCGATGGAGTTCGCCGCGGCGCTCGCGCCAAGATGCCTCCGCTGAAGGCTGATGACTCCTATCTCTTCAACTTCGAGATAGGAGCCTGCGCAAGCGCACCTCGATGCCGCCGTGGACTATTCAGATCTGCCAGGTCGGCAGCATGCTCGTCTTCGCGCCGCTTCTGAGCGGCGTGATCGCGAAGCTCGAAGCCCAGCTCCAGTCTCGCCGCGGGCCCTCGGTCCTGCAGCCCTACTACGACATCGCCAAGTTCTTCCGCAAGGAGACGCTCCACCCGGCCTCCTCCTCGCCCTTCTTTGAGATCGCCCCGGTGATCGCGGTCGCCGCCTACTGCGCGATCGCCTTCCTGATCCCGATCCTGACGAGCTTCCCGCTGCCGCTGGGGACGGCCGGCGACATCCTCGCGGGCGCCCTTCTCTTCGGCCTGGCCGGTTTCGTCACCGCGCTCGCCGGCGTCGACTCCGGCTCGCCCTACGCGGCGCTCGGCTCGAGCCGGACCCAGTCGGTGGCGACCCTGGTCGAGCCGACGCTGATCTTCGTCTTCTTCACCGTCGCGCTGGTCAGCGGCACCGACCTGCCCTACGCGCTCAACGCGACGATCCAGGGATCGGCCTCCGAGTACTTCCGGCCGAGCCACCTGCTCGCGGCCGCCGCCTTCTTCCTGATGCTGATCGTCGACACCGGGCGCGTGCCGATCGAGAGCCATGGCTCGACGCTCGAGTTCGGGATGATCGACGACGCCCGGCTCTTCGAGCACTCGGGCCCGGCGATGGCGCTCTTCCGCTGGGCCTCGGCGATGAAGCAGTACCTGCTCTACGTCGTCTTCCTCAACGTGCTGGTCGTGCCCTGGGGGCTCGCGGACACCAGGGGCGCCGGCGACGTCGCCCTGGCGCTCGGGCTGCTGCTGGCGAAGATGCTCGGCCTGGCCCTGGTGATCGTGGTGATCGAATCGACGGTCGCGAAGCTCCGGCTCTTCCGCATCCCCGACTTCATGGGCGCCGGCTTCGTCCTCTCCCTGCTGGCGATCCTCGTCTTCTACCTGGCGAACGGCTGAGGCGTTGGCGCCCGGACCCCATTACGACCTCGCCCACGCACTCGCGGCCCTGATCGCGATCGGGGCGCTGCTCAGCGCCATCGCACTGCTCGGGGCGAAACTGGTCCACGAGCAGATCCGGGTCTACGCGATCCAGTCGGCGTTCGCCGCTGCGTTCGCCGTCCTCGTCGGGATCAATCGCTCCTCGGTCGACCTGATCGTCCTCGGCGCGCTCACCCTGGCGATCAAGAGCTTCCTGATCCCGATCGGGATCAACCGCCAGCTCACCTTCCAGGTAGCAGAGCACGAGGTGCCCCTGGTGATCCAGGTGCCGATGTCGCTGCTTCTCGGCGCCGTGCTGGCCGGGTTCTCCTACTGGTCCGCGGCCGCACTGGACGCCACCGGCGCCCTCTTGCCCGACCCGATCCTGGGGATGCCGATCGCCCTGATCCTGATCGGCTTCTTCTTCATGATCACGCGCCAGAACCTGATCAGCCAGATCGTCGGGCTGCTCGTCCTGGAGAACGGGGTCTTCTTCGCCACCGTCGCGATAGCACCCGGGCTTCCCTTCGTGATCGGCTTCCTGCTGCTCTTCGATGTGCTGGCGGCGGTCCTCTTCTACGGAGTGCTCGCTCGGCTGATCGTCGCCCGGGCCGAGGGAACGAGCGTGATCGACATGAACACCCTCCGCGGCTGATGGGCGCCTGGGCTCTGATCATCGTTGCGCTGCCGCTGATCGCGGCGGGACTGACCTGGCTGCTCGGGGACAGGCCGGCGTCGGCCTGGGTCTCGATCGCCGCCGGGGTCGGTTCGCTCGCGGCGAGCCTGGTCCTCGTCTTCGGCTACGACATCGACCCGGGGCAAAACGCCCTCGGGGACGTCGTCCACGTCGACGGGCTGAGCGGGGTCTTCCTGCTCGGTGTCTCCTTCGTCTACGCGCTGGTCGCCGTCTACTCGGCTGGCTACCTGAAGCCCGGAATCGGCCACGTCAGGCTCAGGCGCCTCTACTGGCCGCTGCTCAACCTCTTCGGCCTGACCTTGCTGGCGACGCCCCTGGTCAACGACCTGGCCGTGCTCTGGGTCGCGGTCGAGCTGACCACGGTCGTCAGCGCCTTGCTGGTCACCAGCGAAGGGGACGACGCCTCGCTCGAGGCCGGCTGGAAGTACGTGGTGATCGGCTCGGCCGGCCTCGCCGTCGGGCTGCTCGGCATCGTGCTGCTCTACCTGGCGGCCGTCCCGGTTCTCGGCCAGGGCTTCATCCCGCGCTACACCGAGCTCGCCGGAGTCGCCCACCAGCTTTCGCCGACGCTGACCAAGGCCGCCTTCGGCCTGGTCGTGGTCGGCTTCGGGACCAAGGCCGGCTTGGTGCCGATGCACGCCTGGCTGCCGGACGCCCACTCCGAAGGCCCGAGCCCGGTGAGCGCGATGCTCTCCGGAGCGCTGCTCGCCACCGCGCTCTACGCCGTGCTCCGCCTCGGGGCGATCTGTGAGGGGGCGGCCGGGACCACCTACGTCCGCGTCCTGCTGATCGTCTTCGGCGCTCTCTCCCTGCTGCTTGCGGCGCTCTTTGCGCTGCGGCAGGTGAACTACAAGCGGCTGCTCGCCTATTCATCGATCGAGCACATCGGCATAGTCAGCCTCGGGGTCGGGATCGGCGGGCCAATCGCCGCCTACGGGGCCTTCCTTCACGTCCTCGCCCACGCTGCCGGCAAGAGCCTTGCCTTCTTCGGCGCCGGGGAGCTCCTCAGTCGCTACGACACCCGTTCGGCGGGCGGGGTGCGCGGGGTGATGCGGGTCGCGCCTCTCACCGGCTTCATGGTCCTCGCTGCCGCCGTGGCGATTTCCGGAATGCCGCCTTTCGGTCTCTTCCGCAGCGAGGTGCTGATCGTCACCGGAGGCTTCCAGAAGTCCTCCTTCTTCCTCGCGGGCCTGGTGATCCTGCTCGCCAACGTCGCCTTCGTCGGGCTCTACCGGACCTTCCACCGGATGGTGCTCTCGGAGCCGCCCGAGAGGCCGACCGAGCGCAGCCGCCGCCCGCAGCAGCCGCTGATGGCGGCGGCGATGATCGTGAGCTTCCTCGCCCTGCTCCTCCTCGGCCTCTGGATTCCCGATCCGCTCAACGATCTGCTGCGCAGCGCCACGAACGTGATCGGCGGCCACACATGAGCGAGCTGCGCTCCACCGAGATCGCCTATCCGCGCCAGCTCGCCCCGGCGGTAAGTGAGCTGGTCGAGGCCGGGGGCAGGTTGATGACGCTCTTCGTCGTGCCCGATGAGAGCGGGGGAGAGCTGGTCGCCCTCGTCCGGGACGGCGGGAAAGTCAATGCCCTTCGCGTCAGCCTCTCGGATGGAGCCACCTACCCTTCGCTCACTCCGCAGGTCCCGGCGGCCCACTGGCACGAGCGCGAGATCCACGACCTCCACGGGATCGAGCCGATCGGCCATCCCCGGCTTGAGCCCCTTCTGCGCCAGCCGAACGGGGAGCGGTTGCCGGAACGGGCCGGCGAGTTCGAGCACCGCGGGCATCGTCGGCTGGGCGGGCCAGGTGTGTTCGTCATCCCTTATGGGCCGGTTCGCTCGGGAGTGTTCGAGACCGCCGAGTACCTGATCCAGACCAGCGGCGAGGACGTCGCCTACTGCGCGCAG
This sequence comes from uncultured Solirubrobacterales bacterium, assembly GCA_963797265.1. Classification (GTDB taxonomy): domain Bacteria; phylum Actinomycetota; class Thermoleophilia; order Solirubrobacterales; family 70-9; genus DASUPK01. Next base: position 1,028 of record CAWCOY010000004.1, on the reverse strand, counting down.
CGACTCTTCTTCAAGCGCCGCGGTGGCGAGCGGCGGATCTGCGAGGTGCCGCTCGGGCAGGCGGTCCTGGTAGCCGAGCGCATCTCGGGGACCTCGAGCGTGGCTCATGCCCTCGCCTTCTCCCAGGCCCTCGAGACCCTCGCCGCGGTCGACGTCCCGGCCCAGGCCCTTGCCCTTCGCTCGCTGCTCGCCGAGATCGAGCGGATCTACAACCACCTCGAGGTGATCGTGCGCGAATGCGAGGACGCCTCGCTCACGGTCGGGCAGGCTCAGTTCGCCGCCCTCAAGGAGCGGCTCCATCGCCTGGCCGCCGCCACAACCGGCAACCGCTACCTGCGCGGGGCGATCGTGCCGGGAGGCGTCGCCCTGGAACTCGACTCGGGAAACGTCACCCGTCTGCGCAGCGAGCTCGACCGTTGGGGCGGTGACTACCGGGCCGCGCTCCGGTTGCTGATGGAGACCGACTCCTTCCTCGATCGGCTGATCAGCGCGGGGCCGCTCTCCCAGAAAGACGCGCGTGACTTCGGCTGCGTCGGCCCTGTCGCGCGCGGTTCGGGAATCGCCACCGACGCCAGGCGGGAGCTTTCCTACGCGGCCTACAGCGAGCACCCGCCCGAGCTTCAGGTGCATGAGGACGGCGATGCGATGGGCAGGATCGAGGTGCGGACCGGCGAGATCGCGGAGTCGCTCCGCTTACTGGATCGTCTGCTCGGCTCGTTGCCGGGCGGCGAAGCCTCGGTTGAGCTCGGGTCCCTGCGGGCGACAGAGGCCGTGGGCGTGGCCGAGTCGGCTCGCGGCGAGACCGTCTATTACCTGAGCGCAGGCGGACCTGACCGCCTCGCCTTCTGTCACATCCGCGCCGCCTCCTTCGCCAACTTCGGCATCTTCAACCGCCTCTTCAAGGGACAGGTCCTGACCGATTTCGCCTTCATCGAGCACAGCCTCGGCCTCTCGCCGGCGGGGTGTGACCGGTGATCTCCTGGCTCTTCAAGGGACTGCGCAGCAGGCGGCTGACGAGCCGCTATCCG
>CAWCOY010000003.1:0-1232154 GCA_963797265.1 uncultured Solirubrobacterales bacterium | reverse complement strand
CTCCTACCCCAGGTCGCTGTCGGAGGCATCCGTGCTCCGCCCGGCCGCGTCGGCTTTGCTCCGTTCGCTCCGCTTCGCTCGGTTTAGTACCCGGCGTAGTACCCGAGCATGTCTGCTCAGTCACCCTCGCCGTCGCCAGTCCGGCTCCGCCCTCGCCGAGCCGTCGAACCGAACGACCTTAAATCGCGCCATTGCCCGATCGAAACCACCCCTAGAAAGAGGATCAGGGCGGCCCAAGCGCCGACGTCCAGCACATTCGCCCCAGTCAGAGCCACGACGAGGGCGCCCGCAACCGCCAGAACAAACAAGATGTACCCGACCACTCGCGACCACGGCACCTGCTCAGCAATGGCCGCAAAGAGGGGCCGAGCCGCCCTAATAATCAGCGGCAAGAACAACAGGGTTACTGCCAATATCACCGCTGTCTTCTGGATGTAAGCGCGATCGCGCCCGGGGTCCCCGAGGGCGGACATGCTGATCCATTCACCGACAAGCGCCAGTAAGGCGACAGCGATCAGGAATAGGTTGGCTGTCGGATCCCGGCCCTCAGGCTTATCGAAGAAGCGTTGTTCGATCACCAGCGCGAGCATCAATACAGGGATCACCTGCGCGGCAACCTCGTAGAACGTCAGATCGTTACCGGACGTCACCGCAGCGATGCTCACGCGCCCATTGTCGGGCCGGGTTAGGACGAAACGGGCGCGGCCCGCGGGCTCAGCTCAATTCGGCGTCGACGGCAACGATCAGTTGCTCGGCGGCCGTGAGGAGGTAGTTCGCGTCCCGCACCATGTCCGCCCGCTTCCTCCCCTTGCGATTAGGCCCCGTGGTCTGCGTGAACTTCACGTCCATATCGTGAGCGATGCGGTTCCTGACGCCGAGCGGGTCCTTGACGTTCTCGATTGCCTCCATCAGGTCCTCGGAGCCCAAGGCTCCCAGGTGGGATGCGACGCGCTTTAACTCCTCGACAGACTGCATGCTCGATCCGGTCAGCTCGTCGATCAGCCTCTCGATCAGATCGGCCTCCGGATCACCAAGAAGCAAGGAGGCGAGGACCCGCGCGTCGATCCCTCCGACGTCTGTCTCGTCGGACTTTCGAAGCTGTCGCGCCCCGAAGTTGACAAGAGCCTGCCGGGCGTTCTCATTGTTGGCGACGACCTTCGGTAGTGCCTCTCGTACAACCTGCTGGGCGCAAGCGTCCAGGCCCGCTCCGGCAAATAGCAGCATCGCTCGGAGCAGGTCCTGTTGCTCGTGGCTCGGTGCCCCGGGGCCGCGCTCCTTCCCGAGGCTGTTGTAGCCAGCGAGGAGCGATTCCGCCGACCCATGGGCGTATGTGGTGATCTGAAACGCACGTTGAAGCTCCTGCGCTTTAGGCCCTTTCCCTTGCTTCCTGATCGTGCTCGCCACGCGGCGAGTGTAAAGCCGGGTTCCCCCTCTCAAATTCGGTTGCGGCGGGGGCCGGGCTTCGGGCAAAGGCGACCTCGATCCACTCCCGCTCGCGCTCACTCGGCGAGTAGTCCGCGTAGATCAGCGTCGTCTTGAAGTCGCGGTGCCCCATCCACTCCTGGAGCGTCCGCATCGGCACGCCGACCCCGGCCATCTGGGTACCGAACGTGTGCCGCAGGTCGTGGAACCTGACGTCGCGAACCTCGGCCCGGGCGACCGCCCGCTTGAATCGCTTCCGGACCTTCGACCTGTCGAGCGGGCCGCCGAGCCGTGGATGCGCGAATACCAGGTCCTCGTCAGCCTGAAACGGAGAGCCCTGGAAGTGCCGCTCCAGTTCCGCAGCCAACTCGTCGGCGAGCGGCACCGCCCGCGAACCCCGGCGCGACTTCGGGGTCGAGAACTCCCCGCGGACGTATGAGCGGCGAACCCTGACCTTCCCGGCTGACCAGTCCAGGTCGAGCCAGCGGAGGCCGATCAGCTCGCCCATCCGCAGCCCGGTCATCGCCGCAGCGCGGTACATGAGCGCCAGCGTCGGCGCCAGCTCATCGCCGACTTCCGACTCGGCGCGGACCACGGCCTCTACCTCCTCGCGTTCGAGGAACCGAATGTCGGCGTCGCCGTCGTCGCGCGGCTTGTCGATCAGCTTGCACGGGTTCGAGCGAGCCCACCCCTTCCGCTGCCCGAACTCGTAGATCGAGTGCAGGAGCCCGAGCGCGTTCCGGACCGTCTTGGGGGACTTGCCCTCGCTCGCCTTCGCTCGGACGAACGCCTCTAGGTCGTCGGCGTTGATCGCGTCAAGTGACCAACCGGCGAAGTGCGGAGCCAGGTGGACCCGGAGCAGCGAGTCGTACGCCTCAACGGTGGCGGGCTTGCGGCCGAGCGCCTCCAGGTGCTCGATGAGCAGGGCGCCCGCCTCCTCGACACCGACCCGGCTGTCCGGCGGCGGAGCGACCTCCTCCGCCAGCCGCCGCAGCTTCCGCTCCGCCTCGCGTCGGTCGAGCCCGCGCCCGTCCGGCCCGCGCCTCGGGCCGATCTTCCGCTTGACCTGACGGGCATCCGCGTACCACTTGCCGTACCAGGACTCGCGGCCCGCGCTGTCGCGGCGGACGAACAGGTGCCCCGCCCCCGGTGCGCGTCGCGCCCTTCGCTTAGTCGTGCTCATCTGCATACCTCCTCCGGTCGAGGGGCGGGCGAACACGGTTACGCTCCCGGGGCGCCCGGCCTGTACGTCCGGGTGCCGCGGGGCGGGCCGTACCAGCGGCGCCGCCCCATCTGTCTGGTGCGGGCATCCTATCCGCGCGCTCGGCTCGCAGGGCTAACCCCGTTACGCGGCCTCCTCGACCGGCTCGACCTCCGGCGGCCTGATCGGTCGTGCGCTGAACACGCCCGCCGGATCGGGGAGCGGGTTCGGCGGTGGAGGGCTGATCGCCTCCGCTTTGAACTCGGGACCAACCCTGTCGCCCGGGTTCGACCGGTCGCGACGTACCCGCTCGCGATCACTAACGATCAGCGTCCACTCGGCGCGGGCCGCTTCGATCGCCTCATGCGCCGCCCGATAGCTCCGCTCGGCCTTGGCCAGCCTTTCCGCGGCGGCTTGCGTCAGCTCCTCGGCCGCCTCAGCGAACGCCGGGAAGTGATCGGCGTGCAGCCGGATCAGCTCGCGTTGAGCCGCCTTGGCCGCCCGGTTCGCCTCGCGGGCGGCCTCGCTGGCTCGCTCCGCATCCTGGCGGAGCTCCCGCTCGTGTTGATCGAAATCCGCGGTATCCGTCGCCTTGCCGGCGCGCGCTGCGTCCTGGACATGCATCCGGCGCTCGCGCGGGATCGCCCGCAGCGCCTCGCGGGCCCGGTTGGCTCGGTCGGCGTGCTCCACGCGGACCGTCAGAGCGCGCTGGCGCTCGGTCCGTAGACGCTCTCGCTCCGCCACTGCCTCCTTGCCCGTCATCACTCCTCCTCCTTGCTCTGGCCGAGCGCCTCGGCGGGAACGCGACCGGCCTCCCAGAGCGCGTTGAACCGCTCCGGGTCAGACTCGGCCAACTCCGTCAGCTCGGCGGGGTCGGTGGGTACCTCTTGGTCCACGATCGGGCCGTACTTCGCCTCGACCCGATCGCGGAGTGCTCTTGTGTGTCGGTCGCTCACTGGCGACCTCCTTTCGTGTGGTGGGGGTGAATCAGGAAGTTCCCTTCGCGCCGGGGCAGCGGCGCGCTCGGGACGGGGAACTGGGCGACGCATTCCGGGCACTTCTCGCCGCTCGTCCGCCAGCGCCACTCGGCCCACTCGCGATGCCCGGCGGAGCCGTGGACGGGGCTCAACGGGACGCCGCGCCGTCCCCAGGGGTGGTGCGGGGTGCTCGACGGGAATCGGCGCTCTGGCTCTCGCAGCAGCTCGACCGCGGTGAGCGCCAGGGATACGGCGCGGTCATCGTGGCGACCCGCGTCATGGTCCATGCGGAATATCCCGGGCGAGGTCTCGCGCAGCCGCACGTGCGACAGCTCCTCGATCAGCTCGGGGTCATCGGGGAGCGCGAGGGTTCGGTCCCGCAGTAGCCCGTAAAGCGTCCCGGCAAGTCGGCCAACCGACGCCGGGGTGAACGCGAACTCTTCGACCCGCAGCCCCCGGTCGCGGAGGCGCTGTGCGATCCCGACCGTCTGCCAGGGGTCGACCACGATCCGCGCCCGCCCGTAGGAGCGACTCGCCTGCTCGACCCACTCCTCGACCTCGCGCGAGCTTGACCGGCCGCAGTCGCGAGCCGGACCAGACGCCCATCCGGTCTAGCACGACACGGGAGCCCTCGCGGTGAGCGACCGCGGCGACGGTGCGGTCCCGCTTAATCCCCAGGTCGAGCCCGATCACGTAGGGCTCGTGCTCTCGGGCGTGGTCGAGGGGGCCGTCGAGCGTCACGCACTCGCGCACCGCCTCGACTGTCGTTAGCCGATCCTCGGCGGCGGTCCAGCGGTTCTCGAACAGGCGCGCGTAAGCGGATTCGGTGAGTCGGGCGCGCTGCTCCTCGAGCCGGGCGGGGTCAGCCCACGGCGCCGGGCCGGGTACCTCGTGGACGCGCCACAGCGGCGAGTCCTTCGCGTGGTCGAGCACCTTCGCGGCGAAGTGGGCCGGGTCGCCCGCGGTGGTCAGCACCACCAGCAGCGCACCGGGCCGCTCCGCGCCCGCGAGTAGAAGCGCCAGGGCTACCGCGGCGAGGTCGGTGGTCTTGGACGCTCCCCGCGCTCGGGTCAGGAAGTGGTAGGGCCGCTCGCCCTCAATCACGGCGAGCGCGTCGGCGAGCTGCCAGTCGGTCGCGGCATCGACCCAGCGGCGGCCATCTTCGATCCGCAGCTCAGCGAGCACGTCGCGCGGCGAGGGGCCATCCGACTCGGGGTCGGTGCCGCTCAACTTCGCGACCGCGGTCGAGACGGCCTCCCACAACCGGCGGGGTTGCGGGGTGTCTGACCAGTTCGCCAACTCATCGGCGAACACGCCGTCGGGTCGCAGTCCCCAGGCGCCGGGAGCGTCGGCCGCCAGGACGTCAAGACTTGCGCCTGTCGAGGACACCAGCACGCGGCGCGCCTGGACCTCGACCCGCCCATTGAGACTCGGAGTGCGAGAGACGAAACCGGCGATTGCGTCGATCGCGAGCGCACCCTGTCCCTGGTCGGCCGCGAGCCAGTAGTAGCGCCCGCTCACGATGCGCCCCCCAAACGCCGGGTGAGCGCCCGCAGCATGAACTCGGCGTCGGGGTCGCCGTCGAACGCCCGCCGGATCAGCACGACGCAGCGGCGCTCGCAGAGCGTCACCGCCGGTCCGCCGCGGAGCTTGATCGCCTTGCGTGGGCCGCGGTGCCCGCACCAGTCGCAGCACTCGGCCAGTCGGTTAGCCATCAGCCCTCAACCTCCTCGGCGTTTCCGTCCAAGTCGGCGGCGCGGCGATCGAGTCGCTCGCGAGCGGCGCGCGAGGCCTCGGTCTCCTCGGCCGTCGCAACCGCGCGGAGCTGATCGAGACCCAGCTTCGCCCGGGTCAGCGGCGCTATCGCCAACCGCTCCTCGGCGCCGTCGGCCTGCCGCTCCCACCGCTCCAGCCGCTCGTAGACGCCATGGGTGTTCCCTTGGCCAGCGTCATCGAACACGGGGTCGAGCTGCTCCCCGAGCCAGGCATACACCCGCTCGATGCGGGCGAGGGTGACGCAGTAGCGGTAGACGGCCGCACCGTCGCGCTCCAGGGCCAGGTGGGGGTTCACGTCGAAGACCAGCGGCCTCAGCTCCCGTGCCCGTGGCTCGACCAGCTCAGGGCTCAGCGCGCCGTGCTTGACGGCGGCCTTGTTTCCGGGCTCGAAGGGGGGCCACGAGTAGCCGCGGGCGGAACCGCCCCGGCCGGGACCGTTGCCCCGCTTGGCGGGCGTGCGATCAGCCATCGGACCGGCCCCTCGCGTACCCCGCCGAGTACCACGGCGCTGCAAATGGCTCAGGCATCGGGTGAACCTCCTGGTTCACTGCCCGGCGTCAGGTACTTCCGGTACGGGACCGGCCCTCGCTCCAGACCCGCCACGAACGCTCGGATCGACGGCTCGCTGTAGCGGTAGTACCGGCCGAGGGGAACGTGCGGCAAGCGCCCAGCTCGTGTCTCGGCGTAGACCCAGGACTTCGGGACCGACAGCAGCTCCGCAACCTGGTCGGCGGTGAGCAGAGAGCCCGGGCTGTCCGCGCGCATCGTTTCGCCGATCGGGCCGGGTACAGCAGGTGAGGATGGTGCGAGAGTCATTTCGGCCTCCCCACCAGCAGGAGACCGGGTCCCCCCTCGGGGGGATTTAGGGGGGGAATCATTGCCGTGGCCGTGGTCAGCATTGCGATCGCATTGCGAACGCAGCAACGGTCGCTATGCGTTCTCATCGCTCGCTCTCCCCGGCTTGCGCCTTCCCCACCTCGCCTCAGCGGACCGCTTTGCCGCCTTCGACCTCGCTTCAGCCTCGGCTCGCTCTTGCTCCTGCTCGGGGTTCACCAGCAGGGTGTCCTGGGTGCTCAGCTGCCAGTAATGGGCGATTGCCCCCCAGATCGCAGTCTCACGCTGAGGGGACAGACCGAGCAGCCGCGCCCGCGTCTTGCCGTCAGCCGGGATGCCCCCGCGCTGCCAGGCAATGCAGAGCAGCTTGACGTGAGCACCGAACTCCTCGGTACTCCAGCCCTCCGCCGCCTGGTCGCCGAGGAGGTCCCGGCACCACAGCTTCATCCAGGGGCGCTCGATCACGACCGCCCCCAGCTCCCCGGCTGCCGGGCCGCTAGCCCGGCATCGGGTTCGTCAGGGTCGTCGCCCGGACCGGCTCCGCCGCTGGTCGTGCGTCGCGAGCCCCGTTGGCGGACGTTCGTCGCCACCCGCGGCGCCCGTCCTGTCCGGACCTGTGGGCTGCACACTTCGACGTGCTCGGCAACCCATTCACCGCCTGCGCGTACATAGGACACGCGATCGACCCGCCCGGGCCGGTACGGCCGGTCGCCGGTGCGCAGATCAACGGAAATCGTGTTGGGTTCAGCTCCCGGCCAGGTCTCCATATCGCCGTCGGGTCGTTTGCATTGGCTGGTCACGAGCGTAGGGAGCCCGGATGACGGAATAAATGCGGGAGCCGCCCACCTATCTGACGGGCGGCCCCCGCAGAGCCAATGCGCCCTACCGGCGACGCATCCAGTTTCGCGGTCTCGGCCGACGGAACTTGCCTAGGCCACGGCCTCCTTCTTCAGGGAGCCGAGCTTTGCCCCCATCGTCCGCTTCACGTTCACGTCCACGTGGTACCGCTGCAGCACCGCCGCGGTGAGCCCCTCCTCCGACCACACCCTGCCGAGGTCCTCCCCGGGCCACTGCGCCGATCCGGACAGGGCCTGAGCCCCGACGACTGTCTCCACGAGGGCCTGCTCGAACCATTCATGCACAACCTCCTCCGCCACCTCACGGGCGCCGGGCACATCGTCGTACTGCTTCGCCCAGCGGTTCACCATGTCCACGAAGACGCGGAAATCGGCGTTGATCAGCAGGAGGTTCTGCTCCGGGTGGTACTTCGCAGCCCGGTCCTCCAGGTCGGCCGGCTCGCGGGTCCCATCCGCCACTGAGACCCACTTCGTGATTGGGATCGGATCGGGATTGGGGACAGCCTCGCCCGCATCGCCGTCATCAGCGAACAGGGCGTACACACTCCCGGCCCGGCCGCCGCCGCCGCCAGGTCCGGGCCCCTTCTTCCTCTTCTTCCGATTCTGCGTGGCAGTCGAACCACCAGGAGCGTCCTCGCTGACCTCGATCGGACCCGTCCTCGCCCGGCGATACCTACTGACCTTGAACAGGTCGCGAATCTGCTTGAGGCGCTCACGGATCGCCTGCTGATGATCATGCGACGTCGATGCTGAAGCGATCCGCTCCATCAGGTCCTTAATCTCCTGCGGCATCTTCTCGTCGCGGAACTCCGCGGCCCAATCGGCCCACGGCAGCGGCTCCCCGTTGCGGAGGAGCTGCGTCCGGGCGGTGTTGGAGGCGATCTTCGCGGTGCCGTTCTGAGGCTCGACATAGATCACCACCCGGCCGTAGCCGAAGATGATCCCGAACTGCTGCAACAGCGCCGCCCCGGCGCGGCCCGTCTTCATCTCGTACAGCTCGTCGCCGTAGAGGGCAGCGACGTGGCCGGTGGTCGCGAACATGTCACCTACCTTCGTGCGCTCGGGCCGCTCAGCAAAAATCCACACGTGGGCCACCGCGTCGGTCAGGGGCACCTGCCCGTACCACTCGGTCTCGTCCTTCAGGAATTGCTCCATTCCGCTGACCTTCCGCAGGAAATTCCGGCGTGAGTCATTCCGCGGAGCGTCGTATCCCTCGCGCACCCTCACCTCGACGTTTTCAGGGAAGCGGAAGTACCTCGTGTTCAGGTACTTGGTGATCCACCGCTGTCTGCCCTCCACGCCGCTGTCGGCCGCGGGCTCCATCGTGTTCTCGTCCTCGTCGTTGCCGAGGAGAACGACCGCCGTCCCGTGGTCCTTGATCTGCTTGGGCTTGAGGTCCTCGCTGATCTTCAGGTAGTCGGGAAACGTGCCGTCGTCCAGCTCGAATCGCCGGGCGCCGTACTCGTCGATTTCCGAATCCCGCCAGAGGTGCGTCATCCACCCCTGATCGTCCTTCCACGACAGGTAGACCATGCCTGCGTGGTTCCTGGTCGCCGCGGCGACCTTCGCTCCCACGCCGTAGTTGCCGTCCATCGACTGCTCGTGGGTCGAGGAGCTGAGCTGGTTGATGTACTTCAACATCTCGTCGCCGGTCATCCCGATGCCGGTGTCGATGATCGAGAGCTTGTAGTTCCCGGTCAGGTCGTAGGTGTTCCAGTCCACGTCCCAGACCACCTCACCGCCCTTGCCGTCCATGGCCTCGATCGCGTTCTGCGTCAGTTCCCGGAGGTACTGGAGCGGGTGACAGTCCTGCCCCAGCCGGTCCACCATGAAGCCGACGTTCGCTACGCCCATGCGGGACGTGCGCTTACCGCCGTCTGCGTCGTTCATTCGGTTGTCCTTCCTCCCGGCGAACAGGGGCCGAGGCCGCGGTCCTCCGAGGATGGTTCGGGCTCCTGCCGGTTCGAGCAGAAAGGCGACTAGCCCATCGGCTGCTTAACGGCGCGGGGCCTCTTGTTTGATCGGAGCGATCGTACCAACGGGTACAGACCCGACCAGAGTGCCACCGCGAACGTCTCCGCAAAATGCGGCGATCCGGTTCGCCGCGCCTTCGGCCACGGCTTCGCTAGTACCCCGGGTAGTACCCCGGGCGCGTCTCGGTCCGATTGGCTAAAGGACGAAACCCCCGCGTTTGCGGGGGCTTCGTGAGGGGTGAGCGACCGGACTCGAACCGGCGACCACCTGGACCACAACCAGGAGCTCTACCAACTGAGCTACGCCCACCGCGTGGCTTTCAATCTAGCGTGAGCGGAGGCCTCCGCAGGCCAGACTCCCTCAGCTACGCGGCGGGAGCATCTGCTGGAAGAAGGTCATCGCGTCCGCTTCCCCGCTGGTGACCACCCCGACGTGGTTGACGCCCGGGTACTTGTTGTAGGTGACCCGGTCGCCGGCGTTCACGAGCTCGTCGGTGAGCCGGTCCGTGTAGGCCGGGAAGACGGTCGTATCGGCGGACCCCTGAGCGATCAGGATCGGCGCCGCGGTCCTCACCAGCGGGTTCATGCCCGCCAGCACCGGGTTGGCCGGGGTAAGGTCCGATCCCGAGCGCTGGAGATGCGAGGGCGGGATCCCACCCAGCTCATTGCTCGCCGCCAGCTGCTCCAGGCACTGGCTCTGCAGGAGCGGGTAGAAGGCCAGCACCTCGTCGGAGAGGATCTTGTTGACGTCGATCGCGCTCGACTGCGTGGAGGCGCCGTCGAGGATCATCGTCGCCAGGGCCGTCAGCGGGCTCGGCGTGGTCAGCGCCGGGAGCAGCGGCACCTGCTCGAGGATGTGGGAGGCCGGCGCGAAGGCGACGGTCCCGCGGAGCCGGAGCTTCGGCGTCCAGGTGCTCGCCTCGCCTGCGGCGAAGAGCGCGGACTGGCCGCCCTGCGAGTGGCCCGAGATCAGAAAGCGCTTGCCGATCTTCGGATCGAGCTGACGAGCCGCGCTGACGATGTCGAGGACACTGCGGCCCTCGGCCTCGCCGATCAGGTACGGGTGCTTGCCAGGCGTGCCGAGCCCCTGATAGTCGGTCTGCACAACCGCATAGCCGGCCCGCAGCCAGCCGTTGAGCTCGGGATTGATGTAGGAGATGGAGGCCTGCGCGGGGGAGCTGACGCTGTTCCGAGAGGGCGCGCACGCGTCGGCGACGCCGGTCGTCCCGTGCGCCCAGCTGATCACGGGCCAGCCGTGCTTCGGCGGCTTGCCCCTGGGGACGCTCACGGAACCCGAGACGGCGGTCTTCGCGCCCTGCGGCGTGCGCGAGGAGTAGAGGACGAGCTTCGTGTACCTGGCGTCCGCAAGCGAGACGAGACCCTTCGCCTTGCGCGCCCAGATCAGGGTGCCGTGCTGCTTCGGCAGCTTCTTCGGAGCCTTGTAGAACTTCAGCCCGCTCGGGCCCTTGGTCGCCTTCGTATGGCCCTTGCCCTTCGCCTTCGCCTCGGCCCGCTGCGTGCAGGCAGCGAACAGCAGGAGGGCGGCCGCGGCAATGAGGGCCATGGCGAGGGTCTTCCGGACGCGATCCGACACGGAGTGCGCCTGCAACGAGTTCTCCTCTCTCGAGCCGGGGCTCCATCCCCGGCGTCCTTTCCCCCACCAGCTCCGGCAATCTAACTCACACCGGCGAAGAGAGTTTCGGAAACACTGCACCCGATGGAGACGACGCGCCTGCTGCTCAGCTGTCCCGACCGCCCCGGGATCGTCGCCCGGGTCGCGGGCTTCCTCGCCGCGGCGGATCGCAACATCATCGATGCGGACCAACACTCGACGGACCAGGCGAGGCTGTTCATGCGGCTGGTCTTCGAGGCCGCCCCTGAGGCGGAGCGCGATCAGCTCTACACGCGCTTCGCGACCGAGGTCGCCGAGCCGCTCTCCATGGAGCACCGCTTCGCGGAGGCGGGGAGGCTGCCGCGCGTCGCCGTGATGGCCTCCAAGGAGGACCACTGCCTTCTCGATCTGCTCTGGCGCTTTCGCTCGGGGGAGCTGCCCGGCGAGCCGGCGCTGGTGATCTCGAACCACCCCGACCACGAGGACGCCGTCCGCTCCTTCGGCCTGCCCTACCACCACCTCGCGGTGACGCACGAGAGCAAGCCCGATGCCGAGGGGGCCGCGCTTGAGCTGATGCAGGGCAAGGTCGACCTGCTGGTCCTTGCCCGCTACATGCAGATCCTCTCCGGCGAGTTCCTCCAGAGCCTGGGCTGTCCCGCCATCAACATCCACCACAGCTTCCTGCCGGCCTTCGCCGGCGCCGACCCCTACCAGCGGGCCTGGGAGGGGGGAGTCAAGCTGATCGGGGCGACGGCCCACTACGTGACCGAGGAGCTCGACTCGGGGCCGATCATCGAGCAGGACACCGCCAGGGTCTCTCACCGCGATGAGGTCGGCGACCTGGCCCGGATCGGTCGGGACCTCGAGCGGCTGGTCCTCGCCCGAGCCGTCCGCGCTCACCTCGAGGACCGCGTGCTGGTCGACGGCGAGCGGACGGTCGTCTTCTAGGCGCCCCCGGCAGGACTCGAACCTGCGACATCCGGCTTAGAAGGCCGGCGCTCTATCCAGCTGAGCTACGGGGGCCGGGCAGGCGGAGCGTAGCGCCGGGCCCCGCGGCGAACGAGTGCTTCGCCCCCGCGTCGGACCGGATTCGCCCGTCCCGAGCAACCGGGCCCATCCCCAATATTCAGCAGTTTCGCCTCCCCATTTTCAGGTAGGGCAAAATTAGGTATGCTCCCGCCAGCTTCGAGGACTTCATCAGGGGTACACGAGGCGGGACGTTTTGGAAGGGACCGGCGCGCGGAGCCGAACGGGAGTGGCTCCTCGAGTCGGTCCCTTCGCTTTACTCTCAGCGAGGAGATGCATTCGCGAGAAGTCACCTCCCTCGGACGGGCACGGCGGGAGTTTGTGCGCAAGGAGTCGCCCTGGGCGATCGGCGCCGGGATCCTGGCGCTCGTGGTGATCCGGGTGCTCGTCCGCGATCCGAGCTGGCGGGATGCCGTCGCGGTTGCGGCGATGGTGGCGATCTATCCCTTCGGCGAGTGGGCGATCCACGTCTACCTCCTCCACGCGAAGCCGATCCGGATCCGCGGCAAGAAGGTCGACACGATGGCGGCGCGGGCGCATCGCGCCCACCACCAGGAGCCGAACGATCTCGACATGGTGCTCCTCTACTGGTGGCAGGCCGCGGCGCTGATGCTGCTGGCGGTGCCCTTCACTGTCGGCCTCGGTGCGCTGATCGTCACCCTGGTCGCTGGGCCGATCCCGCTCGGCGCCCTGGTCAGCGCGGCGCTTGCCGGGTTCTGCATGATCTTCCTCTACGAGTGGACGCACTTCCTGATCCACACCGCCTATCGGCCGCGGACCCGCGTCTACAAGACCATCCACCGCAACCACCGCCTCCACCACTTCAAGAACGAGCACTTCTGGCACGGGGTGACCAACAACCTCAGCGACCGCGTGCTGGGCACCAATCCGGACCAGCGGGAGGTGGCGAAGTCGAAGACGGCTCGCACCCTCGCGCCTGAATGAGCCTCGACGAGCGCTGGATCCGGTCGCTGCACGTCGAGGCGATGCGGCACGCCGACCTGCACGCGGGACACGAGCCGCATGTGCTCTTCCAGGCATCGACGATCGGCGCGCTGCTCGAGGGCGGGTTCGAGGGCGACGTCAGCTTCGCGGAGCTAGCCCAGGAAGGCGACCTGGGTCTCGGCACGGTCAACCACCTCGACGGCGAGATGATCGCGATCGACGGTCGCTTCTACCGCGCCGACGTTGAAGGCCGGATCGCGGAGCTTCCCGGGTCCGAGCGGACCCCCTTCGCGGTCGTCGTCCCTTTCGAGCCGCGTATCGACTTCGACCTGGAGGGATCGGTCGACCATGACCGCTTGCTTACCGAGATCGATCGCCGGATTCCAGCCGACGCGGCGACGTGCGCCGTGCGCATCGACGGCCGCTTCGAGATGGTCCGTGCGCGGTCCGTGCCACGCCAGGAGCCGCCCTATCGGCCGCTAACCGAGGTGGTGGCCCACCAGAAGGTGTTCGAGCTCGCCGGCGTCGACGGGACGATGCTCGGCTTCCGCTTTCCCGAGTACGCGGAGGGAATCGAAGTGAGCGGCTGGCACCTCCACTTCATCAGCGAGGACCGCTCGCGCGGTGGGCACGTCCTGGACTCCCGCTCCTCCACGCTGCACGTCCAGCTGGACCCGTCAGGGGAGCTGCACGTCGAGCTGCCGCCGGGAGTTGATCTGACAGACGCCGAGCACGCGAGCAGCACACACGACGCCATCGATCGGGTCGAGCATTCCGGATAGGTTCGAACCGGCGAGCGGGGTGAAATATCGGGGCGCTCGGATTCGAACCGAGGATCTCCGGCTCCCAGGGCCGGCGCGATAGACCAGACTTCGCTACGCCCCGATTGCGGCCGAGTCTAGCCAGCGCCTACGCAGCCGCCGCGCACCCGGCCGAACGTCCCTCGGTATCCCCTGGAGCGAGCATTGCGGGACGTTCGCGGATCCCGCGCGCAATGAGCCTTCCCTGCGTGCGCCCCGGGGCCTGAGGCTGACTAGGGTTCCACGCCTGTGGCCGAGGTCAGTCCAATTCAGGCGGTGCACTACGACCTCGGCAGGGTCTCGCTTGCCGACGTCGTCGCCCCTCCCTACGACGTGATCGACGAGGCGCAGAGGGCCGAGCTCGCCGGCCGCTCGCCCTACAACGTTGTCGAGCTCGACCTCCCGCGCGATCCCGGCGGCGGCGACCCATACGAGCACGCCGGCGAGCTGCTGAGTGAGTGGACCGGCGAGGGCATCCTGGCCCGGGACTCCGAACCCACCATTTGGGCGCTCGAGCAGGACTACTCCGCCCCGGATGGCTCTCGCCTCACTCGCCGTGGCTTCCTCGCGCGCGTGAAGCTCGCCCCCTACGGCGAGGGGATCCGCCCGCACGAGCGCACACAGCCGGGGCCCAAGGAGGACCGCCTCCGCCTCACCCGCGCCACACGCCACAACCTCTCCCCCATCTTCGCCCTCCATCCGGGCGACGCCTGGCGTCACCTCGAGCCGGCCCTCGGCGACGAAGCCTGGGGCGACGTCACCGACGGAGACGGGACGACCCACCGCGTCTGGCGCATCGACGATCCGGCCGTCCACGAGGCGATCGCGGCCTATCTCGCTCCCGGCGAGCTGCTGATCGCGGACGGCCACCACCGCTACGAGACCTCACTCGCCTACCAGGCGGAGGTCGGCGCCGGCGGTCCCCAGGACTACGTGCTGATGGCCCTGGTCTCGCTCGAAGACCCCGGCCTCACCGTCTTCCCCACCCATCGGCTGATTTCCGGCCTCGCCGACGACCCGGCGAAGCAGGAGGCGCTGGGCACCGGACTAAGGGAGCTGTTCGAGGTCGAGGAGGTCCCCGCCAGCGAACTCGACCCGGGCGGAATCGAGGGAGTCGGGGTCTTCGGATACATGGACTCCCACCACAAGCAGGCCTTCCGCCTGCGGCTGGCCTCCAACCCGGCACTCGATCGGGCGCTCGCCGGGCGCTCCGAGGCGTATCGCGCCCTCGACGCCGCGATCCTCGAGGAGCTGGTCCTGAAGGAGATCCTCGGGATGAGCACCGAGGACATCGCAGCCAAGCGCGGCGTCAGCTACACGCCCAGCATCGAAGAGGCACTAGCCAAGCTCGACGCGGGCGACTATCAGGCGGCCTTCTTTCTCCGGCCCACTCCCGTCGAGCAGGTCCGCGAGGTCGCCGCCGCGGGCGAGACGATGCCGCCGAAGTCCACCTACTTCTTCCCCAAGCTGCTCACCGGGCTCGTCTTCAACCCGCTTTCCTAGCCCGGACAGGCGGGGCGATAAGGTCGCTTCCGTGGTCAAGATCTACACGCGCAAGGGCGACGACGGCACGACCAGCCTCTGGTACGGCGGGCGCGTGGCAAAGACCGACGCGCGGACCGAGGCGTACGGATCGATCGACGAGGCGAACTCGGCACTGGGCGTCGCGCGAGCCCTCTGCAAGCAGGACAACCAGGCCGATCTGCACGCCACGATCCTCTCCCTGCAGCAGGATCTCTTCGTTGCCGGCGCCGAGCTGGCAACCGCGCCCGAGGCCGCGGACCGGCTCGAGGACGGCGTCAGCCGAATCACGGACGGGATGGTCGATGCCCTCGAGGTGGACATCGACCGCTACATGAACCAGGTCGATTTGCCGCCCCACTTCACGATTCCCGGCGGCACGGAGCTGTCGGCCTCGCTGGACGTCGCCCGGTCGGCGATCCGGCGGGCGGAGCGCCGGGTGGTCGAGCTGCGCGAATCCGACGGCCTCGCCTCGGACGCAGTGCTCCGCTACCTCAACCGCGCCTCCGACCTCGCCTTCGCGCTCGCGCGATTCGCCGACGAGGAGAACCCGCAGATGTTCGAAGGCAGGAGCGCAAGCTGATGCCCAGCGCAGTCGCCCGCCGGCGACAGGGCTATGAGCACGAGATCGAAATCCGGGAGCACCGGCTGATCGCGGACGAGCCGGAGGAGAAGGGCGGCGGCGACCAGGGCCCCAAGCCGACGGAGCTGCTCGCCGCCTCGCTCGCGTCGTGCGCCGCCATCACGATCGAGATGTACGCCAACCGCAAGGAGTGGGGCCTCGGCACCGTCGAGGTGGCCGTCGACTTCACCGAGGCCACTGCGGACGATCCTCCTATCTTCGACGTGACGATCACCCTCGGGGCCGAGCTCAGCGATGAAAGCCAGGACCGTCTGCTCACGATCGCCGGGAAGTGCCCGGTCCATAGGGCGCTCAAGGCCCAGGACGTGGTGATCCACGATTCCCTGGAGTTCATCGAGGAAGCCGAGGACGAGGACTGAACGTGGACCTCGGCCTCAGTGGTCGCGCCTGTGTGGTGACCGGCGCCAGTCGCGGCATCGGCCGCGACGCCGCCCGGATGCTCTGCACCGAGGGAGCCGACGTGCTCCTCGTGGCGCGCTCCGAGAAGCAGCTGATCGAGGCGGCGGACGAATGCGCCGCCGCGGGCGAGGAGGCCGGCGGCCGGGCGGAATCGCTGGTCGCCGACGTGGCCGATCCCGACTCCGCCGAGCTGATTGTCGGCGAGGCCGACGGCCGTCTCGGCCAGCTTGATGTCCTGGTCAACAACGCGGGCACCGCACGGTGGCGTGACCTCGACGACGTCCCGGACGAGGACTGGTACGCGGCCTGGGAGCTGAACGTGATGGCGCCGATGCGCCTGATGCGGGCGGCCGCTCCGTCGATGCGCGAGCGTGGCTGGGGCCGGATCGTGAACGTCTCGAGCAGCGCCGGCAAGCGCCCATCGGCATCCATGCCCGAGTACTCGGTCGCCAAGGCCGCGGAGCTCTCCCTCTCCCGGCTCTTCGCCGACCGCTACGCGCCTCACGGAGTCCTGATCAACGCGATCTGCCCCGGACCCGTCAAGTCCGAGCTCTGGATGGACGAGGGGGGCCTGCTCGACCAGTCGAAGGAGCTCGCCGGACATGCCAACCGCGAGGAGGCGCTCGACGCCGCCGGCTCGAAGCGCCCGATCGGCCGCCTTGCCGAGCCGGAGGAGATCGCCGGGGCGATCGTCTTCCTCTGCTCGGAGCGGGCCTCGTATACCTCCGGCGCCGCCTGGAGCGTCGATGGCGGAACCGTCCAGATCATCATCTGATCTGAGGGGGTTGCTGCTCGAGCCGACCGAGGCCGCCGAGCTCGAGGCGCACGGCCGAATCGAGGCAGCGGTACTGGTCCCGATGCACGCCTGGCCGGCGCATCCCGGCCTGGTCCTCACGGAGCGTCGCTCTGACCTGAAGCGCCACGCCGGTGAGATCTCCTTCCCCGGCGGACGACGCGACGGGGATGAGGACCTGATCGAGACCGCTCTGCGCGAGGCCGAGGAGGAGATCGGCCTCTCCCCCGACAACGTCGAGATCGTCGGCGCCCTGCCGCCGATCGGGACCTTCGTCACCAACTACAAGATCACTCCCTTCGTCGGCGTGATCGAGGAGGGGATGCGCTTCGAGCCCAACCCGACCGAGGTCGAGAGCGTCCTGGTCGCCTCCCTCGACGATCTCGCGGCCGGCTATGAGAAGCGGCGACTGGTCCGCCGCGGCGTGCCGATCAAGACGGACACGTACCTGGTTGCCGACAAGCTGATCTGGGGGGCGACAGCCCGCATCCTGGCGATGCTGTTCGAGCGGCTCAACGCTTGACGCCGTAGTCGGCCAGGCCGTCCTCGAGCAACTCGAAGGCGCGCTTCGCCCGAGCGCGAACTCGGCGGCGCACCTGACGCGCCTCGTCTCCCGCGAGGGTTCGCTCCCGGACGAAGTCGATCAGGATCCGATGGACGGCGATCAGGGAGCTGGCCGCGACCCGCGGCTCCACCGCCCCCGGCTTCGCGCCGGTCTCCTCCGTGATCAGCGCGGCCAGCGAATCGGTGTAGCGCGCGAAGATCTCCCGCTCGCGAGCGAGGAGCGCCGGGCTCTCGGTGATCACGCCGTTGATCGCGCGGAGCTGTGCGGTCGCCCGCTCGTCATCTTCGAGCTGCAGCGCGCCGCGACGCCTCATCACGAAGTCCCGAAAGGCGATGGCGATGCTCACCCCCCGCGCGCGCTCGCGGATGGCTGCGAGCAGCTCCTCCTCGAACGCCTCCAACCGGCCGAAGAAGAGGTCCTCCTTCGCCGGGAAGTAGTTGAAGACCGTCTTCTCGGCGACGTCCGCCTCGCGGGCGATCTCAGCCACCGGCACAGCCTCGAACCCCCGCTCGAGGAAGAGACGGCGGGCGGTATCCGCGATCAGCTCGCGGGTCTGCGCCTTCTTCCGTTCCCGTAGGCCGGGGTCGGGCGGGGCCGTCTGAGTCGCTGTCGATCGCTCCACGTTTGAGAGTGTACTGCTACAGTATACTTATAGTCACTGTAAGTTCTATGCCAGCGAGCCAAAGGGACGAGCCCATGAACGCCAAGACACCGAGCAGCGGAAATGACAATCTCCCCGACGGGGCCGACGGCATCCGCGTCGCGGTTCCCTTCGCGGGGATCGTGCTCGCGATGCTGCCCGCGGTTCTCGACCAGACGATCCTCGCGACCGCCCTGCCGACCATCGCGGGCGATCTCGGCAGCCTCAGCGACGTGAGCTGGGTGGTCACCGCGTACGTCGTCGCGGCAGCCGCCGGGATGCCGCTCTGGGGCAAGCTCGGCGATCGCCACGGGCGCAAGCTCCTGCTCGAGGTCTCCCTCGCGGTCTTCGTGATCTCGTCCGCCTTCTGCGCGGCGGCGCAGGACATCACCCAGCTGGTGGCGCTGCGGATGGTCCAGGGCGCGGCCGCGGGAGGACTGATGACCCTGGCCATGGCCGCGGTGGGCGATCTGGTCTCGCCGCGCGAGCGCGGGCGCTACCAGGGCTACATCGCAGCGGTCTTCGCAATCGCCACCGTGGTGGGTCCCCTGATCGGCGGCGTCCTGGTAGAGAGCGCCAGCTGGCGATGGGTCTTCCTGGTCAACCTGCCGCTCGGGGTCGCCGCCCTCGCCGGGCTCAGCCTGCGACTGCCCGCGCCCCCGGTCGAGCGCCCCAAGTCGCCGCTCGACCTGCTGGGTGCCGCGCTCGTGGCCCTGGCGACCAGCGCCCTCCTGCTGGCCTGCATCTTCGGCGGGGACCGCTATGCCTGGGACTCGGCCCCGATCCTCGGCCTGATCGCCGCGACCGTGCTGCTGGCCGGCGGCCTGCTGGCGCATGAGCGGCGTGTCGCCGACCCGATCGTGCCGTTCCACCTGCTTCGCAGCAGGCCGGTGGCGGTGGCCAGCGCCGCCCTCTTCCTGGCGACGGCGGCCCTCTTCTCGGTCACCGTCTTCGTGCCGTTGCTGCTCCAGACCGCCACCGGAGCAACGCCGACCGAGGCGGGGCTGCTGCTCGCCCCGGCGATGCTCGGGATCACGATCTCGACCACGCTCTCCGGGCGCAGCATCGCCCGGACGGGCCGCTACAAGAAGTTCCCGATCGCCGGTCTCGCCCTGATGACCGCAGCCCTCGCCCTGCTGTCCGGACTCGCCGCCGACCCCCACGCGCTCACGATCGGCGCCGGGCTGGTCGTGTTCGGGCTCGGCTTCGGCCTGGTCACGCAGGTGCTGATCACGGCGGTGCAGAACACCGTGAAGCGGCGTGAACTCGGGATCGCGATGGCCGTTACCGGCTTCTTCCGCGGGTTGGGCGGCGCGGTGGGCGCGGCGATCCTCGGCGCCGTCTTCGCGGCCCAGGCCGGTTCGACCGTCTCCGACGCGTCCGGCGCCGGCCTCGGCGGCGTGATTCGCGGGGACGTGATCGACGGAGTCCAGGCCGTCTTCCTGGTGGCCGCCCCGCTCGCCGCGCTCGGCCTGCTCGCCGTGCTGAGGCTTCCAGAGTCGAAGTTGAGAACGACAGCTCAGATGGATGGAAACGGAGGTGACACCGATGTCAGAGGAGAACAAGCGGACGACGCGACTGGTGCTCGAGGAGCTCTTCGAGAAGGGGAACCTGGAAGCGGCGGACGACCTGATCCATCCCCGGTTCGTCAACCACGGGGCGCCACCGGGCAGCCCGCAGGGCCCCGGCGGCCTGCGGGAGACGATCCGCTGGCTGCGTGAGCTCTGGGGACCGATGCGCTTCGAGATCGAGGACGAGATCACGGAGGGCGACAAGGTGGTCGCGCGAGTGGTCATGCACGGTCGCCACGTCGGCGAGTTCCTCGGGAAGGAGCCGACGGGCAATGAGTTCGCCACAAAGCAGATCCACATCTGGCGGCTCGAGGACGGCAAGATGATCGAGCACTGGTCGGTTCGCGATGACCTCGGCCAGGCCCTGCAGCTCGGCCTGCTCGATTGACCGATGAGTTTCGACACTAGGAGGTGTCTACAAAGACATGAGCAAGGTGAGATCGCACATCTCGATTTCGGCGGACGGCTACGTCGCCGGCCCCAACCAGAGCCAGGAGAACCCACTCGGCGAGGGCGGCGACGATCTCCACGAATGGGTCGTCGAGCTGAAGGCGTGGCGCCAGCCGCACGGCATGGAGGGCGGCGAGGAGAACGCCAGCAGCGCGGTCGTCGAGGAAAATCGCGCCGGCATCGGCGCTGAAATCATGGGCCGCGGCATGTTCGGCCCTCCGGACGGTGGCCCGTGGGGCGACGACCCCTGGCCCGGCTGGTGGGGAGAGGATCCGCCCTTCCACATGCCGGTCTTCGTGGTCACGAACCACGAGCGTGAGCCGCTGACGCTCTCGGACACCACCTTCACCTTCGTCACCGACGGAATCGAGTCGGCGCTCGAGCAGGCCAAAGAGGCGGCCGCCGGGAAGGACGTCCTGATCAGCGGAGGGGGCGAGATCATCAACGAGTACCTGGCTGCGGGCCTGGTCGACGAGCTCGAACTGCACGTCGTCCCGATCCTGCTCGGCTCCGGCTCACGCCTCCTCGATGGCGTGGGACCGGACCTGAAGCTTGAACAGCTCCGCGCGGTCGAGGCTCCCGGGGTAGCGCACCTCAAGTACCGCGTCGTGAAGTGACAGGGGCGGCCGGCCCACCGACGCCGGGCCGGCCGCCCGTCACTAATTCTCTGTGCGTCGACCCCCACCGTGGGCGCGCTGGTAAACGCGGACGTACTTGGCCTCGAGCCGAATGGGAAAGTCCGTGTTCGCGGGATCACCGCCGTTGGTCCCGCCGATGGCCTGGCTGAGCAGCATGAAGGCGGGTCGGTTGGCATACGGACTCGGCCGTCCGCCGAGGGCCGCGTCGGCCACCGGGAATCGATGGATGAGCCTCCCGTCCAGGAAGAGGTCGATATTCCGGGCGTTCCAGTCCATCGCCCAGAGGTGGAACCTGTCCGCCCATCCCTGGCCACCGAGGCTGGCAAGCGACTGCCCGGTGCTCGACCAGCCGCACCAGGTCGCCTTCGGGTTGCACACATTCGCCAGGACCGTGCCGCGGTAGTACTCCATGATGTCAACCTCACCCACCGCGGGCCAGGCCGTGTGCCGACGTCGGTGTGCCGCGCCGAGGGTCCAAAATGCGGGCCAACTTCCCGAGCGAGGATCGATTCGGATTCGTGCCTCGACACGGCCGTACGTGAAGGAGTTCTTGCTCGCGATCGATGCCGAGGTGTAACCGGCGAGGCGGCGATTCAGGCGCCAGTTGGTGCTTCCAGCACGATAGTTGGGATTCCGCGTCTCTTCGCGTCGCGCCTCGAGGACCAGCGCCCCAGCGTGGCAGGAGGCGTTCTGCGGCTGGTACCACTGCAGCTCTCCGCCGCGCACGAAGCCGTGCTCGAAGCTCCACTTGGCCCTGCTCGGACACCGCGCCTCATTGAATTCGTCGCGCCAGACGAGCTTCCAGCCTGAGCGGTGAAGGTCGGCGGCCTCGACGGCCGCCGGCTCCGTTGGGGAAGGCGCTTGACCGGCGACGCTGGCTTCGGTGTCGCCCTCCAGGGCCTGGACGCAACGATCAGCCCGACCCAGGCGACCAAGAACAACGAGAGGAGCACGATCGCGCCATGGATGAAACGAGCGCCAATCGGTAATCGGCGGTGAGCTTCCATGCGATCCCACCTCCCGTCCCCGGGAGGTGCCCTGTCCGGGGGTCCTTGCCCAGCTAAAGCGCCGGACCGTGCGAAAAGGTGACGCTCAGGCGTCCTTCTCAATCGGAACGTCGACCAGGTTCCCCCACTCGGTCCACGACCCGTCGTAGTTCTTGACGTCGCCCCGGCCGAGCAGCTCGTGCAGGACGAACCAGGTGTGGGCCGAGCGCTCGCCGATCCGGCAGTAGGCGATGATCGGAGTGCCGTCCTCGACCACGCCCTTGCCCTCGTAGAGCTCGCGCAGCTCGTCGGCGGACTTGAAGGTGCCGTCCTCGTTCACGGCCTGTGCCCAGGGGACCGAGGCGGCGCCGGGGATGTGGCCGGCCCGCTGCGCGCCCTCCTGCTCGTAGCCGGCCATCGCGATCAGCTCGCCCGAGAACTCCTGCGGGCTGCGGACGTCGACCAGCTTCGTGTCGCTACTGAGGGCGTCAAGCACCTCGTCGCGCTTCGCCCGGATCGACTCGTCTCCGGGCTTCGCCCCGAAGGTCGCCTCGGGATGGGAGGGAGCGTCCGTGCTGGTCGGCCGATCCTCCGCGATCCACTTCTCGCGGGGGCCGTTGATCAGCTTGACCTTGTCGTGGCCGTAGTAGCGGAAATACCAGTAGGTGTAGGCGGCGAACCAGTTGTTGCGGTCGCCGTAGAGCAGGACCGTGTGGTCGTTTGAGATGCCGCGACTGCCCATCAGCTTCCCGAACTCCTCCGGGCCGAGGAAATCCCGCTTCACCTGATCCTGGAGGTCCTGCTTCCAGTCGAAGCCGATCGCCCCGGGGATGTGGGCCTCGGCGTAGAGCGCCGGGTTCTCGTCGACCTCGACGATCCGGATGTCGTCGTCCTCGAGGTGGTCGGCGACCCATTCCGTCTCCACCAGCACCTCGTTTGCGTAATCGGCCATCGCTTGCCTCTCTCTCGTGGCTCGAAATTAACTCTGTAATCCCGATCCGATTTTACCCGCTTGCCGCTTTTCCAGCCCGGCGCGAGGCGGAGGAACCGGCGCTATGGTTGCCCGCGGGTATGGCGGAGAGGCGCAAGCCGTCGGACGAGCGGATCCGTGGGACCGCACCGAGTGCGGCGGACATCACCAAGCTCGAGTTGATGGAGCCCTCGGAGGAGGCCAAGCGTCACGTGCCCTCCGACGTCGATGCGATGGGCCAGGACAAGCGCCGACAGGTCGTCGGCCACTCCTACGGCCCCTCGGCCCGGAGCCAGATCATGTTCTTCGTCGCCGTCGGTGTCGTGGTCGTGGTCGTCGTCGGCGGCTGGCTGGGACTGGTCGCTCTCTTCGACAAGCCGCCGACGCACTTCAAGGAAAGCGCGCCGTGGTCAGCCACGCCGGCGAATGCATCGGTGGCCGCGCAGCGGAACGCGAAGCCTGTGTCACCGAGCACCCCCTGCGGCGAGCCGGGGAACCCCTATCCGATCCCGCCGCAGAGCCCCTGCGCCCCGCCGTCGAAGTCGAACGCCTTCCAGGGCAACTCAGCCGGCGAGTAAGCCCGCGACCGCCCTGCCCGCGCCCTGCGCCCACCCGGGCTGGTTTCGATCGTCGGTGAGCAGCGTCACCGGTATTCGCCACCTCTCCCCCGCCCGCTCCACGATTCGCCCTCCCTCGCCGAGGGTGGCCTCAGGGAGGGATCCCACCGCCTCGTAGGCGAACCCCCTCACGGGGCTGTCGACCAGCTTCTCCAGCAGGCTCTCCAGCCGGGGACCATGGATGACCGCGGTGGCCTCCAGGTTCCCGGTCGCGGAGCCGAGCAGCCAGATGACAACGGCGACGTCGCCGCAGAGCTCAAGGACGGTCCCCGGCCGGTCCGGGTCCGCCGGCGCCGGCTCGATCCGCGCCGCGCCGATTGCCTCCAAGCCCTCCGGCCTCCGGCTCGTGCCGCGCACCTGCCAGCCGAGCCCGGCCAGCTCGGCGCCCAGCTCGCGGCCACGGCAGCCGCAGCCGACGATCAGCGCCCGAGCCAACTACTGATCTTCTTCGTCCCCGCCCGGCGCGAACGGCCCGCGGCCGCGCGACCGCATCGCCTGGTCCTCGCGGGCCTGGCGCTCGACATCCTCCTCGGTGATCTCCGGGGCGCCGCGCTTGCGCCGGTATTCGTTCTGCGCCTCGATCATCTGGCGGACGTCGTCGACCTCGTTCTGCGCCTCCACCTCCGGAGAGCGCGTCGGCTTCCAGTCGATGATGTCGGCCACGCTGTTGCGATCGAAGGCGCGCGTGAGCACGACCATGATCACGAAGAGCAGGACGAGAAGCCCGAGGGTGAGGGCTATGAGAACCATCTCCCGCCTGCGAGGCTACAGGGCGTAGCGATGGTTATCGAGCCGCTCGAGCGAGCGGCAGCCCTCCATTACTTCGTGAACTCTGCCGAGCTCAGCATCAGCTGGGCCATCTGGAGGTCGCCCTGACACGAGGGGTCGCGAACGACGACCTCGGTCAGGTATGCGTTTCGCTTCCCCGTCCCCACGCTGAGGAGCACGCGGACGTTGTTGCCCTTCGGGTCCTTGAAGGTGATGGTGTCCGACCGCGTCGGCACGCCGCCGATCGGGGAGTTCGCCGCCGGCTGCACCCTCGCGTTCTTGAACTGGCTGCGCAGGACGTTGACGCCGTCCTGGCGAAGCGCCTTCGCCCGGCCGGCTGGGACCGGCGCCGAGAGCTGCATGACCGCGCAGCTGTCCTTGCTCTCGACGTTGATCACCCCGGCCTTTTTGGTGACCTCCCAGCTTGCGGGCCGGCGCACCGAGATGCCCTTGTCCGGATTGACGACCGTGTGGTCGAGGAACCGGTTCTGGAGCTGGGAAAGGTCGGCTGCGGGCTTCGAACCGGAGCCCTTGCCGTCGTCACCGCCGGTGATCAACAGGATGAGCCCGCCGATCAGCGCGATCGCGACGAGCACGACACCGACCGCGACGCTCCGCCGGCCCCAGAGCTCGCGCGGGCGCACCAACCTCGCGCGCCGCGGCGGCGGCGGGGGCTTCTCCGCCCCGGACCGGGAGCGCGACGAAGCCGGGCGCCGCTCGGCGCCCGGTTCCGTCGTTCCTCTGCGGCGCCGGGAGGGGGAACGCCGCGTGGCGTCCCCCCCACCCCTTGCGCCGCTAGATCGTCTGGCGATGACGGCGTCCCGCCGTCGTGGTCAGGACGAGCCCACCGAGGATCAGGGCTCCCCCGACCAGACCCAGGGCCAGCAGGTCGGCGCCGGTGAAGGCCAGCTGGCCGTTCCCGGCCGCGGCCGCGCCGGCGGCCGCGCCGTTGCCGGCACCGCCTCCGCCACCGTTGCCGCCGCCCGCGTTACCGCCCTTGTTGCCGCCCTTGCCGCCGGCACCCTGGGTGCCGCCAGCGGGTGGTGGCGTGGCGGGCGGGGTTGCCGCCGCCGGCGCCACCGCGTGGCTCTCCGGCCCGGCGGTCGACGCCTTGACCAGCGCCGTGTCGCCGGTGGTCAGGGCGAACACCGACAGCGCCTCGCGGACGCCGTACGGCGCGCCGGTCTGGCCGCTGTTGCTGTCGTTTGCGTTGCAAACGGTCGCCAGGAGCGGTGACAGCACCGAGAAATTCGTGTTCGGCGTGCCGTTGTCGCACCCAGCCGCGGGCAGCGGAATTCCGGTGCCGGCGAGGTTGACGACCGTCGAGTCCTGGTCGACCGACTGCGTGCCCGTGTTGCAGGCAGTACTCGTGGAGCCGCCCTGCAACGCGTCCGCGGTCAGCGGACCGACGTTGGCGTCAGCGACCGAAGAGTCGCCGTGCGCCGTCTGGCAGGTGCCGTCATCCGAGATGTTTCCGTTCGAGGTCAGCACGTCGGCATTGATGCCGTCCTGGCCCGCGATGTGGGCCCCCACGGCCTCGAATGAGTTCGTCGACGAGTTGCTCGTCGACGACGAGTGCATGCCCAGCACTGTCAGGCAGAGCTGGTCGCCGCTCGCGCTACAGAGCTGGTCCAGCCCGTCCTGAAGCGGCTGCAGCGGGCCGTCCTTCGACTCACCCGCGTTGGTCGTCACCTGGACGATCGGATTGCCGAACAGGCTGAGCAGCGTCACGCCGCCGTTGTAGCCGCCGGTGCCCTGCTCGCCGCGAGAGTCGCCAAGGACGACTTCCTCGCCGCTCTCGGACGGGTCGCTCGAGTAGGGGTTGGTGGTCCCGGGGTTCAAGTCGACCACCGCATTGGTGCCCTGGCCGTGCGGGCTAGTCCCGTGCAGGGGCGGCGTATAGGTGTCCGGTACGCCGGCCCGGGTGTCGGCGGGAGCGCTGGTGGAGCCACCGCCGCTCGATCCGACACCACCTGCGCCATTCCCAAGGCCGAGGTTGTGCAGCAGGTCACCGACCTGGTTCGCTGAGGCCAGCGTTGGAACGCCGACCACGATTGCCAGAACCGCCGTGAACGCGGCGACCGCAGTCGCGCGCCTCCTTCTACGAAGCGATCTCCTCCGCTTGCGATACATCAACGCCTCCTCGATTGACCGAAGCCATTTCCCGTTCCACTACATCCCGTCACCGCCGCGCCGGATGTCCCCCTGTCGAGGATGCGATGCGGACGCTCCCGCTCGCCCACGGCGATCTGCTTCTTATACCTAGTTTTCGGCATAGGGCAATGGGGCTTTAGTCCACTGTCCGCGCGCTTGCACCCTCCGATAGCCTCGCTGGGCATGAGCGCGCCGGAATTGGCCAGCGTCGATGGACGAATTGGCGAGAGGACGGAGGCCCGGATTCCGGCCGCGGACGACGGCCTGCTCCGCGGCGACGGCGTCTTCGAGGTGATCCGCCTCTACCGTGGCACGCCCTTCGCCCTGGGCGAGCACCTCGACCGCTTGGAGCGTTCCGCCGCGGCGATCGACCTACCGCTCGAGAGGGCTGCGTTCGAGAGCGAGATCGGCGGCCTGCTGGCCGAGTTCGGCGATGCCGACGCACAACTCAGGCTGGTCGCGACGCGAGGAGGCCGCCGGCTCGCCTTCACGGAGAACCTGCCGCCCTACGCCACCAAGGAACGGATTCGGGTTCTGACCATCACCTACGCCCCCAGCCTCATCCTCAACGGCGTCAAGTCCCTCTCCTACGCGGCGAACATGAAAGCGATCCGGCTGGCGGAGTCTCGGGGCGCGGACGACGCGGTGCTGGTCAGGCCCGACGGAGTGGTGCTCGAGGCGCCGACCTCGAGCGTCTTCTGGGCGATGGAGGACGGTCGCCTCCGCACGCCCAGCCTGGACGTCGGGATCCTCGCGTCGATCACCCGCGATCGGCTGGTCCGCGAACTCGAGGTCGAGCAGGGCAGCTTCCCGCTCGAAGACCTGGAGGGCGCAAGCGAGGGGTTCCTGGCGTCGACGGTGCGCGAGGTCCAGGCCATCTCGGCGGTGAATGAGACAGAGTTGGCAGAATGTCCCGGCAGCCGTACCCAGGAAGCCGCCGAGGCGTTCTCCGCGATCCTCGATCGCGAGCTCGCCGCCTCTGCCTCGAGCTGAACTCGAGTTGGATTTCCAGCTGACAGACGAGCAGCGCCTGATCTCCGAGAGCGCGCAGGAGTTCTGCGACAAGGAGATCGCTCCGCGGGTGCGCGAGAACGACCGCGCCGGCCGCTTCGATCGCGAGCTCGCCTCGATGATCGGCGAGATGGGCTACCTCGGGGCGACCGTCTCGGAGGAATACGGCGGCCGCAGCCTGGATTACCTCAGCTACGCGCTGATCGTCGAGCAGGTCGGGCGCGTCGACTCGTCGGCGCGCACGGTCGTCTCCGTGCAGACGTCGCTGGTCGCCGGCTCGATCGAGCGCTGGGGCACCGAGGAGCAGAAGCGGGAGTGGCTGCCGCGGCTCTGCTCGGGAGAGGCGCTCGGCTGCTTCGCACTCACCGAGCCCGACGCCGGATCCGACCCGTCGAGCCTCCGCACCCGCGCCACCAAGACGGACTCGGGATGGACGATCACCGGCAACAAGATGTGGATCTCGATGGGCAACGTCTGCGACGTCGCCCTGGTCTTCGCGCAGACCGATCCCGGCAAGAAGCACAAGGGTCTCGCCTGCTTCCTCGTTCCCACCGCGAACGAGGGCTACAGCTCGCAGGAGATCCACGGCAAGCTCGGGCTGCGCTCATCCGACACCGCGGAGATCTCGCTCGATGAGGTCGAGGTCGGAGATGACGCGATGCTCGGCGAGATCGGCGACGGCTTCAAAGTCGCGATGAGCGCGCTCGACAACGGCCGCTACAGCGTGGCCGCCGGCTGCGTCGGGATCTGCGACGGCTGCGTCGAGGCCTCGGTCGCCTACGCGAAGGAGCGCCAGCAGTTCGGCGTCCCGATCGCGAGCTTCCAGCTGGTCCAGGAGCTGATCGCCGACCAGATCGTGAAGCGGGACGCCGCCAGGCTGCTTGTCTACCGGGCCGGCGAGCTCAAGGATCGGGGCGTCCGCAACACGGTCGAGACCTCGATCGCAAAGTTCTACGCCACCGAGGCGGCCGTCGCGTGCGCCAACGCTGCGATCCAGGTGCACGGCGGATCGGGCTACGTCGACGACTACCCGGTCGAGCGCTATCTGCGCGACGCGCGAGTCACCACCCTCTACGAGGGCACCTCCCAGATTCACAAGCTGATCATCGGCCGCGACGCAACCGGGATCAACGCGATGGTGCCGCCGACAGCCGATAGCTCCTGAAGGGCGATCGAGGGAGGCTGAGCTTGGCGAACGTATTCGAGCCGGATTTCGAGCCCCCCGACGGGTCCGACCCGTCGGGCTTCCAGACCAGGGGCGCGCCGGTTGGCAGGCAGGCGGGCAGCCAGGCGCTCGGGGCAAGCGTTTACGAGCTGCCGCCCGGCGAGGCGATCTGCCCGTATCACTGGCACGAGGCGAATGAGGAGATGCTGATCGTGCTCGCCGGCCGACCGCGGGTCCGGACGCCGGACGGATGGCGGCAGCTCGAGCCCGGCGACCTGGTCGCTTTCCCACGAGGCAGCGAGGGCGCCCACCAGGTCGACAACCGGAGCAGCGAGGCGGCGCGGGTACTGATGGTCAGTGAGATGAACGCACCCGAGGTGGTGCTCTACCCGGATTCGGACAAGGTCGGAGTCCGGTCACCGGCGCCCGGCTCGGCGCCGGTTGAGGGACAGCTGCGGGCCAGGTTCAAGCTCGATTCCTCCGTCGACTACTGGCTGGACGAGCGGCCCCCCGAGACCGAATGACGGTCGAACGGGTCGGGGTCGTCGGCGCCGGAACCATGGGCGCGGGCATCGCCCAGATCGCCGCGCTGGGCGGCTACGAGACCCTGCTCTACGAGATCGACGAGAAGCAGCTCCAGCGAGGCCTCGAGATGGTTCGCAACGGCATGCGCCGCGGCGCCGAGCGCGGGCGCTGGAGCGAGGCGGAAGCGGAGCAGGCGCTCGAGCGGCTGCGGACCGACACCCTGATCGAGCTGCTCCGGGACTGCGAGCTGGTGATCGAGGCCGCCCCCGAGGACCTCGACCTGAAGCGGAACCTGTTCGAGCGGCTGGCCGCGACCTGCGGGCCGGAGACGGTGCTTGCGACCAACACCTCCTCCCTCTCGGTCACCGCCATCGCCGCGGCGGTGCCCGAACCGCAGCGGATCGTCGGCATGCATTTCTTCAACCCGCCGGCGCTGATGGACCTCGTGGAGATCGTGGCCGGAGACGAGAGCGGCGAGCCCGCGCTCGATCGTGCCACCGAGGTCGGTAGCGCGATGGGCCGGACCCCGATTCGCGCGCGGGACTCCGTCGGCTTCGTCGCCAACCGCTGCGTCCGGCCGTTCTTCCTCGAGTCGCTGCGGATGCTCGCCGATGGAGTCGCGCCGCATGACGAGATCGACCGCATCGTCCGGCTGGGGGCAGGCCTGCGCATGGGGCCGTTCGAGCTCATGGACCTGATCGGCATCGACGTCAACTTCGCGGTCGCCCTCTCCTTCTGGGAGCAGTCCTTCTGCGAGCCGCGCTGGCGGCCCAGTCCGATCCACGAGCGGATGGTCGCCTCGGGGCGGCTGGGGCGAAAGACCGGCCGTGGCTTCTACTCCTACGAGAAGGGCGAGCCGCACCGGCCACGGGACCCCGACGTCGACGGCGAGCGCCCGATCTTCGACGAGGACGAGCTCGAGCAGGTCGCCGGGCCCAATGCCCCGGCTGTCCTCACCCGGCTCGGGTCGACGATCGCCAATGAGGCCTGCTTCGCGCTGGGGGAGCGGGTGGCCTCGGCGGAGGACATCAACACCGCCATGCGCCTCGGCTACAACTGGCCGATCGGGTCCCTCGAATGGGGCGAGCAGCTCGGCTGGAGCCGTGCGCTCGGAGTGCTCGAGGCACTCCGGGAGCTGCAGGGGGAGGCCTACCGGCCGGCGCCGCTACTGCGAGATCTCGCTGGCGGGCAGGCTCTTCCCGGCCCAGCGGCGGCGGCCGGGTAGCCGCCCCTCCGCAGAGAGCCAGGATCCGGCGAGGATCAGCGCGAGGCCGCCGATCGTCGCAGCCGTGATCTCCTCCGACAGGAACACCGAGCCGTAGACGATCGCGAAGCCCGGAGCGACATAGGTGACGATCATGGTCCTGGCCGGACCGACGGTCGAGATCAGCCAGTAGAAGATCACGAAGGCGATCCCGGTCCCCAGCACACCGAGAACGGCGACCGCTGCGAGTGGCCCGACGCTCGGAAACGAATCAGGGGTGGTCGAAAACGCCACCGGCAGCAGAAGGATCGCGCTCGCGGTCATCACCAGGCCCGACATCCCCACCGGCGCCATGCCGGTGAGCCGGTGCTTCACCAGCAGGCCCCCGATCGCGTAGCCGAGAGCTGCCGCCACGACGGCGATACCGCCGAGCAGCTCGGAGCCGCCGCCGCCCAGATCGACCCCCAGCAGGAGCCCGACGCCGGCGAAGCCCACCAGCACGCCGACCAGGCGGAGGCCCTGCGAGCGCTCCTCATGGTCGACCCAGAATGCGAGCACGGCGGTCCACAGCGGGGCCGCGGCCACCAGGATGCCGGCGAGCGAGGAGCTGATCTCCTCCTCGCCGGCGGAAATCAGGAGGAAGGGACCCGCGACCTGGACCGCGCCGATGAGCACGAGCCAGCCCGCATACCGGCGGGCGCCGGAGAGGGCACCCTGGGCCGCGGCGACCGGAACCAGGACGGCGGCCGCGAGCGCGATGCGCAGGAAGGCCACCATGCCAGGCGAGAGGTCCCGCAGGCCGATCGCGATGAACATGTAGGAGGCGCCCCAGATCGCACCGAGCGCGACCAGCCAGAACCAGGAGCGACGATCCATGCATTCAAGGTAACGACGGGCCTACCGCGTCTGTGAGGCGGAAGCCGAAACCTCGTCGCCCAGAGCCTCGAGGTCGAGTCCGAGCGCCGAAGCCGCGATCCCCTTGAACAGCGTCGCGTTCATCGTCCCGTAGAGCTTCGTGTCGGTCTCCGGCTCGACCAGCTGCTGGATCAGGAAGCCGTCGGCCATACAGAAGATCATCATCGCGATGTCCTCGAATGGGAAAGGCGGCCGGCCCGGAAAGTCGGCGGACCAGTTGCGGATCACCTCGGCGATCCGCTCGCGCATCGCCTGGTTGCGGGTTGCGAGCTCCTCTCGGAAGTCGGGATTGCG
Organism: uncultured Solirubrobacterales bacterium; assembly: GCA_963797265.1. Taxonomy (GTDB): domain Bacteria; phylum Actinomycetota; class Thermoleophilia; order Solirubrobacterales; family 70-9; genus DASUPK01. The sequence continues at coordinate 1,200,902 of CAWCOY010000003.1, read as the reverse complement.
GGCCGCGTAGACGACGAACTCGAAGTAGAGCCGTGGCCAATCGGGATCAGATCGCACGAAGGCGATGAAATCCTCGGCGGACTCGCGGACCTCCTCAGCAGGCGCTCCCTCGCCGGGGAGATGAGCCTCGAGCCGCTCGAGCTCCCCGGCATAGGCCTCGTCGAGCATCACCAGGAACATCTCCTCCTTGCTCCTGAAGTTGGCGTAGAACGCGCCCTTGGTGTAGCCGGCGTCCGTCGAGATGTCCTCGACCGAGGCCTCGCCGATCCCCTTCCGGCAGATCAGCTTGGCGGCGGACCGCAGGAGCGCCGAGCGAGTCTTAGCCTGCTTCTCCTTGCGGGTCAGCGCGGGGCTCATGTCGCCACCCGTCTCGCGGTGCGCGTGCCGCGTCTGATGCCCAGCGGGCAGTGGTCCAGCCTGAACCGCACCAAGCCGGTCGGCCGCCGGTTGAGCTCGGCGGCCCTCGCCGCCGCCGAGCAGAGGCGCGAGGCGACGTTGACGGCGCGGCCGTACCAATCCCCATCGTGGGCGACGGCCGAGCCGCTGTGGACGCCCACCCGTACCGGCGGCAGCTCCGGGTCCGAATCGACCTCGTCCACAAGCCTCAGGGCCATGCGGATCGCGGCGCGGTGAAGCCGACCAAGTCGCAGAACAGGAACGTGTGGTCGACCGCACTCACCGCGGCACCGCCATCACCTCGGCGCCACGGTTGGGGACGTTGGTGATCGTGCTCCTCACAGAGTGCTCGGGCTCGCCGACGGGCAGGAGCTTGCGCCGGGCCACCAGCTCCCGCAGAACCACCGACATCTCGAACTCGGCGAACGCCCCGCCGAGGCAGCGGCGGACGCCGCCGCCGAAGGGGATCCAGGTGTAGGTGCCTGGGGGCTGCTCGATGAAGCGCTCGGGCCGGAAGCGATTCGGCTCCGGGTATATGTCGGGCCGTCGGTGGACGAGGTAGATCGACGGAGCGACCGAGACGCCGGCCGGCAGCAGCCGCCCGCCGATCTCCATCGGTTCCACCAGCTTGCGAAGCACCAAAGCGATCACGGGCCGCAGCCTCAGCGTCTCCTTGATGACGGCGTCGACATAGCTGCCGTCGCCGCCCTCGACATCCGAAGTCAGCCGGTCGAGCTCCTCAGGATGTCGGGCCAGCAGCTCGATCGCCCAGGAGAGGCCGGTGGCAGTGGTCTCGTGACCTGCGACCAGCAAGGTCATCAGCTCGTCTCGCAACTCGCGATCGCTCATCGGCTGGCCGTCCTCGTGACGGGCCTGGAGCAGCAGCGAGAGGATGTCGTCTCGCTCGGCGAGGTCCACCGCCCCGCGCCGCGACGAGATCTCCTCATACAGGAGGCGATCGACCCGCTCGAGCTGCCGCCGGAAGGGCGGGAAGCGCCGCAGCCGCTCCGGGCCGAGCATGACCATGAAGATGGCCCGCCGCGGATGGGAGAGCAGATTGAGTGTGCGGCGGAGCTGGTCACGCAAGCGGTTGAGCCCCTCCCCCTCATCCACACCGAAGACGGCCCGGAGGATGATCTCGAGGGTCATCGCCTGCATGCGGGGGCGCATTCGCACCGGGCGGTCGGCGGGCCAGCGATCGATCTCTTCGGTGGCCACCTGCGCCATCACCTCTCCGTAGGCCGTCATACGCTTGCCGTGGAAGGGCGGCAGCATCAGCTTGCGCTCCTTCATGTGGGCCGGCTCGTCGAGCAGCAGCACCGAGTGCTCACCAAGGACGGGCAGCAGGACGATGTTGGCCTCTCCCGCGTGCAGCAGTCGAGGATCCCCGGTGAAGACCTGCTTGATCGCCTCCGGATCGGAGACGAACACCCATCTGCCCTCGTAGGGCAGTCGGTAGGTGAACATGTCGCCGTAGCGCGCCTGGCAGTACTCGAGCGTCTGAAGAGGCTGCATCCACCAGCGCCGCGTCGATCGAGGGAGCGACCAATCCGGGCCCGGTGGAAGCGCCGGTGTCGCTGCGGTCTCAGCGCTCAACATGTCCGCGGTTGCGATCTCCATCTCACATACCCGCCGGTATCCGATCACATACCGACCGGTATGTCAAGTCACAACGCTGACGGGGTCCGCTCCCAATATGCTTCCGCCAACCGCGAGGAGTGCAGGCCAAGGAAAGGCGGCGGGATGGGTTGCGCGGGGAGAGAGAGGATCCTGAAGCGGGCGATCGCACTGGTGTTGCCGATCGCTCTGCTCGTTGCCGCGATCTCGCCGGCCGGCGCCTCCGCGGCGAACGGCCTCGCCGTCCACGGCAGCGTCAACCAGGTCTACGTGACCGGCGCGCAGCCGGGCACGAGCCTGCGGCTGGTGCACAAGGGCAAGGTCGTCTCGAAGAAGCCCGTCGGGACCCTCGGGGGCGTCGTCTTCCGCAGGATCGCGAGCGGCAAGGGCTACCGCGTCCGCGCCGGCGGCGGTTCCCTCTCGAGGCGGATAGCGGTGATGTCGGACCGGCCGCCCAAGAACACCTCGATCTACAACCAGACCCTTCCAGCGGGCGGCTACGGCTACGCCTACACCCGCGACGGAACCAGCCTCGCCCTCGACGTGCGACTGCCGGGGCCCGCCGAGGACGGCCCCTACCCCACGCTGGTCGAGTACGCGGGCTATGGCTACGCCAACCCCGACGGCGCGGAGAGCGGGATCAGCCAGCTCCTCAACCTGCTCGGCTACGCGGTCGTCGACGTGAACATGCGGGGCACCGGCTGCTCCGGCGGCGCCTTCGACTACTTCGAGCCTCTGCAGGGACTCGACGGATACGACATCGTCGAGACGGTCGCCCGCCAGTCCTGGGTCCTCGGGAACCGGGTCGGGATGGCAGGGGTCTCATACGGCGGCATCAGCCAGCTCTTCGTCGGCGCCACCGCCCCACCCCACTTGGCCGCGATCACGCCGCTGTCGGTGATCGACAACACCGCGACCACGCTCTATCCCGGCGGGTTCCTCAACACCGGATTCGCGTTGCAGTGGGCCGAGGACCGCGTCGACGACTCGAAGCCCGCCTCGCCGACGGAGGGACAGGGTTGGGCCTACAAGCGCATCCAGGACGGCGATGCGATCTGCAAGGCGAACCAGACGCTCCACACCGCCGCCGCGGACCTGATCGCGAAGGTCCACAACAACCGCTTCTACCGGCCGAAGGTCGCGAACCCGCTCTCCCCCGCGGCCTTCGTGAGCAAAATCAGGGTCCCGACCTTCATGGCATGTCAATGGGAGGACGAGCAGACCGGCGGCCATTGCGCGAACCTCGCCGACCGCTTCACCGGGACGAAGCGAAAGTGGTTCACGTTCACGAACGGGTTGCACATCGACTCGCTCGATCCCGAGACCTTCAACCGCTGGTTCGACTTCCTCGAGCTCTACGTCGCCGGCCGAAGACCCCAGCTGCCACCCCTGGCGGCCGCGGCCGCGCCGACGGTCTACCAAACGGTGATGGGCGTGGACGGCGTGACGCTGCCGCCCGATCCGATCCAGAGCCAGCCCAGCTATGAGGCGGCGCTGAGCCTGTTCCAGAGCCAGCCGTCCATCCGAGTCCTGTTCGACAACGGCGCCGGCGGCGCGCCGGGCACTCCATATCCGGGCTTCGAGCGTTCCTTCAACCGCTTCCCGATACCCGGCACCAGGCCGCAATCCTGGTTCTTCAGGCCGAACGGCCTGATGACGCCAAAACCGGCCAAGAAGGGGAGGAAGGGCGGCAGCGCAAGCTTCACCTGGGACAAGGCGGCGCGCCCCGCGACCGACTTCGCCGGCACCAACACCGGCGGAGGCGATCTCTGGACGACGCACCCGAGCTTCGACTGGCGCCAGCCGCCCGCTGGGACCGCGGCCTCGTTCGTCACCCCCCCGCTCGGGAGCGACACCGCGATGATCGGGGCGGGGGCGGTGCACGCCTGGGTTCGGGCCTCGGTCCCCGACGTCGATCTTCAAGTGACCGTCTCGGAGGTGCGGTCCGACGGGCAGGAGACCTACGTGCAGAGCGGCTACCTGCGCGCCAGCATGCGCAAGCTCGACGCGCGGAAGAGCACGCTTCTCGAACCGGTCCTCAGCCTTCGCAAAGAGGACGCCGGCAAGTTGCCGAAGGGCCTCCTCTCGAAGCTGATCATCCCGCTCTACTACCAGGGGCACATGTACCGGGCCGGTTCGCGCATCCGGGTCACGGTGAGCGCACCGGTCGGCGACCAGCCCGTCTGGGCGTTCGCCGAGACCGTGCCCCAGCACAACGCCCGGGTGAGCATCGCGCTCTCTCACAAGCACCCGTCGCGCCTCATCCTCCCGCGCGTGCGCGGAGTCACGGCGCCGACGCCGCTTCCCGCCTGCCCGGCGCTGCGGGGCGAGCCCTGCCGGGCGTTCGGCGGCTAGAAGCTCGGGCCACGCAGGAACTCGATCCTGTTTGGCGCGTCAGTTCCGGACGTCCGGAACCAAGGCGACAAACAGCCGTTGCTCGTCCGAAGCAGCCGTCGATGTGACCGGCGACGGGCTAACTCACGTCGAGATAACCGACCGGCTCCGCGTAGCCGACCAGGTCGTCGGAGAGCCAAGCTTCGCCCGGCCTGCGCCGAACGAATCTGACCGTCGAGTTCACGTATCCATCCTCGTCGCGACTGACAATGACCCGCGTCGGACCGGCCTCGGGCTCGCTCCAAAGCGCTTCGGCGAGATGTTCGGCCGCGGTAACTGCAGTCCAGAAGTCGCTCTGCGTCTCGGAGTCGCCATCGATGTGGAAGTGGTTAACGAGGGCTTCCAGCCCAGTGCGATCGTCTGCCCTGTCGTGATCCACGTCCTGATCCTGAAGTGCCTGCAGGTACAAGCATCCGTTCGACTCCACAAATCCCGACGTCACGATCGCGCTAACCGACTCAGGTAAGGGGTGCTCAGCTGGACGGGCAGCGAGCAGATCGTTGAATCGCCGGTTGGCAACCCACCGGAATTGCCCGTTCGCATCCACTGCAGTTGAAGAGTGCCACGAAAGCGCCGCTTCCCATTCAAAGCGGCGCTTCTGGCGCCAGTGCCCAAGGTCGCGGCCCGGCGAACCCGGTGGGCGGGTTGGCCGCTAGGAAGCCTCGACGGCCTCGATGATCGCGCCGGTGTTGGTGCCCCAGTGCTCCTCGGGGTCCGGCGGGATGTCGCGGAGGTACCACTCCGCGTCGAGGGCGCCCTTGGTGCCGCTGCCGGCCGCGGTGACGGCCTGGCGGTAGGTGTGGTCGACCAGGTCGCCGACCGCGAAGACACCGGCGAGCTTCGTCTTGGTCGACGGCTCACCGACCACCACATAGCCCTCACCGTCGAGATCGACCTGGTCCTGGACCAGTTCGGAGCGCGGGCGGTGACCGATCGCGACGAACGCCCCGCCGGCCTCGATCTCCTTCTCCTCGCCGGTCTCGGCATGCTGGACGCGAACCCTGGCGATCTTGCCGTCGTCGCCGGCGATGAACTCGACCGGGACGTACGGGGTGAGGAAGTTGATGTTCTCCTTATTGCGAGCCCGCTCCTGCATGATCTTCGAAGCGCGGAACTCGTCGCGGCGATGGATGATGGTCAGGTCCTTGGCGAACTTGGAGACGAAGATCGAGTCCTCCATCGCCGAGTCGCCGCCGCCGATCACGACCACGTCCTCGCCCTTGAAGAAGGCGCCGTCGCAGACGCCGCAGGTGGAAACGCCGCGGCCGCCGAGCTCGATCTCGCCGGGGATGCCGAGGCGCTTCGGCTCGGCGCCCATCGAGAGGATCACGGCCTTGGCCCTGTAGGTGTCCTTGCCCACCTTGACGGTCTGGATCCCGCCGTCGCTGAGCTCGAGCTCGGTCGCGTCATCGGTGATGTATCGGGTGCCGAAACGCTCGGCCTGGGCGCGGAAATCGTTCATCATCTGCGGCCCCATCACGCCCTCCTGGTAGCCGGGGTAGTTCTCCACGTCGGTCGTGTTCTGGAGCTGGCCGCCCCACTGGAAGCCCTCGATGACGAGCGGCTCGAGCTCGGCCCGAGCGGCGTAGAGCGCGGCCGTGTAGCCGGCGGGACCGCCGCCGACGATGATCAAGTTCTCGATGCGCTCTGTGTCGGTCGCCTTCTCGTTCATCTCCGCTCCTTTCGGAGCCTACCCAGACCTTCGGTGGAAGCTTCGTACTTCACTTTTTATAGTACCGCCCCCGCCCAGCGTGTTACGGCTGCTCCTCAAGCCTGGAACGGGTGACGCCTGGCGGCGCCCCCTTGCCTATGCGGAGCACCCTCGCATCACGGACCAGCCGCCGCCGTCTCGGGCTCGCGCACCCCGATCCGCTCCGGCTGCTCACGACCCTCCTGCTCCCAGCGGTTCACGGTGTTGCGGAGCTGGAAGAAGGCGATGATCCCGGGCGGGATAGGCAGCCAGAAGGCGATCACGCGGTAGGTCAGCACCGCCGCGAACACCTCGGCACTTGGCACACCGAAGAGAACGAACGCGCCGATCATCCCGGCATCGACCGCTCCCACGCCACCAGGCGCGAACGGGATCAGGTTGGCGAGCATCCCCAGGAAGAAGCCCTGGATCACGACCCCGAGCGGGACCGCAACGTCGAAGGCGTGGAAGCTCGCCCAGAGGATCGCGATGTTCGCGGCCCAGAAGCCGATCGCACCGCCGAGCGCCATCGCACCCGCGCTTGGGTGCCGGACGAAGGCGATCGCGGTGCGCGTTCCCTGCGCGAAGGTCGCAGGAGCTGTCGCAAGCCGCTTGGCGATCCGGCCGAAGCGGCCGGAGGTTTGGCGCTCGATCCGGCGCTCGATGTCATCCGGGACGAGCGCCAGCAGCAGGCAGATGACGATCGCCACCGCCGCGAGCGCCGCGGGGATGATGGTCCCCGAGAGAGGCGCCTCCCCCGAGAGCACGTGCGTCCTCAGCAGGACACCGAAGATCACCAGCGCCGCCAGGTAGACCGAGTAGAGGACGACCAGGAAGGCGATCATGCGGCAGACCGATTGCCGCCTCTCCATACCGGCCTTGCGCAGGGCCCAGTAGGTGAGCAGGATGCCACCGGCCCCGCCGGCGGAGAAGAGCCGGGTCGCCGCCAGCCCCGCCATGGTGATCTGGTAACTCTCGCTCCACTCGAGGTGGATCACCCTCTCGCCGACCACGCCGCGGAAGAGCGCGACGTAGGCGGCGAACATGGCGATACAGCAGACGACACCGATGCCGATCCAAACCGGGTCGCCCTCCCCGATCTTGTCGAGCGCATCCTGGAGATCGAAGAGCCTCGGCACCAGGACATAGATCGCGACCAGCAGCAGGACGACCGCGATCGCGGTCTGGATCAGCCGCTTCGGATTGGTGAAGAAGCTCGGCTCAGCTTCCGCGACCATCTCGCGGGCTGTCTCGTGCTGCTCGGAAGCGCTTTGCGGGCGCTCCTCCCTCACCCCCGGGATGTTCGCAAACGGCGCTCCCGGAGCGGGGCCGCGAGTTAGGGCGTGGGATTTGCGATGCGCTCCAGCCGCTGCAGGCCGCGGCTGATCACCTGCGCGACCGGCTCAACGTAACGCTCGCCCCGCCGCACCGCGATCACGATCGCCGCGGCGACCAGCAGGTCGATCACGTAGTGCTCGCCCAGATAGACCAGCGCGAAGCCCAGCGTCCCGGCGTACGCCCATCCGAGTACACCCTCGGCCGGCCCGGTCTCGGCCAGCAGCAGGGCGGCCATCAGCGAGGTGGCGAAGTGGAGCGACGGCATGGCCGCCCAGGGATTGCCACCGAGCGCGTCATAGAGCACCGGCCAGGCGCGGCCCCACTCCTCTTCTCCCACCTCCTGCATGATCCGCCGGACCCTGGCGTCGGTGTGCCCCTGCTCTGAGGCCCACCAGGGCGGCGCCGTGGGCGCGGCCATGTAGACGGCGCAGCCGATGTCGAAGACGGCCGACATCTGCCTGGCCGAGCGCGGGAAGTGCTCGGGGTGCCTGGCCAGGATCCAGGTGAGCGCGCCGTGCGGCTCGAGGAACCAGGCCCAATGGACCCAGGAGAGGGCACGGTCGAGAGCGTTTCGCCTGCCGAGCCCCGCGAGGGCCCGCTGGAGCCGGACGTTGGGGAGCTCGCCCCCGCCGATCAGTCTGTCGGCGCGGATCGGGTATTGGACCCGCAGTCGCCTCCGTGCGGCGTCCGGGTCGTCATACGGCAGCTCGTGTCCCATCGTGAACATCCACATCTGGAGCGCGTACATCCCGGCGTCCCGGAGGCGCGTCCGCCTGCCGACGACGGCCAGCGATGGCGGTCCCGCCGCCATCGCGGTCGCCGTGACGCTCGCTGGGATCTTCAACTTCCTGCGGAAGAGCGGCACCGCGACCGCCGCGGCAAGGCCGGCCGCCGCCGCCCCCTTCACCACGGCGGCCCAGGGCGAGGTTCGTGTGACCGCGTTGCCGTTCGTGAACAAAGCGGCGCGAGTCTAAGGGCCTGTACGGCTGGGGAGCGGTTCTAAGGGCCCGCACAGGCGGTGCCGATACTCACGTGTGAGTTCGCCCAGAGCCTGTCGCGTCTCGGCTGTCGCTTCGCCCTCGACGACTTCGGCTCGGGGTATGCCTCCTTCTACTACCTGAAGCACCTCCCGATCAGCTACCTGAAGATCGACGGCGAGTTCGTCCGCGACCTGCCGGACAGCCCCGCCGATCGGCTGATCGTCAAGGCATTGGTCGACGTCTGCGAGGGACTCGGCATCAAGACGATCGCCGAGTTCGTCACCGACCAGCGCACGATGGACATCGTCCGCGAGCTGGGCGTCGATTTCGCCCAGGGCTACCACCTGGGCAAGCCGGAGGCGGTCTCGGCGCTCCGGATGGTTGACTAGCCCCGGCTGACCCGCTCCAGCGGAATCAGGAAGGACTCGTACGGGACGCCGGTCGCCTGCTGGAGCCCGATCTCGCAGGTGCGGTTGCTGCACAGGTAGGCGTCGTGCCGGGATCCACGGAGCTCGGCCGCCTCCTCAGCCGTGGCCGAGGCCGTCAGCTCCGGATGGAGCAGGCCGCGGTCGCCGGCCATCCCGCAACAGGTGGCGCGAATCGGCTGGTGGACCTCGCCCGCGATCTCGGCTGCGATCGTGCGCAACTCGCGCTCGAGACCCATGTGCCGCGTCGAGCAGGTCGGATGGACAGCGACCGAGCCGAGCTTCTGCTCGATCGGGAGCTTCGGCAGCAGGCGCTTCGCCCAGGCGACCGAGTCGAGGATCTCGAGCTCGCCGTGGCGCTCGCGGTTCTCGTCCGTGAGGTTGTCGGCGACCTCGCTCGCCAGGCCGAGAGCGCAGGAGCTCGCGTCGATGACGATCGGCAACTCCCCCTTGTCGCTCCAGCTCCAGAGCGCCTCGACGGTGCGGTTGGCCATCAACCGGGCGCCATCCGAGTAGCCCTTCGAGGTCCAGGGAACCGAGCAGCAGTTGCCGGCGACGTCGTCCGGGATCCAGACGGGCATGCCGGCACGTGCCGAGACTTCGACCATCGCCGCGGGCAGGTGGAGGCCCCCATCGCCGCGCGGCGGGCCGAAGATCCGATTCACGCACGCGGGCATGTAGACGGCGGCGGCGCCATCGCGTGAGGTCTTCGGCAGATGCGCCGGCGCGGGCGGCGGCATGTCGCGCGGCCAGGTGGGTACGAGCTCGTCGCTGACCAGCGCGCGCGTGGCGTTGGAGGCGGCGCGCATCAGGGGCGCCGCGGCCTTGCCCGCTTTGAGCCCCGCGCGTGCGACCCCCTCCACCCGCTTGAAGCGCTCGGCCACTTTGGTCGCCCGGCGCTGGGCGCGCGGGGTGTGCTCTCGCTCCCGGAATCCCTTGACCAGCCTGCCGGTGTCGATGCCTAGCGGGCAGGCGATCTGGCAGGTCCCGTCAGCCGCACAGGTCTGGATCCCGTCGTACTCGTACTGCTCGAGCAGCGCGCGCTGTACCGGGGAGCCGGATGGCTGACGGGCCATCTCGCGACGAATCACGATCCGCTGCCTTGGCGTCGTGGTCAGGTGGCGGCTCGGGCAGACCGGCTCGCAGAACCCGCACTCGACGCAGGTCGTCGCCGCCTCCTCGATCTCCGGCGTCGTCTTCAGGTTGCGCAGGTGGACGCCCGGGTCGCGGTTGAGCAGCACGCCCGGCGAAAGTACCCGGTCCGGGTCGGCGAGCTCCTTCACCCGCCACATCAGCTCGGTCGCCCTCTGTCCCCACTCCCGCTCGACGTAGGGCGCCATGTTGAGCCCGGTGCCGTGCTCGGCCTTGAGGGAGCCGTCGTACTTCTCGAGGATCAGCTCGACCAGCTTCTCCATGAAGGCCTCGTAGCGCTCTGTGTCCTCCTCCTTGGAGAAGTCCGGCGTCAGCATGAAGTGGAGGTTCCCGGCCGAGGTGTGGCCCGCCACGCCGGGCAGGAAGCCGTGTTCCGCGAGCAGCCCCTGGATGTCGCGGGCGGACTCAGCGATCCGCTCGGGCGGGACGCAGACGTCCTCGATGATCAGCGAGGTCCCCGGCGCCCGGAAGCGCCCGATCAGCCCGTGAAGCCCCTCGCGGACCGTCCAGGAGACCTCGATCCGCTCCGGGTCGCGGGTGAAGTCGGGAGGCTTGATCAGCTCGTGCTCTCTGAGGATCTCCTTGGCGCCCGCCACCAGCTTCTCGAGCTCGCCGTCGGTCTCCGCACCGAACTCCACCAGCAGCGCCGCGGAGGTGGGCGGCAGCTCCAGCCAGCCCTGCGGCGCCCCGGCGATGTTCTGGGCGGCGACCATCAGGGCGGGGGCGACCATCAGCTCCACCGCGGTCGCTCCGCAATCGACCAGTGCCGGCACCGGCTCGGTCGCCGACTCGATGCCGTCGAAGTGAAGCCAGGAGACCGTGGTCCGGGTGGGCTTCGGCACCGTCTCCAAGACGGCCTCGGCAATGAAGCCGAGCGTGCCCTCCGAGCCGATCAGGAGGCGCCGGAAGATCTGAACCGGCTCGTCCTCGTCCAGGAACGCGCAGAGGCGATAGCCGGTGGTGTTCTTGATCCGGAACTTCTTGCGGATCCGCTCGGTGAGATCCTCGTCCGCACGGATCTCGTCACGGATCGCGGCCAGGCCCGTGGCGAGCTCGGGCTCGGCCGCGGCGAAGCGCTCCGCCGCGCCGGGCGCGGCAGTGTCGATCACCGTTCCCGACGCCAGGACGAAGGTGACGGCACGGACCGTGCTGTAGGAGTCGGCCACGATGCCGCAGCGCATACCGCCCGAGTTGTTGGCGAGAACGCCGCCGACGCAGGCGATGTCGGTGCTCGCCGGGTCGGGGCCGAGCTTGCGGCCGTGCGCCGCCAGGACCCGGTTGGCGTGGCCGAGCACGGTGCCGGGCTTGACCCGTGCGCGCGCCCCGTCGTCCAGCACCTCCACCCCGCTCCAGTGTCGCCGGACGTCGACCAGGATGCCGTCGGTCTGCGACTGCCCGTTGAGGCTCGTGCCGCCGGCGCGGAAGGTGACGGGGACGCCGCTGCGCCTCCCGTAGGCGAGGACCTTCGAGACGTCATCAGCGTCGCGCGCCATCACCACCGCCTTCGGCAGCAGCCTGTAGGGGCTCGCGTCGGAGGCGTAGCGGACCAGGTCGATCACCCGGGTGAGGACGCGGTCCTCCCCCAGCAGCGCGATCAGCTCGCTGCGCAGCGGCTCGGGCGTCCCGGAGGCGAGCTCGTCGGGCGCCCGGTCCTTGGCGGGCTCGTTGCCGTCGGGCGCGATCGCGTCCGTGTCCGGCGCCAGCAGGTCCATTGGGCTCAGCCTAAGCGAGGCGGGAGGACGGCGGTGCTCGGCGCTGCTCCTTCCACGCGACGGGAGTCGTGAGGTCCGGCGTCCCGAAGAGTGCCGCTTTGCATGGAATGCGGCAGTCCCCGAGCCCCAGTTTTGGCTTCCGCGCCACGTCTAATGAGCGGATACTGACTGGGTGATGGCCCGGAGGGAGAAGCCGGTCCGACACATCGCGATCTGTACCGGGAATCTGGACCCCGAACCCCCCAGTGAGTAAACCGGGTCCCGGAGCGTCAGCGTGACGACCGTCTCCTAATCGTTCCTTCCCATAGCCCGGACGTCACCTACACGCGCCCAGAGCCCGCGGGCCTTGCGGTAGGCGCGCTTGAGCGGCGACCTCAGTGCACGACGATACGCGAAGAGCAGCGCCGGCCCGGGGCGGTGTCGGAAACTACGCAGCGAAACGTGCTGACGCTCGCTCGTGGCGAACTTGCGTTTCCACTCCGCGTCGCCGCCGAGCAGCTCGAACGCGTCTAGATCCGTCTCAAAGCACCGCTCGATCACGGAGAGCTGTAGCAGGAGGCCCGGAGCGAGTTTGCGGAACGACTCGTCGAATCCCGTCTTGAGCAAATAGAGCCGCCGACGGTGCAGCAGGCAAAGGTCGAACGCGGCGAGCCACCCGTCCAGCCGCAGCGTCGACAGCCGCAGTTCTCCACGCACGTGAAACGCCGCCGCGACTCCACGGTAGAAGCTCGTCGTCTCGGGCTGCGAGAGGACGGCGGTCTCGTGCTTTCCCTTCCAGCCGCTGGCCTCGACCTGCAGGCATTCGTCGAGCTCTGTCTCGAGATCCTCGGGCGCGAATACGAGAGCAAGCTTGGCCCCGCGCTCGCGAACTGCCTTTCGCCGAAAGCGCTCGAGCGGAGCACCCCACCCGTGCTTCGACCGCTCGCGCCATGCATTGAAGTCTCCCCCCGTGTCCACGATCGGCGACACGTGCTTCGAGTCGGTCGATGTCCAGAGGCCTCGCCGGCTCGCGGTCTGGACCAGGTCATCATCCGGGCGGAACCGATAAGGGAGCGGCTCGATCACCAGTTGGCCCAACTCGCGTGCCGTGTGCTCGTAGAGGGTCATGATCGCCTCCCTGTCCACTCCCAGCGGCCGCAGAAAGGGGGTGTGCTCGTTGGCGATCGTCGCCGCGCCGCCCCTGGTCGCGCGCAGCGGAAGCGCGGCCGCCAGCAGATCCGATCGCCAGAGCACGCATGTGCAAAGGTCAGTTGGACCGAACGCGTCGAGCCACGCCTGGAACCATGCGTGGCGTGAGAATGGAGTTCCCTCCCGGTCCGCCAACCGGTCCCAGGCTGCGGCGAGGTCGTCGAACCGCGCACGGTCCGCAATCCACTCAATCCGCTCGGTCATGGGGGTGCCTGGCTAGCCTCCATGCTGCAGCTTTAAAAGCGTCTCTACTGCAACTTGCGATCCTCCAAACCGGGTGCGGACGAGGCGAGCCCGCGCCACAGTCGCTCAGGTAAAGAGCATCTACTCGTTCGGGCACTCGTGAAATAGCTGCTTTGGACGAAAAGCGCTAGCTCGCGAGCGCAGCTGCTGCGGGAATCACAGGGGGGCGGCGCGTTCGGACCGTCTCGATGATCTCGCCGCTGTCGATTCCCTGAAGGTAGACCGAAGTCACGCCGAGACTGGCGTGGCCGAGCTGTCGCTGGATGACGTTTATCGGGAGGCCCTCGCGCGCGTATCCCGAGGAAGGCCAGCAGGACCGCGGCGGATACCAGGATGATCCCCACGACGAAGAAGAAGTTGCCCTCCATCCGGCGCGGATCCTATTCAGGGGATGGCGGAAGGGGATCAGGCCCGGCTCATCGACGCAAGCACCGGCCAGAAAGGGTCACTTTCCATGCAAAGCGCCGCTTCTCGTCCAAAGGGCTATCCCCTTTGCATGGAAAGCGGCGCTTTCGTCCAAAGCGACTAGCTCGCTTCGGGTGTGGGATCAGTTCCTCCACAAGGGTGGAGCAGGCAGCCCCCGCTTGCAGAGCTCATCGACTGGATGAGGTGGATGACGGGGAGCCCGGCCCGACTATCTGGGCCGGGCTCCCGCAGCGGATCAGACCCCTGGGCCTGCCCCCCGGCCCCGGTCGGCGTACCGGTCGTCCTCCGCGCCGTAAACGATGATCCCCCAGACGACCCAGAGGCAGATGGCGAAGAGGGCCAGGTTCCACCATGGGTGGCTGTTGCCCATCGACAGGAGCGCCCCGATCGCGCCTAGGCTTCCGCCGATGATCCCGATCACCCGACCGTAGACGTTGCCCGCCATCAGCGAGAAGCCCCCCGTCAGCTGGATCACGCCGAGGACGATCAGCACCCAGCCGAGCGTGTTGAGGTTGGTGAGGATGTACCTGGTGTCGTTCGCGTAGAAATTCGCATCGTCGAGCGCGCCGATCCCGTAGATGATGTTGAGCGTTCCAACGATCAACAGGAAGATGGCGGCGAAGACAACGCGGCCCGCACCTCTCATTCGGTATTCCCTTCTTTAGCCGACCGCCACCAGAGGCGATCGTGTCCGAGACAGACGCCCCGCGCTTGGGCGCCTCGCTGCGTACTCGGGAGTATCTGCCGTCGCCGAGCCCGGAACTGAAATCCCTTATTCATCCCCCGTTGAGCACGAGTATCGCTTTCCATGCAAAGCGGCACTCCTGCGGCTCCGCGGAGCCGCGACTCCTTGCGCGAAAAGCGGAAGCCATCTGTCCGGGGCCGGCCATATCATCGAACAAGTGTTTGGGTGTGACAGGATCACAAGTCCGCACGGTGGGGGTGTTCACGGACCCGGGCGCGGTTCCGCGGAACCGCCAGATGTAACGAGATAGTCACGGCAGGCGGTTCCGCGGAACCGCGTAAGACCTACACCGGTTGCACGCTCGGCTCGTGGATCGCGGCGATCAGGTCCTCCACCCCGGTCTCGAAGACCGCGTGCGGCGTGCCGACGGCGCACCAGACCCGGGCGAAGCGACGCAGAGACTCGTCGAGGATCGTGGGCAGCTCGGTGTCGTGCCCGAATGGAGGAATGCCCCCGATCGCAAAGCCGGTGGCGTCGCGGGCGGCCTCGGCCGCAGTGCGAGTCGAATCCGGAAGGACAACGACTTCGACGTCGAGGCCGCGCTCGCGGAGGCGCTCTTGGACCTTGGCTGCCGTCGGGTGCAGCGCGCCGCTCAGAACAGAGCCATCCCCGGCGTCACGGGGACCTCGACGAGCTCCGGCTTCCCCGACCCGATCGAGGATTCGAGCGCGTCCTGGAGCTCGTCGCGTCCCGAGACCTGCTTGGAAGCCACGCCGTAAGCCTCGGCGACCTTCGCCACCTCCAGCGCCGGCAGGTCGAGGCCCGGCGCCCCCTGCACCTCCTCGATGTCCGCGAACCACTTGAGGATCGAGTACTCCTCGTTACGCAGGACGAGGAACGTCACCGGCACGTCGTAGGCCGCCGCCGTCCAGAAACCGGTGACCGCGTACTGCACCGAGCCCTCGCCGAGGACGCAGACGACCGGCCGGTCCGGCTGCGCGAGCTGGACTCCGATCGCCCCCGCCAGCCCGAAGCCCAGGCCGCCTCCCGCGCCGAAGTAGTAGCTGCCGGGGCGCGAGAGCCGGAGCTGGTTGCGGAGCGCGAGGGTGCTGGACGGAGACTCGAGCACGACGATCCCGCCGTCCGGGAAGACCTGGGCGAGCGTGTTGTGGACCATGGTCGGGGTGAGCGGATCGGTCTCGTCGCCCGGAGTCGGGTCCGGCAGCGGCTCTGGCTCGGACCGGTCGGCCTCGCCCACCTCCCCCAGCAGCGCTCGCAGCGCGAGGGCAACGTCCGCCAGGATCACGTCCCCCATCGGCGCGCGCGCCGCCTCGTCCGGATCGCTCGTGATCGCGACCAGCGAGGCGCCCTCCGGGAGCAGTGGCCCGGGGATGTAGGGGTAGTACGGGAAGACCGAGGAGCCGACGACCAGGACCAGGTCGCGGCCCTTGAGGGTCTCGGTGACCGGGCCGATCGCCGGGGGCAGGACGCCTTGGAAGAGAGGATGACCCTCGGGGAAGCCGAGGCGCCCACCGCCGGGAGCTGGCGAGGCGAACACCGGAAGCTTCTGCCGCTCTGCCAGGGTCACGGCGTCCTCCCAGGCGCCGGCCGCGTCGATGTCGGGGCCGGCCACCAGCACCGGGTTGCTCGCGGCGGCGAGCTGCTGGGCGAGCGTCTCGATCGCCGCCGGGTCAGGCCCCATTCGCGGCTCGGCGGTGCGCTCGATGACGTGTCCGGATTCGGCGTCCGCCTCCTCGGTCCAGTCGTCCATCGGCAGCGAGACGAAGGCAGGTCCCTTCGGGGCGAGTGAGGCGGTGTGGATAGCCCGGGCGAGGGCGTGCGGCACATCCTGCGCCCGCGGGGGCTCGAAGCTCCACTTGACGAACGGGTGGACGACGCGCGTGGCGTCGCGATTGGTGAGGTTCGCCTGCATCGTGATGTGGGCGCGGACCTGCTGGCCCGCCGTCACCACCACCGGCGAGTGATTCGCCTGCGCGTTGAAGATCGCACCCATGCCGTTTCCCACCCCAGGTGCCGTATGCAGGTTGACGTGGGACGGACGTTCGGAGGCCTGGGCATAGCCGTCCGCCATCCCGACCGCCACCGCCTCCTGCAGCCCGAGGACGTAGCGGAAGTCGTCGGGGAACTCGGCCAGCATCGGCAGCTCGGTCGAGCCGGGGTTTCCGAAGATGGTCGTCATCCCGTGCTCGCGGAAGAGCTCGAACGCGACCTCGCGGACAGTGCTCATGGCCGGGACCCTATGAGGTTCCGGTCGGCGCGGCCGCGCTCGTTCGTCCGTCCATGCAGCCTCTCCCGGCGTCCACCGCCCTCAAGCGACCGCCGGGACGGCTGCAGTCGCCTACCTCGCGGCGCTCGCTCCGGCCGGGCAGGCGGCGACGGTCTGCAACGAAGCGGAGAACTCCCACCGGGGCGGCTACGAGGTGTCCGGCGGGATCGTCGATCCGGTGCCCCCCGCCTTCCTGCGGGGCTCACAGATGAGGGTGGGCAATGATGGCTCGGCCGGGCTCGCGAACGCCGCCGATCGCTCCCCAGCGCTGCGGCAATGCGCGCCCGGGGACCGGGACGGCGGAGGCGACCTCCCCACCTGAGCTTCTCGCCCGACGCGGCTCGCCTCAGACCTGCGTGAAGTGCCGGGGCGTCGAAGGGCCGGACGAGCCGCGCCTGATCGCGTCGGTGCCGAAGCGCTCGCGGATCTCGTCGATCGCGAGGTCGAGCGCCGGATTCACCCGAGGGTCGAGTGGGAGCTCGAGTTGGGCCTGGTCGCTCAGGTTCGCGACCGTGATGCCGAGCAGGGTGAGTCCGCGGCGCTCGATCAGCGGCCCCGCGGCTCTCAGCAGAGCCCTCCCGGCCGCCAGGACCGTGCCGGTCCCGGCGGTGGGGTGGGCGAGCGTGCGCGAGCGGGTCGCACGGGAGAAGTCGGCGAAGCGGAACCGAAGCGTCACGGTTCGCCCGGCGCGGTTGGCAGCGCGCGCCCGCCGCGTCACCCGGTCCACCAGCACGACGAGCAGGGTGTCGAGGTCGGACCGCGACCTCCCACCGCCCGCGAAAGCCGACTGCGTTCCGATCGAGCGCCGCCGCTGTCCCCGGCGCACGCGGCGTGGGTCGCGGTTGTGCGCGATCGCGTGCAGATGGCGTGCGGCGTGCCCGCCGAGGAACATCGCGAGCTCGATCTCATCGCGGCGCCCGAGCTCCCCGATCGTGGTGATCCCGTGAGCGCGGAGCTTCTCCGCGGTCACCTCGCCGACCCCCCAGAGCGCCTCGACCGGGAGTGGCTTCAGGAACACGCTCTCCCGGGCCGGCTCGACGACGAGCAGGCCGTCCGGCTTGGCGGCCTGGCTCGCCATCTTCGCGAGCACCTTCGTCCTGGCGACCCCCACGGTGACCGCCAGTCCGATCCGCTGTCGTGCGCAACGGCGGAGTCTCTCAGCGATCTGGCGCGGCGTGCCCGAGATCCGCTCCAGCCCGCGGACGTCGAGAAACGCCTCCTCGAGCGACATGCCCTCGACGACCGGGGCAGTCTCCTCGAAGAGGTCGAACAGCGCCCGACTCGCCTCCGTGTAGGCGGAGAAGCGCGGTGGCACGACCGCGGCGTGGGGACAGAGACGTCGCGCGCGGCCCCCGCCCATCCCGCCATGGATCCCGTACGCCCGGGCCTCGTAGCTCGCCGCCATTACCACGCCGGCGCCGACGATCGTCGGGCGGCCTCTCAGGCTCGGGTCGTCCCGCTGCTCCACCGAGGCGAAGAACGCGTCGGCGTCGGCGTGCAGGATCGATGCCGCCCCGGACACGAACGTATGTTCGCATCGAGGCGGCCCTCGATCAAGCCCCGCGGCGGGCTGAGCTCCTGTGGCTAGGCCGCCTCGGCCCCGGCTGCGAGCACGCGCCGCTCCGCCAGCCCGCCGAAGTCGACCGGGCCCGGCATGAGCTGCTCGGGCGGCGGGATCTCGACCCCGATCGCCGCCATGCGGCGTTTCAGCGCCTGGTAGGCGAAGCCGTAGATCTGCGAGGAGTGATGGCCGTAGGAGAGGAAGTCGGAGGGGTCGTCGGCCTCCGGCGGGCAGAAGACCTCGGCCGCCATGGGCAGCAGCTCCTCCAGTCGCCTCACGATCACTCCCTTCATCTCCGGGCGCTCGTCGCAGACGTCCTTCAGGAAGCGGACGCCGAAGGCGATGTGGCGGTGCTCGTCCTGCTCGACCAGGCTGAACCCCTGGTTGAAGCCCGGATAGAGGTCGTGGTCGGCCGTGTACTCGATCATGATCCGCTGACCCGGCATCGCCAGCACCCCCTCGGTGACCATGTGGTAGGTGACGATGCCCTCGACGAAGAGCTCGAGGTCGTCGGGCCGGTCCTTGATTCGGTTGGCGATCTCACGCAGCGAGTCGTCGAAGAGGAAGTGCCAGGGGCCGAGCATCCGATCCTCGATCTCGTGGAGCCGGTCACGGAAGCTGCCGGACTCGAGCCCCATCACCTCGCTCGCCCAGCGGTCGAAGAAGACCGCGTGTCGCATCTCGTCGACGAGCTGGGTGGCCAGGAAGGCCTCCACCTCCCCGCTCGGCGCAGCCAGCAGGAACGGGGCGAGGTCCGCGGTGACGCGCTCCTCGCCGACGTAGAAGCTGCCGACGCTGAAGGCGGTGTGCCGCTGCGCCTCCCCGGGGCTGACCAGCCAGTGCTCGCGATCGACTGAGAAGTCGAGCTCGTGTGCCCGCCAGTTCTGCCGCTCCCAGAGGGCGTAGAGCTGCTCGTAGCTCATCAGCCCGCCCCTCGGGCGCTTGGACTCCGCGGGGTCCCCCGCGTCGCCTGACGCCCCGTTCGTGGTCACCTTGCTTCCCCAGCTGCCGGCGTTCTCCGCCTGCCGGCGGCGCTGCCGTTCCTCCCGCTCGAGCTCGGGCCCGTCGATGCCCTCGGCGCGGTCGATCCAGCGACCGAGCCGGGTGACCGGCGGGATGCTGCCCTCGATCTCCGTCTTGCCGAGCCGCATCGCGTCGGACGGCGTCAACTTGCCGGCGAGGAGCTCGAGCCAGTCCGAGTACCGGATCCGGACGACCGCGTCGGGATCCTCCCCGGGCCCTCGCTCGACCCGGACCCGGCCGTCGTCGACCTCGACCCGCCAGGTCCCGCCTCCGTCTCCGAGCAGCTGGTAGGCGACGGCAAAGCGGTGCCCGCGCGTCCACTCGGGCTCGATCGCGTACGGAAGGGAGCGGAAGACCAGGTCGGCGTCCACCGGGAGGCCCATGCGCGCGAGATCGCGCGGGCCCGCGTCCGGCGCGAGCCGGCGAAGGGCGAGCGCCTTGCGGCGCCGGCCGCGCAGCTTCAGCCGCCCATGGGCCAGAGGCCCGACCGGGTTCCGGCCGGAGGCCACCTTGGCGAGAGTTTCCGCGTCGGTCGAGATCGCGAATGCCTCACCGTTCAGATCGGCGCCCGCGAGGACCTCCGCCACTTTGGTTCGACCGCCTAGGGAGCTCACGGTCCAGGCACCCATGCCATCGAGCTCCAGGCGGTAGCTCAGACCCTCGGGCAGGTTCGCCCCGGCGGCGGGCAGCGATTGCAGGATGAGGCGAGCCGCGAGCTCGGGATCGGACTCCGCCATCCGGCGCAGCGCTCGCTGGGCCGTCCCGTCAGAACCGTTCCGCGCCATTCCTCCGCCTCCTCGTTTGCCGCTGAAGCAAGCGATTCTGCCAGACCGCTTCGCGAATTTGGCTGGCCAGCCAGGCACAGTCACGAACGAGCGAGTTAATAGACTCACGCCGCCTTGCTAGCCCTTTTGAGCCCTCCCGGCGGCCACTCGCCGAACGCGGACGACCTCAACACCCTCTACTGGGTGATGCTCGTCGTGGGGATCGTCCTGCTGCTCGCGATCAACGGTGCCCTGATCGCGCTCGTCATGCGCTTTCGCTCGGCGCGCGGCCGGCAGCCGCGACGGCTCGTGGTGCGCCGCCCGGCGCAATTCGGGACGGCCGGCGCCTTCGGGGTCCTGGCGCTCGCCGCCTTCGTACTCGGCGTGATCGAGACCGACAACGCGAAGAAGGTGGAGGCGTCCGGGCCGGAAGGGCTGCAGGCGTCTTCTCTGATCACGGCGCAGCGGGGCCTCAGCCTCCCGGCGGGCAAGACGGCGCCGCTCGAGATCAAGGCCTGCGGCCAGCAGTGGATCTGGCGCTATGAATACCCCGACGGGACCTACTCCTATTACGAGCTCGTCGTCCCGGTCGACACCGCGGTCGTGCTGAAGCTCTGCTCGACGGACGTCGTCCATCGCTGGTACGTGCCGGGCCTGAGCGGCAAGTTCGACGCGACGCCGGGCGCGAGCAACCAGACCTGGTTCAAGGCCGACCAGGAGGGGATCTACGACGGCGCCAGCTACGCCTTCTCCGGCGCCTCCTACGCGGCCATGCGGACGAGGGTGCGCGTCGTCGACGTGCCCACCTACCAGGCTTGGCTGGAGCAGCAGGCGGCTGGAATCAAGGAAGCCCAGACCTTCGTGCAGAACGCCCTCGGGGAGCCCTGATGAGCGACGGACGGACAATCGCCCCGCATCGGCCCGAGCTCGTCACCGAGGGCCCCGCGCCGTCTCGTCCGCGCTGGCTGGAGATGGTGATGAGCTCCGACCACAAGGACGTCGGCCGCATCTACATCGGCGCCTCGCTCTCGTTCCTCGCGCTCGGGATCGTCGCCTTCCTGCTGATCCGCCTCCAGCTGGCGGTTCCCGAGAACGACCTCATCCCACCGGTCACCTTCAACCGCCTGCTCTCCGTGGGCAGCGCAACGCTGATCGTCCTCTTCGCCCTGCCCTTCGTCTTCGGCCTCTTCACCTATGTAGTTCCCCTGCAGATCGGGGCTCGATCGCTGGCCTTTCCTCGCCTCGCCTCACTCTCGCTTTGGTTCTACGTCTTCGGTGGCGCCCTTCTCTACGTGAGCTTCGTCTACACGCCTCCGGAGGCGGGATTCAACTCGTGGCCGCCTCTCTCGGACACCGTCTTCATCTCCAACAACGGCGTGGACGTCTGGATCACCGCGGTCGGCCTCACGGTGCTGGGCCTGGTGCTCCAGTCGATCAACCTCGCAGTGACCGTCTCGAAGCTGCGGGCCCCCGGGCTGGCCTGGCGCAGGCTCCCGACCTTCAGCTTCTCAGCGGCCGTCTCGAGCTGGACGATGATCATCGCCGGCACGGCGATGGTCGCGGCCCTCGTCATGCTGGAGATCGACCGTCACTTCAATGGTGTCTTCTTCGACCCGGGCGAGGGCGGCGCCCCGCTCTACTACCAGCACCTGACCTGGATCTTCTTCACCGGTTGCTACCTGGTCTTCCTGCTGCCCGCGATCGGGGCGATCTCGGAGATCCTGCCCGTCTTCTCGGGGAAGCCGCTTCTCTCCCGCCGCGCGGTGATGGTTTCCATGGCGGCGGTCATGCCGCTGGGGCTGCTCGCCTGGATGCAGAACATGATGAGCGCCTCGATCCCGATCGGCTGGCTCTACGCCGCGATGCTGATGGCGCTTCTGCTGGTGATCCCGATCGGGGCGGTGTTCGTCAACTGGATCGGCACGCTTGCAAGGGGCGTCCTGCGGATGCGGGCGCCGCTGGTGTTCGCGCTGGCGGCGATCTCGACGCTCAGCTTCGGCCTCGTTCTGGAGCTGATCCAGAGCGTTATCCCGGTCAATTGGCTGCTCGCGGACACCACCGTCTCGACCGCGGCGAGCGGCTACGTGCTGGTCGGTGGCCCGGTGCTCGGCGGGTTCGCCGCTCTCTACTACTGGTTCCCCAAGATGACCGGCCGGGTGATGGGCGAGGGACTGGCCAGGTCGTCCGCCACCCTGATCGTGATCGGCGCCCACCTCACCTTCATCCCCCTCTTCCTCGCCGGCCTGGAGGGGCAGCAGGTCGACATCTTCAAGTTCTTCGAGGCGAGCGACGCGATCAACGCCATGAGCCTCAACGCCTACAACCTGATCGCGACGATCGGCGCGTTCGTCCTCTCGCTCGGCGCGGTGCTCACGATCGCGAACGCGTACGCCTCGCTGAAGAGCGGGGTGCGCGCCGGGCACGATCCCTGGGGCGGGGAGACGCTCGAGTGGTTCGCTACCTCGCCGCCGCCGCCTCACAATTTCGACGTGGTCCCCGACGTCCGCAGCGACGAGCCCCTGCGCGACATCCGCGAGGCGGTGGGCCGCCGCGACGCCTCTCGCGCCACCTCGGCGGAGACCCGCGAGCCGGTAGCCTGACGGCATGGCCGGACCCGGTGCCGGCGGCGGCGGTGCAGGGCTCCGCCGGTTTCGCCGCCTGGCAGACCTCACTGCGCTTGTCACCTTCCTGCTGATCATCGTCGGCGGGGTCGTTCGCGTGAGCGACTCCGGATTGGGCTGCGGCTCCGGCGGCAGCGGCACCAAGGGATGGCCGCTCTGCAGCGGCGACGTGATCCCGGTCGTGGGCGACGAGAACACGCTGATCGAGTTCTCGCACCGGCTGCTGGCGGCGATCGTGGTGGTCCTGATCGCGGTCCTCTGCTGGCGGGCGCACCGCGACCTCCGCGACCGGAATCGCTGGGCCTTTCGCGGCAGCATCGCTGCGGCGGTGATCGTCCTGATTCAGGCCGGGCTGGGCGGCCTGACGGTCGAGCACAGCCTCAAGGACACGCTCGTCGCCGCACATCTCGGCACCGCGATGCTCCTCATCGGCCTCCTGCTCTGGCTCAGCTTCAAGGCGCGCTCCGAGGCGGCTCTCGAGGCCGATCAGCCGGTCCGCGAGCCGATCCGGGGGCTGAAGCCGTACGCGGTGACGGCTGCCCTGCTGCTGCTCTGCGCGATCGTCGCCGGCGGCTACATGGCCGGGACCGAGGAGCGCGGCGTCAACGAGGTCGGCCCGAACATCGCCGGAGCCCATCTCGCCTGCGGCCATCAGTTCCCGACCTGCGGTGACGGGAAGTTCCTCCCGTTCGGCAACAACAGGCTCACGGACATCCACCTGACCCACCGCGTCTTCGTCTACGCGGCGACGCTCGCGATCATCGTGCTGCTGAGCGTGGCGTTCGCGCGCGGTTCGCGCGACCGGCTGCTCCTCCTCGCCGCGCTGCTGCTGTTCGCCCAGGTCCTGCTCGGGGGCATGAACGTCTGGCTCGGCGAGCACGCGACGCTGATCGTCGGGCACCTGACGGTTGCGACCCTGCTCTGGGTGACGGTGGTCTCGATCACCTATCGGCTCGCCTGGCTCCCGAGCCCGGCGCGCTCGAGCGAGCGCGCCCCACGGGCCGAGGCATCGGCGGCGCCGGCATGAGCGTCCACCTCGGCACCCGGCACGGACGTGTGGGCCGGCGGGGCCGGCCGGGTGGCGGCCACGTCTCGGTCACCCCGAGCGACGCGCGGGCCCGCACCATGCGGGCGGCGATCGGGGTGGCGAACGACTACGTCACCCTGACCAAGCCGCGGATCATCTCGCTGCTCCTGCTCACCTGCGTCGCGACCATGTTCGTCGCCGACCCGGGCGGCCCCGCTCTCTCGACCATTCTCTGGACCTGTCTCGGCGGCTACCTGGCGGCGGGCGGCGCCGGTGCGATCAACCACTACATCGAGCGGGAGCCGGACGCCCGGATGGCCCGGACGAAGGGCCGACCCCTCGCGAGCGGTCGGATCGAGCCGCGGCGCGGCCTGCTCTTCGGCTCAGCCCTCGGGGTGATCGCAGTGGCGCAGCTGGCGATCACGGTCAACGTGCTGACCGCCGCCCTCGCCGCCGCCGGGCTGCTGGGCTACGTCTTCGTCTACACGCTCTGGCTCAAGCCGCGGACGCCGCAGAACATCGTCCTCGGCGGCGCCGCCGGCGCGATGCCTCCGCTGGTCGGATGGGCGGCCGCCACCGGCGCGCTCTCCGCGCAGGCCCTCTGGCCGTTCGCGATCGTCTTCTTCTGGACCCCGCCCCACTTCTGGGCGCTCTCCCTCCTGATCTCCGACGACTACGCGCGCACCGGGGTGCCGATGCTGCCGGTCGTCCGCGGGGAGACGACGACCCGCCATCAGATCGTCGCGTACGCCCTGCTCCTGGTCGCGGTGACCGTCGGGCCGGTGCTAACCGGCCTCTTCGGCGCGGTGTACCTGATCGCCGCACTCGCCCTCGGCGCCGGCTTCGTCGGCCTCGCGCTGCTGCTGTTGGCGCACCCGAGCCGACAGGCGGCGCGACGGCTCTACCTCAGCTCGCTGGCATACCTGGCGCTGCTCTTCGTGGCGATGGCGCTCGACCGGGCGCTCTAGCCCGGGGAGCCAATAAAGATGTTCTTGATTCGGCCGCGGTGTTTGTGGCGACCGGTTATGTAGGGTTTCCGCCGTGGATCGCGAGCGCGCCAGAGCACTCATCAAGTCGGGAATGGTCGCCAGTTCCCTCGCGCTGCTCGTCTTCGCGCTGGCCTTCTATGTCGCGATCCTCTACCTGCGATGACCCAGCCTCCGAAGCCGACCGAGTCGATCTACCTGCCCCGGGCGACCGTTTTCCCGGCGCTCCTCGCCTTCGGGCTGGCGGCCGTGATCGTCGGGCTCTACGCCTGGTGGCCTTACTCGGTGATCGGCGCCTTCATCGCGTTCGGCGGCCTGATCGGCTGGCTGCGCGCCAACCGGGCCGAGATCGCGCGTATGCCGCGCCAGCAGCGGACGGACACGGCGCCGATCCCGCTCTCGGTGTCAGTTCCCGGAGACTGACGCAGCTACGGAGGGCTCATGGACGAGGTCGCGCCGAACCTCGTCCAGCAGCGGACGATGTCCCGCATGGAAAGCACGCCGACCAGCTCGCCACGATCCACGATGACCAGGTGTCGGATGCCGCGCTGCACCATCTCCTCGGCGGCCCGCTCGAGGCTCCATTCGGGCGCGGCTGAGATGACGCTCTCCGACATGTGATCGGCCACCATCTCGTTGTCCGGGTCCTTGCCCGTGCCGACCGCTCTGAGGATGTCGCGCTCGGTGATGATTCGGGGCGCAGGGGATTCCTCGTCGAAAACGAGCGCCGCCCCGGTCCCCTTTTCGGTCATCTTGGTGGCGGTCTCTCGCAACGTGTGGCCGGGCCCAACCGCCAGCACCACGCTCGACATCCCCTCGCGAACTTCCACCACAACTCCTCTCCAACGGCTCAAGTGCCGTTCCGCGCAAGCTTATCCCACGCCTGGTGACGCGCCGACGGCTCAGGGGCGGCATATAGGATTCCGCGCCGATGAGCGGCTTCTCAAACGGCGGCGACAAAAACCGCCGCCGAATCGACGGGCGGGCGATCTGGGTGATCGCCACGATGGCCGCAGCCGCGGCCACGATCGCCTTGACCGGCTGCGACCTCGGCCCGAAGCCCGATCTCGCCAGGGGCCAGCAGCTCTTCACGCAGAAGTGCGGCAGCTGCCACACGCTGACCGGCGCAGGGACCAACGGCGCCGTCGGGCCGAACCTCGACTTCGCCTTCAAGGAGGCGCGGGCCAACGGCCAGGACCCCGACACCTTCGAGGGAGTGATCAAGGCGCAGGTCGAGAACCCACGTCCCGCGACCCCGGAGCAGACCGACGTGTACATGCCGGCCAAGCTGGTCGAGGGAGATGACCTGAACGACGTCGCCGCCTACGTCGCGAGCGTCGCCGGCGTGCCCGGCATCAGGCCGCCGGTCTTCGCCCCGCCGCAGTTCTTCGCCACCAACTGCGGGGGCTGCCACACGCTCGCGCAGGCCGGGACCACGGGCACCACCGGCCCCAACCTCGACGAGGCGCTGAAGGGCATGAGCGCGCAACAGATCTCCCAGTCCATCAGCGACCCGAACGCGGTGATCGCGCCGGGCTACCAGCCGAACGTGATGCCCCAGAACTTCGGCCAGACCCTGCAGCCGGACCAGCTCGCCGCGCTCGTCTCCTATCTGCAGACCGCCACAGGTGGCGGTGGTGGTGCCGGTGCCGGTAGCGGCGGCGGAGCGGGCGGCGCCAAGAAGTAGCGGCTGTCCCGGCTTTTGGCCCTATAAGGGCCATAATCCGGGACAGCCTCTCGCAAAGGGTCTGACATTGGGACCTCGAGGCCGTTGTCGGACGTATGGAGGGTATGGCTCAGACACAGATGCGCGCTTGGACCAAGGCTGCGATCGGGCTCACCGTGCTCCTCGGAGCCGTACCCGCGGGCGCCGGCGCTCAGGCCACCGGCGAGATCGGCGGTCCGCCGACCATGGGACCCCCGCTGCCGTTCCCTCCGCCGCACAAGAAGACATCCCTCCCGAAGGCGACGAGCGAAGCAATCGTGATCGGGGTGGGCGTCGGGCCGTTCGGCAAGGTCGAGATCGTCGGCCAGGACAGCAACGTGGGACTTTGTATCGACATCGATCAGGTCGCCCGGGACACCTCCTCAGCCACCTGCGGGAGGGTCGTCCTACCCAGGTCGATCGCGATCCAATCGGAAACCTTCGAGGTCGACAGCAAGAAAGGACGGAGGTCGCTAAGCGAGGTAGCCGGATTCGTGCAGCCAAGCGCAGCATCGGTGACCGCCGTTGCCAGCCGCCGCAAGAGAGGCAAGCGAACCCGGAAGGAAGTCTCGGGCATCCTCGCCGTGCCGAGCTCCGACGTCCTGGCGAGACTCCATCAGATGCCTTTCGGTTACTTCGTGGCCGACTTCCGAGGGTGCGTTGCCGACGCCAAGATGCGGGTGACGGCATTCGATCCTGCCGGCGTGCTGCTCGGATCGAGCGTCATGCCGCGGCCCGGCAAGATCTTCCCGAGATTCCGCCCGTGTATCCCCGGGACGAGTTCGGTTGGCTTCGTCGTTGGGGGCTCGGCACGCACCGCACTCGCGCCGTAATCCGATCTCGAGCACTTTGCCCCCGTATGTGGTGGTCAATCGCTCGAGATCGCGACTCGCTCTAGCGCTCCGCCGGGTCCGATCCGTAGCGGCGCCAGTCCTGGATCAGGTTCCAGGTCCGCCACAGGCCGATCGCCACGAGGACCGCGCCCACGATCGCCCCAGCCAAGGAGGAGATGAGAAGGGCCACCGCGATGACGATGGCCGCGGCGACGCCGAACATGATCAGGACGCGGAACATGTCCCCCTCGTTGCGGAGCGGGTTGCGGGGTTTCTTTTCGGGCGTCTCGTTCAGGGGGATGGAGGCCTTCACGATCACGGGATTCCCGTCCAAGATTTGGGGGTTTCCCGGATCAAGATTATGCGTACACCTGCCGAGTGGGCAGGCACGTTCGGAGGCTTGCCGCGGCGGTCGTCGCCTGCGCGATCGCGGTAACCGGAATCTCGACGGAGCTCGCAAGCGCGAGCCCCTCGCCGGAGGCGTCGACGGCCAAGGCCAAGAAGCGCCATCGCACTGGGGGCAAGGTCCGCCTCGCCTGGCCGTACACCAAGAAGGGTCGCCCGAGCGACCCGCTCGCCCGCTGGCTCGCGCGTCAGGCTGGCCCGGTCTGCTCCAAGTCCCAGAAGAAGAAGCACAAGCGCTGCTCGACGCTCCGCGCGAAGCACAAGCGGGGCGCCCGCAAGTCGGAGTCTCTTGCGGTCCCCAGCATGGACAGGGGCCCGAAGCGCCTCGACTCCTCGCCGGTCGCAACCATCTCCTCCCCGGTCGCCAGGGCCGCCGCCCTCGCCACCCCGCTAGCCCTGACCCGCTCCCACCTGATCCCCAGCGGCGATCCCTCCTACAACCGCCTGCTCAACTGGTCCTGGACCTACGACTCCGCCGTCAGCGCCGCGTCCTTCGTGGCACAGGGCAACCAATCACAGGCGAAGCAGATCCTCGACCAGCTCGCAGCGCTCCAGTACTCCGACGGCTCGATCGACATCGCCTTTGACGTCTCAACCGGCCTGGGAGCCGGCATGTACCGGACGGGGACGATCGCCTGGATCGGCCTGGCCGCGACCAAGTACGACGCTCGCTTCGGAACTTCCACCTATCGGTCGATGGCGAAGAAGGCCGCCGACTACCTGCTCACGCTCCAGGGCACCGACGGGCTGATCAGAGGCGGACCGGGCCTCCCCTGGTACTCGGCCCAGCACAACCTGCTCGCCTACATGTTCCTCGGACACCTGGCGGTCGAACTGCAGACGGCCGGCGACAACACCGGCTTCACGAAGTACGGCGGCGCCGCCCTCACGATCGGCAACGCGATCGAGGACGACCTGCTCACCGGCAGCGGCTCGAGCACCCACTTCATCCAGGGGCTCAACGACAGCGCGGTGCCAGTCGACGTGCAGGTGCTCGGCGCCCTCTTCGAGGAGGTGAACGGGCATCACTCCACAGCCACCCGCGTCCTCAACTATGCAAAGAACAACTTCGGGGTCTCGGGCCGCTCGGTGGTCAAGTCGACCAACGCCACCACCTACAACAACACCTACCAGGCGAGCGGCCCGTTCTCCGGCTACAAGCCGTACCTGGGCTCCATCGGGCCGGACATCCTGTGGTTCGAGGCGACGCCGATGGTGCGCCTGGCCAGCTCCGTCGTCGGCGGGAGCACCAGCACCCTGGACAGCTGGATCACGGCCTGGAAGGCGATCACCGGCACGTCGGCGGGCCCGCTGCAGGCGAACGAGACGCTGACGAACGCGACCCTGGGCGTCGAGTACACGTCTGGCCGGCGGCCGCCCCCGCGGCTTGGATCATCCTCGCCCAGCAGGCGCCGACCTTCTTCACGACCTACTGAGCTGGGCCGCTCCGCGGAACAACCCTAGAAGGCCGCCAGGGCCTCCTCCGCGGTGCTGAAGGCCTCCCGCAGCGTCAGTTTCCCCTCGGCGTTGAACCGGTAGATCGCGTAGGTCTGCATCTGGACCTCCGCGCCGCTCTCGCGACCCCGGCCCCAGAGCCGCTCGGCCACCATGACCGCATCGTCGGTCTCGGCGAGGA
Organism: uncultured Solirubrobacterales bacterium; assembly: GCA_963797265.1. Lineage (GTDB taxonomy): Bacteria > Actinomycetota > Thermoleophilia > Solirubrobacterales > 70-9 > DASUPK01. Next base: position 1,171,808 of record CAWCOY010000003.1, on the reverse strand, counting down.
CCTCCGCGAGGCTCACGTGGAACTCACGCCACTCCGCGCGGAGCGCCTCCATCCAGTCATCGAGCGCATCCGGACCGCGGTAGACGCCCTCGATGCCGGGGAAAGCCCCGGTCGTCGTCCACTCGACGTGCTCGTCGAGTATCTCGCGCGCCTCCGTGAGGTCACCGCGATTGAACCCCTCGTAGCCGATCTGAATCGTGTCGACGTGCCGTCCGGGCACGGTGCCTAGGAGCTAGAGGACGTAAACCGTCGTGAAGACGATGATCCACATATTTAACTGCACGCACGGTTCACGGTTCCAGGCACGAAATGGACCCGGTTAGGGCCGGTTGGCACCGGTTGTACTGGCGAACGACTGGCGAACACGATCTATGGCGACCTGCGCCGTCGCGTGAATTGTTCGGGCCGATCCTGGTTTCGTAGCGGCGCGCCCCATGCGGGCAGTTACAACGGCCCACCACCGCGGTATCGGTGAGCGGGGCGCGCGGCGCGCGCCGGGCGCACGGTAGGCACCCGCCGCCCCCTCGGTCAGACTTTGCGCATGGGCGAAGGCACCGACGAGCCGCGGGAGCCGAGGCCAGCCGACCTCGGCAAGCTCACATCCCGGGGGACCTCGTCGGCCACCCTGGAGCTGGAGACTGAAGTCCGACAGGTTCTGACCGCGAACCGGCTGACGATCCTGACGGTGCTGATCGGGATCGCCGTCAGCGTTGCGCTCGGAGTCCACGACGTGAGCTGGCCGTGCCGGGTCGGCATCGGCGCGGCGACGTTCATCGGCTCGGCGATCCTGTTCCGCATCGTGCTCCGGCGCGAGCGGACCTTCCGACGCGTCATGCAGTTCGCCGGGTGGGTGCTCGGCGGCAAGGGCTAGCGCGCGCCCTCGGGTCGTTGTTGCAGTTGGGAAGTCGCGGCTGACCTTGCTACGTTCGGCGCGTACATACCGCAGACCGCGAGCGGCAACTTTGCGGCAACCCCCCCGCCCAAGCGCGAGGAGCCTTCACTGGCCAACCGCCCCGGGGGGCGAGGACCGTGAACGAGGACTGAACCGGCTGCGCTCAACACTCCGCCACAAGGCGCGGGGGAGGAGCGTGACCATGAACCAGAAGCAAACGCAGGCCCGCATGCAGCAACTAGCGGGCGAAGCGGCCGCCCTATTTGACCGGGCCGACGCCGAGGGCCGCCAGTTGACCCCGGCCGAACGCGAGGAGGCCGAGGAGAAGGTCGCAAGGCTCAAGGACTTGCGGGCGAAGCAGCAAGCGTTCGACGCGGCCGAAAGGATCGGCACCCCCGGTGGCGGGGGCCTAACCGGCGGCGACGGCAGACCGCTCGCCCACGCTGACGCGGGACGGGCGTTCGTCGAATCGGAGGGCTACAAAGCCATCGCCGATCCGGCGACCCGGGGGCAGCGGTGGTCAACGGGCGCGATCCCGGTCGGCAGCCTCCAGGCGAAGGGCACGCTCCTCGAAGGCGCCGGTGCTCCCGGCACGGGTACGGGCGGCGGCTTGCTCTCCGCTGGCCCCACGGTCGTCCCCGGCGTCGTGGAGAAGCTCTTCCAACCCATCGCGGTCACCGACCTGTTCGCGGCGATCACCACAACGACGAACACGGTCAGGTACGCGATTGAACGTACGGCAACCAGCAGTGCTGCTGGCGTTGCGGAGGGCGGCACCAAGCCCGAGAGCACGCTCGACCTCGACACGGTGGACGAGCCGGTGAAAAAGATCGCCACCGCGATCACCGTGAGCGACGAGTTGATCGAGGACGCTGCCGCAGCGCAAGGGTTCGTCGGCAGCAGGCTCTCGCTGTTTGTTCAACTCGACGAGGAACGCCAACTGCTGCGCGGCGCTGGCGGCAACGAACTCGCGGGCCTTGTTGGGCGCGCCGGGGTCAACGTCTACGCGCGCGGCTCCGACGACAACCTCACCGCCATTGCGAAGGTGATCGGTAACACGGCGGGCAGTTCGCACGTCATCCCAACAGGGATCGTCATGCATCCAACCAACTGGCTGAGCAGCCGGTTGCTCCGGGATGGCAGCGGCGGAACGACAGGGGCCTACTTCGGAGCGGGGCCGTTCGGCGTGGCCGCTCAGAACGCCGGGGCGGCCAACCTATTCGGGCAGACCTTGTGGGATACCCCGGTCGCGCTGAGCACAACGGTCGGGCTGGGCACGGCGATCGTCGGAGGCTTCGCCACCGCAGCGGCCATTGCCCGCCGCTCTGGGGTCACGGTCGAGGACACAAATTCGCACCAGGATTATTTTGTGAAAGACCTGGTTTCGATTCGAGCCGAGCAGCGGGAGGCCCTGCTCTGCTACCGGGCGGAGGCATTTACGGTGGTTAGCGGCTTGAGCTAAGACCTCCTCATAGAGGGTGCAGGGGCGGCTCCGCGCGGCTCTGTTCTGCTCACCGCCGGGGCCGCCCCGATACCGAAGAAGGGCAAACCGATGACCGATCTGACCGACAAGGAGCAGGAAGCACTGGCGACCCTGACGGTTGTGTATCCGGCAGGCATCGTGCTCACCGAGGATCTCGTTGACGCCATTGCCGTTTGCGATGAACTGGTCGAGTCGGGTCACGCGGTACGGATCGAGGGCGACGATTTTGAGGGCCGGGGGTATCAGCTTTCACCGGAGATGGCCGCTGCACACCAGCAGGTGATCTCCGACCGAGCCGACCAGGCAGAACTGATGCTGGAGGGACTTGCCCGCGACTACGGACCTACACCAGCTCCGAGAAACGCCCACACCGCAAACACCGCGATCAGTAGGCGTTTTAGAAGATCACCGACCCCAACACCCACAACATCATCACAGCGATGAAGACACCGACCACCAGGGCGATAGTCCCCATCCAGAAGTTGCTCGCCTCCAACCGGGCCAATCGAGATTCCAGCTGGGATTCTCTTTGCTCATTCATTCTGCGTTCCCCTCCTCGATGCACCAGCACCTTACCGCGACGCCTCCTGGTCTGAATGACCCAGGCCTACTCCCGCAGCCCGGCGGCTTCGAGGCCTCTGCGTGACCGAGCCAGGTCCGCGCTTGGACAGCGCTGGGCGCCCTCGCGGATGCCGTAATGGCGGCCCCGATTCGGCTCGATGCGCTCAGCGACCGGGGTGGTAGGAGATTTGGACCAGCGGAGTCCCCGTGCCATCGACTGATGCCGAGCCGCCCGGAGGCACCAGGTTCGAGCCGCCGCCGCCCCCGCCGCCGCCGGCACCACCGCTCCCGCCACCGCCGGCTCCGCCGAGCAGGCCAGCGCCACCTCCACCTCCGCCGCCACCCAAGAGGATGGGGACGAAAGAACATCCGAAGAAGAAATGGCCATTGCCCCCGGCACCGCCGAAGGCACTGGTGGCGGCCCCGCCTGCGCCCCCTGCGCCGCCCGCAACCGAAACCGGTTGATCGATGCACACGAACTCGAGGCCCTCGCCGTTCGCGCCGTCGCCACCGCCGCCGGCACCACCGGCCCCGCCTGGTGCCACGAATCGGAAATCGGATGTTTGGATACCTGTACCACCGACACCGCCACCGCCCCCGGCGACGAGGACCCGGCTCGAGAGGTCGTTTGGCGAGGTCCGCAGGTCCGAAGCGCCGCCCCCAGCCCAACCTGCGGGGAGGCAGCCGGGCGAGGTCGGATTGCCCGCACAGGCATCGGTCAGGCCCGCCTGCCCTCCCCCGTTAGACCCAGGCTGGATGCCGGTCCCGTTGCCACCGACCACGGCGTATAGCGTCGTCCCCCGCACGACGGCGAGATCGCCCTCGACCCGTGCGCCCTGTCCCCCGCCAGGGCCGCCGCCGGCACCACCGACGGCTACGACGTGGATCGTAAAGATGCCTCCCCGCACTTTGAATGGGTTTGAGCCCGATGTATAGGTGCAGGTGACTGTCCCCGCAGACCGGCTGCATCCCTGCGATGGTGCCGCCCACGCTCCAGCCAACAGTCCGAAACCACCGACCGCGATCGAGGTCGCGATTGCCGCCCCGGCCAACAGAACGGCTCCGAGCTTCTTGCGCATCGTCCCTCTCCTTCCCCCTCCCCGGAGCTAAAGCGCTTCTACGCAGCCTACCTAGGACACTCTGGGGTTTCTAGGGCGGGGGAGGGTGCCGGTCAACAAGCGCTGGAGCCGGATACCGCCGGGTGGCAACGCGCGCACAAGCTTGTACAACTGGGCCGATGGGTGCCGTTCCTGGGAAACCGACGCGCTACGCCGGGCAGTACCGCCGCCGACCCGATCCGCGAACGGGCGAACTGCCCGTCCAGCCGTGCTCGATTGACGGATGCGAAAATCCCGTCCAGGCCCGTGGCCTCTGCCCGAAGCACTACAGGCGCCTGAAGCGCCACGGGGACCCGCGCGGACGGGGCGCAGGCCCGGGCAGGGCCTAATTCCTAGCGACACCCCCAAGAACCCCGCTGGGGCCGCCAGTCGGCGCGAGACGGCCCCACGGCCGACGCTAGCCGCCAGTAAGTCAACCTCAGGCCCTCCTGTGCCCGCTGCAATCGCGGCTGGCGCTAGTTACCTCCGGGGAGCGAACTTTGCGGGGCCAAGGATGCGCGTGCCGTAGCCGGGCCCGCGCCCCGGACCCTGTAGCTCGCCCTGCCGCCCGTAGCGATCGAGCGCATAGGTACTGCCATCCGGTCGCTGGTAGACGGTTTCCTCCATCTCCAACGACTCGATCTTGCCGGGACGGCGGTCGGCCCATGCCGACGATCCTATCCGCCACCGCGCGGGCGAGTGGAAAGCCCGAGCCGCTCGCCTTCTCCGCCGGTGAGGGTGGTGCGGGCTCGCCCCGCAGGGAGGCTGGTATCCCGACCCGGAAGGGAGCGGACGCCTGCTACTTGGCCGAGCACCTGGCCCGGGTGAACCGCAGCGGTGCCGACCTGATCTTCGGCAACACGCCCGACACCCCGTTCACTCCGAACATGCTGCAGCGGCGAGCCGACCAGGCTTGGAAGGAGGCGAAGCTTGAGCGGATCACCCCGCACGTCGGCCGCCACAGCTTTGCGGCGATGGCGATAGCCAGCGGCGTGAACGCGAAGGCCCTTTCCACCTTCATGGGCCATAGCTCGATCCAGATCACCTTCGACAAATACGGCGCCCTGCTGCCGGGTTCGGAGGAGGAGGCCGCCGAGCGGCTAGACGCCTACTTCGCGGCGCAGCTAGAGCACGCTGCCGCGCAGACCCGCCGTGCAACTGGCGAATTTACTGGCGAACAACTGGCAAACCGCGACTGAGAACCCGCCGCTTGCAGGGGTTCTAGAGCACGTAGACCGTCGTAAAAACGATGATCCACATGACGTCGACGAAGTGCCAGTAGATGCCTGGCACCTCGACGCCGAGATGGTCCTTCGCCTCCGGGCCGTAGTGGCCGCGGAAGGCGCGGATGTTCGCGATCGCCAGCAAGATCAGGCCGACGGTGACGTGCGCGCCGTGCAGGCCGGTGAGTCCGTAGAAGATCGAGCCGAAGGCGTCGTCGCGGGCGCTGAAGCCGATGTGGACGTACTCGTTGAGCTGAACGAAGAGGAAGGTGGCGCCCAGCAGGAAGGTGGTCATCAGGCCCATCTGGAGGCCTCGGCGGTTGCCCCTGCGGATCGACTCGAGCGCCCAATGCATGGTGAAGCTCGAGGAGACCAGGATCGCCGTGTTCATCCCGGCGACCGCGACCGGCAGCTCGAACGGGTCCGGCGGCCAGGGGCCGGTGTTGGCGACGACGCGGAGGAAGAAGTACGAGGCGAAGAATGCTCCGAAGAGCATCACCTCGGAGACGATGAAGAGCAGGATCCCCAGCGTCTGGCGGTCTATCCGCGAGCTCTGGTTGGCCTCCGGCGGATGAGCGTGGTGCTCATCGGCGTGGCCGACAGCGACTGAAGCCGACTCCATCTAGCTCGCCTGTCCCGCTCCGACCGCCGCCGGCTCTTCTGCAGTCGCGGCGGCGGGCTCGGTCCCCGACTCGACGTGCTCGACCGGCTTGTCGGTATGGCTCTGGACCTTCTCGATCAGGCCCTCCTCGAGCCACTTCGACTGCTCGCCGCGCAGCGTCGAGATCAGGATGTCGTCGATCCGGTAGTGCTCGATGGCGTTCTGGATCGCGGGGAACGGCTCCGGGCTCATCGGCTGCCCCGTGGCGTCGATCTCGTGCCGGTACATCTCGGCAAGCGTCGCGGCAAGGCGCGAGGCGATCTCCTCCCGCGTGATTGCCCCGGAGCGGGGGCAGATGAACGTGTAGCGGTGCGGCCGCTCCTGGGCCCGCTCCAGGAGGCGGCCGACGAGGTCCTTGCTGTTCACGGTCTGTGTGGCGACGACCAGGGTGTGCGTGACGTCCCAGCGGACCGCGTCGTCGTCAACGCGCACGGGGATGTGCTCGACCCGGCCGTAGCGCGACTTGGCCCACTCGACCAGGTCCTTGCGCATCAGGCCGAAGCGGGTGTCGTACAGGCAGGAGAGCAGGATGTAGTCGGGCTGCGTCGCGCGGACGGCGTCGTCGAGGGCGAGCGAGGGCTCGGGGTCCATCACCGCGCCCTCCGAGGCGATCCTGAACTCGCGAAGCACCGACTGGGTGACGTCGACGCGGCTCTGCGCGGCGTCGCGACGCTCCTCGACGTCGACCAGCTGGCCCACGATCGGCAGGTTCTGGGGGGCGACGACCGCGAAGTACTCCGCGCCGGCGCCCGAGAGCTCCCGGCACGCCGTGATCATCTTGCGGCCGCCCGCGACCTCGTTGAGGAAGATCAGGACCCGCTTGACGCCCTCGCGCGAGGGGGGCGGGTCGGGGTCGCCGAAGGTCGCGACCTCGCGCTTCGCGACCACCTCCGAGGCGTGCTCGGAGGGCGTGCCGACGTCGGTGATCGCGGACTCACCCTCCGTGGGATCGACGACCGGATCCTCGCGCTGCTTCTCCTCGCCCGGCGTGGTGGTTTCGGCGGTCACGAGGGCGCCCCCACCCCGGCCCTCTCGGGGCGTTTGATCTCCGCCTCTTCCCCGGGCATGATCACGTGCCGTGCGCCGGGCACGCCGAACTCGTAGGGCCCGCCGACCACGCGCGGAATCTCATCGAAGTTGAAGACCGGCGGCGGCGAGGAGACCTGCCACTCGATGGTCTTGGCTCGCCACGGGTTCGGCCCCGCCTTCGGCCCGAAGCGCCAGCTGACGATCATGTTGTAGAGGAAGATCAGCTGGGCGGCGCCGAGGACGAACGCGCAGCAGGAGATGAACAGGTTCCAGTCGCCGAACGTGGCCGAGTAGTCGGCGACCCGGCGCGGCATCCCCTCCATCCCGATCCAGTGCATCGGGATAAAGGTGCCGAGCATCCCGACCAGCGTCAGCCAGAAGTGGATCCGACCGAGCTTCTCGTCGTACATCCGCCCGGTGATCTTCGGGAACCAGTGGTAGATCCCGGCGAAGATCGTGAACACCGAGCCGCCGAAGAGCACGAAGTGGATGTGCGCGACGACGAAGTAGGTGTCCGAGACGTGGATGTCGATCGGGATCATCCCGAGCATCACGCCCGAGATGCCGCCGATCGTGAAGGTGGCGATGAAGCCGAGGGCGAACAGCATCGCCGTCGATCTCAGGTGGATCACCCCCTGGAACAGCGTGGCTAGCCAGGAGAAGATCTTGATCCCGGTCGGCACCGCGATCAGCAGGGTGGTGATCATCATCGGCACCCGCAGCCAGCTGAACATGCCGGCGACGAACATGTGATGGGCCCAGACCGAGTAGGAGAGCACCACGATCCCGATCAGCGCCAGAGCCATCAGCCGGTAGCCGAAGATCGGCTTGCGCGAGTGCGCCGAGATCACCTCGCTGACGATCCCAAAGCCCGGGAGCATCATGATGTACACGGCCGGGTGCGAGTAGAACCAGAAGATGTGCTGGTAGCTGATCACGTCCCCTCCGAAGGCCGCCTGGAAGAAGTTCGTGTGCAGGGCGCGGTCGAACAGCACCATGAACTGCACGCCCGCGATGAACGGCGTCGCGGCGACCACCAGCAGCGAGGTCGAGAGGTTCGCCCAGACCAGCAGCGGCAGGCGCCAGAAGTTCATCCCCGGCGCCCGCATGGTCACGATCGTGACCAGGAAGTTCAGCGCCGTCGCGATCGAAGAGGCGCCTGCGAACTGCACCCCGAGGTTGAAGAACGACTGGCCTAAGGGAGCCCCGGTCGAGAGCGGCGCGTAGCCCGTCCAGCCGGCGTCGAAGGCGCCGCCGGGCGCCAGGAAGCTTCCCACGAACAGGATGCCGGCGATCGGCAGCATCCAGAAGGAAAGGGCGTTGAGACGTGGGAACGCCATGTCCGGCGCCCCGATCATCAGCGGCAGGACGTAGTTCGCGATCCCGGCGAAGACCGGGATGACGAAGACGAAGATCATGAGCGCCGCGTGGGCGGAGAAGAGGCTGTTGAACATCCCCGGGTCGACGATCTGGGTGCCCGGCTGGGCGAGCTCGGCGCGCATGATCATCGCCATCAGCCCGCCGATGAAGAAGAAGACGAAGGTCGTGCAGATGTACTGGATGCCGATGACCTTGTGGTCGGTGTTGACCTTGAAGTAGTCGCGCCAGCTGTACGCACCGTGGTCGTCGTGCTCGCGCTCCTTCGGCAAGGTCGGGGCCCCGATCGCCCAGCGGAGCCAGTAGTCGAAGCAGCCGATGCCGACCAGGAAGCCGAGCGGCGCGGTGATCGAGGGCACGATCACCTGGGGGTAGCCGGTCTGCACGGTCTGGAACGCCGGCAGCCCCGACACCTTGCGGAGCACGACCACCAGGGCGAAACCGAAGGCCCCGGCCAGGATCGTGTAGGTCAGGGCTCGCCACCATCCCGGCCGTCGGAACAGGGCCGCAGTCATGCCCGCCATCCTTCCATCCCCGGGATTATCTCAATCCTGGGCACGTCGATCGTCCGGCCGCTCACTGCCGTACCACCTTCGGCGTGGTCTCGCCCGGCTTCGGCTCGCTTGCGGGGATCGGCGGTTGGCTCGTCGCCCACCGGTCGAAGGCCGCCTGCGAGGGTTCGACGACCACCGGCGCCCTCATCGTCGCGTGACCGAAGCCGCAGAGCTCGGTGCAGACCAGGGTCAGGTCCTCCGCCTTGGTCGGCGTGACGTAGGCGCGGGTGGTGATCCCGGGGACGGCGTCCTTCTTGATCCGCCACTCGGGGACCCAGAACGAATGCAGCACGTCGAGGGTGTGCATCCGGAACTCGATCTGCCGGTCGACGGGCACGTGCAGCTCGCGTGAGGTCGTGCCCTGCTCCGGGTAGTTGAAGTGCCACTCGTACTGCTGGGCGTAGACGTCGACCACCATCCGGTTCGGGTCGTGGGCCTCGATGTCCGAGAGCGTGATCCAGGAGTAGATCGCGCCGAAGAGGACGATCACCGTCGGGATCACCGTCCAGGCGATCTCGAGGCGGGTGTTGCCGTGGATCGGCGCCCCGTCCGACTCGTCCCCAGGACGCGCGCGCCAGCGCCACACCGAGTACACGAGCATGACCATGACGATCGAGAAGACGAACGACGAGAGCACGATCATCACATCGAGCAGATCGTCGATCTTGGGGGCGGCGGTTGACGCCTCCTGCCCGTTCCAGTTCGGGATCAGCATGACCACCGAGGTCACGACGGTGAGCACGATCACCGCGGCGATCAGCTTGAGAATCGGGACGCCCCGCACGGGCGGGATTCTATTCACGGAACCTGAAGGGGCCGCCCCGGGCTTGTGCCTCTGGTGACGACCGGGTTCACGTGCCCACCGGGGGAAGCGCGTCCAGCTCTCCTTGCGAGGCGGCGATCACGGATCGGGCCACCCCCTCCCAGCTCCAGAGTTCATCGACTCGCTTCGCGAGCGCCAAGCCGGCCGCTCGCCGGCGAGGCGGATCGAGCTCGAGCCATCCGCTGATCCGGTCTGCCAGGTCGGTGACCGCCGGGGGGCCGACCGGGAAGCTGAGCAGCGGCGCCAGCGCCGGGTCGAGCGCCTCGGCTAGCAGCTCGGAGACCTCGCGCATGCCCGAGTGATCCGCCGAGACGGGAGGCACTCCGCAGGCCGCCGACTCGGCCGGAACCATCCCGAAGGCCTCGGGCCAGGTGCTGGTCATCGCGAAGGTCTCGGCCGACGGCATCACCTCGGCGACCTCGTCATGGGCGAGCCGTCCGCCGACCAGGATTGACCCCGCGGCCGCCCGCGCCGCCTCCGCGTAGCCCTCGGGTGGATCGTCGAGAAACCCCGACAGGATCGGCAGCGGCTTGGGCTCGGCCCCCTCGAAGCCCCGGCCCTCCGCCGCCACCCCCCGGGCTGCGTCGAGGTCGCCGGCCTCGAGCGCTCCGATCAGCCTGCGCAGGCCGTTCTCGAATCCGCCGAAGCCGATGAAGAGCAGGCGGGGGGACCGTGCTCCCGCCTCGACCCTCCGCCGGTGCACGAGTGGCCAGGCGGCGGCCAGGAGGTCGACGCCCTTGCTGACCACCACCTTGCCGACGAAGAGAACACGCGGATCGCCATCGGACCACTCCCTGAGTGCGGCCGCGATCGCCGGGCCGTTCCGCCCGAAGGAGTCCTGGGCCTCGCCGGCGCCCGGCGCCTCGGAGTCCAACCGCGCCGCGAGCTGCTCGAGGTTGCGAAGTGCCTCGGCCGGCTCCCGCGGGCGGAAGCGGTGCACGTCCACGCCCGGAGGCCCGAGTCGCGTTCGCTCGCGCAGGGTCGGGTCGGGAAGCGTGTCGAAGAGCACCCTGGCGGTGTGGGAGGAGCCGGCGAGAAGCCCGGCGGCCGCGTCCGTGCCCTCCAGGGCATAGGACACGAAGCGCTCGGGATGGGGCCTCACCGTGTAGGAGAGGTCCGAGCCGTGGACCTTGATCGCGTAGCGCAGGCCGGCGCGCGCCAGGATCACCGGGCCCATGATCAGGTGGTTGGCGAGGGCGGCGTCGGGCTCACCGTATTCCTCGACGACCTGCTCGACGGCCCTGACGTTCGCGTCCAGGTAGCGGTCGAGCTCCTCGTCGGTGAGCTCCGGGAAGGTCTTGACCTCGAATCCCTCGTAGCGGTCGGCGACGAACACGGGCAGCAGGCCCCCGATGTCGGGAACGTGCACGGTGATGTTCTCGTTGTCGCGAACCCAGTCGAGCTCGTCGGCCTTGCGGTCCTGACAGAGCAGGTACACCTCGTGTCCCTGGCGCGCGAGGGCCTGAGCCAGACTGGCGTTGTAGACGTTGCTCCCGGTGCCGTGCAGCAGGTAGCCGTGGAAAATGAGCACTCGCATCCGGCGCAACGGTATTGTGCGCGCCGTGCAGAACCCGGAGCAGACGTATCGGCTGAGAGCGCCGGCCTCTGGCAGGGAGGCGCTCGCCAAGGTGAAACCCGGCGGTGTCTACCTCGATCGTGAGACCGGCGAGGAGATGCACGTCGCCGCGGCGACCCTGCCGCTCGCGCCCTCGGAGTCCGCCCTTGTCCGGGCCCCGGAGAACCTGCGCGCCTGCCGGCGCTGCAACCAGTTGATCGGCCTCGACGTCAGCGATTGCCCGTATTGCGGGCTCCGCCAGCCGGCGCTCGACGGCTCCTCGTGACCCGGGCGGTCGCGGTCACAGCTCTCGCGGTCGGCCTCGCCATCGCGGGCTGCGGCAGCGACGACTCGGGTGAGACGACTGCGCCGACGACTGTCTCGATCCCGCCGATCACCTCGCCGATCCCGTCCACCACGACGGCACCTGCGACGACCACCACGCCCACCGAATCGATGACCACCACCACCACTAGGGGCAACGGCAACAACTTCAACCCTAGGCAGCCCGACTCGGAGACCAACGACGTTCCGCCCCCACCGGGCAGCCCTCAGGAGGCCTTCGAGAAGCAGTGCGAGCAGAACCCGCAGGCCTGCGGGTAGCTTCCGAGTAACTCGCCCGAGAAGGTCGTTTGACGAAAGGACATCGCTATGACCGAGATCGTGTTCGCCATTCCCGTCATGCATGGGAAGGAGGACGTTGATCGCCAAACGAGGGATGAGATGGCTGGCGCTCGCCGGGATGAATATGAGGCCGCGCTGAAGGACGCCGGGATCACGCGCCAAGCTGTCTGGCATCAGCAGACGCCAGATGGCCGCACCCTCGCCATCGTTTACATCGAGGCAACCGATCCTGATGCCCACCAGCGCTTTGTCTCGTCTGAGGCGGACATCAGTCGGTGGTTCGTGCAGCAGATGCAGGAAGTACATGGACTCGATGTCTCGCTACCGCCTCTTCCGGTCGAGTTGGTGCACGACATCCGCGTCTGACGGGACCTCGGATGGAAGCGGCGGGCGGAACCCAGTCGCCTACAGCCGCCCCACGATGAGCTGCGAGGGCGCGGGCTGTTTCCGTCTTGCACCAGGACCCGTACCGGTTCGCGGTCCCGGAGAACGCAGCCTGCGGGCCACCCGGTCCGCGGGTGGTCGCGATACGGGACGAAGCGGATCTCGGCGTAGGGCCCGCCCTTCACCGCAACCCCGAGACCGGCCCGTGCGCGATCTGCTGGCACGATCGCTACAGCCACTGGCCTCCTCCCCTCGACGATTACTGGCGTCTTGGTCACCAGGATCGGGCCGGAGACACGCCGCTGCCGCAACCCAGGGAAAGAGCCCACTGATGCCTTCTGGGCGGTTCGAAAGTCGCGCCCCGGTCCCCAGAAGCCAACCTGGCCGACCGCAGCGGCGTCATTTCGCCAGGCGCTCGGGCCGCCGGATACTCGACCGAGAAGCCTCGCTCAGCGTCTTGGTACTGCGTCCATCCGGGGTGTTGCGCCGGCCCGACTCCCGAGGTTCAGATCCCCGGCGGCGTAGGCGTATAGGAGCGCGGCCGCCAGGATGCCTACGACGCAAGCCGACCTCGTCGCCCGGGTCTCCCTTCGCTCACGCCCTGACTACGGGCGCGGTCGCTCGAGAGGTCCCTCAGGACCCCGGACAAGCTCGCTTACTTCTTCTTCTTCTTCTTCGGGGGCGCCGCGGGCTTCTGGTTCGGATCGGCGACGACGGTCGCCGAGTAGAGCAGGCGGGCGGTGTTGTAGGTGCAGCCGTAGGCGCGCAGCGACCCCTGGGCGTCCTGCGGCCTGCCGGCGAGGATGTCCGGCGTGTCGTTGCACTTGCCCTTCTTGCGGCTGGCCTGCCACTTGGTGTTCGCGCTCTGATTGATCGCGAAGGCCGGCGCCCAGGTCGGAACGGTCAGCGCCACGATGTTGTTCGGCTTCACCCGCAGCGGCGTGTCGAGCGTGAAGGTCGTGGTCTGCCCGAGGTAGGCGGAGAGGTCCTCGACCGGCGACTGCGACTTCAGCTTGTAGATCGGCTTGCCCTGCTTGATCTTCTTCATGATCGGCTTCAGGACGGAGATCCGCGCCTTCGGGGAGCCGCCGAAGGTCTTGGTGAAGAAGTCGAAGTCGCTCTGGTTGTCGTTCTGCGGATTCGGCTTCGTGCTCGGTGCCCCGGTCTTGATCGACCAGGCGACGACTCGCCCGCGGAAGGAGACGGCGAATGGGTTCTGCGCCCCGATGATCGAGGTCTGGAAGCCCGTCGTCTTGCCCACGGCCTGGCAGGTCGTGGGGCACGATGGCGTCGCCGGCGCGGCCGCGCCCAGCACGACGACGCGCAGGGCGGCGCCTGCGCTGCCCGCTCCGAGGACGGCGGCGAGCATCGCTGCGCACCCGGCGACGACGAGAGCGATGGCGAGCCTACGCAGGCGCGCGAACGGTTGAGCTTGGTAGCTCATGGGCTTCATTGAACACTTCATTTCCAGGAGGGTTGCGGGGGTCCTTGCAAGCCCGTAGGTAGGGTTCGCCTCAATGGAAGCCGGATCTGCCTTCCAGCGCTACCTCGACTCGGCTCTGGAGAGCTTCGGGATAGAGGCCGACGAGACCGAGCGGATGGTGATGGCCGGTGTCTGGTCGATCTGGGAGCCGGACATGAACCGACTCCGCGACGCCGACCTGGACGGGGTCGAGCACGAGACGCACCCGGACCTCTCCCGCCCGCCGGACGGATGAACGCTCTCGACCTTCCCCTGCGGGAGCAGGCTGCCGGAATCGCTTCCGGGGAGGTCGACGCCGGCGAGCTGCTCGACGCCTGTCTCGCCCGAATCGAGGGGCGCAATCCGGAGCTGAACGCGATCGTCGCGACCTTCCCGGATCAGTCGCGGAAGATGCTCGCCGAGACTCCCGAGGGCCCGCTCCGCGGCGTCCCGGTCGTGATCAAGGACGAGTGGCCGCTGCCCTGGCGAGCCGAGACCGTGGGCGCGGCGGCGGTGCCCGGCGTGACCACCGAGCCCGGGGAGTCGGGGCCCTACCGCGCCCTGCGCGACGCGGGGGCGGTGATCGCGGGGGTCGGCAACATGCACGAGCTCGGCTCGAGCAGCACCGGCAACGCCTCTGTCTACGGAGCCGCCCACAACCCCTGGGACCTCGAGCGCTGTCCGGGCGGATCGTCGAGCGGCCCCGGCGCATCCGTCGCCGGCGGGCTCGTCTCCGGCGCGATCGGCGCCGACGGGCTCGGATCGATCCGCTACCCGGCCGCCTACTGCGGGTTGGTCGGGCTGAAGCCCACCTTTGGCCGCTCCGCGATGGAGGGCCACCACATCCCCAACACCGAGACGATCGTCTCCGGCCCGCTCTGCCGGGACGCCGCGGACTGCCGCCTGCTCGCCTCGGCGATGTTCGGTGAAGAGCTTCCGGCCGAGGAGCCGCGCGGGCTGAGGATCGGGATCGTCCGCGATCCCTACTGGAGCGACTGCGCTCCCGGCGTCCGCGAGACGTGCGAGTCGGCCCTCGAGGCGCTGCGTTCGGAGGCGGGCGGCGAACTGATCGACGTCGAGCTCCCCAGGCAGGAGCTGATCCTCCCGACCGCCGTGCTCGTGGCGCAGGCGGAGGAGGCGGCGCACCTGACGCCACACAACCTGAACGCCCTCCCCGAGGAGCTCGGAGTACTCAACCGCGGCGTCCTCAAGCTGCGCGGTCTGATTCCGGGCAGCCTCACCGCCCGCGCCTTCGTCTCCCGGGCCCAGCTGCGCCGCGACTTCGCCGAGCGCTTCGAGCGCATCGACGTCCTCGGCTGGCCGACCGTCCCGGCCGTGGCGCCGCCGCTCGCCGAGCCGAACATCGAGCTGCCCTCGGGTTTGGCCTCGGCCGATGCCGGCAACGCGCGCCAAGGCGTGATCGCGAACCTGACCGGGATCCCGGGGGTCAGCGTCCCCGTTGGCCTCGACGGCGGCCTGCCGGTGGGGCTGCAGCTGCTCGCGGCATGGGGCCATGACGCCCTTTTGCTCGACGCGGCCGAGGCGCTCGAGCGGGCCACGGACCGCGAGCACGTGGAGTTGCGGCCGGCCGCCGTCGCCTGATTGCAATCCTGACCCGATGAGCCGGCGGGGATGGTTTGCGTTCGCGGCGCTCTCGGTGATCTGGGGCGTCCCCTATCTCTTCATCAAGGTCGCGGTCGACGACGGCGTCTCCCCGTTCTTCCTCTCGTGGGCGCGGCTCGTGCTCGGTGCGGCGCTGCTCTTCGCCCTTGTTCCGCGACAGGGCCTCAGGATGATCACCCAGGGGCCGCGCCTCTGGATCCTCGCCTACGCGACGGTTGAGATGGTCGGTCCCTTTCCGCTGATCGCCGCGGGCGAGCAGCATGTCGACTCGTCCATCGCGGCGATCCTGATCGCGACCGTCCCGCTGTTGATCGCCCTGCTCGCCCTCCGCTTCGACCACACCGAGCGACCGACGCGCACTCGCCTGCTCGGCATGCTCATCGGCCTCGCCGGGGTGGTGGCGCTCGTCGGGATCGACCTGAGCGGGAAGAGCGGCGAGCTCCTCGGGGCGGGCGCCGTGATCATCGCTGCGGTCGGCTATGCCGCGGGACCGATGATCATAAAACGGCATCTCCTCGAATACGACCCCCGCGCAACGATGGCGGCGAGCCTGACCGTCGCCGCGGTGCTCCTCACGCCAGCCGGCCTGCTGACCATCCCGGGATCCGTCCCGCCCGCGGACGCCCTCAGCTCCCTGATCGTGCTCGGGGTGCTCTGCACGGCGACCGCCTTCGTGATCCTGATGGTGCTCGTCTCCGAGGTGGGCGCGGGTCGCGCCTCCGTCATCACCTACATCAATCCGGTGATCGCGGTGGCGCTTGGAGTGATCGTCCTCGGCGAGAGCCCGGGCGCGGGCGCGATCGCGGGCCTGCTGCTCATTCTGGCGGGGTCGTGGCTCGCGACGGACGACCGCCTGCCGCCGAACCCGACCGCGATCGTGACGCGGTGGCGGGGCAGGCGAGACCCGGCCGTGGCCGAGCCCTCGGTCCCCGTGCGGGCTGTGTGACGGTCCTCCGAGTCCGGCCCGGACCGCCGGTTATCTTGCCCTCACCGTGGCCGCGATAGAGACGCACGAGCTCGCGCGCGAGTTCGAGGGCGGCATCAAGGCCGTCGACGGTGTCGATCTCGAGGTCGCGACGGGAGAGATCTACGGATTCCTCGGGCCGAATGGCGCCGGCAAGACGACGACCGTGCGCATGTTGACCACGCTGCTCCGGCCCACCGGGGGCCGCGCGGTGGTGGCGGGCTTCGACGTCGCGAAGGACCCGGGTGCGGTCAGGCGGAAGATCGGCGTCGCGCTCCAAGAGGCGGCCCTCGACCCGCTGATGACCGGGCGGGAGCTGCTCGAGCTCCAGGCGACGCTCCACGGCATCCCGAAGAAGGAAGGTCGCAACAAGGGCCGCTGGCTGCTCGACCGGGTGGGCCTCACTCTCGCCGCCGACCGCCGGATTGGCACCTACTCGGGCGGTATGCGAAGGCGTCTCGATCTCGCCGCGGCGCTCGTCCACACCCCCGAGGTTCTCTTCCTCGACGAGCCCACCACCGGCCTCGACCCCGTTAGCCGCAAGGCGATCTGGGAGGAGGTCCGCAAGCTGAACCAGGAGGGCACGACGGTGTTCCTCACCACCCAGTACCTGGAGGAGGCCGACCAGCTCGCCGACCGGGTCGGGATCATCTCCGGCGGCGAGCTTGTCGCGGAAGGGACCCCGGGTGAATTGAAGGCCGAGGTCGGCCGCCCGCATCTGGAGCTCTGCCTCGTGGATCAAGCGGGCAACGAGTCGCGGGCGGAGCGGGTCCTGGCCCGCTTCGGGCAACCGCTCCCCGCAAAGGACGGGACCCTGATGGTCGAACTCGAGCACGGCACGTCGGAGGTCGGCCCGATCGTCGTCGCCCTCAATCGTGAGGGGCTCGATGTCGAGTCCCTGGACCTCGTGCAGCCGACGCTCGACGACGTCTTCGTTCACAAGACCGGCCAGCACCTCGAGGGGGCGTCGGAGGATATGGAAGGGCGCCCCGCAGGCGAAGCCGAGGAGCGACCCGTCTAATTAAGCACGGAGGCCGCAGTCGAGTGATGCAGACGCTGGCGGCCAACGCCCGCGTGGTCGCGGCCCTGGGGAGGCGCTCCGTGATGCAGACGTTGCGGCGTCCCCAGCTGGCGGCGCCGCTTCTGATCTTCCCAACCGCCCTCCTCGCGATTCAGACGGCGGGCGCCGGACGGGCGGTCGACCTGCCTGGGTTCCCCAGCGTCCCCAACTTCCTCTCCTTCATGCTCGCCGGGGCAATCGTGCAGGCACTGATGATGACCGGCAACTCCGGGGCGATCGCGTTCGCGATCGACATCGAGATGCGGTTCACGGATCGGCTCTACGCCGCCCCAATCGCGCGCGTGTCCGTAGTACTCGGCCGGCTGGCCGCCACCGCCATGCTCGGCGCGGTCATCGCCGTCTACTTCATCGCCCTCGGCCTGATCTTCGGCGCCAGCATCGAGGAGGGGGTGCCCGCGGTGATCTGGATCATCGTGCTGACCTCGGCCTCCGCCCTCGCCTTCGGCACGATCGGGGTGGCGATCGCGCTGCGATCAAACAGCGCGAGCGTCGTTCAGGGGATCTTCCCCCTGGTGTTCGTGGTCCTCTTCCTCTCGGACGCGTTCTTCCCCGCCAACCTGATGCTCGAGCCGGCCTCCTGGGTCGCCCAGTACAACCCGTTCAGCTTCATCGTCAACGGGATTCGCGAGCCGATCATCGAGGGCTGGTCGGCGACCACCCAGCTGAAGGCGATCGCCTCCGTGGCGGGGATCGGCGCCCTCGGGTTTCTGCTCTGCGGCGCTGCGATGCGAAGCCGGCTGCGGAGGGGCGTATGAGCTGGCGTGGCTCCGCGACCACCATCGCGATGCTCGTTCGCCGGGCGCTGAATGAGATCACCAGGGTCCCGGGGGCGGCGATCCCGGGCGTGCTCGCCCCCACCATCTTCTTCCTCGGCTTCACCAGCGTCTTCGGCAGCCTCACCCTGCTGCCGGGCTTCACCACCCACAGCTACCAGAGCTTCCTGATCCCGGTCAGCCTGCTGCAGGGCGCCGCGTTCACCGGAGCGGCCACCGGCGTCAACCTGGCCCGCGACATCGAGCAGGGCTGGTTCGACCGGCTGCTCGCCTCCCCGGCGCCCCGCCCGGTGCTGCTCGCCGGGCTGGTGCTCTCGGCAGGTCTGCGCGCACTTCTGCCGGCCGCCTGTCTGCTGGTGGTGGCGCTCGCGGTCGGGGCGCACTGGCCCGGTCTGCTCGGGTTGCTGATCGCCATCACCCTCGTCATGGGGATGGCGGTGGTGGCCGCGACCTGGGGCACCTCGCTCGCCCTCAAGTTCAAGACCCAGTCCGCCGCGCCGGTGATGCAGGTCGGGATGTTCCTCGCCGTCCTGACGACCACCGCCTACGCGCCGCTGGACCTGCTCACCGGCTGGCTTCACACGGTCGCCGAGATCAACCCGGTGACCCAGGTGGTGGAGGCCGTTCGCCAGGGCTTCGTCGGCCCGGTGACCTGGGGCGATACCTGGCCGGGATACGTGACGCTGATCGGGCTCGCCGCGGTGCTCAGCTACTTCGCCCTCCGAGGCATGCGGCGAATGACCTTCTGATGTCGCCACTGCCGCTGGTGGTCGAAGCGGAGGTCCGCGACGTGGTGATGCGGATCGCCCAGCAGACCCTGAGCGAGAGCTGGATCGAGGGCGAGCGGGACGGCGTTCCCTTCGCCTACTCGCGCCCCAGTCCGGGCCACTACCCGTGGCAGTGGTACTGGGACTCCTGCTTTCACGCGATCGTCTGGAAACGCTTCGACCGCGAGCGCGCCGAGAGGGAGCTCCGCAGCCTGCTTGACGGAGGGCGCGCCGACGGCTTCATCGGTCACACGATCTTCTGGGACCGGCCCGTCGACTGGCAGCGGCGCTGGACCTACAACGTCACCTCGAGGAGCGCGCGGAACACCTCGACGATCCAGCCGCCCCTGCTCGCCTGGGCCTGGCGAATCGCAGTCGGCGACCCGGCGGAGGAGCGTCGAATCGACGCCCATCACCGCTGGCTGGAGACCAACCGGGACCTGGACGGCGACGGCCTGCTCTGGCTCGTGCAGCCCGATGAGTCCGGACTCGACTCCTCCTCGAAGTTCGACGCGGTCTGGGGGCGGCGTGCCCACGCCCGCCTGCTCTTCCCGTTCCTGATCGCGAGGAACCGCCGGTTCGACTGGGAAGCGCGCCGCGTGCTTGCGGCGGGCGGCCCGGTGCTCTGCGAGGTGGTCACCAATGTGCTCTGGGGCCTCGCCCGGATCGCGGCCGGCGAGCCCTCCATCACCTCGGCCCTGATCGACCGCCTCTGGGACGAGCGCCGCGGGCTCTTCCTCGACACGGCGCGCGGCAAGGTCGCGGAGGTCGGCGACACCGATCCGGCCGGCGGCGACCGGCGCATTCGCGTGTCCACCTGGTCCGCACTGGCCCCGCTGGCGCTGCCGGACCTACCCGAGGAGATCGGGAGGCGCCTGGTCGAAGAGCATCTGCTGGACCAGCGCAAGTACTGGCTTCCCTATCCGCCCACCTCGGTCTCCGCGCAGGAGCCGAGCTTCGAGCCGCACAAGTGGAAGGCGCCGCTGCGGCGCCTCTACTGGCGCGGCCCCACCTGGATCAACTCGGCCTGGCTGATCTGGATGGGCCTGCTCCACCACGGCTACGAGCCCGAGGCACTCGAGATGGCGAGGAGGCTCTCCGGCGCCGTCGTCCGCGAGGGCCTGCGCGAGTTCTACGAGCCCCACACGGGCGAGGGGCTTGGCGCTCGCGAGTTCGGATGGTCGTCGCTGATCGCCGAGCTGGTCGAGCCGGACCCCGCCGCGGCGAGCTCTTATCTCATTTGAATGCCGCCCAGTTCCGCCACACGAAGCCGGGTTGTCGCCTTTGTTGCCCTATAGGCAACTAAGGCGCCATAAGCGCCGCTTTGCATGGGAAGCGCTACTCGTCTAGGTCCGCTTATTCGGCTAGGTCGATGCGGATGACGAGGTTCTCGGTGCCAGTGTTGCGAACGATGTCTGCATTCGCACGTGCTCGCGGGTTAAGGGCGACGATCTGCGCAAGCCGGGCCTCCGGATCATCGTCCACGATTCGAGCCGTGCCTGTCCGCCAGCCTCGACCGGCATTCACCCGGACCCGGGGGTTGGCCTCGATGTTGCGCACGTAATTCGCCTTGTGACCGTGCTCGGTCACAATCCAAAAGACGTCGCCGTCGAGACCGTTCGTCACCGGCGTGACGCGTGATTTGCCGCTCCTGCGTCCGGTCGTTTCGATCAGAGCCGTGCTGCGACGACCCAGGCCGACCCGGACGGATGCGCGCGCGACGCGATCGATCAGTCGCATTCCGATCAAATCAAGCAGATACGCCGCTGGAACGGGTGCTGCTTGGACGAGAAGCAGCTACTTGTCGCTTTCGTTCCGGACGTCCGGAACCAACGCGACAAGCGGCACGCGCTGATTCCCACATACCGTGCAATGCGGCCCTATGACCCTCAACGGGGTCGTGTCGGCTACGTGACGGCCGGAATCGGCGCCGGGATCGAGACGCCTGCCCTGCAGACGAACTTCCCGGCCGAGACCTTCGTTGCCTTCACCCGCACCGCGCTGCCGGCTGCCAGGCCGTTCGGTAGTTGCCCCTGGAGCTTCCAGTTGCCGCTCAGATCGGAAGTGGAGCCGTCGAGAACCCCGATGACCACCCCGGTTGGGTCGAGCACCTGAAGCCTCACGCCCCGGGCCGGCTTGCAGACCGAGGTCGAGTTGATCGAGCCCTTGGCGGTCACCTTGCCCGACTTGTTGAACTTCGGGCTGCCGGTGAAGAACAGCACCTTGGTCTTCTTCTTGTTGCCCGCCAGCGCCACTGCGCTGAACGCGCCGATCGCCACCGCGGCGATCGCGAACATGGCTAGCACCTTCACTGCCCTCATCGGACACCCTCCTCCTCGCTCGGACGTGGGTCGAGCTTACTTGTAGCGGTAGGTGATGCGGCCGCGGTCGAGGTCGTACGGGGAAAGCTCGATCTTCACCCTGTCGCCGGGCAGGATCCGGATGTAGTGGCGGCGCATCTTGCCCGAGATGTGGCCGAGGACCTCGTGGTCGTTGTCCAACTTGACGCGGAACATCGTGTTGGGCAGAGCCTCGGTGATCTCGCCCTCCATCTCGATCTTCTCTTCCTTCGCCATCGGTCGCGCAGGGTAGCGCCTGGTGACAATCCGCCCGGGGATCTGGCGCCCGCTCAGCGCCCCTCGAAGCTTGCCTTGCCCGGCCCCTCCTTGAGGAATGTATCGACGGCGTTCTTCAGATCGTTCGAGGCGAACAGCTCGGCGAACACATCCGGGGTCACCCGATCGGCCTCCTCCACGCCGCCGGTCCGATAGGCGCGAATGACCCGCTTGGTTGCGCCGTGGGCGATCGTCGGGCCGTCTGCAAGCCGGTGCGCGAACTTCATGCCCTTCTCGAGCAGCTGGTCGTCCGGGACGACGCGGCTGACCACGTTCCAGCGCTCCAGCGTGGCGGCCTCGTAAAGCCCGCCGCTCATCACGAACTCGGTGGCGCGCGCCGGCCCGGCGCGCTCGGCCATCCGCTGGGTCCCGCCGGCGCCGGGTGTGAGTCCGACGACCGCCTCCACCAGTCCGAAGCGGGCCGACTCCGTCGCCCAGATCATGTCGCAGCCCAGCGAGATCTCGAGGCCCGCGGTCAGGCAGAGGCCGTGGACGAGGGCCAGCGTGGGAATCGGCAAGATCTCGAGACGCTGCACGACCGGGATCAGCGAACCGAAGGCGTCTGCGGCCTCGCCCTGCTCGACGACCCGCTGGAAGCTGTGGACGTCGACACCGCCCGTGAAGATTTCGCCCTCGGCGCGCCAGACCAGGGCGCGGGCGTCGGAGCCCTCGACCTCCTCGATGCAGGAGACGAGCGCCCCCCAGGCGTCGTCGCCGAAGAGGTTGAGGGGCGGGTTCTCCAGCACCATCACGGCGACGTTGCCATCGCGCTCCAGCCGGATCGGCGCCGTCGTCTTCGTCTCGGCCATCTTCTCCAACACTAAACGGGTCGCTCCTCGGCTTCGCCTGCGGAGCGCCCTCGCATCAAATTGGCGATCTCAGCGATCTCGTCCGAGTCTCCCGGCTCCGGGACCCAGGGCAGCTTCAGCGGATCGTCCTCGTAGCGGGGCACGACGTGGATGTGGAAATGGAAGACGGTCTGCCAGGCCGCGGCGCCGCAGGCGTTGATCAGGTCGATGCCGTCGGCGTCCAGAGCATCCTTCATCCGCCTCGACAGGCGCTGGGCGGCGAGGACGGTCGCGGTCAGGTCCTCTTCTCCGATCTCGAGGAGGTCCACCGAGTGCTCCCGCGGCACGACCAGGGCGTGCCCGGGCGTTGCCGGGTTGATGTCCATGAAGGCGACTGTCCGCTCGTCGGAGTCAATCGTCTCGCTCGGGATCGTGCCCGCGACGATGCCGCAGAAGAGGCAGTCGGGATCCGCCATGCGCGGGCCAGGCTATCGACGCACAAAAAGGAACGGCCCGTAGGGGCGGGCCGTTCCCTTCGCAGCTGATGCCGATTTGTGAATTACGGAGTGGCTGGCGCGATGGCGATCGGTCCGCTGTCGCCGCCGATCTGCAGGCAGTCGAAGCGGCGGCCCTTCTTGGTCTTCTTGCCCTTCTTCTTGCTGCCGACCTTCCTGATCGCCTGGTCGACCGTCGCGCGCAGCACGACGCTCGCCGTCGGCGGGTTCACATCGGTCGGCTTGGGCAGGGTCACCGCGTACTTGCCGTTCGACCCTGTGGTCGCGGTCCCGACTTCTGGGCCCACGGTGGTCCCGTTCACGTAGGCGAAATGGAGCGTCCTGTCCTTCTTGCAGCCGCTGTTGCTGGCCACTCTGCCACTCGCGGCCACGCTGCTGGTGGTCGCGTCGACCGTGGTCGGCGTGACGCTCACGCTGACCGTCCCGCCCACCTGCTTGGGGCTCTTCACTCCGAGCGCGCTAGGCACCGCGACCGCCGCGAGCGCCACGGCGCACACCGAGCAGGCGCTGATCAGCTTCTTCATCTTGGACACTTCTCCCTTCATAGCTGTCGAGCTTCCTCTGGCCTTCACAAGCGACGACGGCCGCCCGGGGGATACGGGCCACTAATTCGGAATCGAACAGGCGTCCAGGGCCGCAGCTAGGTGAGCTGCCTGGCCCGCTCGATCGCCTCGGCCCGGCTGCTGATCTCGCCGGTGAATGTCTCGGCGCGCAACTCCTCCAGCACACGCCCGAGCTCGGGCCCGGGCTCGATGCCGAGCTCCCGCGCCAGGTCGTCGCCCGAAAGCGGCGGACGGGGCGGACCGTCGCGATGCCAGTCGAGCGCAGGGCGGAGCATCTCGCGGGCGAGCTCCATATGTGCCTCGATCATCTCGGGGCTCGCCAGCGGGCCCTCGCCCCGAGCCGCCAGGCGATCGGCGACGGTGAGCAGGGTGACATCGGCCGACACCGGCTCGGTCGCCACCAGGTAGTCGTAGACGGCGCGGCGGGACAGCGGCCGCTGGTGGACGAGGAAGCCGAGTCGCAGGTGGTGGAGCGCGAGGCTCTGGAGGTTGACGCTGAGCTTGCGGCTCACCCGCAGGCGTCTGCAGATGTCGGCGATGATCCGGGCGCCGACCTCGTCGTGGCCGATGAAGGTCACGTACCCCGAACCCTCCGAGCGGGTCTCCGGCTTGCCGACATCGTGGAAGAGCGCGCCGAACCGAAGCGCCTCGCGACGGCTGAGCTCGTCGGCGAACGGCTCGTTCAAGAAGGCGTCGATCTCGGATGCGAGCTCCCCGGCGAAGTCCTCGATGTCCCGCTCGAGGCCTAGCCACTCCTCCAGCACGGCCAGGGTGTGCCCGAGCACGTCCAGGTGATGGTTCGGGTTCTGGACGACTCCGCGAAGGGCCTCGAGCTCGGGCAGGACCACCGCGGTCAGGTCGAGCTCGTCCATCAGCTCGATCCCGCGAAGCGGCCTCGGCCCGGCGACGATGCCGCGCAGCTCCGCGAACTGGCGCTCCCCAGCCGGGTCGGCGGCCCGCGACGCCGTTGCTCGCGCCAGCTGCGCTGTCTCCTGCTCGATCGCGAGATCGTGCCCGGCGGCCAGCCGGGCGGCCCGCAGCAGCCTCATCGGGTCGTCCTCGAAGGCGGCTTCCGAGGCCGCCCGAAGCAGACGGGCCTGGTTGTCGGCCAGCCCACCGGTCGGGTCGATCAGCTCCCGGCCCTCGAGTGGCCGCGCGATCGCGTTGACCGTGAAGTCGCGGGCGCGCAGGTCGTCCTCGATCGACTCCGCCCGGAGCGCGACCACGTCGACGTGCCACCCGCCGGTGGGGGCGATCGCCCGCCAGGTCGCGTGCTCCTCTGAGAGCTGAAAGGCGGTGCCGCCGGCCACCTTCGCGATCGCGCGGGCGGCGCTCTCCTCCCGGCCGCGCTCGAGGGCGAGATCCGCGTCGGAGACCCGCTCGCCCAGCATGGCGTCGCGAATCGCTCCGCCGACGATCCACACCGGCCCCTGTTGCTCGAGCGCCGTCCGAGCCGCGGCGATCGAGGGCGCCCGGTCGAGGACTTCGAGCGAGGCGCTCATTCCCGGTACTCGCGCGGCACCCGCTGCGAGATCCCGCAGGTGACCTCGTAGTTGATCGTGTCGAGCCGCGCCGCGACCTCCTCGGCCAGGATCCGATCGGAGCCCTGGGGACCGATCAGCACGGCCGGCGCCCCCGGCTCGACGTCGGTCTCCGGGCCGAGGTCGACGGTGATGTTGTCCATCGAGATCGTCCCGACCAGCGGATACCGCCGGCCGCCCACCAGCACCTCCGCGTTGTTGGACAGCCCGCGGCGGACACCGTCGCCGTAGCCGATCGGCAACACACCGACCCAGGTGTCCTCTGGAGCGCGCCAGGTGCGGCCGTACCCGGCGCTCGCCCCGCCCTCGAAGCGCTTCACATCGGCGACGTAGGAGTGCAGCTCCAGCGCCGGCTCGAGGCCATGTTCGGCGGGGTCGCGATGGAAGGGGTCGAGGCCGTAGATCGCGATCCCGCAGCGCACCATGTCGAAGTGGGACTGCGGGTCGCGGAGCGTCGCCGCGCTGTTGGCGGCGTGCACGGTGCAACCGGCGGCGATGTCACGAACCGCGTCGGCAACCGGCAGGAAGGCGGCGAGCTGCTCGGCGAGGAAGCCGTCCTCGCGATCATCGGCGGTAGCGAAGTGGGTCCAGACCCCGGCGAGCTCCAGCCTCTGGTCGTCGTGGCAGGCGCGGGCCAGCTCGATCAGTGCGCCGGGGTCGCGTTCTCCCAGCCTGCCCATCCCGCTGTCGAGCTTCACGTGGACCCGAGCCATCCGGCCGAGATCGGCGGAGACCCTCGAGCAGAGGTCCCGGAAGCCCTCCCGCCAGACCGCGATCTCGGCGTGCGCCGTAAGGGCGACACGCAGCTCGTCAACTGTCAGCGCACCCATGACCAGGATCGGCGTGTCCGGGAGATACAGCCTGAGCTCCTCAGCCTCGGCCGCGGCAGCAACCGCCAGACGCGTCGCCCCTCCGCGCAGGGCAGCGGAGGCACAGGCCGCCGCACCGTGGCCGTAGCCGTTCGCCTTGACGACGGCGCAGAGCTCCGTTTCCTGTCCGACACGCTCGTTGAGGATCCGGCAGTTGCGCTCGACCGCCCCGGCGTCGACGACCGCCCGGGCGCGGCCCGTGGGCTCGGCCATTCTCAGACCGCCAGCCCCGCGGGCATCGCGTCGATCACGTCGCCGGCGATCACCGAATCGTTGCCCACGCGCTCGCCGGCAACACGGCCGGCACGGGAGTGCGCGAGGACCGCGGCGCAGGTGGCGGCGAAGGGCTCGATCCCCCGCGCGATCAGAGCGGCAATCACGCCGGTCAGGACGTCGCCCGTCCCGGCGGTCGCCAGTTGTGGGCTGGAGACAGCGTTGACCGCGGCACGCTCCCCGTCCGTGACGATCGTGTCGTCCCCCTTCAGCAGGACGATCGCGCCGCTGCGCTCGGCCGCCTCCCTGGCGCTCTCCAGCCGTTTCTCCTTGATCGCCGAAGAGTCCCGGTCGAGCAGGCGCCCCATCTCGCCTTCGTGCGGCGTCAGCACGAGGGGCGCCTCGCGGTCGGCAAGCGTCTCGATCCGCCCGGCGTGTGCGTTGAGGCCGTCCGCGTCCAGGACGAGAGGGGCGCGAATCCGCTGTGTGAGCTCGCGGGCCAGGCGTTGGGTCCCCTGCTCGCGGCCCATTCCCGACCCGAGCACTACGCACGCCGCTCGCTCGGTCGCCCCGAGGATCTGCTCCGAGGCCGCCGGACGCAGCCTGCCCTCCCGGCTCGCGCAGCCCAGCGACATCACCTCGGTGAGCTTGATCTCGAAGATCGACTCCAGGTCTGCGGGCACGGCGACGGTCGCGTAGCCGGCGCCACTCCGGGTCGCCCCAAGCGCCGAGAGGCAGACGGCGCCGGTCAGCCCGCGCGAACCACCGACCACCACCACCTGGCCGGAGCTGAACTTCGTCGATCCCGCCATGCGGTGAGGCGCCAGCCCCAGGACCGCGGTGTCGATCAGGCCGGCGGTCGCGTCCACGGGCGCGCCATCTGGGATTCCGATCGGCGCCACCCGGAGCTCACCCGCGTGCTCCTTCCCCGGAGCGATCCAGTGACCGAGCTTGGGCGCGTGAAAGGTCACGGTGAGGTCGGCGCGCACGGCCCTGCCCTCCACCTCGCCGGTCGAAGCGTTCACGCCGGACGCGATGTCCGTGGCCACCACCGTGGCACCGGCTTTGTTGATCACGTCGATGGCGGACCCGGCCGGGTCACGCGGGGCGCCCGCGAAGCCCGTCCCGAAGATTGCGTCCACGATTAGTCCGGCTCCCTCGAGCGCGGCGGGAAGGTCACCGATGCCGACGTGACGAGCTCCGTCGAAGCGCTCAAGATTGGCGCGCGCGTCCTCCGAGAGCTGATCGCCTGGCCCGAGCAGCAGGGCCTCGACCTCGAACCCCATCTCGCGCAGGGCCCGAGCCGCGACCAGGCCGTCCCCGCCGTTGTTCCCCTTGCCGCAGACGATCGCGACCCTGCCCGAACCCGCGGCCTGCGCGGCCGCCTCGGCGACCGCCCGGCCGGCGGTCTCCATCAGGTCCAGAGACGGCACGCCCTGATCGTTGATCGCCCAGGCGTCGGTTGCACGCATCTGGTCGGCGTCAAGACATGGATCCAGCCACTCCTCCATAACCGCGCCAGCGTACTCCGGGCGGCGCGCCGCCCTGGTCGCTAGTTGGCGATGGCGACGGCGGCGGCGTTCTCGGCCGAATGCGTCAGGGAGATGGCGATTTCCGCATCGCCCGCCACCTCAGCAGCCCGCCCGTGAAGTTGGAGAGTCGGCGGCTCGCCGCTGACGACCTCGATCTGGCGCATCGGGACGCCCTCCCCAAGCACCTTGATCACGGCCTCCTTGGCCGCGAAGCGAGCCGCCAGGTGGCGGCCCGGCCGCGCCCTCTCGCGCGCGTAGGCGAGCTCCGCGGGAGTGAACAGTCTGTCCGCGAGGCGCGGGCGGCGCTCCAGGGCGCGCTCCACGCGCTCGATCTCGATCAGGTCGATGCCGACCCCGCGGGCCATACCTCTACTTGAGGCCGACGACGGCCTTCAGCTCGGCCTGGTCGCCCTGGCTGCCCGAGCCCGTGACGAGGTAGGTGAGCGCGTCCAGGTACGGCTTGGCCTGGAGGTAGCCCGGGTCGGACTTGGCGCCGGTGGACTCGGCGAGCTTGAAGACCTTGGGGAGGTCGAGGAAGAAGTCGGTGCCCAGGTCCGAGACCTGGCCCCGGGCAGTGGAGAAGGTCGGCGAATCCGAGAGCTTCTGGGCCGGCGCGAGTGACTGTTCGGCCGAGTTCGCGCCGTACCCGATCACCAGCTTGTCTCCCTGCTGGGCGAACTCGACCGGCTGGGGGGTCTGGCTCGGGTCGTTGAGTTGGAAGCCGGTGCCGCCGCCGCTGAGCTTCAGCGGCTTCACCCCGCCGCCACTGCCGAGCCGGACGAGGCTCTGCAGCTGGTTGAGCAGACGGCCGGTCAGGTCCGGATCCTTCGTCTGGACCACCAGGGCCCCGTTCAGGGTCGGCTCCGTCGTGCCGCGCACGTAGAGGACGGCATCCCCAAGGGCGCCGGTGAGCTGGTCGATCGAGGCGCCGGTCGCCTGCTGAACCTGTGCAAGACCCTGCTCGAGGTCCGGAATGCCGGAGTCCTTGAGCTGCTCGAGTGTGTTCTTCGCCGAGTCGCCGAGATCGCCGAGGCCGAAAGCGAGCCAGGAATCCCCGGGGACGTCAGCGACCAGCGAGCTCTCAGGAGTCTCGACGCCGTTGTCGCCCCCGATGAACTGGAGGTCGAAGCTGCTGGCCGAAGCGGTCAGTGCGCCGGCGACCGGGTCCTCGAGCGACTGGCCCGACGTCTTCTCGAGGATCGCCTGACTCTGCTGGTCGAACTGCTCCGGCCCGATCGAGTCGATAAGGGTCTTGGGAACCGTGTAGAAGGTCCCGAGCCGGTCGGCCGGGAGCTGGTCGAGTGAGTCCTTGAAGTCGCTGTCATCGCCGAGCGAATCGCCGTTCTCCGCGTCGACGGCGGCCTTGAAGCCCTCCAGATCCCCCTCGACGAGGAAGTTGCCGACCGTGCCATAGACCTGGCCCGCCTGACTCGGATCGGTCTGGTAGCTGACGCTGTTGTAGGTCTGAGGCGCGGGACTCGTCTCGGTCGCACCCGAGGCCTTGCGCGCGAAGGCGAGTGCGGCAATCGGGTTGGTGGTCTCGACGACGGCGGCGCCCTTCTCGGCGTTGTCCGTGAGAGCCGTGAAGAAGAAGCCCGCCTTCTCGCCGAGCCAGGGCGCGACGTCCTGCTGGTAGTTGATCGGGTGGCCTTCGGACTTCGACTCATTCTCGATCAGTGAGACGATCTTCCCGCCGGGATCTTGGGTCTTGAAGACCTTGCTGAGCGCCGCCTTGGCATCCGTCTGGGCCTGACCCGTGGGCTTCACGGTCGCGTCGAGGTAAAGGGGCGCGTTCACGGGCACGGCGGCGGCTGGCCCAACGTCGGCGTTGCTGCTGTCCCCACCACCGCCGCAGCCGGCGAGGATCGCCGCCGGCACGGCGACACAGGCAGCAAGGAGTGCGGGGATGCGACGGCGCCTCACGAGCGGGGCATCGTAGCGGCGCTACTCGACGGTGACGGTCTTCGCCAGGTTCCGCGGCTGGTCTACGTTGAGGCCCTTCTCGCGGGCGACGTAGTAGGCGAGCAGCTGCAGCGGCACGATCGCGACGATGGGCTGGAGGATCCAGTCGGTGCGCGGCACGAAGAGGGTCTGGTCGGCAGCCTCGCCGACCTGCTCCGAACCTTCGGTCGCAATCGCGATCACCTCCGCGCCGCGGGCACGGACCTCCTCCATGTTGGAGAGGATCTTCTCCGTGACCGGGCTGTCGGTGGCCACGGCGACGACCGGCGTGGACTCGTCGAGCAGGGCGATCGGCCCGTGCTTCATCTCGCCGGCGGCGTATGCATCGGCCGGGATGTAGGCGATCTCCTTGAGCTTCAGAGCGCCCTCGAGGCAGACCGCCAGGCCGATGTGCCGGCCGATGTACATGAAGAAGCGCTGGTTCTGCTCGGCGGCAGCGATCACCTTGACCGGTTCCTCGAGCGCGACGATGGCCTCCTGGAGCTTCGAGGGCAGGGTCTTGAGCTCGGCGACCAGCTCGGCGATCCGCTCCGGCGAACAGGTGCCCCTGAGCTCGGCGAGGCGGAGCCCGAGCAGGTACATCGCGGCAACCTGGCTGACGAAGGTCTTGGTCGCCGCCACGCTCACCTCGATGCCCGAACGGGTGAACAGGACGGCGTCGGCATCCCGTGTCGCCTGGCTGCCCATCACGTTGCAGATCGCCAGCACCTTGGACCCACCCTCCTTCGCCAGCCGCATCGCGGCGAGGGTGTCGGCGGTCTCACCGGACTGGGTGATGCCGATGACGAGGTCGTTGGGGCGGTGGACCGGCTCGCGGTAGCGGTACTCGGAGGCGATGTCCATCTCGACCGGCACCCGTGCCCAGCGCTCGATCGCGTAGCGGCCGATCAGACCCGAGTGGTAGGAGGTGCCACAGGCGACGATCACGATCCTCTCGACGTCGCGCAGGAAGTCGTCATCCAGATCGACGTCGGAGAGGTCGACGCCGTCCAGGCTCGGCAGCCGGTCGGTGATCGTCTCGGCGACGGCATCGGGCTGCTCGTGGATCTCCTTGAGCATGAAGGTCTCGTAGCCGCCCTTCTCGGCGGCGTCCTCGTCCCAGGTGACCTCCTCGGGTTCGCGCTCCTGCACGTTGCCCTCGGCGTCCGTGATCGTCACGTCGCCCTTGTGGACGGTGACGATCTCGTCGTTCTTGATGCCCAGCGCGGTGCGCGTCTCGGCGAGGAACGCGGGGATTGCCGAGGCGATGAAGTTCTCGTTCTCGCCCAGGCCGATGATCAGCGGACACTCCTTCCGCGCCGCGACCAGGGTGTCCGGCTGCTCGCGATGCATGGCCACGAACGCGTAGTGCCCCCGGAGCTCGCCGAAGGCCCTGCGCACAGCCTCGGTCAGGTCACCGTCGTAGTGGCGCTCGATCAGGTGGCTGACGATCTCGGCGTCGGTCTCGGAGGTGAACTGGTGTCCCTCGGACTTCAGGTCCCGCCGGAGCTCCGCGTGGTTCTCGATGATCCCGTTGAGGACGATGTGGACGTTGTCCTCGCAGTCGCCGTGCGGGTGGGCGTTCTCCTCGGTGACCCGGCCATGGGTCGCCCAGCGAGTATGGCCGAGCCCGGTCGTCGCAGGTGGAGCCGCCACCGCAACCGGCCCCGTTCCGTTCGAGGAGTGACGCTCGAGGGCCTCCCTCAGGTTCGCGAGGTTGCCGACAGCGCGCACGCTGTCGATCTCGCCGTCCGAGATCACTGAAACGCCGGCCGAGTCATAGCCTCGGTACTCGAGCTTCTCGAGCCCGGCAATCAGCAGGTCTCGGCACGGTCGGTCTCCCACATATCCGACGATGCCGCACATAAGAGGCGGTACAGGGTAGTCCTATACGGCTTCGCCATGAAGTCGCGGCTGCACGCGGCCGCCCGGCATAACCGCTCGGTGCTACGCCCCTCGCTCAAATTTCAGCGGCCTAGCAGCCGCTTGGCCACATCAACGAGGCGATTGGTGACCGCCTCGCACTCCTCGGCATCCGGCGCCTCGACCATCACTCGCAGGAGCGGCTCGGTCCCGGAGGCCCGAACCAGGACGCGCCCGCGGCCCTCGAGCTTGTCGTTCTCCTCATTCACGGCGCTCCACAGCGCGGTCGCGCCCTCGATCGCACCGCGGTCGGCGACGCGCACGTTCTCAAGCCGCTGCGGCAGGCGCTTGAACGGCTCCGTGTCCTCGAGCCGTCGCCCGCCCAGGGCGCGCAGGACGAGAAGAGAGGCGGCGATCCCGTCCCCGGTCGGCGTGAAGTCGGTCCAGACGATGTGGCCGGACTGCTCGCCCCCCAGCCGCCAGTCGCGCTCGCGCAGGGCCTCGATCACATAGCGATCGCCGACCTGGGTCTGCTCGACCTCGATCCCGGCCTCTCGCATCGCCGTCAGGAAGCCGTAGTTCGTCATCACGGTCACGGCCACTCCGCCCTCCAACTCCCCGCGCTTCTGCAGGTCCTTGGCGACGAGCGCGATCAGGTCGTCGCCGTCGTGCAGCTTCCCGGCGCCATCGACCGCCAGCATCCGATCGCCGTCGCCGTCATAGGCGAAGCCGATGTCGGCGCCCGAGGAGCGCACCAATCCGATCAGACCCTCGGGATGGGTCGAGCCGCAATCGGCGTTGATGTTCCGGCCGTCGGGCTCCACGCCGGTGAGCTCGAGCTCGGCACCAAGGGCGGCGAAGATCACCGGGGCGGCCCTGTAAGTGGCCCCGTTCGCGCAGTCGAGGGCGATCCGCATTCCGGCCAAGTCGAGCTGGAAGGCGCTGCGGAGCTCCCGGATGTAGTCGTCGAAGGCGCCTTCGAGCGGGCGCACGCCCCCGACCCGCTCTCCGGTCTGCTCCTCCAGACGTGCCTCGATCGCGGCCTCCGCGTCGTCGTCGAGCTTGATCCCTCGCGAGTCGAAGAACTTGATCCCGTTGTCCGCGTAGGGGTTGTGCGAGGCGGAGACGACCCCGGCGAGATCGAAGCTCAGGCGGCGGGCGAGCACCGACGCCGCCGGCGTCGGCAGGACGCCGCCCAGCATCGCGTCCCCGCCTCCGGCCGCCACTCCCGCGGCGAGAGCCTCCTCCAGCATCGGCCCGGACTCGCGCGAGTCGCGCACGATCAGGACCTGGGGTCGCTCGGCCTCGGACTGCAGCGCAGCCGCCCGACCGAGCCGCACCGCCAGATCCGGCGTGAGCAGCTCCCCGACGGGCCCACGGACGCCATCGGTCCCGAAGAGTTTTCTCTCCGCCACCTCGGGCGGGACGCTAACGCTTAGAGAACTGGGGCTTCTTGCGGGCCTTCTTCAGGCCGGCCTTGCGGCGCTCCTTGACGCGGGCGTCGCGGGTCAGCATCCCGCGGCGCTTGAGCTCGGGACGCAGCGCGGGGTCGACGTCGCAGAGCGCGCGGGCGATCCCATGTCGGACCGCCGACGCCTGGCCGGAGATGCCGCCGCCGTGAACGCGAATGCGCACATCGACGTTGCCCTCGTAGCCGGTCTGGGTGAGCGCCTGCTTGGCGATCGACTGCAGATAGGAGCGCGGGAAGTACTCCTCGAGCGCTCGCTTGTTGATCTGGATGTTGCCGCTGCCCTGCCGCAGGATCACGCGGGCGACGGAGGACTTGCGCTTGCCGGTCGCAGAGTAGGTGGCATCGCCTTCGAGCTTGGCGGGCTCCGCTGCGACGGGGGCGACCTCGTCGACGTCGCCGATCAGCTCCCGCTCGCGCCGCAGGCGCTCCTCCTCCT
Organism: uncultured Solirubrobacterales bacterium; assembly: GCA_963797265.1. Lineage (GTDB taxonomy): Bacteria > Actinomycetota > Thermoleophilia > Solirubrobacterales > 70-9 > DASUPK01. Next base: position 1,138,528 of record CAWCOY010000003.1, on the reverse strand, counting down.
CGGCCTCGCGGCGGGCGCGCTCCTCGGCGTCGAGCTCACGCTCGGGCTCTATCGCGATCGGGTCGAGCTCGGCCCCCGGTACGACGTCCTCCTTCTTGCCGCCCTCCTGTCTGGCGGGGGCGGCGGTCGCGGGCTCCTGTGCCCGCGGCCCATCGCCGCCCTGCTCCAGCTCCGTATCACGGGTCGCGCTGTCGCGCGCCCTCGCATCATCGTCCTCGCTCGCGGCGTCCTCGGAGAGGGCCTCCTCGTCGGGAGTGCCGTCCTCCTCACCACGCTCCGGGGTGCCGCCCTCCTCGGGCGCGGCCTCCTCCGGGGCCTGCTGCTCGTCGGCCTGCTGCTGCTCGGGAGTGCCCTCCTCGGGCTGCTCGCGCTGCCGCTCTTCGTCCTGCATCTAAGTCTCGATCTCCAGCTGCTCGGGCTTCTGTGCCTGATGGGGATGGTCGGGTCCCGCGTAGACCTTGAGCTTGCGAAGCTGCTGCCGTGCCAGCCGGTTGCGAGGCAGCATTCCCTTGACCGCGCGGCGGATGACCTCCTCGGGACGCTTCTCGAGCAGATCTCCGAGGGTGCGGGAGCGGATTCCGCCGGGGTAGCCGCTGTGGCGCCAGTAGAGCTTCTTCTCCCGCTTGTCGCCGGTCACAGCCACCTTCTCCGCGTTGACCACGATCACGAAGTCGCCGACGTCGACGTGGGGCGTATAGGTCGGCTTACGCTTGCCGCGCAGCACATTCGCGATCTGAGTGGCCAGCCGTCCCAGGGTCTTGCTCTCGGCATCGACGACGTACCAGGATCGATCACGGTCCTGGGCAGTCGCCTGATAGGTCCTCATCGCAGTCGCAGTAGCCATAAAAAGAGCCGCGCACCTCCGCGGCCGCCGGATGATAGCCAGCTTGCCCGGCCCCGGCGACCGGCTCGTGCCGAGAGTAGGATCGCCGAGGTGGAGGCTGGGCACCAGGCAGCTTCAGTTTCGTATCAGCACGTGACCAAGCGGTATTCGGGCCAGGACGAGCCCGCGATCCACGACCTTTCGCTCGAGGTCGAGGCCGGCGAGATCTGCGTGCTGGTCGGCCCGTCAGGCAGTGGCAAGACGACCGCCCTGCGGATGGTCAACCGGACCGTCGAGATCACGGAGGGCGACATCCTGATCGGCGGAACCTCGGTGCGCGAGCGCGACCCGGCCGAGCTGCGCCGCGAGATGGGCTACGTGATCCAGCAGATCGGGCTCTTTCCCCACCGCACGATCGGCGAGAACATCGAGACCGTCCCGCGGCTGCTCGGCTGGGACCGCGGAGGGGCCCGCAAGCGAGCGGACGAGCTGCTCGACCTGGTCGGCTTGGGCTCGGCGCTCCGCGACCGCTACCCCAGCCAGCTCTCCGGTGGGCAGCAGCAGCGCGTCGGGGTGGCGCGGGCGCTGGCCGCAGATCCCCCGGTGATGCTCATGGACGAGCCCTTCGGCGCGATCGACCCGATCAACCGCGAGCGCCTGCAGAACGAGTTCCTGCGGCTGCAGTCGGAGATCAGGAAGACGGTCCTCTTCGTCACCCACGACATCGACGAGGCGATCAAGATGGGCGACCGGATCGCCATCATCGAGGAGGGTGGGCGGCTCGCGCAGTACGCCACGCCGGCCGAGCTGCTGATGGCGCCGGCAAATGGCTTCGTCGAGGACTTCGTCGGCGCGGACCGGGCGCTCAAGCGTCTGGCTCTCATGAGGGTCCGGGACATCAATCTCTGGCAGGCCCCGCTGGCCTTCGTGGGTCAGGCCACGGCCGACGTGCGGTCCAAGCTCGAGGGCGCGGAGGTCCCCCACGCCCTGCTGGTCGACTCCGAGCGAAGGCCGCTGGGCTGGCTCTCGGAGACGGATCTGCGTGCCGACACCGTCCCGCAAGTCCCGGATACCGGTCCCGAGCCGATCCTCGACCTCGACGACGTGATGCGGGACGCTCTCGCGGACCTCCTCCAGAGCGAGACGCAGTACGCGCCGGTGGCGGACGCGCAGGGACGAATCGCGGGCGTGCTCTCGGTCGAGATCATCTCGGAGTTCCTTGTCTCGCCCGAGGCGAAGGTGGAGGAGCACCCGGCGGTCGAGCGACCGGTCGAGCGGCCGCTGAGTGAATGACCGCGCCTGTCGCCCAGCTGGCGCCCGTCATCGGGCAGGTGGAGATCCACAACCGGACCGGTCCAAACGCCCCCTGTCAGGCTCAGAACAAGGCGTTCTGCTTTGACTGGGCGATCGACAACTTCGACCGCTACACGACCCCCCTGGTCAACCATGTGCTCCTCGTTCTGGTCTGCGTCGCGATCGGCTTCGCCGCCGCCTTCGGCATGGCGCTGGTCTCCCACGGTCGCAGCTGGCTGATCCCAAGCTTCACCGGCGCCACCGGCATCCTCTACACGATCCCGTCCCTCGCCTTCATCTTCCTGCTCCTGCCGATCACGGGTCTGGGCACGACGACGGCGATCATCGTCCTCTCCGTCTACACGCTCCAGATCATCTACCGGAACATCGTCGCCGGCCTCGCCAATGTCCCGCCCGAGAGCAAGGACGCAGGGCGAGGCATGGGTATGACCGATCGCCAGCTTCTTTGGCGCGTCGAGCTGCCGCTTGCCCTGCCCGAGATCATCGCCGGGCTGCGGATCGCGACGGTCTCCACGGTGGCGATCGCGAGCCTGATGGTGTTCGCCAACGTCAACACGCTCGGCCAACCGCTCTACCAGCAGATCAGCTTCAAGACGAACATCGTCATCGCGGGCGGCCTGATGATCGTGATGGCGATCGTGTTCGACCTGCTTCTGCTGCTCGCCCAGCGCCTGCTCGCTCCCTGGCGCCGGCCGTCCATGGAGGCGCTGGCATGAGCAATGTGATCCACCTCGGCTTCCTCGGCACCTTCGGCGACGCCTTCGACTTCATCCTCCACCAGCAGAAGGCGCGAATCGGCGACAACCTCGTCGGCGGCCCTGACAAGTCGCTCTCTCTTGTAGGAGAGCACCTCAAGGTCACCTTCCTCGCCCTCGGCGTTGCGGCCGCGGTTGCTCTCCCCGTCGGGATCATCCTCGGGCACTATCGAAGGGGTGAGACCTTCGCTATCGCCCTCGGCAACGCGGGCAGGGCGGTGCCCGAGCTCGCGCTGATCGCGTTCGTCGCCGCTTACATCGGCGTGGGGCTCGCGAACGTCACCTTCGCCTTCGCCATCCTCGGCATCCCGCCGATCCTGACCAATACCTATGTGGGAATGAGCCAGGTGGACCGGAACGCGGTGGAGGCCGCGCGGGGCATGGGGATGACCGGCCTGCAGTCGATCTTGAGGGTGGAGCTGCCGTTGGCCGTGCCGACGATCATGGCGGGGGTTCGAACGGCCGCCGTCAACATCGTCGCGACCGTCGCGCTCGCCTCCCTCGCCGGCCTCAGCACCCTCGGCGACTACATCATCAACCGCAACGTCTACGGGGACCAGGGAGTGGTTGCCGGGGCGATTCTGATCGCCCTGCTCGCCCTGGGCCTGGAGTTCGGTCTCGCCGGCGTGCAATGGCTGCTCACTCCGCGGGGCCTGACGGTCGCGCGCGCCGGTGCAGGCGCATAGACAGGGCCTTAGGCTTACGCGGTCCATTCCAGGGGTCGGAGCCGGCCCCAGACGAGAGGAGGGTCACGTGGTGACCGGTAATTCGCGACTGAGGGCGGGCTACGCGCTGATTGCGGCGCTTGTGCTGGCTCTCGGCGTCGCAGCGTGTGGGGGTGGCGACGACGACAACGACACCGGGACGAGCGGTGGCAACTCCGCGAATCTGATCAAGTCGAACCCGGCCAACAACGGGATCCAGCTCACAGTGGGTTCCAAGAACTTCACCGAGGAGTACATCCTCGGGAACATCTACGCGCAGGCTCTCCAGGCGGCGGGCTACGACGTGAAGGCCAACCTCAACCTGGGGTCCGAGGTGATCGCCTACAAGGCGCTCCAGGACGGAGAGATCAGCGGGTACCCGGAGTACACCTCGACGCTCCTCCAGTCGATCTTCGGCAAGGACACGGTCCCGGCCGATGCCCAGGCGGCGTACACCCAGGCGAAGCAGCAGCTCGAGCCGAAGGGCCAGACGGCCTTCCAGCCGACGCCGTTCGCCGACGCGAACGCGCTGGGAATGCTGAAGACGAAGGCTGACGAGCTCGGGGCGACCAAGATCTCCGACCTCCAGGGCAAGTCCCAGGACCTGACCCTGTACGGCTCACCTGAGTGCCGTGAGCGGGCGGACTGCCTGGTCGGCCTGCAGGACGTCTACGGCCTCCAGTTCAAGTCGTTCAACCCGGTGGACATCGGGCTCCGGTACACCGTGCTCGACAAGGGCCAGGCGGACGCGTCGATCGTGTTCACCTCGGATGCCCAGCTCTCGGCCAACCCGGACAAGTACGTCCTGCTGCAGGACGACAAGGGGATCTTCCCGTCCGGGAACGTCATCTGGGTCACCGACCAGTCGACAGTCCAGAAGGCCGGGCCGGACTACATGGCGACGATCGAGAAGGTCCAGCAGGGGCTCACCCTGCCGGTCATGCAGGAGCTGAATGCGCGCGTCGACATCGACAAGCAGGATCCCGCCGACGTCGCGACGCAGTACCTGAAGGAGGACGGCTACATCCAGTAGATGCGAGGGCGCGCCGCCAGGCGCGACCCGTTTGATGGCGAAGCCGTTTTGCAGAGAGGGCCGGGGCTTAGCCCCCGGTCCTCTCGTTATACTGCCGCTCCAATCGATGGCCAAATCTCCCCGGCACGCCGGGGGGAGCGGGGGACCCGAAGGGGATCAACCCCCAGGGGCGAATCGCAACCGACTGGTTCGTAGCGCCACTCTCGGCGCGAGCCCGACAGCTAACTCCGCAGGCCGCAGAGAGCATGGTCGAGGCAGGTTCCGACAAGCCGGTTCGTCGCACGCCCCGCCGGGTGGTGGCAGCGCTCGCCGTGGCGGGGGTGACGATCGCGATGTTCGGCACCGGGCTCTCGTTCGCGCAGAGTGGCGGGACCGGTGCCCCGGGGTCCACGACGACGACGCCTCCCACTACCACCACCCCAACGGCCCCGGCCGGATCGATGATCTTCCCGGTCTCCGGCTCGCACACCATCGGGCAGGGCTTCGGGGCGGCCCGCTCCGGCCACAGCCACCAGGGCCAGGACATCATGGCCTCCTGCGGCACCCCGCTGATCGCCGTGAGCCGGGCCAAGGTCAAGTGGGTGAGGTTCCAGAGGTTGGCCGGCAACTACGTGGTGATCCGCAACAAGAAGCTCCACCAGGACTACATGTACGCCCACCTGGCGGCGCGTGCCTCGGTCCGCAAGGGCCAGGTCGTCATGCCGGGCCAGCAGATCGGGATCGTCGGCCAGACCGGCGACGCCACCGCCTGCCACCTCCACTTCGAGCTCTGGTTCGGCAAGTGGTATCGCGGTGGGCATCCGGTCGACCCGCTGCCCTACCTGCGGACCTACGCGGGCTACTAGGCCTTAACTGCGCAGCCGGGACCCGGTGCTACAACCGGCCCCTTGGCGTGTTCCAGCGTGGACATGCGCGTCCACCGACTGATCCCAGCGCTCGCGGTAGCCGCCGCGTCGGCCCTGGTCGCCGCACCCGCGGACGCCAAGCCCGCCTACCGATATCCGCTCAGGGGCGCCCACAACTACGGCGACCTGGCGGTGACCGGCTTCGGGGTGAAGCGCGCCGACGGCTCCCGCCACCTCGGGCAGGACGTCATCGCCGATTGCGGCGCGCCGATCGTCGCCGCCCACGATGGGGTCGTGAAGTCCGCCGGCTACTCCACGGGCTACGGCTTCTACGTGGTGCTCCGCGGCAAGGGAACACGCTTCGACTTCGTCTACGGGCACATGAAGGGACGCTCCTGGCAGCGCGCCCGCAAGAAGGTGCGGGCCGGCGAGCGACTCGGCTCGGTCAGCCACACCGGCACCGACAGCGGTGTCTGCCACCTTCACTTCGAGCTCTGGAAGGGACGCTGGTTCGCCGGCGGCAGCCGCACCGACCCCCTGCCCCACCTCCGCTCCTGGGACAAGTTCTCCGGCGGCCCGCTGCAGACGGAGCCGCAGCCGCCGCCGGATCAGCCCTACTCAACGACCAGCCAGCGGCTCTTTTACGACGCTGCGGAGTAGCTACTACCTCAACAGGCGCGCTCGACGCGAAACCCGTCATATAGACGGGTAAAGCGCCAAGGATCCAGCGCTAGGTCGAAATGGCGACCACTGTCGCCGTGGCGGCACTGCATCGAGCAGCGTCCAGCACCTCGATCCCCTTGACCGCGTCCCAGGGGTCCACCGGCGGCGATGAGTCCTGCCGGAGGGCCCGCTCAAGCCCTCCGTAGAAGCGCGGCCAGTCCCCCCTCTCGCTGGGGATGGTCTCGGTGGCCTCTTCGGTGATCAGCTGGCCCCAGCGCTCGGAGGGCTCCGCCCCCCACTCCTTGCCGCCACCCGGGCGGGCGCCCGAGCGCAGCGCGTCCTCCTGCCCGTCGACGTCTCTGACGACGTAGGCCGCCCGATCGCCGAGCACCCGCAGGCGCGGCCCTGGCGTGGCCGCGAGCAGCGACGCCCAGAGGTGACTCCGCGCGCCCGAGCGGTGCTCCAGGGCGACGAAGGCGTCGTCATCAGCGGCGCCGGCCCGGCGACTTTCAAGCTCCGTATAGACGCGAACGACCGGGCCGAACAGGGCGATCGCCTGGTCCACCAGGTGGCTGCCGAGGTCGAGCAGCACACCACCGCCGGCTTCCGGCGAGAAGGCCTCGCGCCAGGGCTTGCGCCCGGAGAGAGCCGGTTGCCAACGCTCCAGCCTCGACTCATACCGCAGCACCTCGCCGAGCTTGCGCTCCTCCAGCAGGCGCCGCAGGGTCAGCTGATCGGAGTCCCAGCGGCGATTCATGTACGGCGTGATCAGGACATCCAGTCGCTCCGCCTGCTCCACGAGCGAGCGTGCCTCGGCCCCTGTTGGGGCAAGCGGCTTGTCGACCACCACCGGCAGGCCGCCATCGAGAGCTCGGCGCGTCAACTCCACGTGGACGTCGTTGGGTGCGGCCACCACCACGAAGTCGTGCTCCGAGGAGCGCTCGAAGACCTCCGCCGGATCGGCCACCACCTGGGAATCCGGATGCGCCTTCCTTGCCTCGGCCTGCCGCTGCGGGTTGCCGGTCACCACTGTGCTCACCGTCAGGCCAGGTGTGGAGGCGATCAGGGGAGCGTGGAAGACCGAGCCGGCGAGCCCGTATCCGATCACCGCCCCTCGCAGGTCAGCCATTCATCGTGAGGCTAACGGCGCTACTCCCACTCGATCGTCCCCGGTGGCTTCGAGGTGAGGTCGAGCGTGACCGGCTCGACGACGGCGCCTAGCCCCGTTCGGCCGGGCGGCAGATCATCACGGGCAGGTGCGCATGTTGGGCGACGGCCGTGGCGACGCTGCCGAGGACCGCCGAGCCGATGCTTCCGCGACCGTGCGATCCGAGGACGAACATCCCCGCGTGGACCTCCTTTGCGGCATCGAGGATCGCCTGCCACGTCCGCAGACCCTCGGCGACCATCGAGGTCGCTTCGAAGCCGGCGCCGGTCGCGATCTCCGCGCCCTCGTCCGCCGTCTTCTTCGCCTCGTTGCGGACCTCCTCGAACATCTCATCGGGCACGATTGACCGGACCCCCCAGAAGGGGATCGCGCCGAGCGGCTCGAAGGCCGCAACGACCACAGCCTTCCTCGGCGTTCGCAGCTGCGCGCCCGCCTGCTCGATCGCCTGCTTGGCGTGGTCGGAGCCGTCGTAGGCGATCAAGACGGGCTTCTCATCGGGGCTCATGCGCCACCCATCCTGTCAAACGGGCCTCCCCGGCCTGACTTATCGGGTCGCGCTTGCGCGCGCCATCGCACCTATTCCCACTCGATGGTGCCGGGCGGCTTCGAGGTGAGGTCAAGTGTCACGCGGTTCACGCCGCGGACCTCGTTGATGATCCGGGCGGACACTCGCTCCAGCAGGTCGTAGGGGAGGCGGGCCCAGTCGGCCGTCATCGCGTCGTCGGAGGTGACGGCGCGAATCACGATCGGGTGCGCGTAGGAACGCTCGTCGCCCTGCACGCCGACTGAGCGGACCACCGGCAGCACGCAGAAGGACTGCCAGAGCTCGCGATAGAGGCCGGCGGCGCGGATCTCCTCCTGAAGGATCGCGTCGGCCTCGCGGACGATCTCGAGGCGCTCGCGGGTGACCTCGCCACCGACGACGCGGATCGCGAGGCCCGGGCCCGGGAACGGCTGGCGCCAGACGAAGCGCTCGGGCAGGCCGAGCTCCGCGGCGACGGCCCGGACCTCGTCCTTGAACAGCATCCGCAGCGGCTCGACCAGCTCCATCTCCATCTCCTCCGGGAGCCCGCCGACGTTGTGGTGGGACTTGATCGTCGCTGCGGCCCTGCCGTCGCCACCCGACTCGATCACGTCCGAGTACAGGGTGCCCTGGACCAGGAAGCGGGCGTCCTCGACCTTGCCAGCCTCCTCCTCGAAGACGCGGATGAACTCCTCCCCGATGATCTTCCGCTTCGTCTCGGGGTCATCGACGCCGGCGAGGCGGTCGAGGAAGCGGTCGGCGGCGTCGACGTGCACGAGCTGGATGCCGTGCTGCTCGCGGAAGGCCGTCACCACCTGCTCGGCCTCGTCCTTGCGCATCATCCCGTGATCGACGAAGACGCAGACCAGGCGGTCTCCGATCGCACTGTGGACGAGCAGGGCAGCGGTGGCCGAGTCGACCCCGCCGGAGAGGCCGCAGATCGCCCGCGCGTCCCCGACTTGGGCCTGGATCGCCGAGACCTGCTCCTCGATCACCGAGGCGGGCGACCACCGCTCCTTGGCGCCGACCACATCGCGGAGGAAGCGGGTGAGGATCTCGGTGCCGTAAGGGGTGTGGACGACCTCGGGGTGGAACTGGATCCCGTAGAGGCCGCGCCCGGTGTCCTCGACAGCCGCCACCGGCGACTCGGTGCTCGCCGCGAGGGCGGTGAAGCCCGGCGGCGGTTCGTAGACCGTGTCGCGGTGGCTCATCCAGCACTGCTGCTCGGCCGGGAGTCCATCGAGCAGCGTGCCACCGCCGTCGCGCAGGGTCAGCTCGCTGCGGCCGAACTCGCCGGCGGGCGCCTCCTCCACCCGGCCGCCCAGCTCATGGACCATCAGCTGCATGCCGTAACAGATGCCGAGGACCGGGATGCCGAGCCCGAGCAGCTCCTTGCGAAGCGCCGGGGCACCATCGGCGTAGACCGACGCCGGTCCGCCGGAGAGGACGAGGCCCTTCGGGCCTCGCTCGCGGATGCGCTCGATGTCGACGTCGTGCGGGAGCAGCTCGCTGAACACCCCGCACTCCCGGATGCGGCGGGCGATCAGCTGCGAGTACTGGCCGCCGAAGTCGAGGACCAGGACCTCCTCGGTGGCCTGTGCCGGCGTGCGCTTGTCGACTTCGACCAGCTCGGGCTCCGAGCCCGGAACGGTTCGCTCGGGGACGTGGACCCGAGCCTGGGTGTCATCCGAAGCGGCGCTAGCCGCTTCAGTCATCGCTGACGGCAACAGCCGCCGCCACGGTGGCGCGCCCGTTCGATCCCATCCCGACCGACTGCTCGCGCTGCAGCTGCTTGCCCTCGGACATCAGGGCCGGGGCAACCATCACCTCGGCGCGGTGGAACTCGGGGATGTCGGCGTAGCCGGTGGTCGCCATCGAGGTCCTCAGCGCGCCCATCAGGTTGAAGGTGCCGTCGTTCTCCTGAGCGGGGCCCATCAGGATCTCCTCGAGCGTTCCGTCCTGATGCGTCGCGACACGGGCGCCGCGTGGCAGCGAGGGATGGAAGGTCGCCATCCCCCAGTGGTAGCCGCGGCCGGGCGCTTCCTTGGCGCGCGCCAGCGGGGAGCCGATCATCACGGCGTCGGCGCCGACGGCGATGGCCTTGGAGACGTCTCCCCCGGTCCGCATGCCGCCGTCGGCGATCACGTTGCAGTAGTTGCCCGTCTCCATCATGTGCTGGCCGCGGGCCGCGGCCACGTCGGCGATGGCGGTCGCCTGCGGGACGCCGATGCCGAGCACGCCGCGCGTCGTGCAGGCGGCGCCGGGCCCGACGCCGACCAGGACGCCGACGGCGCCTGTCCGCATCAGGTGAAGGCCGGTGTTGTAGGAGGCACAGCCGCCGACGACGCAGGGCACGTCGAGGTCGGCGATGAACTGCTTCAGGTTGAGCGGCTCGGTCTGGTTCGAGACGTGCTCGGCCGAGATCACCGTCCCCTGGATGACGAGGATGTCGAGGCCGGCCTCGAGCGCGGTCTCGTAGTACTGGGTCACCTTCTGAGGGGTGAGAGAGCCGCAGGCAACGACGCCCTCGGCCTTGATCTCCTCGACCCGCTTGGCGATCAGCTCCGCCTTGACCGGCTCGGCGTAGACCTCCTGCATGAGCTTGGTCGCGACCTGCTTCGGTGCACCGGCGATCTCGTCGAGCTTCTCGTCGGCGTTCTCATAACGCGACCAGATGCCCTCGAGGTTGAGCACGGCGAGCCCGCCGAGCTTGCCGATCAGCCCCGCGGTGTTCGGGCTGACGACGCCGTCCATCGCGGAGGCGAGCAGCGGCAGCTCGAAGCGATACGGACCGAGCGTCCAGGTGATGTCGATGTCGTCCGGGTCGCGCGTCCGCCTCGAGGGGACGATCGCGATGTCATCGAAGCCGTATGCCCTGCGGCCCTTCTTGCCGCGGCCAATCTCTACTTCCATTCGCTGATCCTAGATTCGTTCGCGGACGAAAAAACCCCGCGCTGCGGGGCCGGAAATGCGGTGATAGCGGCGTTTCGGAGGTCCTTCACCAACGCCCCGCCAAGGATAACAGCGGTCAACCCGGCCTCCCCGACCCATGGCGCTCCACGCGCGATTTTCGTCCAACCGCCCGGTCCCGCCCGTAGAATCCGGTTCAGGAGAAGGAGATGGAGGATCGCGAGGGGAGAATCGCACGCAGCTGGCGGCTGACGAAGACCGCCTGGGGGCTCGTTCGCCAGGACAGGGCCATGGTCGCGCTGGCGCTGCTCGGCATGACGTCGGGCCTCATCTTCATCGCCGTCTTCACCCTGATCGGCGGCTACTCGGGGGACGCCAGCCAGGGAGAGGTCCTGATCGCGATCCTGATCTCGCTGTATCCGTCCACCTTCCTCGGCGTCTTCTTCAACGTCGCCCTGGCGAGCGCCGCGAACGCCGCGCTCGAGGGCCGGCGCCTGAGCTTCGGTGAGGCGATCGGCGAGTCGCGGAAGAGGCTCGGCAAGATCGCCCTCTGGTCGCTGCTCGCGGCCGGGGTGGGCGCGCTGCTGGCGGAGCTCTCCTCGCGCATCCCCGGCGGAGGCCGGATCGCCTCGGCACTGGTTGGCGCCGCCTGGGGTCTGGCGACTCTGTTCGTGGTCCCGATCCTCGCCACAGTCGCGCCGACGCCCGGGCCGGTCACGGCGCTCAAGGACTCAGTGGCGGTCGTCCGCAAGCGCTGGGGTGAGGGCATCAGCGGCTCCGTGACCATCACGGTCTGGATGGTGTTCATCGCCATTCCCGCCGCGATTCTGCTCGGCATCGGCTTCGCCGTGATGGGCAGCGGCTCTGGGGCCCTGGGCGCAGTTCTGGTCGCGTTGGGCGGTTTGCTCCTGTTCGCGGTGGCGGCGCTCGGCTCCGCGGTGCAGCAGGTCTTCCTCCTCTGCCTCTACCGCTACGCGACCGAGGGCACGGCCCGCGGCTTCAGCGAGCAGGACCTCGCGAACCCGCCCTTCAGGCAGCGCCGCGGGCTCTTCGGCTAGAGCCGCGGGCTAGACCTTCGCCGGCGCCTCGAGCTCGCGCGACTCGACCCCGGGCATCAGGCGCTCGACCTCGGCCGGGTCGATGCTGCCGGCGCCGAAGTGGTGGGTCGACTCGGCGCCACAGGCGACGGCGAAGCGCAGGCACTCCTCGGGCGGGCGGCCGTCGTAGCGGGCAGCTACGAAGCCGGCAAGGAAGGCGTCACCGGATCCGACTGTGGCGACAGGCTCGACCTCCGGCCCGGTGACCTCATAGGCGTGGCGCTGGTCGTCCTCGGCGAGCAGCGAGGCCACGCAGCCCTCGGGCCGCGTGATCACGGCGTTCGCCGCTCCGAGCTCGACCAGGCTGCGGAGCCCGTTCTGCAGGTCCTCCCGGTCGTTGAACTCGTGCCCGACGGCACCCTCCGCTTCTCTCAGGTTCGGGGTGACGGCCGCCGGCTCGGCGCGCAGTGAGGCGAGCAGCGGCTCGCCCTCCGTGTCGATGATCGTCTCGACGCCCAGGGCCTTGAGCTCCTCGACCATCAGGCCCGCGAAGGTGGCGGGGACGGACGGCGGCAGGCTGCCGGCGATCGCGCAGATGCGGGCGCCGCGTGCCAGATAGAGCAGCTTCTCGAGAAAGCGATCGAGCTCCTCGGCCCTGACGTCCGGGCCGCGCTCGTTGATCTCGGTCTGCTCCCCGGAGGTGGGGTCGATCACCGCGAGGTTCGTGCGCGACTCGCCCGCGATCCAGGTGAAGTCCGTGAGTATCGATTCCTCGGCCAGGCGCTCCATCAGGCGAGCGCCGGTGGGACCGCCGGCAAGCCCTGTGGCGATCACTGGCCGGTCGAGAAGCTTGAGCGCGCGGGCGACGTTCACTCCCTTGCCACCTGCGACGGTGCTGGCCTCGACAGCACGATGGCGATTTCCCTGCCGGAAGCTCGGCACCGCCACGGTGCGGTCGATCGCTGCGTTCAGGGTGACGGTCAGGATCATCCCGTGCCGCCTTCCCGCTCCATTCTCTGGCGCCTCCTGCGCATCCGCTCCTCGTGCATCCTTCGCCTCTCCTCCGGAGTCCTTTGTCGGGGCGACCGCTGCGGCTCCTGCCGAGTTCGCGGGACCGGGATTTCCGCCGGTGGCGATCCGCGCCCTCTCATGATCAGCAGCAGCCCTACAAGTATCACGATCGCCGCAAGCACAATCAGCACGATCGGATTCTCGGCGGTCGACAGCGCCTTGTCGAGGGTCGTGGCGGCACCGACGGCGTGCGCCGCAACCAGGGGACTCGTCGCGGCCCGCTCGCCGTCCACCGTCACAGTGACCCGCCCGAGGACCTGGCCGCTCCGTACCGCGCCGCTGACCTCCTCGGGGGCGGTCACGCGCGTGCCGACGCGCTGGCCCTCGCGCACCGTCACGGTCAGAGGCTGCCGGGCGACCAGCGGCAGATGGTCGTCCCGATAGTCGAGCTTCGGGGAGGCGACCTCCTCCCCCTGGCTCACCTCCTCCACCGGGTGGTAGAGCGAGAAGCCGTAGTCGAGGAGCTCGAGCGTGCTCTGATCGCGCGCGTACTCGCTCGAGGTGCCGAGCACCGCCGAGATCAGGGTCGTCGAGCCGCGGGTGCCGGAGCCGACGAGCACGTAGCCCGCGTCCAAGGTGTGGCCGGTCTTGACCCCGTTGACCCACGGCGCCTGCCCCAGCAAGGTGTTCCTGCTGGTGACGGTCCGGGGATGGTCACCGCTGCTGAGCGTCGCGGCCGGCGTGTTCACGATGCGAGCGAAGAGGCGATTGCGCATCAAGATCGCGGCGAGTGTCACCAGGTCGTGGGCGCTCGAGTAGTTGTCGGGGTCGTCGAGCCCGATCGGGTTCGCGTAGCTCGTGTCCGCGAGGCCGAGCCGGCGAGCCGTCCGGTTCATGTCGTTGATGAAGGCCGGCACCGAACCGGAAACGGCCACCCCCAGGGTCTCGGCGGCGTCGCTCGCGCTGGGCAGCAGCAGGGCGTAGAGCAGGTCGCGGACGCGTATCCGCTCCCCGGCGCGAAGGCCGAGCCGGACCTCGGCGGGGTTGCTCGGCCGGTACGCCGGCGCGATCACCATCTGGTTGGGGCGCAGGTCGTGCAGCGCGAGGTAGGCGGTCATCAGCTTCGTCGCGCTCGCGATGGGCAGGCGCCTGTTGGGCGCCTTGGCGGCGATGACCGAATCGTCCCTGGGGTCGAGCAGGATCCAGGCCCTGGCATCCAGTCTGGGCGGGTCCGCGGCGGCCGCCCTGGCGGGCAGACCCACCGAGAGGACCGCCACGACGATCGCGAGCGCGGCGCGAATGGGCCCCTGCCTGAATCCCGAGACCGACACGGTCACCGCAACGCTATTCGCTGGCCCTCGAGCAGGGCCTGCGGATCGAGATCGGGATTGAGCTGCAGGAGCGTGTCCTGGTCGATCCCGGTCTTGACCGAGATCTCGCCGAGGGTGTCGCCGGAGTGGACGACCCAGACCCCCTTGCGGACCGCCTTGCGGCCCACCTTGCTGACATCGGCCTCCCCGCCACCTCCCTTGTCCCCGTCGTCGGATCCCCCGGACGACGTGGTCACGACCACCACGACGACGAGGATCAGGGCCGCGATCAGCGCGAGCAGCGCGAATGCGCGGACGAAATAGTTCGGCTTGTAATCCGGCATTCGCGGGCCGCGATGGTACTCGGGACTACTCCCGCAAACTCCACACGGCTGCGCGCAGCTCCTCCGCGGCGTCCGCCGGATCATCGGCCCGGGCGATGCTCCGGGAGGCGGCCACCAGGATCGATGCGGGACGACCGGGAGCCACCGCCGGACCGAGCTCTTCCGGCTTGCCCCCCTGCGCGCCCACGCCGGGGATCAGGAAGACCGAATCCGGCATCAGCTCACGGAGCCGGCCCATGTGTTGGGGGGCGGTCGCGCCAACCACCGCGCCCACCCCCGACAGGCCGGAGTCACCCGCGAGCCTCGGGGCGCTCTCCGCCACCAGGGCGGCGAGCTCCTCATGCAGGGGTCGCCGCTCTCCAGCCGCCCCCGGAGGCGAAGCCGAGGAGGCGGCACTGATGATGCCGTCCTGCAGCCGGACCGCCCCCGGATTCGAGGTCCGAACCAGGAGGAAGACGCCGGCGCCGGCCGCCTGGGCGGCGTCGACCAGCACCTCGATCGCGTCCTCGCCGAGCAGGGGATTGGCTGTGAAGGCGTCGGCCCCGAGACCGGCGACGGACCCCCAGGGAGTCTCGGTCTCGCCGACCAGCGCCTGGCCGTAGGCGGCCGCGGTCACCGGGACGTCGCCGCGTTTGCCATCGGCGACCACCAGGAGCCCCTCGCGATGCGCCGCTCGGCAGACCTCGTCCAGCGCCCACCAGCCACGCTGACCGAGCCGCTCGAAGCAGGCGAGCTGCGGCTTGATCGCCACGCAGGCCGATCCCGCCACCTCGATCAGCCGGTTGCAGTCCTCATAGACGGCCACCGCAGCCCGCTCGGCGGCGTCCCGCAGATCACCCTCCGGTGCCGATTCCGGCGCCAGGGAGCTCGGGTCCGGGTCGAGCCCGAGGCAGATCTGGCTCCGGCGCTCCTCGACGAGCGCCGTCAGCCGGTCCGCGAAGGGGCGCGTCTGGTTAGTCGCCGCCCTTGACCTTCTTCTTCAGACCCGAGCCCGCCGAGAAGCGTGGCACCTTGCCGCCGGGGATGAAGATCCGCTCGCCGGTTCTCGGATTGACGCCCTGCCGGGGGCCGCGCTCGGCGACGGCGAACTTGCCGAAGCCCGTGAAGTTCACCTCGCCACCGCCCTGGAGGACGTCGGTGATCGCTTCGAGCACCGCTTCGACGGCCTGGCCCGCCTCCTTCTTGTTTCCGATTCTTGAGTCGCGCGCGAGCACGTCGAGGAACTCAGCCTTGGTCACGTTCGCCTCCTCGGTTTGGAGTTGGCGCGAGCCTAACAGCGCTTCCCGAGGGCAAGCGCCCGCCTACGAGCCGCCGATCGCCATCTCCGCGACCAGGATCGGAGCGCTGTGGACAGAGCCCCCGAAGGGGACCCAGCGCACGTCGGAACCCACCGCCTGCACCGCCGCCAGGGTGCCGAGCAGCTCGCCCGCGATCGTGAACTCGCGCAGCGGCTCGGCCAGGTCCCCACTCCTGATCGCCTTCCCCGTAGCGCCGACCGAGTAGCGGCCGGTAACCGAATTAACACCCGAGTGCAGGCCGGCCACCTCGGTGATGTAAACGCCGTCTCCGGCCTGCGCGAACAGCTCCTCGAGCGAAACCTCCCCGGGCTCGATCATCAGGTTCGAGGGACTCACCGAGGGCGGCGAGCGATAGGAGGCCCGCGAGGCATTGCCGGTGGAGATTGCGCCGCCGCGGCGTGCGGTGTAGCTGTCGTGCAGGTAGGCGAGCAGCTTGCCTTCGGCGACCAGCGCAGTTCGTCCCCGCGGCGTGCCCTCCCCGTCGAAGGGGGCGCTGGCGAGCCCGCCCGGGTCGGTGCCGTCGTCCGCGATCCGCAGGGCGGCGGAAGCCACCTCGTCACCGAGCCGGTCCGCGAAGGGCGAGCGGCCGCGCTGGACCTCGTCCGCCGAGAGCGCTCCGCCGATGAAGCCGGCGAAGCTGGCGGCCACCCGGGCCGAGAGCACCACGGGGCAGCTGCGCGACTCCGGCTTGGTCGCGCCGAGCATCGAGCTCGCCTCGTCGCCGGCCTCGGCGCCGATCTCACCGGAGTCGAGATCTCGAGGCGAGCGAGCCACGCCGAACCCCAGACCGGTCTGGACCTCGGAGTCCTCGGTCGCCATCGCCTGCAGGAAGGAGTAGGCGGCCGAGGCGCCGAACGCCCCGGAGACCCCGCGTGACGTGGCGATCGCCGCATTCGAGTCCTCGTCGACGTAGACCACCTCCTCGACGCCGGTGACCCGCGAATCGCGGTCTAGCGCCGCCCGCTCGACCCGCTTCGCCAGGTCGATCACCTCCGCCGTCTCGGTCGCGGCGACTCCCTCGTCGTAAAGGCCGGGGATCTCAGTGGCCTCTCCCGAGGGCTCCGGCGCGGCGGCGCTCTCGTCCTCATCAGCCACGCGCGCCGCGCCGACCGCGGCCTCGGCGAGCTCGGTCAGGCCGGCCTCCGAGAGATCGGTCCCGTACGCGTACCCGGTGCGCGCCCGGATCCAGGCCCTGATACCCACCCCGCGCCCTGAGGCTTCGGTGAGGCTCTCGACCTCGCCCGCGTGCACCCGGACCTCACGGCTGCGCGATCCCTCCGCCCATGCCTCGGCGTCGCTCGCTCCGGCGGTGGTGGCGGTCTCCGCGGCCCGGCGCGCGAGCTCCTCCAGGTCGCCGGACTGATCGGACTGACTCATACAGCCGTTCCCCCGACGGTCATGCCCCGGATGCGGACGTGGCCCTGGCCGGTCCCGACCGGCGCCGTCTGCCCGGACTTGCCGCAGAAGCCCGTCTTCATCTCGAAATCCGAGCCGACTGCGTCGATCCGCGCGAGAGCCTGGAGGCAGTTCCCGATCAGGGTGGCGCCGCGGCAGGGACTGGTCACCTTGCCGCCCTCGATCAGGTACCCCTCCGAGACCCCGAAGACGAAGTCCCCGGTCGCCGGCTCCACCTGACCGCCGCCGAACGAGACCGCGTAGAAGCCACGGTCGACCTCGGCGATGATCTCCTCGGGATCGGCGTCGCCGGGCTCGATGTAGGTATTGGTCATCCGCGGGATCGGCAGGTCCCTGAAGCTCGCCCGGCGGCCGTTGCCGGTCGACTCCGCCCCGTCGCGGCGGGCGCGCAGGCGGTCGTAGAGGTAGGACGTCAGGCGCCCCTCCTGGATCACCGCGGTCTTGTGGCTCGGGGTCCCCTCGTCATCGATCGCCCCGGTCCCCCACTCGTGCGGCATGGTGCCGTCGTCGTAGGCGTTCAGGAGCGGCTCGGCGACCTTCTCGCCCATCAGGTCCGCGTAGACGCTGGCGCCCTTCTGCACGGCGTCCGCCTCCAGCCCATGGCCGGTCATCTCGTGGAAGAGGACGCCGCCGAAGCCCCTGCCGACCACCACGGTCAGCTCACCCGCCGGCGCCGGGTCCGCGCCCAACAGCGTGATCGCCTTGCGCGCGGCCTGGTCGGCGATGCGGGCCGGATCGCCCTCCAGCAGCTCGAAGCCGCGGTGCTCGCCGAGGGTCTCGAACCCCGTCTCGACGGTTCCATCCTTTCGCGCCACCACCTGCACGCCGAGCCGCACGCGGGTGCGATCGTCACCGGCCTGTAGACCCTCCGAGTTGAAGACGGCCACACGCCGGCGCCCCTCGCTATAGCTGGCGGACGCCTGCGCCACCTCGGAGCCGGCCGACCGTGCGCGCTCGTCGAGCTCCCGGAGGACCTCGGCCTTGCGCTCAGCCGGGACCGACGCGGGGTCCACCTCGATCTCCTGCAGCTCCGGCGCAGCGGCCGCCTGCAGCGCGATCGGCTCGGTGGCACTGCCGCCGAGGGCACTTGCCAGCCCATCGGCCGCGCGCAGCAGATCCTCCTCCGCCAGTCCGTCGACGTGGGCGAGGCGCGTCACCTCGCCGTCGATCACCCTGATCCCGGCGCCGCGCTCGCTGCCCGACTGCGGCCGTTCGATTCGCGACTCGTCGATCGAGAGGTTGAAGCCCCGGCGCTCCTCGCAGAACAGCTCGGCGAAGTCGCCGCCCTTGGCGAGTGCCCGCTCGAGGACTCGCTGGGCGACTCCTTCATCCACCAACTGGAGGGCGGAATCGCTCATTTGCCGCTCCGCGCTTTCTTCGGGCTGGGGACCTCGATCAGGTGCGCGGCCGCCTCGAAAAGCGCCTGGCCCGGCTCGGAGTCCTCCGGGAAGGCCAGACTGCGGCCCCCGGGGTAAGAGGTCCTGGCGAACGGCTTGCGCAGATGCCGGCGGCGGCGCAGGTAGGCGGCGGCCTCGTCGGCGTAGCCGGAGACCCGGTCGAGCAACACCCGATGCGGCTTGGTCGGCATCAGGAGCCGGCCGCCGCCAGCTGCCGCAGAGCGTTCCGCATGTCGAAGATCATCAGCGAGGCCAGGGTGAAGCGGTCGGTGACCGCGACGGCGACGTACGGGCCCTCGCGCACGCAGAACGCCTCCCCGTCTCCGGTGGCGACGTGGGCGTGGGCGACCGGCTCGCCCCCGGCCGAATCGGCGGCGGCGATCAGCTCCCGGCCGGCCTCGCCCCAGGCCTCCAGATCCCCGCTCGCCGCCAGGACCTCGCCGGCGTCGGAGAGGATCGCGCAGCCCCGCAGCTCACGCGAGATCTCCTCCAGGTGCTCGACCGCCCGATCGGCATCCGGGAGGCTCGGGGCATCGACGGGGGGCACTGGGTCAAAATAGCGAGCGTGACTCTCGAGCAGGGTTCCTGGCTCACGGTCGTGATCGCTTGCGGGATCGCCGTCATCCTGCTGGCGATCGGCGGCTACACCGGGTACAGCATCGTGGTCGGCGCGGTGGGCACAGCCGCCGCGGTCAACCTGCTCTGAACTCCCTGGGCGACTCCGCCGGATCATGGCGGGAGCTCTCCGGCTCGACGTGGATCAGAACCTCGGCGTTCCCGAGATCCGTTTCGATCGCATCCCTCAGCTCGTGCGCCAGGTCGTGGGCTCTCTCCAGGCTCGTTCCGCTCCGGAACTGGACATGAAGCTCGATGTAGCGCCGACGGCCCGTGGTCCGGGCACGCAGCTTGTGGTAGCCGACCACTTCCGGCTCATCGGCGCGCGCTCGGGCGATCGCCGCCTCGATCCGATCCATCTCCTCCCGCGGAGGCGCCTCATCCACCAGGACCGCGGCCGACCGCCGCAGGATCCGGATCCCCGCGAACACGATTACCGCCGCGACCGCGAGGGCGACCGCGGAGTCGATCGCGTTCGCGCCGGTGATCTGGACAAGCAGCAGCCCGACGAGCACACCGAGGGAGGTGAGGGCATCGGTGCCGAGGTGGGCGGCATCCCCGGCCAGGGCCGGCGAATCATGGCGGCGCGCCTGCCGGGAGAGGAACTGGGAGACGACGCCGTTGGCGACGGTCGAGAAGCCGATCACGGCGATGCCGACGCCGAGCTTGTCCACCGACGCTCCCACAGCCAGCCGGTGCACGGCCTCGTAGACGATCACCCCGGCGCCGACGATGATCAGCATGCCCTCGATTGCCGCCGCCACGTTCTCGACCTTCTCGTGACCGTAGGGGTGCTCGACGTCGGCCGGTTCGTCGGCCTTGCGCACCGAGATGAAGGCGATCACGGAGGCCACCAGGTCGATCATGGAGTGGAGCGCCTCGCTCAGGATCGCCACGGAGCCCGTGATCGCCGCCGCGGCGAGCTTCAGTGCGATCAGCGCGGAGTTGGATGCGATAGAGACCGCAGCGGCTCGGGGCTTCGTGAATCGCGCCACCGGCCCGACCGATCCGACGGCACTCACCGCTCGGCCCCCAGGCCGAGGTGCGTGGCGAGCTCCCGCGCCGCGCGGCCGCGATGGCTGATCGCGTTCTTCTCGTCCGGGCTGAGCTCGGCCATCGTGCGCTCGTCATCCGGACCGGTGTCGTACGGGACGAACGCCGGGTCGTAGCCGAAGCCGCCGCTGCCCCTCGGCTCGGTCGCGAGCGTCCCCTCGCAGCGCCCCTCGAAGACCGATTCGTTGCCTCCCTCGTCCACCAGCGCGATGACGCAGACGTAGGAGACCCCGCGATCGTCCTGCCGGCGGACCTCATCGAGGAGCTTGGCCAGATTCTGCTCGTCGGACGCGTCCTCACCGGCGTAGCGGGCGGACTGGACTCCCGGGCGGCCGTCCAGCCCGTGGGCCTCGATGCCGGAGTCGTCGGCGATCGCGGCGCGACCGGTCGCGGCGTGAGCGGCGCGCGCCTTGCCCAGCGCGTTCTCGCTGAACGTCTGCCCCTCCTCCGGGGGCAGCTCCACCTCGGGCGGCAACGGATCGAGCTCGACGCCCGCCAGCAGCTCGCCGAGCTCGCGGAGCTTGTGCTCGTTTCGCGTCGCGACGATCAGCGCCGGCATCGCGCGCCCTAGGCGGGAAGCGCTCCGAGCGCCGTCTCCTGAGCCTCGCGCAACCGGGCGATGCCGCCCTCCGCGAGCGCCAGGAGCTCGTCGAGCGAGGCACGGGAGAGCGGAGTGCGCTCCGCCGTCGCCTGGACCTCGACCAGGCCGCCATCCCCGGTCATGACCACGTTCGCGTCGACCTCGGCGGTCGAGTCCTCGACGTAGTCGAGATCGCAGAGCGCCCGCCCCTCCACCATCCCGACGCTGATCGCGGCCACCGATTGGTTCAGCGGAAGCCGCTCGATCTTGCCCGCGTCAGCGAGCGCGGCCAGCGCCTGCTGGAGGGCGACGAACCCTCCGGTGATCGCCGCGCAGCGAGTTCCACCGTCCGCCTGGAGGACGTCGCAATCGACGTACACCGAGCGCTCACCCAGAGCCTGGAAGTCGACGACGCCACGCAGTGACCGCCCGATCAGGCGCTGGATCTCCACCCCGCGGCCGTCCTGCTTGCCGCGGCTGATGTCGCGCGCCTTCCGGTCCCCGGTCGAGGCCGGCAGCATCGCGTACTCGGCGGTCACCCAGCCGCGACCCTTTCCCTCCATCCAGCGGGGCACCGAATCGGTCACCGACGCGGTGCAGATCACCCGCGTCTCTCCCTGCGAGAACAGGGCCGAGCCGTCGGCTGTCCGGACGAAGCCCGGCTCGATCGCAACCGGTCGTGTGTCGGCCGGAGCACGGTCGTAGGAGCGGCTGGCGGGCATGGCGCCAGTCTCGCACGCCTGAGACCGGCTGCCCGCGCCCGGGCCGGCGAACCAACCCGGGCGCAGCGCCGTTACTTGAACTTGACCTGCCCGACCGCCTCGCGGATCTTGTCGACGATCGTCTGGGCCAGCTCCAGGCCCTGCTTGCCCTGGAACCCCTTCATCGCGGCGACCATGCCCACCATCAGGAGGGCGACGAGCAGGATCAATCCGACGTACTCGACCGTTCCCTGCCCGCGACGCGGCGGCTGCGCAAGCAGCCGGCCGCTCGCCGCCTCCGCGGCGAGCAGGAGTCGGGCGACGAGTTCTGGCATGCAAACCTCCTCGGCTCGTTTCGAGCGAGGATGGCCGCCGCCGCCACGCCAGAGGCGTGTGGCTTGTGGCGAAAGAGGAGCGCGTCAGCCACTAGATGAGCAATTCCACGACCACGCGCACGCGGATGGCGCGACTGGCCCTTTGCATCTCTTCGTCCTCGACCGCTCGCGTGGCGGTGCCACGCCACGCGGCCTGCGTCCTCGACCTGCTCGGCCAGTCGCGCCCCCGTGCACACGCGGCCGTGGAATCACTCATCTAGAGTCGCCCTGATGAGCGAGCAGGAGGAGGAGCGCGCCGATCAGGCCGTGCATGCCGCGCGCCGTGACGCCGAGGACAAGGCGACCGCCGAGATCCTCGCGCTGGAGGAGGACCTGGAGAGGGAACGGGAGCGTGCCGCCCGGTCGCTGGAGGCGGTGCAGCGGCGGCTCGAGGAGGCCGAGGCACGCGCCGCCAGCAAGGTCGGCGCCACCGACGCGAGGGCCGATCGCGAGAGGCAGCTGATCGCGGAGCGGGACGAAGCCGCCGCCGCCCTCAGGGAAGCACAGGAGAGGCTGGTGGAGCTCGAGCGGGAGGTCCAGGAGGGAAACGCCCGCGTCGAGCGGGAGGTGAAGCAGGAATTGGATCGACAGGAGGGACGACGGTCGACCGGAGAGCGCGAGCTCGTGGAGCAGAGCCGGGCGGAGCTCGAGGCCCAGATCCGGGGCGAGCTCGAGCAGGAGTTCACCCAGCGGATCTCGCAGATCAAGTCCGAGGCTGACGCCCGGGCAAGCGAGGAGATCGCCGCCGCCCGCCGGGCGGCCGAGGCTCGCCACGAGTCCGAGCTCGCCTCGCGCGAGGAGACCCTGCGCCGCGAGCGCGAGGCCGCCGCCGAGGCGGCGGAGTCGGCGCAGCGCCGCCTGGACGAGATCGCCGAGCAGATCGAGGCAGCCGGCACTCGCGTCGAGGGCGCCGAGGCGAAGCTCGCCGAGGAGCGCACCCGCCTCCAGCGTGAGGCCGAGGAACGGATCGACGCCGAGATGCGCCGCCTGCAGGCCGAGTCCGACGCCAGGATCCAGGAGGCGCTCGCCAAGGTCGAGTCCGATACCAAGTCTCGTGCGGCGAAGGAGACCGAGACGCAGCTCGCCGAGCTGCAGAAGGAGGTCGAGAGGCTTCGGGGCGCCGAGGTGAGCGCCCGAGAGGAGGCAGCCAACTGGCTCGAGGGCCGGACCAAGGAGCTCAAGCGCCAGGCCGAGGCGGCGGCCAAGGAGCAGGTATGCGCCGCGCGCCGGGAGGAGGCCGAGAAGCACTCAACGGACGTCGAGAGGCAGATCGAGAAGATGAGGGCGCAGATCGAGCGTGAGGCGAAGCAGGAGGCCGAGCGCTCCTTCGCCCAGCGCGAGGCCGAGCTGGCCGCCGAGCTCGAGGAAGCCGGCCGGGCGCTCCGGGCCGCTGAGGTTCAACTCAGCGAGGCCGAGGCTCGCGCCGAGTCTGCCGAGCGCAAGCTCGGCGATGCCTCCGGCGATCAGCTGCGCCGCGCCGAGGAGGAGCGCGAGAGCCGCGTCAGCGAGCTCGAGGAGCGGATCAAGTCGGTGGTCGACCGGGCGAGCGGGGCCCAGGCGCATGCCGCCTCGATCGGGATCGACCTACCTGCGAGAAAGACGGCCGAAGTCGAGGAGCCCGAGCCGAAACCCCGGGAGCCCGAACCTGAGCAGGCCGCGGAGGTGGAGACCCCCGAGCCGGCCGAGAAGCCGGAGAAGCCCGAAGAGCCCAAGGAACCGGAGCAGGTCGCCGAGCCTGAGCGGCGCGAGGACACTGACACCGTCGAGCAGGACGCGATGGAGGAGTCGGAGCCCGGGTTGCTGCAGCGGGTCGCTGAGGCCCGCCGCGCCCGACGCGAGGAGCGCGAGGCCAAGCGGGCCGCCCGGGAGAAGGAGGCGGCCGAGCGGAGTGCGGTGCGGGAGAAGGAGACCGCGGAGAAGAAGGCGGCCCGCGAGAAGGAAGCGGCGGAGAAGAAGGCCGCTCGGGAGAAGCAGGTCGCCGAGAAGAAGGCAAAGCGCGAGAAGGGGAGGGAGCCGGAGCAGCCGGCGGTCGAGTCAGAACCCACTCCGCCGACCGAGCCGAGCCCGGCCGAGCCCAGGTCCCGTAACGAGGAGTCGGCGCTCGACGTCAACCAGGCGACCTTCGAGCAGCTCCGCGGGATCGGCCTCTCGGTCACTCAGGCGACGCGCGTGATCGCCTACCGGGAGCGCAAGGAATGCTTCAACTCGGTCGACGACCTGGAGGAGGTCCCGGGCCTTCCCAAGAGCCTGCTCGACGAGCTCAGGGAGAACCTGACCGTCTAGCCATCGAGCGCGGGCCAGAAGCGGGCCAGCCGTTCGCGATATTGGCCCGCCGGCCCGATCGGGGCGCTCCGCGGCGCGCGGTCGGCCGAGAGGGCCTCGAGGGTGGCGACCGTCGAGCCGGACAGGGCACCGAGCGAATAGCCGCCCTCCAGGCAGATCAGGACCGGCACCTCGAGTTCCGTCGCCAGGTCGCGCATGCTGGCTGCCATGTCCCCGTAGGCGGCGTCGTCCAGCGTGCAGTTCGCCAGCGGATCGTCGCGGTGCGCGTCGTAGCCGGCCGAGATGCAGATCAGCTCGGGCCTCCATTCGCGCGCAACCGGCATGACCACGGACTGAACGAGCGAGAGGAACTCGTCGGGGCCGCTGCCCGGCGGCACCGGGAGGTTCACGGTGTAGCCCTCGCCCTCTCCGCTGCCGAAGTCAGTGGCGGCCCCGGTCCCCGGGTACAGCGGGCTCTGGTGGATGCTCGAGTAGAGGACCTGCGGGGAGCCGAAGAAGATCGCCTCGGTCCCGTTGCCGTGGTGCACGTCCCAGTCGAGCACCAGGACCCGCTCCAGCCCGAGCTCCGCGATCGCGTGGGCGGCAGCGACCGCAACGTTGTTGAACAGGCAGAACCCCATCGCACGGTCGCGTTCGGCGTGGTGCCCCGGCGGGCGCAGGCCGCAGAAGGCAAAGCCACCATCAGCCAGGAGCCGCTCGGCGGCATGAACGGCTCCTCCCGCCGCGTGCAGGGCCGCCACCCAGGAGCCCGCGCTGGCGACGGTGTCCAGATCGATCGGCCCCCCGCCCCGCTCCGCGAGCTTCTCGATCGAGTCGATGTGCGAGGCCCCATGGACCCGCTCGAGCTGCTCACGGGTCGCCGCCGGCGCCTCGACCAGCTCCATCCCGAGCCAGTTCCGGTCCGACATGGCCTCTTCGATGGCGATCAGGCGCCGGGCGTTCTCCGGATGACCGCCGGTGTCGTGCTCGAACGAGCTCGGGTGTCGGACGTACAGCCCCGCGATCTAGCGCAGACTAGGGTTCGGCGCTCCGATGACGCCGGACGAGCCCCTCGACGTCGTGGTGGTGGGCGGCGGCGCCGCCGGCCTGTACTCGGCGCTGACCTCGGCGGACGCAGGCTCGCGGGTGGCGATGGTGTCGAGGAAGCCGCTCTCGGAGAGCTCGAGCTTCTGGGCGCAGGGCGGCCTCGCGGCCGCGATCGGGCCCGACGACTCGCCGGAGCAGCACGTCGAGGACACGGTCGCGGCTGGGAGGGGAGCGTGCCGGCGATCCGCCGCCGAGCTGCTGGCGCGAGAGGCGCCGGGCGTTGTCTGGGAGCTCCAGCGGCGCGGCATCCACTTCGATCTCCTTCCGGACGAGAGCCTGTCACTCGCTCTGGAGGGTGGGCACTCCCGCAGGCGAGTGGTGCACGCCGGCGGCGCCGCTACCGGGCGCCGGATCACGGAGCGGCTCGCCGAGCTCGCAGCTCGAGACGAACGCATCGAGGTAATCGAGGAGACCTCGGCCGTGGCGCTCTGGAGCGACGGCAGCCGGTGCCACGGGGTGATCACCGAAGACGGGCGTCTCCGAGCGAAGTCCACGATCCTGGCGACGGGCGGCGCCGCCGCGCTCTGGGCGCGCACGACCAATCCGTGGGGCGCGATCGGGGCCGGCCCGGTGATGGCTCACGCCGCCGGTGCCGACCTCGCCGACCTGGAGTTCTGCCAGTTCCACCCCACGGCCCTGTCGGCGCCCGGGACCGAATCGGATGGCCTGCTCGTCACCGAGGCCGTCCGGGGCGAGGGAGCAAAGCTGCTCGGCGCTGACGGCGAGCAGTTCACCGACGAGCTGGCCCCGCGCGACGCCGTCAGCCTCGCGGTCCTGGACCAGATGAAGCGAGACAGCACCGACCACGTGCTGCTCGATATGCGAGAGCTGAGCGAGGCCCGTTTCCCAAGCGTGTTCGCGTCCCTGCGGGAGGCCGGGTACGACCCTCTGCGCGAGCCGATCCCGGTGGCCCCGGCCTCCCACTACGTGATGGGCGGGATCGCCACCGATCTCGAGGGCCGCTCCTCCCTCCCCGGGCTCTTCGCCGTCGGCGAGTGCGCCTGCACCGGGCTCCATGGCGCGAACCGCCTCGCCTCCAACTCGCTCACCGAGTGTTTCGTGCTCGGGGCGAAGGCGGCGAACGCCACGTCGGCTGAACCGGACCCCGGCCCCGCCCCCGATCCGCCGGAGTGGCGCTTCGAACCACCCACGGTGGCCACCCGCGAGGCGGTCTGGGAGCTCGCGGGCCCGCTGCGAAGCGCCGACGGCCTCGAGCGCCTGCTCACCGACCCCTATCCGCTCGCCCGCCTGATCGCTCGCTTCGCGCTCGAACGCGAGGAGTCGCGCGGCTCCCACCGTCGCCTCGAGTTCCCCGACCTCGATCCTGCGCTCGACGAGCGCCATCTGCTGAGCGGGAACGACGGACTGCG
This sequence comes from uncultured Solirubrobacterales bacterium, assembly GCA_963797265.1. Taxonomy (GTDB): domain Bacteria; phylum Actinomycetota; class Thermoleophilia; order Solirubrobacterales; family 70-9; genus DASUPK01. The sequence continues at coordinate 1,111,915 of CAWCOY010000003.1, read as the reverse complement.
CTGGGAGACCTGGCAGTAGGCTGACTACCGAAAAGTCTGGTAGCTGGCATACTTAAAAGTACTTAATCGACGCTTAACCCTACCCACTTTTGGGCATGCTTCAATCGCCATTCACCTGAAGGGTCCGGGGCAAGGTTGCCCATTACGGACAAGGCTTCAGGGGGGATAGGAGAGATCGGGATGTATCAATTCAGTCGTTCCATCTACCGGGACCTCGTACCTCGGATCGACACCTCCGGAAGCGTGGAGAGGACCTTCGCGGCCCGGAGGAAGGTCCTGGAGGCATGCGAAGCCACAATTCAGCGGCTGGTCTCCGACCGCCGCTATTTCGCCCGCCCCGCGAAGACGCTCTTCACTGAGGTTCGTGAGCACTTCGCGCTTGCAGAGCAGGTGCGGGTCTACATGGTCATCGAGCGGCACATCGGGCTGATCGAGGAGTTCCTCGATTCCCTGCCCGCCGACGTGACACTTGACGGTCAGCAGCGAAGCTGCCTGGCCAGCACTCGCAAGGGCACCCCGTGCCAGCGCGAGCCGCTGCCTGGTATGAACTACTGCCCCTCGCATAAGCACCTCGAGGAAGTCTTCGAGGTCCGCGAGGTCGAGGCGGCAGCGGCCTAGGTTCCTGGGGTCAGGTGTGCGCGCGCTCGCCCGGGGGGTCGGGCGCGGCTCACCCTGCCCTGCGTGCACCAGGTCCCGACCTCTGTGGCGCACCTCACACCGCCATCTCAAGCCGAAGCTCTGCGCCGCTCGTAAGAACCCGTGTCACGTTCACATGCGAGCAAGGAGGCCGGTGTTGAGCAAAGTCTGGGAGAGCGTTTCTAGCGCGATCTATGACCCGCTTCTCTGGGTGGGTGAGCGCGCCGGAATGACGCAGCGAAGGTCCGCACTGCTCAGTCAGGCGACTGGGCGCGTGCTTGACCTCGGCGCCGGAACCGGACTCAACCTTCCCCACTATCCGGACAGCCTGGAGGAGCTGGTCCTGACCGAGCCGTCGCCGCCGATGATCGGTCGGCTCGAGCGCCGGGCGAAGACGGCGAGGCCCGCTTCCTCGGTGATGGTGGCGGACGCTGAGCGACTCCCGTTCGGGGATGACCGATTCGACACCGTGGTCTCGACCCTGGTCCTCTGCACGGTCGACTACCCGCAGCAGGCGATCAACGAGATCGCGAGAGTCCTCAGGCCTGGCGGCAAGCTGCTCTTCCTCGAGCACGTGCGGTCGGACTCCCGGCGCCTCGCCCGCTGGCAGGATCGGCTGCACCGGCCATGGCACGCATTCGCCGCAGGCTGCAACGCAAATCGCCCGACCGTCGACATGCTGCGAGAGAGCGCGCTCCGGGTCGAGGACGTCGAACACGACCGCTGGAAGTGGATGCCCGCGCTCGTACACCCGCTGGCCACCGGGGTCGCCACCGCGTAGCGGCCACCAGGCCGCTCCACTGCGTCAAACGGGTCGCGCTTACGCGCGCCCTCGCATCAGGAGCGAAGCTCGAAGCGACTTGTGTGGGGCGGCCGCCTGCGGCCGCGACTGATGGCGAAGCCGTCCCGTCGATAACGTCGAGCGATGCTGCTCGGCGTCGACGTCGGTGGAACGTTCACCGACGCCGCGCTGCTCGACGGCGAGGTCCTCCACACGGCAAAGGTGCCGAGCACACCGGAGGACCAGTCCCGCGGAGTCATCGCAGCCGTCGAGGAGGTGCTGGGCCGCGCCGACGCGAAACCGGACGATGTCCGCGGCTTCACCCACGGCATGACCGTGGGAACCAATGCGCTGCTCGAGGAGCGCGGGGCGCGCACGGCGCTCGTCGCCACGCGGAGGTTCTCGGATCTGCTCGAGATCGGCCGCCAGAACCGCCCCGGCCTCTACCACCCCTGCCGGCCCAAGCCGCGGCCCCTGGTCGATCCCGATCTGCGCTTCGAGGCGCCGGAGCGGATCGGCGCGAGCGGGGTGGTCGAGAAGTTGGCGGACGAGGAGATCGCCGGCCTGGCCGAGCGGCTGCGCGACAGCGACGCCGAGTCCGTGGCGGTCTGCCTCCTCTTCGCCTTCCGCGATCCGGACCACGAGCGCCGCATCGCCTCTGCCCTGCGCGAGGCCCTCCCCGACGTCCACGTCTCCACCTCTCACGAGGTCCTCCCCGCCTTTCGCGAGTACGAGCGATTCTCGACGACCGTGATCGACGCCTACCTCTCCCCCCTGCTCGGCCGCTACCTGGGCAGCCTCGCCAAGGCCTGCCGGGAGCGCGGCCTGGCCGAGCCCGAGGTGATGCGCTCCTCGGGCGGCACGGCCGACGCGGCCGAGGCAGCGCGCTCGGGCGCCTGGAGCGTCCTCTCGGGGCCGGCCGGAGGCGCGGTCGGAGCCGGCCTGCTCGCCCGCGGCGCTGGACACGCCGACGCGATCGGCATCGACATGGGCGGCACGTCCTGCGACGTCTGCGTCGTCGAGGGGGGCGAGGTGAGGCGGACCGACTCGCGCGAGATCGAAGGGCGCCCGATCCAGCTGCCGATGGTGGACGTGCACACTGTCGGAGCCGGAGGCGGCTCGATCGGCTGGCGCGACGCGGGCGGGGCTCTGCGCGTCGGTCCCCGCTCAGCCGGGGCCGAGCCGGGACCCGCCTGCTACAGCCGCGGCGGCAAGGAGGCCACGGTCACGGACGCGAACCTGCTGCTCGGCTATCTCTCCGCCGATTCGGACCTCGCCGGCGGCGTAGCGCTCGACCCCGACGCCGCCCGGAGTGCGGTCGGCTCCCTGGGGAACGAGCTCGGGCTCGGCGAGGTCGAGACCGCCGAGGGGATCGTCCGCGTCGCCAACCAGGAGATGATCCGGGCGCTCCGCGTGGTCACCGTGGAGCGCGGCGTCGATCCGAGGGGGTACGCCCTGCTGCCCTTCGGCGGAGCGGGTCCGATGCACGCCGCGGCGCTCGCAGAGGAGCTCGAGATCACTCGAATCGCCTGCCCGCGCGCGAGCGGCGTGCTCTCGGCGCTCGGCCTGATCGCTGCCGGCCACCGCCGCGACACCGCCCGCACGGTGTTGCTCTCGGCGGATCAGATCACCGCCGACCGGGTGGCCGGCGAGGTGAAGGCGCTCAGCGAGCCGCTGCTCGCCGGGATGCAGGACGCGCATCTCGAGGTGGTCTACGAGCTGCGCTATCGCGGCCAGGCCTTCGAGCTCCCCATTCCCGGTGATCCCCAGCCCGACCCCGATCGCCTCGCCGAGGACTTCGCGCGCGAGCACGAGGCTCGCTACGGATACCACGACCCGGAGGGCAGGCTCGAGCTCGTCACGATCCGGGTGGCCGCGGTCGAGCCGGGTCCCGAGCCCCGCCCGCGAGCGGCCGCGGACGGGCGCCTGGACGAGGGGGAGCGCAGGGCGCGCTTCGCAGGGAGCTCGGTGGATACCCGGGTGCTGCGCGGCGAGCCAGAGGCCGGGTTCGCCGCGGACGGGCCCTGCGTCTTCGAGCTGCCCGAAGCGACGCTGGTGCTGCCGCCCGGCTGGAACGCGTCCGTGGACGAGGCCGGGACGATTACGGCGGAGAGGAGGGACTGATTTGGGGGAGTCCGGACGGACACTCGACCCCGTCGCGCTCCAGGTGATGACCGGAGCGCTGCGAGCTGCCTGCGACGAGATGGGCGCGGTCCTGATCCGCTCGGCGCATTCGCCGAACATCACCGAGCGCCACGACTGCTCCACCGCGCTTTTCGACGCGCGCGGCGAGCTCGTCATGCAGGCCGAGCACATCCCCGTGCACCTCGGCTCGATGCCGGACGCCGTCGCGGTCATCGTCGGCGAGGAGCATCATGACGGCGATCTCTGGATCCTCAACGACCCCTATCGCGGCGGCACCCACCTCCCGGACATCACCCTGATCTCGCCCGTGCTGCAGGAGGACGAGGTGCTCGGGTTCGCGGCCAGCCGTGCCCATCACGCCGACATCGGTGGGCCAACCCCCGGGGGCATGCCGGCGCTCTCGCGGAGGCTCGACGAAGAGGGCGTCGTCATCCCCCCCACCAGGGCCGATGACGCGGTGCTCTCCGATCTCGCCTCCCGGATGCGCAACCCGGAGCAGCGGCTCGCCGACCTGCGTGCCCAGCGGGCGGCCAACCTGACGGGGATCAGGCGGTTGCGGCAACTCGCCGAGCGGCACGGGATCGAACAGCTGCGGACCGCGACCGCCGAGATCCTGGATTACGCCGAGCGCCGCACCCGCGCGGCCCTCACCGAGATGCCCGACGGCGAGAGCTCGGCCGAGGACGTGCTGGAGGGGCTCGACGGCGATATCGAGCTCCGGGTGACGGCCACGGTCCGCGGGGACTCGCTCGAGCTGGACTTCGAGGGGACCGCCGAGCAGGTCGGCGGCAACCTCAACTGCCCGCTCTCCGTGACGAAGGCGGCCTGCGTCTATGCGGTGCGGGTGGTCTGCGATCCCGACGGCCCACCCTCGGCCGGGGCCTGGCGCCCGGTGACGGTGAGCGCCCCGGAGGGAACGCTGCTCAACGCGCGCCCTCCCGCCGCGGTCGTCGGTGGCAACGTCGAGACCTCGAGCCGGGTGGCCGATCTCGTCTTCGAGGCACTGGCGGCCTTCGCGCCCGTCGGCGCCAACGGCCAGGGCACGATGAACAACCTGACGCTCGCGGCCGAGGGCTGGACCTACTACGAGACGATTGGCGGCGGGCAGGGGGCCTGCCCGGGCGCCGACGGACCGAGCGCCGAGCACGTGGCCATGTCGAACACCCTCAACACCCCGATCGAGGCGCTCGAGACCGAGTACCCGGTCAGGGTCATCGAGCTCTCGATCCGGCACCGCAGCGGTGGGACGGGGCGCCACCACGGCGGTGATGGGATCGCGCGCGAGCTCGAGGCGCTCGAGCCGATGCGCTACACGCTGATCGGCGAGCGGCGGCGCCATGCGCCCCAGGGTCGCGAGGGCGGCGAGCCGGGGGCCCTCGGACGCGACCTGGTGAACGGGGAGCCGGTTCCCGCCAAGGGCGAGGGGGAGCTGCGGCCCGGCGATCGACTCCGGATCGAGACGCCTGGAGGAGGCGGGTTCGGCCCCGAACCGACTCACTAGAGGCCGTCCGATTGGCCGGTCAACCAGGCCCGATACCGCATGGGAATGGGGTATGACGTTATTACAACTAAGCCTCTTTGCTTGTGACGATCGGGCACAAGCCTTGTCAAAGTGAATTTCGTCCTCTAGACTGCGCGCCTCCGAGGGGGCTCCAACGAGCCAAGGGCGCGCGAGATAGGCGCACTTCACCCGATTTGGCCGCATCCCGCCCCCCGCGTCCCGAATCCGAATCCGATCACTTCCTAACCGCATGCCGATTGCTTTCAAAGAGTGGGCCGTGACCGTCCGCGCCCTGGCCGAGGGCGAGCAGCTGGTGGCCCTTCGCAAGGGCGGCATTCGCGAGGACAACAAGCATTTCGAGGTGGAACACGACCAGTTCTTCCTCTATCCGACCTTCGATCACCAGCGGAACGATCTCGTCCGCGAGTCGCATCACCCGGAGCTCCGCCGCGCCCTCGAGGAGGGTGTCTGGCCGGACGAGGACCCGCCCCCGCGGGCGCTGCTCCAGGACGGGGGCATCCCGCAGCCCGACCGTGTCCGTATCCGCGCCTGGGCCGAGATCACCGACCACTTCACGACCGACGACCACCGCGTCGTCGAGGCCCTGACGCCGTACCACGTCTGGACCTCCGACTACGCGCAGAAGCGGCTGTCCTGGAAGCGCCGCCACCCGCTGCACGTGCTGCTCCTCCGGGTCCACCGCATTCCACGTCCGGTCACCGTCCGGGTCAAGGACGAGCACCACGGCTGCCGCTCCTGGGTCGAGATCGACCGCGATCTGCCCTTCGAGGGCACCCCGGTGATGGCGGACGAGGAGTTCGACCGGGCGGCCGCGGCGATCCGCGAGATCTGCCAGGGCGAGCTCGTCCCGGCGTAGCGGCCACCAGGCCGCTGTACTCAGGAGCGAAGGGCGAACCCCGTAGCGACTTATGTGGGGCGGCCGCTCGTGGCCGCGATCTGATGGCGAAGCCGTGACCCTTGCCGCGTTGAGAGACGCTGACCGCGCGCTGCTGATCGGCATGGGCGGGGGCGGCGACGTGGTCGGCGCGCTGGCGGTCAGCAACCTCCTGGAGGACCTCGGCACGGAGTGGACGCTGGGTGGCGTCGCCTGGGAGCGCTCGCCGATCGATCCCCGTCCCGGCCCGCGCTCGCTGGAGGAGATCCGTGGCGGCCGGCCCTGTGGATCGGCGGCCGTGCTGACCGAGGGCGGCACGACCAGCCTGGACGGAGTGGAGTTCTCGGAGTCCAAGATGGCCACCCACCTGGGCCGAGCCGTGCTCCTGCTCGACATCACCGGTGGCCCGGCGGCGCTGGCGACCGGCCTCGCCGAAGCGTCCGAGGAGCTCGGCTGCGACGCGATCGTGCTGCTCGACGTCGGCGGCGACGTCCTCGCCCACGGCGACGAGCCCGGCCTGGCGAGCCCGCTCTGCGATGCGATCGTCCTGGCCGCGGGCCTCTTTCTCGCCAGGGGTACGGCGCGGACCGCCTCGGCACCGGAGGGGTGGGACGGCGACCTGCTCGGTGCGGTCTACGGACCCGGCTGCGACGGTGAGCTGACACCGGACGAGCTGCTGGAGCGGATCACGGAGCTGCAGGCGGCGGGCGCCCTGCTGGGAACCTGGGGCCTCACCCCCGAGGCGTGCGAGCTGGTGGAGTCCGCCGCCAAGACCGTGCCCACCGAGGCGAGCCTGATGGCCATCCGCTGCGCGCGGGGCGAGCGCGGCAGCGTCCGGATTCGCGGCGGGCGCCGGACGGTCGAGCTCACGCCGCTCGGCGGCCTCACCTTCTTCTTCGATCCGCTGGCGGCGGCAGGATCGGCGATCCCGCTCGCCACGGCCGTCTCGCCGGCGGCCGGCCTGGAGGAGGCGCACGACGCGCTGACGGCAATGGGCGTCCGGACCGAGCTCGAGTTGGAGCGAGAGCGCGCCCGGGGCCGCGAGTAGCCTCAACATCAACGTCGGCCACAAACACCGCCGACGAATCATCCGCATCCGCCGGCATGGCCTGGATCGAGACCGACTCCCTGAGCTTCACGGCGCGCCACGACGACGCCGATCTCGCCTGCGCGCACCGCGTCCTGGACGCCCTGGAGGACCTTCGTCTGCGGCTCGAGGACCGCTTCGACTACGTGCCGGGCAACGTCACGATCATCCTGCACGACAACCCCGCCTGGCTCTCGGCCGCCCACCCACTCCTCCCGGCCGTCCGCTGGTCGGCGGCGCCGGCGGCGCGCCGCTACCTGGCGGGCTGGCCGATGGACGGCGAGATCCACACGCTGAACGACACCTGGATGGAGCGACGCTCCGCCGGCGAGGATTCGCTGCGCGCCCTACGGGGAACGGCAGAGCGGATGTACTGCCAGATCGTCCTGGCGGCGAACAACCCGGCCCTGCCGCCGATGTGGACGCCCAAGCGCTTCCTCACCTACCTGCGATGGGCCTGGCTGATCGAGGGAGCCGCGGAGTACTTCGCCGGACAGATGGGCCTGTTCCGCGCCGCAGTGATCACCCGGCTGCGGGAAGGTGACCGCCCCGGGTTCCCTCCGAGTCGCCGCGATGCACTCATCCTGGGCGGGACCATCTTCGATCTGCTCGAGCGCCACTCCGGGCCCGACGCCTGCGTGCGGATGGCCTCGCGACTCCATCGCGAGGGACCGAGAGGGAATCTCGAGCTCGCGTTCGAGGCGCGCATGCGCGACATCGAGCGCGCCTGGCGCATGCACCTCGAGGACATCCTCTATCCGCCGTCGGAGTCACCCGTTGAGTCGCCCAGCGACGTCCTCGAGCGACCCGACCTCGATCTCAACCTCGACCTGGACACCGACTTCAGCTTCGACGCGAACACACGGCGGCCACAAACTTCGCCGCCGAATAATCGTCGCTCAGCCGAAGGCGAGATAGAAGAGGTAGACGACCAACGCGGCAATTCCGACGGCCCCGATCAGCCCCAGCGCGAGCCGCGCCGGCGACCCGACGCCAGGTAGCCGCTCCGGCGGCTCCTCGATCGTCAGCATGTCGCTCCCGGCGAGCAGGTCGCGCGCCGCCTCGTAGCCCGACTCCGGCACCAGCACGTCGCGGGGACCGGCCGCGAGGAAGTCGGGGACGTCGAAACCGCGCGTCCGGCGCAGCATCGACGGGATCCCGTGATCGAGCAGGATCGACTGGATCAGCTCGCCGTCGGCCATGCTGCGAGCGCCGGTCACGCGGAGCAGGTCGCCGTGGGCGTACTGCGGCCGCACCTTGCGCGCCCGCTCATGCGCCTCGGTGATCGGCTCCTCTTCGCGGGTCCCCGCGTAGACCAGCGGCATCCCGCAGTTGCGGCAGAACCGTTCGTCGATTGCATGCGGAAGCGCGCAGCGCGAGCAAGTCAGAGGAGCGCCCGCGGTCTCGTTCATCTGACCAGAGTCATCCGACGTCGAGGTCGACCTCGCTGACCTCGCCGTCGTCGATGCGAAAGCCGCGGAGCGGCTCCTCGCCTTCGGCGAGCGAGAGGATCACGTACACCGAGTCTGGATAGGTGGCGAGGTTGATGTCCGTCTGCGAGGGATAGGCCGGGCTGGCCGTGTGGGAGTGGTAGATCGCGACCATCTCCTCGTCGTTCTCCGGGATTTCCCGGAAGGTGATCCGGAAGAGGTCATTGGGGTCGAGCGTGTAGCGCAATGGGCTCTGCTCGGCATTGGTGGCGCGATAGAGCGTCGTCGCCTCGCCGTCCCTGCCGCCGAGGATCCCGCAGCACTCGTTCGGCACCTCCTCCCGGGCGTGCTCGAGCATCTGGTCGAAGATCGACTGGGGAATCCTCATCAGTAGAAGACGACGCCCTCGCGGCGGGGCGGCTCGGTCAGGTCGCCGGCCTCGCTGCCGATCAGGTCCGGATCCTCGCGGCCCTTCTCCCAGAGGAGGTCATCGAGGACCGGCGGTGAGATCCCGGCCTCCTCGGCCACCTGCTTGAACGCGTCCCGCGTGGCCTCCCGAACCTGCTCCACATCTCCCTCGTCGACGAGGCCGGAGCGCAGCGCGAGCCGCATCAGCACGTTGTCGGAGCTCACCTCCCAGCTCTCGGGATCGGAAACCTCGAGCCAGCCGCGGCGCTCCCAGATCTTGCAGACGAGAAACGCCTTCTTGCGCAGCGGATCCGCGAAGGCGTCGAACTCGCTCAGCCGGAAGAGCGCGCCTGTCGGGCCGCCGAGCTTCGCGCCGGAGGCGTCGATCAGGGCCTCGGCCTGTCCGCCGTAGTCCTTGAGCAGTCCCTTGGCGAGGTCGTCCCAGAGCTTCGCGCGCCGCTCGGGGTCGTGGAGCGTGTCCTGGCCGGCGCGGAAGACGGCGGCGATCGCCTCGGCGGGCACCCCCAGCAGTGAGCGCGCAGTCAGGGCCCCCGGGGCGCGCTTCTCGGCGCGCAGCCCGAGGGCCCAGAGCAGGGCGCTGCCCTCGTACGGCCCGGCCCCGTCGACCTCGTGCGACTCGATGTATCCCGTCTGGTGGTCGATCGCGGCGAGGAAGAGCGCCGCGTCCGGGTGCGGCACCTCCTCGAAGGTCGGCGGCTCGTAGTCGGCCGCCAGCGCCTTGACGCGCGCGGCGACGCGCTTCACTGCATCCGTATCGGTCATCCCCCGATTATCGGCGGCCACAAACATCGCCGCCGGATCGACGAGGCTCGCGCTACCACCACACGGTGGAGTCGATGTCCTCGAGCTCCTCGAGCGGCTTGGTGTAGATGCCGCTCGAGAGGTACTTCCAACCGTCGTCGGGGACCAGGAAGACCACGTTGCCCTCGTCGAGCTCGCCGGCGATCCGGTTCGCGACGTAGGCGATCGCGCCCGAGGAGACCCCGGCGAACATCCCCTCCTCGTGCAGAAGCTTGCGCGTCCAGATGATCGCGTCGCGATTGGAGACCATGATCTTCCGGTCGAGCAGGTTGAGGTCGATGATCGGCGGGATGAAGCCGTCGTCCAGCGAGCGCAGGCCCATGACGAGCTCGCCCTGCATCGGCTCGGCGGCGACGATCTTGGTGTCGGGGTTCTCCTCCTTGAGCCGCCGGCCGTTGCCCATCAGCGTGCCGCCGGTGCCGAGGCCGCCGACGAAGGCGGTGACGTCGTCGAGCTCGTCGAGGATCTCCTTGGCGGTGCCCTCGTAGTGCGCCAGAGGGTTGGCCTCGTTGCCGTACTGGTAGGGCATGTAGTAGGAGGCGTCCGCCTCGGCCATCTCGAGCGCGAGCTCCACCGCCCCGTTCGATCCCTTGGCGCCCTCGGAGAAGACGATCTCGGCGCCGTACATGCGAAGCAGCTGATTGCGCTCCTCGGTGACGTTGTCGGGCATCACCACCTTCAGCGGGTAGCCCTTGCGCTGGCAGATCATCCCGAGCGAGATGCCGGTATTGCCCGAGGTGGGCTCGAGGATCGTGTGGCCGGGCTGGATCGCGCCCCTCGTCTCGGCGTCCTCGATCATGTACTTGGCGACGCGGTCCTTGACCGAGCCCGTCGGGTTCCGACCCTCGAGCTTCGCCCAGAGGCGGACCTCCGGCTTGGGCGCCAGGCGCGGCAGCTCGACCAGCGGTGTGTTGCCGATCGCTTCGAGGACGTTCTCGAAATGGCCGCCGCACGGACGATTGAGGAGCGGCTCGGTGCTCATCTCACGAGCAAGCATACTTCAGAAAGTGAAGTAGTAAGCAGGGGGCAATCTCACGTAAACGAAGCTCGGATAAGGTCCGCCCCCCCGGTACTCATTCAGCTGATGAGGAGAGGATCCAAGAGATGAGATTGCGACTTACGGCAGTAGCCGCGGTAACCGCGATCGCCGCTGTGGCGGTCGGCGCGGGCTGCGGCAGCAGCAACGATGACAACGGCAGCGACACCGGCACCACAGCCGCCGGTGGCGAGCTGACCGCAACACCCGGCATCAACGTCGCGAAGGACGATCAGATCGCCAGCGCGGCGGCGAACGCCGTCCAGCAGAGCGGCCAGCTTTCGATCGCTTCGGACGCGACCTATCCGCCCATGGAGTTCTTCTCGAAGGACAACAGCACGACCGTGATCGGCGCGGACGGCGACATCTCCAAGGCGCTCGGTCAGATCATGGGCCTGCAGGCGAACGTCCAGAACACTCCATTCGACAGCATCCTGCCGGGCCTGACCGCCGGCAAATACGACCTCGGGATCTCGTCGTTCACGGACACGTTGGACCGCCAGAAGACGAACGACTTCGTCACCTATGCGCAGGCGGGCACCTCGTTCTACGCGTCGACCAGCAGCAACCTGAACCCGGCGAGCCTCGACGATCTGTGCGACCACTCCGTCGCGGTCGAGAAGGGCACGACGCAGCAGGAAGACGCCCAGGGGCAGGCCGAGAAGTGCAACGTCGACGTCCAGGTCTATCCGGACCAGAACGGTGCGAACCTCGCGATCTCGAGCGGACGCGCGGAGCTGGGCATGGCCGACTCGCCAGTTTCGGCGTACATCGTCGAGCAGTCGAACGGGCAGTTCAAGCTCGGTCAGGCCTACGGAGTCGCGCCCTACGGGATCGCGATGAAGAAGGGCAGTCCGCTGGCCCAGCCATTGCTCGACGCCGTCAAGGCGCTCTACGCCGATGGCACGATGCAGAGCATCTTCGATTACTGGCAGCTGCCCGATGCGGCGATCAGTAATCCGCAGATCAACGGAGCGACCAGCTAGCCGGAAGGAGCCGGAGAAGAGCCGGTGGCAGCTACCCCCGGCGCACAAGCAGAGCGAATAGCAGGACGGGAGCCGCCCGAGGAGATCCGGGCGGTTCCGGTCCGTCATCCGGGCCGCTGGGTCGGCGCGGCGATCGTCGCGCTCATCGCGGCGTCGCTGATCCGCTCGGCGATCGACAACCCGAACTTCCACTGGGATGTCGTCGGCGACTATCTGTTCGACCAGCGGATCCTCGACGGGGTCGTCAAGACAATTCAGCTGACGGTGCTCGGGATGGCCATCGGAATCGTCCTCGGCGTCGTATTGGCAGTCATGCGACTGTCGCCGAACTGGCTGATCCGCGGGGCGAGCTGGTTCTACATCTGGATCTTCCGCGGCACGCCGCTGCTGGTGCAGATCCTCCTCTGGAACTTCATCTCGGCTCTCTATCCGAGCATCGATCTCGGTATCCCGTTCGGGCCCTCGTTCATCCACCTGAACGCCAACGACTTCATCACCCCGTTCCTTGCCGGGATGCTGGCTCTCAGCCTCAATGAGGGCGCTTACATGGCGGAGATCGTGCGCGCGGGGATCATCTCGGTGGACGAGGGCCAAAGCGAGGCGTCCAAGGCGCTCGGGATGACGCGTTTCCAGACGATGCGCCACATCGTTCTGCCACAAGCGATGCGGGTCATCATCCCGCCGACGGGCAACGAGACGATCTCGATGCTCAAGAACACCGTCCTCGTGAGCGTGATCGCAGTGGCCGAGCTGCTCTACTCGGCGCAGTTGATCTACTCGCAGAACTTCCAACAGATCCCGCTCCTGATCGTGGTCTGCATCTGGTACCTGGTGATGACCACCGTGCTGTCGATTGGGCAGTTCTTCCTGGAGCGCCATTACGGTCGCGGACGGATGCGGGATGAGCCGATGACTCTGTTCGAGCAGATCAGGACGGGCTGGGGAGCGCGCCACGCAAACCCGGATGAGCTCATCCCAGGCAGGGAATCCGGGGGTGAACGGCGCTGATGGCAGAGCCGATCGTCAAGGCCGAAGCGGTCCATAAGTCCTTCGGGCGCCTCGAGGTACTGAAGGGGATCTCGATGGATGTGAACCAGGGCGAGGTGTTCGTCCTGATCGGGCCGTCCGGCTCGGGGAAGTCCACGCTGCTGCGCTGCATCAACCACCTCGAGAAGATCAACTCCGGGCGCATCTGGGTCGACGGCGACCTGGTCGGATACCGCCAGGTCGGCGAGAAGCTCCACGAGCTGCGGGACTCGGAAGCCGTCAGCGCACGCGCGAAGATCGGCATGGTCTTCCAGCACTTCAACCTGTTCCCGCATATGACCGCGGTGGAGAACATCGTCCTGGCCCAGCGGATCGTGCTCGACCGCAAGTCCGCGGAGGCTGGAAAGCGCGCCACTGAGCTGCTCGAGCGCGTCGGTCTCGCCGACAAGACCGACGAGTACCCCTCCCGGCTCTCCGGCGGCCAGCAGCAGCGCGTCGCCATCGCCCGGGCCCTCGCCATGGACCCAAAGGTGATGCTCTTCGACGAGGTGACCAGCGCACTAGACCCCGAGCTCGTCAAGGATGTGCTCGACGTGATGCGGGAGCTGGCCGACGAGGGAATGACGATGATCGTCGTCACACACGAGATGGGCTTCGCGCGCGAGGTCGCCAACCAGGTGATCTTCATGGACGAGGGCGCGATCGTTGAGCAGGGCTCTCCGGACCAGGTGATCCGAAGCCCCAGGGAAGAGCGCACCAAGCGGTTCCTCGGCCTCGTGCTGGAGCACTGAGAGGATGCGCTTGCGGGCTGTGCCGGCCCTACTCGTCGTGCTGGTCGCGGGTGCGGCGCTCGCGGGCTGCGCCGGCAGCGGTGACGGAGACGACAGCGGCGGAAGCGCCAACGACCCCTTCTACGGAGTCATCAGCGCTGAGCCGCTCCCGGACGGACCGACAATGGCCCGCCTGGGCCAGGGTGGCGCCGGCACGCTGCGCATCAACCTCGCCTGGGGCACGGTCCAGGCCGGCCCGGACGCCCCCTACGACTGGAGCCACTACGACCCCGTGGTCGCGAACGCAGCACGGGCGGGAGTGCGCGTGCTCGCGACGGTCTACAGCTCACCGACCTGGGCGGAACCGAGCCCGGAGACGCCGCCACTCGGCTCGTCGCTGCCGGGCTTCCGGGCGTTCGCCAGAGCGGCGGCGGAGCGCTACGGGGCCGGAGGCACGTTCTGGAAGGAGAACCCGGACCTTCCCGAGCTGCCGATCACGGACTGGCAGGCCTGGAACGAGCCGAACTCGCCGCTCTTCTGGAAGCCCACCCCGGATGCATCGGGGTACGTGACGCTGCTGCGGGCGTTCCGCTCCGCGATCAAGGGTGCGGACCCAGACGCCCAGATCCTGGTCGGTGGGCTGTTCCCCACCCCGACTGGCGGTATCACCATGGACCGCTTCCTGGGGGAGCTCTACGAGGGAGGCGGACGCGACCAGTTCGACGCGATCGCGATCCATCCCTACGCGAGCACCCCTCGAATCGCGCTCGCCCGCGTCGCGAGCGAGCGCAGGATCACCCAGCGTTTCGACGACCCGGACGTGCCGATCTGGATCACGGAAGTCGGCTGGGCGTCGCGCGGCGTGCCGCCAGGACTCGTCGTGGGCCCGGGCGGTCAGGCGAACTACGTGAGGCAATCCTTCGAGCTCGCCGCCGCGCAACGCGACCGGCTGGGGATCGCCGGCGTGATCTGGTACTCCCTCAAGGACACCCCAGGGCCGCTCTGGGTCGGGCATTGCGGGCTGTTCAGGCTGGACGGGTCCGCGAAGCCGGCCTGGGAGGCGTTCACGAAGGTCGCGGGCGGAAGCGCATCTTGACGCTGTGTCGTTGGACATCTTTCGTGGGTCGGGCGTGCGCGACCTCGTCGGTACTGTCCATCAGGTGAGACCCAACCTGCGGTTCCGCGCCGGCGCGGAGAGCGACACCATGGAAAGGCTGATGCGCGAGCTGCGGCATCCGGACCCACCGGAGCTGTGGTTCCAGCTCAAGGAGATCGTCGAGGCGCGCACCTACCTCCAGCATGGGGTCGAGGTGCATGAGGGCGACGTAGTGCTCGACGTCGGCGCCAACGTGGGCGTGGCGGCGGCGTTCTTCGCCGTGGAATGCAAGGCCGGAACCGTGCACAGCTTCGAGCCCGTGGCGCCGATCTTCGAGGTGCTCCGCGAAAACCTTCAGGGCTTCCCCGCCTGCGTCGTCCATCCCTATGGGCTCTCGTCGAGCTCGGGCCCGGGTGAGATCACGTACTACCCCCGAGACTGGGCGATCTCGAGCATCTACGCCGACCCCGTGGCGGACCGAGCCACTGTGCAATCCGCGCATCGCAACCTTGGCGTCTCCCTCGCCGAGTCCGACGATCTTCTTCGGGATCGTTTCGGCACCACGGTTCTCCCCTGTGAGCTCAGGACGCTTTCAGACGTCCTCGTATCCGAATCGATCGGGCGGATCGACCTGCTCAAGATCGACGTCGAGAGGGCTGAGCTGGACGTCCTTGCGGGCATCGACGATGACGACTGGCCCCTGATCCGCCAGATCGCCGCGGAGCTTCACCTGGACGCCAAGCGCACCACCGAGGTCGTGGCGACGCTCGAGGAGCGCGGGTTCACGGTTACCGTCGCGCAGGATCCAACGATGGCCGGGACTCATGTCCACATGCTGTACGCGGTGCGTCGGTGACCGGACCCACGCGTCGTCTCGCCGCGCTGAATCCGCGTCGCCTGCTTGCCGGGGCGTATCGCCTGACCTTCCCTGAGGCCGAGACAGCCGCCGAGCACTGGCAGCGAAAGGTGATGAACGAGGCCATCGACGCGTACATCGCGTCGCTCGACCCGAGCCGCTGCAGCGCCGCGGAGGTGAGCGGCGACAGCCACGCCGCAAAGCCATGGCGGGAGTATCGGAGCCTCAATTACCCAGAGTTCGACGTCTGCGCCCCCATCGAGGAACCGCAGAAGTTCGATGTGGTGATCTGCGAGCAGGTGTTGGAGCATGTGGTGAACCCCTGGGCCGGCGCCGCAAACCTGCGCGAGCTCTGCGCTCCCGGTGGACACGTGATCGTCTCCACGCCCTTTCTGATCAGGGTGCACGAAGTGCCGTTCTTTCTCTTGGAGGACTACTGGCGCTTCACGCCCCGCGGGCTACGCACTCTGCTCGAGCAGGCCGGCCTCGAGGTCGAGGGCGTCGGATCGTGGGGAAATCGGCAATGCGTTGTGGGCAACTTCACGCGCTGGTCCGCCTATCGCCCGTGGCACTCCCTCCACAACGAGCCCGACTTTCCGGTTCAGGTCTGGGCTTTCGCCCGCAACCCTTAGACCAGGTCCCTGAACCGCTCCGGGATGGGGACTCGCGCATTTCCCTCGAGGTCGTCCCCGCGGTAGAACCAGTCGTCGAACTCGTCGCCCTCGACGACCCGTTGGTGCCAGCTCAGGTTGAAGGCCAGGTCATCCTCCGGCCAGTCACGGCTCGCATTCGAGCGATGGCGTTCGAGACAGGACTCGTAGTCCACGCGATGCAGGTGAATCAGGAGGAGGTCCGGGTCGGGGGCCGCGGACGGCACGTTGAACTCTTGATGTAGTCCAACGTTCCAAGCCAGCGGGACCCTGCCGAGCAACCGCTTCGAGTACTGAGGGGATGGATGCCAGTACTCGCGCTGTCGCAGCACCGGCTGGTTGAAATCCAGAGCCGGCTCCTCCTCCGGATAGTGGACGACGTTGTAGCCGGTACAGCAGGCGGCCGGCCCCTCGGTGCGCGCCATGTACGTCGGCAGATCCGGGTAGCGGTCGGGATCAGGCGCGATCATCTCATCGACGTCCGTGAACAAGACCGCCGAGTACGAGCGCAGGAGAAACGCCATGAAGTCCTGCACCGTCCCCTTCAGCCACATGTGGTCGAAGCTCTTGTCCCGGTGAACCTTGACCACGTTGCAGTGATCTTCCAGTCCGTCGGTGCTCCCATCGGTGCTGTCGTGGTCGAGCACGTAGATGTCGGACCGGTCGAAATGGCGGCTGTAATGCTTCAGCCAGAGCGGGAGAAAGCGGGTCTCGTTCTGGACGATCGTGAACACGGCACCCGTTCGGGTGGCGCGTGAGCCAGGCTCTTCGACGCTCATCTCCGCCCTGCTGAGCTCGACCCAGGCGCCGGCCCGGGTGCGGCCCAGAAGGGTCAGCTCCGCCACATCACCCTCGACGCCTCGGAGATCGACCATCGCGCTCCAGCCAGATTGCGACGAGTCCGGGACGCCGGGGAACTTGGCCGCCACGTCCTCGCGCGGGAAGCCGAGGTCCACGGCTGTTCCGTGCTTGCCGTCGACCAATACCAGCCCTTCCACGATCGGGCCCTCCGCGCTCAGCGCCCACCCCCCAACGATGATCGGCAAACGCTGCGCTCGGGCGTCCCCGCCGAGAGATTCAATCGTCCCTGCCGGAAGCCCGCCAGGATCGGAGGCCGGCGAAGAGGCCCCCTCACGCTCTCGCTTGGTCCCGCCCCGCAGCCAGGCGACCGGGCCCTTCTCGATCACGTCTGAGACTTCATTGCGGCTGGGGCGATCATGTCCCGCCACCCGAGCGACGCAGGGCGGCCATCCAGCGCCCCAGCCGCGAGCCCCGCAGCCGCGAGCCGAGGCCTTTCCCGCGCAGCTCCCGCTCGAGCTCTATCTCGCGGTGAGTTGGAATCGGGGCCGGCGCCGGGCGCTTCACGGCCCGCACGGAGGCTCCGGACGGCCGGGAGGGCTCAGCACGGCCCGCGTCGGGAGCGGACACTTTCCCGTTGGGTGTGCTCGTGCGGCGCCATCGGATGGCGTTCCAATCGATCTTCTCGATCGGCTCAGTGATCCCATGCTCGCGCCGAAATCCGTCGACGGCGTCCCTGCACTCGTCAATCAGCTGGTAGTCGTCAACGATCAGAAAGCCGCCGCTGGATAGACCCGGATAGAGCGACTCGAGGGCAACCCAGGTGGACTCGTAGGTGTCCCCGTCGAGCCGGACCAGTGACCAGCGGCGGTCACTCAGCGTTGGCAGCGTGTCGGCGAAGAAGCCTGGCACGAACTCGACACCGGGCTCGCAGCCCAGGCGGGCGAAGTACCCTTTCACCTCCTCGAGCGGCACGGCGAGGAAGTCGACCCGGCTCAGGTCCAGGTCCCAGTCCTCGGGAAAAGCGTCCGAGTCCGGGGTGGGCAATCCCTGAAAGGAATCGGCAACGCAAACGGACCGACCAACCTCGCCGAGCGAGTCCAGAGTCGCACGCATCAGGATCGACGCACCGCCTCTCCATGCACCGGCCTCGATCAGATCGCCGGAGACGTCGTCGGCGACCACGGATTCGACACATCGCTGGAGGTCGTCGAGACGTGGGAGACCGATCATGCTCAGGCCGCTGAAGGGCCAGTCCGCCCCTCGGATCCGGAGCGCCAGCTCGTCTCCAGTGAGCTCACGAGAGAACACCTGAGAACCTGACGTCCTGCTATCCCCGGTGCGGCTCACCGACAGAGTGCGCGCACCGGCGAGGTCGACTAGGGAGAGCTTCAGCAAATCCAGGTACGCCGTACGAAGGCTCTCCTTCTCGGGACCGGGCCCGTTCGCGCGTAAGTCCCTGGGCGCTCCCTGCGTTACGTGGGCAGAGCGGAACGCCTCCTCACTGATGCGAGGGTGCGAGGGGACATCCTCGTCGGCCGAGTTCTGGCTTGTGCTCTCCGAATGCATCTGCTCGAGGGATCTCGGGCAGAACATAGCGAGATGCTCCGGCCTAGCGGCCGCGACGCAGCAGGCGCTTGGCCGCGCGCAGCGGCTTGGTCAACCGCCAGCTTGGGCTCTTCTCCACCCGCTCCAGCAGCTCCAGGGCCGCGTGATACTTGAGCTCATAGGACTTCGACTCACCCTTGGCGCAAGCCGCCTCGGCCTCCGCGCGCAGCGTCCGCGCCTGCCAGTCGTCCGAGCCCACGTCGTGGGGGAAGGTGCCGTCCCACTTCTCCGCCAGCCGGATATAGGCCTCGATCCATGAGTCCGGGTCACTGATCAGGTCGAGCGAGTGATGATGGATCGCGGGAAGGTTGGCCGTGACCACCTTCTTGCCCGCCGCCCTCGCCTGGCAGCAGATGTCGAAGTCGTAGCCGTGCAGCCTGCCGAGCGATTCGTCGAAGCGCAGGTTGCGCACCGCCCAGGGCGACAGGACCATCACGAACCCGTCGATCGAGTCCACCTCACCCAACGCAGCGAAGCTGGGGGCCATGCTCTCGGAGAAGGTCATTGCGGTGATGTCGCCACCGCCAACCTCCTCGTAGCGGTGGATGAATGACGCCCAGGTGACGGCCCCTTCCCACCAGGCGATGCTTCGCACCCCGATCGCGCCGACGCAGCCTGCGATGGCCACGTCGGGGTCGGCTAGTGCCTCCCTGACCTTCGTACAGAAGCCATCGTCGTCGAGCAGCTCGGTGTCCTGGTGCACGATGACGAGCGCCTCGAGTTCGCCCTCATCACGAGCGAGGTCCAGCATCAGGTTGTAGTTCCGAAAAAGCGATCCGGTCGTCTGGTGGGCAAAGAGCTTCGAATCCGGCTCCATGACGCGGCGGATTCCGGGTTCGGCCCATTGCTCGTACTGCTCCGGCGAGGTGATGGCGGTTCCGAAGATGATCATCGCTCGGAAGTGAACTTCATTCAGAGCTGCTCCGCGACGTGCGGGGCCTCCCGGTTGAAGTACCAGACAGAACCCACGCAAAGCACGATCGCGATCGCCGCCGGCGGGATCAGATGGACCCAGCCGCCAACGGCCGCGACGGCACTCGGAGCATTCGGGTCGATGATCAGCTTCCGCGCCTCCACGAAGAGTGGCACCAGGGGGTTGATGGTGAGGATCTCTCGGTAGGCATCCGGAACGCGCTCGAACGGATAGAGGACCGGCGTCCCGTAGAACAGCGCGGTCGCGAATACCCCCCAGATGATCGCGACGTCCCGGAAGCGAACGTAGAGCGTCGAGAGCAGCATGGAGACCGCGGCGGTGAGCAGGAGGAGTGCGGCGACGATCACGGGCAGGAGCAGCCAGGTCCAGGTCGGATCGACGTTGAAGGCGACCAGGAAGATCGCGACCACGACCAGGTTGACGGCGAAGTTGAACAAACCGGTGAGCACGATCGCCATCGGGATCACAAGGCGGGGGAACTGGGTCTTCCGCACGATTCCCTCCTGGGCGAGAACCGATCCCACCGCCAGCGTCGTCGCCTCCTGGAAGAGTCCGAAGAGCACGATGTTGAAGAGGAGGAGGACCGGATAGTGCGGCACCTGAGAGCCGATCCGGAAGATCTGGGTGAACACGAAGAGCAGCACGGCGAAGAGCAGCAGTGGCCGCAGCAGGGACCAGAGATAGCCGAGCACGGTGCCGAAGTAGGTCTTCTTGAACTCAGTGACCGAGATCAGGTAGAGCAGGTCCCAGAACCGCCGCAGCCCTCCCCCGAGGGCCGACGGTCCGTGGATGTCTCGCAGGTCAACTGGGGTGGTCGGCTGTGCGCTCACGACGGCGGCTCCTGGGGGACCGCGGAGACGTCGCCCTCGACGGTCACCTTCGCGAACGAGGGCGGGGTGCCGTAGACGACGAAGTCGAGCACCTCGAGCGTCTGCAAAGCGAGGTTGGCGATCTCATCGCTGCGGGACACCCAACAGTGAAGCGTGTAGCGGCCAGGGGTGAGCGGGTTCTGGATCGTCCCCCTGAGCCGCACTTGCTGCCCGGCCTCGAGCCGCTCCGAGCCGCCGTCCGGGACGGCGAGCTCGGGCACGCACTGGAAGATCGTGTCCCCGTCTGCGTCGACGACGGTGAGGTTGAATCCGGGCTCCGCCATATCGACGCTCGCCTCGAGCAGGATGTTGATCCGGATCGGCTCGTCCTGGGCGAGGTTCTCGATCCGCCCGCCGCCCTCATCCTCGAGCCAGGCCTCCACCACCCGAGCCTGGATGTCCGGAACGCCTCCCCTGCCCTCCTTAGCCGAGCCGGTCCGGTGGTCGCGGAAGTTGATGCGCAGGTACTCGCGCCCCGCCTCGTCGGGGTCGCCCAGGTATTGCTGCTCCCCCTGCTCGAGCAGCATCGCCCGGTGGCAGTAGCGGTCCACCGAGGCCATGTCATGCGTGACCAACACGACGGTACGGTCGCCGTCGCGCATCTCCGTGAAGACGTCGCCGCATTTCTGCTGGAAGGCTGCGTCGCCCACCGCAAGGACCTCGTCGATCAGCAGGATCTCGGTCCGGGACTGAAGCATCACCGAGAAGGCGAGCCGCACGAGCATCCCGGATGAGTAGTTCTTCAGCTTCATGTCAACGAACTCCTCGAGCTCAGCGAAGTGGAGGACCTCGTCGAGGCGGCGCCGTGCTTCCGGCCGGGAGAGCCCCATCATCACGCCGTTCAGCTCGACGTTCTCGCGGGCTGTCAGATCGGGGTTGAACCCCACACCCAGTTCGATGAAGGGCGCCACCCGCCCGGCCATGCGGATCCTCCCCGAGTCGGCCCGGTAGATGCTGGCGAGCAGCTTCAGGAGGGTGCTCTTGCCGGAGCCATTGCGCCCGACGATCCCGAAGAACTCGCCCTGCCGGACATCGAAGCTGACGTCACGGAGCGCCTGCAGCTCGCGGTAGGCAAGGCGGGTGAACGGGTGCACCGCCCGCTCCTTGAACGAGTCGATTCGATGACTCGGGATCTGGAAGCGCTTGCTGACGCCGCTCACATCGATCACCACCGGGCTGCTCTCCACAGCAAGCCGGCGCTGCCTGCGGCTGGGCGCGGCACGGCTGGTTGATGCCTCAGTGGAGCTCATTTCGTCTGATTTCCCCTCTGTTCCCCGACTCGCCGGCGTAGGCTAGATGAGTTGTTCAGGCGCTCGGGGCGTAAAGGTAGGGTTGCCCGCGTGGGCGACACGTCGAAACGAAATCATTGGACAGTCGTCGGCGAGGAGTTCGCTCGCATCCAGACCTCCGGCCTCCCGGTCCGCCCGAACTACACCTGGTGCGTCCTACACGCCGCCAGCGTCGCTTCCCGCACGGGGGTTCCGGAGATCGCCGTCCTGGAGTTCGGCGTGGCCGGCGGGAACGGGCTCGTCGCTCTCGAGGCAGTGGCGGCCGAGGCCGAGCGCGTGCTCGGCGTGGGCGTTCGCGTCTATGGCTTCGACTCCGGCAAAGGGCTCCCGCCGCCCCGCGACCACCGCGACGCTCCCTTCCTGATGGAGGCAGGCGACTTTCCCATGGACCAAGAAGCGCTGAGGTCGCGCCTCGAGCGTGCCGAGTTGGTCCTCGGCGATGTCGATCGCACGGTGCCTGACTTCCTGGAGTCCGGTCCGGCGCCGGTCGGCTTCATCTCCTTCGACCTCGACTACTACTCCTCCACCCGTGACGCCCTCTGCCTGCTGGACGGCGATGCGGCCGCCTTCCTACCGCGGGTGCTCTGCTATTTCGATGACGTCCACTGCTACCCGTGGGGCGACTCGATTGGCGCCCGCCTCGCGATTCGGGAATTCAACGAGGAGCGGCAAACCCGCAAGATCGACGCCCTTCACGGCATGCGCTTTCTGTTCGGGCCCGAGCACCGGGAGGAGCGCTGGCTCGAAGCGCTCTATCTCGCGCACCTCTTCGACCACCCCCGGTACGACGAGTTCGAGGGCACGCACCTGGTCCGCCGGCTCGATCTCGCCTGACCCAGAGGCCGACCAGGTGGTTGCTAGCCTCACGCCGGCGTGAGCCTGTTCTCGAAAACACGTCGCAACGGAGCGCTGGCTGAGGCTGATCGCCTGGAGGCCGAAGGCCGCGCGACCGACGCCGTCGAGACGCTCGTGCGCGCGAACCGCGAGCAGCCCCGTCCCGAGATCGAGCGCCGCCTGGTCAAGGCGAGGAACCAAGCGTTCGCCGAGCTCGAGCGGGGGCGGGCAGATCCGATCGAGCGCCGTCTCGCGGAGGTGCCCGACGGTGTGGCCCCGCTCGACGACATGAACATCCCCACAATCTCCGCCGCGGACCTGAGCGCGGAAGCGATCGCCGACGGCGTACTCCGCCGCGGCTGCCTGCTGGTCCGCGGGCTGGTGCCCCTGGAGCGCGCGGAGGAGCTCGTCGCCGGTATCGACCGCGTCTTCGAGGCCCGCGACGCTCACGACGCCGGGGCGCCGGTCGAGGAGACCACCCCCTGGTTCGAGCCGTTCGAGCCGGAGCCCGAGTACGCCACCGCGGTCGTCGCTGGTCGAACATTCGTCAACACGGGCTCCGGCACCTGGATCGCCGACTCGCCGCGGCTCCTCTTCCAGCTCCTCGAGACGTTCGAGGGCCTCGGCCTGAGGGAGAAGATCGGCGCCTACCTCGGTGAGCGACCTGCGATCTCGCTCAACAAGGGCACCCTGCGGCGCCTACCCCCCGAGGGGGGCACCGAGTGGTGGCATCAGGACGGCGCCTTCCTCGGCAGGGGCATCCGCTCCCTGAACGTCTGGGTGGCGCTGACGGCATGCGGGCGGGACGCGCCCGGGATGGACCTCGTCGCGAAGCGGCTGGATGGGATCGTCGAGCCAGGCAACCGTGGCGCCGATTTCGACTGGTCCCTAGGCGACGAGGAGGTCCGCGAGCTCGCCGGCGACGCTGTCGTGCGCCCGCTGTTTGAGCCCGGCGACGCGCTTCTCTTCGACCACCTGTTTCTCCATCGCACGGGCACCGACCCCGGTATGACCGAGACGCGATACGCCACCGAGACCTGGTTCTTCGCGCCCTCGGCTTACCCGGATCCCAGCGAGCAAGTCCCGCTCGTCTTCTGACCCGCTAGCCCCAGCGCGGCGGGCCGATGTCCGGCAGGATGACTGGGGGCGGGGCGGTGTCGCAGCGTCCGCGGCGTCGTCCCAGACGGGAGCAGAGCCCAGCCCACGATCGCCAGAGAAGCCCGGACGCCACGACCCACTCCAAGCCGCTCGTCTCGTCTCGCCCAAGCAGGGTGCGAAGGGACCGAAGCGAGAGGCGCAGCGCGGTCGCCAGCGTCTCCGCGGTGAGGCGGGCGAGCGCCCTGCGCTCGGCTTCCCCTTCTACGGCGCCGCGGTCGACCAGCGCCTGCCGGTACATGCGAAGCGGGAGATACGCGTGGAAGAACCGTCCCCGCCACCTGACCGCGAGCGATGGCGTCGGGTCAGGCCTTTTGTCGCGGCGTTCCGCGAAGGCGCCGAACCTGCCCCGGAGGACGGCCGCCTCGTGCTGCACGTAGTCGTAGAGAGGCCGGTCCACGCGGACGATCGGTCCGGCCGACAGCGCGACCGCAGGCAACCAGCGGTCGTGGAACGGCCAGCCGGGCACCCGGGGGAACGGCAGCGCGCGGCGGGCGACGTCGGCTCTGATCAGCTGTGAGGCTCCCGGGACGCTGTTGGCGACGAGAACCGAAACGAGGCTCGCGGTGTTCGGCCGTCGCTTGGGCCAGACCGTGCGGGCGAGGACGGCGCCCTCGGTGTCGGTGAGCCGCGCGTCGCTGTAGGCGATGGGCGCATCGCCAATCGCCTCTCTCAGCGCTGCGAGCTTGTCGGGATACCAGACGTCATCCTGGTCGCAGAGCGCGATCAGCTCCGTCTCGCGCGGCGCGAGCCGCAGCGCCCGCTCGAAGTTGAGATAGAAACCGCGCCTCGACTCTGAGACCGAGAGAACGAAGCGCGGGTCGTCGGCCACCAGGCGCTCGATCTCGGCGCGACGCTCCGGATCCGAGCGATCGTCGCTGATCACGCAGATCCAGTTCCGATCGCTCTGGGCGCGTAGGGAGTCGATCTGCCCGCGCAGCAGACCCGGATCCGGATCGAAGCTTGCCAGGCAGATTGCGCACAGCCCCGTGGACGCGCCCTCCGGAGCGGCGACGGGCGACGGCGCCTCCTCCACCTCGATGCGCCCGAGCTCGGCTCGAGCGATTCCGCCATCGCGGAAGCGGGCGAGGACCTCGATCGGGAGCGCGCCGGGCGAAGCCGACACGCCTGGAAGCACGGCCCAGAAGCGCCCCGGCCGTCCGGGCCGTGAACGCTCCTGGAAGTCACAGCGGAATGTCTCGCCGGCGACCGCGACCTCGACCTCTTCGATCGCTCGCCGCGAGCGCACAGTTCCGCAGACGAAGAACGGGGTCGGCTCGCCCGCCCAGATCGTGTCCGTAAGCGGGAGTTCGAGGGCCGCCTCGAGATCGGAGGGGGTGACGGCGCTACTGCTCCCTGATCAGCTCGTCCAGCTGCTCGCGCCAGCTCGTGCCATTTCGGAGCCGCAGATGTGAGAGCCGGTCGCCGAGCCTGAAGGCGCGAGAGGCACCTAACTGCTCCAGCATCTCGGTCTTGTGCTGATTGACCGCGCGCAGCCTCTCGATCTCCCACTCGAGTTTCATTTTCTCCCGGTAGAAGCGAGCGAGGTTGTAGGCGCGATGCTGCTCGAGGCGCTCGAGCCAGGGAGCCCGGTCCCAGGGCTCGAGCAACGCCGTCATCTCGGCGGACCACGGAGCCGCCGATGGCCAGACGATCCCCAGGCCATAGAAAGCCGGAACGACGGCGACCGTCAGGTCGTCTCGCTCAGCGAGGAAGTCGTCGAGCGCCGTGAGGACGCCGTTGCGCGGCCCGCCCTCTTCGGCCGCGACGTTCTTGTAGGGCAGGCCGCCAGGAGCCAGGCCGCTGATCCCTGGGAAGACGGGCCCGCTCTGCATCGGATGCCGCTCTCCCTCTGGGATCGCCTCCGGCGCGTAGTAGGCGTCGCGCCGGGCGTGAGGCCAGCGCACGTCGTGGATGAGAAGCAGTGGAAACTCGTCTCCCGTGAAGCGCTCGGCCAGCGCATGCAGCTCCCTGCTCACCGTGTAGTAGTTGTGGTCCCCGTCGATCACCACTACGTCGGTCCGGGGGATGTGGCGCAGGGCGTCGAAGCTGGGCTCCTCCACGAGCGTCACGGACGCGCGCTCCTCGGCGAGCCGCGTCAGCGCAGGCTGTGGAAACGGATCCACCGCCGTCACGGTGCCCTCCCGCGGCTCGGCCCAGTCAGCGAGATCCCGTGTGAGATCGCCGGCGTAGGCGCCGATCTCGGTCACCGAGCGAGCATCGGCCACCTCGAGCACAGCAGTCAGCACCTCGTAGAGGTTCGCGAGCGAGTGGCCCCACTCGCCGGGGTCGTCTCCGCGTAAACCGTTCGTCATCGGCTCAACAGGATGCCAGCCATTCGACGATCTGCTCGACCAGGGAGTCGTCGAAGGCGGTGTCCCAGTCGCGGCTCCACTCGAGCTCTAAGGCGCCCCGCACCCGTCCAGCGTGATCGCTCGCCGCTGCGGCCGCCCGCTCGAGGCCGCCCGCCACGCCCTCCAAGGTCGGCGCGGGCGCGATCAGGTTGCCCGAGATCGCCTCCATCGCCTCCGCCGTCTTGTTCTCGAAGCTGTTCGTCACGGTGACCATCCCAGCGGAAGCCATCTCGAGCGGCACCAGGCTCGGATGGGGGGTGAGCATGAGCGAGAGCCCGACGTCACAGTCTGCGAGCAATCGGGAGTACGAGGCCTGATCGCGCCGGGTGAGCAGCTCGAGCTCCATTCCCTCGGCGAGTCGGATCCGATCCCACCCCTGAACGCTGCCGATTCCCTCGAAAGTCCAGCTGTCATCGAAGGCGCCTCGTGAGATTGCCGTGCTCAGGGCCATCAACCCGAGCTCGAACATATTGCGCGTCGCGTGCGGCTCGGGGCGGGCGTAGAAGAGAAGCCGCCTCGCCTCCCGCCCAGCCAGCTCATCGGCGGAGGGAGGCGTGACGGGAGTGATCGCGTTCTGAAACGAGAGCGAGTTCGCCCGGCCTGCCTCTTCCCCCGCAGCAAAGGTCCCATAGCCGTGCAGCGCGAAGAACTGCCGAAGCAGCTCGGTCGAGAACAGGGCGTAGTGCGGGAAGCGGTAGCTCGCCATCGCGAGGGCCGCCCAGGACCCCATCGGGTGCGTGTAGGGCTCGTACTCCTGGATCAGGTAGACGAACCGCTCCGAGCCGATCCGAGTAAGTGCGTCGTGGGCGACGTGGGCGGTCCACCAGGTAGTCGCAACGAAGGCGTCCTCCGGGCTGACCTCGAGCGGGGAGTCCTGATCGCGGGCGAACGCTACCTCGACGCCGTCGAACAGGCCGCCCAGCCCTTCGTACGACTCCACCCGCTGACGCCAATCGAGTGGCAGGTGCGGCGTGGCATCGACGGCGACGAGACGGGTGCGCTGGCCGTGCTCCGCAAGCCTCCGGGCCAGGTTGAACTTCGCGATGTAGCCCCCGAAGAGGTGCTTGAGCTCAATCGTCGGCACCATCAGGTTGACGCGCCGCGGGGAACGCTCGGAGATCGCGAGCTCAATCGGCTCGATGAACCCGGCAAGCTTCCGGACGAACGGGTGATCCGGCGCCGCCGCGGGACTGCTCGGACCCTTGAGCGGCGGCAGGCTCGCATCGTGCGGTACCTCCAGCGGCTGGCCGGGCGGAGGCCGCCTCCGCCCCAGAGCGAGTACGCGCTGGAGGTGGCGCCAGGCCACGCCCTGAAGGAGGATGTGCTCCGCCCCACCGGTCTCGCGATGCCCCAAGCGTCCGCGCGAGGGCCTGGCCGCGAGCCAGAGCATCGCCGCGGGGGAGCGCTCGCTGCGGATCAACCGCTCGAGCGCGCGCCGTTCACCCGCGCGCAGGCGATCACCGCAACGCATGAGCAGGACGCATGCCAGGAGCTCGAGCCGGCGCAGGGCGTAGAAGTAGGCCGCCCGGGACCCGAGCGCGGCCTCCCCGGCCGAGCCTCGAAGCAGGCGACGGAAGCGCTGGCCGAGGCCGGTGGCCGGCCCGGCGGTGGCGGCGGCGTGGCCGAGGGCGGCACGCCCGTGCTGCACGTAGTCGTAGAGCGGCTCATCGACGTAGGCGATGCGACCGCTCGCCAGGCCGACCAGTCCGAGCCAGTGGTCGTGGTACTGCTCGCCGGGTGGCTTCGGGAACGGCAGCGCCAGCTCGAGGAGATCCCGGCGGAAGAGGGAGGCCGCCCCGGTGACGGTGTTCGTGATCAGCAGCGAGACGAGGTCCTCGTAGTTGTTGGCACGCTCGTCCCAGTAGCTCTGGGCGACCACGTTGCCGTCGGTATCCACGATCCGTTGATCGCTGTAGACGAGGTTGGCGTCGCCGATCGATGCGGCCAGGGTCTCCAGCTTCTCCGGATACCAGCGGTCGTCCTGGTCGGCGAGCGCGACGTACTCAACTTCGGCAGGGCAAAGCTCCAGGGCTCGCTCGAAGTTGCCGTAGAAGCCGCGGCGTCGGGCCGAGCGGACCAGCACGAACCGCTCGTCGTCCTCGACGACCCCGCGCATCCGCTCGAAGGTCCTCGGGCGTCGAGATGTCGTCGCTGATCACGCAGACCCAGTCCTCGCGTGTCTGCGCCTGGATCGAGCCGATCTGGCGCCGGAAGAGCTCGAGGTCGGGCTCGTAGGTCGCCATCGCGATCGCGATCCGCGCTCCATTCGCCCGGGCGACCGCCGTTGCATCCGGATCGGGCTCCGGCGGTGGCGCCGCCTCGATCACGCCGAGTGGGGCCTCGACCGTTTTGCCGCCCGAGAGGCCAACGCGCAGGACCAGCGGAAGACTGCCGGTGGCCGGCATCACGACTGGGACCGTGGCCCAGAAGCCGCTGCGGTAGCTGTGGGCCTTGGGATCGTCGTTCTCTGCGTCCTCCGGCTCGAGCCCGGACTCGGCTTCGAAGGGGTGCAGGGTCCGGTGAACGTCGGCGCGGCGCATCCCGGACTCGGCGCGAACCGGCGCCCCGCCCGCGAGCACGTCGATGCGCCTCACCCGGTGGAGGCGGTGAAAGCAGGATCCGTAGAGGAACAGTGCCGTCTTGGATCCGGGAGGCAGGTTCGACGGCGGCGGCGCCTCGAGTCGGAGCTCGAGATCCGGATCGAGACCGCAGAGGTTCCGGTCCGATGCCCTCGCGCCCACCGACCGAATCATATGGCGAGGCGGGATCCGCCCCCGCGCCACGGCCTCCCCATAGCCTGTCGGCGATGGCAGCGGCTGGATTGCGGCGGATTGCATCGGCGGCGCGCGCACGAGCGCGCAGGGCGCTCGGCGCCCGAGTCGAGAGCGCAGAGGACGGTGGGGTCCAGCGCACGATGCACCGCGACGGCCCCTTCGACCCGTGGCTCTCGCTCTTCGACGAAAGCCTGAACGAACTCAACCGGGCGTGCGAGCGCGAGGGGCCCGGAGCGCTGCCTCGGTTCCGGGAGCTCGACGACGATCTCTGGACCGTCCTGCTCACCCGCAGCTACGAGCGCTACACGGCGATCCGGAACGTGCTGCCGCTCCTGCCCTCCGCCGAGCTCCAGCTCCGCTGGAACGGCGCCGCTGGCCTGGAGCTGCTCACGCAAGCCAAGGTCTTCTACAGCCGGGCGCGGGCAGCACTTGCGCGCCACGGCGACCGGCGCCTCGATGACGCCGCGGTGCTCGACTTTGGCTGCGGCTGGGGACGCCTGACGCGGTTCTTCATCCGAGATGTCCCGCAGGGTTCGCTGTTCGGCTGCGATCCGGTCGAGTCCATCCTCGACGTCTGCCGTGAGAGCCACATCCCGGCGGAGTTCGCCCTCTGCGATGCGCGGCCCGACCGCCTGCCCTTCGAGCGTCATTTCGACCTGGCCCTCGCCTTTTCCGTATTCACTCACCTCTCGGAGCCCGCCCACGAGGCATGCCTTCGCGCGATCCATGACGCTCTGCCTCCGGGGAGCCTCCTCCTCGCGACCATTCGCTCGCCGGCATATCTGACGGGCCACGAACTCGGCCGGGACCTGCTTCGGGGGCTGGGCGAGGACCCACTGATCGCGTTCGAGCGGCCGCAATACCTCTTCGCTCCCCATCCGGCCGAGCCCGGTCATCCGCAGTTCCAGGGAGGGGAGATGGACTACGGGGAGACGGTGATCAGCCTGCCCTACGTCCGCGAGCGCTGGTCGGAATGGTTCGACCTGCTGGACGTCGCGCTGCTCACCGAGGACATGCATCAGGTCGCGCTGACGCTGCGTCGCCGCGCCTGACTCAGCCGACGTCGCGACGCGCACGCTGCCTCGCGGCGCGCAGCGGCTGGGTGACCCGCCAGCTCAAGGAGCTCTCGAACTCGGCCCGCATGGTCTCATACCGCTCCTCGCCCTCACTCAGCGCCATCTCCAGCTCCCGCTGGACCTGTCGCAGGTTGTGCCGGAGCGCCTCCATCTCGCGCGGGTCGTCACTCAGCCGGGCGAGCTCCTCTGCCGTCACCTCGACGTCCCGCTTGCGGAGCAGAGGCCAGTTGAGCATCTGCACGTCGTGCTGGATCTCGACCACCTCGAACGCCCTGCCCCAGTGCTCGCGCAGCCACCAATCCGAGATCAGCACCATCGGTCCGCCCTCGTCGCGAGCCCTGGTAGTGGCGCAGGACGTTCATGCCGATTCGGTCCTCGTCCCACTCCTCTCCGGCCAGGAGCTCCGAGTGCCCCTCGCCCATGTAGGTCGCGATCAGCAGGCCCTCCGGCTTGAGGATCCGGTGCATCTCCGCCAGCCAGGACAGGGCGTTGTCGGTCAGATGCGTCCAGACCGAGATCGCCCAAATCAGGTCGAAGGAGTCATCGTCGAAGGGAAGCGGCGGATCGATCTCGGAGAGCCGCGCGTGCATCGGAGGGCAGAGCTCCGCGCTCGACGTTCTGCGAGCGCGTCGGCGTCCACGTCGACGCCCCAGATCTCGGCCAGCTCGGCCTCCTCCCGGAAGTTGACGAGCGTCCGGCCGACGCCGCAGCCGAAGTCCATCGCCCGCTTTCCCTCCCAGTTGAAGTCGTCCGGGATCAGGTCGGAGCAGGATGTTCGCGGGTCTCCGGGCCACCCTCGAAGAACCCCGGGGCGATGGTCTGGGACCAGTCGGTGTCGAGCCGGAGGGCCAAAGCGGCTGCGAGGGTAGCGGCCTGCGCGAGCGCAGGATAGCGCGCGCCGCTGACATACTCAGTCGCAGTGGAAGCCGTCGCGGGCCTCGACATCCCGCCGCCCGCCGAGATCGCGGTCGGCAACGGGAACGCGTTTCCACTCGCGGGCTACTGCTTCCACCCAGAGGGGCGGATCCGCTCGCTCGAGATCTCGGTCGGAGGGGCCGTCACCAGGGTCCGCCGCCACGGGCTCCCGCGCACAGACGTCTACGAGGAAGCAGTCCGATGGCGACCGCGGTGGAGACGCGTTCCACAGCGGGTTCGTCGCCACGCCGCGGCTGCCCGCGGTTCCGGAGGCGCGCGATCTCGACGTGGAGCTGTCGGCTGACGCTCCGCGGCGGCCGCGACGAGACCGTCCGGCCTCGCCAGCCTCAGAGCCCTCCCGGGCCTCCCATGCCGCCCGAGGCGGGTAGCGCCAGGTTCCCAGACGCACCGGGGCCGCGGGTGGCGATCTGCATGGCCACCTTCAATCCGCCCAGCGACCTGCTGCGCCGCCAGCTCGACTCGATCCGCGCGCAGACCCACGCGAACTGGGTCTGCCTGATCAGCGACGAGTCGACGGACGAGACGGCATTCGAGCGGCTTCGCGACGAGGTCGAGCGCGACCAGCGCTTCGTCCTCTCCCGCAATGATCGCCATCTGGGCTTCTACCGGAACTTCGAGCGGGCGATGTCGATGGCACCGGAAGAGGCGGACTTCGTTGCCCTCTGTGACCAGGACGACAGCTGGCACCCAGACAAGCTCGAGCGCCTGCTCGAAGCGATCGGTGACGCTCTGCTCGTCTACAGCGACGCGCGCCTTGTCAGCCCGCAGGGTGAGCTCGTCAGCGACTCCTACTGGATCAACCGCCGCAACAACTTCACGAACTACGCGTCGCTGGTGATGGCCAACTCCGTCACTGGGGCCGCTTCTCTCTTTCGCCGCGAATTGCTCGACGACGCCCTGCCGCTTCCTCCGTACCATTACAAGGCGTTTCACGACCACTGGCTCGCGACCGTCGCCCTCAGCCTCGGCAGCATCGCCTACGTCGACGAGCCCCTCTACGACTATGTGCAGCACGGCGAGGCGGTGATCGGGCACTCCCAGGCGAACCAGCCACCGCGGCGCGCCCGCGTGTACCTGCTCGAGCGGCTGCGCAAGCCGGGCAAGGGCTCCCGGATCGCCTACTTCTACAACTGGCAGCAGCAGCGGCTTTCCGCAGAGGTGCTCAAGCTCAGGTGCTGGGATCGGATGCCCGGGCCCAAGCGGCGCACCCTGGCCCGGCTGCTCAACGCGGATGATCGGATCACGGGGCTGCTCTGGCTGCTGGGCCGGAGGACGCGCCGCCTCTGGGGCCACGATGAGACGCTCGACCGAGAGCTGCTCTACGCGTACGCCCTCGGGCGTCGCCGGGCCGTGTCAGCATGGACCTTCGGCCGGCGCCATCCAAACCGCTTCCTGCCTCGGGATCAGAGCGTTCCCGACCCCCCGATCGAATGAGCGAGCGCCCGGCAGGCCTCGACATCGTGATCGTTGCCTACCGCAGCCGTGAGCTGCTGAGGCGCTGCCTCGATTCGCTGCGCGCATTTCCCCCATCCGTCCCGATCAAGGTGGTGGTCGTGGACAACGCGTCGGAGGATGGCTCCGCTGAGATGGTCAGGGCGGACTACCCGGAGGTCGAATTGATCGCCTCGCCGGAGAACCTCGGCTTCGCTGCGGCGACCAACCTCGGGGCGCGCCTGGGCGACGCGCCATACCTGCTCGCGCTCAACCCCGACACCGCCGTCACGGAGGGCGCCCTCGATGCTGTGTTGGCCGTGCTGGAGTGGCATACGGAGGTCGCCGTGGTGGGGCCGCGCCTGGTTCGCGAGGACGGGTCCCTCGACCACGCCGCCAAGCGGTCATTTCCCACCCCGATGAGCGCGCTCGGGCACTTCAGCGGCGTCGGCCGCCGCCCCGAGGCCAGCGGCAAGCTCGCCGCCTACCGCGCGCCAACGGTCGAGTCCGGCCCCGTGGACGCCGTTAACGGCGCCTTCATGCTGATGCGACGCGACGCCTTCGAGCGGCTCGGCGGATTCGACGAGGGCTACTGGATGTACATGGAGGACCTCGATCTCTCCTATCGCCTCGCCCAGGCCGGCTGGTTGAGCTGGTACGAGCCGGACGCCGTCGTCACGCACATCAAGGGCGGGACCATCGGCGGCGAGCGATCGCCGGTTCTGGAGTGGCACTTCCACCGCGGGATGTACCGCTTCTACCGGAGCCACTACGCGGCCGAGCGCTCCTGGGCGGTCAATGCGGCGGTCTACGCCGGCATTGCGGTCAAGCTGGCGGTCGCGGTTGCTCAGTCGGTCCTGCGGCGCAGCCTCGCCCGTCGGCGCCAGCGCCGCCCCAGCGTCGCCGCCAGCGAGGGCGGATCGGGGAGCATCTCGGCAGGCGGATAGGGCTCGGACGATCCGGTGGCGCGAAGTCCATTCACCCTCCCCCGCAGCCCCGCGAGGTTGCGATCGACGGCCGCCAGACCGGCGACCCAGATGAGCTCGCGTGCCGCGACGGCCGGCATCCTTCGCGGCGCCAGCACTCCCCACTTGCGCAGCAGATAGCCGCGCGCGTAGCCCATCAGATAGTTCTTGCGTGAGGACCCCGATCCGAGGGTCGCCGAGTGCTCGTGCAGCCCACGGGCGTCCTTGGCGAGGCGACACGATCCACCGGCCACACGCAGCCGCAGGGTGAGGTCGACATCCTCGCCGTAGGCGAACAGGGCCTCGTCGAACCCGGCGACCTCTGCAAAGGCCTCACGCCAGAACGCCGCCGCGGCCCCGGAAGGACCGATCGGGTCCTTCACGGCGCCATCCAGGACCGCGACCGGCTCGCCGTTCAGGTAGTCGAAGGCGAGCAACGTGCGGTCGATCTCGATTCCGGCGGTCTCGATCAGGCCCGGCTGGGAGACATCGCGCATCACTCCGGCTGCCATCACCACGCCTTGACCCGGATCGAGTGGCATCGTGATCCGCTCGACGTAGCCGGGGTCGACGAAGCTGTCGTCGTTGACAAGCACCAGCGCCTCCCCCTGTGCCCGTTGCGCTGCGAGGTTGACGGCCCGGGAGTAGCCAAGATTGGAGTCAAGGCGCAGCACCTGAGCGTCGTCGAGGCTGGCGGCCGCCCGGTCCAGCTCGGGCGCCCCGGTGCCGTTGTCGACCACGATCGTCTCGAAGTCTCCGCCGGCTGCGGCGAGCGATGCGAGCAGACGCTCGACCCTGGCCGGGCCGACCGTTGGGACGATCACGGTCGCTGTGCTCAGAACGCCCCGGTGCCGCGGATCACGCTCAGCGGGGTGAGCGCGAGGATGCGCAGGTCACGCCCGATGGAGAGGTTCTCGACGTAGTCGAGCTCGACCGCCAGCCGCTCCTCGAAGGTGAGCTCACCCCGCCCGTGGATCTGCATCGGCCCCGTGAGGCCGGGCTTGACCTCGAGGCGGAAGCGATGTTCGGGGCTGTAGCGCTCCACGAGCTCGAGCTGCTCGGGCCTGGGCCCGACCAGGCTCATGTTCCCGCGCAGCAGATTCCAGATCTGTGGCAGCTCGTCGAGGCTGAGACGGCGGAGCACCCGTCCGACGCGGGTGACGCGGGAGTCCCGTCGGAACTTGAACATCGGCTCGGGCAGCTCGTCGAACATCGACTCCATCGAACGCTCGGCCCCAACGTGCATCGTGCGGAACTTGAACAGCCTGAATGGAGCGCCGTTCAGGCCGGCACGCGTCTGGACGAAGAGCGGCGGGCCGCGATCCTCGAGCCAGATCGCCAGGGCTACCACCGGGAAGAGCAGGGCCGAGAGCAGCGCCAGCGGTATGCCGACGATCAGGTCGAGGGTCCGCTTCAGCATCATCGTCGACCGCGAGACGTCGGCGGTGACGTATTCGAACACCGGAAGCTCGGCGAGGCGCGAGATCTGGTGGGGGGTCGCCTGACCGCGCAACGGCGAGACGAGGCTGAGCTTCGCCTCGTGCCGATGGCAGAGGTCCGAGATCACCGCGATCTCTCGGGCGTCGATGCGCTCGTGCGCCAGCACCACCCGATCGATGCCTCGCGCGTAGTCGCTCGGCTCGACCGCCTCCATGTGCAGGTCGCTGAACAGGGCCAGCTTGCGGCGCATCGCGTGAGCGAGGCCGCCCCTCCCGACGATCATCGCCCTCTCCCGCGGCGTGCTCGCGCGCCACAGTCCGCGTGCCACGGCTCGCAGGATCAGGTCGAAGGCCGCCGCGATCAGGGCGATCGCGGCCAGCTCGCCGAGGTCCGGTGCGTCCGCGGGAGTGAGCTGGACGAGCAGGGCGACGAGCGCCACGGCCACCACACTCCAGGCGAGGATCGCGGGCGCCTCGTCGACGGTCAGGTGCCGCATCGCGCGATGGTCGGCGTCGTATAGGCCCGCCACCTTCGCGACCAGGATCCAGACCGGCAGGAAGGCGAGAGTCCAGATCGCACGCTCGGGCGGCAGGATCAGTGCCACCGCCAACCCTGCCGAGCAGCAGTCCGCCAGGGCCAACAGGCGTCTGCGGCGGGCATCCCGCCACCACCGCTGCCCGTGTGGCGAACCGGCCGCAATCTCGAGCGCGCGCCGAATCGCGTCAGCACCGACCGTGTCCGACCCGCCGGCGCTCGGGATCGAGACAGCCGGCGTCACCTCGGTTGTGATCTTCTCGTCGCTCATCCCTGCGCCGAACGCAGAGCCCCGAACATCGGGCTTAGGGCTTGGGAGCGCTCCAGCGCCGTTCGAGACGCCCGCGCATCCCCTCGCCGCGCCTCCAGCCTAGCTTCAATCAACGGCAGTCTCCAGTCCTCGGAGTCCCTGCTTTCGGCCTGTCGCAGATCGTGGAGCGCCTGGTCGATGTCCCCTCGCTCCTCCTCGAGAAGGGCCAATTGGACATAGGGCTCGGACGACCATGGCATCACCGTACGTGCCTGCTCGGCCCGATCGATCCCGGCGGTGACCTGATCGCCGGCGGCGGCGTCGCGGCTCCGCTGCAGCTCGATCTCAGTCAGGACCACGAGCGCTCCACACACCATCGCCACCCAGGCGGTCGCGACGGTTGCTGCCCCGAGCCAGTAGCCGTCTCGCTCGTAGGCGCGGTCAGCGGCGCCGATGAAGTGAGCAGTCCCGCGCAGACCACCGCGGGGGCGAACGCTGCCGGGATCTCCCAGGTCCAGTCGATCGAGGCGCCGACCGCGGCGGACGCGATCACCGCCACCAGAACGCCCCCGCCTGCCCCCCTTCCCGCCCTGAGCTTCGCCCAGCCGGCCAAGGTCAATGCGGCCAGGAAGCCGACGAACAGGATGATGCCCAGCCCTCCCAGCTCGGCGGCCTGCTGAAGCGGCAGCGAGTGCGCGTTGCGGACGAAGATCGGCACGTCAGCGTGCTTGGCCCAGTAGTCCTCATAGCCCCCCGCGCCGACGCCGGCCCCCGGAGCGCTCTCAAATGCATCGACCGCGGCCGTCCAGAACTGCCAGCGGCCGTTCGAGCTGATGTCAGCCGAGGTCGCAGTACCTGTGCGGGACGGCGGCTCCTTGAAATCGCGGAAGCGGCCGATCGGATCGGCGGCGATCACACCGCCCACCAAGGCAACTGCAAGCACGGCGACGACGGCGAGGCGCGCCGGCCTGGAGAGCTTGACGCGAATACCGTCGCGGCCGTCGGCTGCCCACGCAGCGGCACCAGCCAGCGCCGTCATCAGAATCACGAGCACCGACAGCAGGTCGCCGTCTGCTCGCATCGCGGAATCTCCCAGGCCGTCGCGTAGCGCATCCATCCCCGCGCCGATGGCGATCAGAACCGCACCCCCAGCGATCCCGATCAGGAGGGAGACGAGTTGGCGTGAGCGGTCGGGGCTTGCG
Organism: uncultured Solirubrobacterales bacterium; assembly: GCA_963797265.1. Taxonomy (GTDB): domain Bacteria; phylum Actinomycetota; class Thermoleophilia; order Solirubrobacterales; family 70-9; genus DASUPK01. The sequence continues at coordinate 1,075,380 of CAWCOY010000003.1, read as the reverse complement.
GCCAGCAGGATTGCGAGTCCGATCATAGCGGCGATCACCCCTCCGCGTGAGTCGGCAAGCCAGATGCCGAGCAGGGCGATTGGGAACAGTGCGACGCTCGCCGATCGCAGGGCTCGTGTGGGCGCCTGCACGCCGCCGTGCGCGAGCAGGATCGCGGCCACCGCAAACAGAGCGGCCATCGCGTTCCAGTAACCGAGGGGGTAGGACAGCCGGCTTGCGGCGTTGGCAACCTCGTTCCCCGGGTCAGTGAGCAAGCCGGGCTGCAGGTACGCCAGTACTCCGATCACGGAAACCGCCGAGACCCCCACCGTGAGGCCCGCGACCCACTGCTGGATTCCGGATCTGCTCGCGGTGCAAGCGGCCAGAGCGAAGAGGCCGAGATAGAAGGAGACGCGAACCATCTCTTCGAAGGCCCTTCCCTGGTCGGCCGCCCAGGCGATCGAGAGCGCCCCGAGCACCGCCGTGGCCGCGAGGCATATTCCCGCGACAGCGGCAGGCCGGGCGATCGGAGCGGCCGGCAACCCGCGGCCCACCACCCCGGCGATCACTGCGGCCCAGATCATGATCGAGGCCGCGGCGTATCCTGTCGGCTCGAAGAGACCCTGCGCGAATGCAGCGGCTACTATGGCCGCCGCAACGAGTCCCGCGCCGATGTGTTCTCTGGCTGTGGAGTACATGGCAGGAGGCCGGGTATGCCCGGCGTCAGTATCACTACCCCACCCCCGGATGATTTTGTCGCAAAGAACGATTCCGCTGCTCTCCGTCTGCATCGCCAGCGTCCTGGCGTTCACTACGGCTGCCGTCGCGGCCCCGGCGGGAGACGAATACCTGCCCAAGGTCCCGAGCGCTTCCGGCGGTCAGGCGAGTGGCGGTGGCAGTGGCAGTGGCGGTGGCGGTGGCGGTGGCGGTGGGGGCTTGGACAGCGGGACCAGCGGGTCTGGTCAAGCTGGAGAATCCAGCGTCGATGGGACGAAAGGCCGAGAAGAAGAAGCCCGAGCAGAAGGAAAAGAAGTCGAAGGACGACAAGGTCGCGAAGGCCGCGGTCGTCTCGGGTGGCGGCTCATCGGGCGGTGGTGGTTCGTCAGGCCTGCTCGTGGTGCTGCTGCTCGTCGTCGCGGTGATCGTCGTCGCGGCGGGGATGATCCTGCGACGTCGGGCAAGACTGACCGACGAGGAGCAGGTCGAGGGCGGGCCAAACGCACCTGCGAGGGGCAGGAACCCGAGCGCCCGGCCCACTCCGGATGGCGAGATCGTCACCGGCAGGGAAAAAATCTAGGAGGCACACATATGAGGCGTTGGCGATTCGTTTGCATAGCGACACTGCTGCTCTGCGTCGGCCTGGTGGGTCAAGCCCAGGCGGCGCCGCGCGCGTTCTACGGTGTGATGGCGGCGACCGATCCCGATTCGACCGAGATCGCGAGGATGGGCACCGGCAAGGTCGGAACGCTGCGAATCAACTTCGTCTGGAGCGCGGTTCAGCCCGAGGAGAGCTCCGCGCTCAACTGGAGCCACTACGACGCGATCATCGGCGCCGCGGCCCAGCAGGGGATCCGCGTCCTCCCCACCGTCTACAGCACGCCCCACTGGGCCGCCGCGCGGGACAACTTCCCGCCTTCCAAGGCCCACCTGGGCCAGTTCCAGACCTTCGTGCGCGAGGCGGCGGCTCGCTACGGGAGCAACGGAAGCTTCTGGTCGAGCAACCCGAGCATCCCGAAGCTGCCGGTCCTCGACTGGCAGCTCTGGAACGAGATGAACTCTCCGAGCTTCTGGTTCGGCAAGCCAAACCCGAAGCAGTACGTGGGCCTGCTGAAGGTCTTCCACAACGGCATCAAGGGCGGCGACCGGAGCGCGAAGATCGTGCTTGGCGGGCTCTTCCGGACCCCACGGATCAGGAACGGGATCCGGCTCGACCGGTACCTGCCCGGCATCTACCGGGCCAAGGGGAAGAAGTACTTCGACGCGGTCGCCATGCATCCGTATGCGACCACTCCCAAGGACGCCCTGCGCGCCGTCCGGGACACCCGCAGAATCATGGCCAAGTTCAAGGACAAGAAGGCGAAGCTGTGGATCACCGAGGTCGGTTGGGCGACGGGCGGAGTCGCGACGGCGCTCACGGTTTCCCCGCAGCGCCAGGCCACCTACCTGCGCAAGACCTTCAAGCTGCTCGCCAAGAACCGGGGCCGCTTCCGGCTCTCGGGCGTCGTCTGGTATTCGTGGCGCGACCTGCCCGGAGGGATCTGGTTCAACCACACCGGGCTGTTCACCCAGACACTCGACCCGAAGCCCGCGTGGAACGCGTTCGTCGGCCTGACCGGAGGCTCGCCCTAGGGCACGACAAGATGGGGAAGCGGTATCTACTTGGGGGGCTTCTCGTGCTGCTCGTGGCCTGTGCCTGCGTGCCGCAGGCGCAGGCCGCGCGCGCCCCGCGGGCGTTCTACGGCCTGATGGCGGCGCAGGACCCGACCGCCGCTGAGATCGACCGCATGGGCGACGGCAGGGTCGGCACGCTGCGCATCAACTTCGTGTGGGGGGCCGTACAGCCACGCGAATCCGCTCCGCTCGACTGGGACTACTACGACAAGATCATCGGCGAGGCCGCCGACCGAGGGATCCAGGTCCTGCCGACCGTGTACAGCTCACCGCGATGGGCGGCGGGGCGCACCAACCACCCGCCCAAGAAGTCGCATCTCGACGAGTTCCGGACCTTCGTCCGCACCGCGGTTGAACGCTACGGCCCCGGAGGGAGCTTCTGGGCAGCCCATCCCTCGGCCTCCCCGCAACCGGTCGTCTGGTGGCAGCTCTGGAACGAGCCCAACTTCCCGAACTTCTGGTCCCGTAAGCCGAATCCGAAGCAATACGTTCGCCTCCTGCGCGCCTTCCACGGCGCCGTCAAGGCGGGCAGCCCGGAGGCGAAGGTCGTGCTGGCCGGACTCTTCCCGACGGCGGGAGATCAGGTCAAGCGCGGCATCAACCTCGATGCGTATCTGACCGCGATCTACCGGCACCGCGGCAAGCAGCTGTTCGACGCCGCCGCCATCCACCCCTACGCCGGCCGGCCCTCGGTGACCGTGACCCTGATCCGCGATGCGCGCAGGATCATGGCCCGACACAGGGACAAGCGCACGCCGATCTGGGTCACCGAGGTGGGCTGGGCCAGCGGCGGATTGCGGACCCCGCTGACGGTGGGCTCACGGCGGCAGGCCTCCTACCTGGGGCGGACCTTCAGGCTGCTCGAGAAGAACCGCAGACGTCTCAAGATCGCCGGGGTGATCTGGTACTCCTGGCGCGACCTGCCGGGCGGGATCTGGTTCAACCACACCGGCCTGTTCACGGAGGGCTACGGTGCCAAGCCTGCGTGGCGGGCGTTCGTCGGGCTGACCGGCGGCTCGCCGGGCTGAGGCTCTCGCTCGACTAGCGGGAAAAGACCGAGCCGCCCGCCATCGCGGGCAGGATGACGACCGTGTCCGACTGCGCGGCGGATGTGTCGAGTCCGTCGAGCACGCGCACGTCCTCGTCGTTCAGATAGACGTTGACGTACCGGTTGAGCTCGCCCTCGGGCGAGAAGAGCTGGTCTCTCGTCGGCGGATAGCGATCCGCGAGCGCGCGAAGCGCGTCGCCCACCGTTTCACCGTCGACGTCGACCTCGGCCTCGCCGTCTGTCTGTGGGCGCAGCACAGGTGGCACCTTGATCGTCGGCATGGAGGGGAAAGCTAGCGGCTGGGGTCTAGCCGGCGCAGAAGAGCTCGTAGTCGGGGAACTTGCCCATCTCCGACTCCGGGATCTCCGCCGCGTTAGGCCCGCAGATCGGGCAGTCCGGGTCCTGGCGGACCTTGAGCTCGGTGAAGCGGGTGCCGAGCGAGTCGTAGAGCAGGAGCCGGCCGATCAGCGGCTCGCCGATCCCGGCGACCAGCTTGATCACCTCGTTCGCCTGCAGCAGACCCATCACGCCGGCCATCACACCGAGCACTCCGGCGGCGCCGCAGCTCGGGGCGAGCTCGGCGGGTGGCGGGGTCGGATAGAGGCAGCGGTAGCACGGCCCCTCGAACGGAACGAAGGTCGAGATCTGCCCGTCGAACGCGAGGATCGAGGCCGAGACGACGGGCTTGCGCAACCGGACCGAGGCGTCGTTGAGCAGGTAGCGCGTGGGGAAGTTGTCCGCCCCGTCGACGATCACGTCGTAGTCCTTGATCATCTCGAGGATGTTGGAGGCGTCCAGCCGCGTGCGGTGCTCGACCACCTTCACGTCCGGGTTGAGCTCCTCGATCGTCTTGCGCGCCGACTCGGTCTTGGGCTGGCCGACGCGCGTCGTGTTGTGGATCACCTGCCGCTGCAGGTTGGACTCATCGACCTCGTCGTCGTCGACCAGGCCGAGGGTGCCGATCCCGGCGGCGGCCAGGTAGAGCGCGGCGGGAGCGCCCAGGCCTCCTGCACCGAGCAGCAGGACCTTGGCGTTCAGCAGCTTGAGCTGGCCCTCGACGCCGACCTCGGGGAGCAGGGTGTGGCGCGAGTAGCGCATCCGCTGCTCGGCGCTCATGCCCTCGGGCATGATGACCGGGAGGCCCTCGGCCTCCCAGGCCTTGATGCCGCCGGAGACCGAGGCGGCGTTCTCGTAGCCGAGCTCCCGGAGCTCGTCGGCCGCGCGGGCGGAGCGGTTGCCCGAGGCGCAGTAGAGGAGCACGCGCTGCGAGTGGTCGGGGACGACCTCCTCGATGCGATCGGTCACGTCGACCGGCCGGATCAGTTCGGCCCCGTCGATGTGGGCCTCCATGTACTCGTTCGGCTCGCGCGTGTCGATCAGCGCTACGCCGCCATCCTTGAGCTCTTCCTGGGCCTCGCCTGGAGCGACTTCCTCGATCCTCTCCTTGACCTGCTCGATCGTCTCGGTGCTTGCCATCAGGTCGTGTCCTCCTCACCTTCCAAGTGTGTCTCGGCCTCCTCGTCGCCGACCGCGATCTCTCCCTCGGTCGGATATCCGAGATCGCTCCAGAGCTTCGATCCGCCGATGATTGACGCGACGTTGGTGAAGCCGTGTTCGTTGCGGAGCGCATCCGCGGTCCGCGCCGAGCGGTTGCCCTGGCCGCAGACCAGGATGATCCGATCGTCGCGGCCGGCGCCCGCATGCTCGATCGCCGCGGCGTAATCGGCCTCGTGAGCGTCCCGGGCGCTTTCGCCGGCCGGCACGTTCGCGGCGCCCCTCAGGTGCCCGGCCTCGTAGCGCTCGGGGTCGCGGACGTCGATCAGGACCGCGTTTCCAGCCTCGATCTCCTCCTGTGCAGCGGGAGGCAGAAGCTCCTCGATCCGGCTCTTGACCAGCTCGAGGGGCGGTGGGACGTACTTGCGGGGCATCTCCACAGCACTCATCGTCTCAAATATCCCAAATCCTGATCGGGTTTCATAACTTCAAGAAGTATAGTCGGAACGAGGCCAGGCTAGACCGGATCCGAGCGGGAGCGGCAGTGGGCGATCTGCCACGGGAAGGACCCCGTCAGGCTGACCACCTCGACCCGCGGCGCCAGGAACGCCTCGAGCTTTCGCCGGCTCCATTGCTGGAGGTGCTCGGGGTGGTTCCCGAGACGGCTCAGGTGCTTTCCGCGAATCAGACTCCCGATCCGGAACCAGGGCTCGTGAGGTACGGAGATCACGAGGTCACGACGGCTCACCCTGGACAGCTCGGAGAGTGCCGCCGCGGGCTCGTCCAAGTGCTCGAGCACCTCGAGGCAGATCACGAGATCGAATGCTCCCGAGGCAAACGGCAGCTCGCGGACGTCCTGCTGGGACACCTCCATCCCAGGAAACCTGCGGCCCGTGTAGGCGACGCAATCCGCCCGAATGTCAACACCCGCGACTCGATCGGGCAGACGCCCTGCCAGCCGGGCAATGGTCTCTCCCTCACCGCAGCCGGCATCGAGAAGCGAGTCGTACTCGAGGGTGCTGACGACCGACCCCAGCGTCGCGTAGAACCGATCTATCAACCGCCTGACGACGGGATTGCTCGTCTGGAACTTCGCGTAATTGGGACTCTCGATCTCCACGGCCGAACCCATTCGCGGCAGTGTAGGCACGCGCCGGGTCCGCCGATGAGCCACCCCGATCGGGAGATCAGTCGGTCAGCGAACCGCCGCCCAGCTCCGGGGGAAGTGCCTTCGGCCCGTCCGGATACATGGCGGCGAGCTGTTCCTCGCTCATCTCGAGCGTGCTCGTCACGCCCTCGCGCGGTGCGCTCACGATCAGCCAGAGGGCATCGGCCTCGGTGTCGTTGAAGACCTGTCTCACATGCTCCGGCTCGACCAGCACGGCCGAGAGCGGGTCGAGCGTGAGCAGCTCGTCGTCGACCCGCATCCGGCCCTCGCCCTCGATCAGGACGTAGAGCTCATGCGTCTCGGGGTGCCGGTGCTTGGTCGACGCCTGACCGGGACGCAGACGCCAGAACCGCGCCCCGAGCGTCTCTGCCTCGAGCTGCTTGGCGAGGTCGGTGTTCTCGACCCTCATCTGGTTCGAGGGACGCCAGAAGGCGTCCCTCGAACTCAGAACTCGATATGCCATCGTCCTTAGCCGATGCTCGGACGCATCTGGCGGAGCCGGCGGACCCGCTCCTCGATCGGCGGATGCGTGGAGAACAGGCTGGCGAAGCCGCCGCCGCTGAACGGCTTGACGATGTAGAGCGGCTCCGCGGCTTGGTTGACCTGCATCGGGATCGCCTGGGAGCCTGCCTCGAGCCGCAGCAGGGCGGAAGCGAGCGACTCCGGATTGCCGCAAATCTCGGCGCCGGTCGCGTCCGCGGAGAACTCGCGCTGCCGCGAGATCGCCATCTGGATGATCCCGGCCGCAAGCGGCGCGAGCAGGACCAGTGCGATGGCCCCGATCGCCCCAAGGGGCGAGTCGTCATCCCCGCCGAACCAGAGCAGCGTGTAGGCGATCCAGGTGATCGCCGAGCCGATCGCCGAGGCGACCGAGGTCAGCAGGATGTCGCGGTTGCGGACGTGGCCGAGCTCGTGCGCGAGGACCCCGCGCAGCTCGTCCTCCGAGAGCAGCTTGCGGATCCCCGCCGTGACCGCGACGGCCGAGTGATTCGGGTTGCGGCCGGTGGCGAATGCGTTCGGCTGTTCCTGGGGAATCACGTAGAGCTTCGGCATCGGCAGCCCGGCGCGCGTGGTGAGCTCGCGGACCATCTGGTAGAGGCGCGGATCGTCCTGCTCGGAGACCGGCTGGGCGCGAGCGGCCTTCAGCGCGATCTTGTCGCTGAACCAATAGAAGATCAGGTTGATCACCAGCGCGATGACGAGGAAGCCGAGCGCCCCCTGTGGCCCGCCGATCAGCGCGCCGATGACGACGAGCAGTCCGCCGAGTCCTGCCAGGAGCAGCGTCGTGCGGAGCGCCGCGCCGAAGTTGGAACGCTTTGTAGTGGTCATCGATCGTCTCCTTTGAATGACAAAGCCTGCAGCGAGTATACGCACGTGGTTGAACGGCGGATGAGAGTTCGTCACTGTTTGAGATCGTCACGTTTTGCTACTGTCTTGTGCTGTGACTACGACCAAGAGGCGCTGAGAGCGCCAGGAATGGAACCCGGACCTCGGCGTGCTTGCGACTCGCCTGCTGTTCTCGCTGCAGGACGAGCTTTTCGAACGCCTCGCGGAGGCCGGCTACGACGATCTCCATCCGCGTCACGGCGCCGTACTCGCCTTCCTCGACGAGGACGGCGTCCGGGCGACGGAGCTCGCGCGCCTCTCCGGCCGCCACAAGCAGATCATCGGGCGGCTCGTCGACGAGCTCGAGGAGCTCGGCTACGTCGAGCGGCGCCCGGACCCCGCGGACCGTCGCGCGAAGCTGATCTTCCCCACTCAGCGCGGTCTCGATCAGGTCCTGCTCGGCGATCAGATCATCGCCGACATCGAGGCGCGACATGCGAGTGAGGTCGGTGGCAAGACCTACGCGCAGTTCAGGGACGTGCTGCGCGGGGTGGTCGCGCGGAGAACGCAATTCAAGGACGTGACAACGGCAGGAGTGAGCTGATGAGTGCATTCACCCAGAACGAACTCGAGTATCTCGGCGAACGGAGGCCGGAGCGGCTGGCGCGAATCGCAACCGTCGGCAGGGACGGCACGCCTCATGTCGTACCGGTTGGATGGCGTTTCAACGCCGAGCTCGACACGATCGACGTCGGCGGCGCGGACCCCGCCCGGACGAAGAAATTCCGAGATGTCCGGCGCAGCGGCCGGGCCGCGATCGTGATCGACGACCTGGTCAGCACCGATCCCTGGCAGCCGCGCGGCATCGAGGTGCGTGGGCCTGCGGAGGCGATCGCGGGCGAGCGGTCGCTGATTCGCATCCACCCTGAACGAATCGTTTCATGGGGCCTGGAAAGCGAGGACTTCACGGAGCGCCACTCCCGGACGGTTGTCGAAGGCTCAAGTCGTACCTAGCGAGGTACTCGGCCTCGACCGGGCATTCAACGTCGACGGATGATCCGAAACCGCTGCTCGGCCACTCGCTCGACGGTGCTCCCCAGCGGCGGGCAGGCGTCCTCGAGCCTGCCGGCGATCCAGTCCGCGTCATCGCCGGAGGCGAGATCCGTGCGGCAGTAGTCGAGGTGCAGGCCGACCAGCTCAAGCAGCGCCTCCTCGCTGGCGGGACGCCAGAGTGCCAGGACCCCGAGGTCGTTGCGCAGCCTGGGGTCGACGGCGTAGTCGTCGAGCGCGTCGCCGAGGTCGAACAGCAGCGGTGCGCCGCCCTGCCAACCAATGCCGTGGAAGACGTGCGCGGAGTGGCCTGCCACCAGGTGCGCGCCGGCGTCCACCATCTCGGCGGCGGCCCTGGCCTGCCACGGCGCGGTGTTCGGGTTCATGTTCGGACCCCAATGGGGGAAGGCGATGACCAGGTCACACTCCTCGCGCAGCCGTCCCAACTCGGCCCTCAGCCAATCCGGCATACCTCGGGCCAGGTCCGCGTAGGCGATGCCCGGCTCGTCGTCTTCCGCGGCGTACTCATGTGGGTGATCGGCGACCGCCACTAGGCCCACGCGACCGATGTCCGCCTCGACGACTACACCTCTGCGTGCGGCTTCCCGGTCGCGTCCGGCGCCAGCCGCGTCGATTCCCGCCTGGTCGAGCACATCCAGAGTGTCGAGCAACGCCAGGTCCTCGTAGTCGAGGGCATGGTTGTTCGCCAGCCCGACCGATGCCACGCCTATCGCCCGCAGCGACTCCACCGCCTCTGGCGGTCCGCGGAAGAAGAACGGCTTGCTGCGGATCCGAGTCGTGCGGTCGCCCCGCTCGGAGATGCAGCATTCGAGGTTGCAAATGAGGAGATCGCTGGCCAGGCAAAGCTTGCGCAGCTCCGGCGACCAGACCTCCTCCGGCGGGACATCCGCCAGGCGCTCGGCCACAGCGCGACCGAGCAGCACGTCTCCGAGCAGTCCGATCGTCGGTGCCACCCGGCAAGCGTTGCACCGGGCATAACCGCCATAACCGACCTCTCCGCTAGGATTTCCTGGCGATGCTGTTTTCCACCAGAGCCGAGTACGGCGTCCGGCTGATGGTCGAGCTCGGCCGTCAGGAGGACGGCGCCCCGGTGGCGCTGAGCGCCGTGGCGGAGTCCGAGCGCCTGCCGCTGTCCTACCTCGAGCACCTGGTCGCCAAGCTGCGCAAGGCCGGGCTGGTCGAGAGCCAGCGCGGAGCGCACGGCGGCTACCGCCTCGGCCGCCCCGCCGATCAGATCGAGATGCTCGAGGTGGTGCAGGCGCTGGAGGGAGCGATCGCTCCGATGGAGTGCTTCCAGCCTGACCCGGAGGGCAAGGTCTCCTGCTCGCACGAGACCGACGGGGACCAGGCCTGCTCGACCAAGCTTCTCTGGACCCGGGTGCAGGGCGGCGTCACCAAGGCGCTCGCCGGGACGACGCTCGCAGAGCTGGTCGAGTTCTCAGAGCAGCACTCGCCGGCGCCCGCTCCCAGGGCCACCGCGGTCAGCGCCGCGTAGCGACAACTTCAACCGCAACCACAGGAGTCGAATTGGCAGAGCTCGAGATCCGCAACCTGCACGTGACCGCCGAGGGCAAGGAGATCCTCAAGGGCGTCAGCCTCGACGTCGAAAAGGGGGCGATCCACGCCCTGATGGGCCCGAATGGCTCGGGGAAGTCGACCCTGGCCAACGCGATCATGGGCCACCCCAGCCTCGAGGTCACCGACGGGACGATCACCTTCAAGGGCGAGGACATCACCGAGACCGCCCCCGACGAGCGCTCGCGCATGGGCCTCTTCATGGCGTTCCAGTACCCGGTGGCTATCCCGGGCGTCACGGTCGCCAAGTACATGCGGATGGCGCTCAACGCCCACCGCGAGGCGTCCGGCGAGGAAGCGGTGAAGCTGAAGGACTTCCGCAAGGAGATGGAGGAGGCGATGGCGCTGACCAACATCCCCAAGGATTTCTCTTCCCGCTACGTCAACGACGGCTTCTCGGGCGGTGAGAAGAAGCGAATGGAGATCCTGCAGCTGGCGATGCTGCAGCCGGAGATGTCGGTCCTCGACGAGACCGACTCGGGACTCGACATCGACGCGCTGCGAGTCGTCGCCGACGGGGTCAACAAGTTCGCCGGGCCGGGAATGGGCGTCCTGATCATCACCCACTACCAGCGGATCCTCCACCTCATCAAGCCGAACGCGGTCCACGTTCTCTACGACGGCCGCATCGTCAAGGAGGGCGGCCCCGAGCTGGTCGAGCAGCTCGAGGAGAAGGGCTACGGCTGGATCCGCGACGAGGTCGAGGCTGGAGCCGCGGCCTAACGGAGAGCGCATGGAGCCGACGGCGACGACAGCCCCCTCCCTGCCGAGGTCCATCGAGGAGATCCGCGGCGAGTTCCCGATCCTCGCCCGCGAGGTCCACGGGCAGCAGCTCGCTTACCTCGACAACGGCGCCACCGCGCAGAAGCCGCTCGCGGTGATCGAGACACTCGACCGCTACCTCCGCGAGCACAACGCCAACGTCCATCGCGGCGTGCACACCCTCTCCGAGGAGGCCACGACGCTCTACGAGGACGCCAGGCGGATCGTGGCGTCTCACCTCGGCGCGGACCGGCGCGAGCTGCTCTTCGTCCGCAACGCGACCGAGGCGCTCAACCTGGTCGCCTACTCGTGGGGCCGGACCAACCTCAGGGCGCGGGACCGGATCATCGTCACCGAGATGGAGCACCACTCCAACGTCGTCCCCTGGTACCAGGTGGCGCAGGAGAAGGGGGCCGATCTCGACTGGGCACCGATCGACGGCGAGGGCCGGCTCGATCTGGAGGCACTCGCGTCGCTGCTCGAGCGTGGGCCCAAGCTCGTCTGCGTCGCCCACGTCTCGAACGTGCTCGGAACGATCAACCCGATTCCCGAGATCGCCCGGATGGCGCACGCGGCCGGCGCCCTGCTGGTCGTCGACGGCGCGCAGGCCGGGCCGAAGCTGGAACTCGACATGGCCGAGCTCGGAGCGGACTTCTACGCGGTCACGGCGCACAAGATGTACGGGCCGACCGGGGTCGGAGCGCTCTTCGGCCGGCGCGAGCTGCTCGAGGAGATGCCTCCCTTCATCGGGGGCGGCTCGATGATCCGCAAGGTCTCCAAGGAGCTGATCACCTGGGCCGACCTGCCGGCAAAGTTCGAGGGTGGCACGCCCGCGATCGGCGAGGCCATCGCCTTCGGCGAGGCAGTCCGCTGGCTCGACCAGCTCGGCCTGCCCGGCGTCCACGCCGCGGAGGCTGAGCTGACCTCGTACACGCTCGAGCGGATCGCGGAGGTGCCGGGTCTGACGGTCTTCGGGCCGCCCGCAGGCGACGATCGTGGCGGGATCGTCTCCTTCGCGATGGATGGCGTCCACGCGCACGACGTCTCCGAGATCCTCGACCGCCACGGCGTCGCCGTGCGGGCGGGGCACCACTGCGCGCAGGTGCTGATGCAGCGCCTCGGCGTGCCGGCCACGACCCGGGCGAGCCTTGCCGTCTACAACACCCGCGAGGAGGTCGACCGCCTGATCGAGGGCCTCCTCGACACGCGGCGTATCTTCGACAGTGAGTGAACAATGGACGAGCTCTACCGCGACCAGATCCTCGAGCACTACAAGCGCCCGCATCACTTCGGGCGGCTCGACGAATTCGACCTCGAATTCGAGGACTCCAATCCCTTCTGCGGCGACGAGCAGCACGTCTTCCTGAGGCTCGGTGAGGACGGCCGGGTCAGCGAGGTCGGCTTCGAGGGCCAGGGCTGCGCGATCTCCACCGCCGCGACATCGCTGCTCACCGACGAGCTCGAGGGGATGACGCGTGAGGAGATCCTGGCGCTGCCCAAGGATTTCGTCCTCGACCTGCTCGGCATCGACATCTCCGCGACGCGTATGAAGTGCGCGATGCTCGGCCTCAAGGTGGTCAAGGGCGCCAGCCTCGGCCAGCCCGCCGACTGGGAGGACGAGGGCGAGCACGGCGACCCCGCCGAGGCCGCCTCTCTCTGATGAGCCCCGAGCTTGCTCGGCCTGATCCCCAGCTATCGCTGGTAATCCCCGCCTATAACGAATTCGGGGCGCTGCCGGGCCTGCTCGAGGAGGCCGAAGAGGTCTGCGCCCAACTGGGGCTCGACTGGGAGATCGTCGTCGTGGACGACGGCTCGACGGACGGCACCGGCGAGCTCCTCGAGAAGCACGCGCGGGAGCATGATGGCGTGCGGACGGTCAGGTTGCGGCGGAACTTCGGAAAGTCAGCCGCCCTGACGGCCGGCCTCGAGCACAGTTCCGGAGACATTGTGGTCACGCTGGATGCCGACGGACAGGACGATCCGGCCGAGATCCCCGCCCTGATCGCGAAACTCGACGAAGGCTATGACCTGGTCTCTGGCTGGAAGCGGCGGCGGCGCGACCCCGCCATGAAACGGTGGTCCTCGCGCGTGTTCAACTGGGTCACTTCGCGCATCTCAGGTGTGCGTCTGCACGACTTCAACTGTGGGCTGAAGGCATACCGCGGAGAGTGCGTCCGATCGCTCGAGATCTACGGTGAGCTGCACCGGTATGTCCCGGTGCTGGCCGCCCAGCGCGGTTGGCGCGTGGCGGAGCTTCCTGTCGAGCACCGCCCACGCCTGCACGGGACCTCGAAATTCGGCGTGGCGCGGTACCCGCGGGGCCTACTCGACCTGCTCACCGTCGTCTTCATCGGACGCTACAGCCTTCGGCCACTGCATCTTTTCGGGGGCATCGGGCTGTTTCTGGGTGCGATCGGAACCGTGATCTGCGCCTACCTGGCGGTTCTCAAGATCGGGGGAGCTGCGATCGGGGAGCGGCCTCTGCTGCTGCTCGGCGTGCTCTGCATCCTGGTCGGGGCTCAGTTCTTCACCCTGGGTCTGCTGGGCCAGCTGATTGCGGCGAGTGCGCAGGAGCGCACTCGCCCGCGAACCGATCGGTACGACATCCGGAGCGTGGTTGAGGCCGGGGCAGACGCCGACACCGACATCGTCGTCCCAGCGGACGGCCAAGCGACCAGCTCATCGCCCGGCCGTTCATAGCGGCGGACGGCAGATCTGCAACGGCGTCGCCGACGTTGAGGCATACCAGGGATCCGGCGCCGAGTCGCGTGGCACCGGCAGCGCCATCCACCTGCCCGGGACCAGCTGCCCGGCTGGTACCGTGAAACCGCTGCCAAAGCGGCGTAGTGTCACCGGGCCGGGTGCCTCTGACCTCAGGACCGCGCCGCCGGGGGGCACTTCGAAGCTCACTGCCCGTCCGGGCCTCCTCTCAAGCGGCGTACAGGGAGTGCTAGGCGCGGAGCCGAGCTGGAGGTGGACTCCGAGGATCATCGCAAGGATTCCGTCGACCCGATCTCGGGTGACCTCGTTCTGAGCGCGCAGGGAGTCCAGGGAAAACGCAGGTGATCCGAATTGCTGCACAGCATCGAAGTAACTCCCCTCATTCAGCTGTCCTGTGATGCCAGACCGACCTGTGATGACAGCCAAACTTGCGGACAATTCGGCGGAACGTTGCCGACCAACGATCTCGGCGGCGGTCAGCGCACTTCGGCTCTCCGCGGCCACGGCGCGAAGTAGGCGCGAGTCGTCCCTGAGGAGGGCGATGTTAGTGGCCACGCCCATGGCCGCCGCGACGTACAAGATGGTCATCCCCCAACGTTGGAGTCGCACCCCCCGCGCCGCCTCAACAGCGACGAGCAGCACGGCGATCGCGCCCGGGAACAGGTAATCGGGTTTCTGGGGCACGCGACTCGGTGACGAGAGCGCAGCCGCAGCCCCCAGGAGCCACAAGGTTGCCGGCACAGACATTGCCGCCCACAGCCGCCTCGGAATGTGCCCTCGCCACAATCTCCAACCGAGGCACGCGATTGCGGTCACCGCAATCACGGGACCCCAGCTATGGCCGAGTGAGGGATAGTTGAGCCCGAGCAGTGACGCCCCGACGATGGCCAGTGAATTGAGTGCCCAACTTGGCGCCAGCAAAAGATTCGACAGATGGGTGTAGTCGCCAGTGCTGTCAGCCTGGCCTCGGGACCAGAGGAGCCATGCCGTGTAGAGGGCAGCGGGAAGGAGGAAAACCCACGCTCGGTGCCAGCGGTCGCTCCCGGTCAGGATCAACACGGCCGCGCCGGCCAGGAACGGGACCGCAACGGAATACGTTGCGAGGCCGAGCCAGAGCAGGAGACAGGCGCAAACATCACCCCTCAAGTCCCCGCGGTCGAGCGCGAGCAGTGCGCCGAGTCCGGCGGCCACCGAAAGCAGCACGGTGAATCCATTGCCCGTCAGCACGTGACGGAAGTCCGGTCCGTAGAAGAGCAGCACCAGCGTCGGAGCGAAAGCGGCGACGGATCCGATGCGCCGCTTGGCGAACACGAAGAAGATCCCCACCGTGACCAAAAGTGTCGAGATAGTGAGGAGGCGGAACGGGAGATAGCCCGCCCCGAACACATTCAGGATCGCTGCATAGGCGAGCCGCGAGGTGACGTATAGATGCCCGTTGAACGGGCGGAAAGCCGTCTCTAGGTCGAGATTCGGGCTGCTGTCAAAGAGACGGATCTCATCCGACGAGAAGAAGGTGCTCCGGCCAAGCCACAGGGCCAGGGCCGCGGATGCAGCCATCGCGACCGCTAGCGCCATCCAGACATCTCTCTCCCGGATCCCAGCCGGAGTCCAGGATCGCCGCTCCCAGGGGGCGAACTGTGCCTGGCGTTGCGGCGCTTGTCATCTGCTCGCCGTGGGTCTCCATCACCCGTGCGGACGAGCGCAGACGTCGAGCGGCGTGGCCGTGGTGAATGCATACCACGGATCCGGCGCCGAATCCTGTGGCAACGAGATCGACATCCATTTGCCCGACGTCAGCTCGCCGGCCTGGACGGTGAAGGCATCTCCCGAATCGGCGGAGCAACAGGGGAGCGTCGATTCCGCTCGACCGGAGCACGGCGCCGCCCTCGGAATCTGGAAGCTGCAACCCTGGCCAATCTGTTTTCCGATTGAGAGACAAGGCCCCGCGGGGGGGCCTGTGGGCCGCAGGGAGATGCCGTTGGCGTCGGCAAGGGCCGCGTCGGCTTCTTCCCGGGTGGACTCTCCTTGTGCGCGGAGCTCCGGCAGCGAGAACGCCGGTGAGCCAAACTCACGCACCGCAGCGAGGTAGCCAGTGGCCACGTTCCCCTCCCCGGTGCTGCCGAAGCACGCCACCCACGCCGAAGGCGATGGCCGGCAGATTTGGACCCAGTCGTCCGCGGTCCAGTTCGATTGCGGTGAGATCTGCTCGAGCTACATCGGCCTGCTATCCGCAGGGCGTTCGAGCCATCGCGGAGCAGGGCGATGTTCGTCGCCAGGCTGATGGCGGCGATGACATAGAGGATCATCATGCCGCGGCGCTGGAGACGCACTCCGCGCGCCGCCTCAACGGCGACGAGGAGGATTGCAATTGAGCTCGGATAGAGGTAGCGGAGACGAGTCGGGTACGCGAATCGGCGGGGACGTCGCTGCTGCTCCGATAAGCCAGAGCGCCCCCGACAGGGCCAGCGTCGCCCAGAGGAAACGGGTGATGCTTCCTTGCCACAGCCTCAAGTCCGAGCGCAGCGAGCGCACAGGACGGCCACGACCGGCCCCCAGCCGGTACCGAGAGCCGAGTAGTTGAGGCCAAGAAGCGATGCTGCGCTCGAAGCGAGGGAGTTGAACGCCCAGTTGGGAAAGAGCAGAAGATTGCTGAGCGTGACGCTGTCCTCCGCTCCGCCGGACCGATTGTGTGCCCAGAGAAGCCAGGCCGCATAGAGCACCGCCGGGATGAGAAACACCCAGGCCCGACGCCGCCGGTCGGGCCCGAGCAGGATCAATACCGCCGCGCCGACCACGAATGGAAGCCCTTCGGAATAGGTGGCGACCGCGACTAACAGCAGCACACAGGCGAGGGCATCACCCTTCCGGATCCTCACGATCCAGGGCGAGGAGGGCGCCGATCCCGGCAGCCTGCGTGAACAAGATCGTGAACCCGTTGCCCGTGATCACGTGCTGGTAGTCGGTGCCGAAGAAGAGCAGCGGGAGGGTCAGGGCCAGGGCAGCGAGAGCTCCGACCCGCCGTCGGGCGAAGGCGAAGAAGAGCGCTGCTGTCAGCAGGACGGCGACGATCGCGAGGAGCCGGAAGTAGAGATAGTCCGGCCCGGACAGGTGCAGCAGCGCGTCATAGGCCAAGCGGGGGACGAGGATCAGGTGACCGTTGTAGGGCTCGAGAGCCCCCTGCACGTCGAGATGGGGCGTCGTGCTGAAGAAGGACGCCTCATCGACGGAGAAGGTCGTGTCGCGCCCCAGCCACACGTTCAGCAAGATGGCCCCGACCATCGCTGCGACCAAGGCGATTTCGACCTGGGTATCCCCGATCCGATCCGGCGCCCACGAGCGCGCGCGGGCCGACACCGATCTCGGTTCCGTGGCCGTGGTCGTCATGGGGTGGCGCGGCAAAGGGCTTCGAGATCCCCCAAGCGCGGCGGCAGGAAGACTAACGGCGTCACATGGTGGACAGCGGCCCTAGCGTAGTCACCCTCAAGGGGGGATACTGGCCGCAGGGGACCATGTCCAAGGAGCTCGTACAGCTGGTGGAGAAGGGTTACGAAGCCTGGAACGCGGGGGACCGCGGCTGGGTGCTCGACCACATGAGCGAGGACATCGAGTGGATCACGCCCTCCGACGACCCGGACCCCGGGACCTACCGGGGATACAAGGGCGTTGAGGAGTACTGGGCACAGTGGCGCGCCGCCGTCGGGCAGCTCAACTTCCTGGTCGAGGAGATGATCGACGCCGGTGACAACGTCGTCGTGGTCGCACGACGACAGGGGCGCGGCGAGCACAGCGGGCTCGAGATCTCCGACCGCGTCATTCAGGTCTTTCACTTCGAGGGGGATCAGTGCACCCGCGTCCACGAGTACTACGACCGCGATGCTGCGCTCGGCTCGGTTCGGAAAGACCGCGCCGAGGCTGTCGATCGGCCCGAGGCCGGGTAGCGAGGATTTGCAGGCGCCCGAGCTGACAGCCCCTGAGCGGCGGCTCGAGCTGGTCCTCCGGATCCTCACCGTCGCCTTCCTGGCCCAGGCCCTCCTCTACCCCACCCTCGGCCTGTTCGGCTCGGCGGAGTTCCCATTCGTCGCCAACTCGTTCGCCAAGGACGGCCTCTTCTTCATCCTCTGCTTCCTCGCCGCGGGCGACGTCAGGCAGAACGGCTGGGCGGCCTGGCTGGTTGTCATCGGGCACGTGCTGATAGTCGTGGCGCTGCTGGGGATGCTCGCCTTCGGCAATCACGACAGCGTCGCGGGCACCTTTGGCCAGCCATTCGGAACGGACCTCAGCCCCACGCTCCAGCTGCTGATCTGGGCCGCCGCCGCGACCTTCCTCGTCGCAATCCCGCTCGCGGTCTTTCTCCACAAGGCGGCCACGGGCCGATACGCCCTCAAATACCTCTGGCCGCACCAGCACGCCACCGCGATGGCGATGGCCGATGTCCTCGTAATCGGCCCGGACGAGAAGCTGACTCCCGAGCAGGTGGCGGCCGGGATCGATGACTACCTCAACTCGTTCACCGCCCACGAGAAGTGGAAGTCCAAGCTGGCCCTCTCGGCACTGACGGTCTATCCGATGATCCGACTGCGGCCGCCCTTCGCCCTGATGGCGCCAGAGCGCCGCCTCGCCTTCATCGAGCGCTGCTTCATCAATGACGTCGTCGAGCGCCGCCTGCCCGCCGGAATCCGGAAGGCCGTGCAGTCGATGCTCGTCGCGGCCCAGCAGCTCGCGATCATCGGCTACTACGCCGACCCTCGCACGGCCTCCTCCACGGGATACGTCCCGTTCTCGAAGCGCAAGCGCTACGCGAAGCAGATCAAGAAGCTCCCGCCCCTGCGGCCGGTACTCGACGTCAACGAGCCGAACGAGGTCGACGCCGAGGAGATCACCGCCGACGTCGCCATCGTCGGCAGTGGGGCGGCCGGCTCGGTGCTCGCCTACCGGCTGGCGGAGCGGGGGCGCGAGGTGGTCCTGCTGGAGGGCGGCAAGCACGTCGATCCCAGGGACTTCACGGAGGACGAGCGCGTCCAGTTCTCGCGGCTCTTCGCCGACGGCGGCATGCAGATGTCCGTGGATGCCCGCTTCCAGGTGCTCCAGGGCAAGTGCGTCGGCGGGAGCACGGTCGTCAACAACGCCGTCTGTTACGACCTCCCCGGCCGTACGCTCCAGCGCTGGAACGATCCGGACGGGTTGGACGCGGGAATCGATCCAAAGGGCCTCGCGAAGTCCTTTGCCCGGCTCCGAGAGTGGCTGCCGGTCTACAGCCAGGCCGACAACAGCAAGCGCCTGCAGGCGGGCGGGACCAAGATGGCAGAGGGCATCGAGGCACTCGGACTCGACGGAAACGGAGGGGTCGTCGACGCGAACATCAAGGACTGCCTCGGCTCCGGCTACTGCAACATCGGCTGTGCCTACGGCAAGAAGCTCTCGGCGCTGGACAACATCCTCCCGCGGGCCCAGCGGGAGTTCGGCGAGGGCGTGCGGATCTTCAGCGAGTGCCTGGCCGAGCACATCGAGACCAAGGGCCGCCGCGCGACGGCCGTGGTCTGCCGGCTCTCGGATGGACGCCGTCTGCTGGTCACTGCGAACACGGTGGTCGTGTCGGGCGGAGCTCTCGCGTCGAGCCTGCTGCTGCAACGCAGCGGCCTCGGAGGCAAGCTGGCGGGAAGGGGGCTCTCCTTCAACGTCGGCGCGCCGCTCACCGCGGACTTCGAGCAGGAGCTCCACTCATATGACGGGCTTCAGATCACCCACGGTTACCGGCCGCCCGGCGAGGACCAGTTGATCCTCGAGTCGTGGTTCAACCCGGTCGGGACTCAGGCGCTGATGATGCCCGGCTGGTTCTCCGCCCACTACGAGAACATGCGCCGCTACCCCCACCTGAGCTGCATCGGGGTCGTGGTCGGGTCCCAGCGGAACGGGACCGTCGTAGCCACGCGGGGCCAGGGCATGAAGCTCACCTACGAGCCGACTGAGGCCGACCTGGGGCTGATGATCAAGGGCACCAAGCTGGCCGCCAAGATCCATTTCGCAGGTGGAGCCCTCAGGGTGTTGCCGATGACCTTCCGCTCGCGCTCCTACACCTCGCTCGATCAGGTCGACGAGCTCGACGAGATCGTCCATGACAACACGGACATCGGGCTGCACACGTCGCATCCGCAAGGCGGCAACGCGATCAGCCGCGATCCGGGGAAGGGCGTCGTCGACGAGCGCTTCGGGATCCATGGGATCGAGAACGTCTACGTCTGCGACGCCAGCGTCTTCCCATCGTCCGTAACGGTCAACCCCCAGCTCACCGTGATGGCGCTGGCCGACTACGCGGCCGACGGGATCGAGTGATCACGCTTCTCGCCGGGCTCCTGATCAAATAGCTTCCGGCTGTCGAATGGGAGTCGATCGCGTCAACCTCGTCAGGGAAGGCTTCGAGGCCTGGAACGCCGAAGATCCGCAGTGGGTCCTCGAGCACATGTCCCCCGACGTCGAGTGGATTGCCCCCGAGCGCGATCCCTTTCCCGGCATCTACACGGGATACGAGGGCGTGCAGGAGTTCTGGTCCAAATGGCGGAACGCCGTCGGCCAGCTAAGGTTCGCGGCCGAGGAGGTGATCGACGCCGGGGAGCACGTCGTGGTGATCGCCCACCGCTGGGGGCGCAGCGAGATCACGGGCCTGCAGATCTCCGACAAGATCGCCCAGGTCTTCAGCTTCGACGATGAGGACAAGTGCATCCGGGTGCAGGAGTTCTATGACCGAGGCACCGCGCTGAAGGCCGCCGGTCTCGATTAGCCAGGCCCGCCCGCCTCAGCAGCTAAAATCCGACTTCGGCAGTAGGAATAACGTGACCGAAGGCACAAAGGAACAGATCGAAGTCTGCGCGGCGAGCGAGTTGCCGAGCGGCGAGATGAAGCTCATCGACGGCCCCGACGGGGCCAAGATCGGCGTCTTCAACTGCGCCGGCACGCTCTACGCGATCGAGGATCGCTGCTCGCACGACGACGGGCCGCTCGCCGAGGGCCCGTTCGACGCTGACGCCTGTACCGTGGAGTGCCCACGCCACGGGTCTCTGTTCGACCTCACGTCCGGTCGCCCGAAGACCCTCCCCGCCTACCAACCGGTCACCACCTACCCGGTCACGATCGAGGACGACACAGTCAAGCTGGAGGTTGCCTAGATGGCCACGCCCGAGACCGCCACACCAGAGCGCCCCGCCGAGGAGCGCGAGCTCGCCGGCATCAACGCCGACTACAAGGAGAAGTTCGGCTTCCACGACCCGGAGTCGGGCTATGCCTACAAGGCGCCTAAGGGGCTCTCCCGCGAGGTCGTCGAGTCGATCTCCGAGTACAAGGACGAGCCGCAGTGGATGCGGGACTTCCGCATCAAGGCTTTCGAGCACTTCATGGAGCGTCCCACGCCGCAGTGGGGCGGCAACCTGAACCAGATCGACTGGGACGACATCCACTACTTCGTCCGCGCCTCGGAAAAGAACAGCCGCGACTGGTCCGAGGTCCCCGAGGACATCAAGAACACCTTCGACCGGCTCGGAATCCCCGAGGCCGAGCGCAAGTTCCTCTCCGGCGTCGGCGCCCAGTATGAGTCGGAGGTCGTCTACCACCAGGTGAACGAGAAGCTCGAGGAGCAGGGCGTGATCTTCACCGATATGGACACCGCGCTCCGCGAGCACGAGGACCTGGTCCGCGAGTACTGGGCGACGATCATCCCACCCAATGACAACAAGCTCGCAGCCCTCAACTCGGCCGTCTGGTCGGGTGGCTCCTTCGTGTACGTACCAGCCGGTGTCTCGGTCGCGATGCCGCTGCAGGCCTACTTCCGGATCAACACCGAGAACATGGGTCAGTTCGAGCGGACGCTGATCATCGCCGAGGAGGGCTCGGACGTTCACTACATCGAGGGCTGCACCGCCCCCGTCTACTCGACCGACTCGCTGCACTCCGCGGTGGTCGAGATAGTCGCCAAGCCCAAGGCGCGGGTCCGCTACACGACCGTCCAGAACTGGTCGCAGAACGTCTACAACCTCGTCACCAAGCGGGCCGTCGCCCACGAGGACGCGACGATGGAGTGGGTCGACTGCAACCTCGGGTCCAAGCTGACCATGAAGTACCCGTCGATCTATCTGCTCGGCGAGCGGGCCCACGGCGAGATCCTCTCGATCGCCTTCGCGGGCGAGGGCCAGCACCAGGACGCCGGCGGGAAGATCATCCACGCCGCACCGAAGACGACCTCCTCGATCTTCTCCAAGTCGATCTCCAAGGACGCCGGGCGCACCAGCTACCGCGGCCTGCTCGAGGTCGCCAAGGGAGCGACTGAGTCGAAGTCCAAGGTCGTCTGCGACGCGCTCCTGCTCGACGAGCACTCGCGCTCCGACACCTACCCGACGATCCGGATTGGCGAGGACGACGTCGACGTTGGCCACGAGGCGACCGTCTCAAAGATCGGCGAGGAGCAGATCTTCTACCTCCAGTCCCGCGGGCTGGACGAGGAGGAGGCCTCCAAGATGATCGTCAACGGCTTCATCGAGCCGATCACCAAGGAGCTGCCGATGGAGTACGCGGTCGAGATGAACCGCCTGATCGAGCTGCAGATGGAGGGCTCGATTGGCTGAGTCCGCCTCCGCGGCGGCGACCGCCGAGCCCGACTGGTTGACCGAGCGGCGCCGCGACGGCGCCGCTCTTGCGACCGAGCTC
Organism: uncultured Solirubrobacterales bacterium; assembly: GCA_963797265.1. Lineage (GTDB taxonomy): Bacteria > Actinomycetota > Thermoleophilia > Solirubrobacterales > 70-9 > DASUPK01. The sequence continues at coordinate 1,053,154 of CAWCOY010000003.1, read as the reverse complement.
GGCCTGCCGGGCCAGAAGACCAAGGGCTGGGAGTTCACCGACCTCACCGAGCTGATCGAGGCGGACTTCACGGTTCCAGTGGAGGCGGACCCGGCGGTCCGCGAGCAGGCCGATGCAGTCCTCAACCCGCCCGAGGACGCGCCCAAGGTGGTGCAGATCGACGCGACCATGCTCGACGGGGCCGCACCGGCCGTCTCCGGGCCGATCCCGACCGAGCCGGTCGTGACCTCGCTGGCCGCCGCGGCCGAGCTCTACCCCGAGCTCGTCAAGGAGCGGCTCGGTTCGTTGGTCGCCTCGGACGATCCGTTCGTCGCACGCAACGACGCAGCCTGGCGGGGCGGCGCGTTCGTCTACGTGCCCGCCGGCCAGCGCCTCGAGGCCCCGGCGCAGATCGCCGCGGTCCACGACGCCGACCACGCCGCCCTGGGTTTCCGCACTCTGATCGTGATCGAGGAAGGCGCCGAGGCGGAGGTCTGGGAGCAGTGGCTCGCCACCGACCACGAGCGCGCCGGGCTGTTCAATACGGTGACGGAGGTCTGGGTGGGCCCGGGTGCGAATCTGCGCTACGTCACCGCGCAGGGCCTGGGCAAGCAGAGCTGGGTCTTCGCCACGCAGCGCGCCGAGGTCGAGCGCGACGCGAGCCTCGACTGGGTCGCCCTCGGTTTCGGTTCCTCCCGCGGCAAGGTCAGGATGGAGACCCGCCTCGCGGGCCAGGGCTCGAGCGCCAGGGTGACCGGCGCGTACGCGGGCAACGGCAGCCAGCACCTCGATTTCGACACGACCCAGGAGCACGCCGCCCCGCACACCACGTCCGACCTCGCCTTCCGCGGGGTGCTCGAGGAGTCGGCGACCGCAGTCTGGCGGGGAATGATCCGCGTCGACCCAGGCGCCCAGCAGACCGACGCCTTCCAGGAGAGCCGCAACCTGCTGCTCTCCAAGTCGGCCCACGCCGACGCGATCCCCGGCCTGGAGATCGAGGCCAACGACGTGCGCTGCACCCACGCCGCCGCCGTCGCCCAGATCGATCCCGAGCAGCTCCACTACCTGCGCTCTCACGGCCTCCCGATCGAGGAGGCCAAGCGGCTCGTGATCGAGGGCTTCCTCGAGGCGCTGGTCGAGCGGCTCGAGCCCGGCCCCGTGCGGGCTGCGGTTTCGGTGGCGCTGGAGCGCCGCCTCGGCGAGATCCTGGGCGAGCGCCAGGTTCAGCCCGCGTAGCGGCGTCGGCGCTACGCTCGGCGGCCGTGCGCCACAACCCGAAGCATGCAGTCACTGACGCGGCGGTAGTACGCCGGCTGATTGCCGAGAATCCTTGGGCCACAATCGTCAGTCACAGCGGTGAGGAGCTGGTCGCGTCTCACTATCCGGTGCTGCTGGACGATCCGGCGGCACCCGGGCAACTGACGGTCGTCACGCATGTAGGCAGGCCAGACGAGCGAATCCATGACCTCGGAGACTCCGAGGTGCTCCTGATCGTGGCCGGAACTCACGGCTACATCTCGCCGAGCTGGTACAGCGAGCAGGCGACGCGCGTTCCGACTTGGAACTTCAGCGTCGCGCACTGCTACGGCGTTCCCGAGATCCTCGAGCCGCCCATGAACCTGGCTGTTCTGACCCGTCTGGTCGAGCACTTCGAGCGATACGCGGAGAAGCCGGCGTATCTCGACCCTGAGATCGGTGAGCGGTTGTCCCGTGGCACCGTCGGCCTGCGGATACCGATCACGAGATTCATCTGCAAGATGAAGATGAGTCAAGACAAGGACGACCGTAGCCGAGCGCAAGTCCTCGAGGCTCTGCGCCGTCCAGGCCCGTACGAGAACCAGCGGCTCGCGGATGAGATGGACCGCGCGCTGCGCACGGGCGACTAGCGGGCGTCGCCGACTTAGTGTCGTAAGGCACGATCTCTGCGTGAACGTCCGACGGGCCGGGAATCCTCTGCCTGCAGTCGCGATGCACCCAGGCTACAAATAAGATCGAATCTCATTATCATCACCGAGAGGAGCCTCGTAATGCCGATCGAGTTCTACGACGTCAAGAAGCGCGAGAAGGTTCAGATTCCCGAGTCCGATGTCACCAAGACCACCTATGAGCGCCAGGGCAAGGACGGCAAGACCCAGGTCCGCTACGCGTTCAAGGCGGTCAACGAGGGGACGAAGCTCACGAAGTTCGCCAGCAAGGAGGACTGGGACGCGCTGGACGCCCCCGTGGAGTAACCGCTTGGGCAGCTCGGAAAGGACAGATTGCTAGACCCTTTCCAGCTGCCCTTCGTACAACGCGGGATGATCGAGGTCCTCATCCTGGCGCTCGGCGCCGGGGTGCTCGGGACCTGGGTTGTCCTGCGCGGCCTCGCGTTCTTCTCCCATGCGGTGGGGACCGCGGCCTTCCCCGGCCTCGTGCTGGCCGGTGGTCTCGGTTTCTCCGCTCCGCTGGGAGCGTTCGGCGTGGCCGCACTGTTCACGGCCGTCATCTGGGGCCTGTCGCGCCGCCGGGGAGCGGGCTATGACAGCCTGACCGCGCTCGTCCTCGTCGGGTGCCTCGCGGCCGGGGTGATCCTGGCGAGCGACGTCTTCCATTCCGGGTCGAACGTCGAGCAGCTGCTCTTCGGCAGCCTCCTGCTGACCGACTCCGCCGACATCAGGCTGGCGATCGTCGCGACCGTGGTCGTACTGGTCGCCAGCGTGATTCTCGGCCGCCGCTGGCTCGCCACCGGCTTCGACGAACTCGGCACACCCGTGTCGGCCGGCGCCACCGGCTGGCTCGAGCTCGTGCTGCTGGCCCTGATCGCGCTCGCGACCACCGCCGCGCTGACGATCATCGGCGCCCTCCTGGTCGCCGCGATCTTCGTCGCCCCGGCCGCGACGGTGCGGCTGTTCGCGAACCGGATGACCACGTGGCAGGTCTGGAGCGTCGTGCTCGCGGCGGCAGAGGGGACTGTCGGGCTCTGGCTCTCGGTGAAGACCAACGCCCCGCCCGGCGCGACGATCGCCACGCTCAGCGGCGGGGTCTTCGCCCTCGCCGGCATCGTCCGGGCGATCGGGCCGCGCACGCGGGGGCTCGCGCTGACCGGCGCCGTCGGAGCCGTTCTGCTGGTCGCGGGCTGCGGCGGGTCGGGATCGGATTCGGGCAAGGTGGCTGTGGTCGCTACGACCACCCAGATTGCGGACTTCGCACGCGGGGTCGGCGGCGACAAGGTGGACGTCCATCAGATCCTCGCCCCGAACACCGATCCGCACGACTACGAGCCGCGGCCAGACGATGTCACCACCACGGCGGACGCCAAGATCGTCTTCGAGAACGGGGACAACCTCGACGCGTGGATGGGCAAGGTCGTCGACGACTCGGGCTCGGATGCGAAGGTGGTTGACCTTGGCGCGAGCGTCCCGGTGAAGCTGCCCGGCGAGTCGAGCGGACCCGAGGCCTCGCAGTACGACCCGCATTGGTGGCACGACCCGCGGAACGCCGAGGCGGCCGTGCGGGAGATCGCGACTCAGCTCTCGGCCGTCGACCCGGATCACAAGGTTGCCTATGAGGGCAACGCGGCCGCCTACGAGAAGGTGCTGACAGTCCTCGACTCCGGGATCCAGCAATGCATGGCCTCAGTGCCTGCTCAAGATCGGAAGCTGGTCACCGACCACGACGCCTTCGGCTACTTCGCCAACCGCTACGGCGTCCGGGTGGTCGGCGCCGTCATCCCATCGCAAACGACCCAGGCGCAGCCGAACGCCCAGGACCTCAGCGACCTCGCGAACCTTGTTCGCTCAGAGCACGTGAAAGCGATCTTTCCGGAGAGCTCTTTGAGCCCGAAGCTGGCCGAGACAATCGCTTCGCAGACGGGTGCGACCGCCGACCACACGCTCTACGGCGACACGCTCGGACCCGAGGACTCGAAGGGTTCGACCTACGTTGGGATGGAACTGGCCAACGCCGACGCGATGCTCGAGGGCTTCACCGGGCGAGCCAAGGCATGCCAGTCCCTCCTGATACTGGAGTCGAAGCAGTGACAAATGGCGCACTCGCCACTACCGAAGGACTCGCCGCCGGCTACGGTCGCCTGCCTGCGATTGAGGACGTCACGTTTGACGTCGAGGCAGGCCAGCGGATCGCGCTGCTCGGTCCGAACGGTGGCGGCAAGACGACCCTGCTGCGCGTGCTGCTCGGCGAACTGCGGCCGATGCGCGGGACCGTGCAGATCAACGGGCGAGCCGCCACCGTCCCGCAGACCGAGCGCTCCCGCCTCGACTTCCCGGTTTCGGCGTTCGACGTGGCGTTGATGGGAGCGCTTCCCCGCTTGCCGTGGTGGAAGCGGCCCGGAGGCGTCGACCGCGAGTTGGCGCGCGAGGCTCTCGAGCGGGTGGGCGTCGCGGGAAGGGCCGATGACACCTTCGGCGATCTCTCCGGCGGCCAGCGCCAGCGGGTTTTGATCGCCCGCGGCCTGGTGCAGGACGCCGAGCTGCTCCTACTGGACGAGCCCTTCTCGGGCCTGGACGTGCCGGCGGCGAGCAGCCTCGAGTCGCTGATCGCGGAGCTGGCGGGCGAGGGGCGCGGGATCGTGATCGCGACGCACGACCTCAGGCAGGCGAGGCGCTGGGACGCCGTGCTTTGCCTGAACCACCGCCAGATCGCCTTCGGCCAGCCTGACGAGGTGCTCGACCGCGAGGTGCTCGAGGCGACCTACGCCGGGGCGATCATCGAGATCCCAGGCTCCGACCACGTCGGGGTGCTCCCCGCCCACCATCACTGATGATCGAATTCGTCACAGACCCGCTCGGCCAGGAGTTCATCCGTCGCGCCCTGCTCGAGGTCGCCCTGATCTCGCTCGCCAGCGGCGCGCTCGGCTGTTGGGTGGTCTTCTACGGAGTCTCGTACGCGGCCGAGTCCCTCTCCCACGCGTTGTTCCCTGGGCTGGTTGTCGCCGCCCTCGCCGGGATCCCTCTCCTCGCCGGGGGCATCCCCGGCATCGCCATCGCGGCCCTGGCAATCGCGCTGATCGGTCGTGTCCCGGGCATCGGCCGCGACACCGCGGTCGCGGTGGTGGTCACCGCGTTCTTCGGGCTCGGCGCCCTTCTCGCCCTCTCCCCCGACTCCCCGCCCGGAATCCAGAGCCTGCTCTTCGGCGACATCCTCGCCCCCTCCAACTCCGATCTCTGGCTCTCCGGGATCCTGGCCGGGGCGGTGCTGATCAGCCTGGTGGCGCTCCACTGGCGCCTGCTCGCGGTTGCGTTCGATCGGACCACCGCCCGCTCGATAGGCCCCTCCCCCGCCCTCGCCGACGCCGCTGTCCTCGTCCTGCTGGCGGCGGCCGTACTCGTCGCCGCCCAGGGCCTCGGCACCCTGCTCGCGGTCGCGGCACTGGTCGGACCGGCCGCTACGGCGCGCATCTTCACGCACCGCATCACGTCGATGATGGTCGCCGCCTCGCTGATCGGCATCGGCGCCGGGGTGGTCGGCCTCTACCTCTCCTACTACGCCGGGATCGCGGCGGGCGCATCGATCGCCGCCTGTGTCGTCGCGGCCTACCTTGCGGCTCTCGCCGTCGCGGAAACGCGCTCGCTGCTCGACCGGCTTGCCCTCTCCGGGCCGGGACCGGAGGTCGCCCGATGACCGATGTCGGCAAGTGGACCGAACGCGCGCTCAGCGCTCTCTCCGAGGCCGGCTTTCGCAGCGGTGGCGGCAGGCGCCAGGTCGTCGAGCTCCTCGGCGAGGAAGACTGTGCCCTGACGGCCCTCGAGATCGACAACCGGCTCCCTGGGGTCGGGCGGGCCACCGTCTACCGCGCGCTCGAGCAGCTCGAGAGCCTCGGCCTGATCCAGCGAGTCGACGTCAAGGGCGACGCGACTGGCTTCGAGCGGGTCGATCCGAGCGGCCAGCATCACCACCACATCGTCTGCGAGCACTGCGGTCGCGTCGTCGCTTTCGAGGACGACCAGCTTGAGCAGGCCATCCTGGCGCTGACCAAGCGGCCCGACTTCAACGTCTCCAGCCACGAGGTCACGCTGCGCGGCGAGTGTGCGAGCTGTGGGGCTCGATCCGTTTAGGTCGCGGCGGTACCGTTCGGTTCATGTGTGCGGCATGTGCCATGGCAGCTATGGCAGGCGCGAGCGGAGCCAGATCATGGCTTCACGCCCAGCATCAGAGCTGGCTGACCGAGCGGCGGATCAAGGCCGCGACAGCCGGCATTTTCGTCGCCGCGACGCTGGGATCCACCGTCGCGCTGAAGGGGTCTTCGGCCCCCGCGCACCACGACCCCGCACCCCCGCCGGTCGAACACCCGCAGGCGCGCTGACCGCTCGGCGGCGACCGGCGGTCACCGGTGGGCCTTCCCAGCCTGCTCGGCGCGGTCCTCGCGTCGCTGCTGCCTGAAGGCACGTAAGGAGGCACCGAGCACGATCACCACCGGGATCACGTAGGGAACCCACAGGTACCAGTGCCCGACGTGCGCCAATAGCGGTACCGCGCTCATTGTGGACCGAGTTTGCCAGCCTGCACGCAAACGGACTGCGTACGGGTACGTCAGCCGGATCAAAGCGTGGTTACCCGTTCGCCTGCGAGAGCAGGAAGAGCCCGAAGCAGGTGAAGCCCACCATCACCGCCAGCATGAAGTACTGCGAGCGGGAGGCGTTGCGGACGTTGTCGTACACCCCGAGCGCCCGGTCGTGGGCCAGGGTGAGAGCCGTGACGTGGCCGATCACCAGGGCGGCGACCTGCACGTACCAGACGGTGTTCGAGCCGACGATCCCGTAGTTGATCCCGCCGCCTGCCGTACCGAACAGGTCGGAGCCGTGCCCGAGCGGGTCGGAGAGTAGGTAGGTGAACTGCGCCTGCTCCTGGTAGAGGAAGGCGCTGAAGTAGTGCGCCACCAGGTAGGCGAGCGCGATCGGGATCAGGGTGTGGGCGAAGGAGCGGGCCAGCTGCTTGACCGGAGGCGAGCCGCGAACGGTGTGCATGCCCTGTACGCCGAGCCAGTAGAGCAGCGAGACACCGGCGAAGACGATGAGCAGCCAGATGGTGTTCGCGACGCGGAATGAGTTGGGCAGGCTGAAGCCGATGTCGCTGGAGCGCTCGAAGGTCCATCTGATCGCGCCGGAGAGAGCTCCCTCCTGGGCGCCGTCGAAGCTGGTCACCGCGATCGAGGCGAGCACGAGCGCGGCGGCGCCCGGCACCGCGGCCCACTGGGGCGCTCCCGTCAGGAACTTCCGAGTGCCCAGCTCGCGACCCCTCGCCTCGAAAGGCCCGAGCCGAGCGAACATGCCGAAGTAGGCGCTGAAGGCCTCCCCCCGGCCGATCCATCCCTCCACCCCGAAGAGCGCCATGCAGGCGAAGGTCACGGCGCTGTAGATGACGGTCGCGACGGCGATGTTGTGCGGCGAGGGAGAGGCGCCGCCACCAGCGATCAGCTCGAGCCAGACGAAGAGCAGAACACCGAGGACGGCCGGCCAGCGCCCGAAACGCTCCGGGTATGAGAACGGCGTCGGCGCCGACTGGCCGGCGATCAGCCGGAAGCCGCCGGAGACCAGGCGGCCGAGTGCCCGCCACGGGTTGAACGCCCTGAAGACGTCTCCGAGCAGGACGCTGATCAGGACCAGACCCAGCCAGAACGTGTAGAAGACGAACGTGATCGAGAAGTTCTGAGTCGGGTCCTCGTTCCCGCGGAACCCCGCGTAGAGCACCAGTACGAGCAGGCCGACCCCAATCGCTCCGCAGAGCACCTCGAGCCCGGGATTGAGCACCGCACGCGAGAGCCACCGCGGGACCGGTCGCCACTCCTCCCTCTGCAGCCGCGCCTGTGTCCAGGCAACCGAGAGCAGGGCGAAGGAGATGATCAGGACGAGCGAGGCGCCCCAGGCGAAGAGCCAGGCCGGCACCGGCAGGTCCTTGCGGCCGACGAGGGCGTGGGCCGAGGCGGCGTCCGGGAAGAGGAGCGCGGCGGCCGACCCCGCCGCCGCCATGGCGGCGAGGCCGACTGCGCGGCGCTTCGATCCCGGGGCTCGGCTGTCCGAGGCGATCACGGGTTGACGTGGAGCGTGGCGATCGGGCCCTCAGTGTGATCGAGCCGGTGCACCTCGATCTCGAACAGACCGTCCAGCTTGGCCGGGAAGGAGAAGGTCACCGGGCTCTTGTCGCCCGGCTTCTCGATCTCGTAGCCGTGGACGTGGACCGCCTCCTCGGGCTTCGCCAGGTTCACGCGAAACTGCACCTGGTCTCCCTGGTTGTAGGTCAGCGTCTGCTCGCCGCCGACGGGCTTGCCGCTTGCGTCGACATTCAGCTCCTGGACGCCCTTTGTGGCATCGCTGTTGCTGCTGTCGTTGCCGTTGTCGTTCTTCAGCACGATGAAGACGACGACCGCGGCGACGATCACCGTCGCCAGCACGCCGAGTCGTGCAGCTCTCGATTGCATCGAAAGAACCTCCTTCGGATTGCGCACGGTCGGCTCGCTGCCTAAAGGCGAACGAAACGCGCGCGAATTGGCACCTGCCTAGGCAGGTGCAGGCGGAGGCGGCCGTCGAGCGAGGCCGAACGCGAGTGGGCTGGAAGCCAGTCGGACACAGCGGGTGGCGAGCGCCCTGCCTCGCACGAGGGGCGGGCGGGAGCGCACACGCTTCGCGTGCACGATCGCGATGGCGCGCTCGACCGCCTCGAGCGCCCTGGTGAGCAGGGCCCCGAGGCCGCCGATGCCCAGCGCCAGCGGTAGCGCGACCCAGCCGCCACCGGCGAGCACCGCGGTGAGGCTCGCCAGGTGACCGCTGGTCACGAGCGCCTCGAGGGATTCCTGCCCAACGTAGATCGCGAGCAGCGCGAGGGCGAAAAGCGCAATTCGCCGGCCGAGCGGGGCGTGCGCAGGCAGCGTCCCCTCGGTGCCGCGGATCAAGGTCGCCATCGCGGCGGCCAGGATCAGCACCGCGATCGGCGCCATCAGATCCGTCATGTAGCCGTGCGAGGAGAGCGCGGAGGAGGAGGTGGCCCCCGAGGCGATCAGGTAGCGCAGTTGGTGGAGCGCGAAGGCCCCGACGGCGAGGATCGCGGCGAGCCGGACGCTATGCGCGAGGCGCATTGTCGATCTCATCAGTCAACAACCCTACTTGGAAGATTCCGTTGTCTGCGTCACCGCCGGCCCCGCGGGCTGCGTCACCGTCTGCGATGGCGTTCCACCCGACAGAGACGGTTCGTCGATCGTATTGCGCGAGCCGAGGAAGAGGAACAGCAGGATGACCGCGATCCCCAGCACGATCCCCAGGACGATTCCGACCGCGCGGTCGCCCAGCCTCGGAACGCGTCCACGCATCGCCTCGGCGGTTCAGCTGACGCCGTCGAGCAGCCGCCAGTTCGCCCGGAAAGCCGACTCCGCCGCGGCGACCACCGCGTCGGCGTCCTCGGCGCTCATCTCCTCCTCGATCAACCGGCGTGACTCCTCTGCATGCGCGTGGTCGGCCTGCTCGTGGACGCTGAAGTACTCGCTCCCGGCGCCGCCGTTGATCCCATAGAAACGGGCGAGCCCCTCGCGCTTGACCCGAGCGATCTCCGGCTGGCCGCTCTCGATCGCGTACATCCGGGCGAGCCGGCCCAGGTAGCCGTCGGGAGAGGTCCATTCGGTGACGCACTCCGCGGTCTCGGCGGTGGGCTCGGCGCCGATCTCGCCGCCCGCAGCCTCGACGAAGCCGTCCCAGAGCCCGACGTGCGCTTCCTCCTCGGCGGCGTGAGTCGCGATCTCGGCCCGGTGCCGCTCCGGGGCCGCCTCCGCGGCCTCCCGGCAGAGGCGGGCCAGCGCCTCGGTCGCGTGGCGGTACTGGCCGGCGTAGCGCGCGAGCTCCTCGCGCGAGAGCTCCCCGGCGGACCACCGCACGTAGAAGGGGTGTTCGAGCACGTTGTGTTGGGCCCGACTCTCCTCGATGCGCTCCCAGATCGATGCGCTCACTGAAGATCTCCTTTGATAGCTCCGGGGACCGGCGCAGCATACCCTCCGGCGTCTGCGCCCCCCGCGCCCCGACATCGCGATTCCCCCACTGCCCGCCGGGGCCGAATGGATCGGCGAGCCGATCGACTCGATCGACAGGCTCGTCGCCAGCCGGCCGGTGCTGGTCCACTTCTTCGACTTCGCCCAGCTCAACTCGGTCAGGACCCTCCCGTACCTGAGGGCGTGGTGGGACCGCTATTCCAGGGACGGCCTGGCGGTGGTCGGAGTCCACTCTCCGCGCTTCCCCTTCACGCAGGAGTACGGGGTCGTCGCGGAGGCGGCCGAGCGACTCGGAATCGGGTGGCCCGTGATCGTCGACCGGGAGTTCAGCGTCTGGCGCCTGTATGAGCCGCACGGCTGGCCCGCCCTCTTCCTCTGGGGAAGGGGCGGCGCGCTGCGCTGGTACCACCTCGGCGAGGGCGAATACGCGGCCACCGAGGAGGCGATCCGCGAAGCGCTCGCCGACGGTAACGGCGAGCATGACTGGCCTCCCGTCGTCGAGCCGCTGCGCCCTTCGGACGCGCCGGACGCGAAGGTGCTCCCGCCGACGCCGGAGATCTTCCCCGGCGGCTCGACCGAGGAGCCTTGGCCGACGGCTGAGGCAGATCGCATTCTCGAGGTCGAGTACGAGGCCGGCGGCGCCCAGGCGGCGACCGACGGTGAGGGCGAGATCGCGATTCGCGTCGACGGCGAGGAGCGAGGGTCGATCGAGGTCACGTTCCCGGGGCTCCAGGAGCTGACCTCCCATGAGCGGACCGAAAAACACTCACTTCGCCTGGAGCCGACCCCCGGCCTTCGCGTCTACTCGATTCAGTTCGCGGCGGGGTTACCTTATTAGGGCTGCCTAATGGGGACGTCTTGTAGTTGACAGCGACACTCGCTGCCGGCCCTGCACTGTCGCGGCTCAAACGGAGGCTCAGTGATCGATCGAAGCATCGGACTCACCGGTCTAACCCTGTCCATCGCGTTGGGCGCACTGCTGCTCGCGGGGTGTGGCTCGGACGACTCCCCAGGCGGTACCCAGTCCGCGACCACCAGGGACAACGTCGGCTCTCAAGAGGCCACTGACAGCTACCGACAGTATCTCGTGGCGCAGACCGGCCTACTCGTGGAGCGCACCCAGGCCTTCGTGAAGGCCCTCAACTACGGCAACGTCGAGCAGGCGAAGCGGCTCTATCCCACGACGCGCATGCCCTATGAGGCCGTGGAACCCGTGGCGGAGAGCTTCGGCGGCCTCGACCCCGACATCGACGCTCGGGAGGTCGATGTCCCGCCCGCGAGCTTCCGTGGCTTCCACCGGATCGAGCAGGCGCTCTGGGTGGACGACACGACGAAGGGTGTGCGCTCCGTCGCAGCCAAGCTCCTGGCGGACATCAAGCGCCTCCAAGCGCTGGTCTACACGATCCAGCTCTCGCCGGCCCAGGTGGCGAACGGCGCCAATGAGCTGCTCACCGAGGTCTCGTCGTCCAAGATCACCGGCGAGGAGGAGCGCTACTCCCACACGGACCTGTGGGACTTCGAAGCGAACGTCCAGGGTGCGAAGGCTGCCTTCGACTCGGTGAAGCCGCTTCTCGTGCAGCAGGACCTGCAGCTCGCGAAGGAGATCGACCAGCGCTTCGCCGACGTCGAGGAGACGCTTCGGCCCTACCGGCGCGGCGACGGCTTCGTGCTCTACGGCGAGCTCAGCGAGCAGGACCAGCGCCAGCTGGCCCAATCGATCGACGCGCTCGCGGAGCCTCTCTCGCAGGTCGCGGCGGTCGTCGCCCGTTAGGGGAGACCGACGATGACCGAAGAGGGCAATGGGATCACCAGGCGCCGGCTCGTGGCCGGTGCCGGAGCCGCTGGGGTGGGCATCGGCCTGCACTTCGCTTCCTTCGATCTCACGGTCGAGACCGCCGCCGAGCTGCGCGACCTGCTGCGCGAGTGGAGCCATGCCGCCGCCGAGATGACCCGGGGGAGAATGGTCGGCGACAACAACAACCAGCTGCTCGCGCCGCCGGATGACACCGGCGAGACGGTCGGCCTGCGTCCGGCCAGCCTCACCGTCACGTTCGGCCTCGGGCCCGACGTCTTCGAGCGGGACGGCCACGACCGCTTCGGCCTGCGCTCCCGGAGACCGCACGCCCTGCGCCAGATCGATCTGCTCCCCGGCGACCTCCTGGACCCCGAGCACTCAGGGGGCGATCTCTGCGTGCAGGCCTGCTCGAACGATCCGCAGGTCGCCTTCCACGCGGTCCGCAACCTCGCGAGGTTGGGGCGCGGCGCGGTTGTGATGCGCTGGTCCCAGCTCGGCTTCGGGCGGACCTCCAGCACGACCCGCAGCCAGGCGACCCCGCGCAACCTGATGGGATTCAAGGACGGCACCCGAAACCTGCGCGCGGAGGACACCGAGGCGATGCGGCGCTTCGTCTGGCTCGGCGAGGGCGACGATGTCCCGTGGATGGCCGACGGCACCTACATGGTGACCCGCCGGATCAGGATGCTGATCGAGATCTGGGATCGCTTCACCGCTGCTCGACCAGGAGAACACGATCGGCCGGCAGAAGTACGACGGCGCTCCGCTCGGCGGCACCGAGGAGTTCCAAACCCCGAACTTCACAGCCCGCCGGAACGGGCAGCCCGTGATCCCGGCCGATGCCCACATCCGGCTGGCGTCACCACCGATGAACAGCGGTGCACAGATCCTGAGGCGCGGCTACTCGTTCACCGATGGCGTCGTCGAGGAACTCGGGGAGCTCGACGCCGGCCTGTTCTTCATCTGCTTCCAGCGGGACCCGAAGAGCCAATTCGAGGCGATCCAGCGACGGCTTGGATCAATCGACGCGCTGAACGAGTACATCAAGCACACCTCGAGCGCCGTCTTCGCGATCCCGCCCGGAGCCCGCGAGGGCGGCTACGTGGGCGAGGGCCTGTTCAGCTGACGACGGGGAGCTCGCCGCCCGAGTCGCGGGCCTTGAGGGCGCGTCGGACTTCGCCCGGGAGCATGAAGCGGACGTCCTCGTTGACCGTCCGCAGCTCGGAGACGTCGGTGGCGCCGCGTTCCTCGAAGAAGCTGACCAGCTTCTCGACCAGCTCCTCGGGAGCGCTGGCGCCGGAGGTGATGCCGACGGTGCCCACACCCTCGAGCCAGGCCTCGTCCACCTGGAGGTGGTTGTCGATCAGGTGGGAGTCGGCGCCGTGTTCGCGGGCGACCTCGACGAGGCGGTTCGAGTTGGAGGAGTTCGTCGACCCGATCACCAGGACCAGGTCACAGTGCTTGGCGAGCTCCTTGACCGCGTGCTGGCGGTTGGTGGTCGCGTAACAGATGTCGTCGGTCTTCGGCCCCATCGCGTTGGGGAACTTCTCCTTCAGGCGGGCGATGATCGTGCTGGTCTCGTCGACCGAGAGGGTGGTCTGGGTGATGTAGGCGATTCGGTCGGGGTCCTCCACCTCGAGATCCTCGACATCCGCCTCGGTCTGGACCAGGACAGTCCGCTCGGGTGCCTCGCCGGTCGTCCCCTCGACCTCCTCGTGGCCCTCGTGCCCGATCAGGACGATCGTGTAGCCCTCGGAGGCGAACTTGCGCGCCTCGACGTGGACCTTGGTGACCAGCGGGCAGGTCGCGTCGATCGTCCGCAGGCGCCGCTCGGCGGCGTTGGCGTGGACGCTTGGGGCAACCCCATGGGCGGAGAAGACCACCATCTCCCCCTCCGGTACGTCCGTCTCCTCCTCGACGAAAATCGCACCCCGCTTCTCGAGCTCATGCACGACGTGCTTGTTGTGCACGATCTCCTTGCGCACGTAGACGGGTTCGCCGTAGAGATCGAGCGCATGCTCGACGGTCTCCACCGCGCGATCGACGCCCGCGCAGTAGCCCCGCGGAGCGGCCAGGAGGACCCGCGAGGGGCCCGAAACGGAGTGTTCGGAGGTGGACGCCACGGCCGCGCCAAGGGTAGCGGCCGGGCCTCCAGGCGGAGGGGTTACGCTTGCGGCGGTGGCGCAGGGTCACATGGACAGACTGAGCTCGATCGACGCGTCGTTCCTCACGAACGAGACGTCGAGCGCGCACATGCACGTCGGGGCGATCCTGATCTTCGAGGGCCCGCCGCCCAACTACGAGGACTTCCTGGCTCACGTCGACAGCCGCCTGCACTTGGTCCCGCGCTTCCGCCAGAAGCTCGCCTTCCCGCCCGTCGAGACCGGGCGCCCGTTCTGGGTCGACGATCCGAGCTTCAACCTCGCCTACCACGTCCGCCATTCGGCGCTGCCCGCGCCGGGGTCCGAGGAGCAGCTCCGCAACATCGCGGGCCGGCTGTTCTCGCAGGCGCTCGACCGCTCCAAGCCCCTCTGGGAGCTGTGGCTCATCCAGGGCCTCGAGCGCAACCGGTTTGGGCTGGTCACGAAGACCCACCATGCCCTCGTGGACGGGATCTCCGGCGTCGACATCGCCACCGTCCTTTTCGACGTCAAGCCGGTGCCGGAGGCGATCGAGCCGGATCGCGACTGGGTGCCCCGCCCAACCCCCTCCTCCGCCGAGCTCGCGGCGCGCGGGATCGTGGCCGCGGCCGAGGCGCCCTTCCAGCTCGCCGGTCGCGCACTTCGGGCCGCCAGCCACCCAGAGCGGACCGCGGAGAGGGTGCTCGAGGCCGGCGAGGCTCTCGCCGAGGTGGCCTGGAATCTGTCCAACCCGGCCCCGGAGCTCCCCCTCAACGCCGAGATCGGCTCGCACCGCCGGTTCGCCTGGACGCGGGCGGAACTCGACGACTTCAAGAGGATCAAGGACACGCTCGGCGGGACGGTCAACGATGTGGTGCTGACCGTCGTCAGCGGCGCGCTGCGCAGCTGGCTGCGGAGCCGTGGCGTGAAGCTCGCGGGCCTCGAGCTGCGGGCGCTGGTGCCTGTCTCGATCAGGACAGGGGACGAACAAGGCCAACTCGGCAACCGGATCGCTGCGATGCGAGGTCCGCTGCCTGTCTACATCGAGGACCCCGTGAAGCGGCTCGAGGTCGTCAAGCGCTCGATGGACGGGCTCAAGGAGTCCAAGCAGGCGCTCGGCGCTGAGGTGATCTCCCGCTTCAACGACTTCGCTCCTCCAACGCTGCTCGCCCAGGCCTCGCGCCTCAACTTCTCCACCAGGCTCTTCAACCTGATCGTCACCAACGTCCCAGGACCACAGATCCCTCTCTACGTGCTCGGCCGCGAGCTGCAGGACGTCTTCCCGGTCGCCTTCCTGCCGGAAAACCACGCCCTGGCGATCGCGATCATGAGCTACAACGGCGGCATCGACTTCGGGCTTTTGGGCGACTACGACGCGATGGAGGACATCGACACCCTCGCCAGTGGCCTCTCCGAGTCGCTCGCGGATCTGCTCGGTGCCGCCGAGGCGGTCCAGGCCACGCAGCAGAGCATAGCCGCAGGCGCCGACCTGCCCGGTTAGCCGCTCTACGTGACCGAGACCTGCGACCGCTGGCGCCGCGCGAGGGAGTCGAGCGTCACCGCGGCCAGCAGGACGCCGCCGGTGATCATGAACCTCACGGACGATTCGAGTCCGAGCAGGTTGATGCCGTTCGAGATCGACCCGATGACGAGCGCCCCGAGCAGAGCCGACCAGACCGTTCCGCGGCCTCCGAACAGGCTGGTGCCCGCGATCACCGGGCCGGCGATCGCGTTGAGCAGGACGTCGCCCGACCCCGATGACTGGTTGACGGCGATCAGTCGCGACGCGGCCATGATCCCGCCGGCCGCCGCCATGGTCGAGCCGATCGCGAAGACCGTGACCCGGACCCTGGTGACCCGGATCCCGGCCCGCCGAGCCGCCTCGGCGTTGCCGCCGACGGCGTAGATGTGCCGGCCGAACCGGGTTCTGTCGGTGATGAACGCGAAGATCGCGGTCAGGCCGAGCAGGATGATGACCGCCAGGGGCACTCCGCGATCGGAGAGCAGGATCGCGACTCCGATGAACATTGCCGCTCCGACGAGCACGGTGCGAAAGACGATCCCTGCGAGTGCCGGCGGTTCCAGGCCGGCCCGTCTGGCGACGGCGCCGGGCGAGCAGCCCGACTCCCAGCGTGCCGGCCGTCACGACCACGGCCAGGGTCCATCCGACCCCGGCGCCGTAGAACGTGCTGGTCAGGTCGGTGATGACGCTGGGCGGGAGGTTGATCGTGCCGGTGTCTCCCAGCACCAGCAGTAACGCTCCCTGCCAGGCGATCAGCCCCGCCAGGGTCACCACGAACGAGGGAATGCCGAAGAAGGTGTTGAAGAAGCCGTTGATCAGGCCAATGGCGGTCCCGGCCAGGAGGCCGACGAGGATCGCCAGCTCCGGCGACCACCCGTGCTGAACCGTGAGGACGGCCATGATCCCGGCGCACAGGCCGCTCACCGCTCCGATCGAGAGATCGATCTCGCCGAGAAGCAGGACGAGCACCACTCCGATCGAGATGATCCCGATCGCCGTGACCTGAAGCATCAGGTTGGTGAGGTTGACCGCGGTGAGGAAGCGGTCGTTGGCGAGTTGGAAGATCGGTCCAGATCAGGGCGAGCGCGATGAAGACCTGCAGGAATCCGAGCTCGCCCGCTCAGGATGCGTCCGAGGATCCCGCTCCGCGCCTCCTTCCCGAGACGTTCTCAGCTGAGCGGCTACGCCTCCTTCCACGGAGCTCACCTCCTCCGTCCTCTTCCGGTTTCGTCTGCGATTCTCTCCTCGAGCCGTCTCAACTCGGCGGTGTCGGCGCCGGTGATCGCGGCGACGACTGTCTCCGGGCGTCACCTTTCTCGCGATCGAAGGTGGCCACCCGTTCGCCCAGCCGTAGCACGATGATTCGGTCCGCGACCTGAAAGACATCCTCGAGGTTGTGACTGATCATCACCACGCCGAGGCCCTCGTCGGCGAGCCTCTTCACGAGGGCGAGCACCTGAGCTGTCTGTTGGACACCGAGCGCGGCGGTCGGCTCGTCGAAGAGCACCACCTTGGGCTCGCCGATCAGCGCTGCGCGCGATCGCAACCGACTGGCGCTGGCCGCCGGAGAGGCTGCCGACCTCGGTGCGAACGCTGCCCAGTGACGTTACCGATAGGTCGCTCAGAAGCTCTTTGGAGCGCTGCTCCATGTCGACCTCGTCGAGCACGTGGACCGGAACGCCGTCCACGACCTCCTTGCCGAGGAAGAGGTTCGCGACCACGTCGAGGTTGTCGCAGAGCGCCAGGTCCTGGAAGACCGTGGCGATGCCGAGGCGCTCAGCGGTCTGCGGAGTCGCTGATCCGGACCCGCTTTCCGTCGAAGTAGGTCTCGCCCGTGTCGGGCGGCTGGACCCCATCGATCGCCTTGATCAGCGTGCTCTTGCCGGCGCCGTTGTCGCCCACGAGCGCGACGATCTCGCCGGAGTCGACCTCGAAGTCGACCTCGTGGAGGGCCCGGACGGGCCCGAAGCTCTTTGAGAACCCCCGCAGCGCGAGGAGATGCTCGGTCGCGGCACCGTTGCCTTCGCCGTTCGACTTTGCCTCTCCTCGCGCCATTCGGGGACTCATTCTTCTACTTCACTCGCCTAGCTGATCCCAGCCTGCTGGCAGGCCGACTGGAACTGGGCGGTGCAGACCTGATCTGCTGTCCAGTAACCGTCCGAGCCGATGAGCGGCTGGCCGCCGTAGGTAACCGACTTGATGTTGTCCTTGTCGGCCGCTTGCGGCGTGAGTAGGAAGGACGGCACATCCGTCGCGCCGTTGTTGGTCTTCGTCTGCGGAACCAGAAGACCAGTGGTCGGGATGGGCTTGTCCTGAGCCAGGGCCACCGCGATCTTCGCGGCGGTCTGGGCCTCCGGCCTGGTCGCCTTGTAGACGGTCATGAACTGATCCCCGCTGAGGATCCGCTGGACCGCCTCGAGCTCGGCGTCCTGACCGGTGGTCGGGACCGTCTTCGGATCGACGCCGGCGGCCTGCATGGCGGCGATCGCGCCGCCCGCGGTGCCGTCGTTCATCGCGTAGACGCCCTTGAACCCGGTCTTGCCGAGTGCCGTGATCGCCTGATCCATCTCCGTCTGGGCCTGGTCGGGGCTCCAGTCAGGAGTGTCGTACTCCTTGGCGACCTGGACACCTGCCTGGCTGAAGGCCGAGGCAGCGCCCTGGCCGAACAGCTTGGCGTTGTTGTCCGTGGGCGAACCGTTGATCCGCACGATCGGCCCGTTCGGGTTGCCATCGTCGGCCAGCTTCTTGGACAGGGACTCGCCCTGCAGCTGACCAACCTTGACGTTGTCGAACGAGACGTACGCGTTCACATCGGGCGTATCGAGGATCAGACGGTCATAGCTGACCACGGGCACGCTCTGCTGCTTCGCCAGCTGCACCATCGACGCCGCGGATGCCGAGTCCACCGGGTCGAGAACGACCACGTCGGCTCCATCGGTAAGCGCGGCCTCCATCTGGCTCTGCTGCTGAGACGCGTCCTGGTTCGCGTTGCTGTAGATCATGTCGCAGTCCGAGCATGCGGCCTTCACCGCGTCCTCGAACTCCGGGTGATCGTGGGCCTCGTACCTGGTCGTCTTCGACTCGGGGAGGAGAAGGGCGATCTTCGGCCCCCCTCCGCCACTGTCACTTCCACAGGCGGCCAGGCCGAGCCCGATCACGAGCGCCGCTATCGACAACACGGCGCCGCGGGCCCAGCTCCTTGATCTAGACATCACGTACCTCCTCCAATCGGGTCCTCTCTATCACTTCCGTTCCTCTCTGTGTTGATTCGAAATCTCTTCTCCCAGATCATGCCGCGACCTCCTGCGGAAGGGCGGATGAGGCCAGCAGCCCGTCGCCGGCGTGGAGGACGAGGGCCAGCGCGCCGAGGAGCTCCGCCCGCTCTCCGAGCACTCCCGCGACGACCGAGACCTGCTCCGCCGCGCTCGCGATCGCGTAGCGGCGGATCGACTCGAAGACCGGCTCGGTAATCAGCTCGCCGGCGGCGCTCAGGTCGCCGCCGATGATCACGCGGCTGGGGTTGATCAGATTGCAGAGCCCGGCCAGCGCGACCCCGATCTCCCTGCCCGCCTCCGCGATCAGCCTGGCCGCGGCCGGGTCCCCGTCCCTGGTCAGCTGAAGAAGCTCCTGCGTAGAGACCGGCTCGCCGCGACTGGCGCCGAGCTGTTCGGCGATGGCCCGTGCGGAGGCGACCGTCTCCAGACAGCCGCGGCTGCCGCAGCGGCAGATCGCGGTCCCCTGCTGGGCGGGCGTGTGGCCGATCTCGCCGGCGGTGCCGCCGGCGCCCTCGTGCAGTCGGCCCCCGAGCAGCAGCCCGGCTCCGACCCCCGAGGAGAGCTTGATGTAGATCACATCCGCGTGCCCCTTGCCGGAGCCCCAGACGTACTCGGCCAGGGCCCCGAGGTTGGCGTCGTTCTCGACGTGAACGGGCAGCCCCAGCCGCCGTCCCATCTCCTGGGCCGCATCCAGGCCGACCCAGCCGGGCAGGATGGACGACGAGCCGACCCTCCCCGTCGCCCTATTGATCGGGCCCGGCAAACCCATGCCGACTCCGATCACCGCCTTGCGGTCTGCCTTCGCTTCTCCGAGTACCTCTTCGACCAGCTCCGCGGCGGCGTCGAGGCCCTCATCCGCCGAGTGGTCGACGTCGAGCTCGCGCCCGCTCTCGGCCAGCACCTCGTGGGAGAGGTCGGAAACGGCCACCCGCAGGTGGGTGTGACCGAAGTCGATTCCGACGGCCAACCCCGCCGAGGGGTTGAGGGAGAGGAGCACCGGCGGCCTGCCGCCGGCCTCGCCGTGTGCGACGCCGGTCTCCTCGCTGTGCTCAGTGAGCAGCCCGGCGTCGATCAAGTCGGAGACGATGCTCGAGACGGTCGAGCGCGAGAGCCCGGTCGCGCGCGCTATCTCCGCGCGGCTGGCCCGGCCGCGGTCACGGAGAGCGTCGATGACGCGGCCGCGGTTGAGCTCGCGAAGGGACCGAAGCGATCCGGAATCCGACGATTCCACCGGTGGGGACCCTTATCGACCCAGTGGTGTTTGTCAAGACTGCGGAGTTATTCCTTCACAAAGGCTCAATGATTGTCGGGAGTCAGGACAAAAGCCGACCGGGCTGGCCCTACGCCGAAATTGTGGTGCGGCCGCGGGGCCTACAAAGCCCCGGCGATGGTCAGCGCGGCCAATGCGTCGGCATCGAGCCCAGCCGGCGACGGCGACCGGGTGCACGCGACCGACCCGTCGGGCAATCGGGTCGTGCTCGGCACCCGCTAGGACGCCGAGGACGTCTCGGGACGACCTCTAGGTGACTTCTCCGTCTCGGCGCCTCTCAGCTGCGGCGCATTCGCCTGATCCTGTTCAGCCATGCGGCTCGCGGCGAGAGCGTCCACATCGATCCCATCCTCCGGGACCACGCGAAGAAAACGCTCGGCAAGCTCAGTGAGGACGATGTCCGGTCCGACCCGATCGACATATCCCCAATCGACCGCCGAGCTCCACAGAAAATGAACTTCCGAGAAGGTTTCGGCGAGCATCCCGGTCAGCCCGTGCGGTCGCCAGTTCGCGAAAGAATCCCCGAAGAGAACCAATCGGGCGTCGCCGCGAGCGCACTCGTTGCGGAACACGACTCGTGAGCCGGTGTGGAACTCGGCTCTTGCGGGTTGGCCCGGTACCGACTGCTCGCGGTTCATCTGGAGAACAAGGGAGTTCGCTTCCACCACTTGGGCATCGCGGGCTATTCGGTAAACCCTCGTCCGCTCCTTGACGGGCGGCAACAGCTTGCTGCCGAGGTCGCGGTAGGTTTCGACGTCGATGTGCCCGCGGCTCAGGAGGTCCTTCACGGGGTCGACCCCGAGCTTCTCGCAGACGAGGCGGTAGGCGATGTAGCAACCCGGTTGCGTCCAGTGCGTACCGGTCTTGAGGAACAGGTCTTCTCCGTTGTCGCGAAACGGAGGGGTAAGGTCGAGCAGGAGCTCTGACGCTTGCGGGTGTAGTGCTCTATGTAGCTGTGCGTTGGGTCCGTTTGCGATGTGGACGCCGATCCTGTCGCCGTAGATAGTCAGCTTGTCCGGAACCGCGACATGGAGGTACCTCGTACGCGCGCGAGACAGCCGAGCATGCCGGTCCAGGATGAGCCGCGTCCAGCGCCCAATTTGCGCGCGCCTGTCCTCCTCCAGTTGGCGCAGGAATGCGAGCACCTTGTTACTGCCTCCGATGAGAAACAGCCAGCCATCGGGGCCGATTGCAACCGCGCCGTCGGAGGTGGTGGAATACCCGCCGGGCCGGTGCCGCTGCTGCTGCGCCTTCTCGAATGCCCCCGCTTCGTGGGATCCGCTGCCCCTCATCTCGGCGCGCCGCTCGTGTTCAGTTGGTGACGGCCTCCGCCGGCATTCCGACCACGGTCGTGTTCGGTGGCACGTCGTCGAGCACGACGGCATTGGTCCCGATGCGCGCGCCGGCTCCCAGCTCGATTTCCCCGAGTACCTTGGCCCCCGTCCCGACGCTGGTCCCCGGCCCGATCTTCGGGCCGATGAATCCGCCCCCGGCCGGCCCCACAGTCACCCACGGGAGGAGCGTGACCCCAGGCTTGATCTCGACCAGTCCGTAGACCACGACGTGCCCATTGGGAATGAAAACTCCGGGACCCACCACCGCGCCGTCGTCGATCGAGACCTGGCCGGAGACGATCGCGAGCCGGTGGGCGATCGAAGGCAGCACCGGAATCCCGAGCGCCTGCAGACGCGCCTTCATCCGGTAGGCGCTCAGGGCGAGGAAGGCATCGGTCTGCAGCATCAGGCGCAGCGCTTGGAGCACGCCCTCGAATCGAGATCGGAACTCGTGGCGCTCCCCGCGGTAGACGGCGGCAAGACGGGCATCCGCCAGCAGTGCCTCAAGAAACGGCGGATGCTGCGAGCGCACCTCGCGCATCATCGCCTCCGGCCCTTCCGCGGCGCTCTGCGCGGGCTTGGAACCGTTCACTGGGCCAAACGGAACCAGCCGTCCAAGTAGAGACGCAGCGCGAAGGGCGCGATCTTCAAGCATCCGGGGCAAATCTCCTCGGCTCAAGGGCCGCATGGTACAGCCAACCCGGATTCGGCCCGTACCCTTACCGCCGCGCCCGACGCTGTTGAATCAAGAGGAATGCCAACCGTCGGCCCAGGCTCGGAGGAACCGAGTTTGCCTGCCTGCGATAAGGGTACGGCTTTGCCGTAGACCGGTGCCAGGGTCGCATGGATGATGACTAGGAGCACGGGCAGCACAGGCCGAGTACGACTAGGAGTACAGGGAACGACGACTAGGAGTCCAGGAAGACGACCGGGAGTAAGGAGCGCTGGGAGGGAATCGGAGAACCGACAGTGTGTATCTGGGCGCCGTCCGGGACGGGGCCACGATCAGCGTGCCCAGAACCAATGGAGCGACGGTTTCCTCCGGGACCACGACGGGCTCCCAGCCCAAAGCTCAACGGAGCGTCTTTCGATCTGACGGGCGGGTTCGCGTCGACGGCAAGTTCTTTGCGCTGGACGGCGAGCGCTTCCCCTTCCGCGGCGTAACCTACGGCACCTTCGCGCCCCGAACCGACGGGACGCTGTTCCCGGATCGTGAGCGGATCCAGCGTGACCTGGTCGGCATGCGCGAGCACGGGTTCACGGTCGTTCGGACCTACACGGCGCCCAGCAACGACCTCCTCGAGGCGGCGGGCGAGCACGGGTTGCGATTGCTTTCCGACGTCTTTTATCCCGACTGGCGCTATCTGCTGGGCGGCTCGCGCCGGGAGCGCCGCGAGGTCGCGAAGCAGGCGGCATGGGAAGTGCGCGAGACGGCGCGCCGCCTCGCCGGATGCGAGAGCGTGCTGGCGCTGTCGCTCGGTAACGAAGTACCGGCGGACGTCCTGCGCTGGTACGGAAGCGAGCTGATCGCCGACACCCTGCGCCGCCTCGTCGACATCGTTCGGGAGGAGGACCCCGACCAGCTGGTCACCTACGCCAATTACCCTACGGCGGAGTACCTTCCGCTGGAGAGCCTCGACTTTCTTACGTTCAATGTCTTCCTGGAGCGACGCGACGACTTCCGTCGCTACCTGACCCGCCTTCACCACCTGGCGGGCGAACGTCCCCTGGTGCTTGGGGAGGTCGGGATCTCCGCAGAGCCAGGTCCCGAAGGCGAGCGCGTCCAGGCGGAGGTGCTCGATTGGCAGCTCGAGACGGCGACCGAGCGCGGGGTCGCTGGGACCTGTGTGTTCTCCTGGACGGACGAATGGTGGGTGGGCGACTCCCCCGTCGAGGGGTGGGGCTTCGGCCTGACCCGCGTCAACCGATCGCCGCGGCCAGCGCTCCAGGTCGCCGCGCGATGGAACCAGCGGTCGGTCCGCGACCTCGACTTCGACTGGCCCCCCATCAGCGTCGTGATCTGTGCCCACAACGCCGGCGCGACGCTCGATGAGTGCCTGCGCCACACCTGCGCCCTCGACTACCCCTGGCTCGAGGTGATCGTCGTTGACGACGGTTCCAGGGACGACACCGCAGCAATCGCCGAACAACACCGCGGAGTCCGGCTGCTGCGGCTCGACCATTCCGGGCTCGCCGCGGCCAGGAATGAGGGCTTTGCCTCGGCCCGAGGTGAACTGATCGCGTACCTCGACGCCGACGCCTATCCGGCTCCCGAGTGGCCGTACTTCCTCGCCCTCGGCCTGGATGCGTCGAACGTTGGGGGGGTCGGGGGGCCGAATCTCCCCCCGTCGGACGATCCGCCGGGGGCCCACGTCGTGGCCCGCTCGCCGGGCGGCCCGGTCCATGTGCTGACGTCCGACGATCGCGCCGAGCACGTGCCGGGCTGCAACATGGCGTTCTGGAAGCTCCTGCTCTCGGAGATCGGAGGCTTCGATCCCGTCTACCGGGCCGCTGGGGACGACGTCGATCTGTGCTGGAAGGCACTCGACCGAAGCTGGAAGATCGGCTTTCATCCCGCCGCGGTGGTGTGGCATCACCGCCGTTCAGGTCTCCGGACCTATCTGCGCCAGCAATGGACATACGGTCACAGTGAGGCGCTGGTCGAGGCCCGGCACCCGCAGCGCTTCACCGCAGCGGGCACGGCTCGGTGGCGGGGGCGCATCTACAACTCCCTGACCCCTCCGCTCGGCCGCCAACGGATCTACCGCGGGCCCTATGGCACCGCCGCCTATCAGTCTGTCTACAGAGCGGGAGGCCACCTCCTCGACCTCGTTCACCAGATTGGGGTGCCCGTCGCTGTCCTCCTCTTGCTCACGGCTCCGCTGGCGCTGATGGGGCCATGGCTCGGAATTCCGGCTTTGCTCGCCGTGGCCGGCATGGCGGCCCTCGCCGGCATCGACATGGCGCGGGCTGATCCGCCGCGCCGCGTCACCCGAGGCAGGTTTCGGTTCCGCGCCCTCGTGGCGCTCCACCACCTGCTTCAACCACTCGTGCGCGCCCTCGCGCGCAGCCGGCACCGCCAGACGGCCCGACGCAGGCTTGGCGAGCCCCCGGATCTGCCGGGCCCGGTACAACGGAAACCGGGAGGCGTGGTGGTCGTGCGCGAGGATCGCCCCCGCGCCGAGCTAGCCGCGGGACTTGTCGAGGCCTTCCGTCGCCGCGGGATCCGTGCGGTTTACCCGAATGGCTGGGAGGACTATGACGCGCGCCTCCTGTTGTCGCCGTTCGCATATGGCGACCTCCAAACGAGCAGTCATCCGGAAGGCTTCGTTCAGGTTCGCATTCGGTTCAGGCCGCGGTGGCGCGTTCTGGCGGCAGCGGCCGCGGCCGCCACAGGCGCGGTCCTGGTCACTCCGGCTCTCGCCCTGCCGGCGGTTGCGCTCGGCGCGAGCCTCGCCCAAGGGGCGATTCGGGCGCGTCGGCTGCCAGCCCGGATCTTGCCCGCGGAGGCGGAGTGAGCGACGTAAGCGGGATCGATCCGGGCGAGCAGGCGGTCATCGAGGACATCCTCGGACGGCCAACGAAGAAGGGCGCGCTGAGGCGCGGCTTCAAGACGCTTCCGCGGATCTTTCCCTACCTCCGGCCCTACCGGAAGATGGCCGCGCTCTCCGTCGTGATGACGATCCTGCTCGCGATCGTCGCCTTGGCCGAGCCGTGGCCGGTGGCGTTCGTGGTCGACAGCATCATCGGCGGGAAGCCGGCGCCCGGATGGGTGAGCGGGATCTTCGGCTCCAGCGTCGGAGTCCTGATCGGGCTCGCAGTAGCGGCCACGCTTTTCCTGACGGCGCTGTCGGGCGGGATGACGGTCTGGAACGAGTACCTCTCGACCAACGTCGACCAGCGGATGGTCCTCGACGTCCGCAGCGACATGTTCCAGCACGCTCAGAAGCTCTCCCTGAAGTTCCACGACAGCGAGAGCAAGGGCATCCTGATGTACCGAATCAACCAGCAGGCTTCCGCACTGGGCCAAATCGTGGTCGCCCTGCCCACGGTGGCGCAGAGCGTGCTGACGCTCGTCGGCATGGCCTACATCTCGTTCCGGATCAATCCTCTTCTCGCGCTCCTCGCGCTCGGCACCACCCCGTTCGTCATCTACTCGACCACCTTCTACACCGATCGCATCGAGCCGCGCCTTTACCGGGTGCGTGGGCTTGGGGCGATGAACCTCGCAATCGTCTACGAGGCGATGACGATGATGCGCGTCGTCCTCGCGTTCGGGACACAGCGACGCGAATTCACGCGCTTTCGCAAGCAGGGTGAGGAATGGGTGGGCGAGACCGTCGGCCTGACGGTGCGCCAAACCGCCTTCAAGCTCGCCGTACAGATGATCACCGCGGGGGGCACGGCCGCGGTGATCGGGGTCGGCGCGTACCAGGCCGTGCATGGGGAGATCAGCGCCGGCCAGCTGCTCGTGGTCCTCTCGTACATCGCCCAGATCTACCAGCCGCTCGAGGACCTGACCACCACGATCACCAACTTCCAGCAGTGGTTCATCAACCTGCTGATGGCATTCGACCTGCTCGACAAGAAACCCGAGGTCACAGAGAAGCCGGATGCGCGTCCCCTCAATAGGGCCCGCGGGGAGATCGAGCTCGACGGTGTCGGATTCGACTACGACGGCCGGCCCGACGTGCTCAAGGGCATATCGACCCAGATCCCGCCTGGACGCGCCATTGCGGTCGTCGGCCCGACCGGCGCGGGCAAATCGACGCTCGTAAGCCTGCTGCCCCGGTTCTACGACGCAAAAGAGGGCAGCGTCCGGATCGACGGGGAGGACGTGCGCGACCTGAAGCTCGCCGACGTGCGCAACCAGTTCAGCATCGTGCTCCAGGAGCCCCTCCTCTTCTCCGGCACGATCGCCAACAACATCTCCTATGCAAAGCCGGATGCCCCAATGGAGGAGGTCATCGAGGCGGCCAAGGCAGCGAATGCGCACGACTTCATCTCGGCGCTGCCCGACGGCTACGACACGCTGCTCGGGGAGAGAGGCGCCCAGATCTCCGGCGGCGAGCGCCAGCGCATCGCCGTCGCTCGGGCCTTCCTCCGGGATGCCCCGGTCCTGATCCTCGACGAGCCCACATCCTCGATTGACTCCCGCACCGAGTCGGTGATTTTGGATGCCCTCGATCGGCTGATGGAAGGCCGGACGACGATCCTGATCGCTCACCGGCTCTCGACCCTCCGAAGTGTCGACGACATCCTCGTGATGAACCACGGAGAGATCGTCCAGCGCGGGACCCACGTGGAGCTGGTGAGCCAGCCCGGCCTGTACCGGGAGCTGTGGGAAGCCCAAACCCGTAGCGAGGGAGGCCAGTTGCCGGGACCGTCGGACGCGGCCTCCACAAAGGCGCCGCCCGAGGCCGGGCCCTCCACCGTTGCACGGCTGGAAACACCGAACGTGAAACCGAGCGATGACGAGGTCGCCACCGATGCGTCACCCAAGCGCCGGAATATCCCGGAACGGGCGGGCCGGCCTTCCACGGAGAAGCCCGTCGCCGGCCCCGTCGCGCTGCCCCGGCCGAAGATCGTGTTGCTCGGGATGCTGACCAGGATCCCGTTCGCGGGCGTGGCCTGGCTCGTGGGGCAATACGCCGCCGGGTTCGAGCGCCTGGGCTACGACGTCTACTACGTCGAGGCGCACGCCCGGACGCCCTACGAGTTCATGAAGAACGCAAATGACGGCGGGACCGAAGGTGCGGCGCACTACGTCGCCGAGGTCGCCCGCAAGTTCGGATTGGGTGACCGCTGGGCCTTCCAGGCGCTGCATGAGGATGGTCGCTGCCTGGGCATGAGTGCCGAGGAGCTCGATCGGCTCTACCGAGACGCGGCGCTGATCATCAACCTGCACGGCGGCACCCTGCCGCTGCCGGAGCACGCGGCGACCGACCGCCTCGTCTATATGGGAACCGACCCGGTGGCGACTGAGCTCAAGGTCCACCACGGCGAACGCGAGACGATCGAGTTCCTCGACCAGCACGCCGCGTTCTTCACCTGGGGGCTGAATTACGGCAATCCCGACTGCACGCTCCCCTGGGCGCAGCCGTACTCGTTCGTCCCCTCCCCCCCACCGGTTGTCCTCGACTTCTGGGAGAACGATTCCTTACCGGGCGACCGCGCTCCCTTCTCGACGATCGGAAACTGGCGCCAGTACAAGCGCCCGATCGAATTCGAGGGCCGCGTCTACAGGTGGACCAAGCACGCGGAGTTCCTCAAGATCCTCAACCTGCCGGCACGGACGCAGGCGCGGATCGAACTCGCGCTGTCGAGCTACACCGGCCGCGATCGTCTGCTGCTGGCGGAGCACGGGTGGGGGGTCCGCCCTGGTCTCGAGATCTCACGTGATCTCGACCGATACCGGGACTACATCCTTGGGTCCGCCGGAGAGATTTCGGCGGCCAA
This sequence comes from uncultured Solirubrobacterales bacterium, assembly GCA_963797265.1. Lineage (GTDB taxonomy): Bacteria > Actinomycetota > Thermoleophilia > Solirubrobacterales > 70-9 > DASUPK01. The sequence continues at coordinate 1,025,433 of CAWCOY010000003.1, read as the reverse complement.
GGAGCAGAACATCCATTTCCGCACGGGCTGGTTCAGCGAGCGGAGCGCCACGTATCTGGCGGCCGGGCGCCCCGTGATCCTCCAGAACACCGGATTCGGAGCCGCCCTGCCGACCGGCGAGGGCCTGTTCGCGTTCACCAACCTCGACGAGGCGGCGGAGGCCGTGCGGGCGGTGCAGGCGGATCCTGCCCGGCACCGCGACGCTGCCAAGGAGGTGGCGCGCGAATATCTGAGCCACGAGGTCGTGCTCGGCAACCTGCTCGACCACGTCGGATTGAGGCCGAGAGCAGGCCGGCCGACACCGCGCACCTCCCCGGCACCCGCCGAGCTTCCGGAGACGCTCCCGTTGAACGTCAATTCACGCGATCCGCTGGAGCTCGACGACGAGACATCACGGTACGTCCTCGGCCGTCCGATTCCTGCCGCACCTGCCCCCGCCGCGCCTCCGATCGCCACCGTAGTGGTCCCGGTGCGCGCCAACCTCGCGTGCACACGCCTCGCCCTCGAGAGCGTCCTGGCGAACACGGACGAGCCGCCCTACGAGATCGTCGTGGTCGACAAGGGCTCAGAGGAGGTCACCCGCAAGTACCTCGAGGCCCTGGCCGCCCGCAACCGCCACCTGCGGGTAATCCGCGACGACGACAACCTCGGCTTCGCGGCTGCCTGCAACCGGGGCCTGGCGGCGGCAAACGGTGAGACGCTGGTCCTGCTCCAGGACGACCTGATCGTTCCCCCGAGGTGGCTGCCCGACCTCGTCGCGCATCTCGAAGACCCTGCGATTGGTCTCGTGATGCCGGCCACCAATCACAGCCCAGGTGGCGCGCAGGTTCCAACCTCGTACACCACGTACGGCGAGATGGTGCGGTTCGCTCGCCAGCGCCGCGAGGAACTGGCGGGGACTCCGGCTCGAGACATCGGCGCCGCCGACATGTTCTGCGTTGCGCTGCGCCGCGGTGTCTTCGAGGCGGTCGGGCAACTCGACGAGCGGCTCGATACAGGCAGCGTCCAGGACGATTACGCCCGACGCGTCCGCGACGCAGGCCACCAGGTTTCCTGCGCGTACGACGTCTTCGCCCATCGCTTCGGCGAGAGTCTCGACGACCATCCCGAGCCCGCTGACGCGGCCCTGGCACAGAGAGTCGAGGCGGCGGTGCGCCAGCACGTGCCCGCTGGGTCGACCGTTCTGGTCGTGAGCCGGGAGGACCAAACACTTGTCCGCGTCCGACGGGCGCGCAGGTGTGGACCTTCGCCCAGCTCGAGGACGGCTCTCGCTCAGATCACCATCCGACCGGGGACGAGGAGGCAATCGCCGAGCTCGAGCGGCTGCGCGAGCGCGGTGCCGATTACCTGGTGCTGCCCGCGACGTCGCTTTGGTGGCTCGAGCGATACCGGGGCCTTCGGGATCACCTGGAGCGCTACCGATGCGCCAGCGAGGACCCCGAGAGCGCTGTCATCTACGAGCTTTCCGAGCCTACCGAAGCCCGCGTCCGTGAGGGACGGAAGGCGTGACCGCCGCCACGCCGACGTCGTCTCGATCTACCCGGGCCCTTCCGTTTCCCGACGACCTCGTGCTCACCCCAGTCTCCCGGCGACCGACGCGGCTCGAGGACTCGACCCTGCGCACGATCCTCGACCGGCCGGTGCCCGCCTACCCGGTGGTCTCCGCTGAGCGCCCCGACGCCAGCGTCGTCGTCGTCACGCGCGACAACCTGGCGTTCCTCCGGCTCTCCCTCGAGAGCGTGCTCGCCGGCACCGAGCGCCCCTGTCGAAGCTGATCGTCGTCGACAACGAGTCATCCGACGGGACGGGGGCGTACCTCGCCCGACTCGCCGAGCGCAACCCGAACGTACGGCTGATCGGGAACGATTCGAACCGCGGGTTCGCTCCGGCCTGCAACCAGGGGGCGGAGATGGCGACAGGAGACACTTCTCGTATTCCTGAACGACGACACCGCGGTCACCCCCGGCTGGCTCGGACGGCTGGGGGCACACCTCGAGCGTTCCCGGGTCGGGATGGTCGGCCCGACCACTAATAGGATTGGCAACGAAGCCCAGATCGACAGCGACTACCGGACCTGGGCCGAGCTAATTCGCTTTGCAGAGGCGCGTGCGCAAGACCATGTCGGAGAGGCGTTCGAGATCCCGACGCTGACGATGTTCTGCGTAGCCATGCGTCGGGCGCTCTATCAGGAGGTCGGGCCGCTCGACGAGCGTTTTGAGACGGGGCTGCTCGAGGACGATGACTACTCGCGGCGGGTCCGCGAGGCGGGGTACCGGCTGCTCTGCGCTGATGACTCTTTCGTGCACCATTTCAGCGAGACCTCGTTCGGCAAGCTGGTGGCGAGCGGCGAATACGCCCGCTTGCTGGAGGCGAATCGAGCCCGGTTCGAGGACAAGTGGCAGGAACCTTGGCAGCCATACGGACGCCGGCACAGCGATCAGTACCGAGCACTAGTTGACCGGGTGCGTAGGGCGGTGGTCGATGCCGTCCCAGCCGGCGCGACAGTGCTCATCGTCAGCCGCGGGGACGAGGAACTGCTTCGCGTGGACAGTCGAGAGATGCGGCATTTTCCCCGCGACGACGACGGTGCCTACGCCGGCCACCACCCGGCCGACAGCCACGAGGCGGTTGCCCGGCTGGAGACGCAGCGCCGGGCCGGCGCCGAGTACATCGCATTTCCAGCCACAGGGATGTGGTGGCTGGAGCACTACGAAGGACTCCGGCTGTACCTCGATGAGACCTTTAACCGAAGCTTCGACGATCCCGAGGCTTGCGTGATCTTCGACCTCAGAGAGAGCGCATAGGCCGACCTCCCTTCGTACCGCTCGCGCTCGCCGTTCTTCTGTACGTCGGCGCCGTCTTGCTGATAGTCCGGATCGCGTCCGACGAGGGGGCGGCGAACGCCACCATCGCTGTCGCCGGATCGCCCGAGACCGTGTTCGACTGGAGCTCCGAGGCGTGCGAATTCCAGCAGATCCCGGATCTCCCGGTGCGAGCGTTCCGCGACTATCGGGGCCGCGTCCAGCTCATCCTCCCCGACTACATCAACCGCCGCATGATTGGACCGAGCCTCGACCGCCTCCATGTCGATTGCGCCGTGACGATGCGCTCGACGGAGAACCCCGATCCGGCGGCGTTCGACTACCAGGAGTGGATCGCCTCGGTGTTCACGAAGAACGGCCGCGACGTCGCGGCACTGATCCACGAGGAGTACCGCGGCATGCACTCCGGCACCTGCGTTCGGACCGAGTTCACTCCTCCCTGCTGGTACAACGCGGTCACCTTTGCACGCTCCGACGACGGCGGTCGAACTTTCGAGCTGCCGCCCGACCATTTCGTCGCTGCCTCCACCTACCGCTACATGCCGCGCGCCGACCCGATCGGCATCTTCACCCCCTCGAACATCGTCGGGCCTCGCGACGGCTACTACTACGCGCTGGTCGTATCGCGGACCCCCAGTGGCGCGGTCGGGAGCTGCCTGATCCGAACGAGCGATCCCTTTCAGCCCTCCTCGTGGCGCGCGTGGGACGGAAGCGGCTTCGGCATCCGCTTCGCCGACCCCTACCGCAACTCGCCAGGCACCACTCGGCCGTGCGTGCCGATCGCGACGTCCGAAATCGCCGCCATGCACGAGAGCCTCACTTACAACACCTACCTCGACCGCTATCTGCTGGTTGGGCTCTCTGCCCAACCCGTGACGACTGGCAAGCCCGTGACCGGCATCTACTTCTCCCTCTCCAGCGACCTGGTTCACTGGAGTCCCCGCCGGCTGATCATGGAAGCGACCACGATCCCCACGTTTCGCTGCGGAGGCCCCAACCCGATCGCCTACCCCTCCCTGATCGATCCCCGCAGCGAGTCGCGGACTTTTGCGACCACCGGCCGTCGCCCCTACCTCTACTACACCCGGTTCAACTACGAGGGGTGCGAGCTGACCCGGAACCGCGACCTCGTCCGGCTCCCGATCGAGATCTCCAAATGAACGAGGCAGCCAATGGCGTCTGTGTGCTCGGGATGCACCGAAGCGGGACCTCGCTGGTCGCGGGCACTCTGAGACAACTTGGGATCGATCTGGGGCCGGACGAGGAGTTCCTACCGCCTGATTCGAACAACGAGAGCGGCTACTTCGAGCTCAAGGAGCTCGTGTACCTGAACAACGACATCCTCGCCCACTACGGTGGAAGCTGGGATGACGTCCCGGAGCTACCGCCCGGCTGGGAGAAGTCCGACGAACTTGCGCAGATCCGCGAGCACGCCCGCGCTCTCCTTGGCAGACGATTTGCCGCTTCATCGCAATGGGGCTGGAAGGACCCGCGAACGTGCATCACCCTGCCCTTCTGGCAGCGGCTGGTTTCGCGCCTGCGCTACGTGATCTGCGTTCGCAACCCGGTCGATGTCGCCCGCTCACTTCGCTTGCGCGAGGGTGAGGAACGCGGGCTCGAGGAACGCGCGCTGGATTGGCTTCGACATACCGCGTCGGCGCTCGCTTACACCGCCGACGGACCGCGGATCGTCGTCCACTACGAGCGGTTCTTCGAGGACGCCGAGCAGGAGGTGAGAAGACTGGCGCGGTTTCTCGGATGCGAGGATCGGCTCGAGGAGCCCGACACGATGGAACGGATCTTCGAGTTCATCGATCCAGGGCTCGTGCATGCGCGCTCGTCATCGAGTGCGATCGCCGATGATCGCGGGCATGCCATTCAACGTGGTCGCGCTCTATCTGACGCTCGACCTCGCCGCCGATCTCGAGGCAGGGCCCGGACGAGGCAGCGCACCGGAGGCGTGGGCCAACATCAATGCGCTGGCGCGTCGTTGCCTCCATCAACCCTCTCACGGCGCATGAGCTCGGTTACCGGCTCCAGGCGATCCAGGCGCTCGGGCTCTCGCGCTCCGACTATCTGCAGACGCCCGAACTCCTTGCCGTCTCGAGTGCCGCTGGCTGCCCAGGAAGTGAGCCGGGTCTCGGGGAACCCCATCCAGTTGAGGACCCGGATCATCACCTCCGGGCCCGTCGGAACCCAGTTCAACCCGTAGACGCCGGACATCGGGTGCTCGGTCGCCTCCTGCTGAACCGCGAGCATCCCATCGGGGAGATCAACGCGAGCATCTGTGTCGACGATCAACACGTCCCGGGTCAGATCCGCGGCCAGCTTGAGGCCCGCCACGGGGTCGGGAAGGTGGTAGAAGATTCCCTTGAAGAGGGTGATGTCGAAGGGCTCGAGGTCCCGCTTCGGAAGGTCGTAGAGGTCCAGGACCTCGAACCGGATCCCGTCGCTCGGCCATTCCCTGTGCTCGAGCAGGAACTCGGCCTGTCTGATCCAGTGCTCCCGGACGTCAAAGCCCAGGCAGAAGCCGGCCCCCAGCTCCTTCGTCCAGAAGGAGTACCCACCACAGTTGCAGGCGCAGTCAAGGAATGAGCGACCCTCAAGCCCGTCCGGGTAAATCGTCTCCATCATTCGCTGCCAAGGGCGGCGGGGATTGATGAAGCTGATCTGCTCCTGCCCGTAGGTCCCGTCGGGAGCTTCGAGAAACGCGTTCGAGCTCAGCTCGGGAGTCACCTGCACGTCGAGGTGCCACGGCCCAAGCCGGATGAGCTCCTCTTTCAGTTCGGCTGGGTCCTTGGCGGGCGACGGGTTCACGTCGTGAGCTCCGGGCGGATGGACGGTGTCACGGTTCGAGTTCTCTGCTGGGAAAGGCACGCCGAGGCTAGCGCGGAAGGGCACGGGGGCTCACGTAGGCATCACACAGCCCTTGGTCAGGGTGGTCATTCCGACCCACCACGGTGCGCGTTGCTGCTGGAACGCTGCTGGAGAGCTTGACGCGATCCGCCGCGAATCAGCCCGGAACGAAGCGGCCCGACTCGACGGCGTGATCGTAGGCCGCGAGCGTGGCCTCGTCGCGGGCAGCAATCACGCGCATCCGGCCGCGGTCTGCCCCGCGGTTTGGGGCTGGCCGATTGCTCACCATTCGCATCGCCCCGAACCCGAGCCAGTGGAAAATGTCCTCCATCACCGTGGGGCCGGTCGGGCGCCAGCTCAGCCCATAGACTCCTGACAGCACCTGCTCGTCCTTCTTGCCCTCACGGTCCAGAACCAGGGCTCCGTCCTCCAGCCCGGTCTTGGTTGCGGTATCGAGAATGATCAGCTCGCCCGTCGCATCCGCCACGATCTTCAGGCCGAGGAGGGGGTCGGGCAGGTGATAGAAGATCCCGAGGAAGAACGTGATCTGGAAGTTGTCGAGATCGCGCTCGGGGTACTCGTACAGGTCCATCCTCTCGAAGCGGATGCCGTCGCTCGGCCACGAGCCATGCTCGGCGAGGAACTGCGCCTGGCGAAGCCAGTGATCCCGAACGTCGATTCCCAGACACCCGCCTGCTCCCAGCTCCCGGGCCCAGAACATGTAGGCGCCACAGTTGCATCCGATGTCAAGGACGTCGCGCCCCCCGAGGCCCTCGGGATAGATCGCGCTTAAGAGCTGCTTCCACCGCGGCCCGGCGTTGATGATTTCGATCGGGCGCTCGGCGGGGTGCTGAGGCGTGCGCTGCGCTGGGGCGGCAATCCGCGTGCTCACCTCCGGCGTAACCTGGACGTCCAGGTGCCACGGTGCGAGCGCCAAAATCTCCCGCTCGAGGTCCGCCTTTACGCCCATTGCTGCCGACCCTAGCACCAGGTCGGCTTGGGGCACACGGCGAAGCGGAACCCCGGCCAGCTCGTGGGCGGGCCCGGCGGGCGGTGTCTACGCAGCGCTTGATGCGGACCCGAACCGCGGGACCCTTCGCCTGGCGCACAGAAGGAACGAGGCACGACAGATCAAGGGGAGCTCACGGCAGCCTCGCTGGTTCCTGCTCCGACATCAGCTGCTCGATCCGCTCTCCCCAGAGCGAGGTCTGAAGCCAGGTGTTGTAGCGCGCGTTCACCTGACGCTCGGCGGTCGCATAGGACCTGCCCTCGAGGTGATACAGCGTCACCTCGGGCCGGTACCAGTTCTCATAACCGGACTCACCGAGGCGCAGGCAGAGGTCGGAATCCTCGTAGTCGCCCTGGATGTAGATCGAGCGCAGGCCGTCCAGCTCCAGGTAGAGATCGCGCTGGATCATCAGGCACGCCGCTGTGACGGCGGGCACGGGGCGTGGCACGTTCGCCGCCGGCAGGTCGCGGTGCAGTCCCTTGAAATAGTGAGCGTTCTCCCACGCGGACCACGCGGCCGAGCGGCGGAAGTACAGTCCCGCGTGCTGAAGCGTGTCGTCCTCGAACAGGAGCTTCGGTCCCAGGGCGCCGATTCGGGGCGTCGCATCATGAAGGTCGGCCAACCGGCCGAGCCAACCGGAACCCGCGGGGAGGACGTCGGAGTTGAGCAGAAGCAACAACCTGCCATTTGCGACCGAGGCGCCGAGGTTGTTGGCCACGGCGAACCCACCATTGCGCGACAACGTCGCGAGGCGGAATGGAACCCGGTAGAGCTCGAACAGTCGAGCCGCCTCGTCCAGGGTGGCAGCGGACAGCTCCGGCGAGTCCAGCACATAGATGAGTTCGGCTTCGAAGAGCTCTGGGTCGGACGCGAACTGGGCGAGCTGGTGCTGGAGAAGGTCGACCCGCTTGTACAACGGGACGACGACCGAGATCTCCGGCGAACGAGGCACCTCGCCGAAGCGTTCCACGTGCTCGATCGCGACCATCGATGCAAGGCGCTCCTGGAGTCGGGTCACGGCGGGGAGCACGTGTTCGGCTATCGAGCTTGTCGGGGAGCGCTCAAGCTCGAGCGTGGAGACGATCGCGTCTCTCGCCGCGAGAGGATCCTCGATCGGCTTGGGAGCCTCGACATCCACCATGGACCCGGCCGCGTTCTCGAACTCAAAGATCCAACCCTGGCTCAAGCGTGAGGGGGCATCGAGTGCGAGCGAGCAGGCGAATCCGAGGTTCTCGGATCCGTTCGAGGGGAAGACCTCGTCCAGGTCCGGACGTCGCAGCTGGGCGATTTGCTGAAGCATCTCCACGCGGGAGCCTTCGGGCGACACCGCGTTGAGCCCGACGATCGGGGCTTGCTCGTCGCGAGCCCAGCCGCGCACGAAGAAGGACCGCTCATCGACGCGCACCAGGTCGTCGATACGAATCGTGCGTCTCCCTTCGGATCCGATATCGATTCGCGGGTTCGGGTCACGAAGCGCATCGCGCACTAGTGCGAGACTTTCGCTCAGGCGGTCCGGATCGACACTGCGGTCGAACGCATCCACTGAGGTGAGCAGGAAGATGATGATCCGCGCCCGGGTTTCGGCATCGAGCCCGGCGAGGTGCTCGCGCAGCAGCGTGCGGAGATCGACGCCAAGGGTGGACGCAGATGCCGAACCAAGCGAGGCACTGCTCGCTCCGGATCCGAAACTGAATTCGATCGACCTCGAGTTGGACGGGGAGCCCAGATGTACGGTGAAGATCGCCCGCCGGCGATGCTCGTGCTCGGACCGTGGAAGCCATTCGGATCGGACATCCACCGGGACCGGCGAGCCATCGAGCGTCGCGGAGACCGACGTATCGGTTGCACCGCTCGATTCAAAGTCGACCACGGCAAGCAGGATGTCGGGTGCAAGCCAGGAGCCGTTCCGAACGCCCGACGGGTGCTCCTCCAACCGAGCAGGCGGGTTCATCCGCCCACGGCGCTCGCTACCCCGCCAGGCGCAGAGACCTCCGCATGTGCCCCTTCGTCCCCCCGTCGAGCGAGTAGCTCCTCATAGAGGCCGGACAGCCGCTCCACGTGCTCGTCCATCGCGTGAGCACCCTCGATGCCGTCGCGCAACGTCTCCCAGACGCCTTGGGTGCCGACGGCCCGTTCGATGGTGTCGGCGAGGCTGTCCGGGTCTCTGGCGCGGAAATGCAGCCCGTCGATCCCGTCGGTGACCTTCTCCGCCATGCCACCGATGTCGCTGCAGATCACGGGATGCCTGTGAAGGAACGCCTCTTGGATGACGAGGGGTGAGTTCTCCCACCAGATCGACGGGACGACCACGAAATCGGCTCTCGTCAGCAGCGCGGGCAGGTCCTCGGCCGGGTAGGCGCCGGCGAACGTGACGTTCTCCTCGGTCGCCGCGAGGAGTGAGTGGAAGTCGTCGACGAAGTCCTGCGGCTGCAGCTCGAGGTTGGCGCCGTGGATGGTGAGCTTTGCATCGACCCCGCGCTCGACCAGGCGCTTCATCGCCTCGAGCAGGACGAGTACGCCCTTGTAGTGGCTGAGCTGGCCGAAGAAGGCGAGCCGGTTGCGATTCGGGCGCTCCTCCGACTCCCCTCGCTCGCGTACCGGCAGGCGGCCGTAGTCCTCGACGAGGATCTTCTCCGCGGGGATGCCCCAATCGACATATCGGTCGCGAAGGAAGCTGCTTGGCGCGATGAACTGGTCCACGAGGCGGAGATGGGACTGGATGAACCGCTTGCGCATGAAGAACTCCTGCGGCGCGATGTCGGGGAAGCACTCGTGACAGCGCCGTGGCGACTCCTCCGCGCAAGGTTCCTCGCTCCCGACCCTGAGTAGCTGGCCCTGCCGGTGGCAGATCGGCAGGAACTCGTGCAGCGTGTAAACGATCGCGGACTCCGGAAGCAGGTTGCGCGCAGCCCGGATCGCCTCGTAGCCGATGAACAGTGTGTGCTGGAAGTGGATGACATCGGGCCGGTAGGCGGCGAGGAAGTCGGCGAAGTGGCGGGTGATGACCTCCTTGGTTCGCGTCGTTCCCAGAAACCAATCGAATCGGCTGTAGTCGGTGTAGAGGAAGTACTGGTTCGGGTCCCCATCCACGCCGGTGAGCAGCGTGCCCTCGTGATAGCGGTCGACGTTCGCCTGGGGCTTGCCGTTTCGGGCGAGCAGCACGGGCTCGAAGCTCTCCGAGTCACGCATCGCCTCGTAGAGCTCGAGCGCGTAGGCCTCGGCTCCGCCCGGCCGGATCCTCGGGTGACCGTGGGAGACGTAGAGGACCTTGCGCCTAGCCATCCGATCACCTCCCCCGGCGGCGAAAAATGCCTGGCCGACTTCTCGAGGCCTGTTCGGGTTCGGTGCGTTTGGCCGGTTCGGTGGATTCGGCTGCGTCGGCCTGTTCGACCTCGTCGAGCTCGTAGATCGCGCAGATGCCCTTGCGGATTGCCACCTCCCGACCGTACCCGCGAAGAGCCTCGTGCATGCTCCCCCAGTGCTCGGCCGCCTGGTCGGCGATGTCGGGCAGAACGAGGTAGCTGATCCCACGCCCCCGGGCGGCGGTCAACTGCGCGCTGATCGCTCGCTGTCCGAGCGAACCGATCGACCGGTGTTTCCCGTGTCCGTCATGCGGGAAATGGAGCGCCATCCGGCCCAGCTGGAGCAACTCGTCCTTTCCCCCGCTGACGACGAGCACGGGCTCACCATCGGGAAGCAGGCTTTCCAGAAGAGTTCGGATCACGGGCACCAGCGGATTCTGCACACCTTCACCGTTGATGCCGCTCCCGTATCCCGCGCGCAATGCCGGACTTGGAGCTCCGCTGGTGACGGGGCCTCCCCGCAGGTCGTAGATCAGGCACGTGTCGGGACAGTCGGCGATCAGCCGATACCGCGAACGCAGATGCTGGGCAAACCCGTCGTACTGGTCCAGCCACCAAAAGTACGTACTCGGGAGCAGGAAGTAGCCGGCGCCCTGCTCTCGAAGCTGCTCGAGTTGCGTGATGGCCTCCGCCCCGTCGGCAGGGTGGTGCCCCGCGTATTTTCCGTCGGGGGTGCGCGGGAAGTGCAAGCCGTGAGCAGACTCCAGATGAATCAGCTCCGGGTCGCCCTTGCTGACCACCGCCACGGTCGAGCCCTGGTCAACCAGGCTGCCCACCAGTCCGTGGATCCGATGGCGGACGTCGGCGTACTCGGCCTGTGGATCGCGTGGGAGCCCACCGGCCGGACTCTGCTCGACCAATTCCATTCCGCTGTTAATCGCGTTCAGCTCGTCCGCTCCCGTTCCCTCGGGCCTGCCCCGAGAGCATAGTTAGCATCAGTCGACCGGCCCTTCGACCGAGTAGCCGAATTCGGTCAGCACCGGCGCGAGCACCTCGTTGCAGATGTCCGCAAGATCCGGGCTCAGGTCGCGTCGCCAGCGACCTATCGTGGCATCGGGTTGCTTGGTCGTTCGGTGGGAGTCGAGCAGCGTGGTCTCCTGGGCGGCACGGTCGAGGGTCGCGTCCAGAGAAGCGTCGCTCGAGTCCAGGTTCAAGAACGCCAGCAGCTCGGTGAGCGCCTGCCGAGGCTCCGAGACGAGATCTTCGTAACGGAGGAGGAGCGCGGAGCTCTTGCGGGTCCGCCAGTGCTCCAGCAGCGAACGTGCCTCGGTACGCACCCTCGAGGTGACGAAATCGGCATCGCTTGCGAAGGCGTCACGACCGAACAGTTCCCTTCCCTGCTTCGCGTTCCAGGCAAGTACCGAGCTCAACCTGTCGCGGAAATCCCGCACAAGAATCACTTCCTTCGCGCCGGGATAGAGCTCACCGAGCAGATCGAGCGTCGCCGGGCGGAGGTGGAACTTCTCGACGAAGTAATCCGGGTTCGGCTTTCCAACCGAGACGCCGATGCGGCGGTAAAACGCCTCGATGCGACGCTGACACATCGCCGCCAAGCCCTCGACGGCATCCTTGGCGAGCCAATCCGCGATGTCAGTGTCGAGCGGTCCCGGAAGAGCGGCCGGATGATGGCCGACCCACCAATCACCCGAGTAATCCTCGTTATGAAGCTGACGCTCGAAACTTCTCGGCGCCGACAGCGAGCGAAACACCTCCAGCCAGTAGGTCGCCACCCGCGGCTCGAAGACAAGCGGCTGGAACGCGACGATCTGCGAGTGGCAGCTCAGGAGCCAAACCAGCCACTTCGACCCGCTCCTTCCGATGGTCGTAACCATCACCGGCTGGATGCGCACGTCGGGGTTCGGGGGGAGCGCTTGACGGCGTCCCCGAAGCCGGCCGATAGCCACCCCATTCCCACTCTCGTACCTGAGGTGCAGCACGAGATCGAATTCCCTCCTCAAGTCCGTTGCCTGGATCGTCGTACCGAACGTAAAACCGTGCTCATCGCCGGGGGTCGCACGCGAGGCGGCCTCGACGGACGCGGGCGCAACCGGCGCTTCGGCGACCAAGCGGCCGGATTGGCGAACCTCGACGCAGCGAACCGGCCCGTCGTCGGTCGATGCCTTGCCCTTGATGTCGAAGGCGTAGGTGCTGAGCTCGGCGCCCGCCAGCGGCTCGTCGATCGAGGCCGAGCGGAGCCCGGGGCGCAGGGGCGAGGCCTCGACTTCGCTGATCGCTACGGCCGCCACCGCAGTAGCGTACGAACTCGCACCGCATGGCCACGGCCCGTGGCAACGGCGCTGCGCCCGGCCTCATGCAAAGCTCCCACTGTGGCCCAGCCCGAACCGTCGCCAGGCGACAGAACCTCGAACGATGCAGCCGGCAGCCAGGCTGAGTCGCGTTCCGCGCCGACGACCGAGGACCTGCTCAGGCGCCTTCAAGACGACATAGGCGGGATTCTCGAGTCGGTGCTCAGCGAGCCGGTGATCTCGGAGTCGCCGCACCAGATGACCGGCGGCGGCTATCAGACGATCCGCCTTGGAGAGCGCGTGCGCGATGGCTTCCGGCTCGCCCGTCCGAACCTGCTCCCCGGCTTCGAGCTCGAGGGGAAGGCCGTGTGCGATCTCGGCGCAAACCTCGGCGAGATCTCGAGGGATCTGCGGCGGGGAGGCGCGAGGCTCGTCCACGCGTACGAGTACGACCCGCTCTTCACTCAGCTGGCGCGGTACATCACGGCGTACAACGGCATGACCGACATCGACCACTTCCAGGCGGACGTTTCAGCTGAGGGATTCCTCCGCCAGAGCTACGACATTTGCGTCGGGCTGTCGGCGTACAGCTTCATGCAGCGCAACATCGACTACATCTGCAGCCACACCTCCGAGCAGATGATCATCGAGACCCACGAGGTTGAAGAGGGCTGGTACGACCTCTACGCCCGGCCGATCATCGAGCACTTCCCCCATTGGTGCTGCTTCGCCCGCGTGCCCCACAGCGCCACCGACTCGTCGAAGTGGCGACTCTGGCTCACCTTCTCCAAACGAAGCCTGATGCCCTTCTATCGGAGACGTGTCGTCTCTCTCATCCCGGATGCCGAGGGTGTCGTGGAGATCGACCTGAACCGCTCGACCCTTCATTTCCCGACGGATCCGCCCAGCTCATCTACGAGCGGCGCCACGAGCTTCTCTCGCAGGCGAGCGTCCGCCTCTACGCCGAGGACCTTGCGGAGCACGAGCGCCGTTTCGAAGCCGGCAACCGCGTCGATGTTTCGATGTCCGAGGAGGCCTATTGGCTGGCCCTTCTCTGCGGACTCGTTCAGTACCAGGACGACCGAGGGCTCGAGGAAGACAACATCTACCTGCGATGGCTCTCGCGCGGTATCGCGGGCGGGAAGATCGATCCCGGGCTGAAACCCCTGCTCGACGACCCGGCGAGCCTGCGAGCGCGGATATCGCCGCGGATGGCCGCGCTGAGTCGCGCCTTACGCGAGCGGGACGTAAGTCACTTCGAGGACATGCCGATCGCTTTCAACGCGACGCCCTACCACCCCGCGCTCGCGGCACTCCCTCTTACGACGCTCGCGGTGAAGGGTTCGGACGAGCGACTGACGGTGACCAACCTGGACGGGCACCACCGCCTGTTCATCATGAAGTTGCTCGACATCGAGAGCTGCTCGATGATGACCATCTGGGACCCGGAGTGGCTGGGGCGAACGCGAGCCCTGGAAAGGCGTGGCCAACTACGAGACGCGCATGTACCAGCATCTCGCGGGCGACCGAGGTAGAGGCTCCGGTGTTGACGGAACGCCCGCCGGACGAGGCCCAAGCCGCCTACTGAGGGGGCACCGACTGGGAGTCGGGGGCGGCCACCTCCGGCCCGTGCCCGTAGATCTCGCGCCAGTCGAAGATGGGATCCGGGTCGAGGTCGGTGACGCCGTCGTCGTAGTGAAGTGAAGTGGCGGGGATCTGAAGCGAGTCCGGGCGCTGCAGCATGTTCTCGTAGTGGAAGTTCAAGGGCCGCGGCGGAGCCCGGCGCGATCACGCAGGAGGCGAGCCCGCATCTGTGATGGGGAGCGCATCGGGTAATGACGGAGGTTGAAGGGCGGCGGCGAGACGGGTTCCCGTCGAGCGGGTTGTGATTGAACCGGCGAATGTTGGTGACCCGCGCGCGCCAGGAGCGGATCGCGTGGAGGGCAGTCGGGCCACAGCGAGTAGTGGCGCACGCGGCGGGTCGTGTCCGGGATGGCGGAGTCGTCCTCGTCGGTGCACCAGAAGTTGAAGTTGCGGAACTCGATCCAGTCGACGCCGGAGTCATGCTGCCTCGACGAGGTACTCGTAGTAGGAACGGTCGCGCGCTGGGCCCTCGAGAAACTCGTCCTGGTCGGGCCAGGAGATCCAGTCGTAGTCGCTGACATACGTCTCGATCAAGTGGCGCGACATGGCCGGATAGAGCTCGTAGAAGTCGAACTCGCGAGGCACGCGGCGTATCTCGCGGCAGTGGCGGCGAAAGCGCTCGAGGATGATCGGGGTCTCGTCGGTCGAGCCGTGGTCCCACGCGATCAGGTCATGGTTCTGGTCGAGTAGGTAGGAGATCGACTCCTCGAGCAGGTCCCCGTCGTTGTAACAGAGGAGTACCCCGAGGCAGCGGAGCGTGCTCATGGCCGCGCGGATCGGCTGAAGACGAACGTCTTGTTGACGAAGCCCTTTCGTCTGCACGGGCGGGTTGAGGCTCCACTCACGCTCCAGGGAGAAGCCGAGCTCGTGCAGCTTCGCCGACGAGATCCGTATCGGTGATGCCCCATTGCCAGATGCCCGCGGTATCGCGATATGGCCTGTGCTGACCCGGATGCCACTCGTCCAGTCGGTCGAACAGCTCGGTGTGGAACTTCGACGGCGGCACGGCCTCGAGGTACTTCTCGCGCCCCAGCTCGAGCAGGCGGACCGTCGTCTCGCCGAGCTCCCACTGCGGATTGCCGATCACAAAGGAGGAGGTAGCGGGTGCGTACATCTCGAGCACCTGGTCCCAGTCGGGATCGACCATGCCGACGAGCACGTCGAACAGCAGGACCGCATCGACCTTTCCGAGGTCGGTAACGGTGGCCGGATCCGCAAAGCTGCCGTCGATCACCTCCATGCCCGGGCGCTCGGCGGCTTGCTCTATCACGTTGAGCAGCTGATCGCCGGCGCGCCTGGGACTGACATCCACAAGGGCTCCGCACTCCACGGTCGGTTTGTCGATCGTGTAGAAGGCGTACTGACCGAAATCCGAGCCGATCTCGAGGCTCGCGAAAGATTCGATTCCAAGCTCATCGACCGCGTAGTCGATCGCACGTGCCTTCGCGCTAGGGACAGCTGCAGTCCGCTCCACGCGCGGCTGCGCGCTCGACTCCCCATCGGAGCGAAGCTTTCGCCAGGCAGCCTCGAGCTCTTTCCTCGTGTCTTCGAGCTCCCCTTGGCGGAGGTCGAGCTCCTGCTGCACGCGCTCCAGTTGGCGATTGGCCGCGGAATTCCGCATCTGGTGGGCAACCATGATCGCCCTGGCGCACGCCGCCTCCGCCTCGGCACGCAGCGCCCGCGCCACTGGGTCCGCTCCCGTCTCTGGAAGATGGTCGTGCCACTTCTCGGCCAGCCTGATGTGGGTCTGGACCCAGGTCTCGGGATCGTTGATCAGCTCGAGCGAGTGGTGGTGGATGGCTCGAAACTCGGCGGCCGCCACCTTTTTGCCCGCCGCCCGCGCCTGCATGCAGATGTCGAAGTCGTAGCCGTGCAGCTTCCCCAGCGATTCGTCGAAGCGCAGGTTGCGCACGGCCCAGGGCGAGAGCGCCATGACAAAGCCGTCGACCGAGTCCACCTCTCCGGTTTCGGCGTACGAAGGTGCCACCTCTGGCCTCCACGAGATGCCCGGAAAGTCGCCACCGCCGTATTCCGGGTAGCGGTGGGTCAGGCCAGCCCACCTGAGGGCTCCCTGCCACCAGGCAAGACTGCGCACCCCGACGGCGCCGACGCAACCGACGATCGCCACCTCGGGGTCGTCGAGCGCCTCCCTGATCGTCGCTGCGAAGTCCGAATCGGCGAGTTCGACGTCCTGGTGCAGGAGAACGAGCGCCTCGAGGTCGTCGTGGGCAGCTGCTTCGTCGAGCAGCACGTTGTAGTTGCGGAAGACCGAGCCCGCGGTGTGATGAGCCAGCACTATCGAGTCGCGCTCGGCGGCGCGCTCGATGCCGGGAGTGGCGTAGCGGTCGTATATCTCGGAGTCGGTGACCGCTGTGCCGAAGATGATCACCTCGGCTCCCTGCCGGGTTTCGCGCTCATCTCGAGCCGCTCGCGCAGCTCGCTCAGCTCCCGCTCCAAGGCGAGCTCGCGCTCCGTAGGAATGGGTGCTCGTCGCGTCTCAACAGCCGAGGGGGCCGGCCTGGAAGCGACGCCCTCGCGCGTTCTGCTTGCGGCGCTCTGAGACCCGGCGTCCGGTTCGTCCTCCCGGCGCCAGTGGACCCCGTTCCAGTCGGCCTTCTCGATGGGCGCCGTGATGCCATGCTGGCGACGGAAATCCTCGACGGCCGCCCGGCACTCGGGGATCAGCCCGTAGTCGTCGACGAGCAGGTAACCGCCCTTGGAGAGCCCTGGGTAGAGCGACTCGAGCCCGACCCAGGTCGCCTCATAGGTGTCGCCGTCGAGCCGGACGATGGACCAGCGACGTCCACGGAGGCCCGGCAACGTCTCGCTGAAGAACCCGGGTACGAGTTCGATGCCGTCCTCGAGCCCGAAGCGAGCGAAGTGACTGTGCACCTCCTCGACCGAGGCCGAGAGGAACTCGACCCGGCTCAGGTCGAGGTCGACGTCCTCGGGGAAGGTTCCACCGTCGGGGGCTGGCAGCCCCTGAAAGGAGTCGGCCAAGACCACGGTACGGTCGTCCGCCCCCAGGGAGTCAAGCGTCGCGCGGGCCAGGATCGCGGCGCCACCGCGCCACGTCCCCGCCTCGATCACATCGCCCTCCACGCCATCGGCGATGACCGATTCCACGCACCTCTGAAGATCGTCGAGCCGCTCCAGGCCCACCATCGTCAGGCCGCTGAATGGCCAATCGCCTCCCATGACGCGCAGCCGGAGCTCCTCAGCGTCCAGCTCGCGACAGAACACAGGGGCGTCGGGCCGCCGGGTGTCGCCGGTCCTGCTCACCGACAGCGTTCGGGCCCCGGCGAGGTCACACAGGCAAAGCTTGAGAAGCTCGAGGTACGCCCCGCGCATCGGTTCGCCGCCGGGTCGTGGTCGGGACGCACGGATGGCCCGATCGGTCCTGCGTTTCAGCTGGTGGGAGCGAAACGACTCCTCGGTCTCTCGACGCAAGGTCTCCTTATCAGGGCCCGCGCTCATGTATCGGAACATAGCTCGTCCCGCCTGCCTCGGCTCCTCTGGCGCTGCCGGGGTAGCGTTCGATCCGTGGTCGTCCAGAGCGAGGCCCAGGGCTTGGACGCAAAAGGGCTCGAGATCGCGCTCGATCGGCCGTTGCCCGCGTCCCTATCGGTCGGCCGCGGAACGGCGGTGTTCTGCGCTGGCAGCTGCTTCCATCACCACCAGCGCATCGCGGAACTCAGCATCGTGGCCGACGGCGTACGACACCGGCCGGCTGCCCAGCGGATGCCGCGGCTCGATCGCTTTCGGGAGCTGCACCCGACGCTCCCGCCGGAGAGGGCGACATCGGCCGAGCGCGATCCGAATTCGCCGGGTGACCCCGAGCTTCGGTCCTACCGCAGCGGCTTCTGGGCCACCGTCCCGATCGGGCCGCGCGAGCAAGTCGGCACTCTGGCGCTGAGTCTGGAGGCAAGACTCGCCGACGGGACCGTGGAAGGTGCCGAGCTCGGCACGGTCGAGCTCATCGAGCCTGACCAAACCCCGTCCTTAGGCCATCTACCGGATCGGGGCGGGCAGCCGCTGATCGCGATCTGCATGGCGACGTTCAATTCGGACATCGAGCTGTTTCGCGTCCAGATCGAGTCGATCCGCGCCCAGACCCACCGCAACTGGATCTGCCTGATCAGCGACGATTGCTCCGAGCCGGAGTGGTTCGAAGCGATAGCGGAGACCATCGCGGGCGACCCCCGGTTCCTGCTCTCGCGAGCCGGGAGACACCTGAGCTTCTACCGCAACTTCGAAAGAGCCTTGACGCTGGTCCCGCCGGAAGCGGAGCTGATCGCGCTCAGCGACCATGACGACCGCTGGTACCCGGACAAGCTCGAGGCGCTGGCGGAAGCGATCGGCTCGGCGCAGCTGGCATTCAGCGACGTGAGACGGGTCGACGCCGACGGCCACGTGCGCGCGGAGACATTGTGGGAGGGGCGGCGGAACAATCACAGCAACCTCGCCTCGCTTCTGATCTCCAACACGATCGTGGGTGCCTCGTGCATGTTCCGGCGCGAGGTGATCGACCACGCCCTCCCCTTCCCATCCGGCCCTGGGTGGGACTTCCATGACCACTGGCTGGCGCTGGTGGGGATGGCGCTTGGCGACGTCTCGTATGTCGATCGCCCCCTTTACGACTACGTCCAGCATCCGCGCGCTGTCCTCGGTCGCGCCGCGTCGAAGCAGGAGCCGTCGGGGGATTTCGATCGGTCCGCCCCGCGGCGCCGGCTCAGTAGCGTCCTCCCGCGCTGGCGCTCGATGTACTTCTTCCTCTACCTCCAGCGCGATTTCCACGCTCGGGTCCTGCTCGCCCGGTGCGCGGACGATCTCACCGCTCGAAAGCGACGGGCGCTGCGGCTGATCGCCGGCGCGACCCGCTCCCCGATCGCATTCGCCTGGCTCGCCGCCCGCCCGGCGCGCGCGCTCCTGGGGCGCAACGAGACGCTGGGTATGGAGGCTCTCCTGGTCAGAGGGATCCTCTGGCGGCACCTGATCAGCCTCTTCACCTGGACCCGCGGGCGACCGCGGGCCCGACTTGACGACGCCCACCTGCCCTCCCACGATCCGGGGATCCTCGCGCCGAGACAACGACGGTGGTTGGCCCGCCGATGACGGGCTCGGCACCCGCCAGCGATTCCGAAAGCGTCGAGGCGCGCACGATCTGGCTGTTCGGATCGCCCCGGAGCGGCAGCACCTGGCTGAGCCGAATGGCCGCCGCGCATCCCACGATCGAGCTGATGAACGAGCCCACGATCGGCTATCACCTCAGCCCCTTCCTCTCGAACGAGCCCGGTTATCGCGTCGAGGACCTCGACGTCAACACCTTCACCCTCCGACGGGTGGCGGCGGACAGCCCCGACCGGTTCTTCTCGTCGAAGTACGCGGACGTGTGGCTGCCCGGCCTCCGACGCCTGCTGAACGGTCGCCTCCTCGCCCACCTGGAGCGTGAGGTGGACGCCGACGCCGCTCGCCGCTCCCTACTCCTGGTGAAGGAACCGAACGGGTCGCAGTCGGCGGATGTGATCATGCGCGCCCAGCCGGGGGCCCGGCTGTTGTTCCTGCTCCGCGACGGTCGCGACATCGTGGACTCGGAGCTCGCCTCGTTCGCAGTCGGAGGCTGGCAGCAGCGCAGCTTCGCTCACATGCGCGGCATCGGCGAAACGGAGCGCCTCGACTTCGTGGTCAGCTCGGCCTATCAGTGGCTCTGGCGCACCGAGGTCGTGGAGGAAGCTTTCGCAGAGCATCCCGGCGCAAAGCGCATGCTGCGCTACGAGGATCTGCTGCGCGAGCCGGAGCGGCATTTGGGGGAGCTCTTCGACTGGCTCGGGGTCCCAATCGCGGCGGACGAGGTAGCAGCAGTGGTGGAGCGATTCAGCTTCGCGCGCCTTTCCCACCGCGGAGCCAAGCAGCAAGCCCGCTTCGCCAGGCCTGGGCTATGGCGGGAGAACCTGCATCCAGAGGAGTCCGCGGCACTCGAGCGCATTCTCGGTGCCAAGGTGCGGGAGCTCGGATACGACTAGGTGGCCGGGCTTTCGGTCAGCCAGTCGCTGACCGCCGCCCGGTCGTTCTCGATCGCCGGGGGCAGCTCCCCGCGATGAGCCAGGTAATGATCGAAATCGAGGTCCAGGTACTCCCTCTCTATCTCCGCCAGCTCTTCGGGAAAGCGCCGGTTGCCGCTGTCGAGTCCCCGCACCAGGCACAGCCCGGTTGGTGCCGTCGGGACGATGACCATGTCGAGGCCCGGCCGGCGACGGCGGAGAGCCATGGTCGCCTTCCAGACGTCTCCGCAGTAGAAGTCGGTGGTCCGGTCGCGGGCCGCCGTGACCTGGTTGAGCGGCAGGCAGTCGTGGAGGATGATCACCGTCTCAGCCGTCGAACAGCGCTCCAGGTTCACGAAGTCACGAAGCACCTGCTCAAACAGATGAAGGCCGTCGATGAACGCCAGCTCCACGGGACCGTCGAGCAACTCGTGGACGTCGTACTCCGCGAAGAAGTCGTCGCTCGTCATCTCATAGATCGTGGCCGCCGGCGAGAGATTGTGCTCGATGCTCGGCGCAGGGTCGATGCCGATGGTCGGCGTGTCGTCCCCCGCCTGCTCGAGGGAGATGCCTTTGTGGACCCCGATCTCGACGTAATTCGCCGGATCGAGGATCTCGTGGATCCACCTCAGCACCCGGTAGTAGGCCGGCCCGGGCAACCGCCGCTTCGACTCGTTGAAGTGCTCCGCCAGCAGTGTTGCGTCACGCGCGTCGCTTGCTTTGCTTGCTTCCATCCCACCCTCACTTTGACATGAGTGCCGCCGAAACGAGATGACCGTTGACCTCCCGGAGCCGCGTACGGATGTCGTCCATCGGCTGGCCGAGAACTTCAACGACCTCCGGCAAACACGCGCCGGGCGACGGGCGCCGACGGGGACACGCAAACACGGCGCCGCTCTGACCATCGTCCGCGACGAGCCTGTCTTCCTGCCGATCTGGCTCCGCTACTACTCGCAGTTCTTCCCTCCCGAGGACCTTTATGTCCTCGACCACGGCACGAGCGACGGTTCCACCAATGGCGGTGGCTTTATCCGGATCCCAGTCAGCCACGACACCGTCGACCACACGTGGATGGTGCGAACGATCGAGGATCACCAGCACAAGCTGATCGACCGTTACGACGTCGTGGTCGTCACCGACGTGGACGAGATCGTCGCTCCGCACCCGGAGCTGGGCACCCTCGCGGACTACATCGACCGCCTCGAGGAGCCGTACGTCAATTGTCTGGGCTACGAGCTCATCCATCTGATCGACCGGGAGGGGGCCTTCGACCCGGCCCGGAAGGTGCTCGACCAGCGCGGCTACTGGTTCGCCAACGACATCTACGACAAGCCCGCACTTGCCACCGAGCCCATGCAATGGGTCCCGGGTTTCCACCGGTCGGCGGACCTGAAAATGAGGCCCGATCCCGACCTCCGCCTGATCCACCTGCACCGGATGGACTACGAGATCTGCCTCGCTCGGCACCGCTATCGAGAGGGGCGCGCGTGGAACGAGCGGGACGTCGAGCTGGGC
The DNA here is from genome assembly GCA_963797265.1 of uncultured Solirubrobacterales bacterium. GTDB lineage: Bacteria > Actinomycetota > Thermoleophilia > Solirubrobacterales > 70-9 > DASUPK01. The sequence goes on along the minus strand of CAWCOY010000003.1, from coordinate 1,003,938 downwards.
TGGGCGGGCCACAACCGGATCACTGACGCAGCGGAGTTCGCGCGCTGGTTCTACGAGGACAGCAACGCCGATTGGAGCGAGCTGGTGATCGAGCCGATTCCCGCCCCCTGGCGCGGCCTGTTCTAGGCAGGCGTCGGCGGTGTTGCTGCGCCTATGATCGAGCAGTTGCTCGCTTGGAAGGACAACGACCACCTGGTGGTTGGCGAAACCAGCTTCCGAGTCTTCACCAGTGTCGAGCGCATTCCGCGGGGGATCCATGAGGGGACGCGGGCCGGCTTGGACGAGGGGGAGTTCTTCATCTTCAAGCCACGGACGCTGCTTGAGCGCCACGCCGGCTTGATCGAAGAGCTCCAGCCGCGGCATGTCTTCGAGCTGGGCATCTTCGATGGCGGGAGCACCTTGTTTCTTGCCGAGCTTGCTCGACCGCGAAGGATCGTCGCCATCGATCAAAGGCCGTTGGATGACAGCCTCGAGCGATTGCGGATTCATGCCGCGGAAAGGGGACTCGCCGAGGTCGTGCGGGCCTACGGCGAGGTCGACCAGGCCGACCGCCCCCGCCTGGCGGAGATCGTCGAGGAGGCGTTCGGCGGCGGCGGCGCCATCGACCTCGTAATCGACGACTGCTCACACATGTACGAGGAGACGAAGGCGTCGTTCAACGAGCTCTTCCCGCGCCTGCGTCCGGGCGGGGCCTACGTGATCGAGGACTGGCGCTGGGCGCATACGGTGGTTGGCGAGGAGCCCTTGGAGGGCATGTTCCCCGACCGCGTGCCGCTCACCCGCCTGCTGTTCGAGATCGCGCTCGCCGTTCCCGGGGCGCCCGAGGTGGTGAGGGAAATCTCAATTGAGCATCAGCTCATCGTCGTCAGGCGAGGTCACGCCGAGGTCGATCCGGCCACATTCGACATCAGCGGCTGCTCGAACCCGAGAGGTCGGGCGCTGCTCGCCCGCCTCGACGCAGGTTGACGCGGCGACCTCAGTCGGCCAACATGCGCCGGCTGCGCGGCGTCAAGCAGGCGGAGATGTCGAAGCCATAAGAGTCGACATCCGCGTCGCCGCGGCGCACTTCGACTGCGCCGAGCGTTGTCGTGACCTCGGAGACCAACCCGGGCACTGAGGGAAGGGCGAGGAGGATTTCGAACAAGAGCCGCGATAGCGGCACCTCGTCGGGGTACAGGCCGCCCGGCTCCTGGCTGTCCAGCAGGCCGTGCGCCCAGCGCCAGTCCTCGATCACATAGACGCCACCTGGGCGAAGGCGCGGGAAGAGCTCGTTGAACGAGGTCTTCGAAGGCTCGTACAGGTGTGAGCAGTCGTCTATCACGAGGTCCAGGGGCCCATCGCCGAACGCCTCATCCGCGATCTGGGCCAGACGCGGCCGGTCCGCCTGGTTCACGTCGTCATAAATGCGCAGCGCCGGGCCGACATTCTTGCCCGAGAGGTAGTCGGCCATTGCGTCGCCGCGCGGCGGCCTCTGGTCGATCGCGACCAGAACAGTGGGACGGGCGAGCTCGAACAGGAAAGCGGTGCTGCCTCCCTGGAAGATGCCCAGCTCGAAGATAAGGCGCGGTCGCAGCTCCTCGACCAGCTCGGCGTAGCGTTCGACCAGTGGACGCTCCTTGAACAACCAGAAGTCGGCACCCTCCATCGACATCCCGGCTCCCTCGAAGAGATGTTCCGGGAGGATCTGGAAGACCGTCTCGCCGACCGTACAGCGCTCCTCGTTCTGCCAGGTCAATTCGCCAGGCACGCGCCGACGCTAGCAGGCGTTCGCTGACGCGAACTACCATCCGCGCGAAGCGATGAGAGGTGACCAGTCAACGGCCGAGAATCGGGCCACGCGCCGCTACCTCGACCTGCTCCGCGACGCCCTCCTCGACCAGCACTACCTCGAGAACGAGCTGCGCATAGAGCACTTGCTCGAGTGCCTCGACGCTGGACGACCGGTCGATCGCAACAAACTGGCGAACCCGGCTCGCTACATGACGAGTCCGCTGCGGCGGCTCAAGCAGGAGCGCGAGACGGGTGAGCTTCCGGCCGATGCTGGTAGCGCCGCTGGGCCGGACGGGCTCGCGTATGCGCCGCTCGGCCGCTTGCGCCTCGATCATCTCAGGGCATGCCTGGATCTCGTCCGCGAGGAGGCGGTCCAGGGCGATCTCGTGGACGCCGGCACGGGCCGCGGTGGCGCCGCAATCCTCATGCACGGCTTTCTCGACGTCTACGGGCTCTCTGAGACGCGCGTCTGGGTAGCCGACCGCTTTGCCGGGCCTGCAGACCTCTATTCCGTGCGCGAGGCGTTCTCCCGCTTCGATCTGCTCGACGATCGCGTTGGCTTCCTCGAGGGACCGCCGGCGCGCAGGCTCACAGAGGCACCGATTGACGATGTGGCCCTGCTCCGAATCGGCTCTCGCGACCCGGACGAGGTGCGCGCGGTGCTCGAGGCGCTCCACGACCGGGTCGCCCCCGGCGGCTTTGTCGTGGTGGATGCCTATGGGGCCGAGGACTGCCAGGCGGCCGTCGACGCCTTCCGTGAGCAACGCGGGGTGACGGAACAACTCGAGAGGATCGACTGGAGCGGCGCCGCCTGGCGAAAGACCGCGACAAAGTCCTCCCCGAAGGCTCGCCACTCGTCGTCGCCCGCAACGAAGACCAAGGACCTGTCCGTAATCGCGGTCTTCTACAACATGCGCCGCGAGGCGGCCAGGACGCTCCACTCGCTCTCGCGCAGCTACCAGCAGGGCGTCGAGGAGCTCGACTACGAGGTGATCGTGGTCGAGAACGGCTCGGAGCCCGGGGAGCAGTTGGGCGAGGAGTTCGTGCGCAGCTTCGGTCCCGAGTTCAGCTACCTCGATCTGGCGTCCGAGGCATCGCCGTCGCCCGCTCCGGCCGTCAACCACGGCATCGCCGCGTCGAGTGGACGAAACGTGGCAGTGATGATCGACGGCGCACACGTCCTGACGCCCGGTGTCCTCCGCTACGGCATGCTCGGGCTCTCGACCTACGAGCCCGCGGTGGTCACGGCGAAGCAGTGGTACGTCGGCCCCGGGCAGCAGCCCCAAACCGTGGCGGGCGGCTATAACCGCGACGTCGAGGATCGGCTATTCGACCAGATCAATTGGCCGAAAGACGGCTACCGGCTCTTCGAGATCGGCCACTTCATCGGCGACCGCGATTGGTTCGACGGCGAGTGGGAGAGCAATTGCATCTTCGTGCCGCGCACCCTCGTCGATCAGGTGGGCGGCATGGACGACAGCTTCTCGACAGCGGGCGGGGGCTTCGCGAATCTCGACTTCTTCGAGCGCGTGTCGGGCACCCCGGGCGTCACGCTCGTCACGATGCTCGGGGAGGGTTCGTTCCACCAGGTCCACGGGGGGACGACCACGAACGAGACGCAGCCAGTCGAGCTGATCCGCAGCTACGAGGAGCAGTACGAAAAGCTGCGGGGCCGCCGCTTCAGGGTTCCCTGGCAGCGGACGTACTACTTGGGCAGCATTCCTCCGGCGGCCGGCCGGATCAAGCCACGCCGGGTGCACACCTTCCGGCACTTCCGGGACGCCCACGTCGGCGCGCACGGAATCCGGCCGTCGCGGCCGTTGCCTGTCCCGCAAGATCTGAAGCTGGACTTCATCGACGCTTTCTGGCGCAGCGAGGAATGGCACCGTGCCAGCTGGCTCGGCGTGCCCACGCACCGGGCGCCCACCGACCTGCTCGTCTATCAGGACCTGATCAAGCGCCTGCGGCCGGACTGGATCGTGGAGACGCGCACCGGCGTGGGCGGGCTGGCGCTCTTCCTTGCATCGATCTGCGATCTCGTCGGCGGCGGCCAGGTCCTGTCGATCGACGGCTATCCGGTCGGCGATCCTCCGGAGCACCCGCGGATCACGTATCTCCGTGGCGATCCGGCAGCCCCCGCCACGGCCGCGCAAGCGCGAGAGATCGCCGGCCCGGAGCCGCGGGGCCTGGTCATCCTCGGTGGCGCCGCCCGCCCGCAGGTGGAGGCCGCCTTCGCCAACTACGCACCGTTCGTGCCGGTCGGCTCCTACTTGGTCGTCGAGGACACCATCCTGGACGGCGTTCCCGTATGGCCAGCCTTCGGCCCGGGTCCGCGGACAGCGCTCCCCAAGATCCTGGACGAGCGCGAGTTCGTATCCGATCCGGACCTGGAGCACTTCGCGCTCACCTTCAACGTCGGCGGCTACCTGAAGCGGGTGCGCTGACTAGACCGGATAGCCGAGGTCGGCGAGACGATCGCCAATGACCTCCTCGGCGACCCGCTGCTCCTCCTCCGAGAGGTTCTGCCGCCACAGGCCGGGACTCGCAGCCCTGGCGAATTCATTGGGCCCCGTCGGCTCATTGGCACCGAAAGCGTTGGCGCAGATCGCTGCCTCGAGGGCGGGGCGGTCGCGCTCCAGGCCGATCCAGCGACAAAGCGAACCGAGCTCGTCGACGGTGTCGGCGAGAAGCGCCTCGTAGCGGACCATGCGGCGCAGCTCCGGCGGGTGCCTGGCCCATGCCCGCCGGCAGGCGTCGGTCCAGCAGGCCCAGTCGATCGCCTTCTCGCGCACGAACTCCAGCCGGTCCTCCTCGCTCGAGATCAGCGGCTTCGCCACGCGCGAGAACCAGGACCCGGGTTGCGCCGCGTGGACGAGAGAGTCGATCACGTCGCGGCCGTCGCGGACCAGGAAGAGGAAGCGGGAGCGGGGCAGCAGGGACATCGTGACGTCCGCGGCCTGCGAGGCGCCGACGTCCTTGATGACGACCACGGGATCCTCGCGTACCGGAAATCGGCTGGCGGCTCGCTCGACCATCGCGTGGAGGCGAATGAGCGCGAAGCGCCGCAGCTCGGGTCGCCAGACATCCTCGAAGTCCTTCGACAGCGTGTAATCGGGCGACGAGGACCAGAACGAGTTCACGGTCGCCGGGACGTATTGTCCGTTCGCCAGCTTCATCGGGTCCCCGGTCGGTGGAGCGAGGTGCTGGCCGAGCAGGAACTCGTTCACCGGGAGCGCGTCGAGAACCGTTCCCCCTCGGCCTCTCTCGGGCAGGCTGAACCCCAGCCCATCGTCCGGCTCCAGCGCCAGCGGATGGCAGAGGAGCCGCAGCAACCAGGTGCTCCCGCTGCGTGTGGAGCCGAAGATCCACACCAGGCGAGACTCGAACGCGTCGTCGTCGAAGTTCAGCCCCGAAGCGCTCATCTAGCTCGGATTTCTTGCGAACGCCCAGACCTGCACTGCGACGTCCGGGTCGTTGTCGAGCGGGTGCCAGTCTCGATAGGCGGACCAGCGTCGAAGATTCCCGACGACGCATGGCACGTTCCCCCAGCTGTCAACCGAGTCGACCACGAGTCCGGCGCTCTCCAGCAGAACCTGCAGCCCCCGCGGGGTGAAGCGCCAGTAGTCGTTCATCCCGAATAGCGCGAGCTCGTGGACCTTGATCAGGAACGGTGTCGAGACGATCACGTGGCCGCCTGCCACGGTGAGCTCGCGAAGGTTCGCCGCGGCCGTCCATGGATCGACCACGTGCTCGAGCACCTGCTCGCAGATCACGACGTCGAACGTCGCCCGAACGGCGACGGGCGCGCATAGGTCGAAGTCGGGGTAGTCGAGGCTGGTGTGCTCCTTCCACGGCCGCTCGGCATGCGAATCGCCGCTGATCTCCGCCGCCCGGCAGGTGGCCGGGTCCAGCGAGTCGATGTGCCCGGAGATCGCCCGGTTCATGACCACGCGCTGCCACTGATCGGCGCCCGAGGCCGCCTCGGGGAAGAGCGCCTCGTCGTCCGCCATGCGGGGCAGACGGTCGAGGGAGTCGCGGTCGGGGGTCATCGGCGGTCGAAGAGCGCGTCGCCGACCACGAGGAAGTCCACGCCGATCGCCTCGGCGCTCTTAACTGCCTCGTCCGCTGTGTTCACGATCGGCTCCCCTCGGGCATTGAACGAGGTGTTGATGAGCACGGGATCGGCACCGGCGGCCCCGAGCTCCGCCAGCACGTCGGCGACGAACCCGGCGCCTTCGGCAACCTGCGCCCGCGCCGTCCCGTCGACGTGGACGGTTGCGGGGATCCTCTCCTCGCCGAGCCGGGTCACGCGGGCCGCGCCGAGCATGTAGCGCTGCAGCTCACGCGGACCCTCCCAAAAGCGCCCGTCCGACGTCTCGGTGCCGATCGGAGCCAGAGGGCGCCACAGCTCCCGGCCCTTGAGCGTGTTGAGTCGGTCGCGAGTGGCCACGTCGTCCGGGAGGGCAATCAGCGACCGGTGGCCGAGCGCCCGGGGCCCGACCTCGGCCCTGCCCCAGGCAACCCCGCCGATCTGCCCCCGCAGGAGGCGGTCGACAACCGCGGCGGGCTCGAGCGAGGCGGCCGCCCACTGTCCCGGAAGCGAGGACGGAGTATCGACGTCGAGCCCCAGGTAGGGGTCGAGAGGGCCATGTGGAGCGCGTGGCGGCGCCACCGCCCAGGCGGCGCCGAGAGCACCGCCAGCGTCCGCCGCGACGGGCGGCACGTAGATGGGATCTTCGAGAAGCCCGTTCGTCGAGCAGTTGAGCGCCACGCCGCCGGCCAGGCAGACCGCGTCGAGCCCGGTGATGGCGCGCGCGTGCTTGACGAGCGCGGGGACGATCCGCTCGACGGTCGCCTGTGCGCTCCAGGCGAGCCGCACTGCGAACTCGTCTTTGTCGAGGTCGGCGCTGGGCGTGGCGACGGGAATCGAGCCCAGCCGGGAGAGCTCGCGCTCCCAGGCGGGGATGATGTCGTCGTAATCGGCCGCCGGGCCGAGGGCGAACGGAGGGTGGAAGTCCACGTCGTCTCCCTCCATTAGCGCCGAGGGCTCGATCGAGCTCGCCTTTCCGTACGCGGCCAGGCCCATTGTCTTGCCGGCCTCCAGGAACGTGAGTCCGACCGCACGACAGACGGCGTCGTATAGGAACCCGAGCGAATGCGCTCGGTCCCAGGCCTCCCGCTGGACCATTGGCTCACCGAACCTCGCCTCGTAGATCGAGATCGACTCGTCCTCGCCGTTTCCGTCGTTCACGAGAACCGCAGCCGACCCTAAGCCGGACGCGTAGAAGGCGGACACCGCGTGAGCGCGGTGATGCGGCACGCAGACGAGCTCCGGGCCGGCGCGGCCATCGAAGGTCCAGCCGAGCCCTTCGGTGAGGAAATCGCGCGGTGACGTGAAGCCCCAGTGCGGTCCGAAGCGCGAATAGAGTCGCGGCAGGTCCCATCCGATCGCCACGACGTCAAGGTCGTCTGGCTCGATGCCCACCGAGTCGAGGCAGAACCGAGCGGCGTTCCGGGGGTAGGTGCGGATGGCGTACTTGACGCGGGTGAAGCGCTCCTCCTCCGCCATCGCGTACACGTTCCCGTCGCCATCGATCAGGCATGCCGCGGCGTCGTGCCAGCCGATTGGCGGCCCGTTCAGTCCCAGGATCCACATCGGGTCCTGCCCCTCCCAGTCGGCCGCTGGTTTCCCCGCCGTTCCTTGATCGGCTCGTCGGTCATCCCGCGATGCTACGCGTCCCCACGCGGCGCTCAAGCGATGCCGGCCTCCTCGCAGAAGCGCGCGAGCACCCGCTCGGAACCGAACTGCTCGTCCGCGATGCGTCGGGCTGCCGCCGCGTGTTCGGGGTAGCGAGCGACGATGTCGCCGGCCGCCGCTACGGCCTCCTCCAGCGTGCTGAACGCGACCAGGCCGTCGCCGACCGGCAGCGTCCGGCTGAAGCCGGTGTCCTGCACGAGCGCCGGACGGCCCGAGGCCAGGTAGCGGGTCGTGCGGTCGCTGAACCACCCGCACTGCGTGTCGACGTACATACCCTGTGCGGCGGAGAACTCGGCATCGGAGCCCTGCACGTAGTCGCGCAGCGCCTCCGGGCTGCCGGCAACCTGTTGGGGATCCGCGACCCGCCAGCCGTGAGCGCGCAGCCCCTCGAGGTCGCGGCTGTCGGCGGGGTCGATGTCGAGGGCGATCTCGAAGCGATGCGGCGAGCGCTGGGGGAGCTCGATGAACTTCCGAAACTCGTGCACCTTGAGGCCGTAGGTCCTTCCCCCCTGCACCACGGGGCCGAAGGGCCCCCGCCAGCTTGCGATCGTCGTGAAGCGGCTGCCCTCCCCTCCATCCATCGCCGGCCAGTCGTCCAGCACCACCGGCTGCCGCACGGGGCGCCAGTCGATCCCGCCGGTTGGGATCGGGCAATCCGGGCTTCCGATCAGCTCCCCGATCGTGAAGTAGGCATGGTGTCCCTCGACGTTGGCCCCCTCGAGCCCCTGCGCCTGCCAGAACTGGGTGAAGCCGGGGTCGATGTCGACGAACACCCGGCGCCGGAACTTCGTCAGCAGGGTCGGCGCTCGCAGGTGGCCGCTGATGTTGATCAGCGCCGCCTCCGGAGCGATCTCCATGAGCTCCCCGAGTGGAGGGCCCACGATCGCCCGCCCGTCCTTGAGCAGCGTCGCCCTGTGCTCGAGCCCGAACCGATTGGCCACCGAGCCGAACCAGGCGGACGCGGCCTCCTCGTCGACCGACGGCGCCAGCTCCTCAACGAAGCGGGCCTCCATACCCAGGGCCTGGAGCCCCCGTACCCAGCTCAGCTTCACCCATGTCTCTCCGGACTGGCCGGGCTTGTTGCCGAGGGCGCCCGCGACGACCACTGTGGCGGTCACAGCCCAAGGTCCTCGAGCAAACGGGGCAGCACCCGCTGGGCGGCGAGATGCTCCTCCGCGATCTCTCGTGCAGCCCTGCCGTGGCGCTCGAGGTCCCCGTTGATCTCCTCGGCCCCGGCGGCGGCGTCCTCCGGTGTGGAGAAGACCAGGAGACCCTCGCCGTACGGCACGATGCCCTCAAGGCCCGTGTCCTGCGCAAGCACCGGCCGGCCGCTCGCGAGGTAGCAGGCGCTGCGGTCGCTGAACCAGCCGCTCCGGGTGTCCACATAGAGGTTCTTGGCGATCGTCACCTCCGCTGCCGAGCCCTGCACGTATGCCCGATAGCGCCACGGGTCACCCGCCGCCTCGCGGGGGTCAGCGAGCACCCAGCCGCCCTGCTCGAGGCGCTCGCGATCGGGGACGTCGGCATCGTCGATGTCGAGCGCAACCTCGAAGCGGGCCGAGGTCCGCGCCGGGAGGTCGGCGAAGCGCCTGAACTCATGCACCCGCAGGCCGTACGTTTGCCCCTGGTACTCGATCGGTCCGAAAGCGCCTCGCCAGGTCGCGACGCTCGTGAAGCGGTCGCCGCCGCCGTTGCCCGCCGGCCACTCCGAGAGCTCGACTGGAGGAAGAGTGCGTATCCAATCGAGACCGCAGGTGGGAATCTTGCAATCCGGCTCCCCGACACGGCCCCCGACCGTCACGTGGCGGTGATGCCCGTCGAAGAGCCGGGCGAGACCTAGCTCGACCCACATCTGGCCGAAACCGGGATCGATGTCCAGGAATGCGCGAAGCGGGGCGGCGGCCAGCACCTCCTCGTCCTCCAGGTAGCCCATCACGTTCAAGAGCAGAGCCGATCGGCCCGCCGCTTCGACCACCTGCTGGCGTTCCAGGCCGGCGACCTCGCGCCCGCCGTCGAAGAGCAGCGACCACCGCCCGGCCAGACCGAAGCGCTCCATAACCCGGTCGAGGTAGCGGAGGTTCTCGGACGAGCGGAACGAGGCGGGTGCCCCAGAGGCGTCTATGCACATGCCGGGCTCGAGCCGATCGACGAACAGGACGTCGAACCCGAGCCTCCGGAAGCCGAGCAGGTACTGAAGGAAAACCCAGGTGTGCCCGCCGCTCCACGGCCTCTGGGCCAGCGCTCCGGCGACGACTATGGTCTCGCGCATGGTCGCGGCGGCGACAGCGGTTCGGTGAGCGCACCGAGAGTCATCGTCAGCGGCATGATCGCAGCGACCCCCGGGCAGGGAGGAGCGACGTGGGCGGTGCTCCAGTATCTGCTCGGCTTCCAGCGCCTTGGCTGCGAGGTCCACTTTATGGAGCCGGTCGAAGACCGCGGGTCCCTCCCGCGGGAATCCGTCAGCTACGTGAGGGAGACGATGGAGAGGTTCGGGCTCGAGGGGCGCTGGGCGCTGGTCCCGCACTCGGGGGAGGAGCCGATCGGCTTATCGCGCTCCGGGCTGCGCGACGTCGCCCGTGGGGCGGATCTGCTTCTGAGCGTCTCGGGAATGCTCGCCGACGCGGACGTGCTCGAAGCCGTCCCAGTGCGCGCCTACCTCGACCTCGATCCCGCCTTCAACCAGCTCTGGCACGCGGTCGAGGGCGTGGACATGCGCTTCGACGCGCACACCCACTTCGTAAGCGTGGCCGACGCGATCGGGAGGCCCGAGTGTCCAATCCCCGATTGCGGCCTGGAGTGGCTGCCAACGCTGCCTCCGGTAGTGCTCGAGAGCTGGCCGGTCGCGCACGGCCTCGAGCGCCACGCGCTCACCACAGTCGGGCACTGGCGCAGCTACGGCGCTATCCACCAGGGAGGTGTCCATTACGGCCAGAAGGTCCATTCGCTGCGACCGCTGCTCGAGCTTCCGCGCCACAGCCCGGTGCCATTCGAGGCCGCGCTCGCCATCCACCCCGATGAGGTGGATGACCTCGCCGCGCTCGAGCAGGACGGATGGACGGTGCTCGATCCTGCGCGAGTGGCCGCAACCCCGGACGACTATCGCCGCTTCGTGCAGGGGTCGTGGGCCGAGTTCGGGCTCGCCAAGCTCGGCTATGCGGTCTCGGACTCCGGCTGGTTCAGCGACCGCAGCGCGTGCTACTTGGCAAGCGGCCGGCCCGTGATCGCCCAGGACACCGGCTTCGGGCGGCGGCTGCCCACGGGGGCGGGCCTGTTCGCCTTCACCAGCGTCGAGGACGTCGTCATGGCAATCGAAGAGCTCGAGCGGGACTACGAGCGACAGCGTGCGAGGGCCCGCGAGCTCGCCGTCGAGCACCTGGACTCCGATCGGGTTCTCGAGTCGCTCCTGGAGCGGCTGCAGACGTGAGCGAGGTGGTCTCCGATCGAGAGCTGATCGCGGCCCTGGGAGGAGGGCTCGATGGCCACGAGATCAGCGGCGTCCGGCGGCGCCCATACAGGTACGCGACCAGCGCCCCGCTGGAGGAGGTGATCGTGATGGCCGGCGGCGAGGAGCGAGGCCGGCTGATCCTCAAGGACCTCTCCCGGGATCGCCTGATCGGGAACGCCCTCGCCGCCAAGCCGGAGTTCCTCCACGAGCCCCGGCGCGAGCTGGAGACGTATCGCCACATCCTCGCTCCGGCCGGCATCGGGCCGCGGTGCCTCGCAGCGGTCGCCGAGCCGACGGGATCGCGCTGCTGGCTGCTCCTGGAAAAGGTTCCCGGAGTCGAGCTGTGGCAGGTTGGAGAGGTCGAGGTCTGGGAGGACGTGGCGAGCTGGCTGGGCCGATTCCACGCTCGCTTCGCCGCTGACCTCGACGAGCTGCGAGCCGCCAACCCGCACCTGCTGGAGCACAGCGCCTCCTCGTTTAGTTCGTGGTGCGAGCGGGCCAGGAAAGCGTTGGCGACGTCCACAGACGAGCGCGGGAAGGCACTGCTCGCCGCCTTGGAGCGCTACGTGGAGGTCGTCGATGTGCTCGCCGAGCTGCCCCGGACCTTCGTGCATGGCGAGCTCTATCCCTCGAATGTCCTCGTCGTGCGGAACGAGCACCCGCTTGGCGTCTATCCGGTGGACTGGGAGATGGCCGCGACCGGACCGGGGCTGCTGGACCTCGCCGCGCTGGTGGGTGGCTGGGCGCCGCGCGAGCGCGAATCGCTTGCGCAGGCTTATCTGGACGGCCTCGGACCAAACGGAACCGCTCGGCAGTCGACGGAGCTCCCCACGGATCTTTCGCGATGTCGTCTCCACCTCGCGCTCCAGTGGCTGGGGTGGTCGGCGGAGTGGCGGCCGCCGCCGGAACACGCGCACGACTGGCTGGGGGAGGCGCTGGAGCTCACCCAAGAGCTGGGACTCGCATGAGCGGCATCCCGCCGAGTGGCGCGAGCGAGCGGGTCCTGATCGTGAACGCGGACGACTTCGGTCGCTCGCCCGGCGTCAACCGAGGCGTCATCCGCTGCCACGAGGAGGGAATCGTCACCAGCGCCTCGCTGATGGTGCGATGGCCTCACGCCGAGGAGGCGGCAGCCTACGCTCGCCGCAGCGCGCTCGGGGTGGGGTTGCACGTCGACTTCGGCGAGTGGGAGTACCGAGACGGAGCCTGGGAGACCTCCTACGAGGTGCTCCCGAAGGAGAGCCCAGACGCGGTTGCGGCTGAGCTCGAGCGGCAGCTCGAGGCCTTCGAGCGCATGGTCGGGCGCCCTCCCGACCATCTCGACTCCCACCAGCACGTGCATCGCGACGAGCCCGTGCGCGGAGCGCTGCTAGCCCTCGGGGAGCGTCTCGGAGCACCGGTCCGCGAGGCCACTCCGGCCATCGGCTACAGCGGCGTCTTCTTCGGTCAGGACGGCAAGGGCAGGCCCGTGCCGGACGCGATCACGGTGGAGGCGCTCATCGCGGCGCTCGAGGCGCTGCCCCCCGGGATCACCGAGCTCGCCTGCCACCCCGCCACGGCCTCGGACCACGGTTCCGTGTACGGCGAGGAGAGGATCAGGGAGGTGGAGGCCCTCTGCGATCCACGGGTACGCGCGGCGATCGACCGCTACGGCATAGTCCTGGAGTCGTTCGCGGGAGCACAAGCCCGCCGGTCGTGACGGAGATCAGCGGGTCGATCCACACACATGTCCGCTGCGGCTAGGCGCCGGGCTTTCTGAGTAGGAACCAGCTCTGGCGACTCGGTGGCCGAGCCGGGGCCGGATCGAGCAGGAGCACTTCGAGGGCGGCCTCCTCGATCGCGCGCCGAAGGTCATCTTCCTGAATGACGAAGTTCCAGCTGCTGCGCCCCAATGAACCTGTTTCCTCGCCGCGGAAGAAAGAAGCCAAGAGGTAGCCACTCGGGGCAAGAACCCTCGCCGCTTCATTGAGGTAGCGACTTGTTGCCGGAAAATCTACGTGGGTGAACACGGAGGCGGCTAGCGCACCCGTAAATGCGGCATCGTCGTAGGGGAAGACGAATTCGGCCGCCGATACGGCACCTACATGGCTGTCCAACTCCGAATAGCTGGACTCCACGTCCACATGCCGGAAGTCGAACCGATCGTCTAGCGCGCCGATGTGCGCCTGTACCCACTCAATCATCCCCGGGTGGCGGTCGAAGCCGGCATATTCGGCGATCGGCGAGTCGAGAAGGTGGCGGGCCACCCGGCCGCAACCACACCCGATGTCGAGAAGGCGCGCCCCGGGCTCGAGCATTTTCACCTTGGCGAGCTGTCGCGAGAGTCGACGACCCACCTCGTCGAAGTCTTCGCTGACATTGGGTTCCTTCGCGCCGACAAGTCTCATGTACTCCATGGGCGGAAGGCTCAGTTCCATCTCGAGGTCCTCGACTCTAGCCATCAACCTGAAGGCGCCGGCCGTCATCGGTCGACTCCGACGCTCTCGCCGCGAGCATCTCCTTGGCGAATTCGTACAACTCCATATCGAATGGATTGTCCTCCGCGATGCGCGCGCGGAGGCCGTCCGAGGCCTCGGCCGGAGCACTGGCGTGCACGACCTCCGGCTCACCGAGGTTCCAGCCGAAGCGCGTCGCGACCTTGTCGCAAAAATCATCGAAGCTCTCCTGAAGGCCCACCGCGTCAATGCCGGCAAGCGCCTCCTTGGCACGTTCGAGTTGGTTGCTGCTCAGCTCGGCGCGGGTGAAGAGCGAAGCCCGCAACTCCGACGGCGTCAGAGCCAGCATCTTGGTCATATTGTCGTCCCCCCGGCCGCGGAGGGCGTCGTAGAGCTCGTCGAGCGCGCACCCCGCGGGCCGGCGACTCTCCCGTTGCTGGCGCAGGTACGAGAGCATGCGCTCGACCGGATCGCGAAGCAGGGTCAGCGTCGTGAACCTGCCGTCGATCAGCTCCGCGGTGCGCAGCGGGAAGTGTCCGGTGATGACCTGGATCTCATCTCCGCGCGCCGCCAGCCGCTCGCGCAGGTAGTCGATCGAGAGGTTGAGCTTTACCGGATCAGTGCCGTCGATGTCCCTGGCCGGGTAGACCGCTGCCTCACCAAAGTGGTTGATCAGCCGCCGCCGGAAAGCGCTCCCCCCCGTCTTCATGATGTGGACGAAGAAGTACAGGTGCCGGTCCTCTGCGGACGCTCCGCAATCGATTGACCTCACCATACGATCTGCAGCGTGGTGGATGACCCGAACGTCCAGCTTCCCGTTCCACCAGAGCTTCAACGCGGCGTGCACCGGACGCGCGAGGAGTGGCTGAAATCCGGCCAGTTCGCGGTCGAGATTCTCTGCCGGACCATGCACAGGCATGACCTCTCGGGCGTGCAGCTCCTCGACGTCGGCTGCGGGACCAAGCTCGTCAAGACGCTGATCGACGACTCGATACCGGTCGGCCGCTACGTCGGGATCGACGCCTCGGCAAAGGTCATCGAGTGGCTCAAACAAAACGTCTCCGACCCGAGATTCGAGTTCCACCACCTCGACGCGCACAACGCCATGTACAACCCGGAGGGATCGGACTTGGCGAGTTTCGAGGCGCTACCGGTCGGAGGACGGCGCTTCGACCTGATCTGCCTGTTCTCGGTCTTTACGCACCTCGCCCCCGACGATTACGTCGCAATGCTGCGACTTCTTCGCCGTCACGCCGGATCCGACGCCAAGCTCGTCTTCTCGCTGTTCCTCAGGGACCGCGAACGCGAGGCGAGCTTCGCCAAGGCGGTTGACGAGGCGCTCGCGAGCCCGGATCCCGAGATCCGGAAGCGAACCGAGGAGGCGGTCGCCCGAGAGCGCGCCCGCGCCGCCGAGGAGGACCGCCGATTCGTGGACGCCGTCCCCGACCGGCCGCTCGAGATCGCGAGGTACGAACCCGATTACGCGCTCGAGCTGGTCCGCGATACCGGCTGGGAGGTTTTGGAGCTGCACCCGCCCGAGCGATACATCCAGCACTACATGATCCTGCGTCCGGAGGCATGAGCAGTGTCGAAGCGTCCGAATTTCCTCCTGGTCCGCGCCGCCGTATCGCATGGCCGCGCACGCATAATCACGAATCTGCGCGGCTAGTACCCGAGCGCGAACTTCGCGTCCTCGGACATCATCTCCGCGCTCATGGGTGGTTGTAGTGGCTCTCAGGCACGGATTCGTGCTCTGAGTTGCCCTCGGATGGGTCCAGAAGTGCGTTGTTCGGGACCAATTTCGGGACCCCGTTTTCGGCGAAGGCGTCAGATAGGAGATCGGCCTCGTCGTCCCGCTGCCGGAAGTGCAGATAGCGCATCGTCGTCTGAAGATTGGCGTGGCCCATCCAGTGCTGGACGCTCACCGGATCGGCCCGGTTGATCGCCAGGGTCCCGAAGGTGTGTCGCAGGTCGTGAAAGCTCAGGCCTCTCAGCCCGGCGGCTCCCTGGGCGCTCCTGTATCGCTTCCTCAGCTGCTTCGGGTTCTGGTGGTCGCCCGCCTCGTTCGGAAAGACCAGGTCGCCGTCCGCGGTGAAGTGCCCCCGCTTTGAGAGCCCGTCGAGGACCCGAGCCACGGGATCGGCCATCGGCACGGCGCGCATGCTCGACGACTTGGGCGTGTCCAGGCGGTGCTGGGTGTAACTCGCCCGCACCCGGATCACGCGGGCGGCGAAGTCGACATCCCGCCAGAGCAGCGCGAGCAGCTCCCCCATCCTCAGACCGCAGAAGGCGGCGACGACGAAGGTAGCGGTGTCCTGATCGCTGGCCGCGCGGGCGAGAGCCCAGACCTCCTCCGGCGAGTAGACGTCGATCGTCTTTGCATTGCGTACGCGCGGGCGCTCAAGCGCCGCGGCGGGATTCACGGGCAGCTTCCAGACGCGTTGAGCCCGCTTGAAGATCGCGTTCAGCGTCCCGACGTACTTCGCGCGCGTCCGGTTCGAGAGATTGGCCGGTCGCGCTGCGAGCCAGCGCTCGAGTAGCTCGGTGCTGATCTCGACCAGCGGAACGTCGGCCAGCTCTTCATCAAGCACCCGGACGATGCCGGTGTAGTCCAAGAGGGTGGATCGCTTGACGGCCCTCTCGTGTTCCGAGTACCGAACCCACTCGGCGGAGGCGTCTGCGAAGGTGACGCCGATCGATCGCGGCGCCAAGGTCTGGGCCCCGCGGCGGGCGTCGGTGAGGATTTCCTGCAGCGCCGCCTCCGCACCTCGGCGGGTGAAGTATCCCTCCGGTGGCCGCCCTCGCTCTCGCCACGCGGGCCCAAGCCGCTTCTTCTGCTGTCGCTCGCCGACCCGGTACTTGGCGTACCAAGAGGAGCCTCGCTTGCCCTCCCGCAGGTAGACGTGTCCGCTGATGTTGGCGTAGTCGGCCATTCAGCCCGTATTCCCATCTTCGAAGACCGCCCGGCGGATTCCACCGGCGCCGATAAAAACATCCCCCACCTTCCGCTGAACCGTCATCCCCCACCCGACCTGGCCGCGACAGTAGCGGCGGCGGCGCGGCCGTCAAGGGGCTTCGCCCCGACCCCCTTCGGGGGTTGACGGTCCGCGCCTAGCCCGCCGCTAGGCTGGCTCGCAGGTCGGGCAAAGGGAGAGTGTTCGAACCAGAGCTCCTGGACCGAGACGCACCAGTCGGCCCCAGCCTTCTCCACCGCTCTCTTTACGTGGGCAACGACTTTGGGTGCGCAGAGGTAGAGGATCCAGTGAGGGGTCTCCTTGCTGGGCTGAAGCATCTCGCGGCCGTCGGGGTTGCGCATCTTGTGGGCCTGCCAGGCCTGGAGGATCCCCACCAGTCGCTCCGGCGCCTTCGCCGTCAGCTCTACCTCGACGGCATGCTCCTGCGGCTGGCCGTCCTCAAGGGTGAAGCGGTAGAGGTCGGGGCGACGCCAGCCTCGGTCCGGATAGCTGCGCTCCGCCGAGTAGCAGCGCTCGCCGAAGCGGCGCTCCTCGGCGAGCAGCTCGCGCTCGGAGAGGACCTCATCGCCGGAGCGCTCAAGGTGAGCGGCGAG
Organism: uncultured Solirubrobacterales bacterium; assembly: GCA_963797265.1. Classification (GTDB taxonomy): domain Bacteria; phylum Actinomycetota; class Thermoleophilia; order Solirubrobacterales; family 70-9; genus DASUPK01. Next base: position 986,962 of record CAWCOY010000003.1, on the reverse strand, counting down.
CTGGGCGCAGACGATCGAGTGGTTCGCCGACCAGACAGAAACCCTCGCCGGCCCGAGCTCGGTGCGGTCGGCGAGCCGCAGGCCGCGTGAGGTCACCGCGAGCAGCGGGCCACTTCGCCCGATCGGCGGGTGGGCCGAGATCAATCCGGCCTCCCTCAGCCGCCGCTCCCGATCCAGGGTCACAGACCTCCCGGTCTCAGCCCACCACTGAACTGCAGTCCTGTTGACGACTCCGAACCTGCAGATGAAATCCAGCACCTGCAGATCCCTATAGCTGATCGTCTCTCGCTCTCCCTTGACTCGCTTCTTTCTTGGCATCACCCCTCATGACGCAGAACCACCCGAAATGTCCCGCCGTCCGCACCCGCGCTTCACCTCTTCTCCGCTTGGCCCGTAGCTAGCCGCCGACTCCCCGCGCCCCACATCGTGGGGGAAGGGGAGTCGGCGGCGTACGCAGGGCCGATTTGTGCCTGAGAAGGGTCCGCGGGTGCGGGCGACGGGTCCGTACCGGCGTCCGGACTTCCGGACACTTTGCGGACGGCTTCAAAAGCGCCGCTTTGCATGGAAAGCGGCAGTTTCTCATTCTGGGCGACACTTCGATATGTCGACGAGCCACGAACACCCGACGTGGCAGTGGGAGTGCTGAACCTCACACGCCGGGCAAGTCTCGGTGCCTTAGGGTTGGAGTTGACAGTGGGATTAACCACGGATGGGGATGGGAGTTGGGGAGATGGCTTCGAATGAGCTGGCCGCACCACAGATAGTCGGCAATTGGCCTAAGCGGGTGCGCACGTGACCAGAAACGTGAATGTTCCGACGTTCGCCTCGCTACCCGCCGGGGCGTTTGTCGCGGGCCTTGCGTGCGCGCTCGGCGTTGCCGGCGTCCTGCCCGCGGCCGCCGCGGGTGGGGCCACCGCAAATCCGGTCAGCGTCGGTAGTCCAATCGACATGACCTCTCGGAATCATCAGAACGAGCCTGCGGTCGCGATCGACGCACGCGACCCGGACGTCCTAGTCGCGGGGGCCAACGACAAGATCGATCAGCAGCCATGCCCAGCCAACTTTGTCGCAGCGAGCGCGAATTGCGAACCGGACAACGGCGTAGGCATCAGCGGTGTCTACTTCTCGTTCGACCGCGGTCACACGTGGACACAGCCGACCTACACCGGGTTGACCGCACGCGATTGCAGCGGCCCTGACGCATGCGTGCCGCACGTCGGCGCGATCTCACGGATCCCGTGGTACTACGAAAGCGGTCTGGTCGATGCCGGCGACCCTGCGATCGCAATCGGGCCAGCACCGGTCGCTGGCCACTTTTCCTGGGCCAACGGTTCGCGGGTGTACTACGCGAACAACACGGCACCTTTGCGCGACTTCTACGACAAGACGACGCCCGACTTGCCGGGCTCCGTGTTGCTCAAGGGCTACCAGGCGACTGGTGTCTCGCGGATCGACAACCCGACTCCTGCCCGCATCTCGGATAAGTCCAGCTGGATGCCGCCGGTCATTGTCGACCCTCGCCAAGCCCAAACCACGTTCGACGACAAGGACTGGATCTGGGCCGACAACGCCGCGTCGAGCCCGTATTTCGGCCGCGTCTACGAATGCAACAACGACTTCCGCAGCAACGGGCACGGACAGATTCCGTCCGCGCCCATGGTGTCCGTGTCAGCCAACGGTGGTGATACCTGGAAGACGCGTCAGGCAGCAGCCGCCACCGAGAACGGCCACGGCGTCAACCGGTGGGGCCTCATCGCATGCATCATTCGAACCGACAGCACCGGCACGGCGTACCTCTTCTCACAACGAGAGGAGAACCCTGAGCTCGCGTCCGGCTCGCCGCGCGGTCAGATCATGATGCAGAGGTCGACGGATGGCGGGCAGAGTTGGACGCGTCCGACCGCTGTGCTGGAGACCGTGAACTCCCCCTACGTGGACCCGCTGTCGGGGCGGCAAGTCATCGACGGCTATACGGGCGCACGCACCGACGGTTCCGGAGCTCCCGCCGTCGACATCGCGAACGGTGCCCCAGGTGGGACGAATGCGACCGACCGAATCATCGCGTCGTGGGCGAACACCGGCTCAGACACTGCCGACCAGGGCGCCATGTTCAGCTCGTCCCGTGATCGGGGCAAGACATGGTCTGCACCTCAAATCGTGTCACTCCCCGGCGATCGACCCCTCTACTCTGCCCCGGCGGTCTCGCCGAGCGGCGACCGTGCATACGTGGTCTACGAAGCCGTCACGTCCCCATGGCTGGGATCAGACCTGAGTTCTCCCCGTCCATATCACGGCGTGTTCATGAGCGCACCGATCACGGCGACCGGCCTTGGCGCATGGACCTCGGAATACAACGGTCCGACCGCCGACCTACGCGGAACCTTCCCAGGCGGGCGATTGCGCGAAGAACGAGTCGGCGACTACCTGTCCGCCGCGGCCGGCCGCGCGTACGGCGTGGGAGTCTGGATCGACGTCCGCAACGCTGCGGTGTGTCCCGCCGTCCAGGACTGGCGGGCTGCGTCCCTCGCGAACGGCTCGCCCGTGATGCCGGCACCGTCGCCTCTTACGGACTGCCCTGGCGCGTTCGGGAACAGCGACGTCTACGCGGCGACGAACGGCTAGCACCAACCGAGCGACCCTCGGTGAGCTGTTGGCGAGGCGGACCCGCATTCCCGCAGCAGAGGGGTCTGGCACCGACGTTTCCGCTTGGGCCGGGTGCAGGCGGTGGTTTGGCTGGGCACCCCCCTCCCATCCAAAGCGCACGCAGCGTCGATCGCCATCCGGACGCTCCCTTTGCGCGAAAAGCGGGAGCGACGGCTCAAACAGCTGCTTTCCATGCAAAGCAGCACAAAGCAGCACTCCGACGACTGACCGGATCCGCCGCGGGGACGACGGAGACGCTGGGGACGCACAAGTGAACGAAGTCGAATTAGTCGGGGCGACTGGATTTGAACCAGCGACCTTTCGGCCCCCAGCCGAATGCGCTATTAGCGTGTAGGCGTTGCGTCTACGCCGGTTTTCGCATTCCCATGCGGTTTCAGGTGGTCTGAGTTGCCCTCAGTTTCGTACAGATTGTGCCCTCGAATGTGCCCTCGGTCTGCACCGTATTGCTCACGGCAGCGTGGCCCGGAAAGGGGCTCTCGCGGTGAGAGCCCCCTCCCGACAAACGTACTCGAAGCCCCAGCTAGTAGCTGATCGTGCCACTCAGCGAATAGCGGGTGGCGTACTCCGCCACCGTCGCCCCGTCGGTGAAGGTCAACGCCTGGCTGAACGAGCCGGCATAACTTCCGCTCGCGTTCTTGAAGCGCCCGGTGCCGCCGGTGATCGTGGTGACTAGCGGGCCCTGGGAGTTGCCCGAAGCGTCGGTCGTCCCGCTGCCCGTGAAAGTCCCGAACAGCTTGTCGCCGTTCGCCGCGGCAACCGTTATAGATCCGACGATGGTGAAGGTGTCCGTCCCAGTGATCGTCCCCTGGGCGTGACTGGTCGTCTTCCCCATATGAGACGCGATCCCCGTCGCATCGCTAACGAAAGTTAGGTCCGCGAGATCAAGGACGGTGGTTCCCGACGAATGGTCCTTTATCGGACGGTCTGTGCCGCCCTTCTTCGCGACTGCCGCTGACGGGCCGAGCACCGCGACCGCGAGCACCAGGCCGGCCAGGGTTCCCAGCAGCGCGATCACCGCGATGCTGCCGCTGTGTGTGAACTTGGCTCTCATGGTTCCTCCTACCGTTGGTTTGCCCCACCCGTCCTCATTGGCGTGTGGTGCAACTCAGAAGACGCTAGGAGCGATCGAGCGGCAGAACATCAGCCACATGGGCTATTTCCCGCCTTCAGATGCCAGACCGTCGAGCGGGCCCGACGACGGTAGGAACGCTGATCGTGGCTTGCGCTTCGCGCCGTACTGCCTTCGCGGTCAGTTCGGCGCGGTCGCTGATGTCGAGCTTCTGGAAAATGAAGGCGACCTGGACCTTGACCGTCGCGCGTGAGATGAACATACGATCGGCGATCTGCGGATTGGTCAGGCCCTGAGCGACGAGCTCCACGACCTGCGCCTCGGTCGGAGTGACGGCCTCCCAGCCGCCGGGCGGCCGCTTCCTCGACCCGCGGGCGCGGCGCGCCCAGCCGATCGCCTCGTTGGTCGTGAGCTCAATCCCCGCCGCCCCCGCGGCTCTGTAAGCGTCGGCGGCCGAGCGCTTCGCGCAGGCGATTCTCGATCGAGGACCAGTGCTTCTTGCTCGGGGGTCCAGTGCCCCACACCTCAAGTCCTCCCCGGGCACGCGAGGCAGCCGCGAACAGCCTGACCGATTCCTCGTGGCTGTGCAGGCCGGCCGCCACCTCCCCTGGAGGGCTTCGACGAGCGCCCAGTCGTCGCCCCCCGAGCGCGAGTTCCCCTTTGGGCCGCGTCCAACTAGTGGATCGCCGGCAGCTAGAGTCAGGGGGTGGCTTGGGCTATGTCCACGTGCCCCATCCTCGAGGCAACCCGGAGCCAGTTTGCCGTCAGCAACTTCGAAATCGGCCACGCCCAGAGGGTGCTCGACGGCGACATCGACGGGTTCCTGCCGACCTATCTGCTTCAAGCTGCGGAACGGGTCTAGGTTGCAGTCTCCAGGCAGCCTCCCCGCGCCGCTGACCAGCTTCATCGGCCGTGAGCGAGAGCGCGAGCAGATCCGCGAGTCCCTCCGAGGCGCGCGGCTACTCACGCTCACCGGGGACGGCGGCTGCGGGAAGACGAGGCTTGCGCTTCGGACCACGGGCGAGATCCTCGATCAATACGAGGACGGGGCGTGCTGGGTCGACCTCGCGCCGGTCACGGCGCAGGAGGCCGTGGCCGGCGCGGTCGCTCAGGCATTCGACGTGCATCCGCTGCCGGGCATGACGCCGCTGCAGGCTGTTTGCGGGCACCTCGCAGCACGCCAAACGCTCCTTCTGGTGCTCGACAATTGCGAGCACGTCCTCGAATCGAGCGGGGAGGTTGCGGAGCAGATCCTCCAGGCCGCCCCCGGGGTTACGGTGATGGCGACGAGCCGCGCCCCGCTTGGGCTGCCAGAGGAATCCGATTGGCGGGTCCCGTCGCTATCGGTGCCCGACGCTGAGAGCGACTCGGTCGATGCGGTCGAGCGGTCAGAAGCCGGGCGCCTGTTTGCGGCGCGAGCGGCCCAGGCGGATGCCTCCTTCGAGGTCACGGATGAGAATGCCGCGGCCGTCGCCCACATCTGCCGGAAGCTCGACGGCATTCCGCTCGCGGTCGAGGTTGCCGCAGCCCGAACCAGAGTTCTATCGAGCGCTGAGATCGCCGAAGCGCTCGCCGACCGATTGCGCGTGCTCGGCGGCGGCCCGCGGCGCGCTGCCCGGCATCAGACTCTGCGTGCGTCGATCGACTGGAGTTACGAGCTCCTTGACGAGCGGGAGCGAGCCGTGCTGCGACGACTCGCGGTCTTCGCCGGAGGCCTCAGCCTCGAAGCGGCGGAACAGGTGTGCGCCGGCGGCGAGGTCGCCGTGCCCGAGATCCTCGACCTTCTCGATTCGCTGGTCGAGAAGTCATTGCTCTCCACAGAGAAGCGCGGCGAGCGGATCCGCTTCAACCTGCTTGAGACGATTCGGCAGTACGCACGCCAGCAGCTTGAGGACAAGGGCGAGCTCGACTGGGTTAGCGATCGCCACCGTGACTACTTCCTCGAGGTCGCCGAGCGCGCGGCGGCCCATCTCGGCAGGCGGGGAGAGCGCGAATGGTTCGACGCGCTCGACACCGAGGCGGTGAACCTGGCATCGGCGTTCGACCGAGCTGCGGATACCGCTCCGGGTCTGGCGCTCCGCTTCAACATCGCGCTGAACATGTGGCGGCGCGCCAGGCGGCCCCTCGGTGAGAACGAGACCGCCTATGCGCGATCGCTCGCGGCTGCCGAAGCCGAGCCTCCTGGGCCGCGAGCCCGTGTCCTTTGGGCTCGCGCCTACAACGCGATCGGCGGCGGGGAGGCGGAGGCAGCCGAGATCCACGCCACCGACGCCTTGGCGCTGGCCCAGGAGGCCGGTGACAAGTCAACCGCGGCGCGGGCGCTTGGTGCTCTTGGGCTGACGGAGGGTTACGTACGCCCGGCTTCGGGGCGCTCGCAGCTGCAGCGCGCGGTCGAATTCGCGCGCGAGTCAGGCGACGAGTGGGCGCAGGTCGAGGCAGCCCAGTTCGAGGCGTTCACCTTTCTCTTTCAAGACCGCCACCCCGAGATCGAGCGCGCCATGGCCGGCTTCGACGGCTTGACCGATGAGATTGCCGAAGGTGACCAGCTGGCGCGGCGGGCGCTGATCCGCGGGAGCGTCGAGCTGCTCGACGGAGATCTCGACGGTGCTGAACAGACCCTCGAGGCGGCGACGGCGGAGATCGACGCGGACCCCGCGGTCGAGGCCTGGGTCGAGGCTCAGTTGGCCCTCGTCGACGTGTTTCGCGGTGCACCGGATGCCGCGATCGCGCGGCTGCAGGCACTGCTCGTGACCGCGGCGGAGAGCGGGGGAGGGCTCGCAATCCCAGCCCTGCTGATCTGGACGGCGTTCGCGGAGCTCTCGCAGGGGAGCTTTGAAGCATCACGCGACCGGCTGACCGCGACGATCTCGATCATCGAGGGCCGCGACTGCCTCCTCACCCTCTGGGCCTATTGGCTGCTGGCGGAGGACCTCAGGATGCTGGGCGACGAAGACGCCCAGGAGGCCGCGGAGCGCGCCGTCGCCTTCGGGGATGAAACCGGTAACCGTCTCGGCGGGAGCCGGGCGAACCTGACCCTGGCCCGTATCACGGCGGCGCGCCACGAGTGGGCGACCGCGGAGCGGCACGCGCTGGAGCACCTGGACGTCTGTGCGGAGAGCCACGCGACCTTCGTCCCGTCGTGCTTCGACGCGCTCGCCGAAATCGCCGCGGGGCTGGAGAGCCAGGAGGAGGCCGCGCGTCTTTTCGGCGCCGGCGCACGCGGCCGCGAGCAGCTCGGGGTGGCCCGCTGGACCTGTGAGGACGAGCTCTGGAAGGGGATCGAGACCGACCTGCGCGCAGGGCTGGGCGACGACTGCTACGAAGCGGCCTGGGGCTCCGGCAACGAACTCGGAATCGAGGATGCGGTTGCCTGGGTTCGCCGCGCGCGTGGCTCGCGCAAGCGCCCGTCCGGCGGCTGGGAGGCCCTCACTCCGACCGAGTCGAAGGTCGCCCAGCTCGTTGCGGAGGGGCTGACCAATCCGCAGATCGCCGAGAAGATGTTCGTCTCGCGAGCGACGGTGAAGACCCACCTGTCGCACATCTACCGCAAGCTCGAGGTCGGCGGTCGCGCCGAGCTCGCCGCAGAGGCGGCCCGCCGAGACAACTGAGTAGAAATCAGCCACCTGGCCGATGTACTGGGCCGGGGACTGCATCACCGTCCCATGCAGATGGTTGAGCTGGGACAGATCCGACTGAATCCATCCGTGGCGATTGTGGCGGCGGCCGCTTTGGGCGCTGTTCACAGGAAGAACAAGTGACAGCCAGGCTCGCCCGTAACGCACCGGATCTCGAATCAATGCTTCCAACCAAGGAGGAACAACAGATGGAATCCGCAACGACTCGTCCAGGCGTCGGTCTGGCGGCCAGGCCGGCGCGCCCGGGTCTCGCCCTCATCCTCGCCCTGATCTCGCTTCCCGGCTCGACCCTAGCCTGGGACCTGCCGGGTGGGGGATTCGTATTCGGATTCCCGTTTGCAATCGCCGCGGTTGTCCTTGGAGTCCAAGCCCGCCAGCGCTCAGAGTCGGGGCGCGGGAAGGCAACGGCCGCGATCGTCATCGGCGGCCTGATGCTGGTCCAGATGGTGGTCTGGACCGTGGCCTCGGCGGTCTAACGATGCGGCGCCTGACAGCTATGTGTGCAACGGCCTTCGCGCTCTCACTGATCGCGCCGGCGGTGGCGAGCGCCACCGCCACCCTTGGCATCTCCACTGGCGCGATGCGCTACGACGACTCGGCTAACACGGTGCACAACCAGGTGATGGTCAACCAGATCGACGGTGCGCGGCTCGGTATCAACGGGACTCCCCCGCTCACGGTCTCGGCACCCTGCGTGGCGAGCGGAACCACCGGGGGCGTCTGCCCGACCGACTCCTATCCCGGCGCTGCCTCGTTCCTCATGGGATCAGGCGACGACGGCGTGATCTGGCTGACCAACTATCAGTTCAACAGCGTCACGGCCGCAGGAGCGGCCGGCGACGACACCATCGTCAACGCCGACCCTGGACCAGGCCAAACCAACTTTTTCAACGGGGGCCCTGGCGACGACAAGCTGACCGCGGACATCAGCGGCGGCACCTCGCAACTGATCGGGGGCTCCGGCAACGACACCGCTTTCCTGGGTATCGCCAATGACCCCCTGAACGTCAGCCTCGATGGGGTTTCGAACGATGGTCCGTCGGGCGCTCAGACCTCCAACGTGGACGTTGAGAACCTCACGATCTATCGGGGCACGATCGTCGGCAACGGGCAGGACAACATCCTGAAGGGGGGCGACCGCAACACGATCACGGGCGGCGGCGGAAACGACACGATTACGATCGCCAACGGAGCTGGATCGGTGGACGCCGGGGCTGGAAACGACGACGTGACGACCCACGACGGCAACGACGTGGTTGACCTCGGGCCGGATCCGGACATCGCCAGCACGGGCGATGGCAACGACACGATCTCGGCGCTCGATGGTGCGACGGACCAGATCGATTGCGGCAGCGGGATCGACGCCGTCAGCGCCGACGCCTCGGATGTCGTCGCGACCTCGTGCGAGTACATCTTCCAACGCTGGCCGAGCGCACCGCCCAGCACCGGGGAGACCGGGCAGCGCGCCGCGGCGCTCAAGAAGTGCAAGAAGAAGAGCCACCGGGCTGCCCTCGCCAAGAAGAGGTGCAAGCACAAGAAGCGGAAGTGACACGGCTCATCCGATGACCCCACTACCGGAAGGAAAGCCCATGCTCAGCCGAACAAAGTCCGCGATCTGCGTGGCATTCGCGCACATGCGTGAGTGGAGTTCTCGGCTGGTGCTATATGTCGCGGTACTCGCCCCGACGGAGGACTGTGGGATGAGAGGAATTTCGAAGCGAGCGGTGGGGCTGCTGGCGTGCGCTGCGTGCCTGGCTGCACTGCCGGGCGGCGCTGCCGCCAAGACCGGCTCGCCGCCGGTCGACCTCTCGAACGCCGATCACTGCGACTTCATCGGCCAGCAACAGGGGTCGCTGTGTCTGCTGCCATTCCCGGACGACTACTACGCGGTCCGCGATGCCGGCACGGCCACCGGGCTGCGCATCAACCTGAGGACCGAGGCGACGCCACCCAACGTCGCCGGCCAGCGGATCGACACCGCGCCCTACAACCTCAACGACGGCTTCAGCCCCGGGCAGACGATCGTCGTCAAGGTCCCCGGCCTGAACAGCGTCGCCGCAATGCAGAGGACCGGCGCAGTGCCGATCAACCACATCGGCGAGTACGCGCGCCCCGATCAGCCGATCGTGGTGATCGATGCGACGACCGGAGAGCGCTGGCCGATCTGGTCGGAGATCGATTCCAACGCCACCGACCCGGACCGGGTCGCGCTGCTCATCCACCCGGCCGTCAACTTCGCCGCCAAGCACCGCTACATCGTCGCCCTGCGCGACCTGCGGACCGCCGGCGGCCAGGAGATCCCGGCCCCGAACGGCTTCCGCTACTACCGCGACAAGCTGCGTTCCGAGGCTGCGGTGATCAACCAGCGCCGCCACCACTTCAAGAGCATCTTCAAGACGCTCCGGAAGGCGCACATCAAGCGCAAGGGCCTCTACCTCGCCTGGGACTTCACGGTCTCAAGCGACGAGAACATCGCCGCCCGGATGCTCCACATCCGCGACGACGCCTTCGCGCAGCTCGGCGACACCAACCTCGCCGACCTCGCCGTGGCTGGGGCGGCACCGCAGTTCAGCGTCAGCAGCGTGCAAAACCTCACGGCGGCCCAGAGTCCCAACGTCGCCCGCCTCGTGCTGGGAACGTTCACCGTGCCCTGCTACCTGCGCCCCGACTGCGCGCCCGGGGGCACCTTTCAGCTTGATTCCACCGGGCTGCCGACCCGCAACGGCAACTGGACCGCCAACTTCGTCTGCATCATCCCCCGCGCCGCGATCGATCCCGGCGCCAGGCCGTCGCGCCCCTCCCTTCACGGACATGGCCTGCTGGCGAGCGCCCTGGACGTCACTTTTATCAACCAGCAGACACTGGCGCAGTTGGCCGACATCACCTTCTGCGCCACCGATGAGATCGGCCTCTCAACCGCCGACTTTCCGACCGCGATCTCGTTCCTGCAGAACCTCTCCAACTTCCCGAAACTGGGGGACCGGTCGCAGCAGGGAATGCTCGACGAGCTCTTCCTGGGGCGGTTGATGATCCACCCCGACGGCTTCCTGAGCAACGGGGCCTTCCACATCGACGGAACTCCGGGCTCGCCGGGAGTCATCGACCCCACCCGCCTCTACTACAACGGCAACAGCCACGGCGGCGCCCTCGGCGGAGCACTGACCGCGGTGGCCCCCGACTTCACCCGCGCTTCGCTTGGGGAGCCGGCGATGAACTACTCGGTGTTGTTCAACCGCCGCCGAACGACCGACATGGATCCCTTCCCGCTCGTCCTCGATCCTGGCTACCCCGACAAGCTCACCCAGCAGCTCGGCCTGTCGCTGATCCAGATGCTCTGGGATCGCTCCGACCCCAATGGCTATGCGCACCGGATGACAGCCGATCCCCTGCCAAACACCCCGCCGCACAAGGTCCTGCTGGATGTTGCCTTCGGCGATCACCAGGTCAGCACCTGGCAAGCCGACGTGGAGGCGAGGACGATCGGAGCGGCAGCGCACGCACCGATCCTCGACCCGGGCCGCTGGCCGGGCGTCGACCAGCTCTGGGGCATCCCGCGGATCGGCAGCTACCCGTTCGGTGGCTCGGCGATCTTCTACTGGGACATCGGCCCGATCCGCCCGGATCCGAACAATCCGCTGAACATCATCGGCACCGACCCGCCCCCGCTCACCAACACGCCCAACCTCTCCGGCGAGAACCCGCACGTGGCGCCGCGCGCCGCGCTCGCCGAGCAGCAGCTGGTCTCGAGCTTCCTGCAGCCGAACGGCGTGATCGTCAACACCTGCGGCACCGGACCCTGCTACGCGGGGACCTGGACCGGTCCCTAGAGGCTTCGCACGACAAATGGAAAGGCTCTACCCCCGCAGCCCGGCGGCTTCGAGGGCCTCGGCCTTGTCAAAGTAGGCCCAGGATCGCTGGACTTTCAGCTCGCGCATCTCGAACACCTGGAAGAAGCTGACCTCGATCGGAGCCCCGCTTCCTCGGCCCCAAGCGTGGGCACGAACGGCGACGAGCACGAAGTCACCGGCCGCGGTGAACTCCTCCGGTTCGTAGTAACTCTCCTCCGTCCAGACGTCCCCCATCATCTCGACCCACTTGCGCAAGTCGTCATGGCCCCGCCTGACGGGAGCGTCGGGGACAGTCGGCAGGTCGTGTGCTTCAACATCGGCGTGGAAACCTTCAAGCCAGGCGTCGACATCACGCCGGTTCAGCGCCTCATACCCACGGCGCAAGACCTCGACGTTCTCCTCCGACATCGCCTACTCCGACAGCCCGGCGGCTTCGAGGGCACCCTGATGGTCCGCGTAGATGCGCCATCGAACACAACGGTCGTTGGCAAACCGCATCAGCCAGGTGAACGGCTGCGCGATAGGCACCCCGCTTGCGGAACCCTGTCCAGATTGCTGGACGACCAGCATGATCACGTCGCCGAGGTCGCGTGCCTCCTCGACCTCGACGTGAAGGCCGCCGATCGCTTCGGCGAATCCTTGGAGAAAGGCACGCACCTCATCGCGGGTGTGGTACGCGCCGATCTCATCCTCGAACTCCATCTCCGGGTGGAAGAGGGAATCGAAGTCAGGACCCAGTTCGCCCGTCCTGTTCACATGCTCGGTGAAACGACAGGCCCGCTCAACGTTCTCCTGCGACATTGCCTACTCCGACAGCCCTGCGGCTTTGAGGGCCTCGGCATGGCTGCGGAAAGACCGGATATTGACGACCTTGCCGCCACGATAAGTGACCAGCTGCGCGTTCTCACTAGTGAAGTTCAACCGGGTTGCCTGTCCCGTGCCCTCCATTTCCCCCAGGGCGAGCACGGATTCCCCGAGGTCACGAATATCGTCAAATCGAGTCCTGATTTGCATGGTGCCCTTGAGGCTCTCCCAAGCCTCCCGGGCTCCGGCATGCCCGCGATAGACCTCCACGAGTGTGGACCATTCGACCTTAGGATCGAACTGGTCGATCCACGCGTCAAAGTCGTTCCCGTTCCAAGCCTCGACGCCTCGCCTGAAGTTGTCGACGTTCTCCTCTGACATCGCCTACTCCAACAGCCCGGCGGCTTCGAGGGCTTTTGCACGGTCCGTGTAGACCTCCGTTCGGACGCTGCGGCCCTCGCGGAGGGTGATGAGGTGCGCGAATCGACCCTCGACCTCAATCCCACTTTCACTGCCAATCCCGTGGACTCGCAAGAAGACCAGAACCTGGTCGGCGCCTGCCTTCCTGATCGACTCCACCTCGAAACGCGTCGACCGGCCCCACGGAAGGGTGTCAAAGAACTGCGCCATCGTGGCGAGCCGAACGACGCCGCCGTCCGGATAGGCGGTCCGGAAATCAAGCTCACCATCCGGAGCTACCAGGCCGGCGTCAAGCAGCTTGTAGACAGCCCGCTCATTAACACCCTCGGCAAGGATCTCGTAGATGCGCCGAACAACCTCCACGTTCTCCTCCGACATCGCCCACGCAGTATCTCTCGATGAAGTGCCGCTTTCCATGCAAAGCGGCGGTCGTCCGACGCAGTCACGAATCGGAGGTCGACGGTCCTCGGGTCCGATGGATGTAGGGGTTGGGTCCCGGCGGGTAATACGATGGACGCTCGCAAGGCAATCGGCGGTTGAGGCGTTGCACCTCCATCCCCACATAGAGACCATCAAGCGCTACTACGGCGCTTGTAGCTCAGGCGACGTAGTCGGCGTCGCGGCCTGCTGCACCGAGGATGTCGTGCACTACTTCCTCCCACCGGGCACGAAGCCGGTGCAGGGAAACGAACACCTCGGGAGGTACTGGAGCAAGATCGTGGAGCTGATCGCCGCCGAGTGGCGGGTCGAACACGCTATGGCCTCCGAGGACGAGGCCGTGATCGAGTGGAGCATGCAGTGGACGTCGCCCGAGGACGCCCAACACCACATATGGCATGGCGCGGAGTGGTACGTCCTCCGCGACGGCCTCATCTCCGAGATCCGTGCGTACTACGACCAACGCAACAACGAGGACATGGGACTGGTTGGCTTTCCCTATGCCGAGCGCGGCTACAGCGTCATCGGGCCTGCGGCGGGAAGCGACGGGTAGACGCGCAGCAGCGACCTGGGGCCTGCCCCGGTTGGATGATCTGCGAGCGTCTGGCCCTTGAGCTTGGTGCGCGTCTCCTTCGCGCGATAAGGAGGCGCTCCATAGAGGGCCGCTTTCCATGCAAAGCAGCGCTTTTCGAGACTGCCCGCCAGACGTCCGGACCGCACTTGCGTTAGCGCCCTTCCGGACCCTCAGACCGACCAGTATCCGATCGCTTTCGGGACCCATTCGGGACCCGGTTCTGCCGAAAAGGACTCGTTTGCAGGCTAATACCCGAGCGCGAACTTCGCGTCCTCGGACATCATCTCCGGGGACCAGGGCGGGTCGAAGACCATCTTCGGGTGCACCTTTTCAATCCCCTGGAGCTGGCCGACGAACTCGCGCATCTGTTCGGAGACCTGCGGCCCGATCGGGCAGGCGGGCGTCGTCAGCGTGAAGGTGATGTAGGCCTCGCCGTCCTCGATCTCGATGTCGTAGACGAGCCCGAGGGAGACGAAGTCAAGGCCCAGCTCGGGGTCTATGACCTCCTCGAGCGCCTCGTAGACGTCTTCTTCTGTTGCGGTTCCGGTTGCCATTGACCAAAGGATAGGCGGCGCGGCGAGTCGACCGTCCTCGATTTGGCGGGCAGGAGCCGCATCAGGCAGGACAGTCCGGCCGAGCCCGCCGCGGAGTCGTGCCTGAGTAGCCTTGCGGGCCGTGCTCTTCCTCGTCGTGATCTTCATCCTCGTGCCGATCGCGGAGCTCTACGTGATCATCAAGGTCGGCGAGGCGATCGGCCTGGTGCCCACCCTGGTGCTCCTCCTCGCCGATGCGTTGCTGGGCTCGCTCCTGCTCCGCTACCAGGGGCGCGCCGCCTGGATTCGGTTCAACCGGGCGCTGGCGGAGGGGCGGGTGCCCCATAAGGAGGTCTTCGACGGCGTCCTGGTGATCATGGGCGGCGCGCTGCTGCTCACGCCGGGGTTCCTCACCGACATCGTCGGGCTGATCTTCCTGATCCCGCCGACGCGTGCCGTGATCCGGGCGATGTCGTCGCGCTTCGTCAGGCGACGGCTCGCCCTCGGCGGCGCGGTCTGGAGCTTTGGGACGTCGCGCAGGCCTCCTCGCCCCCGCCCCGCTCCGGGCGGCCCCGCCGGGACGCGACGTGCGCCAGGCCCCGATGACCCGTACAGCTGGGAGGAGCCGCCCGCGCCGCCGCGCCGGACCGGCCCGCGCCCGGACGACATCGAGGGCACCGGGCAGGAGATCAGCGACGAGGACGAGCTGCCGCCCGGCCGGGAGCCCTTCCGCGGGTGAACGGGACGGCGCAGAAGGCATTCGTCTGCGGGTTCGGCGACCCGGCGGCCGGCCTCGGCGGGCTGGCCTGGGACCTCGGCGAGCCCGGCGCGCTGCTGTTCAGCGACGGCGAGGTCCGGCCAGCGACCTTCGCGCTCGAGGAGGGCGGCGACGCGGCCACGCTGGAGATCACCGCGGGCGACACGACCGTCGAGGCGACTCTGAGCCCACGGACGGCCGATCTCCCGCTGGGTGATGACGGTGGACTTGTCGTCGCCGTCTGCGTCGCCGACGTCGGACCCAAGGGCGGCTCGCAGAGCGTGCACTGCCCGGGCCAGATCAGTCGCTGGGGCGCCGATCCCCTCGAGGGGGCCGGCACCTTCCGCCATCAGGCGATCGACGCGGGGGACGAGTCGCTGCTCGTGATCATCGCCCGGGGTGAGCCCGGCGGCGAGCACGGCGATGAGCGAACCGCCGCCTGGCGGATCCGCGGCGAGGGCGAGACGCGCTTCGAGGACGCCTTCGTCTCGACCCAATACGACGCCGATGCCGATCCGACGCGCTTCGGGCTCGAGCTCTGGCCCGAGGAAGCCGAGTGGGCGAGCCGGGCCGCGGCCACCCGGGTCGCGGCGTCCGCCATCGGTGGCGTCAGGGTGGGCAACGCCTGGGCGGGCCTGTTCCGCTCCTTGACCGACGGGACACTCGGCATCGGCAGCTACCTGCTCTGGCGGGCCTGATGCGAGGGTCGATGCGAGGGCGCGCGCCAGCGCGACCCGTTTCATATGGGAGCAAGGAGCCACCCGTTTGAGGCGGGGCCGGATCACCACGGTGATCTCCGACTTCGGCGGGGTTCTCACCACTCCACTCATCCAGTCGTTCGCCGCGGTCCAGGACGAGACCGGCGTGCCGTTCGAGGAGCTCGTCAAGGGGATGACGAGGATCCAGGAGGAGGACGGCCGCCATCCCCTATACGAGCTCGAGACCGGCAAGCTCACCGAGGCCGACTTCCTGCGCAAGCTCGGCGACGTCCTCGAGCCCGTCCTCGGCCACAGGCCGGAGCTGCACCGCTTCCGCGAGATCTACTTCGACGCCCTCCACCCCAACGAGCCGATGATCGACCTGATGCGCGAGGCGAAGGACCGGGGCTATCGCATGGGCATGCTGACCAACAACGTCCGGGAGTGGGAGCCGCTCTGGCGGACCATGCTGCCGGTCGACGAGATCTTCGAAGTGGTCGTGGACTCGGGCTTCGTCGGCATGCGCAAGCCGGACCGTGAGATCTACGACCTCACCCTCGAGCGGCTCGGCGGACCCAGCCCGGAGGAGTGCCTGTTCATCGACGACACCGACGTCAACTGCGATGCCGCCCGCGATCTCGGTATGTCAGCCGTGCACTACCGGGATAACGATCAGGCGATCGGCGAGATCCGCGCTGCCCTCGGGCTCTAGCGCACCGCCGTTCACGCGACCGACACACAAAAGCCGCCCGCACGAGAGTAAGTTGTCCGCTGCGTGCGCGGAGGAAGGCGAATGCGAAGGATCGCACTCATCGCTGTACCGGTCGCTGTGGGGCTGGCCGCGATTGCCGTAGCGGCGAGCAAGACCCTCCAAGTCGGGCCGGACGACAAGGTGACGGCGAACCTCCGCCATCTGGACCCCTACGGGAAGCTCACTGAGGTCGGCAACTTCCCCGGCGGCTCGGCGCTGACCCCCGATGGGCGGTTCTACTGGACCGTGTCCGCCGGATATGACGAGAACGGAGTACAGATCGTCTCGGTGGCGACGGGCGACGTCATCCAGACGATCACGTTGCCGGGGGCCAGCGGTGGCGTCGCGATCGACGGCCACGACCACAAGGCCTACGTCTCCGGCGAGCCCAACCCGGACATCCCCGAGTTCAAGGCGCCGGAGGGAACGGAGGGAACCGGCGGCGACGTCGTTCACGTCTTCTCCTATTCGCCCAGCTCCGGCCACGCCACCGCCCAGGGAGTGATCCCGGTGCCGCCGCCGGCCACCGCCCCTCCGGTCGACGAGTTCCCGCCGTCGTCCGAGCACCGCTCCTGGCCCGAGCGGCTCGCCGTCTCGCCGGACGGAGGGACCCTGCTCGTCGCACTCGGCCTTGCCGACAGCGCCGCAGTGATCAACACCCAGACCAAGCAGGTCAGGTACGTCTCTACCGGCAGCCACCCGTTCGGCGCGGCGATCCTGCCCGACGGTAAGACGGGCCTCGTCACGAATCGCGGGCCGGGGACGGCCTCGGTGATCGACCTCCCCACCGCCACGAAGGTCAAGGACATCACCGTCGGTCCGCACCTCTCCCATCCCGAGCAGATCACGCTCGATCCAGTCAGACCGCGAGCGTATGTGCCGCTGGCCAACGCGGACGCGGTCGGGGTGATCAACACCGACACTCTCCAGCCCCTCACGGAGCTCAACGTCACGGTCCCCCAGGGAGCGGGCAGCGCCCCCGTCTCCACGGCGGTCACTCCCGACGGCTCGCGCCTGCTGGTCGCCCAGTCGGCCGCCGACGAGGTCTCGGTCTACGCGATCACCAACGGAGAGCCCGGCAAGCTCCTCGGCCGGATCCCCACGGCCGACTATCCGACCGACGTCAGCGTCACACCGAAGAACTCGCCCTGCGGGGGCAACGGATCGAATTGCAAGGCGACGCTGCTCTGGACCGCGGCCAAGGGCTTCGGCCTGGGGCCGAATGCGGGCCCTCCGATCACCAGCCAGTACTTCGACATCCCGGCGCCGCTGACCACCAAGGGACTGGTCACGGGCTACGCGGGGATCGGCGGCATGCCCACCAACGGGCAGCTCCACCAGCTCACGCGGAGGGCGACGGCGCAGCTCGACCCGATCAACTCGCGGCCGCCACCGCCCGGCACGCCGCTTCGGCCCGACGGGCCGATCAAGCACGTCTTCTACATCGTCAAGGAGAACCGCACCTACGACCAGGTCCTAGGTGACGCCCCCAACGGGGATGGCGATCCGAGCTACGCGATCTTCGGCAAGCAGGTGACACCGAACGCTCACGCAATCGTGAACCGCTTCCCTTTGCTGGACCACTTCTACGCGGACTCCGAGGCCTCGATCGACGGGCACTACTGGACCGCGGGGGCCGACACCTCCGACTACGTCCACCGCACCTGGCGCCAGAACTACGCCGGCCGGAGGTACCCGAGCGACGCCTGGTTCTACCAGATCGCCTACCCGCAGACCGGGTTCCTCTTCGACCGCGCGACGGAGCAGGGGATCAGCTGGGTCAACCTGGGTGAGGCCGTCGCCCATCTTCTGCCGCTCCAGCTCATCGGAATAACGGACCGCGACAAGGACGCCGAGGACGCCGCGGCTGCGGCCAGCCGGCTCTCCCATTCAGACCTCGGACCCATTCTCGGGGGTTGCTACGACCCGTTCATCGGCGCCGACGACCTGAACCCCTCCGTCAGGCTCTACGACTCCTCGAAGCCCGCCGGCGCTCCCGAGCCCTCGCTGTCGCGGTTCGACTGCTTCAAGACGAAGTTCGCGGCCTGGGAGCAGAACGACACGCTGCCGCAGTTCGTCTATATGACCCTGCCCAACGACCACACCAACGGCGGCTCGCCCGGTCGTCACTCGCCGAGGGCGATGGTGGCGGACAACGACCGGGCGCTCGGACAGGTGATCGACCAGATCTCCCATTCGAAGTACTGGAGCTCTTCGGCGATCTTCGTCGTGGAGGACGACTCGCAGGACGGCTTCGACCACCAGGACGCCCACCGCATACCCGCCTTCGTCGCCAGCCCATACGCAAAGAGCGGCGTGGTGAGCACGCCTTACGACATGGTCTCCGCGATCCGCTCGATGGAGTTGATCCTCGGCCTGCGGCCCCTCAACCTGTTCGATTCACAGGCGGCTCCGATGTATGACGCGTTCACCTCCCAACCGTCGAACGGCGCGCCCTTCAACGCGCTGGCCCCGACTTACAACCTGCTCGAGGAGAATCCCGCGAGCCCCAGCTCCGCCGCCGCTCGAGCCGGCACCAAGTTCGACACGACGCTCCCCGACCGCATCTCGCAGCGTCTGCTCGACAAGATCATCTGGCAGTCGGTCCACGGTCCGGGCTCCACCCCGCCGCCTCCGGGGCCAAATGCCGAGGCCGGCGAGTAGCCGGCTAGAGCGAGCCGCTCAGTTGTCGCTGCCGCCGCGGTCCCACATGTAGAGCTCCATAGCCTCGCGGCAGAGCTCCATCAGGCGGGGCGGCGAGAGCCACTCCAACACCAGCTCGAGCGCCCGCTCCTCGGAGATCCCCTCCTCGAAGGCCTCCTCGCCGCGGAAACCGGCGGCGAGCTTGAGCGCCTCGCGGCGGTTGTCGCCGAGGGAGTCGAAGGCGCCCATCAGGAAGTCGCGGTTCGGTACCGGCTGGCCGACCTCCATCGAGCCATGCCAGGCGGCGAGCATCGAGATGTCGTGCTCGTCGAGCTCTGAGATCGCCTTGGCGTAGTGCTCCTGGAGCTCCTCGTCGGGGATCTCGTCGACCCAGGCGCGCACCGCCTCGCCGAGGAGCTGGCGGCGTGCCTCACGGCCGACTGAGTCGGCGATCGCCCTGATGGCGTCGGCTGGGTCTACGAAGCAAAGTGTCATCTCGGTCGGCCTCCTGTACTCCTGATCTGAGGCCAACTTAGACTCGCCCCCGGCGGAAAAAATCCGGCCCGAGTTTCCCCGCGTTATGCGGAAAACCGGGCCCCTTAACGGCTTGAGGGAGGCCGGATCAGGTCTCGGCGGGCGCGGTCCGCGCGGCGACCCGGCGCCGCCGACGTCCCAGCAGGCGACGCCCGCGACCGCCTTCGGCACGCTTCATCTGCCTCGCCCGGCGCTGGAGCAGCTCGACGAGATCCTTGGTGGGAACGAACGGATCGGCGATCACCGCTCCGCTGTCGAGCGAGATCGCGGCCAGTAGCCGCCCGCTCTCGGCCGCGAGCAGACGTCCGGCGGGGACTCGGGCCGAGTCGCGCTCGGCCAGACGCCGCAGAGCGGCATGGTCGCTCTCCCGGCAGATCCTCAGGGTGAGATCGTTCATCCGGCCGCCACCTCTCGGCGAGTGGAGCGCTGGGCGGCCTCCTCGACGAGGGCAGCGGCGAGGCGGCGGCCGGTACGCCCGGACTCGGGGTGCTCGGGATGCCACTGGGTCCCGATTGCGAAGCGCCCCTCGAGCTCGAGACACTCGAAGATCGAGTCATCGGAGAGTGAGCTGCCGCGGAGGCCGAGCCCGATCCGGTGCACCGCCTGGTGGTGCTCGGACGAGACGACGCCACTTGTGCCGAATACGCGACGGCTGAGCGTCCCTGGGCGGGTCTCGATCGTGTGTTGGGTTCGCCAGTGGCTGCGCCGGGTGGCACCGTCGAGGTTGATGTCCTGGTAGAGGTTGCCGCCGAGCGCGATGTTCATCAGCTGCAGGCCCTTGCAGATCCCGACCACCGGCAGGCTCGCCTCCAGGGCCGCGCGGGTGACGCGGAGCTCGCGGATGTCCCTTCGGATTTCCGGGGCAGTGAGCGGGACCCGAGGCGCCTGGCGGTAGAGCGCGGGGTCGATGTCGACCACACTGCCGCCGAGCACGACCGCATCGGCGAGCGCGATCTGCGGCTCGATCGCCCCCGGGCGCAGCAGCCTCACGTCGGCTCCCTCCCGCTCGAGCCAGCTCACGTAGAGGGCCGGGTCGTCGCGCGTCTCGAGCAGGACGACCGGCGCCTGGTGCGGTAGCAGGCCGTGATATGCGTCCGCGAAGGCCCGCCGGGCGCGGGCCACCCGCTTGCGCGCGGCCTCCGAGCTGATCGCCAGGGTCTCGGCGATCTCGGCGTAGGTCAGGCCAGCCTGGAACCGCAGCAGGACGAGGAGACGCTCATGGGCGGAGAGCCGGGCCAGGGCTTCGCGCACCGAGAGCGCCTCAGCGCCATCGCCGGAGAGCGCCGCGACCGCCTCGTCCTCGAGTCGGTCGTGGTTGCGCACGCGGCGCCGTCGGAGCTCGTCGAGCGCCAGGTTGGTCGCGGTCCGCTGCAACCAGGCGCCCTGCTCGGCGGCGCCGAGGTCCGCGGGAGCCCGCTGCCAGAGGCGGAGGAAGGCCTCCTGGGTGAGGTCCTCGGCAGACTCGCGCGAGCCCAGCATCCGTTCGAGCCTGTGGATCAGGCCTGCCGAGTGCCGCTCGTAGATCGCCTCTGCCGTCATCTACCAATAGAACGTATCGGCGGCCCCAAACCGGACAGCGAACCCCGCTTCGCTTGCGCAAACGGCCCTTGGAGCAGCGCCGCTGCCGAGCCTATGCTGGCTCGGAATGGGCGTGAAACTGATCGTCGGGCCCCCGAACTCGGGGCGAACGGGCAAGACCCTGGAGGCCTTCAGGGCGGCGGCGGGCCGCGACCCCGTCCTCGTGGTCCCGACGGTGGACGACGTGGAGCGCTTCGAGGAGGAGCTGACGGGCAAGGGCGACGTCGTGATCGGCGCGACGGTTGGCACCTTCGATCAGCTCTTCAGGCTGGTCGCGCGCGCGACCGATGCGCCGGCCGGGCCTGCGGTGAGCCGAACGCAGCGGCTTCGGCTCGCCCGGGAGGCGGCGTCGCGCGCCGAGCTGAGCATCCTCGCGACCTCCTCGCGGCGGCCGGGCTTCCCGGCTGCGCTGGAGGAGCTCGTCTCCGAGCTGCAGGCCGCGCTGGTCGATCCGGTCTCCCTCCGGGAACGAGCGGCGGAAGCCGGTTCGTATGAGGCCGAGATCGCGGTGCTCTACGAGTCCTATCTGAGGGTCCGTGACGGGCTCGCACTCCACGACGACCACTCGCTGGCCGCCGCGGCGACGGCCGCCCTCCGCGAGCGCCCCGACGCGTGGGTTGCGCGTCCCGTGTTCCTCTACGGATTCGACGACCTGACGCTCGAGCAGCTCGAGCTGGTCCGGGAGCTCTCAGCGATCACGGACGTCACCGTCGCCCTGCCCTGGGAGGACCGCGACTCGCTGGCCCTCGCTCGCGGCGCCCTCTTCGCGGAGCTCAGGGACTTCGAGGGAGTCGCGATCGAGCGCCTGCAGGCCGAGCCTCGCTTCACGCAGAGCTCGACGCTCTTCGAGGTCGAGCGCCGCTTCGGCGAGCGTCACGGCGGCGAGCCGCTCGACAATGATGGCGGAGTCGCGCTGCTCGCCTCGGCGGGAGAGCTGGCGGAGGTGGAGGCCGTGGGCGCCGCGGTGGCGCGGCTCCTGGACGACGGCGTCGCCCCCGGGGAGATCGCGATCGTCCTTCGCGATCCGCGCTCTGCCGGGCCGCTCTACCGGCGCGTCCTGACGCGCTTCGGCATCCCCGTTGCGGTGCAGGCCGATCTGGCGGCCACCCGTACCGCCACCGGCGCGGGTCTCATCGCCCTGCTTCGCGCGGCTGTCGGAGGCGGCAGGGCATCCGACCTGCTCGCCTACCTGCGCACCCCCGGCGTGGCCCCGCCATCGATGGTGGACTGGTTCGAGCGCAGACTGCTGCGCGGCCGGATGCGGACCACGGACCAGGCGCTCGAGGCTTGGCGGCCCAACGCCGAGAACGGGGACCGAGGCCTGCGCGAGGTCACGAAGCTGCGCGAGGCAGGATCCGGGGCGGCCCTGCTGCGCGAGGCGGGCAGGCAGGCGCGCTGGATCGCGGAGGCCGCGGTGCGCCGGCAGGGGGCGGTCGCGGAGGAGGACCGGGCGCTGGAGCTGCGGGCCGGAGCCGAGATCGAGCAGGCGCTCGCCGAGCTCGCCGAGCTCGGCCTCCCCCACTCCGCCGGCGAGGTGATCGCCGCGGTCTCCGAGCTCGAGGTTCCGATCTGGCGCGGTCCGACCGAGGGCCGGGTCCGGGTGATCAGCCCCTACCGAGCCCGCGCCCGCCGCGTGGCGCACCTCTTCGTCTGCTCCATGCAGGACGGCGACTTCCCACGGCGGGACACCGGCGGGCCGCTGCTCTCCGACGACGGGCGCCGGGCGCTCGGGCTGCCGGAGCGAAAGAAGGCGGAGATCGAGGACCGGTATCTGTTCTCGGTCTGCCTCTCCCGTCCGAAGCAGCGGCTCTGGCTCTCCTGGCGCAGCGCGGACGACGAGGGCGGGGCGACCTCGCGCTCCCCCTACGTCGACGAGGTCCGAGAGCTGCTCGCGCCGGAGCTGCCCGAAGGTCTGGAGGAGCGCGACGAGGCGATCGTTGCGGAGGCGGGCGGGCGCGGCCTGGCGGAGTCCGTGTTCGACCTAGGCTCGGCCCCCAGCCCGCGCGAGCTCGCCCGGGCGAAGGCGGCCGTCGGGCCGCGCAGCGAGAACGGCCGGCTGCGACCGGGTCCGCTCCAGCTCGAGCCGGTGATCGAGGGGATGCGCGGGATCGAGCTCTTCGGGCCCTCGACCCTCGAGGAGTACGCCCTCTGCCCGTATCGCTGGTTCATCGGGCACGAACTGCGGCCCCAGCGGATCGGGCCCGAGGACGAGCCGCTGACCAGTGGCTCGATCGCGCACAAGGTCCTGGAGTCCCTCTACGAGGATCCGCCCGGAACCGAGTCTCGGCCCACGCCGGATTCGCTGAGTACGTGGCGCCACCGGGCCCGCGAGCTGATCTCCGAGATCGGCGCCGAGCGCCTGCCCCGCGAGCGAGCGGATACAGCCGCGGCGCTACGGCGCGTCGAGGGGCTGGTCCTTGCCTTCCTCGCCGACGAGGCCGCGACCGCCACGGCCTTCAAGCCCGCCCACATGGAGGCCGCCTTCGGCTTCGAGGAGTCCGAGAAGGGGCCCCTGCGGCTCGCCGGCGGCGGCGTCCATGGGCAGATCGACCGAATCGACCTGGGACCCAACGGCGAGGCACTCGTCCAGGACTACAAGACCGGCGCCAAGGTCGAGGGCGGGGCCGGCATGCTCGAGAAGCGAGGCAAGCTCCAGCTGCAGCTCTACATGCTCGCCGCGCGGGAGCTGTGGGAGCGCGAGCTGGCGGGCGGCCTCTACCGCCCGCTGGGCGCCACCGGAGACCGCACCCCGAAGGGGCTGCTGCGGAAGGAGCTCGCCGATGAGCTGGCCGGCCTCGACCCGCGCCCCAACGACCACCTGGACGACGAGTCCTTCCAAGGCGCGCTGGATGAGGCCCGAGACAAGGCGGAGGAGATCATCGCCTCGATCCATTCCGGGAAGGTGATCCGCGACCCGCTCGGCGGGAGTTGTCCCGACTGGTGCAGCTTCCAGCCGATCTGCCGCCGCGAACGCGGGCTGCCCGAGGAGGAGCCCTGGTCGGAGGAGGGTGAGGAGGAGTGAGCCCGGAGCGGACCGACCAGCAGGCCGCGGCCGTCGAAGCCCGCGATCGCGACATCTTCCTGCGCGCCGGGGCCGGCACCGGGAAGACCAGCGTGCTGGTCGACCGCTTCTGCGCGGCGGCTCTCAGCGCCGAGGGCGGCGTCGAGCGCATCCTCGCCTTCACCTTCACCGAGCGGGCCGCGGACCAGCTGCGGCGCCGGATCCGGGAGGAGCTCTCCGCGCGGATCCGCGACGCCGAGGGCGAGCGCCTCGAAACCCTCCGCGAGGCGCTGGAGGCGACCGACCGGGCCTGGATCTCAACCATCCACGGGTTCTGCCGCCGGTTGCTCGCCTCCCACCCCGCCGCCGCCGGCATCGATCCTCGCTTCCGCGTGGTGGACGAGGCCGAGGCGGAGCGGCTCGCCGTGCGGGCCTTCGATACGGCGCTCGAGGAGATGGTCGAGTCGGGCGAGCCCGAAGCGCTCGAGCTGGCCGCCGCAAACCGCCGGCGGACGCTCCTCGAGATGACCCGCGGCGCCTACGACGAGCTCCGCAGCCACGGCGTCCCGAACCCGGCTCTGCCGGAGCTCGCGCCGCCCGACACCGATGCGGCGCTCGCCAAGTTGATCGAGGCCGCCCGCGAGGCGCACGTCGAATGCCAGGAGGCGAACGGCAAGGGGGTGTCGAGCCGCGAGCGCATCTCCGCTGCGACGGAGCTCGACCCGGCGCGGCCGCCCGATGACGAGCTGCTGGAGACCCTTCGCGGCCTGGAGATCACCTCGAAGGCGAAGCCGTTCAAGGGCGAGGCCTGCGAGCGCTACACGAAGGTCCTCAAGCGAGCCCAGGCGGCGGTCGCCGCCCACGTTCTCGGCCCCGCCTACGAGCAGCTTCGCGAACTCGTCACCAGCTTCGGCGAGCGCTACGAGCAGCTCAAGGAGGAGCGCGCCGCGCTCGACTTCGAGGACCTCCAGCTGAAGACCGTCGAGCTGCTCAGCGCGTCTGACACCCTCCGGGACCGCTACCGCGAGCAGTTCGACCACTTGATGGTCGATGAGTTCCAGGACACCAACGGGCTGCAGCTGCGGCTGATCGAACAGCTCCGCGGTCCCGATACGAGGCTCTTCCTGGTCGGCGACGAGTTCCAGTCGATCTACGGCTTCCGGCATGCGGACGTCGAGGTCTACCGTCGCGAGCACCGGCGCTTCGCCGAGGGCGAGGAGCCGAACGGACGGGCGCTGCCGCTGACCGGGAACTTCCGTGCGGCGCCCGAGCTCGTCGCGGCCACCAACGCGCTCGGCCGAGGGCTGCTCGACGGCTTCGAGCCGCTGACGGCGTTCGTCGAGGAGGAGGCGGAGAGCGACCCGGCGGTGGAGCTCCTGCTGACCGTCGACGACAAGAAGGGTTGGGAGGCCGAGGAGACCGCCTTGCCGCGCCTGCCTGACGACCCGAGCTCGGCGTCCAAGGTGGCGGAGGCCCACAGCCTCGCCGGCCGGCTTCGGCGGTTGGTGGATGAGGAGAAGGTCGACCCGTCCGAGATCGTCGTGCTGATGCGCGCCTTCACCCACGTAGCCGCGGTCGAGCGAGCCCTCAAGGACGCCGGCCTGGATCCCTACGTCGTCGGCGGCCGTGGCTTCTGGTCGCAGCAGCAGATCGACGACCTGCGCTGCCTGCTGACTGTGATCGCCAACCCGCTCGACGACGAGGCCCTCTTCGGGGCTCTCGCCTCTCCCGCGTGCGCCGTTCTCCCGGACACGCTCTGGCTGCTGCGCCGCGCGGCGACCTGGCGCGACGAGAACGAGCGCGAGCGCCTCGGCCACATCTGGCCGTTGGTCCGCGATCTGGTCGAGACCGGCGAACCGAGTCGCGGCGACGCCGAGGCCGCGGCGCTGATCCCGCCGGAGGAACTCGAGCGGCTAGGCCAGTTCGCCACCGTGCTGGGCGAGCTCCGGGAGCGCTCGACCGAGGGTGGGCTGGAGACGCTGATCGAGCGGACCGCATCGGCCTTCGACTACGACCTGGCGACGCTCAGCCGAATCGACGGCAACGCCCGCTGGGCGAACGTCCGCAAGCTGATGCGGCTCGCGCGCGAGTTCGAGGCGAGCGAGGGGCCGGACCTCGGCGGCTTCCTGGACTACCTGGACGCGCGGGCCACGAGCCGCGACCGGGAGGCCGAGGCCGCAACCCAGGCGGAGGGACACGCCGGGGTGCGGGTGATGACGGTGCACGCCGCGAAGGGGCTCGAGTTCGAGGTCGTCGCCGTCGCCGATCTCGGCCGCAACCTTCAGCTCGGCTGGAGCCCCCTGCGCGTAGATCCGGCGGCGGTGTTTGTGGCCGCCGATGATTCTCGGGAGGGGCCTGAGGGGGCCGAGCTCGCCAGGGTGGGCGTTCAGCTCGGGCGTCTGGGACGCCCCGGCGAGCGGTTGCATGACTATCAGGAGCTCACGGAGCTCGCCGCCGAGCGCGATGCCGAGGAGGAGGCCCGGCTCGCCTACGTCGCGGGCACTCGAGCGAAGCGCCGCCTGCTGCTCAGCGGGACGTTCAACCCGAACGCCCTCAAGAACCAGGACCTCACGGGTTCCTCCTCGCTCCCACATGAAGCGGGTCGCGCTGGCGCGCGCCCTCGCATCGACCCTCGCATCAACCGCAAGCCGATCGCGCTACAGCTGATCCGGTCGCTGCTCGACGGCGATGCGACCGAGCGGGAGGTCGAGATCCCGGCCGCCGGCGACGGAACCCCGGCCGGGCGCCTGCGCGTCAGCGTCAGCGAGCCGGGGCCCGGCGTCGGCGCCGAGCTCCTCACTCGCCGAGAGCCGGCGCCGCAGGTCAAGGTGAGCGGCGAGGCCGAGCCGCCGTTGGGCCGGCCGGAGGTCCCGCCGGCCCTGATCGGCGGTCTCTCCTACTCGGCGCTCTCGGCCTTCGAGAACTGCGGCTACCGCTTCTACGTCGAGCGCGTCCTGGGGATCAGCGAGCCCGTCGACGCGAGGGTGCTCGGAGCGGAGCGAAGAGCAACCCGTGAAACGTCGGACGGGGACGAGCCGGCCTCCCCAGGGGGTCGCCAGCGATTCGGACCGGGACTCGCCGTCCACTCGCTGCTCGAGTGGAGCGCTCGCAACGGCTGGCGAGAGCCGGGCGACGAGCGAGTTGCGGCCAGCCTGCGGGAGCAGGGCCTCGAGGATGACCAGGCGAAGGCGCAGGTGTCGGCGCTCGCGAAGGCCTTCCTCTCCTCACCGCTCCGAGAGGAGATCGCCGACGCCCGGGTCAGCCCCGAGGTCCCGTTCGTGCTCTCGGTCGCCGGCACCCTGATCCGCGGCTCGATCGATCTCCTCGCGGATATGCGAGGGCGCGCCACCAGGCGCGACCCGATTAATGGTGGCTCCGTGCTGGTCGTCGACTACAAGACGGATCGACTCGAGGGCCGCGACCCGGCGGAGATCGTCTCGCGTTACTCGATCCAGCGAGACCTCTACGCCCTCGCCGCGGCGGCCCGCGGCACGCCCGTGGAGACCGCCTACCTGTTCCTCGAGCGGCCCGACGAGCCGGTGCGCGAGAGCTTCGACGAGGCCGGACTCGAGGAGGCCCGGAACCGGGTCGAGTCCGTGCTCGAGCGGCTCGCGGCCGGGCGCTTCGACGTCACCGACCGCCCCAACAAAGCCCTCTGCGCGGACTGCCCGGCGCGCGAGCGTCTCTGCAGCCACAGCACGGCGGCTCAGATGCGACACGACCCCGATCCGCCGATCGCGCCCGGCGGTGACTTCGAGCCGGCGGACGCCGGCGAGCCTCAGCCCACGCTGCTGGAGGAGCGATGAGCCGCGTCGGATTGTTCGGGTATGGCTCGCTCGTGCTGCACGAGAGTGCCTCGATGACCCTGGGGCGCCCGGCGGGGGAGCTGCGGCCCGCCCGGCTGCACGACTGGCGACGGCGCTTCTCCCAGCGGCGCGACAACCTGACCTGCGAGAAGACCTTCGAGTGCGATGGCGGCTGGCGGCCCGAGTGGATACTGGGGCTGAACGTCGAGGAGGGCGAGGACGATGCCGGGCCGGTCAACGGCGTGGTCATCGAGCTGGCCGAGGGTGAGCTGGACCGCCTCGACATCCGCGAGATCCGCTACGACCGGCTCGACGTCACCGGATCGGTCGAGGGCGAGGATCTGCCGGAGCGAATCGTCACCTACAAGGCGAAGCCGTTTCATTTCGCACCGAAACCTCCGGAGGACGCAGTGATCCTGCGCACCTACGCCAAGGCGGTCGAGACGGGGTTCGAGGCGCTCGGGCCCAGCGAGCTCGATCACTACCTGGCGACGACCCCGTACCCGGTGGACCGGGTGGAGGCCGAGCTGGTGATCGACAGGATCCCGGAGGGGAACCCCAGGGCCTGGTGACTCAGGCGCGGTGCCAGTGGCGGGCCCAATCGCGGAGGCCGCCCATCACCGGTTCCAGAGAGTGCCCCTTCTGGGTCAGCTCGTAGCTCACGCGGACGCGATTGCCCTGATGGACCTCGCGCCGAACGAGCCCTTCCTCCTCTAGCTCCTTGAGCCGGCAGGAGAGCAGCCGGTCGGACATCCCCGGCACCGCCTCCTTGAGCTCGGCGAAGTGGAGCGGGCCGTTGGTGAGCGCATAGAGGATCGCGCCGGCCCAGCGCCGTCCGATCAGCTCGACGGCGCCGTGGAAGTGTGGACACACTTGTTTGGGCTTGGCCGCTCCGCTCGCGCGGCCCACGCCGGCTTCAGATCTCACCTCGACTAGAGCTTACCGATCGTAAGGGCCGGGCCAACCAGGGTCGTGCGCTCAGCGGGTGCACGGGCCGGTGGTCACGGGGCCCGTCGAATCGCTGAGTGCGCCTGCAACCACACCGTTCGGGACCGCGTATCCCCCCGGCTTTCCCTGGGTCGTGGCCGCGAAGACCGTGCCCATCACCTTGCCGTCCGCGTCGATCAGCGGTCCGCCGGAGTTGCCGCTGTGGACCTCGCCTCGGAGCGCGGTGAGCTCGCGCGTCACCGGCCCGCGGCCGTAGGAATCCTGCGTGATGACCGGACCCGTGTCGCCCACGCGTGCCGGCGTGATCGTCAGCGGCCCGTTCTCCGGATAGCCGATGACGGCGCCCGGCGTCCCACTCTGCACCTCGGACGCGAACGGGAGCGGGGTGTCGTCCAGGCCGCTCACGCGCAGTAGGGCCAGGTCATTGGTGGGGTCGTAGTGGACGGGGGTCGCGTCCAGACCGGTGTCGGAACCAGCGGGGGTCACCGTGGTGTCGCTCTCGCCCGCAACCACGTGCGCGTTGGTCACCACCAGGCCCGGTGCCGCCACCCAGCCGGACCCCTCGACCCCGAGGCCGCAAGCGGTGCCGAGCACGCGCACGACGCTGCCCGACGCGCGTCGCACGTCGGGATCCCGCCCGATCTTCGAGTCCGGCGCCGCGACGTCCGGGCTCGGGCCCTGGACCGAGAGGCGAGGGTCGATTCGGTGCAGCGCGTTGATCAGCCCGCTCGACGGCGGGAAGGCGTCGTTGAGGGCTCGCAGGATCGCCGACTGCTGGACGGCCTTTCGCAAACCCTTCGCCCCCGGCGCGTTGAGCGCGACGGCCCCGAACAGCCAGGCGAGGCCGAGCGCGAGCGCCACGAGCAACACCGCGCCGCCGGAGGATTCGGCGATCGCCACCCCTCGCCGGCGACCGGCGGTCCTGAGCACGCGCCGGCGCGCCCCGATGGCCAGGCCTTCCATCGACACGGCGACGATGCCGCCGACCAGGAGCGCGCCCGCGAGCGCCGTGGCCGGAGCGTACGGCGAGTGAGATCCCTCGGCCAGCAGGGCGGGCCCCAGCCGGCTGCCAAGGAAGGCCCCGATCGCGAGGCCGCCGAGGCTCAGCACCCCTACGATCAGCCCCTGCTGGTAGCCCCAGGCGGCCATGGCCAGGGAGAAGAAGATGATCAGCCAGTCGAGGCCGGTCACGGTTTCCCGAATACAAGCGCACAACGCATTACCTTTGCCCGCGTGAATCCCCCCGTGACACGGTCACGGCAGCGAGGACGGGAGAACCCACCGCCGCGAAGGCCGTTGCGGGCGCCACGCGCGCAGCGGGGTCCGCTCTCAGAGCGCCAGCGCCGGCTCCGCCAGCGGGCTCTTCCCCTCGGCATCGTGGCGATCATCGCCTTCATCTTCGGGGTGATCAGCGGCGCCGGCAATCCCGAGCAGGACATGGCCGAGCGCTTCGTGGACGACTGGGCTCATCAGGACTACAAGTCGATGCGTGACGAGCTCTCAGACTCCGCCCGCTCGCAGTACTCCGCCGCCGAGCTCGCCGGCGCCTACCGCGCGGCGCAGGAGGTCGCCACCGCCACCGCAATCGATCCAGGCGACGCCGACGGCCCCAAGAGCGTCAACGGGACGAAGGTCGTGGACGTTCAGGTCGGGGTAACGACGAGGCTGTTCGGCAAGGTCGACGGGGTGCTCCGTCTCCCGCTTGACGACGGCAAGGTCGCTTGGGCGCCTCACCTCACCTTTCCGGACCTGCTCCCAGGCGAACAGGTCGGCCGCCGTCTCGAGCTCGGTAGGCGGGCGCCGATCATGGCCAAGCACCACGTCGCTCTCGCCACTGGACCGGTCGACAACCGGAGCCACCCGCTGGGGTCGGACGCAATCGATGTCGCGGGGGAAACCGGAGCTGCGGATTCGGACCAGGAGGCGAAGCTGGAGCGAGCCGGGTATCCGACCAATGAGAGCACCGGGATCAGCGGCCTCGAACTCGCCTTCAACCCGCGCCTGTCGGGCGCGCCGAGCGGGCAGCTCCTGGCCGTGAAGGCGAGTCGGCCGCAGCTCAACGTGGCGCGATCGACCCAGGGCCGGGTCCTCGCCACCGCGCAGGGGACCCCCGGCCAGCCGGTGCGGACGACGATCGACCCGCGGCTGCAGACCATCACCGTGAATGCCCTCGGCGGCCAATCGGGCGGCGCCGTCGTGCTCAACGCCCGCAACGGGGATGTGCTGGCGCTTGCCGGCTCTGCCTACTCAGCCCCGCAGCCGCCCGGCTCGACGTTCAAGGTGATCACGACCACCGCCGCGCTCGACGGTCACGACGTGAAGCTCACCGACAGGTTCCCGGTGCTCACCGAGACCAACCCGGACCCGGATAACGGCGCCCGCGTGGTCCATAACGCCCACGACGAGTCCTGTGGCGGGACGTTCGTGCAGGCCTTCGCCGAGTCGTGCAACACCGTGTTCGCGCCGCTCGGCGTCAAGGTCGGGGCGGAGCGTCTGGTGCAGACGGCCGAGCGCTACGGGTGGAACCAGAAGCCGAGCCTCTACAACGCGGCGGCCACCGCGGCCACCGACCCGAACGGGATGACCATGCCCACGGACTTCAGCGAGGACACCAGCCACACCGAGCTCTCGGTCAGCGCGTTCGGACAGGGCAGGGTGCTGGCCACCCCGCTCGGCATGGCCTCCGTCGCCCAGACGGTGGCAAACGGGGGTGTGCGCAGCCCGACGTCAATCGTCAAGGACCCAGGGCTGAAGAGCGACGCGAAGCCCGTTCAGGTGACCTCGAAGGAGAACGCCAAGGTCCTCACCGGGTTGATGCGGGCC
Source organism: uncultured Solirubrobacterales bacterium (assembly GCA_963797265.1). Lineage (GTDB taxonomy): Bacteria > Actinomycetota > Thermoleophilia > Solirubrobacterales > 70-9 > DASUPK01. Next base: position 955,438 of record CAWCOY010000003.1, on the reverse strand, counting down.
GTCGTCACCTCGGGAACCGGCGTGGCCGCGAACATCCCCGGCATCCAGGTGGCGGGCAAGACGGGCACCGCCGAGCTGGGCCCGAAGCCGGGTCAGCCCCCCGCGGCGCCGGGCGAGGAGGACACCGTCAAGCAGATCGTCGACGGCTGGTTCATCTGCTTCGCCCCCGCCCAGCACCCGAAGCTCGCGGTGGCGGTGATGCTGATCGACGCCTCGGGTGACGGGGGCACGACCGCGGCCCCGATTGCGCGCAACATCCTCACCGCGGGCCTCAAGTAGCCGGATATCCGAAGGCGACGCCGACGATCGCCATCCCGCCCCCAATCGCGGTGAGCAGGCCGCCCGGGGCCTCAAGCGCCAGGCCGAGGGGAACCCCAATCAGCGCGAGCGCAGTCCCGCCCGCGAGCAGGGCCCACCAGTTGAGCCCGCGCGCGCCGGGCTCCGGTGCGGCCGGGGCGGTCAGGATCGTCGAGAAGACCATCAGCCCCACGCCGACGAGCCCGCCCGCCACGCCGAGCAGCTGGATCAGCGCCAGCGCGGCGCCGATGCCGCCGATCACGAGCAGCGCCTGGAGCTGGGTTCGCCTCATTGGGACCGAATTACGCGTTCCGCACCAGGCGGGCGGTCTACCTGCAGTGCTCGGAGGTGACCAATGCTGCCGACGTCGACCGCCCTAGATATCCAGGGTGATCTCGCCGGTCTCGCCCTCGAACTCGATCTCGAGTTTCAGCGGCCGGTTCTCGCTCACACCCTCATCGACCAGGAAGAGGACGAGCGAGCCCTGGACCGGCCCGCTCTGCGCAGCCGTGTCCGGCGCCGGGATGTCCGCTCCGCCGGCGAGCTCACCGCCCAGCGGCACCGCGAATGGAGTGTGACTCGGGATCGACTCGTAGGCGGCGCCCGTCGTATCGGTGACGCTCACCTGAGCATTCGCGGGGAGCCTGACCGGATCGTCGCCCGTGTTCTCGATCGTCAGGAAGACGCCGAGATAGGACTTGCCTGCCGGCGTAGGCAGCTGCTGCCCCTGCAGGTAATCCTTGTCGTCCGCTTGCGAGGGATTGAGGAAGCGGGTCTCCTGCACGTTGATCTCGAGGTCACCGAGCTTGATCGGGACGCCCTCATCAGCCTCCTTGCTGAGATCGTTGCCGCAGCCCGCCAACCCCACGAGCGCGAGGGCGAGCGCGAGGACGAACGCGAGGGCCAGGGCTCTCCTAGAGCCCGTTCGGAGGCCCCCACGCACCCCTGGCGGCGCCGCAGCGCGCCTGGCTGCGTCCTCGCCGGCTCGCGTGGCGCTGCCACGCCACGCCGGCTGCGTCCTTACCAGTCGCCCTCCGGCCCTCGCCAGTCGCCCGCGCGGGCCTCCGTACGGGCTCTGGTCGCCGGGGCGCATGAGGGCGCGCAGTCTATCCAGCGGCGGTCGGGACACGATCAGCCCCGGCGATCTCGATTCGGGGCACCGAGGCGCCGGACTCGATCAGGTCCCGCATGCGGGTCAGCGCCTTCGCCCAGCGCCGATGCCACCAGCGCTCCCGTCCGAGCTCCCGCATCCGATCGAAGATCGAGGGCGGAACGGTCCAGAAAGTGAGCGTTACCGTCGTGGTCGGACCCGCCTCGAGCTCCCAGACCAGGCGCATGGACACGCGGTCGAGCCGCCCCCCTCGCGCGTGCTCGACCACACGGTAGGGGCGATCGATCTCCGCGATCACCGTCTCCATGTACCGCACACCCGCCGGCGCGTCGACCCGGAACCGCGCGGCCGCGCCACGGCCGGCGGACGGTATGCGCTGCACCCGGTACTCGCTGGCGAAGTGGTCGATCCAGCTCGGGCGGGCGCCCAGATCGCAGATCAGGTCGAAGACGCGGTCACGCGGGGCGTCGACGGATGTGGTGATGGTGATCGGCCCCACGGGCGCGCGATTCTAGGGGGGCGAGGTCCCTGCGGTCCAACATGTTGCATTGCAGGACCTGACCCCATGGTCCGTGCCCTTACAAAATCACCCCTGGAAAACATGGACTTTCCGTAGTACCTGGACAAAATTCACTAGCCAATTCGCAGTACGGCGGATACCATCAGCCGACCCTTCGAATGGCCCTGATCGGACAGAGCGCGGACGATGTCCACCACGCGGGAGAGACCGCCGGCGGCGTCGGTTCCTTCATCTGTCAGGGGTGTTCCTTCCCGGTTTCGTTCGAACCCTCGGAGTCGATCCCCCGCTGCCCCAACTGCGGCGGCACCGATTTCCGCCGCTCCTCGCTCTTCGAGCAGCCCACGCTCAGGAATATCGCCGTCACGCGCCCGGCCGCCAAGCCGGACTGGCTCGATGGCGTCCGGGAGGCGATCAGCGAGCCCGGCAAGTACCTGGCCATGTTCGCTGACGGCCGGACACGCTTGATCGAGCTTTCCGCGGGCTGGTCGCGCATCGGACGCAGCCGCTCGGCGGACATCCGGCTCGACGATCCGACCGTGTCCCGGCGGCACGCGGTGATCGTGCAGACCCCTGAGGGTGAGCTGCGCGTCCTCGACGATCGCTCGATGAACGGCATTCGGGTGAACGGCGAGGCGGTGGACTGGAGCCCGCTCGCCGACGGCGACGAGCTCCAGATCGGGCGCTACACCCTCAGCGTCATCGAGAGCACCGGCAAGCCCGGCTACGGCGAGACGGGCTAGCTCGAGCCGTCCGTCCCGCCGACGGCCCGCAGGGCGTCGTCGAGCGCCGGATCGATCGCGACCGACCGCTCCATGGAGACCGCGGCGAGCACCTCGCCGACGAAGGAGCGCGGCGTGACCACCAGCCGGAGCTCCTGCTGGCGATTTCGCAGCCGCGCCGCCGCGTCGAAGATCAGGCTGATCCCCGAGCTGTCGATGTAGCTGGTCTCGCTCAGGTCGAGGACCAGGGCCCGCGCCCGGTTCGGCACCGCGTCCAGCAGTCGCTGGCTCAGGTCGGAGACGTTGGAGGCATCGACCTCGCCGGCAACGCGAGCCAGCTCTATGTCTCCCTGGCTCTCGAGCGAGAGCCGGGCGAGCTCGGGCATCAGCTGCCCTCCCTCAGCCGCCGCCGGAGATCGACCGTGGTTCCCTGCTCCGCCCGCTCGATCGAAACATCATCCATGAATTCGCGCATGATGAGGATGCCTCTCCCCCGGTTGCCGCCGCGTGGTTCGCGCCACTCGCCGAAGTCGCGAACCGTGACCGTCGCCAGACCGTCAACCAGCGCAGCGCGGAGCTCGATCGTCGCGTCCACCGGACCATAGGCGTGCTCGATCGAGTTGGCGCAGGCCTCGGACACGGCGATCGCGAACGCAGCGCAGTCGTCGTCGGTGCCGTGGTTGGCCTCAACCCAGCGGCGGATCAGGTGACGCGCGGTCGCGAGCTGCGACCGATCGGCCGGCACCTGCACATCGAGAAGCTCATGCAGGCCCACCGTCTGCAGGACGAGCACCGCGATGTCGTCGGCGATCGCGATGTCCTCGGTGAGCTGCGAGGTGATCGCCTGGCACTTGAGCTCGGGCTCGTCGGGCGCGGAGGTCGCGACCCTGGTGAGGTTCGCCTCGCCCTCGGCCAGCTTGTGGCCGCGTCGCTCGATCAGGCCGTCGGTGTACAGGAGGAGCGTCTCCCCGGCGGCGAGGGCCACCACCTGCTCCTCGTACGTGTGACCCCCGATTGTGCCGAGGGGCGGACCGCCCTGATCGGCGAGGAACTCTGAGCTCCCATCCGAGTGGAGCAGGAGCGGATAGGGATGACCGGCACGCGCGAAGCGCACCTCCCAGGTGTTCAGGTTGAGGGTCGCGTAGATCACCGTGGCCATCCTTGTGCGCATGCGATCCGAGAACTTCGCGAGCTTGGTGAGCACCTCGGCGGGGCCGTCGCTGTCGAGCGCGTAGGCGCGGATTGCACTGCGCAGCTGGCCCATGAAGGTGGCGGCCGCCATTCCGTGCCCGGCCACGTCCCCGATCACGAAACCGATGCGCTGGCTGCCGAGCTCGATCACGTCGTACCAGTCGCCGCCGACCGCGGACTCATCCGCCGCGGGCAGGTACCGAGCCGCCATCCTCAGTCCGGGCACCTGCGGCAGGCTGCGGGGAAGGAGGCTGCGCTGGAGCGTCTCGGCAATCTGCCCCTGGACCATGAGCCGGGAGTGCTCGATGGCGCGCGCGACACGGTCGGCGACCAGCTGGAGCAGCTCGATGTCGCCCTCGTGGAACTCCCGCCGGGTGAGTGAGCCGACGTGCAGCACGCCGATCACCTCCGCCTCGACGAGGAGCGGAACTCCGAGGAGGGAGCGGACCCCCTTCTCCCGGAACAGCGGATTGACCGGCTGGATGGCGGACCGCTCCAGATCCTCGATCACCAGCGGCTCCCGGGTGAAGGCGACCCGACCGGCGAAGCCGCGACCGACGGGAAGTTGAAAGCCGCGCTCCACCTCCTCCTCGAGGCCCTTCGCTGCGCGCGCAGCGAGCGTTCGGCCCCTCTCCTCCATCAGGAGCACCGCCGCGGTGTCCGCAGCCAAGATGTCGGTGACTCGATCGAGCAGCTCAGTGAGGAGGTCGTCGAGGTCGAGGTAGGCGAGCGCGGACTCGGTGATTCGCTGGACGTCCTCCAGCCGGATGACCTCGTCCCGCGCCGCCCGGGCACCCTTCTCCTGGTTGGTTCGATCTGGCGTCATGCGTCTCCCCGGGCCCTGGGCCAAGCTTCGCACGTCAGTTGATCCGCGGTATCCGCGGACCGGCCGGCGCGGCGGCTCAGCCGCAGATCCTAAAGCTGCGACGGACGAGCGACTTCTTGCCGGCCGTGTCGCTGACCCGAATCTCGATCAGCACCCGGACAGAGAGCCCGCGCGGTGCGCCGGGCGCGCAACCGACAACCGTCTGGTGCGACTACTCCGTCGAGATGGAGGGGTCCGCCTGGACCTTCTCCGGGATGATCATCAGGAAGTTCGCCTTGGCGTCGCTCACCAGGCCGGTGATGCGATCCGCCTCACCCGCCTGATCGGTGGCGCGGAGCTCATTGGCGTAGTGGCTGAGCAGGTCCTCGAGATCGAGCTGCCCCTCGGCGTCGAGCTCCTCGAGCTTCACCTTGGCTCCCTCCCCGAGACGGCGCTGGATCGTCTCCCGGGTCAGCTTGAGCTCTTCGTTGATGCGCACGTAGACCCGCCCGCCGGTCATCCCGGCGCACGCCCAGGGCCCGATGTCGCCGAGGACGACCGCACGACCTGAGGTCATGTACTCGAAGGCGAAGCCCTTCGCGTTCGCTCGGTCGACAATGCAGCCCAGCGAGTCGTCGATCGGCTGCTCCGGCTCGCCCGCGAGCACCACATCGGCGCCGGAGAGGCGGATGCAGAAGCGCGAGTCGGCCGAGCCCTGCACGAACAACCTGCCGCGCTGCGCCCCGTAGGCGAAGGACTTCCCGACCGATCCGTTTACGCGCCTGCCGTCGGCGTTCTCGCCTTTCAGGATCGAGACCGTCCCGCCCAGCATGGTCTTGCCGACGCCGTCCTGCGCGCCGCCCTCGACCCGGCAGGTCACGCCCCACTCGTTGAAGGCGCCGAAGCCCTGTCCCGCGACGCTTCCTCCATTGAAGACGAGCTGAGCGAGCTCGTCATGCTCGGTGCCCTCGGGCGCGCCGTCGTAGATCCGGGCGCGGGCGATCGCGCCGGAGAGCTCGGTCCCCAGGACCCGGTCGTGAGCGTCCGTCCGCCGCGGGAACTCGACGCTGACGCAGGACCCGTCGAAGACCTTGCCCGCCACGTCGGCGATCTCGGCGGAGGCCTGCTTGGGCTCCATCCGCAGCGGCTTCGCGCGGACCAGCCCGGCCTCGGCGCGTGCCTCGACCAGAGCCTCCTCTTCGACCGGGAGGTCGATCGGCTCGAGGTCGAGGAACTCCTCGAGCGGCGTGATCAGCGGCGCCAGGTCGAGCTTCTCCTGGTGGGAGATCTGCTCGAGCAGGTCGTAGCGCCCGACAAGGTCCTGGGCGCGGTCATAGCCGAGCGAACCGACGACCTCCTTGACCTCCTCACCCATCGCCTGGAAGAAGCGGGCGCAGCTCTCCGCGGCCGAGTCGATGGCCTGCGGGGTGAACTTCTTCAGGCCGTGCTCCTGGGCCTGCTCGACGGTCTCGATCTGGGTCGCGATGCCGACGTGGCAGGTGTCGAGCTGGCAGCCGCGGCAGATCGTGCAGCCGAGGGAGACCATGGCCAGGGTGCCGAAGGCGACCCGGTTTGCCCCCATGCAGTGGAGCTTCACGACGTCATGGGCGTGGCGGTAGCCGCCGTCGGCCCAGATCTCGACCCGGTTGCGGATGCCCGCCTCCATCAGCGCGCGGTGCACGGCACGGGTGCCAATGTCTGAGGGCAGCCCGACGTGGCGGAGCGCATGCTGGCGGGCGGCGCCGGTGCCGCCCTCGAATCCGCTCAGGGTGATGATGTCGGCGCCCGCCTTGGCGATCCCGAGCCCGATCGTGCCGATGTTGGGGACCACCGGGACCTTCACCGACACCCGTAGATCGGGGTTCACGGTCTTGAGCTCGTCGATCAATTCGGCGAGGTCCTCGATCGAGTAGAGGTCGTGGTTGTTGGAGGGCGAGATCAGGTCGGTGCCGGGCGTGGCGTTTCGTGCCGACGCGACCTTCTCCGAGACCTTCTTGCCCGGCAGGTGCCCGCCCTCGCCCGGCTTCGCGCCCTGGCCGATCTTGATCTCGGCGACGTAGGAGGAGTTCAGCATCTCTGCCGAGACGCCGAAGCGGCCCGAGGCGACCTGCTGCCCGCGCCACTTGCGGTACTTGCCGTACATGTCCTGGATCTCGCCGCCCTCGCCATTGATGCAGAGGATGTTGATCGCCTTGGCGGCCTCGGCGTAGGCGCGGAAGGCCGGCTCGGACTGCGAGCCGAAGCTCATCGAGCTGATCACCACCGGGTAGTCGTGGTGGCCGACCGAGGCGTCTACCTGCGAGGCGTCGACGGGGTCGCGGTCCGGCTCCTTGCGCAGCCCCATCACGTGCCGCATCGAGATCGGGCTCTCCGCCTCGAGCTCCCGGACCTTCTGCGAGTACTCGTCGAAGCCGGCGGTGCCGTTCGCCGTCGCGATCGCCGCCTTGTAGACCTTGGGGTAGAAGCGGAAGGTCTTCGCCGGCTTCGACTCCTCGTCTCCGGTGAGGATCTTCTGGCGCTTGTTGGTATCGGCATCGAGCTGCGCGAAGCCGTTACCGCCCGTATCCGAGGCCGCGAAGGCCTCGGTGTTGAAGATCTCGGCGAGCTCGGGCTTGATCCCGATCGAGGAGAACTGGCGGGCGTAGCCGCGGACCTCGTGGATCCCGATCGTCGAGATCACCTTCTCGATTCCCTTACGGAGGGCCGAGCAGAGGTTGGCCACGTCGTTCTCGTAGTCGTCGACGCAGATCACTTCGATCATCACGTACGGGGAGACGCCGTTGGCGCCGAGGCCGAGGGCGAGCATCACGTCGTGGACGTTGCGAATCGCGGCCGAGCGCAGGACGATCGAACAACGCCGGCGCAGGTTCACCCCGCCCGGTCCGACCTGGAACTGCTTCAGCGCCTGGTCGATCGCCGAGACCGAGAGGTGGGGATCGATGTAGCGGCGGTCACCGTCGTAGACCGTGCGGTCGGTGAGCACGACGAGCTCGGCGCCGTCGGTGACGGCCTTGACGGCCTCCTGGCGCAGTCGCTCGATCGCGCCCTGGGTGGTCTCGGACTCGAGCAGCGCGATGTCGATCGCCTTGGCCCGGTCGCCGAAGACCTCCCAGAGGTCCTCCAGCACGAACGTACCTTGCTCGTTCGCGATCCGGCGGTAGGCGCTGTGCGGCAGCGGTGCGAGATCGTGGTGACCGCCCAGGATCACCGGGAAGTCGGTCTCGACCGTCTGCGTGTGGGCCGAGGGATCCTCCACCGGCGGACGCCGGCCGAAGGCGGCGCGGGTGGAGAAGTGCTCGATCTCGCGCTCCCGATCGATCGCCGGGTTGGTGACGACCGCCACCGTCTCCTTGAAGTAGTCGGCCAGGTTCTGGCGCTCGGGTGAGAGGGCGGCGAGCGGGCCGTCGTAGCCGAGTGACCCGATCGGCTCGGCGCCATTGTCCGCCATCTGCTGGACCAGCTTGACGTCGTCGCGCTGCCAGCCGAAGCCGGCGAGCACCCGGTCCTGGACCTTGACCGGCTCCTCGGGCCCGGCGTCCGTGTAGCCCGGGATCTCGGGACCCTCCAGCGGGCCGCCGGTCTGGAGCGCCCGGTCGTAGCCCGCCACCTCGTCCGCGCCGACCCTCGCCAGCCAGCGCTTGCGGACCTCCCGCAGCATCTCGGCGTGCGGATGGATGGTCGCTCGATGGCGGTCGCGGTCGATCAGCACCATGTACTTCTCGCCCGGTGCCATCGGGTGAGGCTCGGAGACCATCTGGTCGACCGGGACAACCCCGGGCTCGGAGCTGAAGATGAAGTCCTGAGGGGTCTCGAGCTTCCAGAGCGGGCGCAGCCCCATCGCGTCGGCAGAGAAGACGCATTCGTCGCGATTGCGAGCGATCAGCGCGACCGGGCCCTGAGCGAACGGGCCCATCGTCTGGCGCAGGTACATGTAGAAGGAGTGGAGCTCCTCGGGGAGCGCGGCGATCTCGTCCACGATCGGCGGCACAACCATCTCCATCGCCTCGGCGAGCGAGAGGCCGTGGCGCCGGCACAGGGTCTCGATGGTCCGATTCAGGTCCTGTGAGTCCGAGTTGCCCTCGCCGATCGGCACGCCGAGCATCCGCGCCTCCTGACGGAGCTGCTCGATCGTGTTGATCTCACCGTTGTGCCCGAGCACCCCGAAAGGCTGCACCCGCGTGAAGGAGGGCCAGGTGTTGGTCGAGTAGCGGTTGTGGCCGAAGGCGCCGATCGTCTCCATTCGCTCGTCGGAGAGGTCGGCGTAGTAGGAGCCCAGCACCTTCGGGTTGCCCATCACCTTGTAGACGGCCGTCTTGCCCGAGAAGGAGGCGACGTGGACCCCCAGCTTCTCCTCGAGGGCAATCTTCAGGTTGAAGACGGTGCGGTCGGCCTCCGAGGCCTCGGGCACGAGGCCCGCGAACTGCCAGAACTGCGGCTCCTCCTCCCGGGCGGTCGCGCCGAGTGCTGCCGAGTCGACGGCCCCGACGCGCTCGGCGAGGATCCGGAAGCCCGCCGCGCCGAGGAGCTCTCGGGCGTCGTGGCGGATCTTCTCCAGGTCCTGCGAGCGCTCGACGAAGACGTGGGCGACCGCGAAGGCGTCGTCAAGAGCGAGAGAGGGATTGTGCCCGCCCTGCCTGACCTCCTCGGCCCAGATCTTGGTCGGGATGTCGACCAGCAGCCCGCAGCCGTCACCCTCGCCGTCGACGTTGCCGGCGCGGTGGAGCATCTTCTGGAGCGACTCGAGCGCGAGCGTGATCGGCTCGTGGCTCGGCGTAGCGTCGCGCCGCACGGATGCGAAGAGCGCGCACGCGTCCTTGTCCTCCACGCTCGGCGGAGAAACCAGCGGGCGGTAGGCACGCTCGGGGGAGAAGCGCACACGCTCTTGGGGGGAGTTCCTCAATTTGCCTCCGGTTCCGCGCCTTCTTCGAGCGGGCGCGCGACGGGGGTGGACCGACGGGCGGGGAATTATAGGTGGCGCACCACCCGGCACCATCGCGACCCTCACCTGCCGCCCTGACACTTCGTCCGCAATTTGCGAAACGGCGGCGTGGTGCGTCCCGCCTCGTGCAGCGCTACTTTCAGCCTGGCGAGCGGTTCTACGTAGTGTCTTAGCGAACGCTCACAAAGTGGTAGAACAAGGGGAGCAACAAGCTGGGGATCGACGGAGAAGCATGACTGAGCAGAACAATTCAGAGCGGGGAGAGCAGGCGGTCGGGGAACCGTCCAGCGCCGGCTCGGAGACCGAGCGTTTCCGGGCCGTCGTCGACGTCAGGCACAACGAGGCCGTCACGGGCGAGTCCGGCGTCCCCGCAAAGCAGCGGGACCACGAGCTGCGCTGCCAGAAGCGCTCGCTCGACGAGTTCTCCTGAGCCCTCGCTCACGCATCGCAAAGCCGCTAGCGAGCGTGATCGCGTTGATAGCGCTCGCTATCACGTGCGCCCCGGCCCACGCGGCCACGACCCGCGCTGAATACGTCGCTCAGGCGAATCCGGTCTGCTAGACCGCGGAGCGGCCTGTCGGCAAGGCGATCGCGGCCTATTTCAAGGCGTTGAGGCGGAAGGGCATCGAGAGACCAGAGCGGGTCACGGAGAAGACCGTTGGGCCGACGATCCGGTTTGGTCGGCGGATCGCGGCGGTCTATACCAACGTCACGACACGGCTTCGCCTGATCCCGCCTGCCCCAGGCGATGAGCCGACCGTATCCACGTGGCTTCAGGACCGCGATGTGGTTGCAACGAGCCTCGACGCCATCGTGCGTGCGTACAAGAACCGGAGATTTGCCCAGGCGCGGCGCCTCGCCAGGGCCCACAAGGCAGTGATCGCCCAAGCAAACGCCGCTGGAAGACCGCTCGGCCTCCAGGTCGAATTCACCCCGCACGGCGGCATCTTGTTCGAGTTCGATCCGGCTAACTGACCGGTACGTCGGGCGATCATCAAATCTCCGTCTGAGTCGTGGCAGTTGCCGGCTGGCGGCGAAGGCGGAGCAGCGGACTCGACGGCCGCCAGCGGTCGGGCCAGATCACGTACAGGCCCATGGGAATCGCGAAGACCAGATAGGCAAGGACCTCGACCTCGGTCGGCCGGGGCTGCAGGCCGAGCATGCCGGTGAGCAGCGAGCCGCTCACGGTCCCGGGCCGCACCAGCCAGGTCAGGTCGAGCGCCTCGCCCTGCATGGTGTTGAGCCAGCCGGCCTCGTGAGCAGTGTGGGCCGACGTGGCCAGCAGCCCCGCGGCCACCAGCACGAGGACGAACCCGGTGACGCGGAAGAACCGCGAGAGGTTGATCCGGACGCCGCCAAAGTAGATGGCGATGCCCAGGATCACCGCCCCGGCCAGTCCGATCACCGCGCCCGCTCCCGCCGCCGCCGTATCGGACGTGTCCTGGAAGGCGGCGAGTAGGAACACGGAGGTCTCGAACCCCTCCCTAAGGACGGCGAGGAAGGCCATCCCGACGAGCGCGGTTGCCGAGCCGACGACCAGCGCCTCCGCGACATGCCCCTCGAGCTGCGCCTTGAGGCCGCGGGCGTGCCGCCGCATCCAGATGATCATGTAGGTGATCATTCCGACTGCGATCAGGCCGACGATCGTCTCGAGGCCCTCTTGCTCGCGCTGGGGGAGCCGTTCGCCGATCACGCGGAGGGCGACGGCGACCGCGACGCAGATCGCAACCGCCAGGCCGACGCCCAGCCACATCGACCCGAGGGCGTCGCGGCGGCCCTGCTTCACCAGGAAGGCGGCGACGATGCCGACGATCAGCGACGCCTCGACCCCCTCGCGCAGGGTGATGACCAGGGTCGGGATCACCGAGGCGGCGGGTCTGTGGTCGTCGAATCATTCATTAGGTAGCCCTAATTCGGGCAACCTAACAAAAACCGACCCTCGGCGTCGGCTTTATACGCGGCTAGGCGAGGTTAGCCCCAGGGCATCTGCTGGTATCCGCTGTCGACCGGCACGCCGACCAGGAGCGCGCGGACGTTGGCGTCCGAGTCGTTGCGGATCGTGCGGCTCACCTCTGGGGCGTAGCGGCAGTAGGTGCCGGCCGGCGCATCGTGCTCGTTGTCGTCGGCGACGATCGTCGCCTGGCCCTCGAGGATGATGAAGACCTCTTCCTGGTTGTCGCCAGTGTGATCGTGCTCGGGGATCTGCCCGCCCGGCGCGATGTCGACGACGTTGAAGCCGAAGGACTCGGCTTCCACCGACTTACGGGCGAGGCGCCAGGTTGCTCCCCCGCTCCCCTCCATCTCCTCGAACTCCTCGACCTGCTTGATGGTGTAGCCCTCGGCCATCTCTCCTCCTCGCTCCGTTCCCCTTGTCCTCGCCGGGGTTCCGAACATATCCTCTCCGCCGTGGGAGAGGACTCGGCTCAGAGTCTCGAGGAGACCATCCGCCGTTACAACCAGGCGTGGAACGACCACGACCTCGACGCGATCGTGTCGATGCACGCCCCCGACATGGTCTTCGAGAACCACACGGCGGGCGAATCGGCGGATGGCGCCGAGGTTCGCGAGCACATCGGCGGGATCTTCGAGACCTGGCCCGACATCCACTTCGAGACGCGTCGCCTGTACGTGCGCGATGGCGTGGTCACGCAGGAGTGGACGGCGAGCGCCACACACTCGAACCCCATGCGCCGCGGCGACCTGGCCGCCGAGCCCAGCGGAAAGCGGGTCGAGTGGCGCGGGGTCGACGTGATCCCCTTCGAGGACGGACTGGTCAAGCGCAAGGACGTCTACTCGGACTCGGTCTCGATCCTCCGCCAAGTCGGCCTGCTCGACTGTTCGTCCACTCCGTAACCCCGCGCAGCCGGGCGGCGCTTTCAGGCGTGGATAGACAAGTAACCACGGAGGAACAGCAAGCCGTGTCCGGCGAAGGGCAAGCGTCATCACAAGAAGCCGGCCACGAACACCAGGGGCAAGAAGTGCGGCTTCGCGCCGGCAACCACGACCAGCACGACGACGCCGACCGAGACCAGCACAACCACGACGTCTTAACTCCGCGGCGGCGGACCCCGCGGCCCCTCGCGGTCGCGGGGTTCCAGCCGTTTCGGCTCCAGCTCAGACTCCACGTCGATAGATCGCCCAGCCGGCGATCGCCGCGGCGCAGAGCGCGAGGATCCCGGCTGAGAGCACCGCGGCATCGGGGCGCTCCGGGTCTCCCATGATCGAGTCCCGGGCCCGCGCGGACATGATCGACCCCGCCGAGGCGAAGGACATGACCGAGCCGGCCGACCCAGCCGAGGCGACCGAGAAGGCGGATCCCACCGAGCCGATCGATCCGATCGAGGCAAACGAGCCCACCGATCCGATCGAGAGCGCCGAGCCCTTGGACGCGATCGAGAGGAACGAGTCCTCGGACCAGAGTGAAAGTGAGCTGTTTATGCGAGGGTGCTCCGAGCGAAGCGAGGAGCAACCGTCTGACGGGAATTCAAAGCTCCGGGACATCGGCGCCGATCGGCGAGAACGGCACCCGGCGAACCTCCGCCCAATCCCCGACTCGCTCGTTGAGCTTCTTCATCACCTCGCCGGTGCTCTGCCAGAAGGTCCAGACGAGCACCGTTGGGCCGGCGCCCGAGATCGTCGCCCCGATCGCTCCCATCCGCGGAGCCTCCTGGAGGATCTCCATCGAGCGCGGATAGAGGCGGGCGCGGTGAGGCTGGTGCAGGCGATCCGAGAGTCCGCGGCCGATCAGGGTCAGGTCCGAGCGCTGTATGCCCAGCACGAGCTCCGTCGCCGCCGAGATGTTCGCGACGGCATCGGCGATCGGGACCTGCTCGGGGATCGCCTCGCGAGCCTCCTCGGTCCGGACCTGTTCGTCTGGAATCACGACGACCGCCTCCACCCCCTGGGGCGGATCGAGGCGCGTGGCGGTGACGGTGTCGTCGTCCTCGGAGCAGACGACGAAGCCGCCGTAGAGCGCGGCAGCGACGTTGTCTGGGTGACCCTCCATCTCGGCCGCCTTGACCAGGACGTCTGCCGGCTCATGGGCGAGCTCGTAGAGATGGTCGGCGGCGAGCAGGCCGGCGACGATCGCGGCCCCGCTCGAGCCCAGGCCGGCGGCCAGTGGAATCTCGCTTCGGATCCGGAAGACGATTCCATCGGCGGGCCGCAGCGTCTCGAAGGCCCGCACGCAGAGGTTGGAGCGGTCGAGGGGCACGTCGAGGCCCTCGGCCTGGACCGAGAACGACCCGGCCTCCTCCACCTCGAGCTCGAGGTGAATGGCGAGCGCGGCCGCCAGCACGTCATAGCCCGGCCCGAGATTGGCCGATGAGGCCGGCACCTTGACCAGCCGTCGTCGCGCGGTCACGGGCCGGAGGCTATCCGGCCGGGATCCGGCGACACCTACGAACCGAGGATCCTGGCCTTCTGCTGCTCGAACTCGGCGTCGGTGAGCGCGCCGGAGTCCCGGAGCTTGGCGAGCCTCTCGAGCTCCGCGATCTGATCGCCTGTATCCGCAGCTGGGACGGGAGCCGGAGCCGGAGTGAAGCCGGACCCGCCGGTGGTCCGCACCTCGCCTCGCGCGGGCGCGCGCTGGGCCGCCTCCCAGTCGATCGCGATCTTCGACGGGTCGTTCGGGTCCACCTTGATCGGCAGCGTCACTCCCTGGCCGATGGTCGCACCCGCCGGGACCATGTACATGTTGTTGACCCGGTAGGCCTGGCGGCCGCTGACGTGGACCTCGAGGTCGATGTCCATGTTGAACCACTGCGCGCCGCGCTCGGGGGTGCCGTGGGCGACGACCACGCCCTGGCCCGGGAGTCCGGTGGCGAGGATCTGCGAACGCTCACCCGATGAGTCGGTGATGTCGGCGAGCTGCTCGTTCGCCTGGGAGAGCATGTCCCCCATCTGCTCCATCTGACCGCGGAAACCGGGCTTGTAGCCGGCCTCCTCCTGCTGCTGGCGCTGCAGCTCCTTGGCCTGCTTGGTCAGGCCGGACAGGTCCTTCATCGACTTGAACAGACCCACTCTCCCTCTCCTTCCCCTCTTTCCCTTTTGAACTGACGCGGAGATTACTGGGCTTCTGTACCGTCATCGCTCGTGTTGGGGGCCTCGGGAGGCAACCGTCGCAGGACGGCCGCACGGGCGGCGGTGGTCGCCGCGCTCGCGCTCCTGATGATCGCCGGGACGGCCTGGGCGGCGTTCCCGGCGGATCCGCCGAACGATCCTGGCTACGCGCCGGCCGAGAACAGCCCGACCGACTGCCTGACGAAGTCGGCGGATGACCAGGAGCACTACCTGTTCAGCTTCATGCCCCAGTGCACCCCGCTCGCGAGCGATCCCGAAAACGCCGCGGGCATGTCGGTCGACACCGCCTGGAAGGACTTCACGACGGGTGATCCGAGCACCGTGATCGCCTACGTCGAAGGCGGGATCAACTGGCACAACGGAGACGCGGCCGAGCTCCGCAACCGGGTCTATCTGAACCCCAAGGAGCTGCCCACGCCCAGCGATCCCGACGGCCAGCCGGGTCTGAACGCCGACGACTTCGCCGTCTACGACGGCGTGGCCACCCCCGACGCCAACGACAACGGCGTGGTGGACCCGGAGGACATCATCGTCCGCTTCTCCGATGGGGCCGACGGGGTCCGAGCCACGGGCGAGGCCGACGGCAACGGCTACGTCGACGACATCTCCGGCTGGGACTTCTACAACGACCAGAACGACCCCGCCACGCTCGACTCCACATACGGCCACGCCAACAACCAGATGAAGCAGGCGGCCGCCGAGGCGAACAACGGCGTGGGCGGCGCGGGCGTCTGCCCCAGCTGCATGCTGCTGCCGGTCAAGGCCGGTGCCGAGGCACTCGACCGCACCGACGATCTCGCGCAGGCCTGGCTCTTCGCCGGCGACTCAGGCGCCGATGTTGTCGTCTCCACCACCGCCGACCTCGGCTACTCGACGTTCATGAAGCAGGCGGTCAACTACCTGTGGAACCACGGCGTCGTCATGGTCGAGTCCTCCAACGACTTCGACTCCACCGACCACCAGGGCGGGATGTTCCACGAGCACGTGCTGCCGGGGAACGGGCTCGTCTCGAACACCCACGGCCTCGGCATCGTCCCGGGCGTGGGCGGCCCTGTCGCCAACGCGTTGACCACCACCTACAGAGCGCGCTCCGGCTACACCTCCTGGGGCACCCACAACATGTTCTCGGTCGCGACGACGGGCGGGACGACCTCGGAGTCGACCCCGACGGTGGGCGGGGTGATGGCCCTGGTGCTCTCGTATGGAAAGCAGGCCGCCGCGGACGGGCTGATCGGTTCGCCGCTCACCAACGACGAGGCGATCCAGGTGGTGCGCGACACCGCCTCCGACATCGACGGCAACCCCAACCCGCCGTCGGGCTGGACCGGCAAGCCCGGCTTCGACCTCCAATACGGCTACGGGCGCCCGAACGTCCACAAGGCGATGCAGGCGGTCCACGACGGCGACGTCCCGCCGATCGCCTGGTTCAACTCGCCCGACTGGTACTCGCTGTATGACCCTACGCAGACATCGTCGGTGCCGGTCACGGGACACGTCGACGCCCCGCGGTCGGAGCAGTACACCTGGAAGCTGCAGTTCGCGCCGGGCGCCGAGCCGACTCAAGGCCAGTTCCTGACCGCGAACACCGGCGGCGGAAGCAGCCCGTTCACCGGGTCGCTGGGATCGATCGACCTGAACCAGGTCCCGGAGTCGTTCTGGGACGCCGCCTTCCACCTCTCCAACGACAAGGAGCTGTCGACGAACGAGCAGTACACGGTCACCCTTCGCATCAAGGTGACCGACGCAGATGGGCGCGTTGGCGAGGAGCGGCGTTCGATCGCAGTCCACCACGACCCCACCCTGATGGCCGGCTTCCCGGTCAAGATCGGGCCCGGCGGAGAATCCCAGCCCGTGCTGGCCGACCTTCAGGGCCGCGGCGAGCTGGACGCGATCTTCGGGGACTCCGACGGCAACGTCCACGCGGTCCGCCCGGACGGCAGCGAGCTCCCCGGCTTGCCGGTCCACACGGATCCGACGCAGGTGATCGTCGACCATTCGGGCGTCGACCCGGGCAATGAGCCCATCCTGATCGGAGCCGCGGTCGGCGATCTCGACCACGACGGCCGGCTCTCCATCGCGGCCACCTCGACCACCGGGCGGGTCTACGTCTGGGACGCGCAAGGACAGCGCCGCCCCGGCTTCCCCCAGACCCTCGACACGGGCGTCGTGAAACCGGATCTGCCGCACCCGGAGAGCCCGTTCACCCGTCAGCCCCTCCAGGGAGCGACCGCCTGCCCATTGCTGGCCGACATGAACGGCGACGGCAAGCTCGACATCGTCCAGGTCGGCTGGGACGGCTACATCCACGTCTATGACGGCGCGGGCCACGAGCTGCCGGGCTGGCCGGTGAAGCCTGAGAAGCCGACCGCCGGCAGCGGCCTCACCGTGATCAACGACCAGAAGATCGACGTGCCCCCGGCCCTCGCCCAGCTCGACGACGATCCCGAGCCCGAGCTGGTGATTCGCTCGCAGTACAACGAGACACCGGGTGCAGACCTACAGGTGGTGGGTGTCTCCGGATCCGTGACCCCGCCCGTCTCCCACCTCTACGCCTACAACTCGGACGGGACGCCCGTTCCCGGCTGGCCGAACAGCGCGGACGCGCTGGTCATGTACTACGGCTCGGCGCAGGAGTTCATCACCGAGGGCGCCAACGCCCCGATCACCGCCGACGTGAACGGCGACGGAAAGACCGAGGTCGAGGGATCGGCGGGGATCTTCACTCCCAGCTACCTCTTCTCACCGAACGGCTCCCAGATGGGCATCTACGGGCCAGTCCCCGACGCGAGCCTCGGGCTGCTCTCGGGACTCGCCAACGGCACTCTCGACGCGACGGCGCTCACCAACATCCTGAATGGCGGCACGCTCCCGGCGGACGCACCAGTCAACTTCACCGGCACCGGCGCGTTCGGCAAGGTCGGCCCGACCAACACCCTCTCCCTGGCCGAGCCCGGCAGCGGGGTGACGAGCGTCGCGACCTCCCTGCTTCTCCCCGGGCTGGGAAGTCCGATCAACAACTACATGCGCGTCCACGAGGCGGCCTCGGGCGCAGCGCTCCCGGGCTTCCCGGCGAAGGCCCAGGGCCTCGACTTCCTCGGTGCGCCCGTGATCGCGGACGTCAGCGGGGACGGGCAGCCCGACGTGGTCCAGGGCGGCGACAGTTCTGCGCTGCACGCCTTCACGACGGGCGGCGCGCAGGCGAGCGACTTCCCGAAGTTCACCACCGGCTGGATCGTGTTCGGCCCGTCCGTCGGGGACTTCGACAGCGATGGCAAGAACGAGGTCGTCACCACAACACGCGAGGGCTACCTGATGTCCTGGAGAACGGACGGACTGGCCGACGCCAATCAGGAATGGTGGAGCTCGCATCACGACGAGCGCAATACCGGTGAGTACGGCGTCGACACGCGGCCCCCCGGGATCCTGCGCGACGCCTCGGTCTCAGCTGACGGCTCGACGCTCGAGTGGAAGGCGCCGGGCGATGACTGGTACGCCGGCACGGCGGACCATTACGAGATCGCCACGTCGTCAGGCCCGATCTGCCCGAACAACTTCAACTCGGCGCAGCCGCTGAGTGACCCGCCGGCGCCGAGCGTGGCCGGCGACCCCGAGACCTACACGCCTCCGGCCGATGCCCTCGGCCATGTCGCTGTCCGCGCCGTGGACGAGGCGGGCAACCTCGGTCCCGTCCTCGACTTCGACCGAGCCAGCGGCACCACCGGCGTCGCCGCCTGCCCGAGTGGGGGCGGCGGTGGCGGTGGCGGCGGTAGCGGCGGTGGAGGTGGCGGCGACGCCAGCGCCGGGAAGCTCCACGTCCGCGCGAAGCCGAAGAAGGCGCGCACCGGCCGCCGCTCATGCTTCAAGGTGATCGTGACGGCGGACGACGGCTCGCCCGCGCCCGGCGCGACCGTGCGCCTCGGCCGCAAACACAAGCTGACGAACACGGCCGGCCGGACCCGCATCTGCCGGCGCTTCCACAAGCGGGGCAAGCCGCGGATCACCGCCACGAAGCCGGGCTACGACCCGGCTACACGACGCCTCCGGGTTCGCCGGGCGCGCTAGCCCGCGGGGGGCGAACCCGTCCTGTTGCCCACTCAGCCACACGATGGCGCGGTTGGGCGGGAAAATAGCTACTGGAACCGTCTGGACTCTCGCTAGCCAGCAACACGGTGTGGTTGCGCGCAGCCAGCTGCTTGACCTCGGCCTATCCGAGCGCGCAATCGAGCATCGACTAGGCAGGGGCCGGCTGCACCCGGTTGGTCACGGGGGCAGAACCTGGAGGGGCGTGTACGCCGTGGGGCGGCCACAGCTCACCGAATCAGGCCTCTTCATGGCGGCCACCCTCTTTGCCGGGCCGGAGGCGATGTTGAGCCACGAGAGCGCAGCGATCCTCTGGCGTATCCGGTCGCGCCCACCGGACCGTGCCGGCCGCCGGCGGTTGCACGAGGCGGCTCCGATCGAAGTAACGGTTCCCCCAGTCGGGCGGCACCCCGTCGGCCTCCGGGTCCATCGACGGGCCCGACTGGCCTCTGAGGATCGCGTCGAGCTTGATGGGATCCCGGTCACCACGCCGATCAGGACACTGATCGACCTTGCCGCTCGACTCACGAAATGGGACCTCGAAACGGCGGTCAACGAGGCGGACAAGCACGAGCTCGTCGACCCTGAAACGCTTCGGCTGGCCCTCAACGCACGTGCGGGTTTGCGGGGAGTGGCGTCACTGCGCAAGCTGCTCGACCGTCGGACCTTCGCACCCACGGACCCGGCACTCGAACGCAGATTCCTCCCGCTCGTCCGACGCGCAGGGCTCCGCCGCCCGCAGACTCGCGTTCGTCTCAACGGATTCAAGGTCGACTTCGACTGGCCCGAGTTGGGGTTGGTTGTCGAGACCGATGGGCTTCGGTATCACCGCACGCCAGCTCAGCAAGCTCGCGACCGCAAGCGGGACCAGGCCCACACCGCGGCGGGCCTGACAACGCTCCGCTTCACCCACGCCCAGGTCGCCTTCGAGCCCGATCACGTTGTCGCCACGTTGGTCGCTGTCGCGCGCCGCCTCCAATGACCTTGACCGTCTGACCACACGACGGTGTAGCCGATCGGGTAGGTGACGTTTACCTCAGTCGAAGACGGCCCTCTCCACCGACGTCAGATCCGCCTTGCAGCCGGTGACCGCCGGCGCCTTGCCGATCGCGCTGTCGGGGTCCTTGAGGCCGTGGCCGGTGAGGACACAGACGACGCTCTCGGGCTTTTCCATCCCGTCGGCGACGGGCAGGCCATGCGCGAGCAACCCCGCAACCGAGGCCGCGGAGGCGGGCTCGCAAAAGACCCCCTCCCTCGAGGCGAGCCAGTGGTAGGCCTCGAGGATCTGCATGTCGGTGACCGCGGCGACCCGGCCGCGTGAAGCCGTGAAGGCGTTCATCGCCTCCTCCCAGCGGGCCGGGTTTCCTATCCGGATAGCGGAGGCGACGGTCTCGGGGTTCTCGATCGGGTGGCCCTCGACCAGCGGCGCGGCGCCCGCCGCCTGGAACCCGTAGAGAACCGGAGCCTCCCCGTACTCCTGGAAGCCCGCCCACCAGGAGGTGACGTTGCCCGCGTTGCCGACCGGAATGGCGAGCGCTGCCGGTGAGTCGCCGAGCTCGTCGCAGGTCTCGAAGGCGGCGGTCTTCTGTCCCTCGATCCGGTAGGGGTTGACCGAGTTGACGAGCTCGACCGGGTGCTTCTTCGCGATCTCGCGGACGATCTCCAGGGCCTGATCGAAGTTCCCTTCCAGCGCGATCACCCGGGCGCCGTGCATCAGGGCCTGGGCCAGCTTGCCTATGGCGATCTTGCCCTCCGGGACGATCACCGCCCCGCGCAGCCCGGCACGCGCCGCGTAGGCGGCGCAGCTCGCGGCGGTGTTGCCGGTCGAGGCGCAGATGATCGCCTCGGCCCCGGCGCCCTTGGCGCGCGAAACGGCGACGGTCATCCCCCGATCCTTGAAGCTGCCCGTCGGATTGGCGCCCTCGAACTTGAGGTGGACGTCCGCGCCGACCCGCTCCGAGAGTCGCGGCGAGTGGATCAGCGGGGTCGAGCCCTCGTTGAGAGTCACGACCGGGTCGCCCTCCTCCAGCGAGAGACGATCGCGGTAGCGCTCGATCAGCGGGGTCGGCATGGGCCCGGCCTAGCCGAACTCTTCCTCGATCACCCTGATCGAGCGAGGCGGGGAGCGGAGGAAATCGAGCTTGGCGATCCTCTCGAGCGCGGAGCCGAACTTCTTCTCGGAGACGGGGTGCATGACCATGATCAGCTGGGCCTCGCCACCCAGCCCCCGCTGCACCACGCTCCGCACCGACACCTCGTTCTCCCCCAGGACCTCCGCGACCCGGGCGAGCACGCCCGGGCGATCGTCGACTTCGAGGTGGAGATAGAAGGCCATCTCGACGTCCTCGGCGATCTCGAGCTCGGCGTTCTCCTCGAAGAGCGGCGAGCCTCCGGCGATCACCGAGACCAAGTCGCCGAGCACCGCCGAGGCCGTCTCGGGACCGCCGGCGCCTGGCCCCGACATGGTGATCTCGGTGATCGCGGGGGACTCCACCATCACCGCGTTGAACGGGCCCTCGATCGGCGAGAGCGGGTGTCCCGGATAGAGGAAGCAGGGGAAGACGCGGACGCTGATCTCTCCGTCGCCGACCCGCTCGGCAACGCCCAGCAGCTTCAGCGAGAGCCCGAGCTCCTTCGCGTACGCGATGTCGTCCGGTTTGATCGCCTCGATGCCTTCGAAGGGAACGTCGTCGAGCTCCACCGGCGCGCCGAAGGCGAGGCGAGCGAGGATCGCCATCTTGGCCGCGGCGTCGGCGCCGCCGACGTCGTCCGTCGGGTCCGCCTCGGCATAGCCGAGGTCCTGCGCCTGCTTCAGGGCCTCCTCGTAGGAGAGGCCGCTGCGGGCCATCTCCGTGAGGATGTAGTTGGTCGTGCCGTTGACGATCCCGAAGACCTTCTCGATCGGGATCGCGCCGAGGCTCTCCTGCACCACGCGGATCACCGGGATCGCCCCGGCGACCGCCGCCTCGAAGCGGAGCTGGGCACCTCCCTCCCTCGCCGCGGCGACCAGCTCCTCACCGTGCTGCGCGAGCAGCTGCTTGTTGGCGGTCACCACGTGCTTGCCTTCCCGCAGGGCGCGGGTGACGTAGTCGAGCGCCGGGTCGGTGCCGCCGATCAGCTCCACGACGATGTCGCTGGCGGCCAGGATCTCGTCGAAGTCTCCGTCCTTCGAGCTCAGGACCCCGGCGACCTCGGGGCGCCGGCCGGAGACCTCCTCGACCATGTCGGCACGCTCATCAAGCAGCGCCCGGAAGGCCCCGCCGACCGTCCCCCTGCCGAGGATCCCGACCTTCACGGTGCCCGCCATCA
The DNA here is from genome assembly GCA_963797265.1 of uncultured Solirubrobacterales bacterium. Lineage (GTDB taxonomy): Bacteria > Actinomycetota > Thermoleophilia > Solirubrobacterales > 70-9 > DASUPK01. The sequence goes on along the minus strand of CAWCOY010000003.1, from coordinate 933,385 downwards.
CTCGTCCCTGCTGAGCAGGTCGTCCCAGGTCTCGCGCCGGACGACGACCCGGGCCTCTCCATCGCGACAGAAGATCACCGGCGGCCGCGGCACGCCGTTGTAGTTGTTGGCCATCGCGTAGCCGTACGCGCCCGTCGCCGGGGTGGCCAGCACGTCGCCCACTCGGGGGGCGGCCAGCTCCGCATCGCGGACCAGGACGTCCCCCGACTCGCAGTGCATCCCGGCGATCGTGGCCGCCGTCTCCGGGGTCTCCCCAGCGCGATCGGCGATCACGGCCTCGTAGTGGGCTCCGTACAGCATCGGCCGAAGGTTGTCCGACATGCCGCCGTCGACCGCCACGTAGGTGCGCACGCCGGGGATCTCCTTCACGGTCCCAACCCGATACGCCGTGATCCCGGCGTTGCCGACGAGCGAGCGTCCCGGCTCGACCAGGATCCTCGGCGCCGGATCGAAGACCCGCTGCACTCCCTCGACCTTGACCGCGACGTAGTCGTCGATCTCAGGGGGCTCGTCGGAGTCGAGGTAGGCGATGCCGAGGCCCCCGCCGACGTTGAGCAGCTCCGGCTGGAGGTTCACGGCGTCGCAGAAGGCGGCGATCACCTCGATCGCCTTGACGTAGGGCTCGAGCTCGAAGATCTGCGAGCCGATGTGCGCGTGGAGCCCGACCAGCTCCAGGTGATCGGACTCGCGCACTCTCTCGACCGCCCGCTCCGCGAGCCGGTCGGCGAGCCCGAACCCGAACTTCGAGTCGAGCTGCCCGGTCTGGACGTAGTCGTGCGTGGAGGGCTTGATTCCGGGAGTGACGCGGATCAGCGCCTTTTGGGGTCGGTCGAGCAGCCGATCGGCGAGCTCGATCTCGTCGAAGGAATCGAGGATCAGATGGCCGACGCCCGACTCGAACGCGTAGCGGAGCTCGGCCTCGGTCTTGTTGTTGCCGTGCAGGTGGATGCGGGCGGGGTCGAAGCCCGATGCCAGCGCCATGTGCAGCTCGCCGCCCGAGGCGACGTCCACCGAGAGGCCCTCCTCACGCATCAGCCGGTAGGCAGCGGTTGCCGGGAACGCCTTGCTCGCGTAGATCACCTCGAAGCCATCAGTGCGCCGCTCGAAGGCGCCGACGTACTCCCGCGCCCTGTGCCGCATGTCGTCCTCGGCGTAGATGTAGGCCGGGGTCCCGAACTCCTCGGCCAGCTCGACCACGTCGCAACCCGCGACCTCGAGATGGCCCCTTTCATTCACGCGCGAGCCCGCCGGATACACCGGCGAGGCGGCGATCGGGTCGGTCGCGACCGGCCGCGAGCTGTCTGCCCTGGTTGCCATGGGGCAGGGATTCTGAACGAGTTGGGCGAGAATCCCCGCAATGGAGCGCTCTCTCCCACGGCGCCCCGACCGCGAGGGCCGTCGGGCCGGCCTCACCCACGCGCTCTGGCTTCCCAAGGATCCACCGCCCTGGCACGCGGTGGTGATCGTCCATGGCGCCGGCTCCCGCAAGGAGAACCACGCAGACTTCGCGCGACTCGCCACGGCCAGCGGCTGGGCGGCGCTCACCTTCGATCTGCCTGGCCACGGCGATTCCGATCCGCCGATGTCGGGCGCCGCCGTCGAGGCCGTGATCGCGATGGCGCGCCTGCTCGAATCGGAGGAGGGCGTCGATGCGGGCCGGGTCGTGGTTCGCGGCTCCAGCCTGGGTGGATTTCTCGCGATCCGTGCTGCTTCGGAATCCGATGCGATCGCAGGGGTGATCGCGATCTGCCCGGCGAGCCAGGACCATATCGCCAGCGGGCTGCGCCGCGGCAACCTCGAAATGCGGGTCGGTGATCCCGTTGGACTCGAGGCGTGGCTGCTATCTCAGGACGTCGGGGAGGCCGTAGAACGGATCGCCCCGCGCCCGCTCATCATCCTGCACGCCGAGGGCGACACGCAGGTCCCGAGCGATCAGTCCGAGCAGCTCTACGAGCGCGCCGGCGATCCTCGCAGGCTGGTCATCGTGCCCGGCGGCGCCCACACCACCGTCCAGCACGACCCGGAGCTTCAGGGCGAGGCGCTGCGCTGGGTCGAGCGGGAGCTAGCCGCGCGAGAGTCGAGCCGCTAGTGGTGAGCGCGGCCTCGGCCGCGCCCGGACGAGTGGCTCGAGCCTGAGCTGGAGGGCGATACGGAAGGCAACGACTGATCACTGCTGTGGTCGCGGCCGTGCGAGCGGCTCCTGCCGCGGCAGCTCCCGTCAGAGTCGTCGGAGGAGTGATCGGACTCGTCATCGGAACCGCTCGAAGGCGGCGGTGCGGGAGTGCCGGTCGATGGTCCCGGATTACCGTGATGCCCGTCTTGATCGCTGCCCTGATTGCCGTGGCTGCCGTTGCCGATGGGCAGGGTGGGCAGGTGAGGCTTGTCGGTGCGGCCCTCGTCGCGGCCGCTCGGCGCCTTCGGCGTGTCCTCATCCCCGCCACCGATCGGCTCCCTGGTCGCCGGGGGCGGACCCTCGTCGGAGGATCCGTCGGAGGATCCGTCGGACGATCCGTCGGACGATCCGTTGTTGTCGGAGCTCGGAGGGGTCACCGGGGTGTTGCCCGAGGGTGCCGGGCCGCCGGAGCCGAGATGACCGCCGGCTGAACCGCCGTTGTGGGCGGCGCCGCCTCCGCCGCCAGCGGAACCACCGCTTGCCCCTCCGACCGGCACCGAGACCGCCGCGAGCTGACCGGAGGCCGCGCTCAACGGCGCGGCTCCACCGCCGGAGCCACCGCCGGCGCCGCCGGATGCGGGCGCTCCCTGGCTCAACTCGACGTTGCCGCCACTGGGGATGATGCCCGCGGCCTCGGGCCAGACGTTGAAGGAGACGACCCCGATCAGGGTGACGAAAACGATCGCCGCGCCCGCGAGCAAACCGCCGGACGCGCCAATGCCGACGATGAAGCTCTCTTGGGTCCTGGATGTCCTGCCCGCCACGTGAGACTCCCCGACTCTCGCGGCGCGCCAATCACGCGCAGTCACGGTATGTGAATCGTGTCGCATCGCCCGGACTATAAAAACCCCAATAGCGAGGTAAACGCGTGTTCTAAAGCCGCACGTTGCGGCTACCGATTAACGCGGAGCCGGGACTACAGATAACCGAGTGGATCGACCGCTTGGCCGTTCACTCGCACTTCGAAGTGGACATGGGGGCCGAGACAGTGACCGGTGCAGTCCGAGATGCCGATGATCTGCGCCTGTGACACCTGCTGGCCGACCGACACGAGGATCCGCTCCTGGTGCGCGTAGCAAGTTGAGAGACCGCCGCCGTGGCTGATGCAGGTGTAGTTCCCATAGCCGCTCTCGACTCCGGCAATTGAGACGGTCCCCGATGCGGCTGCGCGGATCTGGGTTCCGGTCGGGACCGCGATGTCGATGCCCTCATGCATCCGGCCCCACCGCATACCGAAGCCCGAGACGACCGGGCCGTTGACGGGCCAGATGAACATGCCGCTCCCCGCCCTGACCGGGCCGGCGGGAAGGGAACCGGTCTGGGCGGCGAGCTGCTCGGCGATCTTCTTGGAGATCTCCGAGAGATCGCCCTCCAAGTCGTCCTGCTGGTTCCGGACCTGCATCAAGGTGGCGTGCTGCTTGCGCCGAGCGGTGGCGAGCTCGTCGGTCCGCTTGTGAAGCCTCAGCCTGGTCGTCTCGAGCTCCTGCTTGCGCGCGGCGATGTCGTCGCGGGCGGCGCGAACGGTGTTGACGGTGACCTGCATCTGGTTGCGGAGCGCCCGAACCCTGACGACGATGTCGTTGTTCTGGTGCTGAAGCGTCCCCACGTACTGACTGCGAGCCAGCAGGTCATCGAAGCCGTGCGCCTGGAGGAGAACCGTGATCAGGTCCGGCTCGTTCGACTCGTAGATCGCGACGAGCCGCTGCTCGAGAACCTGAACCGCCTCGCGGAGCCGCCGCTTCAGATGGTCCAGCCGGGCCTGAGCCTCCTCGAGCTCGGCCTGCTTCTGAGCGAGCTGGGCGGCGACCGCAGCCTCCTTGTTCCGCAGCTCGGCCACCTCCGCCGTCAGCCGGTCGAGCTCAGCGGACTCATGGCTGATCCTCGTCGTCAAGACGCCGGCGTGGGCCTTCACGTGCGAGAGCTTGCTCTGGGTGCCGTCGAGCCTCTGCTGCAGGCTCTTGCCCGATGCGCTGCCCACGGTGACCGCGCAGGCACAGGCAGCCAGGGCGCCGCAGAGCGCCAGCGTCAACAGCTTCGATCGAGTCATCCCGCCCTGAAGGTTGAACGCCCGCTGGGGCCGAACTGAAACGGCGGTTGCAGCCGCCTACGCGACGGCTACGGGCTCAGGAGCACCGTCACCCGAACCGTTTGTCGCCGCCTTGGCGATCTCGGCGGCCTCCGCGAAGCGCTCCTGGTAGCTCCGCGCCTGCATCCGCGAGATCACCAGTCGCTGGACCTGGGCCGTGCCCTCGAACAGCTGGTAGATCTTCGCGTCGCGGAACCACTTCTCCAAAGGGCAGTCGGTGGTCTGCGCGTAGGGCCCGACGAGGTCCATCAACGTCGTCGTCGCCCACATAGTCACGTCGCCGGCCTTGAGCTTCGACATCGAGCCCTGGCCACCGGTCATCGGGATGCCGTTGCGGCCCATCCAGGCGGCGCGCTGCACGAGCAGCCTGGACGCGTCGATCTCGGTGGCGACGTCGGCGAGCACCTGCTGGATGCGCTGCTCCTCGAGCGCGGGCCTGCCTTCGATCCTCTGCTCGCCGAGGTACGAGAGCGTCCACTCGTAGGCGGCCTGGGCGATGCCGAGGGCCGAGGCGCCGACGATCGGACGGGTCATCTCGAAGGTCGCCAGCGCGTTCGATGATCCGCCCTTCTGGCCGGAGCGGGCGCGCTCGAGCTTGCGGTTCAGCTTGTCCATCCCGCCGAGCAGGTTCTCGACGGGGATCCGGCAGTCCTCGAGAATCACCTCGGCGGTGTGGGAGGCGCGGATGCCGATCTTCGACTCCTTCTTGCCCTGCCGCAGCCCCGGGGTTCCCGGACCGACCACGAAGGAGGCCTGCCCGCGGTGCCCGAGCTCCGGGTCGACCGTGCCGACGACTACGTGGACGTCGGCGATCCCGCCGTTCGTGATGAAGACCTTGGTGCCGTTCAGGATCCACTCGTCCCCGTCGAGCTTGGCGGTCGTCTTCAGGCTCTTCACGTCGGAACCCGCCTGCGGCTCGGTGACGGCGTAGGCGCCGAGTTGGATCTCGTCGTCGGTGCCGAAGCACTGCGGCACCCACTCGGCGATCTGCTCTGGCGTGCCGGAGGCGGCGATGCCCGCGGCGGCGAGACCCGAACCCTGAATCGCAAGGGCGATCCCGGCGCAGCCCCAGTGAAGCTCCTCGGCGGTGATCACGCCGAACTGGCCGCCCGGGTCGGCGCCCATCTGCTGCATGTGCTCCAGGCCCTGGAGCCCCCACCTGCGGGCCTCCTTGATCACCTCCCGGGGAGTGCTCTCCTCGTCGTCGTGCTTGCGAGCGACGGGGCGGATCACCTCGCGCGAGAACCTGCGGACGTGCTCTCGGTGCTCCCGCTGTTCCTCAGAGAGGGCGAAGTCCATTTCGGTGGCCTGCCTTTCGTGCGATGAAAACCGTTGACTGACTGGTCAGTCAGCCAGTTTACTGGAAGTGGAACCTGTCACTTACCGCACTCCGCGGCGGGTAGCGTTCGCCGCCGTGAATCGCATCGACTGGCTTCGCCGCGAGGTTCCCCGGCGGCTCGGCACGAGCGGTCTGATCGCCGCGGCGGTGGCGCTGATCGTCGTTGTGGTGGTGGCGCTGATCGCCATCAACCCATTCGGTGGCGGCGGCGAGGGTGAGACGCGCGTGGTGACGATCGCCGTGGCCACGGACAACGCCCAGGAGGCTCCGGTCGGGACGCTCGGCTTCCCGCTGGTCGCGACCCGGAACACGACCAGGATCAGCGGCTCGGATCCGACCGCCGACGCGGCGGCGGCTGCGCTCGCGGCCCATCCTCCCGCTCCGGGCGCGAGGTCGCTGCAGGCGGCCGTCCTCGTCCCGGACGACGACTGGCAGGCGGGGATCGCGGCCTCGGTGCTCTCAGGGCCGCCGGCGCGGATCCCGGTCCTGGTCAGCGGAGGCGGCTCGGTGCCGGATGCGACCACGCAAGCGCTTGCCCAGCTCAACCCGCGGGGCGGCGGCGCGTCCGGGGACACACAGGTCTACTCGGCCGGCGGGGCCGCGGTCCCGTCAGGTCTGCACTCCGACCAGCTGCACGGGGACTCGCCCGCGGAGGTCGCCGGCTCGATCGACCAGCTCCGCCAGCGGCTGCTGAAGCGCGAGCCGGAGCACATCGTCATCGCAAGCCTCGACGAACCCGGTTACGCCATGCCGGCCGCGGCGTGGGCGGCTCGGTCCGGTGACCCCGTTCTGTTCAGCGGCCGCAACCAGGTCCCCTCAGCGACGCTGGCCGCACTGCGGCGCCACGCGGCCGCGGCCGTCTACGTGCTCGGGTCCGAGTCCGTGATCTCCAAGGCCGCCTTCTCACAGATCGCCAGGGTCTCCGCGAGCGTGCAGCGCGTCGGCGCCACCGGCATCGTCCAGAACGCCTTGCTCTTCGCCCGCTACACGGACGGCACCTTCGGCTGGAACATCAACGACCCCGGCCACGGCATGGAGCTCGCCAATTCGGATCGGCCGCTGGACGCGGCGGCGGCGGCTTCTCTGGCGTCGAGTGGAAAGTGGGGTCCGTTGCTCATCACCGACGCCGCGGACGCCCTGCCGCCCGAGCTCCGCAGCTTTCTCCTCGACATCAAGCCCGGCTTCGCGACGGATCCGACCCGGGCCGTGTACAACCACGTTTGGCTGATGGGCGACGCGACCGCAATCGGCGGACAGGTGCAGGCTGAGGTGGACGAGCTGGCGGAGCTCGCGCCGGTGGGCAGCGCCGGCCCCCAAGCCACCGGCCGCGCACAGCCCGGCGGCGCCGAGAGCGAGCCGAATCCGGCTCGCCAGGGGCGCAAGCGGTGAGCGAGGCGGAGCGACCCGACCGGCTGACGAGGGCGGTGACCGTCGAGGACATCCGGGCGCTGGCCGGACCCTCCACCCCACACTTCGCGCTTCAGGTGCGGAACAGGATCAGGCGGCTGATCGAGGGCCTGCCGGAGGACGATCCGGTGCGGCGTGAGGGTGAGACCCAGATCGCGCGCCTGGAGGAGCTCGCCAAGCACAGCGGGGACCCGCGCGGCGGCACGGGGGTGGCGCACTGATGAAGGAGCTCGCCGACGGCGTCTGGCACATCAAGTGCCTGCCGGGTCTGCCGTGGGCCGACAACGCCTACCTCGCCGGAGACGTCCTGATCGACGCCGTTGCCGGCAGTCGACCGGCCGCATCCTGAAGCAGCTCGACGGCCACGAGGTGACGGCGCATGCCCTCACCCACGCCCACCCCGATCACCAGGGCGCGAGCCGCGACGTCTGCGAGAAGCTCGGCATTCCGTTCCTGTGCCCGGAACTCGATGTGCCTGCCGCGGAGGATCCAGACCTGATCGATGAGCGCCAGCCCGACAAGTTCATGGCCCACTTCTTCTGGCGGATCTTCCACGGCCCCGGACACAAGGTCGACAGGGTCATCGAAGACGGCCAGGAGATTGGCGGCTTCAGGGTGATCGATGCGCCGGGACACTCGGCCGGGCACGTCGTCTTCTGGCGTGAATCCGACCGCGTGCTGATCATCGGCGACGTCCTGGCCAACATGGACCAGTACACGGGCATCCCCGGTCTCCACGAGCCCAAGCCCGCGCTGACGCCGGACCCGGTGCGGAACCGTGCGTCGGCGAAGGAGCTCGCAGCCCGCGAGCCCGAGCTGGTCTGCTTCGGCCACGGCGCGCCGCTCCGCGACCCGAAGAAGCTCGTGGAGTTCGTCGAACAGCTGCCCGACTAGCTTGCGCCATATCCTTCGCCAATCGGTGCGGAGTGGCACATAGCCCAGGCCAATATCGCGATCCCGCGAGAGCCGATCGACTCGCCCGCCCTGGCCGACTTCGTCGCGCTGCTTGAGCCGGTCAACGCGATCGCCGACCGAGCCCCGGGATTCGTGTGGCGGCTGCAGACCGAGGAGGGAGACGCGACGTCGATCCGCCCATTCGACGACGAGCGAATCATCGTCAACATGTCGGTTTGGGAGTCGATCGAGTCCCTCTGGCGCTTCGTCTACGACGGCCGCCACCTCGAGGTGATGCGGCGGCGGCGCGAGTGGTTCCCGAGATTGGCCGAGGCCCATCTGGCGCTCTGGTGGATCCCAGCCGGCTCGATCCCGACCGCGGCTGACATTCGCGAGAGAGTCGAGCATCTTCGCGCGCACGGCCCGACGGCCTACGCCTTCACCTTCAAGCGTCACTTCCCGCCGCCCTCGGCCTCCTCCCGTGAGGAGATCGTCGACGAGCGGGATCCCTGCCCGGCCTGACCTGAGCTCAGGACGCCGGCCCCGTTAGTGCGAGGGTGCTCCGAAAGGAGCAACCCGTCTTGTTATGGAGGAGCCGACCTTATGCGGCGCCGAAGGACTCGATGATCTTGCTTTGGTACTCGCCAATCTGCTCCGGCGGGATGAAATAGGTGGCCGGCGTGAGGAAGACTCCGTCTCCGCGTTCGGCGACCTCGGCGACGCGCTCGCGGACCTTGTCCAGCGGGCCGGCCGCCGTGTAGGCCTCGACCATCTCGTCCGGAATCTGCTCCGGGACGGCTGCCAGATCGCCCTCGCGGAAGGCATCGCCAGCCGCCGCGGCGGCGTCGGCGAAGCCGTGCATCTCCCAGAGCGGCTTGTAGGTGCGGACAGTCGAGTAGAAGGCGATCGTGCGGCGGGCCGCGTCGAGCGCGCGCTTCTCGTCGTCGTCGATGACGGTGGTGACCGTGGGAATGAAGTCGAGGTCGGAGCGTTGCCGGCCGGAGCGCTGCAGGCCGGTCTCGAAGCTCGGCACGACGACTTCGTCGAGCCAGCGCACCGGGCACATCGGGTGGCCGATCAGCCCATCGGCGACGTCGCCGGCCATCCGGCACATTCCCTCCCTCATCGCCGCCGCGTAGATCGGGACCCGTTCGCGAACCGGCTTGTGCGGCCTGATCCAGCCCGTGATGTCGATGTCCTGGTATTCGCCCTCGTAGCGGATGGGCTCCCCGGTAGGGGCCTTCTCCATGATCAGGCGCGCCGCCTCGATCATCTCTCGCAGGTGCGGGGCCGGCTTGCCGTAGTCGACCGAGTGCCAGGTCTCGTTGAGCCGCTTCACTCCCGCGCCGAGCCCGAGCCGGAAGCGGCCGCCCGCCATCTCGTCGATATCGAGGGCGGTCACGGCGAGGATGAAGGCGCTGCGTGTGAACGCCCAGGCGATGCCGGTGCCGACGTCGACCCTCTCGGTCTTCGCGGCCAACCAGGTCGCCTGGGTGACGGAGCTACGGAACAGCTCGGGCGCCCAGACGCAGTCGATGCCGGCGGCCTCGGCGGAGCTCGCCTGCTCGGCGAGCTGCGCCGGGGTGTCCCCGATCGCCGCTATCGAGATTCGATCCAGCGCGGCCACGGCGGTGAGCCTATTCGGCGGCTTGTTCGACCGGCGTGTTGTCCAGCGATCGCCAGAGGTAGAGACAGGCGAGCGTCCGGTGCGGGCGCCACACCTCCGCCAGCTTCTCGAGCTCCTCGGGACCCGGCAACTCCTTCATCCCGTAGGCGATCTGGACCGCCCGGCGGATCCCGAGATCCCCGACCGAGACGACGTCGGGCCGGCCGAGGTGGAAGATCAGGAACATCTCGGCCGTCCACTGGCCGACACCCTTCACCTCGATCAGCTCGGCGACCACGTCCTCGTCGGGGAGGTCCTTGAGGCGGTCGAGATCGAGTCTGCCGTCGGTGACCCGTCGGGCGAGGTCGCGAAGGAACTCGACCTTGGCGTTGGATAGACCCGCCTTGCGGAGTGTCTGCGGCCGCTTCCTCAGGAGGGCCCTCGGATCGGGCGTCTCACCCCCGAACTGCGCCAGCAGCTTCTCCCAGATCGATCGCGCAGCCTTGGTCGAGAGCTGCTGGCCGACGATCGCTCTCGCGACCGCCTCGTAGGGGTCGGGTCGGCTTCCCCGGCGATCGATGGCCGGGTCGATCGGGCCGCGCTCCTCCATCACGCGGCGCAACACCTTGTCCGCGCGCATCAGCTCGCGGTCATCGGCGGTCCACTTGTCCGCCGGACTTCGTGAAACGGGTTGCGCCTTGCGGCGCACGCTCGCATTACGCGCCCCTGCGGGCCTGGTGGCCATCGCTAACCCAACGCTACCCGGCGCCCGGTTGTGAGATCAGACGCGCTGAATGAGCGTGCCGGTGCCGAGCCCGCCACCGCAGCACATGGTCACCAGGCCGGTCTCCTTGTCGGAGCGCTCGAGCTCGTGGAGCAGCGTGGTGATCAGGCGCGCGCCGGTCGAGCCGAGCGGATGACCGATCGCGATGGCGCCGCCGTTCACGTTGACGCGATCCATGTCGGGCTCGAGCTCACGCCGCCACGCCGCGACCACGGAGGCGAACGCCTCGTTGATCTCGATCAGGTCGATGTCGTCCATCTTCATGCCGTTGCGCTTCAGGATCAGCTGCGTGGCGGGAATCGGACCGGTGAGCATGATCACCGGGTCGACGCCGACGGTGGTCTGGTCGACGATCCTGGCTCGCGGTGTGAGACCGAGCTCCTTGGCCTTCTCCGGGGTCGTCACCATCACCGCGGCGGCGGCGTCGGAGACCTGCGAGGAGTTGCCGGCGGTGATCTTGCCGTCCTCCTTGAACGCCGGCTTCAGCGAAGCCAGCTTCTCGAGGGAGTCCTCGGCCGGCGGGCGGATGCCCTGGTCGGTGACGTAGGTGTCGCCGTTCGACTGCCACGGGATCATCTCGCGCTCGAAGCGGCCCTCCTCGGTCGCCTGGTGGGCGAGCGTGTGGGAGCGGAGGCCGATCTCGTCGAGCTCCGAGCGGGGGATCTCCCACTTGTCGGCAATCATCTCGGCCGAGATGCCCTGCGGCACGAGGTTGTATCGCTCGAGCAGCTCAGGGGAGAAGGCGAAGCCGTGCTCCTTCATCACCTCGGCCGAGTCGGCGAAGGAGATGTGCCCCATGTGCTCGACGCCTCCGCCGATGGCGACGTCGTGGACGCCGGAGGCGACGAGGGCGGCCGCGAAGTTGACGGCCTGCTGTGCCGAGCCGCACTGGCGGTCGACGGTGGTGGCGGGAGTCTCGATCGGCAGCCCGGCCTCGAGCCAGGCGTTGCGGGCGATGTTGATGCCCTGCTCACCGAACTGCTGCACGCAGCCGGCGACGACGTCCTCGACCTCGGACGGGTCGATCCCAGTTCTCTCGATCACGGCGCCGTAGGTCTTCGCCAGCAGGTTCGAGGCGTGGACGTCCTTGTAGTAGCCCTTCTCCTCGTGCCCGCGCCCAACCGGAAGGCGTGCGGCCTCCACGATCACGACCTCGCGTCCACCGAACTTTCCGTTCTCAGCCACCTCTTGCCTCCTCAGTCGGTTTCTTCAAGCAACTAAGTCTCGTAGACCTGAGCATACACCCATTGACTGGCGAGTCAGCCAGTAACCCCGGCCTCCTGGAGTGCCCGCTCGCGATCGAAGAAGGCGGCCATCCGCGTCGGGAGATCGTCCTCGTCGCGATCGAACCAGAGCACCAGGCTGAAGTCGCTGACTGGGATCGCATCGCCGCTCTGCGGCGCCGCCAGATGCCAGCGGCAGTCAAGGATGACCGCCCGCCCGTGCTCCGCGCTCCCCAGGATCTCGAGTTCGTTGTTCTGCCAGGTCTCGGCCCAATCCCGCATCCACCCCCTCATCTCATCGCCCCGATAGATGCCGGCGTCCGGAAAGCTCGGGTCGGGCGTGAACTCGAAATCGGGGGCCAGCGACTCCAGGAAGTGGTCCAGGCCGCCCGAGTTCCACAGCTCCACGAGCTCTTTGACCGTTGCGGTGCGGCGGCTCGCCACGAACCCGACTCTACGCCGCTCCTGCGTGATAGACACCCCACATGGCGGGTGGCACTACATATGAGCGACCGGCGATCGCGGGGAGCGGGACGATCGCCTGCGGGCTCGCCGCCTCCGCGAGCGTGGCGTCGCGGGTCCTGCTGCTGGCGCGCTCGGACGCCTCGGCCTGGCGAGCCGAGGAGCAGGCGCACTCGCTCTCCGCGAAGGTCGAGGGTGCGGACGCCAAGCGGATCAGGGTGACGACACAGGCCGGCGAGGTCGCCGACTCAGATCTGGTCGTCGAGGCGGTCATCGAGGAGCTGGGGCCGAAGGTCGACCTGCTCCGGACCGTCGGCGAGGCGGCGGCCGACGCCGACCTCGCGACCACTACCTCCTCCCTCTCCCTCGACGAAATCGGTTCGCAGAGCGGCCACGCCAACCGGGTCTTCGGACTGCACCCCTTCAACCCGGTGACGAAGATGGAGCTGATCGAGCTCTGTCTCCCCGATTCGGCCCGAGAGGAGATTCGTCCTCGGGCGCGGGCCTGGGGCGAGGCGATCGGCAAGACGGTGGTCGAGGTGCCGAACGAGCCCGGCTTCGTCGTCAACAGGCTGCTCTTCCCGTACCTCTTCGATGCCGTTCGCCTGATGGAGCAGACGGGCATGGACGCGGAGGGCGTCGACCGCTGCATGACCCTCGGCGCCAACTACCCGATGGGGCCGCTCGCGCTGCTCGATCTGATCGGCGTGGATGTGGCGGTGGCGATCGGGGAGGCCCTCTACGCCGACAGCGGCGAGGAGCACCACCGCCCGCCCGGCCGGCTGATCGCCCTGGTCGACGATGGGAAGCTCGGGCGGAAGTCCGGTGCCGGGTTCTACGAATACGACTAAGCCGAACGTCCCGCGCTATCCCCTGTAAGGACTACTGCGGGACGTTGGCGGTGGAGAGGTTGATGGCGAGTTGGGCGACCGTCTCACCGACCTCATCTAGGACAGCCGGGTCGAGCTTGTCGACGGTGTCCTCGACCGTGTCCGCGTAGGGATAGTTGAAGTCGATCAGGTCGATGGACGGGATCCCCTGCTCGAGGAACGGGATGTGGTCGTCGATCACGCCACCCTGGACCCCCGCCGGGAAGATCTCCGTTGCACCAACCTGCTCCGCAGCCTCGCGGAGCTGTCCCCAGAGCTCCTGGTTCGAGTTCGCCTCGCGCCGGATCCGCGCGTCCCGGTTGGCGATGTAGTCGAGCAGGATCACGTCCCCGATCTCGCCGGGGTGCGCGGCCGCGTACGCCCTCGATCCGCGCAGCGCACAGAACGCGAAGTCCTTGTCGGTGCATCCGGGCGGATCCTCCTCGCCGTCGAAGAGAACGAAGCGGATCTCGCGGTGGTCCTCGGCGAGCTCGGCGGGGAGCGTGCGGGCGAGCTCCATCACCGCCGCGGTGCCCGCCGCGCTGTCGTTGGCGCCGACGAACCCTTTGGGGTGCCACTCGGTGTCGTAGTGAGCGCCTATCAGGATCGCCGGTGCTCGGCCGGGCAGGACGGCGACGATGTTTCGCAGCCCCTGCTGCGGGCCGCTGCTCGGAAAGGGTTCGAAATTTGCGCGGAGCCGGTTTCCGGGCTCCACCTGCAGCATGTCGCGCAGGGTGACTGCGAGGTTGCGCAGCCGTGGCGAGCCCGCGGGCCGCTGCCCCACCGCGACCTGCGCGCGGAGCAACGACATCGCCCGGTCGCCGTCGAAGCGGCCCGGCGACGACCCGGAGTCGCCGCCGCCGCCGCACCCGGCGACGACCGTCAGCGCGAACCCGACGAGGCCCGCGCAGAGAAGCGAACCGGCCCTACGCCGCCTGCTTGCCCTTGCGCTTGACGCGCGACTTCGTCGCGATCGGGGGGACGGCCGGCTCCTCATGGCGACCGGAACGATCCCAGATGACATCCGCCTCCGAGACACCCTGCTTGGAGGCCTCGGCCTCGACCTCGGACCATGGGAGCTGCGCTTCCGGAAGGTCATCCCACCGGGCCAGGTCGAGCGCCTCGAGCGCGCCTTCGAGCGCCGGCCCCCGGTGCTCTTCTGAGCGGAGCACCGCCCTGACTACCTCAAGCTGCTTATCGCTGAACCGGACGACCCACATGTGGCCTCCTAGTGACCCTCTGGATTGCCCGCAACGTAGAGCCCTAAACGGACGGAAGGAAAAGTCCCTGCAAGCGCCCGCTTAGACGCTTTGCGGGTGGATCCGAACCGCCTCGATGCGGTTCTCGCGCACCGATTCCACCCGGATCTCGTAGCCGTCCGCGGCGATCAGATCTCCCCGCTTCGGCAGCCGCCCGAGCTCCCCGAAGACGTAGCCGCCGATCGAGTTGTAGGCGTCGGTATCAACCGGGAGCTCGATGCCCCTGTCGGAGAGGTCCCCGAGCGAGACGTGTCCGCGCACGTACCAGTCGCCGTTCGCCAGCTGCCTCAGCGACCCGGCCAGGGGATCCGTCTCGTCCTCGATCTCCCCCACGACCTCCTCGAGGATGTCCTCGACGGTGACGATCCCCACCGTCCGGCCGTACTCGTCCACCACCACGCCCATCGAGGAACGCTGGCGCTGGAGCTCCGTGAGCAGGTCGTCGAGGGGCTTCGTCTCGGGGACGATCAGGGCGTCGCGGATCACCGATTCGATCTTCGCCTCGGGGCCTTCGGCCATCATCAGCCGGACCAGCCGCAGCGCGTGGACAATGCCCCGCACCCGGTCGGCATTGCCGTCCTCGACCACGACCAGGCGGTTGTGCCCGGAGGTGATGCAGAGGTTGAGGGCATCGGAGACGTTCGAGGACGCGTCGACGGTCACCACCGCCGGAATGGGAGTCATCACCTCGCGCGCCTCCTGCTCATGCAGGTGGAAGACACCGCGCAGCATCACCGCCTCGCCCGGATCGAGCTTCCCCCGCGTCGCGGACTGCGAGATCAGCATCTGGAGGTCCTCAGACGTGGGCTGCTCCTCGTCGAGCTCCTCCGGACGCACGCCGACCAGCCGGACGATGCCGTTCGCCATCCAGGTGAGCGCGACCGTGAGCGGGGCGGTCAGGCGCCGGAACCAGCGCAGCGGGCTGGCGAGACGACGCGCGCTGCCCTCCGGCCGGGCGATCGCGAACAGCTTCGGCGACTGCTCGCCGACGACGACGTGGAGCCCGGTGACCAGCGCATACGCGATCGCCACCGAGATGGCCACCGCGACCCCGTGGGAGAGACTGCCGAAGATCGGCTGGATCAGCTCGGCGACGGCGGGCTCGCCCAGGAAGCCGATCCCGATTGACGCCATCGTGATGCCGAGCTGGCAGGCCGAGAGGTACTCGTCGATGTCATCGAGCTGCTCGAGCACCGAGCCAGCCCCGCGCGTGCCCTCGGAGGCGAGCTGCTCGAGGCGCGATCGCCGCGATCGCACCAGGGCGAACTCCGCCGCGACGAAGACGCCGTTCAGGGCGATCAAGACGAACAGCAGGACGAGCAGAACCGCAGTCATCGATCCCGCCCTTGGTCAGGCGGCCGGTGTGCGGCCGAATAAGGGAGGCCCGTTCGGGCGCGCGTACTTCGAGGGGGGTCGTCGTCGTTCACTGGCGACGAGCCAAGGCTACCGAACGGTGTGACGGTGTTTGCGTCGGTGGGTCGTTGTCCGGTGCCACGACGAGCAGGACGAAGGAGACGACAAGCAGCACAGCCCCCAGCCCGACGAGCGCCTAGCGCCCGCCGCGGAGCGGACGGCGGGTGCAGGTCAGCGGCTAGGCGAGCTCCTCGACCTTCTTCGCCAGCTCGAAGTCGTTCCCGGTGAGGCCGCCCTCGGCATGAGTCGAGATCGCGACCTCCACCTGGCTCCAGGAGATCGCGATGTCGGGATGGTGATTCATCTCCTCGGCGGGTCCGACCAGCGAATCGAGGAACTTGACCGAGCCGACGAAGTCGCCGCGGTCGAAGCTCTTCACGATGTACTCGCCCCGCTGGCGCCAGCCATCGAGCTCTTTGAGTCTCTCCTTGATCTCCTCGTCGCTCAGAAGTGCCATATTCATCGGGTGCGAATCGCGAGCCTGGTTCCTTCGGCGACTGAGATGCTATTCGCCCTCGGACTCGGCGATCAAGTCGTCGCCGTCACTCACGAGTGCGACTACCCGCCCGAGGCCGCCGGCAAGCGCCACCTGACCAGGAGCCTGGTCCCCGGGGGGCTCTCGGCCGGGCAGATCGACGCCGAGGTGCGCCGGCTGACCGGCGAGGGGCGGCACCTCTACGAGCTCGACGAGCGGGCACTCCGCGAGCTGGACGTGGACCTGATCGTGACGCAGGCGGTCTGCGAGGTCTGCGCGGTCTCCTACGACGACGTGGTGGCGGTCGCGGCGCGCCTGCCGTCGAACCCGCGCGTGATCTCGCTCGACCCCTCGAACCTCGCCGAGGTGCTCGCCGACCTTCCGCGACTCGGCGAGGCGACCGGCGCCGCCGATCGAGCCCGGGCCCTCCGCGAGGATCTCGAGCGACGGCTGGAACGCGTGCGCGCCGCCGTCGAAGATGTCACCCGCCCGAGCGTGCTCGCGCTCGAGTGGCTCGATCCGCCTTTCATCGGCGGGCACTGGGTTCCGGAGATGATCGAGATCGCCGGCGGCGAGGACGTGCTCGGCGTCGCGGGCACCAAATCGAGGACCGCGGACTGGGACGAGCTCGTCGCCGCGGCGCCGGACGTGATCGTGGCGATGCCATGTGGCTGGGACGCGGCGCACGCGAGGGTCGAGGTCGAGTCCCGCGCTGCCCAGGTGGCCGGCATCGGCCCGGAGCGGATCTGGGCGGTGGACGCGGCGGCCTCGTTCTCCCGGCCGGGGCCCCGCCTGGTCGAAGGCACCGAGCTCCTCGCCCACCTGCTTCACCCGGATAGGGTTGACGCCCCCGAAGGAGTCCTGTTCCAGCCGGTGCCTCTGCCGGCGCCGGCGGGGCGCTCCTAGGCCGGAAGGAGAGAGATGGGTCTCAACTGGGCCGAGCACACAGTCGAGATCGCGGCGCCGATCAAGACCTGCTTCGACGCGATCACGGACTACGAGACCTTCCCCAAGTGGCAGGGCGTCGTGGTCGACACCGAGGTGCTCGACTGGGATGAGCAGGGGCGCGGCAAGCGCGTTCGGCTCGTCGTCGACGCCAAGGTCCGCAAGGTCAACTACACGCTCGATTACCGCTACGACGAGCCCGAGCGAATCGAGTGGGACTTCGTCGAGGGCAACGGGATCAACGATGCCGACGGCCACTACCTCTTCGAGGATCTCGGCGGCGACCGGACGCGCGCGACCTACAAGTTCGGCCTCGAGGTCGGCATCCCGCTGCCCGGCCCGGTCGCGCGGCGGGCACACAAATCGACACTGAAGGCGTCGGTCGAGGACCTGAAGCGCGAGGCCGAGCGACGGGCGGCATCCTCCGCCAGGGCGCGAGTCGACGAGCCCACTCCCAAGGCAGAGGTTGTCGAACCATCGACTGAGCGCGAAGCCAAGCTCGCCGAGCAGGTCGGCATCAAGCGACCCGAGCGCCGGACGACCACTCCGCCGACCCCGGAGCAGACCGGCGATTGGGGCTCGGATGGATCGCACTCCATCGCCGAGGTGCCGGGGCTGCTGGTCGGCGAGGCCGCCTCGGTCGGGCGGCGGGTCGCTCGCCGGGGGATTCGGACGGCGCAGGACATCGGTGAGGGCGCCGCGGGCGCCGGCCTCGGGGCGGCACGACGCGCGGCCAGGGCCGGGCGCGAGGTGGCTGATGCAATGATCAGGCCGTGGACGAGGTGAGCTTCGAGTTCGCGCCTGCGGGCGGGGACCTTCCGGACGATCTGCGGCAGATCAAGATCGAGGTCAACGGCGTCGAGCTGCCGGAGCTCGTCCGTGAGGCCGAGCTCCCTTCGGCTCGGGCGGACGAGGAGGAGGAGATCGCCGGGAATTACATCGGACTGGTCGCCGGATACATGCGGATCGACCTGGCAGGGCAGTTCCTGGGCGGGCAGGGGACGCCGATGTTCACGGGCGCCGAGGAAAAGACGGCGCTGCTCGGCTGCGGGTGCGGCGAGGTCGGCTGCTCACCGCTGATGGCGAGGGTCACGGTCACCGATGAGACCGTCACCTGGGACGACTTCGAGCAGCCGACCCGGCCGGACTGGGACTACGAAGGGTTCGGCCCCTTCACCTTCGATCGCGCCCAGTACGAGCAGGCGCTGATGGCGATCGCGGACTAACCCGCTACGGCTAAGGCGCCCGCGAAGGTCGCCCCGATCATCAGCACGATCCCGGCCAGCTCGAGGCCGAAGCCGACTCGGCCGTGCAGCTGGCGCTCGACGAGGAGGACGAGCAGCGCGGCCACCGTGCCGCCGATCAGGCCGCCGATGTGCCCGCCCACCGAGATCCCCGAGATCGAGAAGGTGAGCACCAGGTTGAGCACGATGAAGAGCCCGAACTGAGAGGCCAGCTGCTCGACTCCGCGGGCCCGCGCGATCACGACAACGGCCGCCATCAGCCCGAAGATCGCCCCCGAGGCGCCCACCGTGAGCGAGTTGGGATCGACGATCAACGCGCCGAGCGAACCAGCGACCAGTGAGATGAAGTAGATGCCGAGGAATCGCGGTGTGCCGATTCCCGGCTCGAGGATGCTGCCGGCCACGTAGAGGACGTACATGTTGAGCAGCAGGTGGAGAAACCCCGCGTGCAGGAAGCCACCGCTGATCACCCGCCACCAGTCGCCATTGGCGACGTCCGGACCCCGCAGACCCGCGTCGTGGATCACCGTGCCGCCACCGCTGAACGAGCCGGCACCGCCACCGACTAGCTCGACGACGAAGACGATCACGTTGATTGCGATCAGCGCGATCGTGGCGGGCATCTTCCCGGCCGTAGGGCTGAAGGCGCCCGCGCCGACCCGCACCTTCGTCGTCTGCCGGGCGCAATCGGGGCAGCGCATCCCAACCGGGGTGGAGGTCATGCAGTCAGGGCAGATCGGCCTGCCGCAGTTGGAGCAGGCGACGCCGGTCTCCCGGTTCGGATGCCGGTAGCACGTCTGGCGCTGCTCCGTCGAGGCCTCCATGAGCCGCATCAGCGTAGACCAGCGGCCTCTCGGCCCGACCGCGCTACTGAACGGTCGCGCTGAGCAGGATCGGTGGTGTCGGTGCCGTCCGGCCGGGGTGTGGCTCGCGGGTCACCATCACCTTGGTACCCGGGTCCAGCTGACCATCGACAGCTGTCATCGCCCGCCCGCGGGGATCGGGGATGAAGTTGGAGGAGGGCCGCAGGCTCTGGCCCCTGGCGACCCACACCTGGTAGACCTCGCGACCCTTCAGTTGCGTCAGGCCATGCAGATCGAGCATGGAGGACTGCTCGCCGATCGCAAGGGTCCCGCCGATGCCCTGCTGGGCAACCACTGGCACCGTCGTCTCCTGCGGCCCACCGCCAGCGCCGTTGCCGGCGATCAGATATCCGCCGACGGCGGCGATCGCGATGGCGACCCCGACGGCGATCGCGGGCCGCATCACCAGGCCGCGCCCGCCGCGCCGCTGGGGACGCCGGCGCGTCGGCGCCTGCTGGGCCGCCGAGCGGGCGACGTCGGCGCGGACCTCGGCAAGCACGCGCTCGCGCAGCTCGGGAGGGGGCTCGAGCTGCTCAACCGATTCGCCGAGCACGCCGACCGCGGGCACCAGCGCCTCGAGCTCGCGCGTGCAGCGGGCGCAGCTCGGCGTGTGGGCTTCGATCGCCCGCTCCTCGGGAGGCTCGAGCGCGCCCAGCGCGAAGGCGACCAGGTCGTCCCGATCGGGATGCTCGCCGTTCACCAGCCCTCCGCCAGGGTCGCTCTGATCTTGTCCATGCCGAGGCGCATCCTTCCCTTGATCGTCCCCAGGGGCATGTTGAGCATTTGGGCGATCTCCGAGTGGCTGAAGCCCCCGTAGTAGGCGAGCTGGATCACCCGGGACTGGTCTTCCGGCAGCTCCTGGATCGCGCCACGCACCTCCCGCGCCGTCTCCCTCCGCACCGCCTCGGTGTCGGTCAGCTCCTCCGCCGCCCGCCGCTCGATCAGCTCGTCGCCGCCGGCGGCGAGCTTCGGCGAGCGCCCGGACTCCTTGCGCAGCAGATCGATCGCCCGGTTGCGGACGATGCCCAGGGTCCAGGCGCGCACGCTGCCGCGGGCGCGGTCGTAGCGGGCGCCGCTCCGCCAGATGGAGAGCAGCGCCTCCTGGGTGACGTCCTCCGCCGCGGTGCGGCTGCCGACGATCCGATAGGCGAGCGAATACGCCGCCCCGGCGTGGCGGTCGTAGAAGACCTCGAACGCGAGCGGGTCCTCGCGCGCGACCAGAGGCATCAGGTCCTCGTCCGCGAGGCGCTCGAGCTCCGCCGGGGTCACCTGCCCGACCCGCTCGAGTGATCTACTTGAAGGCCTCCCACGCATCTGGCTACGAGCGGCACGTCAAATCGGATCATGCAAACCAAGGAGGTACGCATGGAAGAGGCAAGTCCCGCAAGGCTCTACTGCCTGCTCGTGGGCGCGGTGCTCGTGATAGCCGGGATCATCGGCTTCTTCTACGAGGCCAGCTTCGCGTCCGGAGACTCCATCCGCAGCGAGGACGTCTTCGGAGTTCTGTCGGTGAACGGCTGGCACAACGTGGTGCACATAGCGATCGGCGCGCTGTTGCTGATCGCGGCGGGATCGGCCGCCAGGGGCGTGGCCTTCTTCGTCGGGATCCTCTACATCGCCCTCTGCGCCCTGGGCTTCATCGCGACGAGCGACAACGGGATCGGCTTCATCGCCGAACACGACACGCTGATCAAGCTGGTGCCGGTCAACAACGAGAACAACGTGCTGCACCTGATCCTCGGCATCACCGGAGTCGTCGCCGCCTACGCGTCGCGTCCGATGAGCCGGGCCGCGCCGGCCACCTGAGGTCCTAATCGATGCGGTTGCGGACGGTGTCTTTGACCTGATCCGCGATCTCCGAGACCTGGTCCGCAAGGCCGGAAAGGCGGGGACTCCGCTTGCCGCCGCGGCGCCTGAGCTCCACGAGCACCAGGCCACCCGCCGCGATCCCGCCGGCCGCGATCGCCGCCGCGGGGCGAACCCAGTTGCGGGGATCGCGGAGGGATCGGAGCTCGGACTCGGAGAGCTCCTCCGCCCAGGCGGAGAGCTCCTCGGCCGCCGCTTCGGTTACCGCGCTGAGCGTCTCCTCCACCCGGCCGGCGAGGCTGTCGGGCGGCTCGATGGGTCGCAGCGCGGAGCGCAGCAGGGTCTCGACGTCGCGGCTCGGCTCAGCTGCCATTGACGCTCATCTCCTCCTCGAGCTGCTTGATCGCGCGGTGGATCAGCACCTTGGTCGCCCCGTCCGAGCGGCCGAGGGCGCGCGCGATCTCGCGGTTGTCCATGCCGAGCGCGAAGCGCATGATCAGCGCGTCGCGCCGGTCGTCGGGCAGGTGCTGGAGGTGCTCCATCACGCTCTTCAGCTCCTCCCGCCCCTCGACGATCCGCTCGGTTCCGTGCGGAGCGGCGATCGGCTCTGACTCCTCGAGCACGCGCTGCGGACGGCGGGCGCGGTCGCGGTGGTAGTTCGAGGCGAGGTTGTGTGCGATGCGGATGAGCCACGGTCGCAGCGGGCGGCCGTTCGACTCCCGCCGCGCGCGCTCGAAGTGGCGATAGGCCTGCAGGAATGCCTGCTCGGTGACGTCCTCGGCGTCGTGGTGGTTGCCGACGCGGTAGTAGGAGTAGGAGTAGACGTCTCGCAGATGGTCGCGATACAGCTGCTCGAATGCGTGGTCAAGTTCGGCCTTCGACTCCGCGCCGGAAGCCGAGCCCTTCTCCGGTTCGGACACAAAACAAGCGTACTCGCGGTCATGCGGCCTGGCCTCCCGCGGCGGGTTCGCGCCGCAGCCGCTCGGCCTGCCTGACCCTTGCCATCCACTCGCCCGGCGAGATCTCTCCGGCGATCAGCTCAGCCAAACCATCGAGCGCGGAGCTGCCCATGCCGGACTTCCGCACCGCCTCGGCGATCAGGGGCACCGAGTCGAGCGCCTCCGAGGCCTGGCCGATGATCCCTGGGATCTGGTCTGCCGGCGTGCCCTGCCCGAGAAGTTCGCCGGCGCGCCGGTTGCGGCTCCCCTCGGCCAGGATCGTGGCAGTCAGGTCGCCGACCCCGGCGATTCCGGCGAAGGTCTCGTGCTCGGCGCCGCGGGCGCGGGCGTAGGCCACGCACTCACGCCACACCTGTGCGGTGGCGATGCCCGCCGCATTCATGCCCTGGGACTGAGCCGCGGCGCCCGCGAGCGCGGCCGCGTTCTTGGCCGCACCGGCGACCTCCACTCCGATCATGTCCTCGGAGCGCTCGCAGACCAAGCCCGCCTCGTCGAAGACGCTGCCGAGTTGGTCGCGCAGGTCGGCGTCGCGGCTGCCGAGCACGAGCGCGGCGGTGCCGGAGACGGCTTCCTTGGCGTGCGCCGGGCCGCCGAGTGAGGCGATCGCGCGGTGGCGAATCCGCTCCGAGACGTATTCGGAGGGGAGCGCCGCCATGGGGGCGACCATCCCCTTGCTGAGCAGCAGGACGGCGGCCCGCTGCCCCACCCGGTCCCCGATCGCCCCGACCGCCTGCGGCAGGGCGGCCGAGGGCACCGCAAGGCAGACCAGATCGATGCCCGCCAACTCGATGTCCGCGGCGCGCTTGACCGTGAGCGAGTCCGGGAGCTCGACGCCAGGAAGGTATTCCTCGTTCGTGCGGGTTTCGTTCATGTCCTCGGCCCGCTCGGGCGTGCGCGTGCCGAGCTGCACGTCGAGGCCCCCGCGGGCGAGCAGCACCGCGACCGCCGTCCCCCAGCTGCCGGCGCCGATCACAGCCGCCTTGCGAAGCGGTGGCAGTCCGCCGAGCCACTCCCACTGCAGTTCGATCACCGGCCAGACCCGCGCTCCGACCGAGTTCGCCAGCGCGGGAGACGGGTCCTCGGTCCTCGGGAAGGTGAGCGCACGCCCCATCCGGACCCTGACCTTCTTCGGGCGGATCTTCCAGCCGCCGCGGACCCGCTCGGTGCCGTGGACCGCGACGGGCAGGACCGCCGCCCCGGTCTCCAGCGCGAGGCGGCCGAAGCCGCGCTTCGGCCGCCCGAGCGAGCCGGTGCGGTGCCGGGTCCCCTCCGGGAAGATGCAGATCGCGCCACCGCGCTCGAGCACCTCGCGGGAGGTCACCAGGGTCTGGTCGTCGGACTGCCCGCGGCGCACCGGGTAGGCGCCGAGCCGGCTGAGGATCCAGCCCTGCCATCTCTTCTCGAAGAGCTCGACCTTCGCCACATAATGGAGCGGACGCCGCCAGGGCAGGGAGGCGCCGATCACGAACGGGTCGAGGAAGCTCCGGTGGTTGGCCGCGACGATCAGCGGCCCGGTGACCTTGCCGTGCTCGCGTCCGATCCGCGCGAGCCGGAAGTAGACGAGGAAGATTGGGATGAGGATCAAACGCGCGATCAGGTAGAGCGGACGGTTCACACCGTGCTCGCGCGTGAAGCGGTGATAGGTGAGCAGTCTCTCCTCGTCCATGCGGGCGCCCTTCTGGACCGCAGTAGATCGAAACCCCGCATGCCGAGGCAGTTACAGGCGGGGTGCGGCCTCCCGAGAGGGCTACCAGGAAGCCTGGAGAATCCCTGCGAGGTCGGAGCGATCCACCTCACCGGGCGTCATCCGCACGAGCTCGGGTCGGGCCATCGCCACCTCGACGACTTCGTCGAGCCGGTCGCGGTCCGCGCCCATTTCGCCGATCCGGCGATCCCCGCCCAACTCGTCGATTCGCGTCTCGATCCCATTCGAATCCGTGCCCAGTGCTTCCGCCAGTGCCTCGACCTGCCCGGGCGCGCGGGACCGCATCGCGTCCGTCGTCCGCGGGAGCAGCGCCGCATAGGTCTCGGCGTGGGGAATGCCGAGGACCCGGACCGTCGTCTGCCCTAGGACGTGGTGGAGCGCGAAGCCGGCTCGATCGACGGCGATCGCGCAGAGCAGGGCACCGACCGCGAGGGCAGCGCGGTCGCGCTGCTGCGATGGCTGATCGAGGGAGGCGGCGATCAGCTCGGCGCCCCGCAGCGCGATCTGCCGCGAGCTCTCGTCCGCGAGCGGCGTGTAGAGCGAGTCGGCCCCGTGGGCGAGGGCGTTCATCGCGGTGGCGCGGAGCTGGGCCTCGGGTGCGCTGGTCATCGCGTCGGCGTAGGCGAGCACCAGGGTCGGCCGGACGAACCCGGAGACGTCCGACTCGCGTCCCGCGGGCAGCCGGTGGAAGCCGGTAATCGGGGCGCCGGAGAGGGTGGTCGGGATCGCGGCCACCTCCGCGCCGGTGACCGAGGCGACCGCCTTCGCGGTGTCGATCACGCGGCCGCCACCGAGTGCGACCAGCCGGTCCGATCCCGCCTCGTCGACGAGGGCCGCTGAGGACTGGTCCACCGGAAGAGCGGGGACCAGGTGGACCCGGCCGGCGGACTCCCAGAGGTCCGCCGTGTCGGCAAGGGCTCGCTCGGTGGAGAGCAGCTCGAAGTCCTCCCAGCCCTGGTGGTGCAGGTTTTCGACCGGCTCCGTGATCGGGCCGCCGTAGATCAGCACGGTCCGGAGGTCGTCGGAGTACTCGACCCACTCCCCCGCTGCGGGCGGCTTCAGATCATTCACGGCCAAAAGCCCGGAGTGGGGCTCGAACCCACAGCCTCCGCTTTACAAGAGCGGTGCTCCACCAGTTGAGCTATCCGGGCGCTGCGAGAAGGGTAGGCGCGCCGTCCGCCTGAAGGGCGCGAGCCCGACTACTCCTCGTCGTCTGTCTCGTCGTCGACGTGGCGGTGGCGAGCGCCGTGGCTACTCGCCCGCGGTACCTCCTGGCGCAGGCCCGCATTGTTCGCTTCTGCCCGTAGCGCTTGTGGAACGCCTTCTTGCCGATCTCCGCTCGCTCCCGGGCGCACTGCTGGGCGGCCAGGCTCGAGACCTGACCCCCTGCCCGGCCGCCGCGGTCGCCGGAAGCGCGAGCGTGGCGGCCGCCAGCATCCCTCCGATGGCGTACCTGACTCTCACCGTCCTGGTATCGGCAGCCGCGGGGGGTCTTCCCACCCCGAAAATCGGGGGCGTGCATACACTCAGCGCGTGCCCCGCAGCTTCCGCGAAGCGATCGCCGACCCTGCCGCCGCCGCCGCCCGCGGGAAGTGGCTCGCTCGTGGTGCCTGGCTGCTGGCCGCCGCCGAGGTCGTGGTCGCGGTTCGCAATCACGTCACGGATCGCCTCACCTCGAAGGAGCGCAAGCGGATGCTCGAGATCGTGCGATCGTCCAAGGGGCGTCCCTCGAACCTGTCCGATCGCGAGCGCCGGGAGCTCCGCGCCCTGCTGGGCAAGGTCGAGCCGGCCGATCTCGCCAAGAAGGTCGCGACCAGCCCCTTCGCCGGCCGCATGAAACGTCGCTGACCCGCGCGGGGCGCTTTTTCGCCCCTGTACGTCAAAAGCGCCCGGGACGACGACGGCCGCCCCGGTTTTCCGGGACGGCCGTCTGGCTGCCGTGCCGTTGTCTAGAACGGGTTCAGATCTTCACCGCGCGCGAGTCGAGGTGGATTCCCACCTTGCGCTTGACGCGCTGCAGCGCGTTGTCGACCGTCTTGGTGTCGCACTCGAGCCGCTCGCCGATCACCTCGTAGGAGTGACCGTCCAGGTAGAGGGCGAGGACATGGCTCTCGAGATCCGACAGCACGCTGGTGAGGCAGGCCACCAGGCTTTCGAGCTCCTCGCCGGCGATCACCTGGTTCGCCGGATCGCGAACCGACGGCCCCGGGAGAACCTCCTCCAGGGTCGTCTCCGAATCGGAGCCCGCCGCCGCGGGCGTCTGGCTGAAGGACACGTATTGGTTGAGCGGCGTGTGCTTGTTGCGGGTCGCGGTCTTCACCGCGGTGATGATCTGCCGGGTGATGCAGAGCTCGGCGAAGCCGCGGAAGCTCGACTCGCGCTCGGGACGGTAGTCGCGAATCGCCTTGAAGAGGCCGAGCAGCCCCTCTTGCATCAGGTCGTCGGCGTCGCCGCCGAGCAGGAAATACGACGAGGACTTGACTCGCACGAAGCGCCGGTAGCGGCGCACCAGTTGGTCGTAGGCGTCGGTCCGGCCGTTCTTGGCGAGGGCGACGAGAAACTCGTCGTCGGGACCTGGCCCGTGGTGGCGGGCGCCCTC
This sequence comes from uncultured Solirubrobacterales bacterium, assembly GCA_963797265.1. Lineage (GTDB taxonomy): Bacteria > Actinomycetota > Thermoleophilia > Solirubrobacterales > 70-9 > DASUPK01. The sequence continues at coordinate 907,274 of CAWCOY010000003.1, read as the reverse complement.
GGGAACCGCACGACCCTGGACGACCGCATGCTCTTCGGTGCTTGGGGTAGGAACTGCCACAGCAACCTCCTCTGACGAGAGTTCTGTGGCGCCCAGTTCCTCCCCTGAGGCGCCTTATATGGGTGCGTCCATCAGGCTCGACCTGAGGTTCACCCTTTTCTGCCGGAGCAGCCTAACGGCGGTTTCGCGAATGTCAACCACCGTTCGGAGCCGATGCAATTGAGGTTGCAGAGCACGGGGCAGGAGCCCGGCCCTCCGCCGCGAACCCGAGGACGTCTCGTTTCACCCTAAGGAGGAGTCAACGATGGAAGCGACCGGAACCCGCATCGAGCCGGGCCGAGTGATCGGCGAGGCCTTCGAGACTTACCGCAACAACGCCGGCGCGGTCCTGCTGGTCGCAGTCATGATCATCGGCGGAGCGGCGATCGCGAACGGACTTCTCCGCGCGACTGGCAACCTCGTCCTCGGCGTGGTCGCCGCGATCGTCAGCCTCATCGCGCATGTCCTCTACACCGGATACGTCGTCAAGCTCGTCCAGGACGTTCGCGACGGGCGCCGCGACGAGACTTCGGGGGAGCTCCTTCGGGCGGCGGCCCCCTACATCGGGACTCTGATCCTGAATGGAATTCTCTTCGGGATCGCCGTGGCGGTCGGCCTCTTCCTCGTGATCGTCCCCGGCCTGATTCTGATCACCATCTGGGCTGTCGTGGCGCCCGCGATCGTCATCGAGAACAAGGGCGTCATCGACGCCTTTGGTCGCAGCCGCGAGCTCGTTCGAGGCAACGGCTGGAACGTCTTCATCACGATCGTGCTCGCTTTCCTGATCGTGATCGCCGTCTCGATCGTCGCGGCACTGATCGGCGCCGCCATCGGAGATGTGGCTCTGGTGATCCTGGCCATCCTCGCCAGCATCGTCGCGGAGCCGGTGGCCGCGCTCGTCGCGAGCATCCTCTTCTTCGATCTCGGAGGCGGCCAGAGCGTGGCGACCTCCCCGGCGGAACCGTCTGCCGTGGAGCCGCCGCCCTCGGAGTCACCGCCCCCGCCTGAGGCGCCGGCCGCCTAGCGGCCGGCTACTCCTCGGGAGTGCACTCCTCACCTCGGGCGCTGCCGATGCGCCCGAGGAGCTCGGTGAGCGTGCGCATCTCGTCCTCGTCGAGGACATCCACAAGCTGGCGCTCGATGTCCTCGATGTGCCCGGGGGCCGCGTCCCTGAGCTTGGCCAGCCCGGCGTCGGTGAGGATCGCGTAGCTGACCCGGGCATCCTCCTTGCAGGCGCCCTTGCCGACCAGTCCCTGGTCCTCGAGTCGGTCCAGCAGGCGCGTGATCCCGGACGGTGAGAGCCGAAGCTCATTCGCGAGATCGATCCGGCGCATGCCCTCCTCGCCTGCCCGCGAGAGCAACAGCAGGCATCCGTAGTCATTGATCGTCAGCCCGTGCTTGTCGACGAGGGAGGCGCTGAGCTCGCGGGTGAGGGTCGAGTACGCCGCGGACAGGTTCGCGAACACGTCGGTGGACGGAAGTGTTTTAGTTGTCAACTGTTGTGTGCTCAAGTTTCGGCTAAACTGTTTGATAGATCAAGTAAAGCTTAGCCCCCGCAAAGGAGACATTCAATGGCCACAGCACAAGCAGAGTCAACCATCCCGACCGGCACCTGGCAATCCGATCCCGTTCATTCGAGCGTCGGATTCGCCGTCAGGCACGCCGTCGGCACCTTCCGAGGCACGTTCGGGACGTTCGAGGCAACCCTCAGCGATACATCCGATGAGCCCCGGCTGAGCGGTCGCGTCCCGGTCGAGAGCGTGGAGGTGAAGGAGGAGAACCTCGAGGCCCACCTGCTCTCCCCCGAGTTCTTCGACAAGGATCAGACGCCGGAGATCACCTTCGAGTCGAGCCGGGTCGCACGCGATGGCGACGAGCTCGTCGTCGACGGTGACCTGACCGTCAAGGGGATCGCCCGAGCGGTGACCGCCCGCGGCAAGCTCACGGGACCGATCCCCGGCCCCGATGGCAACGACCGTCTGGGCATCGAGCTCGAGACCACCGTCGACCGCCACCACTACGGACTCGACTGGAACATGGACATGCCGAAGGGGTCCAAGATCCTCGGTGACGAGGTGACGCTCAGCGTCCACCTCGAGCTCATCAAGTCCGAGGAGGGCTAGTCGGATGAAGGTCCTGGGAATCTCAGGCAGCCTTCGCCGCGACTCCCACAACACGACGCTCCTGCGGGCGGCGGCCGAGCTGCTGCCGCCGTCCGCGGAGCTCGAGATCTTCGATGGCCTCAAGGCCGTCGAGCCCTATGACGAGGACGACGACGCCGGTAGCGGCCCGGCCGGCGCACGCCGCCTCCGCGAGGCGATCGAGTCGGCCGACGCAGTCCTGATCGCCACTCCGGAGTACAACTCATCGATCCCGGGGCAACTCAAGAACGCGCTCGACTGGGCCTCGCGACCCAAGGGCGAGAACGCGCTCTGGGGCAAGCCCGCCGCGGTCGTCGGCGCCAGCACGGGCATGTTCGGCGCCGTCTGGGCGCAGGCCGAGGCACGGAAGGCGCTCGGCGCGAGCGGCGCCCGGGTGATCGAGACCGATCTCCCCGTCGGCCACGTCCACGAAGCCTTCGAGGGCGGGCGGCTCGGCGACATCGAGCTGCGTCAGCGTTACGTCGAGATCCTGGACGAGCTGGTCGCGCTCGCCGAGCAGGTCGCGGAGCCCAGGACGCTCGCCGCCTAACCGCGAACGTCCCGCAGCACGCCCCATGAGGGGCACCCCGGGACGTTCGGCCTGATCAGTCCCGCTGGCGCTGCGCCTCGAAGAGGATCACCGCGGCGGCCACGGAGGCGTTCAGCGACTCCACCCGGCCGGCGACCGGAATCGAGACGAGCTCGTCGCAGGTGTCCGCGACCCGCGGCCGCAGGCCGGAGCCTTCCGAGCCCAGGACCAGCGTCGCGCGGCCGGTCCAGTCGACGTCCGTGTAGGCGCGGTCGGCCTCGGCGGAGGCCCCGTATGCCCATGCCCCTGCCTCCTTTGCGTCTGCCAGCCAATCGGCCACGTTCCTGACCCTGGCCACCGGCAGATGCTCCACCGCTCCGGCCGAGGCCTTGCAGGCGGCGGGGGTGACGGATGCCGCGCGGCGCTCGGGGATCACCACCCCGGCCGCACCGGCGACCTCGGCCGCCCGGCAAACCGCGCCCAGGTTGTGCGGGTCCTGGACCTGGTCGAGGACCACCACCAGGGCGTCCTCGGCCCCGAGCAGGCTGTTCGGATCCGCATAGGGAAATGGGTCGACCTCCGCGACGACGCCCTGATGGTCCGGGGAACCGCAGAGCCGCTCCAGCTCGTCGGCGGGCGTCTCCGGCGCCCGCCAGACGCGATGGACCCGGCGCCGGCCCCGCTCGGCCTCGGCGACCGGACGGCGGCCGTAGATCCGCTCCATGTCGACCACTAGCGCCGGCGAACCAGCCGCGCGCCGCCCGCCTCGTCCCGAACCTCCCAGCCCATCTCCGCGAGCTGGTCGCGCAGGGAGTCTGCCCGGTCGAAGTCCGTGGCCGCGCGGGCCTCCTCGCGCTCGGCGAGGAGCTGCTGCGCCTCGGCCGGCGCCTCCTCCTCGCCCTCCAGCAGCGAGTCGAGTCCCAGCAGGGGCAGGAGCTCCGTCAGCACCTCGCGGGCACCGGCCAGCTCGCGCCTGTTCCCCTCGGCGACGATCTCGAACAGGACCGCAAACGCCTGCGGCGTGTTGAAGTCATCGGACAGGGCATCGAGGAAGGCCTGGCGGCGGTCGACCAGGAACTCATCCGGCTCGCCCGAGGGCGCGTCACGCAGGTAGTTCCGGATCCGCTCGACCCGTGCCGCCGCCTCCTGGAGCTGCTCGTCGGAGAAGGCGAGCGGCTGCCGGTAGTGGCCGGAGATCAGGTAAGCGACCACCGTCTGACCCCCGTAGCGCTCGATCGCCTCCGAGAGCTGGAAGATGTTCCCGACGGACTTCGACATCTTCTCCTCGTCGATCTGGACCAGGCCGTTGTGCATCCAGATCTCGGCGAGCGGCACTCCCCGCGCCGCCTCGGTCTGCGCGATCTCGTTCTCGTGGTGGGGGAAGACCAGGTCGATGCCGCCGCCGTGGATCGCGAAGTCGGGGCCCAGCTCCTTCTCCGACATCGCCGAGCACTCGATGTGCCATCCCGGCCGTCCCTCGCCCCACGGCGACGGCCATGAGGTGTCCTCGCCCTCCTTGTGTCCCTTCCAGAGCGCGAAGTCGAGCGGATCCTCCTTGAGCGCCGCCGTGCCGGCCTCCTCCCCCTGATCCATCTCATCCGCGTTCCGATTGGAGATCTTTCCGTAGCCCTCGAAGCTGCGCACGCGAAAGTAGACGTCGCCGTTCGCCTGGTAAGCGTGGCCCGAGTCGATCAGCGACTGGATCAGCGAGACGATCTCCTCGATCGTCCCCGAGGCCAGCGGCTCGGCATCAGGCCGCTCCAGGCCGAGCGCGTCCGTGTCGGCCACGTAGGCGGCGGTCATCTCGGCGGCGTACCGGTCGGAGGGCTCCCCGGCCTCCCTCGCGGCGTCGTAGATCTTGTCGTTGATGTCGGTGACGTTGATGACCAGCTTCGCCTCCAGGCCCTCGTGCTCGAGGAACCGCTTCAGCAGGGTGAAAACCACATACGGTCGGGCGTTGCCGATGTGGATGCGCCCGTAGACGGTCGGCCCGCAGGCGTAGATGCCGACCTCTCCGCGCTCGCCGGGCCGGAGATCGCGCTCCTCGCCCGTGAGCGTGTCCTGAATCCGTATCGGGCTCACGGCGCGGATGCTATTGGCGCACCCGAACGCGCATATTCCGCGAGTAATCGGTTAAGAGAGTGAGCGTGAGCGGGAACAACCGTTCGGGGCGATACGCTGGCGACGCCTTGACTGAGCTCTCTTCCGAGGGGCAGTTGCTGCGTGAGGTGGATGGGGCTTTCGCCTCGCTCCACGAGCGCTACCTCGGCGCCGATCCGGGATTTCACGCGAGCTACCGGATCGAGCTGGACGATCTGGGGTTGAGCTGGGCGGTCGAGCTCGACGAGACGCATTGCACGGTCACCGTCTCGCCGGAGCGCGACCCCGACGTCGTAATCGGGACCGACGCGGCGACCTGGCTCGAGCTCCGCGAGGGCGGGCTCTCCGGACTCGATGCCTTCCGCTCGCGCCGGCTCTGGGCAAGGGGCAACCTGGATCTGGCCGTCGCCTTCGAGGGCTTCTTCCAGCGTCCCTACGGCCGCCCGCCCCTGCTTCGAATCCACGAGGTGCGGGCCGGCAAGGCGCGGATCTCCACGCTGACCGCCGGCGATGGGCTCGAGACGGTGATTCTTATCCACGGCCTGGGCAGCAACAAGACGAGCTTCTACGAGACGGTCTCGGCCCTCACCCCCGAGCACACGGTCCACGCGATCGACCTGCCCGGATTCGGCTCGTCCTCGAAGCCGCTCCGCGCGCCATACGACGCGGCCTGGTTCGCCCGCTCCGTCACCCGCTTCATGGACGCGATGGAGATAGAGCGCGCCCACCTGGTCGGCAACTCGCTGGGCGGGCGTGTGGCGATCGAGGTCGGCCTGCGCGAGCCCGGTCACGTGCAGAGCCTCAGCCTGCTCTGTCCGTCCATGGCCTGGCGCCGCCGCAGGCACTTCGTCCCGATCGTCAGGCTCCTGCGTCCCGAGTTCGCCGCCATCCCCCACAGCTTCGGCGGCGCGCTCGTCCGGCAGCAGTTCTGGAGCATGTTCTCGCGGCCGGAGCGAATCCATCCCTCCGCCGCCGACGTCGCGGTCGAGGAGTTCCTGCGGACGTACCGCTCGGTGAATACCCGGGTGGCGTTCAGCGCCGCGGCGCGCCACATCTACCTCGAGGAGCCGAACGGCCCGCGCGGCTTCTACACCCGGCTGCGAGAGCTCGAGCCGCCGGCGATGTTCGTCTGGGGCGACGAGGACCCTCTCGTCCCGCTCGCCTTCTCCCGCTATGTGACCGATGCGCTTCCGGACGCGCGCCAGGTCGTTCTCGACCAGTGCGGGCACGTCCCCCAGGTCGAGCATCCCGTCGACGCCAACGCGCTCGTCCACGACTTCATCGGCCAGGCGCAGGCGTCGGCCCGGGAGCGCGCAGCCAAGCGGCTCGGCCGGGCGGCCCGCCGCCTGCAGGACCGGATCAACGGTGGGCCCGTGAATGGATCGGGTCGCAACGGGAATCCCGAGATCACGGCCGACGCGGCCTAGCCGTTTACACGACCTAGAATCCGGAGGCAATGGCAGAGAGCGGTGCAGGCACCGCGACCCGGCAACGGGACACGCAGAGCCAGAACGGAGGAGATCCCGGACGCCCGCGCGAGGGCGGCTCCGGCCGTCCCTCGCTGCTCCGGCGCTTCGTCGACGAGCTACAGAGCCGGCTAACGGCCGATCTGGACGACCGCGACCCGGATTTCATCCGCGAGAACCTCTCGCTCAGCTGGCTGCTGGCCACGATCTGGTTCCGCGGAGAGGTGCGGAACATGGAGCGCGTTCCCGAGGAGGGCCCGGTCCTACTCGTCGGCAACCACTCCGGGGGCAACGTCACCCCTGACACGATCGTCTTCACGGTCGCCTTCAACACGTTCTTCGGCGTGGAGCGGCCCTTCTACCAGCTCGCCCACAACCTGGTCCTGACCTCGCCCGTCGGCCCCTACCTGCGCAAGTTCGGGACCGTCGCGGCCTCGCGCGAGAATGCCCGCAAGGCGCTCGACTGCAACGCCGCGGTGCTCGTTTATCCCGGCGGGGACTGGGAGGTGAACCGGCCGACCTGGGAGAGGAACCGCATCGACTTCGCCGGCCGCAAGGGCTTCATCAAGCTCGCCCTCGAAGCGGGAGTGCCGATCGTGCCGATCGTCTCCGTGGGCGGCCAGGAGACCGCGATCTTCCTTAGCCACGGCGACCGTCTGGCCAGGCTGCTTCGCCTCGACAAGCTGCTCCGGCTGAAGACCCTCCCGGTGAACGTCTCGCTGCCCTGGATCGTGAACATCGGCGACTTCCTCGGCCATCTCCCGCTGCCAGCCAAGATCACGGTGCAGGTCCTGGAGCCGATCGACCTGCGCGAGCGCTACGGGTCGGCGCCGGACGTCGACCGGATCTACGACGACATCACCTCGCTGATGCAGGACGAGCTCGACGAGCTCGCCGCCGAGCGCCGCCTGCCCGTGGTCGGGTAGGGATCCGGCGTGCGGATCGAGCAGAAGGTCACGGTCGACGCGCCTCGCCACCTCGTCTGGGAGTACGTCACCGAGCCGGCGAACTACCCCGTCTTCATCGATGGACTGACCCGCTGGGACGTCGCGGGTGACCGTCACAAAGGCCTCGGCGCGCGCTACCGGATGCTGATCAGGGTCGGGGCGGCCGACGTCGGCGGCCTGATCGAGATCGTGGAGTGGCAGCCCGAGGGCGACATGGCCTGGAGCTCCGTCACCGGGGTCGACCAGCGCGGCCGCTGGCGCCTGCGTGAGCTTGGGGACGGACGGACCCGGGTGACGTTCCGCTTCGCCTATGGCGTGGCGGGAGGAGGGATCCCGGGGCTGATCGCCGAACGGGTCGCGGCCGTCTCTCTCAACCGCCGCTTTCGGGTCTCGCTGCTCAACCTGAAGCGGGCGGTCGAGGAGCAGGCCGCACAGGTCGCGGCCAACTAGGGCTCCCGTCCGTCAGCAGGTGAGGTGCAGCGCGGCGGCCGTGCGCTCGGGGTCGAGTTCGCCGTAGCGCCGGACCGCCTCGGCAGTCGGCATCGCCTCGACCTCGACGCCGCGGGCGCGGAGTTGCTCCAGCACCGCCTGCGGCGGTTCGAGACGGCCGTGGGCTCCGCAGCCCAGGATCAGACGATCGGGAAGGTCGTCGATCACCTCGTCGAGATCCTCTATGGCGAGTGAATGCCCCTCCCGCCGCCACCAATCCAGTACCACCCGGTGTGGGAGCACGATCAGATCGCGGGTGTGCTGCTCGCCATCGACGGTGAGGCTGCCGAAGCTGTACTCCGTGAGCTTGGCCATCGGCCCGCTCAATAGGTTCGCAGGCGACGGCCACCGACGTAGCGCGTGCCGGCGGGCTCGTCGGCCGCCGCCTGCTCCGCGATCCGACGACGGGCGAGGTCGTCGAGCTCCTCCTCCGGCTCGTCCGCCTCGGCGACGGGCTCGCCGCTGAGCGCCGCGGTCCGGGCCCGGTCGACCTTCTCCTGGACCTGCCGCTCGGCCCTGCGCCGCGCCGCCTCGACTCGCTCCTCGGCTTCGCGTTGGAGCTTGACCGCCTCCTGGCTCAGGGCCGTCTCGGCCTCGGCGCGGGCGCGTGCCTCGGCCTCCGTGGCCACCCGGTCGGCGAGCCTCCGCACGCGCTCCTCGGACTCGCGGCGCGCCTGGTCGGCCGCCTCGCGGACGCGTCGCTCCATCTCCTTCCGGAGGCGATTGACCTCGGTGCTCTCCGCCTCGGTGGCGGCCTCCGCCCTCTCCTCGGCCGCGATCGCGCGCTGCTCGGCCTCGTTGAGCCGGGTCGTGAGCTCGCGCAACTGCCTCTCGGTCTCCCCGGCGCGCGTCTCGGCCCGCTGCCGGCGCTCCAACGCATCCTTCAGCGCATCGTCGAGACGAGCCGCCCGCCGCTCGTTCTCCTCGGCCAGCTCCCATCGCCCCTCGACCTCCGCAAGCCGCTCCTCGGCCCGCTCCGCCCGTCGGCGTGCCCTCTGGACCGCCTGCCGCGCCTTCTCGGTCAGCTCGCCCTCCACCTTCCGGGCGCGCTCGATCGCCTCGCTCGCCGCCGCGCGCATGCTCTCGGCGGCGGCCTCTGCGGCGATCGCCTGATCGCGAGCCTGCGCCTCACTGGCGCGCAGCTCCCGGATCAGTTCCGTCGCCTTGGCGCGAAACCGCTCGGTCGCGGCGCGAGCCTGATCGATCTCCGCTCGGATGTCTCCTCCGGTCGTTGCTCAGTCGGCGAGCCGCCGTTCCGCGAGCTCGCCCTTCATGACCTTACCCGTCGCGTTACGCGGAAGTTCGTCGACGAAGACGATCTCACGGGGAACCTTGTAGCGCGCGAGGTTCTGCTTGACGTAGCCCTTCAGGTCCTCCTCGCTCACGTCCTTGCCCTCTTCCTTGACGACGAAGGCACGCAGGCGCTGCCCGAACTCCTCGTCCTCGATCCCGATCGCCGCGGCCTCATCGATCGCCTCGTGATCGGAGAGCAGGTCCTCGACCTCGCGCGGGAAGACGTTCTCGCCGCCCGAAACGATCATCTCGTCGTCACGCCCATCGATGAAGAGCCGGCCGTCATCGTCGAAGTGCCCGACGTCGCCCGAGGAGAGCAGGTCGCCGAGGTGCTCCTTGTCGCCTCCGCCCGTGTAGCCCTCGAAGGCGAGTTGGTTGCCGATGAAGATGCGACCGGTCTCGCCAGGCGGTAAGTCGTTGCCCTGCTCGTCGACGATCCTGATCACCGTGCCCCGTGGTGGCCTGCCGGCCGTGCCCGGCGCGGCGCGCATGTCCTCAGGGGTCGCGATCGTCGCCCAGGCGACCTCCGTGGAGCCGTAGAGGTTGTAGAGGTTGTCGCCGAACTCGTTCATCCAATTGATCGCCAGCTCGCCGGGCAGGGTCGAGCCGCTCGCCGCCGTAACCTCGAGGGTGGAGAGGTCGTACCGGCGCTTGACCTCCTCCGGGAGGGCGAGGATCCGCTGCATCATCACCGGGACCACCGCGAGCACGCGGGCGCGGTGCTCGGCCGTGGCACGCAGCGTGTCCTCGGGGTCGAAGCGGGGTCGCAGCACCATGGTCGCCGCCGTCGGCAGGCTGAGGATGAAGTGCAGGAAGCCCCAGGAATGGAAGAGCGGCGCCGCGATCATCGCCGTCTCGCCGTAGCGCCTGGGGATCTTGGACAGAAGCGCGGCCAGGGCGGTCAGGCCCTCGGGCTGGCTTCGCTGCGCTCCCTTCGGCGTCCCGGTGGTCCCGGACGTGAGAATGATGTAGCGACCGTGCTCGGGAGGGGCCTCGAGGTCGTCGCCGTGAGCCCCGGAGATCAGCTGCTCGACGGTGGTCTCATCGACCTCGTCCACCTCGTCCTCCCAGGCGACGTAGCGCCGCATCCCGCCCTCGACGCCGGAGAGCAGCTCGTCGAACTCCTGGTCGTAGATCATCGCCCCGGGGTGCTCGCGCTCCATGACGTCGGCGAGCTGCGGACCGGCGAAGGACGTGTTGAGGTAGAGGGCGACGGCGCCCAGCTTCGAGCAGGCCATGGTGGCCTCGATGAAGTAGCGGTGGTTGCGGCACATGATCGCCAAGCCGTCTCCGACGCCGATCCCCTCGTCGCGGAGGGCGCGGGCGAGGGCGTTTGAGCGCCGATGGGTCTCCATCCAGGTGAGCGCCCCGGCCTCATCGATGATCGCGGTGCGGTCGGGGTGGGTGATCGCGTTGGCCGCGGAGCCGAGGGCCGGCGCGGCACCCCAGCGGATGTAGCGCTCGGCGACCCTGGCGAGCTTGTCCGGCCGCATCGGCCGGATCAGACCGACATCGGAGAACACCCTGAGCTCGAAGGCGGCGTCACCGAGCGCCGTAGGAATCCGCGTGGCGAGGCCCGCGATGCCCTCTCTCAGCCCGTCCTGCGCCATGCAGGACAGCTTATGCCCCGGTATCGACCAGGGCCACCGCGACGCAGGCGATCCCCTCGCCGCGCCCGATCGCACCCATGCCCTCGTTGGTCGACGCCTTGACGCTGACCGGCGCCGAGAGCACGCCAGTCAGCCGGGAGGCCATCTCAGCCTTGTGCGGCGCGAGCTTGGGCTCTTCGCAGATCACTGTGGCGTCGACGTTCACGACGGCGCCGGGAAGGCGGCCGAGGACCACTCGCAGGAGATCGATGGAGTCGGCATCGCGCCACTCCTCCTCCTCGTCCGGGAAGAACTCTCCCAGGTCGCCGAGGCCGCAGGCGCCGAGCAGCGCATCGATCACCGCATGGGTGAGAACGTCGGCGTCGGAGTGCCCGACCAGCCCACGGTCGTGGTCGATCTCGACCCCGCCGATCACGAGGCGCTTGCCCTCGACGAGCCGATGGCTGTCGTAGCCGGTGCCGACCCGCAGCGCCATCAGGCGTCCACCTCACCGGAGTTGGAGACCTGCCCGGCGCCATCGCCGGCCCGGCCGACCGGCTCGAGGCGGCGCTGGCGTCCCTCGAAGACGCAGATCCGCTCCACGCCGAGCGAGCCCAGCAGCTCGAGCGCCTGGTCGTAGCCATAGCCGACCTGATCCGGTGCATGCGCGTCCGAGGAGAGCGCGAACTCGGCGCCCGCCTCGATGCACATCTCGGCGAGCGCCCGAGCCGGGTAGATCTCCCCCACCGGCTTGCGCAGCCCGGCAGTGGAGAGCTCCACCGCGATGCCCGACTCGGAGATCGCCTCGACCAGCGGCTCGTAGTGAAAGCGCGGATCGCGCTGCGGTTGGGGCCGGTCGTCGCCCCAGATCTTCACCAGGTCGGGGTGGGAGACGATGTCGAACAGGCCCGAGCCCACGAGCTCTGCTTGCCAGCGGAAGTAGGTCGACCAGACCTCGTCTGGGTCACCGATCTCCTCCCAGACGTCGTAGCGTCGGTCGTCCACCGCTCCCTGCGCGCCGAGAAAGTGGACGGAGCCGACCACGTAGTCGAAGTCCCGCTCCAGCAGGTTCGCGATCCTGTCCTCGCTGCCGGGCACGAAGTCGCATTCGAGGCCGAGCCGCAGGGGCGTGCCGCGGACGAACTCCACGTAGCCGTCGAGGTCATCGCGAGCCTGCCCTTCCCAATAGGGGTGGTCCCAGATCTCCAACGACTGGGTGAACCGGTAGACGTGCTCGGAGACGCCGAGCTCGTCGATGCCGTGCTCCTCGGCGGCGGCGACGTAACGGTCGACGTTCTGATCGTTGAAATAGTCGCCGGCCTCTCCGCTGTCATCCGGCCTGAGGTGCAGGTGGTAGTCAGTGAGCACGCGCCCAAGCTACCGAGCATGACCGCCATCTAGAGTCCCGCTCCGTGCTCACCAAGGTCGCCATCGTGATCGCCGCCTTCGGCATCGGCGTCGGCCTCGCCGAGCTCTTCGGCGCCAAGAACCTGGGCACATCGCTCGGCGTGGGCCAGCTCACCTTCGTGCTGGCGCTGGTCTATGTGCTGATGCGTCGCTAGGTCCGCGGGCCGCGCGGCAGGATCAGGCTGAGCAGGGAGCGTCGTCCGCAGCGCGGGCAGCGACTCCAGCCATGCTCCAAGGTCGCGCCGCAATGGCGGCAGGCGGGCTTGGGCTTCACCACGTTCGGCATCAGAACTCGATTTCGGAGCCCAGCGTAACCGTCCGCTCGCGCGGCAACCGGAAGTAGTCCGCCGGCTCTGCGGTGATCAGGCCGGTGATCAGGAAGAGCCGCTTGCGCCAGCGGCTCATCCCCGGGCGGTCGCCGATCTTGAGCTCCACCCGGGACAGGAAGAACGAGGCATGGCGAGCGTCGACGGGACACTCGACGCCCGCCTTCGAGATCTGCCGGACGAGCTTCGGCACGTTGTACTCCTCGGCGTAGCCGTGCCTGGCGCGCACGAACGTGAGGCGGTCGTCCTGGTAGCCGAGGTCGTCGATCTCCAGCCGATCCCGCGGCGCGATTCTCGGAACCGGCAGCGTTTCCAGCGAGAGGATGATCGTGTTCTCCGGCAGCGAGCGCAGATGATCGACGCAGGCGCGCATCGACAGCGGTGCGGTCTCCTTTCCGCGGTTCATGAATACGCCGGTCCCGGGCACGCGCGCGACGGGAGGCTCGCGCATGCGAATCTCCTTGACGAAATCCCGCAGAGGCCCCTCCACGCGAAAGCGCTCGGCGGTCACCAGCCGACGGCCGCGGTACCAGGTGACCATCACGAAGAAGAGGAGCGCGCCGATCGCGAGGGTCAGCCAGGCGCCGTGTCGGAGCTTGGTGAGGTTCGATGCGAAGAAGGTGAGCTCGATGGCCAGAAAGAACGCCGCGCCGGCGAGGGTGAGTAGGAGCGGCCGGCGCCAGCGATGCCGCGAGATGAAGAAGAACAGCACGGTCGTCACCAGGATCGTCCCCGTGACGGCCGTCCCGTAGGCGAAGGCGAGCTTCGCCGAAGACTGGAAGGCGAGGACCAGCGTCAGTACCGCGACGAGCAGCAGCCAGTTGACGATCGGCACGTAGACCTGCCCGTACGCACTCTTGGAGGTGTGGACCACGCGCAGGCGCGGCAGGTAGCCGAGCTGGGCCGCCTGGTGGGCGATCGAGAATGCGCCCGAGATCACAGCCTGGGAGGCGATCACCGTGGCGAAGGTTGCGAGGAGCACGAGCGGGATCAGGCCGCCGTGCGGCATCAGCCGGAAGAATGGAGCGCTGATCGCACTTGGATCGTCGAGGATCAGCGCGCCCTGGCCGAGGTAGCTCAGGATGCACGCCGGAAAGACGAGCAGGAGCCACGACCTCGTGATGGCCGGGCGCCCGAAGTGCCCCATGTCGGCGTAGAGCGCCTCAACGCCGGTGAATGCGAGCACGACGGATGTGAGGGCGAAGAAGCCGGTCGAGCCGCTCTGGAAGAGGAGGTCGAACGCGTACCTCGGGGAGAGCGCCTTGAGGACCTCGGGGTGCATCGTGATGCCGCGGATTCCGAGCACCGCGATCGTGGTGAACCAGACGAGCATGACTGGCCCGAACAGGCGCCCGACCGCCCCGCTTCCAAGCCTCTGCACTAGGAAGAGGACGACGATGATCGTCGCGGTGATCGGGACCACCAACGAGTCCATCGACGACTCGATCGTCTCGGTGCCCTCCACCGCTGAGAGCACGGAGATCGCCGGCGTGATCATGCTGTCGCCGAAGAACAGCGCGGCGCCGAAGACGCCCAGTCCGGCGAGCAGGAACTTCGTCCTACCGGTGATCCGGTCGACTCGGCGAACCTGGGAGATCAGCGCCATGATGCCGCCCTCGCCGTCGTTGTCGGCGCTCATCACCAGGCCGACGTACTTGACCGTGACGATGAGCGTGACGGCCCAGAAGATCAGGGAGGCCACCCCGTAGACGTGCTCGGCCGTCGCCTGGATCGGGTGCGGGTCGCCGGGGTTGAACGCCGTCTGGATCGTATAGATCGGGCTCGTCCCGATGTCGCCGAAGACGACACCGAGCGCCGCGACCGTCAGAGCAGCTCCGCCGAGGGCGCGTTTCCGGTCGGCCTCCAAGGTGCGGCGAGCCTAGCCGGACGGACGACCAGCCCACCCCATGACATCCCCCCGCCCGGATAGGTTTGACCCGAGACCGAAGCGCTCTCGACTGCGCGCTTCCACTACGAAGAAGTCAAGATGGGGAAGAGGGGTTCCTCGCCCCTCGCCGGCGATGGTCGTCGCGTTGCTGGCGCTCTGCCCTGCAGTGGGCGGCGCCGCGTTCGCCGCCACCAAGCTGGGCAAGAACGCGGTCAACACTCGACACCAAGATTGTCAACCGAGGCATCTCGGTCACGACCGTTCTCACGCTGCGAGAGACCTCCGCCGAGTTCGGCCGCTGCACTGACATCGGCTGTGGGCCGCTGACGGGAAGTCCCAATGCGATAGGGGTCTTCACCTTCGATGCGAGCACCAACGCCTTGGTGAACACCGGGTTCAGCGCGATCGCCGTGCCGTAGCGCGCACGACCCTGACCAACCAAACCAATCATGAGCGGGGAGCTTCGGCCCCCGCTTGCGTTCATCCCCCCTCGCGGAGCAGGAGCTCGGCCATGAGCAGGTCGGACGGGGTCGTCACCTTGAGATTCTCGGCGGGGGCTGAATGGATGAGGACCCGGCCGCCGCGGCGCTCCACCAGCATCGCGTCGTCGGTGGCGTCGGGCAGCGACTCGGGATCGGAGAGAGCCTCACGCAGGGCGTCGGCGCGAAACGCCTGCGGCGTCTGGATCGCCCAGAGGCCGGCGCGGTCGAGCGTCTCCTCGATCCGATCGCCGGCACCCGCCCGCTTGATGGTGTCTGTGACCCGCGCCGCGGCGACCACCCCAGCGGCGTCCTGATCTGACGCCAGCCGCTCGACGACCGCGTCGATCAGCTCGGGGGTGACCAGAGGGCGCGCCGCGTCGTGCACGACCACGATCTCCTCTCCACACACTTTGACCGCGTTGGCGACGGATTGCGAACGGTGCTCCCCGCCCGCCACCGCAACGACTCCCCGCTCCGCAACGGAGCCCTCCTCCCCGGGCGGGGTGGCGACGACGATCTCGGCGACGCTCGCGGCAGCCCGGAATGCATCCAGCGACCAGTCGAGCAGCGGCCGCCCGGCGAGCTCGACGAAGGCCTTTGAGCCGCCGGCTCCGAGTCGCTCCCCGGAGCCGGCGGCCGCAATCACGGCCGATGCGGAGGTGCTAGGCGGTCGCCTTGGCGGCGCCGAAGCGCTCCTCCAGCAGCTCGTCCAGGTAGGCCTCCGCGCCGTCCTCATCCTTATCCAGCGCGTACATGAACTCCGACGCGAGGATCTTCTTGGCACGGGTGTACATCTGCTTCTCGCCCGTGGAGAGTCCCTTCTCCCACTCCCTGATGGCGAGGTTGCGAACGACCTCGGCGAGCTCGTAGACGTCGCCCGTCTTGATCTTCTCGCGGTTGTGCTTGAACCGGCGGTTCCAGTTCTTCGGCATCTCGGAGACATCGTCGGTGAGGACTCCGATCACCTTCTTGACCTGCTCCTCGTCGATCACGCGCCGCAGGCCGGCGACGCCGGCGTTCTCGCAGGGGACCATCACGGTCATGTTGTTGTGGAGGATGTTGATGGTCAGGTAGTCCCGCTTCTCGCCCATCATGTCCCTGCTCTCCTTCTTCAGGACCACGCCCGCCCCATGGTGCGGGTAGACGACGTTGTCGCCGACCTCAAAGTTGCAGACGGGCGCCTCCAGCTCGAGGTCGGCAACCGACGCCTCGTCCTCCAAAACCTCCTCTGTTACCTCTGGAATTGGTCTCTCCTTTCGTCGAGACGGCCTGACGGGGCCGTCAACTCTGCAAGTACCGGTCGACCGGGTCGACCTCTTGAAGTCTCCGTAGTCCCTCGCGGATGTCCTTGGCGCGTCCGGCGCCGACACCCTCGACGGCCTCGAGGTCGTCGTCGCTCGCGGCGAGGACCTCCTCCAGTCCGCCGAACTCCTGGATGATCCGCTGCACCACCAGCTTCGGCAGGCGCGGGATCCGCCCGAGCACGCGGTAGCCGCGTGGCGAGACCGGGAAGTCGAGCGTCGAGACCTTGCGGTCGTAGCCCAGCAGCTCCGCGAGGCGGCCGAAGTCGAGCAGGTCCTGGTGCGGCATGCGCGCGATCGAGGCCAGCGTGGTCGAGAGGTTCTCCTCGGTGTCCTCGACGGAGTAGTCGCGGATCAGCGCGGACTTGTCGGCTGCGACCCCGACCATCGTCTCCTCGAGCTGCATCTCGATCAGCCGGCCCTCCGTTCCGAGCTCGACGATGTAGCGCTCCACCTCGACCGCCATCCGCGTCACCAGCTCGGCGCGCTGGAGCACCGAGAGCACCTCGTAGAGAACCGCGGCGCCCTCGAACTCGAGGCGGGTGAGCCGCGTCGAGACCGAGTCGAGCCGAACGCGGTATTTGTCGAGGGTCGCCAGCCCCTGGTTGGCCTTGGCGAGCACCGCGGGGATGTCCTGGAGGATGTACTTCATCCCGCCGAGGTAGAGCGAGACGACGTCGCGTCGCTCCGAGATCGCCACCACCAGGGCATCGGTCTGCTTCGAAACGCGCTCGGCGGTGCGATGGCGGGTACCGGTCTCCGACGAGAGGATCGTCGGGTCCGGCATCAGCTGGACGTTGGCGCAGACGATTCTCGTCGCCTGCTCATTGAGGACGATCGCCCCGTCCATCTTCGCCACCTGGTAGAGCAGCGCCGGGGTGTAGTCGATATCGAGGCTGATGCCCCCTGAAAAGAGAAAGGAGACCTCCTCTGGGTCTCCGATGACGATCAACCCGCCTGTCCGCGAGTGAACGATGTTGTCGATGCCCTCGCGGAGGGCCGTCCCAGGGGCAACGATGTCGAGTGCCCGTAGAAGCCGAGGGTCCTGTCGCGCCTCCAACTCCTGTAGATCATCCCCGGGAAGCGCAGACGCCATCGCGGCTGATGGAAGCAGAAAGCAAAGACGCGTGCTTTGCGGGGAAATCCGCCTTGATAGGTCGGGATGGCCCTTGTCAAGCGGCCCGGCGCAGCGGCCGCGCGACACCGCCCGACAGCGCCGCCTTGACACTGGCCACGGACGCCAGCCCCGCGATCTTCTCGTCGCCGGGGTCGGGGCCCAGCACCCGCTCGAGGCCGAACTTGCGCGCCTCGGCGACGCGCCGGTCGGCGTGCGCGACGTAGCGGACCTCGCCGGTGAGGCCGAGCTCACCGAAGCAGGCGAGGGGCTTGCCGCCGGCCTCAAACGCGCGTCCGGAATGAGCCGACGCCAACGCGAGGCCGATGGCGAGGTCGGCACCCGGCTCGTCGACCCGGATGCCACCGGCCACGTTGACGAAGACGTCGGCGGCCGACAGTGAGATGCCGGCGTGGCGCGTCAGGACGGCAAGTACCAGCGCCAGCCGGTTGCGATCCACCCCGGTCGCGGTGCGACGAGGCGGCACGATCTCGGTCGGGGCGACCAGCGCCTGAACCTCGACCAGCAGCGGCCGCGTCCCCTCCATCGCGCAGAGCACCACCGAACCGGGGGCGGACTGGGCCTCCCCGACGAAGCGGGCCGATGGATCCGCGACCTCGACGAGCCCGCCCTCACGCATCTCGAAGACTCCGACCTCACTGGTGGCGCCGAACCGGTTCTTGAACGCGCGGAGCGTCCGGAAGGTCCGCTCCCGCTCCCCCTCGAAGTGCAGGACGCAATCGACCAGGTGCTCGAGGGCGCGAGGGCCGGCCAGCGAGCCCTCCTTGGTCACGTGCCCGATCAGGATCAGCGTCACGTCCAGCCGCTTGGCGGTCTCGAGCAGCGCCGAAGTCGCCTCCCGCACGGCTCCCACGCTCCCCGGGGCGCTGTCGGGAACCGCGAGGGTCTGCACCGAGTCGATCACGCAGGCGGCGGGCCGCTCGGCCTCGAGCGCCGCCAGGACGCTCTCCAGGGAGGGCTCGGCGAGCATCGGAACCGACAGAGCGGCCCCGCCGAGGCGCTCGGCCCTGCGCCGCACCTGCGCGGCCGACTCCTCACCCGAGACGTAGAGCGTGTCCTGGCCGGACCCCGCGAGGTTGGCGAGCGCCATGCCTGCCAGCGTGCTCTTGCCGATCCCCGGCGCGCCGCCCAGCAGGACGAGCGAGCCGGGGACGAGGCCGCCGCCGAGGACCCGGTCGAGCTCGGCTATCCCGGTGGGGAGACGCTCGGAGCGCTCGGCCTTGACGTCGCGAAGAGCGACCGGCTTCGGGGCGCTACCTCGGCCCGCGCCGCCGCCGCCGCGGCGGGACGCAGAAGGAGCGCTCACCTGGCCGAGGGTGTTCCAGGCTCCGCAGCCCGGGCACTGCCCGGTCCAGGTGAGCGCGGCGTGCGCGCACTCGGAGCAGCGGTAAGAGGCGGCTTTCCCGGCCATCCCCTCAGGCTAGGGACGGGGCCCGACGACTCATGCGCCAGATGTGCAGATCGATTCGCTAATCGGCGCCCGGTTCCGCAAGTCGCCCGATGAGTAGATCGAACAGCGGCACATACAGGTCGAGCGGGACTTCCTCCGGGTCGACCATGTTCTGCACCACCAGGCCGATGTCGAGGGCGATCATCGCGGTCGCCAAGTGCTCGGGCGGAAGTGGCGGCTCGCGCCCCACCTCCTTGAAGACCGCCTTCCCTTGCTCAGCCAGGAGGGCGCGATTGCCGCTCCAGAAGGTCGCGGCGAGCTTGCGGAACTCCTCGTCGCGCGCCGCCTGCGTCAGACATTCGAGCCAGAGCCGCAGGAGCCACTTGCCGTCCTCGCCCTCATACATCTCGCGCATCCGCTCGATTCCCCAGCGCAACCGCTCGCGCGGGGCTCCAGGTTGTTGCTCACTCTGCCGCGCAAGCTCGGCGTAGCGGTTGTAGATCCGGACGTGAAGCAGCTCGACGAAAAGTTCGTCCTTGCTCTTGAAGTTCGAGTAGAAGGCGCCACGCGTGAAGCCCGCCTCGGCGGAGATCTCCTCGACGCTCGAACCCTGAAGCCCACGGCGAAGAAAGACCTGCTCTGCCGCGTCGAGCAGCCGTTCCCGGGTCTCGGCCTGCTTCTCCTTGCGCGAGCGGCGCGCCGGGCGGGAGCTGTCCGGCCTCAGGGGACCGGCCATCTCGGTATGCGCCTCGTTGGGATACATAGCTGTATTCTGATACAGAGATGAATCCGGATTCGAAGAAGGATCTCGTTCATCGTCCGGGATCACGGTACTCGCGAGCCCCGCGGGAAAGGCCGCGGCTGCGGATCGCCCTCGCGGCAGTGGGCCCGCGTGTGGATCGTGTCCTCCTCGTCCTCGGCGCGATCTCGCTGGCCATCGTGGTCCCGATGCTCTGGCTCTGGATCGCCTACGGGGGCGCCGTCTCCCCCGACCTTGTTTGGGCCGGCGGAATCGGCCTGTCCCTTCTCACGGCCGGAATCGGTCTGGCGATGATCCGGATCCTCGACGGCCGGCGATGAACAGCTGGATCGCGGTCCCCCGGGCCTGGCTCGGCAGCCTCGGGGACATCTTCGGATTCTGCACGCGAGTGGCCGTGCTCGTCTGGAACGGTCGCGTCTTCCGGTTCTTCGGCGAGGCGTTGCGGCAGGCCGGCATCCTGATCCTCGGCTCGACCCTCGTGATCTGGGGCCTGGTCTTCATCATCGGCCTGCAGTGCGGGATCGAAGGCGCCTACCTGTTGCGCGCCCAGGGCGCGCCCGCCTACGCCGGCGTCTTCTCGGCCTGGTGTGACCTCCGCGAGCTCGTCCCCTACGCCTTCGGCTACATGATGGCGGCGAAGGTCGGGACCGGGATCGTCGCCGAGCTCGGGGCGATGCGGATCTCCGACGAGATCGACGCCCTCGAGGTGATGGGCGTCCCGCCCGTCACATTCCTCGGCGCGACCCGCCTGCTGGCCGCGTGGATCGTCCTGCCGTTCATGTACCTGGGCGCGGTCGCGGTCGCTTATCTCGCGAGCTGGATCGCCGTCGTCGAGCAGATCGGCGACGTCTCCTCGGGCGGCTATTTCCTGATCTTCTGGATGTTCCAGAACCCCCCCGACCTCTTATTCAGCCTGACCAAGGGCATGGCGATGGCCACGGTGATCGTGCTCGTCGGCTGCTACTACGGCTACACGGCGAGCGGGGGACCCGTGGGCGTCGGCAGGGCCACCGCCAAGTCGATGTTCCTGAACATCATCCTCGTGCATATCGTCGGCATGCTGGGCACGCTGGTCTTCTGGGGCGCCAATCCGCGGGCCCCGATCGGCGGCTGACCCGGCGAGCTAGATCTGCTGTGGGGCGAGTCCCTCGATCTTGGTCTCCCTGCGCTCCTCCGCCGGCGAGCCGATCGCAAGCGCGAGCGCCGCGGCCACGACTCCGGTCGCGAGCGCGAACACCCAGCCTCGCTGCAGGTGTGAGAAGAGCTCGGAGGGCGCCGGGTCGGCCAGGAGCGCTACGAGGACCGCTACCCCGATCGCGGAGCCGACCTGACGCGCCATGCCGAAGACAGCGGTGCCGGTGGCGAAGCGGTCCGGCGGGAGGGACATTGTGGCGGCGGCGGGCAACGGGCCGAGCACCAGACCGACACCGATGCCGCCAAGTAGGAAGCCGGGCAGGAACGAGCTGGCGTAGTCGGGCGTTGAGTCCAGCAGGGTCAGGTTGATCGCGAATCCCGCGGCGAAGACCAGACCGCCGGCGGCGATCACCGGAGCCTGTCCGACGCGAGCGCCGAGACGACCGGCCGGCGCGGCGAAGACCGCCGCCATCAGCGGTCCCGGCATCAGGCCCAGCCCGGCGTGCAGCACGGAGTAGTGCCAGACCTCGGTGAGCAGCAGCACGCTGGAGAGCAGCATCGCGCCGAACCCTGCGAAGAAGACGAGCGCCGCCGTGTTCGCGACCGAGAAGGAGCGCACCCTCAGCATGGGCAGCTCGAGCACGGGCGCCGGATGGCGTGACGAACGCAGGACGAACGCCGCCACCAGCATGACCGCTGCGAGGAACGACCCCAGCGTGCGGGCGTCACCCCATCCCCAGTCCGGGCCCTTGACGATCCCCGCCGTCAGCAGCCCGATGCCGAGCGCGAGCTCCACCGCTCCGATCCCGTCGGGGCGGGCGCCGGCATCGGGCTCCTTGATCTCATCCAGGGACCGCCAGGCGACGAAGGCGGTCACCAGGCCGATCGGCACATTGACGAGGAAGATCCAGTGCCAGCTGAGCTCGAGCAGTACGCCGCCGAAGGCTGGGCCGAGTGCGGCGGCGACGCCGCCCACCGCCGACCAGATTCCGACCGCCACGGCACGCTGTTCGGGAGGGAAGGCGGGCAGGATCAGGCCGAGCGTCGAAGGCAGCATCATCGAGCCCCCGACCGCCTGCAGCACGCGAGCCGCAACCAGGACGGGAACGGAGGGAGCGACGGCGCAGAATGCCGAGGCGGTGGAGAAGAGCAGTAGTCCGCTGAGGAAGACGCGCTTGCGCCCAACCCTGTCGGCCACTCGCCCCGCGGGAACCAGGAGCGCCGCGTAGACGATCGCGTACGCATTCAGCACCCAGGAGACATTCGAAATCGATGCGTCGCCGAAGTCCGCCGCTATCGATGGGAGGGCGAGGTTGACGATGAAGAGGTCGAGGCTCGCCATGAACAGCCCCACCGAGGTGATCAAGAGGACCTTCCAGCGCTTGTCCATGGGTGGCCTCACTAAACGGGTTGCTCCTCGCTTCGCTCGGAGCACCCTCGCATTAACTTGCGATTTGCAAGGCACCCTAGCAAAGGTGACTTGCAAAAGACAAGTGAGTGATTACACTCACGCATATGCCGATCGACTCGTTCGCAGCGCAGAACTGCTCAGTCGCCAGGACGCTCTCGGTCCTCGGGGAGCGCTGGACGCTGATCGTGCTGACCGAGCTCTTCCTGGGGCGCCGTCGCTTCGACGAGATCCAGGAGGAGCGCGGCATCGCCAGCAACATCCTGAGCCAGCGTCTCGCCACGCTGGTTGACGAGGGGATCGCCGAGCGGCGTCGCTACAGCGAGCACCCTGAGCGGTTCGAGTATCACCTGACCGACAAGGGGCGCGACCTCCTCCCGCTGCAGCTCGCCCTCGTGAGCTGGGGCGACAAGTACATGACCGAGGGCTCAGGGCCCCCTGTGGAGAGCGTCCATACCGAGTGCGGGCACTCCTTCCACATGGTCCCGACCTGCTCGCACTGCGGTGAGGAGATCAAGCGGGGGACGGTCGAGGCGCGCCTCGGGCCGGGCGCGACGCCGAGGCAGCGCGAGCGATTGAAGCGCCGCGAAGAGCGGCACAGGCGCGAGCACGAGAAGGCTCGCGTTTCCTAGCCGGCCCCCCCGGCGCCTGTCTCCAGGCGGCGCAGCCGGTAGATGCCGATCACGCCGCGTTCGCTGCTCTGGACCGACCAGTGCCGCTCGGCCTGCTCGAAGAAGGCATCGGCCGCCGGGCGAGTGGGGTCGGCGATCCAGACCTCCGGCGCAAGGCGCGGCAGGAGCGAGAGGAGCGCCGCGACGCCCGGACGCTCGTAGAGGACGTCGGCGGCGAGGACGAGGTCGAAGGGAGCCCGGGCGAGAAGCTCGTCGGGAGCGGTCCATTCGACCGGCGTGGTCTCGAGCTCCAGGTCGTTCTGCTCTGCGTTGCGGCGGACGAGGTCAAGCGCTTCCGCATCGGAGTCCGTGGCCAAGACCTGCGCCCCCGCGCGGGCCGCGGCGAGGCTTGGCACGCCGAGACCGCAGCCGAGCTCGACGACGCGCAGCCCGTCGAGGGGAGCGCGCGAGACCTCGCGCGCCAGGGCCACTCCACTGCGCCAGAGGATCGACCAGTAGGGAGCGAGCGGAGCCCATTCGACCGGCCCGTCGTCCGGGATCTCGGCACCATCGATGGGCTGGGACAGCCGGAGCTGCCCGTCCGGCAGCTCAACGGTCGCCGGGACGAGCTCCCAGCCGAAGGGGGCGCGATCAGCCAGGGCTGGTCGGGAACGGTGCCCCGGCGAAGAAGGCAAACCAGACGAGGAAGCCGACCAGCGAGACGATCGCCGTGGCGACGAACAGCCGCTCCACCGGGTCACTGTGCTCCTGGCCGGGCCTGTACGGGGTGTCGCGCATGCTCCGATTCCACGGGTCACGGGAGCGGCGGCCGGGCTCCGCCTGCCGCTTCAGCAACCGCGCCCGGACCCAGGAGGCGATCAGCAGCAGGCCGTAGTAGGAGACCAGGATCCCGGTGCCGATGAAGGCCGCGACCGGTCCGTTCACGGCTCCCGTCTTGCCGTAGAACTGCGACGCGACGAAGATCCAGAAGAGCGGGACTCCAAAGCCGATGACGACCGCCCCGACGAGCGTAAACGCGGTCGAGCCGGTACCGAGAAGCACTCTCCTGATCGTTGACAGCACTGCGGTCATTGCACGTCCCTGGCTACGACTGGGACGCTTCGAGGTTAGCGGGCAGCGGCGGCGGCTTGCCGGAGATCGCGATCGGGATCAATCTGCCACCGTCCCGCAACCTCAGCCAGCTCGGCGCTGACCGGCCAGCGATCGGGCCGCTCCTCACCGGAGTGATCGGGCGTGGCGCCCTTGAGCGCCATGCAGCCGGTGTTGTCGCCGAGCGAGCGAATCTCCTCGATGTCGCTCTTCGAGAGGCGCGGCTCCGCCGGCAGGCTGGCCAGCTCCGCACGCTTCTCCTCGATTTGCCGGGCCCCCTCCCCGAGCTCCTGGATCAGGGTCGGGACCACGCACGCGACCGCGGGATGGGCGAGGTTCCACTGGCACGCCAGCTGCATCGGGGTGAGGCCGGCGCGCTTGGCGATCGGCCGCAGCCGATCGAGCTTGGCCCGGCCCTCGGCGATCCAGCCCTCGGGCCGGAAGGAGCGATGGTCCCCCTTCGGCAGCTCGGTTTCGGGCGTGACGTCGTCCCAGAAGAGCCCGCCGTAGTCGACGACCCGGGTGATCACGCGGATGCCGTTGTCGGCCGCGGCCTCGAGCGCAAGCTCGCCGGGCCACGGCTCCAGGGGGTTGAGGATGATCATCGCCCAGTCGATCCGATCGCCGAAGCGCTCGAAACACTGGATCAGGTCGAGGGTGAAGCCGTTGGCCGGGCCGGGCGCCACACCGATCGCGTCGGCCAGGCCGGATTCGCGCATCGCCACCATCCCGTCCCAGACGGCCTCGCTCTCGTAGCCGGTGCGGTCGGGGTTGTGGAGTAGCAGCACGTCCAAGCGCTCCACGCCCAGTCGCTCAAGACTGCGCTCTGTAGCCATCCGCAGGTAGCCGGCGTACTCGCTCTCGCCCCTCAGCGAGGGATCGGTGAACCGAGGAAAGCCCCGTGGGCCGTCCCGCTCCCCCTCGTAGAAGTCGTGGCCGACGGCGCCGACGAGGCTGTAGCCCGCCCGAGGGATGCCCCCCAGCGCCCACCCGAGCAACGAGTCGGCCTCGCCTTGACCGTAGGCATCCGCGGTGAGCACGGTGTCGATGCCCCGGCCGGGGCGCAGGAGCCCCTGCAGCCGCGCCTCATCGATCGCCTGGCCGAAGCGCAGGTAGCGCCCCCCGCTCCAGCTTCCGACGGCCTTCTGTCCGGGCTCAGGCAGCGCTACTTCGAGTCGGGCGAGCTCGACTCGGGATCGCCGCCATCGCCCGGGCTCTCGTCGTCGCCGTCCTTCTTGGCGCCGACCCCAACCTTCTCGGGCTCGCTCTTCTTCTGAGCCGGGCGCTTGCGCGGCTTGACGATCTTCAGCTTCAGCGGGTGGTCTTCCTCGTCGCCCTTCGGGTCGCGGTCGACCTGGACGGTCGAGCCGGGGGCCATCTCGCCGGCCTTCAGCACCTCGTCGGCGAGCGGATCCTCAACGTAGCGCTGGATCGCGCGACGCAGCGGTCGGGCACCCATGGCAGGGTCCCAGCCCTTGTCGACGAGAAGCTCCTTGGCGTCCTTGGAGAGATCGAGCTGAAGCTCGTGCTCCGCGACCTGGGCGCGGACGCGCTCGACCATCAGGTCGACGA
The DNA here is from genome assembly GCA_963797265.1 of uncultured Solirubrobacterales bacterium. GTDB lineage: Bacteria > Actinomycetota > Thermoleophilia > Solirubrobacterales > 70-9 > DASUPK01. The sequence continues at coordinate 882,157 of CAWCOY010000003.1, read as the reverse complement.
TCTCCAGGATCTCCTCCTTCGAGAGCTTGTGGAAGACGATCACCTCGTCGATCCGGTTCAGGAACTCGGGCCGGAAGACCTTCTTCAGGTCGCCCATGATCCGCGACTTCATGTCCTCGTAGGTGACGCCGGTCTCGTCCGAGATGGCGAAGCCCAGCGGGGTATTGCGGGCGATGTCCTGTGCCCCGATGTTCGAGGTCATGATCACGATCGAGTTGCGGAAGTCCACCGTCCGCCCCTGGGCGTCGGTGAGCCTGCCGTCCTCGAGGATCTGCAGGAGGATGTTGAAGACGTCGGGGTGAGCCTTCTCGATCTCGTCGAGGAGCAGCACCGAGTACGGCTTGCGCCGCACGGCCTCGGTGAGCTGGCCGCCCTCGTCGTAGCCGATGTAGCCCGGCGGCGAGCCGACCAGCCGCGAGACGGCGTGCTTCTCCATGTACTCGGACATGTCGATGCGGACCATCGCCTCCTCGTCGCCGAAGAGGAACTCGGCGAGTGTACGGGCGAGCTCGGTCTTGCCGACGCCCGAGGGGCCGAGGAAGATGAACGAGCCGGCCGGGCGCTTCGGGTCCTTGATGCCGGCCCGCGAGCGGCGGATCGCCTTGGAGACAGCGGTGATCGCCGGCTCCTGGCCGATGACGCGCTTGTGCAGTTCGTCCTCCATGCGGACGAGCTTCTTCGACTCGGCCTCGGTGAGCTTGAAGACGGGGATGCCGGTCCACATCGCGACGATGTCGGCGATCTCCTCCTCGCCGACCTCCGGGCGCTCCCCACCTTCGCCCGAGGTCCACTCGTGCTCGAGCTCCTTCTTCTTGTTGGTGAGGCGGCGCTCCTGGTCGCGCAGATTGGCGGCCTTCTCGAACTCCTGGGCGTCGATCGCGGCTTCCTTCTCGCGCCGCGTCGTCTCGATCTCCTCCTCGAGGTCGCGATAGACCGGCGGCTGCGTCATCGACTTGATGCGCAGACGCGAAGCGGCCTCGTCGATCAGATCGATGGCCTTGTCCGGCAGGAAGCGGTCGGAGATGTAGCGGTCGGCGAGCTCGGCGGCGGCCTCCAGCGCGTCATCGGTGATCTTCACCCGGTGGTGCTGCTCATAGCGCTCGCGCAGACCCTCGAGGATCTTCACGGTCTCCTCGGTGGAGGGCTGCTCGACCTTGATCTGCTGGAAGCGGCGCTCGAGAGCGGCATCGCGCTCCAGGTACTTGCGGTACTCGTCGAGCGTGGTGGCGCCGATCGTCTGCAGCTCCCCACGTGCCAGGGCGGGCTTGAGGATGGAGGCCGCGTCGATCGCGCCCTCGGCGGCGCCCGCGCCGACCAGGTTGTGGAGCTCGTCGATGAAGAGAATGATGTCGCCGCGCTGGGTGATCTCCTTCATCACCTTCTTGAGGCGCTCCTCGAACTCGCCGCGGTACTTGGAGCCCGCGACCAGAGCGGCCAGATCAAGCGTGTAGATCTGCTTGTTCTTGAGCAGCTCCGGGACCTCGCCGTTGGTGATGCGGGTGGCGAGCCCTTCGACGACGGCGGTCTTGCCGACGCCCGGCTCGCCGAGCAGCACCGGGTTGTTCTTGTTGCGACGGGAGAGGATCTGCATGATCCGCTCGATCTCGATCTCGCGGCCGATCACGGGGTCGAGCTTGCCCTCGGCGGCGAGCTTGGTCAGGTTGCGGCCGAACTGGTCGAGCAGCTTCGAGGACTTCTTGCCCTCGCCGCCACCGCCGCCGGCGCCCTGGCGACGTCCGCCGGGGCCGGAGAGCATCCGGATGACCTCGTTGCGGATCTTCTCCGAGTCGGCGTCGAAGTCGAGCAGGATGCGCGCGGCGACGCCCTCGTTCTCGCGGACCAGGCCAAGCAGGATGTGCTCGGTGCCGATGTAGTTGTGGCCCAGGCTGAGCGCCTCTCGCAGCGCCAGCTCGAGGACCTTCTTGGCGCGCGGCGTGAACGGGATCTGGCCGGCGGTGACCTCCTCACCGGAGCCGACGATCCGCACGACCTGCGAGCGGACGCGCTCGACCGTGATGTCGAGAGACTCGAGCACCCGTGCGGCCAGGCCTTCCTCCTCGCGGAGCAGGCCGAGCAGGATGTGCTCGGTGCCGATGTAGTTGTGCTTGAGAGTCCGCGCCTCCTCCTGGGCGAGGACGACTACCTGGCGGGCTCTCTCAGTGAATCTCTCGAACATTCAGTCGGTCGCTCTCTGGTCTATCAATCAGTCCGGTTGGTCTTACGTTGCGGTCGCTCGATTGGCTCTGGGTTAAGTCGTATAGGTCAGGGGTCAGGGGACGCAGACTGCCCGGGGGTCCTATCCGTATCGGCTCCTGGCTGCCGATCTGTGATCTGACCTCCGGTTCTGTCGGGGACGGCGAAGCCAGAGTATAGCCAGGGGGGTCCTCCGGCCAGGCACGTTCCGTGCGTGGCGAGCGAACTCCGTGCAAGGTGCGGAAAGCCATGTCGGCGCCCGGAAGATTCCCCCCGATTCGCATCCTCAACCCCGAAATCCGTACTCGGACGCGACGGTGACGCCGTCGGTCTGGGCCGGGTCGGAGGGAATGCCCCGGATGGCGGCCACGCCCAGGTCGCGAAATCTCGATTTGAGCAGGTATTTCCGGTGGACCGGGCTGCTCATCCACGCCTCGACGACTTCGGCCGGCGTGCTCGCCTCGGCGGTCGTCCGGCGCAGGTTCTCGCCGACGATCCAGGCGTTGTGGGGGCGGATGTAGCCGATCTGCCGGAGGCGGGGGACCGGCGTCGCGCCGACCGGGTGACCGAAGAAGTCCCCGTAGTGTGAGAAAAATCCGCCCGCCTCCATCGAGGTCGCATACTCGTAGGCGGCGCGATGCAGGGCGCCGTTGCGGCGCAACGACCCACGGCCGTGGGCGGCGTGCTCCTGATTGATCAGCAGAAGACCGAGGCGTCGAAGTCCTCGAGGGCCTGATCCGAGGCCCTTGTGTTTGGGTTCTGGCAGCTGATCGCCATTGCACCTTCCGCCCCTCCTCCGAGCAGTCCGATTGCCGAGCAGAGGGTCAGGAGAACCCACCTGGCGGCCGTCCTGAACCATCTGAGTCAAGGTTGCTGTGCGGCGGGCTCCCTCACCACCGCCAAAGGCCGCAGAGTGGGACCGTGTTATCCCACTCGCCGAGAGTTGGTAGCGGCCGGCCTAGCGGACCGATCTGACCGGTACCTTGCCGCGCGTGGGAGTAGCTGATCGGCTACGGAGCTGGGGCCGGAAGGTGCGCAGAAACCCCTGGCTTGCGATTGGGCTCGTGCTCGTCGCGCTGCTGGTCTGCGCATGGATGGCCTGGGCGGTCCACGTCTGGAGCGAACACAGCGCCCGCCAGGGCGTCGGCGTACTGGTGGTCTGGCCCGCGATCGTCGCCGTGCTGGCGCTGATCTCGATCCCCTTCATCTGGGCCTTCCGCGTAATCCGCTCGAGTGCCCGCTCCGACGAGCAGGAGGCGGAACCGGAGCCAGAGTCGGCCGACGCCGAAGCGAGCTAGAAACGCAGCCTCCGTAGCCGGCGCCTCGGCTTCGCCGTGACCCGGCGCACCAGGGCCGCATAGCGCTCGATGAAGCCCCGCACCGCCGCCGGGTCATAGATCCGAGCGTCGAACATGGCGCTCCACAACTCGGTCCCCCGGTTGGGATCGACGACGAAGCTGAATCCCCACGGCATTCCCCGGGTTGTGTAAATGGGCGCGTCGAGTTCGATGCCGGCGGACCGGAGGGGCGGCCAGCGGCCCTGGAGCTGGAACATCGCGCTGATCTCCGCCGGCGGTGTGCCGCTGCGATGCAGCTCGTCGCACAACCGGTCGTAGGGGATCTCGCTATGCGCCTTCGTCTCGGTGACCACCTCCTGGACGCGCGCCACCCAGCGCCGGAAGGAAAGCTTCGGGTCGAATGGGAGGATCAGCGTGATCGGGTTGGAGAAGAACCCGAATATCGATTGGGCCTCGCCGGGCGGGCGATTCATGGCGTAAGTGCTGAGCGAGATCTTCTCCTGGCCGGTCTCCAGCCCGAGCTGGCCGGCGAAGGCGGCGAGCCTGACCACGAATGAGGTTGTGCCCAGGCGGCGCGCCAGCTCGTCGAGCGCTGCCGCCTCCTCCGGCTCGATGCTCCAGTGGATCGTGCCATCGGTCTCAGGGGCATCCGCGACCGGCTCAGGCCTCGAGAACGGAAGCCTGAGTGCGGGGCATTCGGTCTCGAAAGCCCGCCGCCACCACTCGAGCTGGTCGCGGTAGAGCGGGCCGTCGGGACGCAGCCTCTCCCGCTCCCAGGCCGCGAAGTCGGCGTACCGTGGACCGTCCGTGATCTCGGGCAGTCGCTCGCCCCGGCGATGGGCCCCGTATGCCCGAGCGACCTCCCTGAAAAAGATCTGCCACGACACCCAGTCGGTGACGATGTGGTGACTGAGACGCAGCAGCCTGTGATCGTCATCGCCGACGCGGGCGAGCCACAGTCGCAGCAACGGGCCGCGCTCGAGATCGAACGGTTGGAGGGCATAGCGGCGCAGAATCCCCTCGATTGCCGCATCGGGATCCCGCGAGCCGCCGAGCTCGATTACGGGAATCTCGATCTCCGGCGGGACGCCGACGACCTGGAGCGGGCGCCCCTCGCGCTCCACGAAGGTCGTGTGCAGGAGGTCGTGCCTGGCGACGGCGCGCTGGATCGCCGCGCGGAAGGCCTCCACGTCCAGAGGGCCTCCGACGCGCATCTGGCTCGTCATCGTGTAACCGGCCGACCCCTCGGCCGTGCGGCTCGATCGCCAGATCCTCTCCTGAGCGAAGGAGCAGGGGACCGGCACGTTGCGGGGGATCCGAACGAGTTTCGGCCTATTCGCTAGGTCCGCATCGCGGGAAATAGCAGGACCTCCCGCAGGCTCTTCGCTCCGGTCAGGATCATCACCAGGCGGTCGATCCCGAGGCCGGCACCGCCGGTGGGTGGCATCGCCTGCTCGAGGGACTCTACGAAGACCTCGTCGTATGGCTGAGTCTCCTCGTCGCCGCGGGCCTGCTCCTTAGCCTGCTCCTCGAAGCGGCGGCGCTGCTCGTCGGGATCGTTGAGCTCCGTGAAGGCGTTCGAGATCTCAATTCCTCCGACGAAGGCCTCCCAGCGCTCCACCAGCCCCTCCTCGCTCCGGTGCCGCTTGGCGAAGGGCGAGAGCTCGACCGGATAGTCGACCACGAAGGTGGGCTGGATCAGGGTCGGCTCAACCTCCTTGGAGAGGAGGGCGTCGACGAGCTTGCCCCAGCCCTCCTCCGGGTCCGCCTCCGCCCCCATCGCCTCGGCGAGCTGCTCGCGCGAGGGGTGTTCCATCACGTCGATCCCCGCCCGCTCATTGATCGCCTCCCGGAGGGTCACCCGCCGCCAGGGCGGCGCCAGGTCGATCGTCTCGCCTTCCCGCTCGATCTTCGTCGTGCCGAGCACCTCCTGCGCCACGGACGAGACCAGCCCCTCGAGCTCCTCGGCGACGACGTTGTAGTCCGCGTATGCCTCGTACCACTCGAGCATCGTGAACTCCGGGTTGTGCTTGTGGGAGATCCCCTCGTTCCGGAAGTCCTTGCCGAGCTCGTAGACCTTGTCGATGCCGCCGACGACCAGCCGCTTCAGGTAGAGCTCGGTCGCGATCCTCAGGTAGAGGTCGCGGTCGAGGGCGTGGTGGTGGGTGGTGAACGGCCGGGCCAGCGCGCCGCCGTAGAGGGGCTGGAGCACGGGCGTCTCGACCTCGACGAATCCGCGAGAGTCGAACCAACGGCGGACCGCGGAGACGGTCCGGCTCCGCGCCAGGAACAGCTCGCGTGACTCCTCGTTGGCCATCAGGTCGAGCTCCCTGCGGCGGTAGCGGGTCTCCACGTCCTCGAGGCCGTGGAACTTCTCCGGCGGCGGCCGCAGCGACTTTGACAACAGCTCCCAGGCATCGGCGCGGATCGTGAGCTCGCCACGTCTCGAGGCGAAGACGATTCCCTCGATCCCAACGATGTCGCCGACATCGAGCGCGAGCAGGCCGTCGTAGGCGTCGCCGAGCTCGTCGACTCGCGCCTGCACCTGGATCTGGCCGGTGCCGTCCCTCAGGTCCAGGAAGGCTGACTTCCCGTGCTCGCGCTTCGCGGAGAGACGGCCAGCGACCCGATAGCGGTGGGTGGTCTCCTCCCCCGGCTCGATTTCCTCATGCGATTCCCGGACCGCGGCGATCTCGGTGCGGTCCGGGAAGCCGTGCGGGTAGGGCTCGATCCCGGCCTCGCGCAGCCGGTCGAGCTTCCCCCGTCGCTCGGCGAGCAGGTCGGATTGCGAGCGGTCCGGCTCCTCGTTCACGCCGGGGAGCCTATTCGGAGCTACGAAGTCTCGATCTTGGTGATCTTGAGCTTCTTCTTGGGTCCGCGCGGCGTCTCGACGGTCACCACATCGTTCTTCTTGCTGCCGAGCAGCGCCTTGCCGATCGGTGACTCGTTCGAAAGCTTGTGCTCTGTCGGGTCGGCCTCGGCGGATCCGACGATCTGGAACTTCTGGGACTTGCCGGACTTCTGATCCTTGACGTGGACGACCGCGCCGACGCCGACGATCTCGGTGTCGATGTGCTTGTTGTCGATCACCGCAGCCCGCCGCAGCCGGTCCTGGAGGGACGCAATCCGCTGCTCGAGCATCGCCTGCTCGTTCTTGGCGTCGTCGTACTCGGAGTTCTCCGCGATGTCCCCGAACTCCCGCGCTTGCTTGATGCGATCAGCAACCTCGCGGCGCTTGTTGTTCTCCAGGTGCTCGAGCTCGTCCTTGAGCTTCTCGAGTCCCTCGGGGGTGATCAATGTCTCGCGTGCCAACTCTCCTCGATTCCTTCTGGTTCTGGGGTTTGTATGGGCCGAAAAGCCCTGCTCTAAAGCGAAAAATGAGCCCGCACCGACGCGATCAAAACAGCGGCCGGTCCGGGCGGAGCGCGCCAGTATAGCGCCGCCCAAACAGGTGGTCGAGGGGGCCGCTCAGGCAGTCAGCGCTTGCCTCAGCACGCCCGCGACCCGCTCCGGATCCTCGATCTGCGGATAGTGGCCGAGGTCCTCGAAACGGGTCGGGTCCGCTGCGGGCCGCAGCTCCAAGAGGGCGTCCAGAACGGCCTCGGTCGCGACCGGATCGAGCATTCCCCAAGCAAGCGACAGAGGCTTTGGCCATTCCCGGAGGGCGCCGTGCCAGCGCTCGGCGTGACGGAAGCGCTCCTCCATGTAGCGAATCGTCTTGTGATTCAGCGTCCGCCCGCCTCCCGCGCAGATCAGCGCCCACTGGTCCTCGGCCTCTTCGGCCGTCAGCGGATGATCCGGCGAGAAGATCGAGCCGAACTGCTGGCGGAAGAACCGCTCGCTCGAGAGCCGGGAGAAGAGCGGGCCGACCGCGCTGCGGAGCAGCCGCTGTCCGAGGGTGGGGCTCGCAGCGTCCTGGATCATCGAGCCGTTGAGGAGCAGGAGGCCGGCGAGCTCCACTTCGAGAGAGCCCTCGAGGTCGCGCGCCATCAACTCGGTCGCCACCGAGGTGCCCATGTCATGGGCGACCAGGAAGACCGGTCGACTTTCATCGCGGCGTCTGACCAACTCCTCCACGAGGTCCGCCTGCCAATGCAGCGTGTACTCGTGATCCCGCGGCTTCTCGGAGAGCCCGAAGCCGAGGAAGTCCGGCGCGAGGACCGCGTGCTCGGTCTCCCGCTCCAGCAGAGTCCGCCAGTCGTAGGAGCTCGACGGGAAGCCGTGGAGGAAGACCAGGAGCAGACCGCTGCCGCCGCGTTCAAACAGATGGATGCGACGACCGCGGAATTCCGCATCCCTCCCGCGCTCACGCCACGCGGCCACGCGCGGGGGCAGCTCCATCGCTACCGCCTCTTCCTCTTCTTCTTCTTGGCCTTGTAGGTGTAGGTAAAGCTCAGGGAGAGTGCGTCGATCTGGCCGACGTCCTGGAACTGGACGTCCTGGACGATCAGGGTCCAGAAACCCCTCGCCGGGCCGCCCACGAAGGTGCTGAACGGCTGCTCTGGACTGAACGACCCGGTGATCGGTGCCTCGACTCCGGTGTTGCCGGGGGTGGCGATCGAGGTTGGGAATCCGTCGCCGAAATCCACCCGCGAACCCGAGCAGTTCGGCGCTCCCGAGCCGTAGCCGTCGCCACTGGGGAGGCGGTCGGGGGGAGGATCTGGGTTGACGTTTGTGCTCTGGTCCCGGAAGGTCGAAAGCGCAACCGCCCTACCCCCCGGCGAGACCAAGAACAGCGCCAGGTCCCCGTCGTCGGTGTGGGAGATGCGGACGCCGGCGGAATTGAACGCCGTGATGGTGCCGCTCTGAGGCCTCCCCTTGAACTTCGGCGTGTTGACGAAGATCGCGAACGAGGCAGCGGGGTTGATGGCCGTAGTGCCATCGGGTGGACCGTCGGGAATCGGCACATCGGTGCTCACGCATTGGATCACCTGCGCCGTCTTCGTCTTTGCCGGTGCTGTGGCGGGGAACCCGAGCAGGCAGAACGAGACGCTCGCCGCACACGCAAGCGCCGCCAGCTCAGCCGAGCGCTTCTTGATCATGGGTTCCTTCCCTGGCCTCCGGCAATTGGCGTGAGGATATCCGCGGCCCGGTAGCCGCAGCAACCGGTGGACGAACCTATGCCGCCACTGTCTCGGCCGGGGCCTCGAGCTCGCGAACGAGGCGTCGCGCCTTGTCGAGGTCCTCGCTCTGCTGGAAATCGGCCGCCGTCTCCTTGTCCGCCTCGAGCCGCTCCAGGTACCAGGGGTAGAACTTGCGGAGGTAGCGGGCCGCCCGATCCGGCCCGAGGTGCTCCTCGGCCTTACCGATCACCCAGAGCAGCTCGGCGATCACCTCGTCGCGTTCGGGAGCGGCGGTCCGGCGGCCGGTGAGCTGCTCGAAGATCCAGGGGTTGCCAAGGGAGCCGCGGGCGATCATCACCGCGTCCGCTCCCGAAGCCTCGTAGGCCTGGCGCGCAGTTTCGGCCGTGTCGAGGCCGCCGGAGATGATCATCGGAACCTCGAGACGCTCGACCAGGTTGCGCGCCAGTGCGTAGTCGGGCTGCCCCTTGTGCTGGGTGGCGGCGGAGCGCGGGTGGAAGCCGATCGCGGAGACGTCGGCGTCCGCGGCGAGCCGCAGCGCGAGGTCGAAACCCTCGCGGCCGCCGGGCTTGATGCCAGAGCGCAGCTTGACCGTGACGGGGATCCCGCCGCCCTCGCGAGCCGAGGTGGCGATCCGGACGGCGAGGTCGTGATCCGAGAGCATCGCGGCGCCGGCGCCGGTCTTGCAGACCTTGCGCACCGGGCAGCCCATGTTGATGTCGATCAGGTCGGCCCCGGCCTCGGCGACGATCGCCGCGGCGGAGCGCATCACCTCCGGATCCTGCCCGAAGAGCTGCACCGAAACGGGGTGCTCATCCGGATGGAGGCGGAGCAGCTCCTGCAGGGTGCGCTCGTTGCGGTAGTGGAGCCCGAAGCTCGAGACCATCTCCGAGACCGCCATTCCGGCACCGTGCCGGCGGGCCTGTAGCCGCACGAACCAGTTCCCGATCCCCGCGAGCGGGGCGAGCAGGACCCGGTTGGCGATCTCCACATCGCCGAGTCGAAATGGGTTTGTCAGAGGAGGCTGCACGCCTCGAAGGTTAGGTGCCGTCGTTGCGCTCGTAGATCAGCTGGAGCCCGCGCAGCGTGAGGAGCTCGTCCACCTGATCGATGGTTTCGCAGAGCGGCGCGATCGTGTGCGCGAGACCGCCCGTGGCGATGAACGTCGCCTCGTCGCCGAGCTCGTCCGCGAGGCGCCGGTCGATTCCGTCGACCAGCCCCGCGAAGCCGTACGCGAAACCCGAGTTGATCGCCGCGGTCGTGTGCTTGCCGATCGCGGCCTCCGGCGAGGAGAGGTCGATGCGGGGCAGCTTGGCCGCGCGCGCGGTCAGGGCCTCGAGCGAGACCTCGACGCCAGGGCCGATCACCCCGCCCAGGTACTCCCCCGCTCCCGAGACGACGTCGAAGTTCGTCGAGGTGCCGAAGTCGACCGTGACGCAGGCTCCCCGCACCTTCGCGTGGGCGGCGACCGCGTTGACGAGCCGGTCGGCGCCCAGCTCATGCGGGTTGTCGACCAGGATCGGCATGCCCGTCTTCAGGTTGGGACCGACGAGCAGACAGCGCTTCCCGGTGTGGCGCTCGGTGAGCTCCTCGTACTCCGGGCCGAGCTGGGGGACAACGGTCGACACGATCGCCCCGTCAAGCGAGCCGAAGCTGAGCCCGTCGAGGGTGAGCAGATCGGAGATCGTCGCCGCCAGCTCGTCGGCGGTGGCGCTCGGGGCCGTCGTCAGGCGCCAGTCGCGCGCCAGGTCCTGCCCGTCGAAGGCGCCCAGGTGGGTCTGCGTGTTGCCAACGTCGACCGCGAGCAGCATCGGCGGGATTATCCAGGCCCGACCAGGATCGCCCGCAATGGCCGAGGAAAAGCCTAGGACGGCAGCGGGCCGACGCGTTCGGCGCGCTGCCCCCCTCCGAGGTTCTCCAGAGCAGCGCGTAGCCCGGTGCCGTCCGGCAGGCGGAGCTCCGGGTCGAGCTCGAGCAGGGGCAGCAGCACGAATCGCCGGGAGGTGACCTCGGGATGGGGCAGCGTGAGGCGGTCGGTGTCCATCTCGACGTCTCCGATGAGAAGCAGGTCGATGTCGATCGGGCGGGGGCCGTGGCGTGGGCCGCCGAGGGCGCGGCCATGCTCCGCCTCGATCGCCTTGCAGACGTCCAGGAGCTGATCCGGCTCGAGTGAGGTCCTGATCCGGACCGCGGCGTTGAGGAAGTCCGGCTGATCGAGAATCTCGCCCACCGGCTCGGTCTCATACAGCGAGGAGACCGCATCGACTTCGACGCCTTGCCGTCGCAGGTCGTCTATCACCCCGCGCAGCTGGGACTCGCGGTCGCCGACGTTCGAGCCGAGGCCGAGATAGCCGACCTTCATGTAACGGGTCGCGCTGTCGCGCGCCCTGGCATCAAACGCCGTCCTGGTCGTCGGGCTCGCGGTCCAGGGACCGCTCCAGGGTCACCTCCACCCCGGCCTCCTGGACCGGGTAAGGCATCGGCGGCTCGGGCTTCGCCGCGCGGACTTGCACCGATTCGCAGTCGAAGCGCTCCATCAGACGCTCTGCCACCACGTGGCAGAGGCGCTCCAAGGTCCGGTAGCTCCTCTCGGTGGCGGCGAGGGCGACGATGTCGCAGACCTCCGAGTAGTCGACGGTGTCCTCGACGCGGTCGGTGAGCACCGCGTCGCAGTCGGGCACGTCGAAGGTCAAGTCGAACTCCAGCCGCTGCCCGACCTCCTGCTCGGCGTCGGTGACGCCGTGGTGCGTGTATATGGAGAGGCCTCGGACCTCGACTTGCACTGAGGGGTGTGCGGATTCGTCCACCGCCGCCAAAGTAGACGATCGATTCCCGATCCGCGTGCGACCGGGGACGCGCCTGGCCGAGCAGATCAAGGACGCAGGGCGAAGCCTTTGGTGGTGCCGAAGGCGAGCCCGTGGACGCAGAGCTGCGAAGCGCCAGGCGCGTCATCCGGGCGTGCGGGGATCGGGGACCGGTCGTCTCACGGGTCGTGTCAGGCTGTCGCGCTCGTGGCGGGTGAGCTCCAACATCACTTCGCGGACCTGGAGGGCTGCCGTCTGCACTACGTGAGCCGCGGAGAGGGCAAGCCGCTGCTCTTCCTGCACGGCTTCCCGCAGTTCTGGTTCCTGTGGCGAGAGCAGCTCGCTGATCTCGGCGAGGACCATGCCGTCCACGCACCCGACATGCGTGGCTTCAACCTCTCCTGCAAGCCCGAGGACCCCGAGGCGTACCGGATGCGCCATCTGCTCGGCGACATCGTGGGCCTGGTCCGGGAGTTGGACCTGGCGCCGCTCACCATGGTCGGCCACGACTGGGGCGGGATCGTCTCCTGGGCCTTCGCCCTCAAGTACCCGGAGATGCTGGACCGCCTGGTCGTCATCGACGCTCCGCCGCCCTTCACCTGGAACCGCGACCTTCGCGAGAGCCCGAAGCAGCGTGACGCGGTCAACTACATGATCGAACTCTCGAAGCCGTCACCGGAGCCGGAGGAGCTGCTGGCAGCCAACGACTTCGGGCTGATGGACAACATCATGCGGCGCATCGGCGGCCGCTCCGGTGAGCTTCCCGGCGACGTCCGGGACGCCTACCACGAGGCCTGGGGACAGCCCGGCGCGCTGCGCGGCGGCCTCAACTACTACCGGGCCGCGCGTATGGGCGAGCAGGTGGCGGCCGGAGGCGTGCCGGAGGAGTACGCGAGCAGGATCACCTCGCAAACCGTCGATGTGCCCACGCTCGTGATCTGGGGCGAGAACGATGTGGCGCTGCTTCCCTCCCTGACGCGCGGACTGGGCGAATGGGTTCCGCAACTTCGCGTGGAGATCGTGCCGGACGCCGGCCACTGGGTGCCATACGAGCGGCCGGGAAAGGTCAACGCACTGATCCGCGAGTTCGTGGATCAGTAGGCGATCGTGCGGTCCGGGTCCAGGATCGCGTCCGCGACCGCGATCGCCTGGCGCGTTGGCGCGACTTCATGCACGCGGAGCATGGCGGCACCGTTCGCGTAGGCGATCACGTTCGAGGCGATCGTGCCGCCCAGCCGCTCATCGACCTCGGTGCCGGTCAGCTTGCCGATGAAGCCCTTGCGCGAGGAGCCGAAGACGATCGGCCGGCCGACCTCCGCGAGCTCCCCGACCCGGCGGTGGAGCTCGAGGTTGTGCTCCACGGTCTTGCCGAAGCCGATCCCGGGATCGATCCAGATGCGCTTCTCCTCGATGCCCTGCGAGACCGCGAACTCGATCCGCTCCGCGAGGAAGGCCCTGATGTCGTCGACGACGTCCTCGTAGACCGGGTTCTCCTGCATGGTCCGCGGGTCCCCGAGCATGTGCATCAGCACCACCTCGCAGCGGCGCTCGGCGCAGAGCCCTGCCAGATCGGGATCCGATCGCAGCGCCGTGACGTCGTTGACCATCGCGGCGCCTGCCCCGAGGGCGGCCTCCGCGACCGCGAACTTGGAGGTGTCGATCGAGACGGCCAGCCCCCCGTCGCCGGCGAGCGCATCCACCACCGGCCCCACCCGTGCGAGCTCCTCCTCAGCCGTCACCCCCGCGGCGCCCGGCCGCGTGGACTCGCCACCGAGGTCGAGCACATCAGCCCCCTCCGCCGCCAGCTGGCGCCCGTGGGCGATCGCGCGTTGCGGGTCGAGGAACTCACCCCCGTCTGAGAACGAGTCGGGCGTCACGTTGACGATGCCCATGATGCGGGCGGGCATTGGCTACTCCGCCCGGATCAGCTGGCCGTCGACGTTGAGCTCGACGAAGTGGTGGGCGTCCCCCGCGCGATACCGCCGGCACTGGTTGGCAGGGTCATCATCGACCGACTCGCGGGGGTCGTGGGCGACATCCGCGACCCAGTCGGCAAGGCGTGGGAGGCTCTCCGAGATGCAGGGCCCGGCACTCAGGTCCTGGCCGCTCGCCTGGACCTGCCGAAACGCCGCCTGCGCCTCGTCGACCGCCTTCTCGCGGTCGCTCTGGCTGACGCCCTCGCCGCTGCTGCCGCAGCCGGCCGCCGCAAGCGTGGTCGCGGCACAAACTGCGGCAATGAAGGCGGGCAGGGCTTTGCGCGGTCGATCCACGGCCCAAGTATCGCCCGACCAGAGTTTCGTGCAATTTGCCCCCTTATACGAGGGCAAAATGCTCGAAATCGTTTTCGCGAACCGAACGCGCTACGAGCGGTTGTCGCGCATCTCCGCGCCACCACCGGCGAGGCCGGGACGCGGGTGCGGGCGAGGCTTGAGACCCTCGCGGGCGGTGCCCTTCTCCTCGACGGGCGGAGCCTCGGGCGGCTGGGCCTCCTCCTCGTCGGCGAAGACCTCGTCCTCGGGCTTGCCCTCGAGCAGGGCGATGAACTCGTCCGCCTCGATCGTCTCGCGATCGAGCAGGATCTTGGAGAGCGTGTCGAGCTGCTCGCGGTGCTCGGAGAGGAGGTCCTTGGAGGTCTGGTGCGCGTCCTCGACGATCCGGCGCACCTCATCGTCGATCTCGCGCGCGATCTCGTCCGAGTAGTCCGGCTCGGCGGAGAACTCACGGCCCAGGAACGGCTGCGAGCGGTCGTGGCCGAAGACGCGCGGGCCCAACCGCTCGGACATGCCGAAGCGCATCACCATCTGCTTGGCGGTCTCCGTGACCTTCTCGAGGTCGTTCGAGGCGCCAGTGGTGATCTCGCCGAAGATGATCTCCTCCGCGGACCGGCCGCCGAGCGTCATCGCCATCGTGTCAAGCAACTCCGCCCGCGTGGTGAGGAACTTGTCCTCGCTGGGCAGCGAGATCGTGTAGCCGAGTGCCTGGCCGCGGCTGATGATCGAAACCTTGTGCACCGGGTCCGTATTGGGCAGGAGGTGGCCGACGATCGCGTGACCGAGCTCGTGGTAGGCGGTGACCAGCCGCTCCTTCTCGGACATCACCCGGCTCTTCTTCTCGGGGCCGGCGATCACTCGCATGATCCCCTCCTCGAGCTCGAGCATGGTGATCTCGCGCTTGCTGGAGCGCGCCGTGAGCAGGGCCGCCTCGTTGATCAGGTTGGCGAGGTCAGCGCCGGTGAAGCCGGGTGTCTGGCCGGCGAGGGCGTCGAGGTCGATGTTCTGGGCCAGCGGCTTGCCGCGGGTGTGGACCTCGAGGATCTGCTTACGGCCCTTGCGGTCGGGCCGATCGACCACGACCTGGCGGTCGAAGCGGCCGGGCCGAAGAAGTGCAGGGTCGAGGATGTCCGGCCGGTTGGTGGCCGCGATCAGGATGATGTTGTCCTTCATCTCGAAGCCGTCCATCTCGACGAGCAGCTGGTTGAGCGTCTGCTCGCGCTCGTCGTGACCGCCGCCCATGCCCGCGCCGCGGTGGCGGCCGACGGCGTCGATCTCGTCCATGAAGATGATGCAGGGGGAGTTCTGCTTGGCCTGCTCGAAGAGGTCTCGGACGCGCGAGGCGCCGACGCCGACGAACATCTCAACGAAGTCGGAGCCGGAGATCGAGAAGAAGGGGACTCCCGCCTCACCGGCGACGGCGCGGGCGAGAAGCGTCTTACCGGTGCCCGGCGGGCCGTAGAGGAGCACGCCCTTCGGAATGCGGGCGCCGAGCGACTGGAACTTCTTCGGGTTCTCGAGGAACTCCTTGATCTCGTGGAGCTCCTGGACGGCCTCGTCCACGCCGGCGACGTCCCTGAAGGTGATCTTGGGGGCATCGACCGACATCCGCTTGGCGCGCGATTTGCCGAAGCTCATCACGCGGCTGCCGCCCCCTTGCATCTGGTTCATCAGGAAGATCCAGAAGGCGAAGAAGAGCAGGAAGGGGAGGATGTAGGTGAGCAGCGAGAGCAGGCTCGAGCCGCCCTTCCCCTTGATCTCGGTCTTGACGTTGTGCTGCTGGAGGTTGTTGAGCAGCTCCGCCTGGGCGGAATCGGAGTCGGGGAAGGACTCGTCGTAGCTGGTGCCGTCCACCTGCTTGACGTTGAGGCTGTTGTCCTTCGTGTTCCAGGTGACGGACTCGATCTGCCCCTGGTCGATCCGCTGGATGAAGGTGTTGTAGTCGGGCGTCTCGTGACCCGAGCCCGGGCTGATCAGGCGCTGGGCGAAAAACGCCAGCACGACGACGATCAGAATTGGAAAGGCGGCGCTGCGAAAGAAACGTCTCACGGTGGGTCCCTTGCCCGGGGGGTACGCGAATAAGCGCGCCCGGATCTAAATCGAGGGTACCAGCGTAGCTTCAGGCGTCCTGCGGGTTTTCCCGCAGTGCAGCCACGTAGGAGAGGTTGCGATATCGCTCCCCGTGATCGAGCCCGTATCCGATCGCGAAGCGGTTCGCGATCTCGAAGCCGACGTAGCGGACGGGCAGGTCAACCCGCCGCCGCTCCGGCTTGGTGAGCAATGCACAGACCTCGATCGACTTGGGTCCCCGAGCCTGCAGATTGCGAAGCAGGTAATGGAGCGTGAGGCCCGAGTCGATGATGTCCTCCACGATCAGGACGTCGCGACCCGCGATCGGCGCGTCGAGGTCCTTGAGGATCCGGACGACCCCCGATGAGTCGGTCGACGACCCGTAACTCGACACGGCCATGAAGTCGAGCTCGCAGTCGATGCTCAGGTGGCGCATCAGGTCGGCGAGGAAGGGAACCGCCCCCTTCAGGATCGCGACCAACAGCGGAGGCCGCCCCTCGTAGTCGCGGCTCACCTCGGCCGCGAGCTCGGCGACCCGGCGCTGCAGATCCTCCTCCGAGACGAGGATCTCCCCGATCTGATCGTCGCTCGCCACGCGGGACGGAGTGTATGGACGACTTGGCCGTAAGCGGCCGCTTCCTATGGAGCCACTTGCGATGCCCTGAGGACCGCCGACTGCGAGGCGTCCGGCTTTGCGGCGAATTCCTCCGAGACGGCCACGCCCGCGATCCAGACGATCCGGCCTTCGGAGGTGACGACCGGCAGGGCGTGCCTCAGCGACCGCGGCACCTTGCGATCGGTGAACAGATCCTGCAGAGACTTGCTGCCACCGAGGCCGAGCGGGCGCATCCGATCCCCCTCGCGCCAGGCACGGACTACGAGGTCGCCCCCCAGCGCATCGGGATCGAGCACGGCCAGGTCCGGGCCGTCGGCCGGTGGCACGCCGGAGGAGAGCTCGGCGCGCACCTCCCAGGTTCCGAAGCGGCAGCTGCCGGGCACCGGCAGCCTCTCCGCAGCGGGCTCGCCCGCCGCGCCGGTCGTGAAGCGGACATGGCCCCCCTCGATCTGAGCGTCGACCCCGCCGCCGAGCTCGACGACCCCGCCCTCGGGCTCGTTGACCAGCCGCCAGATCCGTGCCGCGCGGTCCCGGCTCAGTGGCACCGCATCACCAACGGCGCGCTCAGCGAGCCGGCGTAGCGCCAGCCGCCGGATCGCCGGGTGGACGGAGTCGAGGGCGTCCCTGCCGATCGCACCCGCGGCGCCCGCGCCCGACTGGGCCAGGAGGTCGGCCGCCGCCCGCTCGAGCGCCTCACCTTCCTCAGCCAGCTCGGCCTGCGTCTCGGCGATTGTCGCCTCGGCCTCCGGTCCGATCTCCCGCAGCACGGGCAGGACCTCGTTGCGGATCCGGTTGCGCGCATAGAGCGGCTCGGCGTTGGTCGGATCGTCTCGGAAGGGCAATCCCGCCTCCGAGACGAGTCGCCGGACCTCGTCGCGATCGAGTGACAGCAGCGGTCGGATCACGACACCGCGCCGTGGCCGCAGCCCCAGCAGCGCTCGCCGGCCCGGGGAGGTCACCAGCCGGTAGAGCACCGTCTCGGCGAGGTCCGTCCGAGTGTGACCCGTGGCGATCCAGTCGGCACCGCGTGCCTGACGCAGCCGCTCTGCGGCCGCGTAGCGCGCCTCCCTCGCCGCGGCCTGGACGTTGCCTTGGCCAAGCTCCGGCCGCTCCACCTCGAGCTCGATCCCGAGCCGGGCACAGAGCTCGCGGCAGGTCAGCTCGTCCTGGTCTGAGTCGGGCCGCAGGCCGTAATTGAGATGGAGTGCCCGGACCGCGCCGGCGCTGAGCTCCTCGACCAGGGCAGCCGCCGTCCCGGCGGAGTCGCCGCCACCAGAAACCAGGGCGATGCCGCTCGTCCCCGGCTCGATGAGGCCGCTCTCCCGCACGGCGCGGGCCAGGGGCTCGAGGAGCTTTTCTGCGGACACTGCAGGCGATTCTAGGTTCCGATCTACCCACTCCTCATAACGTCGAAAGGGCCAGGCTCGGGCGAGGCCCGCTAAAGGACGGGCGGCTGAATATGGAGGGGGGCCGTTGAGGGAGCCTGCCCACGCTCGATGCGGAGTGTGTGTCCCGGTTAAGGAAGACCCTCAGCGCGATCGCGATGGTCGCCGCATGGATGCTGGTCACCGGCTCCCCCGCCTCGGCGTCCTCCTGCCCCAACACAGAGGTCCAGGTGACTGGGCTGAGCCAGGCCGCGATGGAGGGATCGATCGCCTGTCTGGTCAACGAGCAGCGTGCCGCCAACGGCGTCGTCCCGGTGCAGCCGAACGCCTCCCTCCGCGAGGCCGCGCTCAGCCATTCGACCGAGATGGTCAGCCAGGGCTACTTCGAACACACCTCCCCCGCCGGCCTGACCTTCGTCGACCGGATCGAGGCCACCGGTTACATCCGGGGCACCCGCCTCTGGGAAGTCGGAGAGAACCTCGTTTGGGGCACAGGTTCGCTGAGCACGCCCCAGTCGCTGGTCAGCTCGTGGATGAACAGCCCGCCCCATCGCGAGAACCTGCTCCGCAGCCGCTTCCGTGAAATCGGGATCGCGGCGGTGGTCGGGACGCCGCGCAGCAGCTCGGATACCACCGGCGTCACGGTGTCCAGCGAATATGGCTACCGCTCCTTCGCAAAGGCGAAGAAGAAGCTGCACAAGCGCAAGGCGCGCAAGGCCCACCGCCGGCACCTGGTCCGCGCTCACTGGTCCATCGCAGGCCGGGCTATATAGAGGGAGATCGGCTCCGGGAATCCCTTGAGCACCACTTCGCCGATCGCGTCGAAGCGCAGGAACTCGGACTCGTCGATGGCGTCGACGAGTGCCTGGGTCACCAGCACCTCTCCGCCGAGCGCCCTTGAGACCACCCGGTGCGCAAGGTTGACGTCGCCGCCGAAGTAATCGCCGTCCCGGAACACGGCGGCGCCGTTGTGGATCCCCACCCGCGGCTGGGGCCTCTCCTGAAAGAGGGCGAGGAAGCCGACCGCCCATTCGGTCAGCGTCGCCGGCTCCGGCGACACGACCATCACCTCGTCGCCGATCGTCTTCACGATCGTCGCCTCAGAGGGCAGAGTCGCCTCCACGGTGTCGATGAAGCGCTCGATCATGTCGAGGGCCTCCTCGTCGCCCTCCTCCTCCGTGTACCTGGTGAACCCAGTCAGGTCCACGAAGCAGAAGGTCATCGAGACCCGAGCGAGGCCGCGGCCGGCGCCGCCGATGTCGGCCTCCATGTGCCCGACCACGTCCTGCTCGATGTAGAAGCGGAGGTAGCGGTTGTGCATGTACTCCATCAGCGGCCCGGTGACGGGCAGCAGGTCGGACGCGAGCTCCCCCATCTCCTCCGCGATCTCGAGCGGCGGCACCTCTTCCTGGATCAGCGGTTCGTGGACGTAGAGGTGGAAGAGGCGAACCTCCGCGTCGGCGACACGGCGAATCGATTGGGCGTAGACCCGCACCAGCTGAAGAAAGGCGACCAGCGGGAATCCAGAGGAGAGGACGTTTGCGCAGTGGCGCATCGCTCTCAGGTCCTCCTCGTTCAGCATCCCGTCGGCGGTCATCGGCGTGCCGAGCAGAGTCATCAGCCGCTCGATCAACTCGGGCTCGAGCCCCGTCAGCTCCGCCGCCTGGTCGCGGCTGTAGCGGCCCTCGGGGACCTGGAAGAGGTCCTCGGCGCGGCCGAACGCGAGCCGTCCGCCCTCCGCCGCCGCCTTGATCGCGTCGACCGAGTAGCCGCGCTCCCGCATCCGGGCGATCACCCGCGCCTGGGCGGCGGACGCCCTCGTCCACATCCCGTCCTCCACCGGGACGAGCCCATCAGCCGCCCAGCGCTTCAGGGTCGAGGTCGAGACGCCGGCGAGCCGGCCCGCCTCGGTCAGGGAGATCCGATTCTCCTGGTCAGCTGGATCGAGAGAGTTCATCGCGAAAGAAGCGACGGGGCCCCAGGACCCCGTCGCCTGCGGGCTTTCGGCCCGCCTCGTCGGCCAGCGGCGCCTAGACGCCTCGCGGAGCCCTGTCGCCGATCCCAGTCGCCGGGGGACCTGCGGACCGTGGACCCGCTTCCGGCCCAAGAGCTTTTCGAGTGAGCCGAGATTACGCCTCCCTCCGGGGCCAAGTCAATCCCGCGGCTAGGCCTTTCAGTCAAGGGCGAGGTGGGGGTACTTCTCCGCGACGAGGTCGCGATAGCGGGAGAAGAGCGGCTTGGCGGCGGGAAAGAAGCGCAGTGCCGCGCCGGCATCCTCGACCCTCGTCCGCAGCCGGCCGCGCGCGATCGCGATGGCGGGATTCTCCCTGCCCTGGAAAACGCGGTTGGCGACCGCCGACTCCATGCTCAGGCGCAGCTTCGGGCCGGCGGTGGAGCGGCTGGAGAAGTTCCAGCTCAGGCAGTGACGCCCTCGGTCGGCCCGGGAAACGTTGAGCACTAGCTTCAGATCCGGAAACTCGATCCGGAGCGGCGCGGCAGCCGCGCTCAGCCGCGGTCCGTCGTCCGGGTCCGCATCGATCTCGCGAAGCACGGCATCGAGGATCTCCCTGAGCTCCTTCTTCGTCAGTTCCTCGCCCGGGCCTGACCCTCGACCTGAGGTCAAGCCCTTCGCCGCTTTTGCCTTCGATCCCACTCGGGTACCAACCGTGGCTAAGCCTACCCCCGGAAACCACTCCCTCACATCGCTGTACGGTGGCCGCCCCATGCCGCACCACCTCCGGCCCAGCACCCCCTACGCCGCAGACGCGCTGCTTCCCGGAGATCCCGGCCGGGCCCTGGCCCTCGCCCAGCAGCTGCTCACCGAGCCGAGGATGAGCAACCACGCCCGCGGGCTCTGGGGGTATAGCGGGGAGACCCCGGGCGGGCGCGCACTCAGCATCCAGTCCACCGGGATGGGAGGACCGAGCGCCGCGATCGTCCTGCACGAGCTCGCCGAGCTCGGCGTGCGCAGGGCGATCCGGGTGGGCACCTGCGGCGCCCTGGACGCCAACCTCCGACACGGAGATCTGATCGTCGCCGGCGAGGCGCTCGCGGAGGACGGCGCGAGCCGCTCGCTGGGGGCGCGTGAGGTCGCCGAGCCCGATGCCGAGCTCACGCGCCAACTGGTGGGTTCGCTGCCCGAGAGCCCTAGCCCGGTCAGGACCGTGACCACCGATCTCTTCTATGACGCAGGCGAGGAGGACGCTGGGCCGCCCCGGCCGCCTGCGGATGCCTGGCTCGAGCGCGGGGCGGTCGCGGTTGAGATGGAGGCGGCAAGCCTGTTCACCCTGGGGAGGCGGCTGGGCGTGGCCACCGCCTGCCTGCTCGCGATCTCGGACACCTTCGAGAACGGGCAGCGGGGCCGGATCGGGGACGATGACCTGGCCGACGCGACCGCGCGCATGGGAGCGGCCGCCGCCGCGGCGCTCGAAGCCTAGATCTCCGCAGCGTCAACCTCGAGTCGAGGTATCGGGGCGCGAGGACTCGCGCTCCCGGCGCAGCTCCGCGACCTCTCGGCTGAGCCGGTCGAGCGCGTCCTCGACCTCCTCGAGCCGCTCCGAGAGGGAGCGGAGGCGTCGCGCGACCCGGTCGACGTCATGGCCGGTCGGCAGGTTCAGATTCCGGATCACCGTGGCCCCCGCCTCCGAGGCTCTCTCGCGCATGCCAAAGGCGACCTGTAAGGCCTGGTTCATCCACGGGTTCTCGACCAGCAGCTGCGCCAGGTCACCCAAGGCGCTCTCGCCCCGGCTCGATGCCCGGTCCTCTCTCGCTTCGCCGCCGCCCGCGTCCATATCGTTCACGAGCACGGTACCGCGCTAGGCGCGGGGTCCAAGCGCCCGCTCAACGCTCGCACAACATTGGCGACGGGCCCGGTCAAATACGCTTGCACACGCAGTGAGGAGGGTTCTCGGTTGCAGGCCGCCCAGGCAACGGTTCCCCGTTGCAAAGGGAAATGCGAATCAGTAGCGTCCGCCTAGCCCGTGGCTGCAGGGAGGCTGTGCCTGGCAGACCCTGGAGGATCCAGAGCTTCGCGGGCAGGATCGGCTAGCCAATGAGAAAAAAGCTTCTCGTCATCATCGCTCTCGGCGGAGCCCTGGCGATAATTGCCGCCGGGAGCGCGAGCTCGCTCTCGGTCGGGACGGGCGATCTGACGGTCACTGTGCCCGGGACGGGCGGCGGCAACGTGCTCCCGCAGTGCTCGGACCTGAGCGACAACGATGGCGACGGCCACGTCGACCTCAGTGATCCGGGCTGCACGGGCGCGCTCGACAACGACGAGTACAACGCGCCGACTGGCGGCGGCACCACGACCACCGGCGGCGGCACCACCACCGGCGGCGGCACGACCACGTCAGGTGGTGGGACGACGACGACGACCACCACCACCGGCGGGGGGAAGACGGGCAAGACCGGCAAGACCGGCAAGACCGGCAAGTCCCCGAAGGTCGGTGCCAAGGGCCTGTTCGGCAAGGAGAACAAGAAGGGCAAGGGCGCCAAGCAGGTCGCCAAGGGCGAGCGTCAGAAGATCCAGGAGCCTGCCCTCCGCAACCCGGACGGCTCCCCGGCGCCCACCAACCCAAGCCTCACGGTCGCGCAGTTCGGCCCCGCCCCGATCGGCGTCCCCAACTTCGTTATCGACTCCTTCGAGATCCCGCCCTTCCTCCTCCCGATCTACCAGTCCTGCGGCACCGAGTACGGGGTCCCCTGGCAGGTGCTCGCCGGCATCAACAAGATCGAGACCGCCTTCGGCACCAACCTGAACGTCTCCTCCGCCGGCGCCGAGGGCTGGATGCAGTTCATCCCCTCGACCTGGGCGGCCTATGGAGTGGACGCCAACGACGACGGGCGCAAGGACCCCTACAACCCGGTCGACGCGATCTGCGCGGCGGCCCGGTACCTGAGGGCGGCCGGCGGCGACAGGGACATCCGTCAGGCGATCTTCGCCTACAACCACGCCGACTGGTACGTCGACGAGGTCCTGCTCTACGCCAATGAGTACGGCAAGCTGCCGGATGCCCTGGTCGGCTCGCTCACCGGGCTCACCGAGGGCGCGCACTTCCCGGTCGCCGCCGACGCGCGCTACGCCGACGACATCAACGACGCCGCGGCGCTCGCCCGCTCCACGACCCAGCGCAAGGCCTCCGGCAACGCCGCCGACGTGATCGCCTCGAACGCCCAGCGGCGAAGCATCAACATCTACTCGAGCCTTAACGCTCCGGTGGTTGCGGTCAATGACGGCGTCATCAAGAAGATGGGGAACTCGAAGCAGCTCGGCAAGTTCATCGTCCTCCAGGACGCCTACGGCAACCGCTACACCTACGCGCACCTCGGCGAGATCGAGAAGGTGCACCCGGTGCCGCGCCAGCACGGGCTCTCCGCCAAGGACCTCAAGCTCACCAACCCGAGTAAGGACGCCGCCCCGAGCGCGCCGGCCTCCGCGGGCGACAATTCACATTCCAAGCGGCAGAGCGCCGCGCCGAAGGCCTCCAAGCGTCCGAGCGCCCAGAACACCGAGGATCTCCGCAACCGGCTCTTCGCCCTGCCGCGGCGTTCCGGCAACGCGGGCAACCCGGGCGTCTCCAGCCAGCTCGACCAGCTTCTCGGCCGCGCGGTGCCCGGCTATGAGACCTTCAAGTCCGCCCTCGCCCCGAGCTTCCAGTTCGACCAGAAGACGATGGAGCTGCGCCCGCTCAAGGTCGGCTCCAAGGTCACCGGCGGCACCGTGATCGGCCGCGTCGGCCAGCCCGACGCCGCCCCGCCGCACGTCAATTTCGCGATCCGGCCCGCCGGCCGCGGCGCTCCCACCATCGACCCCAAGCCGATCCTCGATGGCTGGAAGCTGCTCGAGACCACCGCGATCTACCGGGCCGCCGACAAGAACCCGTTCTCGGACAACCCGACCGTCGGCCAGGTCCTGCTGATGTCGAAGGCGGCGCTCCAGCAGCGGGTGCTGAACGACCCGGCGATTTCGATCTACGCGTGCGGCCGCAACGACATCGCCACCGGCCAGATCGACCGCCGCGTGCTCGCGATGATGGAGTATCTGGTCGCCAAGGGCTACCGCCTGACGATCACCTCGCTGAAGTGCGGTCACTCGTACCTGACCGCGTCCGGCAACGTCTCCGCGCACTCCTACGGCTCGGCGGTGGACATCGCCGCGGTGAACGGCATACCGATCACCGGCCACCAGGGCCCGGGCACGATCACCGAGGCGGTGATCAAGGACCTGCTGCTCCTCCAGGGCACGATGCGCCCGGCGCAGATCATCTCCCTGATGGACCTCGGGCCGCCGACCTTCATCCTGCCCGACCACTACAACCACATCCACGTCGGCTACACCTTCACCACAGGCGGGAGCTCGATCAAGCAGCTCGGTCAGATCCTGAAGCCCGAGCAGTGGCAGCGGCTGATCCAGCGCCTGGGCCAGATCCAGAACCCGAAGGTGCCGGCGAAGCCGTCGGCCGCCGCGCTGCCGGCAAAGGGCGGCAGCAGCGGCGACTAGGTCACCATGAATCGGGTTGCGCTGACGCGCACCCTCTCATCACGCCCTCGACCTCGATAACCCGAGCCAGCTTCGTCCAGCTCGAGCTGGCGGGAAAGATCGGATTGCCCGAGGGCCGCTACCTGGTTCGCGAGGACGAGGTCGAGCGGGTTCTGATCGTGCAGGAACTGGACGCGCCCCGGCCCCGGCGCCGTGGCCGCCGCCGGCCCCAGCCGGTTGCGCCCGGCGAGCCCGAGCAGGTCCCGGTCACCCGGGTGACGGTCACCGGCGTGGCCCTCGACGACGCGCCCGCGGGGTCCGCCTGGCTCAAGGAGACGCTTCGCGATCGCGAGCGCGGAACGCGGGAGCTTCGAGACGCAACCCGGATCGTCAATCGCGCGCTGGGCGCCCTGCGGGCCGAAGCGCGTGACCCGCTGGTTCAGGAGATCGGCGCGACCAAGGCACTGGCGATTCGGATGGGGCACGGCACAGGCGATGAGCTGGCGGAGGGCCGCTGGACCGAGGCGAGCCAGCTGCCGCACCAGCAGCGCGGCCGCCTCGACGACGTCGAGCCGCAATCCCGCGTTGCGTCGGTGCTGGCCGGCAGGGACGAGGTGCATCCGGCCGAGACCCTGATGCAGAGGGCGCGCCTCGACGCCCAGCAGGGGCGGGACGCCGAGGCGCGCTATGGGCTCCAAGCCGCGCGGGCGGCGCTGCGGGAGGAGCCCGGTCCTCGCCGCGACCAGCTGCTGAAGGAGCTGGCCGCGATCGAGGAACGTCTGGGTTAGGCGGCCTCCCAGTAGGCGGGCTCGCCCTCGAGCTCTGGCTGCTCGACAGGCGTGGCCTCGGAGAGCGCCGGGCGGGTGCGAACCACCAGCGTGGTGATCGCGATGGCCGCCGTCACCAGGCCTGCGCCGATCCAGAAGGCCAGGTGGAAGCCACCCGTCAGGGCCGCATCCTGCGAGCTGCCACTCGCCAGCAGGTTGTCGGTACGGGTCGCTGAGAGCGTGGCCAGAACGGCCAGGCCGAGCGCCCCGCCGACCTGCAGCGAGGTGTTGACCAGGCCGGAGGCAAGGCCCGCGTCCTGTTCATTCGCACTCGACATCGCCAGCCCCATCAGCGAGGGGAACGAGAGGCCGGCCCCGACGCCCAGCAGGAGCATCGGCGCGAGCAGGTCGCTCAGGTAGCTGGAGTGAACGGGCGTCAGTGCGAAGAGCACGAGGCCCGCCACGATCAGGGCCTGCCCGACCAGCAGCACGGGCTTCGCGCCGAAGCGCATCACCAGCCGCTCGGAGAAGCCCACGGACAGGATCCCGATCGCCAGCGCGACCGGCAGGAAGGCGAGACCGATCTCGAGTGGGTCGTAGCCCAGCACCCGCTCGAGATAGAGGCTGCCCAGGAAGAACATCCCGAACATGCCGGCGACGAACAGTCCCTGGACCGCGTTCGCTCCGGAGACGTTCCGGTTCCGGAAGATGCGCAGCGGGACCAGCGGCGTCCTTGCAGTCGCCTCACGGGCGATGAAGGCGGCCAGCAGGGCGAGCGAGGCGGCGCCGAGGCCGAGCGTCAGGGGAGCGCCCCAGCCGTCGTCGGCCGCGGGCTTGACGATCGTGTAGACGCCGAGCATCAGGGCCGCGGTGATCAGGACGGCGCCGAGGGCGTCCGCGCCCTTCCTCAGGCCGATCCCCTCGTCGCGCTCGACCACGCGGGTTGCAGCGAGTGCGGTCGCGACGCCGATCGGCACGTTGACGAAGAAGATCCAGTGCCAGCTCAAAGCCTGGGTAAGCACGCCCCCGAGCAGCAGGCCGATCGAGGCGCCGGCCGCGGCGACGAAGCTGTAGACGCCGATCGCCTTGGCCTGGTCCCGGGGCTCCGGGAACATCGTCACGATCATGCCGAGGATCACCGCGGAGGTCGTCGCGCCGCCGACGCCCTGCAGGAATCTGGCGCCGACCAGCATCTCCTGGGTCTGCGCGACGCCGCAGAGCACCGAGGCGAACGTGAACAGCGCCAGGCCGGACATGAAGATCGTCTTGCGGCCGATCAGGTCACCGAGCCGGCCGGCCAGGAGCAGCAGGCCGCCGAAGGTGATCAGGTAGGCGTTCACGACCCACGCCAGGGTGGACTGCGAGAAGCCGAGGTCGTCCTTGATCGAAGGGAGGGCGACGTTCACGATCGTCTGGTCGAGGACGATCATCAGCATCCCGACGCAGAGCACGACCAGTGCGATCCAGCGCGAGCGGTCGCTCTGCGTCTCTCCGTTGGCCTGTGCTGCTTCTACTGCTGCGATCTCTGTCATCCCGGTTCCCCCGCTGGTCGGCTTGGAAAGTGTCTGCTGAGAACCGTAGCAAATAGTCTCGTACAAGATCATCTTGTACTGACTTATGTGCGGCTCGTCACACGACTGACGTGCGGCGAGAGGAACGGAGAGTGCGCTGCGAGCTAGTGCCGGGGCTCGCGGCGCCGCAGAGGCGGCGCGTCGGGCGCCGGCTGGGCGAGGCGGTCCTTGACCAGGGAGCCCAGGGCCTCGAGGAACACGTGCCGCTCCTTCGCGGGCAGGCTCTCGAGCACGTCGCACTGGATCTGATCGATGATCTTCTGGCCCTGAGCGACCGTGCGCTCGCCGGCCTTGGTCACCGCGATCACTCGGGCCCGGCGATCGGTGCTCGACGGCTTGCGCTCGGCGAGCCCCTTCTCCTCGAGCTCGTCGACGGTGACCACCATCGTGGTCTTGTCGAGCCCGATGCGTTCGGCGAGCTCCTTCTGCGTGAACTCGCCCGTCCGGGCGGTGGCGAGGACGTGATAGCCGCGGTTCGAGACCCCGAGCGGCTCGAGAGCCGCGCCGACCTCACCGACGAGGTTGAAATGGGCCTGGGTGAGGAGCCAGCCCAGATTGCCAGCGAGGCACTTGGGGCACTCCTCGACGGCCTTGACGTCCTCGGTCGTGGGCTCTGTGGTCGATACAGCCATCGAGATAACCCTAGCACGGTAGGTGGCGAAAGAGACTATCTGCTACGGAACTACTTCCGCATCTAGAGCGCTGCGAGCACCGCTTCCAGGTCGGCGACCACGTCGCCGTCCATCCGTACGGCCGCGTCGCCGTCGAAGGGCGTCGGGCCCTTGGTGACCACGGCGATCTGACCGCCGCGACCGAGGGTGACCGAGGGCAGACCGGCCACCGGATAGACCTCGAGCGAGGAGCCCACGCAGAGCATCAGATCCGCGCCCGCGGCCAGCGACTCCGCCTCGGCCATCGCATCTACGGGGAGGAGCTCGCCGAAGAGCACCACGTCGGGCTTCACCGGCCCCGAGCAATCAGAGCAGCGGGCGGCGCCGTCCTCGTCGAACAAGCTCTCGACGTCCGCGAGCTCGAACTCCGCGCCGCACCACTGGCAGGTGGAAGTGCGGATCGAACCGTGGACCTCGACGACGCGCTCCGAGCCTGCCTTGTGATGCAGCTGGTCGATGTTCTGGGTGACCACGGCGTCGAGCAGCTCTCGTCGCTCGAGCTCGGCGAGCGCCCGGTGGGCGTCGTTCGGCTCCACATCCCCGAGAGAAAGCAGTCTGGGCCGGTAGAAGCTCCAGAACTTGGCCGGGTCGCGGCGGAAGGCGTCGATGTGCGCCACCTCCATCGGATCCACCTTCTCCCAGAGCCCCTCCCCCGGGCTGCGGAAGTCGGGAATGCCCGACGGCACGGAGATCCCGGCCCCGGTCAGCGCGACCGTCGAGGAGCTCCCGCGGATCAACTCCGCGAGCCGTTCCGCTTGTCCTGTCGTTACCTGCCCTGCCACTTGGCGCTGCGCTTGCCGAGGAACGCTGAGATGCCCTCCTTGCCGTCCTCGGAGAAGAACGCGGCCGCGAAGCCCTGCTTTTCGGCCTCGATCCCCTCGTCGAGATCGGCCTTGTTCGAGACCCGCTTGATCTGCTCGACCGCTACCGGCGCCTGCCTGGCCAGCTTGCGGGCCCAGGCGACGGCGGTGTCGAAGAGCTCCTCGTCGGGGACGAGGTCGTCGGCGAGGCCGTGGAATCTCGCCTCGGGGGCGAGCACCGCGTCGCCGGTCAAATTCATCTCCAGGGCCTTGGACGGCCCGACGAGCCTCGGCAACCTCTGCGTGCCGCCGAAGCCGGGGATGATCCCGAGGCTGATCTCGGGCTGTCCGAAGACGGCCGACTGGGCCGCGACCCGGAAGTCGCAGGCCATCGCCAGCTCGCAGCCCCCGCCGAAGGCGATCGCGTTGACGGCCGCGACGGTGGACTTCCGGCTCTGGGCCAGCTCGCGAAGGAGCGCGTGGCCGTTGTTGATCAGCTCGGCGCCGGCCGCCTCGTCCATCGAGGTGAAGGCCTTGATGTCGGCGCCCGCCGAGAAGACGACCGGCAGCGAGGAGTAGACGACCATCGCCTTCACCTCGTCGTCGGACTTGACCTGTTCCCAGACCTTGCCCAGGTCCTCGATCACCTGGGGCGAGATCGCGTTCATCGGTGGGTTGGCGAGCCAGGCGATGGCCACCTCTCCCTTCTTCTCCAGCTTTACGGTGCCCTCGCCCTCGACCTGAGGGTAGGAGTAGAAGCCCTGGCCCGACTTGAGGCCGAGGCGGCCCTGGGCGACGAGCCGCTTCAGGATCGTCGGGGGCGCGAAGCGCTCGCCGTGGCTCGCCTCGTGTTGCTCGAGCTTCTCGAGGATCGTGTCGAGGCCCTCGAGGTCGGCCTTCCAGAACGGCGGGAAGAGGCCGCGCCGCGGGTCGAGGCCGGCCCCGGCCATCATCCCCAGGTCGATCTCGCGGACCGTGCAGATGCCCTCCTCGAGCACCTTGCAGGCCTCGACGAACGACTTGAGCATGAGCAGGTCAGCCAGCTCCTCGCCGTCAGGCTCGGCGTCGCCCTCGATGTTGGGCTCGCCGTCCTTGTAGAAGCCCTCGCCGCCCGACTTGGCGCCGAGCTTGCCGTCCGCCACCAGTTTCTGCATCCCCTTGTGGACGTAGAAGCGGTCGCCGTATGACTCGTTGAGGTACTCGGCGACGTGCAGGACGGTGTCGAGGCCGAGCATGTCGATCAGGAAGAACGGCCCCATCGGGGTGACGTTGGCCCCGGCGATCGCATCGTCGATCTCCTTGATCGAGAGGCCGTTCTCCTCCTGCTCGCGCCAGACCTCGCCGACGCCGGAGTTGAGGATCCGGTTGACGACGAATCCCGGAACCTCCCTGCACGTGATCGGCTGCTTGCGGATCGTCTGGGCGAAGTTGAAGGCCGCGGTGATGGTCTCGCGGGAGGTGTCCTCGCCGCTGATGATCTCCACCAGCGGCATCACCGAGGCCGGGAAGAAGAAGTGGAAGCCGACGACCTTGCCGGGACGCAGGGTCTCCCGGCCCATCTCGGTGATCGAGAGCGAGGAGGTGTTGGAGGCGAGGATCGCGTGGCCGGGGGTGGCCTCGTCGAGCTCCCGGTAGACGGCCTTCTTGATCTCCATCCGCTCGGGAACGGCCTCGATCACGAAGTCGACGTCGCCGAATCCCTCATAGGTGGTGGTGCCGGTGATCAGGCCCATCACCTCGTCGAGGCGGGCGTCGGCCTGCTCCTGGCTCATCTTCTCCTTCGAGACCAGCTTGTCGAGCTGCGACTTGGTGACCTCGCGCGACTTCTCGAGCGCGTGGTCGACGAACTGTTGCTCGACGTCCTTGACGACCACGGGGATGTCGGCGTTGGCGATGACCTGGGCGATTTCGCCGCCCATCGTGCCGCCGCCCAGCACGGCGGCCTTGAAGACGAACATTTGAGGGGTTCCTCCGAAGGTCGGTTGGCCGGCGCAGGGTATTAGCCTCGGGAAGATGCCGTCCCCTGAGACCGAAAGCTCCAGCGACCCCCAGGTCCGCCGCGCCACCCCCGGAGACGCGCCGGCCGTTGCCCGCCTGCTCTTCGACTTCCAGGCGGAGTACCACGAGCCGAGCCCGGGGGTCGAGATGCTCGAGGAACGCTACGCCGATCTGATCCGGAACAAGGAGATGATCGTCCTCCTGATCGGGAACGGCCCGGACGGCTTCGCGCAGCTCCGCTTCCGGCCATGGGTCTACTCGGCGAGACTGCACTCCTACCTGGAGGAGCTCTACGTCGTGCCCGACCGGCGCGGCAACGGACTCGGCAGGGCTCTGCTCGAGACGGCCATGGAGACCGCGCGCGCCGAAGGCGCAGAGCAGATGGAGCTCGGCACGAGCGAGGACGACGTTGCGGCCCGCCACCTCTACGAGAGCGCCGGCTTCATCAACCGAGAGGGGGGTCCCGACGGACCCGTGATGTTCTTCTATGAGCGGGAGCTCTGAGCTCCTCCGCCGTCTGATCGACTTCGAGCTGGCCCTCGAGCGCGACTCCTCAGAGATCGTCGAGCAGTTCGACTGCGGACGGCTGATCCACAACCCGAAGACCGACGCGATGTGGTCGGGCAACTACCTCGAGGTGCACACGACCGAGCTCGATGCCGACGCCCTCGCCGAGTTCGCCGATCGAGTGCTCGCTCTGCTGGGCATCGAGCATCGCTATGTCGTGCCTGTCGATCCGGCCTACGCCGACGGGCTCGTTCCCGGATTCGAGGGCCTCGACGGCTGGGAGGTGCGGCGGAGCGTCTACATGGTCCGGGTGCGGGAGCCCGAGGGCCAGATCGGTCCCGCGCGGGAGGTTCCCCGCGCCGCCGTCGAGGCGGTGCGGCGGGCGGTCGCGGAGGACAACCCCAACTTCAGCCGGGAGGCCGTCGAGCAGCGGTCCGACCGGGACGCGCGCCTTGACTCCGCCGGCGATGGGCGCTGGTTCGCGGCGCCGCCCGACGGGCCGCCGGGTGCGTCGTGCGTGCTCTTCGAGCGCGACGGGATCGGACAGGTCGAGACGGTGGGAACCGCGCCGGAGCGGCGCGGGCAGGGCCTGGCGAGCGCGGTCGTGACGGCGGCGGCGGGGGCGTCGCGGGAACGAGGAGACGACCTCACGTTCATCGTCGGCGACGCGGACGACTGGCCGTGGAAGCTGTACGCGCGGCTGGGATTCGACCGCGTCGCTGAGGCCTGCGACTTCCTGCGGAAGCAGGATCAGCTCGCTTGACTAATCGGGTTGCCCCTCGGCTCCGCCTCGGGGCACCCTCGCACGTCCGTAGATCTCTTCCTTGAGCAGCGAGACGGAGCTGATCACGGAGTCGAGGAAAGGCTCGACCTCGACTTTAAGCCGCTTGTACTCCCGCCGCCCGGCGGGCGTGATCGAGTAGAAGCGCCGGGTCCGCCGGTCGGGGTGCTCCCAGCGAGCATCCACCAGGCCGCGATCTTCCATCTGCCTCAGCAGCGGATACATCGTGTTTGGGTTGACCGAGATCGCCCCCTGCGTGAGCTGCTCGATCGACTCGATCAATCGGTTGCCGTAGGTGGGTTCCCCGGCGAGAAGGTGCAGGACGAGCAGCGGAAAGACGTCCCTCCGCCTGATGTCGCCGCCGAAGGCGTCGGATGGCCGGCCACGCCCCACTGGCGCGAGTCTAAGTGCCGCTCTGTGATCGACGTCACCGTGACGCCGATTCAAAAACCCGAGTTAGTGGGTACGACGAAATTTCGCGGTATCCGAGCCAATTGACGTTCCGGCGTCGATGGGCGGGGGACCCAGGTAAGTGGGGGGAATCGACAGCAGCGCACGTCGTAGTGGCACAAGCCACGAGCCCGGCAGCTAACCCCGTAGGACAGCTTCGACCACAGGAGGTATTCGATGAGTGCGCAACAAGGCGCGTCGGTACTGGGGCGCGCGCAGGTGGCAACACCGCCTTTCTGGAATGCGCCGCAGGGCTCCTCAATACCCACGCGATCGGCTCCCGCCCGGATGACGCGGCGGGCGATCGCTGTTGCCGCGGCGACCCTCTGTGCGCCGCTGGTGGCGATGCTCGGCCTCGCGGCGATCGGGCGCCGCTGGAGGCGGCAGTCAGGCCGAGATGGGAACGCTGACCGGCACGCAGGGCCTGCGCGGGAGCATGGTCGCAACCACCAGCCCGGCGCCGACCCAGGTCTCCGGGGCTCCGGCTGATGACTTGAAGGGGAAGGGCGCCGGCACCGACGAGACTGCCGCGGACCCCAAGCGGCATCCGACACAAGACGCGGCATCGCCTCCGCAGCGCAGGCAGTACAGACGGCTCCGGATCGACCTCCGGATCGACCTCCGGCTCCGGTAGCAGCGTCACGTACCCGGAAGGCTCTGACGGCCAATCCGGCGGTGACTGACACCGCGGGCAGCACGCGCGAGCGGCAACGGGGCGCGAAGGACACGGCGCGCGCATGCGCGCCGTCGTGCACGCGCTACGTAGCCGCACACCGGCGCCGCCGGCGCTGCCCCCTGCCCTACCGGCTCCCCCCACTACCGGCGAGCCGCTTCCCGCGCCCCCGGCCACCCGCGAGCCGCTCCCGGCGCCGCCGGCCACGCCCGAGCCCAGGTACGCCAGCGGCTGGCGGGCCCGCCGGCCGTGGCTGATCGTCGCCGGTCTGGTGCTGGTGGGGCTGGCGCTCCGGGTCGTCCTGATGCGAAGCATTTGGGTGGACGAGGCGATCAGCATCCACCAGGCCCACATGTCACTCGGCGGCATGATCGACAATCTCCGTGCCACCGACCGCCATCCGCCTCTCCACTACCTCATCCTGTGGTTGACGGTTAGGCTTTTCGGCGACGGAGAGCTCGCGACGCGAGCACCCTCCATCCTCGCCAGCGCTGCCCTGATCCCCGCAATGTTCGTCACCGGCCGGGAGCTTTTCGATCGTCGCACCGGCCTGGTGGCGGCGGGATTCGCCACGATCGCATCGCTGGTCGTCTGGTACGGGCAGAAAGCCCGGATGTACGCGCTGTTCATGCTCCTCGGGACGCTCGCCCTCTGGGCCCAGGTGATGGTGCTGCGCGACGGCAGAAACCGCTACTGGTTCGCCTACGCCGCGGCGACGATCGCGATGCTCTACACGCACTACTTCGCGGTCATCCCGATCGCGATCCAGCAAGTCGTCTTCGCGGTGGCCGCCTGGAAGAGAGCGCGGGCCGGGCTTCCGATCAGGCACCTGATGACGGGCGTCTGGATCACCTGGATCGCCTTGCTGATTGCGGCCGCTCCGCTGGCGTCCTTCGCCCATGACCAGTACAGCCACAGCCAGGCGGCCGGGATGGGGTTTGGGGGGACCCCCAGCGCGGCCGCTCCGCTCTCGATACCGGGGAGCAGTGCATCGCTCTACGCGATCCTCTCGAACTTCGTCTGGGCGATCTGGGGCTACCACACCAACACCACGATCCTCCGGATCGCTGCCCTCTGGCCGC
This sequence comes from uncultured Solirubrobacterales bacterium, assembly GCA_963797265.1. Classification (GTDB taxonomy): domain Bacteria; phylum Actinomycetota; class Thermoleophilia; order Solirubrobacterales; family 70-9; genus DASUPK01. The sequence continues at coordinate 848,659 of CAWCOY010000003.1, read as the reverse complement.
TGCTGATGTTGCTTTCGCTCGCCCTGATGGGACAGCGTCGCTCGCCCGCCACCAGGGTCGTGCTCGCGCTCGCCCTGGGTCCGGTGGTGATCCTGCTCTTCATCGGCCTCGTCAAGCGCGACCTCTTCGAGGTGCGCTACTTCATCGCGGCGGTGCCGATGATGCTGTTGCTGCTGGCGCGGGCCGTCGCCGGCGGCCCACGGCGGCGCATGCCCGCGGTCGTCGACACGGCCGCCCTCTCGCTGACCCTGCTGGTCGGCCTCGCGGATCAACAGCTCAATCCAAACAACCCCCGCGCCTTCGATTTCCGCGGCGCGCTCGAGCAGATCCGAAAGGAGGCGCGGCCCGGCGACACCGTGATCTATGCGCCCGACTACCTGAGGGACGTGGTGGTCTACTACTCGCCGGGCGTGCGCACCGAGGCGCTCAGCGATGCGGCCGTGCACGGGATGCCCAGGCGCGGCCGCGTCTTCCTGCTCGCCAGCTTTCTCGACGACCCGGGCATCTCGGCCCAGGTGGGCACCGGCCGCTACGACCTCGGGCGCAAGCCTCACAGGCTGGTCCGGACGATCACCCGCGACCGGATCCGGACCTGGGAGTACTCATGAGCGCGGCCGCCGCCGACCCCCGGCTCGGGCCGATCCACTGGCCGATGCCCGACCAGCGAGAGGCCCCCCGCCGCGCGTTCCTGATGGCTCTGGTCTGCGCCGTGCTGGCAGTCTGGTACCTCTCCTGGTTGCTCGGCGGAGCGCACATCGGCAACCCCGTCCTCTTTGGGCTGCTGATCGCGGCCGAGGGATTCAACCTGATTCAGGCCATTGGCTTCTGGTGGACGTGCACCCACCAGCGGATGAGGCCGGGTCGCGCGCCGGTCGGCGCCGAGGCCGTGGACGTGCTGATCCCCGTCCATGACGAGCCGATCGACGTCGTCGAGCCGACGGTGGCGGGCGCCGCCTCCCTGCACGGAGCCGACGTGCGCGTCTGGCTGCTCGACGACGGCCGGCGCTCGGAGATGGAGAGCCTCGCGTCGCGGTATCGCCTCGGCTACCTGACCCGCGAGGAGAACGTCGGCGCGAAGGCGGGCAACCTGAACAACGCGCTGGGGCTCACGTCGGCGCCCTATGTCGCCGTGCTCGACTGCGACCACGTGCCGAGACCGGAGTTCCTCGCCCGGACGACGGGCTATCTCGACGACTTCGGCGTCGCCTTCGTGCAGACGCCGCAGTACTACGCCAACGGCGAGAGCGGGCCGATCGCAGCCGCTGCCGCCGCCCAGCAGAACCTCTTCTTTGGGCCGATCGCGCGGGGGAAGGACGGCCTCGGCGCAATCTTCTGCTGCGGGACGAACGTTGTCTTCCGCCGCAGCGCGCTCGAGGAGGTCGGCGGCTTCTCCGAGGACTCCGTGACGGAGGACTTCGAGCTCTCGGTGCGGCTGTACGAGGCGGGCTGGCGGAGCGTCTACGTCCCTGAGGTGCTCGCCTGCGGGCTCGGCCCCGAGGACATGGCCTCCTACGTCTCGCAGCAGCAGCGCTGGGCTCGCGGCTGCCTCGGGGCGATCCCGCTCGTGCTGCGCTCGCGGCTGCCCTGGCGGACGCGGCTCCAGTACCTGCTCTCCTCGACCTACTTCCTCAGCGGCCTGACGCTCTTGATCTACATGTCGCTGCCGCTCCTTCTGGATCCACGTGCAGGCGGCCTTCAACTCGCTGCTGCGCCGACCGGCCAGGTTCGTGGTCACCCCGAAGCACGGCACCATCGCCCGTCAGCCCCGGGCGGTGGCCCCGGCGCTGCTCGCGGTCGCCGTCCTAATCGGGACGGCCCTCTACGGGCTCAGCCGCAGCCATGGCGCCGCGACGCTCAACAACGTCGCCTTCGCGTCGCTGCACGCCACGGTGCTGCTGACCGCCGCGATCCCGGCCTTACGACTGCGGCCGTCGGCTCCCCTGCTCCCGGACCCGCCCCGCCCGGGCCGCCCGATCACCACCCGGCGATGGCCGAAGCCCGTGGTGGTGTCGATGCTGGCCGCCGCCGTGCTCGTGCCCGCCGCGCTCGGGGTCCTCGGAAGCAAGGGGCTCGCCAGCCATCCGACCCTGTCCGAGCAGGCGCACGACGCCGCCGAGTCGTTCTTCGACGACTACGTCCGGCCTGATGGCAGGGTGGTCCGAACCGACCAGGGTGGCGACACGGTCAGCGAGGGCCAGGGCTACGCGATGCTGCTCGCCGTCGCGCTCGACGACACGGCACGATTCGAGCGGGTCTGGCACTGGACCAGTCAGAACCTCGAGCTGGACAACGGGCTGCTCGCCTACGACTGGGCGGACGGGCGCGTCCACTCAGATGAGCCCGCGACGGACGCGGACCTCGATACCGCCCGGGCCCTCGTTCTGGCGGGCAAGCGCTTCGGCTCCGAGGAGTACACGAGCGCCGGCGAGCGGATCGGGCGGGCCGTGCTCGATCGCGAGACGGCGGACATCGACGGCCTGCCCGTGCTGGTGGCCGGCCCGTGGGCGAGGTCGGTGCCCCCGGTCGTCAATCCGAGTTACTTCTCGCCCCGGGCGTATGCCGATCTGGCCGCCGCGCACCCGGATTCGCGCTGGGACGACCTGGCGGGGACCAGCCGCGCCATCGCCACATCCCTGACGGCGGGACCCGGGCTACCCCCCGACTGGGGGCGAGTGGACTCACTGGCGACATCGGGCGACGGGGAAGCCTCCGCGTTGGCCACCGCAATCGCCAGCCCCGGAAATCCCGCCGCCACCTCGGCGAGCTCCGCCTCCCCCGCCTCCGGCCTCGACGCCCTTCGCTTCGCGGTCCGCTCCGCCGAGAGCTGCGTGCCGGCCGACCGCCGTGCCGCCGCGCGCCTCTGGCCGCTCTACCGCCGCAACCCGGGCATCGCGACCTACTCGCTGGAGGGCGTGCCCGACGGCCACCTGATCCACGCAGCCAGCTACGTCGCCGCCGCGGCCGCGGCCAAGGCCGCCGATGAGGACGGACAGATGCATCGGCTTCTCGACCGAGCCGCGGAGGCGAACTCGGCCCACCCGACCTACTACGGCGCGGCCTGGGTGGCGCTCGGCCGCGTCATGCTGACCTCCTCGGCGCTGGGCGGCTGCCCGGGCTAGCGGAAAACAGCCACCAGCGGCTTGAACTGGGGACGCTGGTGACGCCCCGGCAAGCTGATGCGAGCGCCACGCTCGCAGCCCTTGATGCGATCGCGGAGATCCACCAACGCCTGGTCCCTCTTGCCGGATCCGCAGATCACACGGTCCCTCTTTCTGTCAACCGCGGTGACGCGATCGTTGCCACCTCCCGCGATGATCCTGTCCTTCCCAGGCCCCCCACGGATGAAGTCCCCGCGGCGTGAGCCGACCAGCCTGTCCTTGCCCTCCTCGCCGTCCATGTCCGATCCGGGGGGTCCGCTCACGAGCAAATCGCTGCCGGCGCCTCCATCGGCGCCGCTCTAGGCGCCGCGTAGAGGGCCGGCGAATCCCGGTCCGCCGAGCCCGGTGACCAGATCATTCCCACCCTGAGCGAAGACCGAGACGCCGCTGGCACCGACGGCCTCGATCTCCGCATCGGTCGAGTTACCGGGGTTCGTGTTCACGCCCACCGCCCCTGAGGGGAGCATCCCCAGCCACTCCTGCCCCATCTCCGTCAGGTGGACGTCCCGCTGGATCGTCGTCGCCGAGATGCTGACGATGGTGAAATCGATCATCACCATCGCCATGGCCGGGACGAGCGGCCAGAGGACGCGATACCGCTGATACCCCTCGGACACCGGCGGGGACGCTATCCGCGAATCTGGACGAAAACGTCTAGAAGATTCGGCCAGCCTCGTGCAGGGCGACCCTCCCGAGGGCGATCACGACCGCCACGCCCACCAGACCGATCAGAAGGCCGGCGAGCACGAGCAGGGCGTCATCGAGCAGCACCCCGACGCTAAGCACGACCACGCCGAGCGAGGGCAGGGTGTCGAGCCCGGTGAACGGCGGGGCGACGAATGCAGTCACGCTCAGAACCAGCACCAGCGCTCCGAAGACGATGCCGCTGACCCGGTGCGTGAGCACAAAGCCGAGGCGGGGGCGCGAGTGGCGCTCCAGCCAACGGATCCGACTCAGCAGGACGTCGGAGAAGCGCTTCTGCGCCGCGGCCCCGAGCTCGCGGCGCCTCCAGCGCTCCGGCAGCCAGACCGTCCGCCGGCCCGCGATCAGCTCCAGGGCGACCAGCATCGCAATCACCTCGAACAAGTGGGTCACTCCGCCCGTGGGCAGCGGCAATGCGGGCACCGCCAGGAGCAACAGGAAGAGCACCGCGAAGCTCTTCTCGCCGAAGAGCTCGATCAGGCTGCCGACGGTCTTCGGCTCCGGGCTTTGGTACCAGCCCTCGAGGCGGGCGCTCAGTCGCTGCTCCTCCGGCATCCGCTGATTCTCCCCGGGCCCGAACGAACGAGCGCCCCGGGTCTCCGGGGCGCTCGTGAAGCGGATTGGCGAGAGGACCCTAGGCGGTGGCGGGCTCCTTCTCCGCCGCGGCGGCCGTGCCGTTCTCCTTGGCCTTCGCCGCCTTCGCCTCGGGAGTCTCCTCGTCGGCCTGGCGGCCCATGAGGAGCTCCTTGGCGATCACCAGGCGCTGGATCTGCGAGGTGCCCTCGTACAGCTGCATGATCTTCGCGTCGCGCATCAGCTTCTCGACCGGGTACTCCTTGATGAAGCCGTACCCGCCGTAGACCTGCACGGCGTCGGTGGTGACCTCCATCGCGGAGTCCGCGGAGAACCGCTTCGCATGCGAGGCGGCGAGGGTGTTGCGCTTGCCCTGGTCGAGCAGGACGGCCGACTGCCAGACGAGCAGGCGGGAGGCCTCGACCTTGGTCGCCATGTCGGCGATCATGAAGGCGACAGCCTGGTGCATCGCGATCGGCACGCCGAACTGGACGCGCTCCTTGGAGTAGTCCGAGGCGAACTCGAGGGCGGCGCGGGCGATGCCGACCGCCATCGCGGCGACGCCCGGACGGGTGCGATCCAGGGTCATCATCGCGAGCTTGAAGCCGTGGTTCTCCTCGCCGAGGAGATTGCCCTCAGGGATCTCGGTCTCGTTGAAAGTGATGGTCGCGGTGTTGGAGGCGCGCTGACCGAGCTTGTCCTCCTTCTTGTCGACCGTGACCGTGTCGTCCTTGGGGACGACGAAGGCCGAGATGCCCCGGTGCCCGGCGTCCTTGTCGGTCTTGGCGTAGACGGTGAACCAGTCGGCGTAGCCGCCGTTGGTGATGAAGCACTTGGAGCCGTTCATGACCCACTTGTCGCCCTTCTTCGTGGCCGTGGTCTTCATCCCGGAGACGTCGGAGCCGGCGTCGGGCTCGGTCAGGCAGAAGGAGGCCAGCCTGGGACCCTCGGTGAGCATCCCGAGGTACTCCTTCTTGACCTCCTCGGACCCGCCAAGCGCGACAGGCGTAGCGGCGAGGCCGTTGGCCATCAGCGAGGTGCCGATGCCGGAGCAGCCCCAGCCCATCTCCTCCTCGATCAGACAGCCCGAGAGGAAGTCGAGGCCGGGTCCGCCGTACTCCTCAGCGATGTGGGTGTTCATCAGACCGATCTCCCAGGCCTTGTCGATGATGTCCTGAGGCCAGGTCCCGTCCTTGTCGTAGTCCCACGCGACCTTGCGAATGTCCTTCTCGGCGAAGCTGTGCGCGAGCTCGCGGAGGTCCTTCTGCTCGTCGGTGAGGGTGAGGTCAACCACGGATGACTGCTCCTTCGATGGTTTATGAAGTCTTCGGGCGACTGATTGACTGGTCAGTCAGCCAGCTCTCTGAAGGGTAACGGATTGCCTGGCGGCGAAGCGCGGTTCGCGTTACCCATCCGTCCAAGCGTGCCTGGCCACGCCTGAACCCAGTGCTTCTAAGGTGTGGGCATGCCCCTGCTCGCGTCGCTTCAGCTGGGCACCGTCTTCATCATCGTGGTGCTCGTCGCGCTGCCACTGGGGGCCCTGGTCTTCGCGATGGGCGCCGGCAACGCGCTGCAGAAGATCGGCAAGGGCGATTTCGCGCTCGAGCAGGATTTCCCGACCAGCGCCCAAGGCACCGTCCACACCGTCTCGGCGGAGGTGCGCGAGGAGGAGATCCGGCAGATGGTCCAGGCGCGCTCGGATCGCGGGGTCGCCAAGGGCCGTGAGGCCCTGGACGTCGACGAGGAGGTGAAGAGGCTCCTCGCCTCGGGATCGGGCGGCCCAAGTCTGGGCGGCGACCGCGCGCTCCGGGAGGAGGTCCGTCAGCTGGTGGTCGCGCGGAACGAGCGCCGGCAGCGCCAGGGGAAGGCGCCGCTGGACGTCGAGAAAGAGATCGACCGGCAGCTCCGAGAGCTCGAGAGCCTCGGCCAATAAGATCCAGCCCGTGGAAGCAAGCGACGCAGAGGCCCGCGTGGCCAAGCTCGAGGAGCTCGCGGACGTCCCCGGCACGTACTTCAATCCACAGACCGAGGTCCTCCTGGTGGTCGACGATTCCGTCTCGATCGACCAGGAGGTCTTCAACATCGAGGCCTACGAGGGCGCCGACTGGGTGCGGATCTCCGATGCGGTTCCGGTGGATGAGGAGCAGCGGGACCGGCTGCTCGAGGAGTTCCAGACCCGCTACCACCCGGGCGCGGGCGGATCGGTGTCGGAGACGGCGCTCGAGCAGGGCGACGACGAGCTCGACGCCGACGAGGAAGGCCAGGACCCGGGCCGCGAGGACTAATGCGAGGGTGCTCCGTAAGCGAAGCTGAGGAGCAACCCGTTTAATGCTGGAGGAAGGGCAGGAGGCCCCAGACTTCACGCTGCAGGACCAGGACGGGAACGAGGTCACGCTGAGCGAGTTGCGCGGCCAGCCCGTCGTTCTCTACTTCTTCCCGAAGGCTGACACCCCGGGTTGCACGGCCCAGGCGTGCGGCGTCCGCGACCACGGGTCCGACTACGCGAGCTCCGGGGCGCGGGTGGTCGGCGTCTCGCCCGACACCGTGACGGCGCAGCGCAAATTCGCCGACAAGTACGGCCTCGACTTCACCTTGCTCGCCGATGAGAAGCACGAGGTCGCCAACCTCTACGGCGTCTGGGGCGAGAAGAAGATGTACGGCAAGACCTACCTGGGCGTGAGCCGCGCGACCTTCCTCATCGACCCCGACGGCAAGGTCGCCAGGGTCTTTCCGAAGGTCTCCCCGAAGACGCACCACCAGGTCGTGCTCGAGGCTCTCGGCGAGCTGGCTTCAGCGTGAACGCCTCCGCCCCCTTCACCAACGATCGCTACGACGAGGAGCCCTACGGGGATGCCGAGGGCGCCGAGCTCACACGTGTCCATATCTCGCGCACGTTCAGCGGGGACCTCGAGGGGTCGGCCACTGCGGAGATCCTGATCGCGAAGTCGGAAGGGGGTGGCGGCTACACCGGCCACGACCTGGTCACCGGGAAGCTGAATGGCAAGTCAGGCGGCTTCGTCATCCAGCACGGCGGGATCATGGGGCCGGAGGGAATCTCGAACGCCGGCACGATCGTCCCCGGCACGGGAACCGGCGAACTCGAGGGGATCACCGGCGAGGGCACCCTGCTCGCCGACGAGGAGGGCAACCACACCCTCACGCTCGTGTACGAGCTGCCGTAGGCGAGTTTCCTTCAAACCGCCGCTTTGCTGGGAAAGCAGCACTTCGCCGCGAGATACTGCGTGGGGCGATGTCGGAGGAGAACGTGGAGGTGGTACGGCAGTTCCTCGCCACATTCATCGAAGTGGATGAGGGCCTTGTCGAGCCCGGCCGACTGATGGAGTTCTACGCGCCGGAGGGGACTATTACTCTGCCCGAGCCCATGGGAGGGGAGCTTCACGTCGATCAGTTCATCGAATTCCGAGCTGGATGGATGGAGCCGTATGACGAGTGGGATTACGAGCCAGAGAAGTTCCTTGACGCGGGAGAGAACCGGGTTCTGGTCCTGTTTCACCAACGCGGCAAGCTGCGCGACAGCGACTCGTGGGTCGAAATGTATTACGGCATCGTCTACCGCGTGGAGGAGGGGTTGATCACGGGAGCACGCATGTACCTGACTCCCGAGGACGCCCTCGAAGCCGCCGGGATGTCGGAGTAGGCGACCGCTGCTTTGGACGAGAAGGGACGGTTTGCATCGAAAGAGCGCTATTCGAAGGTCTGGGCTGATTGACCCCTCGGCAGCAGCTCAAAGTGCCTGGTGCCGGCGGATTCTGAGAGACTCGCCTCCGAGGGCCGGTCGCCAGAGCAGCCCCACAAGGTCAAGGAGAGATCACATGGCTGATCACACGCTGAGCATCCTGTCCGTGAGCGTCAACAACCTGCCCGTACGTGTGCTGATGAGGGCGGGCGGGCACGACTTCGAAGAAGTCGAGATGTGGGGGAACAAGGGCACGCCCGAGTTCCTCGCCAAGTCCCCGGCCGACCTCACCCCTACGCTCGAGTACGAGGGGCTGCCCAAGGAGTCGCTCTGGGAGAGCTGCGCGATCATGCAGTACCTCTGTAACCGCGATGGGCTCGATCAGTTCTATCCAACGGACCCGGCGGAGCGTGCGATGCAGGACAGCGCGATGTTCTACGTGGTCGGCACGCTCTACCCCCTGATCCTTCGCGCGACGTATCCGACTCTTGGCTTTCCGCAGTACCCCGGCGAGACGGCGACGTCGGAGGCCGACGACGAGGTGAAGGCGAAGTCGGCGCAGGACGCGGCCGACGCGATCGCGCGGCCGCTCGAGGCGATTCACACTCACTTCCTGGACGATCGCAAGTTCATCGGCGGCGATTCGCCCTCGATCGCCGACATCCGCCTCGCTGCGTCTCTTGAGTTCCTGCGCACGATCGACTACGACTTCCCGGCCTGGACCGAGGAGTACATGAGCGCGGTCGAGTCCGCCCTCGGCGACGCATATTCGGAGCCGGCGGCTGACGTCCGCGAGATGATCGCCTCGGCGAAGGCGCCTGCCTGAGGGCTAGGTGTCAAGCGCAGGGTCGTAGGGCAGCGAGTCGAAGCGCACCAGGCGCTCGATGATCTCGTAGAGCGCCGCACCGGACGAAAAGCGGCTACTTGTCGCTTTCGTTCCGGACGTCAGGAACTAACGCGACAAGCGCCGCGCCGCGTGACCCCCGCATTCCATGCGAAGCACCGCCCTCCAATTGGCGCGTTTGTTCGGCATATCCGAACAAAGGCGCCAAATCGCCGCGGATCGGCCGCCTCCCTACACCGCGACAGCGACGATGAAGGCGGCGTAGAGGGCGATCCAGGCGAGCACCGCCGGCAGCTCGAAGCGATCGCGGAGGCGGAGCGCCCAGTAGGCGATCACCCCACCGGCCAGACCGAGCGCGACCGAGACCGCGGCGTTCCCGCCCAGGTCCCAGTCCGTGAAGATCAGGCCGATCCCGACGGGGATCATCGACTGGAAGACCATGGCCCCGGTGATATTGCCGAGCGCCAGCGAGTCCTTGCCCTCGCGGACCCAGAAGAAGCTGTTGACCTTCTCCGGGAGCTCGGTGGCGAGTGGGGCGAGGATCAGGGCGAGGACGATCGCCTCGACGCCGAGGTCCTCTGCGACCTTGAGCAGTTCCTCCACAAACAGGTGGGCGCCGCCCACCATCGCCCCCAGTCCCACCAGGAACTGGAGGGCGGCGATCCCCATTCCGGGATCGGTCGAGTCCTCCCTCCCCCGCGCCATGATCAGCGGATTCAGCGTCTCCTCGGCCTGCGCCTCGCCACCCTGAGCCAGCGTGAGCCAGACGTATCCCGGATAGGCGGCGATGAACGCGATCCCGGCGACGAGCCGCAGCCCGGCCGGGGCGCCGAAGCCGAGCGCCAGGGCGAGCGCGAAGAAGACCAGGAAGAAGGCGAGATCCCGATCGAGGGTCGGGACGTGGGCCCGCAGCGTGATCCCCTGCGGCCGCCGGTGCCTGTAGAGGTAGGCGGAGAGGCCCACCAGGCCCATCGCGAGAGTCGCGAGCAGGAAGGGCGCACCCACGATCGCTCCGACTGCGATGTCCTCGCTCTTCGAGCCCTCGATCAGGGCGACGATCGCGATCAGCGTCTCGGGCATGGCCGTCCCGACCGCGGCTAGCAGGCTTCCGACGGCGCCCTCCCCCAGGCGAAGCCGGTAGCCGATCCACTCGACGGCGTTCGTGAACAGCAGTGCCCCGGCGAGGATCACCGCGAAGCTTGCGAGGAGCAGGACGAAATCCATCGCGGCCCGGCGGCGCTAGGCGTAGCCGAACGCCAGCGCGATGACGACGTACACCAGCAGCAGCTGCAGTCCTTCGTACCAGGTCGATTCGCCCTCCTGGGTGACCTGGTTGGCGATGATCGCCGCAATCGCGAGGGCGGCCAGCTCCAGGCCGTTGAAGACCAGCGGCATCGGGCCGGGCCGAGGACGAACGAGACGAGCACGAGGACCGGGGCGACGAAGAGAGCGACCTGGGCGCTCGAGCCGATCGCGATGCTGACCGCGAGGCTCATCTTGTTCTTGTAGGCGACCAGGACAGCGACCCAGTGCTCGGCGGCATTGCCGACGATCGCGACCACGATCGCGCCGATGAAGAACTCGGAGAGACCGATCGTGTGGGAGGCCTCCTCGATCGAGCCCACCAGGATCTCCGAGAGCACCCCCACCAGGGCCCCTGAGATGGCCAGGGCGAGGACCGAGCGGCGCGTGCTCCAGGTCCCGCGGCCCTCGATGTGCGACTCCTCCTCGTGCGGGTTGAAGAGCCTGGCGTGAGTCCGCAGCGAGAAGAGCAGGCCGGCCGCGTAGGAGAAGATCAGGACGACGGCGACCGCGAGCGAGAGGTGCTCCAGAGTGCTCCCGTAGTCGACCCGATGCGTCGCCGGGATGCGGGAGCCCGTCGCCCTCGACGAGCGCGAAGACCCCGGGCATGATCAGCGCCGCGACCGCCAGGAGCAGCATCGTCGATTGCACGCTCGCGGCGGTCTGCCCGAACTTCTGGACGCCGTGGGTGCGGTGCCCGGTGAGCCCACCAACGAGCATCGCGGCCCCCATGACCAGGAGCACGTTGCCGAGGATCGATCCGATCAGCGACGCCTTGACGACCTCGTGCAGGCCCTTGTCGAGCGCGAACAGCGCGATGATCAGCTCGGGCGCATTCCCGAAGGTGACGTTGAGCAGCCCACCGATCACGTTCCCCGAGCGCTCCGCGAGCTCCTCGGTCGCGCGTCCCATCATCGCGGCCGGAGGGATCAGAGCCACCGCGGAGACGAAGAAGATCACGACGGCGGAGGCGTCGAGCAGATCCACCAGCACGGCGGCGAGGATCAGAGGCGAGAGCAGATAGGGCCAGCTGTCGGGCCCGAGCAGCCGTCTCCGCGACGGCGTGGACGTGGGGTCCGGCATGGAGGGCAGCTTAGGGGCCCATCCCGCGCGACCGGCTTGGGCTACTGACCGAGCAGAGCGGCGCAGCGCTGAAGCTCAGCCACCCCGGCTGCCTGCGAGAGGCACTGCTGGTAGGCCTGCGTCGCCGACTGGCTGGGCGCCGCGGTCGATCCGCCCGACTCCGGCAGCACGCCACCCGCACCGAGCCCGCCGCGAACCGCATCGCCGAGCAGAGACGGGTTGATCCCGAGCCGCTGGAGCACGCTCGCCGTCAGGGGCTGCGCGTTGGCAGGCGCCCGGATGGTCTGCGGCTTGTTGACGTCGGCGAGATTGAGCTGGAAATGGAAGTCCAGCGAGTCCGGAGCGCCCGGGGTGCCGGGCGGCGGCTTCAGCTGGAAGGCGAGTCCCAGCCTGCGGAGCAGCTTGTCGTTGTCCCCCGTATTGACGTCGACGTCCCCGGACTGGATGGTGTTATTGAGCTGGTCGAGCTGGCTGACGTCGATGTTGCCGAGCGACCTGCCGGCGTCTTTCGCGATCGTCTTCAGGTCGCGCACGATCTGCGGCACGTTCGCCTTGCCGGAGATGTGGATCGTCTTCTGGCCCTCGACGTCCTCATTGCCTTCGTTCTTCAGGTCCGTCAGCCACCTGGCCACATCGATGTTCAGCCTCTGTAGGAGGCCGGACTGTGGGTTCGAGCCGTTCTGCCTCTGCAGCCGGGCGTAGTTCGAGGCGAAGCGGTCGTAGAGCTGCTGCGGAACCGTGTAGTCGGTGCCCTGGATGTTCACGAACGCTCGATCGCCGGTGACCGTGAGCCCGCCGCTGCCCGAGAAGGACTGCGAGCCGCTCTCCGCCCGCAGGGAGACGTCAAAGTCGAACTGCGGGAACTGGTCCGGAGCCTGGCTCTGGAACTGGCCGCCGAGCTTGACCTCGAGCGTGCCGGGGCTATCCCCACCGTTGGCCTCGACCTTCAGATCGAGGTCGAAGTTCCCGCTCTTGATCTGAGTCGGGTTGCTGAAGGTCTCGGTCAGGACCCGCTGCGGGTCCTCGTTGTCGTCACCGCCACCGCCGCAGGCCCCGAGCAGCAGCGCCGAGATGAGGGCGAGGGCGACTGATACGCGGATCCGGGTCAAAAGGGTGTCCTCTCTTCTGCCTGAAGCGGCGCCGGAGGGTAGCGCACGCTCCTTAGCATCGGCCCCGCTTCCCGCGTCCTATCCTCAGAACCGATGGAGGGGAGAACCTGTCCGAACTGCTCAGCAGAGAACCCCGAGCGCGCGCGGTTCTGCATGTCCTGCGGCGCCGAGCTGACTCCGCTGTGCCCCAGCTGCGGAGCTGAGAATCCCGCCGGCGCGAAGTTCTGTATGGAGTGCGGCACGTCGCTCGGCGACCACGCGCCCGCGCAGCCCGTAGCCGCGCCTCCGGCGGAGGCACCGCCCGAGGAGCGCCGCCAGGCGACCATCCTGTTCGCGGATCTGTCCGGCTACACAGCGGCCGCGGAGCGCATGGACCCGGAGGCCGTGAAGGCACTGGTGGATCGGACCTTGCGGCGCCTCGGCGAGGAGATCGAGCGCTTCGGCGGCTCGATCGACAAGTTCATCGGCGACAACGTCATGGGGGTGTTCGGGGCGCCCACCGCGCACGAGGACGATCCGGAGCGCGCCGTCCGCGCGGGCCTGGCGATGCAGGGGGCGATGGAGGGCGCCAACCGCCACAGCCAGGAGAAGTACGGCGTCGCGTTCTCCCTCCGAGTCGGGATCAACTCCGGCGAGGTGATGGCGGGTGCTGTGGGTGACCGCTACACCGTGATGGGAGACCCGGTGAACGTCGCCGCCCGGCTGCAGGCGGCGGGACGGCCCGGCAGCGTCACGGTCGGCGAGCCCACCTACCGAGCCACCGGCGAGGCGGTCGCCTACGACCGACTCGAGCCGCTCAACTTGAGGGGCAAGGAGGAGCCGGTACCGGCCTGGGAGGCGACCGGGGTGCTCTCCGAGCCCCGGCGCGGGCCCCGCCGCGCCCAGACGCCGCTGATCGGCCGGAAGGAGGAGGCGGGGCTCTTGGCTTCCCTTGTCGAACGGGTGGACACGGAGGGCCGCCCGCACCTCGTCACCGTGATCGGTCAGGCCGGCGTCGGCAAGTCCCGCCTGCTCAGAGAGCTGATGTCGAGCCTGGGATCGGCGGATGACCCGCCGACCATCCGGCGCGGCCAGTGTCCGCCCTATGGCGCGGGGATTGCGTACTGGGCGCTGGCCGAGGTGCTCAACGAGGAGTTCGAGATCCGCGACACCGACACGCCCGAGGCCGCCTGGGAGAAGCTGCGCTCGGGCGTCACCCAGCTGATGAGCGAGGTCGGGGACGAGTCCGCCGGCGAGCGCAACGCGGCCCTGCTCGCGATTCCGCTCGGCCTCGAGCCTCCGAGCGAGCTGCGGCCCTCCGAGGAGGATCCGCAGCGGATGCGCGAGGCGCTCTTCTCCGCCGCCCGCGCCGTCGTCGAGGGCATCGCCCGGCGCAAGCCGATGGTGCTCGCGATCGACGACATCCATTGGGCCGACGAAGGCATGCTCGACTTGATCGACCACCTCGCCCGCTGGGTTCGCGCGCCGCTTCTGCTCGTCTGCCTGAGCCGCGACGAGCTGCTCGAGCGCCGCCCGGACTGGGGTGGCGGGCGCCGTAACGCGACGACGATCTCACTCGAGCCGTTGACCGACGACGAGACGCGGGAGCTGGTGGAGGCGCTCATGAGCCCCACTAACGGCGACCACGAAAGCCGTCGCCGCACAAACGGCGCGACGAAGGTCGTCCCGCAGGTGGCGGAGCGCTCCGGCGGCAACCCGCTGTTCGCCGAGGAGATGGTCAACCGCCTGCTCGAGGACGAGACGACGGAGGCCGATGCGCTGCCGAGAACCGTCCAGTCGCTGCTCGCAGCCCGGCTCGATTCCCTCGATCGCCTCGAGCGCAGGCTGCTTCAGTCCGCGTCGGTGGTCGGGCAGACCTTCTGGGAGGGCGCTCTCGCCCCGACGGCCGCCGAGGAGGGCCTCGACCTGGGCCAAACCCTCGCCAACCTCGAGCAGAAGGACCTGCTCATCCCGAGCCCAGGGAGTCGCCTGGCGGGCGAGCGCGAGTACGCCTTCAAGCACGTCCTGATCCGGGACGTCGCCTATTCGATGCTCCCCAAGTCGGTCCGCTACCGCAAGCACGTCCAGGTGGCCGAGTATCTCCGAGAGGGCGAGCGCAGCGAGGGCGTCATCGGGCTGATCGCCGAGCACTTGGCTAGAGCGTCGGCGCTCGGCCGCGAGGCCGGACTCGAGCCCGACGAGCTCGCGGCGCTCCAGGGACAGGCGCTCGAGGCGCTCGAGGCGGCGGGCGACGCCGCCGCGGCCCTCTACTCGAACGCCGAGGCGTTCGATCGCTACACGGCCGCTCTCGAGATCTCCGAGTCGCTCGATCCGGGCGTCGTCGCCCGAATCGGCGAGAAGCAGGGAGATGTCGCCCTCCGCATGGGCCGCGTCGATCCCGCCGTCGACGTCTGGGAGCGGTGTCTCTCCTATCACCGCGCCCAGGAGGACCTGGCCCGCGTTGCGGACCTGCACCGGAAGATCGGCGCGGCCCTCTGGCACAAGGGCGAGCGTCGCGCCTCGATCGACAACTACCAGCGCGGCATCGACCTACTGAAGGACGGCCCGCCCTGCATCGAGCTGGTGCGCCTCTACGAGGAGGCCGCCTCGCTCTACATGCACACCGGCGACAACATGCTGGCCATCTACGCCTCCGAGAAGGCACTGCGCCTGGCCGAGCGTCTCGATGAGGCCCGGGCGGCCAGCCGGGCGCACGGCATCTTCGGCCGTGTCTTCGGGAGGATCGGGGACTCCGAGAAGGCGCGGGAGAATCTGGAGCGCTCGGTCGCGCTGGCCAGGGAGTCCGACCGCGCCGAGGCCGTTCGGGCGCTGCTCACCCTCGGCTACCACCTGGAGGTCTCGGAGGCGGACTACGCGGGCGCCGCGAAGGCCTATCGCGAGGCCCTCGAGATCGCCCAGGAGGTCGGCGACCTTCCATCCCAGGTCGAGCTCCACGCCTCCCTCGCCCAGCTCGCCGTCCACGGAGCCGACTGGGACGAGGTCGAGCGGGCGACCGAGGCGAGCGCCAAGCTGGCCGAGCGCGAGGGACTGCACGGCAAGCTCTGCTTCCCCGACCTGATGCGAGGGATCCTCAGCTGGCGGGCTGCCCGCTGGGACGACGCCATTCGCTACTACACGCGCGCCCACGAGCAGGGCGAGCAGGTGGGGCGCTCCGAGGTGGCCTTCTCGGCCCTCTTCTGGCTCGCCGCCGCCCTGCGGGACAGCGGCGACCTGGGTGACGCCGAGACCGAGCTCGCCAAGGCGCTCGACATCTGCGAGCGGGCCGGGCTGATCGCCCAGTCGGTCGAGGCGATCTCAGCGCGCGCCGTCGCGCTCGCGCTGGCCGGTCGTGACGACCAGGCCCGGGCCGCAGCCGAAGAGGCCGAGCGGCTCGCGGGAAGGCTGCACTACCCGGTGGGTCAGGCCGCCAAGGCGGAGGCGGCGGGCGCCACCGCCGCGGAGCCGTCGTCCGCCGAGGTCGCGTTCGAGGAGGCGCGCCGGCGCTGGCTGGAGCTGGGGCGACCGCTCGACGCGGCGCGTTGCTCGATGCTGCGGGGCAGGTTGCTCCTCGACTCGGACCCGGACGCCGCGGGTGGGGTACTCGACGCGGCGGCTTCGGAGTACGAGGAGCTTGGCGCCCCCGCACTGGCTGAACGGGCGCGCGAAGCGGTCCGTTCCTGATGGCCTCCTGGAAACAGGAGGCACTGATCGACGCGCCCGTGGGGGAGGTATGGGAAATGCTCTGCGATCCCGCCCGAGCCCCTGAGTGGGCGGAGGACGTGATCGACGTGACCGGAGGGCCCGCCAGCATCGAGATCGGTTCGACCTTCGAGGTCACCGCCCGCGGACCGCTGGGGCTGAAAGGGACGACACCGTTCAAGGTGGCGGAGCTGGATGAGATGCGCGAGCTCAAGATGCAGTGTCAGGTCACCGGCTTCTACTCCCACTGGCTGCTGACCGAGGCCCAGGGCGGCACCTTCACCGAGCTCGAGCTCGGCGTCGAGTCGATCGAACCCAGGCGTGGCATTCAAGGTCGCGCCATTGGCGCGCTCCACACCAAGAGCTTTCTGAGACGGGCGGCGGAGAAGTCACTGGACGGTCTTCGGCGAGCGGTCGGACACCGGCGTCAGGATGCAAGCGCGCCATAGAATCGGGCCGTGACCGAAGAGCGTCCGACCAACTGGATCCTCACCGGATCGCTCGAGAACTTCCGGATCAACCTCGAGCGCGGCTTCGACGTGATCGGCTTCAAGGAGCGCCGTCGCCGTCAGGCCGAGGAGTTCGAGCCGGGCGACGAGATCTTCTTCTACGTCACCGGTGTTCAGGCGTTCGGGGGAATCGCCCGCGTGAAGTCGGAGATGTTCGAGGACCGCACCCCGATCTGGCCGGGATACAAGGGCAGTCGGCGTCGCATCAAACGGCGGCCACAAAAACCGCCGCCGGATCAAAAGCCGGAGGAGTACCCCTGGCGCGTCCAGGCGGAGCCCGTCTTGATCCTGCCGGAGGAGGAGTTCGTCCCCGCCGAGGAATTGGTCACCGAGCTAGAGCACGTCCGCAAGTGGCCGGCCGATCACTGGCACCTCGCGTTCCAGGGTCAGTTGCGAACCATCGGCCGGGCGGACGCCCACCTGCTGCGGAAGCGCCTCGCATCAACGGCGGCCACAAACACCGCCGCCGAACCTATCGCCGTGGCCGGGGCGTGACCGACGAGGGCATCGAACTAGTCCACGAACGCCACTTCACGCAGGAGGAGGCGAACGAGCTCCTGCCACAGCTGACCACGCTGCTCACCGGGCTTCGCGAGGCCAAGGACGAGCTGACCGACACGGAGGCTCACGAAGCGCTCTCCGAAGCCGCGCCCTCGAACGGCGGCGGGGAGCAGGGACGGCAGGTCGGGGTGGCCTTTCTCGAGGTGAGAAGGCTGCTCGAGACCGTCGAGCGGTCGGGGATCGTCCTGCGGGACATCGACAGGGGACTCGTCGACTTTCCCGCGCTGCTGGACGGGCGCGAGATCTACTTGTGCTGGGAGCTCGGCGAGGACGAGGTCGCCTACTGGCACGAGCTCGAGGGCGGTTACGGTGGCCGCGAGCCGCTCGACTGATCACCGATCGGTCCTGGGCAAGCTGATGGGCGATCTCCGCGGCCTGGGCGGGAACGAGCGGATCGCCGTGATCGGCGCCGCCGTGATGGTCGGCAGCCTCCTGCTGCCCTGGTACGAGTCGCCGATTTCGAACGACTTGGTCCGGACCGGGATCGGCGCCTTCGGCTGGGCCGAGGCCGCGCTGGTGTTGATCGCCGGGGCCACCACCTT
This sequence comes from uncultured Solirubrobacterales bacterium, assembly GCA_963797265.1. Lineage (GTDB taxonomy): Bacteria > Actinomycetota > Thermoleophilia > Solirubrobacterales > 70-9 > DASUPK01. The sequence continues at coordinate 830,901 of CAWCOY010000003.1, read as the reverse complement.
CCTCGCGCTGCAGGGCGGTGGCGGCTATGTGCCGCCCCGGCCGCTGCGTGAGTGGGCGCTGTTCGTGGTGGCCGGGTGCTGGGCGGCCCTGATCGTGCTCTACCGGATCGCCGATCGGCCCCGCTTCACGCTCTCAGGCCACGACGAACCCTATGACCTCCATTACGCGATCTTCGTCGCCCTGGCCGGCGCGGTGATCATCATCATGGCCGGGCTGAGGATGCGGCCACGAGAGCGCGCGAAGCATCCGCAGCCCCCGGACTGACAGCCGATCAATTCGCAATCGGCGGCGGCGGCTCCATGCCGTGTCGCCGGATGCCCTCCTCGATATCCGAGATTACGGTCTCGATCACGGCGACACGCGCGTAGCGCTTCGACTCGGCCGGGATCAGGTGCCAGACCGCGTGCGGCTCGATGCTCGTCTGGCCGACCATGTCCTCCACCGCCTGCTTGTAATCGTCGGCCTTCTTGCGGTTGCGCCAATCATCGTCGGTGAGCTTCCAGGCCTTCAGCGGGTCCTTCTCGCGCGCCTTGAAGCGCTTCAGCTGCTCTTTGGGGGAGATGTGCAGCCAGAACTTGATCAGGATCGTCCCTTCATCGGCGAGGGTCCGCTCGAAGGCGTTGATCTCGTCGTAGGCGCGGAGCCACTGCTCCCGCGTCGCAAGACCCTCCACCCTCTCGACCAGGACCCGTCCATACCAGGAGCGGTCGAAGACGGCCATTCCGCCCCACCCCGGCAGCGAGGGCCAGAAGCGCCAGAGGAAGTGGTGCCGCTTCTCGTCGTGGGTCGGGGCCGTGAACTGAACCACGCGGACGTGCCTCGGATCGAGCTGGGCCACGAGCCGCTTGATCGCACCCCCCTTGCCCGACGCGTCCTCGCCCTCGAAGATCACACAGACGGGGGGGCCGAGCTCTCCGCTGCCGATCAATCCCCCGAGGGTGAGCCGCAGCTGGGTGAGCCGCGTCCAGGCGGCCTCGAGCCGCTCCGATTCCTCCTCCTTGGAGAGCTTCAGCGAGAGATCCAACTCGTCGAGCGCTCCCACGACCCGATCCTCTCAGTCGGGGAGCGCCAGGGCAACTAGAAGCCGGTCGGAGCCCGGCCGTTGTGCGTGGCGATGGCGAGCTGCAGCAGCCCGATCGCGGCCAGGATCACCACGATGCCGAAGGCGACGATCCAGTTGTTCCTCGCGCCGTGCCCGTACCAGCCCACCAGGAATCCGACGGCGAGCAGCACCGCATAGGGGCCGAGGGAGTCGGGCAGGGCGAGGGCGAGCATCCGGCGCTATCTATCATCCCCCAGATGCCGGAGCCGGAGCCGCAGTCGGTCGCCCAGGTCCGCGAGGGCCTCGGCCAAGTGGGCTACCTGGCCGATGAGGCCGCGGCCCTCGTCTCGTTCCTCGCCCAGCGCCTGGGCAAGCCCGTGCTCGTCGAGGGGCCCGCCGGCGTCGGCAAGACCGAGCTGGCCAAGGCGCTCTCGCGAGCCAGCGATCGCCGCCTGGTGCGCCTGCAGTGCTACGAGGGCCTCGACGAGGCCAAGGCCCTCTACGAGTGGAACTACCGTAAGCAGCTTCTTCGCATTCAGGCCGAATCTGGCGGTGACGAGCAGGCCGGGTGGGAGAAGGCGCGGACTGACATCTTCGGCGAGGAGTTCCTCCTCAGCCGGCCGCTGCTCGAGGCGATCAGGGCCGAGGACGCGGTCGTCCTCCTGATCGACGAGATCGACAAGACCGACCAGGAGTTCGAGGCGATGCTGCTCGAGGTCCTCTCCGACTTCCAGATCTCGATCCCGGAGCTCGGCGTGATCGAGGCACGCACCCGGCCGATCGTCGTGCTGACCTCGAACAACTCCCGCGAGCTGACCGAGGCGCTCAAGCGGCGCTGCCTTTACCTCTGGCTCGACTATCCCTCCGTGGACCGCGAGCTCGAGATCGTCCGGCTGCACGCCCCGGAGCTCGACGAGGGCTTGGCGCGGCGGCTGGTCGAGATCGTCCACATGGTTCGCCAGCTCGACCTGAAGAAGCCGCCCTCGATCGCGGAGTCGATCGACTGGGCGCGAACGCTGCTGCTGATCGGCGCCGACGACATCGACCGCGAGACCTTCCAGCAGTCGATGAGCATCCTGGTCAAGCACCGCTCCGACATCGATCTGGTCGCCGAGCGGGTCTCGGTCAAGCTCGAGGGCGACGGCGTGACCGGGGGCCTCACACCACCCCCTCCTCTGGGAGCTGAGCCATGAGCACCACCGCGAGCAGTCTGCTCGCCTTCTTCGAGGACCTCCGGTCGGAGGGAGTCGCCGTCGGCACCTCCGAGATCCTCGACGCCTTCGCCGCGCTCGACGAGGTGAGCTGGACCGACCAGCGCGACTTCCGCGAGTCACTCGCCGCGACGATCGCCAAGTCGCAGGAGGACCGGCGGATCTTCGAGCTGCTCTTCGACCGCCACTTCTTCCGGGCCGCCGAGACCGAGGCGCTCGAGCGAGATATCGAGGACGAGCGCTTCGAAGGCGAGGGCGACCGGATCGACCTGGACGAGCTGCGGGAGGCGATCCGCCGCGCCATCACCGCGGGCAACGACGGCGAGATGCGCGACCTGGCCCGCCTGGCCATGACCGCCTTCGGCCGGCGCGGCGAGCGCTCCGGCGTGATCGGTGTCGACGTCCAGCGGATCCGCCGGGCGCTCGACCTCCAGGCTCGCGGGCGCCGCGACGACGGGTCGGAGCAGGCGCTCGACCCGGAGAACGTCAAGCAGTTCGAGCGCTACCTACGCCGCGAGCTCGAGCGGGCGACGATCGAGAGGACGGGAAAGCTGCCGCCCTCCCGGCCTCTCGCCGAGCTCGATCGCACCCTGCCCACGAGCCCAGCCCAGGATCTCGCGTCCGTTCATCGCGCCGTCGCGCAGCTCAAGCGCCGGATCGCCACGCTCGGCCACGAGGCCCGCGGCCGCGCTCGCGGTCAGCAGGTCGACGTCCGCCGGACGATGCGCGCGTCGCTCGAGACCGGCGGCGTCCCGCTCCGACTGCGCTACCGGCCGAAGCGCCCGCGTCGGCCTGAGATCTACGTCCTCTGTGACGTCTCGACCTCTGTGAGCAGCGCGAGCGTCTTCTTCCTCTCGGTTCTGCACGCCCTGCACGACTCGTTCCGCAAGCTGCGCAGCTTCGTCTTCATCGAGCGGATCAGCGAGGTGACGGACATCTTCGAGCACGAGCGGGACTTCCGGAAGATCTCTGAGCGGGTCTCATCCGAGGGCGGCGTCGCCGACGTCTCCGGCTACACCGACTACGGCCGCGTCTGGCTCGAGTTCGGCGAGGAGATCGCCGAGGACCTCGGCCCCCGCTCGACGGTGATCGTGCTTGGCGACGCGCGCACCAACGGGCGTGAGCCGCACGCGGCGACCTTCGGCGCCATCGCGGAGCACGCCGGCCGCACCTTCTGGCTCAACCCGGAGCCGAAGCTCTACTGGAACTACGGGGACTCGGTGATGGCCGCCTACGAGCCCTACTGCGACGGCGCCTTCGAGTGCTGGACGACGAAGCACCTCGAGAACTTCGTCAACGTGATCGCCGGCGCGCCGCGGGTAGCGGACTAGCATCTAGATCAGCGCGAGTCGCGGAGGCGGGTCAGAAACGCCTTCGCATCGCCCACGGGCCCGAGATGGGCGAGCTTCTCCGGGTTGACGATCGAGCGCATCGCCTGAATTCTGCCGTCCGCGATGTCGAGCCCGAACACCCCGAGGAGCTTGCCGTCCTCGTCCACGAACTCCGCACCTGGCTGGCCGTTCACGGACACGCGCCGGATCCCGAGGCCCTCGATGCGGCCAACCAGCCCGAACCAGTTGCGGAGCATCTTCGCCACCTTGGCGCGCCCGAAGACCGGGTGCCTGATCGCCGGCGCGATTCCGCCACCATCCCCGTGCAGCTCCACATCGTCGGCGAGCATTGCTTCGAGCCCCTCGAAGTCGCCCCGTTCGGCCGCCGCGAAGAAGCTCGCGGCCAGCTGGTCACGTTGCTTCGCGGATGCGTCGAAGCGAGCCCGGCCGTCCTGCACCTGGCGCCGCGCGCGTGAGGCGAGCTGCCTGGCGTTCTCCTCGCTGGTCCCGACGATCTCCGAGACCTTGCCGTAGTCGTAATCGAAGACGTCGTGGAGCAGGAATGCGGCCCGCTGTTCCGGGCTCAGGGACTCCAGCAGGACGAGAAACGCGAGGGAGAGCGAGTCCGCGACCTCCGCCTGCCGGGCCGGGTCGTCCTCCGGGCGCTCCGTGATCGGCTCCGGGAGCCACTCGCCCACGTAGGTCTCACGTCGTGACCGTGCGGAGCGCAGCTCGTCGATCGCGAGGCGGGTGACGATCGTGCCGACGTACGCGCGGGGGGAGGAGATCTCCTCCCCGCTTTCAATCGCCGAATGGACTCGCAGAAGCGCCTCCTGGACCACATCCTCGGCCTCGCTCACGGAGCCGAGCATCCTGTAGGCGATTGCGAAGGCACGCGGCCGCAGCTCGTCGAGTAGCTCGGACTCAGAAATGCCCGTCATCCGAGCCCCTCCTTGAACCCCTGCCGCCACGTCGGATAGCGGAGGTCCCAGCCGAGCTCCCGCTTCGCCTTTGCGTTCGATGCTCCCCGCACCTCGGTCATCATTATCGCGTTTCCCTCGCCGGCGACGAGGCGGCCGAGCCAGCGCGGGAAATGTCGCGGCGGCTTCGCGCCGACCGCGCTCGCCAGCTCCGAGAGGACGAAGCGCACTTCTGCGGGTTCGTCGTCGACCACGTTGTAGAGCCCGGGCTCGCCTCGATCCACGGCGGCCGCCGTCGCCGTCGCGGCGTCCTGGATGTGCACCAATGACCAGATGCCCCCGCCGCTGCCGATTACCGGAAGGCGTCGCTTGCGGAGCATTTCCACTTGCGCCCCGTCGGGGTTGAGTGCGATCGAGGTGCCTGGCCCGTAGAAGCCGCCGTACCGCAGGACAACTCCCTCGATTCCCTCAGCGCCGGCGACCGTGCTTTCCAGGTATTGGATCGCGCCGAGCGTGTCGCTGACGGTCTTTGGCGGTGAGGCTTGGAGCGGGTCTTCCTCGGTCTTGACCGGACCGCCGGTGCGCTCGAAGGGCCAGCCGGCGAAGCTCTGGGCGATGAAGCGCCTCGCGCCGGCCGCCTGCGCCGCCGTGAGCAAATGATCGATCCCCTCCGTCCGTAGGCGATTGGTGAGGGCGAACATCTTGTCCATGCTGCGCGAGAAGCTGCCCGTGTCGATCGCGGTGAGCTGGTGGATCACCACCTCGGGCTCGGCCGCAGCCACCGCTTGCGCAACGGCCTCCGGATCGAATGCATCGGCGACCGCCGGCCGCGCGCCGAGCTCACGGAGCGAGTCCTGCTTGGCGGGAGTGCGGGTCATCCCGGTGACCTCGTGGCCATCGCCGACCAGCATCGGTACGAGTTGCTTACCGAGCGCCCCGGTGGCGCCCGCTACGAAGACCTTCATGTCTGCCTCCTTTCCGCTTATCGGAAGAAGAGACGAGGCACCCCGGCGCCCTGTGACAAACCCTACGCGGCGGCAGGCTTGCGCTCACGCCAAGTCTCCCAGCGCTTCTCGAGGCGCTTGCTGAAGCGCTTCGGCTTGTCGGCATAGATGCGCTCGCCCAGCGAAATCGCGGCGAACTGCAGCTCGCCGCGCCGCTGGTCGATCTCCTCGAGAAGGTGCCGCTTGTGGCTTGGGTCGGTGAAGGCGGCGCGGCGCCGCTGCATGGTCTCTCGCAGCAGCGCGAGGTCGTGATCGTCGCCGAGGTGATCAGAGAGATCGTGGGCGTGATCGGCCAGATCCCCGATCATCTGCTTGTCCGCGTCCCGGACCAGCCGCAGCTGGTACCAGAGGTCCTTCACCCGTTTGCGGAGCTCGTGCAGGTTGGTGACGCTCGCCTCCTCCTCGGCCGCTCGGAGCCGCTTGCGCCCGCGCCGGTAGGTCCGATGGAGCCCGGGCCCGATCAGCTCCCAGCCATCGCCCTCCAACGGCAGGTGCGCGATCCGACCTCGCCCGGCCGCCAGCCCAGCGGCGGCCTCCGCCATCGCCCGGTCGAGCGACCCATCGTCGTGGGCCGCACGGTTCTCCCTCTCGAGCTGCTCGCGCAGGGCATCGAAGCGGCCCTCCGCCTCGGGGCCGAAGCGCTGCGCCAGACCGTCGAGCGCCTCGACCAGGATTTCCGCGTCTCGGAAGCTGCTCAGGGTCCTCGCGACCTCCCGGTAATGATCGTTTTCACGCCGCCAGATCTCGTCGCCGATCTCGTCGCGAACCAGCCGCAGCGCAGAGCGGATCTTCTTGACGTCCTTGCGCGCCTCGTGAACCGCCTCGGCCGGCTCCGTGCCGGCCTCACCGTGCAGCTGCGCGCTCGCGTCGTCGACCTGCGCGGCGAGGATCCGCTTCATCCCCGCTCCGACCGGTTCGCGCGGGAGCAGGCGATACGCATCCGAATCGAAGTCGGCCTTGGCTCCGTCACGGCCCCGCAGCCTCCGGATGCCGAATCCCGCAGCCGCCGCCGTCCCGGCGGCAAGCAGAGCCGCCGCCTTGCGCGGATCCTTGACCTCGGAGAGCGTTCTTCGGGCGGTCTTCTCGACCTCGTCGCGTGAGGGGGTCATCTCTCGTATTCCTCCCACGTATTGGTGCGTAATTAACGGCACGCGATGTAAAAAGGCGGTCACGACGGGCGGCCCTGCGTGGCGAGTGTCTCGTTCAAATAGCGCTCGTCGCCGGTGACCTCCTCGCCGATCCAGGCGGGCGGGTCGAACTCCCGCGCCTGATCCTCCGAGTCGAACTCGATCTCCGCCACGAGGAGCCCCTCCAGATCGCCCTCGTAGACGTCGAGCTCGATGGTGAGGTCGCCCCGCGGAATCAGGTATCGGCGCTTGTGCAGACGACGGCCCCCAGTCAACGGCCAGAGCCGCTCGAAGTCCTCGCGGTCGAGCTCGACCTCGGCCTCCTCGCGCGAGAGGCCCGAGCCGCGCTTGGCCGTCAGGACGAGCCTTTCCCCCTTGCGGCGCAGGCGCACCTCGCCGTCTGAGCCGATTGCCAGGTATCCCTGCTCGATTTCGTCCGAGTCGCTGTCGCCCAGATCGGGCAGCTCGGCAACGAGGAACTTGCGCTCGACCTCCATTGCCAACACCGTAAACTGGAGGTCCACCCGACAGGGGGGCTCGCGGGCAAGCGGGCTGAGATAGCGGACTACCCACACCTTCCGCTGACCCTTTGAACCTGTGCGGTAATGCGCGCGGAGGGAGCATGCTGACGAGACTTCGCGAAGGCACTCCGGACGCGGCCCGCGAAGGCCGCGCCGACACCGCGAGCGCGGACGCGGCCGGCGCGCCGGTCCGGATCGAAGGAGTCGCCCACTCCTTCGGCGCGCTGCGGGCGATCGAGCATGTCGATCTCGAAGCCGAACCCGGCGAGGTTGTCGGGATCGTCGGCCCGTCCGGATGCGGCAAGACCACCCTGCTCGAGCTCGTGGCCGGCCTGAGACAGGCGGATTCGGGCACGATCTCGGTCGGCGCACGGTCCGAACCGCAGGAGCGCCTCGAGCGCTGCGCGTACATGCCGCAGCGCGACCTGCTCCTGCCGTGGCTCTCGGCGCTCGACAATGCCGGGCTGGCGCTCCGCATCGCGGGGGTTCCTCGCCCCGAGGCGCGGGTGAGGGTGGGCGAGCACTTCGAGCGGCTTGGGCTGGCCGGCTTCGAGGGCGCTCGCCCGGACGAGCTCTCCGGCGGCATGCGCCAGCGCGTCGCCTTCCTGCGGACGCTGATGGCCGGTCGCCCCGTGCTGCTGCTGGACGAGCCCTTCGCCTCCCTCGATGCGATCACCCGCGCCGAGATGCAGTCCTGGCTAGCCGGGGTGCTCGGGCCCGACAGGCACACGGTGCTGCTTGTCACTCACGACGTGGAGGAGGCGCTCTACCTCTCCGACCGCGTCCTCGTGCTGAGCTCGCGGCCGGCCAGGGTCGCCGAGCGGATCGAGATCACGAGCCCGCGCATGCCAGATCGCGCCGCCGCCGTGACCTCGGCCGAGTTCACCGCCCTGAAAGAGCGGGCGCTCCGCAGCCTCGCAGAGGCGGCCAGATGAGCGCCGCCCGCAAGTACCTCGCCCCCGCGGTGGTGATCCTGGTCCTCTTGGGCGCCTGGGAGCTCGCCGCGCATTGGGGTTGGATCTCGAACGGGCTCAACATCGAGGACTTCCTCGTCCCGGCACCGAGCGACATCGGCAAGTCCCTCTGGGAGGATCGCTCGCTGCTCAGCTCGAACGCCTGGGTGACCCTCAAGGAGGTGCTGCTCGGCTTCCTGATTGCGGCCGCGGCGGGCGTCGGGTTCGCGCTTCTGATTCACCTCTCCGACACCGCCCGGCGGGCTGTCTACCCGCTGCTGGTCGCATCGCAAACGATCCCGATCGTCATCCTCGCGCCCATCCTGGTCGTCTGGTTCGGCTTCGGCCTGACCCCGAAGCTGGTGATCGTCGCCCTGATCTGCTTCTTCCCGATCACGGTCAACACGCTCGACGGGCTGCGGTCGGTGGACCCGGATCTGACCAAGATGATGCGCTCCCTCGGGGCCGGTCGCCTGCAGCGCCTCTGGCGGGCGGAGCTCCCGACCGCCCTGCCCTACGCCTTCAGCGGAGCGAGGGTGGCCGTCACCGTGTCCGTGATCGGTGCCGTCTTCGCCGAGTACGTGGGCTCGAGCGAGGGGCTCGGACATCTGATCAACCAAGCCCAGGCTCAGCTGCTGACCGCGCGCTCCTTCGCCGCGGTCGTGGTCCTCTCGGCGATGGCAATCGTCCTCTTCGCCCTGATAACGCTGCTCGAGCGCCGAGTCGTCACCTGGGACAGCCGAGGGGTGACCCGAAGGTGAGAGTCAAGAGACGCGGTTTGTCAAGGGGTCTGACCCCTAGGTGGGCCGCGGCGGTCCTATTCGCGTCTGCCGTTGTCACCTTGGGCCTCGCCGCCTGCGGCAATGGCGGCGACGCGACCACCGGCTCCGCCACCAACCCGCAGCCCTTCACGCTCGACCTCGACTGGTACGTCAATCCCGACCACGCCGGGATCTATACGGCCATCGATAGGGACTTCTTCCGCCAGGCGGGACTCGACGTCAAGCCCCAGGTCCCCTCGGACCCGTCCGCGCCGATCAAGGAGGTCGCCGCCGGGCGCGTCGACCTGGCCGTCTCATACGAGCCCGAGGTGCTGCTGGCCGCGGACAAGGGGCTCGAGGTGGAGGCGGTGGCCGCCGTGGTCGATTCGCCCCTCACCTCGCTGATCTCGCTGCCGAATGCCGGGATAGCGAGCGCCGCCGGCCTGAGCGGGAAGACCGTCGGTACGGCGGGCATCCCGTACCAGAGCGACTATCTCGACACGATCCTGCAGACGGCGGGCCTCTCCTCCTCGTCGGCGAAGGAGGTGAACGTCGGGCTCAATCTGCTCCCCACCCTGATCAGCGGCCGCGTCGACGCGATCCTGGGTGGCTTCCAGAACATCGAGGGAGTGGACCTGCGCCTGCGCGGACTCGATCCCCGCGTGGTGCCGGTGGATCAGCTGGGCGTCCCGACCTATGACGAGCTCGTCCTCGTCGCTCGGAAGTCGACGGTCGATGATCATCCCGAGGCGATCCGCGCCTTCATCGAGGCGCTCGCGCGCGGGACCGACTACGCCCGGGCCCATCCTCAGGAGGCGGCCAACGCCGTGATCTCCGCCGGTAAGGGCCTCGATCCGATGCAGACGAGGGCCGAGGTCGCCGTGACGCTGCCGCTCCTCGCGCCGCCCCAGGGCCAGCCGTACGGCTACATGGACCCGAACGCCTGGCGGGCCTACGCCGGGTGGATGGCCGAGCACGACCTGATCTCGAGCGCCCCGAGCCCGAGCGACGTGCTCACCGACGAGCTGCTTCCGTAGAGCCCGGCTTAGCGGGCCGGCGTCCTGGCGAGCGCCGGAAGAACCTCGCCGCCGTAGACGTCGATCGCCCGGTGCGGATCGGCGCCGGAGACGTTCATCAGGGCCATCGTCGTCGCGCCCAGCTCCTCCGCCTCCCTGATCCGCTCGATGTGGGTCTCGGGATCCGAGGAGATGATCAGCGCCTCCTTCAGGTCCTCGTCCGATACCTGCCTCTCGCCCTCCTCGTACATCTTGCGCGGGTCGTGCCAATCGTCCGTGTAGAACTCCTGCGGCTGCGCACCCTTCCAGACGCGGGCGCCCTCGAAGGCCGCATCGTCGTCATCGGCCCAGGAGAACTGCGCCTGCAGCACGATCTCGCCCGGTTCCTTGCCGGCGTCATCGCAGGCGCCGCGGTAGGCATCGATCACGTCCGGAGCTGATTCCGGATCCGCCAGGGTCCAGACCCCCTCCGCCCAGCGCGCCGCCACGCTGGCGGCCTTCGGCCCGAAGGCGGAGACGTAGATCGGCGGGCGGCGGTTCGGGCGGGTATGAAGAATCGCCTCGTCGGTCTCGAAGTGGCGCCCGTCGTACGTCAGGCGCTCCCCATCGAAGAGGCGGCTGATGATCTCCAGCGCTTCCTCCATCCGCTCAACCTGCTCTGACACGGGTGGCCAGATCGCGGCGAGCGGCGACTCATTCAGTGACTCGCCCGAACCAATGCCGAGAAACGGGCGACCGGGGAACAGCCGTTCCAGGGTCGCCCAAGCCTGTGCGATCAGGACGGGGTGGTAGCGGGGACCGGGCGGCGTGACCGCCGTGCCCAGGGCGACATTCCCGGTCGCCTGTCCGGCGGCGCCAAGGAAGACCCAGGCGTGGCCCGACTCCCCGGGTTCCCACCAGGGCTGGAGGTGATCAGAGCACGCAATCCCGCCGAAGCCGGCTCGCTCACCTTCCCTGGCCTGCTGGAGCAGGTTCTCAGGTGGAAACTGCTCGTGTGCAAGTCCCAACCAGTAACGCATCGGTCAAGGGTTACCCGGCGTGGGGGCGACGCTAACGCCGCCTAAGCGGCCAGTCTCGCCGGCGGCCCCGCTCCCATCGCCTTGTGCCAGCCCGCCAGCGCGAAGGCGCCCGCCAGCCCGCGGAAGGGCGCGTAGGGGGCGAAGTACTCCTCGACCTCCTCGATGGTGGCGCGGCGACCGAGGCCGGCGAGGTGGCCGACGAGCTTGACGTAGGCGAGGTCGCCCGCCGGCAGCGAGTCCGGGTCACCGCGCCCGTGCAGGCCGAGGCACTGGACGGTCCACGGACCGATCTCGCTGATCTGAAGCAGCCGCCGGTCGGCTCGCGGGTCGTCGAGCCTTGCCCGTCCCTGTGCGACCTCGCGGGCGCACCGGACCATGGCGACGGAACGACCGGCGCTCAGGTCCATCGAGGCGAGCTCGGCGGGCGCCCTGCCGGCGATCACCGCGGCGGACGGCACATCCCGGAGGGGCCAGGCGCGTTCCCGTCGCCTCCGTGGTGCCGGCTGGTTCGGCAGGTAACTCGGCGCCCAGCGCCGCACGATCCGCCGCTGGATCTCGGCCGCACGCGAGGCCTGGATCAGCTGCGAGGTGATCGCCCAGCAGAGAGCCTCCCAGGGCCATGGCCTGCGCCTGGGCCGCACCCAGGGCTTATGGTGGATCGCGGGGCCGAGCAGCGGATCCCGCTTGAACGTCTGGAAGAACTCGCCCATGTCGTCCTCGACGGCGAGCGAGAAGCGGATGCGCTCGACGGCGAGCCCGAGCTCAACCTCGCCTGCGGGCCGGATCTCGTCGGGCGCGGGTGCGCCCTCGGGAACGATCGGATGCTGGACCGAGGCGGGGTCGACCGGCTCCGCGCGGATGTGCACGTAGCCCTCTCGGGCCCGCCAGGCCCTGACGCGGACCGGGGCGGTGCCGACATGCAGCAGCCGCTCGACGATGCTGTCCCGCGAGCGGATCACACCGTCTCCCCCACTGCTTCGCGGCAGCCGGTACGGCCAGCGAGGCATCACCCGCTCCTCGATGACCGACGACACCGGGGCGCCGGCGCTAGCGGCCGAGGACGTGAACGTCGACCAGGAAGCTGCGGCTGGCGACGACCTTCTCACGCCGGCGGAAGAGCCCGCGCCGGGGCGGGCGCCTGGGAGCCCGGGAGGCGGCTCGCGCAATCGCGAGCGCCGCAACGCCCGCTGCCGCACCGCCGGCCGCAGCCACGACGAGCGGGACCTCGCGCCCCCAGAGCTCGATCGTGCGGCCCTCGGCGCGGACCGGCAGCGGCCGCACCGGCTCCGCCTCGATCAGCTCCTCTTCTGAAATCCGCTCCGGCTCGGCCATGCGCTCTCATCCTAAGGGCAGGTCAAGACCTCATTCGTTTCCAGCCAGCACGGTGCGGGAAGATCAAGGGCCGATGGCCGACTTCGAGCTCACCAGCTCCGCCTTCAACGACGGGCAGCCGATCCCGCAGAAATACTCGTGCGACGGCGATAACGCCTCGCCGCCACTGAGTTGGAGCTCGCCGCCCGAGGGAACGCGCTCGCTCGCGCTCATCCTCCACGACCCGGACGCACCGTCTGGGGACTTCGTCCACTGGGTCACCTGGGGCATCGACCCGGCCGCAGGTGGCCTCGCGGAGGGCGAGCACGCCCCGGGCGAGGGGGCCAACGGCTTCGGGGAGAACGGCTACGGAGGACCGTGCCCACCGCCCGGGCATGGAGCCCATCGCTACCAGCACGAGCTCTTTGCGCTCGACACCGAGGTCGACCTGGAGGAGGGCGCGAGCCGCGAGCAGCTCGAGGACGCGATCGACGGTCACGTGCTCGGAGGCGCCGAGCTGATCGGCACCTACGAGCGAACCTAGATCGTCTTCTCGTACAGCCGGTAGCGCTTCACGATCTCGCCGCCCATCCCCTCCATGGCGCGGTTCATCGGCTCGTTGGTCTCCAGGATCCAGCCCTGGTCGCCGGCCTTTTGCGGCGTCACCTTCGCCGTCTCGACGTGCTCTACGTAGAACTTCGCGGCGATCCCCGTGTGCTGGTGCTCGGGCTTGACGCCCAGCGCGAAGACCCGCACCCGGTCGACCCTGCCCTTGCCGAGCAGGAAGCGCAGCCAGCCGAACGGCAGTAGGCGACCGTTCATCTTCTTCGTCACCTGGTTGATGTCGGGAAGCGTGAGCGCCGCACCCAGGGTCTCGCCGTCGCGCTCCGCGACGAAGGTCCAGCGCTCGTCGAGGATCTGCTTCAGGTTCTTAGCCTGGAAGCGGACCTCCTCCTCGGTGACCGGCACGAACCCCCAGTTCTTCTCCCACGCCGAGTTGTAGACCTCCATGAACCGGCCGATCTCGGCCTCGAGATCGCCCTTTCTCATGTTGCGGATCGTGATCCCGTGCTCGGTCTCGACCTTCTCGGCTACCGCGTGAATGGCGTCGTGGAAGCGGTCTCCCTCCTTCAGCTCCCCGAGCGAGAGCCACCACATCAACAGGTCCATGGTCTTGCCGTAGCCGAGCGCCTCCAGCCGTTCCCGGTAATAGGGCGGGTGCCACGGCTCGAGGATCATCGGATCGCGCTCGTAGCCCTCGATCAGCAGGCCGCACTCGTCGTTGGTCGTGAAGTCCATCGGGCCGATCAGCCGCTCGCGCCCGCGCTCCCGCACCCATTCCTCCGCCGTCCCCAGCAGCGCCTCGAAAACCTCCGGATCGTCCTCGGCCTCAATGAAGCCGAACTGGCCGTCGTTGCCGCCCTGGAACTCGTCCCAGCGGCGGTCGACCTGGGCCGAGATGCGTCCGACCGGCTCACCGTCACGCCAGGCGAGGAAATACTCGGCATCGGCGTGCTTGAAGTAGGGGTTCTTCTCCCTATCGAGAAATTGGCGGCGCTCGAAGATCAGCGGCGGTACCCACGGGGTGCCCCGGTGGAGCCGGAAGGGCAGCTTGATGAAGCCGCTGAGCTCGCGGCGGCCCTGCACGGGCCGTACCTCTACTGAGCCTGGCACGGCTGCGGAACCTACAAGGTGCGAGTATTTCGAGGCATGTCCGACTCCACCCTTGATGCGAGGGCGCGCGATAGCGCGACCCGTCTGGTGTCGGACGTCTTCGAGAAGGCCCGCACCCACGACCGGACCGAGCAGCTCGAAGCCGCCAAGCAGGGCGATCTTCTTCCTTACTTCCGCATCCTCGAGTCCCAGGCCGGTCCCGTGGTGGAGATGGAGGGGCGTGAGACGATCATGCTTGGCTCCAACAACTACCTGGGGCTGACCACCGATGAGCGGGTGAAGCAGGCCGCCCGTGATGCGCTCGAGCAGTATGGGACGGGGGTCACCGGGTCGCGGCTGCTGAACGGGACCACCCCGCTGCATGTCGAGCTCGAGCACGAGCTGGCCGACTGGATGGGGACCGAGGACGTGATCGTCTACACGACCGGCTACCAGTCCAATCTGGGCGCGATCAGCGCGATCCTGGAGCCGGGAGACACCGTGATCTGCGACTCCGGTGACCACGCCTCGATCCTCGACGGCTCCAAGCTCTCCGGGGCCCGGTTGCGCCCCTTCCGCCACAACCGGATGGACAAGCTCGAGACGATGCTCGAGCGGGCCGTGGCGGATCAGAGCGGCGTCCTGGTGGTGGTCGACGGCGTCTTCTCGATGGAGGGCGACGTCTGCGACCTGCCCCCGATCGTCGAGCTCTGCCGGCGCTACGGCGCTCGGCTGATGGTCGACGAGGCCCACGGGGTCGGGGTGCTCGGCAAGCGCGGCGCCGGCGCCAGCGAGCTCTTCGGCCTCGAGGACGACGTCGACCTCCGGATGGGGACATTCTCGAAGAGCCTCGCCTCGTGCGGCGGCTTCATCGCCGGATTGGAGGAGGTGATCGAGTACCTCCGGATCGCGTCGCGGTCCTTCATCTTCAGCGCATCCGCCGTCCCGGCGGCCGTGGGCGCCGCGCTCGGAGCGCTGCGGATCGTCCGGTCCGAGGGGCCCGAGCTGATGTCCCGCCTGCTCGACAACGCCGCCTACCTGCGCCAGGGCTTCCGCGACCTGGGGCTGAAGGTCATCGAGCCGGGAACCCTTCCCGACGGAACCGAGGCCAACACGCCGGTGGTGCCGGTCATCGTCGGAGAGGACTGGCAGGCCGTGCTGCTCTGGAAGGCACTCTTCGAGGACGGCGTCTACACCAACGTCGCGCTCCACCCGGCGGTGCCACCCGGGGGCGCTCTTCTCCGAACGAGCCTGATGGCGAACCACGAGCGGGAGCAGCTCGATCGGGCGCTCCAGACCTTCGCTGACGTGATCAAGCGTTTCCCGGACTTGCCGACCGGGTAAGCGCAGAGGTTCGCCTGACTCGATTCCCGAATGCGGACCGGTCTTGCTTGGACAGTCTGGATGGACACGCGATCCAGCCTCCGACAAAAGATCTGCTCTTAGCGAACGGGATGAATTTTTGGGTGTTGACCGTCGGCGTGAGAGGCGTATAAGTTTCGCCTCGCCGCGCGCTTCCGGGGCAGGGAGCGGACGGGAACAGAAGCAAGGAGAGGACCGTCCACTTCCCCCGGCTCGAAAGAGCGACTGGGGGCGGCGCTGCACCCAACCCGCCAAACAATTCCTGACCTAGCAGGAGGGAGACCTTATGTCCGCTGCCTCGACGATTGCCCCTGCCCGTCCACTGTCTATGCCGCATCGGCGGATCGAGCCGACGATCGTCGAACAGCAGATCGGCTCAGATCAGACCGAGCCGAAGACGAAGAAGAGTGGGACCGCTCAGTGCATGGAGGCGCTTGCCCGCGCCAACAAGGTCCGTCTCGCGCGCGCCGCGATGAAGCGCGACATCTCAGCCGGCCGCCGCAGCATCACCGAAGTGATCATGGACTCGCCCTGGGAGGTCGAGAGCATGAGCCTCGGCGAGCTCCTCTGCGCTCAGCGCCGCTGGGGCCGGGCGCGCTCCCGGAAGCTGCTCTCGTCGACCGCCCTCAGCGAGGGCAAGCAGGTGGGTACGCTGACCGAGCGGCAGCGGCGGATCCTCGTCGCCGCACTCGAGGCGAAGCTCGCCAGCAGATTGAGCTAGCGCCCTTATGACCTGAGCCGGAAGGCGGCTCCGCCGGACCGCCGCCGGAAAGCCTGCGTGAAGAGCCAGGCGGAGGCCGCGAAGGCCGCGGCCCCCGCCGCCACGCAGATCGGCGTCGGGACCTTGGTCGCGACGAACAGCGCTCCGAATAGGGGGATGCCCACCGCTGCGGAGAGCACCAGAGTGTGGGAGCGGAACCCGGCGAAGTGCTCTCGGATGGAGAGCTCGAGCCCGGCGAGCGAGCCGAGGGCCAACCCGACGGCGATCATCACGAAGCCCTGCGGCGGCGAGACGAAGAAGCCCGCGATCAGCAACAGGATGCCGACGAAGACGACGATCTCCGAGAGCGGGAAGTCACCCCAGGGCGCCGGGGGGCGGTGGTCGGCTCCGGCTCGGCGGCGCGCAGCGCTGACGCGCTGCTGGTCATCGAGCACCACGGCCGAAGGTCGTGCGGCCGGCGGGGGACCAGCCGTCTGCCTGCGCCGCCGCTTGCGGCGCTGTCGCTTCGTCGGCATCTAGTGGTTACGGGGATGACGGGCCGGGGTCAGGCTTAAGCCTGACCCCGGGGACGTATCCCCTCGGCTAACGGACAACCGGAGGAGATCTTGACGCGCCACCAGCTCATCAGGAGGCCAAGTGGCCCCCACCTGGGCTTGACGTGCCAGTTCTTGCAGCCCGGCTCGCCGATGTCCTCGTTGTAGACACGCACCCACTTGTACGAGGCCGGGTCCGCGGTCATCCGCTCGATCAGCTCACGGTTCGACTCCTCGAGGACCGCGTAGCCGTGCAGGTCCGCCTTCACCTCCTGGATGCGCGCCGCAAGGCCGTCCCGGACGCTCTCCAGCTCGTCCACCGATAGCACCCGGGGCCCACCCAAGCCGGCGACGGCGAAGTCGATGCCCTTGCGGGGGAAGGCCGAGCCGAAGAGCCTGGCGAGCGCGAGCTCCATCGCCGCGATCTGACGACGCAGGTCGGCGCGGGCGGCGCGCTCGTCGTGCCTGAATAGGACGCTGTCGAGGCCCTCGGGTGGGGCCGGCGGGGCGAGCTCCTCCCGCGGGAGGATCGGCATCTCTTCGAGGTCCTGGCTCCATGAGTCGGGTCGCGCCTCGCCTTCGGCTGCGGCGCGCCCTCGCATTACTTGCTCGGGCATCTGAGCCTCCACTTGGACTCACGGGTCGCGCTTACGCGCGCCCTCGCATCTGTCCAGTTTACGCGTGCAGGGCGCTGCCCGCCACCCACAAGGCCTCCTCGAGCGCGATGTCAGGCACGCCACGCACGCCGATCGCCACCAGCAGCACCCGCCCGGTGCCTCGCCTGACGCCATAGCCCTCCGCCGTGCGATCGAAGAGGATCCCGAGCGGCCGCCGCTCGTCGGCGACCACGATCGTCCCGTTCGGCAGCGCAGAGACGCGGCCCTCGAACCCCTCCCCCTCTGCCGAGAGGCGCAGTCCGACCCGTCCCTCCACCCGGTCGGCGTCGAACGCTCGCAGGGCGACGCCCACCTCCACCATCGCGATCGTCAGCGCGTCCTCGACGCGATTCCGGCTCTTGAAGCTGCCGTCGTGAATGCGCTCGAAGATGAGCTGCTCGATCGGCGTCCGCGTCGTGTCCGGGTCAAGCCCGATGTGGCGGAAGAAGACCCTGTAGGCCCAGGGGATCGGCTGCTGACGGAGCTGGATCGCCTGCGCACCGCCGATCCGGTCGCTGAGCGTCCGCAGCCGCTCCCGGAGCGCCTCAGGGCTGCGGCCACCGGCGCTCTCGAGAGCGGTCGACAGGATCGAAAGCCCAGGGAACTCCTCCGCCAGCACGGGCTCGACCCAGCCCGGCTCCGGCGCGACCTCCCACTGGTCCGGCAGGTCAGCCATCAGCGCAGCGTCGCGTCCCGCTGCTTGGTGGCTGCGATCAAAGCGTCGACGTTGGAGAAGAACCGCTGGTCATCGAGCTGGCCGATCGAGGTGTGCTGAAGGATCCCCCCGGGATAGGCGTAGACGAAGGTCGGGCAGCCGCCGACGCGGAAGAGGTTGGAGAGGGCCCCATCGCGGTCGAGTCCGATCGGGTGGGTCCAGTGGCGCTCCGCGATCAGCTTGCGGACCTCCGAGTCGGAGTCGCGCACGTCGATTGCCAGGAAGTTCACCTTCGGCGAGTAGCGCCTGTAGGCGCGCTCGAAGACGTCCTCCTGGTCCTCGCAGTCCCCGCCGCGCGTGAACCAGAACGAGAGGACCAGAGGCTTGTCGAATAGATCGCAGACACGGATCGCGCCGGGAACGTCCACCCTGCAGGCCGGCGTCCTCTTGTTCTGAGACGGGCAGGGGATCCGGGCCGCGTCGCAGTCGTCCTGGGCGATGTTCGCGTCGCCGCCTGCGCCCGAGCGGGCATCCGGCACGGCGAACTGGGCGAGTGGGAGGTCGCCCTCGTTGTGGGCGCCGAGGACCCCCTTGTTCTTGGTGGAGATCAGGTTGACGCCGGCCACCGCGATCAGGGCGATGAACACCATCCCGACGATCAGCGAATAGATGCGCGGCCGATTCACGGAGCGGATTCGCCGGCCGCCAGCGGCGCCGGACGCGGCCGCCAGGGAAGCCGGAAGCCCTCCTCTGACCAAACCACCACGGCGGGCAGCACCAGCATCACGCCCGCCAGCGTGACGAGCAGGTCGGCGACCGTGACCAGCCCGAAGTCGCGGAGGACCGGCGCCACCGAGATCAGTCCGATGTCGTCGAGCAGCGGCAGGCCCGCGATCGCGAGCACGGCGAAGCCGGCGATCGCGGTGACGCCCGAAGCGAGCACCGCCGCGCCGGTGCGCAGGTAGGTGCGCCTCAGCGCCTCGCCGACGGAGAGGCCGGCGCGCCGTTCGCTCGCGTAGCGGGCCGAGAGGATCACGCTGAACTCGGTGGCGATCGCGATCACCAGTGCGCCGAGTGTCGCGGACATCGGGTTGAGGGCAACACCGAGCGCGGCGACCACCAGGCCGGACCAGCCGGTTGCCAACAGGACAGGGATCAGCGGAACGAGCGCGCGTCTCGTCGACCGGTAGATCGCGGCCAGGACGGCGCCGACGGCGATCAGGCCGGCGAGCGGCAGCCACCAGCGGCTGTGCGAGAGGTCCGTGTTCGCCTCGGCCGCGAGGACCGGGAGCCCGGCCAGCTCGACGGTCGTGCCCTCGGGTGGCGACGGTCCTCCGGGCGGATCGATCTGGGCACGGATGTCGTCGATCAGGTCCTGCTGATCGGAGAGGGGCTGTGCGCGGATGCCGAAAGCGACGTCGGCTGTGTCGCCGATCGGCGTCACGCCGGAGGGGTTGCAGTCGCCCCGATGGCTGATCACGATCTGCGAGATGAAGCAGGGCAGCGCCTGAACGAGGGCGTGAACGTCACCCACGCTCTGCGTCGAGCTCGAGGCCGTGGAGCTCGAGGGCGAGGACCCACCGAAGAAGTCGGTGAGCGAGAGGGCGGGGCAGATCTGGGCGTCGGCGCAGCTCGGATTGGAGCCGGAGAAGCCATGGCGCGCCAGCACCCGCTGCTGGAAGCCCTCGGCCCATGAGATCACCGCCGGGTCGGTCGGGTCCTTGGCCCTGATCGTGACGTTGACGTCACCCGAGATCCCGGTCTCCTTCTCGAGCTCGTTGAGGTCGTCGAGGGCCTTCAGGTTCGGCGGCGCGAGGTCGCGGATGTCCGTCTCCACCCCGGTCCCGGCGCTCGCCACCCAGCCGCAGACGGCCAGCAGCAGACCCGCCGCCAGAACGCGCCGGGGGCTGGCGAGCGCCAGCGCGATCGTGGCGACGCCGGCCTTCCGGAGCCGCTCGGTCGCTCCGCTAGTGCGCTGGGCCGCCGGGGCGGTTCTCGGGGCAGGAGCCGAACCGCGCCAGGCCGACAGCCCGAGCGCCGCCAGTCCCCCGGTCAACGCGACCGCGAACGCCAGGGCGACGCCCATCACCAGCAGCAGCCCGAAGGAGCGCACGAGCGGGCTGGGCGAGAGAGCGAAAACGGCGAACCCGGCAATGGTCGCCAGACAAGCCGCCCCGATCACCGGCCCGCCGCCGGCCGCGGAGACCACCACTGCGCGGCCGGGCGGAGTCCCCTCCGCCCTGGCCTCGTTGAAGCGGGCCTGGAACTGGATCGCGTAGTCCACGGCGAGGCCGACCAGCACGGGCAGCATCGCGATCGCGCCGACGGTGAGCGAGCCGCCGAAGAGCGCCACCAGCCCAAGAGTCAGCGCGCCGGCGGAGACCGCCACTCCGAGCGGCAGCAGCCGCAGCGGCCGGGGCAGGATGAGCAGCAGGGTCAGGGCCATCACCAGGCCCGCGACGCCGAGCAAGAGCAGGGTCTGGTTGCGGAGCTCCCGCGTGCCGGCATCGACGACGACCGGGGCACCCGTTACCACGTAGCTGCCGTCGCTGAGCTTGAAGCGGGGGTCGTCGACCGCCTGCTTGAAGAGCCCGATCGCGTCGTGCCGCTCCGCATCGGTCAGGTCGGGGCGAAGCCGCACGATGATCTGGGCGGCATCGCGATTCGGGAAGAGGTAGCCGAAGCGCTCCTTGGGCGTTCCCGCCGGCTTCGACTCGTCGAAGACGACCCGGCTGACGAAGTTCGGGTCGTCGAGCCGCGGTATCGAGGTGATCCCGTACTGAAGGGCCACCTGGACGAGGCTCTGCTGGAACTGGCCGAGCACCTGCTGGCTGGCGGAGTCCGCGGCCTGTTGCTGCTCCACCGTTGAGGCGCCCCGCTTCGCCGCGGCCTTGCGGGCCTGTTCGGCGGCCGCCTGGGCCTGCTGTTGCGCCCCGCCAATCTGGCCCTGCAGCGCCTGCTGGATCCCGGCGACGCTCAGATAGAGGAAGGTCGCGGGCCCGAAGACCGAGTGGCTCGGGCGCAGCTTCGCGATCTGGTCGCACACCGTCGGAAGCGGCTGCTTCTGGCGCGTGGGGAGCGATTGCGCCAGCTGGGTGCCGCCGGCGAAGCATTCCTCGAGCTCGAAGAGCGGCTCGAGGTCCTTGGTGAGCACCAGCTTCCGGAGGTCCTCCTTGACGAGGACGATCACCGGCTCGTCGCCGAACTTCTCATGGAAGTCCTGTGTCGCCTGGAACTCGGAGGAGCCCTTGCTGACCAGCGTGTCGGTCCCGGCGCTGGTGTCGAGCCGGGTCGCCGCGAAGATCCCGGCGCCGGTGAGTGCCACGATCGGCACGATCACGAGCCAGGGCCAGCGCACCGCCACGCCCGCGACCCGGTCGAAGAATCTCCCCGCACTCACGGGGCGGAGGTTAGGGAGGCAATGTGAAGATCGCGTCACTTTCCAGGCGGCGCGATCGGTGGTATCACGGAGGAAATTCTTGGAGTGGAGGTGAGAAATGAAGCTGGAGATCGGCACCCGTATCAAGGTCGAGGCGGAGTCCACGGAGCGCCCGCACCGGACTGGCGTCGTCAAGGAAGTCGTGGGCGAGAAGCCCGCTCCGCGCTATCGCGTCCAGTGGGACGATGGGCACGAGAGCATCTACGCGCCGGCGGCCGGGGCGGCGGGCCCGGAGAGCCCGGCTGAACAGCGCTAGCCCGCTCGCGCCCGCAACTGCCGCCAGCCCTCGCTGGCGACGGCCACGTAGGCGCGGCCGTCCGGACCGCGCCGCTGGATCACCAGGCCGCGGTTGATCGAGCGGTGCACCGCCCGCCGACGGTCGGCGTGGCCCCGCCTGGGCAATGAAGGAAGGACATCCGCAACGAGGCAGTAGCCGTCGCCTGCGAGCTCCACGATCGAGCCCAGCACGTCCTCGTCGGTGATGCGCTTGAGCGGCACGCGATCGACGGTAGCGCCGTGTTGGGACGAACAGCGGCAATGAAGGGGGACAGAATCAGGCGCTCAGCGTTCTCGACGGAGTTCCGAAGGATTGGAGGGCCGATAGCGCCGCAAATGCTTCGAAACTCGTCCTTGCACCGAGTCCTGAGCGTTTTCCCGGCCCAGAGCCGGGAAAGTGCTCGGGATTCGCGGCGACCGCCCGGGTCGCCGCCCCTTCATTGCCGGTTTTGAAGTCGGGACCGCGGGCCCGACTAGTCCATCGCCAGCGGACCCTTCACATCGGCGTTGAGGAACTGGCTGACGAACTCGTTGCGCGAGGCGAAGAGCTCGTCCGAGGGGCCGGACTCGACGATCCGGCCCTTCCAGAGCACAGCGATGAAGTCCGCGATCCGGCGCGCGGTCCCGAGGTCGTGGCTGATCACCAGGTAGCAGCCGCCGTTCTCCTCGTGGATCTCGCGGATCAGCTCGCAGAGCAGCGCCGTCCGCACCGGGTCGAGACCTGAATCGGGCTCGTCGAACATGACGATCGCGGGGTCGAGCACCAGCGCCCGCGCGAAGCCGGCGCGCTTGCGCATTCCGCCCGAGAGCTCGTTCGGCATCTTGTACATCGCCTCGGCGAGGCCGACCTCGCGAAGGCGGCGGGTGACGATCTCCTCGATCTCGTCCTCTGACTTGTCGGTGTGCTGGCGGAGCGGAAAGCAGGTGTTGTCGTAGACGTTCATCGAGCCGAAGAGCGCGCCGTCCTGGAAGAGCAGGCCGAACTTCTTGCGCACCTCGAAGAGCTCGTCGTCGGTCATGTTCGGGATCGACTCGCCGTGGACGAGCACGTCGCCCGAGTCCGGATAGAGCAGTCCGACGATGTGCTTGATCAGCACGCTCTTGCCGGTGCCCGACGGTCCGAGCACCATCGAGATCATGTTGTCGGGAATCCCGAGGTTGCAGCCGTTCAGGATCCGGGTGCGGCCGAACTGCTTGACCAGGTCGATGATCTCGATCGCGTCTTCCCCGCCGTGGTCGCGCTTATGGCCCGTGTGCCACTTGTAAGGATCGGGATCCTCGGAGTCGACTCCGGGAATGATGTAGTCGCGGCCTGAGAAGTCCTCCTCGCCGTAGCCCTGAGAGGTGAGCGGATCGCCCTCCTCGACGGCCTCGGCGTCGGCGGTCGCCTCGTCAGCGGCTTCGTCGCGGGGCTGGCGCGCCTCGTCCTCGATCTGTTTGGCGCGGCTCCTCTTCCGTTCAGCCAACTCTCACTCCTCCTTGCGCGTTTCCGGAACCAATTCTAGGCAAGGGCGAAGGCAACCCGCGTCGGTCGCCGCCTCAGCCTCCGATGGGGGCCCTCGGGTTCGCGCCCCAGAACACCAGCGTTCCCATCATCCCGATGATGTGCACGAGCACGATGTTGAGAACCATCGACTTCGCGGTCGCCGTGCCCACGCCCACCGGTCCGCCCGAAGCCGTGTAGCCGTAATAGCAACCGACGAGCACGATGGCCGTGGCCATCACCATGCCCTTGATCAGGCTGAATAAGAGGTCGGGCGGGTTCTGGAACATCCAGAAGATCAGGAAGTAGCCGCCCGAGGAGACGTCCCCGATCTGCTCGACGACGGCGAGCCAGCTGGCGAAGTAGCCGATCCCGACGGCGGCCAGGTACATGAAGGGGAAGGCGATCCAGGCGGCGAGCAGGCGGGTCGCGCCCAGGAAGGTCACGGGCGGCACGCCCATCACCTCGAGCGCGTCGATCTCGTCCGAGATCCGCATCGCGCCCAGCTCGGCGACGATTCCGGTGCCCACTTTGGCGGAGAGCATGTAGCCGAAGCCGTAGGGGATCACCTCGCGCAGGTCGCACCAGGCGGCGAAGACGCCGGCGTAGGCCGGGGCGCCGACCGAGCGGTTGAAGTAGGCGCCCTCGATCCCGCATTGCAGGCCCAGGATGAAGACCAGGCCCCAGATCACTATGGTCGAGCCGAGGATCAGGATGCCGGTCTGGCGCAGGGCCTCACCGAAGAACTGGAAGACCCGGCCCGTGTAGACGAGGCCGGCGACGCGGGCGCAGAAACCGAAGATCTCGCCGATCGAGTTGAGCCAGCCCCGGGGGACTGCCAGCCAACCCGCTCCCATTACTTGATCACCTGGAGCTCGGGGTGAGTGGCGAGCAGCGTCTGCGTGAAGACGTAGTTGAACGCGAAGACGCCCATGAACGCGACCACGACGCCCTCGTTGACGGCGCGACCCACCCCCTCGGCGCCTCCGGATGCAGTCATCCCCTTGTAGGAGCAGACGATCGCGATGATCGCCCCGAACATCGTGCACTTCAGAACCGAGCCCCAGAGGTCGGTGACCGAAGCGTTGTTGTAGAGCGTCGCGAAGAACCCGCCGAGCGGCTCGTTGTACAGGAACTCCGCGCCGAGACCGCCCACGATGCCGAAGATCAGCGCGTAGATGTCCATCAGACCCGTGATCAGCATCAACGCGAGGAAGCGAGGGACGACAAGGTTCTTGATCGGGTCGACGCCGAGCACCTGTAGCGCGTCGAGCTCCTCGCGGATCTTGCGCGCGCCGAGGTCCGCGGTGATCGCTGTGCCGGCCACGCCGGCGACGACGACCGCAGTCACCGTCGGCGCGAACTCGCGGATCGAGGCGAGCACGAAGAAGCCGCCGAGGCGGTCGAGCGCGCCGAACAGCGAGAGGAAGTTCGCGGCCTGGAGACCCGGCGCCCCGAAGCCGAACGCCAGCGTCGAGATCATCATCGGGAACCAACAGAGCTGGAGGGCGAAGAGGAACTGCCCGATGAACTCACCGCCGTAGGGATACGGAGGACGGATCGCCGAGACGATCGTCTTGGCGGTCAGGATCATCATGTCCCCGACCTGCTCGAATAGAGACTTGGCCGGGAGAAACGCCCTATCGGCTACGGATCGGACCATTGCCCTCCTCCGGACCGAAGATTATGGGATGGGAGGGCCGTTCGCCACCCACAACCGTTGTGGCCGTGTTAGCCCGGAAAAACCCCGGATTTGACTGATGCGGAGCCCAATAGGCGTGAGTAGGGTGCGTGCTATGTTGCCCGCGCCCTTGGAGGAGAGCGCCTCGACAGCCCTTGCGGTGAGGGCCCGTAAGCGCGTCGGGATCGGATTGGCGGTGGCCGCGATGGCTGTGGGGATCGCGTCGTGCGGCGGGGGCGAGCGACAGGACGCCAATGAGCCGGAGGGTGACTTCCCGGTTCAGATCGTGAACGCGAACTTCCCCAGCAAGCAGAAGCTGGCGCAGAACACGAACCTGACCCTGACGGTCGCGAACACCGGCGACAAGGAGATCCCCAACCTGGCGATCACGATCTTCACGACGTCCAACACCAGCACGAGCGCTTCCGGGTCCTCGACCACGGGGACGACCACCAGCGCGGCGAGTCAGGACCTTCCGCAGGTGCAGGGTTCCTTCTCGGTCCGCTCCGAGCAGGAGGGTCTCGCGATTCCCTTCCGGCCGGTCTGGATCCTCGAGGAGGGCTTCCCGAAGCTGGCCGGACAGACCGCGTCGGCCGGAGCCGAGGCCGCGCAGACCGACACCTACAGTTTCGGCTCACTGCCTCCCAACCAGACCCGCGCGATGGTCTGGAACGTGACGCCGGTCCAGGCCGGGACGTACACCGTCCATTACCGCGTCGCGGCGGGGCTGCAGAGCAAGGCCAAGGCGGTGACGGCCGACGGCTCGGTCCCGGAAGGAGAGTTCGTCGTGCGGATCTCGAGCGCACCCCCGCAAACGAGGGTGAACGACGCGGGTCAGGTCGTGCCGATCAAGCCCAGCGACATCATCGGCCAGGCCGGCAACCAGCAGCAGAAGTCGGAGCTCAAGGGGCAGTAGCGGGCACGCCGGCGACGCCGGCGATCGCGTCCGTCATCAGCTCCGCGGCGGCCTTGTCATTCATGCCTTGGCCCGCGAGGCCATCCCAGGTCCAGAACTCCAGGGCGACCCGGATCATCGAGCGCACACGTGCCGCTCCTTCCGCCTCCGGCCCGAATCCGGCCGCCAGCGCATCGGTGAGTGCGGCAAGGGCCGAATCGAGGTTCCCTCGCATCACCTCGTCCAGCGCCGGGTCCGCACCGCGGTCTCGCTGGAGGTTTCGCATCATCCGCCGCGTCTCCCGATACCAGCCGTAGAGCGCCTCGAGGAGGGACCGAACGCGCTCGGCGGGGTCATCCGGAGCCAGGGCTGCCTGGAAGTCCGGGAGCGGATGCTCCGAGAGGTGGTGCGCCGAACAGGCCGGATAGAGCGCTGCGTTATTGGGGAAGTGCTTGTAGACGGTGAGGCGGCTGACGCCGGCCCGTCGCGCGATCTCGGCCACCGTGGTCTCGGCGGGGCCCACCTGCTCATGAAGGTCGGCGGCGACCTTCGCGATGCGCTGCCTCGTGCGCTCCTGGCCCTCGGCCCGCGCCTTCAACTCGTATTTCCTGTGCTTTTTGATTTGGGTTGACATACCGTTAGCTCAAATGTTACTGTACTCGCGCTTCGGCTAACACACCGTTTATTGAAAGGGAGAAGGAGATGGAAGCGCAGACCACCACCAAGGCAAAGATCGTCGGCCCGAAGGACGGAAAGGCCGGGAACCTCGGCGCCGTCGGCGTCCGGTTCATGATCGGCGGCGAGGAGACGGGCGGCGACTTCTCGCTGGTCGAACACCCGATGCCGCCGCGCCAGCTCGCGGCGCCGCTCCACATCCACACTCGCGAGGACGAGTACAGCTACGTGCTCGAGGGTCGGATGGGCGCGCTGCTCGGCGACGAGGTGGTCTACGCGGAGCCCGGCGACCTGGTGTTCAAGCCGCGTAACCAGTGGCACACCTTCTGGAACGCCGGCGACACGGAGTGCCGGATCCTGGAGATCATCTCCCCCGCCGGCTTCGAGAAGTTCTTCGATGCCCTGGCGGACCTGAACGCCGCCGGCCCTCCCGATCCGGAGCGGATCGTGGAGCTGGCCGCCGAGTACGGGCACTCCTTCGATCTCGAGGGCACCCAGAAGGTCATCGCCGACCACGGGTTGGTCTTCCCGATGTTCCCCGAGGAGTAGCGCCGATCGAATTCCCGCCGAAGCGGCGCGAGAGCTGTGAGGGCGAGGCGCACCGAGCGCCCCGCCCTTGTGTTTTCTTGGTCGGATGCACACCCCCCGACGCCGCCGGTCCGCCCTGGTCGCTCTGCTGGCACAGGCCGCCGTGATCGCCGGCTGCGGCGGCGGATCCGACTCAGAGGACACCAACGCGACCGCTGCGCAGCAACCGCAGGGAGACGGGCAGGTGAGGCTGGAGAAGGTCGGGGACTTCGACCAGCCCGTCTACCTCACACAGCCGCCCGGCGGAGAGGATCTCTACGTAGTCGAGCGGGAGGGAACCGTTCGGGTCGTGCGAGATGGCCAGGTGGTCTCCACGCCCGCCCTCGACATCACGGACGAGGTCACCGCCGACGGGGAGGAGCAGGGCCTGCTCTCCGTCGCCTTCCCGCCGGACTTCCAGAGCTCGCGTCAGGCCTACGCGTACTACACGGTGAACGATCAGGACCAGCACGTCGTCGGCTACGCGGTCGCTGACGACGGCTCGTTCGACCGGGACAGCGAGCGCGAGGTCCTGCACATGGAGGACTTCGCGTCCAACCACAACGGCGGCCTCCTGCTCTTCGGGCCGGACGGGCAGCTCTACATAGGCACCGGTGATGGAGGGATCGCCGACGATCCCGAGCGCAATGGCCAGGACGTCAACTCGCTGCTCGGCAAGATCCTCCGGATCGACCCCCGCCCCAGCGGTGGGCGCCCCTACATGGTCTCCTCGCCCGGCCCGCTCGGGCAGGGCGCTCGACCCGAGATCTGCAACTACGGCCTGCGGAACCCGTGGCGGTTCAGCTTCGACCGGGGGACCACCGCGCTGCTGATCGGCGACGTCGGTCAGAACACCCAGGAGGAGGTCGACTACCTCCCCGCCGAGCGGGCCTGCGGCAACAACTTCGGGTGGTCGGCGTTCGAGGGGACCAACCGGCTCAACGAGGACCAGACCGCGCCGAACGCGGTCTCCCCGATCCTCACCTACGGCCGCGATGAGGGCTGTTCCGTCACCGGCGGCTATGTCGTCCGCGATCGCTCGCTCCGCGCGCTGTTCGGGCGCTACGTCTACGGCGACTTCTGCGCCGGCGAGCTGCGCAGCTTCAAGCCGGCGACGCCGGAGGCGCGTGATGACCGCTCGCTGGGTCTGGAGGTCCCGAGCCTCTCCTCGTTCGGCGAGGACAACGAGGGCCACGTCTACGCCGTCTCGCTCGACGGCCCCGTCTACCGTCTGGTCCAGTGAGGCGCCTGACCGCAGCCATCGCAGTCGTGACGCTCGGGGCGCTCATCCTGGGCGCCGCCCCGGCCGACGCGAAGTCGAAGATCAAGCTGAAGCGGATCGGCCGCTTCCACAGCCCGACCTACGTAGCCTCCGCCCCCGGCATCCCCGGTGTGATCGTCGTCGAGCGCGGAGGCCGGATCCGGCTGGTGAAGGGGCGCAAGCGGTCGACCTTCACCAGCATCTCGGGCAACGTCTCGACCGGCGGCGAGCGAGGCCTGCTCTCGGTCGCCTTCTCGCCTGACTACGCAAACTCGAGGCTGCTCTACATCTACTTCACGAACGGTGCCGGCGATCTCGTGATCGCGGAGCTCCGCGCCGACGCGGACGGGCGGCACGCCTCCCCCACCACCCTGCGGCCGATCGTGGTCGTGCCCCATCCCAACCACTCCAACCACAACGGCGGGCAGCTGCAGTTCGGCCCCGACGGCATGCTCTACGCGGGCACCGGCGACGGCGGCGGCGCGGGCGATGAACCCGACAACGCCCAGAACCCGAACTCACGCCTCGGCAAGTTGCTGCGGATCGACCCGGCCACCGGGTCGGTCCAGATCTACTCGATCGGCCTGCGCAATCCCTACCGATTCTCCTTCGACCTGGTCAGCGATCCCGGCCAGCCGCGCATCGTGATCGGCGACGTCGGCCAGGACCGCTTCGAGGAGATCGACTACCTGCCCTTCGCGGCCGCTGCCGGCGCCAACTTCGGCTGGAACGACTTCGAAGGCTTCGCGCCCTACCCCGGGGCGCATCCCCCCACGGCCGGCGGGACGGTCAGGCCGATCAAGGCGTACAGCATCTCCGGCTCGGCCTGCGCCGTGGTCGGCGGCTACGTCGTGCGGGACGCGCGGCTTCGTTCGCTCACCCACCGCTACGTCTACGGCGACTTCTGCACCGGCAAGGTCCGCTCGCTGGTTCCGCGCCTCGGCCGCGCGCGCAAGGATCGAGGCACGGGCCTGCGAGTCCGGGACCTGAGCTCTTTCGGCGAGACCGCCGACGGCAAGCTCTACGCCACCTCGCTCGACGGCCCCGTGTATCGCTTCGTCCGCCGACGCTGAAGTCGGCCGGGCACTGGCCGCCGGTCGCCGACCGAGCCGCTAATAAGGTGGGCCACGCGTCGCGCAGGACCCAGCCATGCCGATCTCTCTCAGCCGTCGCCGAATCGAGACCTTCGTCGCTGCCCTCGTCGCGATCGGCGCGGCGATCGTCGGGATCGCCGTCCAGGAGGGGCGAACGCTCGGCCCGAAGTTCGTCACCCTGGAGCGAATCGCGCGGCTGCGCGAGCCGGTCTACCTGACCCAGCCGCCCGGCCAGAACTCGCAGCTGTACGTCGTGCAGAAGCGGGGCGCGGTCCGGATCATCGCCAACGATCACCTGCTCACCCGGCCGTTTCTGGACATCCACCGGCTGGTCAAGCACAACGGGCCCGGCGGGGACCCCGGGATGGCCGCGATCGCCTTCCCGCCCGACTACGGCAGGACCGGTCGCTTCTACGTCACCTACAACGACCGAGGGGACAACCTGCAGCTGGACGAGTTTCGGCGCAGCGCCGACAACCCGCTGGTGGCCGATCCGAGCTCTCGCCGTCCCATCCTCAGCATCCCGGAGCCGACCCAGGCCCACCACGGTGGCCTGATCGCGTTTGGCCCCGACGGCTACCTCTATCTGGGGACCGGAGACGGGGGGCCCGCTGGTGACCCGGCCGGGAATGCGCAGAACCTAGACCTCCTGCTCGGCAAGCTGCTGCGAATCAATCCGACACCGAGTGGCGGCAACGCGTACACGATCCCGCCCGACAACCCGTTCGTCGGGCGGCCCGGCCATGACGAGATCTGGGCCTACGGCCTGCGCAATCCGCGGCGCTTCTCCTTCGACCGCCGCACCAAGACGATCGCGATCGGCGATGTCGGCAACGACCGCTATGAGGAGATCGACTACCTCCCGATCGCCAAGTCGCGCGGCGCGAACTTCGGCTGGCCGGCGTACGAGGGGTTCGCCTCCTTCAGGGGCGGGATCCCGCGGCGCGCCGCGGTCCTGCCGGCGCTCGCCTACCCGCATCACCCCGGCTGCGCCGTGACCGGCGGCTATCTCGTCCGCGACCCCCGGCTCGCACGGATCCGCGGCAGGGAGATCGTCGGCGATTACATGTTCGCCGACTACTGCACGGGGAAGCTCTACGGCTTCCGACCGCGCCTCGGGCGGCGCCCCGGCAAGCAACGCAGCTTCCGCTTCAACATCCGTTACCTCTCCTCGCTCGGGGAGGACAACGCGAACCACATCTACGTGCTCACCGAACGCGGCCTCAAGCAGGGCAGCAAGGGGTCGGTCTACCGGCTCGTCCCCTTCCGCAAGGAGATCTGACTCAGGTCAGACGCCGGCGAACGCGATCACGCGGTCACTCGCCGGGGCGAAGAGGCGGCCGCCTCCGGCGGACGGCGTAGCGAAGTGGGTCACGGTCCCGAGACTGTCCGTGGCGAGGACCCGGCCGCTATCGGGCGCGAGCGCCGTCAGCGTGCCCGAGCCGGTGTCGATCGACCAGACGGCGCCGCCCGCGATGATCGGCGGGCCGGCGTTGAACGAGTCGCTCCTCCACGCGGTGGAGAACGAGTTGCCGCTGACGCGCAGCGCGACCAGGCCGTCGGTGCAGGGCACGAACAGGAGCGGCGCCTGGTACGCGGTGCCCCCGAACGACCCGCCGCCGCAGACGTCCGCCTGGAAGAGCTGACCGCCGATGCCGCCGAGATTGGAGGCCGACAGGGTCACCCCCACCCCCTCCTTGCCGATCGCGAATAGACGGCCGCCGCCGAGCAACACGGGACCGACGGAGCCAAGGTCCGTGTCGTTGCGGTTGAGCTCGGCCGCGTTGGTCGGCCGCCAGAAGCTCGTCTGCTTGAGCTTCGGCGTGAGCCGGATCACGGTATTGCCGAAGTCGAAGGCCGAGGTGCTGTCGCCGTTGCCGGTCGCGACGAAGACGTTGCCTTTGCGGTCGATGCCCGCACCGGAGGGTGCCCAGATGCCCCCCTCGCGATTGACGCCGACCGTGAACACCTTCATCCGGGCCTTGCCCCTTTCGCGGACCGAGACCACCCGGCCCTTGTAGGGCCCGCAGTCACCGGTCAGTCCGCCGTACTCGACGTAGACCCGGTGGCGCGAGACGGAGAGGGCGGAGCGCTCCTGGTGCACGCGCGGGTCTGACCCGGGAGCGTCCACCGCGCGTCGCATCTGGACCTTCCCGCCGCGCAGCCGCAGGCCGAAGAGGACATGGCGGTAGCCGCTCAGAAAGGCGACCGCGTAGAGCGTGCCGCCGGAGATCGCGGGCGTCCCGGTGATCCCGGTGAAGGGCGTGATGTTCCCGCAGGGCAGGGTCGACGCGTCCACCGGAGTGCCGAGGTGGCGCCGCCACGCCACCTTGCCGTTCCGGGCGTTGAGCGCGTAGACCGTGTTGTTCTCGGTAGCCGCGTAGACCCGGCTGCCTACGACCAGCGGCTCGGCGTACACCTGGCCGTCGAGCTGCGCCGACCAGGTTCGCCGCAGCCCGCGAAGCGGCGGCGATGAGCGGTCGACGCCCGTGCGGGCGAGGTCGGCGTGGTAGGTGGGCCAGTTGGCGGTGCGGCGCTTCTTCGTTTTCTTCTTGGCCACCGTCGCCTGGCCCGGGGCGGGCGTCGCGTTCGTGGTGCCGGAATTCGCGTCACCCGAGCCACAGCCGATCCCCGCGATCAGGGTCGCGGCCATCACCAACACCGCTGCCGTCCGCGTCAGTCCCACGGCCTCATTCACGATACGGGCCCATGCCCGCAGCGGGATTGGCTAACGAGGCAGCGCGGGCGCGAGGATCCGGTAGGCCTTGATGCCGAGGCCGAGCCGCTCCCGGTCCTCGGAGATCTGCGGGTCGAGGCCGGTCAGCTCCTTCACGCGGTCGAGCCGGTAGGCCACCGTGTGCCGATGGGCGAAGATCGCCCGCGCCGTGGCGTTCATGTTGCAGTCGCTCGCCAGGTACTCCTCGAGCGTGCCGAGCAGATCCGAGCGGTACTGGTTGTCGTAGCGGACCAGAGGCTCAACGGTGTCCCGGTAGAAGCTCCGCACCTCTTCGGGGTCCGAGATCAGGGCCCGAAAGAGCAGCCGGTAGACGCCGCTCGCAGCGATCCCCTCCTCGAGCGCATCGGCGATCTCGGGCTCCCGCGTGATCACGTCGAGGACCAGCTCCGCCTCCCTGACGGCGCGGTGCAGCTCGCCCGGGTCCGGATAGAAGGAGGAGACCGCGGCCATCCCGAGCTTCCGTAGGCGGCCGGCGATCCGCCCCGCGGCCCGCAGCGTGGTCTCGGGGGCGTCGTCGCCACCGCGCGCCGGCAGGATCGCGTACAGCCGGCCGTCGGCGAGCTCGGCGAGCGAGCCCTCGTACTCCCCCTCGACCAGTGCGCTGGCGTGGCTCGGCGAAGCCGACTCGATCTCCGCGACCAATGCGATCGCGCCGCGGGCCAGGTCGCAGCCGAGCCGGGCCGCCTTGCTGGTCGCCTCCGCCGTGTTCACCTCGTGCGAGCGAAGTTCCTCGATCAGCCCGCCGCGCATCTTTCGCTCGGCGTCCTCGCGCGCGTCGGCGACCGCGACCTCCGCTAGGGCGGCCAGCGCAGCCGCCCGCAGCACCTCCTCCTGGTCGACCAGGACCGGCGGATCGTCTCCGTCCTCGGACGCCTGACTGAGCAGAAGGACCACCCCGACGATCTGGCCGCCGGCCTCGATCGAGCGCTCGAGCGCGATCGGGTCGGACGCGGTCGCCTGGGTCTCGGCGACACGTGCCTTGGCGTACTCCGCCAGGCCGTTGAGCTCGCCGCCGCCGGGGGCTCGGGCCGCGAGCCCGCGGGGCGGCAGAATGATCGCCACCGGGCCGCCCGCTTCGGCGGCAGCCAGCTCCGCGACGCCCTGCAGCCCCTCGCCGTCGAGGACGGCCTCGATCATGCGGGTGCTGAGCTCGCGCATGGTCATTCCGTGCCCGCCCCCGCTGCGATCTCCTCCTCGGTGTGTGCCTGGAGGACCGCCTCGCCCTCCTCGCCGGTCCGGATCCTGATCGCCTCCTCCACCGGCATCACGAAGATCTTGCCGTCGCCGATCTCGCCGGAGCGCGCGTGGCGGATGATCGTCTCCGTGACCGTGCCGGTGTCCTCGTCGCGGACCACAACCTCGAGCTTGAGCTTGGGCCGCACGGAGACGGTCACGGCCGAGCCGCGGTAGGTCTCGACCAGGCCTTTCTGGCGGCCCGAGCCCTTCACCTCGGAGATCGAGAGCGAGGGAAAGCCCTTGTCGAGCAGCTCCGAGCGAATCGGCTCGAACGCCTCATGGCGGATGAACGCTTCGATTTTCTTCACGGCGGGCCCCCCGGACGCGGCGACGGCTGTCGGAGGTCACCGTAGGCGCGGCCGTGCCCGCGGTCTTTGGCCCTCTGTCGAAAATCGCGCTCGACCCTTACTCCAAGCGGTCGAGAGTGCGGATCATCACGAGTGCTGCGCGCGCCGACCCGGCTATCGACGACCTGACTGGCCAGCTGGCCAGCCCTCGGTAGAGTCCGCTGGGTCCGAGCGGCGAGAGGAGAGGGAGCATGGCCATCGACACCGTCAGCGAAAGCGCGAAGCAGGACGCTCGAGAGACCTTTGAGGTGATCAACCCGGCCGACGGCTCGGTGATCGCCGGCGCTGCGCTCGACGGTCCGGCCGAGGTCGCGGCGACCGTCGCGCGCCTCCGCGCCAACCAGCCCGCCTGGGAGGAGCTCGGGATCAAAGGCCGTGCCGAATGGCTCTACGAGCTCCGCGACTTTCTGCTCGACCACCAGGACCAGATCGCCGACACGATGCAGCGGGAGACCGGCAAGGTCCGCGCCGAGGCGATGGGTGAGGTGCCCTACGTCCTCGACCTGATCAACTTCTACGGGAAGAAGGCGGGGAAGTACATCGGCGACGAGAAGGTGCCGGCGCACTCGCCGCTGATGAAGGTGAAGAAGCTCAAGGTGCAGTACCGGCCGTATCCCGTGGTCGGCGTGATCAGCCCCTGGAACTTCCCGCTAGTCCTCTCACTCGGAGACGCCATTCCCGCGCTGATCGCCGGCTGTGCGGTGGTCGTCAAGCCCTCGGAGATCACTCCGCTGGGACTGACCGAGATCGTCGAGGCTTGGAAGACGGAGATCGGCGGCCCCGACGTCTTCGACGTCGTCAACGGCATGGGCGAAACTGGATCCGCGCTCGTCGACGAGGTCGACTTCGTCCAGTTCACCGGTTCGGACCGAACCGCGAAGAAGGTCCTCGCCCGCGCGGCCGAGACGCTCACTCCGGTCAGCGCCGAGCTCGGCGGCAAGGACCCGATGATCGTGCTGCGCACCGCCGACGTGGAGCGTGCGGCGAACGCCGCCGCCTGGGGCTCATTCGCGAACTCCGGACAGGTCTGCATCTCGACCGAGCGCATCTACGTCGAGGAGCCGGTCTACGACGAGTTCCTGACCCGCTTCACGGACGAGGTGAAGAACCTCAATCAGGGCATGGACGGGCCGGAGCACGGCAAGGACATCGGTGCGATGACCTTCCCGGAGCAGACCGACATCGTCGAGTCCCACGTGGATGACGCGCGCGAAAGCGGTGCGACCGTCGTCACCGGAGGGAAGCGCGGCGAGGGGCCTGGCGACTGGTTCGAGCCGACGGTGCTCGCCGACGTCGACCATTCCATGACGGTCATGCGGGACGAGAGCTTCGGGCCGGTGGTCGGTGTGATGAGGGTTCGCGACGCCGACGAGGCGGTCCGGCTGGCGAATGACAGCCGCTACGGGCTCTCGGCCTCGGTCTTCGGCTCAAAGCGCCAGGCCGAGGCGGTCGCCCGCCGGCTGGAGGTCGGGACCGCCAACGTCAACGACGTGCTCTCGGGGTTCCTGGCCTCCGACGTCCCGATGGGCGGCTGGAAGGACTCCGGGATCGGCTTCCGCCACGGCGAGTACGGGATCAAGAAGTTCGTCCGTCCCGAATCGCTGGTGATCGCGCGATTCGGCGGGAAGCGCGAGCCGCTCTACTTCCCGTACACGGACGAGCGGCGCCAGAAGCTGATCAAGCTGACCCGGTTCTTCACGGCGCGCGACTGGCGCCGCCGGCTCGGACGACGCTAGCCGTCCCTGCCGCCCCCGCCTGAGCCGCCGCGGGTCTCGACCTTCGAGGCGATCCAGATGCCATTGGCCTTATGGGCCACGACCTCGAGATCGGTGCGACCGACCCGGATCGCCTTGAAGCCGGAGATGCCCTGGTAGGCGGTCTGCCGGTTGACCTTCACCTTGAAGGTGCCGCCGCCTTGGTCCTGGCGGATCTTGAAGGTCTTCGCCTTCGCGTTGTGGGCGACGATCTCGCCCTCGAACTGGCGTGCCTGGGCGACCGGCGCTGCGATGGCGGTGACCGCGAGTGCGGCGAGTACCGCGGTGATCAAAGTTCGCTTCTTCATTGGTTTTCCTCCTGCCGTCGTGGTTTGCCCGGCAAGGATGCCCGCGCGGCAGTTAGGTCACCCCCAAGCGATGGTTAGGACTCGGCAAAGCCACCGCAGCTCCGCGGAGCCGCGCTAGGAAGCGGGGACGAGCTCCTCGCGGAGCTGCTTGGCCGCCTCGACCATGTTGCGGAGACTGGGGTCGACCTCGTCCCAGGCGCGGGTCTTGAGGCCGCAGTCGGGCGTGACCCAGAGCTGCTCCGGACGCAGGACCCGAGCTGCCTCATGGAGCAGCTCGGCCATCTCCTCGGCGCTCGGCACCCGCGGCGAGTGGATGTCGTAGACGCCCGGGCCGAGGTCGTGCGTGAAGCCGGTTCGCTCCCAGTGGTGGAGCAGCTCCATGCGCGAGCGGGCCGCCTCGATCAGCGTGACGTCGGCGTCCATCGCCTGGATGTGCTCCAGGATGTCGCCGAAGTCCGAGTAGCACATGTGGGTGTGAACCTGGGTCTCGTCGCTGACCCCCGCGGTGGCGACGCGGAACGAGTAGACCGCCCAGCTCAGGTACTCGTCCCAGCGGTCGCGGCGCAGCGGCAGGCCCTCGCGGATCGCCGGCTCGTCCACGTGGATGACCGGGATCCCCTCCTTCTCCAGGTCGGCCACCTCGTCGCGGATCGCGAGCGCCAGCTGCTCGCACGTCTCCGAGCGGGGCTGGTCGTCGCGGACGAACGACCACTCGAGCATCGTGACCGGGCCGGTGAGCATGCCCTTGACCGGCTTCTCGGTCTTCGACTGCGCGTACGAGATCCACTCGACGGTCATCGGAGCAGCCCGGCTGACATCGCCGAAGATGATCGGCGGGCGCACGTAGCGCGAGCCGTACGACTGCACCCAGGCCTTCTGGGTGAAGGCGTAGCCGAGCATCTGCTCGCCGAAGTACTGGACCATGTCGTTGCGCTCCGGCTCGCCGTGGACCAGAACGTCCAGTCCGATTTCCTCCTGGAAGGC
This sequence comes from uncultured Solirubrobacterales bacterium, assembly GCA_963797265.1. Lineage (GTDB taxonomy): Bacteria > Actinomycetota > Thermoleophilia > Solirubrobacterales > 70-9 > DASUPK01. Next base: position 794,367 of record CAWCOY010000003.1, on the reverse strand, counting down.
GATCACCCGGTCGATCTCGGTCCGCATCCGCTCCTCGTACTCGGCGAGCTCGATCTCGCCGGCATTCAGCTGCCGGCGGGTGGCGCGGATCTCGTCCGTCTGCGGGAAGGAGCCGATCGTGGTGGCGGGGAAGGTCGGCAGCCCGAGCTTCTGCTGCTGGATCCGCTTGCGCTCCTGGAAGGGCGTGTCGCGGCGGGCGTCGGCCTCGGTAAGGGCCTCGACGCGCGCGCGAACCTCCGGATTGCGGGTGCGGTGGGAATCGCGTCGGGAGTCGAGCGCGCGATCGTTGGCGTCGAGCTCGTCGGCGATCGCCTCGCGGCCCTCGACCAGGCCCTTTGCGAGGGTCGTGACCTCCCCCACCTTCTGCACGGCAAAGGCCATCCACGAGCGCATCTCGTCGTCCAGGTCGGCGTCGACCCCCGCGGGCTCGGCATCCAGGTCGATCGGGACGTGCAGCAGCGAACAGCTGGTCGAGACGACGAGCTGTTCGGTATGGGCGCGAAGGCCCTCAAGCGCATCGAGCGCGTGCTCCAGATGATCGATCCAGACGTTGCGGCCGTCGACGATCCCCGCGAACAGCCACTGGTCTTCGAGCCCGCCCTGATCGGCGAGGAATTGGGCGTTGAGGCGGCCTCCGTGCTCGTGGAACGGTGCGTTGCCGAAACCAATCCCCTCCTCGTGGATGAAACCGGTGAAGTCGAGTCCGACGCCCTCGATCGGCAGGTCGCGGAGCACGCCGTACGCGTCGCCGACGTGGTCGAAGTAGGTCTTGACCAGGATCCGCGGGCGCTCGTGGACCTTGCAGAGCTCCTCGTAGGCGAGGCGGAGGGCATCGAGCTCCTTCTCCGAGCGGTCCTCGACGAAGCAGGGCTCGTCGAACTGGATCCAGGTCGCGCCCTGCTCGGCGAGGCGCTCGATCACCTCGCCGTAGACCTCGACCAGGTCCTCGATTTGGTCGAGCGCCACAAAGTCGTCCGAGACGCCGTCGGCGGGCTTGGAGAGCAGCAGGAAGCTGACCGGCCCGACCAGCACGGGCACGGTGTCGATCCCCACCTCCTCCATCGCCTCGGCGTGCTCGTCGAAGGGCTTCGAGCTCGACAGCGAGAACCTGGTCTCTGGCCCGAGCTCGGGGACGATGTAGTGGTAGTTGGTGTTGAACCACTTCGTCATCTCCATCGCGGTGACGTCGACGCCGTCGGACTGGCGGCCGCGGGCCATCGCGAAATAGGTGTCGAGGTCCACCTGGCCGCCGCTCCAGCCGTAGCGCTCCGGGACCGCGCCGACGAGGGCGATCGTGTCGAGCACCTGGTCGTAGAGGGAGAAGTCGTTGGAGGGGATCAGGTCGATCCCGGCGTCCTGCATCAGCTTCCAGTTCTCGACCCGGATCGCCTTGGCGGTCGCGGCGAGCTCCTCGGCCGATATATCGCCGCGCCAGTAGCCCTCGGTCGCGAACTTGAGCTCGCGGTTGCGGCCGATGCGGGGGAAACCGGAGACGTTGGAGAGCGCCATCGTTCAACCCTACCGAGGCGGTCAATCCGCGAAACGGGATCCGCATGGGCAGTACTGGCGGATCTCCGGTGATGGCCGTTTACCCTTCCCCGCCATGCCTGAGCGCGACTACCTGGGGGCGGTCCGCGAGCGTGTCGTCGTCTTCGACGGCGGCATGGGTGCGACCCTGGAGCAATTCGACCTGACCCAGGAGGACTATGGCGGCCTGGAGGGCAAGTGCCATGAGGCCCTCGTGCTCAACCGCCCGGACGTGATCGAGGGCGTCCATGCCTCGATGCTCGATGCCGGCGCCGAGGTGGTCGAGACCGACACCTTCCAGGGCAGCCGGCTGAAGCTCGACGAGTGGGGGCTCGGCGGCCAGACGCCCGAGGTCAACCGGAAGGCCGCTGAGATCGCCCGCAGGGCGGCGGGCCCGGACCGCTTCGTCGCCGGCTCGATCGGGCCGACCGGCTTCCTGCCGGCCAGCGACGACCCGACCCTGGGCGACATCTCGTTCGCGAAGCTGGTCGAGGTCTTCGCGGAGCAGGCCGAGGGCCTCGTCGAGGGTGGAGTCGACCTGATCATCATCGAGACCGCCCAGGACATCCTCGAGGTGAAGGCCGCCATCTTCGGCGCGCGGGAGGCCTTCAAGCTCAGCGGACGCACCCTGCCGATCCAAACCTCGGTCTCGCTGCTGCCGCAGGGCGGCAAGATGCTGCTCGGCACCGACATCGAGGCCGTGCTGACGACGCTGTCCGCCCTCGACGTCCAGGTGATCGGGCTCAACTGCTCGACCGGGCCCGAGGACATGCGCGACGCGATCCGCTACCTGGGCGAGGCCTCTCCGCTCCCGGTCCACTGCATCCCCAACGCGGGCCTGCCGCTGCAGGGGCCCGACGGCGAGACGATCTTCCCCGAGGAGCCCGAGCCGCTGGCGGCGACGCTGGGCGAGTTCGTCGAGCGCCACGGCGTCGGCATCGTCGGCGGCTGCTGCGGCACGACCCCCGATCACATCCGCGCGATCCGCGAGCGGGTCGACGGCCGCGCCCCGCGCAGGCGGCCCGACCGCGGCCCGGTGATGGTGGCGAGCATGATGACCGCCACGCCGCTGGTGCAGGAGCCGCGCCCGACCCTGGTCGGGGAGCGGGTCAACTCGCAGGGCTCGCGGGCCGCGAAGGAGCTGCTGCTCGCCGATGACTACGACGGCCTCGTGCAGGTGGCCGAGGATCAGGTCACCGGCGGCGCCCACGTGCTCGACGTCTGCGTCGCGCTCACCGAGCGCCAGGACGAGGACGCCCAGATGGGCGCCGTCGTGGAGCGGATCTCGCTGACCCAGCCCGCGCCGATCCAGGTCGACTCGACCGAGCCGGAGGTGATCGAGGCGGCACTGGAGAGGATCCCCGGCCGAGCCATCGTCAACTCCGTCAACCTCGAGGCCGGCCGCGCCAAGCTCGACCGCGTCGCTCCGCTGGCGAAGTCCCACGGCGCCGCTCTGATCGCGCTGACCATCGACGAGGAGGGGATGGCGAAGACCGCCGATCGCAAGCTCGAGGTCGCGAAGCGGATCCGCGAGCTGTGCTGCGACGAACACGGCCTCGATCCCGAGGCGCTGATCTTCGACGCGCTCACGTTCACCCTGACGACAGGAGACGAGGAATGGCGCCCCTCCGCGGTTGAGACGATCGAGGGGATCAAGCGCATCAAGGCCGAGCTGCCGGGGGTGAAGACCTCGCTGGGCGTCTCCAACGTCTCCTTCGGTGTCTCGCCGCCGGCGCGCGCCGCCCTGAACTCGGTCTTCCTGCACCACTGCGTCGAGGCCGGGCTCGACCTGGCGATGGTCAACCCCAACCACATCACTCCCTATATGGAGATCCCGGAGAACGAGCGGGAGCTGACCGACGACCTCGTATTCAACCGCCGAGAGGACGCACTCGAGCGATTCATCGCCCACTTCGAGGAGAAGGGCGACGAGGCCGAGGAGGCGACGGGCGATCCCACCGAGGGGATGGAGCCCGAGGAGGCGCTCCACTGGCAGATCCTGCACCGCAAGAAGGAGGGGGTCGAAGACTGGATCGACCGCTCCGTCGAGAAGATCGGCGCCGTCCCGACGCTCAACACCGTCCTGCTGCCGGCGATGAAGGAGGTGGGCGACAAGTTCGGCGCCGGGGAGCTGATCCTGCCGTTCGTCCTGCAGTCCGCCGAGGTGATGAAGCGGGCCGTCGCGCAGCTCGAGAACTACCTGGAGCGCATCGAGGGCCACACGAAGGGCAAGGTCGTGATCGCGACCGTCTTCGGCGACGTCCACGACATCGGTAAGTCGCTGGTCAACACGATCCTCACCAACAACGGCTACACGGTCATCGACCTCGGCAAGCAGGTGCCGGTCGACACCATCATCCACTCGGCGATCGAGGAGAACGCCGACGCAATCGGCCTCTCCGCCCTGCTGGTCTCCACCTCGAAGCAGATGCCGGCCTGCGTCCAGGAGCTCCACTCGAAGAAGCTCGGGTTCCCGGTGCTGATCGGCGGCGCCGCGATCAACCGCGACTTCGGCCGCCGCATCCTCTACCCCGGCGGGAAGGACTCGGACGAGATCTACGAGCCGGGCGTCTTCTACTGCAAGGACGCCTTCGTCGGACTCGACACGATGGACGACCTGATCGACGCTGAGAAGCGCGCCGCCCTGGTCGAGCGGATCCGTGAAGAGGCCGAAGCACTGAGGGCGAAGGCGGAGGTGCCCGACGACTCGCCGCCGACCACGGACGACTCGGTCCGCTCGGGCGCCCGCACCGACGTCGCGATACCCGAGCCGCCGTTCTGGGGCGTCCGCGAGGTCGAGGTCGACCTCGACGACGTCTTCCCCTACCTCGACCGCCACGTGCTCTTCAAGCTCCACTGGGGCGGACGCGGCAAGAAGGGCGAGGAGTGGCGGCGGATCGTCGAGGGCCACGATGGCGAGGAGGGATTCGCCCCCAAGCTGGATCGGATGTGGCGCGAGCAGGACTACCTCGGCCCGCGCGCCCGCCTCGGCTACTTCCCGGCTGCCGCGGACGGCAACGAGCTCGTCATCTTCGACCCGGAGGACCACGACCGGGAGATCGAGCGTCTCGTCTTCCCGCGCCAGCCCAAGCACGACCGCATCTGCCTGACCGACTTCTTCCGGCCGCTCGACTCGGCCGAGCGTGACGTCGTGGCGCTGCAGGGCGTCACCGTCGGCCCCCGGGTCACGGAGCGCATCGAGCGGCTCGAGCGGGACGGCGAGTTCGCCGAGCAGCTCTTCACCCACGGCCTCGGCGTTCAGGCCGCCGAGGGGCTGGCCGAGTGGCTGCACTCGGACGTGCGCCGCGAGCTCGCCATCGAACCCGACCAGGGACGGCGCTACTCCTGGGGCTATCCGGCCTGCCCCGACCAGTCGGAGCACGAGAAGGTCTGGAGGCTGCTCGCCCTGGAGGAGATCGGAATGACGCTCTCCGACGGTTTCGCGGTGATGCCGGAGCAGTCGACGGTGGCGATCATCGCCCATCACCCGCAGGCCGTCTACTTCGGAATGAAGTCGGGGTTCATCCCCGCCGAGAAGGCGCCGGACGAGCTGATCGCGGGCACCGAGCGCGGCGGAGAGCTGCCGCCGGAGCGAGAGCCCGGAGACGGCGTCGTCGAGGCCGAGGCGGGCGATCCGGCTTCCGAGCCGATCAGCGGCTGAGCCTTCACGTATGACAATATGACTTTTTGAAGCAGCGGCCCGCGGGACGCTCGCCGGCCGCGCAGATCGAGTCGAGGAGAGTGGACATGGCGGTCGCGGTTGAGCAGCAGCAGAAGCTTCTGATCGGCGGGGATTGGGTCGATGCGAAGTCCGGGCGTGAGGTCGAGCAGACCAACCCCTACACCGAGGACGTGGTCGGGCAAACGGCTGCCGCCGGGACCGAGGACGTCGATGCCGCGGTCAAGGCGGCGCAGGGCGCCTTCGAGGCCTGGGGATTCGGTCCCCCGGCGGCCCGCCGCGAGGTGCTGACCAAGGCCGCCGACCTGCTCCAGGAGCGCGCCGAGGAGATCTCGGCGATCGTCACCGAGGAGACCGGCGGCACCTTCGGCTGGGGGATGTTCAACTGTCAGCTGGCGAGCGGGATGCTGCGCGAGGCGGGGGCGCAGGCCTACTCGGCCGTCGGCCAGGTGATCCCCTCGGACATCCCGGGCGCCACGGCCATCGCGCGCCGCCTGCCGGCCGGAGTGGTCGTCGGGATCGCTCCCTGGAACGCCCCGGTGATCCTCGGTACCAGAGCCATCGCGACGCCTCTCGCCTACGGCAACACCGTGATCCTGAAGGGCTCCGAGCTCTGCCCCCGGACGCACGCCCAGATCGTCCGCTGCGTCCAGGACGCCGGCGCGCCCGAGGGGGTCGTCAACTACCTGACCAACGACCCGGGCGATGCCCCCGAGGTGGTTGAGGCGCTGATCGCCCATCCCGGCACCCGGCGGATCAACTTCACGGGCTCGACGAAGGTCGGCAAGATCATCGCCGAGAAGTGCGGCGCCAATCTGAAGAGGTGCCTGCTCGAGCTGGGCGGCAAGGCGCCGATGATCGTGATGGCGGACGCCGATCTCGACGAGGCGGTCAACGCCGCCAACTTCGGGGCCTTCATGCACTCCGGTCAGATCTGCATGGCGACCGAGCGGATCATCGTCGACAGCAAGGTGGCGGACGAGTTCACCGACGGCCTCGTTGAGAAGGCGAGCGCGATGACGGTCGGCGACCCCACCAATCCCGAGACGATGATCGGCCCGCTGATCAACAAGGCATCGGTCGAGCACGTCACCGAGCTGGTCGAGGACGCCAAGTCCAAGGGCGCCGAGGTGAAGACCGGCGGCGAGGCCGAGGGGCCCTGCTTCCACCCGACGGTGCTCACCAAGGTGACACCCGAGATGCGGGTGTACTCGGAGGAGTCGTTCGGCCCGATCGTGCCGATCCTCGAGTACTCGGACATCGACGACGCAATCGCGACAGCGAACGACACCAACTACGGGCTCGCGGGCGCGGTGTTCAGCTCCGACATCCCCACAGCGCTCGACGTCGCCAGGCGGATCGAGAGCGGGATCTGCCACGTCAACCTGGCGACCGTCCACGACGAGGCGCAGATGCCCTTCGGGGGCGTCAAGGAGAGCGGCTGGGGACGGTTCGGAGGCAGCGCGGCGCTCGAGGAGTTCACCGACCTGCACTGGACGATGGTGATGAGCCAGCCGGGGCACTACCCGATCTAGCGTGAAAGCCGCCCGCCGTCTGATCGAGCTGGCCCAGAGCGAGGGCGTCGATCGCGTCTTCGGCAACCCGGGCACCACCGAGCTGCCGCTGATGGACGAGCTCGCCAAGGTGCCGGAGGTCCCCTACTACCTCGGCCTGCACGAGGGGACGGCGGTCTCGATGGCCGACGGCTTCGCCCGCGCGACGGGTAGGCCCTCATTCGTCAACCTGCACATCGCGGCCGGGCTGGCCCACGGGCTCGCCAACGTCCTGAACGCGAAGCGGGCGCGCACGCCGATGGTGGTCACGGTCGGTCAGCAGGACCGTCGCCACCTGATCCAGGACCCGATGCTCGGCGGTGACCTGGTCGGCCTCGCGCAGGGGGCGTTCAAGTACGCGGTCGAGGTCACCCAGACCGACGATCTACCGACCCTGATGCGGCGCGCCTTCCTGCTCTCGCAGACGGCGCCGACGGGTCCGGTGATGGTCTCCATCCCGCTCGACGTGCTCGAGGAGGAGCTCGACGAGCCGATGCCGCCCCGCACGGAGGTCGGCGGCCTCGGCGTGGCTGAAGGAGTGGAGGACCTGGCCGAGGCACTGCTGGGCGCCGGGGCGCCGGCGATCGTCGCCGGGGACGGCGTCGGGCGCGAGCGCGCGGTGGGCGATCTGGTCGAGCTGGCTGAGTCCCTCGGCGCGACGGTCTTCCACGAGCCGATGTACGACTGCGTCGACTTCCCCGCCACCCATCCCCTCTCGGCCGGGATGCTGCCGCCAGTCGACGAGCTGATCCGGGAGAAGCTCTCCGGATACGACGTCGTATTCCTGGTCGGCAGCCACGCCTTCTCGGCTCACTACTACACCGACGCGACCCCGATCCCGGAGCGGACCCAGGTCCTCCAGCTCGACTCGGACCGCGCGGAGCTCGGCCGCAACTACCCGGCACAGGTCGCGCTCCACGGCGGCATCGGCCCGACCATCCGGGCACTCACCCGGATGACCGCCGGGCGCTGCCCCGAGGCGGAGCCTCGGCTGATCGCCGCTGAGCGGAAGCGAGCCGAGGCAGCGAGTCAGACCGCCCCGCAATCGAACGGCGAGCGGATGGACCCGGCCGCGGCGGCCGAGGCGCTCGTCGCCGGGCTCCCTGACGACTCGATCATGCTCGAGGAGGCGATCACCACCGGACTCGAGGTCCGCCGGGCCTTCGCCGCCGACCGGCCGGGCAGCTACCACCACTCGGTGGGCGGGGCCCTCGGCTGGGCGCTCGGCGCCGGGATCGGCGTGAAGATGGCTCGCCCCGACGACCCGGTGGTCTCGGTCGTAGGAGACGGCACGGCGATGTACACGATCCAGGGCCTCTGGTCGGCCGCCCACTACGACGTGCCGCTGGTGCTCGTGGTGATGAACAATCGCGAGTACGCCGCCTGCAAGCGCGGCGTCGGCCGCGTCGTCTCCGGTGGCGGCGAGCGCTACGTCGGCATGGACCTGACGGATCCCGAGATCGACTTCCTCGGATTGTCGCGATCGCTGGGAGTCGAGGCGCGGTCCGCCGCGAGTCCCGATGAGCTGACCAGCGCCGTCTCGGAGGCCCTCGCCTCGGGTGCTCCGACTTTGATCGACGCCGCGATCGTGGGGACCCGCGACGAGCCGTCGGGCGAACCCGCCGAGCACTACGCCGCGGACCGCTAGCGCGGCTCCGCGGACGCTACTCCGACAGCCCGGCGGCTTCGAGGGCCGCCTCCCGATCGGCGGTTATCGCGATGCGCCTGACCTTGTCGTCCTCGACGGTGACGACGGCGTAAGCCGTCAGGCGCAGCTGGAGGCCACTGCGGCGACCCTGTCCAAGAGTGGCGGTGACGCACACGAACCGCCCTCGTCCTGCACGGATGAATTCTCGTGGCTCCAAGTAGAAGTCCCCGAAGGACTCCCAGAGGTTCGTCGTCCATTGCAGGGCTCCAGCGTGCCCTTCATGCCAAGTCGCTCCTGGAATGCCGGGATAGTCCTGAAGCTCGACGTCCTCGTGCAGATAGCGAAACGGCTCAGCACCAAACGGGTCACCGAGCTGGGTTTTTCCGAGACCATTGAAGGCGTCGCAGAGGTCGCGGAAGACCTGAAAATCCGCTTCCTCCAGCGCGTAGAGCTCGGCCATCTTCCAGCTGAGCTCAAGGGAGGCCATATAGGTGGGTTCCTGCCCGACCCTCGGAACGCCGATGGCGGCTCGGCCCTCCTCCTGGTTCCGCTCGAGCACCGACACCGCGACTGAGATGATCTTCTCCTCCGCTCAACCCCTCCTCAGGGGTCCCTGGGCCTTTCCCATGCTGCCCCAGTGCGGGTGAAAAGTGTGTGACAGAGGGCACGATCCGTGCGTGGCATACGTCACGATCGTCCCGTTCGGCAAGACGGAACTCCTCGTGCGACAACGCCCACTCAGACAACCCGGACAGACACTTCCAATACCTACGTGACCAGTCGCCTAAGAGATCTCATCGCTGAATCGCTGCTTTCAATGCGAAGCGGCCGCTTTTCGTCCAAAGCGGAGCTTCGATATCAGCGCCCTAAGGCGACGCAACAGTTGCTTCTAGGTGGAAAACCCCTAGACAGATCCAGTGGTATCAGCCGATGTCTGGTTTCTCGGCCAAACGGAAGCTAGGCGCGGCATACGACGGAGACGGAGACTGAAATGAATCAGCGAGAGACGGACAGACTGGAGCGGCGGAGGGAAGGCGACCGCAGGTTCTTCGTCCGCCTGTTCGGCTTCCTTGCCGGCCTCTTGGTTCTGGGTCTGATCGCCATCGCGTACGTGATCGGCTTCAGCAACGGCAAGGACGAGGGGCGCAAGGTGCAGCCGGCCGCTGCGCAGGTCTCAACCACCGAAACTCAAGCCGCTCAGCCGCCCTCAACCACCCCCGCGAGCGCATCAGGGGGCAATGGGCTTCAGATCACGATGAGCGATGACTTCTTCACTCCAAAGGATGCAACCGCCAAGGCTGGGTCGGTGACGATCAGCACCCCGAACACGGGGCAGCTTGTGCATGAGCTGGTGTTGGCGAAAACGGAAGCCGACCCCTCCAAGCTGCCCACTACCTCAGACGGCAGCGTCGATGAGGCAAAGCTCGAATCTGCCGGACAGGACGCGGGAGAGATTGCTGACGTGTCGCCCGGGGGTACGAAGAAAGGGACGTTCAAGCTCACGCCTGGCAAGTACGTGATGTTCTGCAACGTCCCCGGCCATTACGCGGCGGGCATGTACGGAACGATCACCGCTAAATAATGCGGGCCATCGTCCGCAGCAGGGGGCTGATGAGAAGCGCCGCTTTCCATGCAAAGCGGCACCTTCTCCTCGGCGCCTAGCGCAGTGAGGTCCACACTGCCTTGACCTCGGTGTAGAGGTCGATCGCCTCCTTGCCCATCTCGCGGCCCCAGCCGCTTGCCTTGTACCCGCCCCAGGGTGAGGCGGCGTCGACCGGGTTCGGCATGTTGATCCAGATCACGCCCGCCTTGATCGCCGAGGCGAGCCGGTGGGCGCGGCCGACGTCGCGGGTCCAGATCGAGGCGCCGAGCCCGTACTTGGTGTCGTTGGCGCGGGCCGCAAGCTCCTCCTCGGACTCGTAGGGCATGATCGAGATCACCGGGCCGAAGATCTCCTCCCGGGCGATCTTCATCTCGTCCTTGACGCCGCTGAAGACGGTCGGCCTGTAGAAGAACCCGGACGCCAGCTCGCCGTCCGCGCGCTCTCCGCCGGTGACCAGCTCGGCGCCCTCCTTCTCCCCCTCCTTGACGAAGCCGTCCACCCTCTTCAGGTGCTCCTCTGTGATCAGCGGACCGAGCTCGGTCGACTCCTCGATGCCAGGGCCGAGCTTCATCGCTTGGGCCGCGCCCGCCGCCTTCTCCGCGAACTCATCGACGCGCTTCGAGTCGACGAAGAAACGGGCATAGGCGACGCACACCTGGCCGGCGTTCAGGAACGCCCCCTGGAGGTTGCCGCCCACCGCGGCATCGATGTCGGCGTCGTCGAGGATCACCGTCGGTGCCTTGCCGCCGAGCTCCAGGCTCACCTTCTTCAGGTTGCCCGCGGCGGCGCGCACGATCTCCTGTCCGACCTCGGTCGAGCCGGTGAAGGAGATCTTGTCCACGTCGTTGTGGTCGGCGAGCGCCTGTCCCACCGCGGGGCCGCCGGTGACCACGTTGAGGACGCCGTCCGGGATGCCCGCTTCCTGGATCAGCTCGCCCAGCCGGATCGTGGTCAGCGGGGCCTGCTCGGCCGGCTTGATCACCGCTGTGTTGCCGCAGGCGAGGGCCGGGGCGACCTTCCAGCTCGCGATGTTGGTCGGGAAGTTCCACGGGATGATCAGAGCGCAGACGCCGATCGGCTCCCGCAGCGTGTAGTGGAAGACGCCGGGGATCGAGACCGGCGGGGTCTCGCCCTCGATCTTGGTCACCCAGCCGGCGTAGTAGCGGAAGTGCTCGGCGACACTGGGAATGACGACCTTCGAAACCCCGATCGGCTTGCCCTGATCTCGCGTCTCGAGCTCGACCAGCTCGTCCATGTGCTCGTCGATCAGGTCGCCGACTTGCCAGAGGAGCTTGGCGCGCGCCGCCGGGGGAAGCCCGGACCACTCCTCGGACTCGAACGCGGCGCGGGCCGCCGCGACCGCGGCGTCGACGTCCTTCGCGGTCGCCTCGGGCACGGTGGCGAGCGGCTCGCCGTTCGAGGGATCGAGCGTCTCGAAGGTCTTGCCGTCCGAGGATCCCTTCCGGGAGCCCCCGATCAGCATCTGCCTCTCCTCCACTTTGCTGTTCGTCGCCGTCGCCATCAGTGACTCCTTCCGAGGGTTGAATCAGGTCTCTAAGCCAGCTTCGCCGCCATGCCGCGGGCGATCTTGTGGGCCGCGGCCTCGATCGTGATCATCGGGTTGACTCCCAGCGCGGTGGGGACCACCGCGCCGTCGACGACGAACAGATTCCTCGCGTCCCAGGCCTCGCCGGTCGGATCGCACACCGTGCTCGCGGGGTCGCTGCCCATGTGCGCGGTCCCCATCAGGTGGAACGAACCGAGCGTCACCTGGGCGGGCCCCCAGCCGTAGTCGTCGGCCGCCTTGAGCATCTGATCCCGGCCGCCGTTGCCCGGGTCGTAGGAGACCCAGCCCGCGTGCGAGGTGTACATCCGCCGTGCTCCGCCCGCCTCGAGGATCTGCGCCATCCCGTCGAGGCCCTTACGCATCACGTCGCGGTCGAAGTCGGAGAGGTGCCAGATCGGGGCGGGGAGACCGTCGCCGCCGACCACCACCTCGCCGGCGTCACGGGCGCGCTGCAGGATCCCGAAGCCGCCGGTGTAGCGCAAGCTGTGCATCAGCTCGGCGTGGTCACTCGCCGAACGCCAGGGAGCGAAGACGGCGAGGTCCGAGGGGTGCGCCGAGGCGTGCATGTACTTGACGCCGTAGCCCTCGCCCATGTCGAGGAACTCGTCGCAGAAGGTCGAGCCGAAGACGCCGGTCCAGGGCAGGATCTCCTGCTCGAACATCGCCCAGACCAGCAGCACCGGGTGGATCATCAGGTTCTTGCCGACGTTCGGGTTGTCGAGGCCGGAGCGCACCAGCAGTGCCGGGGTATTGAGCGCTCCAGCGGCGGCGGCAACGGCGCGGGCCCGCACCGTGAGCTTGTGTCCGTCGGCGGTGGTCGCCTCGACGCCCTTGGCCTCGCCGGCCTCGATCAGCACCCTCTCGACGGGAGCGTTGACCACGATCCGGGCGCCGGCATCGAAGGCGTCCTGGAGCCAGGTCTTGTAGGTGGACTGCTTGGCGCCGATCTGGCAGCCGTAGTGGCAGTGCCCGCAGATCTCCTCGCTGCAGCCCTGGACGTTCCGCTGCATGACCTGGGAGTCCCAGCCGAGCTTGGCGAGCCCCTCCCGGAAGCGCTCGTCGCGGAGCGAGGGGATGCTGTTCTCGGAGTTGACATGGATGCGGTCCCAGACCGCGTCGAGGCTGTCGTCGAAGTCCCGACCGGCCCAGTCCTCGAGGCCGAAGCGGTCCTGCCAGTCATCGAGGACGTGGTCGGGCGGCCGGAAGCACCAGGTGTAGTTGACCGTCGTGCCGCCGCCGAGGCAGAAGCCCGCGAGCAGGCCGATGCTCTGGTCGGGAGTCGGCACCCCGCCCCCGCCGAGATAGAGCCGGACGTAGCCGTCGAGCTCGGCGCCGTCGAAGTCCTCCTCTGAGAAGTAGCCCCCGGCTTCGATCACGACGACGTCGAGCCCGGCCTTCGCCAGGACGCCGGCGGCCGTTCCTCCTCCGGCGCCCGAGCCGACGACGACGACGTCACAGTCGAGCTCGGTGTCCTCGGTGATCTCCAGCGGCTTGATCGTCTTCGGCGGCGGGTTCTCGGGCGGCCCGAGCGGACCGGGGTAGCCGATCGCCTCGTCCACGGGGTTCTTCCCCTCGCCCTGCCAGGGGACCGTGTAGTACATGACCATCGTCAGTTTGCGCAGCGCCTGGAAGGCCGCGCGACGGGTGACGTCGTCGGAGTCGCACCAGGAGAGCAGCGCCTTCTCTCGCTCGTCATGCGGGAGGGACGCGAAGGCGGGGTCCCACCCCTCGATCAGCCCGGCGAACCCGTCGCGGACGTCGGCGCTGGGGTTGGCCCCCATCGCGCCGAGAATCACGTCGGGCACGTGGTTGTCCGTCGCCGACGGAAGCCCGTTCTCCCCAGGGACGAAGGTGTCGCAGATCGCGTCGAGGCTGGCGCGCGCGGCCTCGCTGAGCGTGATCGTCACTCTGGTGTCTCCTCCTGGAAGCGCTCTCCTGGAACGGCCCGAACGCCCGGCCGCAAGCCGAATCCCGACCGACGGCCAACTATGCGTCAAATTATCAGACTCATTCGCCCAGATCGGGGATTGCGGCTCCGCGGAGCCGCCGCCGAAGGTGCGCCTTCAGTACCTGGTCGCCATAGCTGGTGTCGGCGGGATTGAGATTGACGCCCGGCCGGACGATCTCGTCGATGCGATCGAGCAGCGCGGCGTCGAGGATGACGTCGGCGGCGGGCAACTGGCTTTCGAGTTGTTCCATCATTCGCGGTCCGATGATCGCCGCGGTCACCGAAGGGTGGTTGACCACGAAGGCGATCGCCAGCTCGATCAGCGACATACCCGCGCCGTCGGCCAGCGCACCGAGCGCCTCGACTGCCTCGAGCTTGCGCTGGTTCTCCGGCAGTGACATGTCGAAGCGAGCGACGAGTCGCTGCCTGGCGGGGGAGGTGGGTGTCGCCTCCGCGCTCCAGCGCCCGGACAGCCAGCCACCGGCCAGCGGGCTGTAGCTGAGGACGCCTAACCCATGGCTCGAGGCGGTGGGCAGGACATCGAGCTCGATGCCACGAACGAGGATCGAGTACGGCGGCTGCTCGGTGCGGAAGCGCTCCAGCCGCCGCTCGCGGGCCGACCACTGCGCTTCCACGATCTGTCCGGCGGAGAAGGAGGACGAGCCGATGTAGCGGACCTTGCCCTGGTGGACTAGATCGGTCAACGCGCCCAGTGTCTCGTCGATGTCGGTGTCCGGATCGGGACGATGCATCTGATACAGGTCGATCCAGTCGGTCCCGAGGCGCCGCAGCGAGTTCTCGACCTCGGCAATGATCCAGCGCCGCGAGACCCCGCCGCGGTTTGGTTCGTCACCCATTCGGCCCCAGAACTTCGTGGCCAGCACGACGTCGTCGCGCCGCCCCTTCAAGGCCTTGCCGACGATTTCCTCGGATTCGCCGGTGGAGTAGACATCCGCGGTGTCGACGAAGTTGATCCCCGCGTCGAGCGCGCGGTGAATGATCCGGATCGAGTCGTCGTGGTCGGCGTTGCCCCAAGCGCCGAACATCATCGTGCCGAGGCAAAGCTTCGAGACCTGGACGCCGGTGCGTCCCAGTGGACGGTATTCCATGGCTCTACGCCTCCGGGATCTCCCGCCCGAACGACTCGAGGGTGATGCTCTCGGGATCCGGACCGCCGCGCACTCCGGTGTCGAGTGCGTCGATCGCCGCGATCTCCTCGCTCGCGAGCTCGAAGTCGAAGACGTCGAAGTTCTCGGCGATGCGGGCCGCCTTGATCGACTTCGGGATCGCCGAGCGGCCCTTCTGCAGGTGCCAGCGCAGCATCACCTGAGCGGTTGATTTGCCGTGCGGGCGTGCGATCTCGAGCAGCGTCGGGTCCTCGAACGTGGTCTTCTCGCTGTCCCTGTCCCGGTAGGACGTGATGCCGCCGATGGGCGACCACGCCTGGGTCGCGATGCCGTTCTCGGCGTGCAGACCTTGCAGCTCGGTCTGCTGGAAGTACGGGTGGAGCTCGACCTGGTTCACGGCGGGGACCACGGGCGTCTCGTTCAGCAGCCGCTCCAAGGTGCTCGGGCATGAAGTTGCTCACGCCGATGGCGCGCACCTTGCCGTCGGCGAGCAGTTTCTCGAGCGCCCTGTAGGCCTCGAGTGTGTCATCGAAGCGGGTGGGCAGCGGCTGATGCAGGATCAGCAGGTCGAGCTGGTCGACGCCGAGCTTGCCGGCGCTCTTGTCGAACGCGTGCAGCGTGGCGTCGTAGCCGTAGTCGCTGATCCAGACCTTCGTCTCGAGGAAGACGTCATCCCGGGCGATGCCCGAGCGCCGGAGGCCTTCGCCGACCTCGCGCTCGTTGCCATATGCGGCGGCCGTGTCGATCAACCGGTAGCCGTCGCGCAGCGCTGTCTCGACGGACGCGGCGGTCTCTTCGGGCGGAGTCTGGAAGACACCGAATCCAAGGGCCGGCATCTGGACGCCGTTGTTCAGTTTCAGCGTGGGGGTCATCACAGCTCCTGCCCGGTGGGGCGGACGAGGATCTCGTTGAGCGACACGCTGCGCGGCCGCGCGACGGCGAAGGCGATGATCTCGGCGATGTCCTCGGCTGCGATCGCGGTCGCCTCGTACATCTGCTCGACAGCCGTCCTGGTCTCGCCGTGCGTGATGTGCTCGGGGAGCTCGGTGGCCACCGCGCCGGGCTCGATGACGATCACGCGCACATCGGGCTGCAGCTGCTGGCTGAGCGACTCGGACCAGCCGTTCATACCCCACTTGGTCGCGGCATAGACCGCGTTGCCAGGCCGCGTGGTACGACCGGCTACCGAGGAGAGGTTGATCAGGTCCCCGCCGTCGTCGGCGGCGAGCTGATCGAGGAATACCTCGGTCGTCGTGATCGCGCCCAACAGGTTGGTCTCGATCATCCGGCGGTAGTCGTCAGAGAGCTCGGCGGAGAACGGACCGAGCAGCATCACGCCGGCGTTGTTGACCAGGATGTCGGCGCTGCCGAGCTCGTCCTGAACGCGCTCCGCGGCCGCGACAATCGAGTCGCGGTCGGTGACGTCGGCCTGGATCGCGATGGCGCCGTCGCCGAGCTCGTCAGCCAGCGCCCGGATGCGATCGGAGCGCCGGGCCAGCAGCCCGACGCGATGTCCGTCGGCCGCCAGTGCCCGGGCCGTGGCCTCGCCGATGCCCGACGAAGCGCCGGTGACGACGGCGACGCGGTCATTCGTGCTCTCAGTGCTCATGGGCTTCACTGTTTCACCGATCGCCGAAACCTGAGAGGCCCTGCCACAGGGGTACTCAGAGGACACCCCTGAGCACGTTTGCCCGGCGTACAGTGCAGATCGTGGACCCCGCAAACGAGCTCTCGGAGTTCCTGATCTCAAGGCGGGCCAAGGTCACGCCCGAGCAGGTCGGCCTGCCGAGCTATGGGCAGCGGCGAGTTCCCGGACTGCGGCGCGAGGAGGTCGCCTCCCTGGCTGGGGTGAGCGTCGAGTACTACAAGCGCCTGGAGCGAGGCAACGCAACCGGCGCCTCGGAGAGCGTTCTCGAGGGGCTAGCCGACGCGCTGCGCCTTGACGACGCCGAGCGTGCTCACCTTTTCGACCTCGCCCGTGCTGCCAGCCCCATCTCTGCGCGGCGCGGGCGCCGCGCGGTCCAGCAGAGCGTACGACCGGTCGTGCAGCAAATCCTCGACGACATCGGCTCGCCGGCGACCGTGAGCAACATGCGCAGTGACTATCTCGCCACCAACCAGCTTGGCCGCGCCCTCTACGCACCGCTCTTCGAGAGCCGCGAGCAGCCGCCCAACAGCGCACGCTTCACCTTTCTCGACCCCGCTGCTCAGGAGTTCTTCGTCGACTGGGAGAAGGTGGCCAAGGACGTCGTGGCAATCCTCCGCTCGTTGGCCGGCCGCAACCCCTACGACCGCGCGCTGTCGGATCTCGTCGGCGAATTGTCGACCCGCAGCGAGGCGTTTCGCACCTGGTGGGCTGCCCACAACGTCCGCTACCACCACACCGGCAGGAAGCAACTTCACCACCCCGTGGTCGGTGACCTCGAGCTCAGCTACGAGGTCATGGAGCTCGCAGCCGACGCGGGACTGCGGCTGGCGGTCTTCACGGCCGAACCCGGCAGCCGTTCCGAGGAAGCCCTCAGTCTCCTCGCCAGCTGGGCCGCAACGCCCGAGCACGACCATCAGTCGTCTGCCGGGACTCCCTCGACCCGCTCGCGGATCCCATAGATGTCGTAGGAGAGCTCGCCCGCCTCGAACCTGGCTCGCTTCGCGTCCTCGTTCTCCGCCCGCTCAAGCGAGGCCCGGGCCACCTCCTCGATCCGCTCCTTGGCGATGACGACGGCCCCGTCGGCGTCGAGGACGACCGCGTCTCCGGGCGAGATCGCCGCTCCCCCGACCTCGACCGGGACGTCGATCTCCCCCACCTCGGCCCGGTTGGCGCCTCGCACCCGGATCCAGCGGGCCCAGACCGGGATGCCGAGCTCGCGTAGCTCCTCGGTATCGCGTACGGCCGCGTCGATCAGGACGGCCGCGGCCCCGCGCCCCTTCGCCTGGGTGGCGAGCAGCTCGCCGAGCAGGGCGACGGGCCTCGCCTCGGGCATCGTCAGCACCAGGACATCGCCGGGCTGCACCCGGTCCATCGCCGCATGGACCATGAGGATGTCGTCCTGGGCGCCGCGAACGGTGCGGGCGGGGCCGGCGGCCCGCGAGCCGGGAATCACCTGGTGTAGGTCGAGGTCGACCAGGCCCTCGCGGCCGGATGCCTCGAAGACGGTCGCCGAGCCGAGCTTCGCGAGCTCGTCGTAGGGCTCGCTCACAGCGTCCGCACCGCGTCGGGGACGACGCGCATGAATGCCTCGGCCTGGCGGATGTCGGAGTCGCCCGAGACCCGGCGGGCGTGGTTGCCGCGTTGCTCCGCGCGCTGGGCGTAGTAGGTCTGCAGGTACTTCTGGGCCTTCATCTCTGCCATCGCAGCCTGCTTGCGCTCGAAGACGGAGGTGATGTCCAGGAAGACGCTCGGGGTGAAGTTGCAGAGCTCGGGCTGGTGGGGCTCGAAGAGGAGGAACTTCGGCGGCTTGATCGTGGGGAACGCGCCCGCCACGCCCGCGCCCGCCGCCAGCGCTCGGGCCCGCTCGACCGCGTGGAAGGCGACCGGGTGGTCCGGGTTGAAGGGGTCGCGGTCGGTGTGGGTGATGAGGACGTCGGGCGCGAACTCGCGGATCGCGTCGACCAGACGCGTAAGCGCCTCGCCCTCGACCTCGAGCGGGTAGTCGCCGAGATCGAAGCAGGTGAAGTCGGCGCCGAGGGCCTTCGCTGCGGCCTCCGCCTCCGCATGGCGGAGCTTCTTCACGTTCTCGATCGTCTGGCCCTCCTCCTTCCAGAGCTCGCCCGACTCACCCTTCTCTCCATAGGAGAGGGCGATGACGTTTGCGCTGCCGCCGCCCTCGGCCGCAAGGGCCAGGGCGCCGCCCGCGCGCCAGACGAAGTCCGCAGCATGGGCTCCGACCGCCATGACCTTGCGGCTCACGCCCCGACCCCCGCCAGCAGCCGCGTGTTGTCGACGGCCATCTTCCGGACCTCGTCCTCGGTGAAGGCGGCCTCGAGCAGCTTCTCGGCCATCAGCGGCAGCCCGTCCTCGACGGGCGGGTTCTTCACCTGGCCAAGGTCGCTGGAGATCACCGTGCGCTCCGGCCCAACCGCGCGCACACCCTCCAGCCACTGCTCCCACGAGCACTTGCCCGTGTACGGGGTGGTGAAGCAGCGCTCGATCATCGCCCCCTTGCGGGCGAGCTCGACCTGATCGTCGATCGAGATCGCCTGGCCCGGATAGTCGGGGTGGGTGACGACCACGTTCTCGACGCCCTCGGCGAGCGCCGCATCGACGACCGTGAGCGCATCGGCCGCCGAGATATGGCCCGTGGAGAGCACGATCCCGTGCTCCGCCGCCAGCGCCAGCACGTCGCGCGTCTCGGGCAGCACCTTCCCGTCGGCGTCCAGCACCGGAACCGGGTCTGCGCCGATGCCCTTCTGGCGCAGCTCGAACTCGAGCTTCGACCAGACGGGCAACTTTGTCTCCGGCCCGGCGGCGGCGAGGTGGGCGCGCTCGTTCTCGGAGTCCACCGTCGGCAGCCAGACCTTGCGCGCCCCCTCGCGCGCCGCGATCTCCACTGCGACGGGGTTGACGCCGCCGACCGCACGGTTGAGGACGATCGCTCCGAGGACGTGAATCCCCGGCACCGCCTCCCGGACCACGGCGGCGCGCTCCGCGGTCGAGGTGTAGTGAGACTTGAGGACGAAGCCATCGAGGCCGACCTCCGCGAAGCGGCGCGCCAGGCCGATGTCGTCGATGCGGCGCTCGACGACGTCCGGGGAGATGTGGACGTGGAGGTCGAACGCGCCTCGGACCAGGTCGCGCGCCGCCTCCGATGGGGCCTCGGTTGCCTGGCCGGTCGCGCTCATGTGTTGGCCGGCTCCTCGATGGCGGGGGTGCCGTAGGTGTGGAAGCTCTCCACCGTCTGCACGCCCCAGGCCTGGCCCTTGGCGCGCTCGGCCTCGGTCCAGACCGTCGCGACGGGATCCGGGTCGAAGACGAAGTAGCCGCCGGTCGTCACCTCCACCCGGTTGCCGCCCGGCTCGAAGCCGTAGAGAAAGAAGCCCTGGGCGACGGCGTGCTTGGAGGGCGCGGCCTCGATGTGGACGTCGTTGTCGAGGAAGAGGTCGGCGGCGCGCAGCACCTCCTCGCGGGTGTCGACCCAGAAGGCGAGGTGGTGGAGCCGGCCACGCGCTCCGTATGCGTCGCGCACGTAGATCAGCTCGTGGGCGGCGATCGAGAGGCTGAGCCAGGCGCCCGCCTCGCTGCCGTCGTCGAGCTCGATCCGCTCATACAGCCGGTAGCCGAGCACCTGCTGGGCGAAATCTCGGTTCGCCCGCACGTCCTCGGCCAGCAGGTTGACATGGTCGAGGCGCTTGATCGCGGCGCCCCGGCCCGTATAGCGCTGCGGCTGGTTCTTCAGCGAGGGGCGCAGGTGCTCCGGTGGCGAGTAGCGCTCGGCCTCGTAGTAGATCTCCATCGGGTGGCCGTCCGGGTCGGTGAACCGGTAGGCCGGTCCGTGTCCGACGTCGCCGTCGATCCAGCCGATACCGCGCCCTGCCGCCTCGATCGCAGCGGCCCGGCTCTCCAGCGCCTCCTGGCTCCAGGCCCGCAGCGCCATGTGGCAGAGACCCGCCTGCTCGGATTCGGTCAGCTTCAGGCAGTAGCGCTGGTAGTCGCCCCAGCCGCGGAGATAGACCGACTGGCCCTCGCGGGCCTCCTCCTCCATGCCGAGGACCTGCGTGAAGAACTCGAGCGAGCGCTCGGGCTCCGGCGAGAGCAGCTCCGCGTGACCGATGTGGGCGAGCTCTGAGAGCGGCCTGCTCATCTGGCGGCCCGGGGCTCCGACTCGGCCGCCAGGGATCGCAGCCAGGCCTCGCTGGCGGAGGCGATCCGCGGCTCCACGCCCGTCTCCTCGAGCATCTCGGCGGCCGCCGACATCTCCTCGACCCGGCGCGCCGCGTGCAGCCGGCTGCCGTCGATCAGGCGCTGCAGCAGGGCGCCGTCGGCGTCCTCGAGCGTCCGCTCCAGGTCGGCGTAGAGCCAGTCCTCGAACCCGAGCTGCTCGGCCGCAGCGAGGGACTCTCCGATCGCGGCCGCCAGTCCCTTCGCGAAGACGCTGCGGGCGAGCTTGCGGGCCGCCGCCGCGCCCGGCTCCGTCCCGACCACCGCGACGGGCATGCCCAGCGGCCCCAGCGTCGCGGCGAAGCGCTCGGCGCCGTCGCCGGAGACCAGAGCCCGGGTGCGCAGGCCGTTCCCGGGGACCGGGCCGATCAGGGCGACGTCCGCAAACAGGGCGCCGGCATCGGCCACCGCCTTGGCAAGCTCGCGCTTCAGCGCCGGGGCGGCCGTGTTGAGATCGGCGAATACCTGGCCCTCGCCCAGCCCCGAGGCGGCCGACTCCACCACCTCGAGGGCGACCGCAGCGGAGTTGGCGCTCAGCACGATCTCCGTCGCGGCGGCTGCCTCAGCCGCGTCGCTCGCGGCCTCCACGCCGTCCGGGACGGGAGCGACGGGATCCCAGCCGCGAACCGATGCGCCGGCGGCGACCAGGTCGGCGGCGATCGCGGACCCGGCCTCGCCCAGCCCGATCATCCCGATCCGGGTGCTCACTCGCCCTCCTCCTCCAGGACCCGGCCGGCCACCGCAAAGGCGTGGTTGGCCGCCGGCACCCCGCAGTAGATCGCGGACTGCAGCAGCACCTCCTTGATCTCCTCGTTGCTGAGCCCGTTCCGCCGCGCCGCGCGGATATGCATGCCGAGCTCATCGAAGTGTCCCCGCGCGATCAGCGCAGTCAGGGTGATCGCACTGCGCATGCGCCGGTCCAGGCCCGGCCTGGTCCAGATCTCGCCCCAGGCGTAGCGGGTGATCAGGTCCTGGAAGTCCTTGTTGAACTCGGTCGTTCTGGCAGTCGCGTCGTCGACGTGCTCGTCGCCGAGCACCTCGCGCCGGACCTCCATGCCGCGGTCGTGCTGATCGCTCATCCCGTCGCCTCGACCTGCAGGAGCTCCTCGAGCTCGCGGGTCACCGCGTCGGCCCGCTCCACCGCGGCCAGGTGGCGGGCTTCGGGGAGGACGACGAGCCGCGAGTCGGGCACCTCGGAAGCGATCGCCGCGGCCCGCTCAGGTGTGCCGACCGGGTCCTCCTCGCCGGCGATCACCAGGGTCGACGCACGTACCGCCCCGAGCTCGCCGGTCATGTCGAACTCCGCCAGCGCCTCGCAGCAGCCGGCGTATCCCTCGGGATCGGTGGTCAGGAAGATCTCGCGGATCCGGTCGACGACCTCCGGGCTCCGCTTGGGGAAGGCGGGCGTGAACCAGCGCTCGATGGTCGGGTCGACCACCACCGCCATGCCGTCCCGGCGAACCAGGGCGGCACGATCGATCCACATGTCCGAGGGCGGCAGCTGCATGCCGGTGCAGCAGATCGCCAGGCGGTCGATGCGCTCGGGCGCATGCACCCCGAGCCACATCCCGGTCATGCCGCCGATCGAGAGACCGCAGAAGGAGACGCGCTCCAGCTCGAGGCGGTCGAGCAGGGCCAGGAAGTCGCCCGCCAGCTCCCCGACCGTGTAGGGCCCGGGCGGCCCCGGGGTCCCGCCGTGGCCGCGGGCGTTGTAGCGGAGTACCCGAAAGCGCTCCGAGAGCGCGGCCGCCTGCGCCTCCCACATCGCGCCCGTCGTGCCGAGCGAGTTGGAGAAGCCGACGACGGGCGCGTCCTCGGGTCCGTCCAGGGTGTACTCGACCTCAACGCTCACGATCGCTCCCCGTAGCGTGACAGGGCGCGATCGACGAAAACACCCGCGGAGCCCAGGTATCCGGCCGGATCGAGGCCCGAATCGAGCAGCTGCACTAACGCCTCGAGGTTCTCGCGCATTCGCTCGGGCTTCACCTCCAGCCCCTCGAGCGCCTCGCGCATCGCGGCGGCCGCCCCTCCCGTCAGGGCCAGGGCGTCGCTGAGCGGCGCCCACTCCGACTGCCACGCTCCGGCCGCGCGCTCGTGCTCCTGCGGCATGGCCGCGAGTAGGACCGAGGCGTCGCCACGGATCCGGCGCGCGCAGGCGATCGCGAGCACAGAGCCGACCGGGTTCCGCTTGTGCGGCATGCTGGAAGAACCGCCGCGCCCTCCGCCCGACGGCTCCGCCACCTCCCCGATCTCGGTCTGGGACAGCAAGACCACGTCCAGCGCGACCTTCTCCAGGGCGCCGGCGGTGAGCGCCAGCGCCGCGCCGAGGTCGGCGACGCGCAGGCGGGCCGTGTGCCAGGGAAGCGCCGGCTCCTCCAGATCGAGCCGCTTCGCCAGCAGGGCGACCACGCGCTCGCCCTCAGGAGCGATGGAGGCGAGTGTGCCGGCTGGACCTCCCAGCTGGACGGCGAGCGAGAGAGAGTCGAGGCGCTCACGGGCCGCCATGACGGAGTCGAGCCAGCCCGCCGCCTTGAGGCCGAACGTGATCGGCAGAGCCTGCTGGAGCAGGGTCCGGCCGGCCATCGGGGTCTCGCGATGGCGTTTGGCGAGCTCGGCGCACGCCGCCGCGACCTGGTCGAGCTCGGATCGGAGCACGCTCAGTGCGCGGCTTGCGACCAGCATCGCGGCGCTGTCCATGATGTCCTGGCTGGTCGCTCCGTAGTGAACGAAGCCCGCTGCGTCGCTGCCGACCTTCTCCCGCAGCGCCGCGACCAGCGGCACGACGGGGTTGGCGGAGGCCCTTCCCTCGGCTGCAAGCCGAGCGGCATCGAACCCATCCACGTCACAGGCCGACCGAATCGCCTCCGCCGCCTCGGCCGGGATCAATCCGGCCTCGGCCTCCGCGTCCGCGAGGGCCGCCTCGACCTCCAGCATCGCCGCCAGCCACGCCTCCGGGGAGGTCGTCTCGGCGACGGCCTCGGGGACGAAGAGCCCGCTGAAGGGGTCGCCGGGCACCGGGCCAGCTAGATCGCGAAGAAGGTGGTCTCGCCCTCGCCCTGGAGGCGAATGTCGAAGCGGAGCGCTCCGTCCTCCTGGCGCGCGACCAGCGTCCGGCGCTCGGCCTCGTCCTCGATCAGCGAGAGCACCGGGTCCTCGGCGTTCGCCTCGGCCTCGTCGGGGAAGTAGATCCGGGTCACCAGGCGGTTCAGCAGGCCGCGCGCGAATACCGACACATCGATGTGGGGAGCCTGCTGGCGATCGTCGGGCCCCGGCACCGGGCCGGGCTTCACCGTCAGGAACTCGAAGCGGCCCTCCGAGTCGGTCGCGCAGCGACCGAATCCGGTGAAGCCGTCCTCCAGCGGGAGGTCGTCTCGATCGTCCTCGGGATGCGCATAGCGGCCGGCCGCGTTCGCCTGCCAGATCTCGACGAGCGCGTCGTCGACGGCGTTGCCGTCCCCGTCGGTGATCCTCCCGAGCAGGCGAGTGGCCCCCTGGTGGTTGGGCTCAACGAGCTGCTCCTCCCCGACGTAGGGCACCTCGATGTGCAGGAAGGGCCCGATCGTCTGGGAGGGCGTGAGGGCGGCCAACCCGCTCAATCCTCCATCGGGGTCGCCTCGCGCCCGCGGAGGACGATGTCGTAGCGGTACCCGAGCGCCCACTCCTCCACGGTCCGGTCGTGGTCGTAGGCGCAGATCATCCGCTCGCGCGCCTTCTGATCGCGAACCGAGTTGAAGATCGGATCCTGGAAGAAGAGGGGGTCCCCGGGGAAGAACATCTGGGTGACCAGGCGTGTCGCGAACGCCGGCCCAAACAGGGAGAAGTGGATGTGCCGCGAGCGCCAGGCGTTGGGGTTGTTCTGCCACGGATAGGCGCCCGGCTTGATCGTGATGAATCCGTAGTGCCCGTCGTCATCCGTCATCGTCCGGCCGCCGCCGCTGAAGTTGGGATCGAGCGGCGACGGGTGCTGGTCGCCGTGATGGCGGTAGCGACCACCGGAGTTGGCCTGCCAGATCTCGATCAGCGAATTTCGGACCGGCCGGCCGTCCCCGTCCAGCAGCCGACCGTGGACGATGATCCGCTCGCCGATCGGGTCCCCTTCGTGCTGGCGGGTCAGGTCGTGGTCGAGCTCGCCGATCCGCTCGTCGCCGTAGACCGGGCCGGTGACCTCGGAGAGGGTGTGCGGCATCGGCACCAGCGGGCGCTTCGGGGCCCGCGTCCGGGTGGAGACGTAGTCGGGATAGTCATATGGCGGGTTGATCTCCAGGTCATCGCGCCGGTAGCCGATCACCTGTCCGTTCCTGGTCAGCTCAGATGCCACCGTGCTCTCCTCCTTCGGGCTGCTCATGTCGTCGGCTCCAGCGTCGCTCGCAGCCTGCGCAGCTCGCGCAGCTCTTCCTCGGTCGGGGGTTCGGTCACCTCGAGGTCATCGGACACACGCAGGTCCCAGCCGGTCTGCTCGCGAGCCCGCTCCTCCGATACGCCCGGGTGGACCTGTGTCAGGGTCAGCTCGCGGGTCTCCGGGTCCGGACGGAGCACCCCGAGATCGGTGATCACGATCGTGGGACCGTGGCCCGGCATGCCGAGGCGCTCACGGTCGCCGGGCGCCGCGCCGTAGCCGACCGAGGTCAGGAAGTCGAGACGATCGACGAAGGTGCGCGGTGACTGGCGGATGATCACGATCACCTCGCCTGCCATCGCCGCGATCTCGGGCGCGCCGCCCGCCCCGGGCAGCCGGACCTTGGGGCGCTCGTAGTCGCCGATCACGGTGCTGTTCAGGTTGCCGAGGTGATCGATCTGGGCCGCGCCGAGAAAGCCGACGTCGATCCGCCCGCCCTGAAGCCAATAGGCGAAGATCTCCGGGACCGGGACGACCGCGTCCGCGGTCTCGGCCAGCTCTCCGTCGCCGATCGAGAGGGGAAGGGTCGCCGGCTTGGAGCCGATCGTTCCCGACTCGTAGACCAGGACGGTCCGCGGCGCATGCGTGAGCCTCGCCAGGTTCGCGGCGGTGCTGGGCAGGCCGATCCCGACGAAGCACACGGTCTCGTCGGTGAGCGCCCGGGAGGCCACCACGGTCATCATCTCGTCGGCCGAGACGGCGGTCTCCAGCTCGGGGCTCATGCGACGCCCGCCGAGGTGAGGACGTGCTCCGCCATCCACTCCTGGAAGGAGTCGCGATCCCGGCTGATCTCGTCCCAGCGCTGGTAGAAGCCGTTGTCGCGGTCGTAGTAGCCGTGCGCGTAGGAGGGGTGGGCGCCGCGCGGCGCCTCGGCGACGGCCCCGACCGCCCAGGTCGGGAGCACGATTGCCCCGGGAAGCGGATCGAGCTTGTCGACAACCTCCTCCACGGTCACCAGCGAGCGCTCCGAGGCGAGCACGATCTCCTTCTGGACACCCACGATCCCCCAGATCTGCACGTTGCCCTCGCGGTCGGCGCGCTGCGCGTGGACGATCCCGACGTCGGGCCGCAGGGCGCGCACCGCGGTCAGGGTCTCACCGGTGAACGGGCAATCAATCGCCGCCACGGTCTCCGAGGAATGCTCGAGGAGCTCCGTTCCGACGTAGCCCCGCAGGGTCGCAAAGGGGAGGTTCGACGCCCCCGCCGCGTAGCGCGCCGCCATGCCGGCGTGGCTGTGCTCCTCGAGCTCGAGCGGCGCCGGCCAGTCATGCTCCACGGCGTCGCGGAGCCGGTGAAGCGAGCCGACGCCGGGGTTACCTCCCCAGGAGAAGATCAGCTTTCTCGCGCAGCCCGCGCCGATCATCTGGTCGTAGATCAGATCCGGCGTCATCCGGATGAGGGTCAGGTCACGACGGTGCTGGCGGACGATCTCGTGGCCCGCGCCGAAGGGAATCAGGTGAGTGAAACCTTCGAGGGCGACGCTGTCGCCGTCGTGAACGAGCTCGGCGACCGCCTCGTCCAGGGGGAGCAGCTCAGCCACCGGTCGCCTCGGCCGCCTCCGCCGCCTCCTGCGGCGGTTCCTCCTGCACCATGCTGAGGACGTCGCGCAGGTAGAGCAGGTGGTCCTTCATCGCACGCTCGGCGCGCGCCGGGTCCCCCTTCTCGACGGCCGCCACCAGGGCCTCGTGCTGCTCCACGATCGCCGAGTGGACGATGGCGGGCTCCAGCACCTCGACCAGGGACGGCTGGAGGACCTCGAAGATCCAGGTGGTCAGCGCCTGGATCATCCGGTTGCCGGCGGCGGCCGCGATCGTCTGGTGGATCTCGGCGTCGGCCGCCGAGACGACCTCGACGCTGTCGAGGTCCGCGGCGGCGGCGTCGACGGCCGCGCGGAGGCGGGTCAGCGTCTCCTCCTCGGGCTGGTAGGCCGCCAGGCCCGCCAGCGGGACCTCGAGCAGGACGCGGGCGTCGAGCAGCTCATGCAGGCTGACGGACTCGGTCTCGAGCATCATCGCGATCGCGTCGCTCAGGCTGCGGCCCATTCCCTGCTCCGCGGTGTGGGCCACGAAGATGCCGCCGCCTGGTCCCTTCGTCGCGCGGATCAGGTTGCCGCTGGAGAGCAGCTTGAGAGCCTCGCGAAGCGTCGGCCGGCTGACCCCGAATTCGGCCGCGAGGTCCTCCTCGCGGCCGAGGAAGTCCCCCGGGGCGAGCCCCTCATCCCGAACGTAGTGCTGGATCTGGACAGCGACCTGCTCGCTCGCCCCCCTGATCTGCCGAGCCTGGGGCCTGGAGCGGGGCCCGGAGCTCGTCCGCTGGGCACTCACGACGCGACCCACCTCGGGGTGCGCTCATCCACGACCCGGCGGGACTTGCCGGTCTGGCGGGGCAGCACGCCGGGCGTCACCGGCACGACCCGTACCCGCAGGCCGAGCTGCTGGCGCATCCTCTCCTGCAGGCGCCGCGCGTCCGGGCCGTCGGTCAGCTCGACCTCCAGCTTGACCTCGTCCATGCCGCTGCGCTCGGTGTAGAAGGTGATCCGGAACTCTCCCGTGCTGTTCACCTGGCGAACGGCCTCCTCGATCGCGGACGGGTAGACGTTCATGCCGCGTACCACCACCATGTCATCGGTCCTGCCGACGATCCCGCCGGGAAGCCAGCGGCCCTCGTGGCCTGCGGGGCATTGCTCGTCGGTGGCGATCACCGAGTCACCGGTGCGGTAGCGAAGCGCCGGGAAGCCGGTGAGGCCGAGGGGGGTGATCACCAGCTCCCCCCGCTCGCCCTCGGGCGTGGGGCTGAGGTCCTCGTCGAGGATCTCGCAGATGAACTCGCCTTCGTCGATGTGGAGTCCGTGACCCGCGACGCACGGATCGCCGAACGGCCCCGCCTCCGTGAGGCCGGCGTGGTCGATGCAGACCGCCCCGAAGCCCTCCTCGATCCTCGAGCGCACGCCCTCCAGCGAACCCCCCGGCTCGCCGGTGCACAAGACGCGCCCGATGGACTCGATGGTCGACTCGAGGCGCTGCTCGACTGCCACCTCCAGCAGGTGGAGCGCGTAGGTCGGAGTGCACCAGAGGGTCGTCGCCTCGACCTCGGCGATGGTCTGCAGCCTCTGCACCGAGCCCATGCCCCCCATCGATACCCCCATGGCGCCGATCTCCTGGAGCCCCTCCTTGGCGGCCCAGAACTGGACGTGCGGGCCGAAGGAGAAGGCGAGCGCCACCCGGTCGGAGCTGTCCAGGCCGGCGGCGTTCATCGTGTGGGCGAAGCGCATCCTCCACCAGGCCCAGTCCTCCGCCGTCTCGAGTACGCGTAGGGGATGGGCGGTGGTGCCGCTGGTCTGGAACACCTGGGTGTAGCGCTCCAGCGGATAGGTGAGGTTGGTGCCGAAGGGACGGTGGCGCTCCTGGTCCGCGACCAGCTCGCGCTTGGTCAGCGGGCGCAGCTCGGAGAGGCTGGGACGATCGCCGAGCCCGAGCTCCTCGACCCGGCCGCGCTGGAAGGGGTTGTTCTCGAGAACGACGTCGAACAGCTCAGCCAGCCGTTCCTCCTGCCCCGCTGCCCCCGGCCGCAGCCGGACCCCCGGGCCATTGGCGGTCAATGCCTCCTCCTAGTCACTCCCTGGGGATGTCTGCACATTTCAGCGCCTCCATGCCACATTATCGATAAGTCAGAGTATTTGTCAGGAACCGGTGATCACCACCTTCATCACCTCACCGGGATTCTCCATGGCGTAGCCGACGGCCTCAGGCGCGCGGTCGAGCGGGAATCGCCGGCTGATCAGGCGCTCGAGCGGCTCCCGGTGGGACTCCACGAACCTGACGGCCTCGCCGAATTCGTCCGATCCGCAGCAGCTCACGCCGAGCATGTCGATCTCCTTCTCGGTGAAGGTCCCGATCCGCAGGGGAACCTCCTCGCCCGACATCCCGACGACCACCACTCGCCCCGCAGAAGCCGCCATGTCGACAGCGGCGCGGATCGGATCCGGCGCCCCGGTGGCGTCGAAGACGAGGGGTGGGCCCTCGCCGCCGCTCCACTCGCGGCAGTCGTCCGTGACCTGGTCACGGTCCTGCCAGACGAGCGCCTCTGCGCCATTCGCCGTGCCGAAGTCGAGGCGGCTCTGCACCCGGTCGACGAGCAGCGTCGTCGCCCCGCGCTCCAAAGCCAGCAGATGCACGGCCTGGCCGATCGGCCCGGCCCCGAGGATCACGACGCGCTCGCCCTCCGAGATCCCCGACCTGTGGATGCTCCGGACCGCGATCGAGACAGGTTCCGCCAGCGCCGCAACCGCCGGCTCGTCGGCCTCGATTGGAAAGACCTGGGAATCCGGGATGCGGATCAGCTCCTGAAGACCCCCGTCGGTATGGATGCCGATCAGGCTGAAGTTGTCGCAGACGTTGCCCCGCCCGACCCGGCAGGGATAGCAGTTGCCGCAGGAGCTGATCGGCATGATCGCGACGCGATCGCCCTCACTGAGTCGATCGTTCGTCCCCGCGCCGAGCTGCTCGATCGTCCCGGTGAACTCGTGCCCCTGGATCCGCGGATAGGGCGACTCGTCGAAGATCTGGAGCTCACCGGCGAAGAAATGGAAGTCCGAGCCGCAGATCCCCACCGCATCCGGGTGCACCATCACCTCTCCCGGGCCGGGTGCCGGCGGCTCGGGCATATCGAGAATCTGCATATCCCTGATTCCCCGAGTCACCGCAGCGAGCACGGCATCAACCTAAAGGATTTGGTCAATTGGCTCAAACGACGCCGCAAGCGCCGGCCGGATGGGCCCTAACCGAGGGTGATCGGCTCCCGGAACGAGGAGGGCATCGCCGCGCCGTCGATCAGGACCACTGCGCCGGTGATGTAGCTCGCCGCCGGCGAGCCCAGCATCAGCACCAGCCCCTTGAGCTCGTCCGTCTCCGCCATCCTGCCGAGCGGGATCAGGTCTGCCCAGATTCCTTCGATTCGCTCGTCCGGCAGCTCGCCGCTGCCGATCCTGGTGCGGAACGGGCCCGGCGCGATCGCGTTGACGTTCACCCCGTGGGGCGCCAGCTCCACGGCCGCCTGGCGAACGACGTGGATCACCGCGGCCTTGCTGGCGGCGTAGGAGTACCCGACCAGGGGCTCCACCTTGAGCCCGGCGTTTGAGGCCGTGACGACGATCTTGCCCGCACCCTGCCTCTTCATCACCTCCGCGGCCGCGCCCATCGAGAAGACGACGCCGTTCAGGTTGACCCCCAGCACCTTCTCCCAGGCCTCCGTCTCGATCGCCGCGATGCCGCCCTTCGGATCGGTGATGCCCGGCTCCAATGAGATCCCGGCATTGGCGTAGAGGACGTCGACGCCTCCCTGCTCCGAGACGACGTCGTCGATCAGGGCCTGCACCTGCTCGCGCTGGGCGACGTCGACCTGGAAGGAGCGGACCTGCCCGCCCGCGTCGGCCAGCCGCGCGGTCTCGGACTCGAGCCTCTCCGGCTCCAGGTCGGCCAGCGTCACGCGGGCGCCGGCCACCGCCATCACCTCGGCCATCGCCAGCCCGAGCCCGCTGGCGGCGCCGGTTACGACCACGCGCGCATCGCGCACGTCGAACAGCTCCTCAACCAGG
The DNA here is from genome assembly GCA_963797265.1 of uncultured Solirubrobacterales bacterium. Classification (GTDB taxonomy): domain Bacteria; phylum Actinomycetota; class Thermoleophilia; order Solirubrobacterales; family 70-9; genus DASUPK01. The sequence goes on along the minus strand of CAWCOY010000003.1, from coordinate 763,851 downwards.
CTCATCTCAGCTCGCTCCTCGCAGTCGTTTTGGTCACCAGGTCACCAGACCCGCCCCAGCCCGACGTAGTTCTCCGCCAGGGTCGCCGCGGCGGCCCGCGACGAGCAGACGTACTCGAGTTGCGCCCGGCGCAGCCCCCGGGTGAAGCCGTCGTCATCCGGAAAACGGTGCAGCATCCAGGTCATCCACCAGCTGAAATGCTGCACTCGCCAGACCCGGCGCAGGCAGGCGTCCGAGTACCCCTTGAGCAGGGCATCGTCGCCGGCATTCAGGTACTTCGCGAGCGCCTCGCCGAGCACCTGGACGTCGGCCACGGCCAGATTGAGCCCTTTCGCGCCGGTGGCGGGGACGATGTGGACGGCGTCGCCGGCCAGATAAAGCCGTCCGTATTGCATGGGCTGCGCGACGAAGCTGCGCAGCGGCGCAATCGTCTTCTCGATCACCGGCCCCTCCTTCAGGGTCCAGCCGTCGTCGCGCGCCAGCCTCAGGTGGAGCTCCTCCCAGACCCGCTCGTCCGGCCAGGCCTCGAGCTCGTCCTCGGGATCGCACTGGACGTAGAGCCGGCTCAGCTCCGGCGAGCGCAGGCTGTGGAGCGCGAAGCCGCGCTGGTGGGGCGCGTAGATCAGCTCCTCGGTGGAGGGGGCGACCCGAGCGAGGATGCCGAGCCAGGCGAAGGGGTAGTCGAGCTGGTTGAAGCTCAGCACCCCGTCGGGGACCGATGGGCGGCAGACGCCGTGAAACCCGTCGCAGCCCGCGATCGCGTCGCAGCGGAGCTCCTTCTCCACCCCCTCGTGGGTGAAGCGGATGCTCGGCTCGTCCGAGTCGATGCCGTACAGGGAGACGTCGTCGACCTCGAAGAGCAGCGGGCCGTCGGCGTCCAGCCGCGCGGCGATCAGGTCCTTGACCACCTCCTGCTGGCCGTAGATCGTGATCGCCCTGCCCTCGGCGAGCTCCTCGAAGGGGATCCGGTGGCCCTGGCCATCGAAGCGCAGCTCGATCCCCTGGTGAACGAGGCCCTCGCGGTGGAGCCGGTCGGCCAGACCGAGCTCGGTGAGCAGATCGACCGTGCCCTGTTCGAGGACGCCCGCCCGGACCCGCTTCTCGACGTACTCGCGGCTGCGGTCCTCGAGCACCACGCACTCGATCCCCTCCCGCTGGAGGAGGTGGGAGAGGACCAGGCCGGCCGGACCGGCGCCCACGATCCCCACCTGCGTACGCGAGCTCCTCTCACCTTCCATGCCCTCTCCTCACTCCGTCGCCGGCGGTTGCCAACCCTAGAGGAGCGGCGCCGGACCGCTCGAATCGGCGCGTCAGCGCGATCGTCGCGGCAGCAGCCAGGGCAAGCCCGGCGCACAGCGACCACGCCGCGGCGAAGTGGTCGTGCTCGGCGAGCAGGCCGACGAGCAGGGGGCCGCCCGCCGCCCCTGCGAAGAGGCCGGACATCATCACCCCGACGGCCCAGGCCGGCGCATCGGGCCTGCGGAAGACGACGGCCAGGGTGAGCGTCCCCGGCCACGACCAGCCGATGCTGCCGACGATCAGCGCCGCCAGCACGATCACCGCCGGCTCGCCGGCGATCAGGAGCAGGTATCCCGCGACGCTCCCGGCGAGGGTCATGGCGGTGAGCCTCAGCGGGTCACCGCGCGAGCGGTCGGCGATCACGCCAAGGCCGACCCGGCTGATCGTGGCGGCGAGGCTGACGGCGCCCAGCAGCAGCCCGGCGGCCCCCTCGCCGATCCCCTGGTCGACCGAGTAGGTGACCAGGAAGGCGATGAAGCCGACGCCCGCGGCGCTCGCCAGGACCGCGGCCAACGCCAGTGCGCGAATCGAGGTGGCGCTTTGCGGCGCCGTCTCTGCCTGCGCGGCAAGGCGCGGTGGCGCCCCGGGGCCAGGCGCCGGGGCGAGGGCCACCGCCACCAGGGCGAGCCCCGCCGCGACGACGTAGGCCCAGCGCCAGCCGAGCGGAATCGCCACGGCAGGCAGCGCCACCCCAGCGAGCAACGCGCCGATCGAGGCGCCGGACTGCTGCGCGCCGAATGCCAGGCCATGGCGGCCGGTGTCGACGGTGCGGCGCAGCAGAGCGCTGACCGCGGGGCCACCGATCGCGTTGCCGATGCCAGCGACCAGGAGGACGGCGACGAGCGCGGGCGCCGATTCGGCCAGCCCCGCGACGGCGAGGCAGGCTGCGGCGGTGAGGGCGGCCCCGAACAGCATGCCGCGGCGCGCTCCGATCCGCTCGACGAGATGGCCCGCGGGCGTGGAGAAGGCGGTGCAGGTCAGGTAGAAGACTGCCACGGCGAGACCGAGGGTCGAATCGCCGAACGAGAAGTCGTGGCGGATCCTCGGGGCGAGGCTGGCGGTCAGGAAGCCTGGGAGGACGCCGGCGACGATCAACGTCGTGCCGGTGACGACCGATCGGCGGCCGCCGTTCGAGCTACGCACCAGCGGCGGCGTGCAGGTGCTGCAGCGCGTCAGCGCCCACGTACGCCAGGCCGAGCGGCGAGCCCGCCTCGGTGAGCGCTCTCCACAGGTTCCCGGCCTCCGAGGCGGCGGCCACGAGCAGCCACTGCTTCTCGTACTGGTGCAGGACGAGCGTGGGCACGCCGCCGACCGACTCGACGCGCAGGCTGCCGGTCTTGGCGGAGGTGGCGCCCGCCCGGGTCAGCACGTCGCGGGCGAACGGCCCGGTCAGGCAGACGGCGACCCGGTCAGAGGTCACGTCGGTGACCGTGGTGGCCTCGTGGGCGCGCTCGGTCAGCTCGACGCGTACCCGCTCGCTGCTGGAGGACGGGGTGAGAACGAGCAACAGCTCAGGGGAGACGACGCACCACCACGCGTCCGCCGCCTCCATGATCCGGCCGGGCCGGAGCTCGCGGCCGGACGGATACATCTCGGCGATGGCGGTCGGCGAGTCGGCTAGCTCGAACTTGCCGATGCTGGAGACGTCCGCGAGGCCAGCGGTCGCCCGGCTGACTGCGATCTCGGCGGCCAGCGAGCCGAAGTCGGCCGCCACGGTCCATCCCTCCCGCTCCGTCATGTGGGCGCCGGAGCGCTTCAGCACGTCGTCGAGCGGGCTCAGCAGCGAGGCCATCAGCTCCAGACCTCGTGCGCGACCTTGCCGAGCAGCTCGAGCTTCTTTCGCTGGTCGTCGAAGGTGACCAGATTGCCCGGCAGCGTGGAGGCGAAGCCGCACTGCGGACTGAGGGCCAGCCGCTCCAGAGGCATGAACTGCGAGGCCTCCTCGATCCGCCCCTTGAGCTGGTCGGCGTCCTCGAGCTCGGGCTCCTTGGTGGTGATCAGCCCGAGCACGACGGTCTTCCCCTCCTGAACGAAACGGAGCGGCTCGAAGCTCCCGGCCCGCGGGGAGTCGTACTCCGCGAAGATCCGATCGCACTCCAGGTCGTTGAAGAGCTGCTCGGCGATCGCGTCGTAGCCGCCCTCCACCGACCACATCGAGCGGTGGTTACCACGGCAGAGGTGAACGGCCCAGGTCACGTCCGGGAACGCCCGGATCAGCTGGTTGTCGCGCTCGATCATCTGCCCCAGCCAGGTCTCGGTGTCGAGGCCGAGATTGCGCAGGTTCTCCTGGCCCTCCTCGCTGACGAGGTGGGTGTAGCGAGGCGAGTCGAGCTGGAAGTAGTCGCAACCGGCCTCCACGGTCTCGCCGACGATCTGCTTCATCAGCTCGATCACCTCGTCCATGTAGGCCTCGCGGTCCGGGTAGACCTTGTCGGAGTAGCCCGGGACCCAGAGCACGCTGGCGTAGGTCATCCCCGCCAGAGTCGCCTTCGCGGGGCGGTCCGTATTGGCGCTGACGAAGCGGTACTCCTCGAGCGGCAGGTTGTGGCGGATGCCGAGCTTCTCGGTCACGGCGGGCAGCTTCGGCGGCGGCCCCTCCGGTTTGTCGACGGAGCCGTGAAACATCACGGGCGCGGGGACCTCGGGGTTGTAGCCGGAGAGGCTGTCGGTGAGGGGGTCGAACCAGAAGCGGCGCCGCACCTCGCCGTCGGTGAGCACCTCGATCCCGGCCTCCTCCTGCAGCGCGATGTTCCGTTTCCCCTCCTCTGCTTGGAGCCGCTCGAGCTCCTTCGGGTCCATCTCTCCGTGCTCGTCTCGCTCCATCGCTTCCTTGAGCTCGTCGTGCCGGAGCAGGCTCCCCACGACCTCGCAGTGATATCCGTTGCTCGCCATCTCGTGCTCCTCTCCTTCGTCAGTCCTTTGAGTGCTCGGCGAGGTTGATCAGTGACGCGCCCGGGATCTGTTCCAGCACGTGGCGGTGGTCCAGCACGATCTCCAGATTCCGCATCGCGACCCGGGCGTGCTCGCGCGCCAGCGACTCCGCGCGAGCGGCCTGCCGGTTTGCAATCGCCTCGATCAGCCCCCGGTGGTGGTCCTGGGCGATCACCAGGATCTCCCGTGACTCGGGCAGCTCAGCCTGCCCCTGGACCAGGGCGCTCGGCGAGGCGAAGGGAAGCGCCAGGATCCGCTCCAGCGCCCGCGCGAGGACCGGGCTATTCGCGGCCTCGAGCAGGAGCGCGTGGAACTCGCGGTTGCACTCGACATAGCGCCAGAACGAGTCGATGTCCGAGCGATGAACCAGCGGATCCATCTCCGCGCTCAGCCGACGCATCCGGGCGAGCTGGTCATTGGTTGCCCCACGCTCGGCGGCGAATCGCGCGGCGGTCCCCTCGAGGACCCCTCGAAGCTCGATCGCGTCGTTGATCTCATCCCTCGTGAACTCCCTGACGGCGTAGCCACCGCCGTCCAGGCTCTCGAGCAGACCCTCGTGCTGCAGCGTCGCCAGCGCGAGGCGGAGGGGAGTCCGCGAGACTCCGAGCCGCTCCACCAGCGGCAGCTCGGACATCCTGGTCCCCGGCGGGAACTCCCCACTCAGCAGCAGGTCGCGGAGGCTGAGCAGAGCCCGCGTCGTCTGCGAGATGGGCTCGCTCTCGGCCGCCTCGGCCGCCTTGGTGGTCTTATCGGCGGCGGCCATCCGCCCAGTCTTTGTATGCAGAAATACCCTTCATGGTCCAATCCGCGCGCGCTCGGTCGCCTCTGTGACCGGCCGCTCTTCACCTGTTGCATACAGAATCGCGGTGAGGCAAGATACACCGCGAGACGCCGGGAACGGAAGCCCGGCCAACGAGAGGAGAGGAATCGATGGAGGTCGCCACCCAGACCGAGGTCCCGATGGGACCCCTGATGACGGCAGAGGTCCTCGACGGAAACATCTTCAGCGGCGGCTGGCGGCAGACGGGCGAGCGGCTCGAGGTTCACAACCCCGCCACCGACGAGCACCTGGCCTCGGTCGGCAGCGCGGGCCGGGACGACGTGATGCGCGCCTCGAAGCTGGCGGCGGAGGCGCAACCCGGCTGGGCGGCGACCCCCGGGCCCGAGCGGGCCGCGATCCTGCGAGCCGCGGCCGACGCTCTCGAGAATGCGCACGAGGAGATCGAGTGGTGGCTCGTCCACGAGGGCGGAGGCGTGCCACAGAAGGCAGCCTTCGAGGTGGGTGAGGCGAAAAAGGAACTGCGCGAAGCCGCGGCGCTCACCGCACTGCCGATCGGCGAGGTCCTGCCGAACGAGCAGGGGCGCCTCAGCATCGCGAAGCGGCTGCCCGTCGGGGTCGTCGGCGTGATCGCGCCATGGAACTTCCCGATGATCCTCTCGATGCGCTCGGTGGCCCCGGCGCTCGCTCTCGGCAACTCCGTCCTCCTGAAGTGCGATCCGCACACCCCGGTCTCCGGCGGTTTGGTCTTCGCCCGTGCGTTCGAGGAGGCCGGCCTGCCGGACAACGTCTTCCAGGTCCTCCCGGGTGGCGTCGAGCCGGGCGAGGCGATCTGTGAGGCGCCGGAGGTCAGGATGGTCTCCTTCACAGGTTCCACCCGGGCGGGCCGGGCGGTGGGCGCGCTCGCCGGCGGCAACCTGAAGCGGGTCGCGCTCGAACTCGGCGGCAAAAGCTCGTTCATCGTGCTCGACGACGCCGACATCGAGAAGGCCGTGTCCTGTGGGTCGTTCGGGACCTTCTTCCACCAGGGCCAGATCTGCATGGCCTCGGGCCGGCACTTGGTGCACGAGTCGGTCGCGGAGGAGTACATCTCCACGCTCGCCGAGCACGCCGCGCGACTGCCGGTCGGCGACCCGGGCAAGGAGGAGGTCGCCCTCGGGCCGATCATCAACCGCCGGCAGATCGACCGCGTCCAGGAGATCGTCGACGATGCCGTCAGCTCCGGGGCCGAGCTGAAGGCGGGCGGCAAGGGCGATCCGCCCTACTTCCCGCCGACGGTGCTCGCCGACGTGACTCGTGACATGCGGGCCTGGAACGAGGAGATCTTCGGGCCGGTGGCTCCGGTGATGACCTTCTCGTCGGAGGACGAGGCGGCGGCGATCGCCAACGACACCGAGTACGGACTCTCCGGCGCGGTCTACACCTCCTCGCACGAGCGCGGACGCGAGCTCGCCGAGAAGCTCGACACCGGCCTGGTCCACATCATGGACTCGACGGTCTACGACGATCCGCTGGCGCCCTTCGGCGGTCGCGGCGCCTCCGGCAACGGCGGTCGCTTCGGCGGTCCGTTCAGCATCGAGGAGTTCACCGAGGTGCGCTGGATCACGGAGCAGCCCGAGCCCGCCTCCTATCCGTTCTAGGCTCACGGCCGAGGCAGCCCCCTACATATAAGGAGCGGTCGAGCGGTCGTGCAGTTCAACCTGGATGTGCTGGGACGGTGGACCCCGGGCCGAGCGGTTTCGGTCTCGAGGGAGACGATCGGCTCCTACGCGCGGGCCACGGATGAGACAGCGCCGCTCGCGCTCGAGGGCCGGGTCGCGCCACCCGTCTTCGCGATCGTGCCCGTCTGGGCGACTCTCCAGGAAGCGGCGCACGCGGTCGCGCCGGAGGAGGCGCGTCCGAAGGTGGTGCACGGCGACCAGGACATCCAGATCTCAGCGCCGATCGAGTCCGGGATGACGCTGCGCTCGCGCGCGGCGGCGGTCGGCGTGCACGTCAAGGAGTCCGGAACCACGGTCGTCCTCAAGACGGAGACCCGCGACGGCGATGACCGCCTGCTCAACGAGCAGTACGTCACCGAGTTCTACCGCGGCATCACGGGCGGCACCGGGGGCGGCGAGGAGGCGCCCGACCACCGGATGCCCGACGAACCGGCCGAGTCGGAGCCCCAGGCGACCTTCACCTATCCGGTGGCCGAGGACCAGACCCAGCGCTACGCGGAGGCGTCCGGCGACCACAACGCCTTTCACCTCGACGACGAGGTCGCCAGGGCGGCGGGGCTGCCCGGGATCATCGTCCACGGACTCTGCCTGATGGCGTTCGCAGGCCGGGCGGTGCTCGAGTCGCGCGGCATCGACAACCCGGCCGCGGTCCGGCGCCTGGCCGTGCGCTTCTCGCGGCCGATGCGCCCGGGCGACGCGCTGACCACAAGAATCCGGGGAGGCCTCGCCGAGGGTCAGGTCGTCTTCGACGCGGTCGACGGTGCCGGCGACGTGGCCCTGAAGGACGGGCTCGCCGAGCTGAACGTTGCCGGGCTCGCTGCGTGATCGACCTCGACGGGATCCGGGCGATCGACTTCCACACCCATGTGGAGGTCTCGTCAGAGGGTCACGACCCGATCCCGCCGAAGCTCCGCGAGGCGTCCCAGCGCTACTTCCGCGACGGCGGAGGGACCCCGACGATCGACGATGTCGGCAGCTACTACCGAGAGCGCGGAATGGCCGCCGTGGTCTTCACGGTCGACTGGGAGTCGCAGTCCGGCCGACCGCCCGTCTCGAACGAGGAGGTGCTGGAGGGCGCGGCACGGTATCCCGACGTTCTGATCCCGTTTGCCAGCGTCGACCCCGCTCGGCCCGACGCGGTCGACCGGGCCCGCCGTCTGATCGCCGAGCGCAGTGTCAGGGGCTTCAAGTTCCATCCAAACCTGCAGGCGTTCTTCCCCAATGACCGCTCCGCGTATCCGCTGTATGAGGTGATCGCGGAGGCCGGGTTGCCGGCCCTCTTCCACACCGGGCACAGCGGGATCGGCTCGGGTCTGCCCGGAGGCGGCGGAGTGCGGCTCAAGTACTCGAACCCGATCTACGTCGACGACGTCGCGGCCGACTTCCCGGAGATGCCGATCGTGCTCGCCCACCCCTCCTTCCCCTGGCAGGACGAAGCCCTCTCGATCGCGATGCACAAGCCCGAGGTCTTCATCGATCTCAGCGGCTGGTCGCCGAAGTACTTCCCGCCCCTGCTCGTCCGCTACGCGAACACCCTGCTCAAAAGGCAGGTTCTGTTCGGCTCGGACTACCCGATGATCACGCCTGAGCGCTGGCTGAGCGATTTCGAGCGCCTCGAGATCGACGACGAGGTGAAGCCGCTGATTCTCAAGGAGAACGCTGCCAGATTGCTCGGATTGCGCTCTACGACGGCTAAATAGAAAACAAACCAAACGCAATGACTTTCTTGGTATAGGATCACGCCAAGGCCGCCGGAACCGACCGGAGCCCGGCAATAGAGGAGGAGAGATCGGTGAAGAGGTACTTCGGCTCGAAGAGGCGATCCGTCACCACGTTGGTCGTGGTCGCGGCCGGCCTTTCCCTTGTCGTCGCCGCCTGCGGCGGCAGCGGAAACAAATCCGACAACAGTGGTTCGGTTGTAGACAATCCGAAATGCGGCAACGGCAACGGTCAGAAGCCCACGGGCACCCCGATCAAGATCGGGGGGATCGCGACGAAGCAGCCCGGTACGGACTTCACCGACGGCGTCTTGACGACCAAGGCGTACTTCGACTGCGTCAACGCCAACGGTGGCATCAACGGCCATCCGGTCCAGTACATCTATGAGACCGAGCAGACCGACCCGGCTCAGGACGCCGCGCTGGCGCGCAAGCTGGTCGAGACGGATGGCGTCGTCGGCATGGCCGGCGGCTTCAGCCTGATCGAGTGCGATGTCAACCACAGCTACTACGAACAGAAGGGCATCGGGGTCCTGAACGCGGGCATCGCGCCGTCCTGCTGGTCGACGCCGAACAGCGCCCCCGTCAACATGGGCCCGCGCTACAGCTCGGACGGTGCCACGCAGGCCGTGATCCGACAGGGAGTCGACAAGATCGCGTTCGACCAGTCGAACGTGCCGGGCACCGGCTACATCGCCGCCGGTCCGAAGATCGTCGCCGACGCTGCAGGCATTCCGATCAGCGAGTCGACGGACAACGTCCCCATCCAGGACGCCAACTCGGTCGCCGTCAGGTTGACCCAGGAGGCCGGCGCGAACGGAGGCGTGATCCTCAACTTCACGCCGCCCGAGGCGCTCAAGATCCTCCAGGCCGCCCAGAACCAGGGCCTCGAGGACAGCGTCAAGGCGTGGGGCTGCTCGACGCCGTGTAACACCGACTTCCTGGCGCAGGCGCTGGGGACGAAGTGGGACGGCAAGTTGCTCGTCAACGCCGAGCTCAACGTGACCGATTTCGACGGTCCCGACTCGGAGCTCTACCGCTCAGTCATGAAGAAGTATGGCCAGAACGTGACCGGTGGGCTGGGGAGCTTCAGCCAGATGGGTTACCTGATGGGCGAATTCATGACCAACGCCCTGGAGACGGTCAAGGGTGACTACACGCTGCAGAGCGTGAACGAAGCGGTGTTCAACCTGAAGGACCAGAAGACCGACATTCTGTGCCGGCCCTGGTACTTCGGCAAGAACGCCCCGCTGCACATCCCGAACAACGTCGACTGGACCACCACGCCGGACAACGGCAAGATGGTGATCAAGGAGGATTGCTTCGACATCAGCGGCGACGAGCCGGATATCGCGAAGGTCCGCCAGATCGAGGCGGCCGACCCGAGCCTGACCGGCGGAGCAGATTGATCAGGGGGCTGTGAGTCACTAAATGCCGAGTTGGCACGACTTCCAGCCCTTCATCGTCACCGGCCTGGCCCTCGGCGGGGTGTACGCCCTGTCGGGGGCCGGGATGGTGGTTCTCTACCGGACCACGGGAGTGCTGAATCTTGCCTTCGGCGCGGTCGGGGCGCTGTCCGCCCTGATCGCCTGGGACCTGATCAACAACTCGCTGTGGCCCGAATGGCCCTCCTACGGAGTAGCGGTCGTGATCGCGGCCGTGATCACGCTCGGGTACGGGGTCGTCATCGGGCCGGCGCTGGCCAAACGGGACGCCCTGGTCAAGGCGACCGCGACGCTGGGCCTGGCCCTGATCCTGCTCGGGACCATGTCCTGGATCTGGAGCGACAAGGCCCGCTCCCAGGTGCTGCCGACCTCGACTCATGCCTTCGACGTCGGTCAGGTCGCGGTTACCTGGACGCAGGTGATCGCGTTCGGGCTGGGGGTGGTGGTCGTCTTCGGCACCGCAGCCTTCCTCAAGTACACGAAGCTCGGCACCGCCATGCGCGGGCTGGCCAACGACCGCGAGATCACCGCCACGCTCGGCGTGCCGGTGCGCAGGGTCGAGGCCCAGGCCTGGCTGGTCTCGGGAGTGCTCTCCGGGGTGTCGGGCCTGCTCCTCTCCGACCTGGTCGGACTGGACGCCGTCAGCCTCACCTTCCTGGTGATCTCGTCACTGGCGGCGGCGCTGATCGCGCAGCTGCGCTCGCTCACCATCACCTTCTTCGCGGCACTCGTGGTCGGTCTGGTCAGCGCTCTGGCAACACCGATCACCTCGATCGCCGAGTACCGCAACATGGCGCCGTTCGTGCTGGCGACCGTGGCGCTGCTGGTGATCTCGCGTAAGCGCGAGATCTCGTTCGCCGGAACGGGATTGGGCAATGGACGCCGCTGAGGCCTCGGGCACAGGGGTCATGGCCCGCCTATCGCGGCCCCTCCCGCACCTCGATCGTGGCGAGCGCATTCGCCTCGCCGTGATCGCCGTTCTGTTCGCCTTCGTCTTCTTCGTCCTCCCCTCCATGCTGAGCACCTATTGGGTGGACGTGGCGACGGCCGTGGTGATCTACACGATCGTCGCCCTCGGTCTCGGGCTGCTCATGGGCCGTGTAGGCCTCGTCTCGCTCGGCCAGGTCGCGGTCTTGGCGCTGGGCGCCTGGGTGGGGGCCCGCTTGCTGTTCGCGACCGGCCTCCCCTTCCCGGTAGTGGCGATCATGACCGGGGTGATCACGATGTTCCTCGGCTCGCTGATCGGCCTGCCGGCGCTGCGGGTCAGCGGCCTCTACCTGGCGCTGATCACCCTGATGCTCGCCGGCGCGATCACGGTGGTGATCGCGGCGACGGACTTCCCGAACGGCGGCGGCGGCTTCCTGGGGCACACCGACGCGACGACCGGCGCCCACGAGATCCGGCGCCCGAGCATCGCCACGGGCGACCACGCCTTCTTCCGCTACTGCGTGATCTGGGCGGCCCTGATGTTCCTGCTTGCCCTCTGGCACGTGCGTGGCAAACCCGGGCGGGCCTGGGCGACCATCCGGCAGAGCGAGCCGGCGGCGCTCGCCGCGGGAGTCAACATCAGCCTCTACAAGATGTGGGCGTTCGCGCTGGCCTCGTTCATGACGGGGATCGCAGGGGCGCTGCTGGCCGGGAGCTCGGGCACCCTCTACAACCTCACCTTCCCCACCCAGGACTCGATCGTGTTGCTCGCGGTCGTCCTGATGGGCGGGATCTACAGCCTCTGGGGCGCGGTGGTTGCCGGCGTCCTGATCAAGCTCCTGCCGGCCCTCCTGAACAACTGGGGACTGCCTCCCGACTTGTTGACCATCCTCTTCGGCATCGGTGTGATCCAGGTCCTGACCATGGCGCCGGCGGGCCTGGTCGACCAGTTCCCGAAGGACATGGCGAAGCTCGGGCGCCTGATCTACAGACTCATCGGAAGCCCGGGAGCGCGGGCGGCCGGAACGGCGAGGTCGGAGTGATCAAGGTCGAGAACCTCGAGGTGCGGTTCGGCGGCGTCAAGCCGATCGACCAGATGACCGTGACCTTCCCCGGCGGGACCTGCGGCCTGATCGGCCCAAACGGAGCGGGCAAGACCACGTTCTTCAACGTGCTCAGCGGATTCGTCAAGCCGTCGGGCGGAACGGTCACGGCTTTCGACCAGAACCTGCTCGCGATGACCGACTTCCGCCGTGCGCGCTGGGGCCTGCGCCGGACCTTCCAGACCGAGCAGGCGATCGAGGAGCTCTCGCTCTACGACAACGTCGCGATGGTCGAGGAGCACTCCAGCAACAACGGCGGCTCCTCCCGGCGCGACGATGTGCTCGGCTCGCTCGACTTCGTCGGGCTCGGAGGACTGGATCCCCAGACGAAGGTCGGGACCCTCGGGGCGCGCGAGCGTCGCCTCGTCGAGATCGCTCGCGCGGTGGTGGGTAAGCCACGCGCCGTCCTTCTCGACGAGCCCGCGGCGGGGCTGCCCGACGAAGAGACCGAGCACATGGGCTCCGTGATCCGCAAGATCCCCACGGAGATCGGAGCATTGGTGATCCTCGTAGACCACGACATGAACCTGGTGTCCGCATGCTGCGAGCTCACCTCGGTTCTCGACTTCGGCAAGCTGATCGCGTCTGGCCCGACCGACGAGGTGCTGCGGGACGAGCAGGTGATCCGGGCCTACCTCGGGGCGGAGGAGATATGAGCCAGACCGCGGACCCACAGGGTGCGGCGACCACCGAGACCGCCGCTGAATCATCGCCCGAGAAGACAGCGAGCGGCAAGCAGGGCGACGTCCTCAAGCTCGAGAACCTGACCGTCGCGCGCGGCGGCCGGCCCGTGGTCCGCGATGTCTCGCTGCGAATCGGTGCGAGCGAGGTGACCGCGTTGCTTGGTCCGAACGGCGCCGGCAAGTCCAGCCTGGTGCTGGCGGTCGGTGGCGTTCTGCGGCCCGAGTCCGGATCGGTGAGCCTGAACGGCAATGACCTCTCAGGGCGCCGGCCGGAGAAGATCCGGGCCGCCGGCGTGGCCGTCGTCCCGGAGGGCCGGCGACTGCTGCCCGAGCTCAGCGTCGAGGACAACCTCCGAGTGGCGACCTACTCGCTCCCTCGCGCTGAGGCCGATGCGGGCGTCAAGTACGCCCTGGAGATGTTCCCGGAACTCAAGGAGCGGCTCGGTACCCGGGCGGCACGGTCGCTGTCGGGCGGAGAGCAGCAGATGGTGGTCTTGGCCCAGGCTCTCGTCTCCAAGCCGAAGTTCGTCCTCATCGACGAGCTCTCGCTCGGGCTCGCCCCAGTGGTCGTGAAGCGCCTGATCCCGACGATCGAGAAGCTGGCCGAATCCGGAACCGGCGTGCTGTTGATCGAGCAGTTCGCGACGATCGCCCTGGGCATGGCGAAGCACACCTATGTGATGGGCCACGGGAAGATCGAGTTCTCCGGCGCCTCGAGCGAGCTGAAGAAGAAGCCCGAGCTGCTCCAGTCGGCGTACCTGAGTCGAGCCAGCACCACCAACGGAGGCGAGGCGAAGCGATGACGGGGACCTGGGACAAGGAACGCAGGGGGCGCGCCCTCGAGCGCATGCTGACCATCCGGCGCTTCGAGGAGGCGGTCAACAAGCTCTTCCACGAGGACCACGCCTTCATGACCCACTTCCACCTCTACATCGGTCAGGAGTCGACCGGCGTGGGCCTGATGGAGGCCCTCGGGGACGGCGACAAGCTCGCCACCCACCACCGAAACCACGGACACATCATCGCCCGGGGCACCGACCCCAAAAAGGCTTTGGCAGAGATCCTGGGACGCGAGACGGGAATCAACAAGGGCGCCGGCGGCACGCTGCACATGAGCGACCCCGACCTCGGCTTCATCTCGACCTCCTCGATCGTCGGCGGCAGCATCTCGCTCGCCAACGGCGCGGCTTTCGCGCTCAAGCAGGAGGGCGGCGACGCGATCGCGGTCGGCCTCTTCGGCGACGGCGCCCTCGAGGAGGGGATCGCCTACGAGTCGCTCAACCTGGCGGCGCTCTACGAGCTGCCGGTGCTGTTCGTCTGCGAGAACAACAGCGAAGGAGCCCTGGGCTCCGCGGGCGGTGGCTTCCCGACCTCAGTCTCCGCGGTGAAGGATCTGACCACGATCCCCAAGACCTTCGGGATCCCGGTCGAGACCGTCGACGGCCGCGATCTCGAGGCGGTCAACGAGCTGGCCACGAAGGCTGTCGAGCACTGCCGGGCGCGCAAGGGCCCGTTCTTCATCCACGCCGTGACCGAGCGGTGGGCGGGCAGCCAGCCGCTCTGGCCGGAGCTGACCACGGGCGAGCTCGACATCTCGATGGCATGGGACGACTCCGCGATCTCCGGTGAGCACGCGGACTGGTATCGCGACCACGATCCGGTGCTGATCTACGCACGGAAGCTGCTCGGGTCCGGCGACGTCAGCCAGGACGAGCTGACGGCGATGGATGAGCAGCAGACCGGCCGGATTGCCGAGGCGCGCGAGTTCGCCATGGACAGCCCCCGCCCCACGCCCGAGTCCGCGCTCGAACACGTCTTCGCGTAAGGAGGATCCGATGCCCACCAAGAACTACGCCGACGCGATGCTCGACGTGCTGAGCAGGTTCATGGACGAGGACCCGAACTTCGTCGTGATGGGCAATGAGGTGCTCGGGATCGGTCCGGAGGGCATGCAGTTCGAGCCCTTCCAGAAGAAGTACGGGGATCGCATCCTCTTCCCGCCCTGCTCCGAGGCCGCCTACACGGCGATGGCCGCCGGCGCGGCGATGTGCGGGCACCGGATGTTCGCCCACCTCGGGCTCGCCTCATTCACCTATCCGGCGATCTCCTCGATCGCCAATGAGATCTCGACGGCGCGGACCTCGTCCGGCGGCACGATCGGCGTGCCGGTCACGCTGCACATCAGCCACGGTCTTCTGCACGGTGGCGGGGCGCAGCACTCCGAGAGCCCGTTCGGGATGTACTGGAACCTTCCCGGGATCGAGATCGCAGCCCCCTCCGGCGCCAAGGAGGTCAAGGGCCTGCTGACGACCGCGATCAAGTCGGACAACCCGACGATCGTGCTCACCCACGCCTTCGGATACGGAGCCGAGGACGACGTCCCCGACGGCGACTTCGAGATCCCCTTCGGCCAGGCCGACGTGAAGCGCGAGGGCGACGCAGTGACCATCGTCGCCTGCTCGATGATGACCTCGGTGGCGCTCGGCGCCGCGGACGAGCTCGCCGGGGAGGGCATCAACGCCGAGGTGGTCGACCTCCGCACGCTGGTTCCCCTCGACGAGAAGACGATCCTCGACTCGGTCGCCAAGACCGGCCGGCTGATCGTCGCCGACGAGGGACGCATGCACTGCGGGGTGGCCTCCGAGATCGCCGCGCTGGTGAGCGAGAAGGCGCTCGACTCGCTGAAGGCTCCCGTCGCCCGGGTGGCGCGGATGGACGCCCCGGTTGCGGCGAACCAGGTCCAAGAGGGCTACATCGCTCCGGACGCCGAGAAGCTGGTCTCGGCGGCACGGCAGGTCGTCGGCGAAGTTCCCGCCGCGGCCGCTTAGCCGAGGAGCGGCGGTGATGTCGAGATGCCGCTGACCAAGCTGGAGCACGTCCTGGTGCTCACCGAGGACATCGACGGCACGCGCGACTTCTACCGCGACGCCCTCGGGCTGGAGGTGGGCGAGCGTCCGCCGCTGGAGTTCCCGGGCTACTGGCTATACGCCGACGGAGTCCCCTGCGTCCATGTCGCCGACCGCGACGCCTACACGGCGCACTCGCGCGGCGCGGGGATGCCCGCCCCCCCGCCCGCCGAGGGCACCGGGGCACTCGACCACCTCGCCTTCTCCGGGGACGACCACGATGAGGCGGTGGCGCGCCTGGAGCGCAGCGGGGTCGAGGTGAAGCACAACGAGGTGCCCGGGATCGGGATGCGCCAGCTGTTCTTCGAGGACCCCAACGGGGTCAAGATCGAGATCAACGTGATGCCCGCAGAGGGCGGCAAGGAGGAGTGACGGATGGCAACTGACACCGGCGTCGAGCTGATGGGCGCCTACTGGACGACCGCCGGGCCGACGCAGCCGCACGTAGGGCAGGAGTGGAGCAACTTCGACTTCGCCGACCGCTGCGGGGAGGCCGCCAAGGCCGAGATGAAGGGGATCGGCATCTGGCACGCCGACCTCGCGCACATCCTCGAGACCCGCAGCCATGAGGACATCAAGAAGCTCCTCGATGACAACGGCCTGCGCTACCTCGAGCTGGAGTTCATCTGGGGCTTCCTCGAGGACGAGGGGACCGAGGGACGCAAGGAGTCGGACGAGATGAAGAAGCTGCTCCTGGAGGGGGCCGCAGCTCTCGGCGCCCATCACGTCAAGGTCGGGAACATCCCGGGCGTCCCCTGCGAGCTCGACAAGCTCACCGAGCGCTACGCGGAGCTCTGTGCCGACGCGGCGGAGGTCACCGACGCGGTGATCGCCTACGAGTTCATGCCATTCGACGTCAACGTCGACAGCCTCGATGCCGCGCTGGCCGTGGTCGAGGGGGCGGGCGCCAAGAACGGGGGCCTGGTGATCGACACCTGGCACATGGCGAAGCTCGACATCGCGCCGGACGACCTGAAGCGGATCCCGCTCGAATACCTGACCTGGGTCGAGCTCAGCGACGGCAACAAGGAGTGGATGGAGGACCGGATCGAGGAGACCACCAGGTTCCGCAAGCTGCCGGGCGAGGGAGAGTTCGACATCCGCGGGTACATCCGGGCCGCGCGGGAGATGGGCTACGACGACGCCTGGGGGATCGAGGTGCTCTCGGACGAGCTCCGGGCGGAGCCGATCGACGAGATGTACCGACACGCATTCGAGGCGGCCATGTCGCAGTTCCAGCCCGTCGCTGCGTGACGCCGCTTGAGGGCGAGAGCGCCCTCGATCTGCTGCGGACGATGTGGCGGATCCGCGTGTTCGAGGAACGAGCCGGGCAGCTCAAGCGGACGGACGAGGTCTACGGGCTGATCCACCTGAGCGTCGGCCAGGAGGCCGTCGCCGCCGGCGTCTGCGGGCAACTGCGCGACGAGGACTCCGTCTACTCCGGTCATCGCGCCCACGGCCACGCGATCGCCAATGGCGCGCCGATGGACCGGGTGATGGCCGAGCTGATGGGCCGCGCGGACGGCCTCTGCCACGGGGTCGGCGGATCGATGCACCTCGTCGACGTCGAGCACGGGCTGATGGGCGCGACCGGCGTCGTCGGCGGCAACGTCCCGATCGCCCTCGGCACCGCTCTGGCCAACCGTCTCGACGGCGGCGATCAGGCGACCGTCGTCTTCTTCGGCGACGGCGCCGTGCAGGCCGGCCACTTCAACGAGACCGTCAACCTGGCCACGCTCTGGGGCCTGCCGCTGATCCTGGTTTGCGAGAACAACGGTTTCGCTGAGTTCACCCCGCGCTCGGCGCACACCAACGTGGAGCGAGTCTCGGACGTCGTCGCCCCGTACGAGCTCACCCGTGAAACCGTCGATGGCAACGACCTCGGCGCCGTCTGGGAGGCGTTCGGCGAGTTTCTGGCAGTGGCGCGCAGGGGCGAAGGGCCGCTGCTGCTCGAGTGCCTGACGCACCGGCTGCGCGGCCACTACGAGGGCGACCCCGCCCAGTACCGCGAGGCGCTCGCCGACGAGGAGTGGCAGCAGAAGGACCCGATCCTGCGCTTCCAGCGGGCCGGGGCCGAGGCGGGCTGGTTCGACGAGGAGCGTGCCGCGGAGGTCGAATCCGAAGCGCGCGATCAGGTCGAGGCCGCCGTGGAGTTCGGGCGGCAGAGTCCGTTCCCCGAGCCCAAGATCGCGGAGGCTCTCGTCTACTCCCCGGGCACGGCGACACCCGACCTGAGCCTGGCCGGCGGGGAGACCACCTTCGTCAAGGCGGTCAACGCCACGCTGGCCGAGGCGATGCGGGCCGACGAAGGCGTCCTGGTGATCGGCGAGGACGTCGCCGAGGGCGGCCCCTACACGGTGACCGCGGGGCTGGCCGAGGAGTTCGGCACCGAGCGCGTCCTCAACACCCCGATCAGCGAGGCGGCGATCTGCGGCGTCGCGATCGGTGCCGCGCAGTCCGGCAAGCGGCCGGTGCTGGAGATCATGTTCATCGACTTCCTCACCCTCGCCCTCGACCAGCTCGTCAACGCCGCCGCCAAGGCCCACTTCATGTCGGGCGGGCAGCTGCGGGTCCCGATGGTCCTGCGCACGCAGGGCGGCGCCGGGACGCGCGGCGCGGCCCAGCACTCCCAGAGCCTTGAGGCGTGGCTCACCCACATTCCCGGCCTCAAGGTCGTGATGCCCTCCGGCGCCGCCGGCGCCGCCGGCTTGCTCGCGAGTGCGATCGCGGACCCAAACCCCGTCGTCTTCATCGAGAACAAGACGCTCTACTTCCGCAAGGAGGAGGTGCCCGACGGCGCCAAGCCCATCCCGATCGGCCGCGCCGAAGTCGTGCGGCCTGGCACGGACCTGACCATCGTCGCCCTCTCCCGGCTCGTCGGCGAATCCCTGGCCGCCGCCGAGCGACTCGCCTCCGAGGGCACCGAAGCCGAGGTGATCGACCCTCGCACCCTCCTCCCGCTCGACCTCGAGACGATCGTCGACTCTGTGCGACGCACCAATCGCCTCGTCATCGCCCACGAGGCCGTCGAGCACGGCGGCTTCGGCGCCGAGATCTCGGCCGAGGTCCAGTCCGCCGCCTTCGACGACCTCGACGCCCCGATCGAGCGCGTCGGCGCACCCTTCACGCCGGTCCCGCTCAGCCCGCAGCTCGAGGACGCCTACCTGCCCGGCGCCGACGAGGTCTACGCGGCGGCGCGGGCGACGCTGGCCCCGGCCCGGTGAGGCTTCAGCGTCCGTCGAGGCGCGTGAGGCGGATCCGGACCGGGACACTGAAGCGCGCGGCGTACGAGGCCATCGTCATCCCGAAGAGCTCGATCTGAGCGGCGTACTTCTCGAGCCAGGCGGGATTCGCGTCCGCAGCCGGAGCGTCCGGGTCGACCCGCGCGGTGCCCGCGAGGACGACGATGTTGCCGCCGCGGCCGTCGCCATCGAAGTTCAGCGTGACCTTCGGGTTGGCGGCGATGTTGCGCACGCGCGCGCCCGGTTGGCTGTACATCGAGACCCCCTCGCCGCCGTCCCACACGAACCCCACCGGACGCGGGAGGGGAGCGGGTCGATCAGGTCGGTGACCCCAGCGTTCGTCATATCCGTCGCGTAGTCACTTCGGACGACACGGCGGATCAGCTCGGAGCAGGTCGCAGCGGTGTAGAGCCGTCCCAACCTTCAGCGCCATCGCGAACCATTCCGAAGAACTCGCGCAGGCCGTCGTTGTCGACATGAATCTCGATGTCGTGGCCGAGCAAGGCCGACGCGTCATGGAGGGTCATGTCGAGGTCGCCGAGCTCGGCGGCGAGGTACTCGGACAGATTCCGCTCATCGAGTTCGCCGCGGAGCTTCCGGGCCGACTCCGCGGGCACCACGTAGCCGACGTGGTGGATTCTCGGCCGCACGCCGGCGAATCTCTCCTCGACGCGGTCTGGCGTCAAGCGGCTCGGTTCGATCAGCTCGATTGCGCCGCCGCCGCAGAAGCCGAACGCAGAATCGTGAACGAACTCTGCCGGCGCGCCGCGCGATAGGACGTTCTCCAGTGGCACGTCCTCGACCAGAAAGAACGGACCTGCCCCGAGCTGCTCGGCCAGCCGCTTCACGATCGCCTCGATGTCGTCGACGACGTAGGCATGGTGATGTGGCTCGCCGAGTGGCGGTCTGAACAGGTCCTCCGGCACGGCTCCTCCAATCGGTAGCGGTGGGGCTGCGGATTTACCGGGAGCCAGACCGACCGGTCCAGCCCTCCACGTATCTGCTTGCCGCGGAAGCCGATGAGCTCACGCCGCATCCCCACGCTCAGCGAAACGTATTGCCCAGCCAGGGCAAACCGCGGACGGATTATGACGCGAACCCCGCTGCGTTCTTCGTCCAAAGCGGCTACTCCGCCAGCCCGGCGGCCTCGAGACCCTCCTTCTGATCCGTGTACAGAAAGAGCCGAACCACCTTGCCTTCGCGCAAAGCATCGGCCCAGTCGGCAACGGAGTAATTCCCGGTCACCCAACGGGCGTAGATGGACCGCACGATTTCGACATTTCCTCCGACGTCGCCCGCGCAGTATCT
The DNA here is from genome assembly GCA_963797265.1 of uncultured Solirubrobacterales bacterium. Classification (GTDB taxonomy): domain Bacteria; phylum Actinomycetota; class Thermoleophilia; order Solirubrobacterales; family 70-9; genus DASUPK01. Next base: position 743,790 of record CAWCOY010000003.1, on the reverse strand, counting down.
CGCTGTCCGGCGGAGCCGCGCTTTCCATGCAAAGCGGCGCTTTGCCGGCGGGCAGATGAGCCTGCGGCGCCGTCGACTGAGGGTTGGCGGTGACCGCCTCGCTCACAGCGTCAGCGATCGCGACCGCCTTGCTAGCCATGGCTATCGGTCCTGCTGAGGATGCAGGGGACGCGGCACCGCGGAGCCGCCAGGTGATATCTGTCAAATAGCTTGTTTTATTGTCTCCGCCCCTATAGGGTGCCTGCCTGTGGCGGAGTGGAGCTGGTTGATCCTGGACGAAGGCCGCGCCCTCGCGCTCGAGGCCCTCTGCGAGACGATCGTGCCGGGCTCGGCCCGGGTCAAACCGGCGGTCTACATCGATGCGAAGCTCGCTCAGGTGGACGGCGGGACCCGCGAGATGACCCTCGCGGCGATCGATGCCCTCGCCGAGATCGCGGACGGCGGCGCCGACGCCCTCGCCGACCGCACGCAGACCCCCGAGTTCCTGATGCTGCGGGCACTGGCTATCGAGGCGTTCTACAGCGACTTCGTCGCCCCCGGTGCCGAGGGCCCGGGCGCCTGGGAGGAGATCGACTTCCAGTTCCCCCTGGCGAGCCAGGTCAAGCACGACTGGTCGTTCATGGGAGTGTCCGGATGAGCGAACGCGTCGAGGTCGTGGTCATCGGGTCGGGGGCCGGCGGCGGCGTCGTGGCGGGCGAGCTCGCGCAGCGCGGGCGGAACGTCGTGCTGCTCGAGGCCGGCCCGCACCTGACCGCGGCCGACTTCGTCCGCTGGGAGGCGAAGGCGGCCCACGACTTCTGGTGGCCACTCCGGATGGCGATGGTCGACGGCGGTGCCGGTGGGGCCGTGCCGATCCTGGGCGGCCGCTGCGTCGGCGGCACGACCACGATGAACACCAAGGTCTCCTTCCGGGCCCACGACTTCGAGTTCGCCAAGTGGCACGAGGCCAGCGGGCTGCTCGGCGACGACGCCGAGCCGTTCGGCCCCAAGCACCTGGCGCCCCACTACGAGCGCGTCGAGCGGGCACTCGGCGTGCGCGAGCGCGCCGACTGGCCCGAGTGCGTGCGTCTGCTCGACGGCGCCTTCCGTGAACTCGGCGCCGGGCTAGAGCCGGTCGACTCCTACACGGACGTCAACTGCATGAAATGCGGCTCCTGCCTCCAGGGCTGCCCAACCAACGCCGGCAAGAACACGATGAACACCTACATCCATGAGGCGACCGCCGTCGGCAAGCTCGACCTCCGGGCCGAATCGCCGGTGGAGCGCATCCTCTTCGCGGAGCACGGCGACGGCATCGAGGCGGCCGGTGTCGAGTACACCGGACCGGACGGCGAGAGCCACACGATCGAGGCAGGGGCGGTGGTGGTCGCTGCGGGTGCCCTGAACACCCCGCAGCTGCTGATCCGGTCGGGTCTGCCGGACGCCGCCGGGCACTCGCCGAGCAGCGAGCTGATCGGCACGAATCTCGGCCTCCACCCCGCCGCCTTCGTCTTCGGGCTCTTCGACGAGGTCCAGGACGCCCACCGGGTCTACCCGATCACCTCCCACTGCCTCGACTTCATCCGCGACGAGGACGGTGGCTTCGTGCTCGAGGCCTCGACGGTCCAGGACCCGATCGGATTCGCGACCAGCATCAGCGACGAGGACGGTCCGATGTGGGGGGAGCGCCTGGTCGAGGCGGTGAAGCACTACCGCCACTGGAACGGGATCCTGGTGCTCGCCAACGACGAGAACAACGGCCGCGTGGTCGTCGGCGAGGACGGCGCCGAGAGCTTCGGGGCCCACTTCGACCCGGTCGAGTTGGAGCGGATGGAGAAGGGACTCGAGTTCGGGCGCAGGGTGATGGCGGCGGCGGGCGCCAAGCAGGTCGCCTGGACCGGTCCCGCCAGCACGCACGCGCAGGGGACCTGCCCGATGGGCAGCGACCCATCCCGCTCTGTCGTGGACGAGCACTGCGAGTCGCACGACGCCAAGCGCCTTTTCATCGGCGACGCGTCCCTCTTCCCCAAGACGCTCTCCGTCAATCCGTCGCTGACGATCATGGCGCTCGCCGACCGGCTCGCCCAGCACCTGGACGAGGACCCGAACCGATACCTGAGCACGCAGGCCGCGGAGGTCACCGCGTGAAGGCCGCGGTACTGAACGAGTACAAGCAGCCCCTCGAATTTGAGGCTCGCCCCGAGCCGGAGATCACCCGCCCCGACCAGGTGCGCGTGAAGATCGAGGCCGCCGGCGTCTGCTCGACCGACCTGCACGCGATTGACGGCGAGATGGGCCCGGCCGGGATGGACGTCCCCCGCGTGCTCGGCCACGAGAATGGGGGTCGGGTCGACGCGGTCGGGGACATGGTGACGAGCGTCAAGGTCGGCGACCCGGTGCTGATCTACCCGGCGCACAGCTGCGGCGTCTGCGTCAACTGCCGCCGTGGCCTCGACATTCACTGCGAGCACCATCAGTTCACCGGGCTGACCCTGGACGGAGGCTTCACCGAGTACCTGGTCGTCGGGGAGCGCCAGATCGTGCCCCTCCCTCCCGGGGTCGATCCGGTGGATGTCGCGCCGCACTCGGATGCCGGCATCACTGCCCTCCACGCCCTCAAGAAGGTGGTCCACCTGCTGATCCCCGGCTCCGTGACGGTCGTCCTCGGAGCCGGCGGCGTCGGCCACATCGGCCTGCAGCTCGCGCGGGAGCTCGGTGGCGGCACGGTGCTGGTCGTCGACCCCCATCCCGACCGGCGCAAGCTCGCCGAGGAGCTCGGAGCCGACTGGGCGATCGAGGCCGACGGCGCGGTGGAAGCGGTCTGGGAGCTGAGCCAGGGCCACGGCGCCGACCTTGTCCTCGACTTCGTCGGCACCGATGTGACCCACGCCAATGGCCTCGGCATGCTCGCCCTGAAGGGCACCTACTCGATGGTGGGCTTCGGGGGAACGATCACGGTGCCCTCGGTGGCTCTGGTCAGCAACGAGCACACCCTGATCGCCAACCTGGTCGGCAACTGGACCGATCTCTGGGAGGTCGTGCAGCTCCACGCCGCCGGCAGGATCACCTTGAAGATGGAGACCCATCCACTCGACGACGTGAACGAGGTGCTCGGCAGGCTCCGCGAGGGCGACATCACCGGCCGGGCCGTGCTGCTCCCCCATCAGAGTGGCGCCGGCTGAACCGGGATGAGGGTTGTGGAGGTGACGAAGCTCGGGGGGCCGGAGGTGCTGCGGGTGACGGATCGCCTCGAGCCCGAGCCCGAGCCGGGCCAGGTCGTCGTCCGGGTCCGGGCGGCCAACGTCAACCCGACCGACCTCGGGGCCCGGCAGGGCGCCGGCCGCGTCGCTCCCCCCGATCCCCCCTTCGTGCTCGGCTGGGATCTCGCCGGCCAGGTGACGGCGACGGGCGAGGGCGTTGAAGACTTCAAGGAGGGCGATCGCGTGGTCGGGATGGTCCAGTGGTACGACGCCGGAGGCTCGGTCGGCGCCTACGCCGAGTCCGTCGCCTTCGACGCCGATTGGCTGGTGCCCCTGCCTGACGGACTTGACTACGAAACGGCCGCCACGGTCCCGCTGAACGCGCTGGCCGCGCAGCAGGGGCTGGAGCTGCTCGATCCGCCGGAGAAGTGCGATCTCCTCGTCACCGGCGCGAGCGGAGCGGTCGGGAGCTTCGCGGTGCAGCTCGCCGCCGAAGCCGGGCACCGGGTGATCGCCCAGGCCGGCCGGGATGACGAACGGTGGCCCCACACCCTGGGGGCCGCCGAGGTTCTTCCGCGCGATTCGGACCTCGGCGCGATCGATCCGGTGCCCGCGATCTTCGATGCCGTTCCCCTGGGCGAGCCCGTCTTCGCGGCCGTCCAGGACCAGGGCGCGATCGTCAGCACTCGCCGCCCGCCCGAGGCGCCGCCCGAGCGCGGGATCCGCCAGGAGTCCTTCCTGGTCCATCACGACCGCGAGGTGCTGCGAGACCTGGTCGAGGCGGTCGCGGCGGGCGAGCTTCGCACCCGGGTGGACCGCGCTCTGCCTCTTGCCGAGGCGGCGGAGGCCCACCGGCTGGTCGAGGCGGGCGGGCTGCACGGAAAAGTCGTTCTGACCCCATGAGGTGAGGAGGAGAGATGGCGAGGTTCGTCCTGGTGCACGGCGCGTTTGCCGGAGGCTGGATCTGGGGGCCGCTCGCCGAGCGCCTCGAGGCCGCCGGCCACACAGTGGAGGCGCCGGACCTACCGGGCGCCGGTGACGACGAGACCCCGCTCGAGGAGGTGACGCTGGAGCGCTACGCGGAGCGCATCTGCGAGGTGCTCGACGCCGGCTCCGAGCAGTCGATTCTGGTCGGCAACAGCATGGGCGGCGTGGTGATGACCCAGGCCGCGGCCAAGCGACCCGAGAAGGTGAAGCGGTTGATCTACGTGGCCGCCTTCATGCCCGCGGACGGACAGAGCCTGATCGAGCTGACCCAGCTGCCCGAGGGAGCCGGCGATCTGGTGCAGGAAACCGTCGTGGTTTCGGGCGACCCCCCGATCGGAGAGGTGCCCGAGGAGACCAAACGCGCGTCGAACGAGTACTGCACTCCCGAGGTGAGCGAGTGGGCGGTCGCGAAGGCCGGCCGCCAGCCGATCATCCCCTTCACCGAGCCCGTCCGGCTCAACGACGAGTTCGAGCGCATTCCCCGCAGCTACGTGATCACGACGAAGGACCGCTTCATCCCGCCGCCGCTGCAGCGGCGGATGGTGAAGGACCGCAACGTTGCCGACGTGGTGGAGCTCGAGACCGATCACCACCCTCAGCTCTCCAGGACCGAGGAGCTTGCGGGACTCCTCGACGAGCGCTCCCGTGAGCAGGTGGCGGCGTGAGCGCGGCCAGGCCCGCGTCGGGGCTGTTCTCCGACCCGCGGCCGATCGAAGCCCTCGGCGACCTGCTCGCCAATGTGTGGCAGGTCTGTTACGTGACCCCGGATCTCGAGCGTGGGATGAAGGAGCTCCGCGACCTCTTCAGGATCGAGAACGCCACCGAGGTGCCAGTGGAGCGAGCCACCTTCATGAAGGGCGGCGAGCAGGTCGAGTGGAAGCCGCGGGTGGCGATGGGAGCCCGCGGCGGCCTGATCGTCGAGCTGATCGAGCCGGTCTCCGGCGAGGTTGACTTCTACCGCCAGGCGCTGCCGAAGGACGGCGGGGTGCTCGGCTTCCACCACCTCGCGATGCTCGTACCGCTCGGCGATGAGGCATGGGACTCGGTCGAGGAGCTGCTTGGCGACCACGGGCTGTCGTTCGAGTACACGATCCTGATTCCGGACCGAGCGCGACTCGCCTACGTCGACACCCGGGCGCAGCTCGGCCACTGGATCGAGCTCTGCCAGCTCGAGAAGGCGGACACCGACTTCTTCAGCGGCCTGATCGCCGAGAGCGCTTAGGGCCTTAGGCGGGGGCGCGCGTGGAGGCGTAGTCGACGAAGGCGTCGAGCGCGGCCGGGTCGGCGAGCGCGTCGCGGCTCGCAACCCGCTCCGGCGGGTCCCCCAGGAGGATCCGCTTCACCGGCAGTTCGAGCTTCTTCATCGTCAGGGTCTTCGGAATCGCCGGCACCGCCTCGATCGTGTCGGGAACGTGGCGCGGGGAGAGCGTTGCGCGGAGCTCCGTGGCGATCCGCTTGCGCAGGTCGTCATCGAGCTCAGCCCCCTCGCGCAGGGCCACGAACAGGATCAGCTCGCCCGCGCCGCCGCCGGGGTCCTCGATGTGGACGACCAGGCTCTCCACCACCTCGTCGAGGCCCTCGACCACCGAGTAGACCTCGCCGGTCCCGAGGCGGACACCGCCGCGATTGAGGGTCGCGTCCGAGCGGCCGGTGATCACGCAGCTCCCTCGCTCCGTGAACATGATCCAGTCCCCGTGGCGCCAGACGCCCGGGAAGTGCTCGAAGTAGGCGGCGCGGTAGCGCTCGTCGCCGGGGTCGTTCCAGAAGCCGACCGGCATCGAGGGCATCGGCTGGCGGATCACCAGCTCGCCCAGCTCACCGACCACCGGCTGGGCGTCCTCGTCGTACGCCGCCACGTCGACCGCGAGGCAGCAGCCCGAGATTTCCCCGCGGTAGACCGGCTGCAGCGGGCCCCCCTGCACCATCCCGGTGCAGACATCGGTCCCGCCGCTGCCAACGTTGAGCAGCACATCCGGGCCGAGTTGCTCGTAGATCCAGTCGAATCCCTCCGGCGGCAGCGGCGAGCCGGCTGCGCAGAACTGGCGGATGCTGGACAGGTCCATCCCCCGCAGGTCCACACCCCCCTTGCGGCACGCCATCAGGAACGCGGGCACTCCTCCCATCAGCGTGGGGCGCAGCTCCTCGGCGAGGCGCCACTGAGCCGAGAGGTCCGGGTACATCGGGTTGCCGTCGAGCATCACGATCGACGCCCGGAGCAGCAGCGTGTTGACCAGCGCCATCCACATCATCCAGGCGGTCGTCGTGAACCACATCAACCGATCGCCGGGCTGCAGGTCCCAGCTCAGGCCCTCGTTCTTGAGAGCCTCGATGAGGATGCCGCCGTGCCGGTGGATGATCGCCTTCGGCAGCCCGGTGGTGCCCGAGGAGAAGAGGACACAGAGAGGGTGGTCGAAGCTGACCGGATCGAACTCGAGCGGCCCGCTCTCGGAGAGCAGCTCGTCCCACTCGAGCGCTTCCGGGAGGGTGTCGTCGGGTCCGCCTGGATATGGGACGTGGACGACCCTCTCCAGGCTGGGGAGTGCCTCGCGGATCTCGGCCACCTCGGTGCGGCGGTCGATCGGCTTCTCTCCGTAGCTGTAGCCGGCGATCGCTAGCAGCAGCTTCGGCTCGAGTTGGCCAAAGCGGTCGATCACGCTGCGGGGCCCGAACTCCGGCGCGCAGGTCGCCCAGATCGCGCCCAGGCTGGCGGCGGCGAGGAAGGCGACCAGGGTCTCCGGGATGTTGGGGAGGAAGGCGACCACCCGGTCGCCGGGACCGATCCCGAGGCGTTGCAGTCCGGCCCGCGCGGACGCGACCTGCTCGCGCAGGTCCCCGAAGGTGAGCTCGAAGTCGGCCCGCGTCTGCGAGCGGGCCAGCACCGCGACCTTGTCGGTGTCCTCGTCGCGCCCCACCATGTGCTCGGCGTAGTTGAGGCGGGAGCCGCTGAACCACTCCGCGCCGAGCATCTCGCGCGAGCCGAGCACCCGGTCGTACGGAGTGTGGGCGCGGATCTCGAAGAAGTCCCAGAGCGACCCCCAGAAGCCCTCCAGGTCCTCGACCGACCAGCGCCAGAGCTCGTCGTAGCCGGCGTGGTCGATACCCCGCGTCTCCCGCAACCAGTCGAGATAGCGGCCGAGCTGGGTGGTCTCCCGCACGTCGGCGGGGGGAGTCCACATCACCGATCCGATCTCCTCCACCCGGCTCACGCTGACCTGGGATATTGTCAGGTTTTCTGACACTTAGCCTTGAGCAGCCGACCGAGTGGACCGACGAGAGGCGGGACCAGTTTCTGCGCTCCCACGTCGACGAGATCTATGACGAGCTCACCGACGGGACGTCGATGGCGCTTCGCGACGATCAGCTGCTCACCGCCGCCGCCGAGCGCTATCCCGGGCTGGTGCCGAGCGCGGCCGAGATGGCCGCGGAGGGCGAGCGCAAGCTGGCGGACAAGGAGGGCCTCGAGATCGCCCAGGGGCTCTTCATCTCCCACGTCCTCGCCTCTCCCCGCGCTGGGTCTCATCTGGTCTGGGCGATGCTGCGGCCCACCGCCGAGGCTCTCGACCGCATCGACGACTTCCGGGCCACCGGCCTCGCCGACCTGGGCACGGTCGAGGTGCGGCGAGAGGGGAGCGTCGGCCACCTCGAGCTCCGCAATCCGCGCCACCTGAACGCCGAGGACGACACCACGATCGGCCCCTGCGAGACGGCGGTCGACCTGATCCTGCTCGATCCGGAGATCGAGCTCGGCGTCATGCGGGGCGGCGTGGTCGAGCACCCCCGATACGAGGGATCGCGGATCTTCGGCTCGGGCCTCAACCTGACGAGGCTCTATCTGGGCCAGCTCCCGTTCAGGTTCTTCCTCACGCGCGACCTCGGCTACGTCAACAAGATCTACCGCGGCCTGTCCGGGCCCGAGCACCGGCCGGGGGCACCCGAGGAGACCACCGAGAAGCTCTGGGTCGCGGCCGCCGAGACCTACGCGATCGGCGGCGCCTGCCAGCTGCTCCACGTGACGGACCACGTGATCGCCGCGCGCGGTTGTCGGCTGTTCCTGCCCGCCCGCAAGGAGGGGATCATCCCCGGTGCCTCCCCGCTGAGGCTGCCGCGCTCCGTCGGGGACCGGCTCGCCCGGCAGGCGATCCTCTCCGGGCGCGAGTTCGAGGCCGGGGTCCCGCCCGCGGAGCTGCTCTGCGACGAGGTCGTCGAGCCCGACGCCGTCGACGAGGCGATCGAGGCCCGCACGGACGCCCTGACCAGCTCGGGCCTGATCAACGCGGCGGCCAACCGCCGCGCGCTCCGTGTGGGAGAGGAGCCGCTCGAAGTCTTCCGGCAGTACATGGCGACCTTCTCGAGGGAGCAGGCCTACTGCCACCTGAGCCCGGCGCTGGTCAGCAACCTCGAGGAGCACTGGAATGCCCGCCAGCGCAAGCTCTGAGCCCGCGGTCTGGGACTCGGTCGAGATCGGCTCGCGCGAGTCGCTCCGCGAGCTACAGCTCGAACTGCTGCGCGCCACGGTCGAGCGCACCCTCGCGAGTCAGCCACCGATGGCCGTGCGCCTCGCCGAGGCCGGCGTCGCGGACGCCGCCGAGATCACCTCGCTCGACGACCTGGCCCGGCTGCCGTTCAGCCGCAAGGCGGACCTCCGCGAGAACTATCCGTTCGGCCTGCTCGCGGTCCCGCGCGAGCAGATCGTGCGCGTGCACGCCTCCAGCGGCTCGCACGGCAAGCCGACGGTGGTCGGTTACACGCGGGCAGACCTCGAAGCCTGGACCGATGTGATGGCCCGCTGTATGACGATGGGCGGGGTCCGCCCGGGCATGGTCGTCCACAACGCCAACGGCTACGGGCTCTTCACCGGCGGCCTCGGCTTCCACTACGGCGGCGAGCGGATCGGCGCCACCGTGGTCCCGGCCTCGGGCGGCTTCACGGCGCGCCAGGCGATGCTGCTGGGCGACCTGGGCGGCCAGGCGCTCTGCGCCACGCCCTCCTACGCCCTGGTGATCGCCCAGGCGATTCGCGATGCGGGTCTCGACCCGGACGATCTTCCCCTGGAGATCGGGCTGTTCGGCGGCGAGCCCTGGACGGATGAGATGCGCCACCAGCTCGACCGCGAGCTGGGCATCCAGGCGGTCAGCTTCTATGGCCTCTCCGAGATGTGCGGGCCCGGCGTCGCCGCGGAGTGCCTCGAGGCGCGCGACGGGCTGCATGTGCAGGAGGACCACTTCCTGGCCGAGGTCGTCGACCCCGAGAACGGCGAGCCGCTGCCCGAGGGCACCGAGGGCGAGCTCGTCTTCACCGCCCTGACCAAGGAGGCCCAGCCGCTGATCCGCTACCGGACCGGCGACATCGGGGCGCTGAGCAGCGAGCCATGCCCCTGCGGCCGCAGGATGGCGCGGATCACCGCGCTGCGCGGCCGGCTAGACGACATGCTGATCATCCGGGGGGTCAACCTCTTCCCATCGCACGTCGAGACGCTGCTGCTCGGAGTCGATGAGGTCGGCCCGCACTACCGCCTGATCGTCGAGCGGCCGGCGGAGATGGACGAGGTGAGCGTCGAGTGCGAGCCGGCCGACTTGGAGATTGACCGGGTCGCCCTCGCCGAGCGCCTGGAGATCCTTCTCCGCGACCACACCGGGATCCGGATCCCGGTCTCGGTCCTCGAGCCCGGCGCCGTACCCCGTAGCGAGGGCAAGGCAGTGCGCGTCGTGGACCGCCGTCCCGTCGGCTAAAGCTGCGCCGGCCAGACGCTGCTCGTCAACGGCGGGTGGCTGATGAGCTGAGCGTGTTACCGGTCCTCAACCAAGAACTCGGCCACCCGCTCGCCTATCAGTACCGACGGGGCATTCGTGTTGCCGGAGGTGACCACCGGCATGATCGAGGCGTCGGCAACACGGAGTCCCTCGATCCCGTGTACGCGGAGCCGGGGATCGACCACGGCCTGGTCGTCGATCCCCATCTTGCAGGTGCCGACCTGATGGTGGTAGGTGATCGCGGTGCGGCGGATCCAGGCTTGGAGATCCTCCTGGGAGGCGACCTCAGGTCCGGGATAGAGCTCACGCGCGCCCCACTCCTGGAGCGCCGGTGCCGCGCCCATGCGCCGACAGAGGGCTACCGCCGCCTCCAGGCTCGCCATGTCCGCCGGTGCGGAGAGGATCTGCGGGTCGATCGCGAGCTCGTCGTCCAGCTCCGGTCCGGTTAGGCGAATCGATCCGCGGCTTTCGGGACGGATCATTCCCGCCATCAGCGAGAAGGCGTTCTCGGGCCCCTCCATCCACTCCTCGTAGAGGGGCACCATGAAGTGGAGCGGCTGGATGTCGGGGCCAGGCAGGCCAGGCCGGCTGCGGGACCAGAGGTGGCTCTGGGCGGCGAACAGCCCCTGCGTCGGCGGCCCGATCTCACGCTCGGCGCTGAAGATCACCGGGGAGAGCAGATGGTCGTGGAGGTTCTGGCCCACGCCGGGAAGTTCGACTACGACGTCGATCCCGATCTCGCGCAGGTGGTCCGCCGCCCCGATCCCCGATCGCATCAACAGCGGAGCCGACTCGATCGTGCCACAGGAGACGACCACCTCGGCGGCCGTCGCGCTCTCGGCCCGGCCGTCGTCGGTCACCCACTCAATCCCCGCGCAGCGATCTCCCTCGATCAGCAGTCTGCGGGCGTGGGCGCCGGTGACGATGCTCAGGTTGTCGTCGCCCGCCACGGGCTTCAGATAGGCGGTCGCGGTGCTCTGCCGGACGCCGTCCCTGATCGAGAGCTGCGTGTAGGACACGCCCTCGATCTCGGGTCCGTTGTGGTCCGGGTTGAACGGGATCTCGACCTCCTGGGCGGCGGCCACGATCGCCTGCTGCACGGGGGCCGGCTCGTAGTCGGAGATCACGCGAACGGGGCCGCCCTCGCCGTGCAACTCCGAAGCGCCGCGGTCGAAGTCCTCGAGGCGGCGGAAGACCGGCAGAACGTCATCCCAGGACCAGCCCTCGCATCCCAGCTCGGCCCAGCCGTCCCAGTCGGTCCGCGTGCCACGGACCCAGATCATTCCGTTGAGGCTGCTCGATCCGCCCAGCACCTTCCCCCTCGGCCAGTGCAGTTGCCGGCCGGCCGCGTGTTCCTGCGGCACGGTCATGTACGCCCAATCCTCGTCCGCGAACCAGAGCTCGTGCGCTCGCGTCGGGTCGTGGATGGCCGGATTCGCGTCTCTTGGCCCCGCCTCGAGCAGCAACACCTTGAGCTCCTTGTCCACTAGCTTGCGCGCAGCCGCGGCTCCGGCGGAGCCCGCGCCGACGACGACCACGTCCGGCTGGAAATCAGCCACCCGTCACCTCCTTGCGTGCGTCGGCGCCGGGTCGGGCGCCTCGGGAACCCCGAGCTCGGCCTGCAGCGCGATCCCGAGGCCGAGCAGGTCCCGGTCGGTCCCATGAGCGCCGATCAGGGAGACACCCACCGGGAGGCCGCTACGCGAGCCGACGCCGGCGGGCAGGGCGGCGGCGGGGAGGCCAGTCCAGTTCCAGTAGTGCGTCAGGGCGATCAGCTCGGCGTCACTCCCCGCGCGGTCGTAGCCGTCCCCGCGCGCCCAGGCGACGACGGTGACCGTGGGCTCGATCACCGCCGAGATCCGGTGCTCGGCGAACCAGTCGCGCCAGGCCGCAGTGTCCTCGCGGCGGCGGGCCTGCGCCGCCGCGTAGTCGATCGCAGAGGTCCCCTTCTCCTCCCCCTGCTCGACCCACTCCCTCAGCGCCGGCCGGTAGACGTCGCGGCGGTCGGCGAGCCGGCGATGCCACGCGGCCAGCTCCGCATGGAGGATGTCGAGGAAGTCCGTCCCGACGTCGAGCTGCGCAGCCGGTGGCGGGACGTCGACCAGCTCCGTGCCAAGGGACCGGCAGACGTCCAGCGCGCCATCAAACCCGGCGGCGACGTCGTCGTCAGGGGTGACCAGGGGCAGCCTGGGTGAGACGGCGAGCCGGGCGCCCCTCAAGCCCGGTTCGGACTTCCCCCCGAGGCCGGTGATCGCGGCGAGCAGGGCGGCGCAGTCCTCAAGGGTCCGGGCCATCGGGCCCGCGTGGTCGAAGCTCGGCGCCAGCGGAACCCCGCCGCGGAACGAGGTGGTCCCGTAGGTCGGCTTGATCGTCGAGGTGCCGCACATGGCCGAGGGGATGCGCAGCGAACCGGCCGTGTCGCTCCCGGTGGCCGCCGGCGTCATCCGGGCGGCGAGCGCCGCCGCCGACCCGCCGCTCGAGCCGCCCGCCGTCCGGTCGAGGGCCCAGGGATTCCCGACCTGGTCGGTGGTGCCTCCGACGGTGAACTCGTGGGTGTGGAGATGCCCCAGCAGGACCATCCCGGCCGCCTTCAGGCTCGCCCAGACGTCGCTGTCCCGCTCGGGGACGTCCTCGAGGGCGCGGCTGGAGGCGGTCAGCGGCTTGCCCGCCACCGCATAGACGTCCTTCAGCCCGATCGGCACTCCGTGCAGGGCCGGCCGCTCGCCCGCGGGAACCCGGTCGGCGCGCTTCGCGGTCTCGATCGCGTCCTCCGCGTAGACCCGGACCCAGGCGTTGATCGAGCCCGGATCGCCGTCGTGGCTGTGGGTCCCGTCGCGCTCCTCGATCCGCCGCAGGCACGCCTCGACCAGCTCGAGTGAGGACAGCTCTCCGGCGGCCAGCGCCGAGACCGCCTCGCCGACTCCGAGATCCGCCGGGTCCGTGGTGCTCACAGCCACGGCAGCATCTCCTCGACGCCGTCGATGACCGCGTCCGGACGGCGCTCCTCGGGAATTCCGTCGATGTCGAGCTTGCCGCTCATCCCGCTGCGGACCAGGATCGTGCGCGACCCGCCCAGCTGGCCCAAGGCGATGTCCATGTCCAGGTCGTCGCCGATCACGGCATGCCGCTCGGGAGGGACGCCCAGCCTCTTCGCGGTCGCCTCCACCGCGACCTCCGATGGCTTGCCGACCACGATCGGCTCCGTCTCGGTCACCTTGGCGATCGCCGCGGTGGTCATCGCGCCACGGCTGAAGATCAGGCCGTTTGCCCCCCAATAGCCCGGGCCGTAGTTCGCGGTCAGCAGGGGCGCGCCCTTCATCACCGCCCGGGCGGCGGTTTCCAGCTCGTCCATGTCGACCTGCGGGACGTGCGCGACGAAGACGGCTTCGGCCTCGTCGGTGTCGGTGAGGGGGACGCCGTCGCGCTCCATGCGGCGCTTGATCTCGTCGGAGCCGAAGACCATCGCCGGCCGGCCCGAATGATGCTGGGCGAGGTAGGCGGTCGCGCTGACGACCGGCGTCAGCAGCTCGTCGTCGGAGACCGGGAGGCCGTCTTCGCGCAGACCGGCGGCGAAGGTCTCGGGATCCAGGTGGCTGCCGTTCGTGAAGAGGACCAGGCGGCGCCCCGAGCGGCGGATCGCCTCCAGCACGTCGACGGCCCCCGGCAGGGGCTCGGAGCGAAAGTCGGTGCCGCGGTGGACGAGGGATCCGTCGACGTCGAATACGAATCCCTTGACGTCGTCGAGCTGCATCAGTGGGCGGCGCCCTCGGTGACCATCGCGTCGACCTGCTCGGCAGGCATGGTCAGGCGAAGGAGCAGCTCCTCGTCGGAGATGGAGTCGCCGAACTTCTCGCGCGCGCCCTCGAGGCTGAGCGGCTCGACGTCCTTCAGCTTCGCGGCGCGAGGCATGGAGAGCACCTTGTCGGCGACCTCCGGATCGACCGGGGCGGCGGGCTCGAAGAAGTGGCCGTGGAAGTACCGGATCATCTCGTTGGAGACCTTGCTCCAGCGCTCCTCGTAGATGACGTTCATCACCGCCTGGGTGGCGACGAACTGCGAGACCGGGGTGACCATGATCGGGTAGCCCATCTCGGCGCGGACGCGGGTCACCTCCTCGAGGGTGGCGTCGAAGAGCTCAGGCTTGCCGATCTCCTGGAGCTGGCGCTTGGTGGTGGTCACCATGCCGCCGGGCATCTGGTGGCGGTAGTAGGCCGAGTCATATTCGACGGGCCGGCCGAGCGGCAGGTCCTTGCGCTGCGCGAGCTCCCGGAAGTGCTCGGAGACCTCGCCCAGGGCGTCGGTGTCGAGACCGTGCGAATAGCCCTCCGCCTCCAGGTTGTGGAGGGTGTTCTCGCAGGACGGGTTCGAGGTCCCGTTGGCGACCGGGGCCACCGCCGTGTGCAGCGTGCGCGTCCCGGCCTTCAGGCCCTCGACGTACGCCAGCGGGCCGAGGCTGATCGTGCAGTGGCTGTGCAGCTCCACGGGACGAGGGGAGACGGCCTCCATGAAGCCCGGGATCAGCTCGCGCACCGCGTCGGGGGTGAGGAGGCCGCCGGGGTCCTTCAGGTAGAGCCGGTCGATGTGCTCCGAGCCGGACACCGCCCGGGCGCGCTCGAGATAGTAGGCGTGCGTGTGCACCGGGCTGATCGAGTAGGTCAGCCCGACGACCACCTCCTCGACCCCCTCCTCGCGCGCCATCCGCGCCAGCCGCAGCAGCGCCTCCGGATCGTTCGAGGGCTCGGCGATCTGGAAGCGGCGGATCCCGTTGCGGGCGACGCATCGGAAGACGAGTCGAATCACGTCCTCCCCGGCGGGGGTCCAGGAGATGAAGCGCATGCCGGTGGTGATGAAGTTGAGCGGCGTCTCGGGCATCGCCTCGCTGACGAGGCGGATTCGCTCCCAGGGGTCCTCATGGTGGAAGCGGACCGAGACCGACATGTGGGTGCTGGAGGTGAAGTCGAGGGCCCGGAAGCCGACCCGGTCCATGGTCGGCGCGATGTCGAGCACGTCCGGGGTCGTCAGGCCGGTCGCGCTCCAGAGGCTCTGATTGCCGTCCCGGGTCGTCGTGTCGACGATCTCGACGAGATCGCCGCTCATCGGCTCTTGGCGGCGCCGAAGGTGCCCATCACCAGGTCCATCGCCGAGCGCGGGGGCTGCGCCCTGTCGGTCTTCGCCGGCTTCACCGTCACCGGCCGCGCCTGGAGCATGTAGAGCTCGGCTCCGCCCCGCGCGATCGCCCACTCGATGTCCTGGTGGCCCCCGAAGTGGCTCTCGATCTTCCGGGCGACGTCGGCCAGCAGCCCGAGCTGCTCCTCGTCCAGGCACGCCTCGGCCTGGCGCTCCGCCGCGACCTCGACTCGGGTCGCGCCGCTGCCCGAGGGATCGGGCAGATACTCGACCTCCTTGGGCCCCACGGACCTGGAGAGAACCTCTCGGGTCACCTTGCTGATGCGGTACTCGTCCGGGGTCACCTCGCCGCCGACCACCGCCAGCCCCAGGCCCCAGCTCGCGTTGACCGCCACCGTGCTCGGGTCGCCGTTCAGCGGGTTGCAGGTGAACATGACCCCCGAGACCGCGGCGTCGACCATCAGCTGCACGGTCACCCCCATCGCCGGCGCCCGGTGCTCGGCGGCCATCTCGGCCCGGTAGGTGACCGCCTCCGGGCTGTAGAGGCTCGCCCAGCAGTTGCGCACCGCCTCGTGGAGCTGATCGATCCCGCGCACCCACAGATAGGTCTCCTGCTGCCCGGCGAAAGTCGCCTCCTCCGAGTCCTCACCGATCGCGCTGGAGCGAACCGCCACCGGCGGGCTCGGATCGCCCGCATCGGAGGCCAGCTCCTCGTAGCGAGCGGCCAGCTCCGCCAGCAGGGACTCCGGCAGCGGCGTCGCGCGGATCGCGCTGGCGCACTTCTCCGGATCGCCTCCAGTGAGGTCGACTCCTTCGACCGCCGCCAGATAGGACTCGGCGGAGAGCGCGAACCCGGGCGGCACCGGGACGCCCGCTCCGATCAGCTCTCCGAGGCTGGCGCTCTTGGCCCCGAACCGCTCCTCGTCGGAGCGGCACAGCTCGGCCAGCGCACGAATCCGTTCAGGCGCCATCGCCGTTGCCGTCGAGGATCCGCACGACGCCGGTCGAGCCGTCGACCCTCAGCATCTGGCCGGTCTTGATCCGCGAGGTCGCGGTCCCGGTGCCGACCACCGCGGGTAGCCCGTACTCGCGGGAGACGATCGCGGCGTGGGACATGATCCCGCCGATGTCGGTGACGGTCGCCGCGATCTTGCTGAAGATCGGTGCCCAGGACGGCGAGGTGATCGTGCAGACCAGGATCTCGCCCGCGCGCACGTCGGAGATGCCCTCCAGGTCCCGGACCACGCGGGCCGGGCCCTCGATCTCCCCCGGCGAGGCCGCGTAGCCGGAGAGCTCGGTGCCATCTCCGTCCTTGGCGCGCGCCCACTGCTGCAGGCGCTCCTTGGTGATGCCCCAGAGCATCACGACCATCGGGTCGTTGACGGCCTCCGGCATCGCCCCCAGGGCGGGCGGCGGCGTCCACTCACCGAGCTTCTCGAGGAGCTCCTTCCGCCGCTCCGCGATCGGCGGCCAGCGGTGCGGGCCGAGAGGCTCGCCGCCCGTGGCCCAGGTGAGCGCCAGCTCCTCCAGGGCCTCCATCACCTCGTGGCGGGAGAGCTGGAAGATGTCCTCCCCCTCCGTGAGGAAGTCGTGCTCGGCCAGCAGGGCCCCGAACTCGCGGATCTTGTTGAAGAAGCGCGACTGGAACCAGTAGTCGCAGTAGAACTTGTGCTCCTCCACGTAGGGGAAGACCTTGCGCGAGAGACCTAGGAGCTCGTCGAAGGTCGGCTGTGCCTCCTCGTCGATCAGGGCCTTGTACTCGGCGGCGATCCGGTCGCGCTCGGCGATCACCTCCTCCGTGGGCCGGTCGATCTGCTGGCCGGCCTGGAGCGCGGCGATGTGCCCGATCAGCGACGCGTACGGGATGCTCGGGTCGTCGTTCCAGCTGCCGAAGTAGTGGTAGAGCCCGTCCCCGGTGCCCATGTTGAACCAGGGGTCCTTGACCTTCTCGAGCTCCTCCAGCCATGAGCGGCCGGCCTCGCTCTCGCCCAGCTCGGCGTTGATCTCGTCGGGCGTGCGGCCCTCCTGGAACGCGTCGGCGACCTCGGTCTCGATCGCCAGGCGGGCGAGCCGCCGCAGCTCCTCGTCGGGCTTGAACAGGTCCACGTCCACCCCGGCGACCATCTGCGAGATGTGCTGGTCGGGGATGTCCGGCAGCTGCTCACGGCAGAACTCGGCGAAGGTCAGATAGGCGCCGTAGCCGAGCAACAGGAACTCGAAGTGGTGCTGCCACATCAGCTCGGCGCAATGGAGGGCGTGGCGGTAGGCGTCCAGCAGCTCGATGTTCGAGAGCTTGCGGTCCGTGAAGAGGACCTCCTCGTCCTCGTACTCGAGGAGCCTCGGCACCTCGATCGCCTCGACCTCGCGGTTGAGGGCCTCCATCTTCTGGCGCCATTTGACGTAGAGCTCGTCCCAGTTCGAGAAGTAGTAGCCCGCCCGCTTCTGGAAGATCTCCGCCCGCTGCCCGATCAGCTCGGGGTCGGTGACGGGATTGGGAGAGATGTAGACGTACCCGTTGACGATGCGGTAGTCGACGCCCATCACCGGCGGGACCGCGAAGGCGCGGTTCTGCCAGCCCGCGAACGCCGCGTACGGGTGGTCGGTCTCGACGATGTCGAAGGCCGGCATCGGCAGGGGGAAGTGCATCGAGTTCCAGAACCAGAGGCGGTTCTCGTCCGCCTCCTTGCGGTGCTCGTCGAACAGGGCCCAATACGGGTACATCTCCTCCCAGCCCTCGCATCCCTGCGGGGTCTCGATCGAGAACGGGCTTGGGAACGCGCCCACCTCGGACGTTGCGGTTGCCATCTATCTCCTCCTACGTCGCGTGGCGGCGAGAGAAAGTCAAGTCTATTGGTTTGTTCTCGCGACTAGGGTGGCGCGCGACTGCGACAACGGATCAAGGAGGAGCGCGCGATGAACGTGCAGCCGCAGAAAGTGGAGGATCTCGAGACCACGACGGTGAAGTCGACGGCGACGGACGACGCGGTCTGGCTCGGCGGCTACTTCGCCTACGGCGGCAGCAAGGCGGAGCAGTCCTGCACCATCTGCTTCGCGATCCCACCGGGTGCCCGCCTCGGCAAGCACGTAGACACCGCCGAGGAGACGCAGTACATCCTCTCCGGCGAGGGCGACCTGCTCACGGACGATGGCGCCCAGCCGATCAGGCCAGGCGACGTCTTCGTTCTCACGGAGGGCACCTCGCATGACCTTCCACAACACCGGCTCCGAGGATCTGCGCGTTCTCGCCTTCTTCTCCAAGCCCAGGGTCGAGCAGCACTGGGACATCGAGACGTGGCCGCCCGAAGACACGAAGGTCACCGGCTCTCCGAATCGCGGCTGACTGGAGTCTCTAGACCTGAGGGTTGGGCCTGAAGCCGGTGTCGATCGTGATTGCGCCGCCGACCGCGCGTGAGACGCAGGTGATGATCGCGTGGCCCTCCTCCTTCTCCTCGTCGCTGAGGAAGACGTCGCGATGGTCGAGCTCCCCCTCGACGTCGACCACCGTCGCGGCGCACAGCCCGCACTCGCCCCGCAGGCAATCCCACATCATGTCCACGCCGTCGTCCTTCAGGGCATCGAGCAGGGTGCGGTTGCGACGCACGGTGACATCGCACGCGGCATCGCCCACATGGACCAGGAACTCCTCGGGTGCGAATGCACCGCCCGAGGCGAAGGTCTCGAACTGCAGGCGGTCCGGCCTGCGCTCCCTCTTGCTCCACTCGTGCCGAGCGGCGTCACGGAGGCGCAGCGGCCCGCAGAGATAGAGCTCACCGTCGCGGTGCAGGCGCTCGATCTCGCTGCCGATGTCGAGGCGATTCCCCTCCGCCGAGACGAACAGCTCCAGGCGATCTCCCAGCAGGTCGGAGAGCTCGTCGACGAAAGGCATCTGCTCGCGAGTGTGCGCCGCGTAGAGCAGGCGAAACGGCCTGCCGTGGCGCTCGAGCGCATGGGCCATGCCGAAGATCGGCGTGATCCCGATCCCGCCGGCCACCAGCAGGTACTCGGAGCGGCCGTACTGCAGCTCGAAGTTGCTCTGAGGTTCCGAGACGGCGACGCTGGTGCCTGCCTCCAGCGCTCGGACCCAGACCGAGCCGCCGCGGCTGTCTTTGATCTCCTTGACCGCGATCCGGTAGGCGCCGTCGACGGGACCCTCGCCCACCAGCGAGTAGGAGCGAGTGTCGGGCAGACCGTCGATGTCCACCGCGATGTCGAGGTGGCTGCCGGTCGCATACCGGCGCACCCCGGCGGACGGCTCGATCTCGATCATCCGAACGTCGCTGGCCACGTCCCGGACGCCGCGGATCCGGGCCTCGGCGAAATGCCTGCCGGGCGCCGGGGCGAGCTCGGGTGTCGCGATGGTGGCCACCCGATGCCGTCCCGGTCAGCTCACTCCGAGACGCTCGGCGTCCGCCTCCGTCGCCTCGACTCGCGTGGAGGTGCCCTCCTGCCGCTTGGCCTCGCCGGCTGACGCCCGGTAGCGAGCGTCGTCGGCCTCATCGGCGAGCATCTTGTCGATCAGGCGCCGGGCCCACATCGCGCCGCCGTCGATGTTGAGGTTGTAGAACTGCTTGTCGGGGTGGTCGTCGACACCGCGCTGCTGAGCGGCGAGCACCACTTCGTCCTCGCCGAAGACGCCGGTCACGCCCTCTCGGATGATGGTCGTGTAGCGCTGGTTGTCGAGCTTGTAGTTCCGCACGAAGGCCCAGAAGTAGTGGCAGGTCTTCTCGGTCTCGGGGGTCATCGTGTTGAGCACGTAGCCGTTTACTCCCGCCGAGCGATCGCCCTCCGGGGCGCCGGTGCCGTGAGGCGCCACGCCGACGTCGATCGCGATCGTGCTCGGTGCCTCGAAATGGATGATCTGCCAGCGATCGACCTTGGGGACCTCGGCGGGTGCCTTGCCGAGCTTCCACCCGAGTTGCATCCTCCAGAACGGTGGCGGCTCAACGTCGAGCATCCAGCGGGTGACGGTCGCGGAGTTCGGCCCGTGCGTGACCTCAAAAGGCACCTCGGCGATCGAGCGCTGCCCGATGCTCGCGCCGTGCACGAATGTCTCGTGAGTGAGGTCCATCAGGTTGTCGACGATCAGCTTGTAGCCGCACTCCAGGTGGATCAGCTTCCCGTCGCCGGCCCACTCCGGGTCGTCGTTCCGGTGAAGGTCGGGAATCAGATCCGGGTCGGCGAGCGCGGGATCGCCGGTCCACACCCAGACGAAGCGATGCCGCTCGGCCACCGGATAGGAGCGCACCCGGGCGGCCGGGTTGATCGTCTTCTGGGAGGGCATGAAGACGCAGCGGCCCTCGGGGTTGTAGACCAGGCCGTGGTATCCACAGGCGACGTTGTCGCCCTCGATCTTGCCCTCGGAAAGCGGCATCAGCCGGTGCCAGCAGGCGTTCTCGAGCGCCACCGGCTGGCCGTCCTCACGCCGGTACATCACGAGGCTGTGGTCGCCGATCCGGCGGCCGAGCAGCTCGCGCTTCAGCTCTACGTCGTAGGCGGCCGCGTACCAGCAGTTCTTCGGCCAGTCCGCGAGCTTGAAGGTGTCGGGAACCTCGCGGATGTCGCCTTCCGGGCTTCCATTGGTTCCGTTGGTCTGTGTCTGCATCTCATCCTCCGACCTGTATACACATCGCGGTCGAATCCTACCCCAATCGCCCGGTCCCACGCCTGGGCCCGCTCCGCAGATCCCATTTCTGTATACAGCCGTGCCTGCGCGGCTGCGAGCCGCGGCCCGCGTAGGGCTCAGGCCACCGCGGCGCGATCGCCGGCCATCAGCCGGTAGGCGACCTGTGGGCCGGCGAACCCCTTGAGCTCGAGCTGCTCCTCGCCGGCCTCGATCCCGTGTTCCGCGAGCCAGCCCGCGACCCGGCGGTGCGCCTCGGCGCTCAGCAGGACCTCCCCGGGGCCGGCCTGGGCCTGCAGCCGGGCGGCGAGGTTGGTCGCCTCGCCCGTCACCGCGATGTTGTCGTCTGAGACGCCCCTGCCGACGACGCCCGCCCCGACCGAGATCCCGATGCCGAGCGGCAGCTCGATCGTCGCCGCCCTGTCACGGAGCGCGAGAGCCGCCTCCAGTGCGTCGACCGTGTGGCCGGTGCTGGTGCCGGAGACGTTGAAGCTCGCCATCACGGCGTCGCCGGCGAACTTGTCGACGATCCCCTGCCGGCGCCGGACGGCGACACGGGCCAGCCGGTACAGCATCCGCATCCGCTCGGTGAGCACCTCCGGCGTCATGCTCGAGCTGAGCTCCGAGTAACCCCGGACGTCGGCGAACACGGACGTCACCAGGCGCTCGCCGTGGGGGATGATCGGCGCCGCGGCCGCCTCCGCGACGGGCTGCGGCGCCAGCGGAAGCTCCACGCCGAGCTCGGCGCCGACCTCGCGAGCCTCGCTCGCGATCAGGCGGGCCTTGATCCCGTCGGCCCGATCGACCACCGCCCTCAGCTCGGCTGCCGCCTCGTCGGTTCTGCCCTGAGCTGACAACGCCCGGGCACGCTGAGTCATGCCGCGCAGCTCCACGAGCGGGTAGCCAGCCTCCCTCGCCGCATCAACAAGAGCGTCGAAGCTCGCCTCCGCGGCCTTCGCGTCGCCTCGGGCGAGCGCGACCGCTCCCTCGATCCGATCGAGATAGGCCGCGCCCGCCTGGGTGGGATGGTCGCGCGCGGCTGCGGCGAGCTCCTCCACCTCCTCCAGCCGCCCGGCAGCCACCAGTACATCGGCAGCGATCGCCAGCGGCTCGCGAAAGGTGGAGAGCTTCCCGGCATTCGCGTGAATCTCCTCCGCCACCGCCAGAGCGTCATCCATCCGTCCGAGCCCGGCTGGGGTCATGACCCGGGCGGCTGCGTCGTAGACGATGTCCTGCAGCTCGGTCCTCGTCGATGTGGGAGGCAGGGCGTCCGCCGCCTCCTCGGGCCGCCCCAACTCCGCCAGGACCAGAGCTGCTTGGATTCGGGCCCGCCACTCCATCTTCCCGAAGCCCAGCCGCGCGTGGCGCTCGGCGGCACCCTCGGCGGCCGCCAGGGCGTCCTCGAGATCTCCTCGCACGGCCGCGATGTAGCTCCGGCAGAGCGGGTCTCCGGAGCGTTCACCGAACCTGGCGTAGAACGGCAGCGACTCGAGTCGTTCGAGCCAGGCCTCCAGGCCCGAGAGCATCATGTGGCTCCGGGTCCAGATGCTGTTCCAGGCGACATTGCTGGCGATCTGGGAGTAGCCCTTGGCTCGGGCCTCCTCGAAGCACTCATCCATCAGCGCCAGGCCGCGCTCCTGCTCGGCACCGTCGACGTATCCGAGCGCCACGAACACGAGGGCCCAGATACGTTCCGGGTCGGCGCCCACCTGCTCGGCGATCGCGACCGCCCGCTGGGCCGATTCGAGACAGCTGCGGTAGTCCAGCTCGAACGCGCTCATCCCGGCCAGACGCTGGTGGGCCATCGCCAGGTCTGCCGAGGGACCGGCGGGCTCGAGTACCTCGAGCGCGCGCTCGTACTCCGCTCGAGCCGCATCCGGCCGCTCCGATTCCCAGTGGCAGCGCCCGAGCACGAGGCGGTGGCGGGCCGCCTCGACCGACTCGCCCAAGCCCTCCAGCTCTTCGATCCCGCTGGTCAGGTAGCCGACGCCACTGGCGGGCGCTCCGTTTCGCTGCTGGTCGCGTCCGATCCGGCAGAGGACACGCGCCCTCTCGAGCGGATCGGTGATGTAGGGCAGAACCCGCTCCAGGATCGACACCGCCTCCCCGAACGCGAGCGTGCCCTCCGCGTCCTCGGCCGCCCGCAGGCAGATCGGCACGGCCTCCTCGAATCTGGCCGCGCCGAGAAGGTGGTTGGCGAGCTCGACCGCCCAGGTCATCTCGGCGCCGCCCAGCACGTCGGCCGCGCGCGAGTGGATCGCCTGGCGCCGCGGCGTCACGATCTCCGCGTAGATCGCCTCCTGGGTGAGCGCGTGGCGCCACGAATACAGGCCGGGGTGGGCTGGATCCTCCTCGATTAGCTGCTGGGCGCTGGCGGCTTCGATGGCCTCGTGGACGGTGGTCTCGGGCTGCCCTGAGACCGCGAGGAGCGTGGCGTGGTCGAAGACCCGGCCGAGCGCCGCCGCGGCCTCGAGCACGGCGGCGCGCTCGTCGCCCAGCCGCTGGACGCGGAGCAGGATCGTCTGACGGACGGAGTCCGGCAGCCGGGCCCGGCCGACCGCATCGCGGTCCAGGCCGTCTCCCGAGGCGGAGCCCTCCACCACCTCGCGCAGCATCTCCTCCAGCACGAACGGGTTGCCCTCCGTTCGCTCGAGCATCAGCTCGTGCAGCTCCCGGTCGACGGCGCCGGGTCCGAGGATGGCGGCGAGCATCTCGCCGATTCCGTCCTCCGAGAGCGGCTCCAGCTCCAGGACCTCAGCCACACCGGAGCGGCGCCACCCCTGCAGCGTCGGGAGGAACGGGTGCCTTCGATGGAGCTCGTCGGTCCGATAGGTGACGACGATCAGAGAGGGCAGGTCGGTGAGCCGGCGGGCGAGGTAGTCGAGCAGCTCGCGGGTCGAGGCGTCGGCCCAGTGCACGTCCTCGATCACCAGCAGCAGCGTGCGATCGCGCGCCGGGAGGGCGAGGAGCGAGACGATCGACTCGAACAGGCGCAGCTTCGCCTGGCCGGGGTCGGGCGTCGGCTCCGGCAGCCGATCGCCGGCGAGCATCGGGAAGAGCTGCCCGAGCTCGCCCAGCGCCGGGCCGAGGGCTTCGCGAAGGCGGTCGAGGTCCTGCTCGTCCAGGTAGTTGCCGATCGCCTCGACGAAGGGCAGATAGGGCAGCGAAACCTCCGTGTCGCTCGTACCGCCGGAGAGCACCGCACAGCCAAGCCCGCGGGCCTCGCCGGCGAGCTCGCGCGACAGCCGCGTCTTTCCGATCCCGGCCTCGCCGGCGAGCACCACGAAGCGGCTCTCGCCGCGGCGCGCCGCCAGCAGCGCGTCCTCGAGAACACCGAGCTCCTCGTCACGCCGGATCAGTACGGGGCAGAGAGCGGTGCGCGCCACGATCCCATTTTCACAGTGGGGCGGGGCCCCGGCTGATGTCAGCCACTAGGCGGAGATGCGCTCGGCGCCACGCTCTCGACGTGGCCGGTCCGAGAGACGCACGGGGGCGGCCGAGAGCGCTCGCAGGCGCATGTCCGACCAGGTGACACCCTCGCGGACCAGCGCGGGAACGCCGAGCGCGACGGCGGTGGCGATCTCAACCGCCTGCAGGATCACGCCGTAGGCGAGCGCGTCCGCCGCAGGGATTCCGAAGCCCTTGTTGAGCACGCTGATGATCGCGAGCTGGAAGATGCCGATGTTGGAGGGCGTCGCCGGCACCACGGCCGTGACGTTGACCGCGAACAGGCAGGCGGCGGCGGCTCCGATCGCGACCTTGTGATCGAGGCCGAGCGCGGCGAACAGCGCCCAGCAGGCGAGCAGCTGGAGGAACCAGGCGAAGAGCTGGGCGAACGCGGCAAACGAGCCCCTGCGGGGATCGCGGAACACGGTCAGGCCCCGGCGCGCCTGCTTGATCGCGCCGCGAACGGCCTGGATCGCGCGCGCGACCCGGCCCTGCCCGTTCACCTTGACGAGGGAGGGCGCCAGCAGGACCGCCAGTAGGACGAGGAGCGGCGCCGTGGAGACCAGGAAGAGCTTCTGGGTGCTCGCCTGGAAGAGGTCGGTCGTCGAGACGATGATCCCGCCGAGCAGGACCAGAGCGAAGATGTTGAGTGCCGTCTGCGAGACGAGCGTCCCGATCAGGACGGGGAACGTCTCGCGCATCCGGCCAACCCGCCGGGAAAGGACCATCGCCCTTGCGGGCTCGCCGAGCCTCGCCGGCAGCGTGGCCGACATGAGGACCCCGATCATCGTCGCCGAGGTGACGTCACGGCGCCTCACCACCCGCCCAGGGAGCGCCGCGCGGGCGATCGCGACCCAGGACGCCGCGCGCGCGAACATCGCGCCCACCATCAGTGCGCAGGCGATCAGCACCCACTTGAGATCGGAGTCGATGATGTTGCTGGCCACCTGGTCGACGCCGATCCGGCGCGCGGCGAGCGCGGTGAGCAAAAGTCCGAGTGCTCCCGCCACTGCCACGCCGGCCTTGCGTGCAGCGCGGCGTCCGCGCCCGCTCTCGGGGACGGGGGCGGGTTCGAGCGTGGGCAGGCGCTTCGCCGGTCGGCGCGGGCCGCCGTCGATAGGGATCAGGCCGGCCCGCCTCGCGGCGGACTCGCCTCGTGATGCAGGAGCGGGGGCCGGCTTCGCCACCCACTCATACACCTGCTTGACCTCTTCGGCGATGCGCGGCCAGGCGTAGCGCTCGGCGCTGCGGCGGCCCGCCTCGCCCATCGCCACCCGCCGCTCGGGCTCGAGAGCGAGCAGCTGCAGTTCCTCGGCCAGCGCCTGCGGATCGGCGGGCGGGACGAGGACGCCGTCGACGCCGTTCGTCACCACATCGTTGTAGCCGGCGATCGCCGAGGCGATCACCGGTGTGCCGGCCGCCATCGCCTCGATCAGAACCATGCCGAAGCTCTCGCCGGCCAGCGAGGGCGCGCAGAGGACGTCGGCATCGCCGAGGTGGCGCCAGAGGACCGAGTCGGACACCTTGCCGAGTACGTCGATGTGGGAGAGGACGTCCGGGTCGGCAACCAGGCGGGAGACGTCCTCTGGGTCCGCCCCGATCACAGTCAGCCGCGAGGGGACGTGCTCCACCAGGGCCTGGAAGGCGGCGAGCAGCACGGGGAGGCCCTTGCGCTCCTCGGCGCGACCCACGAATAGCAGGCGCAGCTCATCACTCGGGGTCTTGGGCCCCTTCGGCACGGCATCTACGTCGACGCCGTTGGGAACGATCATGTACTCGCCACCGAACCAGCGCTTGCCGGTCCAGGCGGCGGCTTCGGAGACGGCGATCCGAGCCGAGAGCTGGTTGAAGCGGCGGCGCGCGCCGAGCAGTGTGGCGAGATGGTTGGGGAAGGCCTTCGTGGAGTAGGCGTGGAACGTGCCGACAACCGGCGCACCCCGGAAGGTCATGGCGTCCCAGCCGACCAGGGGCGCCAGGGGCTCGTGGACGTGAACGACGTCGAAGTCGCCGGCCCGTAGCTCCCGCCGAAGCGAGATCGGCCCCTCCGGGAAGGAGGAGAGGTTGGAGACGGCGCCGTTGGCCCCATAGCCGACGGTCCGCCCGAGCGGGAGAAGGTAGTCGGGAGCTTCCCGCAGCTCGGGTTGGGAACGGTGGAGGCGGCGGCTGATGAAGCCCGGCGGATCCCACGGGGCGAGCACTCGGACGTGATCTCCCCGGGATATGAATTCCTCCGCAAGCGCTTCAACGTGCCTGTTTACGCCTCCCTGATAAGTCCAGGAATAGGGCGAGACAAGCGCAATGCGCATTGGTTCAGGGTACCGAGACGGCTGGCTGTGCTTCGTGGCGGAGGTCACACCTCGTCCTTTACCCGGGGTCTGCCTCAGGATTACGCGGGGAACTACCGAATTCCCCCGCCTGGGACCAGGCGAAAGCCAAGAACGCGCCCAGGGCGAGGCTGCCGAGCACGAGAAAGCTCGCTCCCGAATCGTTGACGAGCACGCCCACCGCAACCGCCGTAGAGGCGCCGATCAGGCCCGCACGGGCGATTGGGACGGGCCTGAGCCAGGCATCGATCCGGCGCCAACGGCTTGTCGCCACGCAGATTCCGACGACGACGATCCAGAAGAGGGGGTTCCGGGCCGCTCGGGCGAAGTCGTGCGCCGAGAGCCGCAACCGGCGCTCGACCACGTCCGCCAGATCGCTCGCGCCGCCCGCATCGATGACCGAGCGCGTCAGGTGCGAGTTGCCACCGGAAACCGAGTCGATGAAGGCGAGCAGGATCAGGGTGATGACGGGAGCGGCGATCACGGCGGCCACAACTCGTAGACGGCCGGCGAATTTCGAAGGGTTGTGGTTGCTGGAGCGCGCAAAAGCCTCGAAACTCTGGGCCGGCAGGGCCGCCACGGAGACCGCCGCCCCGATTGGCAGGACGATCGCCGCCCCGACGTCGGCGCCGAAGTGCCCAGCGCCGAAGACGACTGCACCCACGACACCGGCGCCGAGAAAGGCCCCAACCGCGGCGCGCTCGCTCAGCCGTCTTCCCCAGCCGGTGTACGCCGTAAGTCCCGCCGCCACACCAGCGGGCACCATCACAGCAATCAGCGCCTCGAGCTCGTTCCCGATCCCGTAGAAGCGCACGCCGAAGATCGGGTTCGGCCCGAGCAACGAGAGTCTCGTCAGATCTGACCCGGCAATGACGTCGGTCGCGTAGGCGATCACCGTGATCCCAGAGGCGATCGCGAGGCCTCGCCATCCCCAGGCAAAGCGCGCCGTGAGCGCGGCCAGCCCCGCCGCGCCGAATCCGACCAGCAGTCCCTCGACGGCTGCGCTCGGCTCAAGCAACGCTCCGAGGAGCAGCAGCAGTGGCATGTAGGCGAAGGCAAGGGCGAGCCAGGCAAAGGCCGCACGGCGCAACCCGAAGACGATGCGACTGACGGCGAACGCGATCAGCGACCAAGCGAGGAGACAGCTGACCAGGATCGGCTCGCGCCTATCCGGGATCGCCGCCATTCGCGCCCCGAGGCTTTCCACCCCCGCCGCGTCAACGCTCCCCTCCGCCCGAATCGGCTCCCCATCCATCTCGTCAGGGATCGGCACTCCGAACCGGGTGAGGATCGTTGGACCGAGGTCCGTCGAGAGGACGTAGCCATCGGTGCGCGTCGAGTCCGAGGTCAGATCGCCCTCGAAACCTCCTCCCGCGATGCCGATCGGCAACGTCTCATTGCCTGCGGTCGGCTCAGCGAACGCGATCAGAAGGCCGTCCTGGCGCAGACGCGTTGCCTGCTTTCGGACGACGCCCACCCCGGATGAGAACACGCTCACCCGGCCCCCGATGTCTCGACCTATGACGCCATCCCGACTGGCCACCATCAGCGCCGCGGACCCGGCTGCGGGAACTGCCTGTGACTGGACGCCGCGCGAGTCCAAGGTCGAAGCAAGAAGACCGGGCAGGATGTCGGCCGGCGCACCCTCGGCTCTGCGGAGGATCTGCGCCCAACCACGAATGCGACGGCCGACGCTTCCGAGGGGCCACAGCGGGTCGTCGTAGAGCGCGTCGTCGATCCGGCTCCCCTGGGAGATATCCAGATACGTCTGCTCCGCCGGCACGCTGCCGATGCCGGTGCTCATCACCCCCACCGACATGTGCGGCACCGCGGCGAGCTCTCCGATCGTCGTGTCCGAGGGCGTGATCGCGACTTGGAGGTAGCTGGTGGCGCCCGCGCTGGGCGCCGCGCAACCGCAGAACAACGCCCCGGCCGCGAGAGCGACGACCACTACCCTTCGTCTCGTGGCCGGCCGCACGTTTGTCAAGTTCACCTTCCTCAAGGTCGATCCCGCCTGGCGGCGGCGGAGCCCTGAGGAGCGGGCCGCCGACAAGGCCGAGTTCCAGGCCGCCTGCGAGGACTTCGCGGAGGACCGCTCGCTCCGAGCGTATTCGACGGTCGGCACCCGCGGCGACGTGGACCTGATGCTGCTCAGCCAGAGCCCGATCCTCGAGGACATCCACACCTTCCACGTGGTGCTCGGCCAGAGTGGGCTCGCCCGCTGGGCCGGCACGCCGTACAGCTACCTGGCGATGACCAAGCCCTCCCCCTACTCCGATTCCGAGTCCCGCCCGGAGATCTGCACCTCCGATCGGAAGTACCTGTTCGTCTATCCCTTCGACAAGAAGCGCGAGTGGTACGGGCTGCCCATGGAGGAGCGCCAGCGGATCATGGCCGATCACATCGAGGTCGGTCGCCGCTACCCGGAGATCTCGATCAACACCGCCTACTCCTTCGGCCTCGACGACCAGGAGTTCGTCGTCTCCTTCGAGGGCGACGAACCGGGCGAGTTCCTCGACCTTGTCCAGGAGCTGCGCGGCACCGAGTCGAGCTCCTACACCCTCCGCGACACCCCGATCTTCACCTGCGTCGCGATGTCGCTCGGCCGTGCGCTCGACGCGCTCGACGGCACGGCGGCGACGGCCGTCACGTCGGTGCCGACGAGCACAGGCGAGCTTCCCGCCCGAGCTTGAGGAGGCTCCGGGCGGTGCGGCTGATCGACCTGTCCGCCCCGATCCGACCGGACCCGCCGGAGTACCCGGATCCGCTCCGCACGGAGATCGTCTTTGAGGACCACGCCCAGGGCGCCGAGACGATAGAGACCATCTTCGGGGTCGATCGCGAGCTCCTTCGCGATGGTGAGGGCTGGACGACCGAGACGTTCCTGCGCTTCGGGACGCACAACTCCACCCACGTCGACGCTCCCTGGCACTACAACTCGCGGGTCGAGGGAAAGCCGGCGCAGACGATCGACCAGCTGCCCCTGGAGTGGTTCTACGCCGCGGGCGTGGTGATCGACGCGACCGATCGCGAGGACGGGCAATCGCTGTCCGCCGCCGACGTGAAGGAACGGCTGCCCCGGGAGCTCCGGGAGCGGGACATCGTCCTGGTGCGCACCGGCCGAGACGAGTTCTACGAGCAGCCGGATTACATCGCGCGCGGCCCCGGCGTGAGCGCCGAGGCGACGCGCTGGCTCTACGAGCAGGGCGTGCGGGTGATGGGGATCGACGCCTGGGGCTGGGATGAGCCGCTCCACCTGCAGGCGGAGCGGGCGAAGGCCGAGGGGAGGCCCGGGATCTTCTGGGCTTCCCATCAGGTGGATCTCGCCTACTCGCAGATCGAGCGTCTCTTCAACCTCGGCGCGCTTCCCGCTGACGGCTTTCAGGTCGCATGCTTCCCGCTTCGGATCGAGGGCGCCAGCGCAGCCCCAGCACGGGTGGTCGGGATCCTGCCTGACTGACCCCGCGGACGGAGCCGCGCGGGGCCGCGCGGCAAGGTCAGCGACTACCCTTTCCCGCTCGCTGTGATCGGTACCGAGGAAAATCCCCTGCGCGTCGCCATCGTCGGCTCTGGCCCGGCCGGCTTCTACACGGCCGAGCACATTCTCAAGCACGACGGGACGCACGCCGAGGTCGACATGTTCGACCGCCTCCCCACGCCTTATGGGCTGGTGCGCTTCGGGGTCGCTCCCGACCACCCGAAGATCAAGTCCGTGATCCGCGTTTACGAGAAGACGGCCGCCCGGCCCGAGTTCCGCTTCTTCGGCAACGTCGAGGTCGGCACGGACCTCTCGGTCGACGAACTGCGGGCGCGCTACCACGCCGTGGTCTTCGCGTACGGCACGCAGACCGACCGCCAGCTAGGCATCCCCGGCGAGGACCTGCCCGGCTCGCATCCGGCCACCGAATTCGTCAATTGGTACAACGCCCACCCCGACTTCGCCGACCGGGAGTTCGACCTCTCCTGTGAGCGCGTCGTGGTGATCGGCAACGGCAACGTCGCCGCCGACGTCGCCCGGATGCTCGCTCTCACTCCCGACGAGCTCGCCGAGACCGACACCGCCGACCACGCGATCGAGGCCTTCAACGGCGCCTCTGTCAAGGAGATCCTCGTCCTGGGCCGCCGCGGCCCCGCTCAGGCCGCCTTTACCAATCCGGAGGTCCGTGAGCTCGGCGAGATGGTCGACGCCGACATCGACATCGATCCCGGCGAGATGGAGCTCGACGACCTGAGCCGCGAATGGCTCGACTCCGACGATGCCGATCCCACCAACCGCCGCAACGTCGACATCTTCACCGACTTCTCCCAGCGCGAGCCCGAGGGCAAGCGTAAGAAGATCGTCATGCGCTTCCTGCGGTCCCCGATCGAGATCCAAGGCGACGGCAGGGTGGAGCGGATCGTGATCGGTCGCAACGAGCTGCAGCGCGACGACTCGGGGAGGCTGCGCGCCGTCGACACCGGTGAGCGCGAGACGATCGACTGCGGCCTGGTGCTGCGCTCGATCGGCTACAAGGGCATCCCGATCGAGGGGATCCCGTTCGACGAAGGCCTCGGCCTGATCCACAACGACGGTGGCCGTGTCCACGACGGGTCCGGAGAGCAGATGCCCGGCCTGTACGCGGTCGGCTGGATCAAGCGCGGCCCCTCCGGCGTGATCGGGACCAACAAAAAGGACGCCCAGGAGACCGTCGACCACCTCTTCGCCGACCTCGAGGCCCAGAGGATCCCCGAGGCGGAGCTCGCCTCCGACCGGGGCGCGATCGAGTCACTGCTGAACGAGCGCAAGCCCGACCACGTCACCTTCGAGGGCTGGCGGGCGATCGACGCCGCCGAGGTCGAGGCCGGCAAGCCGCACGGCCGCCCGCGGGTCAAGCTCTGCCGCGTGGACGAGCTGGTCGAGGCCTCGAGGGCCAAGACCGCCGCCTGAGCCCTGGGCTCAACTCAGGCCGCTGAGGGGAGCTCGTAGTTCACCGGTAGCAGACCCATCGCGATCGCCTCCTCGCGTAGCTCGTGCGGACGGTCGGTCGTGATGCACTTGGGCTGAGCCCGGAGGACCTGCGCCAGCAACTCGACGTCGTTCACGGTCCCGGTGCTGACCGTGATTCCCGCCGCCCGCAACACCCCGACGAGCTCGTCGGACAGCAGGAAATGCTCGACCTTGACCCCGGTGACCCCATGGCGCAGAGCCCAGCCGGCCAGCATCTCGGGCGCGTAGTCCGCCCAGATCACCAGGCGGGTTTTGAAGCCGGCAGCTGCGGCGACTTCGCACGCGTCGGTGTGGAAGCTGATCATCTCAAGCCGATCTCGCTGAGCCGAGCGGGCGAACCGCTCGCAGATCGCCGCCGCGGTGCGCCGGGCGAGCTGCGGGTTCGACTGCGTCTTGACCTCCACCTGCACGGTCAGCCCGAGGGGCACGATCTCGAGCAGCTGCTCGAGATCAAGCGGCGGTTCGCCCGCGGGCTCGCCGTTGGAGTCGAGCAGGCTGGCGTCGAGCAACTCGTCAAGGACCCGCTCGTGCGCCCAGCCGGAGAGGGTCGTCCCCAGGGACAGAAGCGGGCTGTGCAGGAGGACGAGCTCGCCATCCGCGGTCAGGCAGACGTCGGTCTCGAGCCCCTCGAGCGGCCCGGAGAGGGCGTGGCGAAGGGCGGTCGCCGAGTTGTCGGGCCCGTAGGCGCTGCCCAGCCGGTGGGCGATCAGGTCGGCCGCCACGTCCATCGTAGGGTGACCGTGCCCAACGGCCGAGAATGTGAAACCCCTGCAAACCGCCGGTAACGATCCTGTGAACGCGGTTGAGAAGGCTCAGCGCCGCAGCCAGCCGATGATGCGCGGGTGACCGTCGATCAGCGGCGCGGCGAGGAGCTCAAACCGCTGGAAGCCGTTCTCACGGCCGAGCATCTCGATCCCGCCCGGGGTGAACCCCCAGTAGACGTACTCGTCGTCCGGGTAGACCTCGCCCGGCCCGTAGCGGTGCACCGGGTCGCCATCGCTTGGACCGGCGAAGACGCCGTGCGTCTCGATCAGGACTCTGCCGCCTTCGGTGAGGTGCCGGCTCAGCAGGCGCAGAAGCAGCCGTGGCGCCTCGACACGGTGCAGGATCCCGCAGCAGAAGACGAAGTCGAATCTCTCCTCCAGTCGATCGAGCTCCAGGGCGTCGAGCTTCCGGTATTCGACCCGCGAATGGAGCAGCTCGTGGATCGCTCTGAAGCCCTCTCCGCCCTCGAGGTCAACGCGCCAGCGAGACCGCACCCACTCGATGTACTGCTCGTTGTCAACGGCGACCACACGCTGGGCGCCGCGGGCCTCCGCGAGGAAAGCGTAGAAGCCATCGAAGGTGCCGATATCGAGAACCGAGAGTCCTTCGAAGGTCTTCGGTATGGCCGGAATCCGATAGCGGTGGTCGCGCGCGGTCCCCGGCGCATAGATCCCCTCAGCGCGATTGAGAGCGAAGGTGTGGAACCAATACGGAACTCGGTCGATGACGGCCTCGGCCTCGCTGGGGTCCGCCTCGATCGGCAGCAGATCGGCCACTTCGCGCTCGGCCGAGGTGAGTTCGGCGAGCGCCCTCGCGGTCCACGCGTTCAAGCAGATCCTCCTTTCGTCAGCGGGGATCCGAACCCGCCTATGTCTCGGGCGCCAGGTCCTGCCCCGGCGGCCCTGATCGATCTTACTTCCGCCTCCGTAGGATTCGACCGATGGCAATCTCCCTCGACGAAGTCCGGCTGATGATCGAGGCCTCGCTGCCCGGAGCGAAGGTCGAGGTCGTCGACGAAACCGGTACCCAGGACCACCTGCGCGCCACCGTCAGCGCCCCGCAGTTCGAGGGCCTCTCACGCATCGAGCAGCACAAGCTGGTCAAGAGGGCCGTTCAGACCCGTTTCGACGATGGCTCGATCCACGCACTTTCGATCAAGACCTCACTGCCGGACTAGGCCCTGCGTATAGTGAGTGTCGATGACTGAACCAACTCTCAAGGACAAGGTTGAGGAGCTGATCCGGGAGAACCAGATCCTGCTCTTCATGAAGGGCACCCCGGACGCGCCGCAGTGCGGGTTCTCGATGCGAGTCGTGAACGTGCTCGAGTCGTACGGGGTCGAGTACGCCGCGCTCGACGTCCTCCCCGCGCTTCAGCCCCTGCGCGAGGTGACCGCCGAGATCTCGGACTGGCAGACCTTCCCCCAGCTCTACGTCAAGGGAGAGCTGGTGGGCGGCGCCGACATCGTCGAGGAGATGGACGAGTCAGGCGAGCTGGGCGGGCTGCTTGGAGCGGAGCGCGCTGAGCCGGCGCCGCAGTCGGCGAAGCAGGAGCTCAAGGCCGAAGACCCGCAGCAGAGCCCGCCGATCCAGATCGAGCGCTAGACCGCTGGAAAGGGCTAGACGGTCGCGGCCTGCTCGGCCGCGTCTTCCTTGACCTGGAAGCTGGAACCGCAGCCGCAGGCTGCGACGACGTTGGGGTTGTTGACCGAGAAGCCGGCGCCCTGCAGCCCGTCCACCCAGTCGACCTCCGAGCCGAAGACGAACTGCATGCTCGTCTTGTCGACGACGACCGCCACACCCTGGTTCTCGAACCGGTGGTCGTCCTCCTTGGGGGCATCGAAGGCGAGGGCGTACTGGAAGCCGGAGCAACCGCCGCCGCGAACCGCGACGCGAAGGGCCTGCTCGGAACCGCTCTCCTGCTCCCCGAGCAGCTCCTTGATCTTGCCCGCCGCCTTGTCGGTCAGCTTGATCGGCTGAAGCGTCTCACTCATCGCGACCCATTGTAGAGGCCGCTGGCGCCGGCTTTGAGCCCTCGCCTGCGTACGCCCAATCGAGGTACTGCACGATGCGGCGTGAGTCGCTGACGACCTCGTCGCCGTCTACCAGCACCGGCACGTAGGGCAGGTCGGTCAGCTCCACGATCTCCGGGCGGCGCGAACGGCGCCGGGGGACCCGCTCGGTGCGGTATTCGAGCCCCAGCTTGTTCAGCCGCCGGGCGACGGCGCCGCACGGGCAGAGGAAGTTGGTCGGGGTGCCGCAGCGATAGAGGACTCGGCGAGGCTCTGAGGGCTCGGACATCAACTGAAGGGAAGCAGGCGGAGGGCTCGGCCGGTGGCGCGCAGGGCGAGATCAGTGAGCTGATGGCCCTCGGCGCGTTTGCCGAGCTCCTCGAGCTGCCAGCGAACAGTGTCCTCGAGCGTCTCCTCGTGCGGCCGGGGCACCCAGCCGAGCTTCTCCCGCGCCTTGTCGTTTCGGTAGGTGAACCACTGTGTCCCGGAACGGACCTCGTCCGCGGAGGTGGGTAGCCGCACACCGACCAGCTCCATCGCCTCCACTCCCGCCAGCGCCACGCGGCCCTGCATCCGGAGCGGCGGGGCGGGGACGCCCGCGATCCGGCTGAGATCCGCGAAGAACCGCTGCTGGGTGAAGTTGCGGCCAGTGAGCAGATAGCGCTCCCCCTCCTCCCCACGCTCGTCCGCGAGCACGTGCCCCTTGGCGACGTCGCGGACGTCGACGATGTTGATGGCGCCGTCGAGGTAGCCGGGAATCCGGCGGAGAAGCAGTCGCCTGACGAGCGCGTTCGAGGTCCCGCTCGGGTTGGGATCGTCCGGACCGAGCACGAAGGATGGGTTGACGATCACCATCGGCAGGCCCTTGGCGGCGACGCGCATGGAGACCAGCTCAGCCTCGTGCTTGGAGTTGATATACGCGACGCCGAGCGGCCCGACCGTGAAGGGCTGGTTCTCGTCGATCGTCTCACCGCGCCTTGCGGCCCCGACCGCGCTCGAGCTGGAGGTGAGCACAGCGCGGACCACCCCGGCCCGCAGCGCCTCCTCCATCACGTTGCGGGTGCCCTCAACGTTGACCTGGAAGACACGGTCGCGGGCCCGGGTGCGCATCGAGGTCGTGCCGGCGACGTGGAAGACGCGCTCCACGCCCTTCATCGCCTTCCGCACGGAGTCGCGGTCGGTGACATCGCCGGTGGCGCGCTCCCACTCGATGCCCTCGAGCGGCGCGGTGTTGCTTTGCTCCCGGACCAGCAGGCGGAGCTCATCTCCTCGCCGGGCCAGCTCCATTACCAGATGGAGACCGACGAAGCCCGTCGCGCCCGTGACGAGCGTCTTACCACCCTCCGCCATAGCGCCGGGGATGGTAGAACGCTCGCCATGCCCTCGACCGCGGTCGTCGCCGACACGACCTCATACCTGCCGGCTGAGCTGATCGAGCAGCACGACATCCGCCTCGTCAGCCTCTATGTGGGGATCGAGGGGGAGCAGGACCGCGAGGCCGACATCGACGACCTTCGGGGGTTCTACGAGCGCCTGCGGTCCTCCGATCAGACCGTGACGACCTCGCAGCCGTCGGTCGGCGACTTCATCGCCGTCTACGAGCCGCTGCTGGCGGAGGGGAAGGAGATCATCTCGATCCACCTCTCGTCCGGGATCTCAGGGACCTATGAATCGGCGATGCAGGCGCGTGAGAGGCTCACAGCCAAAGGCAAGGGCGGCGAGCGAATCGTGGTCTGCGACTCGAGGACCGGTGCCGGCGGGATGGGCCTGATGATCCTCGCGGCCGCCAACGCCGCCGAAAACGGGGCCAACGCCGCCGAGGCCAACGAGCGGGCAGAGGCTGCGCGCGGTGAGCTCAAGATCTGGTTCGCCGTCGATACGCTCGACTACCTGCGCCGTGGCGGGCGCATCGGCGCGGCGCGTCACTGGATCGGGACCACGCTGAAGATCAAGCCCATCCTCACCCTAGAGGACGAGATCACGCCCATCGAGCGCGTGCGGACCCGGTCCAGGGCGTTCGAGCGGCTGGTCGACTACGGCCGCCAGCGGCACGAGGCGGGGGCGGATGCCTGGGTCGTCCAGCACGTCCAGGACCCGGAGAACGCCGCCCGGCTGGTCGAGGCCTGCAAGCCGATCTTCGGGAAGGACCCGATCTTCACCTCGGAGATCGGTCCGGTGATCGGAGCCCACGTCGGGCCCGGCCTGCTCGGGGTCGGCGGGGTGTCCTGGAAGGCGATCGAGGGCTGACGGTCGAGCTGCGACTCAGCGACGACGCCTGAGAGCGATCAGGCCTCCGACGACGAAGCCGACCACGGCGGCACCGACAGCGAGCTCGGTGCGATGCTCATTGATCTGCCGCTTCACGTCGGTCACCTGGACCCAACGGTGGCGTAGGGCGTCCACCGAGCGGGAGAGCTCCTGGCGCTGCTGGACGATGTCGTTCCGAATCTGCTCAGCGGACCGCGTTCCCGGCGGGGGTGGCGTCCAGCGGCCGTTTTCTCCGGTTTGAACCGTCCGGCCGGCGGGGGTGCTCACGATTCGTTCTCCTCTCCGAAGGCAGCCTTGATCTCCTTTGCCTCCTCGATCGCCATGTCGGGGGTGGGCGGGGCGCCGCGCTTGAACGAGCGCCAGGCGAACAATCCCGCGGCAGCCCCGACCAACAGGAAGATCGCCGCCTCGACGAAGAAGCCCGCCCAGAAGTTGTTGAAGACGAGGTCGTTGAGCAGCCAGGCGATCCCGTGCATGATCAGGAGCAGGGCGAGGAGCGCGAAGATCCCGGCCGCAAGCCCGGCGACCGACCCGCGCAGGAGACGGTTGACCTTCTCCGTGACCTCGGTCTTGGCGAGCTCGATCTCCTCGCGGATCAGGACCGAGGCGCGGTCGGAGACCTCGAAGACCAGCTCGCCGACGCTCATCTCCTCCGGCGTCTTGGCGCCATTGCCCGCGGGTTGCGCGGGAGGAGGGGTCTCCGCCGACGGGCTGGAGCCGGACGCCTGGCTTGACTCGCCGTCCGTCATTCGGGGGGATCCTCCTTGAAGACGCTCCGCCAGATCACCTCGGAGAGGCGGTGCGCGGCGACGGTCGCCAGCGCCCCGGTACCCGCCAGCAGGCCCGCCCAGATCAGTCGCCTCGTAATTTCGCTCTGCATGCTTGCCCTCCATCAAACGGGTTGCGCCTTTCGGCGCACCCTCGCACATATGGTCTCGCGCTACCCCGGCTCTTGCCCGGAGTAAACCAAGTCAGCGGCTCGGCCGTTCGCCTGCTCCCCCGATCGCTCGGCGTACGTCGCCCAGCGTTCGAAGAAGGTCCGGTAGACGGCGTGGGTCCACCGGGGATCCGCCGCCTCGAGGAGCCCGTGGGATCCGGCCGGAAGGATCCAGACCCGGACCAGTTCGTTGTCCTTGGCCGCGTCGGCGAGTTGATGGCCCTGCTCGACCTTGACGATGTAGTCGTCCTCGGGATGGAGGATGAGCAGCGGGACCTTCGCGTTCCGGACATGATCGACGCCGCGGGCGTGGGTCCAGATCTCGTCCCCGCTGACGCTGTAGTAGGGCGCCGAGACGAACTCCATGACCCGGTCCATGTCCTCGGCCTCCGGCGGCCAGCGGCCGGAGCGGACCCTGGAGATCAGCGCCGCCTCGAAGGCGCGGTGGAGGAGATAGCGAGGATGGTCCCGGGGCACGTCCTCGGACAGGCGCGCCCAGGCCTCCTTGGGCACCGCCGGCGGCGAGACCGCGAGGATGCCGCCGTCGAGGTCGGTCGTGGTCGCCTCCTGGTCGCAGGCGTTGAGCACCGAGCTGCCGCCCAGCGAGATGCCGAGCGCGCCCACGCTGGTCGAGCCCAGCTCCCTCATGTAGGCGGCGAGGGCGAGGATGTCGAGGCCCTCCTTCCACCCGCCGGTCGATGGCGCCGGGCTGGTCAGCTCGGTCATCCCGAAGCTGCGCAGATCCAGCGCCGCGACGTTGAAGCCCCACTCGTAGAAGGCGCGGACGGCGATCTGGCGGACGTAGTCGAAGCGGCTCGACGTGAACAGTCCGTGGACCACGATCAGACCCGGGCGCGCGGCCTCCTGGACGGCGATCGACGCAGCGATCCGCTCCCCGTCGGCGCCCTCGACGATGTGGTCCTTGAACTGACCGGGGTAGCGGTAGCCGATCACCGCCCCCTCTCGATGCTGGGCGACGACGAAGTTGGAGATGTCAGCGAAGCCGCGACGGAGCTCGGCGAAGTTCGAGTGGCGCAGGTGGTTCGGGACCGCTTGGAGGTCCGCCATCAGCGCCTCCATGGTCCGCTCGCGCTCAGGTGGAACCGGCAAGGGCCGCTTGCCGCGGCGCTCGAATTCCCGCAGGAAGTCCCTGACCCGCCCGCCGATCAGCTGGCCGAAGAGCCAGAGCGGCAGCAGGACGATCCCCATGAGGACGTTGGCGAGCTTCGCCGCGCCGTGCAGGACCCGGTCCTGGCGCTCCGTCCTGGCGAGGCCTTCCCACATACCGTCGGCGTCAGCCGGCCACTGCGTCGCTGACCGACCGCGGCTCGAGGCCGTCGCAGATCGTCCCGATCACCAGCTGCTTGGCGCGCTCGTAGTCCGCGTCGGTGCCCGGGATCGAGCCGAAGATCCAGCCCGTCAGCAGCTGCTCGATCGCGCCGTAGAAGACCATCGCCGCAAAGTTGGGGTCGACGTCGTCCCGAAACTCCCCCTTCTCCTGCGCATCCGAGACGATCTCGGCGACGAGATCGTAGGCCTTCCGGATCTCGGGAAGGTGGGTCCGGCCGAAGGAGTTCGCCGCCCGGGTGACCTCGACGATGATCACCTTCATCAGCTCGGGCTCGTGCCGGTAGGACTCGATGATGAAGGTGGCGACGCCGCCGAGCTTGTCGCGGGGCGACGCGTCGCTGCGGCGGATCTCCTGGCTGGCCTCGACCAGCAGGGCCCAGCGCTCGGAGAAGAGCTCGTTGAGCATCTGGTCCTTCGAGCTGAAGTAGTGGTAGACGAGCCCGTAGGCGACGCCGGCCTCGGTGGCGACGTCGGACACGCGCGCCGAGTGGAAGCCCTGGCGGGCGAAGACGGTGATCGCCGCGTCGAGGATCGCGCGGCGCTTGTCGGCGGCGGGGGCCTGCGCCATCACCGAGCTCCCGCCATAGCGTCCTCGGACCACCGATAAGCCTCCGGCCGGCGGTGGCGCAGGGACGGCAGGCGCTCGCGGATCCCGTCCTGGCTGGCGAAGTCGAGCTCGGCGGAGACGAAGCACTCGGTGTCGGGGGCCTGTGCCAGCACAACCCCCCACGGGTCGACGATCATCGAGCGCCCGTAGCTGCGGTAGTGCGGCGGGGCGGAGCCGATCTGGCCGGCGGCCACCAGGAAGATCTGGTCCTCGATCGCGCGGGCGCGGATCAGGACCTCCCAGTGATCTCGCCCCGTCCGCTCGGTGAACGCCGAGGGGACCGTGACCACCCGGGCGCCCCGCAGAGCGAGGATCCGGTAGAGCTCGGGAAAGCGGAGGTCGTAACAGATGGTCAGCCCGATCTTGGTCCCGTCCGCGTCGCCGACCTCGATCCCGTCACCCGCCTGCTCGATCTCGGACTCCCGGTAGGAGACGTCTCCGACCTCCACGTCGAACATGTGGATCTTGCGGTAGGTGGCGCGCGCCTCGCCATTCGGGCCGAACATGACCGAGGTGTTGGCGAGCTTCTCCTGGCCGGGGACGACCTCGGGAACGCTGCCCGCCACCAGGAAGATGCCGAGCTCGCGAGCCCATGCCGCGGCCGCGCTCAGGGCGGGGCCGTCGAGCGGCTCCGCGAAGGAGCGGATCGCCTCCGGCGGGCCGAGAACAGTCCACTTCTCGGGCAGGACGACGAGCTCCGCGCCGTCTGCAGCGGCCCCACGGACCAGCCGCTCGGCGACCTGGAGGTTGCGGTCGTATGCGTCTGTGGAGTTGAGCTGTACGGCTGCGGCGCGCATCCCGGCACTCCTCGCTGGTCCCGGTTGACTGACCAGTCAATCTAGAGGGTAAGGCCACGAACAGCGGGTAGCGTGTCCCCAGATGTTCCGCAGGCTGCTGCCACGCACGAGGTCCGCCTTCGAGTCGCGGACCGAGCGGGAGGTGGGGCTGGGGTCCGAAATCGATCAGGCGGCCGCGCGGCGCGGTCGCGGCGGCGCCGTGGTCGCCGCAGCGCTGATCGCGGTGGTGCTCGTCCTCTTCTCCGAGCGCAAGACGCTCTTCCCGGGCCACGGGCCGGAGGTCCGCGTGGCCACGGTGATCCTGCTGATCGTGCTGGGCTGGGCTCTCGCGCGCTCGCTCGGCCGCGGCTTCGGCCCGACCTTCTACCGCAGGATGGAGCCGGGCACGGCGGGGACGATGGGTTTCCTGCTGCGCCTGCTGACGATCGTGATCGTGACCGGGGTCGCGCTTCGCATCGCCGGCGTGAAGCCGGCCACGCTGGCGGTCGGCGGCGGGTTCACCGCCGTAGTGGTCGGCCTCGCCGCGCAGCAGGTGCTCGGCAACATGCTCGCGGGACTCGTGCGATCACCAACCGCCCGTTCAGGGTCGGCGAGCGGGTGAGGCTGCAGGGCGGTGGCCTCGCGGGGCAGACCGACGGCGTGGTCGGCCAGCAGGGCCTCTTCTACACGACGCTCGTCAGCGGGGCCGACCGGATCATGGTGCCCAACGGAGTCCTCATCCAGTGCGCCGTCACGCCGCTCCGGGAGCCCGAGCGAGTCGAGTTCCGCGCCCGCTTCAGCGCCGACACCAGCCCCCGCGAGGTACAGGAGACGATCGAGAAAGCGATCACGGTCCCGATGCGCTACCCGCCGCACATCGCGGTCGAGGAGCTCGATCGCGACGAGGTGGTCGTCCGGATCGTCACCACCCCCATGAACCCGCGAGATGGCGCCACGCTCGCCGAGCAGGTGCTGACCGGCCTCCGGAAGTGGCGACGGCGCGCGCGGCGAGCTTTCCGAGCCGGAGTCCGACGGGCACCGGCAGAGCGACGGCCAGGGAGGCGACCCGCCCGCATAGGATCCGGGGATGCGGGTCCTGGTCACGGGCGCCACGGGCAAGGTGGGCTACGCCATCGCGTCGGCCCTGTTGGATCGCGGCGAGCAGGTGCGCGCCGTCGTCCGCGACCCGAAGCGCGCGGCGACCATCCTGCCGGCGGGCGTGGAGCCGATCCAAGGCGACGCCACCGATGCCGACAGCCTCGCCGCGGCCGTCGAGGGCTGCGAGCTCGTCTTCAACGCCATGGGGATGCCCGAGCAGTGGGTCAAGGACGAGGCGATCTTCGACCGGGTCAACGCCGTCGGAAGCGGCGCACTGGCGGGCGCCGCGAAGTGGGCCGGCGTCAGGCGCTTCATCCACACCTCCACCCACGATGTCTTCCACGCCGACACCGGAGAGCGATTCGACGAGTCAAAGGTCGCGGACTATCCGAAGGGAACGGCGTACGAGCGCTCCAAGCAGCATGCCGAGGAGCTGGTGCTCGCGGAGCGCGACGGCATGGAGGTCGTGATCCTCAACCCCTCCGGCGTCTACGGCCCGACGCCGTCGCCCACCCCGTCGTTCGAGAACCAGGTGTTCGAGCCGGTGGTGCGCAAGCGTCTTCCGGCGGTGCCGCCGGGTGGCACCGGCTACGCCTTCGTCGACGGGGTCGCCGCCGGTCACCTGCTGGCCGCCGACAAGGGGAATGACGGCGAGCGGTACATCCTCGCCGACGGCTACGCCGACTTCCGGGAGCTGGCCGAGACGGCCAAGCGGATCGCGGGACGCGGCCGGGTCCCGCCGACGATGCCGGTCCCGATCGCCAAGGGCGTCGCGGCGGTCGGCGCGGGGATCTCGCGGGTCATCCGGCGCCCGCCGCTGCTCCCGCGCGGCCAGCTCACCTACATCCTCTGGCAGGCCCGGCCGGACTCGTCGAAGGCCCAGCGGGAACTCGGCTGGCAGACCACCCCGCTGGACGAGGGCGTCCGGAAGACGCTCGCCTCGATGGGTCTGCTCAAGGCCGGCTAGCCGAACCGGCCGACGCCCGGCAGAAAACGGCCAACCCGGGACGCGTAGCCGCGGTACGCCTCGCCGTGGGTGCGCACCAGGTGGGGCTCCTCAACAGCCCGGACCTGGAGCTCCAAGCCGGCGGCGATGACCACGACTGCGGCGAACGCGAGCCAGGTCGGGACCAACACCGCGAACCCGGTCCAGCCGACGATCATTGCCGAGTAGATCGGGTTGCGGACGATCGAGAACCAGCCGGTCGTCACCAGGGCTGTCCGCTCCTCATCGCTGACGCCGATGCGCCAGGAAGCCCCCATGCCGAGCTGGGCCAGGAAGACCGCGGTGCCCCCGAGCGCGGCCAGCACGATGCCGATCACGTGCAGCGCGCCCGTGTCGAGGGCGTCTATGGGCTCCAGCGAATCCTGGAGGACGAGCTGCAGAGACACGACGCCCATGGCCATCCCAGCGATGAAGAGGATCCCGCTCAGCACGTCGAGCAGCCCGGCGTTGCGGCGCAGCCCGATCAACCCGGTCTTGCCCGTTCGCCGCAGCTGGATCGCGACACGCACGAAGAGGGTGAGAACGACGAAGCCGGCCAGCATCCAGGCGGCGAGCTGCGCCACCGCGAGCTAGTCGCCGCCGCTGTTGCCGCCGGAATCGCCGGAGGAGCCGCGGCGGCGCTCGAGCTCCGCCACGAGGGCCTTGGTGTGCATGGCCGCGAGCAGGTCGTTGAGCGGCTGGTTCCCGGCCTCGATCAACGCCATCGCCTCATCGGGATTCATCTCGCCCGCGAGCCGCTCCATCAGCACGTCGACCTCCTGCTTGACCAGGTCGGACATCGACTCCTTGTAGCGGAGCGTGTCGTAGACGGTGAAGCCGATCCGCTCCTCGTAGCCCCCGGCGCGGAAGCGGCTGATCGCCTCCACGATGCGGACGTCGGTCGGCGAATAGCCCTTCTTGTCCGGGGTGAGGACGCCGAGCTCGGCGAGCCGGTCGAGCACGTCCTGCGGGAGGTCATACCGGCGGCGCACCTCTGCGGCGCTGACCCGCTCGCTCTCGCCGGCGAGGGCGTGCTCGAGCAGCCGGTCCCCGAGCTCGATCAGAGCCTTGGCGCGGTCGGGGTCCTCCTCGAGCAGGTCCTTGATCACCCGCAGCGGCATGTAGCGCTCCTCCTGGAGCTGCTTGATCATCCGGATCCGCTCGACGAAGTCGGCGGGGTAGTAGGCCATGTTGCGGGAGGTCTTGACAGGCTCAGGCAGCAGGCCCTCGCGGAGGTAGTGCTTGATCGTGGCCGCGGAGACCCCGGAGGCCTGGGCCAACTCGCCCATGCGGAGCATCTCCTCCCCCTCCGTCTGTGCCTTCGCTGCACTCATGCCAGGAACTGCTCCTGCTTGGTCTCCACATCGGGCCCCTTCGCCGCCCCAGACTCCTCCAGAGCCCGGATCTCCTCCGCGGAATAGCCCGCATCGACGAGCACCTCCGTGGTGTGCTCGCCGAGGGCGGGCGCCGGCCGCTCGATGCTCGCCGGCGTCCGCGAGAGCTTGATCGGGAAGCCGAGCTGCTTGATCTCGCCCATCTCGGGCTGCTCGTAGGAGACGACCATCTCGCGCTCGCGGACGAGCTCGGACTCGAGCGCCTCGTCGAGGTCGAGCACCGGCTCGATCATCGCGTCGTGCTCGTCGTTGAACGCCTTCCACTCGGCGCGCGTCTTCGTCTTGAAGACCTCGGCGATCTGCTGGTGGGCGCCGGATCCGGGCTTCTCGAATTGACGCTCGATCAGATCGGGGCGCTCGACGCCGTGGCAGAAGCGAGCCCAGAACTTCGGCTCGAGCGCACCGCAGGTCACCCAGCCATCGGCGGCCTCGTAGGGCCGGTAACAGACGATCCCCCCGGAGAGCATGATGTTGCCGCGCTCCGGCACCTCGCCTGAGGCGAAGTACCGGCCGGCCTCCATCACCAGCCAGGCGAGCGAGCCGTCGGTCATCGAGATGTCGACCATCTGACCCTCGCCGCTTCGCCGCGCCTCCTGCAGCGCCGCGAGGATCCCGACCGCCGCCATCAACCCACCACCGCCGAGATCGGCGATCTGCGCTCCGGACTGGATCGGCGGGCCGCCCGCCTCGCCGGTCAGTCCCAGCACGCCGTTCAGCCCCAGATAGTTCATGTCGTGCCCGGCGCGGTCGCGGTTCGGCCCGTCCTGGCCGTAGCCGGTGATCGGGCAATAGACCAGGGCGGGGTTCGCCTGACGGAGGACCTCGTACCCCACGCCGAGCCGCTCGAGCACGCCGGGCCGGAAGCTCTCCACCAGGACGTCGGCGGCCTCGGTCAGCCTCAGCAATGCCTGTTTCCCTAGTTCTTGCTTGAGGTCGAGGCGGATCGAGCGCTTGTTGCGGTTCAGGGAGAGGTAGATCGCCGAGCGCGTGCCGAGCGGGGTGTGCTCGTCCGAGCCGTAGTACGGCGGTGCCCACCGAACGTAGTCGCCCTGGCCCGTGTCCTCAACCT
The DNA here is from genome assembly GCA_963797265.1 of uncultured Solirubrobacterales bacterium. GTDB lineage: Bacteria > Actinomycetota > Thermoleophilia > Solirubrobacterales > 70-9 > DASUPK01. Next base: position 699,109 of record CAWCOY010000003.1, on the reverse strand, counting down.
TGATCACATCCGCGCCGAGATCGGCCAGCAGCAGCGTGCAGAAACCGCCCGGCAGCAGGCGGGTGAGGTCGAGGATCTTGACGTCCTCCAATGGCCGGCTCACGCCTTGGCCTCCTCGCGCTTCGGCACACCGAGCAACTGACGCGCCTCGGCCACAGTGGCCGGGCGCCGTCCGACGTCCTCGGCCATCTGGCGTGCCTTGGCGATCAGCTCGCCGTTCGACTTTGCCATCTCGCCGTTCGGCAGATAGAGGTTGTCCTCGAGACCGGCCCGGACGTTGCCGCCGAGGTTGAGCGCGGCGGCAAGCAGCTTCCACTGGTCGCGCGAGACGCCGATCACCTGCCAGTTGTTGGGCCCCTCGGCCCCGCCCGGGATCTGCTCCGACATGAAGGCGACGTTGCGCGCGTTCGGCCTGATCCCGCCGTTGACACCCATCACCAGGGAGATCTGCAGGGGCGGTTCGAGCAGGTCCATGTCGAGAAACGGATCGAGGTTGGCGACGTGGCCGGCGTCGAAGCACTCATGCTCGGGCTGGATCCCCAGCTCGTTCATCTCGGTGAGGAACTGGGTGATCGTGTCGAAGCTGTTCTCGAAGACCGCCTTGAAGACGAAGTCCTTGCGCCGCCGCGAGTACTTCGCGTAGTTCATCGAGCTCATGTTGAGAGCGGCGACGTCGGGTCGGAGCGCGCGGAGGTACTCGAGCCGCTTCTCGATCGGCACCCCGATCGCGCCGGTCGAGTAGTTGATGATCACGTCGTCGACCTCGGCCCGGATCGCCTCCGTGATCGCCTGGAAGTCCTCGATCTCGTACGACGGCGTACCGTCGGGCGTGCGGGCGTGGATGTGGATCTGCGAGGCGCCCTCGTCGACCGCGCGCCGGGCCTCGGCCGCGTACTCCTCCGGCGTGTAGGGAATCGCGGGGCACTGGTCGCGGTTGGCGATCGCCCCCGAGATCGAGTTGCTGATGATCACCGGGTCCTCGAAGCGGCTCATACGGGCATCACTCCGTGCTTCTTCCACGGCCGTTCGACCCGTTTGTCGGCCGCCATCCGGAGCCCGCGGATGATCGTCGGTCGCGTCTCCCGCGGGTCGATGATGTCGTCGATCATCGCGTTGCCCGCCGCGATGTACGGGTCGATCTGCTCGCGGACCGCCTCCAACATTTGTTCGCGGGTCGCGTCCGGATCGTCCGAGGCCTCGATCGCCGAGCGGCCGATGATGTTGACCGCGCCCTCGGCGCCCATCACCGAGATCTCGGCCGACGGCCAGGCGACGATCAGATCCGGCTCGTACGCCTTGCCGTTCATCACGTAGTAGCCGGCGCCGTAGGCCTTGCGGACGACGACGGTGACCTTCGGCACGGTCGCCCGCGAGACCGCGTAGAGCATCTTCGCCCCGTGGCGGATGATCCCGGCGTGCTCGACCTTAGAGCCGACCATGAAGCCGGGCACGTCTTGGAGGAAGACCAGCGGGATGTTGAAGGCGTCGCAGAGGTTGATGAAGCGGGCCGCCTTGTCCGCGGAGTCGTTCTCGAGGATGCCTCCGAGCTGCTTCGGCTGATTGGCGACGATGCCGACCGGCTGCCCCCCGAAGCGGGCGAGGCAGGTGATGATCGTCTTCGCGAACTTCGGCTTGATGTCGAAGAACTCGCCGTCGTCGACGATCTCCCGGATCACGTCGTACATGTCGTACGGGTGCCGCGGTGACTCGGGCACGATGTCGAGCAGCTTCTCCGACATCCGGTCCTCCGGGTCCTCCGTCTTGCGGGCCGGCGGGCGCTCCTCGCAGTTCGCCGGGAAGTAGGAGAGGTAGTCCTTGACGACCTGGATGCACTCCTGGTCGTCCTTGACCTCGAGGTCGCCGACCCCCGACTTGCGACAGTGGACCTTGGCGCCGCCCAGGTCCTCCATCGAGATGTCCTCGCCGGTGACGGCCTTGGTCAGGTGCGGTCCGGCCAGTGCCATCGCCCCCTGGCCGACGACCATCGGGACGAAGTCGGAGAGCGCCGGGATGTAGGCGGTGCCGGCCGCGCACGGACCGAGCATCGCGGCGACCATCGGGATGACGCCCGACATCACCACCTCCTCCTGGAAGAGGTGGCCCGATCCGGCGAAGAGCGAGCCCGCCGCCTCCTGGATGCGCGCGCCGGCGGAGTCGAGCAGCCAGATGAACGGCATCCGCTTGCTGAGCGCCATCTCCCGAAGCCGGGCGACCTTGAGCTCGCCGGTCATCCCCATAGAGCCGGCCATCACGGTGAAGTCGTAGGCGGCGATGCAGCAGCGGCGCCCATCGACGTCGCCCCAGCCGGTGATCACGCCGTCGGCCGGCGCCTCCTTGCCCTCCATGTTGCGCTGGCTGAAGTGAGGGCGGCCGTGGATTCCCATCTCGACGAAGGTGCCCGGGTCACAGAGCAGGTCGATCCGCTCACGGGCGGTGAGCTTGCCCCGCTCGTGCTGGAGCGCGATCTTCTCCTCGCCGCCTCCCAGCTTCGCCTTCTCGCGGCGGCGATGGACGTCCTCGGTGAGAGACTTCATGCCGGTCTCCTCGCCGGCCTCGACCTTGTCCGGGGCCTCGGCGGCCTCGCCGGTGTGCTTGGTCTCGTCGGTAGCGGCCATCAGCGTCCCTTCCATTCGGGCTCGCGCTTCTCGAAGAATGCGGAGACGCCCTCCTTGATGTCTTCGGTCGAGAAGGTGAGCGAAAGCTGTGAGCGCAGGTACTCGAGCGCGTCGTCCAGCGCCATGTCCTGCTGGCGATACATCGCGTCGTGACCGAGGCGCATCAGCACCGGGCTCTTCGACGCGAGCTTCGTCGCCCAGTCCCGGACCGCCTCGTGGAACTGATCCGCGGGCACCACCTTGTTGGCGATCCCGTACTCGACGGCCTGCTCCGCGGAGATCTGCTCGCCGAGCAGCATCATCTCGTTGACCTTCTTCCGCGGGACGTTGCGGTAGATGATCGACATGATCATGTAGGGGAACGCGCCGACGTTGATCTCGGGGGTGCCGAAGCGGGCTCCCTCCTTGGCGATCAGCAGGTCGCAGGACAGGGCGAGGCCCATGCCGCCGGCCAGCACGTGGCCGTTCGCAGCGCAGAGCGAGGGCTTGCCCAGCCGCGGCATCAGCCGGAAGTACTCGAGGAAGAGATCCGAGGCGAAGTGCTTGTCCACGAGCGGCACGTCCGCCGCGAAGCCACCGAGGTCGGCGCCGGCGCAGAAGACCTTCTCTCCCGCCCCCGTGAGGATGACGGCCCGCACCGCTTCGTCGTCGCGGACCCGCTTCATCGCCTCGACCAGCGCCGTGAGCAGCTTCCCGTTGAGCGCGTTCCGCTGGTCGGGACGGTTCAGGGTGACCGTGGCCACCCCGTCCTTGACCTCGTAGAGGAGCTCGTCGGCCATCGGCCGCGGAGCCTAGTGGATCTAGGACAAATTGGGAAGTGCTACGTCCTACTGTCTACAGGTTCCAAAATTGGGTGACTTTGGCTGAGTTGAACCAACATCAATCAGTTGGACACATATCGGGTATCGAGCCAGTACGCTCAGCGGACAGTGGAGGCCAAGACAGCCACCCGTGTCCAGACAGACGTCCAGCTGGACACGAAGCGGGTAGCCACCGGGCCAGCGCATCTGCCACCTGGCCCCCGCAAGCCCGTGCTGGCCCAGACGCTGAGCTACGTGCGGGACCCGTTCACATTCCTCGAGCGCTGCCAGGAGCGCTACGCCGTTGACGGCTCGGTGACGATCAACATTCTCGGATTCGGCCGGACCGTCTGGGTCACGAATCCCGACTTGATCCACGAGGTCTTTGCGCGTGACGACGAGATGCCCCTGAGCCCGGCGGGCAACCTCGTCAAGCCGATCTTCGGGACGAAGTCCGTCACCGGGTTGGACGGGCACGCCCATCTGCAGCGCCGCAAGCTCCTGCTCCCCCGTTTCCACGGCGAGCGAATGGGAGCTTTCGAGGCCGGCTTCCGCGCCGCTTCCGACCGCCTCATCGAGCGCTGGGGGTCCGGCACGGAGTTCGAGCTGCACCCGGAGATGTACCGGCTGACCATGGACTACCTCTTCGAGACGCTTATCGGGGCCACGGATCGTGAGTACGTGGACGAGCTGACCACCGCCTCCGAGGGGCTGATGGCGATGATGAGCCTGTGCGCGGTCGGCGATTGGGTCCGTCACGACCTCGGACCGCTCTCGCCGTGGTTCTACTTCCTTCGCCGCCGCCGGCGCCTAGACAAGCTCCTCTATGGAGAGATCGCGGCGCATCGCAAGGCTGTGGCGGAGGGGACGGCGGGCGATGACATCCTGACGATGCTGGTCGAGGCCGAGACGGAAGACGGGTTGGGGCTAACGGACGAGGAGATTCGAGATGACCTGGTCGCCCTGATAGTCGCGGGCAGTGAGACCACTGCTACCGCTCTGGCCTGGGCCTTCGATCTGATCCTCCACCGGCCGGGCGCGAGGCAGCGAATCGTCGCGGAGGCCGAGGTGGGTGAGTCGGAGTACACCGACGCTGCCGTCAAGGAGGCTCTGCGCCTCCGGCCTCCGGTTATCGCCGCCGGGCGCGTGACCGCCAAGACGGTCGATTTGGGCCCATGGCGGATCCCCGAAGGCGTCCGGATCTGGACGCCGATGAGCTTGATTCAGCGGGATCCGGACGCGTACGAGAATCCGAACGAGTTCCGCCCGGAGCGCTTCATCGAGGGCAAGCCTCCCGCCTACATGTGGATCCCCTTCGGCGGCGGCGTACGGCGGTGCCTCGGAGCGCCGTTTGCCCTGCTCGAGATGCGGATCGTCCTGCAGACCGTGCTCTCGCGGCTCAAGCTGACTCCGCTGAGCGAGACCGTTGAGCGCACCCGCGCCGAGGGAGCGATCATCGTCCCGTCCGGAGGGGTGCGCGTCCGCGTCGAAGGCCCGGCCGTAGCTGAGCCTCGCGAGAGTCACCCGCTCGATGAGCTGCTGACCGACACCGCACAGGAGCCTGCGGTGAGGGACCGCCAGCACGCCTAGGCCCTCAGCAGTGCCCGGGATCCACCCGATTTGCGGCATATAGTGAGCAAGTGAGGGTCCTAGGGGGCTTCTCGTATCTCCATCGCCGCCTGATCGTCGTGATCGCTCTGATCGCGGCCGGCGGTGCAGCGTTCCTGGGCTCGTCGGTGTTCGACCGGGCTCAGCCCTTTGGATTCACGGATCCGGATTCCGAGAGCTCTCGCGCGTATGACCTGATCGAGGACGCAACAGGGGAGCAGGCGGTGCCCGCGGTGCTCCTGGTGGTGACCCCCGGCGAGTCAGTCGAGAGCTCCGGGAGCAGGGCGGTGGTCCGCAGGATCGCGCGGACCCTCGCGGGAATTCCGGGGATCGTTCGCGTCAGCACCCCGGCTCAAGACCCGGCGCTCGTCTCGGATGCGGGTTCCCAGGCACTCGTTGAGGGATTCGCAAGCAGCTCCGTCGACAATCTCTCCGACATCGGCGAGAAGGTTGATGCGGCCTTCGAAGGGAACGGGTCGATCGATGTCGGTGGAGCCGCCGTCGCCTCGGTCCAGCTCAACGACGCCACGGAGAACGACCTCCGCAAAATAGAGCTGTACGCCGCGCCGTTCATCCTGCTGATCTCGCTGCTCGTCTTCAGGAGCCTCGTTGCCGCCGTCCTCCCGCTCATCGTGGGCGGGCTGTCGATCGCCTTCACGCTCGCCGGCCTCCGGCTGCTCAGCTCGGTGATGACGGTCGACATCTTCGCGCTGAACGTCGTCACGGTCCTCGGACTCGGCCTCGCCATCGACTACAGCCTCTTCATGGTGTCCCGGTACCGCGATGAGCTGGCTCGCTCGGGTCCTGGCCTGAAGACCATGTGCGACACCGTCGGCCCGGTAGGCCGGATGATCTGCTTCAGCGCCGGAACCGTTGCGGTCGCGGTCGCCTCACTTTGCATCTTCCCGCAGCCCTTCCTGTATTCGACCGGGGTCGGTTGCGCGGTGGTCACGCTGGTCTCGCTGCTCGTGGTGATCGTCGTGCTGCCCGCGATCCTCGGCTTGCTCGGAACCCGGATCAACGCTCTGAGCATCTCGAGTCCCACTCCCGTCCACGGCTCGCCCTTCTGGCGGCGGATCGGTGAGATCGTCCAGGCCAGGCCCGGAGTCATCGCGGTCCTGGTGGCGGCGGTGATGCTGGTCGCGGCGCTTCCGCTGCATCGGATCGAACTCACCAGGGCGGACGCCCGGGTTCTCCCGCGTGACAACAGCGCCCGCATGGTCGACAGCGCGGTCCGGGCGCACTATCGCAACGATCCGGCGGACTCGATCCTGCTGGTGCAATCGGGCAAATCCACATTTCGGCGCTGGAGGATCAAGACCACGCCGCCGGTCACAGAGGTCGACCGTGCGCGGGTGCTCCCCGGAGGGGTGAGGGTGGTGGAAGTCCATATGAACGTCGACCCGAACTCCGACCGGGCGACGGATGTGGTCAAGTCGATCCGCGACAGCGGGCTCGGGCCATCAACCCTGGTCGCCGGTGCCAGCGCCGAACTGGTGGACCAACGCGCCAGCCTGCGCGCCCACCTTCCGCTGGCGGTGGCGATCGTCGTCGCCAGCACCCTGATCGCGATCGTGTTACTGACCGGTTCGGCCGTTCTCGCCCTGGTGACGCTATTGGTGAACATGCTGACCATCGGCGTGGCCCTGGGAGTGCTCGTGCTGGTGTTTCAGGACGAGCGGTTCGAGTCGCTCCTCGTCTACGGCGGCGTGGGAGCACTTGACATCTCCGTGCCGATCCTGCTGTTCGCCGTCATCTTCGGACTGTCCACGGACTACAGCGTGTTTCTGCTCAGCCGTGTGGCGGAAGCGCGCGAAACCGAGCCGGGTCCGCGAGCAATCGCGCTCGGACTGGAGCGAAGCGGCAGGATCATCACGGCGGCGGCGATTCTGTTCGCGGTCGCGATGGGTTCATTCGTCTTCTCCCAGATGGTCTTCATCAAGGAGGTCGCAGTTGGAACCGCCCTGGCCGTCCTGATCGACGCGACCCTGGTCAGGGCGTTCCTGATGCCCGCGCTGATGCAGCTGTGCGGCGAGGTGGCCTGGTGGTCGCCGGGTCCGCTGGCGCGCCTGGCGCGCCTCAGACCTTGACCATGGCGCTGTCGCGCTTCAGCACGTGCAGCAGGGCGTCGACCACGCGCTCGTTGAACTGGGTGCCCGCGCTCTTCCGAAGCTCCTGCCGCGCGGCCCTCTCACCGATCGAGCGGCGGTATACGCGGTCGCTGGTCATCGCCTCATACGCATCGCCCACCGCCAGAATCGCGGCTTCGAGCGGGATCTCCTCCGAGGTCAAGCCCTTCGGATAGCCCGTCCCATCCGGTCGTTCGTGGTGAGCGAGGATCCACTCGCGGACGTCATCGAGCTCTCCGCCCACGAGGATCCTGGCGCCCAGCTCCGGATGCCGGCGCATCTGATCCATCTCGTCCTCGGTGAGCCTGCCCGGCTTGCCGAGAATCGAGTCCGGCACACCGATCTTGCCGATGTCGTGGAGGATCCCCGCCAGACGCACCCTCTGGACCCGGGCCTCGTCGAGGCCGAGCTCCCGCGCCACCATCTCGCACACCAGTCCGACCGTCTGGCTGTGCTTCGCAGTGTACGAATCGCGTTGGTCGAGTGCCTCGGCGAGGCCGAGCACCGTCGCCAGCTGTGCCTGGCTCTCGACGCTTCTCTTGCCGGCGACCGCGCCGACGGTGCTGGTCACCTCGGGGCTGTAGATCACGGCTCTGTCACGACCGAGAGCCTTCGCCGCCTGCAGCGCTCGGTCGGCGACCGCAACGAGCTCGGGCGGATCATCCGCGTGGCCGGGGAACTCGGCGACCCCGGCCGAGGCGGTTATGCCCTGCGGCGATCCGAGCATCGACCCGCGCATTCGGGAAAGGATCTTCTCCGCCAGCAGGAACGCACCATTGCCATCGATCTGCGGCAGCAACACCGCGAACTCCTGACCACCGGAGCGCGCGACGGTATCGATCAACCGCGTCGAATCCCGGATCAAGACGGCCAGCTCCTGCAGGACCTTGTCTCCGCCGCTGATGCCGAGACGCTCGTTGAGTGACTTGAAATGGTCGATGTCGATCAGCAGCAGGCTGACCGGCCGCTCATCGGACCGCGCGCGCTCGACCTCCTTCTCGAGGGCCTGCTGGAGGCCCATCCGGTTGGGGAGGGCCGTGAGCGGATCGGTTCTCGACGCCTCGACCAGTCGCCCCATCAACCGCTCGACACGCTGGCGCAGATAGGTCAGGAGCAGGCCGGCCGTGGCGAGAGTCCCGGCGACGATCGAGAAGAAGGCGACGTTCGTATGGCCGGCGCCGGGCGGGGGCGTCGGGGTGATTGCGATGGCGACGGCGTAGCAGAGGGCCGCAAACAGGATGTAGCCGGCCGCCTCCCACCGGGACACGGGGTAGTAGAAGACATAGAAGCCGATCCACAGAAAGAAGATCGCGTAGCCACTCGAGCTGTCACCGCTGAAGTACACGGCCATGGTCGTCAAGATGGCCGCGAGAAGGTTGCCGACCTTCAGCACGTTGAACGAGATCCGGTCGCCCAGCATGAGCACGATGATCCCGTAGGCCAGCGCGGTGATCTGGACGCTCAGCAGACCAGGGACGTTGTAGTAATCCGGGTGCGGCAGGAGCGTGGCGATCGCGCCGTTGATCCCTGCACCCAACGCCAGCAGCCCCTGCACCTGGGCGAGCGGTCCCGCGGCCGTTCGGCCAGAGATCAGCTCTCGCGGCGCAGCAGGCTCGCCATCGCCTCTAGGCAGGGCAAGCATCTCGAGCCCACCCGCGTTGTCGGCGGGAAGTCTCCCCGTTTTGCGGCTCATTACAGGGATGATCGGCGGAAAAAGCGGGAAAACTTGAGCCTGGACGCAAATATGACATGTCGCTCTCAGGGGCCATGGACCGATATTCGGCCTCAGGGCTTTCTCGTTGCCTGCAGAAAGGCCTGCTTATTGCAAGATCGAGACCTCTTCCACGGTCGCGCGGGCGTCATACGCCGGTGCGAACGTGAAGCGTCTCCGTGCGACCGGCTCGTCGGCAGGATCGGTCGCGCTTAGGGTGACCGAGGCGAGAATGGCCTTGATCACCACCTTCATCTCAAGCTGAGCGAAACTCGCGCCGAGGCATCGCCGAACCCCGCCGCCGAAGGCAAGCCACGGCTCGCCCTCGCCACCGGGAAGGAAGCGCTCGGGCTTGAATTCGTCAGGCTCCGGGTGGAGATCCGGATCGCGGTGGAGCAGGAAGATGGAGACCATCAGAACCGAGCGGCTGGGGATCAGGTACCCGTTCAGCTCCACGTCTTCCATCAGCTTCCTGGCTATGACCGGAACCACCGGCCGAAGTCGAAGCACCTCCTTGACGACCGCGTCGAGATACTCATCGCTCCCGCGGCTCAGGTCGTCCTGGAGGCGACCCATCACCTCCGGCGACCGGAGTAGCCGCTCGAAGGTCCAGGCGAGGGCGCTGGTCGTCGTCTCGTACCCGGCCATGATCATCGTCAACAGCTCGTCGCGAATCTGCCGGTTGGTCAGCGGGGTGCCGACCTCGTCCGTCGCCGCGCAGAGTAGGGAGAGGCAGTCGGAGGCGTCTTCGATCGATGAGGCCTGCCGCTCGACGATCGCGTCGGCGAACAGGGTGTCCAGCTCGCCCAGCACCTTCTGCAGCCCCGCGTACGGGGTCACGCCGCCCAGCTCATGGCGGAAGTAGGGCAGCAGGGTGAAGGGAGACGAGCACCGTCTCATCATCTCGGGGACGAGAACACGGAATCGCTCGAGTCGGTCCTCGGGGCCGGGGCCCAGCGCCAGTCTCAGGATCGCCTCGAGGGAGATGGCCTCCATCTCCTCCTGCAACCTGATGGTGTCGCCGGCGCGCCACGATGCCAGCCGCTCGCGCGTCGCTGCCGCAACGGAGTCCGCGAAGGCCGGGCCGTGCTTCGCCGCGAATGCCGGGAGCAGGATCCGACGATGTCGCATGTGCTCGTCCCCGTCGAGCACGAGGAGCGAGGCGGGGCCGACGACCGGCTTCAGCAGCCCGTTCGCGTCCCCTGCACGGAAGACGCCCGGATCCCCCCGGACCACCTGACGCGCCGCGGTCGGCTCGGCGACCACGACCGTGTTGCGGCCCGGGCCGAGCCGGAGGGAGAAGATGTCGCCATAACGGCGCCGGCATGACTCGATGAAGGAGATCGGGCGATACATCCACTCGAGCGTCTGGACGAGGCCTGGACTTCGGGGACCCGGAGGGACCGTCGGCGCAGGCGACGAGATCAGACCCCCTCCGGCCCCTATCGATCCGAGTGCGGATTCAGTAGCTCGTGACACCGCGACAGGCAGAGTAGAGAGCGAACTTCGCCTGCACATCACCAGAACTCCGCATGTTGAATCCGCAAAGGACCTTGCGTTGAAGTAAGAAGTAGGAAGTCCTACTATTCACTTTCCGACCCAGCCGGACTCGGCGAACCAGACCTGCAGAGGAGAACAAGGTGGCCACCGCAACCCCCAGCGTGATCAAGCCCGACCACGGCGCCCAGCGCAAGCACTTCATCTTCACCGACGAGCACGAGGAGCTGCGCGAGTCGCTGCGCTCCTGGGTGCTCAAGGAGCTCACCCCCCATCGGTTCGAATGGGAGGAAGAGGGCTGGCCGGACTCCGTCGTCAAGCGAGCGGGCGAGCTCGGCTTCATCGGGCTCTGCTATCCGGAGGAGTACGGCGGACAGGGCGGCGACTACTTCTACTCGCTGGTCCGCGCGGAGTGCATGAGCTATTCGGGCTGTGGCGGGTTGAACATGGGGATGGCGGTCCACACCGACATGGCGACACCGCCGATCCACCTCCTCGGCACCGAGGACCTCAAGCAGCGCTATCTGGTGCCCTCGATCAAGGGCGAGAAGATCAGCTGCCTCGGGATCACCGAGCCGGGCGCAGGCTCGGACGTCGCCGGCATCCGCACCACCGCTAAGCGCGACGGCGACGAGTACGTCATCAACGGCTCGAAGATCTTCATCACCAACGGCGCCCGCGCGGACTTCATCGTGCTCGTCACCAAGACCGATCCCGACAAGGGACACGACGGGATCACGCTGTTCGTCGTCGACCTCAAGGACGACGACGGCAATCCGGTGCCCGGCTTCAGCGTCTCCCGCAAGCTGGAGAAGATGGGAATGCACGCCTCCGACACCGCCGAGCTCGCCTTCGAGGACGTCCGCGTCCCGGCGGAGAACATGCTCGGCGAGGAGGGCAAGGGCTTCTACCACATCTCCTGGGAGCTCCAGGGCGAGCGGCTGGTCGGCGCGATCGGCTGCGTGTCCGGCGCCGAGCGGGTCTTCGAGCGCACCCTCGAGTACGCCAAGGAGCGTGAGGCCTTCGGCCGCCCGATCGGCCGCTTCCAGGCGATCCGCCACAAGTTCGCCGAGATGTCGACCCAGATCGAGGCCGCCAAGCAGTTCGTCTACTCGACCGCCTGGCGCTTCGGCAACGGCGAATACCCGGTCCGCGAGATCTCCCAGGCGAAGCTCTTCGCCTCACGGCTGATCTGCGACGTCGCCGACGAGTGCATCCAGATCCACGGCGGCTACGGCTACATGAAGGAGTACGAGGTCGAGCGCGCCTATCGCGACGCCCGCCTCAACCGGATCGGCGCCGGCACCGACGAGATCATGCTCGAGGTGATCGGCCGCAGCTACGGGCTCTAGGCGCTCGCCTCGATCGGCCCCGGCGTCGCGCCCAGGTAGCCGTAGGCAGAGAGGTCCCTGACCTGACGCACCTCGACGGCGGCCGCGCCGGCCTTGCTGCCGGGCCGCATCGGGACCTTCTTTGCCCAGCCGATCGCCTCCTCGAGGCTGTCGCAATCGATCAGGCAGAAACCGCCGAGCTGCTCCTTGGTCTCCGTGAAGGGCCCGTCAGTGACCGCCGGCTCGCCGCCCTCCGCGATCCTCACGGTCCTCGCGGCCTTGGGCAGCTCCAGCGCCTCATTGGCGATCAGGACGCCGGCCTCGATCGCCTCGCGGTCGAAGGCGTTCCACGCGTCCATCGCCCTGCGCATCTCCTCCTCCGTTCCCTCGTACATCTCGTCCTGGTCGCGGACGAAAGCCAGCAGGTACTTCATGTCTTCCTCCTCAGGATGCTTCGTCGTAGTCGGCGATCGGGCGCACCTCGAGCGCGCCGCCGAGAGCGGGCATCCGCTCGGCCCAGCCGACGGCCTCGTCGAGGTCGCTGCACTCGAGGACCATGTAGCCGCCGATCTGCTCCTTGGTCTCGGCACTTCATCTGCGTCCTCCTCTGAGTAGCGGCGCGGATCGCCCCATTCAATCTGACAACGAACGGCTGCGGCCGGAATCGACACGCGGAGCTATAAACCTTGGCCTCTGAGCAACCTCGACCACATCCGCTCCTACTACGAGGCCCTGAACACCGGAGACGCCGAGCTCGTCGCCTCCCACTTCACTGACGACGCAGTCCACTACTACACGCGCCTCGGTCCTCACCGAGGCCGCGAGATCGCCGAGAACGCGAAGTGGGGCGTCGAGACGGTCGACGGGCAATGGTGGCTCGAGCACGGGATCGAGTCCGGCGACGAGGCCGTGATCGAGTGGACGATGACCTGGCGGGACCCCGAGTCGGGCGAGAAGAGGCTCAACCGCGGTACCGAGTGGTTCCGCCTCCGCGACGGGAAGATCTCGGAGGTTCGCGCCTACCACCACGGCGATCGCAAGAATCCACAGGGCGACCTGCTCGGCTTCGACCACGCCGATCGCGGCCACACGACCATCGAGGATTGGAAGCCGCCACCCAATGCTTGATATCGTATTCGGTATGACACCGTAAGCGGTATCATGCAGGCGTGAGCCAAGCGGGAGATCTGGTCAGACAGGCACGGTTACGTTCGCGGCTCAGCCAGCGGGAGCTGGCCCGGCGGGCCGGGACCAGCCAGGCGGCGATCAGCCGGATCGAGAGCGGGCGCGAGGAGCCGACCCTCGAGCGCCTCGAGCAGATTCTGGCCGGCCTCGGCTGGCGACCGGTGATCGAGCTCGAGCCGATCGCCGCGCACGACGAGGAGCCGCGGCGGCTTTACGAGGACGCACCGACGGAGCCGCGGCAGCGCCTGGAGCGCGGGATCGCCATGGCCAGGCTGGGGCGAAAGCTGGCCGGCGCGTCCTCAGGTCGGTGATGGAGGGCGCCACCGATGAGCTCGGCAGACCGCTCGCCGACCACCAGCAGATCCTCACTGTCCTTGTCGCCAACGACGTGGAGTTCCTGATCGCGGGCGGCCTGGCCGTGATCACACACGGCTACCAGCGGTTCACGCGGGACGTCGACATCATCCCCTCCCCCGCCGAGAGGAACATGGAGCGCCTCGCCGAGGCCTTGACCGAGCTCGAGGCCACCGCTGTTGGGGCAAGAGGGGAAAGGCTCGGGCTCGACCTAAGCCATCCCGCCAGCCTCGCCGTCGGCAAGTACTTCCTCACCACGAGGTTCGGGGCGCTTGACCTTGTCAACGGACCGCAGCCGGACATCAAGAGATATTCACGCCTCGCAACGGCCGCCCTCGACACCGAATTGGATGGGTTGCCGATCAAGGTGATCTCGAAGGACGACCTGATCGCCATGAAGCGGGAGGCCGGGCGACCCAAGGACCTCGCCGACATCGCGGCCCTGACCGAGGTCGAGCGAAACCCGTAGCGCGCCGCGGGCAGTACCGTCCCCAGGGTGAGCGTGATCAAGGACGAGGGGGTCAGGGCCCAGCTCCCGCCCTTCGGCGAGGAGCACGAGGAGCTGCGCGAGTCCGTCCAGCGCTTTGTCGGCAACGAGATCGCGCCCCACGTAGACGAGTGGGAGGAGGCGCGCGAGTTCCCCCGCGAGCTCTACAACCGCTGCGGGGAGCTCGGCTTCCTCGGTCTCAAGTACGAGACCCAATACGGCGGCCAGGGTGGCGACTACGTGCACGACGCCGTCTGGGTCGAGGAGCTCTCGCACTCCGGCGGCAGCGGAGGGGTCGCGGCCGGCCTCGGCGCCCACGCCGAGATCGCGACCCCTCCGATCTGGAAGTTCGGCACCGAGGAGCAGAAGCGGCGCTGGCTCGTGCCCGGCATCAGGGGTGAGCTGATCGGCGCCCTCGGGATCACGGAGCCCGGCGCCGGTTCCGACGTCGCCTCGCTGCGGACCACCGCGCGCAAGGTGAACGGCGGCTACGTCCTCAACGGCTCGAAGACCTTCATCACCAACGGCGTCCGCGCCGATTTCCTGGTCTGCGCGTGCAGGACGAGCGAGGAGGGCGGTCATCACGGCATCTCCTTCCTGGTGCTGGAGCGCGAGATGCCCGGCTACGAGGTCGTCTCGAAGCTCGAGAAGATGGGCTGGCACTCATCCGACACCGGCGAGCTCTCCTTCACCGACGTCGAGGTGCCCGAGGAGAATCTGCTCGGCGAGCTCAACGAGGGCTTCAAGCTGATCATGGCCAACTTCCAGTGGGAGCGGCTGACGATGGCCCTCGGCGCCGTCGGCGGCATGCAGCGCGTCTTCGAGGAGACCCTGCGGTACGCGAAGGAGCGCGAGGCCTTCGGCCGACCGATCGGGCGCTTCCAGGTGATCCGCCACAAGTTCGCGGAGATCTCGGTGAAGATCGAGGCCTCGCGCGCCCTCACCTACGCCTGTCTGCGCAAGTTCGCGGCGGGCGAGGACGCGACGCGCGAGGTCACCCAGGCCAAGCTCTTCACCCAGCGCGCGATGTGCGACGTCGCGGACGAGGCGATCCAGATCCACGGCGGCTACGGCTACATGCGCGAGTACGGCGTCGAGCGCGCCTACCGGGACGCCCGCCTCGGCCCGATCGGGGGCGGCACCGACGAGGTGATGAAGGAGATCCTCGGCAGGCAGCTCGGCCTGTAGCGACGATTCGCTCCCGTTTGGTCCCCCTACCCCCTGGGTAGAGGCGGGACTAGCTCCGAGGAGGGGACTTGCGAAGGATCGCGATAGCCGTTCTGGCTTTGGGGTTGCTGGCCGCGAATGCAGGTACCGCCGGCGCGCAGCTGTGGGCGCCTGGCCCGACGGCCACCAACACCGTCGTGAGCCAGCCCTCAACCGGCGGCGGTTATCCGGTCCCGCCCGGTCAGACCGCGCCCGAGCCGGGCACCTGCCGCGCCGGCCAGTACAACTCCAACTTCTCCGAGTCGTGGATCGCCGTGCGGCCGGGGACGGAGCAGCTGGTCGGCACCTCGAAGTTCTTCTTCGAGACCTTCTCGACCTTCTACGACTTCCACCTCGGGTCGTTCACGATCGACAACGGCACCCCGCTCGCGGCGAACCAGGTCCAAGGCTACGACTGCATCTCGACCGGCACGCAGGCGATGCCGCCGAGCTGGACGAACAACACCGACCCGAACGCGGACTTCGACACGCAGGGCCGCGTCTACCAGGTGACGCTGCCGTTCAACGCCTTCTGGGCCAACCTGCATCCCAACTCGAACATCGCCATCTCCTACAGCGACGACCTGGGGCGGCACTGGGTGAAGGGAAACGGCGGCCAGCCCCTCGAGCAGTTCTCGAACTCGACGACCAAGACGCTCGGTCGCGTGGAGGACAAGCAGTGGGTGGCCGTAAACCACATCCCCGGCAATCGCTTCCAGGATCACGTCTACGCCGCCTGGGCGGTGTACAACGGGTCGACGACGAAGATCCGGATCGCGGTCTCGCGCGACCGCGGCCAGAGCTTCTCGAAGGCGGTCACCCTGTCGGCGCCGAGCGGGACCGGCCCGGTGGTCGAGTACGTCTATCCCGCGGTGGATGCCGCCGGGAACGTCTACGTCGCGGTCGCCGCCGACAAGCCCACCGGCAACGATCAGAAGACCATCTACGTGGCCCGGTCGACCGACGACGGAGTCACCTGGTCGAACTTCATGCCCGTCGCCAGCGCGAGCCAGACCTCGGCGTGCTGCCTGCCGAACACCACGTTCCGAGACGGGATCCTCGAGCACTTCACCGCCAGTCCCACCTACCCCGGCCATCTGTATGTGGTCTGGGAGGACTGGGACGGCAGCCAGTACGACGTCAAGTTCTCGCAGTCGACCGACTTCGGAGACCACTGGACGGCTCCGATCGTGGTCAACGACAACGCCAACCCGACGGCCACTGACCAGTTCCAGCCGCAGGTCGCGGCCGGGCCGGGCGGAGTAGTGGCGGTCAACTTCTACGACCGCCGCGCGGCCTGCCCGAACGATCCGAGCGTGCTGCCGGCCGACGTCGGGCGGCAGAACTTCTGCATCGACGTATCGCTGCAGGCGTTCAGAGACTCCGGCGCGGGCGCCGCGCCGGTCGGCGGCAACGTCCGTGTCTCGCAGTTCACCTGGGACCCGGAGCAGCCCGGCCAGACGATCGGCGGGGTTGACCAGATGGCCTGCGCCGCCCACCAGGACCCGTGCACGACGCGGGCCTTCATCGGCGACTACTTCGGCCTGGCGATCTCCAACCAGAACGTCTACACGCTCGGCGTCTCCACCCATTATCCGTCAGGGGTAATCGGAGACGGCGGCCAGCAGGTCTACTACCAGCAGCAAGTGCTGGAGTCGGTCTCACGCGCTGCCCTCGGCCTCTAGCCGACTCAACCGGCAGCGCTGAGCGCGGTCAAGACCGGGAGCGCCTGGGGGTGGAATAGGGGTCATCCCCAATTGAAGGCGCGGGCTCTCATGGCCATCCTGCGACCTCTTGCCCGTCTAAGAGGCGCCGATTCAAGCCACAGGAGGGAACCTCGTGTCATCACTCACCCGCTGGGTCCTGGCCCACAAGAAGACCGTCGTCATCAGCTGGATTCTGCTGACGATCGCGGGGATCGCCGCTTCCGGTCCGGCGAGCCGCGCGCTCGATCAGAAGTTCTCCGTCCCCGACAAGGAGGGCTGGGAGACGAACCAGGCGATCGCCGCGAAGTACAACGGCACAGGCGGGGACACCTCTCCCCTGCTTCCCGTGGTCACGCTTCCCCAGGGGGAGTCAATCGACTCGCCGGAGGTGAAGAGCGACCTCACGAAGCTCGATGACACGCTGGCCAAGACGCTGCCGCGCTCCCGGGTGGCGTCATACGCCTCGACGGGCGACCGCGCGTTCGTCTCGGACGACGGGCGCACCACCTTCGCGATCGTCTACCCGAAGCCCGATCCCGATTCGAGCTTCGGCGACAACCCGCAGGCTGCCGAGGACGTGAAGGCCGCCGTCGCGGGCTCGACGGTGGGCGGTGCCCCGGTCCACGTGACCGGGTTCGATGCCCTCCAGCAGTCGACCGGCGGTGATGAGGGACCAGGCGTCCTGCTCGAGGCCGTGCTCGGAGGATTGGGCGCGCTGATCGTGCTCAGCTTCGTCTTCGCCTCCTTCCTGGCGTTCGTCCCGATCATGATGGCGATCGCCTCGATCATGACCACCTTCCTGCTGCTCCTCGGCCTCACCGAGTTCACCGACGTCTCGCCGATCGTTCAGTTCCTGGTCGCGCTGGTCGGGCTCGGGGTGGCAATCGACTACTCCCTGCTCGTCGTCTCGCGATGGCGGGAGGAGCGCTCGCACGGCCGCAGCGGCGACGAGGCGGTGCAGCGAGCGATGGAGACGGCCGGCCGGGCCGTGGTGTTCAGCGGCATCACCGTCGCGATCGGGCTCCTGGCGCTGATCGCGCTACCGCTGCCGTTCCTGCGCTCGATGGGTTACGGCGGGATGTTGATCCCGCTCGTCTCGACGCTGGTGGCCATCACGCTGCTGCCGGTGATCCTCGCGAAGGCCGGAGCGAAGCTCGACTGGCCGCACCGGCGGACGGACGACAAGGCCAGCCGGGCCTGGACCCGCTGGGCCCAGGTCGTCTCACGGCGGCGCTGGCTGGCGGCCGGGGCCGGAATGGCGGTGATCCTGGCCCTCGCGCTGGCTGCGACGAACCTCCAGCTTGGCGCATCCGACGCGGACACGATCGCCAAGAAGGGCGACGCCGAAAAGGGCCTGCAGGCACTTGAGGGCGCCGGTATCGGTGAGGGCTCTCTCCTGCCGCACGAGATCCTGGTCGGCGGGAACACCGACGCGGCGACGGTCGCGCGGGACCTGAACCAGGTCGATGGGATCCACGGCGCGGTCGCCCCGGGCGGCCCGGAGTGGAACAGCGGCGGGACTCACATCGTCGAGGCGATCCCGAGTCCCGATAGCGGTACCAGCGAGGGTCACGACACGCTGGACGGCGTGCGGGACGTCGCCCACTCGGCCGGTGCGGATGTCCGGGTCGGCGGCGGTCCGGCCGCGAACCAGGACTTCATCGACGCCGTGTACGGGAGCTTCCCGTTGATGATCGCCCTGATCGCGATCACCACGTTCATCCTGCTGGCACGGGCCTTCCGCTCCCTGCTGCTGCCGCTGAAGGCGATCATCCTCAACATCCTCAGTGTGGCGGCGGCCTGGGGCGTGCTGGTCCTGGTCTGGCAGGAGGGATATGGATCGGAGGCGATCTGGGGGATCCAGGCGACCGGTTCCATCCAGTCCTGGATGCCGCTGATCATCTTCGCCTTCCTGTTCGGCCTCTCGATGGACTACGAGGTGTTCATCCTCTCCCGGATGCGGGAGGAGTACGACCGGACCGGGTCGACCGGCGAGGCCGTCGTCCAGGGCATCGGGCGAACCGGCCGGCTGGTGACCAGCGCAGCGCTGATCCTGTTCCTGGCCTTTACCTCGATGGCCTCCGGGCCCGACACGAGCGTGAAGATGTTCGCGACGGGTCTGGCCGCGGGGATCCTGATCGACGCCACGATCATCCGCGCGCTGATCGTCCCCGCGGTGATCTCGCTGATGGGCCGCTGGAACTGGTGGCTGCCGAGCTGGCCCGCGCGGCTGCTGCGGGTCGAGCCCTCGCTGCCGCCGCGGGTTGCTGCGAGCGAGGCCGAGTAATAACGACCGTTCGTGCTAAGTTGGCTGGGTGGCGAGCAAGTCCGACACCCCCTCCCCTCAGCCGACACGCAAGCGGAGAAGCGACGGCGAACGCAGCCGCGCCGCGATCCTCGACGAGGCGGCGCGGCTGGCCACGGTCGAGGGGATCAGCGGGCTCTCGCTGGGCCGCCTCGCCGACGCCGTCGGGATGAGCAAGAGCGGCCTCTTCGCCCACTTCGGCTCCAAGGAGGAGCTCCAGCTGGCGACCGTGGAGAACGCCAATTCGATCTTCGATCACGAGGTGATCGAACCGTCATCGGGCGCCAAGACCGGACTCGAGCGCCTCCGCGATCTCCTCTCCGGCTACCTGCGCTACGTGGAGGCGGGGACGTTCCCCGGCGGCTGCTTTTTCGCTTCGACCCTGTTCGAGATGAGCATGCAGCCGGGCCCGGTGCGCGATCGGATCTTCGCCTTCCTCGACGACTGGATGAGGCGACTGGAGGGCGCCATCAAGGAGGCCCAACGGGAGGGCACCATCCGAGCGGATGAGGATGCCGGGCAGCTCGCCTTCGAACTCGAGGCCTCGCTGCTGCTCGCCAACACCCAGTTCGTCGCACATGACTCCGAGCCGATCAAGCGGGCCCAGCGGGCCATCGACCGGCGCCTGGACGCGGCCGTCGCATAGCCACGGCCGGACGGCGGGCGATCGCTCCGGGACCGCCGCCACCCCCGCGGTCACGCTGCGACAGCGGCCTTCTCCGGGTCGGGCCGGATCACGACCGTGTCCGCGACCTTCCAGATCTCGTCCGCCGGCATGCCCACGCGCTGAGCGTGCTCGCGAATCGCCTCGGGGCCGACCGCCTGGTAGATGCAAACGGTGCCCAGGGTTCCGTCCTCCTCCGCGATCACGTAGCTGCGAATCCAGCGCACGGCCGTGGGGAACTCTTCGTCGGCGACCTGCTTCGACCGAGCTGCGACCACTTCGAGCTCGGCCGGCGAGGCCCAGGCGTTCTTGCGGCGGATCGCGTATGTCGTCATCTCTTCGTTGCTGCTCATCTCGGGACTCCTTCGTTAGTTAGTACGAACGGTCGTGCGACTATACAGAAGAACGACCGATCGTGCTGGAACGGCCTGGCTGGCTGCATGACGCCCCGCGCTAGCTTTGCGCCGTGAAGCGCGCCTGCATCGCAATCGCCGCCGGGATCGCCCTGGCGGACGCGTCGATCGTCACGCTCGGCCTGCCCTCGATTCTGGTCGAGCTCGACGCGACGGTCGAGGGCGTCGCCCTGGTGCTCGGCGTCTACACCGCGGTCCTGGCGTTGGCGCTGCTGCCGGCCGCTGCGCTCTGCCGCCGCTTCGGCGACGCGCGCGTCGGGGCGGCGGGTTTCGCGCTGTTCCTGGCGGCTTCGCTCGGCTGCGGCGCCTCGAACTCGCTCGGCCTGCTGCTCACGCTCCGCGCGGTTCAGGCGCTCGGCGGAGCCGGGGGGCTGGTGGCGGCCTTCGCTCTTCTCGACGGCGGCAGGCCGGGTCACGGTCGCCGCATGTGGGTGGCGGCGTCGGTCTTCGGAATCGCCGTCGGCCCGGCGCTCGGCGGCGCGCTCACCCAGGCCTTCTCGTGGCGCGCGATCTTCCTCGCGCAGGCGCCGATCGTGCTCCCGGGGCTGCTGGTCGCCCTGCAGGTGGCGCGCACCGAGCGGGCCGACGCCGGCCTCCGCGATGCCGGCCGCGCCTCCTCCCCGCTCCCCTGGCGACCGGCGGTCGCGCTGGCGCTGCTCTCGGCCTCCCTCACCGCCGTCATCTTTCTCGTCGTGCTCCTGCTGGTCTCGGGCTGGAGCATCGAGCCGCTCGCGGCGGCCCTCGCGGTGAGCGTCCTGCCGATCGCGGCGATCGCCTCCTCGCGACTGCCCGGTGACCCCGAGACCAAGGCGATCGCCGGCTGCCTGCTGGTGGCCGGCGGAGTCGGCTGCCTGGCCCTGCTGCCGGGCGCCTCGGCCTGGTTGACCGTGGTGCCGCAGGTACTCGCCGGAGCCGGCATGGGGATGGCGCTGCCGGCCCTCTCCGGCGAGCTGATCCCCGAGTGCACCCGTCAGGACACGGCGAGGCTGCTCGCGATCCGCCATGCCGGCATCGCTGTGGCCCTTGCCGTCCTCGCCCCGCTGATCTCCTCCCATCTGACCTCGACCATCGACACGGCGCGCGAGCAGGGGACCGCCGCCGTGCTGGACGCGAACCTCCCGCCGGAGAAGAAGATCGAGATCGCGCCCGACCTCTTCGGGGGTCTCAACACCGACGATCCCCGCGGCGAGCTGCAGAAGGAGATCGATAAGGCGCAGTCCGGGCTGCAGGGAGACGAGGCCGTCGAGATGGAGCATCTCGGCGGCCAGCTGGACGACGTCGTGACCGGCGCCGTCCGCTCGGCCTTCCGGCCGGCCTTCATCGTCACCTCGGGACTCGCCCTGCTGGCGGCCCTGATCCTGCTTACGGGCGCCCTCGGGGTGGCGCGGGCGCTCTCCCGCCGGGCAGTCGCGATGGCCGCGATCGCGGCGCTGGTCGCCGCCGGCGGCTACGGCATCGCCTATGGGCGCTCCACCCGGGAGACCGTCCAGATCGCCGATCCCTGCCAGCCCCGCGATCTGCCGGACGTGGGCGGGATCACCGGCGCCCTACAGAACGCCTCGCTCGAAGCGCTCGATCGCGCGGCGTGCCGCTTCGGCTCCAGCCGCGAGGAGCTCCTCCTGGCCCTCTTCGACGACCGGCTGCAGCGGAAGTTCGAGGAGGAGCACGGCGTCGACCCGCGCTCGGCCCTCTCGCTGATCCAGGGCATCCTCGGCCTCTGACCCCATAGGGTCTTTCGCGTGCGTCCGGGGCCCACTCGCCGCGAGATCATCGAGCAGTTCATCCCGAACTCGCCCCACGCCGCCGAGCTCGGCATCAGGGTCGCCTCCCTCGGCACCGACGAGGCCGTCCTCGAGCTCCCCTTCAAGCCGGAGCTGGCGACGATCGGCAAGGTCGTCCACGGCGGCGCGATCGGTGCCCTGATCGACACCGCGGCGATGGCCGCGGCCTGGGCCACCGACGAGGTGCCGGAGAGCGTCGCGGGGTCCACCGTCTCGCTCTCGGTCAACTTCGCCTCGGCGGCCGACGCCGTCGATCTCCGCGCCGAGGCGAGGGTGGCCAGGCGCGCGGGGCGACTGAGCTTCTGCGAGGTCACCGTCACCGGCCCCGAGGGCACCGTGGTGGCCCATGGGATCGCCACTTACAGGTTTGGGTAAGAATCCCCCACCCCACACCATCTAGAGGAGGCGACCTTGGGATTGCTTGACGGAAAGAGCGCGATCATCACCGGCTCGGCGAGAGGAATCGGCCGCGCCACGGCCGAGCTGTTCGTGAAGGAGGGGGCCAGGGTGCTGATCAACGACCTCGACGGAGACATCGCGGAGGAGGCGGCCAAGGAGATCGACGGCGAGACCGCCGTCTTCGCCGGTGACCTCACCAAGCCGGGGATGTCCGACGACATGGTCAAGGCCGCGATCGACGCCTTCGGCCAGGTCGACGCCGTCGTCAACAACGCCGGCTACACCTGGGACGGGGTCGTCCACAAGATGTCCGACGAGCAGTTCCAGGCGATGCTCGACATCCACACGATCGTGCCCTTCCGAGTGATCCGCGCCCTGGCCCCGACCTGGCGAGAGGCCGCGAAGAAGGAGGCCGAGGCCGGCGAGGAGGTGTTCCGCAAGATCGTCAACATCACCTCGATCTCGGGCACCATGGGGAACGCGGGCCAGGCCAACTACTCGTCGGCCAAGGCCGGCGTCACCGGCCTGACCAAGACCGTCGCCAAGGAATGGGGTCAGTTCAAGATCAACTGCAACGCGGTCGCCTTCGGGTTCGTCGAGACCCGGCTCACCCAGGCCAAGGAGAAGGGCGAGACGATGCAGGCCGCGGGCGAGAGCACCGAGGAGGTCTTGCTCGGGATTCCGGAGCAGATGCGCCAGATGGCGCGGATGACGATCCCGCTCGGTCGCCCGGCTGAGCCCTCCGACGCCGCGGGGCCCGTGGCGTTCCTCTGCTCGCAGTACTCGAACTTCATCCAGGGTCAGGTGATCAACGTCACCGGAGGACAGTTCACCGGCATGTATTCCTGAGCCTCGCCGGATGGCACGGACTGACGCAGCTAACCGGGAGACCACGAGGCGGGAGTTCGCCAAGCAGGCCGGGAACTTCGAGCGGCCTGGATCGATCTTCCGTGACCGCGACGTACTCGAGTGGATCGGGCAGCACGTCCCGGTTTCCGCCTCCGACGTGGTGCTCGACGTCGCCGGGGGCAGCGGCCGGCTTGGCCGCTACCTGGCGGAGACCGCGGCCTTCGCGGTCGTGCTGGACCTGACGCGGGAGATGCTGGAGGCCGGAGCACGTTCCGCGCGGGAGGACGGCGTCGAGAACGTCGTCTTCGCCGAGGGCGACGCGACCCGGATTCCGTTCGCCGACGCCCAATTCGACGTCGTGGTCAGCCGCTTCGCTTTCCATCACTTCGACGACACGGCGACGGCCGCATGCGAGATGGCCCGGGTCTGCAGGCCTGGGGGAACGGTCTCGGTGATCGACATGGTGGGCGAGCAAGGCGAGATCGGCGAGCGCCACACCGAGATCGAACGGCTCCGCGACCCCAGCCACACACGGGCACTCGAGATCGATGAGCTGGTGGGCATCCTGGCGGACGCGGGCGTCCGCGCCGTGCCCCGCTCCGAGCGGAGGCAGCCTCTCCCCGCGGAGCGCTGGCTGGACCAGGCCAAACCCGGAGCCGCCGAGCGTGAGCGAGTCTGGGCCGCGCTCGAGGCGGAGGCCAACGGCGGCGAGCCGACAGGCCTGTCGGTGAGACGATCCGACGACGGTCTGACCGTGGAGCGCCCCTGGGTGATCGTCGGGGGCGAGCGGCCCTAGTCCTTGGGGCGCCGCTCCTCGGCGAGCGGCTCGCCACCCGCCTCGGTGGCGCCGCCGGGCGGCCACCGGCCGAACCAGTTATCGCGGGCCCCGTCGACGGTGATCACGCAGCCGGAGTAGAAGTCGCCGGCCGGTGAGGCGAGATAGGCGGCGAGCCAGGCCATCTCCTCCCCGGTCCCGAGGCGACCGAGGGGCACGGTGCCGGCCACGCCCTCGACGATCGCCTTCGGGTACTTGGTGCGAAGCGTCTCGGTGTCGAACTGCCCGATCGCCACCGCCACCAGCCGGATTCCGAATCGCGCCCACTCGACCGAGAGGGTTCGCATCATGTTCTCAACCGCCGCCCGGGCCGCGCCGGTGTGGACCATCCCCGGGAACCCCATGTGCGGCGAGACGGTGATGCTGATCACCTTGCCGCCCCGCTGTGGGATGAACGCCTTGGTCGCCGCGGCATGGGTCATCTGCCAGGTGCCCTGGACGTTGAGGTCGATCACGGTCCGGAATCCCTTCGGCGTGATCGCCTCTGCGGGGCTGAGGAACTGCCCACCCGCGTTGTTGACCAGAAGGTCGATCCGGCCGTGGCGCTCCACGACACCGTCGATGAAGCCGTCGACTGCCTCCTCGTCGCGGATGTCGAGCGCCTCGAACTCGGCGCTCCCACCGCGCTCGGAGACCTCCGCGACCATGCCCTCGAGCGGCTCGGTGCGGCGGCCGCAGCCGATCACGGTGGCACCCAGGCCCGTCAGCTCGAGGGCGGTCGCCCGGCCCAGCCCCGTCCCCGCGCCCGAAACCACACAGACCTGCCCGTCGAGCAACCCGGGCGCGAAGATGCGCGATTTCGTGCTTTCAGCCATGACGGCTGAGCATATGCTGGCCAGCATGAAGGTGAATGCGGAGCCGACTCCGCTGCGAGAGCCGCTCGAGGGCGGAACCGACGGCGCCACGGTCGTCATAGAGCCGCTCAACACCGGCGACGCGCTCTGGCCCGAGTCGTTCTTCGACCGGAAGGGCACCGGCCTGATTAGCCGGATGCGCGCCGTGGGCATCGGGTCCTCGCCGGAGTCCTGGGAGTCCCGGCCCGTACCGGTCTACCTGGTCCGCCATCCGAGCGTCGGCAACATCCTGATCGATGCCGGCCTGCACCCCTCGGTCGCCAGGAATCCGCGCGACAACCTCGGGCGTTTCTCGGGCCGCCACTACAGGGTGGAGGAGGGCCGTGACCTCGTCTCCCAGCTCCGCGAACGGGGCCTCTCCCACTCCGACATCGCCTTCGTCGTCCTCACCCACCTGCACGAGGACCACGCCTCGGGCATCGAGGCGTTCCCGGAGGCTCAGTTCGTGTTCAGCGCGACCGAATGGGAGGAGGCGACCAGCGGCTCGTTTCCCCTGCTGCGCGGCTATCACCCCACCCACTACGACTACGCCTTCGAGTACTACACGGTGGACTTCGACGCCGACTTCATCGAGTCATACGGCCCCTTCGGCCGCAGCTTCGACCTCTTCGGCGACGGCTCCGTCCGCCTGGCCTACACCCCCGGGCACAGCGCAGGACACGTCTCGGTGATCCTGCGACTGCCGCGGCGCGACTTCGTCGTCATCGGCGACGCCGCCTACGACTGGAAGCAGTTCGAGGGCCGGGCCGAGCCGACGATGATGGCCGACGAGCACAACTGGCGCCGGTCGCTCCGCGAGCTACAGGCCTACCGGCGCACGTATCCGTACGCGCTCATGGTCCCCGGCCACGACCCGGAGTTCTGGGAGAAGCTCGAGCCGCGCTACGAGGAGTAGCGGCTAGGCGCGACCCGACTCGTGGTGGGCGTCCGGCTCGGGGGAGGTGCTCGGCAGCCCTTCGCGCAGCCGTCGCAGCACGTCGCGCCGGCCGTTCTCCTCGAGGTCGACGTACATCGCGCGCACGCGGTCGAAGATCTGGTTGGCCACCTGCTGCTGCTCGTCTCGGTCCGGAACGGCCTTCACCGGGAAGGTCACGGGCTCGCCGTACTGGATCGTCACCTTGGGGAAGCGGAATCGCCTCCAGCCGCGCACGTGGGCCGAGCCGTGGATCGCGACCGGGACGACGGGGGCTCCCGACTCCAGCGCGATCTTGCCGATCCCGCGCTTCGGCTCCCCGAGGTCACCCGTCCTGGAGCGGCCGCCCTCCGCGTACATGAGCAGGGTGCCTCCCCTCTCGAGGACGGTGTTTGCGGTGATGAAGGCCTCCTCGTCGTGATGACCCCGCCTCACCGGGAATGCACCGCCGTACTTGAAGATGAACTTGATGGCGGGGTTGGTGAAGAGCTGTGACTTCGCCATGAACTGGACCTTCCGCTGCAGATAGACGGCGGCGAAGAAGTGGTCCCACTGGCTGAAGTGGTTGGGGGCGAGGATCACCGGGCCGGTCTGTGGGAGGTTCTCCACGCCAATCGCACGCGCCCGGTAGAGGAGGATCGTCGGGATGGTGAGGATCATCCGCGCCAGGTCGTAGATCCAGCCGACGCCCCGCCGCGCGCTGAGGTGGTACTGCGTGAACATCTCGGCAGGCCTGGGGTCCTTGTAGACCTGCGGCTTCATGTCGCTGGGATTCACCTTCGGCATATCTCTCAGAAAAAACGCCTCGTCGAAGACGGCGGCACGTGTTGATTCCTACCCGATCTTGACTGCCAAGTTACGTCTTGCTCCAGCCTCGCGAGCGGGCGAGCGCCTCGCGCCAGCGGCCGAGCAGCCCGTCCCTCTCGGCCTCCTCCATTCGCGGCTCGTACCGTGCGGCCTCGCGCCACATCTCGCGCACCTGCTCCGCGGTCCATAGGTCCGTCGCGATTCCGGCCAGGTAGGCGGCGCCGAGGGCCGTCGTCTCCGCGACCTCGGGAACGATCACGGGCACGCCGAGGACATCCGCCTGGAACTGCATCAGCCAGGCGTTCGCGACCGCGCCGCCGTCGGCCTTCAGCGAGGGAACGCTCTCGCCCGAGGCGGCCTCCTGCGCGCGCACCGCATCGACCGTCTGGTAGGCGATCGACTCGAGAGCGGCGCGGGCGAGGTGGGCGCGTCCCGTGCCGCGGGTGAGCCCCACGATCGTCCCCCGGGCATAGGGATCCCAGTGAGGGGAGCCGAGCCCGGTCAGGGCGGGAACGAAATAGACGTCCTCGTTCGAGTCGAGCGAGGCGGCCAGCGCCTCGCTCTCGGACGCCTCACCGATGATCCCGAGACCGTCCCGAAGCCACTGCACCGCCGCCCCCGTGACGAAGACCGCGGCCTCGAGCGCGTAGTCGACTCGATCCCCGAGGCCCCAGGCGACGGTGGTGAGCAGTCCCTCCCCCGGCTCGGGCGCATCGGTGCCGGTGTTGAGCAGGACGAAGCTCCCGGTGCCGTAGGTGTTCTTGGTCTCGCCCGGCTGCTGGCAGGCCTGCCCGAAGAGCGCCGCCTGCTGGTCTCCGGCGATGCCGGCCACCGGCACCTCGCCGCCGAACGCCGAGGTCGTGCCGTAGATCTGCGCGGAGGGCACCGGCTCGGGCAGCGATCCCGCTCCGACCCCGAGCAGGTCACAGAGCTCCTCGTCCCAGGCGAGCTTGCGGATGTCGAACAGCATCGTCCGCGAGGCGTTCGAGTACTCGATCAGGTGACGGCCGGTGAGCTTGAACGCGAGCCACGAGTCGATCGTCCCGAACACGGTCCCCTCCGGCAGATCCCCGTTCCTGATCAGCCATTCGATCTTCGTCCCGGAGAAGTAGGGATCGATGACCAGCCCGGTCCGCTCTCGGACCAGGTCCTCGTGGCCCTGCTCGCGAAGCTCGTCACAACGGGCGGCGGTGCGCCGGTCCTGCCAGACCAGCGCGCGGTGCACCGGCACCCCGGTCTTCGGGTCCCAGGCGACGACGGTCTCGCGCTGGTTGGTGATCCCGATTCCCCGCAGGTCCGATCCCTGCACCGCCGCGTCCGCGAGCGCTCCGACCGCGACCCTCCTGGTCACCTCCCAGATCTCGCCCGCGTCGTGCTCGACCCAGCCGGGGCGTGGGAAGTGCTGCTGGAACTCGCTGTAGGCACGCCCCTTCGGGCGCCCCTCGTCGTCGAAGACGATGCAGGTCGTCCCGGTGGTCCCCTGGTCGATGGCCAGGATCATCGGGCCGGGACGCTATCTGGCACGCGCCCGCGCGGCCCGGCGGATGTCGCGCAGCTGGCGGGCGCGGTGCAGGAAGTCGGCGGGGGTGCGACCGGTGGATCGGTGCTCAAGCTGCAGCTCGAACTCCTCGACGCGGTAGCCGGCCCGGACCGCATCGATCGTCATGCCGGTCTCGAGCCCCCAGCCGTCCGCGAAGGGCAGAAGTGCGCGAAGCGTCGAGATGCGCATCGCCCGCTGACCCGAGAGGGGCGCCGCCAGGCGCGTGCCGCAGAGGCGCTCGACCGCTCTCCGCGCGTGGCCCAGCGTGAGTCCGAGGCCTCCGCCCTGCGGATCCGCGAACGCCGCCACCGCCAGGTCGCACTCCCCCTGCTCGACCGCCTCGACCAACGGGACCAGCCTGCCGGCGCTCTCGCCGAGGTCCGCGTCGGAGAGAACAACCGTCGCGTCGTCCCCGAACTCGCCGACCGCCGCCTGCGCGGCCGCCGTCACGTTCGCGCCCTTACCGTGCGGCCGCCCCCGGCTCACGACCCACGCCCCCTGGCGCATCGCGATCTCGGTGGTTCCGTCGGTGGAGGCGTCGTCGGCGACCAGCAGCCGGGTGCCCGGAAGCGCCCCCGCGAGGGCGTCGAGAGTCGCGCCGATCCTCTCGCCCTCGTTCCGAGCCGCCACGATCGCCACTCGCCCCGCCGCGCTTTCCCGCATCACTGCCGGATATTGTCCCCGCCGCGCATGGCGGACGTGGAGGCCCACATCACCGGAACCGTCTGGAAGATCGAGGTCGCGGTCGGCGACCAGGTCGATGACGGCGATACGGTCGTCATCCTCGAGTCGATGAAGATGGAGATGCCGGTCGAGGCCGAGGACCCGGGCAAGGTCGCCGAGATCCGCGTCGAGGAGGGCCAGTCGGTCTCCGAGGGCGACGTCCTGGTCGTCCTCGAATAACGTCCCCACATGGCGGAGGAACTAGCGGGGGGCAAGCTGCTCCTCGACGAACCCGCGGAGGCGGTCGCGCGCCTCACGCTCGACCGCCCTGACTCGCGGAACGCGCTCGACCACGAGACCCTGAACGCGATCGCCGAGGCAATGCCCTCCCTCGACCGCGGCATTGAGGTGCGCTGCGTGGTCCTCACGGGCGCCGGCGGCATCTTCTCCGCCGGCTACGACATCGGTGGATTCTCCGAGGACGAGTTCGAGACAGAGGCGGAGTCACTCGTCGCGCACCCATTCGCGCGAGGGCTGGACGCCGTGGCCGCGCACCCCTGGCCGGTGCTCTGCGCGATCAACGGCCACGCACTCGGGGGAGCGCTCGAGCTGACGCTGTGCTGCGACCTGCGAATCTGCGCCCACGGCGCCAAGCTCGGCATGCCGCCCGCGAAGCTGGGTCTGATCTACGGCCACACCGGGCTGCAGCGGTTCATCGACGCCATCGGGGTGCCCCGCACCAAGGAGCTCTTCCTGACCGGGGACAACGTGACCGCCGAGCGGGCGGAGGAGATCGGCCTGGTGAATCAGGTCATGGGCGACGATGACGTCGAGTCCGCCGCCGTCGAGCTCGCCGCGGAGATCGCCGCGAACGCGCCGCTCTCGATGCGGGGCAACAAGCACGCAATCGACACCCTCAACTCCTATGCACGGTTGACGCCGGAGCAGGAGCGCGAGCTGATCGAGCTGCGCGAGTCGTGCTTCCGCTCCGAGGACTTCCGCGAGGGCGTCGCCGCCTTCGCGGAGAGGCGCAAGCCGATCTGGAAGGGCCGCTAGGTCCTCAACCCGCCTCGGCGGGCTCGGGGACGACGTGCTCCCCGGTCTCCTCGCGGAGGCGGCCACCGGCGCGAGCGGTGGAGGGCCACCAGATCTTGTCGCCGATCACCTCGACGGCCGCCGGCACCATGATCGTCCGGACAATGAAGGTGTCAAGCAGGATCCCCAGCGCGACCATGAATCCGAGGTCGAAGGTGAAGCTCACCGGGAGCGTCATCAGCACGGAGAAGGTGCCGGCGAGGATCACCCCGGCGCTCGTGATCACCGGGCCGGTGGCCGAGAGGGCGCGCAGCATGCCCTCGCGGGTGCCGTGCCTACGGGCCTCCTCGCGCACGCGGGCCATCAGGAAGATCGTGTAGTCGATCCCCAGCGCGACCAGGAAGATGAAAGCGAAGATCGGGATCGAGGAGTCGAAGCCGGCGTCGCCAACGACGTAGCGGATGAAGAGGATCGAGACCCCGAGGGTGCAGGCGAACGAGAGCACGACGCTCGCGAGCAAGACGAGCGGCGCGACCAGCGCCTGGAGCAGGATTGCGAGGATCACGGCCATCACCAGCAGCGCGAGCGGGGCGATGATCTCGAGGTCGTGCTGGTTGGCCTCGTCGACATCGAAGTTGATAGCGCTGGTGCCCCCCACCAGCACGGTCGCGCCGGGGACGTCCTCGACCGCGTGCCGCATCATGGGAACGATGTCGAGCGCGGACTTGTTGAGCGGGTCCTTGCTGAGCACGACATCGACTTGAGCGATCCGCCCGTTTGTCGATCGGATCCCGTTGTCGGCGGCAGTGGCCACACCGTCGACCGTGCGGAGCTTGTTCTCGGTCGTTGATATCTGCGTCTGGTTGACGGGCCCGGCATTGCTTTCCACGAGGACGGTCGTCGGCGCCAGCGTGCCCGCGGGGAACGCTCCCCTCATCACGTCGAACCCCTCGACGGCCTCCACCGAGTGCTTGAAGAAGCTCGTGGTCGAGTAATCGACCTTGTAGGCGAGCAGCCCAAACGCACCGGCGATGAAGATCGCGCCGGTGACGATCAGCGCGCGCGCCGGTCGCTGCAGCACCCGGTCGCCGAAGCGTCGCCACAGCCCCCCGCTCACCCGCTCGGCATGAGCCGGGTCGTAGGCCACCACGCTGCGACGGGGCCAGAACCCTCGGCGACCGAAGATCGTGAGCAGCGTGGGCAGCAGCGTCAGGCCCGCCATCAAGGCGCAAGCCACCCCGATCGCGAACACCGGCCCGAGAGAGCTGGTCCCCTTGTTGTCGGCGAGAGCCAGCACCAACATCGCGAGCGCGACGGTCATGCCGCTGGCGAGGATCGCCGGCCCCGCGCGCCTGACCGCCCTCGCCATGGCCTCGTGCTTGTCCTCGATCCGCCGGAGCTCCTCGCGGTAGCGAGAGACCAGTAATAGGCAGTAGTCGGTCCCGACGCCGAACATCAGCACGATCAGGATCGAGGTCGCGTTGGTTGACACCGTGGCGCCCGACTCGGCGAGCAGATAGACGAATGCCTGCGCGAGCGTGTAGGCGAAGAAGACGACGATCAGCGGGGTGAGGGCGACCAGCACCGAGCGATAGATCGCGCCCAGCAGGACGAGCACCAGCACAACGGTGGAGATGAGCAGCTTGGCGTCGAGGTTCTCGAAGACGTCGTGGGCATCGGTGGAGAAGCCGACCCCGCCGGTGACGTACACCTGCATCCCGGCCGTGTCGGCGTGGGTGATGTCGCGAATCGCCTGCCCCCAGTCGCTCTCGTTCTCGAAGTCGGTGGGGGTCGAGTAGACGGCGGTGGCGACGTCCCCGTTCTCGGAGACGAGGCCTGGCGGGGCGCCCGGCGTGAACGGGATCTGCGGGGTCCCGACGAGGCGAATCTTGTCTGGCCCGGCCGCCTGGATCTTCTGTGCGTCAGCGCTGATCTTCTGCTGATCCGCCGCAGTGAGCCCGCCGTCGCGCTGGTAGACGACGATCGCATCATCGGTCTCACCCTGATCGAAGTCCTGATCGAGGCTCTTCACGACCTTCGTCGACTCCGCGCTCGCGGGCAGGAAGGACTGGGTGTCGTCGGTCGTCTTGTCGGAGAGCTTCGAGCCGAGCGGAAACACCGCAAAGACCGCGACGATCCAGACGACGAGGATCACCCACTTGCTGCGGCGACCCGTGACGATGCTTGCGACCTTTCTCAACGGACCTCCTTGTCGGCGCCAGCTTCATGCCGGTCCGCGTCACCCTGAGAACGCGATTGCGCACACTAGCGAAGCCGATTCAGCGGTTCATGGTGGCGGCGGCTGGACTCGTTTGCGACCCTGTATAGAGGGCAACCAATGCCGGAGGAAATGAACCCGACAGCAGTCGAGCTCGACCCACCCGTCGAGGAGCGCGTCCGAACCCTGATCGAGGCCGGGCGCCCGGCGGAGTGCGTCGAACTCTCGGAGGTCGACTCGTTGGTCCAGGAACTGAACCTCTCCGAGGGAGAAGCCGATCTCGTGCATGAGCGCATCGAGAGCGCCGGGCTCTCGATCGAGGACGACTGCGGCCGCGACGCCGAGGAGCCCGCGGGGTACAAGAACGGCGAGCTCGCCGAGCAGACCACGGACGCCCTGCAGCTCTTCTTCAACGAGATGCGGCGCTATCCCCTGCTCACCAAGGAGGACGAGATCGAGCTCGCCCAGCGGATCGAGCGCGGCGATCTCGAGGCCAAGGAACGCCTGATCAACTCGAACCTCAGGCTGGTCGTCTCGAACGCCCGCCGCTACATGCGCCAGGACCTCAACTTGCTCGATCTGATCCAGGAGGGCATCCTCGGCCTGATCCGCGCCTCCGAGAAGTTCGATTGGCGCAAGGGCTACAAGTTCTCGACCTACGCGACCTTCTGGATCCGCCAGGCGATCCAGCGCGCGCTGGAATCCAAGGAGCGGACCATCCGCGTCCCGAACCAGGTCGCCCAGCGCGAGCGCAAGGTGATGCGGATCGAGCGCGAGCTGGCCACCAAGCTCGGTCGCGACCCGACAACTGAGGAGATCGCCAAGGAGGCCGAGCTGGAACCGGCTCAGGTCGAGGAGATCCGCGACCTGACCCGGGTGGTGACGAGCCTCGACCGGCCGGTCGGCGAGGAGGACGGCTCGTCGATGGGCGAGTTCGTCCGGGACGAGCGCGTCGGACCATCCGAGGAGGTCGCGCTGAGCTTCCGCGATCAGGCGATCAGGCGTGCCGTCCAGGACCTCCCCGAGAACGAGCGCAAGGTGATCCAGCTGCGCTACGGGATCAACGGCGATGAACCGACCCCGCTGCGCGAGGCTTCCCGCCGGCTCGAGCTGAAGCCGAGTGAGGTGAAGAAGCTCGAGGAGAAGGGGCTCAGCCGCCTCGCCGAGGCCCGCGAGGTCGAGGCGATGCGCGAAGCGGCCTAGCCCACCCGGACCACCCCGGGCGGACGCCATGCCCCGGTTCGCGCGGCGACGCTCGGCCCATAGAGCCTGAGGTTGAGCCGGAACGCCCCGGCCGGCGCGGGGAGCCAGTTGACGTCGCCCTCGGCCGGGGCGTCGTGCTGGATCGCGATCACGATGGAGCCGTCGGGCCGCTTGACCAGTGGCGGGTGGGTCGGCCCGACCGAATAGCGCCCGATCGGGTTGGCGACCAGGTAGCCGGCGCTGTCGTACATCGTCACCGACCAGAAGTACTTCGTTGGCGGCTGCTGGCCGGGAGGGAACGTGAGGCGGTACTGATGGCCGCCGTCATAGAGGGCGCCGGCACCGTCGGTGACGCCGGTCGGGTAGATCGCCTCGTTCGGGGTGTTGGCCCCCAGGCCGACCACGGCGATCTGCGCTCGGAACAGGTAGTCCGTCCCGTAGCGGCCGATATCCGACGCCGGTAGAAGCCAGCCGGCGGTCTGCCGGGCCTGGGTGAGAATGTTGAGCCGAGTCGCCGTGGGCAGCGAGGCGGCCTCCTGGGCAACGCCGTCATACAACGCCGAGAGCACGTCGGGAGCAAGTCCCGCCGTCTCCGGCGACAGCCCGGGCCCGACTCCCAGGGGAGCGAGCTGTGAGAGTAGGGGCACGTCGCGCTTCGGAGGCGGGTTCTTCTTGAGCGCTCGGTTGAGCGCGGAGATGAATCCCGGACCGTCGGTGGGGGTTGGATATTTGGCGGGCGCGCCCGGCCGGCATCCCCGGGGGAACTTCCGCTTCTTCCCGCCCAGGCGCTCCAGCCGGTACTGCCGCATCAGCTTCCGCGCCTTTCGCTGGTCCGCGGGGCCGGTCGCAAGCGTCCGCCCGATCACCCAGACCCGCCTGTATTTCGACTTGATCAGCCTCGCCTCGGTGGGAAGGCTGCGCTTGCCCCTGCGGTGTTTCCAGCTGATCACGAAGCTGCCAGCGCGCCCGCCATCCTCCCGGGCGCCCGGGATGTCGATCACGTTCGTGTACGGGTCGAGAAGCTCGAAGCTGTAGTAGCGCTTGCGCATGTCCGGGTGCCGAAGCACGATCGGCCCACGGGCGAGATCGAGATGAGCAATGGAGTAGAGGGTGTCCGTGTTGGGCGCGACCACCGTGCGATCGGACGCCGTCGCGAAGCCGCGAGCGTTCGAGAACGAGTTGACCGGTGCGTTGCCTCTTCCATCGGGGCAGTGCACGCTGGTCTCCTCGTTTCTGACGCGAAGAAACTCGAGCAGCGGCAGCCCGTAGTCGTAGGCCTGCTTGCCGAGCGCCCGCGCCTGGTCGGGACCCACGGCAGCCGGGGCACCATCCGCTGCGACGACTGCGAAGAGGCAGGCGGCAAGCGTCGCTGCGATCGAAGCGGTGGCGATGCGATTCCGTTTCGCGCCTAGGAAACTCAAGTCCCGCCTTCCCTCCATCCCTCCGCTGCACGGTAGCGGCGCTAGCCGGAAAAGGCGCCGCGGAGCGCGAGGACGCGGTTCACCGAAGTCACGAATAGGCCGCCCGCCGGGTAGGTTCCCCGACATGGACTACACGATCAAGAACCTCAAAGAAGTCGAGGACATGGCCGCAAGCCAGGGCTTAGGCGAGGTCCAGGAGGCCCGGTTCGCCCACGGCGACCTCAATGCCGAGCAGACCGGGATCTCGCTCCAGAGGGTGAAGCCCGGCAAGCGCCACGCCATCGCCCACCGACACAAGGATGCGGAGGAGGTCTACGTGGTGATCTCGGGCTCCGGCCGGATGAAGCTGGACGACGAGGTGGAGGAGATCCGGGAGCTCGACGCGATCCGGGTCGCGCCCTCGGTCGTTCGTACCTTCGAGGCGGGCGACCAGGGGCTCGAGATCCTCGCCTTCAGCCCTCGCGCCGCCGGCGACGCCGAGATCGTCGAGGACTTCACCTGGGACTAGCACCCGTTCTCAGGCCGTAACTCTTCCGTAAGGGTTTCGCAGCCTTCTCTTCCTAGCTTGGCTCGGCATTTGGCCAACCAGGAATTGGAGGTCCAGCGATGAGAACAACGATTCGGGCAGCGCTCACCGCGGCCCTGGCGCTCGCGGCGCTCGCCGCGGCCGCCGGACCGGCGGCGGCGCACGGAAAGCCCACGGCGGCGCACGGGAAGAGCGCGGTCTACACGTCGAGCAACGCCGCATCTGCAAATCAGGTCCTCGCCTTCGCTCGGTCCGGCAATGGTTCGTTGACGCCGACAGGAGCGTTCGCCACCGGCGGCAATGGCACCGGGGCCGGTCTCGGCAGCCAGGGGGCGCTGGCGCTTACGCGCGGTCACTTCCTCTACGTCGTGAACGCCGGCAGCGACAGCATCTCGACCTTCTCGGTGCGCCCGAGGGGCTTGCGACTGAGGGGAACTGTCCCGTCCGGCGGAGATCAGCCGATAAGCCTCACGGTCCATCGCGGGCTGCTCTACGTACTCAACGCGGGGAGCGGGACGATCACCGGGTTCAGCGGAGCGCGTGACGGCGATTTAACCGCTCTTCCGGGCTCCGCTCAGCCGATCGCCGGATCGGGACCAGCAGAGGTCGAGTTCTCCCCCGACGGGGACGTGCTGGTGGTCACCAACAAGGACACGAACACGATCGACACGTTCACGCTCGGCACCGACGGGACACCGGGCCCCGCGCAGTCGCAGCCTTCGGAGGGCGACACTCCGTTCGGCTTCGACTTCGACAAGCGCGACCACCTGATCGTCTCGGAGGCGTTCGGAGGTGCGGCCGGAGCGAGCGCCGTCTCCTCGTACTCTCTCGACGCGAGTGGCGCGCTGAGCACCATCAGCGGGTCAGTCCCCGACAACGAGGCGGCCGCCTGCTGGATCTCGATCACGAAGAACGGTCGCTTCGCGTACACGACCAACACCGGCAGCGGCTCGATCTCGAGCTACCAGATCGCCCGGGATGGGTCGCTGGACCTGCTCGAGCAGCTGGCGGCGACCACCGGCGCGGGCAGCGGGCCGACCGATCTCGCCCAGTCGGCCAGCAGCCGCGTGCTGCTCGCCCTGCTCCCCGGGAGCGGCTCACTGGCCGCCTACCGGGTCGCGGGCGACGGCGGCCTGACCCCCGCCGATCAGCTCGGCGGCGTACCTGCGAGCGCCACTGGGCTCGCGGCTAAGTAGTCAACAGGGCGGCCCGGCCACTCCGGCCGGGCCGCCCATCCATGACGATTCGATTACGGCTGTGTAACGGGGAGATTCGGCGTTGGACAATTCAGCGGTGAACGCGAGAGGCACGCGTGGCTCGGTCCTCGTCGTCGACGACGAGCCGGTGATCACGGACGTCGTATCTCGTTACCTGGAGCGAGCCGGATACGCGACGGAGGCGGCTGGGGACGGCTTCGAGGCGCTGAAGATCGCCCTGGACCTTCGTCCGGACCTCGTCGTGCTCGACTTGATGCTGCCCGGCCTCGACGGCCTGGAGGTGATGCGAGAGCTCCAGGAGCGGCGCCCGACGCGCGTCATCCTCCTGACGGCGAAGGGCGAGGCGGGCGATCGGATCACCGGACTTCAACTCGGCGCGGACGACTACGTGGTCAAGCCGTTCTCACCCGCAGAGCTCGTCGCGCGTGTCGACGCTGTCCTTCGGCGCGGGGACCCCGAGCCCGAGCGCGAGGAGCCGATCTCCTTCGACGATCTCGAGATCGATCCGGCCGCGCGAACCGTCCTGGTCGGCGGTGAGCAGGTTCAGCTCACTGTGCGCGAGTTCGACCTCCTGCTCTATCTGGTCCGCCACCCGGGTCAGGCGTTCTCACGCGATCAGCTGATGGACGCGATCTGGAACTACGCCTTCTACACCGACACATCCACCGTCACCGTCCACATGCGGCGGCTCCGAGCCAAAGTCGAAGTCGACCCGTCCGAGCCACGATGGCTGCAGACGGTCTGGGGCGTCGGCTACCGATTTCAGCCGTGAAGGGGGGCTGGGCGCTACTGCTGCTGGGCCTGGGCGCCGCGGCCGCAGCGGGAGTGACTGCGCTTACCCACGGTGCCTCGCACGCGTTGGCGGCAGCTGGTTTCTTCACCCTCTGTGGTGCGCCGGTTCTGGTGCTCTCGCACCTGCTCGCTCCTCATCGTCGACGAGTCGGGCCCCTGGCGAATCAGTTCGGCGCCGGGGTCGCCCTGGTGTTCGGAGTGGTGTTGCTCGGGGTCGGCGGTGTCGCGGTGCTGATGTTGATCTCGTCAAAGGACGCGTCCCTGCTTGCGACCTTGCTGGCGTTTGCCTGTGCGCTGGCGGTCTACTCATCCTGGCTGCTGACGCGGGGGATCAGGGACGACGTCGAGAGCGTCCGGGATGTCCTGCGGGCGGTCGGGGAAGGCGGGTCGGGACCGGTGTCGATTGCGACAGGCGGCCGCGACGAGATCGCCGAGCTCGCCCGGGCGGCGGAGGAGATGAGTCGCCGCCTCGCGGATCACGAGGCCCAGCGCGATGCCTCGGAGCGAGCCCGCAAGGAACTGATCGCCGCGATTTCCCACGATCTCCGCACCCCACTGACCTCACTGCAGCTGCTCGCGCAGGGGATCGACGACGGCCTCATCGATCCGGCGTCCGGGGAGCAGCGGTATGCGGAGGAGATCGCCTTCTACATCCGGTCGCTCAGCGCGATGGTCGACGACCTCTTCGAGCTCACTCGTCTTGAAGCCGGCGACATTCAGTGGTCGATGCAGCAGGTCAGCCTTGACCAGCTGGTCGGCGAGACCGTCGAGGCTATGAGGGTCCAGGCAGCCGCCAAGGGGATCGCGGTCGAGAGCCGTGTGCAAAGCGACCTCGCGGCTGCGGAGGCGAACCCGGAGAAGCTCCAGCGGGTGCTCTTCAACCTGATCCAGAACGCGATCCGCCACACGCCCGCGGACGGCAGCGTGATGGTCGCTGCGGAGGCAGCCGGCGACCTGATCGAGGTCGAGGTAGCCGACACCGGGACAGGAATCGCCGCGGCAGAGCACGAGCGGGTCTTCGAGCCGTTCGTTCGCGGGGACCCATCCCGAACCAGCAACGGTGCCGGTCTGGGCCTCTCGATTTGCCGCGCGATCATCGAGGTTCACGGAGGGCGAATCTGGCTCGCCGACACCACCCGAGGGACCAGGGTTCGCTTCACCCTGCCGGGGGCCGTCCGAGCCCGTTCATAAGTTTTTGGGCGTGCCGCCGCTGATCGGCTTCGACGAGGCGCTCGAGTTCGGCGCCCTCACGGACCACGACGAGATCGGGGCTCTGGTGGAGCGCGCCTGGGAGGTCCGTCAGGATCGCTTCGGCGACTCCACCGACCTCTGCTCGCTGGTCAACGCCAAGTCGGGCGGCTGCGCCGAGGACTGCGGCTTCTGCGCCCAGTCTCGCTACGCGGAGGCCGACACCCCGATGCACGCGATGATGGAGCCCGATCAGATCCTCGAGCACGCGAAGGCGGCCGAGGCTGCGGGGGCCCATCGCTTCTGCATGGTCACCCAGGGCCAGGGCCTCTCCAAGCGCGACTTCGCCAAGATCCTGGACGGTGCTCGGCTCGTCTCCGCGCACACCAATCTGAAGCGCTGCGCCTCGATCGGCCACATGTCGGCCGACCGCGCCAGGCAGCTGAAGGAGGCGGGGATCCAGCGGGTGCACCACAACGTCGAGACCTCGAAGTCGTACTACCCCGAGGTCTCCACCACCGTTCGCTACGAGGGGAGGATCCGCACGATCGACGCGGTCAAGGAGGCCGGCCTCGAGACCTGCGTCGGCGGCATCCTCAATCTCGGCGAGAGCCCACGGCAGCGGGTCGAGATGGCCTTCGAGCTGGCTGAGATCAACCCCGACTCGGTACCGATCAACCTGCTCAACCCGCGGACCGGGACGAAGTTCGGCGACCGCGAGCTGATGGACCCCTGGGAGGTGGTCAAGTGGGTGGCGATCTTTCGACTGATCCTGCCTGACGCCCTCTTCCGCCTCTGCGGCGGCCGAGTCGAGAACCTCCAGGACCTGGCGCCCCTCGCAGTCAAGGCCGGGCTGAACGGCGTGATGATGGGCAACTTCCTCACCACGCTCGGCGTCGAACCCGCCGAGGACCGAGAGATGTTCGAGGAGCTCGGCCTCAACGTCGGGCGCCAGCCCGACAACGGCGCCAACCCGCGGCCGGACAACCGCTCGGGTTGGCTGGACGGCGAGACCCCCTCCACGCCGATCGATGACCTGATCGACAACCAGGCGGAGGCCAACTTCTGGGACCCCTCGACCCAGCTGCGGGTCGTCAAGAAGAAGGGACGAGTTCCGCCCTACCCGGAACCGGCGGGCTGGGGCGACTAGTGCTCGACATCGAGGAGCGTCTCGCCGAGCTCGAGTCGAGTGGGCTGCGCCGACGGGTGCGATTGATCGAGGGCCCGCAGGGCCCAGAGGTGGTTCTCGACGGCAGACCGGTCCTGCTGCTCTGCTCGAACAATTACCTGGGACTGGCCGACCATCCACGGCTGCGGCGGGCCGCGGCCGACGCGGCGCTCAGCCTCGGAACCAGCGCCGGGGCCTCGCGGCTGATC
This sequence comes from uncultured Solirubrobacterales bacterium, assembly GCA_963797265.1. Taxonomy (GTDB): domain Bacteria; phylum Actinomycetota; class Thermoleophilia; order Solirubrobacterales; family 70-9; genus DASUPK01. The sequence continues at coordinate 659,480 of CAWCOY010000003.1, read as the reverse complement.
TCCGGGTCGATGTCGATCCACGCCGAGCTCGAGTCCGGGCTGGCGGAGTTCAAAGGGACCGAGGCAGCCCTGCTCTTCGGCTCGGGCTACCTCGCCAACACCGGCACGATCGCCGCCCTGGCTCAGCGAGGGGAGGTCGTCTTCTCGGACGAGCTCAACCACGCCAGCATCATCGACGGGTGCCGGCTCGCGGGGGCGGAGACGTTCGTCTACCGGCACGCCGACACCGAGCATCTCGAGTGGGGGCTCCGTCGCGCCGCCGGTCGGGCGGCGCTGATCGCCACCGACGGCGTCTTCTCGATGGACGGGGACATCGCACCCCTCCCGGAGCTCGCGGATCTCGCCCGCCGCCACCGCTGCCGCCTGCTCGTCGACGAGGCCCACGCCACCGGCTGCCTCGGTCCGGGTGGGCGCGGCTCAGTCGCGGCGGCCGGTCTCTCCGGCGAGGTCGACGTGATCGTCGGGACGCTCGGCAAGGCGCTGGGTGGCTACGGCGCCTACGTCTGTGGGTCGGCGGCGCTGGCGGACTTCCTGGTCAACTCGGCGCGGCCGTTCATCTTCTCGACCGCCCCGCCCCCTCCCGCCGTCGCCGCGGCTCAGGCGGCGCTCGAGCTGCTGGTTGAGCGTCCCAAGCGCGTGGAGCGGCTGCGGGCGAACGCCGCCGCCCTGCGCGACGGACTCCGCTCCGAGGGGCTCGAGCCGATCGGATCCGAGACGCAGATCGTTCCGCTGGTGATCGGCGAGGCCGATGACGCGATGGCGCTCTGCGAGCGTCTGCTCGCCGAGGGTCTCTTCGCGCAGGCGATCCGCCCGCCCACGGTCCCGCCGGGGACCTGCCGGCTGCGCCTGACCACGATGGCGACGCACCGGATGTCAGATCTGCGGCGCGCGGCGAGGCTGATCGGCGCGGCGGCACGCGATCTCGGCCTTGCAACTCCGAGCGTGCGAGCAATGGCGGCCTGACCGGTGCGAGGGGTCTTCGTCACGGGCACCGGAACCGAGGTCGGCAAGACCGTGGTCGCCGCCGTGAGCGCTCGAACGGCACACGTCGCCGGAGCGCGGGTCGCTGCCTTCAAGCCCGCCGTCAGCGGTCTGGACGATTACCCGCTGCGCCCCGAGGTCTGGGACTTCGCGCCCGAGCTTCCCGATCATGTGCTGCTGCGTCTCGCCTCGGGATCGTCCCAGGGCGATGACGAGATCTCCCCCTACCGCTACGGGCCTGCGGTCTCCCCCCACCTCGCTGCAGAGCTCGCGGGCCAGCCGATCGATCCGGATCGCTTGCGCGGCGCCGCACTGGCCGCCACGGAGCGGTCGGATCTCCTCATCTGCGAGGGGGTGGGCGGCTTCCTCGTGCCCCTCACCCGGGATTACCTGGTCCGCGACCTGGCTCGCGACCTGGGCATGCCGGTGGCGATCGTCGCCGCGCCGGACCTGGGGACGATCAACCACACCCTGCTGACCATCGAGGCGGTGCGCGGCGCCGGCCTCGAGGTCGCGAAGGTCGTGCTCAACGAGTGGCCGGCCGAGCCATCTGAGCTGGAGCGCTCGAACCTCGAGACGATCTCCAGGCTCGGCACGGTCGAGGTCGAGACGCTGCCGCACCTCGACCTGGTCTGGCCTGGCAGCTGGCCGGAGCTCTCGCTCAGCGGGCCCGAGCGCCGGCTGAGAGCGGCGTAGCGGATCCGGAGCCGTCTTCGGCCGTCGCCACCTGGGTCTCAGCCCTCTTGGCGCGAGCGCCGCGAAGGAGGGAGAGCGAGACGACCAGTCCCGCGACCACCACGATCGCGGCCAGCAGCATCGCGCTGCCGAGCGCGTCGACGAAGGTCGCCCGCGCCTGCTCGGGGGCGGTGGCCAGCTGGGAGGGATTGAAGCCGCCACCGAGCTGAGACTGGAAGATCGCTCCGGTCGCTGCGACGCCGACGGATGCTCCGACCATCCGCGACATCTGCAGCACTCCCGAGGCGACGCCTGACTTCTGCACGCTCACCGCGTTCATCGCCGCGGTCGACATGGGCGACATGACCAGCGCGATCCCGAACCCCATCAGGATGAACGGGACGATCAGGCCGCTGTAGGTCGTGCTCGTGGTGATGCCGGCGAACATGAACATCGAGACCGCAAGGACCCCGAGGCCTGCGCTCATCGGGACCGCGGGACCGAGGCGATCAGCGAGCCTGCCCGAGATCGGCGCGATTACGGCGATCACCAGCGTCGTCGGCAGGAACCTGACCCCGGCCTCCAGCGCGCTGTAGCCGAGGATGTCCTGCATGTAGAGGGCCATGAAGAAGAAGGTGCCCATCATGGCGAAGGTGATGATGAAGGCGATCAGGTTGGAGCCGATGAACTGACGCGTCCGGAAGAGCGCGAACTCGACCATCGGGGCAGCCACCCTGAGCTCAATCGCGACGAAGGCGGCCAGGCCGATCACACCGCCGGCGAGCAGGCCGAGGATCCCCGGCGAGGCCCAGCCCCAGCTGTTGCCCTCAATCAGCGCGAGAACGATCGCGGTGAGAGCCGCGGTCAGCGTGACCACGCCCGGGTAGTCGACCCGGCGGTCGACGGTCTCGTCGCGCGACTCGGTGACCGCGAAGACGGTGGCGACCACGGCGCCGACGGCGACAGGAAGGTTGATGAAGAAGATCGCCCGCCAGCTCACGTACTCGGTCAGGAACCCGCCGATCACTGGGCCGATCGAGAGAGCCAGGGCCGAGACGCCGGCCCAAATCCCGATCGCCCTGCCTCGCTCAGCTGCCGGAAAGGTGTGGGTGATGATCGACAGCGTCGCCGGCATCATCAATGCGGCGCCGACGCCCTGGATCGCGCGGCTGCCGATCAGCATCGCGGGGTCCTGTGCCAGCCCGGCCGTCGCGGAGGTGACCGCGAAGATGATCACGCCGGCCAGGAACATCCGGCGGCGGCCGAAGATGTCGCCGAGCCGCCCGCCGGTGGCGATCAGCACGGCGAATGTCAGCGTGTAGCCGTTTATGACCCACTCGAGGGCCGAGAGCTGTGCATGGATCTCGCGCTGGATCGACGGCAGCGCCACGTTCACGACGGTGTTGTCGAGCATGACCATGAACAGCGCGAAGCACATCGCTCCGAGCGTCCACCACTTGCGGTTGTCGTCAGTGACCAGGTGCCGGTAGCGCGTCATCGGCGGGCCTTTCTCTCGTAGGTGCGGTAGATCTCGGCGATCTCGGGGCGCTTCAGGAGCGTGTCGAGAGCCGCCTCAAGCTTTCGTCGCTCGTCGGTGCCGAGCGAGGCGGTGAAGTCCTCGAGCCCGGCAAGGCGGGCGGAGATGATTCGGTCGGCGAGCTCGCGACCGCCCGGCGTCAGGGCCAGGCGGCGAACGCGCCGGTCGTCAGCGTCCTCGACCCGGGTGAGGAGCTTCTTGCGAACCAGCCCGTCCGCGGCGCGGCTGGCGGAAGCCGGGGAGATCCCGAGCTCATCGGAGAGGGCGGTGACGGTGCGTGCATCCTCGTCGGGGGAGTCGAGCTCGACCAGCACCTTCATCTGGCTGAATGTGAGGCCGCTCTCGTCGATCACGCGGAATACCTCGGAGCTCGCGCCGCCCATGCAGCGCAGAAGAAAGGCGCCGAGCTTGAGCGGGAGCTCCCCGGCGCTGCCGCTGGGACGGGTCTTCTTGGTTCGAGTCGCTGCTTCCATATGAGAAAAGGTTACATGCTTGCAACCATTTCACAACTGGAAACTTATGTGACGTGGGTCACAGACCAACACCACGCGCAAGTCCATCCGGCGGCGGCCATATCTTCGCCCCAGGGAATGGAGAAGTCAGCGCGGCTCGATCACGATCACCTCTGGCACCCCTTTACGCAGCAGCGCGACTGGGTGGCCGAGGAGCCGTTGATGATCGAGGCGGCCGAGGGGACCGAGTTGATCGATGTGGAGGGACGCCGCTATCTGGACGGCGTCTCCTCCCTTTGGTGCAACGTCCACGGGCATCGCCACCCGGAGATCGACTCAGCGGTCCGAGAGCAGCTCGATCGGGTCGCCCACTCCACCATGCTCGGGCTCTCGCATCCCGGCGCCGCCGAGCTGGCCGCCCGCCTGGTCGAGATCGCTCCGGCGGGGCTGAGCCGAGTCTTCTACTCGGACTCGGGTTCCACCGCCGTCGAGGTAGCGCTGAAGATGGCGTTTCAGTACTGGCAGCACCGCGGCGGACAGCACGTCAGGAAGACCTCGTTCATCTGCCTCGAGGAGGCGTACCACGGAGACACGATCGGCTCGGTCTCCGTCGGCGGGATGCCGCTCTTCCACTCCACCTTCGGGCCACTTCTCTTCGAGGCGCACCGGGCGAAGCCCGGCGACATCGAGGACATGGCCCGCCTGCTCGCCAAGCATGAGGAGGAGGTAGCGGCGGTCGTGCTCGAACCGCTCGTACAGGGCGCGGCAGGGATGCTCACCCACCCGCGCGGCTATCTGAGAGCCGTCCGGCGGCTCTGCGACCGCCACGGCTCTCTCCTGATCTGCGACGAGGTCGCCACCGGATTCGGGCGGACCGGGACGATGTTCGCCTCCGAGCAGGAGGGGGTCTCGCCCGACCTGCTCTGCATGGCCAAAGGCCTCACGGGTGGATACATGCCGCTCGCCGCGACGCTCGCGACCGAGCGAATCTACGAGGCCTTCCACGGCGACCACGCGGACTTCAAGACCTTCTTCCACGGCCACACCTACACGGGCAACCCACTCGCCTGCGCGGCAGCGCTCGCCTCGCTGGACGTCTTCGAGCGGGAGCGGACCCTGGTCCGCATCCAGCCAAAGATCAGGTTGCTGTCGGGCTGGCTCGCACAGGTCGAGAAGATGCGCGAGGTCCATGAGGTCCGCCAGCGTGGTCTGATGGTGGGCATCGACCTCGGCGAGCACGACCCGGACCTCCGCCTCGGGCATCGCGTCGTGCTCGAGGCGCGGCGCCGCGGTGTGATCGTGCGCCCGCTCGGTGACGTGATCGTGCTGATGCCACCCCTCTCGATCAGCAAGCAGGACCTGAAGCGCCTGATCCAGGTCGTGGCCCAGTCGATCCGGGCCGCCTACCCGGTCGCCGAGTTCGACTCCGGCGCCAAGGGCCGTTTGGACGCGGCGCTGCTCGAGGCGGCGTAGCTCGCACCGATACTCCCGGTGTGATGGAACGGCTCCTGAGCCGTAGTACCGATGTGAGCACGGCCGCGGTTGGCACCGCAAGGGAGAAGGTGGAACGGGCATGCGTCCTTCTCGCTCCGGATCCCGGCGGCGCACCTGCGCGATGTCCTGGACGACCTTTCCGGCCTCGGCCGCGTCACGGAGCGGGACGAGGGCAGCGCCAATGTGACAGATCGGAGTTAGCGACACGATCGATGTAGTCGGCGCCGTAGAGGCTGTCGGCGACCACGCTCACGACCCAGTGGCGGTCCATCCGCTCGCCGATGCCGGAGAGGCAGGTCTCGCTGTCGATGGCGTGCCCGGCCTCTTGATTGAGGCGTTTGAGGTCTGGCAGGCCGCCCCGCGGCGCAGGCGGCGAGCTCTGGAGCGTCGTCCCGTCGCGCAGGCGGAAGTGGACGACTTTGTCGGCGTTCCCGCTCGCGCGCACCTGACCCTCATGCACCAGGCGGTGGTGATGGCGGCAGAGCTGGATCAAGTTGCTCTTGTCCGTCTCGCCGCCGCAGGCCCAATGGATGATGTGGTGGGTGTCGAGAAAGCGGCGGTGCTCGCAGCCGGGAAAGCGACAGCCGCCGTCCCGGGCCTCCACACCCCGGCGTATCGCCGGCGGTATCGCGCGGGTCTTGCGGCCGACGGATAAAACGTGGCCGTCACGCTCGATGATCGGGATCAGCGATGAGTCACAGGCCAGTCGGCGCGCGGTTTCCGGAGCGAGCGTTGGCCCGCCGTCGACCCGAACCTGGCCCCGCGCGTCCCGCGAGAGGACGTCAACATCGACGTGGACCGTGACGTCATAGCCGGCGCCGCCTCGCGCGAGCTCAACTAGGGCGTCGGCATGGGTCTGGTGGGCCGGCAATGGCGTTTCGGCAGGCCGCTCGCTCCGCGGTTCCGCGGAACCGCCGTCGGTACGCGGTTCCGCGGAACCGCTGGCCGGTTGGCTATCCCGGTCTCGCTCGCGCTCTTCGCGGAGACGATCATGCGCGGCATCGAGTCCCGCGAGAAACGCCGCGCCGTCTTCGGCGGGGAGTCGGCCGTGAATAGAGAGCGAGCCGTCGTCCTCCCACCAGGTGGTCAGGTAGCGATTGACCTGCTGCTCCTCGGCATCCGCCGTGGACACGTGACGCAGCCCGCGGACGATTCGCTCCAGCTGCGACGCCGTCGCGTGACGGGCGAGCTCGACCAGGTCCTCCTCGGTATCCGGCTCCGCCACCCGGGTCAGGGCCCGCACCTTCGAATACGAGAGCTGCCCGCTGGCGAAGTGCTCATGGATCAGGGGGAGCTCCGGCAGCCGGCGCGCTACGCGAACGTGCTCACGCGCCGAGCGTGTCGTCAGCGCGCACTGCCAGGCGACCCATTCCGCGCAGGAGCGGCACGCATAGTCCGCCCAGACCCCGCGGCGATCGAACTCAGCGAGGAGCTCGAGCCATCGGCAGCATCCCGCGTTCAAGTGGGCGGCGAGCTCGGTGATCTCATGCTCGAGGCGCTCGGTTGGGAGCCGGTCGAGATCGTCTGCATCGAACATACGTTCGATAGCCTAGGATCGCCATCGGACGGAATGTCCGCCCTGCATCGCGGCATCGCGGCCCGAGATCTCCCGCTTCCCGAGCGGCGCCCCCCGCTGCGGGATCTACTCCTCGTAAGGCTCGAAGTCCGCCTTACGGGCCCCGCAGACCGGGCAGAACCAGTCGTCGGGGATGTCCTCGAAGGCGGTGCCAGGCGGTACCCCGCCGTCGGGGTCGCCCTCGTCGGGGTCGTAGATGAACCCGCACGAGGTGCAGATGTAGAACTGCTTGGTGGTGGTCTGCGCTTCCATCCGGCGGCAGGGTAACGAGTACGGTCTCGGCAGGTGGAGCCCGCTGTCCCTCGACCGGCCGCGACGGTGATCCTGCTGCGCAGGGGCGGCAAGCACGCCGAACGCGGGCTGCAGATCCTGCTCGTGCGGCGAAATCCCGAGGCGCGGTTCATGCCAGGTGTCTGGGTCTTCCCCGGCGGCTCGGTGGACACCGGCGACGGCGAGGGCGAAGTGGCCCATCGGGCCGCGGCCGTCAGGGAGCTGGCCGAGGAGGCGGGCATCGAGCTACCGGCCGACGAGCTGGTCGCCTTCTCCCGGTGGATCACGCCCAAGGTCGTCCCGATCCGCTTCGACACCCGCTTCTACCTGGCCCTGGCGCCGCCCCACTCCCCACCGCATCCCGACGGCGCGGAGACCGTGGATGCCGGCTGGTTCGAGCCACAGGCGGCGCTGGAGAGCCACCGCGCCGGCGAGCTCTCCCTGGTCTTCCCGACGATCAAGCACCTCGAGTCCCTGGTCGGGTATGCGAATGCCGCCGAAGCGCTGGAGGCAGCCCGGCACCGAGAAGTAAAGCCCGTCGAGCCCGAGGTGATCGGTGAAGGCGACCAGCAGCGCATTGTGCTGCCGGACGAACTTCCGTAAGAATCAGCGCAGATGACGAGCACCCTGCCGCCCGAGGTCCGCGACGCGTTCGAGCGGTTCATCACCTGCGAATTCACGACCGTCGACGCGCGCAAGCAGCCGATCACCTGGCCCGTAACTCCGTACTACACCCAGGGCGCGACGACGATCGATGTGACCACGGGCCTGGGATATCCGAAGAAGGCAGACGACGCACACGCCCATCCCAGCGTGGCCCTCCTCTTCTCCGATCCAACCGGGTCTGGCATCGGCAGCGGGATCAGGGTGCTCGTCCAGGGCACTGCCACTGTTGACGACGAGGACCTGAAGGCCAACGCGGATCGCTACTACCGCGAGTCGGTCGTGAAGCTGCCCGCGACCAAGAAGATGCATCCGCCCAAGCCGATGCGCAGCCTGCTCAACTGGTACTACGCGAGGCTCTACGTCAAGGTCCGCCCCGAGCGCGTCTTCGTCTGGCCCGAAGGGAACCTGTCCGATGAGCCCGTCGTCCACGACACGCATCTGGAGGAGGTTCGGTCGGGCCATGCGGAGGAGCCTCCGGAACCCCACGGCCCGCCGGTCGGTGGAGGAGCGGCCTGGGATCGGCGCATGGACGTCCTGGCCGAACACGACACCGGGGTGCTGAGCTGGATGGGACCCGACGGGTTCCCGATCTCCATCCGCGCCCCCTTCAGCGCGGATGCCACGCGCAGGGAGGTGGCAATCGAGGCCGAGCCTCTGGGTCTTCCGCTGATGGAAGGCCGTGCCTGCCTCACGGTCCACCGACACGCACCCGACTTCACCTGGCAGCGCAACATGCAGGTCCGCGGCGATCTCACACCGTCCGATCAGGGCTGGCGACTCGTCCCGCGGAGAGTCGTCGGAGGCTTCGAACTGCCGGAGGGCCGGCTGAGCCGCTTCAGGGACTTCATCAGGAAGGGCCCGCGCTTCTACCGGACCTACCGTCGGCGCATGCGCGAACGTTAGGCGAGGGTGCGCCGCCAGGCGCAACCCGTTCAATCAAGCCCGGCTTTCGGCGGGAAGGGCTCGAGCCCGGCGTTCCAGGGGCCCGCCTTGTAGATGTCGAGGTTGTTCTCCTCCATCTCGCGGTGGAGCCGGTCGAAGATGCCGCCGGCCGAATGCAGCGCCTCCTTCAGCTCCTCCCTGGAGCGCCCGCGCAAGCGCCAATGGAAGAAGAGCTGCTGATCGGTGATGCCGAAGTCCACCTGGGCCGGGATCCGCGTGATCCAGTCGATGAACGCGGGGCTGAAGAGCTCCCGCAGCGCCACCGGATCGTGGTCCTTGGGAACCGTGGCGATGAAGCGCTTGTTGAAGTCGATGCTCTCGAATTCGACGCGGCGCCGGGAGTGTCGATCCAGCACGTCCTCGCCAAACTCGAGCGACTCGACGTTGAAAACGGGGACGACGGTCGCCAGGTCCGGCATGTGCGACTTGACCAGCGCGGCGCCGGGGAGCACCGCCTTGCGGCCGAAGCCGCCCTCCTCGTGTTCGTCGGCGTCGCAGGAGGAGCCGAAGAAACCGTCGCTCAGCTCGCCCGTGATCCGGTTGGTGCCGCCGGGGCAGAGTGCCACCGGCGCGCCCACCGGGTTGATTCCACCGATCGGCTCGTACCGGAGCCCGCGCTCCTCCGCCAGGCCGGACACGATCGCGGCCCACTCCTGCGCATCCCCCTTGGCGCTCAATCGATCCGGACCAGGTCGTCGCGGCCCTGGGCCTCGAGCAGGGCCTTGTAGCGCGGGAAGACGGGCTTGGTCAGGGGCACGAGCTTGAGGATCTTCGCAACCGGGCCGCTGGCCTTGATCTGGCCTCGGGCGAGGGCCGTCGTCACGTTGACCCTCCCGAGCCAGAAGCGGTGTGCGGTGTCCGCCTTCATGCTCATCACGACGTCCGGTTCCATCTCGGTCTCTCCGAACTGGACGTGGGTGGGCTCGTCCTCCATCAGGCGCACGGTGATCGTCGACTCGGGGTCGCGATGCTGGTACTGGACGATCGTGTTCGCCTGGCGGAACTTCGGGGCCAGCTCCTCATCGTCGGCGAGCTCAGCGAACAGCTTGCCGATCGTGTCGTAGACCTCCTGGGCGTCTTTGAAGTACGCCACGCGAGAAATCTACGGGTCGGGGCGCACCTCCGGGACCTTGCCGCCCCCGAAGGCCGCCGGGAAGTCCGGCGCAATCGTGCACGCCGCGAACGCGGAGGGTCCGCCCGGCGGCAGCGTGCTGGCGTTCGAGTTCGGGTCCGGGTTCGGATTGATGTAGCTCGGCGTCAGCGGCGAGACGAGCGAGGAGAGCGGGAACTGGCCGCTCTCCGACTGCGGCGGGCTCGAGGCCGGCGTGCGAGTCACCTGGCCGTTGCCCAGGCCGCCGGTGACTGAGCCGCCGCTCGGGAAGCTGCTCGTGTTGTCGCAATCGTGGCTCGGGAAGATCTCCGCCTGGGTGGTCGGGAAGAAGCTGCCGATTGCGAACGGCTGCAGGTAGCCGTTGCCGCGGTTCGTGTTGAGCCGCTGCTGATGGATCGAAAGCGACTCGCTGGTGAAGATCGTCATCTGCCGCGAGAGATGTAGCGGTGCACCCTGCCCTGACTCGAACGGCATGTAGTCGGCCGTCGAAGAGGACGGATTGGAGAGGAAGTCGGTCAGGACCGGCGCCTGGTAGTCGAGCCAGCGGACGACCGGGTTGAGGTTCGCGAGGAACGGGTCGAAGTTGTCCATCACCGGCCGCAGCTCGCGTATGAAGCTGCTCAGGGAGGGGAATCCGGTCGCGGACGCCTTGATCAACGGGTCGAAGTTCTTGAAGAGGCGGCGCGCCTTGGGCGCGAGCCGGCGCACGTCGCGGAGCGTCGGGCTCAGGTCGCGGGCGACCGGCTTCAGATCGTGGAAGACCGGACGAGCGTCCTCGGCGAAGCCCTTCAGCCTGTCGAGGGTCAGGCGGCTCTCGTTCTCGAAGGTCGGGAGGATCTTGAAGGTGTCTGACAGGGCCTGACTCTGCGAGGCGAGGGCGCCAAAAGTGCGGTTCCCTCCCACGATCGCGCCGGCGAGCGCCTGGTCGTGGTCGGTGAGGGCGGCGAAAACGTCACCCGTATCGTGGACCAGCGTCCGCAGGGACTGCTCCTGGCGGCGCAGCGTGCCCAGCACGTCGCTCGCGTCCGACGCAAAGGGCCCGAGGTTCCCGAAGGCGTCGTTCAGCGAGAGCCCCTCGCCGTTGATTGCGATGCCCGCGTTCTGCATCCAGGACTGGAACGCCTGGCGCGTCTGTTCGTCGAAGCCCTGGAAGATCTCGTCGATCTGGGTCTGGTCCTGGACCTGGGTCTGGGCGAGGTGGCCTCCCTCGCGAATGGGCTGCGGCGCGTCGTCGCCGGAAAGCTGGCCGACGTCGACCGTTCCGGACTGGGCGGTGACGTTGCCGCCGGTCTCGCCCGGCTGAACCTGGCTGCCGCTGGTGAACTCGACGTAGGTCTCGCCGAGCAGCGTCTTCTGGCGCAGGATCGCCCTCGCGTCGGAGGAGATCGGCGCGTACTGCGGCTCGATCTCGATCGTCGCCCGGGTCGTGTTGCAGGTCGTCGGATCCTTCTGGCACTCGCTGTCCGGGGCGAGGCCGATGTCCTTCACCTTGCCCACGGAGACGCCACCGATCCGCACGTCGGCCTCCTTCTGGAGCGTGATCGCCTCGGGGAAGTCGGCCGTGAACCGATAGCTCTCGGGCTTGAACGGGACCGGCCCGCCGAAGGTCACCCAGAGGAAGAGGAGCAGCCCGAAGCACGACAGCGTGAAGCCGACCGCAACGAGGATGCGTCCTGCTGAGGGTGCCTGCTTCTGCATTACGCGCTCTCTCCGTTCATGCGCCTCATGCCGGACATGTCGTCCCCAGGAGCTGGCCAAAGCCCGTGACCAGAGGTGCGAGCGGGCTGGACAGCGCGATCGACTTGAGCGTTCCGCAGGTGGCCACCACATAGACGTGCCGGTAGACCCCGTGCGCGTCCTGCGAGGAGAAGGTGCTGTTGCCGACGTGGGCCAGCCAGCCGAGCCAGTAGAGGTACCCCTCGTCCCGCCCCGGGGTGCCGGGCGACTCCGCCCCCTTCGGGTTGTAGGCGGCCATGTTGAAGAGCTTGTTGAGCTCGCCGCCTACGGTGGTCAGGCGCGGTGTGGCGGCCACCAGGTTCTTCGCGGCGGGCCTCAGGTTGCGGACCGGCCGGCGCGCGTTGCGGACGAACGGGCGAATCTCGTCCTTGACCGGGTCGTAGGTGGTCTTGGAGAGGTGCGCGAGCGAGTCGTTGATCGGCTTCAGCTTGCGGGCGAAGGGCCGCAGGCTGTTGATGGACGGACCGAGGACCGTGGCGAGCTGATCGGTCTTCTCCAGCGCCACCCGGGTCGTCCGCAGGGTCGGGCCGAGCAGCGAGACGGTGCGCTCGACATCGGGCGTCTGGGTCGCGATCGCGCCCAACGCCTGGTTGGAGGCGGAGATCAGCTGCTGGATGCCCTCGCCGTCCTGGCCGACCGTGCCGAAGAGCAGGTTCATGTTGTGGATCAGCGTGCGCAGGTTCTCCTTGCGCTTCGCCACCTCGGTGTTGATCCGGGCGAGCCCGCGGTTGATGGGGCCGAGGCTGCCGAGCAGCTTCCCGAGGTCCTTGCCGCGGCCGTTCAGTCCCTGCCCGCCCTGGGTGAGCAGCAGGCGCAGATATGCCCGCGTGTCACCGTCGAGAGCAGACAGGACCTGGTCGATGTTGGTGTCCGGCGCGGTATTGGCAACCGGGATCGAGTCGCCGTCCTGGTACTCATCGTCGTCCGAGTTCGGGTCGTAGTTCGTGCCCGGGTCGAGCTCGAGGAACATGTCCTTGAGGCCCGTCTTCGGGCGAAGCAGGACGGTCGCGTCCTTGTAGACCGGCAGGAACTTGCGGTCGATCGCCATCGACACCACCGCGTGCCCGTTCTCGTAGTCGACGGAGGAGATGTCGCCGACGCGCACCCCGGCGACGCGGACGGTCTGTCCCTGCCCCGGTGTCACGGCCTGGGCGGTGGAGAGATCCGCCTTGAGCTCGAACGGCTTCTCCTCGAGCAGCGGGATCCGCAGCCGCTGGTTCTGGACGATGATGTAGGTCGCGACCAGCCCCACGAGCAGCAGCCCGAGGATGGCCAGGAAGTCGCGCAGGTGATCGCGGATGGCCTTGCCCATCAGCGCTTCCCTCCCTGGACCGGGTTCGGCACGAGAGTCGGCTTTACGCCGTTCGCCTTCTGGAACGCCGCCCAGTCCTTCGTCCAGCCGCCGAACAGGCTCGACGCCCGGTCGAGCAGCTGCTTCGCCGCGTTCGGGGAGCCGGATCCCTTGAGCTGCTTCGCGTCGGAGACCTGCCTGAGGATGCTCCCGTAGCGCTGCACCAGCGACTTCAGCTCGGGCGACATGTAGGTGGAGCTGCGACCGCTCGACTTGGTCGCCGGCGCGGGGCCGAGCGCTCCGGCGCGGAGGTCGGGCGGATCCTGCGTCTCGCAGGGCACATCGGGCCGGAACGGCGTCTTCGCCGAGGACTGCTTCGCAGGCTGGGAGCCGAGGAAGGCGAAGGGGGCGACGCCGGTCACCTGGCCGGTGAGGTCGGGCGTGGTGAAGGGGGCGATCGTGTTGGAGCCGCCACCGCCGAGCACGCGGAACTCCTGCCCGTTCGCATCGCCCGAGCGGCTCTCGCCGGCGACGCCTGAGAACCCGTAGGCGGTCTCCTGGTAGACCTTGGCAGCGGGCGGGTCGCTGTCGCTGTCGGCGGGGCCGTTCACGTTCGGGATCGGCGTGTTGCTCCAGGGGATGACGACGTTGTTGAAGCAGGAGGCGAGCGCGCGACCCTCCTCGAGGAACGGCAGCGTCTCGTGGCTGAGCGCGGCGAGGTCGGGGACGGTCGGACCGAGGTCCTTGACCAGTCCGCGCAGCTCCTCCCGCGAGACGAGCTGGCGGAGCTGGCCGATCCATGGATTCGCGGAGTCGAGCGCGGCGTTGCTCGCCTTCACGCCCGGCAGCGCCTCGCGCGCGAAGGCGCGGAGGGCCGGGAAGTCGCGGTTGAGCTTGAAGAGCGTCGGCCGGCCGGCGGCGAGCGTCCGCGGCAGCTCGATGATCGCCTCGCGCAGCGACGCTTGGTGGGCGGCGAACGCCCCGCTGACGCTGTTGAGGTTGCTGATCAGGCCCTGCAGCGCGGTGCTGTTCGAGTTCAGCTCGCGGGCGACCACGTCGAGATTCGAGACGAAGCCGGCGAGGTCTCCTGGCTGAGTGCCGAGCAGGGCCTGGTTCACCTGCGAGCTGTACTCGTACGCCGCCGGCGAGGTCCGGAACGATTCCTGGAGGCCCTTTGCTCCGCCGTACTTGTCGAGGGCGCCCCCGAACTCCTTGAGGAAGATCTGGAGGTCCTGCCGGACAGGCGCCTGCAACGAGGTGAGCACCTGATCGAACTGGACCGAGGCCGAGGTCTGGTTCTCGGGGACGACCGAGCCGCTATCGAGCTCCGGAGCGCCCGGGCTACCCGGATGGAGATCCACGAACAGGTTGCCCTCGAGGAAGAGCCGGGGCCGCAGCTGCATCGTGGCGTCCTGGCGGATCGGCAGGGCGCTGTCCTTGAGGTCCATGGTGACCACGGCGGCGTCCTCGCCCTGGCCGTTCGCACCGGTGACGTGCTGCACCTCGCTGACCTCGCCGACGTCGACGCCGGAGATCCGCACCGGGCTCTTGACGCGGATGTTCTGCGCATCCGCGAAGACGGCCTTGAGCTGGTAGCCGTGACCGGCGAACGGGATCGACTTGGTGAACGCCAGGTAGAAGCCGATGAAGGTGAGCACGATCGCGATCAACCCGATCTGGGCGTTGGAGAGCCGGCGATTTTCGGAGCGGGGGCTCATGGGTTCTCAGGCGGGTTGTTGGGGGCGTCCCAGAAGATCCGGTCGCCGTTCTGGGTGAGGAACATGTCGGTCCGGCCCAGTGAGGGAACGCCGGAGAGCGAGCCGGGCCCGGCGACCTGGGTGACACCGAACGTCGGGTTGTTGGGATCCTGGCCGGGCAGCAGGGCCTCGCCGAGCGCGTAGCCGGTCTGACCGGCCTGGCAGTTGGGCTGGCCGTTGGTGACCGAAGGCCCGTAGGGGTTGCCGTGCAGGATGGGGATGCCGTCGTGCGCCGTGGGATTGCTGTTCAGCGGGCTGAAGACACCTTGGTCGGACGGCGGCACCAGCGGGCTGCTGGCAAGTCGCCCGTCGCCCTGGCCGCCCGAGTAGTTGTCCATCGGGTTGCGCGGCAGCGCGTTCGGGGCCGCCGTGCCTGCGATCCCCGGCGGCAGCACCCGCTCCGCGAAGCCGAACGGGGTCGGCAGCTCGAAGTGGCTGGTCAGGTACGTCACCCAGTAGTTGAAGTAGCCGCAGACGGTCTGGGCGGGGACGATCTTCTGGCCGGCGTCCTGGACGAGGTTGAAGGTGTCGCCGAGCCGCGTGAGGCTCGTCAGAGTCGACGGGTCCGCGACCAGCTCGTTGAGCCGCGTCATCACGTCCTGGAGGTTGTGGTTCATCGGGACCGTGCGCGGCAGCACCCGGGAACCGAGCAGCACCGCCTGGTTGAGATCCGGCAGCGCGCGGCGGAGCTCCGCGACGCCGGGCCGCAGCAGGCGCGAGAACTCAGCGAAGTCGGCGAGGAACGGGCGCTGGACGGGGAACGAGCGGATGCCCGCCTCGAGGGCCGGCGGCCCGCCGGAGATCGTGTCGCGCAGCGACTGCGGATCGGATGAGATCGCACCGAAGGCGATCGCGCCGTTGGTGAACTGCTCGGCGTTGTCGACGGCGACGGGAGCGACGATGCGCGCCGCGTCCCCCAGCTCCGGGAAGAATCGAACGAGTTGGGTGGCCGGATCCGCGAGCGCCTCCGAGACCGGCTTCAGGTTCGCGAACAGCGGGTTGAGGGCGCTGATCGCCTCGTTCAACGAGGCGCCCCGGGCGGCGAACGCATCGCCGAAGCCCTGCAGGACGCGGCGGCTGTTCTCGCGGGTCGCGGTGTCGAAGGTGTTGTAGACATCGTCGAACTCGACCTGCTGCTGGGACTGGGTCACCGGCAGCGTCCCGGCCGCGGGGAGCCCCGTTGCGCTGGTGCCGCGGCTGATCTCCAGGTACTTGAGGCCGAAGGCGGAGCGGTAGCGAACCCGGATCGTGGAATCCGCCGGGAGCGGCTCCGCGCTCTTGTCCAGCTTCAGGTTGAGCTTGGCGACCGTCGAGGAGCTCGAGCCGTCCGCCGCCTGGCAGCCGCTGTTTGGCGGCGCCGCCACGGTGTCGATCGACTCGACCACGCCGACGCGGTTCCCGCCGATCCTCACCTCGTTGTTGGGGCCAAGGCGTGCCGCGTCGCAGATCTCCGCCGAGACCGAGTAGGTGGGCACGAAGGGCAGGCCGTTGTTCGCGTTGTAGGCGAGGAAGACCGCGACGATGATGATCAGCGTCGTGATCGCCCCGACCATCGTGGGCGATGCCGCCAGTGAGCCGACTCTTCCGCGTCCGTTCATTGCCCGAGGAGGAAGTTGAGGAGGTTGTCGGTGGACGAGCCGCTCGATCCGGTCGCGTTCGGGTTGAGGACCTGCGGCAGCTGGGGCACCTGCGGCACCTGGGGCAGGTTGAGCAGGTCCTTGAGCTTCTGGACCGTGTCATTGGTGGCCTTGCCCGGGTCCTTGACGGTGTCGAGGAGCTTGTCGAGCTGCTTCTGCTGCTGCTTCTGCTGCGGCGTCTGCGGCTGGGCGGGCTGGGTCGGCAGAGCGGACTGGGACGGCTGGGACGGCTGGGACGGGCTCGTCTTCGCGGACAAGGCTGCGTGCGTCTGGATCGCCGGATCGCAGATCGAGGGAACCGGGCTGCCGTTGGGACAGACGGAGGCGTCGTAGCGCGGCAGGTTCCCGAACAGCCCGCTCGGCTGGCGCGCGTAGTTGATTCCCGGCTGGCGGTCGCCGAGGATCCCGGCGCACTCCGCGAAGTCGGCCGGATTCGTGGTCGAGCCGCCGCCCTTCGACGGGACCTCGGGGCCGGTCTGATAGCCGCACTTCGAGGGCGCGCCGGGTGCCGACACGAGCGTGATGCCGAGGGCGTGACCCAGCTTGTCGAACAGGTTCAGCGAGTTGGTCTGGATGTAGGCGTAGTTGAGGAGGCCCTCCATGCCCGTGAAGCCGGGGTTGCCGCCGTTCGGGTCCGAGCCCGTCGGGGCGTTCCCCCACTTGCAGGTGACCGTCTGGTCGCCGTGGAGCGTCGTGCCCAGCTTCCCGTCGAGCGCCTGCACCCGCCGGTCCGCCTCGCCGGGCTGCTCGCGCAGGTCCCAGCGAGCGCAGGCATCCTCCTCGACCGCCTGCTTCGGGTCGTCGATCGACTCCAGGAACTTGGCGACCTGATCCGCCGCCGGGAAGGCCTTCGTGCTCGTCTGGTTGAGGGCGGCGATCTCCTCGTTTGAGTTGGCGAGCGCGGACTTGCCGACGTGCGCGGCGTCGCCCAGCGAGGTGAGCGACTGCTGGGCGCCGTTGTTGAAGCTCGGGAGGTTCGCGCCCAGCTTGGTGAGCCCGGGAGCCGCCGCGTGGAGGTCGGAGAGCAGCGGCGTGCCATAGGTGGCGAGCTTGCCGAGCTGGGCCATCGTCGGCTTCAGCTCGAAGAGGAAGTCGTCCAGCCGGTCGAAGTTCCGGGAGAGATCGTCGGAGCGCTCCGCCGAGATCGCGGCGGTCCGGCCCGCGTTGTCGATGAAGTGGACGACGTCCTCACGCCGGTTGGCGAGCTGGGCGAAGATCGCGTCCGCGTTCGTATTGAGCTCGGCGATCGTCGTGTTCTGCCGGCCGAGGATGTTGAGGACCTGCTTGAGCTGCTGGAGGGCCGGCGCGCCGGCGCGGATGGCGGCATTCAGGTTCTCCGCGTTGCCGTCGAGGGCGGTCCCGAACTCGTTGATCAGCAGGCTCAGGCGGTCCTTGAACGGCTCGCGAAGGGTGTTCTGGGCGAGGTCGGGCTGGACGGTGGTCTTGTTGCGGGCCGCCGGGATCGGTCCGTTGAGGGTCTGGGTCGAGTTGCCGGGCTGGCAGTCGAGGAAGTACTCCGCGATCAGGGACTGGGGCTCGGAGGAGCAGCTGGCGTCGGCCTTGAGCTCCGGGAACTTCGAGTCCTCCTCCACCGTGACCATCGCGGTCTTCTGCGGGGTGATGTCGAGATCGGTGATCGTGCCCGCCTTCGCCCCCGCGACCCGGAGCTCCGAGCCCTTGACGAGACCGAAGGCGTTGAAGAGCTCGACCTTGTACGTCCGGGCGTCGTCGGCGCCGGCGATTGCCACGGCCGTCCCGGCGAGCCCGGCGAGGAGCGCGAGTGTCAGGGCGATCCTCCTCATGGGCCGAGGGGGGTCTCGTTGGGGTCGCAGTCGACGGTGCCGCCCTCGGTGAGCTGATCCTCGCTGAGGCCGCGCTCATTGGCGCCCGGGCAGCGGCGCAGGAACTTGGCGCCGAGCGCGTTGTAGAGGTCGTCGCCGTTGAGCGCGCTGCATTGTGAGCCGAGGATCTCGAGGACGCCGCAGACGTTCACTCCCGGGGCGCCCGGTGTGAACGCGTTGAGCGTGGTGGAGATCCGGCCGATGCCGCCGAAGGCGTCGGGGAAGCCGGAGTGGCCGAAGTCGTCGAACCAGCCGGTGAGCTCAGGGCTGTAGGCGCGCAGCGTGGAGACCTGGTCGAGCGAGTCGCCCAGGGCGTCCGCGGAGGCGGGCAGCGTGCCGGGCCGCGAGGCCCCGTTGCGGTTGACCGGGCCCACACCGATCTCGGCCAGCGGATCCTGCAACCGCGTCAGCTCGATCAGGTCGTTGGCGGGTCCCGGCGCCTTGACGATGCCGTTCACGCCGCGAACCGTGGGAACCGCGTCACGCGCGAAGCCGCGGAGTCGCTTGGCGAACGGCTGGAGCTTGCGAGCAACCGGACGCGTGTAGTCGACCAGCGGCTGGACGTCGTCGAGGGCGGCGCGCAGGTTGACCGCGGTGGTGTTGAACTGCCGCATGAAGTCGGGCAGCTGGCCGACTGCCGAGGCGAGCGACGACTGCTGCTCGCCGATCGTGCCCAGCATCCCGTTCAGGTTCGAGACCAGCTGGGAGATCTCGGGGCTCTTCTGGTCGAGCGTGGACGTCAGGCCGGCGGCGTCGACCACCAGGCCCTCGAGATTCGCCTGGTCGGAGTTGAGCTCGGCGAAGACGCGCCGGGAGGTCGAGAGGAACGGGTTGAGGTAGTGGAAGCCTCGATTCGCCTTGGCCCCGACCGCGTCATAGCCGCGTGCGAACCCCTGGATGACCTGCTTCAGGTGGTCGACGGTGGGCTTGTTGAGGGTGTTGAAGAGCTGGTCGAGGTCGACCTCGGAGGTGGTGTCGGCCTGGGCGATCGTGCCGCCCGAGGAAATCGTCTTTCCGTCGGGCTGGGCGGGGAGGTCGAGGTCGATGTAGCGGTTGGCGATCCCCGACAGCGACTGGGAGCGGATCGTGGCGTGGGTGCCGTCGGGGAGCGGCGTGTAGGCCGAGTCCGAGACCTCCATCTTGACCAGCGCCTGGCCTTCGTCCGAGAGGGAGATCTCCTTGACCGAGCCGACCGGGACGCCGGCGACGTTGACGTTGTTGCCCGTCACCAGCTGGGAGGCGTTCTCGAACTGGGCGGTGACCGTGTAGGAGGAGCCGCCGCCGAGGACGAGCAGCAGGACCACGACGATCGCGCCGAGCAGTGCGAGGACCGCGGCGACCCGACCGACCACGCTTGATGTTGGCACTGGTTCCTCTACCTACCCGTTGCCCGTCAACCCTTCGCGCGCTGCCGGGGTACCCCGCCCAGGCACGCACACCCTGCGATTCTGGCATCCCCACTTTTAGGGTGTCAAAGGGGAACCGTCGCCCCCGATGCCCCGAATTCCGCATTGGCAAGCCGTTTGGGGGCGGCCCCTCGTTGAGTTGATGTTAAGCGTCGCCTGCGGTTCGGCGAGGGCGCTCGATTAGGCTGGGCGGGTGGAGGAATCGGGGGCTCGCCCGGACTACGACTGGATCGTCATCGGCTCCGGTTTCGGCGGATCGGTCGCCGCGTTGCGGCTCGCCGAGAAGGGCTACCGCGTGGCGGTGCTGGAGTGCGGTCGCCGCTATCGCGATCAGGACTACGCGAAGTCAGCCTGGAACCTGCGCCGCTACTTCTGGATGCCGCGCCTCGGACTGCGCGGCATCTTCCGGATGACCGCCTTCAAGGACGTCTTCATCGTCTCGGGGTCGGGTGTCGGCGGCGGGAGCCTCGGCTACGCGAACACGCTCTACCGGGCCCGCCCCGCGTTCTTCAGGGACGCCCAGTGGGCGGACCTGGGCGATTGGGAGTCCGGGCTCGAGCCCCACTACGAGACCGCCGAGCGAATGCTCGGAGTCACCACCTATGAGGGAACCGGCCCCGCCGACGAGCTCCTGCGTCAGTACGGCGAGGAGATCGGCGTCGCGGACACCTTCAAGCCCACCCGCGTTGGCGCCTTCTTCGGCGAGCCCGGGGTCGAGGTCGACGATCCCTATTTCGGCGGCGAGGGCCCGCGCCGCAGCGGCTGCGTCCGCTGCGGAAGCTGCATGATCGGCTGCCGCTTCGGGTCCAAGAACACGCTGGTGAAGAACTACCTCTGGTTCGCCGAGAAGCTCGGCGTCGAGGTGCTGGCCGAGCGCACCGTGACCGACGTCCGGCCGCTGCGGGCGGAGGACGGCGGGGATGGCTATGCCGTAACGAGCCGTCGCTCAGGCGCCTGGCTGAGCCGGCGACGGGAGCGCACCCTGACCGCCCGCGGCGTGGTGTTCGCCGCCGGCGCGCTGGGAACCAACCAGCTGCTGGCCGATGCCAAGCATCGGGGCTCCCTGCCGCGGATCAGCGATCGCATCGGCCATGTGGTGAGGAGCAACTCCGAGTCGATTCAGGCCGTCACGGCTCCCAACGACGACCGGGACTTCGCTAGATCTGTGGCGATCACCTCGAGCATCTACCCCGATCCCGACACCCACATCGAGGTGGTGACCTACGGTCACGGCGGCGACCTGATGAGCAGGCTCTTCACCCCCGCCACCGGCCCGGGTACGCGCGTGACCAGGCCGCTGAAGTGGATCGGCGCGCTGCTGCGCCATCCGCTGCGGTCGCTGCGCCTGCTCTGGCCCGTCGGCTGGTCCAGGCGCACGGTGATCCTGCTGGTCATGCAGACGACCGACGCGGCGATGCGCTTCGTCGCCAAGCGCCGGCTGCTCTCACGTGGGGTGAAGCTCCAGACCGAGCAGGACCCGGAGCGGCCCAACCCGACCTACATCCCGGCGGCCGCCCGAGCGGCCGAGTGGTTCGCCGACCGCACCGGCGGCGTCGCGCAGTCCGGCATCACCGAGGCCGCGCTCAACATCCCGACCACCGCTCACATTCTCGGCGGTGCGGTGATCGGCCCCGACCCCGAGCACGGCGTCATCGACGCGGCCAACCGGGTCTTCGGCTACGAGAACCTGATGGTCTGCGACGGCTCGGCGATCCCGGCAAACCCGGGCGTCAATCCAAGCCTGACCATCACCGCTCTCGCGGAGCACGCCATGGCGCGGGTCCCCGCGAAGGAGGACCGAGCGCCTGACGTCGTTTCTGGCTTAGCTAGCTGAGCCGAAGTGCTCAGCGGCCTTAGCCCAGTTGACGACGTTCCACCAAGCGTCGATGTAGTCCGGGCGCTTGTTCTGGTACTTGAGGTAGTACGCGTGCTCCCAGACGTCGACGCCCAGGATCGGCGTGTTGCCGTCGGAGACGGGGGTGTTCTGGTTGGGCGTCGAGACGACGGCCAAGCCGGAGCCGTCATGGATCAGCCAGGCCCAGCCTGAGCCGAACTGGTTGACGCCCGCGTTCTTGAACTCCTCCTGGAAGTCGGAGAAGGAGCCGAACTTGTCGTTGATCGCGTCGGCCAGGTCGCCCTCGGGCTCCCCACCGCCGTCCGGGCTCATGATCTCCCAGAAGAATGTGTGGTTCGAGTGGCCGCCGCCGTTGTTCCGGACGGCGGTCTCCTTGTCTCCAAGCTTGTCGAGGTTCTGGAGGACCTCGTTGACGTCCTTGTCCGCCCACTCGGTGCCTTCGAGGGCGGCGTTCGCCTTGTCGACGTAAGCCTGGTGGTGCTTGTCGTGGTGGACGCGCATCGTCTGCTCGTCGATGTGCGGCTCGAGCGCGTTGTACTCGTAGGGAAGGTCGGGAACCTCGAACGCCATCTGCACTCCTTCGTCGTAGGAATAAGCGCTGCTTCTAATCTAACGATCGTGCACAGCGGCCCGCCCGGCGGAGGAACCTGGACCGGCGTCGCCGTGACGCTGGGAGGCATTCTGGTCGGGGTTGCCGTGGCGCTGGCGGTGCCGTCGCTGCACGACGCCGTCTGGGACGCGGTCCACGGCAACACCGCGCAGGTCCGCCACGACCTGCGCGGCAGCGCCGCGGGCCCGCTGCTGGTGCTGTGGCTCGCGCTCGTCCACGTGATCGTCTGGTACCCGGCCGAGATCCTCGATGCGGCGGCGGGCTACGTCTTCGGGTTCGGAGTCGGCTTCCCGCTGATGATGGGCGCCTGGGTGCTGTCGGGGCTCGCCGCCTACGCGGTCGGCAGGAACTTCGCGCGGCCGCTGCTCTACCGGATCGCCGGGGAGAGCCGGTTCCGCCGAATTGAAGGCCTGATCAATCGCGGCGGAGCGGTGGCCCTGATCGGGGTACGGCTGGTTCCGATCGTGCCCTTCAGCCTGATGGGCTATGTCTGCGGCGCCGCGCGGGTACCCCTGTGGCGATACACCTGGACGACCGCCGTCGGCTATGCGCCGATCACCGCGTACTTCACGTACGTCGGCAGCCGGCTGGAGGGCTTCTCCGCCGAGGACCCGATCCTCTGGATCGGTGCCGCCGTCCTGATTCTCTGCATGTTCGGCATCCGCTATCTGCTGCCCCGAGCGGGACGCGACGGCGATCAGGGACCGAAGCCCGAGGCGCGGCCGGAGCCGGGAAGAGCCAAGACCTAGCGCCGGACGCCCGCGAGGCGTCTCACCGAGTCGAGCAGCAGCTCTCTCACCGCGGTCGGATCACGTTCCTCGGCGAGGAACTGCTGGAGCTCCGCGTCGTAGAGGCCGAGGATCAGATCCGCCAGGACGTCCGGGTCGGTGCCGGGACGGAGCTCTCGTAGCAGCCCGGCCAGGTGCAGATGCCAGACCGCGTATGCGCCGGTTCGCATGCGGGCAAGCGGAGCGGTGATCTCCGAACCGAGGAGGAGCTCGAGGTGATCGAGAGTCAGATCGAAGAGAGCCTCCGCGAACGAGGTCAGGCGACTCGCGGACGCGGCGCCGGGGCCGAGCGGCGGATCGCCGTTCAGGATCGCGTCCTGGAGCTCGCGCTCGTGCTCGTCCAGCAGCGCCAGCAGCAGGGTGGCCCGGTCCGGGAAACGCCGGAACAGGGTTGCGCGGCCGACACCGGCGGCCTTGGCCACCTCCTCCAGGGTGATCTGCCTGACGCCCTTGCGGGCGATCAGCTCGCGGGCGGCCGCCAGGATGCGCTCGCGGTTCCTCGCCGCGTCCGCCCTTTCCGGACGCTCACCGGCGACCGGGAGAGTCCCATCGGTATCCGTTTTCGCGGCCACGGGACTCCATTCTCCCAAAGAAGCGAGACGCCACTCTCGCTTAGCTACACTAGCTGCAACTGAGACTTGACTCTCATTTAGGAGGTGCAACCGTGGAATTCGCGATCCCCTTCCTGCTCTTCGTCGGCAGCCTGCTCGCGGTCCAGGCCGCCGCCAACGTGCAGCTCAGCGCCGCCGTGGGCAGTCCGTTTGGGGCCTCCACGCTGCAGCTGGGCATCGGGGCGGTGATCCTGTCGGCCCTGGCCCTGTCGGCGGGAGCTCTCGGCGCCTTCGGTGTCCTCGGCCAGGCGCGGCCCGGGCACCTGGTCGGTGGGATTGGATCCGCCGTCTACATCACCGCCGGGATCCTGCTGTTTCCGCGGCTCGGCGCGGTGGTGTCCGTCGGCCTCTTCATCGCCGGCCAGATGCTGGCCTCGGTGGTGCTCGACGGCTTTGGCTGGCTCGGCGTCGAGCATCAGCCGTTCGACCTCCCGATGGTCGTGGGAGCAGCAGCCGTCGTCGTCGCCGGATTCCTGATCGTCCGCGCGCAGTCGGGCGCGGGCGCGCTCGAGACGGCGGTGCGCGAGCGCCTCGCCTGGATCGCGCTTGGGCTCGCGGCCGGCGCGGTGCTGCCGATCCAGGGAGCGATCAACGCCCAGCTTCGGGCAGACCTCGACGAGCCGCTCGCGGCCGGGACCTTCTCGTTCGCGGTCGCCACGATCACGATGGCGATCGCGCTGCTCATCGCGCTGGGTGTGGCGCGGGCCAATCCGCCTCGGATCGACGGACTGGCCGCGCTCCCTTGGTGGGGCTGGCTCGGAGGTCTCGTCGGGGCCACCTACGTGACCTCCGTCTTCCTGTTGATCCCCGAGATCGGCGTCGCCCCGACGATCGCGCTGACAGTCGCGGGCCAGCAGCTCGCCTCGTTGCTCGTCGACCGCTACGGATTGCTGCGGATGCCGCGCCGGGCGATTTCGACGATTCGCCTCACAGGGGTCGTGCTGCTCCTGGCGGGGGTCGCCCTGATCCAGCTGGCCTGAATCAAACGCCTATCCTTCTTGCCTCTCGGGGCGTGGCGCAGCCTGGTAGCGCGCACCGTTCGGGTCGGTGAGGTCCCCGGTTCAAATCCGGGCGCCCCGATTTCCTCAACCTCACTTCGGCGGCAGGACCCGGAACTTCCTGACCGCCGGCGTGGCGTCGGTTCCCCCGACGCCAATTGCCCGCACCTTCAGCTTGTGCTTGCCCGGCCGGAGCTTGGGAGTCCTGAAGGGTGACCTGCACGCTACGAACTTGCGCTTGTCGAGCTTGCACTTGAACGTCGCGTTCGGGTCGGTGGAGGTGAACTTGAACTTCGGACGGGCCTTGCGCGTCTTCTTGGGGCCCTTCTTGATCCTGGTCTCCGGTGGCGTGGGTGTCGGTGGAGGCTTCGGCACCGCGACCGTGAACGAGCGCGTCGCGACCGAGGAGTTGCCGGCTGCGTCCCTGCCGCGAGCTCGGAATGTGTACGAACCGTCGGCCAACAGGCCCCCCGGCGTGTCGCCGTTGCCCGGCCCCGAGCACTGCCCGAAGCTCGCCGTGCCGGAGTCGATCGAGCACAGGAAGCTGACGGGGCCGTGAGCATCGGTGCCGCTGAAGGTGAACGTAGGCGACGCGTCGGCGATCGTCCCCGTCGGCCCGGAGTCGATCGTGACCGAGGGCGGCGTCGAGTCCACCACGAAGGTCCGGGTGGCGGTAGCGTTGTTGCCGGCGGCGTCGGTTCCCTTCACCCGGAACCTATATGAGTCATCCGCCAGCGGGGCACCTGGGGTGTCGCTGTCTCCGGGACCCGAGCAGGGCCCGAAGTTCTCGGGGCCAATATCGATCGAGCACTGGAAGGTCACCGGTTCGGCTGTGTCCGTCGCACTGAAGGTGAACGACGGCGTCGAATCGTTGGTCAGGCCGCTGGGCCCCGTTTCGATCGATACGTCGGGCGGATACTCGTCCTCGACGTAGGTCACCGAACCGGACGGCGTCGTCAGCGTCGACGAGCAGGCGGAGACGTTGGGCCCCACGGTCGCCGTGGCGTAGAAGACGGTGGTCGAGTTCCCCTCGACCGGCTGGGTTACCAGGATGCCGGGGAACGCGAAGTCATCGGCGAACCCGGTGCCGACCTCCTGCCCCACGGGGCAGCTGGCATCGGTGTAGAGGTTAACGGTCGACTCAGGGTCAGCGGCGCCGAGGATCCTCGGCGAGGGATTGTTGCTCGGCGAGTCGGGAGAGGTGCCGCTCAGGCAGGGCGACGTCGGGACCGTGCCGGCCGGGTCGACCGTGAGCAGGTCAGTCGTTGTCTCCTCCTGGTCGTCCGGATTGGTGATCGTCACGTCCTTCGTCCCGGTGGCGGCGCCGCGCGTGTCGAGATCGAGCATCACGTGCGTAGGATCGACGTAGGTGACGTGGTTGACTACGACGCCGCCGCTGACCGTCGCCTGGATGTGACTTGGAAATCCGGTGCCCGGATCGAAGAATCCCGAGCCGTCGGTGACGGTTCCCGTGATCTCGGTGCCCACCGAGCAGCTCCCGGCCGGCACCGGGTCGGCCGCCATGGGCGTGGCCGGGGGCGGTGCCTTCAGCTCGATCACCTGCACCCCCCAGGAGTTGGTGGCGTTGGCGTACTCCTGAAAGGTCCAGAAGGTCATGTTGTCGCTCGGGTCGACGACCGTCTGGGAGTAATCGCCCCAGCGCCGCGGCGTGCCCGTGCCGACGTTGTAGACCTTCGTGCTGGTCTGAGTGATTACCGGCGCCTCGGTGGTCCCGAGGTCATCGCCGAAGAGCCGCCCGGAGGATGCGACCTGGGCGAACTGTCCCGCTCCGGCTTGACTCATGTTGATGGAGGCGTGGCCCTGGCCGTTCTGCGCAATCGACGGCATCCAATAGAAGGTCGGATTGGAAACTGCGCTATTGACGACCTGCCCGGATTGCACCAGGCTGGGAGACGAGGCCAGATTGCCGATCTGATACCAGCGGGAGCCGTCCCGGTTGCCACTACCAGAGCCGTTGCCGGCCGCGTCCATCCGGATGTTGTGCGCGGTCCAGAGTGAGACGGTGCCGTTCGTGGGATCGGTCCCGATCATTGCCTCGTAGAGCCTGTCATCGAGCGCATCCAGGCCGCCCATCGTGCCCTGGGCCGGGACGCTGAGCGGCAGGGCCGTGGTCGGGACGGTCACTCCGAGGTTCCCGGAGATCGTGGGGGTCCCGCCCGGGTGCGAGATCCGGCGAACGTCGATCCGGCTGAGCAGCTGGTGGTCGGGGCCGACGATGTAGCCGGCGCCGACGTTCGGGTTCATGTCGGTGGCGGGTTGAGGCGATTCCGGGCCCGGCCCTCCGCCCGAAACGAGGTTGCGAAACGCGGTGACGACGATGGGCCCGCCGTTGATCACCGAGGACTTGCGGATCACGAACGCGCTCGTCCCGGTGAACGAGCCGCTGCTGGAGGCGAACTCGTTGACGCCGATGTAGATCGCGTTCGCATCGACCCCCAGCTGCGGGTAATCGGCGAACCGCGCCGGACCCGCGGGGGGCGGCGTGCTCTCGTTGAAGAAGTAGTAGGTGAAGTCGCTCGCGCTGGTGATTGTCGGCCCGTCGCTGACGGCGAGCATGACTCGGTTGTTCGTGGGCTCGATGTTGATCGCGGAGACGATCCAGCGCCCGGTGAGACGGTCGTACTCGACCCCGGGATCGGTCGGCTCGAAGCCGTTGCGGACCGGCGCCCAGAACTGGGAGTCGGTGAGATTGAGGCTGCCCAGGCTGCCGTTCTTGTCGAAGATCTTGATCCTGCCGTTGACGTCGACGAGAACCTGGCTTGGGCCGACCGCGCCCATCGAATCGGGCGGGACGAAGTTGGATTCGCTCAGCTTTGCGCCGAGGAAGCTGGTGCCCGCGGTCACGGCCTGGCTGGGGGCGATCGCGTCCTCGCCCGTGTTCTCCGGCGCGAGCGCCGGGCCTGCCCTCTTGGGCGGACCCGATTCCTCGCCCGGCTCGGGCTTCTCGCGGACGTCTGAGCCGACCGCGGCTGCGGTGGCCTCCGCACCCTCCGCGGCTTCCTCGCTCTCAGCATCCGCATCCGGCTCGAGCGCTGCGGCGGGACGAACCTCCGACGAGGCGCCCGCCAGCTTCGCGACGTTCACGGTCCTCCCCTCGGATCCCGTCCACGGCTGCCCTTTGACGGCCTCGGCCTCCTGGCCGCCGCCTCCCGAGCGAACCAGCACCACAGCGAGGACCGCCAACACAACGATCAAGAGCCCCGCCAGGATCGTGCGACGGTTCATGCGGAGGGCAGTCTAGGTCGCCGCTTCTTGAGCTTCAGCTTGACGCTGAAGGGCAGGCTCGCCGGATCTCCACCGCTTGGAGAGAAGGTCATGGTCGGCGTCACCGTCACCTTCCCTCTCTTCTCGAGCTTGCGTCTCTTGGCCCCTGCCGCGGCGATGTTGAACTGAACGGTCCCCGCGACGGCGACGTTCCTCACGGGACGCTTCTTCAGCCCATTACCCACGAGCGCGAGTACACCCGGATTCGAGACGTTCACGATGACTGTCGCCGTGCCGCGTTTCCGATCGCGCGTGATGCTGGCGACGTCGAAGTCGTTGGAGGGAACCAGTACCGCCGAGAGGTTGAGGCGGACGTCGTTCCGGGGAGTGAAGGTGCCGAAGGCGCTAACGGCAAGGCTGGCCTCGCGCGTGAGCACCCCATCGCCTGGCTGGGGGAAAGTGCACGAGTTCGGGTCGCCGCTCTCGTTCACTCCGATCATGTCCCCGGAGCGAACCGCGATGTTGACCGGAACCGTGTTGAGCCCCGAGGTGAGCTCGTGCGGCGGCGCACGGGCGATGACCTGGAACACGTCCGGGTCGCTCGTCCGGCGGAAGATCTTGAAGACGTAGGTCGCGCCCGTGCCAGAGGACCTTGTCGACCACGACGTGATCGTGCCGGCCTGCCGTGCGATATAGAGGTTGCCGCCCGTGATGCTCGGCTGGAGGAAGTCGGCCGTGGTCATGCATTCCGGCGTAGGCGGCGTCGCGGGGAGCTGACCGAGCGTCACGGCGGCCTTGGCGGGGGCGGCGGGCAGCGGGGCGACGACGAAGGCGAGCGAGATCGCGGCGGCGGTCAGCCACCGGGCATGGCATCGGTTGGCTCTGCTCGCGGGCCGGCGCTTCATTTGATTCGGACCCTCCCCGGTCCCGCGGGAGGTTAGAGGGTCAAATGGGCATCTCCACGGTCAGCGGCCTTCGGTACGCTGGAATCCGTCTCATGGGAGTGATCGGTCGCCTGCGTTTGTCGTTCTGGATCGCCGTGATCGGCACCGTGGTGCTGTACGGCTTCTTCGTCGTCCTGGCGACGATCCCGCCCGGGCAGGTCGCGGCCCTCACGTTGGTGGTCGGCGCTCTGGCCGCGATCTTCACGCTCAGGAATCTGCGGGTGGCCGCCCAGCTCGCCGATCGCGGGGGCGATCCCCAGCTCCGGCGGGCACGGAACCGGATCCGCGAGCGGCGCGGGTTCTAGCGCGCTCGCGGGCGATGATTGTCGCTCGGATGGCGAGATCGGCCTCTCGGCGCCCGTTCCCGTTGCCGCTTACGTTCTCGGTGCCGTTCGACGATCGCACGGGGTGCGACGACCCCACCTCGAGAAGCCGATCGAGCAGGGCGAAGGCCTCCTCGCTTCCGCCTCGCGCGAAGGCAATGTATGCCGCGTACGCGCCGGAGCCCTCCTTCAGCCAGATGGACGGAAAGATGCCCACTGCCCAGGCGATGCGACCCCGCATCCACAGCCGGGCGGCCGCGCGCCGGACAGGCCCACGGTGGAGGTTCGCACCCGAGTAGCTCAGACAGATGTCACGGCGGATCCGGCTGATCCGGCGGTATCCGCCGGTGCCGACAACCCGGGAGGCATAGGGGTAGAGGCGCTGCCGATCGGCGTAGCCGGCCCGATCGTTCCAGCAGCGTAGGAATGAGCCGATGACCGGGCAGACGCAGCTGGGGCGATCTGTGAACTTCTCGTCACCGATCATCGAGGCGAGCTCGACCACGCAGACACCGTCGTTGGGTGAGCGATGGCGGCCCGGCTCCAGGCGCACGGAGACGATCGAGGTCCTACCGTGCTGATCGCTCTTGACGGACATCCGCTACCCCGGCGGCAAGGATACTCGCGGCCCTCAGACGCGTCGAGCGCGAACCTTCGTCAGCTGACCTTGGCGACCGCCGCCTGGACATCCTCGAGCGATGGCGACTGCTCGAGCTGCTCGGTCCCATTCGGGCCACCCACTACCACCGCCGGCCCCACCGGAAACCGGCGATCGGCGGAGATCTTCTCGTCGGTGTCAAGCGTCGCCTGGATGTCGTCGTCCTTCATGTCCCGCTGCCACTGCTCGACGTTGAAGTTCACGACGCCCACCCCCCGCGCGATGTTGTCCAGGAACTCCTGGTCGGCGCCCCGCCTCTCGGCTTCGTCCTGGTTGAGGAAGAAGAGCTCGATGAACTGCCATTCGTAGTCCTGCTTCGCCGCCGCGACGGCGCCGTACGCGCCGAGGAAGAACCCGGACTCGGACATCGGGAAGTTGTGGTAGACGAGCTGCACGTCGCCGCTCCTGACCGGCCCCTGGATCAGCGGCACGATCACCTCCTGGTTCCAGTCCGAGCAGGGGTCGCACGAAAGGTCGTTGAACACCTGGATCGTCACGGGCGCGTCGGGGGAGCCCAGCCTAGCTCCGTCCTGCGGGATGCCTCCGACAAGGCTCTGCACCTCCTCCGCGCCGGTGATCTTGATCTCATCGCCCTCGCCGCCGCTGCCGACCGAAAGGCTGACGATGGCGAAGCCCAGCAGGCCGACGCAGAGCGCCAGCACGAGCAGCCCGATCAGTCGCGGGCGCCTGCGCGGTTGATCCTCGTTCACGGGGCTCGGCATGGTAGATGTGATGGACATGGCCAACCGCGACGAGATCCTCGGCTACTGCGATGACCTCCTGGACGCCCGGGCGTTCGATGACTACGGCCCCAACGGCCTCCAGGTCCCGGGCCGCGCCGAGGTGAGCAAGGTCGCCACGGGCGTGTCGGCCAACCTGGAGACGCTCGAGCGCGCCGTCGAGGGAGGGGCCGAGCTCGTCATCACCCACCACGGCCTGCTCTGGGGCGACGAGCTCTCGCCGCTGTCCGTCCCCATGGCCGCCCGGCTGCGGGCCCTGCTCGGCTCGGACGTCTCGCTCGCCGCCTACCACCTGCCCCTCGACGCCCATCCCGAGGTGGGCAACAACGCCCTCCTGCGGGACGCGCTAGAGCTGGCCGCGGACGACCGTCCCTTCGGCATGGCCAAGGGATCGGCTGTCGGCCTGATCGGCCGGGCGAGCGAACCGATCGACGTCGGCGAGCTTCGCCGCCGGCTCTCGGAGGCGGTCGGTCAGGAGCCTCTGGTCTTCGATGCCGGGCCCGATCGGATCTCCACGGTTGGGATAGTTACCGGCTCCGGCGGCTTCGCGCTGCACGAGGCGGGGCCCCTCGGGCTGGACGCGCTGGTCACCGGCGAGCCGAGTGAGCCGGTGATGGGCGAGGCGCGCGAGTATGGCATCCACTTCCTCGCCGGCGGCCACTACGCGACGGAGACCTTCGGCATCCGCCGGCTCGGGGAGCTGGTCGCCGAGCGCTTCTCGGTCGAGCACGAGTTCATCGATGTGCCGAATCCGATCTAGCGGTCCAAAATCCCCGCTCGTTCCAGAAAAAGGATTGACACGTCGCCGTGAAGCGATATATATGCAGTCCGGCTTAATTCGGCGTTCCCGAGGAGAGGAGTGGCCTAGATGTCCGTTCACCTGACGCCCACCGAGCTCGCCGAGGAGATGCACATGAAGCGTCGCGATGTGCTCATGAAGTGCATCGAGATGAACGTGCCGATCCTCAAGGGTCGGATCGACAAGACCCTCTTCGAGTCTTCGCTCAGGGCGTTCCGGACTCAGGACAAACGGGCCACCGCGTAAGACCTCCGCTTCCCCGACTCGATCTCCTGGCTGCTCAGCCAGCCCCCTAATAGACTCCATCCAGGGCCGCGATCAGCGGCGTTTCTAGGCAAGGACTTAGGAGAGATGGAGACAGCCACAGTCGCCCCCACCGGCAGCGCCGCCGAGTCGAGCACACACAGCAAGACCGTCGCGGACCTCGCGCCACTCGCGGCCGAGCGCCACGCGAACCTGCCGGCGGTCACCTACAAGGACGCCTCCGGGCAGTGGGTGTCTAAGACCTACCGCGAGGTCGGGGACATCGTTCGCCGGCTCGCGCTGGGCCTGATCGAGCTGGGGATCGAGAAGGGCGACAAGGTCTCGATCCTCGCCAACACGCGGCCCGAGTGGACCTACTTCGATTTCGCGGCGCTGAGCGTGGGCGCCGTCGTCGTGCCCATCTACCAGACGAATTCGCCGGACGAGTGCCAGTACGTGCTCGAGAACTCCGACGCCAAGGCCGTCATCGTCGAAGACGACGAGCAACTCGCGAAGATCGACGAGATCCGTGACCGGGCGCCGAAGCTGGAGCGCGTGATCCGCATGGATGGTTCCGGCGGCAACGCCATCTCCATGGATGAGCTGATCGAGGCGGGCTCCGGCCGCTCGGACTCGGAGTGGGAGCAGCGCTGGCAGTCGGTCACGCCGGACGACATCTGCACCTTCATCTACACCTCGGGCACGACCGGCCCGCCCAAGGGCTGCGTGATCTCCCACGGGAACTACCGCTCGATGGTGACCATGGCGCTCGATGAGAGCGTCCTCGAACGAAACACGACCACCTATCTCTTCCTCCCCCTCGCCCACTCCTTCGCCCTGCTGATCCAGCTGCTCAGCTTCGACCTGGGCGGCAACATCGCCTACTGGGAGCGCGATCCCCTGAAGATCATCCCCAACCTCGCAGAGGTGAAGCCCGACTACTTCCCGTCGGTCCCGCGCATCTTCGAGAAGATCTACACCGCCGCGACCAGCGAGGTCGAGAAGTCCGGCGGCCTCAAGAAGCGCGTCTTCAACTGGGCGATCGGCGTCGGCAAGAAGGTCCGCGAGCGGGAGCGTGCGGGCAAGCCCGTCGGCTTTCTCCTGCGCAAGCAGTACGAGATCGCCGACAAGCAGGTGCTCTCCAAGATCCGCGCCCTGTTCGGCGGCCGGATGAAGAACTGCGTCACCGGCGCCGCTCCGATCAACCCGGAGATCCTGCGTTTCTTCGACGCGGCCGGCGTGCTCATCCTCGAGGGCTGGGGCATGACCGAGACCTCGACGGCTGCCACCGTGGCGAGGCCGGACGCTTTCAAGTTCGGCAAGGTCGGCAAGGCATTCGCGGGCTGCGAGATCAAGATCGCCGACGACGGGGAGATCCTGGTCCGCGGGCCGAACATCTTCCAGGGCTACTACAAGAACGAGGAGGCGACGCGCGAGACGCTCGAGGACGGCTGGCTACACACCGGCGACATCGGAGAGCTCGACGCGGACGGCTATCTGTCGATCACCGGCCGCAAGAAGGACATCATCATCACCGCGGGCGGCAAGAACATCACCCCCGCCAACCTCGAGGCCGAGATCAAGCAGAGTCCCTACGTCTCCCAGTGCGTGGTGCTCGGCGACCGGCGCCCCTATCTGGTCGCGCTGATCACGCTCGACATGGAGGAGTGCGCGAAGCTCTGCGAGGAGAAGGGATGGCCCGCGGATCCCGCTCAGCTCCGGAACAACCCCGAGATGCAGGCGATCATCCAGGAGCACCTCGATCAGGTCAACGAGAGGTTCGCTCGGGTGGAGCAGGTGAAGAAGTTCGAGATCCTGTCCCACGATCTCTCCCAGGAGACCGGCGAGCTGACGCCGACCCTGAAGGTGAAGCGCAACGTGGTCTCCGAGAAGTTCGAGCAGGAAGTCGACGCGCTCTACGCCTAGGTTCCTGGTAGCGCCGGATTCCTTCAAGGGCACGCTGAGCGCCCGCCAGGTCGCCGAGGCGATCGGGCGCGGCGTTGAGAGCACGGGAGGAATCGCCGACCTCTGCCCCGCTGCCGACGGCGGCGAGGGGACGGCCGAGGTTCTGCTCGACGCGCTCGGCGGCGAGCGCGGGACGGCCCCGGCGCATGACCCGCTCGGCCGTCCGATCGAGGCCGGCTACGCCCTGCTGCGGGATGGATCCGAGGCGGTGGTCGAGGTCGCCGCCGCCTCGGGGCTGAGTCTGCTGGACGAGGGCGAGCGGAACGCCGAGCGAGCCTCGAGCGCAGGAACCGGCGAGCTGATCGCCGCGGTGGCCGGCGCGGGCGCCGGCAGGATCCTGGTAGCCGCCGGGGGCAGCGCCACGACCGACGGGGGACGCGGGGCCATCGACGCGATCGAAGCGGCCGGAGGCCTGGGCGACGCCAGGCTCGAGGTCCTCTGCGACACCTCCGTTCCCTTCGAGCGGGCGGCGGAGGAATTCGCGCCGCAGAAGGGCGCATCCGCGGAGGAGGTCGGGCGACTGACCTCGCGGCTGGTGGCCGAGGCGGGTGCGCTGCCCCGGGACCCCCGCGGCCGGGCGCTGACCGGCGCAGCCGGCGGTCTCTCCGGAGGGCTCTGGGCCGCCTTCAATGCTCACCTGGTCTCTGGAGCCGCCTTCGTCCTGGGGGTGGTCGGCTTCGACCGCAGGCTGGAGGGGGCGGACGTCGTGATCACCGGCGAGGGCCGGCTCGACGCGCAGAGCCGTGAGGGCAAGCTCACGGGGCAGATCGCTCGGCGCTGCCGCGCGGCGAGGGTGCCGTGCCATGTGATCGCCGGAGAGATCGCGCTCGGCCCGGACGCCGAGGGGTGGTTCGGCTTCGCATCGCTCAATTCGGCGGTGAGTACCGAGTCGATCACCGGCGCTGCGGAGCGAATCGCCGCGGCCTCACGCTGAACGCCGAAACGCTTGGACTACGGCGGCCCGCTCCAGCCCGCCGCGTAGCAGGGGTCGGGCCCACAGACGTCGATGATCTGGCCGTCCGGCTGCAGGAACTCGGCGATCTGGTGTCTGATCTCGGGCGACGTGTTGATCACGGTGTCGTGCGGATCGACGCCGAAGGTGTCATTGGGAGCGGTGTTGGTGATCGGCGCTGGATCCGTGCCGAGGAATCCGCCTGATCCGTCGTCCCGCTTCGGTCCGATGTCCCAGACGAACATCCCGTTGCCGTCCGCGTCCGCGGGCAGGTCGAGCGTCGGGATGTCCGGGAAGAAGTTCACGAATCCCGGCGTGCGTCCGGGATCTAGCGTCGGGTAGCGGAGCGGCGCGCCGATGGTCCGCGCCTCCACCTCGGTGGCCACGTTGGTGACCTGGTGGTCTCCGTACGCCATCTCGATCAGCACGTGGTGCGCCGGGGTACCCGGCAGTGGATCGCCGGTCATGTGGTTGGCGTAGCCGTTGGGCTCTCCCCGGTCCCACATCATCTGGATCATGGCGAGCAGCAGCGGCCGCTCGGACTGGACCGGATAGGAGGGATAGAGGACGAGCGAGTAGTCCTCGAAGTCGACGCTGCGGGTGAGCAGGGTCGAGTAGTTCATCCCCGGCACGTAGAGCACGGTCCGCGTGATGTCGGGCTCGACCGCGGTCAGGGCCCCGCCCGCGATGCCGCCCTGGCTGTTGCCGTAGTAGTAGAGGCCATCGTCGTGGTCGATGACCGAGTTGCCGCTGAACTTGAAGGCATCGTCGCTCGAGAAGCCATCCGGCAGCATCAGGAGGCGCCCCAGGTAGATGAAGTTGAGGAAGCCCTGTTGCAGGCCGTCCGGGAGCGGCTGGAACTTGGAGAGATCCTGGAGGGCCTGGATCGCGGTGCCGACGTCGTCCTCCATCATCCCGGTGAAGTCGGTGGCGCAGGTGAGCACCCCCTCGTCGGTGCCCAACTGGCGCACGTTGGCGGTGTGTACCTCGGTGAAGTCGCCGAAGAGGCCATGGCCGTACATCGACGGTCTCACCTGGTGGTCGACGTCGAAGACTCCGGGGCTGGTCTCGGTGACGGCGGACCGCGGGATGTTGCAGGTGAAGCGCGCCGTCATCGTGCCGTTCGGCTGCGGCAGGCCACCGGAGCCGAGGTCGAACTGGCCGCCGGGCTGGTAATCACCGCCGGAATCGCTGCAGCCGGAGTTGAGGAAGCACGGCACCTGGTATGTCCCCGTCACCTCACGGATGTTCTCGACCCCGTGGCCGGTGGCGGTCGGGAAGTCGGTGACATTGGTGATGGTGAAGTCGGGGGCGTTGCCCTGCACGGCGCCGTCACCCGGGGAGTTGTCCCCCAGGTCGGCGAGCCCTCGATCGCGGATCGAGAGCATCCGCTCGGTGATGTTCGGGGTGCTGGCGACCGTGAAGTCCCAGGCGTCGTAGAGGCTGCCGCGGTCGATCCCCGCGCCCTGGAGCTTCGAGAGGACCTCGTCGAAGTGCGCGCGGCGCTGCTCGATCGCCGAGACGTTGGTCTGCACGCCATCGCGATAGAGGGCGAAGCCCGGCGGGGCCGGGATGGTCGCGCCGGAGGCGTCCTTCAGGTCCCGCATGGCCACGATGTAGCGGTGCCCCTCGATCAGGTTGCGGCCCGGCCGGATGATCAGGTCGGTCTGGTCCGGGCTCGAGGCGGTCGAGTCGATCTCGGACCAGATCAGCTGGCGCTGGCCGGTGGCGGCATCGATCAGCACGATCGGCTGGCTTGCGTCGAAGGCCCGGTCCATGTCCGTGAGCGGGACGGCGCCGGTCTTCTCGAAGGCCGTCGGGTTGTCGAGGCCCGGGACCCTGATGACGATGCTCTCCCCGGGGCTGAAGCCGTCGCTGCGGTTGATGTCCGCCGGATCGATGTGGGTGCCGCCCTGGTTCGCCGGCGTCGATTCGATGCTCAGGTTGACGCGCAGGCCGGTGGGCGTGCTCGGATCCGGGACGGTGTAGTGATCGCTCGGGAACG
The DNA here is from genome assembly GCA_963797265.1 of uncultured Solirubrobacterales bacterium. Lineage (GTDB taxonomy): Bacteria > Actinomycetota > Thermoleophilia > Solirubrobacterales > 70-9 > DASUPK01. Next base: position 623,391 of record CAWCOY010000003.1, on the reverse strand, counting down.
GGAACAGGCAGTTGGTCCCGGGGCTGGCGATGATCTCGCAGCGGGCCGCGCGTGCCAGGGAGTCGCACTGGGGAACGGTCCTGGTCACCGTCGCGCGTCCCTTGGGGTGCTTGCCTCGCTTGCCCTTCTTCTTCTTCTTTGTCTTCTTCTTCGGATGCTTGCCCGGCTTCTTTGTCTTCTTCTTCGGATGCTTGCCCGGCACCTTGGCGGTCAGCAGGAGGCTGTCCGCGCCGCAGCCCTGCAGGACCTCCCGGCCGGCGGCGCTGAGGGGAAGTGAGACCGACTTCTTCTTTCCTGCCTTGGCCTTGACCCGAAGCGGATCGGTCAGGGCGGGGCCGCCACCGAATCCGCGCACGGCCAGGACGAGCTTGCGCTTGCGCGGTGACTTGACGACGACCGAGACGTTCCCGGAGGAAAGCAGTGCCTGATCGCTCTGGGTGCTCCCCTTGAACTTCAGAGCCAGCCCCTTGCCCTTGTGGTGGTGCTTCTTCGCGATCGCACCGGAGGGCAGAGCGAGCCACGCGATCAGAAAGGCCCCGGCGACCAGGGCGAGCCCCAGTCCGACCGCACTGCGATCGATCCGTCGACCGCCAGGCATAGACGCTCCTCTCTCCATTCCCTCTCCTGGACCTCCCCGGTCCTCGCGGGAACCTATCAGGGAGAGGGGTTGGTGGACCGCCTCGCGCTAGCGTCCCGGCGGTGAGCGCGAACGGCAGAACCGCCCTCGTCACGGGGGCCAGCAGCGGGATCGGCGCCGCGACCGTGAGATCGCTGGGGGCGGCGGGCTTCGACGTGGTGGCCGCGGCGAGGCGGCTCGAACGCTGTGAGGAGGTGGCCCGCGAGGTGGGCGGTCGCGCCCTCAGGCTGGACGTCACGGATCCGGACTCCGTCGCCGAGGTGGCCGAGGCGCTCCCAGAGCTGTCCGTGCTGGTGAACAACGCGGGGGGCGCGCTCGGGCTCGAGCCCGTGGGCGAGGCGGACGAGGCGAAGTGGCGCGAGATGTACGAGGCGAACGTGATGGGCGTGATGCGGATGACCAAGGCCGTGCTGCCGGCCCTCGAGCGAAGCGGCAACGGCCACGTCGTCATCGTGGGCTCGGTTGCCGGAGTCGAGGTCTATCCGGGCGGCGGTGGCTACACCGCGGCGAAGCACGCCGCGAACGCCGTCGCGCGAACCCTGCGGCTCGAGCTGCTGGGCAAGCCCATCCGGGTGAGCGAGGTTGCGCCCGGGATGGTGAGGACCGAGTTCTCGCTGGTGCGCTTCGAGGGAGATCGCGAGAAGGCCGACGCGGTCTACGAGGGGACCACCCCGCTGAGCGGCGCGGACGTGGCCGACGCGATCGCCTACGTCGTCACGCGCCCGCCGCACGTGGACGTGGACTACGTCTCGATCAAGCCGACCGACCAGGCGACCGCCCGGGACGTGCACCGCCGTTAGCGCCGGACCCGGTAGTGCATGTGGGTGACGCCGCCCTCGCCCTCGAGAATCCTGGTGCGCTCCAGCTCGATCTGCTCGGGATCGAGGTTGTCGAAGAGGCGGCGTCCCTGACCGAACAGCACCGGCACGACGTGGAGCTCCATCTCGTCGAGGACGCCGGCGGCGAGTGCCAGCTGCGCGACCGCCGCGCCGTGGACCAGCACGTTCTTCTCGCTCGCGGCCTCTTTGGCTCCCCTCATCGCGGAGCTGACGTCGTCCACGTAGGTGACGAGCGGCCACTGGCTGATGTCGATGCCGGGCTTCTGGCGGCTGTAGATGAAGATCGGCACGCCGTCATGGTGGTCGCCGCCCCAGCCGCCCGCCCACTCGAAGGTCCTCTGACCGGCGACAGTCGCCCCGGTGGACATGAACTCGTCGACGACCTTGCCGTTGACGCCATCCGAACGGCGCAAGGCGTCGAGGTCCACATCACCGCTGTCCGTCATGAACCACTCGTGCAGGCGGTGCCCGCCGTCGCCTAGCCCGTTGTCGGGTCCCTCGTTGGGGCCGGCGATGAACCCGTCGAACGACATGGACATGTAGAGAACGGTTGCGCCCATTGCAGCCTCCAGTCGATTACCATCCCGTTAATTAACCGTATCGTTATCAAAGATCAATGGCGACCGACCGGCTCAGCCTGACCTTCGCCGCGCTGGCTAACCCCACACGGCGCGCGATCCTCGACCGCCTCGCCGAGGGAGAGGCGACGGTCGCCGAGCTGGCGAAGCCCTTTTCGGTCAGCCCCCCGGCGATCTCGCGACACCTGAAGGTGCTCGAACGCGCCGGTCTAATCTCACGCACACGAGTGGCCCAGTCGCGCCCGACCAGCTTCCGGCCCGAGCCCCTGGACGAGGCAGACACCTGGATGCAAGCCTGTCGGGTGACCTGGGAGGGACGGCTGGACCGGCTCGGCGAGCACCTGGAGAGGATTCAGGGGTCGCGGCGTTGACGGCCGGCCGCGATGTCCGGATCACCCGGACCTTCAATGCGCCGCGCGAGCTCGTCTTCCGCGCCTGACTCGACCCGGATCAGCTCGCTGCGTGGTTGGCCCCTGAGGGCCTGGAAGTCCCGCGCTCCTCAATCGAGGTCGATGCCCGTCCCGGTGGAGTGATCGAGTACTCGATGGTCGATTCGAGCTCCGGCCAGAACTATCCGGTGCGGTTCGAGATCGTCCAGATCTCCGAGCCGGAGCTGCTGTTGCTCGAATCCCCGCCCCAGCCGGACCTCGGCTTCCCGGAGTGGCTGACGACACGGGTCGTCTTCGAGGAGGACGGCGACCGGACCACGGTCACCGTGACCCAGGGCCCGCACACCGACGAGACTTCCCCCGAGGCGCGGGCCGGCTGGACCAGCGTTCTCGACAAACTCGAGGCGCTGTTGGCCGCCTGAAGCGCCCCTACTTCTGCGCGCTCGACTCCGCGGCCTCGTCCTCGCCGGACTGGCGCAGCAACGCGCCCGTCGTCTGCTCGAGCACCCGGCGCCAGGCGGACATTCCCCTCTCCTCCTCCTCGACCGTCTCGAGCACGCGCCGCACCCGGCGCGCCGAGATTTCGATCCCGTGGCGCGCCGCGATCTCCTTGTAGCGCTGGTAGTCCCGCGCCAACGCCACGGTGACGGACTCGAAGCCGTGCTTCGCGATCTGCAGGCGAGCCGAGTAGTCGAGGATGGAGGTCCCGAACATCAGCTCGTCGTTGAACTCGGGCTCGATCAGGATGATGTCGACGTCGGGGAAGCGCTCTTTCCACGACTGCACGGCCATGTGGAGGCGGGCATGAGCGAGCAGGCGGAAGGCCTGGTTGCCGATGGCCGGCATCCCCATGTCGGAGACGCGGCGGACCCGGGATCCAAAGACCGTCGGGATGCGAGTCTCGAAGTCGTTCACGTAGGGAACCAGCGGATTGACCACGACGATGAACTTGGCGCCGGCCTCGACCGCGACGTCGACGTTGGTGGTGGAGATGATTCCTCCGTCGATCAGCTGCCTGCCGCGCAGCTCGTAGGGCTCGTAGACGATCGGGAGCGCGCCCGAGGCGGCGACGGCGCGGGAGATCGGGACGTTGTCCCACTCCCCCTCCCCGAAGACGATCCGCTCGCAGGTATCCAGATCGGTGGCCACGATCCGAAGCTCGCTCCCGAGCTCGCGGAAGTCGTTGGTCCGGTCCGGATCGGCGAGCACGTTGCGCACGTACTGCTCGATGCCGCGGTTGTGGTAGACGCCGGCGGGCAGGCCCTCCGCGAGCCCCATGACGAGGTCCACCATCGAGACCTCACCGACGTTCCCCGCCAGCTGCCTGACCATGGCGGCCATCCTGAGGGGCAGCTGGACCAGACGGCCCGCGAAGCCCTTGTAGTTCGGTCGCAGCAGGGTGCGCAGCGACGCGTTCTCAATCGGGGACGGCAGCGCCTTGTCGAGGACGCGGAACATCTCCTCCGGCGTGATGCCGTTCGCGACCATGCTCGCCACGAATGAGCCGGCGCTCGTGCCGACGTAGATGTCGAACTCGTTGACCGTCCGGTTGACGGCGAGCAGGTCGAAGGCGCGCAGCGCGCCCATCTCGTAGACGCCGCCGGTGAACCCGCCGCCGCCGAGGACGAGCGCGGTCCTGTCGCCCCGTCCGCGCCTCCCCCTCCCTCTGCTGCCGCGCGGCTTTCTGTCGGGGCCGTCGAGCTGGACGACTTTCCCCATTCGGCCCACGATTATGGCAAGGGCTGGCTGTGTGGCCAGCCGAGCTACCGCAACCTAGGCGGCTACCGCCTGTTTCACCCACAACGCATGGGGCTGACGGTGCGCAGAGGGGCGATCACGCTCGCGCTGGTGAGCGCGGCGGCGTTCGCGGTGCCCGCGGGCGCCCAGGCGGGCAGCGGCAACCCCGACGAGGCGTTCAGCACGCCGATCGCGCATGCCTCCGCGAAGGCGCACAAGTCGGTCACCGCCTCCAAGCTCTCGCGGGGCCTCGCCAAGCTCTTCCGCAGGGTCGGCCGCAGCGGCGCCTTCGTCATCGACGCAAGCGACAACAGGGTGCTCTTCGCGCGCAAGGCCGGCCGCCCCCGGATCCTCGCCTCCAACTCGAAGCTCTTCACGACCTCGACCGCCCTGGGGCGATTCGAGCCCGAGGACCGGCTCCACACCACCGCCTGGTCGATCGACGACGTCTCCGACGGAGTGAGCCAGGGCCTCTACCTGCGCGGCCAGGGTGACCCGACGCTGAGCGGCAGCGGACTCGCCAAGCTCGCCGACCGCGTGCGCGCAGCCGGCGTGCGGGCCGTGCAGGGGCCGCTCCTCTACGACGACTTCTTCCTCGACCAGGTCACCGGCATCCCCGAGCACGGGATCAGCGCCGAGCGAATCGGGACGCTCTCCGCGCTCACCATCGACGGCGGTTCCCCCGGCGACCCGGCGAAGACCGCCGCCCAGCGCTTCCGCGACGCCCTGCGCAAGGACGGCATCTCGGTCGGCAACAGCGTCACGCCCGGGGTTGTTCCGTCGAGCGCGGTGCAGGTTGGCGACTACGGGTCCCCGACGATGGCCGACCTGATCCAAGACACGAACGTCCCTTCCAACAACTTCTATGCCGAGATGCTGCTCAAGGACATCGGCGGGCAGTTCGGAGGCTCGGGCTCGACCGCCGCGGGGATCTCCGTGGTCAGGAAGTTCGCTGCCGAGCAGGGCGCGAGGTTCAACGGGGAGAACGGCTCGGGTCTCACCCGCCGCAACAAGGCCTCGCCCAAGTCGGTGGTCAAGCTGCTCGACTCGATGATCGGGGTGGACGAGAACACTCCGGTCGACTCACAGGCCGACCAGCGGCGGCAGCGCGACGCCTGGGAGAACTCTCTCGCCGTGGCCGGTCGAAGCGGCACGCTGGCCCACCGCATGCGCGGCACCGCCGCCCGCGGTCGCTGCCACGCCAAGACCGGCACGCTGAACGGGGTCAGCGCCCTGTCGGGCTACTGCTTCCAGGGACCCGAGGACGCCGACCACGCGGTCGTCTTCTCCCTGCTGATGAACCGCGTGGACGTCAACCGCGCGCACGTGATCCAGGACCGGATGACCGCATTGATGGCCCGGTACCGTCGCTAAAGCTGATCGGCGGCGTTCCCGGCTTCGTCAGCTATGCGGCGTTCCGTGAGAACGGTGGCGGCATGACCGTCACGGCCTGCGAGGACAAGGCGGGCACCGACGAGTCATCGAGGCGCGCCGCGGACTGGATCGCCGAAAACATGGACAAAACGGTGGATCAGCCCGAGACGACCGAGGGCAGCACGTTTCTGCAGTTCTGAGCGCTGCCCCCGCTACACCCGGCCCCGGGGCGGCGCACCGCGCTTCGGGGCGCCGTCATTGCCAACCAGCTCACGGAGGCCGTCCTCGTCGAGGACCTCGGTGCCGAACTCCGTCGCCTTGGCGAGCTTCGACCCGGGGCTGTCCCCGGCGATCAGGTAGTCGGTCTTCTTCGAGACCGAATTGACCACCTTTCCCCCGGCGAGCCGGATCAGTCTGGTCGCCTGCTCTCGGCTCAGGTTGGGAAGGGTGCCGGTTAGAACCAGGGTCTTGCCGTCGAGCGGCCCGCCCTGCTGGCGGCGCTCCGATGGATCGAGCTCCATCCTCAGGCCGGCCTTGCGGAGGCGCTCGATCAACTTCCTAGTGCGCTCCTCGGAGAGCTCCTCGTAGATCTGCTCGGCCAGGATCGGCCCGATCCCCTCGGCCTCGACGATCTCCTCCGGTTGTGCCTCGAGGAGCGCGTCCATGGTGCCGAAGTGCTCCGCCAATGACTCGGCGTTGACGAAGCCGATCCCTGGGATCCCGAGGGCATAGAGGACGCGGGAGAAGGGCATCCTCTTCGCCTGATCGATCTCCTCTATCAGGTTGCGCGCTGAGATCTCACCGAACCCCTCGAGCTCGGAAATGCGCTCTGGGGTGAGGTCGAAGATGTCGGCCGCGTCCGAGATCAGACCCTCCTGCAGGAAGCGGTAGGCGTTCTTCTCGCCCAGCCCCTCGATCTCGAGGGCGCCGCGGAAGTGCTTGATGTGCTGGAACTGCTGCCCCGGACAGCCGGTGCGGTTCGGGCAGATCGTGAAGACGCCGCCCTCCGGCTTGACCGTCGGCGTCCCGCAGAGCGGGCACTTCTTCGGCGGACGGGACCTGCGCGCACCCTTCTTCCGGCGCTGGATGATCGGTGAGACCACCTGCGGAATCACGTCACCGGCCCGCATCACGACGACCTCGTCGCCCTCGCGCACGTCCTTGCGCTCGAGGTCCTCCTCGTTGTGGAGCGTCGCCGTGCTCACGGTGACGCCCGAAACGTGCACCGGCTCGAGCATCGCGAAGGGCAGCAGATGTCCCGTGCGGCCGACGTTCCAGACGATCTTGTTGAGCTTGGTGGTGGCGGTCGTCGGGGCGAACTTCCAGGCCACGGCCCAGCGCGGCTCTCGCCCCGCCACGCCAAGCTCCCGCTGCAGGCCGCGGTCGTCAACCTTGACGACGACGCCGTCGATCTCGAAGTCGAGCGCCTCACGGCGGTCCTCCCACCAGCGGCAGCGCTCGGCGACCTCGTCGACCCCGTGCAGGATCGAGATGTCGCCGTTCACCTTGAACCCTCGCTCGCTCAGCCACTCGAGTGACTCGGAGTGGCTGGTCGGCTCCCAGCCCCTGAGCGCGGCCACGCCATAGCACCAGATCGACAGCGGGCGCGTCGCGGTGATCGAGGAGTCGAGCTGGCGCAGCGAACCCGCAGCGGCATTCCTGGGGTTCGCGAACGTGGACAGGCCATCCTGCGCCCGCTGTTCGTTCACCTTCGTGAAGCCGGCGATCGGCAGGTAGACCTCCCCGCGCACTTCGACCAGCTCGGGCGCATCCTCGATCGAGAGCGGGATCGCCTTGATCGTCTTCAGGTTCTGGGTCACGTCCTCGCCGATCCGCCCGTCGCCGCGGGTGGCGCCCCGCGTGAACACCCCGTTCTCGTAGGTGAGCGAGATCGCAAGCCCGTCGACCTTCGGCTCGGTGACGTAGCGGATCTCGCGGCCCGAGATGTCGAGCCGCTCGAGCTGGCGCTCCACCCGCTTCGCCCAGGCCCGCAGCTCGTCTTCGTCGCGCGCATTGGCCAGGGAGAGCATCGGCTCGTGGTGGGTGACCTGCCTGAACTTGTCGAGCGGCTTTCCGCCGACTCGCTGCGTCGGCGAATCGGGCGTGAGCAACTCGGGGTGCTCCTCCTCGATCCCCCGCAGCTCCCCGAGCAGGTCGTCGTAGTCGGGATCGGAGATCTCCGGATCGTCGAGGACGTAGTAGCGGTGGTCGTGATACGCAATCTCCCGCCGCAGCTCCTCGGCCCGCTTCTTGGGCGCCCGCTTTGCCCCCTTCGTAGCGCTCACCGCTGGGTGGATGCCTCCGTGGCGACCGACTCCGCGGCCCGGTCGAGCATGCCCTCGAAGTCCCACTCCCTGAGCCTGTCGAGGCTCGGCCGGTCGGTGAGGTCGAAATGGACGGGGGTAACCGAGATGCGCTCGTGCGCGATCGCCGAGAGGTCCGAGCCGCGCTCGTCCTCGAAGGAGGGCTCGTAGCCGTAGATCTGGTACCGGTGGCGCCCCGTCTCTCGGTCCTCGTCGACGAGCTTGAGCTCGTCGTTGTAGAGCCGCTTACCTAGGTGCGTCACCTCGATTCCCTCCGGCGGTCCGGAGGGACAGTTGACGTTCAGCAGCGTGTCGGCCGGCAGCGGGTCCTGCGCCGTCCGGCGCACGAGTTGGGCGGCGAACGCCGCGGACGAGGAGAAATCGAAGTCGCGGCCCCAGGCGCCCGTGGACTCGCCGCCGGCGGATTGGGAGATCGCGATGGCTGGGATGCCGAGGACGATCCCCTCGAGCGCGGCGGCGACGGTGCCGGAGTAGGTGATGTCGTCGCCCAGGTTGGAGCCGTGGTTGATCCCCGAGACGATCAGCTCGGGACGCTCGCCGACGAGCCCGAGCTCGGCGAACCGAACGCAGTCAACCGGGGTGCCGTCGGTCGCGAACCCGCTCGTACCGTCGCCAAAGGCGATCTCCTCGACCCAGAGGGGCGAACGGGTGGTGATGCTGCGGGCGGTCGCGCTCCGGTTGGAGTCCGGGGCTATCACGTGGACGTCCAGGCCCTCGATCCCGATCAGCTCCTTGCGCAGGGCATTCAGCCCCGTGGCCTGGATTCCGTCGTCGTTGGTGATCAGAACTCGCATCCGACCACCGATTCTAGGGTGGGGTCAGTAGCGGACCGAGGCAAGATGAAGGCCATGGGGCGGCGCGGTCTCGCCGCCTCGCTCGCGTGGGGCACCCTCGAGCAGGGAGGTGAAGTCCTCGAGGCTGCGACGAGCGCCGCCGACCTCGAGCATCGTTCCCACGAGCACGCGAACCATGTTCCGCATGAACGCGTCGGCCTCGATCCAGAGCTCGAGAACCCGCCCATGGCCGAGGACCGCCTGCTTCTCTTGCCACTCCGCCCGCAGGATGTCGCGCTCGAACCGGACGTGCTCGGTCTGGGTCGGGGTGAAGGCCGTGAATTCGTGGCTGCCGAGCACGGCGTCGGCACACGCCGCCAGCGCACCCTCGTCCACCCGATGAGGCCAGTGCAGCGCGACCCCGGCCTCGAAGGGATTGGGCACCCGCTCGGCGAGCACGCGGTAGCAGTAGGTCCGCGAGCGGGCATCGCGCCGCGCGTCGAAGCTCTCGGCTACGGCTTCCACTGCGCGCACCGCGAGGTCGGGGCCGGTGAGCGAGTTGAGGGCACGCGCGAGCTCGGGCGCCGGCTCCCCCTCAGCGGCGAAGCTCGCCACCTGCCCCCAGGCGTGCACGCCCGCATCGGTACGCCCCGCGACGGTGAGCGGCGTCCGAGACCCGTGGATGCGCTCAAGGGCCTCCTCGAGCTCGCCCTGCACCGTCCGCGCGCCCGGCTGGGCCGCCCACCCCGCGAAGCCAGCGCCGTGATAGGCCAGGTCCAGCCTGATCTTGGTCATCGGGGCGGTTCGTTTGCGCCGGACATGGGGAGTGCGCGACACTATCCAGAGAGGCCGTTGTGATCAGACTCACGTTGCGCCCCCGGCCGGCCACGTAGGGTTGGAGGGGAACCAAGGAGGAGGAGAAGGAGATGGCAAACACCGACATCACTCAGCGCTCGCAGTACGAGCGCAGCGACCTGCTCGCCGGCGGCGAGGGGATTCGGAGGGGCTCCGAGAAGGGAGCCGCCGTCTACACAGTGATAGCGCTGATTGTGGGCGTTGCCCTGTCGGTCGCCGCACTGGCGACCATCGAAAGCTGGGCGCAGTGGCTCGTCCTCGGCGTGATCGTGGTCTTCACGGCGGCCCTCATGGTCGCGATCGGCCCGAATCGCAGGGGCTCGGGCTCGCAGTTCAAGATCGGCCGTTGATCCGGCGGCTGTGCTTCTGGCCGCCGTTTGGGTAAGTCCCGCACTCGTCCATCGCCCCTTCGAGTCGCTCGGCCAGCTCGCTGCGCAGCGCCGCGGCGGAGTTGTCGCGCGGCTCCCCTGAGCGGACCGCAAGCAGGTTCTCGACCTCCAGCGGGTCCCGTTCCAGGTCGTAGAGCTCGTACTCGGTGGGCTTCCGTCCGTTGGGATCGAAGTAGAAGGCGTACTTCGCGGTCGGCGTGCGAATAGCGCGAATCCGGTTCGGTTGGCCAGGCGCCTCCGTGAGCGCTGTGCCGGCCTGGTGGTCGTCGTAGGTGAAGTGGATGGCGTCGCGAACCGAGGGCGCGGGTGAGGCGTGCTCGGTCACCGGTGAGAGGTCGACGCCCGCCTGGCGCAGGGGTTCACGATCGGGCGCCGCCTCCTGGGCCAGCACCGGGGTCTGGTCCCGGCCGCGGAGGCCTCGGGGCGGCTCGACTCCGCCGAGCTCGAGCATGGTGGGCAGCACGTCGACCAGGGAGGCGAGCGCGTCGGTCTCCGAGCCCCGCGGGAAGAGCACCGGGTTGGAGACGACGAGGGGGACGTTGATCGTCTCCTCGTAGACATTGAAGGTCTTCTGCCGCAGGCCGCCGTGTGAGAGCCCCATCTCGCCGTGGTCGGCACAGCGGACCAGCACCGTCCGTGAGCGCAGTGAGCCCGGGTCGGCGGGATCGCCGAGCGCGGCGAGGACCCGGCCAATCTTCGCGTCGATCACTCGGTGTAGGTAGGCGTAGAAGTTGACGTAGTCCAGCTGCTCGCGGCGATTGCGGAGCGGGCCCATGTAGGCGGTCATCCCCATCTGCATGAGGGCGTGGACTCCGGGCTTGCCGGCCAGGTCCTCGTCGACGGTGGGCGGCAGCCCGACCCCCAGTTCGCGGAACTCCTCCACCGAGTATCCGCCGCGCTCGTAGGAGGCCGGATAGCCCAGCACGTCGTGCGGATTGACGAGCGAGACGATCAAGCAGAACGGCTCGGGCAGGTCCTCGCGAGCGAGCCACCGCTCGACCTGGCAGGTGTAGACCTCGTCCCAGCCCTGGCCCTCTCCGGCGTTGCCACCGCCGAAGTGCTCGGCCTTCGCGTTCTCCCCCGCGTCGGGGGCCTGCCAATCGGCGAAGCCGTACTGCTGGGCGAGCCGGGCCTCGTCCGCCGGACCCCATCCCCCGAGCAGCCCGCCATCACCCTGAGTGGGATGGGTGAGATGCCATTTGCCCTTGTAGGCAACGTGGTAGCCGGCCGCGTGCAGCAGGCTGGCCATGTTGGGGAGATCCGCCGGGAGCTCCCGCTCGTTGCCCCGGCTCTGGCCCATCCCGAGCAGGCCGCGAGCGAACTGGGCCAGTGTGCGGCGGGCGGGGGCCTGGCGGCGACGCAGGATCCCGGCCATCGTGGCGGCCACCGCTGGGGCATAGCGCGGGTTCGGCCGCAGGTCGGCCGCGGTGAGCGTCAGCTCCACACCGTGTTCGGGCGGGTAGAGCCCTGTGAACAGACTGGCCCGGCTCGGTGAGCACATGGCGCTGTTGCAGAAGGCGTTTCGAAAGCCGAGGCCGGTGCGCCGGATCTCGGCGTCGTTGGGCATCAGCTCCCGGAGCCAGCCCGGGTCGTCGGGCCAGTGACGGGGGGCGCGCTGCTGGTCCGTGATCAGCACCAGGAAGTTGGGCGGTTTCACGCCGGCCTACGGCTTCACCTGGCAGGAGCGGCCGCTGCAGCTCGCCAGGCGCTGCATCAGCGCGTTCAGGTGCGCCTTGACCCCCGCATAGGCAGGGTCGTGCGCGAGGTTCTGGAGCTCATAGGGGTCGGTCCTGCGGTCGTAGAGCTCCTCCTCCGAGGTCTCCGTATAGACGACGTACGTGTAGCGCTGGGTCCGGACCCCGGAGTACGGCCGATCCCAGGCGTTGTTGGGAATGGCGCCTTCGAACAGCGGACGCGGCGCCTCAATCGCCAGCGCGCGTTTGGGGGGGTTCTTGTGCCGCCTGAGGGTCGGCACCAGGGAGATCCCGTCCATCCTTCTGTGAGCCTTCACCCCGGCGAGGGCCGTCAGAGTGGGAGCCAGGTCTATGTTCGCCACCTGCTGCTTCACTCTTCTCCCCTCGGCGATCCCGGGTCCGCGGATGATCAGCGGCACGCCGAGCGACTCCTCGTAGGGCAGGAACTTGTCCCCGGGGATGCGGTGCTCGCCGTTCAGCCAGCCGTTGTCCGAGGTGAAGACGATCACGGTGTTGCTGAGGTGACCGCTCCGGCGCAGCGTCTTCACCATTCGGCCGACCCGGTCGTCGACGGCGCGTAGCGATCCGCCGCGTCCCTCGTAGTCGAGCTGGAGCTGATCCACCTCCTGGTCTGTCAGGGGAGGCGTCTTGCTGGTGACTACCGAGGCCTTGTCACTCACGTCGGCCTCGTTGAAGCTCGGCGGCTGGGGCATCTGGAAGCTCTTGCTGAGCTGCTCGTATCGCTGTGGCGGCCGGGGATCGGCACCGGGCCGCCCCATGAGCGTGGTCGAGACGTCCTCCCGGTGCGGTGCGGCAGGCGCCCACCAAACAAAGAACGGGTTCCTGCCCCGCTTCTGGCGCCCGAGCAGCTTGTTCGTGATCCGGCCGGTCACATCGGGCGAATACTGATCGGGATTGCTGGCGCCCCAGTAGCTGTAAGGCGCCGGTCCCATCACCGCGTGCAGCTTCGCCAGCACGTCGGCGACGCTCTTGACATCCGGCGGAGTGACCTCGATGTTCGCGAAGTCGACCAGCTTGCGGGCGAAGTCCGCGTCCCCCCAGGTCCGCAGCCGACCGTTGCTGTTCATCTCGAAGTTGTAGTAGTCGTAGGCCGAGACGTCGAGCAGTGCGTGCCACTGGTCGAACCCGGGTGGGATCTCGCCGTGGCCGTCCAGCGCCCCGTAACCGTTCAGCATCTTGCCGATCAGATCCGTGCGGTACCCGCGGCCGTCGAGCCATGTGGCCAGGGTGTTGTCGCGCCCAGGCATCCCGTACCAGCCCTCCGGATAGAAGTTTCCGCCGACGCCGTGGTTGTGCGCGTACTGGCCCGTGAGAAAGGTGGCCCGCGAGGGGCAGCAGAGCGGGAACGAGGTGATCGCGTTGGTGAAGCTCGTCCCCCGCTTGGCCAGGAGCTTTCTGGTCTTCGGCATGAAGGCGAGGTCGGCCTGGTTCATGTCGTCGGTCATGACGACGAGGATGTTGGGGCGGCCATCCTTGCCCACTCCGGCCGGGCGTGCCTCCGCCGGAGTCGCAACCAGCGCAAGGGTCGCGGCCAAGAGGGCGGCCAGCGCGATCAGAGTCCCTCCTCGCATCCCGGCGCGATGCTACAGTCCGTGTCACACGCTGTCAACTCGCCGGGCATGCCCGCCAAAGCCTCGACCCGAACCCAACGCACACGTCTCAGCCGCGAGCAGGTGCGCGAGCGCGTACTCGCGGCGGTCACCGAGCTCGTCCGCGAGCGCTCCTTTTACGAGCTCAGCGTCGTCGAGGTCATGGAGTGGGCCGGCATCGAGCGCACGATCTTCTACCGGCACTTCGATGACCTGGCCCACCTTCTGCTGCGTGCCGCGACCGACGCGATCGAGAGCCTGTACGAGGCCCAGGTCGAGCTCGACACGGGGCGGGAGGAAGGCGACCTGGACACTGTGCGGGCCGCGATCGAGCCGGCGGTCCGCGTCTATGCCGAGCACGGCCCGGTGCTGCGAGCCGTGAGCGAGGCCGGCGCCTCCGACCCCCTGATCGCTGCCCGCGGCGCCCAGCTGCGTCGGCGCTTCAACGATCTCCTGGCCGGTTCACTCACCAGGCTCCCGGGCCTCCGGGACAACCCACCCGCGGACGTCGCCGAGAGCGCCCGTGCGCTCAATCTGATGAACGAGGCCTACCTGCGTGAGGCCTTCGGGCGTACCCCTCGGATCTCGACCGAGGAAGCCATCGAGACCCTGACCGAGATCTGGGCCGCTTTCCTCGACCGCAATGCACCCCGCGGCGGAAGCGCCTGATGCCCGTCGAGCCGAGCCCCGAGCAGCTCGCCGAGATGCAGGCGATCGCCGAGGGCCCAGACGACGGCCCGCTGGTGATGCTCAACCTGAATCGCTACAGCGACCCCGAGGCTTACGCGCGCTACGGCGAGGTCGCCCAGCGCGTCCTGGAACGAGTGGGCGGAAGGATCCTCTGGCATGCCCCGGTGCGTGGAACAGTGATCGGGGAGGGCGAGGAGCGATTCGACGACGTGATCGCGGTCTGGTATCCGAGCGCCGCCGCCTTCCTGCAACTGGTGAGCGATGCCGAGCTACTGCGGGCCCGCGATCACCGGCTCGAGGGGCTCCAGCGCGCCACGCTGCTTCGCTGCGAGCCCCGGCTAAACCAGCTCTAGGAAAACCATCTCGGCCGAGTCACTGCGCCTCGGGCCGAGCTTGACGATCCGCGTGTAGCCGCCGGGGCGCTGCGCGTAGCGTGGGGCGATCTCCTCGAACAGCTTGTGGACCGCGAACTTGTCGTTGTGCAGCTCCGAGAGGGCCTGGCGCCGAGCGTGAAGGTCACCGCGCTTGGCGAGCGTGATCAGCTTCTCGAACTCGGGCTTGAGCGCCTTCGCCTTCGGCTGGGTGGTCCGGATCCGCTCGTGCTCGATCAGCTGCTTCGACATCGTGCGAAGCAGGGACTTCCGATGAGCCGCGTCACGGCTCAGCTTGGCTCTCTTGCGCTGGTGCCTCATCGCCGTCGCTCCGGCAGGACTCTATTGCCCTAGTCCGCCCGCAGCGAGAGGCCGCGTGCCCGCAGGGTCTCCTGGACCTCCTCGATCGACTTGCGACCGAAGTTCGGGATCGCGTTGAGCTCCGACTCCGACTTCCGCACGAGCTCGCCGACCGTCTGGATGCCGGCGCGCTTCAGGCAGTTGTAGGAGCGGACTCCGAGCTCGAGCTCCTCGATCAGGATCTCGTCGAGCCCATCCGCGCCTGGAACCGCGGCGGCCTCGCCGCCACCGGCGCCGTCGGTCGCCGCGATCGCGCCCTCGCCACGCAGCTCATCGACGCGGTCGGCGGTCGTGAAGATCGCCAGGCTCTTGATCAGGATCTCGGCCGCCTCTCGCAGCGCCGCGCCCGGCTCGATCGAGCCGTCGGTCTCGACCTCGAGCGTGAGCTTGTCGAAGTCGGTCCGCTGTCCCACACGGGCGGAGTCGACCGAGTAGGAGGCGCGACGAATCGGCGAGAAGATGGAGTCGATCGGGACGACGCCGATCGGCTTGTCGTCGGACTTGTTCTCGTCGGCCGGCGAGTAGCCGCGGCCGCGCCCGATCGTCAGATACATCTCGAGCTTGGTCTTCTTCTCGAGCGTGGCGATCGGCGCCTCGGGGTTGAGGATCTCGACGCCCGCAGGCAGGTCGATGTCCTTGGCCTTGACCTCGCCCGGGCCGGTGGCGACGAGGGGCGTCTCGACCTCGTCGGCATCGGTGTGCATCCGCACGACGACGTCCTTCAGGTTGAGGACGAGATCGGTGACGTCCTCCTTCAGCCCCGGGATGGTCGAGAACTCGTGGGCGACACCCTCGATGCGGACGCTGGTGATCGCGGCGCCTCCGAGGGAGGAGAGCAGCACTCGGCGGAGGCTGTTGCCGAACGTGTACCCGAAGCCCTTGTCGAGGGGCTCGATCGTGAAGGTGCCCTTGTTCTCCTTGGCATCCTCGCCCGCGATCTTCGGGACTTGGAAATCTGGCAGGGTGGTCATTGCTTCCATCACTTCTCTTTCTTCCTGGTGGGGGTTACTTCGAGTACAGCTCGACGATGAGCTGTTCCTCGACGGGTGCGGAGATCTCGCTCCTCTCAGGGAGCCTCAGCACCTTGGCGTTAAGTGAGTCGTGGTCGGCCTGGAGCCAGGCCGGCACTCCGGACGTGAGCTCGGTCGCATCGCGGACCACGTCGGTGGCCCCGCTGCTCGCCTTGATCGTGATCACGTCGTCCGGCTTCACCTGATAGCTGGGGATGTCGACGCGGCGGCCGTTCACCGTCCAGTGGCCGTGGCTGATCAGCTGCCTGGCCTGACGACGGGAGGCGGCGAAGCCGAGGCGCACCAGGACGTTGTCCAGGCGGCACTCGAGCAGTCGCAGCAAGTTCTCGCCGGTGACGCCCTCCTGACGGCTCGCCTTGTCGTAGTAGCCGGCGAACTGCTTCTCGAGCACCTGGTAGTAGCGCTTGGCCTTCTGCTTCTCGCGGAGCTGCGCCCGGTACTCGGACTGCCGCATGCGGCCGCGGCCGTGCTCGCCCGGCGGATAGGAGCGGCGCTCGACGCCGCACTTGTCGGTGAAGCAGCGGGAGCCCTTGAGGAACAGCTTCTGCCCCTCGCGGCGGCACTGCTTGCACTGGGCTCCGGTGTCGCGGGCCATCAGACGCGCCTCCGCTTCCGGGGGCGGCACCCGTTGTGGGCCTGCGGCGTCACGTCCTTCACCGTCGTCACGTCCAGGCCGGCGGCCTGCAGAGACCGGATCGCGGTCTCACGGCCGGAGCCGGCGCCCTTGGCGAACACCTCGACCTTCTCGAGGCCGTGCTCCATGCCCTTCTTGGCGGCCGAGTCAGCGGTCACCTGGGCGGCGAACGGGGTCGACTTGCGGGAGCCCTTGAAGCCGGCGGAGCCGGCGGACTCCCAGGCGAGCACGTTGCCCTCGGGGTCGGTCAGGGTGACGATGGTGTTGTTGAACGAAGTCTTGATGTGGGCCTGGCCGTAGGTGACGTTCTTACGGACACGCCGGCGCGAGCGGCCCTTCTTCGGAGCTGGTGGCATCTAGCGGCTTCCTCTCTGACTCACTTCGGCTGTGGGGCCCTCTTGCGGCCCGCCACGCTCATCCTGCGCGGGCCCTTCCGGCCCCGCGCGTTGGTCTTGGTGCGCTGCCCGCGAACCGGCAGTCCGCGGCGATGGCGCAGGCCCCGGTAGGAGCCGATCTCCTGGAGGCGCTTGACGTTCTGCGAGCGCTCCCGGCGCAGGTCGCCCTCGACCTCGCGGCCCTCGACCGCCTCGCGCAGCTTCACGATCTCGTCCTCGGTGAGATCCTTGATCTGCGTGTTGGGGTCGACCCCGGTCTCCTTGAGGATCTCGTTGGCCGTGGACCGGCCGATCCCGAAGACGTAGGTGAGGCCGATCTCGGCCCGCTTGTTGAGGGGGATGTTGACTCCCGCGATGCGCGCCATCAGCCCTGCCTCTGCTTGTGTCGCGGATTCGGGCAAATGACGAGCACGGCTCCGCCGCGGCGGACCACCTTGCACTTCTCACACATCGGCTTTACGGAGGCTCGGACCTTCATTCCCCTTCTTTCATGGGGTCGTATCGGGCTGGGAGTAGGCCCCTCGGCCCCAGGAGTCGGGCCGATAGGCACAAGAAACGCCGGCCACGCCAGGCGTGAACCGACGCGTGAAAGTCTAGCAGCGTGTGTGCGTAAGCCGTGGTAGAAGCACGGACGAGAATCTGAACCGGATCTGCATGTTCTCTGCGATGGGCGGGATGCTGGTCGTCTCCCTGAGCATCCCGGACGCCTTCGGGGACCGCGGCGTGCTCTTCGGCTGCGCGTACTTCTTCGTGCGGGCCCACGCAGCTCGTGCTCTACGTCCGGAACACTCCGGGTGCCGCGGAAGGGGGGATTTGCAGGCGGTTTTGAAGCTTGCTCCGGGCTTTCTCCTCGGCTCGGCGCTGATCATCGTCGCCGGGTTCCTGGACGGCGGGGCCAGGGCCTCGATCTGGATCCTGGCGATCCTGGTCGACTGGTCGACCCCCCTCCTCTTCGGCACGGAGGAGTTCCACCTCGACCCAGCCCATTTCGCCGAGCGGCATGGGCTGATCGTGATGATCGCGCTGGGGGAGTCGATCCTCGCCATCGGCGCCGCCGCCGAGTTCACCCTGTCCGCCGGCCAGGTCTTCGCGGCCCTGTTCGGCATCGCCGCGGTTGCCGCGCTCTGGTGGGCGTACTTCGACGTCGTCGCGATCGTCGCCGAGCGCCGGCTGAGCGAAGCGCCGCCGGGCGAGCAGGCCCCGCTGGCTCGCGACGCCTACAGCTACCTGCACTTCCCGCTGATCGCCGGGATCGTGCTCCTGGCGCTCGGCCTCAAGGAGACCCTCGCGCTGACCGGCGAGCCGCTCGAGACGGTGCCCGCGCTGGCTCTCTGCGGCGGCCCCGCCCTCTACCTGCTCGGGCAGATCGCCTTCCGCGAGCGCATGCTGGGTACGTTCAGCCCGCACCGCGCCCTGGCCGGGGTGGCGCTGCTGGCCCTGATCCCGCTCGCCCTCGGGGCGGACGCGCTGGTCGCCCTGGCCGCTGTCGCGACGGTGCTTGCGATCCTGATCGCCTACGAGGCCGTCCATTTCCGCGAGCAGCGTGCTCGGGTGAGGGCGAATCCGTCGGCGACGCTGGCGGAGATGCGCGGCTAGCTCAGTCCAGGTGCCACGGGGTGAGGATGCGCGGGCCGTCGGCCGTGACCGCCACGGTGAACTCGAAGTGCGCGGCCAGCGAATCGTCGGCCGAATAGACGGCCCAGCCATCCGTTCCCATCCGGACATCGGCCCCGCCCGCGTTCACCATCGGCTCGATCGCGAGGACCATGCCCTGCTCGAGGGTCGGGCCCTTGCCCGGGTCTCCGAAGTTCGGGATCTGCGGGTCCTCGTGCATGTCGCGGCCGACCCCGTGGCCGACGAGGCTCCGGATGATCGAGAGCCCGTCGCGCTCGACGCGGATCTGAATCGCGTTCGAGATGTCGCTCAGGTGGTTGCCGGGCTTCGCCTGCGCGATGCCCTCGAAGAGCGCGTCGCGGGTGGTGCTCAGAAGCGGCTCGGCATCGTCGGGCGACTCGCCGATCGGCACCGTGATCGCTGCGTCCGCCACCCAGCCCTCGTGGGTGACGCCGACGTCGATCGAGAGGATGTCGCCGCGGCGGAGCTCGTAGGGGCCGGGGATCCCGTGGACGACCATCGAATTGGGCGAGGTGCAGATCGAGCCGGGGAAGCCACGGTAGCCCTTGAACGATGGGACCGCCCCCTGCGACCGGATGAACTTCTCGGCCGCCTCGTCGAGCTCCTTGGTGGTCACGCCGGGCCGAGCCTTGGAGCGCAGCATCCGCAGGCAGCGGGCCTGGATCCTGCCGGCCTCCGCCATCGCCTCGATCTGCGCCGACGTCTTGCGAATGATCATGCCGCGGTACATCTCACAGGCCCTCCTCTTCCTCCCGGCGGAGGGTGGCGATTATTCCGTGGATCCGTTCCTCGACCTCGTCCGGTGACTGCTTGCCGTCCACATGATTCAGGATGCCACGTTCGTCGTAGTAGTCGACCAGGGGCTCGGTCTTCTCGCGGTACTGGGCGAGTCGGTTCTTGATCACCTCGGGCTTGTCGTCGTCGCGGGTGATCAGCTTCGCTCCGTCGATGTCGCACACGCCCTCCTGCTTGGGCGGGTCGAACTCGACGTGGTAGATGTGGCTCGGGTTCTCCTCGCAGGTGCGCCGGCCCCCGAGCCGGCGGAGGATCTCCTCCTCCGGGACCTCGATGAGAAGCACTCCGGTGATCACGCGACGCAGCTCTGACATCTTCGTGTCGAGGGCCTCGGCCTGCGGGACCGTGCGAGGGAAGCCGTCGAGGATGAAGCCGTCTGCGGCCTCCTCGCCCTGAAGGCGCTCGGCGATCACCCCGATGATCACCTCGTCCGGAACCAGGTCCCCGCGATCCATGTACTCCTTGGCCTGCTTGCCGACCTCGGTCCCCTCCTTGACCGCGGCCCGCAGGATGTCGCCGGTCGCGTAATAGGGCAACCGGAAGTCCTCCTGCAGGCGCTCGCCCTGTGTCCCCTTGCCGCTGCCGGGCGGGCCGAGGAGGATGAGGTTCAGCTCGGGCAAGCCCGGCACCCGGTCGCGCGCGTCACTTCAGGAAGCCCTCGTAGTTGCGCATCATCAGCTGCGCTTCGAGCTGCTTGACCGTGTCGAGGGCCACCCCGACGACGATTAGGATCGAGGTCCCGCCGAAGAAGAAGTTGGCCGACGTCTGAGAGATCAGGATCGTCGGCAACGCCGCGACCGCGCCCAGGTACAGGGCGCCGGGGAAAGTGAGCCTGGACAGGATCCGGTCCAGGTATTCGGCGGTAGGTCGTCCCGGTCTTACGCCGGGGATGAACCCGCCGTATTTCTTCAGGTTGTCCGCCTGGTCAACCGGGTTGAAGGTGACCGCCGTGTAGAAGTAGGTGAAGATGATGATGAAGAAGATCTCTCCCACCACGTAGTGCCAGCTGTTGGGACTGAAGAAGTTCGCGAAGTCGTTCCAGAAGTTGTCCCCGGTACCGCCGAGCAGCTGGCCGATCGTCGGCGGGAAGGCCATGATCGAGGCGGCGAAGATGACCGGAATCACACCCGCCATGTTCACCCGCAGCGGTAGATAGGTGGACCCGCCGGCGGTCATCCGCCGGCCCACTACGCGTTTGGCGTACTGCACCGGGATTCGCCTCTGCCCTTCCTGGACGAAGACGATCGCCACGATCACCGCGAGCGCGATGAAGGGCATCATCACGACGAAGACCTGATCGGGGTTGTTCCACCACTTGGTGATGCCCTCGGGGATCCGGGAGACGATCGAGGCGAAGATCATCAGCGAGATGCCGTTGCCGATCCCGCGCTGGGTGATCAGCTCGCCCATCCACATGAGGACCGTGCAGCCCGCGGTCAGGGTGATCACGATCAGGAAGACCTTCGGGAAGGTCCGCTCGCCGATCACGCTCGCACCGCCGGTGAAGCTCGAGGAGGTGAAGAGGAAGACGTAGCCCAGGGACTGGGCGAATGCGAGGGCAACCGTCAGGTAGCGGGTGTACTGGGTGATCTTCTGCTGCCCGACCTCCCCCTCCTTCTGAAGGCGCTCCAGCGAGGGCACGACCACCGTCAGGAGCTGCAGGATGATCGAGGCCGTGATGTAGGGCATGATCCCCAGCGCGAACAGGGAGAGGCGAGAGAGGCTTCCGCCCGAGAAGAGGTTGAGGAAGCCCAGGATGTTCGAACCGCTGACGCCGTTCAGGCCGTCCTTGACCGCGCTTGCGTCCACGCCAGGTGAGGGGATGTAGGCGCCGAGCCGGTAGAGGGCCAGGATCGCCGCCGTGAACATCAGCTTCTTGCGGATGTCGGGGACCGAGAACGAGTTGAGGATCGTCTGCAGCACTAGGAGATCACCTCGGTGGAGCCACCCGCGGCCTCGATCTTCTCCTTCGCCTGGACGCTGAAGGCGTGCGCCTTGACGGTGAGCTTCTTGGAGATCTCGCCCCGGGCCAGGACCTTCACAGGGTCGCGCCGCTTGGCGAGGCCCGCTTCGCGCAGGGACTCGGGCGTCACCTCGTCATTGGCCTTGAAGCGGGCATCTAGATCGGAGAGGTTGACCGGCTGCGTACGCGTCCGGAACTTCTCGAAGGGCATCGACATCTTCTTGTTCGGCCCGCGCAGCTTGCGCATCCGCATGTGGACCGGATTCTGGCCGCCCTCATAGCCGGTCTTGCGCTTGTTGCCAGAGCGGGCGCCGGCGCCCTTGTGGCCGCGACCCGAGGTCTTGCCGTGCCCGGTCCCCACGCCGCGGCCGAGCCGCTTGCGAGGGCGCCGCGAGCCGGGGGCGGGCTTCAGGGTGTGGAGGCCGACGGTCTCCTTCTGATCAGCCATTCGTCACCTCGACGAGGTGGTCGACCGTGCGGATCATGCCACGCAGCTGCGGCGTGTCGGCGTGCTTGGCCTCCTTGCCGATCCGGCCGAGCTTGAGCGAGCGCAGCGTGGCGCGCTGCACGCCCGAGGCGCCGTTCGAGGAGCGCACCTGCTTCAGGGCGACGTCGGCCATCAGGCCTTCTCCTCCTCAGTGGCTGCCTCGCCCGTGGGCGCCTCGACCTCCTTGGGCGCCTCTTCAGTCGAGTCCGTGCCGTTGGTCGCCTCCGCCGGAGCGCCGTTGCCCACGCCGAGCACCTCGCGAATGGAGATCCCGCGAAGCTTCGCGACGTCCTCCGGCCTGCGCAGGCTGTAGAGGCCCTCCATGGTCGCCTTCACCAGGTTGATCGGGTTCTGCGTGCCGATGCTCTTCGTGAGCACGTCGCGGACGCCGCCCAGCTCGAGCACGGCGCGCACCCCGCCGCCGGCGATCACGCCGGTACCGGGGCTCGCCGGGCGCAGCACGACGTGACCCGCGCCGAAGCGGCCGATCACGCGGTGGGTGATGGTCTGCCCGTACTTGGGCACGCGGATCAGGTTCTTGCGGGCGTTCTCGACAGCCTTCTGGATCGCCAGCGGGACCTCGCGGGCCTTGCCGTAGCCGATCCCGACCACCGAGTCCTCGTCGCCGACGGCGACCAGGGCGGTGAACGAGAAGCGGCGGCCGCCCTTGACGACCTTGGCGACACGATTGATCTCGATCACCCGCTCCTGCAGGTCGAGGCCCTTTGGACTGACGCTCTCTACAGCCATGGAACGGGTGAGGGTAGAGGACGTGAGAGCTCGGTCATCAGAACCGGAGACCTCCTTCGCGTGCGCCCTCCGCGATCGCGGCGACGCGACCGTGGAAGCGGTAGCCGGCGCGGTCGAAGACGCAGGACTCGATCCCGGCGGCTTTGGCGCGCTCCGCGAGCAGCTGCCCGGCGCGCTTGGCCTGCTCCATCGAGTCGAGCTTGCGCAACTCGGATTCGGTCCAGGAGGCCGACGCCAGCGTGCGGCCCGCGTCGTCGTCGATCAGCTGGGCGAAGACGCCCCGGTTGGAGCGGTAGACGGAGAGGCGGGGGCGCTCGGCGCTGCCGCGGATGCGGGCGCGAACGCGGCGCCGGCGACGCAGCCTCTGCTGTGGCTTCGTGAGCACGGCCATATCTACGCCCTCTTCCCGACCTTGCGGGCGACGTGCTCGCCGGCGTAGCGCACGCCCTTGCCCTTGTAGGGCTCGGGCGGGCGTGACTTGCGGATGCGGGCGGCCATCTCCCCCACCAATTGCTTGTCGATGCCGCGGACCACGACCTCCGTGGGCTGCGGGACCTCGAACTCGATCCCCTCCGGGGCCTCGATCGAGACGGGATGCGAGTACCCCAGCGACATCTCGAGGTTCCTGCCTCTCAGGTTGGCGCGATAGCCGACCCCCTGGATCTCGAGACGCCGCTCGAAGCCGTCGGTGACGCCCTCGACCATGTTCGCGATCAGGCTGCGCGTCAAGCCGTGCAGTGCGCGGTGCTCGCCGCGGTCCGTGGGACGCTCGACGGTCAGGGTGCCGTCGTCGACCGCGACCTTCATCTCGCGGCTGACACCCTGGTTGAGCTCGCCCTTCGGGCCCTTCACGCTGACCGTGCCGGGCTTGACGTCGATCTCGACGCCATCCGGGATCTCGATTGGCTTTCTTCCGATTCGACTCATCTCAAGATCTCACTCACCAGACGTGTGCGACGACCTCGCCGCCGACGCCTCTCTGCCTGGCCTCGTGGCCCGTCATCACGCCGCGCGAGGTCGACATGATCGTCGTGCCCATGCCTCCGAAGACGCGGGGGACGTCGTCCTTGGGAACGTAGCGGCGCCGGCCCGGCCGCGAGACCCGCTCCATCCCGCTGATCACGGGGTCGCGGTCCTCGGTGTAGCGCAGACGCACCTTGATCACCTCGCCGACCCGTCCGGGCTCGACATTGAAGTCAGTGATGTAGCCCTGCTCCTTGAGGATGCGCGTCATCTCGCGCTTCAGCCGAGAGGCGGGGATCTCCACCTCCTCATGCTCCGCGAGGAGCGCGTTGCGGATTCGGTTCAGGTAGTCGGTGATTGGATCGGTGAGCATGTTGGTTGAGTGATGTCGGTTTACCAGCTGGACTTGGTCATACCGGGCACGTAGCCGTTGTGCGCGGCCTCGCGCAGGCAGATCCGGCAGAGGCCGAACTTGCGGAAATACGCGCGCGGCCGGCCACAGCGGCGGCAACGGTGGTATCCGCGGGTCTTGAACTTGGGCTCGCGGCGCTGCCGCACCCTTTGCGATGTCTTTGCCACTAGTCCTCTTCCTTGTTTGAAGTCTCTTGGGGTTCCCCGCCCTCGGCCTGTCCGCCACCTTCGCCCTCGGCACGCGCCTCGCCTTCCTCGCCCTCGCCCTCCTCGGGCCTGACCGGCTTCTCGTAGGCCTCCGGGTTCTCCTCCTTGAGCTGCTCGAGCGCGGCCGCCTCGGCCTCGGCGCGCTCGCGGGCCTCCTCCTTGCGGCGCTCCTCCTCGGCCTCCTCCTCGACATCCTCCTGGCCCGGGCGTCCCTCGGGCGAGAACGGCATGCCGAGCCCGTCGAGCAGGGCGAAGGCCTCCTCGTCGGTGGCGGCGGTGGTGGTGATCGTCACGTCGAGGCCGCGGACCTCGTCGATCGAGTCGTAGTCGATCTCGGGGAAGATGATCTGCTCGCGGATACCCATCGAGTAGTTGCCGCGGCCGTCGAACGAACGGGCGCTGAGCCCGCGGAAGTCGCGGATCCGCGGCACGGCGATCGAGGTGAGCCGGTCCAGGAACTCCCACATCCGGGCGCGGCGCAGGGTCACAGCCACTCCCACCGGCATCCCCTCGCGCACCTTGAACGAGGCGACCGACTTCTTCGCCCTGCGCACGCTGGGCAGCTGCCCCGCGATCGTGGCGAGCTGCTCGGTGGCAGCCTCGAGCATCTGCGTGTTCTGCTTGGCCTCCCCGATGCCCATGTTCAGGGTGATCTTCTCCAGGGTCGGCACCGCCATCGGCGTCGAGTAGCCGAAGCGCTGGATCAGGGCAGGCTTGACCTCGCTCTCGTACTGCTCGCGCAGCCGGGGCGGCGGTGCGGCCTGCGTCTGCTGTTCGGTCGCGGCTTCCATCAGTCGAGATCCCTACCGGTGCGCGCGGCCACGCGCTTGCGCTTGCCGCTGGAGCGCTCGACCCGGACGCGCGTCGGCTTGTTGTCCTCCTTGTCCAGCAGCATCACGTTGGAGACGTGGATCGGCCCCTCCTGCTCGATGATGCCGCCGACCTCGCCGCCCTTCGACGCGTCCTTGACGGAGCGCGGCCGCTGGTGGCGCTTGATCATGTTGAGGCCCTCGATGAAGACGTAGCCCTTCTTCGGGTCGGTTCGGATCACGCGGCCTCGCTTGCCGCGGTCCTTGCCGCCGATCACGATCACGTCGTCGTCCTTGCGCACTCGCATCGTCTTGCCCATCAGAGAACCTCCGGGGCGAGGGAGACGATTCGCATGAAGTTCCTGTCGCGCAGCTCGCGGGCGACCGGGCCGAAGATGCGCGTTCCCCGCGGGGCGCCCGTGGTGTCGATCAGCACGGCGGCGTTCTCGTCGAACGCGATGTAGGTGCCATCGCCGCGCCCGAGCTGCTTGCGAGTCCGGACGACCACCGCCTCAACCACCTCGCCCTTGCGGACACCGCCGTGAGGGGTGGCCTGCTTCACCGTCGCGGTGATCGTGTCGCCGATCCGCGCGTAGCGGCGGTCGGAACCGCCCTTCACACGGATGCAGAGGATCTCGCGCGCGCCGGAGTTGTCGGCGACTCTGAGTCTTGATTCCTGCTGGATCACCTATTTCGCCTTCTCCAGGATCTCGACCAGGCGCCAGCGCTTGGTCCGCGAGAGCGGACGGGTCTCGACGACCCTGACCAGATCGCCCTCTCCCGCCTCGTTGCGGGCGTCGTGGGCGTGCAGCGTGCGCGAGCGGCGCACGATCTTCTCGTACTGCGGGTGACGCCTTGCGATCTCGATCGCGACGGTGATCGTCTTGTCCGGCTTGCTCGACACGACGCGGCCCTGCCTGGTCTTGCGACCGGCGGAGCGGCGCTCCGCGGGCGGCGTACCCGTGCCGGGCTCGCCCTTGGTGCGGCGCTTGGCGCGGTAGGCGGATCGGCGGCGGGCGGCCCGCTTGCGGGCCTCGCCCCGGGACGCTGCGCGCTCCTCCGGGCTCTGCGGGGGCCGCGCCTCCGCCGGGCGGCGGGAGGCCTCCAGGCGGCGACGGGCCTTCCAGTCGAGGCCCTCGAGCTCGTCGTCCTCCGCGGCGGCGGGCTCCTCGTCGGCTTCAGCTGCGGGAGCCTCCTCCTCGGCGGGCGTCTGCTCCTCAGCCGGAGTCTCCTCGGCCGCAGGAGTCTCCTCGGCCCGGGACTCCTCCGCGGGAGTCTCCTCCGGAGCCTGCTCTTCGTTCTGCTGCTCGTTCTTTTCCTCTTCGGCCATCAGGTCCTCAGCTCGTGTTCAAGATCGATACCGCGCTCCTTGGCGACGGTCAAAAGCCGTGCCACGTCGCGGCGCACCTCGGTGATACGCGCCGTGTTCTCGAGCTCGCCGGTGGCGTGCTGGAGACGCAGCGCGAACTGCTCCTCGCGGGTTTGGCTGATTCGCTCCACCAGCTCGTCGTCCCTCATGTTGTGCGCCTCGGAGGCCTTCATGACGACTGCTCCGCCCCCTCACGGCGAACGAACTTGGTCTTGATCGGAAGCTTGTTCCCGGCCAGGCGCATCGCGTCCTTCGCCAGGTCCTCCGGGACGCCCGCGAGCTCGAACATCACCTTGCCCGGCTTCACGACCGCGACCCATCCTTCGGGATTGCCCTTGCCCGAGCCCATCCGGGTCTCGGCGGGCTTCTTGGTGATGGGCTTGTCCGGGAAGACGTTGATCCAGACCTTGCCGCCGCGCTTGATCTTGCGCGTCATGGCGACACGGGCCGCCTCGATCTGCCGGTTGGTGATCCAACCGCGGTCGAGGGCCTTCAGCCCGTACTCGCCGAAGGCGACGCTGGTGCCGCCCTTCGAGTACCCCCGGCGCCGGCCGCGCTGCTGCTTGCGGTACCGAACCCGCTTCGGCATCAGCATCAGCCACGACCTCCTCGGCCACCGCCTGACGGCGGCCCGCCGTCCTCGTCGGTGAGCTCGGAGCGGAAGCCCTCGGGCATGACCTCGCCCTTGTTGATCCAGCACTTGACGCCGATCCGGCCGGTCGTGGTCTTCGCCTCGATGAAGCCGTAGTCGATGTCCGCCCGCAGGGTGTGGAGCGGCACACGGCCGTCGGAGTAGCCCTCTGTGCGGGCCATCTCGGCGCCGCCGAGGCGACCCGAGACCTGGACCTTGACGCCCTTGGCACCCGACCGCATGGCGGAGGTCAGAGCGCGCTTCATCGCCCGGCGGAAGGCGACCCTGTTCTGGAGCTGCTCCGCGATCGACTGCGCGACCAGCTTCGCGTCGAGCTCGGGACGCTTGATCTCCTTGATGTTCACCTTGACGGGCTTGCCGGTGAGCTTGTGGAGCTCGCGGCGCAGTGCGTCGACCTCGGTGCCCGACTTGCCGATCACGATGCCCGGGCGCGCGGTCGAGATGTCCACCTCGACCTCGCCGGAGCCCTTCTTGATCGTGATCTCGGACAGCCCGGCGTGCGAGAGCTTGTTCTCGATGTGCGAGCGGATCTCGAGGTCCTCGTTGAGGTAGTCCGCGAAATCGCGATCGTTGTACCAGTTCGATTTCCAGTCGTGGATGTAGCCGACCCGGAAGCCCTCTGGATGGATCTTCTGTCCCATGTCCTACTCCTCCGGTGTCAGCGCCACGGCGATGTGGCTGGTTCGCTTGTTGATCCGCGTCGCCCGGCCCAGGGCTCGGGGCCGGTAGCGCCGCAGGGTCGGGCCCTCGTCGACGTGGATGTCCTTGATCAGCAGGTCGTCCGCCACCAGGTCGTGGTTCGTCTCCGCGTTGGCCGCCGCGGACTCGAGCAGCTTGCGGATGTCCTGGGCTGCGCTGCGAGTGGAGAAGCGCAGCAGGGGGAGGGCGTCCTCGAGGGGCAGGCCGCGAACCTGGTCGGCGACCAAGCGCGCCTTGCGAGGCGCGACGCGGACGAATCGCGCGCGGGCGTTGACCACGGGGCGCTCGGGAGCTTCCTTCGGCTTCGCCGGAGCCTTCTTGGCGGCGGGAGCCTTCGCCTTGGTCTCGGCCTTGGCGGGAGCCTTCTTCGCAGCAGGCTTCTTGGCGGCCGGCTTCTTCGCGGGTGCCTTCGAGGTCGCCTTGTCGGCAGCCTTGGCGTCGGCGGTCTCCCCTTTACGGGTCGCGCTGTCGCGCGCCCTCGCATCAGCCTCGGCCGCGCCCTTGCTGCGGGTCGCGGTCTCCTTCTTCGCGGCGGGCTTCCGAGCGCGTGATCCGCCGGAGCCCGAACCCGAACCCGACTTCTTCGCAGCCGGCTTCCTCGCGGGCTTGCGCTGCTGCTTCTCGGTGTCCTTCTTCTCCTCAGCCATCATTCTCTCTCCGAGGCGGTGCCGGCGCCCGAGTGAGCGCGGAAGGTGCGGGTCGGCGCGAACTCGCCGAGCTTGTGGCCGACCATCGACTCCGAGATGTAGACCGGCACGTGCTTGCGGCCGTCGTGGACGGCGATCGTGTGGCCAACCATCTCCGGGAAGATCGTCGAATGGCGTGACCAGGTCTTCAGCATCTGCTTCTGGCCCGACTCGTTCATCGCGGCAACGCGCTTCATCAGGCGCTCCTCCGCCCACGGGCCCTTCTTTGTCGAACGTCCCATCGTCTAGGCCTCTACTTCCTCTTTCCTCGCCTGCGGCCGCGCACGATCAGCCCGTCCGAGCGCTTGCCCTTCTTGCGGGTCCTGTAGCCGAGCGTCGGCTTGCCCCATGGGGTGACCGGATGGCCTCCCGGGGTGTGGTGGGCCTCGCCGCCGCCGTGTGGGTGGTCGACCGGGTTCATGGCGACGCCGCGCGTCTGCGGCCTCTTGCCCTTGTGCCGGTTGCGACCGGCCTTGCCGACCTTGACGTTCTGGTGCTCGGCGTTCGAGAGCGTGCCGACCGTCGCGCGGCATTCGCCGCGAACCATCCGCACCTCCGAGGAGGGCAGCCGTAGGCTCACCATCGGGCCCTCCTTGGCGACCACCTGGATCGCCGTGCCGGCGGAGCGACCCAGCTTGCCGCCCTGGCCGGGGATCAGCTCGACGTTGTGGACCACGGTGCCTGTCGGAATGCGGGCCAGGGAGAGCGAGTTGCCCGGCGCGATGTCGGCGCCCTCGCCCGAGACGACCTCAGCGCCCACCCTCAGCCCCTGCGGGGCGAGGATGTAGCGCTTCTCCCCATCGGCGTAGTTGAGCAGGGCGATGCTCGCCGAGCGGTTTGGGTCGTATTCGATCGAGGCCACGCGAGCCGGCACTCCGTCCTTGCTGCGCTTGAAGTCGATCTGCCGGTAGCGGCGCTTTGCGCCGCCGCCGCGATGGCGTGCGGTGACGCGGCCCGCGGAGTTGCGCCCGCCGGACGAGCCCTTGCCCTTGGTGAGCTTCTTGTTCGGCTCCGCCCCGCTGAGCTCCTCGCGCATCGGGTAGGTGCCGAAGCGCCTGCCGGGGCTGGTTGGTCTGGTCTTCCGGTTCGGCATCGGTTAGCCCTCCACCGCCGCACCCTCGAACAGCTCGATCCGCTCGCCGGGGGCGAGCTGCACGACGGCCTTCTTCCAAGAGCGGGAACGACCCGAATGAAGCCCGCGCCGCTTGGGCTTGGACTTCACCTTGGAGGTGCGGACGGCCCGCACCTTGACCTCGAAGATCTCCTCGACGGCGTGCGCGATCTGCAGCTTGTGCGCCCGGTCGTGCACTCGGAACGTGTACTTGCCCTCGCCCATCAGGGCGTAGCTCTTCTCGGAGACAACTGGCCGGATGATCACCTGGCGCGCGTCCACTAGGCCGCCCTGCCCTTGAGCTGCTCGAGCGCCGCCTGGGTGAGCACCAGCGAACTGGCACCGACCACGTCCGCGACACCCGCCGAGTCGGCGAGGGCCACACTGACGCCCTCGATGTTCCGGAAGCTCTTCGCTACGGCGTCCTCCTCGGCACCGATGACGACCAGCGTCGGCCGGTCCGCGCCCCACTTCCTCAGGGCATCCGCCGCCTGCTTGGTTGCCGGCTCTTTGAAGCTGGCACCGTCGAGCACCGCAACGCTGTCCCGCTCGGCGTGAACGGAGAGGGCCGCACGGAGCGCCTTGCGCCGGGCCTTCCTGTTCACCTTGACCGTGTAGCTGCGTGGCTTCGGCCCGAACGCCGCGCCTCCGCCGTAGCGGTGCGGCACGCTCAGCGCGCCGGCACGGGCGCGTCCGGTGCCCTTCTGGCGCCAGGCCTTTGCGGTCGTCATCGAGACCTCGCCGCGCGTCAGGCTCGAGTGGGTTCCGCGGCGCCGCGCGGCCAAGTCGGCGCGGGCCGTCTCGTGGACGAGCGTCTCGTGGAAGGGCTCGCCGAAGATCTCCTTCGGGAGATCGGACTTCGCCTGCTTGCCCAGCGTTGTCACCTTGATGGAAGCGCTCGAACTCTTCTGCGCGGTGCTCTTCGTGCCGGCCTCAGGCATCGCTGCGCACCTCCACCGTGGCGTTCTTGCCGCCGGGCACGGAGCCCCGGATCAGGAGCAGGTTTCGCTCGGCGTCGACCTCGACCACGTGCGCGCCGCGCTGGGTGACTCTCCTCGCGCCCATCTGGCCGGGCATACCCATGCCCTTGAAGACGCGGGCGGGGTCCGCGCTGGCGCCGATCGAACCGGGAGCGCGGACATTGTGGGAGCCGTGGGTAACGGGCCCGCGGCCGAAGTTGTGGCGCTTGATGGTGCCCTGAAAGCCCTTGCCGATCGAGACCGCCGAGACCTTCACCCGCTGGCCGGGCTCAAAGCTCGAGACGGTGACGTCATCCCCGACCTTGACCTCGCCGGCGGACTCGGTCTCCTCGCTCTCCCCCTCGCCCTCGGACTCCTCGCCGCCGCCCGCGGTGCCGCCGACATCGGCGTCGCGGAACTCGACGAGCGTGCGCATCGCGGACGCGCCCGCCTTCTTCAGGTGACCGAGCTCGGCCTTGGTGAGCTTTTCCTCGACGGCGACCGGGTCCCCCGCGAGCTGCACGGCGTCATAGCCGTCGCGGTCGGCGCGGCGGATCGCGGTGACCTTGTTGGGCTGCGCCTCGATCACAGTCACCGGGATGGATTGGCCCTCCTCGGTGAAGATCCGGGTCATGCCGAGCTTCTTGCCGACGATCGCGCTCACTTTTAGAGTCTGATCTCCACGTCGACGCCGGCGGGCAGGGTCTCCATGCGCTGGAGCTCGTCGACCGTCTTGGGGGTGGGCTGGTGGATGTCGATCAGCCGCTTATGGGTGCGGATCTCGAAGTGCTCGCGCGAGTCCTTGTCCTTGAACGGCGAGCGGATCACGACGTAGACGTGCTTGTCCGTGGGCAGCGGGATCGGGCCGGCGACCGTCGCGCCGGTGCGCTCGGCGGTGCCCACGATCTCCTGGGCAGCCCGGTCTATGGCGTCGTGGTCGTACGCCTTCAGCCGGATCCTGATCTTTCCTGATGTCAGTGAAGCCACTTGCTCGTCTGCTGCTTTCTGGTCTTTCGCGCAGTTAGGGCGCCGCCCCTGATGGAACTAGGGCCGCGCCCTTGGTCGTATGTCTTGCAGTTGTCTTGGCCCTTAGCCCTGGTGGGAGGGCCTTACCAACAACGAGCCCCCGAGGGGGCTCGTTTTGCATCTATTCGACTACCTCGGTGACGACACCCGAGCCGACGGTGCGACCGCCCTCTCGGATGGCGAACCGCAGGCCCTGGTCCATTGCGATCGGCTGAATCAGCTCGACCTCCATCTCGGCGTTCTCACCGGGGGCGACGAACTCGCGGCCCTCGGGGAGGTTGACCACGCCGGTGACATCAGTCGTGCGGAAGTAGAACTGGGGCCGGTAGCCCGAGACGAACGGCGTGTGACGGCCGCCCTCCTCCTTCTTCAGGCAGTAGACCTCCGCCTTGTACTTCGTATGCGGGGTGATCGAGCCGGGCTTGCAGAGCACCTGGCCGCGCTCGATCTCCTCGCGCTTCGTGCCGCGGAGCAGGCAGCCGACGTTGTCGCCCGCGCGCCCCTCGTCGAGGATCTTGCGGAACATCTCGACGCCGGTGACCACGGTCTTGGTGCTGTCCTTGATGCCGACGATCTCGACCTCGTCGCCGGTGTTGACGACGCCCTGCTCGATGCGGCCGGTCGCGACGGTGCCGCGGCCGGTGATCGAGAAGACGTCCTCGACCGGCATCAGGAACGGCTTGTCGAGATCTCGCTCGGGCTCCGGGATGTACTCGTCGAGGGCGGCGGCCAGGTCGATGATCGACTGCTTGGCCTCCTCGTCACCCTCGAGCGCCTTCAGCGCCGAGCCCTTGATGATGGGAACGTCGGCTCCGGGGAACTCGTACTCGTTGAGCAGGTCGCGGACCTCCTCCTCGACCAGCTCGAGCAGCTCCTCGTCGTCGACCATGTCGACCTTGTTCAGGTAGACGACCACATAGGGGACGTTCACCTGACGCGCCAGCAGGATGTGCTCCCGCGTCTGCGGCATGGGGCCGTCGGGCGCGGACACGACCAGGATCGCGCCGTCCATCTGGGCGGCGCCCGTGATCATGTTCTTGACATAGTCGGCGTGGCCGGGGCAGTCGACGTGGGCGTAGTGCCGGTTGTCGGTCTCGTACTCGACGTGCGAGGTGGCGATGGTGATCCCGCGCTCCTTCTCCTCGGGCGCGTTGTCGATCTCCTCGAACGACTTCACCTCGGTGCCGCCCTTTTCGGCGAGTGTCTTGGTGATCGCGGCTGTCAGCGTGGTCTTGCCGTGATCGACATGGCCGATGGTGCCGACGTTCACGTGCGGCTTATCGCGATCGAACTTCTCCTTGGACATCTCGCTCCTTTGGGGGTGTGGTTGGTGTCTTTAAGTCGTTTGTGGGCGAACCTAAGAAATATAGCTACGCACTAGCTCCCACGGGCTCTCCCGAGCGGTGCTCGACGATCTCGTCCTCGATGTTCTTGGGCACTTCCTCGTAGCGCTCGAACTGCATGGTGTAGCTCGCACGGCCCTGCGTCGAGGAGCGCAGGTCGGTGGCGTATCCGAACATCTCGCCGAGGGGCACGAAGGCCTGCACGGCGAGGGCGTTGCCCCGGGGCTCCTGGCCCTGGACCTTGCCTCGGCGCCGGGAGAGGTCGCCGATCACCTCACCGAGGAACTCCTCGGGAGTGACCACCTCCACCGACATCACCGGCTCGAGCAGCACAGGCTTGGCCTTGCGCGTCGCCTCCTGGACGGCCATCGAGCCGGCGACCTTGAAGGCCATCTCGGATGAGTCGACGTCGTGGTAGGAGCCGTCGATCAGCTCGACCTTGACATCGACCATCGGGTAGCCGGCCTTGACGCCCGACTGCAGAGCCTCCTCGATCCCCGACTCGACGGAGGGGATGAACTCGGACGGGATCCTCCCTCCCTTGATCGAGTTGACGAAGTCGAAGCCCTCGCCGGGGGCCGGCTCGACGTTGATGACCGCGTGGCCGTACTGGCCACGGCCACCGGTCTGCCGGACGAAGCGGCCCTCGACCTTCTGGACGGGCTCGCGGATGGTCTCCCGGTAGGCAACCTGCGGACGTCCGACGTTTGCGTCGACGGAGAACTCGCGCAGCAGCCGGTCCACGATCACCTCGAGGTGGAGCTCGCCCATCCCGTGGATCAGGGTCTGGCCGGTCTCCTCGTCGGACTCGACCTGGAAGGTCGGATCCTCCTCGGCGAGGCGCGCGAGGCTCGAGGAGAGCTTCTCCTGGTCGGCCTTCGTCTTAGGCTCGATCGCCACGGCGATCACCGGCTCCGGGAACTCGATGTGCTCGAGCTCGATCGGAGCGTCGGGGGCGCAGAGGGTGTCCCCCGTCGAGGTCTGCTTGAGGCCCACGCCGGCGACGATGTCGCCCGCGTAGCACTCCTCGATCTCCTCACGGTGATTCGCGTGCATCATCAACTCGCGGCCGATCCGCTCGGTGCGGCCGGTCGAGGCGTTGAGCACGCGGCTGCCGGCGGAAAGCTTGCCGGAGTAGACGCGGAAGTAGGTCAGCTTGCCAACGTAGGGGTCGGCCATCACCTTGAAGGCGAGGGCCGAGAAGGGGGCATTGTCGTCGGCGGGCCGCTCGGCCTCGGTCGGGCCGCCGTTGTCACCCTTCTTCGGTGGCTCCAGCCCCTTGACGGGCGGGACCTCGAGCGGCGAGGGCAGCAGCTCGACGATCGCGTCGAGCAGCGGCTGCACGCCCTTGTTCTTGAAGGAGGAACCGCAGAGGACAGGGGTCACCTTGATGTCGAGGGTGGCCCGGTGCAGCGACTTCGCGATCCGCTCGTGTGGAATCTCCTCCTCGTTGAGGTAGGCCTCCATGAGCTCGTCGTCGTAGTCCGCGCAGGCCTCGATCAGCTGGGTGCGGTACTGCTCCGCCTGCTCCGCCAGGTCCTCGGGAATGTCCTCGTACTCGAACTCCGTCCCGAGCTCGTCCTTCCAGACGAGGGCCTTGTTCTCGATCAGGTCGACGACCCCGACGAAATCGGCCTCCTGGCCGATCGGGATCTGGATCGGCAGCGGGTTCGCGCCGAGTCGATCGCGCATGGTGTCGACGGCCTTGAAGAAGTCCGCGCCGGTCCGGTCCATCTTGTTGACGTAGGCGATCCGAGGGACGCCGTACTTGTCGGCCTGGCGCCAGACCGTCTCAGACTGCGGCTCGACGCCGGCTACGGAGTCGAACAGCGCGATCGCGCCGTCGAGGACCCGAAGGCTGCGCTCAACCTCGACAGTGAAGTCGACGTGGCCCGGCGTATCGAGGATGTTGATCCGGTGGCCCTCCCACTCGCAGGCGGTCGCAGCGGACGTGATCGTGATGCCGCGCTCCTGCTCCTGCTCCATCCAGTCCATGACGGCAGCGCCCTCGTGAACCTCACCCATCTTGTGGGTGCGGCCCGTGTAGTAGAGGATGCGCTCGGTGGTCGTCGTCTTACCGGCATCGATGTGGGCCATGATGCCGATGTTGCGAGTCTTCTCTAGTGGAAAGCTGCGGGGCATGGAATCCTGTCTTCGTACTGGCGTGACGGAGGGGTAGAACGGCTAGTCTGAGTTCGGAATCAGCGCAGAAAAAAGGCCCTTGCGGGCCCGAGCGCACAGCGTCTCTTCGACCCGAACTGCTCCTATGTCGCGCCGTTCTCCATCGAAACGGTTTACGCCCACGGGACCCTGTGGGGGAACCCGGGAGCGACCGATGATGATAGCAGCGGTCTGATGGCTCTCAGGCAGGGAATCCGCCGCCGATTGGGACGTCGCAGGCGTTCTACCGGTCGCATCGACGAGCTCACCGAGCGGACGCGGCGCGAGGCCCGCGCGATGTCCCGGCGCAGGCGCAGGCAGGCCCGCCGTGCCGTGAGACCTGAGCAGGACCTGGGTGTCCGGCTTCGCGGGGCCGCGCTGGAGACCCGCCGCCGGCTGCGACCCGTGGGGGCGCCCGTGGCGGGCTTTCTCGCCTGGATCGGGCACCCGGTCGCCCGCGCGCTGCTCTTCGTGATCCAGCTGATCGCGGCGCTGATCGCGGTGGTCCTCGAGGTCGGCCAGATCGTGATTCGCTTCCTAGCCGGCGTCTTCCTCGGCGCCACGCTGATCGTGATCGAGGCCACGCGCCGGCACGTCACTCCCCGCTCGACGGTCGCCTTCGTCGGCCTCGCGGCGGCCGTGGGCCTCGCGGTCTCTCAGTTCTTCGATTACCACGGTGTTGCCGTGGACGCCCCGAATTACGCCGGAGAGATAGGGGCCATAGCCGGAGCGCCGATTGTCGACAGGCAGTCGGCGGGCAGCGCCCATCTCTGGATCCTGCTGCCGGTCGCAGCGCTGGCCGCCGTCTTGATCGTGGCCGCCTACTGGGGCCGCCCGCGGCTTGCCGGCGGCGTGGCGATCTGCGGGCTGGTGGGGCTCGCCGTCGCGATCGCAATCGATCTTCCGCAGGGGCTGGACGTCGGCAGAGCCGGGCTCGCCTTCACCGGGACCGAGGCAAGGCTCCTGCAGGGATTCTGGGCCGAGGTCGCCTGCTCGGCGGTCCTCATCCTGTGCGGCGGCCTGCTCGGCCATTACTCTCGCGGTGTGAGCCGGGAGAGGAGACGGCGGCGCGGCAGGCCGGGCGGGGCAGCGCGGCGCTCGCGGCACCGGGAGGTCGGGGGGATCTACCCGGGCCTCCAGGCGGAGCGGTGAAGAGGCTTCCTCGTACTGAGACCTTGCTCGTGCTGGCGTGCGCCGGCGCCGCCGCGATGCTCGGTGCGTCGCAGTTCATCGACATCTTCCACCTCACCCCGCCGGGCGGCGAGGCCCTGCAGGAGATCAGCTCGAAGGACCAGCACGGGTACGCGACGCTGGTCCTGGCGATCTTCGCCGTGGTCCTGATCCTCGTCAGCCTCGGCGCCCGCGACGAACAGCTCAAGCAGGTCGCCGCCATGGCGGTCGCCATCTGCGGACTGATCGCGCTGCTGATCTTCCTGATCGGCGACCTGCCGGACGTCAACAAGATCGGGACCCTCGACGACCCGCGTCAGTCCTTCATCGACGCGGAGGCCAAGCCAGTGGCGGGCTTCTGGCTGGAGCTGGTGGGCTCGCTGGTGCTCACCGTCTGCGGCGCGGCCCTGGCCACGATGCGGCCCGGCACGGCCAGGGGTCCGGACCACGAAAGGCGCCGAAAGCCGAGCGTCGCAAGGACGCAGGCCGGACGGCGAAGCGAGCGTACGACCCAGGTACGTGAGCGAGACGTCCGGCCGAGGACGCCGCGAGGCGAAGGCTTGCAGGCGCCTCTACGGAGAGACGACCCGCCCTACCAGCGGTAGTGGGCGAAGGCTTTGTTGGCCTGGGCCATGCGGTAGATGTCGTCCTTGCGCTTCCAGGCGTTGCCCTGCTGCTTGGAGGCGTCGAGGATCTCGTTGGCGAGGCGCTCGGCCATCGACTTCTCGCCGCGGGCCCGGGCGAACTCGACCAGCCAGCGCACCGCCAGAGTGCGGGCGCGGCGCGCCGGGACTTCGACCGGCACCTGGTAGGTCGCGCCGCCGACGCGGCGTGAGCGGACCTCGAGGACCGGGGTGAGCTGCTTGATCGCCCCCTCGAGCTCCTCGACCGGGTTGTTGCCCGTCCGCTCGCCCACCAGAGCGAGTGCGTCGTAGGTGATCTGCTCGGCGACCGACTTCTTGCCGTCGACCATCACCTTGTTGACCAGCTGCTGAACCAGGCGGCTCCGGTAGACGGAGTCGGGCTCGAGTAGTCGGATCGTGGCCTGGTTGCGGCGCGGCATCCTAGGAGGCCTTCACTCCGTAGAGCGAACGGCCCTGCTTGCGATCCGAGACGCCGGCCGCGTCGAGGGCGCCGCGGACGACCTTGTAGCGGACGCCCGGCAGGTCCTTGACCCGGCCGCCGCGCACCAGCACGACGGAGTGCTCCTGCAGGTTGTGCCCCTCCCCCGGGATGTAGCACGTCACCTCGAGCCCGTTGGTGAGCCGAACGCGGGCGATCTTGCGAAGCGCCGAGTTGGGCTTCTTCGGGGTCACGGTCGCAACACGCGTGCAGACGCCCCGCCGCTGCGGCGCGGCGACGCGCTTCTTGCGACCCTGACCCGACTTCAGGCCCGGCGTCGACATCTTCTTCCTCTTGTGGGTTCGTCCCTTGCGGACGAGCTGATTGGTGTTCGGCACGGCGGTGCATGGTAGCGACCGCAAGCTCGCTCCACTTCGGAGCGAAGGGCGAAGCCCGAAGCGACTTATGTGGGGCGAGCGCAAGCGGCCGCGACTGGTGGCGAAGCCGTGAACCACCGGCCGCGCCTGATGGCGAAGCCGTGCGCCATCTCCCTAGTCTCACCTCCATGCCCCTGTTCCGCCGCAAGCAGAAGAGCGACCGGCCGATCCTCGCCGTCGACGTCGACGGTGTGATCAGCCTGTTCGGCTTCGACCAGCCGATCGAGCCCGGCCGTGCGGACCCGGGGAAGGCGCCGGGCGAGTTCCACTTGATCGACGGAATGCTCCACTGCATCGCGCTGGACACGGGGCCCCGGCTGAACCGCCTAGCGAACAGCTACGAGCTGATCTGGGCAAGCGGCTGGGAGGACCGCGCCAACGACCACCTGCCCGGCATCCTCGGTCTGCCGGAGCTTCCCTACCTGACCTTCGATGGGCGTGCCCGCTTCGGGACGGCCCACTGGAAGCTGGAGGCGCTCGGGGAGTACGCGGACGACCGCCCGCTCGCCTGGATCGACGACAGCCTGGATGAGAGCTGTTACGAGTGGGCGGAGTGGCGGGAGGCGCCCACCCTCCTGGTGCCGACCGAGTCTGACCAGGGCCTGCTCGACGTCCATGTCGAGGCCCTGGAGTCCTGGGTCAGGGACGGCTTCCAGCCTCGTTAAGGACCCCACCGAACAGGGGTAGACTCGCCGGGATGGGAGAGGTCGTGCCGATCATTTTCCTGGCCGTGATTCTCAAGATCCCCGTCCTCTACGGGATGTGGCTGATCTGGTGGGCCGTCAAGGACGAGCCTCAGCTCGAGGACCTTCCGGGCGACTCCGATGACCACAGCTTCCGTCGCTTCCGGCGCAACCCGCTCAAGCCCGGCCCGCGGCCACGCGGGCCCCACGGTGGCGCCGCGCAGGCGAAGCCCGCCTGTCCGCCGGGCGGGCGTTCCCGCACGCCGGTGATCGAGCCTCGCCTCGCCCCGGGCATGGCAGCCCACGAGCGGCGGGAGCACGTTCCCGCCGGCAGTTAGACGCCGACCAGCAAACTCACAGGAGGAACCGGGATGGGACAGCCAGTCGTTCACTTCGAGGTCGTCGGGAAGGACATCGACAAGCTGAAGAGCTTCTACTCCGACATCGCCGACTGGAGCTACGACGAGTCACCCCTCGCGGGCCAGGAGGGGATTCCTCCCTACGCAATCGTGCCTCGTGACGGCAACACCAATCCCGACGGGGCCGGGATCGGCGGCGGCATCGGCGTCGGACCGGAGGGCTACGACGGACACGTCACCTTCTACATCGAGGTGCCGGACGTCGGCGCCTCACTCGATCAGGTCGAGAAGCTAGGCGGGTCCAAGGTCATGGGCCCCGAGTCCATGGGCGAGGGCCTGGTGATCGGGCTCTTCAACGACCCCGAGGGTCACCTGGTCGGCTTCGTTCAGAGCCAGTAGATAGACGCCGGCGCGCGGGTCACTCGACCCGCGCGCCTAACGCTCAGGACTTCTCGGACTCTTCAGAGTCGGGCGTGCCAGCGGCCTGCCCGGCGCCCGGCGTCTCGATCTCCGACGCCAGCTCCTCGAGCTCCTCGGCGAACGAGGGGCCAAAGCCCTCCATCGCGGCACCGCCCTCGCCGTCGCCGGCGAGGTCGAGCTCCTTGGCGAGCTCCTCCTCGGAGAACTCCTCGGCCGGAGGCTGCGCCGGCTCCACAGGCTCGATCTGCAGCCCGCGGTAGTGCTTCAGGCCGGTGGCGGCCGGGATCAGCTTGCCGATGATCACGTTCTCCTTCAGGCCCATCAGCCGGTCGCGCTTGCCCTCCAGGGCCGCGTCCGTGAGGACCTTGGTCGTCTCCTGGAAGGAGGCGGCCGAGAGGAAGGACTCGGTGGCGAGCGACGCCTTGGTGATCCCGAGGATGACCTCCTCGGCTCGCGCAGGCGTCTTCGTCTTCTTGCCCTTGAACTTCTCGTTGATCGCATTGAAGATCAAGCGGTCCTCCAGCTGGCCCGGAAGGAGCTCGGTCGAGCCCTTCGACTCCACCCGCACCTTCTTCAGCATCTGGCGCACGATCAACTCGATGTGCTTGTCGTTGATGTCGACGCCCTGAGTGCGGTAGACCCTCTGGACCTCCTTGACGATGTAGACCTCGGTGTCCGTGCGGCCGCGGATCGCGAGGATCTCGGCCGGGTACAGCGAGCCCTCGTTGAGCTGAGTGCCGACCTCGACGCGCTTGCCCTTCTCGACCAGCACGTTGGTGCGGGGCGGGAAGGAGTAGGCGTTCTCCTCGCCCTTGTCGTCGGTGATCGTCAGCTTGACCGCCTTGTCGGTCTCCTCGAGATCGGAGACCTTGCCGGCCACCTCGGCGATCTTCGCCAGGCCCTTCGGCTTGCGCGCCTCGAACAGCTCGACGACTCGTGGCAGACCCTGCGTGATGTCCAGGCCGGCGACACCGCCGGTGTGGAAGGTCCGCATCGTCAGCTGGGTGCCGGGCTCGCCGATCGACTGTGCGGCGATGATGCCGACCGCGTCGCCGATCTCGACCAGGAAGCCGGTCGCCGGCATGACGCCGTAGCACTGGCGGCACACCCCTGACTCGGCCTCACACTTGAGGACCGAGCGCACGGGGACGGTCGCGTCATCGTCGTCCTTGAAGCCCTCGGCGATGTCGTGGACCTCCGGCCAATCGATCTGCTGATTCCGCTTGAGCAGATCGCGGCCGCGCTTGGTCGTGAACTTCTTCGCGGCCACCCGTCCGATCAGGTTCGGGTTGAGCTCACCGTCGTCGCGGTACAGCGGCATCTCGATGTGGTCCTTGGTCTTGCAGTCGTCCTCGCGGACGATCACGTCCTGCGCGACGTCGACCAGGCGCCGGGTGAGGTAGCCCGAGTCCGCGGTCCGCAGAGCGGTGTCCGCGAGG
Organism: uncultured Solirubrobacterales bacterium; assembly: GCA_963797265.1. Taxonomy (GTDB): domain Bacteria; phylum Actinomycetota; class Thermoleophilia; order Solirubrobacterales; family 70-9; genus DASUPK01. Next base: position 583,116 of record CAWCOY010000003.1, on the reverse strand, counting down.
CCCTTCCGGGCGCCGTGCGTCGAGATGAAGTACTCGAGCACCGAGAGGCCCTCCATGAAGTTGGCCTTGATCGGCCGCTCGATGATCTCGCCCTTCGGATTGGCCATCAGGCCTCGCATGCCGGCCAGCTGACGGATCTGCTTGAACGAGCCGCGAGCGCCCGAGTTGGCCATCATGAAGATCGGGTTGAGCTCGTCGAGGTTGCGCTCCATCGCCTGCCCAACCTCCTCGGTCGCGCTGTCCCAGCGTGAGGTGACGGCCTCCTTGCGCTCCTCGGCGGTGATGTAGCCCTCGTCGTACTGACCCATGATCTCCTCGGTCTCCGACTCGTAGCGCTCGAGGATCTCCTCCTTGTCCGGAGGGGCGACCACGTCGTTCTTCGAGATGGTGATTCCCGCCTCGGTGGCGAAGTGGAACCCGAGCTCCTTGAAGGAGTCGAGAATCAGGGAGACGGCGGAGGCGCCGTAGCTCTCCACCAGATCGCTGACGATCTCGTTGACATCGCGCTTCTTCAGCGAGCGATTGATGAACTGGTACTTCTCCGGGTCGTACTCCTCCTCGAGTGCCTCGGCGAGCGCCCGCTCAACGCGGTCGTTGTAGATGATCCGGCCGACCGTGGTCAGGAAGTGCTCGTGGCCGGGCCGGCGGTACTCGGCGTAGTCGTGCAGCTGCACGATCCCGTTCTCGTAGGCGAGCTCGGCCTCCTGCGCGGTCCTGAACGGATGCGGCTTCTGGTCGAGCTTTGCCCGATCGAGCTCCTCGACGTCCTCAGCCGAGTACGTCAGGTAGTAGAGCCCGAGAACCATGTCCTGGGTCGGCGTCGCCAATGGCGCACCGTGCGCCGGCGAGAGGATGTTGTTCGCGGAGAGCATCAGGATGCGCGCCTCCGCCTGCGCCTCCGCGGAGAGCGGCAGGTGCACCGCCATCTGGTCGCCGTCGAAGTCGGCGTTGAAAGCGTGGCAGACCAGCGGGTGGATCTGGATCGCCTTGCCCTCGACCAGCACCGGCTCGAAGGCCTGGATGCCGAGGCGATGGAGCGTCGGCGCGCGGTTGAGCAGCACCGGGTGCTCGTGGATGACCTCCTCGAGCACGTCCCAGACCTCCGGGATCATCGAGTCCACCATCTTCTTGGCGGCCTTGATGTTCTGGACCTGCTTGCGCTCGACGAGCCGCGCCATGATGAACGGCTTGAAGAGCTCCAGCGCCATCAGCTTCGGCAGGCCGCACTGGTGGATCTTCAGGCTCGGACCCGAGACGATCACCGACCGTCCCGAGTAGTCGACCCGCTTACCGAGCAGGTTCTGCCGGAAGCGGCCCTGCTTCCCCTTGAGCATGTCTGAGAGCGACTTCAGCGGCCGGTTGCCCGGGCCGGTGACCGGTCGGCCGCGCCGCCCGTTGTCGAACAGGGCGTCGACGGCCTCCTGCAGCATGCGCTTCTCGTTGTTGACGATGATCTCGGGGGCGCCCAGGTCGAGCAGCCTCTTCAGCCGGTTGTTCCGGTTGATCACGCGCCGGTAGAGGTCGTTGAGGTCCGAGGTCGCGAACCGGCCGCCGTCGAGCTGCACCATCGGGCGCAGCTCCGGCGGGATCACCGGCACGACGTCGAGGACCATCCACTCCGGCTTGTTGGCGGACTTGAGGAAGGCGTCGACGACCTTGAGGCGCTTCACCGCGCGGGCCTGCTTCTGGCCCTTGGAGGTGTTGATGGTCTCCTCGAGCAGCTCGGCCTCCGCCTCCAGCTCGACCTGCTCAAGCAGATCGCGGACGGACTCGGCGCCCATGCCGCCACGGAAGTACTCGCCCCAGCCGAACGGTGAGCCAAAGCGGTCCTTGAGCTCGCGGAACGTGGTCTCGTCGTTGATCACGTCCTTCGGCTTCATCTCCGAGAAGATCTTGAAGACCTCGCGCAGCCGCTCGGCGGCCTCGTCGAGGTAGGCCTCGGTGTCCGAGATCTCGGCCTCGAAGGTCTTGCGGAGCTCCTTCGCGGTCTTCTCGCGGTCCTCGGCCTTCATCCGCTTCACGTTCGGAACGGTGTCGGCCCAGAGCTCGTCGTCGTCGTTGAAGCCGTCGGTGGAGCCGGCGGGAGGAGCCTCTTCGCCCTTGCTCTCGGGCACGCCGAGATAGGCGAGGCGGCGCTTCAGGGACTCGCTGAGCTCCTGGGTGCGCTGCTCGCGCTCGCGCTCGTACTCGCCGGCCTGCTTCTCGACTTCCTTCTCGAGCTTGCCGAGGTCCTTCTGCCGGGCCTCCTCATCCACCCACGTGATCACCGAGGCGGCGAAGTAGAGGACCTTCTCGAGCTCCTTCGGAGCCATGTCGATCAGGTAGCCGATCCGGCTCGGGACGCCCTTGAAGAACCAGATGTGGGAGACCGGCGCGGCCAGGTCGATGTGGCCCATGCGCTCGCGGCGCACCTTGGAACGGGTCACCTCGACGCCGCAGCGCTCGCAGACGATGCCCTTGTAGCGGACCCTCTTGTACTTGCCGCAGTAGCACTCCCAGTCCTTGGTCGGACCGAAGATGCGCTCGCAGAAGAGCCCGTCCTTCTCGGGCTTCAGCGTCCTGTAGTTGATGGTCTCGGGCTTGGTGACCTCCCCGGAGCTCCAGCCCCGGATCTTCTTGCCGGAGGCAAGCCCGATCTCGATCGCGTCGAAATTATTGATGTCGATCACTTCTTTGCAGCCTCCTCGGCGTCTTCAGTCCCACCGTCGCCCTCGGCGACGACCTGCTCTTCCTTTTCGTCCGCGGCATCCGCACCATTGCCGCCGCCGTCCGCGCGCACGCCGGACAGCTCGATGCCGAGTTCCTCGGCCGCTCGGAGGAGGTCGTCCTCCTCTTCGCCGACCTCCACCCCGTCGCCCTCCTCGGAGACCACGTTGGCGTCGAGCGCCAGCGACTGGATCTCCTTGAGCAGAACCTTGAACGACTCGGGAATGGAGGGCTCGGGGATGTTCTCGCCCTTCACGATCGACTCGTAGGCCTTGACGCGGCCGACGGTGTCGTCGGACTTCACCGTGAGCATCTCCTGGAGGGTGTACGCCGCGCCGTAGGCCTCGAGCGCCCACACCTCCATCTCACCGAAGCGCTGACCGCCGAACTGCGCCTTGCCGCCCAGCGGCTGCTGGGTGACCAGGGAGTAGGGGCCGGTCGAGCGGGCGTGGATCTTGTCGTCGACCAGGTGCAGCAGCTTCAGGATGTACATGTAGCCGATCGTGACCTTGCCCTTGTAGGGCTCGCCGGTGCGCCCGTTGTAGAGCTGGACCTTGCCCTCGCAGCGGTTGCCCGGACGCTCGCGCTTGTCGATCCCGAGGTCGATGCCTCGGTCGGCGTTCTCGTCCTGCCACTGGACCAGCGCGTTGTCGACGTCCTCCACGGTGGCGCCGTCGAAGACCGGCGTGGCCACGTTGACGCGGCCGCCGTTCCGCTGGGCCTCCTTGTAGGAGACCGAGCCGTCGTCGTACCAGCCGTTGGCCGCCACCCAGCCCAGATGCGTCTCGAGGATCTGGCCGATGTTCATTCGGCTCGGGACCCCGAGCGGGTTGAGGATCACGTCGACCGGCCTGCCGTCCTCCATGAACGGCATGTCCTCCTCGGGCACGATCTTCGAGATCACGCCCTTGTTGCCGTGGCGGCCGGCGAGCTTGTCGCCCTCGGCGATCTTGCGCTTGGTGGCGACGTAGACGCGCACCAGGTCGTTGACGCCCGGCGGCAGGTCGTCGCCCGCCTCGCGGCTGAAGGTGAGGACGTCGATGACGACGCCGCCCTCGCCGTGGGGGACCTTGAGCGAGGTGTCGCGGACCTCGCGCGCCTTCTCCTTGAAGATGGCGCGGATCAGCTTCTCCTCGGCGGTCAGCTCGGTCTCGCCCTTCGGCGTGACCTTCCCGACCAGGAGGTCGCCGGACTGCACCTCGGCGCCGATCCGGACGATCCCCCGCTCGTCGAGGTTCCTAAGGCTCTCCTCGGAGCGGTTCGGGATGTCGCGCGTGATCTCCTCGTCGCCGAGCTTCGTCGTCCGGGCGTCGACCTCGTACTCCTCGATGTGGATCGAGGTGAGCTCGTCGTCCTTCACGAGGCGCTCGGAGATGATGATCGCGTCCTCGAAGTTGTAGCCCTCCCAGGACATGAAGGCGACCAGGCAGTTCTTGCCCAGGGCGATCTCGCCGCCCGAGGTGGAGGAGCCGTCGCTGAGGACGTCCCCGGCCTTCACCTTTTCGCCGACGGAGACGATCGGCCGCTGGTGGATCAGCGTGCCCTGGTTCGACCGCATGAACTTATGGAGCGGGTACTCGTCCTTCTTCGAGCCGTGCGTGACGACGATCTGCTCGGCGTCCACCGTAGTGACCTCGCCGTCGTTATCGGCGATCACGACGTCGCCGGTGTCGATCGCCGCGCGGCGCTCCATGCCGGTGCCGATCAGCGGCGGCTCGGGCTTGAGAAGCGGCACGGCCTGGCGCTGCATGTTCGAGCCCATCAGGGCGCGGTTCGCGTCGTCGTGCTCCAGGAACGGGATCAGGGCGGTCGCCACCGACCAGATCTGCGTCGGCGAGACATCCATCAGGGTCACCTGCTTGGGCGGCACGGCGACCGCCTCGTCGTCGCGGCGACGACTGAGGACGTACTGACCCTTGAGCTTGCCGGTATCCGGATCGACCTCGGCGTTCGCCTGGGCGATCGTCTCCTGCTCCTCCTGGGTCGCGTCCAGATGGACGATCTCGTCGGTGACGACGCCGTCCTTGACCACCCGGTACGGGGTGGTGACGAAGCCGTGCTCCGAGACCTGCGCATAGGAGGAGAGCGATCCCATCAGGCCGATGTTCGGACCCTCTGGGGTCTCGATCGGGCACATGCGCCCGTAGTGGGTGGCGTGCACGTCGCGAACCTCGATGGGCGCTCGCTCGCGCGTCAGGCCGCCGGCGCCGAGCGCCGAGAGGCGGCGCCGGTGCGTCAGGCCGGACAGTGAGTTGGTCTGGTCCATGAACTGCGAGAGCTGCGAGGACCCGAAGAACTCCTTGAGCGCCGCGACCACGGGCCGGATGTTGATGATGGTCTGCGGCGTGATCGCGTCCGCGTCCTCGGTGGTGAGGCGCTCGCGGACGACGCGCTCCATCCGGTACAGGCCGATCCGGAAGGCCTCCTGGATCAGCTCACCGACGGTCCGCAGCCGGCGGTTGCCGAAGTGCTCGTACTCGTCGAGGTGATCGTGGATGGGCTCCCGCGGGTAGGTCGTGGCCTCGGCCGCGTAGTCCTTGATCGGGTTCTCCTCGTCGATCTCCTCGGGGATGCCGAGAATCTTCGGGATCGAGACGAGCTCCTTGACCAAGGCGATGATGTCGTCGTGCGTCAGGACCCGGGTGTCGAGGTCGATGTCCAGGTCGAGACGCGCGTTCAGCTTGTAGCGGCCGACCCTGGTCAGGTCGTAGCGCTTGGGATCGAAGAAGAGCTGCTCGAGCAGGGCCTTGGCCGCGTCGACCGACGGCGGCTCGCCCGGACGCTGCTTCTTGAAGAGCTCGATCAGCGCGCCCTCCTCGTCCCTGGTCGCATCGGAGTCGGCCGCGATCGTGTGGCGGATGTAGACCGAGTTGTCGAACATGTCGAGGAGCTTCTGGTCCTCGACGTAGCCCATCGCGCGCAACAGGACAGTGACCGGCAGCTTGCGCTTGCGGTCGATGCGGACGTAGACCCGTCCCTTCTTGTCGATCTCCAGCTCCAGCCAGGAGCCCCGCGCCGGCATCAGGTTCGCGATGAAGACCTGCTTCTCGCGGTCCTTCGGCTCCATCACGTAGGCGCCGGGTGAGCGCACCAGCTGGGTGACGACAACGCGCTCGGTGCCGTTGATGATGAAGGTGCCGCGATCCGTCATCCACGGGAAATCGCCCATGAAGACGGTCTGCTCGCGGATCTCACCGGTCTCCCGGTTCTGGAAAGCGACCTTGACGTTCAGCGGCCGCGAGTAGGTCATGTCCTTCTCGCGACACTCGTCCACCGTGTTGGGTGGATCGTCGAACTCAAAATCACCGAAGACGATCGCCAGGTTCCCCGTGTAATCCTCGGTCGGGGAGATGTCGTCGATCGTCGCTCGCAGCAGTCCGTTCTTCGGGTCAACCAGCTCCGCGAAGGACTTCCGCTGGATATCGATCAGATGTGGGAGTTCAACGGGGTTCTTGAGACGGGAAAAGCTCCTACGGGTTACGGGGGCAGCGTTGGTTCCGGCCAACAGGGCGACTCCTCAAAGTATTCGAAGGACTGTGGGACGCGAAAAATCGGGCAGCAGGGTTCACCGGCGCGCGAACCGTGCATGGTAACGCACGGCAACCCTTACGTCAAGGGTTGCTAACACGCCCCGGTGGGGGGCAAGCGCAGTGATCTTACTCCGATTCCCAGCGTCTATGTGAGTGTAGCCGTGCGTTTGAACTACTTGAGCTCGGCGGTTCCGCCGGCCTCCTGGATCTCCTTCATGAGACCTTCCGCCTCCTCACGCTCGATCCCCTCCTTGACGGGCTTGGGGGCCTCGTCCACGAGGGCCTTCGCCTCCTTGAGGCCGAGCCCGGTGGCTGCTCGGACGACCTTGATCACGCCGATCTTCTTGTCGCCGGCGCCCGTCAGGACGACGTCGACCGTGCCGGCCTCCTCCTCGCCCGCGCCATCGCCGGCAGGTCCGCCGGCGACGGGCGGCGCAGCGGCGACAGCGGTCGCGGACACGCCGAACTCCTCCTCGAGCGCCTTGATGCGCTCCGAGAGCTCGAGCACCGAGATGTTCTTCAGCTCGTCGATCCACTCTTCGGTGGACACCTTGGTGGCCATCTAGTTGCCTTCCTCCTTGGTTTCATCGGAATCTTCAGAAGTCTCTTCCGGAGCCTCCTCCGGGGGCTGCTCCTCCTCGGCCTCGGGCTCCTCGCCGAGGTCCTGATCCCCCTCGCCGGTTTCCTCGGCCTCGCCCTGTCCGGCCTCCTCGCCCTCCGGAGCCCGCTCCTCGGAACTCTCCTCCGGTGACTCGGCGGGCGGGGGGTCGGCCTCGCCAGCGACCAGCCCCTGCTCTGCGATCTGGCCGAGCTGCAAGGCGAGGCCCTGGATCATCGAGCCGAGGCCGCGCACCAGGCCGGTGAGCGGGCTGGCGACGACGCCGGCGAATTGCGCGTTGAGCTGGTCGCGGCCGGGCAGGCGGGCGATCGCCACAAAAGAGTCCTGATCGAGGGTCTCGCCATCCATCAGGCCGCCCTTGTAGGTGAGGAGCTCCCACTCTGACCCGAGGCGGAAGATCGTCTTGGCGGCCAGCGCCGCGTCGCCCTTGACGAAGGTGAGCGCCGTTGGCCCCTCGAGGTACTCCTTGAGCGACTCGGTTCCGGCCTCGTCGGCGGCACGGAGCGTCAGCCGGTTCTTGACGATGCGGAAGCGAGCGTCGGCGTCGAGCAGGCCGGAGCGCAGCTCGGCAGCCTGCGGGACGCTGATCCCGCGGTAGTCGACCGCGAAGATCGCCTGCGCGTCCTTGAGCTGCTCGGCGAGCTCCTTCACTAGTGCTGTCTTCTGCTCTTTATCCATTTGATGCTGGGATCGGTGACGCTGGGTCTTGCTCCGCCAAAGAAAAGACCCGCTCGCAGGCGGGCCAGAGTGGTCGGTCGGGGACCGGTAGCTCTCGCTCACCTGCGCCGGACTTCTGGACCTGGTCCCGCCGACGGTCTTGGGCGGCTTCTGGAAGCGAGGAGTGTAGGGGATGGCGGTCGGCGTTAGCCGGCGGCCGGCGCAGCCTCCTCGGTCTCGGCCCGCTCGGCGGCCTCCTGCTCGACGTCGCCCTCGTCCCCGTTCTCCGATGCGACCGCCCCCGCGCCCAGCATGATCTCGCCGCGGCGGGTGCGGCCCGGGTCGACTCGGATGCCGGGCCCCATCGTCGCGGTGACGGTGATGGAAAGGATGTAGCGGCCCTTGGCGGCGGCCGGCTTGGCCCGGATGATCTCCTCGATCACGGCAGCGTAGTTCTCGAGCAGGTCGGTCTCGGAGAAGCTCGTCTTGCCGATCGCGAGGTGGACTATGGCCTGGCGATCGGTCCGGTACTCGACCTTCCCGGCCTTGGCCTCATCGACTGCCTTGGCGATGTCTTCGGTGACAGTGCCGACCTTGGGGTTCGGCATCTTGCCCTGGGGACCGAGGACGCGGCCGAGCTTGCCGACCTTCGGCATCTGCGAGGGGTGCGCGATGGCGACGTCGAAGTCGGTCCAGCCGCCCTCGACGCGCTCGGCGAGGTCGTCGGAGCCGACGAAGTCGGCTCCAGCCTCGGTCGCCTGGCGCGCCACATCGCCCTCGGCGAAGACCGCGATCGTGACGTTCTTGCCGAGGCCCTTCGGGAGGGCCAGCGTGCCGCGCAGCTGCTCCTCCGCGTGGCGGACGTTGACGCCGAGGCGGATGTGAAGCTCGACGGTCTCGTCGAACTTGGCGCCGCCCGTCTCCTTGATCAGGTGGATCGCCTCAGCCGGCGGATAGGCCGTCGTGCGGTCGATCTTCTCGTAGGCGTCGCGGTATCGCTTGCCTCGTGCCATCGCTACAGGCCCTCCACAGTGACGCCCATCGAGCGGGCCGTGCCGGCGATGATCTTGGTCGCGGCGTCGAGGTCGTTGGCGTTCAGGTCGGGCATCTTGCGCTCGGCGATCTGGCGGGCCTGATTGACCGTGATCGAGCCCACCTTCTCGCTGTGGGGCTCGCCCGAGCCTTTCTCGATCCCGGCCGCCTCCTTGATCAGAACCGCCGCCGGCGGCGTCTTGGTGATGAAGTCGAAGGAGCGGTCCTCGTAGACCGTGATCTCGACCGGAATGATGGTGCCCGCGTCCTGCTGGGTCTGCGCGTTGAAGGCCTTGCAGAACTCCATGATGTTGACGCCGTGCTGACCCAGGGCCGGGCCGACCGGCGGCGCCGGGTTGGCCGCGCCGGCGGGGATCTGCAGCTTGATCTGAGTGAGGACCTTCTTCGCCATCGCTAGATCAGATCTTCTTGACCTGGTCGTAGTTGACCTCGACGGGGGTCTCGCGCCCGAAGATCGAGACCAGGACCTTGAGCTTGGCGGCGTCGTCGTTGATCTCGGCGATCTCGCCCGAGAAGTCGGCGAGGGGGCCGGAGACGACCTTGACGGACTCGCCGATCGAGAACTGGGCGCGGGTACGAGGCCGCTCCGCGGTCTCGCGGTGAAGCAGCCGGTCGACCTCGACCTTGGAGAGCGGGATCGGCTTGTTGCGCGAGCCGACGAAGCCGGTCACACCCGGGGTGTTCTTGACCAGGCCCCAGGCGTCATCGGTCATCTCCATGTTGACCAGGACGTAGCCGGGCATCGTCCGCTTCTCCGTTTGCACCTTCTGGCCGTCCTTCATCTCGGAGATCTGCTCGGTCGGGACGACCACCTGCCGCACGTTGCGCTCCTGGCCCATGGTGTGGACTCGGTGCTCGAGGTTCTGCTTGACCTTGTTCTCGTGGCCCGAGTAGGTGTTGATCACATACCAGCGAAACATCGTCGAATCTCCAGTCCCTAGATGAGTCGCTGGACGAGCCAGTTGAAGGCGGCGTCGAGGGCGCCAAGGTAGGCGGCCATGACCGCGACGAAGATGAATGTAACGGCAGAGGCCTGGACCAGGGTGTCCCGGTCGGGCCACTGCACCCGCTTGAGCTCCGCCCAGCAGGAGAGCAGGAAGCCGAGCACTGGGCCGCGCCGCTTCTCGGCCTTCTCGGCCTGGCCCTTCTGAAGCTCCTTGGCCCGCGCCTTGCGCCGTTGCTCCTTCTCGCGCTGGCGACGGTCGCGCCGGCTCTCGCGCGGCTCGGCGGGCGGGGCCTCGGCGGCCGCACCGTCCTCGGGGCGGCCGACGTCGGCGCGAGACGGCGCCGGAGCCTCGGTCTCGGTCCGGACCTGCTCGGGGATGACCCCGGGCACCGGAGAGCCCCCGCCGTCCTCGACATCGGCCACCTCGCCCGGCTTCTCGACGACCCGCTCTCCGTACTCGTCAACGCGAGCGCCGGTCTCGATGGCCGCCTCGGCCTCGGCGACCTCGCCAGAGACGCCGCGCCGCGTGTCCTCCTGGGCGCGCTCCTCCTGCTCCGCCGCGGGATCGCCCTGACGGCGGCGCTGTTCGGCCTGCTCGCGGCGGCGGCGCTCGGCCTTGCGCTGTGCGCGCGTCTTGGCCACGGCTAGCGGGTCTCCTTGTGAGGGGTGTGTCGGCCGCACCAGCGACAGTATTTGCGCAGCTCGATGCGGTCCGGCGAATTGCGCCGTGACTTGTTCGTCTCGTAGTTTCGGCGCTTGCACTCCTCGCAGGCGAGCGTCACACCGATTCGAACGTCAGAGGCCATTACCTACTTCATCTCTCGCGTCATCTTGCCTCGCCATAAACGGCGGCCACAAACACCGCCGCCGAATCTACGGCCGGACAGAAAAAAACCCCCGGCCCCAGGCACGAGGTGGGCCCAAGAATAGCGACCGTTTGCACTACCCGTCCGGCTAATGAGTCGGTTGGCCCGTGAAGGCCGAGGCGCGCTGGTACAGGTGGTAGAGCTTGAAGCCCCGGGCGTAGCTCTGGGAGCACCACCCGTTGAAGAGGTCGTAGGCCTTCTTGTCGTCGAGCACGGGGCCCCTTCCGGCCGGGGACGAGGCGTTGTTGCCGACGACGGGGCCGCCGGCGAAGTCCCTGATCTGATGGATGGTGCCGAGGCGCTGCTCGACGTTCGCCTGCTCCCAGTCGTGGCAGTCGGCGAGCGCGATCGGCTGTCCGACGTTCGGGCCGACATCGACCTGCTGGGTCGAGGAGCCTCCGCCGCAGGCCGCGAGCAGGGCTCCCGCGGCGAGCGCGGAGACGATCGCCGCCGCGGGGCGGGATCGAAGCCCTCGACTGATGCGGGCTATGGCTTGGGCGGGGTCGTGAACCACGGGCAGCTCGGGTCTCCCTGGGGGACCGTGCTGCACGTCAGGAGCTCGCCGACCTGACCGTTGAGCGCACCCACGGACGGGCTGTGTGCGCAGTCCGCCGGCAGATTGTTGGGTGCGGTCCCGTTTGGCGAGGGCAGTCCGGTCACACTTGCCGCCGTGCCGTCGGAGCCGGTGTTGTTGTACCAGCAGTCGCCGGTGTTGAGCGTGGGGTCGGCCGAGAGACCGCCCTGGTCCCACCAGAAGTCGGTGCCGTTCGGTTGGGCCGTGCCATCGGGCGCCTGGCCCATCTTGTTGCCGTAGAAGGCGTTGCGATAGGACGTAGCGGGCACGGTCGCAGCCGGGTCGCAGCCCGCGACCTGGTTGTCCGGGTCGTCGCAGACGAAGACGTCGGGCACCTGGAAGAGCATTGCGCCGCGGCGCCAGTTGTCCCAGAAGCGGTTGTCGCGGATGACGTTCGCGTTGCCGCCCGCGATCCACATCCCGGTGCCAACCGGGATCGGCTCCGTCGGGACGACATCCGAGCAGCCCTGGTTCGGGCCACTTGGCCCGGGCCTCTCACCGGCTGCGCACTGGCGCAGGTAGCTGTTGAAGTTGTTCGAGTAGAAGTCGTTTCCCTCGAGCAAGTCGGAGTCCTGGGGGAAGCCGGGGTGTCCGGGAGCCGTGAAGACGTCGGTCGAGAAGCCCATCGAGTTGTCGTAGAACTCGTTGTTGTGAAGCCAGACGGCGTTGCCGTCGGTCCCCGAGTACCCCAGCAGGCTGTGGTGGAGGTCGCAGCCGCGGATCTCGGTGCCGAAGCGCCGCTCTGACGGCGGGGCTGCCTCGCCCAGGTCGGCGCTGGCGCCGGGATAGATCGCGGCATCGCCAGCGCCCCAGGCATCGCAGTTCTCGATCAGGGAGTGATCGGCGACGAAGGTGAGGACGCCGTACTCGCCCGCGAAGGGCACCTTGAAGCGGTCGAGGTGCGAGCCGTCGCTCTCGATCACGTAGATGTCGTGCTCCTTGGCGTGACGGATCTTGAGGTTGTCGATGACGAGACCGTCGGCCCGGTCCCCCCGGATGCCGACGTCCTTCACGGAGCCGATCGGACCCCCGTCTCCGGACTCCACGCGCCCGGCATCGATCGTGACAGCGTCAGGCGTGGCGCCGGTGCCCTGGATCTGCAGGTTGCAGCGGATGCACGGCCCGGCGTCGGGGATGAGGTGGCGGTCGATTCGCGGCGGCTGGGGCACCGGGGCGTTGGTCAGCTGACGGCCGAGGACCGCGACCAGGTTCTGGTCGTTCGGGCAATGCCACTGGTAGGCATAGGAGACCGCGCCAGCCTGGTTCTTGTCGTTGGTGATCTTGTACTGATTGCAGGCTGGGTCGTTCGTCGGCTTGGCGCGCGACTTCGGCTCGGTGTAGAGACCCGGCATGATCTCGACGCGGTCGTTGTTGTGGGCGGCGTTGACCGCGTCTTGGATCGAGCTGAAGCGGCAGCGGCGCAGCAGCTTGATGTTCAGCTTGCGCAGCTTCTTGGCCTTCTTCTTGCTCAGCACGATTGCGGGCTGGGACGGGCGGATCTTGTAGCCCTTGCGGGCGGACTTGAGGTCCTTGTTCAGCGGCTTCAGCGACTTGCTCTTCGCCAGCTTCTTGAAGCTGGCGTGCTTGGCCTTCTTCTTACTCAGGGGATGGGCGCAGACCACCCGGGTCTTGCCGGGCAGCTTCTTGTTGATGGCGCTGAAGACCTTGCGGACCGCCGGCACGGCGCCGCCGGCGGCGGGCTTGACCGAAGTATCGGGCCCCGGGTCGGGCCAGTAGGAGGCGCGCTCGATGTGGGCGAATGCGATCGTCGGGACCAGCACAGCGACCAGCCCGATCGCGCTCGCGACGGCGACTGTCCCGCGACGATGTCTTGCCTTCCTGGCTCCCATCCCTCTCCTCAAGCGCGAATGTAACAAAGGAGAACCCGTCCGCGCTTGCTGGGTTGCGGTTCGCGATCAGCCAATTCGCTCTGGTGACCGGGCACCGAGCGGCACCCGGAACTTGGCGATCGTGGTCGGGGTCGAAGCCCCCGGCGTCTTCGCGTCCACAGCCTTCAGCTCGCAGGTCGTCTCGCTGGGGCCGATCTCGATCACCCCATAACCGCGCTTGACGAAGTCGTAGAAGGCGATGTGCGGATTGATCGCCGCGAGTGCCGCAAGCGTGGTCGGCGAGAGGCCGGTCGACTCGGGCAGGCCCGTCGAGGTCGCGGAGCCGCCGACGAACTCCGGGAACGCCGGCCGGCCGGTGGCCTGATCGCCGGTCGTGTACGCGGTGCCGGCGAAGAAGGTGTGGATGTCGCCGGTGATCGCGACCACGTTCTGGACGTTGTTATCGAGGATGAAGTCGAGGATCCGCTTGCGCTCGTAGCCGTAGCCGTCCCAGGCGTCGACCTGCGCCGGGACCCCCGGGGCGATCCTGGTCGCCATCACCATCAGCTCCGTCCCCCAGAGCTTCCAGGTGGCGGGGGAGGCCTTCAGGTTCTCGAGGAGCCAGTCGAGCTGCCTAGCGCCCAGCATCGTCCGGGGCGAGTCGGCGTCGGCACAGCCGGCGAGCTGCGCGTCGTTGCATGGCTGCCGGTCCCGGTACTGCCTCTCGTCGGTGAGCAGCAGGTCCACCAGCTTGCCCAGCCGGTACTCCTCGTAGACCCGCCTCCGGTCGCCCTTGAAGCGGGCGCGCGGCATGTAGTTGAAGAAGGACCGGTAGCCGTTCGCCTCGCGCTGGGTGAACGGAACGCGCCGCGGGTAGTCCTTGAGCTGCGTCTTCGTGGGGTCCTGCTGATGTGAGCTCGGCTGGCCGTCCGCGTAGTTGTCCTCGACCTCGTGGTCGTCCCAGACCGAGAGGAAGGGATGCGCGGCGTGCATCGCCTGCAGGTCCCTGTCGGACTTGTAGAGCCGGTACTTCGACCAGTACTCGCGGAGCAGCTGGGCGTCGCCGTCGTGATTGTCGCCGGAGGTGTCCCTGCGGACACCGTTGCCGTCGGAGTACTCGTAGATGTAGTCGCCCAGGCAGAGGACCAGGTCTAGGTCCTTCTCGTTCGCGATCGCGCGCTGGGCGTTGTAGAAGCCGGCCTCATAGTGCTGGCAGGAGTAGAAGGCGATCCGGATCGGCTTGTGCGAGTTGAGCGGCGGGGCGGTCTTGAAGCGCCCGACCGGGGACTTCGAGTCGTCGGTGACGAAGCGGTAGAAGTAGTGATGGTCCGGCTTCAGGCCCTTGACGAAGGTGCGGGCGGTGAAGTCGCGCTCCTCGCGGGCGGTGACCATCTTCTCGTCGACGACGTTGGCGAACTTGCGATCCGTCGCCACGACGACGTTGAGCTTGGAGGTGCGCTTGAGCTCGCCGACCCGGGTCCAGAGCTCGATCCCCTGCGGGCGCGGGAAGCCGGAGGCGACGCCGAGGTCGAACTTGCCGTGCTTGGCCCGCGGGATGCGGCGGTTGCGTGCAACCGCGGCGTAGTTGACCGGCGCCGCGAGCGCGCCGCCGGTCGCGAGCGCACCGATCAGGAAGCTGCGCCTGCCGAGACGCTGCGAGCCGACCAGCGACTCGAGGTCGGGGCGCGCCTCCTCAAAGCTCTCCAGATCCATCCCACTCTCCTCTCCCCCGGCCGGCTTCTCCTCCCGGGTCAGACCGGGGTACTAAATCATCCCGCGGGGTGCGGGCGGTACCGAGAACTTCGGGACCTTGCCGGAGGCCCCTGTGGAGAGGCATTCATTCGATAGGGTCCCGCCATGGGCGCGCCGGGAGTGGGCGCGGAGGAGAAGGTGACGAAGGAGAGGGACCTTTGAGGCGGACGGATTTGCTGACGCGTGGGACCGCGGTTGCCCTTGCAGGAGCGGCTTTGCTTTGCGTCGGACTGCTGGCCGGAGCGGCAGACGGCAAGAAGGGGCATAAGCGGAAGGCCGGCAAGGTGACCGTCCAGAGCACCCAGCAGCAGCAGATCCTGGACACCGGCGCAATCAGTGTGCGGGTCAAGGGCGGTAAGGGCAAGCGCGTCGTGGTCAAGGGCATCCAGGGCGGTGGCGCCATCCGGCTCACCAAGGCGAAGAAGGCCAAGCCGGGGAAGCGGATGAACCTGCCGCTCTCCGCGTCCGGTAGATCCGCGATGGGCAGTTGCTCGGTCGAGGGCCTGCGAGGCCGCTTCCTCAAGGGCAAGAAGAAGCGTAAGAAGGGCGCGGCCGCTCCAATCACTCCCCTGGTGCGGAATCTCGCTGCCTGCAACGGCAGCCCCCCACCCCAGGGTGCGAAGTGCGACCCCTTCGATCCCTCCCTCTGCATGCAGCCGTTCCCGAACGACTACTTCACGGTCGCCGATGCGTCGACCGATACCGGGAGGCGCCTGAACTTCCAGGCCGACGCGATGCCGCAGAACAAGGACGGCGTGCCGATCGACCCGACCGACTTCAACCGGGCGGACGGATTCAGCCCGGGCAGCGCGATCAGCGTGAAGATCCCGGCGGTCGAGACGCAGCAGGCGTTCGACAACACCGGCTTCGTGCCCCTTACCGACCCGGACCAATACGCGGACGCGAACCAGCCCGCCGTGGTGATCGACGCGGATACCGGGGACCGACAGCCGATATTCGCTGAACTGGACGCGAACCCGAACCACTACCAGCCGGGTGACACCGCGGACGTGAACCTGATCATCCGGCCCACCGTCAACTTCCTGGAGGGGCACCGGTACATCGTCGCGCTGCGCAACATCCGCGACGCCGCGGACAACGCGGTTGACGCGCCGATGGCGTTTCGCGTCTACCGGGACAACATCGCGACGACCGATCCCGATGTCGAGGCTCGGCGGCCCCACATGGAGCATCTGCTGTCGACCCTCGAGGACGACGGGATCCAGCGATCGGGCCTGTACCTGGCCTGGGACTTCACGGTCGCGAGCGAGCACAGCCTTGCGGGCCGCGCCCTCGCGATTCGCGATGACGCCCTCGACCAGCTCGGCGACGACACGCCAGGCGACGGCACGATCGACGGCGACGCGCCGACGTTCCACGTCACCAACGTCCTGAACCACGGCGATTCGGGAATTCCCGCGAACACCTACCGGGAGATCGACGGGGAGCTGACCAACATCCCCTGCTATCTGGACAACGCGGATTGCCACCCGGGCGGCACGTTCAACTTCCAGTCGAACGGCGACGTGGACGCGACCCGGACCGGGACGGCGGACGACCCGGATGCGGCGACGACCGGAGTGCGGTTCCGCTGCCTGATCCCGGACTCGGCGGTCGATGGGACTGATGTCAATCCGACGCAGAGCGGCATCTTCGGTCACGGCCTGCTCGGGGACTTCACCCAGGTTTCCGACATGGTCAAGTTCACCAACAGCGAGGCCAACGTCAGTAACACGACCTGGTGCGCGACCAACTGGGCCGGATTCTCAGAGGACGACATATCGACGGTGATTTCCTCGCTCGCCGACCTCTCCAACTTCACCAAGCTCACGGACCGCATGCAGCAGGGCTTTGTGAACATGATCTATCTGGGGCGGGCGATGGTGCATCCCGATGGGTTCGATACCGATGATGCGTTCATGCTGGATCCGGACGGGTCCGGGGTCGGGAACGCGCCGGTGCCGGCGCTCACGACGGGTGACGGCAACCTCTACTGGGAAGGGATCAGCCAGGGCGCGATCATGGGCGGTGCGCTCACCGCGCTGGAGCCGGACCTGTCGCAGTCGGTCCTCAACGTGACCGGGATGAACTATTCGACCCTGCTGAGCCGGAGCACCGACTCGGGGCAGTACCTGGACATTCCGGGTGCCGGGCTCTGGGCCAACTATCCGGGTCTTGAGCGGCGGCCGCTGATCCTGTCGCTGATGCAGCTGCTGTGGGACCGGGGCGAGGCCAACGGCTACGCGCAGCACATGACTGACGATCCGCTGCCCGACACGCCCGAGCACGACGTGCTGCTGCAACTGGCCTACGGAGACCATCAGGTCTCGAACGTGGCGGCGGAGGTGGAGGCGCGGACGATCGGCGCGCAGGTCCACACTCCGGAGCTCGATCCCGGTCGGCACTGGGCGGATGCGACCGATCCACTCTTCGGCCTGACCCCGATCGACTTCACCGGGGGCTCGTTCGGCGGGTCCGCGGCGATGGTCTATTACGACGGCGGGCCCCTCGACTACACGGTCCCCGATCAGGGCACGCCGGACCAGACCTGCACCGATGAGAGCAGTGTGGGCCACCACGGGAGCGCGATGGCGCCCCTGGTCAACCTGCCGCCCAATCCGGTGAGCGTGTACGGATGCGACCCGCATTCCTACCCGCGCCGGTCCCTGGACGGTGTGACCCACGAGGCGAGTTGGCTGTCGCCGAGTGCCTCGATCGAGCAGTGCGAGACCTCGGGGACACCGCGGCCGTGCT
Source organism: uncultured Solirubrobacterales bacterium (assembly GCA_963797265.1). Taxonomy (GTDB): domain Bacteria; phylum Actinomycetota; class Thermoleophilia; order Solirubrobacterales; family 70-9; genus DASUPK01. Next base: position 565,830 of record CAWCOY010000003.1, on the reverse strand, counting down.
ACTCGAACGGGTTCACGGGCGCCCCGTAGTCATCCGCAGCGGGCTCAGCAATAACGATTAGAACAACCGGCCAGGTAGCGGCCCGTGCTCGAACCTACGCACGGGTACTTAAGCGACCTGGCGCCGGGCCAGGGTCGCGTTGCTGTTCGCCTGTGGTGCGATCGGACTGCTGGGGGCCGCTCCGGCCCACGCCGCAAACCTGAAGCTGAAACCGTTCCAGGATCGGGTGATCCGGGCGTCGGCTTCGGCGACCAAGAGCGCGGGGGCCAAGTCGCTTCCCCTATACCCGGTGGCCGGAGGGGCTCGGTCGCCGTCCAGGTCGATCCCGCTTACGCGGGCGGAGGGGCGCTGCAGCGGGTGCTCGACTCGCTCGGGTGGCGCGGACGAGGCGCTCCATGTCGTACTCGGAGGAGTAGCCGTAGCCGCCCATCATCGGGCGGCCGAACTCGTGCCGGAAACTACTGCCTCTCTCTGTCCCTGCCGGGACCGCCGACCAGCTTGTCATTGCCCCGCCCCCCGATCAGCGTGTCGTTGCCCGCTTCGCCCCAAAGCTTGTCGTTGCCCGCCCCGCCGCTCAGGATGTCGTCGCCGGGCCCTCCCTTGAGCTTGTCGTTGCCGGGGCCGCCGTTCAGGCCGCTGTCGTCGCGCGTCCCCGCTTCTCGCTTACTCGTCGAGGCCAGTGGCGCGCTGTCTGGGTGCAGGACGTCGTTGCCTCCGCCGCCGACCAGCGTGTCCTTGCCTGGGCCGCCGTTCAGGATGTCGTCGCCGGGCCCGCCTTTCAGGTCGTCGTTGCCGGCCCCGCCGTTCAGGGTGTCGTTGCCGGCCCCGCCGTTCAGGGTGTCGTTGCCGTCCCCGCCGTTCAGGGTGTCGTTGCCGGCCTCGCCGTACAGGGTGTCGTTGCCGTCCCCGCCGTTCAGGGTGTCGTTGCCGTCCCCGCCGTTCAGGGTGTCGTTGCCGGCCGCGCCGTTCAGGGCGTCGTTGCCGGCCTCGCCGTACAGGGTGTCGTTGCCGTCCCCGCCGTTCAGGGTGTCGTTGCCGTCCCCGCCGTACACGATGTCCTTGCCCGGGCCGCAGTTGATCACGTCGTTGCCGCCGCCCGCGTACACGATGTCGTTGCCGGCACCGCAGTTGATCACGTCGTCCCCAGGCGTGCCCGTGATCACGTCGTTGCCAGACGTGCCCTCGATCGCGCAGCTCACGGTCACCGCCACGGTCGCGGTCGAGCCGCCGTTCAGGGTGTAGGTGAAGAAGTCGGTCGGGCTGCCGCCGTTGCAGTAGTTCGAGTTCGGGGTGTAGGTGAGCCCGCTGCCGCCGCCGGTTATCGCCACCGTGCCGTTGGCCGGTTGGGTGACCGAGGCGATCGTCTTCGGGCCGCCGTCGGTGTCTGTGTCGTTGGCGAGCACATTGATCGGGTTGGGTCCGGAGTTGCGCGAGACGGTCGCGCTGTCGTTGACCGCCAGCGGGGCGTCGTCGAGGCAGGTCACGGTCACCCGGACGTTGGCCGTCGAGCCGCCGTTCAGGGTGTAGCGGAAGTTGTCGGTCGGGCTGCCTCCGTTGCAGTAGTTCGGGTTCGGGGTGTAGGTGAGCCCGCTGCCGCCGCCGGTGATCGCCACCGTGCCGTGAGTCGGCTGGGTGACCGAGTCGATCGCCTTCGGGCCGCCGTCGGTGTCTGTGTCGTTGGCGAGCACGTCGATCGCGGTGGCGCCGGAGTCCTCTGCCACCGTCGCCGTGTCGTTCACCGCGGTCGGTGGGTCATCGACGCAGCTGACGGTCACCGCCACGGTCGCCGTCGAGCCACCGGGGCTGAGCGTGTAGGTGAAGTCGTCGGTCGAGCCGGCCGGGCTGCAGTAGCCGGCGTCGGGCTCGTAGGTGAGCCCGCTGCCGCCGCCGGTGATCGCCACCGTGCCGTGAGTCGGCTGGGTGACCGAGTCGATCGCCTTCGGGCCGCCGTCGGTGTCTGTGTCGTTGGCGAGCACGTCGATCGGGCTCGGTCCGGAATTGCCCGAGACTGTGGCGCTGTCGTCGACCGCCACCGGCGGATCATCGACGCAGCTGACGGTCACCGCCACGGTCGCGGTCGAGCCACCGGGGCTGAGCGTGTAGGTGAAGTCGTCGGTCGAGCCGGCCGGGCTGCAGTAGCCGGCGTCGGGCTCGTAGGTGAGCCCGCTGCCGCCGCCGGTGATCGCCACCGTGCCGTGAGTCGGCTGGGTGACCGAGTCGATCGCCTTCGGGCCGCCGTCGGTGTCTGTGTCGTTGGCGAGCACGTCGATCGGGTTCGGTCCGGAGTTGCCCGAGACAGTGCTCGAGTCATCGACCGCCACCGGCGGATCATCGACGCAGCTCACGGTCACCGCCACGGTCGCCGTCGAGCCGCCGGGGCTGAGCGTGTAGGTGAAGTCGTCGGTCGGGCTGCCGTCGTTGCAGTAGTCGGGATTCGGGGTGTAGGTGAGCGAGAGGTTGTCGGCGGCAATCGCGACCGTGCCGTTCGCCGGCTGGGTGACCGACTGGATCGTCTTGTCACCGCCGTCCGGGTCGGTGTCGTTGGCGAGCACGTCGATCTGGGTCGCGCCCGAGTCCTCGGCCACCGTGGCCGTGTCGTCGACGGCGACCGGCGGGGTGCTGCAGTCGACGGTGATCGCCACCGTGGCGGTCGAGCCGCCTGGGCTGAGCGTGTAGGTGAAGTCGTCGGTCGAGCCGCCCTGGCTGCAGTAGCCGGCGTCGGGCTGGTAGGTGAGCCCGGTGCCGCCGCCCGTGATCGCCACCGTGCCGTTCGCGGGCTGGGTGACCGAGTCGATCGTCTTCGGCCCGTCGTCGACGTCGGTGTCGTTGGCGAGCACGTCGATCGGGTTCGGTCCGGAGTTGCCCGAGACGGTGGCGCTGTCGTCGACCGCCACCGGCGGATCGTCGACGCAGCTCACCGTCACCGCCACGGTCGCGGTCGAGCCGCCGTTCAGGGTGTAGGTGAAGTCGTCGGTCGGGCCGCTCTCGTTGCAGTAGTTCGGGTCGGGGGTGTAGGAGAGCGAGAGGTTGTCGGGGGCGACCGCCACCGTGCCGTTCGCCGGGTCGGAGGCCGAGGCGATCGTCATCGGGCCGCCGTCGGCGTCGGTGTCGTTGGCGAGCACGTTGATCTGGGTGGCGGCGGAGTCCTCGGCGACCGTCGCCGCGTCCTCGACCGCGACCGGGTCGTCATCGACGCAGGTGACGGTGACCGCGACGGTCGCGGTCGAGCCGCCGTTCAGGGTGTAGGTGAAGTCGTCGGTCGGGCCGCCCTCGTTGCAGTAGTTCGGGTCGGGGGTGTAGGAGAGCGAGAGGTTGTCGGGGGCGACCGCCACCGTGCCGTTCGCCGGGTCGGAGGCCGAGGCGATCGTCATCGGGCCGCCGTCGGCGTCGGTGTCGTTGGCGAGCACGTTGATCGCGGTGGCGCCCGCGTCCTCGGCCACCGTGGCGCTGTCGTTGACCGCCGTCGGCGGGATGTCCCCGGCGCCGTTGATCGTGACCTCGCTCAGGGTCGGCGTCAGGTTCGCGTCGGTCGTGCTGAGCACCGCTCGGTACTGCACGTACCGGCTGTTCCCGGGGATGTCGCCGCCCGGGGCCGCGATCGGGGTGAAGGCGCTCCAGCTGCCGTCCGGCGTCGCCGTGTCACCGGTGCGGACGCTCATCGCGATCCCGGTCCCCGACGGCGTCGCCGAGTTCCAGGTGAGCGCGCCCCAGTTGACGCTCTGGCCGGAACCGGCGTCGAACACACGCGAATCGAAGGTGCCAGAGGCCGGGTAGGGGCTCAGGTGCAGCCAGTCGACCGAGAGGTTGGGGCCGCCGGAGTTGAAGTCGCTGGCGAGCGGGCGCATCTGCGTGGTGACGAAGTTGGCGGCTTGTGTCGTCACCAGCGCCCCGTCCACGTAGTAGCGGATCTCCGCGGTGTCCCACTCGATCCGGTAGAGGTGCGGGGAGCCGACATACTGGTTGGACGAGCCAATCTGCGTGTTCACCGCGGTGCCGCCGACGTTGGTTCTGGCAAACAGCAGATCCGCGGTGTCGTTGGTGCTGAACATCGCCCAGTTCGGCGACGTGTTGACGTCCACCCCGAAGCCGACGTGCTGGAAGGCGGTGGCGCCGAAGGTGGCCACGAACTCGAGCGAGTGGCCGGGGCCGAAGGTGGCGTCGGTGCCGGCGATGGCGCCGTCCACGTGCAGGCTGCCGCCCGAGACCGCGGCGGTGCCGCCGGCTCCCCCGCCCGAGCTCTCCCAGGTGGAGCTCGACCAGCCGGCCGGCAGCCCGGGACCGCCCGAGAACTCCTGGCCCTCGGTCGGCTTCAGGATCACCTCGCCGTTGCCGGTCTCGGAGATGTAGGTGTTGGCGTCGAGTGCGCCGGCGCTGAAGTCGGAGACGGTCGTATCGGTGAAGTTGAAGCTCGGGGCCGCGGTGGTGAAGCTCCAGGTGTCATCCGCCCCGAGCGGGATCCCATTGGCGTCCGTGACCGTGCCCGCGACCGTCACGTTGTAGACCGCGCTCGGATCCAGGTCGGCGTTCGGATCGAGCGTCGCGGTCGTCCCCGAGTAGCTGACGGTGGCGGCGACGTCGGTGCCAGAGCCCTGCTTTCGCAGCCGAACGGTCGAGCTGTTGATCGTCGCCGGGTTCATCGGCTCGCTGAACTGGACGTCCACGTTGGTGTTCCGTGGGACGTCGGTGGCGTTCTGCGCCGGCGTCCTCTGTGTGATCGTCGGCGGTGTCGTGTCGGCCCCCGTCGTGTAGGCGATCGAGACCTGACTCAGGGTCGGCGTCTGGGCCGGATCGCTGCTCGTCAGCTGTGCCTGGTACTGGACGAAGCGGCTGTTGCCCGGGATGTCGCCGCCGCTGGTGTTGATCGGGGTGAAGGCGCTCCAGGTCCCGTCGGGGGTGGGCGTGTCGCCGGTGCGGACGCTGAGCGCGATCCCGGTCCCCGACGGCATCGCCGAGTTCCAGCTGAGCGCACCCCAGTCCGCGGTCTGGCCGGCGCCGGCGTCGAAGACTCGAGAGTCAAAGGTGCCCGAGCCGGGATAGGGGCTCATGTGCAGCCAGTCCACCCTGACATCGCCGCCGTCGCCGTTGACGAGGTCGCTGGCGAGGGGCCGCATCTGGGTGGCGCCGAAGTCAAAGCCGGTCGTGTGTTCGGCAACCAGCTCTCCACCAACGTAATAGCGGACCTGGGTCGGCGTCGCCCATTCGATCCGGAACACATGCGACTCGCCGATCAGATCACTCGACAACTGGGTCTCGTTGGCCGGGTTGATCGACCCGGCGGCCGTGCGGGCGTTGAAGGTGCCGTCGCCCTTGACGCTGAACATCGCCCAGTTCGTCGAGTTGTTGAAGTCCACGCCGAAGCCGACGTGCTGGTTGTTCGCGCCGCTGAAGGTCCCCTTGAACTCGAGCGCGCGTCCCGCCCCGTAGGTCTGGGTCGTGCCGGCGCTGGCCCCGTTCGCGATTAGCTCTCCGCCGGTGACCGTGGCGCTGCCCCCCGTGCTGGGGACATTCCAGGGCGTCACCTGCCAGCCCGAGGGCACATCCGGCCCGCCCGAGAACTCCGATCCCTCGGTCGGCTTCAGTGTCACCTCGCCGTTCTCGGTCTCGGAGACGTAGGTGTTGGGGCCCGGCGTGCCGGCGCTGAAGTCGGAGACGGTGGTATCGATGAAGCTGAGGCTCGCGGTGGTGAAGCTCCAGGTGTCATCCGCCCCGAGCGGGATTCCATTGGCGTCCGTGACGGTGCCCGCCACCGTCACGTTGTAGACCGCGCCCGGATCGAGGTCGGCGTTCGGATCGATCGTTGCCGTGTTCCCCGCGTAGCTCACGCTCGCCGGCACGTCGCTGCCCGCCCCCTGCTTTCGCAGTCGAACGGTCGAGCTGTCGATCGTCGCCGGGTTCATCGGCTCGCTGAACTGGACATCGACGTTCGTGTTCCGTGGGACGTCGGTGGCGTTCGGCGCCGGCGTCCTCTGCGTGATTGTTGGTGCTGTCGTGTCCGCCCCGGTCGTGTAGGCGATCGAGACGTCGCTCAGGGTGGGCGTCTGGTTCGGATCGCTTGAACCGAGCTGAGCCTGGTATTGCACGTAGCGGGAGTTGCCGGGGATGTCACCGCCGCTGCTGTTGATCGGGGTGAAGGCGCTCCAGGTCCCGTCGGGGGTGGGCGTGTCGCCGGTGCGGACGCTGATCTGAACGCTCGTGTTCGGCGGGGCGTTGGCGTGCCAGGTGAGCGCGCCCCACTCGGCGGCCTGGCCGGCGTCAAAGACGCGGGAGGTGAAGGTTCCGGAGGCCGGGTAGGGGGTCATCCGAATCCAGTCCACACTGACCTCGCCGCCCCCGGCGGTGAAGTCGCTGGCGATCGGGCGCATCTGGGTGGTGCCGAAATTGGCGGCCTGGGTCGCGACCAGGGCGCCGTCCACGTAGAAGCGGACCTCCGTCGCGCCCCACTCGATCCGGTAGAGGTGCGGCGATCCGAGCAGGTTGCTCGGAAGCGGCGTATTGGTCGTGGCGGGGCCGTTGGTCCGGGCGTTGAAGCTGCCGTCGGCCATGACGCTGAAGATCGCCCAGTTGGGGTCGTTGTTGAGGTCCACCCCGAAGCCGACGTGCTCGGCCGCCTGGCCGCTCAAGTTGGCCACGAACTCGAGCGAGCGTCCTGAGCCGTAGGTCGCGGTGGTCCTGGCGAAGCCGCCGTCAACGTGGAGAAGGCCGCTGGAAACCGTGGCGCCGCCGCCGGTAGTCCAGACTCCGCTCTCCCACCCGGTCGGGAGTGAGCCGCCCGAGAACTCCTGGCCCTCCGTCGGCTTCAGGGTGACTTCGCCGTTGCCGGTCTGGGAGATGTAGGTGTTGGCGTCGGGGGTGCCGGCGCCGAAGTCAGAGACGGTGGTGTCGGTGAAGGTCGCCGAGGGGGTGGTGAAGCTCGCCGGGGCCGCCGGTGGATTGGGCTCCGTCGCCGTGTTGTTGGCGGCGTCGGTGGAGCTCACCCGGTAGTAGTAGGTGGTGTTGGGCATCAGGCCGCTGAGCTGGGTGTTGTGGGAGGTGGTCAGCCCCGGGCTGCTCTGCTGCGAGGTCAGCGAGTCCGCGCTGGTGCCGTAGTCGACGCGGGAGTCGGAGGCCTCGTCGGTGTTCCAGGTGATGTCGGCGGTGCCGTCCCCGTGGGCCGAGGCGGCGACGTCGGAGATCGTGGGCGCGGTGTTGTCGATGGCGTAGGTCGCCTCGTAGTTGCCGGCGGTCGCGTCGAAGAACGCGTACTCGCGGCCCTTGATCGTCTGGGTGTCTGTGGCGGGGATCTGGACGCCGTCGCGCTTCAGGGTGGTCAGCGCTCCAACCGAGGAGGTGGTCGGCACCATTCCGCGGAGCCCGTTGGCGCCGGCGGCGTGGCTGACGCTGAAGCTGAGCGTGTTACCGCTCCAGGAGATCCCGTTGAAGGAGGACTGGTTTCGTCCGTCGAGCCACTGGAGCATCTGCTGGGCGGAGACGATCGGGACGCCCCGTGACTGCGCCGAGGCGACGATCGCATCCGAACCCGCGCTCGAGACGTTGTCGGTGTGCATGTTCGCCGTGAAGATGCCGTAGTAGCCCTCGGTCCCGAGCGCCTTGTTGAGCAGCGAGTCGATGTTGAAGGGGTATGTCTGACCCGACTCGTCGGTCATCTGGGTGGTCGCCTGGTACACGTCGATCATCGAGCCGTCGAGGTCGGCGAAGCGCATCGGCATCCCCGAGCCGGTGAACATCCCCGGGCGGTCCTGGATCCAGTCCGGCGGCCAGTAGTAGTAGTTGGTGTCGAGGCGGATGCCGTTCTCGAGCTCCACCTTCGGCTGGGTCGCCCAGTCGCTCCAGGCGATGCAGTGCGTGCGATTTGTAGCCGGCGGATTCAGGCTCGGGTAGTCGGCGGCGAAGGCCGCCAGCTGGCTGGAGTAGAAGGACTCGAGCTGGGCTTGGTCGCTCCAGTTCTGGCAGTTGGTCAGAACGTGCAGCGCGATCTCGAACCCCTGGCTCTGGAAGGCGGCGGCCTGGGAGTCGGTGATCGGGGTGCCCGGGTAGACGTAGGAAGTGCCCCGCACGCACTGCCAGTCGGCGACCGAACAGCCGGACGGGCTGTCGGCCTGGTACTGCTGGAAGCGACCGACGGTGCCACCGTTGCCGTGGTCGTCTCCTGTCATCACCACTGCAGCCTTCTTGTCGTGGGGCAGGAACCAGAACCGCGGCAGCGGCTTGCGGTCCAGGTTCATCTGCTCGATCAGGTTTGTCAGCAGGTGTTGCTGCTCATCGGCCTGCGGGATTGCGACCTTGTTGAGGTCCACCCAGTCGGGCTGCACATCGCCGGTCTTGGCGCCGAAGAAGAGATCGTCGGAGCGGATCAGCTGGCTCCCGCCCACCGAGCTGTCGCGCTCGTCTCCCGACCAGGCGGGGTTGCCCTGGTGCGTGTAGACGATCGAGCGAGCAAGGTCGTAGGTGAAGGCGGCGGCGTGGCCGCCGTTCGTGCCGACGGTTTGCATGGTCACCGCGGGGTTCGCCGTCGCCGTGGTGGCGTCCGAGTAGAGCGTTGCGATCGTCTGGGCGCCATTGGTCGTGTATCGGTCGGCCGACCCGTGGTACTGGATCGTCTGGCCGACGATCCCCGCCCCGGGGCCGGCCCCGGTGTCGACCTGCAGATACGCGTTCGAGAGTGGGGTGCCGGCCGGAGTCAGGCCCAGCAGGCCGGCGAGCTGTGGATCAGGACGGTTCGCGATCAGATTGCCGCCGGCCTGCACCCAGTCGCTCAGCATCTGGGCCTGGCCGGCGCTGAGCGGGCCCTCGCCGAGGATCGCGACGTCATGCGCGTTCAGGACGGACGTGGTCACGTTGGTGATGTCCGTGGCGGTGAACTCGTTCAGCCCCTCGGCCCGGAGGATCTCGGCGAAGTAGCGGCTGAACGGGTTGGCGGCGTTCGAGATCACCAGGATCGGGCCGCCGGGGCCCTCGTCGGGTGGGGGAGGCGGTGGCGCCGCGGTGGTGAAGGACCAGGTCGAGTCGGAGGCGAGCGCGTTGGCCGGGCTGGCGTCGTCAGTGACGCCGCCGGCGCCGCCCTTCACGGTTGCCGTGTAGGTGGTCGAGTTCTGGAGGGCGCTGTTCGGGTCGAGGATCGCCCTTCGCTGGGCGGCGTTGTAGGTGACGGCGGCGGGGACGAGCGCGTTCGACGAATCGCGCAGCTCGAAGGTGGTCCCGTTGATCGTGGCCGGGTCCATCGGCTCGCTGAAGGTCGCGGTGACGTTGGCACCGGACGAGACGTTGGTGGCGGCGTCGACCGGCGAGCGCGCGGTGATCGTCGGCGGGGTGGTGTCCGGCCCCACGGTGTTCTCGAAGACGACGTCCACCCAGTAGTTGCTCGACTGGAAGGTGTCGGTCGGGAAGCTTCCGGATGGCCCGTACCTGTAGACGCCGTTTGATCCGTCGACCCCATCACCCAGCGCGTGAAGCGGGGCGCTGTCGAAGCCGCCGCTGGCGAAGTAGCCGCTTGTGGCGGCGTAGTGGCCGGCAGGGGCGTGATAGGACGCGATGTAGGTCGTATTGGCGTTGATCTCCACCGGGTTGTCGAGGCTCACCTCCTGCCAGCCGGAGGCGGTCTCGCCGCCGAAGCTCGCCTCGGCCAGCGGGGTGCCATCTGTAGTCCAGAGGTGGCCGACGTGGGTGCCCGTGTTGCCGGAGGTCTTGTAGAACCGCAGACCCGTGATGAAGCCGGCCTCGTCGGAGCGGAACTTGACGCCGAGCTCGACCGCGGCCGGGTCGTTCTCCTCGGGGGCGGTGAAGGAGTCGTTCCAGATCGAGCAGGGGCAGGTGCGGGAGGTGACGTTGACGGTGACGCCCGCGCTGGGCGTCTCGAGGTTGGCGCTGTCGTCTGCCGCGCGTGTCTTGATCGTGGCGCTGCCGGTGGCGCCCGGGGTCCAGGAGTAGGTCCAGTTGGCACGTCCTTGCGCCGGGTGCCAGGTGGTCCCGCCATCGGTCGAGACCTCGACGCTCCCGACCTGACCGCCGCCGGACTCTCCCGCGGCGTCCGTGGCCGTGCCGCTGATCGTGACCGGCTGGCCGCTCTCCACGTTGGAGCCGTCAAGCGGCGAGTTGATCACCGAGCTGGGGGGATCCGTGTCGGTCGAGGCGGTCGCCGGCACCAGGTCGCCCTGCAGCGTGTCGGGCTGGGCGCCCATGTCGGCGAGCACGTTGACAGTCGCCTGCTGCATGCGCGGGTCGGGGGTGGAGCTGCCGCGATCGTGATTTCCGTCGAGCCCCCAGGACCACTGGATCGTGCCGGCGCCGAAGACGAGAGCCCCGCTCGGGGCCTTGTACATGGTCAGGTGGTGTGTCGCGGTGCCGGACCCGTACGTCGAGCCGAAGTCCTGGAGGATCTGGACGCCGCTCCTCGTGGTCGAGGAAAGCTGCACGAGCCCGGCCGGACGGACGCCGTTCTCGGGCGCCTCGTCCCATTCGTACCCGAGTGTGCCGTCGGTCAGGGTGGCGGTCTGGCCCGGCGCCTGCGAGGCGACGCTGGTGTTGCGCCAGATGCGCATCCTGCCGTCGGCCGCCGGCACGTCGATCGCGGAGGTGCCGGAGTTGACCCTGAACATCGTGCCCGTGACCGCGTTCTCGGGACGGCCGCCGTCCGCCGGCGGGCTGAAGCGGGGATCGCGCCAGGTCCCCGTCCAGACGTTCGGCTCGGGGTCGATCTTGGCGTTGGCGTGGGTCTCCTTGTAACAGACGAGCGTCCGGTGGTCGGTGCTGGAGCCGTCGGCGGTACTGGGCTCCCAGCGGGTCTTCCAGAAGCTCTCGTTGCCGGAGAAGAAGGCGAGGTCGACGCCGGCGGCCCGGGCCGCCTCGACGTTGGCGCGCTGGGTGGCGGACCAGTACTCGTCGTGGCCGACCGAGAGGAAGGCCTGGTGCTCCTGGATCTCGCTCCCGAACCGGGCGCTGTCCACCCCGGTGAAGTAGGAGACGTCGTAGCCGTTTCGCTCGAGGAACCGGACCATCGGGTACTCGGCGTTGAAAGGCGAGTCTTCGGGGGTTGGACCGCGGGTGGTGAGGGGGCGGTTGTAGCTGACCTTGTAGGCGCGGGCCGGATTCGTCCCGGGCCCGCCGTCGCTGCTCTGGTAGAGGCTCCTGCCGCCGTATTGGTTGTAGGCCTGCCAGGTGGTGTCCTGGGTCTGGAAGAGCAGGTCCGAGCCGCCGTCGTCGTCGCGGACGATGAAGAAGATGTGGCTGCCGTCGGAGGCCTGATCGGTGCGGACGAGCTTCGCGAAGTAGATCCCGGAGACGGCGTCGGCCGGGACCGCCCAGGAGGCGGACTCCGCCCAGTTGCCGCAGTCGGTCAGCCCGGTCGTCTCTGGGTCGTCGATGCAATCGGGCTGCGCCTGCGGCAGGGTCGCCGAGGGTGTGACGGTGGCCACCTTGCGGGCGCCAAGACCGCCGTAGTAGCCCATCCGGTAGATGTCCAGGTGGTATGCGCTCGAGGGGGTGTCGACCTTGAAATGGACCGTCTGGCCCTGGTCGACGCTGATGTCGGTGGCGAACCCCTGAATGTCGGGGTCCCCGCCACCGGTCACGTCCCACTCGCTCTGCGGGTTGCCCGTTAAGCAGTTCTCGGCGACGATCGCGTTCTGGATCGGCGGGTCGCATGGGTCGACGACCTGCGCCTGGGCGACCTCGGCAGTGGACCACAGAGCGGTGCACAGAAGGACGGCGGCGGCGGCCAGCCAGCCCGCGCCCAGCGCTCGCACGAGTCCCGCCCCCCTTCCTTGCGCTGCACGCGGGCTCGGAGCCCAAATTCGTCGAGCGTCTTGGGGCTCAAGACTCCCGTACTTCAAAATCTCTCCCGGCGGCCACACAGCCGCGGTGAAACCGGATTGCCCTCCCGGTAAGTGAGCCGCGCTCGCCTTACGGAAGTTCACGCAAACTGCAGGATCACCCTAAGGTTCGGAACCGAAGCTTGTCAAGGGACGCGTTGCGTTGTGCGGTCTTCTACTTAACCACGAGCAGTCACTTCTACTTAACCCTCCGGGGTAATCGTTATCGAGTATTGATTCGCGATTCCGTGCTGAATGGGTGCCACGGAGGGCAGGGTCGGGCTCGTGAGCGCTGGTTCGGTGGCGGGCTAGAGCCCCAGCGTCTTGGCGATGATGCCGCGCTGGATCTCGGAGGTGCCGCCGTAGATGGTGGAAACGAGGGTGGCGCGGACGAGGCGCTCCATGTCGTACTCGGAGGAGTAGCCGTAGCCGCCCATCATCTGCATGCCCTCGAGGGCGACGCGCTGGGCGGTCTCGGTGACGAAGAGCTTCACCATCGAGGCCTCCTTGGGGAGCATGCGGTCCGGGTCCTCGTCGGTGAGGGTGGCGACCCACCAGGTCATCAGGCGGGCGGCCTCGAGCTCGGTGGCGAGATCGGCGAAGCGGTGCTGGAGGGCCTGGAAGGAGCCGATGGGGCGGCCGAACTGCTTGCGCTCCTTGGCGTAGGCGAGAGCGTCGTCGAAGGCGCGCTGGCCGATGCCGAGCATGGTGGCGGCGAGGATGAGGCGCTCGGTGTTGAGGCCGGCCATCAGTTGGGTCCAGCCCTGGTCCTGCTCGCCGAGGAGCTGCTCCGCCGGCACCTCGCAGTCGTTGAAGTAGACGGTGTTGGTGTCGCGGCCGCCCATGGTGTCGATGGGGGTCATTTCCATTCCCTGGGTGCCGACCGGGACGAAGATCATGGAGAGGCCCTGATGCTTGTTCTCGCCCTTGGTGGTGCGGCAGACGACCAGGACGTGGTCGGAGATGCGGGCGTTGGAGATGAAGACCTTCTGACCGTTGATCACGTAGCCGCCGTTGGAGCGGATGGCCTCGGTGGAGAGGGAGCCGACGTCCGAGCCGGATTCGGGCTCGGTCATGGCGATGGACTCGACCGATCCGTTGGAGATGCCGCCGAGGATCTGATTCTTCTGGTCCTCGGTGCCGAACCGCTTGGTGGCGCCGGCGACGATCAGGGTTGTGGCGTAGCCGTTGATGGGGGCCAGGCCGCGGGAGGTCTCCTCCATGAAGAGGCAGGCGTCGAGCATGGTGCCGCCGGATCCGCCGTACTCCTCCGGGATCGTGAGGCCGAGCCAGCCCAGGCCGGCCATCTTGTTGTAGATCCCGGAGTTGTGGTGCTCGGTGTGGTGGTTCGTGAGTTGCTCGCGCTGCTCCTGGGTGCCGCACTCGCGGTCGCAGAAGTCGCGGATCGCGGAGACGAAGTCGCGCTGCTCGTCGGTGAGCTTGAAGTCCACGGCGGGGGAGCGTAGTTGGTTGACTGCTTCGCCAGCAGACCGCGACCGCAGGCGGCCGCCCCGCATAAGTCGCTACGGGCTTCGCCCTTCGCTCCGAGATGGAGCGGCCTGGCGGTCGCTCGGATTGTTCACGTCGGGTGGGCTGACGTTGGGGACATCCACCTTGTCGATCTCGTCTCGGATCCGGTCGATCAGGCCGTTGAGGCTGTGCTCGGTGCTGTGCAGGGCGGTGGCGACGACGATGAAGGTGATAACGGCGAGGACGGAGAGGAGGGTGCCGATCCAGCCGGTGAACCGGCCGATGCGGGCGAGTGCGCGGTGGCCGAGTTGGCGGCGGTCGGCGTTGCGGATGCCGATGGAGCCGAGGACGATGGCGGCGATGCCGCACGGCAGGGCGATGAAGAAGCCGCCGGCGCTGAGAAAGATGAGGAGGATCGAGAGGGGGCCCAGGAAGAGGGCCGCCAGGGCGGGGAGGTTGCCGGGCTCGTGCGGTGACGGGGCCAGGCGGCGGGGTATGGGGCGGCCGGCTGGACGGGGCTGGGCCGGTGCCGGTCCCGGATGCTGCTCGGTGGCCGGCGCGCCGGGGGGCATGATGGCCGTGGCGGCGGTGCCGGCACCCTCCACGCCGAGAATGGTGGCGCCGAGCTGGAGCTCGTCGCCGGCACCGAGCTCGACCGGGCCGGAGATGCGGTGGCCGTTGACGTACGTGCCGTTCGAGGACCCGAGGTCCTCGACGATCACGCCGCCGTTCTGGGTGAGGACTCGGGCGTGACGGCGGGAGACGCCGGGGTCGGGGATGACCAGGTCGGCGCTCGGGTGCTCGCGGCCGAGGACGAGCTCGCCGTCGAGGGGGTGCTCGGTGCCGGCCCCTGCTCCTTCGTGGATGACCAGTGAGGCGTCGGTCATGCGCGAAGAGCCCGGAGCCGGACTTGAACCGGCGACCCCTTCCTTACCCTGGTTGCGCATCTCGAACGTTCGCCTCCGACATGGCCCACGCAGTATCTCCGGGGCCAAGCGGAGCATGCCAACCGCGCGGGGCAGCTATCGGCACGCGCAGGGGCCGTAGAAAGGACAAGGGCGGCCTTGTCGGCCGCCCTCGCCACGGAAAAGGAGTTCCGAGAGCTACTTCTTCTTGGATCCCTTCTGCTTGCACTTCATCGACGAAGATGCGCTCAAGACCTCGCCGCTGTAGAAGGTCGTGGTCTCAGACGTCGACCACTTCTTCTTCTTGCAGCGGGCCATCACGTAGAAGGTCGGCAGCTGCTTCTTCTTGCCCTTGACCTTGAACGTCTGCCTGCCCGTCCTCCGCTTGTTGAACGTGGTGTCGAACTTCGTCAGGACGAGGCCCGGCGTGTTCGGGATGTTCGTGAACGTCAGAAGGCGGCCCTGAATCGTCCCGATGATCGTCAGGGTCGTCGCGCCAGGGCCGATGTCGGTCTGCACGAAGATCGTCTTCGGACCGCCGCTGAAGAACGTGACTGTGCCCTTCACCGCGCCGTTGTTGACCTCGACGCTGCCGCCACCCGTGATGCTCTGCGGGCAGGCGGCCTGAGCCTGGGCGGTGAACTTGCCCTGGATTGCGCTCAGCGGGCAGGCCGGGATCTTGCCGTTCTTGAACCTCACGTTCGGGTCGATCGTGAACACGGTCTGCCGCGGCGACTGCGTCGTGGCGGGGTTGTCGAGCGTCGTGCTGATGATGTTGTGCAGCGAGACGCCACCGAAGAACTGCTTGTCCTGCTTCTTCGGTGCAATCGTCGTCTGCAACGTCTGGCCGAGGGGGGCCGCCGAGGCAACTCCCGAGAAGGCCAGCGCACCAATCACGCCAACGAAGGCAACGATTAGATGCTTGCGGTTACGCATAGGACTCCCTCCCTTGCTTTGACATGATCGCCGTGCTCCAAAACGGAGAACACGGCCTCCAGAAAAAGGTTGCGGGGCCCCTCACCGCCCGGAGGATGCTGACCCTGACCACGAGCGAGCGGCGATCTGTCGCCGTCGATCCCCAAGCTGCAGCTCGACAGTCACCTCGCTGCTTCCGCACGTCGCAACCCACAACTGGAGCGGACCAGGACTCCCCGAGGCTGCCCCACGGCGCTTCCATGAGTCCCTTCTAGCGAGCAGCGACACCTCCCCAACCCCTTGGATTCCGCTCATGCCCCAGAGCCCGGAGCCGGACTTGAACCGGCGACCCCTTCCTTACCATGGAAGTGCTCTACCAACTGAGCTATCCGGGCGCGCCCTCACTGTAGCGAGGGATTCTGGAGGCCAGGAATCAGGGGTGGAGGGAGAGGCGCTGGCCGTTCATGCGGCGGGCGGAGTCCGAGCAGAGGAAGGCGATGGTGTCCGCCAGGTCCTCGGCAGGGGTGAAGGAGGGGTTCTGGGTGCCGGGGCTCTCGTCGCGCATCTGGGGGGTCTCGATCGCGTTGACGACGATGATGTTCGCGGTGGCGTTGGTGCCGGAGAAGGAGTCGGCGAGGGCCAGGGTCCAGGCCTCGGCCGCGCCCTTTGTCGACGCGTAGGCGGCGTTGGTGTTCTCGGGGATCTGGGCCGCGGCGGCGGAGACGAGGACGAAGCGGCCGTGGTCGCTGGAGGTGAGGGCGGAGTGGAAGGCTCGGGTGGTCAGCTGGAGGGTGCGGACGAGGAGGCCGTGTAGGAAGTCGTAGTCGGTGAGATCGAAGGAGTCGATGGGGTCGCCGCCGCGGTAGCCGCCGACCAGGTGGAGGAGGCCGTCGACGCGGCCGAACTTGGTCTCGGTTGTCGCGGCCCAGTCGGTGGCCTGGGACTCGTCGAGGAGGTCCACTTCTTTGGGGTCGACACGGTCATCGGGGAGGCCCAGGTCTTGGGCGACGCCGTCCGCGATCTCCTGGTGGCGGTCGGCGAGGGCGAGGGAGGCGCCGGCGTCTGCGAGCCGTTGGGCCACGACGGGGCCGAGGCCGCCTCCGGCGCCGGCGATCGCGATCACCCTTCCCTCGAGCTCGGCCATCACGGTGACGCTATCCGGCTGGGCATGACTCTGCTGACTCTCTCGTCACTGATTCGTTGCACGCCGCGCACCATCCGCCGCTCCAGAGAACATATGTTCGCCCCATGCCAAAGGGTTTCACCTCAGGACCCAGGGGGAGACGTCGGTGAGGCAGCGGCGATTGACTGGCTTACCCGAATCGGCGCGGCAGTGTTCTTTCCTCTGTTCCACAGTCCGGACTACGACCTGATCGCTGATCTCGGTGCGCATCTGCTGCGAGTCCAGGTGAAGACTTCCAGCTGCAAGCACGGCCCGACCGATCACTTCGCTGTGCAGCTCGCTACCTCGGGTGGCAACCAGAGCTGGAACGGTGTTGTCAAGGAGTTCGATGCCGGAAGGTTCGACTTCCTATTCGTCCTTGTTCAGGATGGGCGACGCTGGTTCATCCCTGCCACCGAGATCGAAGGGCGGCACGGCATCAGCCTCGGCGGGATCAAGTACTCCTAGTTCGAAGTACGTCGCGGCGAGCCGCTCGATCAAGAAGTCGCATCTACACTGGAGCCGCCCCGGGGGGGCGCCGGAGTTGGAGAGCCGGGCCAGACTGTAAATCTGGTGGCAATGCCTGAGTGGGTTCGATTCCCACCCCCCCCACCTCCGCCGACCCCGGGCGGCGATTCTCGGTCAGGCGACGAGCATCACGCCGTCGGCCGCACGAAGATGTCGTCAAATCACCAAGTAGCGGTCCCGAGAGCGGTCGCCGCGGCGTGTGGGATCAAGCCGGGCGATCGCTTCCGCGTCGAATCCGATGGGACCGGAAGATTCGTGATGACCCGACTAGAGGAGTACGTGGCACAGCAAGCCGTGCAGCTCACACTTCGGATGAAGAACCGGCTGGGGCCGAACGCCGCGCCCCCGAGTAAGGCGGGGGTTGGTCTTCTGCACCCGTGGCAGGAACCGGGATCGTCCGGTGAAAGCTGCCGGGGTCCGGCCCCAGCCGGCCGGAAAACCTCTTCCCGAAGGTTAAATCGGCGCGTCGAACCTGGCTAGCCCAGGCCGCGCAAGCACTGCGCCTCGGGCAGGCTCTTGAGCCGCTTCAGCGTGTTGTTCTCGATCTGCCGGATCCGCTCCCTGGTCACCCCGAAGGCCTCACCGACCTCTTCGAGCGTCATCGGCTTGCGGCCGTTGAGCCCGTACCGCAACTCGAGCACCTCACGGTCCCGCCCCGGCAGCACCGCCAGAGCCCTCTGCACGTCCTCCCTCTGCAGGTTGTCCGAGGCCGTCTCGAACGGCCCAACGACGTTATCGTCGGCAACGAAATCGCCCAATTCCGAATCGTCCTCATCCCCCACCGGCTTCTCCAGCGAAACCGGCATCTGGCTGACGCGCAACACCTCCCGCACCTCCCTGGCCGTCCATCCGAGCTCGTTCCCGATCTCCCCCGGCTCGGGCTCCCTCCCCAGCTTCTGAACCAGGCTCCTCTCCACGTGCACCACCCGGTTCAGCTTCTCCACCATGTGAACCGGAATCCGGATCGTCCGCGACTTGTCGGCCAGCGCCCGGGTCACCGCCTGCCTGATCCACCAGGTCGCATAGGTCGAGAACTTGTATCCCCGCCGGTAATCGAACTTCTCCACGGCCCGGATCAATCCCAGCGACCCCTCCTGAATCAGGTCCAGCAGGGTCATTCCCCGCCCCAGATAAGACTTCGCGATCGACACCACCAGCCGCAGGTTGGCCTCCACCATGTGCCGCTTCGCATCCATGTCCCCCCGCTCGATCCGCTTGGCCAGCGCCACCTCCTGGTCGGCCGTGAGCAGATCGACCGAACCGATCGAGCGCAGATAGAGCCGTAGCGAATCCAGACTCGGCTCGATCGTCAGATCCAGCTCCTGCTTCCGCCGCCCATTCGCGCCGTCCTCCGACGCCTTGCTCTCCTTGTACGCGGTCACGCCATCGGCCGCGATCACGTCCACCCCCTGCTCGACGAGGTGAGCGTGCAATTCCGACACCTGCTCCTTGGTGACCTCCACCTCCTCGAGGGTGGCGGCTATCTCCTCGAAGGTCAGATAACCCCGCTCGGTCCCCGCGGCAATGAGTCCGCGCAGATCCTCACTCTCCCCAAATGGCTGATCGGCCGTAACGGCCGTAGGAATCGACGCCAAGCTGCTCTCCTCTCCCAGTGTGTCCCGATCCTCCCCCTGTGAGGCCGGTCTACAGCGCTCGGGAGTATATGGACGGCAGGGCCGGAACACGAACCAATTTTTGGGGCAATCTCAGCGGGCCCCCAACCGGCCTCCGGCATACTTGAACCGATGGCCAATCCGATCCAGACCGTTGCCGCCCCCACCCGCGACGCCCAGGCCGAAACACCCGCCACCCGGGTCAGCCTCTCCCGCGTCGGCGTCGTCGGCGTCGAGAAGATCATCCGCGTATGTGCGAGGGGGCTCCGAGCGGAGCGAGGAGGCACCGGTGATATGGCGAAGCCGGGAATCGATTCCGAGGAGTCCCTCTACCACGCCGACCTCGAGTGCTTCGTCGACCTCAACCCCGAGCAGGCCGGCGTCCACATGTCCCGCTTCGAGGAGGTCGTCAACGAGGCCATCGACACCGTCGTCCTCAGCGAGGCGCTCCGCGCCGAGGGCCTCGCCGCGCACATCGCCGAGCGGGTCCGCGAGCGCCAGGGCGGCCTCCGCGCGGAGGTGAAGATCGCCGCCCGCTATCCCGAGACCGTTCCCGCGCCGGTCTCCGGCGTCCCCACCCAGGAGCTCTACACCCTCTTCGGCACCGCCGTCGCCTCCGAGCGCGGCACCCGCACTCTCACTGGCGTCGAGGCACAGGGCATGACCGCCTGCCCCTGCGCCCAGGGCCTGGTCGAGGACGGCGCTCGCGCCCGCCTGGCCGAGCAGGGCTTCGACCCCGAGGACATCGACCGGATAGTCGACGCGGTCCCCATCGCGACCCACAACCAGCGCGGCATCGGCACCCTCTACGTCGGCACACCGGAGGAATCGGACGTCGACATCGACGCGCGCCAGCTGCTCCGGATCGTCGAGAGCTCGATGTCGAGCGAGATCTACGAGCTGATGAAGCGCTCCGACGAGCGCTCCGTAGTCGAGAAGGCCCACGCCAACCCCCGCTTCGTCGAGGACTGCGTACGCGAGATGATTCGCCAGGTCACCGAGACCTTCCCCGAGCTGCGCGACGGCGCCTTCGTCCACGCCCGCCAGGAGAACCTCGAGACCATCCACCGCCACAACGTGGTCGCCGAACGCTACGGCCTGCTCTCGGAGATCATCGGCGAGCTGGAGAGCGGCGAGCACTCGCGGCATCACACAACCACGCGGGAGTGGCTCGAGGCGCCAGCTTCGTCCTAAGCAGTCCTCTTGGCCGAGCGTGACGCCTCGACCATCCGCTTGAACCCGAAGAAGTAGTCCACGCCGCTTATGACGGTCGCTGCAACTGCCGCGTAGACCAAGAGATCGACGGCGAGCGGCGTGGGATCGAACGCGATCAGGCAGATGATCGCCGCGACCTGCAGGATCGTCTTCACCTTCCCCAGCCAGCTCGCCTGGATCACCACTCCCTGCTCCACCGCCACCAGGCGCAGCCCGGTGACTGCGAACTCCCGCGCGATGATCACCATCGCGATCCACGCGGCGAGGCGGTTGAGGGAGACCAGCGCGATCAGGGCCGCGGCCACCAGCAGCTTGTCCGCGATCGGGTCCATCAGCTTCCCGAAGGTCGTGATCGCGTCCCGCTGCCTGGCGATGTAGCCGTCGAGCGTGTCGGTGAGCGCGGCGAGGGCGAAGACCCCGGCCGCGATCGCGTCCCCGTTCGGCGTCTCGTCGAGCAGCGCCACCACGACCACCGGCACCAGCAGGATGCGGAGGACGGTGAGCGCGTTCGGCAGGTTGAGCTGGAACATGCCGCAAGTATCGCCTAGCGGTTGGCGAGGTCCTTCGCACGCGTGAACACCGCGTCCATCATCGGCTCGGTGAGCTTGCCGGTGAAGGTGTTCTGCTGACTGGGGTGGAAGCAGCCGACCAGCGCCCAGGCGCGCTCCCCCGTCCCGATCTCCGCCTCCGCCCCGTGCGCGAAGCGCGGCCGTGGGCGTGGCAGCTCCGCACCCAGCTCGGCCAGCGCCAGGAGCGCCCCGGTCCAGGCAAAGGACCCGAGGGGGACGAGGACGCGCCCGGCGCCCAGCAGGCCAAGCTCGCGAACCAGATACGGCAGGCAGTTGTCACGCTCCTCGGTCGTCGGCCGGTTCTGCGGCGGCGGGCAGCGGTTGACGGCGGTGATGTAGGCGCCTCGCAGCCGCAGCCCATCATCGACGCTGACGGAGGTCGGCTGGTTGGCGAGCCCGGCACGATGGAGGGCGGCGAACAGCCAGTCGCCCGACCGGTCCCCGGTGAAGATCCGGCCGGTGCGGTTGCCGCCGTGGGCGGCCGGCGCCAGGCCGACGATCACAATGCGCGCCTCCGGATCCCCGAATCCCGGGAGCGGCCGGGCCCAGTACCGCTCGCCCCGGTAGCGCCGCGGCGGCTCCGCGGCGCTCCGCTCCCGCCACTCGACGAGCCGCGGGCAGCGCGTGCAGCGCGTGACCTCCCGGGCAACGGCGGCGAGGGAATCGGCCATCAGGCTGGCGGCTCGCGGGTCATCGGCACGAAGCCTGCCGCAACAGCCGCCGCCTGGGGGATCCCCACCGGCCGGCGGGCCCGCTAGCCCTACCTATACTCCCGCGGCCGTGCCTGGCCCGCCGAAGAGGACGCTGCTCTTCATGCACGTGCACAAGACCGGCGGCTCCGCCCTCGCCGGCGCGCTCGGCAATCGCTTTGCAGCGGACGAGTGCCTAGAGCTCTACTTCGGCGGCGAGCCCGATCTCAACGATCTGGACCGCTTCCGCTACGTCACCGGCCACCTCGACGCGTCCTTCATCGAGCGCTTCGCGAATCCGCCTTTCGTCCTGACCGCGCTTCGCGATCCGATCGACCGAGGCCTCTCGTCCTACTCCTACACGAGGTCTTTCAGCCTGGACAGTCCGTTGCCGGCTGTCACGAGGGTCGGCCGCGGCCCGGAGGCAGCCAAGATGGGGCAGGAATGGTTGCGGCTGACCCACGAATGCGAGCTGGACGAACTCATCTCACGGTCCCCGGTGATAGCGCGGGAGTACCTCGGTAACCGCCAGGCTCGCGTGCTCTCCCAAAGTCCGGCAGGTGACGAGCGCCTGACCGAGGCGCTCGCCGGCCTGGACCGCTGCGACTTCGTCGCTCTGACGGACCGCCTCGACGAGTCCCTCGACTGGCTCACCCGCCGGCTCGGCTGGCGGGAACTGCGGCCACTGCCGCGCTCGAATGTGACGGGCCCACGCTTGCGGCGCGATCAGATTCCGAGCGAGGTCATCGAGTCCATGGCAAGGCTCACCGAGGTGGACCGCGAGCTCTTCCGGCGCGGGGTCCAGCGCTACGAGCGTGAGCTCGAGGAATGGAGCGCCCTTCGAGACCCGCGTGATCCCTCGGCGCGAATCCCGGATGCACCGCGAGTCAGCGACCTGGGCTTCGATCAGGCGATCCTGGGCGGCGGGTGGATGAATCGGGAGTGGAATAACGGCGGGAGCGCCTTCTGCTGGATCGGGGATACCCACGCCGCCTGGGTCGACATGGCAGCCGACAGGCGTGCCGGGTCCGTCGTCATAGAGATCCACCACGCGGTCGACGAGGAGATCCTGGCGGGACTGCACGTTTCCATCGACGGCAAGCGGCTCGAGCACACCCTCGCCGAGGCCGACGGTGTCGTTGTCGCCACCGCGCCGCTCAGGCGACGCCGCCCGCTCAAGCGCAGGCACCTGGTCGAGATCGAAGTGGAACGCAGCAGGCACCCGCGAGAGGTCAACCCCGAAAGCACCGACAACCGCGAGCTCGCCATTGCGGTGGGGCGCGTCGCGCTCCGGCCCCTCTGAGGAAGCGTCCACCTCTTGGGACCCCGTGAAATCCCGTCATATACTCGCGCCGCGGTGGTGCCCAAGCTCACGGTAATCACGCCGTCGTTCAACCAGGGAGGGTTCATCGAGCGGACGATCCGGTCCGTGCTCGACCAGGGCTATCCGAACCTGGAATACGTGATCGTGGACGGCGGCTCCACCGACGAGACAGTCGAGGTCATCCGATGCTACGAGGACCGGCTCGCCTGGTGGGTCTCCGAGCCGGACGCGGGGCAGTCCGATGCGATCAACAAGGGCCTGCGGGGGACCTCCGGCGAGATCGTCGCTTACCTGAACAGCGACGACTACTTCCTCCCCGGCGCGTTCGAGACCGTCGTCGCCCGGCTGGAGGGAAGCTCCCGCAACTGGGTCGCGGGCGGGGCACTCGACGTCGAGGAGGGCGATCCGCCGAAGCGGTTACGGGTCTGGCGACCCAAGCCACCCTCCTACTGCGAGGGCCGACCGGCGGGCCGGCACTGGTGGATGCTCGTCCCCTGGCACGTGCCTCAGCCCTCCTCCTTCTGGCGGCGCGAGCTGTTCGATCGCTACGGCGGGTTCCGAACCGACATGCACTATGCCTTCGACGCCGAGTTCATGTTGCGGCTGGCCTTCGCCGACGAGCTGCCGGAGCTCCTCCCGGACGAGTTCCTCGCCGTTCGCTCGGTCCATCCCGAGCAGAAGACCTTCGAGATGACGAACTCCTGGCCCGAGATCCACCGTTTCCGCGAGCTCTATGTGCCGCGCCTCACCCGGCGCGAGAAGACGCTGATGCGGACGGCCCGGATATTCCGAGCCGCGACCCCGGTCGCCTGGGTGAGGTGGCGCGTCATGCAGCCGCTGATCCACTACGTGCTCGGACCGCTGAAGCGCCGCCTGATCACACCGGCACTGACCTGGGGCGGCGACCAACTCGAGCGGGTCCCGAAGCGCTGGCGCCCACCCATCCGGACCCGGGACCGCCTCGCCCGCCAGCAGCCCATGAACGGGCGCCCCGAGGCTCGGCGGGCCCCTCTTCTCTCGCCGATCGGCCTGGAGCCGGTTACGAACGACCCCGGCCCGGAGCTAGCGCCGCTCGAGGAGAAGCCAACCCGCTGAGCCGGGGTCGGACGGGGCGATCCTCCGCCAGCCGTCCCGCTGGAGCGTCCCGAGCGCCAGGCGCGTGGTCGGGTCCACGAGGGTGGACTCATCCTCGTAAATCAGATCGACGTGGTTGCGGTCGAGCCACGCGCTCGTGTTACCGCCCGCGGGGTCGAGCACGCCGACGTGGGCGCCCTCGCACGGGTCCTCGGGAACGAGGTAGTTGCAGGCCTCGAAGCTGTGCGGGCCGAGCAAGATCGTGCCTTCGCCACGCAGCTTCTCGCGGTAGGGCTCGAGCCTCGAAACCATGTCGGCCGTCCCCCTTCCCGGTCCGGCGAGCGGATTCGCGTAGCCACGCTGGTAGTGGCTCGGGATGAACAGGACGAGCAGGAAAGCCGTAATGGGGATCGCCACCCTGAGGCGCCCCAGTCCGGGCCATCGCGCCACAATCGCCATCGCGCACATTCCGATCAGCGCGAACACGGAGAAGTGGAGCGGGAACAGATAGGCGGGGCGTGGATGCGTGGTCAGGGCGACCCAGAGGCCGAGGAAGGCGGCACACCCGAGCAGCGCCCAGCCCCAGGCGCGAGCCCTCACCCAGGCTTCCCACCACCACCGGCCTCGCAGCCAGAGCAGTCGCAGGCCGAGAGCGACGAAGCCCAGGGCGACCAGGAACCCGGCGAGGGCGATCCACGAGCCGGTCTTCACCGGCACGTAGTCGGGATTGTGTAACTCCGAGCCCGACGTCCGGTCGAAGAGCGCCAGCTCGAACGCATAGGGAAAGAGGGTCGCGTTCCAGCGGAAGTGTCCGCCCATGGCGGTCGGGTTCGAGGTCAGGGCCTCGAAGAACGACGGCATTGGCGATCCGAAATCGCGTTGCATGAACGACTCGCAGTCGAGCCAGCCTTGGGTGGGATCGGCATGGTGGCGCTGCTGGTAGCCGACTGCGTAGTGCTGGCAGAGGGCCAGGTCCTGCTTGAACTGGGCCCGGTCCACCCACTCCTTCGCGCTCAGGTCGTAACTGGACCGCCACAGGGTCAGCGCCGTCAGCAGGGCCACGACGGCGGTCGCGACCGCGAACGGGCCGAGGAGGCGATGTACCGGGGTGGCACTCTCCCCCTGCCGTCGTGCCGGCCGGCGGACCCACCACTCGTAGGCGATGCAGACGACCAGCCAGGCGATGGCGGCGACGAGGATCTCGTTCCGCTGCAGCACCGCCGCCCCGAGCAGCATGCCGAACACGGCCGCCCGCATCCGGGGTCCGCTGTAGCGGAGCGCCACCAGCGCGGCCACCAGGATCGGGAGCAGCGAGAACAGATGGAGCTCGTTGAGGGTGTCGTAGTTGAGCGGCAGGATCGCCCACCAGACGGCGAGCCCCCAGGCGATCGCCGGTGAGAGCAGCCGGCGGAGAACCGCGAGGACCAGAGCCGTAACCGCGAAGACGATCACAACTCGGTGGGCGATCGTCACGGCATAGGCGTCGCTGAAGATCCACTTGAGCGATCCCCAGAAGACCGTGTAGAGGGGCGAGAAGAGCGGATCGAGAAGCCGGTGGTCCGCCCACGCGCTCGCGCCGACGAAGTAGTTCGAGGTGTCGCCCGCCGAGAGGTCCCGGTACTGCCAGATCCCCCAGAGGACCTTGGCTTGGATCAGAAGGACCGAGCCGTAGGCGAATAGACGAGAGCGGGCGACCTCATCGACCCTGGCCACCAGCCGTCGAACGGCCGTTTCACGTCCCAGCCGTTGGACCGCGGCCTCCACCGGGGTGCTAAGTGGCGGCGACCGGCATGTCGGTGGACCGGAAGGATTCGATCGTCCGCCGCAGCCCCTCCTCGAGCGGCATCTCCGCCTCGAACCCGATCAGCTGCTTGGCGCGTGTCACATCGAGATACCTCTTCGGCTGGCCGTCGGGCCTGGAGGCGTCCCAGACGGTCTTCCCCTCGTACCCGGTGAGCTTGCAGATCGTCTCGGCCAGGTCACGGATCCGCGTCTCGGTCCCCGTCCCGATGTTGACCGGGTCGGAGACGTCCAGCCTCTCGGCGCAGAGCAGGAGCGCACGGGCCGCATCGTCGACGTATAGGAATTCGCGGCTCGGCTCCCCGGTCCCCCAGAGCACCACCTCGGCCTCGCCCCGCTCGGTGGCCACGGCGTACTTGTGGACCATGGCGGCGATCACGTGGGAGTCCTCGAGGTCGAAGTTGTCGCCGGGGCCATAGAGGTTGGCCATCACCGGGACGCACGAGTCGAGCCCGTACTGGCGGCGGTAGGCGTCCGAGAGCACGAAGTTCATCTTCTTGGCGAGCCCGTAGGGAGCATTCGACTCCTCCGGGTAGCCGTCCCAGATCTCGTCCTCCGAGAACGGCACCGGGGTGAACTTCGGGTAGGCGCAGACCGACCCGGCGGCGACCAGCTTGCCGATCTCGAGCTCCCTGGCCGCCTCGAAGACGTTCAGGCTCATCGCCAGGTTGTCGTGCGCGAGCGGCGCCGGGTTGCGGCGGTTGAACCCGATGCCACCGACGTTGGCCGCGAGATGGAGGACCACCTCGGCTCCATCGAGAGCGCGGAAGGCGGCCTCCCGTTCGCGAAGGTCGTACTCCGCCGAGCGGACCACGCTCACCTCGGCTCCCAGCTCGCGCAGCAGCGCGGTAGTCGGCTTGCCGAGGAAGCCGGCGCCGCCGGTGACGACCGCTCGCTTGCCGGACCAGAAGCCGGGATCTGGGGCTGCCGAGGCCATTCGCGGGAAGGCTAACCGGGGACCCTCGGGCTCGCAAAGAGGCAAGGCCCCCATCTAGGGTTGGCGCCGTGAATCGGACCGCTCCGGTGGGGACCCAGGGCCAGCGCTCAGGATGACGCCGCTGCGCGTCTGCATCGATGCCCGTCTGGGTGCCGGCCAGTTCGGGGGAGTCGAGCAGGTCGTGATCGGGCTCGCCGCCGCCCTCTCCAGGCTCGACGACGGGGACGAGGAGTACCTCTTCCTCGTCAACCCGGGACACGACGACTGGATCCGGGGCTATCTCCACGGCCCCTGCCGTGTGCTCCACTCCCGCCGCAGCTATCTGAACCGGCGCTCGCGGGCTATCGCCCGCGGACTCATGGAGCGGGTGCCCGGGGTCGGCGTCAGGTTCGCGGTGCGCCCCAGCGACGGGACCGTCGAGAGGGCAGGCGTCGACGTCATGCACTTCCCGATCCAGGACGCGTTCACGACCGAGGTGCCGAGCATCTATCAGCCGCACGACCTGCAGCACCTTCACCTGCCCGACCTGTTCAGCGGCTGGGAGCGGGCCCGTCGCGAGGCGATCTACCGCACCCACTGCGAGCGCGCGGCGCTGGTCGTGGCGATGACGTCCTGGGGCCGCCGGGACTTCGTGGAGAGTTACGACCTCGCGCCCGAGAAGGTCAGCGTCGTGCCGGGCGGCTCCGTCCTCCGCGAGTACTCGGCCCCCACCGATGAGGATCTCGATCGGCTGCGCTCGAGGCTGTCGCTCCCCGAGGCCTTCCTTCTCTATCCCGCGCAGACCTGGCCACACAAGAATCACGAGCGCCTGCTCGAGGCGCTCGCCCGGTTCAGGGACGAGAGCGGCACCGCGATCCCGCTCATCTGCCCGGGCAAGCAGACGCGTCACTATCGGGACATCCGCGATCTGGTCTCGAGCCTGGGACTTGCGGAGACGACCTCCTTCCCCGGGTTCGTCAGCTCGCTCGAGCTCCGCGGGCTGTACGAGCTGGGGACCGCGCTGGTCTTTCCGAGCAGGTTCGAGGGTTGGGGCCTGCCGGTCTGCGAGGCCTTCGATGCGGGGCTCCCCGTCGCCTCATCGACTGCAACGGGGCTCCCCGACGTCGTCAGCGATGCCGGCCTGCTGTTCGACCCCGATGACGTCCCCGACATGGCGCGCCAGCTGCAGCGCCTGTGGACCGACGGGGACCTCCGGGCGGACCTCCGCGAACGCGGGAAGAAGCGGGCCGCGCGGTTCAGCTTCGACCACACGGCGAGGCTGTTTCGGGCGCACTACCGGCAGATCGGCGGGCAGGACCTGTCAGAGGAAGACCGTATCCTTCTCGCCAACCCGCCACCGGCCTAGCTTGCAGGCGTTTTAGCCGTCGTGGACCCCCCCTCCCCTCACAAGAGCAGCGGCACCATGGCGCTCCGGCGCGCCCTCGCCGCGATCCTCGGCGCGGTTCGCCGCGTGCTCGGGAGCGTCTACCAGGTCGTCTTCCGGGACAGGCTGCGCGACATCGACCGCCAGACGGAGCGGCTGGGCTCGGCGTCTGTGGAGGCGGTGACCCACCTGGGCAGCGAGGTGCGGACGCTGGAGGCTCGCCTCGAGGCGATCGAGCGCGATCTCGCCGCGGTGCGCGAGCTGCTCGAACGCCGAGAGCGCGCGGACGCCGAGGACGGCGAGAAGGTCCCGGCCCGGCCGTCGGCCGGCTAGTGCCGCTCCCCCGGGGGTCCGTCTGGCTCGACGCCCGAGGGACCCAGAGCGTGGGTCACGCCGAGCGCGGCATAGCCCGCTACGTCACGGAGCACGCCATTGCGCTGCTCGACCTGGCCCCGGAGGCGATCGGCTGGATCGGGCTGAGCCCGGACTCCCCGGTGCCGCCGGTCGCCGAGCCGCTCGGGCGCTCGGGCAAGGCGGTCCGCCAGAGCGCCGATCGTGGCCCCGGCGGCGAGATCCCGCCGATCTACCACGTCATGTCGCCATTCGAGGCGGAGCTCGGGCTCGACGAGATCTGGCCCGTCTGGAGCCGCGACACCCGGCTGGTGGTGACGCTCTACGACCTGGTCCCGCTGATCATGCGTGAGCGCTACAACGCCGACTGGGGGTACATGGCGACCGCCTGGATCGCGCGCCTCGGGCTGCTCGGGTCGGCCCACCAGATCCTCACCATCTCCCAGCGCACGGCCGACGACGCGATGGAGCGCCTCAACATCCGGGAGGAGCGGATCACCGTGATCGACTCGGGCGTCTCCGACCGCTTCTCGTCGCTGGTGAGAACGCGAGAGCAGGCGGAGGACATCCTGCGCTCGTCGCTGCCGAAGGCCCGCCCCGGCTTTCTGCTCTACGTCGGCGGCGTGGATTACCGCAAGAACCTGGAAGGCGCGATTCGCGCCTACGCGGAGCTCCCCGCCCCCATGCGCGACGCACACCAGCTCGTCATCGCCTGCAACCTCGCGCAGCATCTCCGCTTCAGCCTGCGCGCCTTCGCCCAGGGCCTCGGCATCGAGACCCGCAACCTGCTGCTCACCGGCTTCGTCTCGGACCGCGACCTGGCGGCGCTCTATCGCTCCTGCGAGCTCTTCGTCTTCCCCTCTCTCTACGAGGGGGCGGGCCTGCCGATCCTCGAGGCGATGACCTGCGGCGCGCCGGTCGCCGCCAGCCGGACCTCGGCGATGCCGGAGCTGCTCGGTGACCTCGAGGCGACCTTCGACCCTGCCGACCCGGTCGACATCGCACGCGCCGTTCGCGAGGTACTGGAGACACCTGGGGAACTGGACGCTCTGCGTGAGCGCTCCCGCCGCCGCGTCGAGCTCTACACGTGGGAGCGGGTGGCTGCGCGCACCCTCGAGGGCTACGAGCGCGCCCTGGACATACCCCTCGAGAGCCCGGCGGCACGACCGCTACCGTTCCGCCGATGACTCCTGCCGATGCGAGCGCCGTCGCGGCGCCCGAGATCGTCATCGTCCCGCCGGACCGCTGGCGGCCCGTCGACCTGCGGGAGCTCTGGGCTCACCGCGAGCTGATCTATTTCCTCACTAAGCGCGAGCTGCAGATCCGCTACAAGCAGAGCTTCTTCGGGATCAGCTGGGCGGTGCTGCAGCCACTCGTGTTCGCCGGCATCTTCGCCCTGGTCCTGGGTGGAGTCCTCCACTACAAGCCTCCGAGCGACCTGCCCTATCTGGTATTCGCCGTGGCGAGCATCGTCCCGTGGCTGTTCACAGCGCAAGCGATCCAGGGTGGCGCGGGGAGCCTGGTCACGGATGCAAACCTGATCGCCAAGGTCTACTTCCCACGCCTCGCTCTACCGCTCTCGAAGGGACTCAGCCTCCTGACCGATCTGGGGATCGCCCTACTGCTCGTCGTGGTCGTGACGCTTCTCTACGGCGTCACGATCGCCTCGACGGCGTGGCTGGTTCCGGCGTTCCTGCTCCTTGGGGTGTTGACCGCGTTCGCGATCGGCACTCTGCTGGCGGCGATCAACGTCAAGTATCGGGACATCCAGCTGGTGGTGCCGATGCTCGTTCAGATCATGTTCTTCGCCAGTCCGGTCCTCTACGACGGGACACAGGTGGGGGACCAGTCCGGCTCGTTCTGGCGCTACCTCTACTCCATAAATCCGATGGCCTCCGTGCTGGATGGGATGCGCTGGGCGCTGTTCGACACTCCGTATCCGGGCACGATCAACATTCTGATTTCGGTAGCGAGCGCTCTCGTCATCCTCGTTGGTGCCCTCATTTACTTTCGGCGGGCCGAAGACTTCTTCGCGGACGTCATATGAGCGACGCGGTCATCGAGGTCAAGGGGCTCGCCAAGCGGTTCGAGATCGGTGACACCACGGGCGGGTACATGCTGCTCACCGAGCAGATCGCCGACCGATTTCGCCGGCGCGGGCGGCGCCCCAAGAAGCAGGAGTTCTGGGCGCTTCGGGACATCGAATTCGAGGTCCGGCCGGGCGAGATGTTCGGCGTCATCGGGCACAACGGCGCCGGTAAGAGCACGCTCCTGAAGATCCTCTCCCGGATCACGCCCCCCACGCTCGGCGAGGCTCGCCTGCGCGGACGGGTGGGAGCGCTGCTCGAGGTCGGCACCGGATTCCACCCGGAGCTCACCGGCCGCGAAAACGTCTTCCTCAACGGTGCGATCCTGAACATGAGGCGCACCGAGATCCAGCGGCGATTCGACGAGATCGTCGAGTTCGCTGACGTCGGCCCCTTCATCGACACCCCGGTGAAGCGGTACTCGAGCGGCATGCAGCTGCGCCTCGCCTTCTCCGTTGCCGCTCACCTCGAGCCGGAGATCCTGATCGTCGACGAGGTCCTCTCGGTCGGCGACGTGGCCTTCCAGGAGAAGTGCCTGGACCGAATGGAGGGAGCGTCCAGGGAGGGCAGGACGATCGTGTTCATCAGCCACAACCTCGGTGCGGTGCGCAACCTCTGCGATCGCGCGATGCTGCTCAGCCGGGGCGAGATGAGGGCGATCGGCGGCGTCGGCGAGGTCATCAAGGAGTACGTGGGCGAGGTCGAACGCGATCTGCCGCGCAGCCTTCGGGAGCGCGAGAACCGGGACGGCTCAGGGGAGCTTCGCTTCGTCGAGATGCGTTTGGAGCGCGAGGGCCACGTGATCGACAGCCCGACCAGCGGCGAGGACGTCGACATCGTCCTCAACTACGAGACGGAGCGCGACAAGCCATTCCGGACCGTCAATTTCGGCATCACGGTTTTCTCCCTGGAGGACAGCACCCCCCTCCTCAACCTCTCCTCCGAGACCGTGGGCGCGGTCTTCCGGGATCTCCCTCCCCGGGGCGAGGTGCGGTGCCGGCTGCACAGCTGCCCCTTGCCGGCCGGGCAGTACTTCATGAGCATCACCGCCGACCTGGCGGGGGAGATGCTGGACGGCGTGCACCGCGCCTTCGAGACGACGGTCTCGGGCGGGGACTTCTACGGCAGCGGCCGGCAGCCGAATCCGGACCATCGAACTGTGCTCGTCCCTCATGAGTGGTCGGTCACCGAGGCTCAGGCGCCGGGCCTGGACGCGCCACCGGCGGATACGGCCTACAGGGCCAAGACCTCGGCGTAGCGCTCCGCCACCCGCGCGAACGAGGCCTCGCTCGCGTAGCGATCCTGAGCGGCCTTGACGCGCACGCGCAGGTCCTGGTCTCGAAGTGCGACCGTCATCTCCGTGGCGAGCGCGTCGGCCGAGCTCTCCTCGGGCACGGAAAGGACGACGTCCTGCGGCAGCTCCGTGGACCAGCCGATACCGGTCGTGATCACTGGCACCCTGGCGGCGATGCAGTCGGAGACCGCCCCGGATGCGCCGGCGTTGAAGGGCGAGCGAAGCTGAACCGCCAGGTCTGCGGATTGCAGGACCTCCCAGTACTCCTCCTTCTCGGCGCGGCCGTGCAACCCGACCGAGCCCTCGATTCCCAGGTCGGCCAGCATCGCGGAGAGCTTCCCGCGCTCCTCGTCGGCGATCTCGCCGATCACCTCCAACCGGGCGTCGGGCATGGTGGCAACGGCCCGCGCGAATCCTGCCAGTAGCAGCGGCATCTGCTTGGCGACGGAGCTCACCAGGCCGAGGGTCACGATCATCGGCCCTTCCCGGCCGGACGCATCGGGCCTCGGCGCGGCGTCGGGGATCGGAACGCCGTGCGGAACGACATGTGCCAGCGGAGCCTCCGCCGGGGCCTCCATCCGCAGGATGTCCCGTTGGTGTTCCGAGTGGACGATCAGTTGCTGGGCGTGCTCCTGGATCTCGCGGGTCATGAAGATCCCCTTGCCGACATAGACCTGCGGCGCCCAGACGTGCCTCAACTCCCAATCTGAGACCCGGTGGCCGTACATCTCCTGCAGCCGCTTCAGCAGCCAGGCAGGGTCCCGCGCGTGCCGCTGCTGCTGGACCGCCATGTAGAGGCCCAGCAGGCGCACGTCGTGCACGAGGACGGCGCCGGGTCTCCTCATCAGGGCCTCGAAAGCGTGCACGTGGTAGGGCGACCCCCCCAGCGTGTAGAGGACTCGGTCGTAGTCGCGGAGGCCGCCCAGCCAGTCGAAATCGCTGGCCGTGTAGAGGCCCACGCCCTCCGGCTCCAGCGAGCGGTCGTAGACGGTCCCGTTCTGCGGGGCGGGCGCGATCACGTCGACGTCTGCGTGGACCCGAAGCTCCTCGATGAGCCGACGGCTGTGCGTCGCCACTCCCGACCATTGCGGCGGCCATGGGGTGAGCACTGCAAGCCGCTTCCTCTGACGCGATTTGGCGGGACGGCTGGGGACGGCCAGGGCGCGCTCGTATCCCTCGAGGGTCCGCGCGGCCACTCGCTCCCAGGTGTAGATCTCGACGCGCTTGCGCGAGCGCTCGCGAAGGGAGTCCAGCTCGGCGGGGCTGTCCAGTACCCGCTCGAGACAGTGCGCCAGATCGGCCTGGTCGGCCGGGTCGAAGGTCGCCTCGAGGTCACCGAGGATCTCGGGGATCGAGCTGGTGCCGCTGGCGGCGACGGGCGCCCCGCAGGACATGGCCTCGAGAATCGGCAGGCCGGCTCCTTCGTATAGCGACGGAAACAGGAAGAGCGCGCAGCTCCGGTAGAGCGCGGCCAGCTCAGAGTCCGACACGAAACCGGTGAACAGCACGTCGCTCCGGTCGATCCCGCGCTCGACCGCATAGGCGGTGAGCTCCTCCCGGCGCGCATCGGAGAGCCTGCAGGCGATCACGAGCTGATGCGAATGGCGCATCCGCTCTCCCATCCGGGCGTACCCCTCGATCGCCCCCAGCATGTTCTTCCGCGGGTCGTCTCCGCCGACGTAGAGCACGAACCCCTCGCGCAGGCCCGGGAAGGCTCCTCGCAACTCCTGCTGCGCGTCGTCGCGCGACCCGACCAGCGAGGAGAACCGCTGCGAGACCCCGCAGTCGATCACCGTGATCCGGCTGGCCGGGATGCCGAGGTGCTCGACGGCATCGCGTGCCGTCTGCTCCGAGATCGCCAGCGCGTGATCCGCCCTGCGGAGCAGGCCCAGGCGGGCGAAATAGGCCGCCTTCGAGACCGGCTCCGGGTCCAGATAGAGGTCCCGGAAGATCAGCGGAATGAAGTCGTAGAGGGTGACGACTGTTCGGACGCGCGGCGACCGTGCCCAACTCGGCCAGACTTCCTCGAGTGACGTCGTCAGGTCCATGGGCGACGCCACGTGGTAGATCGCCGGGAGCCCGGAGCGCGGTGGCAAGCGGTTCGGCGCCCAGTGAAGGAGATCCGAGCCGATCAGCGGGTCCAAGACCGCGGGAATCGCCTGGTGGGGGTCGAGGTGGACGGTGCCGATCACCCCGGGAGCCAGCTCGTTGACAGCCGAGAGTTGCTCGCCGATGAATCGCCCGATCCCGCGCTCGGCGTAGTGGACGCTCTGGGCGCCCTGGGCATCTACCCAGACGCTCCCGGGCGCGAGAATCATCCTCAGTCCGTGGAGAGAGACCGCGCCGGCGCGTCCTCGTGCTTCTCCAGCAGCGGATCGCCGGCGCCGTTGCCTTCGAGGCGGTTGCCGATCCGCTCGATCTCGCGCTCCAGCTTCGCCAGGCGCTCGTTGATCTCGCGCAGCTCCGCCCCGACGTGATTGATGGACTCAGCCGAGGCGGACCCGAGCACCCTGGCCTCGTCGGTCAGCTCGCGGAGCTGATCGCGCTGGACGCTCTGAGCCAGCAGGCCCAGCATCTGCTTCACCCGGAAGAGAAGGTGCCCGAGCGCCCGGTTGAGGGCAGAGAGCACGCGCTTGGCCAGCGGAGGTGAGTCCATGGGTCAGGAGTACAGCTCGGTCAGGCCGCGCGCGCCCGTCTTGACACCCCCGGCCTTCTGAGCCAGGGCATGATAGGCCACCTATTCCGAGCCGGTGCGGGTACCTGCCGCCGACGGCCGGACTGCCGGCGAGCCCTGCCGTGTCAAAGAGAGGCAGGCGACCGCACCCGCGGCGAACGCGCACTGCTTCAGGAGGTGATCGTGGCGCCGCGGATCACGATAGGTCGCTCCGGAGGCCTTTCGCAGGCTGCTTCGGTTCCAGCCTCGGCGGGAATGCCTGTAGATCCTGATCTGGGGATCGTCGAACGGGTCGGCTATCCGCCGCACTCCGGCCTCGTCAAACTGACGGCACCAGCCGTGGTCCTCCGGGCGCCCGTATGGAACGGTCAACAGGAGCCGGCCACCGGGTCGAAGGACGCGATGAAGCTCGCTCATGGCCCGGGCGACCTCGCGATCCGGGTCGTCGCTGCGAGACTCCGCGGCTCCATACTCCGAGTTGTCCATGCCCACGTGATCGAGGGTCGAGACACAGACGATGGTCTCGAAGGACCCGGCTTCGAATGGCAGCTCGCGCAAGTCGGCCGTCACGTAAACCGGGCCGAGCTCCGAATGCACATCCTCCTCCGTGAAGGTGGTGATCGTCAGGGACTCCAACCTGGGCATCAGCCGCTCGAGGACGAGCGGGTGGTTGAGCGCGGAGCCGGCGTCCAGCACCGGGCCCTGCGGCGACAGATTGGCGAAGACCCAGGGGATCTCGACGATCCTCTCGTCGATCGTGAAGCCAAAGCCGCGCGGCAGCGAACGCCCGGATCGGAACCGCTCGAGCAATTCCGACGAGTCGAGGGTGTCCGCCAGCGCCCGGTCCTTTGCCTCGTCATAGCCGGCCCACCACACCCGCTGCACGTCCTCGTTCGATCGGTAGACCCGTGCGAACCGTCGCCGGCGCATGCCGAGCGAGTGCGCCGTGGGGTGACCACCGTGGATCCAGGAGGAGATCATCGGCGACGAGTGTAGTTCGGGCCTGTAGTCGACCATTTGAGCCCCATCCACGGCGATCAGGTTGAATGGCGCCGTGCCGAAGCGCGCTCTGATCACCGGGATCTCGGGACAGGACGGGAGCTACCTCGCCGAGCTTCTCGTGGGGAAGGGCTACGAGGTTCACGGCCTCGTGCGCGGCTCCACGGAGCATCGCTTCGAGCGCCTGGGGGCGATCCAGGACGCGATCACTCTGCACGCCGCGGATCTGCTCGACGCGAGCTCCCTGTTCGACGTGATGCGAACCGTCGCGCCCGACGAGGTCTACAACCTCGCCGCAATGTCGTCCGTATCCCAGTCGTGGCGTCTCGCGATCGCCACGGCGGAATACACGGCCGTGGGCGTGACGCGGCTGCTGGAGGCCATCCGCAACGTCTGCCCGGAGGCCCGTTTCTACCAGGCGTCCTCGTCGGAGATGTTCGGGCGAGCCCGGGAATCGCCGCAGAACGAGGGGACGCCGTTCTACCCGCGCAGCCCGTACGGCGTGGCCAAGGTCTACGGACACTTCATCACCGTCAACTACCGCGAGAGCTTCGGCATCCGCGCCTGCTCCGGGATCCTCTTCAATCACGAGTCGCCTAGGCGAGGCTCCGCCTTCGTCACCCGCCACATCACCCAGGGGGTGGCCTCAATCAAGCTCGGCCTGACGAATGAGCTCGTCCTGGGCAACCTCGACGTACGGCGCGACTGGGGCTATGCGAAGGAATACGTCGAGGCCATGTGGTTGATGCTCCAGCAGGAGAAGCCGGAGGACTTCGTGATTGGGACCGGCGTTTCGCACTCGGTGCGGGACCTGGTCGATTTTGCCTTCCGGTCCGTCGGGCTCGTGCCCGAGGACCATGTTCGAATCGATCCAGAGCTCGCCAGGCCCGCCGAGATCGAGGAGGTGGTCGCTGATGCCTCAAAGGCGAACGGGAAACTCGGCTGGGAGCCGAAGGTCTCCTGCGAGGAGGTGATCGAGATGATGGTCAAGGCCGATCTCGACCGGCTGAAGGCATCCTGACCTCCGAGAGCCGCCGGAAGGCGCCGGCACCGAAGGTCTCGGTCGTTATCCCCGTCTGGAACGGGCGTGAGCACCTGAGCATGGTGCTGAGCTCGCTTCGTGCGCAGACAACCGACGACTTCGATGTGACCGTTGTGGACAACGCCTCGACCGACGGGACCCTCGCCTACCTCGAGGAGGAATGGCCCGAGGTCCGTGCCGTCCCGCTTCCCGAGAATCTCGGCTACGCCGGAGGGGCGACCAGTGGCGTCGAGGCGACGAGTGGCGAGCATGTCGCCTTCCTCAACGACGACATGGAGCTGGAGCCCGATTGGATCGAGCGGCTCGCCGGCGAGCTGGACGGCGACCCGGGCCTGGGCGTGGTGACGAGCAAGGTGATGTTCGAACACGACCGGACGTTGATCTACCAGGCCGGCTACGAGTTCTACGTCTACGGATGGTGCGCGACCCGCGGCGTCCACGAGGTCGACGAGGGGCAGTACGACGTCCGCCTGCCATCCGTAGGGGGCACGGGCGCGGGATCGATCTATCGACGCACCGCCCTCGAGCGCGCGGGCGGATTCGATGACGACTACTTCATGTACTGCGAGGAGGTGGATCTCGGGTTGCGCGTGCTGATGGCCGGCTACACGGGCCTCTACGTGCCGTCCCCGGTCGCCTTTCACGTGGCCGGTGCGAAGACCGGCAAGACGCCTGACCTGCAGCGCAGGCTCTTCTACCGGAACCAGCTCCTGACCTGGGTCAAGGACGTCCCCTGGAGCATTCTCTGGCGGGCGCTGCCGAAGGCCCTGCTCTATCTCCATCACCAGTACGCGGTGGAGCGCGCCAACGGAGCGCCGCAAGTGGCGCTGGGGGCGTACGCCGAGTTCCTCAGGATGCTGCCCGGAACACTTCGCAAGCGCCGGAGCGTGATGCAGAGGCGCGCTATTTCCGTGCCCGAGCTCCGTTCGATGATGCGAGCGGAGTATCCGTTCCCCACTCGCCTCAGACGGCTGGCCGCAGCGCGAAGCTAGCTCGGAGCGCCGCTCAGTCGCTGCTTCAGGCCGCCGAGCCGCTTCCTGACCTTCTCCTTCGCCTCGGGCCAGATGCCCGGAGGGAACTTCGACGCGCGTCGCCTCCACTCGGCGGTCGGCGAGCTCGACTTCACCATGGCGAGGTGGACGCTCGTGAACAGGTATTGGCCCTCTTCGAGAACGATGTGCGGGTACTGGCTCCAGACCTGTACGTGCGCTCTCGGCTCCGACAGCGCCTTCTGCAGCTCGACCGGCGTGCGCAGGGTCTCCTCCGAGACGCTTGTCTCGAGCGGCGTCGCCGGATCCCACCAGAACCCGTCGATCACCGTGGCCCGAAGCGCCGCCTCGTCGAAGAGGAACACACCGGGCCAGCCATGCTCGGATCCCCTGATCCTGAACTCGGTGGCGAGCGCGGCGACGCCGCCCGGCCGCAGCACGCGGTAGATCTCCTCGATGCTCTGCCGGATCTCCCGGAAGCCGCCGAAGTGCTCGATGGAGCTCGAGGAGAAGACCGCGTCGAAGGAGTCATCCGGAAAGTCGAGCTCCAGGGCGTTCATGTTCTGGACCTCGAGGCGATCCGGATTCCACTCTCCGTCCCAGAACTTGCCGGGATCGGTGAACATGTCCGCGCTCGAATCCGACTCCGACCAGGCGTCGTCGGCCTCATAGAGGTCGGTCGCGACCACCTGACCGACCTTCCTCGTCAGCCAATAGACGGTCGCCTCGTGGCCGGCGCCGACGCCGAGAACGCGCGCGTCGTCTCTGAGCACCCCCAAGTCCCGGAGGGCACGGGCGGTCATCGCTACCTCCCAGTACTTGCGGTACTCGCGTCCCTCCGGGAAGTCCTTGCCGAAGTGCTCGCAATCCGGCTCGAAGATGTCGCGGATCAGGTCCCGCAGGTCGGGGTCCCGAAAGTCCTCGAGCTCGCAGACCTTGCAGTAGCTGAGCGAGGGGGCGGGCTCACTCAAAGCTCGAGCGCGTCACCTTGCCCGCGAGCTGGTCCTCCAGGGCGGCCACGTCGGCGTCCACCATCAGCTCCACCAGCTCCTTGAATCGCACCTTGGGCTTCCAGCCCAGCTTCTCCTCCGCCTTCGAGGCATCGCCGAGCAGGACATCGACCTCCGATGGCCGGTAGTAGTGCGGATCGATCTCGACGTACTCGTCCGGATCGAGTCCGTGATGGGCGAAGGCGATCTCGACCGCCTCACGGACGGTGTGCGTCTCGCCCGTGGCGATCACGAAGTCCTCGGCCTCGTCGGCTTGCAGCATCATCCACATCGCCTCGACGTAATCCGGCGCATAGCCCCAGTCGCGCTGGGCGTCGAGGTTGCCGAGGTAGAGCTTCTCCTGCAACCCCGCGGCGATGCGCGCCACAGCCCGCGTGATCTTGCGGGTGACGAACGTCTCCCCCCGGCGCGGCGACTCATGGTTGAAGAGGATGCCGTTGACGGCGAAGAGGTCGTAGGCCTCGCGGTAGTTGACCGTCGCCCAGTAGGCGGCGACCTTGGAGACGCCGTACGGGCTGCGCGGGTGGAACGGCGTCGACTCGTTCTGCGGAGGCGGAGCGGCACCGAACATCTCGGACGAGGACGCCTGATAGAAGCGCGGACTCACTCCCGCCTCGCGAATGGCCTCGAGCAGGCGGACGGTGCCGGCGGCGGTGATGTCGAAGGTGTACTCGGGGATCTCGAAGGAGACCCGGACGTGGCTCTGAGCGCCCAGGTGGTAGATCTCGTCGGGCTGCAGCTCGTAGAGGAGCTTCACCAGCGCGACCGAGTCGGAGAGGTCGCCGTAGTGGGTGAACAGCCGGACGCCCTGCTCGTGGGGGTCCGTGTAGAGATGGTCGATGCGGTCGGTGTTGAAGCTGGAGGAGCGGCGGATGATGCCGTGGACCTCATAGCCCTTCTCGAGCAACAGCTCGGCCAGGTAGGAGCCGTCCTGGCCGGAGATGCCGGTGATCAGAGCGCGCTTGGTGGTCCCCTCGACGCGGGGACGGTAGGGATGGGCTTCGTTTTGGTCCGCCACCGGGGCGCCAATATAGGCCGTCCCGCATCTACTCTCCCCCGCCGGATGGCGATGCTCTCGGTGATCACCCCGGCCCGCAACATGGCGAGCTTCCTGCCGGAGACGCTCGACAGCGTCGCCACGCTGCGGACGCCGCACGAGCACATCGTCGTGGACGGGGCCTCCGACGACGGCACCGTGGAGATGCTCGAGGCGCGGGAGGACCCGCATCTCACCTGGATCTCCGAGCCCGACAGGGGCCAGACCGAGGCGGTCAACAAAGGTCTGCGCCTCGCCCAGGGCGACCTGCTCGCCTGGGTCAACGCCGATGACGCCTACATCCCCGGCGCGATCGATCGTGCGGTCGAACATCTGCTCGCGGACCCCGAGATCGGCGCGATCTTCGGTGCGGTCAACTACGTCGACGAGCACGGCGAGGTCTTCCGGACCCTGGTGCCACCGAGGTGGAGCTGGCGCAAGTACCTCTACCTCGGCGCCTTCGTGACCACCCCCACCATCATCTGGCGCCGCGAGCTCCTCGCGCAGGCGCCGTCGCTGAACGAGAGCTATGCGGACGCCGCGGACTACGACTTCTACCTGCGGCTGCTCCGCGGCGCGCGGGTCGACCGGATCTCCGAGCCCTACCTCAACTTCCGCTACCACCCGACCAGCAAGACCACCACCGATGTCTGGGTGCAGCTCAACGAGGCCATGGAGATCCGGCTCGGGTGGGCACGCAATCCGCTGCAGCGGGGGATCATGCGCGCCTGGGAGGCGAGCCGGCGAGCGGTGTTGCCGCGGATCTCGAATTGGCCGCATCCGGAGCCACGCGGCGCCGTCAAGCTGCTCCGCCGGATCGGCGCTCGTGGCTAGCGCCGCGGCCCCGAGGGCAGAAGGCGGCCCGGTGTTCGCGCGCCCCACGCTCCGCCTGCGCGTGGCTGTCGCACTGGCCAGGGGGATCGAGTGGGTGCTGCGCCACCACGGGCTGGCCCGGTTGCTCTATGGGGCCGGTGACCTGAAGGCCAGGCTGAGCGCCCGGCTGCTGCGGGGCGATGCCCGCGAATGCCCCTGCTGCGGCGGCCGCTTCCGTCGCATGTCTCGCCTGCTGATCTCCGGCTGGGGCGGGATCTGCCCCCGCTGCCGCTCGCATCGTCGGCACCGTGCGATCGCGCTCCTGCTCGCCCGGGGCGAGCTGCCCGGCCGCCGCCTTCTCCACTTCGCCCCGGAGCTGCTCCTCGATCCGGTGTTTCAGCGCCTGCCCAGCGTCGAGCGCGTCACGGCCGACCTGCACGCCCCGGCAGACCTCCGCCTCGACATAACCGACATGGACCTCCCCGACTCCTCCTTCGACCTGGTCCTCTGCAGCCACGTCCTCGAGCACGTCCCCGACGACCGGGCGGCGATGCGGGAGCTGCACCGGGTGCTCGCCCCTGGCGGCCTCGCCCTCGTCCTCGTCCCCTACCGGCCCGGGGTGACAACCTATGAGGATCCCTCGATCACCGCGCCGCTCGACCGGATGGTCGCCTTCGGCCAGCAGGACCACGTGCGGATCTACGGCAACGACCTGCCCGACCGGTTGCGCGAGGCCGGGTTCGAGGTAGCGGACCGCACCGCGGCCGAGCTGTTCGACGAGGCAACCGTCGAACGGTGCGAACTGGACCCAGCGGAGCGCTTCTTCCTCTGCCGGGCGGCGGCGGCCTAGCGGATCGCCGGGCGGTTTCGCCGGAAGAGCACCTTCTCGTAGAGCGCTTTCTCGACCGGCGCCGGGATCGGGCGCCAGGCCCAGTAGGTCCGGTAGGCGAAGCGGTGCAGCGGGCCGAGGTCGGTCTGGCGCGCGAACTCCCTGCGGCGGGCGAAGAGGTCCGCGTGCTTGGCGCGGATCTGCCGGTAGACGTGGCGGTAGCGGCGGCGGTGCTCCTCGTTGCCGGAGCGCTCGTGCTTGCGGTACTCGTGCGTGACCCGGTCGATCTGCAGGCCGCGCCAGCCCTTCTCGAGCGCGCTCAGGCAGAAGTCCCAGTCCTCGTAGCCGTCGATCGCCGGATCGAAGCCGCCGGCGTCTTCCCAGCAGCGACGGCGGACCAGGCCGAGCTGGGCACCGGCGATAGAGCGGTGCAGGAGGATGTAGGGGTCGAAGTCGGGGAAGCGCAGGACGCCGGACCAGGCCCCGATCAGCTTCATCAGCCCGTAGCAGTAGCCGACGTCCGGGTTGGCCTCGAGCGGAGGGCGCAACACGTCGAGCGCGTCGGGCGTGAGCCGGTCGTCGGCGTCGACCATCAGGAGCAGCTCGGAGCCCGAGTTCTCAAAGCCGGCGTTCCGCGCCGCGGATACCCCGGCGTTCTGCTGCCTGATCACCTCGACGCCCGCCGGAACCTCCTCCAGCGCCCGCACGGTCTGCTCATCGGTCGAGCCGTCGTCGACGACGATCACCTGGGGCGGGCCCCCGTCCTGACGGAGCGCCCGCTCGACCGACTCGAGCAGGAAGCGCCCGTGGTTGAAGCAGGGGATCACCACCGTGATGTCGTCGTGGCGGGGCATGGCCCGAGGGCAGGGTAGTCACGACTAGGATCGCGTCGATGACGGAGGATCGCGAGCCGCGCCCCGTTTCCCGCTCGAGCTCCGAGCTGATCCGCTGGATGAGCATCCAGGACGCGAACTCGGCCGGCTTCGTCCACGGCGGCGTGGTGATGCGGATGTGCGACGAGGTTGCCGGGATCGCCGCCATTCGCCACTCCGGCTGCCGGGTGGTCACCGCCGGAATGGACAGGATGACCTTCACCGAGCCCGTGCACGTCGGAGAGCTGCTCCGCTGCCGCGCCTGCGTCAACGCGGTCTGGAGAACGTCGATGGAGGTGGGGGTAAGGGTCGAGGCCGAGAACGCGGTCACGGCGGAGGTCCGGCACACCAGCACCGCCTACCTCACCATGGTCGCCGTGGACGCGAGCGGCGAGCCCATCGAGGTGCCGCCGCTCGTTCCCGAGACGCCCGACGAGGAGCGCCGCCAGCGGGAGGCCGAGACCCGGCGCCGGAACCGCCTAGCCGAGCGGGAGGAGATCCTCGAGGGGCGGCGAGCTGCCGAGGCCGCGGGCGGCTGATTCCCCCAGGCTGGTCTCGCACTCCTATCCTCCCCCTGCCCCACCGCCCTCCATCACGATGCCCATCACGGCCGACAGGCAGAAAGAGGAACCGCGGCGTGCGAGCGCCGACAGCGTCCGCACCACCGTCGTCCTGCCCGCCTACAACGAGGGCGCGGCGCTGCCGCACGTGCTCGACGAGCTCGGCGACTACCTCGACCGAAGCTACGAGGTGCTGGTGGTCGACGACGGTTCTACCGACGACACCGCCGACGTCGCCGGGCGCTACCCGGTTCGCCTCGTCCAGCACGCCTCCAACCGGGGCAAGGGCGTCGCGATCCGCACCGGCATCACGGAGGCCCAGGGACAGAACGTGGTGATCATGGACGCCGACGCGACCTACCCGGTGCCGGCGATCAAGGAGATGGTCGAGCTGCTCGACGACCACGACCTGGTCCGGGGAGTCCGTGAGTCCGAGCCGGAGAGCATGCCCTTCGTCAACCGGATGGGCAACTGGCTCTTCAACAAGCTGCTGACGATCAGCCACGGCCTGGAGGGGACGGACCACCTCAGCGG
The DNA here is from genome assembly GCA_963797265.1 of uncultured Solirubrobacterales bacterium. Taxonomy (GTDB): domain Bacteria; phylum Actinomycetota; class Thermoleophilia; order Solirubrobacterales; family 70-9; genus DASUPK01. The sequence continues at coordinate 523,372 of CAWCOY010000003.1, read as the reverse complement.
CCTCTACGCGATGCGCCGCTCCGAGGCCGTCCGACTGGGCACCGAGGCGCGCGGCTTCGACATCGAGACCGAGATCGGGATCAAGGCGAAAGCGCGGGGATTGCGCGAGGCCGAGATCCCGATCTCCTATCTGCCCCGCGTCGGGGAGAAGAAGCTGAGCCCGTGGAAGGACGGGCTCCGCATCCTCGGCCGGGTGATCGTGCTGCTGCTGATCTACAACCCGACGCTCACCTTCATCGTCCCGGGTCTGATCCTGATGGGGATCACGATCACCGGCGCGGTGCTGCTCTCGAGCGGCCCGGTGCACACCTCCTACCTCGGGCTCAACATCCACAGCTTCATCGTCGCCGCCCTCGGGGTGCTGGCCGCCTTCCAGCTGGTGATCTTCGGAGTGGCGGCCGCCCTCTACGGGGTCGAGGCCGGGAAGGGGCCGCCGCGCTGGCTGCGCTGGGTGATCTCGGTGCGGTTTCGGCTGGGGGTCGGGCTCGTCGGGTTGGTCCTGATGCTCGGCTCGCTGGCCAAGCTGATCCAGCTGACCATCCAGTGGGCCGGGAACAACGTCTTCACGGACACCCGCGCCCTGGTCCTCACCACCAGCTTCCTGGTCCTGGGGCTCCAGGTGATCTCCGCCGTCCTCTTCATCTCGATCTTCAGCGGGCGGCTGAGCCGGATGATCGAGGAGGACGCCGCCTCCAAGAGCGGCGCGAGCTGACCCTGGTCTCGGTCGTAGTCGTCAACTACAACGGCGCCGACGCACTCGCGCGCTGCCTGGAGGCCCTGGTCGCGGACGCGGGAAACGCGAGCAGCGAGATCCTCGTGGTCGACAACGCCTCCTCAGACGGCAGCGACTCGATTGCCGAGGCCGCGGCCGAGCGCCACGAATCGGTGAGCCTGCTGCGCTCGCTCACCAATCGCGGCTACGCGGGCGCCGTCAACCTCGCGCTGGCTGAGGCCCGGGGCGACTACGTGGCCGTGCTCAACATGGACGTGGTCGTCAGCCCGGACTGGCTCGACCCGCTGGTCTCCTTCCTCGAGGCGACCCCCGACGCCGGTGCCGTCTGCCCGCTGATCGTCCTCGAGTCGGATCCCGGGCGCATCAGCGCCGCGGGACAGAACGTCCACGTCACCGGGCTCGGCTTCAACCGCTGGCTGGAGCAGCCGCGCGAGCGCGCCGGCCGCCAGCCGTTTCGGGTCAGCGGCCTGCACGGCGCCGCCTTCCTGATGCGGCGCGAGGACCTCGAATCGATCGGAGGCTGGGACGAGAGCGGCTTCCTCTACCACGAGGACGTCGGGCTCTCCTGGCTGCTGGCGGTGGCCGGGAAGGAGATCCACTGCGTGCCCGCCTCGACGGTGAGCCACGACTACCACTTGACGATGTTCCCCCACAAGCTCTTCCTGCTCGAGCGCAACCGCTGGTCGATGCTGCTCTCCAACACGCGCGGCCTGACCCGGCTCGCCCTTTCGCCACTACTGGCACTCAGCGAGCTGATGATGTGGGGCTACTGCCTGCTTCGCGGGCCCTCCTTCCTGCGGGCGAAGCTCGACTCCTATCGCTGGATCTCGGGTAATCGCGAGCGGATACGCGAGCGACGGCGCTTTGTCGACTCGCTGCGACGGCGCTCGGACTGGGCCGTGCTGCGGCGGTTGCACTGGGGATATCCGCTCGACCAGTTCGTGACGCTGGGCCGGGAGCGCGGAGAGTCCGAGCGCAACCGTATCCAGGCTTAGGGCCTGTCCCGGTAGGGGCGAGCCCCTGGGACGGTCCAGGACCAAGCGGGGCGGCCATGGCGCGGATTCCGCATGGCGGCGCCATGCGGGATTCGCGACGGGGCCGCATCCGCGCCGTGTCCTGGGCCGGATCCAGGGGTGCGATCCCTATCGGGACAGGCCCTTAGTCCCGCTTTCGGGCCGACTCCATATCCTCCCCGCCCTCTTGGCCCTCTTCCCGGGAACCTATCTCTCTGCAGGGATAATCCTGTTCGCCTCCCTGGTCGTGGGCCGAGCGGTGATGCTCGCGCTGGGGCGCCACCGGGCCACCTTCCTCGAGGGCCCGATCGGGCTCTCGGTCCTGATCCTGATCTGCACCGTCGGGATCCGCCTCCCGGGCCACGGGGACACCTCACTGGTGGCCACGGCGATCGTGGTGCTCGCCTCGTTTGCGTACCTGATCGCCCGCCGCGAGGCGATCCTGGGACCCGCCGTGGGCCTCGCGCTGCCGGTGGGCGTGATCGCGGGACTGCTCGCCTCGCTGCCCTTCATCGCCAGCGGCCACATAGGTATCCCGGGCGTCGGCCTCAACAACGACATGGCGATGCACCTGGTCGACACCGACTACCTGCTCCACCCGACCGGCCCGCAGCCGCAGAGCATCGTCAACGGCTATCCACTCGGCCCGCACAGCCTGGTCGCCACCGTCGTTCACGTGCTGGGCACCGAGCCGCTCCACGGATGGCTCGGTCTGCTCGTCGCGGCCCCCATCCTCACGGCAATCACCTCGCTCGGCCTCCTGCGAGGGCTTCCCGGTTGGCGGCACATCGTGGGCGCCACGCTGGTCGCCTTCGCCTACCTGACCGCCTCGGTACTCGGCATCGCGGGGTTCAAAGAGCTGATCGCCGGCATGTTCTTGATCGCCTTCGCGATCGGCCTCCGGGAGATCGAGCGGGAACCCGACGGCCGCATCGCGATCCTGATCGGGCTTTCGTTGATCACGGCGGCGATGGTCCCGGTCTACAGCCTGCCCGGCATCGCCTGGCTCGCGATCACGGCGGGGCTCTGGATGCTCGCCCATCTGCTGCGCATCCGTAGGGAGGAAGGTGCGGAGGGTGTACGGCGGACGGTGCGCGCGTCGATGCCGATCGTGATCCCCGCCGCGATAGTCCTGGTGATCGTCGGGCTGATCGAGCTGCCGAAGGTCCTCGACTTCCTCCGGTCTGGCTCGATCGGGGCCGTCGCCGACACCAACAGCAAGCTCCGCTACGTGGTCTCGCCACTGGAGACCCTCGGGGTCTGGCCGAGCGGGAACTGGCTGCTCGGAACCCATGACTTCTCGCACGACTGGGTCTACTGGCTGTTCGGCCTGATCGGGCTCGCCGGACTGATCGTCGGGTTGGCCTGGTGGATCGGGCGCCGCGACTACGCGGTCCCGGCCGCCGTCGTCTCGGGGCTTCTCGTCTATCTGCTGACCAAGTACATCGAGAACGGCGGGCTCTACATCCTCGCCAAGGCCGTGGTCGTCCCGGCCTCGGTCGTGATGCTGCTCGCCATCGTGGCGCTACTGGCTCCGGGGGGCGGCCCGGGGCGGCGAGCGTTCGCGGTGGTCTTCATCGCGTTGGCCGCGTACTCGTCCTTCCTCGCCCTGCGCGACACGATCGTGGCGTCCACCGGTCGCCTGGACCAGCTGGCCGAGTTCCGGAGCCGGGTGGCCGGCGAGAATGTGCTCGCACTCACCAGCGACCGCTTCACCGACTACGCCTTGCGCACGGCAACGGTCTACAGCCCCGCCTTCAACTCCGAGAACAGGGTCGACTCGACCCGTTCCAAGACCCAGCGGCTGCCGATCGACTTCGACTCGGTTGCATTCAATGTGCTCAATCAGTACCCGTACGCGGTGACCACCAGCGCGATCTACCAGAGCCAGGCGCCGCCGGGCTGGACCCTGGCCGCGTCGAATGACTCCTACAGGCTGTGGAGACGCACCGGGACGACGCCGAACGTCGGGGTCCTGGCCGAGGAGGCGAGGCCGGGCCGCGTCTTCCGCTGCAAGAGGCCGAAGTTCCGCCACGTGCTGGCCGGCGGCGGCCAGGCGGTCGTCTGGCCGCGACCCGTGATCGCCAAGCGGCTCTACTGGAAGGCCGGCGCGGCCGGGGGCGTCGTGGCCGAGGGCGGCGTCAGTCCCGAGAAGCAGGCTCCGCTCGACAACAACCTCGCCCCTGGCGAGACCGCGAGCCAGACGATCCACCTGGCCCCGGGGCAGTGGAAGATCTCGCTGCAGTACGTCAGCCCGGTGACCGGGATCACCGTGAGGGCACCCGGGCTCGAGACGCGCCTGCCCTCCGGGATGGACGCGGCGATTCCCTACCGGCCCGACCAGGGACCCTACTGGCCGGCCGGCGAGGTGACCAGCAAGGGCGGCCCGATCACCTTCAGCGTCCAGGCGGATGACGTCAACTTGCTGCAGAAGGTGCTCGGGGTCGATGCCCCGGCGGTCGTCGGGAACCTGACGGCTGTCAAACGCACCGGGTTCCGGGAGGCTCCGACGGCGTCCGCCTGCGGCCTCTACGTCGACCACATCATCGGCGGGCACCCTCCGCGCAGCCTTGGACAGAAGAACAGCAAGGCCGGCAAGCGGAAATCCAGCGGCAAGTAGCTGCTCTCCTACACTCCCGCACATGAAGGTAGGAGTCGTGGGGCTGGGGTACGTGGGGCTGCCGCTGGCGGTCGCCTTCGCCGAGGAGGGCCACGAGGTCGTAGGCCTCGATGCCGATCCGCGCAAGATCGACGCGCTCGCGGAGGGCAGGAGCTACATCGAGGACGTGCCCTCTGAGCGGCTCGGCAGCCTTACCGGCTCGCTCACCCCGACGAGCCGGTACGCCGATCTGAGCTCGTGCGACGCGGTGATCATCTGCGTCCCGACGCCACTGACCAACTCGCGCGAGCCGGACCTGAGCTACATGATCGATGCCGCAACCTCGCTGGGGGCGGTGATGCAGAAGGGCCAGTTGATCGTGCTCGAGTCGACCACCTATCCCGGCACGACGCGCGAGCGCCTGCGCCCGATCCTCGAGGAGTCCGGTCTCGCGGCCGGCCGAGACTTCCATCTCGCCTTCTCGCCCGAGCGGATCGACCCGGGCCGCACCGACTACACGATCCGCACCACGCCAAAGGTCGTCGGCGGCCTCAACGAGGAATCCACGGCGCGCGCGGTCGAGCTCTACGGGCTGATCTGCGACGAGGTCATCGAGGTGAGCAACCCAGACGCCGCCGAGCTCACCAAGCTGCTCGAGAACATCTTCCGCTCGGTCAACATCGCGCTCGTCAACGAGCTGGCGATGCTCTGCGAGCGGCTCGAGGTCGATGTCTGGGAGGTCGTCGACGCCGCCGCCTCGAAGCCGTTCGGATTCATGCGCTTCGACCCGGGTCCCGGGATGGGCGGCCACTGCCTGCCCGTCGACCCCTTCTACCTCTCCTACAAGGCCCGCGAGCACGACTTCTACACGGAGTTCATCGAGCTGGCCGGGAAGATCAACCAGAACCAGCCGCAGTGGTGCGTGCGGCGCATCGAGCGTGCGCTGAACAGCGTTGAGAAGGCGACCAATGGCTCGAAGGTGCTGCTGCTGGGGGTCTCCTACAAAGCCGGGGTCGGAGACATCCGCGAGTCCCCCGCCCTGAAGATCATCCACCTGCTTCGCAGCCTCGGCGCAGACGTCTCCTACCACGACCCGCACGTGCCGGACCTTTCCGACCTCGAGCTCTCCTCGGCGCCACTGGAGGAGTCGATGGAGGCGGCGGATCTGGTCTGCATCCTCACGGCGCACCCCCATCTCGACTACCAGCGCGTGGTCGACGACTCCTCACTGGTGCTGGACTTCCGCGGGGTCACCCGCGAGATCGATTCCGAGAAGCTCGTTCGGCTGTAGCTAGCGGACGGCCTTGCCGTTCGCGCGCAGCACGTACCAGTAGCCGCCGAACTCGTTGACCGCCTGGCAGAGCACCTCGCCGGGCTCGTTGTCGCCCTCGTAGAAGTAGACGGGGTGACCGGCGTAGGTCGCCTGCAGCCTGCCGTCGCCGCGGCGGGTGACGCCGATCTTGCCGACCCTCGCGCCAGGCCCCGCCGACGGCTTGGCCTTGACGATGTAGGGGGGCCAGGCCTTGGCGCAGTCGCCCGAGCAGTTGCTCGCCTTGCCCTGATCGGCCGTGAACAGGTAGAGGGCCCGGCCGCCACCATTGGCGAGGATGCGCCCGTAGTCGCTGTCTACGACCTTCAGCCTCGGCCCCCTGGACTTGGCGGGGGTGGCTGCCGGTGCTGGGCTCGCCTGGGCCGCGCCGACCATCGGATCGCCGGCGCTGGAGGTCGAGGAGCCGCATCCGACGAGGGCCGCCAGGGCCACCACAGCGATGGCCAGGAGCCGGATCCGCATGCCCAGATGTCCGATGAGTCCGCCTGGCGTTACACACTGGACGTAACGTCGGCCGGTCCGGCCGGACCATGAGCCCGAAGCAAAGGAGAGGGAATGGACGAGACCACCGAGAAGATCAGCGCGTTGCTGCACGAGGCGGGCGAGACCCATCACACCGTCTACCGGATCACCGACGGCGAGGACCCCGACTGGGCCTCGTGGTACGCGGACTGGCTGATCCAGCATTCCGAGCTGCCGGAGCTGCTCGGCAAGGCCCCGGTCCGAAGCGAGCTGGTCTTCGAGCTCGTCTCACTGGAGCGAGAGTTCGGCGCCGATCAGGGCTGGGAGGACCGCTACGCGGAGCGGCTGGTCGAGCGGTTCCGCTCGGGCTGATCGGCGCAGGCGGGACTAGTGTAGGAAGCCGATGGCGAACCCCAGGGCGGAGGCCGAGGACAAGCTGGGCGGGGACTATGAGGCGCGAGTCCTCGAGCCCTCCCCTCCCGCGGTGACCGATCCCCCGTACACCGACGATCCGGTCGACCCAGGCGAGGTGCCCGAGGGGCGCGAGCTCGTCTCGCCGGTCCACAACCGCGGCGATCACACCTGGGACGAGATCGCGGCGCAGGACCCGGAGATCGCGCCCTGGTGCGCCGAGCGCTGGCTGGGCGCCTGGAAGCGTCTCGAGCCCCTGCCCGCGACCTTCACCGAGACCCGCATCGCGCTGCACAAGGTGGCCGAGGCCGTGGTCGCCCCGGCGCGCAAGCCGGAGAACGAGATCTCGCTCCGCTACACCCGCGGGGGCTTCGGCACCCCATTCTTCGAGCAGGACGGGGTCGACTGCCAGGTGCGGATCGAGGGCGCCGAGCTGATCCGCCAGCGCGGTGCCGAGGAGTCTCGCGAGCCGCTTCCCCCCGAGGTCGACGGGGCCACCTCCCGGGCGCTGGGTGACCTCTATGGGTTCGCCTGCTCGGTGCTCGAACAGCTCCGCGCGGACGAATCCGAAGCCGATTCCACGATGGTCAGGATCTGGCCGGAGCACTTCGACATCGCGGTCGAGCTCGGGGACGGCGAGACGGGAGCCAACTTCGGGGCTTCGCCGGGCGACGAGAACCACGACGAGCCCTACCTGTACGTCGGTCCGTTCGACGCGGGTCTTGCCTCCGGCGAGCTCTGGAACGCGACGGGGTTTCCCGGTGCCGAGCTGGGCTACTCCGAGCTGCTCGCGGCCGATGACCAGCGCCGTACGGCGCTCGACTTCATGCGCGAGCGCTACCGCGCCCTGCAGAACCTGTAGCGGCCTTTGGGTTTCATCCGGCGCGCCGCCGGACTCGGCTGACCGGGACTGGCGCCGGAGAGGCGCTCGGGCATACAATCCCCGGCGCATGTGAGGAGGGAGAGCCCCGTCCGCAGGAGTGTCCGGCTCGCGCTGGCCGCGGGATTGCTCGCCGGCGCAATCGCGGTGACGTCCGCGGAGCCTGCACTGGGGGAATTCCCGTACACCCACCCGGGTGGCGATCCGACCGATTTCAAGGACCTGCACTCCGATCCCGGTCAGGTGCCGGCCGATCTGGGTGGCGACGACTGGAAGTACGCGGCGACGCCGGAGAACCCGAACCCCAACCTCGATCCCTTCGGCGTCGAGCTCGGCGGCGTCCGCGGCGCTCACATCGTCGATCCCGACACGACACCGCAAACCGCCTGGGAGACCACCACCGGGCGCCCGGACGTGCAGATCGCCGTCCTCGACTCGGGGATCGAGTGGAACAACCAGGGCGCGATGGAGAACCTGCGCTTCAAGGTGTGGCTCAACAAGGGGGAGCTGCCCGAGCCGAACGCCAACGGCCCCAACCTGCTCGGCGGAGACTGCACTGCCTTCGCGGGCAGCGGCTATGACCTCAACGAGGACGGCGTCTTCAACCTCCGCGACTATGCCTGCGACGATCGGATCGACCTGACGGACTCCCGACGCGTCGGGCCCGCCGACGTGCTGGTGCCGCAGGACCTGCTGCTCGCCTTCTCCGACTCAAGCGATGCGGACGACAACGGCTTCGTCGACGACATCGCCGGCTGGGACTTCCTCGACGACGACAACGACCCCTTCGACGACGTCCAGTACGGGCATGGCACCGGCGAGGCGCAGGACTCGACCGCCGAGGCCGACAATGGGCAGAACGACGCCGGCTCCTGCCCGAACTGCGTGGTGATGCCGCTGCGCGTCGGCGACAGCTTCATCGCCGACGTCAACCGCTTCGCCCAGGCCGCGCTGTATGCGACCGACAACGGCGCGCTCGTGATCCAGGAGGCTCTCGGCACGCTCAACAACAGCAAGCTCGCCCGGGTTGCGGTCAACTACGCCTACGACCACGGCACGGCCGTGATCGCATCCGCCGCGGACGAGGCGGCCCAGCACGACAACTGGCCCTCGAGCCTGCCGCACGTGATCCTGGTCAACTCGGTGACCAAGTACGACAACGGCTCGGTGCCCGTGCCTCACTCCTATCTCCAGTTCAACGGCTGCACCAACTTCAACGCCAAGATCACAGTGGCGATCCCGTCGAGCAGCTGCTCCTCCGAGGCCACGGGCAAGGGCTCTGGGATCGCCGGGCTGATCTACAGCGCGGCGCTCGACGCCAGCGACCGCGGGAAGCTCGACCCGAGAGGCGACTGCACCCGCGCGGTGGACGTCGACGGGGAACCCGGGGACGACCCCTGCATCATCACCGCGAACGAGGTCCGACAGCTGATGGCCTCGGGGACGATCGACGGGACCGGCCAGGCCGACGACGTCGACTTCTTCCGCGGGACACTCGACCCCGAGCCCGACTGCACGCCGCCCGTCGCGGGCTGCACCGACCCATTCACGGCGTCGAACATCCTCGGGCTGAACGCGGTGCGCCCCGTGGTCCCCGCGCCCCCGCTGAATGCGCTGGCGCCGAGCCGTTCGTACCCGGCGCGCGCAGGGCACGACCAGTTCTACGGCTGGGGCCGCGTCAATGCGGCCAAGGCGGTGGCGGCGTTGGTTCCCCCACCGCTGGGCGACGACTCGGTGAAGTCGCTGATCCCGCCCGAGGTCGAGATCACCTCGCCGCAGTGGTACGACCAGATCGATCCTGCGCAGGCGAGCTTCGAGGTCGAAGGACACGTCTCGGCGCGCTCTGGATCCGACAACTGCACCTACGCCGTCCTGGTCGCCCCTGGCCACTATCCGAGCAACCTCCCCGGCGGTGACTTCCGGCAAGTCGCCACGGGAAGCTGCGACTCACCGGTCGTTGGCACCCTCGCCACGATCGACGTCGCGCAGCTCAAGGCTCAATTCCCCTCCGGCACGTCCTTCGCCGGCGCTCAGCCCCCGCCGACGCCGCGAGTCGACAACGGGCGGCCCTTCAAGGCCCCGAACGGATTCACCGTCAAGGTGGTCGCCTCGGCGACCCAGGACGGCCATGACCTGACCGGGGAGGACGAGCGCGCGATGTGGCTCCACCGCGACGCCTCGCTGCTGCCCGGCTTGCCGCGCAAGCTCGACGGGACCGACTCGACAGGGGACGGCGCGTCCTCGCCGGTACTGGTCGATCTGGATGGCGACAACCGCAACGAGCTGGTGATCGGCGGCAGCGACGGGTTCGTCCACGCCTACTGGCCCAACGGCTCGGCGCTCCCCGGCTGGCCACAGCGCACGGACCAGCCGCCGCTCCACACCGGGGAGCGTGCGTTTGACAGCGGAGAGGTGACGACGAACATCGGCGGGGCGATCCTCGCCTCGGTCGCCGCCGCGGATGTCAATCACGACGGCGTCCCGGAGGTCTTCGCCGCAGACATCGAGGGGCAGGTCTATGGGTGGGACGCGGAGGGCAACAGGATCTTCCACGAGCAGTCGAACCCGGACTACTCGGGCAAGCCCCTGGCGCCGTTCGTCAACTCCCGCCACGGCAAGTTCAACCGCACGCAGCACGGCTTCATCGGCTCGCCGGTGCTGGCCGATCTCGACCGAGACGGCAGGCTGGAGATCATCGCCGCCTCGATGGACCGGAACGTCTACGCCTGGCATCCGAACGGAGCGCCGGTGGCTGGTTTCCCGGTCCTGGTCGTCGATCCGAGCAAGGTGCAGTCGATCGACCCGGACACCCACCAGGTCACCTTCAACGCGAACGCCGGCTCGGAGCAGCAGGGCGCGATCGTCGACACACCAGCCGTCGGTGACCTCGACGGGGCGAGCAGCGGCTCCGCCTCCAACCCCGAGATCGTGATCGGGACCAACGAGGAGTACCAGGCGAACTCAGACGGAGGCGCCAACGCCGACCTCATCAACAGCGGGCTCTACGCGCTCGCCAGTTCCGCCGGCATCCTCAGCCCGGGCAACAGCAGGCTCTACGCGATCCGGTCCACCGGCGACGGAGACTCCAACCCCAACCCCGGCAATGCCATCCGACCCGGCTGGCCCGCAAAGATCGGCCTGGCGAACACCGAGCTCCTTCCCGTGGTGGGTGAGGGCATCACCGGGTCGCCGGCGATCGGGCCTGTCAACTGCCCGTCCGGCGGACAGGGCTCCAAGGTCACCGTGATGCCCGCGGCCGGGTTCTCCTACGTCCTCAACCCGAACGGCCAGTCGTGCTACGGCCGGGACGTGAATGGCAAGGACCGCGTGCTCAACTCGGTCGTTCCGGGCGGTAACCCGCAGAAATATGACCTGACGACGATCTCCGCCGTCGGGCACCCTTCCTTCGCGAACCTGGGCGGGGTCGGAAGCGGGCTCAGCGTCCTCGCACCGGCCACCGGGCTGATCCGCTCGCTCGACGTCGGCCTCAACGAGTATCAGGGCGGCCAGGACTTCGCGATGGCCTGGGACGCCTCCACGGGGCAGTCCCGGGTGGGCTGGCCGCTGATCGTCAACGACCTTCAGTTCCTGACCGGGCCGGCCGCCGCAGACATCGACGGCCGGCCCGGCGACGAGGTGATCGGCGGGACGGCCTCCTTCGACCTCTACGCGGCCAACAGCGCCGGCATTGCCCTGAGCGGCTGGCCCAAGCTGACGGGCGACTGGACGGTCGCCGTCCCCACCATCGGAAGCTGGGGCACCATCGACACTGCGGGCAGCGCGCAGAAGCGGGTGATCGGGCTGACCCGGTCCGGCTACCTGTTCGCCTACGACACACCGGCCGGGCCCTGCACGAGCTCGTCCTGGCCGCGCTTCCATCACGACAACGCGAACTCAGGCGACTACGCACACGACGCCGTTTCGCCCGGCAAGCCCACCAATGCCTCGGTGTTGCACGGCCATGGGCCGCGCCGGATCAGCCTCGACCCGCCAGGCGACGATCTGCTCTGCGGCACCGCGACCAAGTACGAGGTGGTGACCTCGAAGAGTCCGATCAACGACGCCGGGGACTTCGCCGCGGCAAAGCCGCTCTCCGGGGTGCCGGCGCCGACCGTATCCGGCACGCATCAGACCTTCCGGGTGCCACCGGGTGCCCATCGCTTCGTCGCCGTACGGGCTGTGGACGAGCAGGGCAATGTCGGCCGGTTCGTGAGCCTCGACCTCCACCCCAAGAAGGGCAGCGAGGCGACCGCCAGCCTGGAGGAGAGCGGCTAGGTACTCGCCCGCCGGACGATCAAGGTGCGCCGGCGCAAGTGAGAGGCGACCGAAAGCCGGCGAGCGGACTCGAACCGCTGACCCCTTCATTACGAATGAAGTGCTCTACCAGCTGAGCTACGCCGGCACGTCTCGTGCCCGGCGATTGTAGGGTCCCCATCCGTGAACGATCAGCCGCTGCTCACCGAGCGCCGCGACCGGGTGCTGTTGATCACCCTGAATCGCCCGGACGCGCGCAATGCCGTCAACCTGGCGATGGCCGAGGCGATGGATGCCGCTCAGACCGAGCTCGACTCCACCGATGATCTGAGCCTCGGTGTGATCACCGGCGAGGGCAACGGCTTCAGCTCCGGGATGGACCTGAAGGCGTTCGCGAGCGGCGAGCGCCCCTGGGCCGGGGACCGGGGCTTCGCCGGAATCGTCCAGAAGCCGGCCGAAAAACCGCTGATCGCGGCGATCGAAGGCTTCGCCGTTGCCGGCGGCCTCGAGATCGCGCTCGCCTGCGACCTGATCGTCGCGGCCAAAGGCGCCAAGCTCGGCGTTCCCGAGGCGAAGCGCGGGCTGGTGGCCGCGGGAGGGGCGCTCCGCCAACTGCCCCGCAGGTTGCCTGCTGCGATCGCGATGGAGCTCGCCCTGACCGGCGAGACGATCACGGCCGAACGCGCTTCCCAGCTCGGCCTGATCAACCGACTCGCTGATCCGGGCAAAGCCCTGGAAGTCGCCCTGAAGCTCGCCGAGGAAGTTGCCGCGAACGCACCGCTCGCGCTGCGGGCGTCGAAGACGGTACTCAACAAGCAGTGGTCCTGGGACGACGAGACTTTTTGGGCGAAGCAGGGCGAGCTGGTCGCCCCGGTGTTCGCCTCCGAAGACGCGATCGAGGGCGCCACGGCTTTCAGCGAGAAACGCGAGCCGAACTGGAAGGGCCGCTAGGCGACCCTCCGTGCACGCGGCTCCGCGGACCCGCTTGACCGCTGCTTTGCATGGAATGCGGTAGGTCCGTGCGCCGACCGGGCAACGGCCGGCGTCTACGACGACCAAGGCCGGACACGGTCAGCCGTCAGACGCGGAAGTCGAGAATCCGCTCGACCGGAAGAGGCGGCTGCGAGACATCACGTCCATGTGCTTCCTGCAGCCGCTGCACGAACCACCGGTTGATCTCCGCATCGGACGAGACAAAGCGCTGCTGGGCATCGGGGTCGGTTGAATGGCGAACACGATCTCTGCCATAGCGCTTTCCTTCCGTCAAGAAGTCCTGGTCGACTGAACCTACTGGGAAGCAGCCTTCGGGATGCTCGAAGGGATCAGACGGGCCGGGATCACCGGAGCGCGACGAGCACGGACCGTCTCGATGCTCAGGCCAGGCCCGGCATCGCGCCCTCGGCAAGCTTGATCCGCGTCCAGACGTTCATGTTGACGACGACGGCGACGATCTCGAGCATCTCCTCCGGGCTGAAATGCTCGGCGAGCGCGTCGTGGAAGCGCTGGAACGCCGCGTCCCGATCGGTGTCGGCCGCGCGGGTGAGCGCCTCGGTGTAGCGAAGCGCAGCCTGCTCAGCCTCGGAGTGAAGCTCGGTCTCCCACCACGCGGTCAGGGTGTCGATCTTGGCCCGGGGGATGCCAGCGTCGCGGGCCGCCTCGTAGTGCAGGTTGAGGCAGTAGGTGCAGTTGTTGAGCTGCGAAACGCGCAGCCGCAGGAGCTGGGCGAGGCCGCGGTCGATCCGCAGCTCCGCCGTGTATCCGAACGCATCCGCGCCCATCCGGGCCATGCCGATCAGCGCCTCGTTCTCGCTCGCATCGAGCCGGCGGTTCACCACCTGGACATCGTCAGCCATCTTGCTTCCTTTCGGTGCTCATCGTTCCCCCTGCCCGCGCGTCGCGGGCCCCGCCCGGAGCCGGCCGCACACGATCTTCTCGCGGAAGCCCGCGTCTCTCGCTGCACCGCGAACTGTCTCCACGTTCTCCTCCGACACCGCCCGCGCAGTATCTCGTGAAGACGGCTGCTTTCCATGCAAAGCAGCCGTCCTGCGGCCTCTAAGTTGACGCAGGCTCGGTGCCCGAGCCGACGAGCTCGGGGAGCGCTTCGTTCGATGCGGCAGTTGGCGCCGAGACGCCCGCGACGGCGTGCGCTCCCCCATCCACGTGGATCAGCTCGCCGCTGATCGCCTCCGACCAGTCGGAGAGCAGGAAGCAGACGGCGCGCGCCACCGGGGTCGGGTCGTCCGGGTCCCAGCCGAGGGGCGCCGCTTCGGGCCAGGTGCCCGAGAGCCCGTCGAAGCCGGGGATTCCGCCGGCCGCCGGCGAGGCGATCGGGCCGGCCGAGATCAGGTTGGCGCGGATCCCGCGCGGACCGAGCTCACGGGCCAGATAGCGGTTGACCGCCTCCAGGGCGGCCTTCGAGACGCCCATCCAGTCGTACGCCGGCCAGGCAACCGAGGCGTCGAAGTCGAGCCCCACCACGCTGCCGCCCTTCTCCATCAGGGGCGCCAGGTGGCGCGCCAGCGCCTGGTAGGAGTAGGCGCTCGTTCTGAAAGCCTCGACGGCGCTCTCGGACGGGGTCTCGAGGAACTTGCCTCCGATCGCATCCTGCGGGGCGAAGGCGATCGCGTGCAGGATGCCGTCCAGGCCCCCCCAGCGGCCCTCGAGCTCGGCTGCGAGTCCTGCCAGGTCCTCCTCCGAATTGACGTCGAGCTCGAGGACATCCGGAGTCTCGGGCAGGCGGGACGCGGCCCGCTCCGTCATCCGGCGCGTGCGGCCGAAGCCGGTCAGGACGACCTCGGCGCCCGCCAGCTGCGCCTCACGGGCGACCGCAAACGCGATGCTCTTCCGGGTCAGGACCCCGGTGATCAGCAGTCTCTTCTCGGCCAGCATCAGGCCAGCAACCTCCCGTTCTGGAGTGGCGAGAGCTCATCCGGGGATCCCTCGGCGGCACCCGATACAGCCGTCGGCGCGTCGGCCGCGGTCTCGGGCTTGCGTCGCCAGAGGACCACGATCTCCATGCGGGCGACCAGCTCGTCGGCCTGGTTCAAGATCCGGACTCCCAGCGTGACCAGCCCGGCCTCGGCGCCGAGCTCCCGCTTGTCGGCGAGGCGCGCACGGACTCGGATCGTGTCGCCGAGCCCGACCGGGCGCTTCAGCACGGCGCTGTCGATCGAGCGCAGGGCGAGGACGACGCGCGGGTCGATGGGCAGCAGGCCGAGGGCGTAGGAGATCACCAGCATGCCGTGGGCGATCCGGCGCCCGAAGGCGCTCTCGGCAGCCCAGGCGGCATCGGCGTGCTGGGGGTGCCAGTCGCCGGTCAGGGCGGCGAAGGAGACCACGTCGTACTCGGTCACCGTGCGGCCCGAGGACTCCATCGAATCGCCGATCTCGAGATCGTCGAAGTAGGGCGGCGCCTCGCGCCAGAGGACTCCCTCGCGGACCGCCTCGATCGTCTCCGTCGTCATGCATGCCTCCTTCGTCCGTTGGCTCCGCCGAGCGCGGAGTGGGCCCAGATCAGTCGCTCCCGGGTCTCGCCGGGCTCGATCACCTCGTCGACGTCGCCGGCCCGTGCGGCGACCCCGGCGGTCAGGTGCTGCTCCGCGTACTCGGCGGCGAGGCGATCGTGCTCGGCGCTCGGGTCCGGAGATCCTTCGATCGCGCGCCGGTGGACGATCCCCACCGCCTGGCGCGCACCCAGCACGCCGATCTCCGCGCCCGGCCAGGCGAGCACCAGGTCAGCGCCCAGCTCGCGCGAGTTCATCGTGATGAACCCGCCCCCGTAGGCCTTGCGGAGGACGACGGTCACCTTCGGCACCCGCGCGGCGGAGAAGGCGTGCAGCAGGCCGGCGCCGTGACGGATCACGCCGAGTTCTTCCTGCTTCGTGCCCGGCAGGAAACCGGGCGTGTCGACGAGGACCACCAGCGGCAGCCCGAAGGCGTCGCAGCGGCGGATGAACCGGGCCGCCTTCTCCGAGGCCGCCGCGTCGATCACGCCGCCGAGGTGATGAGGCTGGTTGGCGATCACGCCGACCGGATGCCCGTTCAGGCGAGTCAGCGCCGTGACCATGTTGCGGGCCCAGCGCGGCGAGAGCTCGAGCATCGAGCTGCCGTCGGAGATCGCGCCGATCACCTCGCGCACGTCGTAGACCTTGCGCGGGTCGGCCGGGACGGTCGCGCCCGGGTCGCCACCGAGCGGCTCCTCGGGAATCGCCGGGTTCGGCGACTGCTCCGAGCTCTGCGGCAGGTGACCGAGGAGGTCGCGGACCAGCTCCGCCGCGGCGTGGTCGTCCTCGGCGACGAGGTCACAGACACCGTTCCGCGAGTGCACCCGTGGGCCGCCCAGCTCGTCCATCGTGACGCTCTCCCCCATGACCTCCTGGACCACGTTCGGGCCGGTGAGGAAGAGGCGCGAGCCCTCGGTCATCACCACGAAGTCGGTGAGCGCAGGCGAGTACGCGCCGCCGCCGGCCGAGGTCCCGGTGATCACGCTGATCTGCGGCACCCGCCCGGAGAGCGCCACGTGTCGCCGGAAGATCGCGCCGTAGCCGCCCAGGGCGCCGGCGCCCTCGTCGATGCGGGCGCCACCCGAGGCAATGAACCCGACCACGGGTGCGGCGGCGCGGCCGGCCAGCTCGAGCAGCCGGACGATCGTCTCGGCCTGAGCAGTGCCGAGTGACCCCCCGGCGAAACCCTGGTCCTGCGCGTAGCAGTAGATCGGGCGGCCACCGACCGTCCCCGCTCCGGCGACTACGCCGTCGCCCGGGGCGGAGCGGGCGGACCGCGAGGCGATCCGGGTGCGGACCAGCTCGAGCGAGCCGGGGTCACAAAGCGCCTCCAGTCGCCCCAGCGGTGCGAGGCGCTCGCGTTTGGCGGCCTCGCGTTCGGCGAGCATCAGGTTCATGCGGCCTCCATGACCAGAACCACGTTGTGGCCGCCGAATCCGAAGGAGTTGCTGATCCCGATGGCCGGATGCCCGTTCACCGCCAGCGCCTTGGCATCGCCGGGCACGTAGTCGAGGTCGAGCCCCTCGTCGGGCTCCTCGTAGTTGAGCGTCGGCGGCGCGGTCTTCGCGCGCAGCGCCTGCAGCGTGGCGACGCCCTCCACGGCCCCCGCGGCACCGAGCAGGTGACCGATCGCGGACTTGGTCGATGACGTCGGGATCCGGCCCGCCTGCTCGCCGAGCGCGGTCTTGAGCGCCTCGGTCTCGGAGCGGTCGTTGAGCGGGGTCGAGGTGCCGTGGGCGTTCACGTAGGCGAGCTGCCCCGGCTCGACCTCCGCGTCGGCGAGCGCCTTGCGGATCGCGCGGGCGGCGCCGTCGCCACTCGGCTCCGGAGCCGTCATGTGGTGCGCGTCCGCGGTCGCGCCGTAGCCGGTCAGGTAGCCGAGGATCGGGGCGCCGCGCAGCTCGGCCGTCTCGGCGTCCTCCAGCACCATCACACCGGCTCCCTCGCCCATCACGAAGCCGTCGCGGCGGCGGTCGAAGGGACGCGAGATCCCGGTCGGCGATGTCGCTCCCATCTCGGCGAAGGCGGCAATGGCGAGCTCGGTGATCGCCGCCTCGCTCCCGCCGGCAACGCAGGCGATCGCGTCCCCGTGCTGAACCATCCGGGCGCCCGTGCCGACGGCGTGGGCACCCGCGGCGCACGCGGAGACGGTGCCGAAGCACTGCCCCCGAAGCTCATGCTGGATCGCCAGCGCCCCGGCGGCCGAGTTGGCCATCATCTGTGGCACGCAGTGCGGCGAGACGGCGCGCTGCCCCTTCTCCCGAAGGGTGATGTGCTCGGACTCGATCGTGGAGAGCCCGCCGATCCCCGTCCCCATCACGCTCCCGATCTCGGCGCGGTCGTAGGGCGCCTCGTCGAGCCCGGCCTGCTCGATCGCCTCAGCGGCCGCCGCGAGGGCGAGCTGGGTGAAGCGGTCGGTGCGGCGTACCTGGCGCCGGGTGAGGTGGTCGGTCGCTTCGAAGTCCGAGCAGCGCCCGAAGCCGTCCTCGATTCCCGACTCGCCGGCGGCCCAGCGCTCGCCGAGCGCCTCGGCGCCGACGCCGAGCGGCGTCACGGCGCCGATCCCGGTGATGGCGACTCGGCGAGTCATGACTGGCGCTCTGCCACGAAGTCGACGACATCCTGGACGGTCGCGATCTTGTCCATGTCGGCGTCGGTGACTTCGATCTTGTATTCGTCCTCGATCACCTGGGCGAGCTCGACGAGATCGAGCGAATCGATGTCGAGGTCCTCGAAGCGGGAGTCGGGCTTCACGTTCTCGGGCTCCTCGCCGAACTCCACGAGTGCCGAGATCACCCTCTCCTGCACCTTGTCCTTGGTTGCGGTTGTCATTGGTCTCCTTTCGTTGATCTGGATGCGAGTGTCAGGCGGACATGCCGCCGTCAACCGGCAGCACCGCCCCGGTCACGTAGGCGGCCTCGTCTGAGGCGAGGAAGCGGATGCAGGCCGCGACGTCCTCCGGCGATCCCGGGCGCCTCGCCGGGATCGCGTCGAGCAGTCCGTTCGAGCCGTTCGAGTTCGCGCCGTTGCCGGTGAAGTCGCGCGTCAGCTCGGTCTCGATCAGGCCGGGGGCGACGGCGTTCACGGTGACGCCGCGCCGTGCGACCTCGGCGGCCACCGTCCGGGTGAAGGCGATCAGTCCGGCCTTCGAGGCCGCGTAGTTGGCCTGGCCCGGATTGGCTCGCAGGCCGACCACCGAGGAGACGTTGACCACCCGGCCGAACCGCTGGCGCATCATCGGCCCGAGTGCGGCGCGCGTGAGCCGGAAGGCGGCCGTCAGGTTGACCTCGAGCACACGGTTCCAGTCCTCGTCGCTGAGCCTCATCGAGAGGTTGTCCGCCGTCATTCCGGCGTTGTTCACCAGCACCAGGACGGGGCCGAGCTCGTCCGTGAGCCGCGCGAGCATCTCGTCGGCCGCCTCGCCGTCGGCGACGTCGGCAGGGAGCGCCAGCGCACTGCCGCCGCCGTCGGTGATCGAGGCGGCGACCGATTCCGCGCCGTCGCGGTCGCGGCTGTAGTTGATCCCCACAGCCCAGCCGTCAGCGGCGAGCGCCCTCGCGGTTGCGGCGCCGATCCCGCGGGAGGCACCGGTGACCAGGGCGCAGCCAGCAGTCTGGGGCGCGACCCGCGTCTCAGTGGTTGCAGCGGTCTCGACCGAATTCATGCCGTCCCCTCCCACTCGACGATCCCCGCGCCCCAGGTGAGGCCCGCGCCAAAGGCGGAAAGCAGCACTCGGGAGCCCTTCTGCAGCAGGCCACTCGAGGCGGCCTCCGAGAGCGCGATCGGGATGCTGGCCGCTGAGGTGTTGCCGTATTCGGCGAGGCAGTCGATGACCCGGCCCGCCGGAAGGTCGAGCTGCTGGCCGACCGCGGAGATGATTCGCGAGTTGGCCTGGTGGTAGACGAAGAGGTCGATCTCCTCAAGGGCGAGCCCGGCATCTGAGACGACCTGCCGAGTCGTGTCGCTCATCGCGGCGACCGCCGCCCGGAATGTGGCCCGGCCGTCCATCCGAACCAGCCGGTCATCGTGGTCGGCCTGGATCAGCTCCGCGCGGCTGCCGTCGGAGCGCAGAGCGATCGGGCCGATCAGGCCCGGGCCGCCGGGCGTGAGCACCGCGGCGCCCGCGCCGTCGCCGAAGAGGCCCGCGGTCCGCCGGTCGCCGTAGTCGACGACCCGGCTGAGAACCTCCGCGCCGACCACGAGCGCAGCCCGGGCCCGTCCGGACTCGAGCTGCGCCGCGGCCAGGGAGAGAGCTGAGAGAAAGCCCGTGCAGGCGGCACCGATGTCGATGGCTCCCGCCGACTCGGCGCCCAGCCGGCCGGCGACCAGCGGGGCGGCGTGCGGCTGGAGCTGATCCGGTGTGAACGTGGCGACCAGGACGAGGTCGAGTTCGCTTGGCTCGGCGCCGGCAAGCGCCAGCGCCTTCGCCCCCGCCCCCGCCGCGAGGTCGACGAGGTTCTCGCCGTCGACGCGGCGCCGGCGATGGATGCCGGTCCGCGAGGAGATCCACTCCGAGTCCACGCCGAGCGGGCCGGCGAGCTCCTCGTTCTCGACCACACGCTCTGGAAGCCACGCCGCGACCGCGGCGATTCCCGGCCCGGAGGTCCTCTTCGACCCATTCGTGGCGCCGGTCGCGCGCGCGACCAGGCCCTCGGGATCCACCAGGGAGGCATCGACCTCCCACTGCTGTCCGGGTCCGAGCTCAGGCAACTGCCGACTCCCGGCTCGCGAGTGTCTCTGTCTCGGCGTCGTCGATCGTGCGGCGGACCAGGCCGGCGAGCACCTTGCCGGGCCCGACGTCGACGTACCGCGTCACCCCGAGTTCCCTGAGCCTGCCCAGCACCGCGGTCCAGCGGATGGGGCTGGTGAGCGAGGCGGCGAGGGCATCGCGGACGCCGTCGCCGAAGGGCTCCGCGCTGGTCGAGGAAATCACGGGCGTCTCGGGCTCTTGGAAATCGATCTCGTCGAGCGCGGCTCGGAAGGGATCGACACCCGAGGCCATCGCCCCGGTGTGGAACGCGCCGGCGACGGCAAGCTTCTTGGCACGGATTCCGGTCCCCTTGGCGGCCGCCTCCGCCGCCTCGATCGCCGGCAGCGGGCCAGAGAGGACGAACTGCTGCGGTGAGTTCTCGTTGGCGAGGGTCAGCCCGTGCTCGGCAGCGAGTGCCGCCGCCCCGTCGCGACTGCTCCCCACCGCGAGCATCCCGCCGGCTTCACCGTGCCCCGCGACCTCGTCCATGACGCGTCCGCGTGCGACCACGATGCGCACGCCGTCGGCGTCCTCGATCGCCCCCGCCGCGACCAGCGCGCCGACCTCGCCCAGCGAGTGACCCGCGAAGTAGTCCGGCCGAGGGCGACCGAGCCGCTCGTAGCCTGCGATCGAGGCGCAGTAGACGGCGGGTTGCGCGTAGGCCGTGCCCTCGGACATCCGCTCGAGGGGGTCCGCCCCGACGAGCTCGGTGGCGAGCTCGAGCAGGTCCGGGCGGACGTCGGCGACGAGCTCGCGGCTGGTGGCGTCACCGACCCCCTGTCCCGGGAACAGGACAGCTTGAGCGCTGTTGGCGTCCATGCCCCCATCAGTACCCCGTGCACGGGCAGGGTGAAGGGCTGTCCGGCTCATGCCCCCCGATCGGGGGGGCCAGCGGGGACGGGCGGGGGGGTCGCTGCGCGCGCTTGGCCTAGATCCGCTTCAGAAGCTTGAGCTGGCTCGAGCGGGCTAGTACGGACCACCCAGACCGAGCTGCTCCGCCTTGCGGGCGGCCTCGGCTCGGTTCCGGACGCCGAGCTTGCGGTAGAGCGCGGTGGTGTGGTCCTTGATCGTGTGGGGCGACAGGAACAGCCGCTCCGCGATCTCGCGGTTGGTCGCGCCGGCTCCGATCAGCTCGAGCACCTCGCGCTCGCGCGGCGAGAGCGGCGTAGCCGGCCCCTCCGCCTGGCGCGCGAAGACCGTCATGCCGCGGCCGACCATCCGCACCGCGTTGGCGACCTCCTCGGCGCTCCAGTCCTTGGAGACGAACCCGGAGGCGCCAGCCGCCTTGGCCGCCTGGGGCGAGATCCAGCCGGCCCCCGAGATCAGCAGCACCCGCGTCTTGGGTGAAGCCTCCCGGAGGGCCTCACAGAGCTCGGCCCCTGAGCGCTCGCCGAGGAAGAGATCCACGAGCGCCACGTCCGGCTTGCTGCGACTCGCGAGCTCGACCGCCTCCTCAGTCGTCGAGGCCACGTCGCATTCACCCATCCACGGCTGGCGCCCGAGCAGCAGGCGAAAGCCCCATTGCACCACCGCGTGATCGTCCACGACGAGGACGCTCAGCTTGCTGTCGCCGTTCAGCTGTTCGGCAGCACCAGGCGCACTCGCCACTGATCCTCCTCCCGGCCGTACTCCAGCATTCCCCCTCGCTGCAGCGCCTCGTAGGAGGCGAGCCGCAGACCCATCCGCGAGCCGCCTGCGACGCCGGCACCGCTGACCGGCAACAGACCGTCGTTGCGGACCTCCATCAGGAAGGCCCCGTCCGGCGCGTCGATTGTCACCCGCACCTCGCTCGGCTCCGCGTGCTTCTCGGCGTTTCGAAGCGCCTCGTTCAGAATGGAGACGGCGAGCGGCTCCAGGCGCTCCGGCACGTCGACGCCCTCGCTCCAGTCCACCACCAGCGGCAGGCGCTTGTACTGGCGGCCGAGGCGGTCGAGCTCGGAGCGCAGGCCGCCATCGGCGAGCTCCATGAGCGAGCTGCCGGCCGAGCCGATCAGAGCCTCGCGAAGGTCGCCGAGGGCGGCTTCGATCTCCGCCGCGCAGCGGTCACGGTCCTCGTCGGCCAGCGGGCGGTCCGAGCCGAGCGCCATCGAGACTCCGAAGAGCCGCTGGGTGACCCGCTCGTGCACCTCCCGGGCCAGGTCGATCCGCTCGGAGAGGCGGCGCCCGCGCTCCAGCTGGCGGGTCACCTCGCGGACGTGGCTCGCGAGGGCGGCGGTCCTGCCCAGGGCGTGCATGGTGGAGCGCTCGTGCGACGTGGTGGCGAAGGGCTGGCCGTCGCGGTCGGCGAAGATCACGCCGAGCCAGCGGCCGGCCGCCGCGACCGGGGTGCAGGTGAGCTTGACCACCCCCGGCATGTTCGAGTAGCGCGCCGGCACGTCATTCTCGAGGTCTGTCGTCTCGACGACGCGATCCTCGGCGAGCGCCCGCTGCGCGATCGGCGTCTCCTCCAGGGTGCCGTAGCCGTGCGCGATGAACTCGCGGTAGACGCCGTGGCTGCCGGCCGGCAGGACGAGCTTGCGCTCGGCGTCGTAGAGGAAGATGACCGCTCGCTCCATCGAGGTCTGCAGGCAGACCGCCTCGCAGAGCCGGTCATAGAAGTCGTCGAGCTCCCGCTCCTCCTCGAGCTCGAAGAGGAGCCGCACGACCACATCCAGGGCGTCGGAGCTGAGCGACTCTTCCTTGGTCGTCATCTGTCGGGGGTAGCCCCGCCGCACTCCTTCGGTTACGTCGACCGCCCGCGCTCCGCCTCACGGAGCTCGATCCGGCGGATCTTGCCGGTGAGCGTCTTCGGCAGCTCGTCGACGAATTCGATCTGGCGAGGATAGGCGTACGCCGAAAGGTGGCCCCGCACGAATCCCTTGATCTCGTCCGCGAGCTCATCGGAGGGCTGTGAGCCCTCACCCAGCACGACGAACGCCTTGACGACGTTGCCGCGGCGCTCATCGGGAGAGGCGACCGCTGCCGCCTCGCGGACGGCAGGGTGTTCGATGCACACTGACTCGACCTCGAAGGGACCGATCCGGTAGCCGGCGGAGATGATCACGTCATCGGCGCGGCCGGCATACCAGAAGTAGCCGTCCTCGTCGCGCTCGGCGGCGTCCTTGGTGTGGAACCACTCACCCTCGAAGTCCTCGCGAGTGGCCTCCGGGTTCTCCCAATACCCGAGCGGATAGTGCGGGTTCGACCTCGCTCGGAGGCAGATCTCCCCCCGCTCGCCGGTCTCCACCGGGCTCTCGTCCTCGTCCAGGATCTGGACGTCCCAGCCGGGCATCGGCTTGCCCATCGAGCCCTCGCGAACCTCCATGAAGGGGAAGTTGCCGCAGAGCGGGTAGGACTCGCTGAGCCCGTAGTAGTCGAGCACCGTGACCCCGTACTGGTCGCGGAACCAGCGGATCGCCTCGGGGTTGAGAGGCTCCCCCGCCGAGCAGACCTGGCGGAACTTCTGCGGGTAGCGCTCTCCGGCGTTCTCGATCGACATCATCGAGCGCATCGCCGTCGGGGTCGTGAAGACGTTGCTGACCTCGTGGCGGGAGAGCACCTCGAGCTGCTCATGCGGGTCGAACCCGCCCTCGCGCGCGTAGACGAACTGGACGGCCCCGTAGCGCCAGGGCCCGATCAGCGGGCAGATCCCCGCCGCCCAGGCCCACTCCCCCATGCCGTGGAAGAGCTCGCCCTCCCGCACGTCATGGCAGTAGAGGAACTCCTCGTGGCCGAGGATGTAGCGGTGTGCGTGGAGGATGCCCTTCGCCAGCCCGGTCGTGCCCGATGTGTAGTAGATCTGCGCCGGGTCGTCGGCCGAGGTGTCGACGGTCTCGAAGGAATCGTCCCGCTCGGCCAGGAGATCGGCGTCGAGCACAATCACCTCCTCGACGAGATCGCCCGGCATGCGTTCCGCGTTGGCCTTGTCGGTGACGATCACCCTTGGCTCGGAGTCCCGGATGCGGTGCTCGATCCCCTCGTCGCCGTAGAGGACGGAGAGTGAGAGCAGGATTGCCCCGGCCTTCCAGGTGCCGAGGAACATCGCCGCCGTCTCCGGCGAGGCGGGGGCGCAGACGGCCACCCTGTCTCCGCGCTCGACCCCTCTCGAGACGAGCAGGTTGGCCGCGCGGTTGGCAAGCGACCGTTGCTCCGCCCAGCTCACCTCCCTCTGATTCCCCCGGAAGTCCTCGAAGACCATCGCGGTCCTCTCATCCGGCTGGCGGTCGCAGACCTCGGCCGCGATGTTGTAGCGCTCGGGCACTCGCCAGGTGTGGGACTCACATGCCTGCTCGTAGGTGAGGGACTCGGTCGCGCTCATCGTCACCCTCCTCCGGGTTGCGCGCCGACATCATCCCGCTTTCGGGGATCGCGGACCTGATCAGGGGTAGGGTCCGCCGGCCAGCCCCAGCCGCGGCGGTGCGAGCCGCCGGATCTCGGTTCGGGCATCCGGGAAAAACACGTACGCAGATCCAGTGATTTGCGGTGGACAGATCGCGGGGTTTGCCCGGACGTAGGAGGTCGAGGGATCCGTGAAGGTTGTGGATGAAAGACGGCGAAGGGAATGTACGGATGCCACCGAACTCGACTCAGAATCTGAACGCGAAGCTCTCGCTCACCCAGGTCGGGCAGCAGCGCACTGGTGGCCCCGCTCCCGGCTTCGCCCCTCCGCCCATCCACAGCTCCGCGCCCCAGATCAAGATCGTCCGGGGCCCGAGCAGCTATCGCGGCGGCTATTACCTGAACGTCTAGCCCTTCTCTGCGCGCTGGCGGTTTGCGCGCTCGCCGCTGCGTCGGTCCGTTTCCCCGCCGTCGCGAAACAGGGGAAGGCACCGCACAAGTTCCCCTGGCACAAGCGGGTCCGCGACGCCACCGAATTCCTTCAGGGCCGCACCGGGAGCGCCTCGTTCGCCGTGATCGACGAACGCGAGCGGGCGCATGGCTACCGGGCGACCGTGCAGTACTCCTCGGCCAGCCTGGTCAAGGCGATGCTGCTGGTCGCCTACCTCAACCGCAGGGAGGTGCGGCGGCGAGGCCTGCGACCGGCCGAGCGACGCCTGCTCGGCCCGATGATCCGCCTCTCGGACAACGACGCAGCGAGTGCGATCTACGCGCGTGTGGCCGGACGGTCTGAACCGGCTCGCCCACCGTTCGGGGATGCGCCGCTTCGTCGCCAACCCGGTCTGGGGCGGCTGCCAGGTGGCGGCGCGCGACCAGGCCCATTTCTTCGCGCGCATCCGGGCGCTCCTGCCGAAGCTCCACCGCAAGTACGCGCTCGGCCTGCTGCGGCGGATCGTCTCCTACGAGCGCTGGGGCATCCCGCCGGGAGCCCCGCGGGGCTGGACCCCGTACTTCAAGGGCGGCTGGTTCAACGACGACGACGGTTGGCGCGTCCACCAGGCTGCGCTGCTCCGTATGGGCGGCCGGCGGGTCGCGATCGCAATCCTCACCCGCGGCAACCCCACCCTGGAATACGGAGCCGCGACGATCACCGGGGTGACGTCGCGGCTCCTGCACGGCTACCGCTGATCGCCGAGGCCCGCGAACCCGTACGAACCGACGAGTTCGGGCTCGGTGACGACCGGCTGCTCCTCGCAGCGGTCGGCGATGTCCTTCTGAAATGCCTGAAAGGCGTCAACCTCGTTGAGCGGGCTTGTAGCCGACTCGCTCTCCGCGACGTGGACGAAGGTCGTCCCATCGTCCAGCCGGAAGGTCGCGTAGCGCAATCCCTCTGGGTTGGTCCCGTGGAGTTCCTCGTACACCGCGCGGACGAGTCTCTCGTTCTCGTCCGCGCGGTCGGGCTTGACTCGGTATCTGACCATCACTCGTCTCATCTCCTGACCTCCTTTCGCCTCACTCGGTCTCGAGCGCCGGGGTGGCCGTTGCGGTCCCGATCAGCTCGGTCTGCTGCCCATGGCCGGGCAGGAAGGTGCCCGCGATCGCCCCGACCACCGCGATGGCCGCGGCCACACCGATGGCGGGGCCGAACCCGTCGATGAATGTCTGCGGGGTGGCGTAGCTGCCGGCCGCGGCGAAGACAGCCACTGCGACCGCGATGCCGAAGACGCCGCCGAGCTCGCGCATCACAGTGTTGGTCCCGGCCGCCTTGCCAACCGCCTCCTCCGAGACGGACCCGAGCACGGAGTTCTGGGCCGACGGCAGCGCCATCGAGATGCCAATGCCCGCGACCACCAACGGGATGACCAGCTGCGAGTACGCCAGGTCGGTGCTCGCGATCAGTGCGATCCAGATCGACGCCCCGGCCTGGATCAGCAGCCCTGAGACCATCAGCGGCCGCTCGCCTATCCGGTCGGTCAGTGCCCCGGCGACGGGGCCGACCACGAGGAATGTCGCCGTCCACGGGATCAGGCGCAGACCGGCACCGAGCGCGTCGTAGCCCATCGCGTTCTGGAGCAGCTGCGAGAAGAAGTAGACCTCCGCGAACAGCGACCCCAGCACGGTGAAGATCGCCAAGTTGCCGGCCGCGAACGCCCTCGATCGGAAGAAGCTGATCGGGATCATCGGATCGGCCGTCCTCCGCTCCCAGGCAACGAAGGCCAGCGCGAGCGCAATACCGGCCAACAGCGTCCCGATCACCTCGAGGCTGTTCCAGCCAACAGTGTTCCCACGGACGAGGCTCCAGACGATCCCGAACGCGGCGGCCGAGATCAGGCCCAGGCCAGGGAGGTCGAGGGCGCTGTCCGGGCCGTAGCTCTCGCGCAAGCGGGTGAGAACGAGTGGCGCGGCGATCAGGCCGATCGGCACGTTGAGCCAGAAGATCCAGCCCCAGTCGAGGCCGTTGACGACGGCGCCGCCGACCAGCGGACCGCTCGCCACTGCGAGCCCGGTGACAGCGCTGAACAGGCCGATCGCGGTGCCGCGCTTCTCAGCCGGAAAGGCCGCGCTGAGCAGCGCCAGGCCGAGCGACAGGACGAAAGCGGCCGCGACACCCTGAAGCGCCCGGGTTGCGATCAGGGAACCCACGCTCGGCGAGAGCGCGGAGCCGGCAGATGCGAGCGCGAAGCCGACGAGCCCGGCGGCGTAGAGCCGGCGGCGCCCGAAGCGGTCGCCGAGCGCCGCGGCCGTGATCAGCATCACCGCGAAGCTCAGGTTGTACGCGTTGAGCGTCCACTCGAGCCCGGACACGGAGGCGCCAAGGTCAAGGCGGATGGTCGGAAGCGCAGTCGAGACGACGAGCGTGTCGAGCGCCGCCATGAAGGATCCGATCCCGGTCAGTACGACGACCCAGGCGATCGATCCTCTGCTGTTGCCTGCGGACTCATCGGATCTCCTTCCGTTCCGGGCGGTGTGTCCGCCCTTTGCAGCTAGAGATCCGGCGAGTCCCCCGAATCCATCGCCGGTGGCAGATCAAAGTTGGAGAAGAGCTTCGAGTCACGGAATGCGGTGAGCTCGCTGATCCGGCCGTCCTCGGTGAGGGTGAGGACGATGATCGACTCGGCGACAGGCGGGCCGGTGCCGTCGCCCCAGTAGTCGCCCAGTGCGACCTGCCCGCTTGCGCTCGTGGGCAGAAGCCTCCTATGCCGATCGGGTCGCAGTGGTCCTCGGGGCAGGAAGTAGGCGACCGCGTCCCGGCCGCGGAACCAGGTAGCCCAGGGCGGCATCGCAAACACCGCGTCCTCGGTCAGCATCGAGCGGATCGCATCGACGTCGTGGCCCTCCCAGGCCTCGACGAAGCGCTCGACCACCTCGCGGATCCGATCGTCCCCGAGCTCCCGCAGGGTCTGCTGCTGGCTCTGCTCGGGAAGAGTCTCCTCCGCCGCCTTGCGGGCCCTCTGCAGGGCGCTGTAGATCGAGGCGGGCGTCGCGTCGAGGGCTTCGGCGACCTCACCCGGCGCAAAGCCGAGGACGTCGCTCATGATCAGGGCAGCGCGCTGGCGCGGGGGAAGGTGCTGGAGCGCCGCGGTGAAGGCGAGCTCGACGCTCTCGCGCTGCTCGTAGCGCGCCTGAGGGGAGGCGGACCCCTCTTCCGCCACCAGGCGCTCGTCCGGGTAGGGCTCGATCCAGGTCGACTCCACCAGCGGCGTGCCGATCTCGTCGTGCGGATCGGCCGGGGGCCCGTACTCGACCGGCAGCACCCGCTTCGGCCGGCGCTCGATCAGCCTCAGCGAGCTGTTGGTGGCGATCGTGTAGAGCCACGAGCGCAGCGAGCTGCGGCCCTCGAAGCGCGCCAGCCCGCGCCAGGCCCGCAGAAGTGTCTCCTGCATCGCGTCCTCCGCATCGTGGAGCGAGCCGAGCATCCGGTAGCAGTGGGCCTGGAGCTGGCCACGGTAGGGCTCGATCAGCCGCTCGAAGGCGCCCTCGTCGCCTCCCTGCGCCGCCGCGAGCAGCTCGCGCTCCCGCGTGGAACCGCGCGGTTTGTCGGTTTCCGAGCTCATGCCTCACCCATTGAGACCCGCGTGACTCGCCCAATCAATCGCCCGGGCGATGGATTTGCAGTGGGACCGGGATCTAACTGATTGAGATGCCACCCAAAGATCCGCGACCCGTCGCCCACTTGGAGCTGCACACCACCGACCAGGCTGTCGCGCGGTCCTTCTACACGGAGCTGCTCGGCTGGCGGCCCGAGCGTATCGCGGCGGGCGAGCGCTCCTACCTCGCCCTCGACCTCGGGGAGGGCCAGAGCGGCGGGATCGTCGAGTGCGGCACCGAGCGCACGCTGTGGCTGCCCTACGTCTCGGTACCGGAGGTCGACCGGGCGACGGAAGAGGCTGAGCGGCTGGGCGGATCGGTCCTGCTTCAGCCGCGCGAGGGACCTGCCGGCTGGCGCAGCGTGGTGGCCTCGCCGGACGGCGGCGAGATCGCCTTCTGGCAGCCGAAGGGTTGGGGACCGGGGGCTGTCGAGCGTTCCTAGGGCGCGTCCTCGGCGAACCGGTAGCCGACCCGCCGAACGGTCAGGACCAGCTCCGGGTTCTGCGGGTCGCGCTCTACCTTCTGGCGGAGGTTGGAGATGTGGACGTCGCAGGCGCGGACGTCGCCGCGGAACTCGGTCTGCCAGAGCTCCTCCATGATCTCCTTGCGCGAGAAGACCTGGCCCGGGCTCGCGGCCAGCAGGCGCAGCACCTGGAACTCGGAGCGGGTCAGGTTGGTCGGCTCGCCTCGAATCGTGACCAGGTGGCGGGCCAGATCGATCGACACCGGCCCGGCCTGGATCTCGGCGCTCTCTGTCCCGTCCGAGCGGTCGAGCTCGCGGCGGCGCAACTGCGCCCTCACCCTGCCGAGCAGTTCGCGGACCGAGAAGGGCTTGGTGACGTAGTCATCTGCACCGACCTCGAGGCCGACCACCTTGTCGACCTCCGCGTCCTTCGCGGTCAGGAGGATGATCGGCACCGGGCTGTGCGCGCGCACCTCGCGACAGAGGTCGAGCCCGCTCTTGCCCGGCATCATGATGTCCAGGATCAGCAGGTCGAATGAGTCGTCTGAGATCTGGCCCTCCGCCTCCTCCCCGTTCGCGGCGAGCGTCACCTGGAAGCCTTCCTGCTCGAGCGCGTAACCGACCGACTCGCGCACGGAGAGCTCATCGTCCACGACCAGGATGCGGCTCGCTGCGGGCGGCGCCGGGCTCATGCCACCGGGGTGGGGGTCGGCTTGGCGGCGCGCAGTCGAACCCAGAAGGTGCTGCCCTTACCGGGCTCGGAACGCAGCCCGATCTGGCCGCCCATCACGTCCACCATTCGCTTGGCGATCGACAGGCCGAGCCCGAATCCTTCGCCCTCGAGGATGCCCGAGCCGCGATAGAAGCGCTCGAAGACTCGATTCTGCTCATCCAGCGGGATTCCCTTCCCGGTGTCTTGTACCTCGATCGTCACGCTGTTCTGCGCCCCCCGCGAGGCGCGAAGGGTAACCGTGCCCGGCGCGGGCGTGTACGCGCGGGCGTTGCTGAGCAGTCCGATCATCACCTGGCGGAGCAGCACCGGGTCCCCCTCGGCGACGAGATCCGGCTCGACCTCTTCGCGCAGCTCCACTCCGTCGGGGGTCTCGACGGCCTCCATCGCCTCCTTCGCCGCGAGCGTCACGTCGACGACCTGGGTCGGATCGCCCTCGCCCGCGGCCTCGACGCGCGCGAGCATGAGCAGCGACTGGGTCAGCCGGGTCATCCGGTCGGCGTCGACGGCGAGCCTCGCCAGGAACCGGTCGCGAGCTTCCGGGTCGTCCTTGGCCCCGCCACGCAGCACCTCGATGCCGCTCATGATCCCCGCCAGCGGGTTGCGCAGCTCGTGCGCCGCGTTCGAGACGAACTCGGCCTCGGCCTGCTCGCGCTTGAGCTCCTCGGTGCGGTCTCGAACGACCAGCAGTACGGCGTGCTCGGCGGGCACTCGCCGGGCCTGCACGCCGTAGAGCCTCCCGTCGATGGAGAGAACGGGGATCTCGTCGGCGCCCTGTTGCTCCGCGCGGCGAAGCGAGGGCACCAGCGCCGGCGCGGGCTTGCCGTTGCGAACCAGGCGGCTCGCCGCCGGGTTGGTGAAGCGCACCTGACCGTCCTCGCCGGCGACGATCACCGCCTCGGTCAGACCATCGAAGACGGCCGACAGGCGATCCCGCTCCGTGGCGAGCATCTCGAACGTCCTTCGGAGCTCCTGACGCATCGTGTCCAGCGCCCGCGTCAGGTCGCCGATCTCATCGCCCCCGCCCGGAGGCAGTGGCGCCTCGAAGTCACCGGCGGCCATCTGCTCGGCGGACCGCGCCAGGCGCCGGATCCGGATCGCGATCAGGGAGGAGGCGAGGAAGCCGACCAGGACGCCGATCACGATCGCTATCAAGAGCGCGCGCAGGCGATCTCCGCGGAGCTCATCGAAAGCGTGAGTCAGGGCGGGCGGCGGCTCGGCGCGGACGATCACCGCGCCGCGCACCGGCACCTTGCCGCTGCCGAAGATGGGGGCCGCCGCGATCGTGACGTTGTCGGGCAGGCTCGCCTTATAGCGACGGCTGTTCAGGGCGACCCGGAGTGCCTCCGGCCTCTGCTGCAGGCTGTCGAGTCCCGCGAAGCTCTGGCCCGGCGCCAAGGGGTGCCCGTGGCGGTTCAGCGCCCAGGCCGTGAAGGTCGCGGAGTCCGCCTGAGCCAGCACGTTGGCCGCGTGGAACTTGTCGACGCGGCCGAGATCGTCCGCGAGGCTGGCTGTCTTCCCGACGGCCAGGTCCGCCGACTCGCTCTGCAGGGTGCGGCCGGAGGAGTCGTCGACGAAGACGTAGACGGCGGCGGCGGTGATCAGGCTGACGAGCGCGAAGGCAGCGCCCAGCCAGAGCCTCATCGGGATCCGGCGACCTCTCTCCCCACCCCTCGCATCTACGGCCATCGTGTTCAGATTGTTACCGCTTGCTCACACGTCGGGTGCAAGCGTCGCGCTCAGACGCAGCCAGAGCGCCTCCAGGGCGAGTTCCTCGGAGACATTGACCCGCAGGCGCCGGCGAGTGTCGAGCACCCACTCGACGGCCGTCCGGGCCCTGGCCGGATCGAGACCCTCGGCATCCTCCCCCAGCTGGTCGCGGCGATCGCTGTTGAGGACGACCTCGTCGGCCCCGGCGGCGATCGCCGCCAGGTCGCGGTACCAGGCGCAGCAGAGAGCCAGGCCCAGGTCGAGGGCCTGGGTGCGGGCGCGCCGTTCGGTGCGTCGCACCTGCTCGACCGCCTCGCGGGTGAGCTTGCCCTTGCGCCCGCGCCGGGCGGTCGCCTCGGCCTCTTCGAGGAGCCGCTGCTCCTCCTCGGCGCCCGCGCGCTCGCCGGCCTCACTCGCCGCCGCCAGCAGGCCGCGCCAGGGCTCGGTGGATCCCGACCCCAAGCGGGGAGCGCGGGCGGCCTTCTCGGCGGTGGCCCGCAGCGCGGCGCCGCGTTCGTCTGCCAGGAGCCGGGCGAGCTCGACGTCGCCGCCGCTGAGGCGGGCGGCCGCGTCGGCCCCCTCCTCCGCTCCCAGCGTCTCGAGCACCGCATAGGGCGCGAGCGGGCCGAACTCGATCGGGGCGCAGCGCGAGAGGATCGTCTCGGCGAGCTGCTCGGGCTCCGAGCAGATCAGGATCAGGTGCGCGAAGGGCGCCGGCTCCTCAAGCGTCTTGAGGAGGGCGTTCTGGCTCTCATCGCGGAGGTCCTCAGCCTCCTCGATCACGAACACGCGGCGGCTTCCCTCGGCTGGGCTGAGGCTGGCGGCCCGGATCACCTGCTCGCGCACGTCGTCGACGAGGTGCTGGGCGCCGGGCGGCCGGAGCCAGACCAGGTCCGGATGCGGCGACGGGTCGAGCAGCGCCCGGCGCCGGGCATCCTCCGGATCGGCGGCGCCCTCGGCGAGCAGTTCGGCGGCAAAAGCCCGGGCTGCCGCGGCCTTCCCGGACCCGCGGGGGCCGCGGAAGAGGTAGGCGTGGCTGGGAGCGGTCAGGGCCGCGGTCAGCGCGAAGGCCGCCCGGGGCTGGTGGCGGGTCGCCTCGGCCAGCATCTAAGGGGTCACTCCTCGGACTTCGTCCTGCGGGCGCCCTCGCATCGGCACCTCCTGCACCTCGGCCAGCACCGCAGCATGGACGGACTCCCGGTCGCCCTCCGCGTCCACGACCCGCACCCGCTCAGGGTGGCGGCGGGCGATCTCGTCATAGCCCTCGGCCACCCGGCGCTGCAGCTCGATCCCCTCGCCCTCGAAGCGATCGGCTTTGCGCCTCCCGATTCGAGCCGCGGTCGCCTCCGGGTCGATGCGGAGCAGAATCGTCAGATCCGGCCAGACCCCGCCCGTCGCGAGGTCGCAGATCTCCTCGACCCGCTCGGCCCCGAGCCCCCTCGCCGTGCCCTGATAGGCGACGCTCGAGTCGCTGAAGCGGTCGCAGACCACCTCCTCGCCTCGCTCCCGGGCCGGCCCGATCACCTGCGACACGAGTTCGGCCCTGGCCGCGCAGAAGAGCAGCAGCTCGGCGAGGGGGTCGAGCTCGAGGGCGGGGTCCTTGAGCAACTCGCGGATCCGCTCGCCCGTCTTGGTGCCCCCGGGCTCCCGGACCAGCACGACGTCACCGCCGAGCGCGGAGGCGAGCAGCTTGGCCTGGGTCGTCTTGCCAGAGCCATCCAGTCCCTCGAGTGAGATGAACATCCGTGACCCAGGCTAACCCGAGGTAGGACGGGTCAGCGGCGCGCGGTCGAACTAGTTCTTCGCGCCGGGCTTGGTGCCCGAGGCCCTCTTTGCCCGGGTGCCGTTGCCCGAGCCGTTTCGGGCCCGCTTCACTTTCGTCGCCGAGGCCTGGCCGGCGATCTTCTCGGCCTCCTTGACGGCCTCCTCCGCGTCCGAGTCGTCGCCGCCACCCTCGCCGTCCTTCTCGGCGGCCTCCGCGGCCTCCTTGGCGGCCTTGGCGGCCTCGCGCTCGGCGCGGCGGCGCTTCATCTCGGCCATCGAGGGGCACTCGTCGTTCAGGCAGAGCTTCCAGGGGCGCCCGCGCCAGGGGATCACCTGCAGCCGCGGCGTGCGCCCGCAGACCGAGCAGACCTCCTCGATCTTGTAGAGACCCCTGACCCGCTGGGGCAGAGGGAAGGTCTGGTCGCACGAGTCGGGCGAGTCGGGGTTGTCGCCGTCCCAGCCCTGGCAGCCGACGAAGCGCTTGCCCGACTTGCGCGCCTTGATGATCCGCAGCATGTTGGGCGAGCCATCCTCCTGCTTGCGGCCCGCCTCCTGGCAGACGATGCAGGGACCGAGGATCCGGTCCTGGTCCATGCCCGCCCAGACCTCGCGGGCGAACTTCCGCCACTTGGCGTCCTCGTCCTCGGTCTTGACGTCGTCGCCCATCTCGTCGAAGGCCGAGCGCAACATGTCGCGGCTGTCCTTCAGCACGTCGTCCTTCGTCATGTCGCCGGCGGCGATCTGGTCCATCTCCGCCTCCATCTCGGCGGTCATGTCCGGCGTCGCCATTCGCGGCACGTAGTGCTCGAAGGCCTTCGACATCGCGATTCCGGTCTCCGAGGGCTCGGGCGGGTTGCCGAAGACGTAGCCGCGGTCGTAGAGCTTCTGGATGATGTCGGCGCGCGTCGCCTTGGTGCCGAGGCCACGCTCCTCCATCAACTCGATCAGCTTGCCCTGGCTGATGCGAGGCGGCGGCGGAGTCTCCTTGCCCTCCAGCTCGACGCCCTCGAGGTCGAGCTGCTGGCCCTCCTCGAGCTTGGGGATCTCGGTGTCGGCGGAGCGGGCGTAGGTGTAGATCGCCGCGAAGCCGGGGTCGAGCACGACCGAGCCGCGGACGAAGTAGGTCTCGCCAGGCATCTCACGGGTCGCGCTGTCGCGCGCCCTCGCATCGTCGCGACCCTTCGCGGTCTCGATGTTGGCGCGGGTCGACTCGCTCACCATCGGCGGCGAGAAGGTGGCCAGGAAGCGGCGGGCGACCAGCTCGTAGACCCTGCGATGGGCCTCCGAGCGCGCCTCGAGACGCTTCGGGTTGACCGCCTGCGTCGGGTAGATCGGCGGGTGGTCGGTGGTCTCCTTCTTGCCGCGGGTCGCCTCGAGTGACCGGCCATCGAGCAGGTACTCGGCTGCCTTGAAGTCGTCCACCGCGACCAGCTGCTTGACGAGCTCCTTGGTGTCGAGCGACTTGGGGTAGACGGTGTTGTCGGTCCGCGGGTAGGAGATGTAGCCGTCCATGTAGAGGTCCTCGGCGATCCGCATCGCCCGCGACGGCGTGATGCCGAGGCGGCTGGAGACATCGGTTGTGAAGGCCGTCGTGTTGAGCGGGGTGGGCGGCTTGCGGGTGTTCTTCTTGGCGCTGATCTCCTTGACGGTGCCCGGGCTCTTCGAGTTTGCGACCGCGGCATTCGCCTCCGCCTCGTCCCAGAACTTGTCGGTGGCGTGCTCCGCGACGAAGTTGCCGTCGGGGTGGGCGAAGGTGGCAGTGACCTCCCAGAACGGCTCGGGCTCATGGGCGCGCCGCTCAAGCTCGCGCTGCACGATCAGGCCGAGCGTCGGGCTCTGTACGCGGCCGACGGAGAGGAAGTTGGAGCCAAAGCGCCTGGTCGCCATCGAGACGGAGCGGGTGAGCGTGGCTCCCCAGATCAGGTCGATGTCCTGGCGGGCCGCGCCGGCATTGGCCAGCGGCATCGAGAGCTCCTCGAGGTTGTCGAAGGCGCGCTGGATCTCGTCCTTGGTGAGCGCGGAGTAGCGGGCGCGCTTCACGCCGGCGAAGTCGCCGTTGTCGCTGACCGCGAGCCGCGGGTTCGACTCGACGACCTCCTGGAGAGCCTCGAGGCCGATCAGCTCGCCCTCGCGGTCGTAGTCGGTCGCGATCACGATGTCGTCGGCGTCCTTGGCGACCTTCTTCAGCGCGCGCACGACGTTCTTGTCCGTCGGCTCCTTGATCAACTCCGCGTCGATCAGGTCGCGGGGATTGGTCTCCTGCCAGTTGTTGTAGGACTCGGGGAAGGCGGGGTTGAGCACGTGGCCCTTCAGCCCGATGGTCATCTGCTCGTGGCCGTTCTCGTCCGACCACGTGTAGAAGGGCGTCTTGTACGAGGCGCCCTCGGCGGCGCTCCCGCCGCTCAGGATCTCCGCGATCTTCTTCGCGCTGTTGTTCTTCTCAGTGACGATCAGTCGCATGTCGGCACTCCACGGTAGCCGCGACCCAAGATGTGCCCCCCTGGTGATACGTCGGATGGGTCGATGCGGTCGGCGAGCGTAGCAGGGGCCTTAGGCTGCACCCGTGAAATCGCTTGTTACCGGTGGCGCGGGGTTCATCGGCTCGCACCTGGTCGATGCTTTAGCCGCGCGAGGCGACGAGGTGCTCGTTCTCGATGATTTCTCGAGCGGCAAGCGGGAGAATCTCGCCGGGGCGCTGGAGGCCGGAGCCTGGGTCGCCGAGCTCGACGTTGCAGATGCTCAGTCGATGTTTGACGCAATCGGCACGTTTCAGCCTCAGAACGTCTTCCACCTCGCGGCCCAGATCGACGTGCGGCGCTCGATGGCCGACCCCGGCTTCGACGCCCGCCTCAACGTGGTCGGCACGGTGAACGCGCTCGAGGCGGCGACCCGCGCCGGGGCCTCGAAGTTCGTCTTCACCTCCACCGGGGGCGCCATATATGGAGAGGGGGCCGAGCGCACCAATGAGCTGCCGTTCGCCGAGACGGCGCGGTGCGAGCCCTTCTCGATCTACGGCCAGAGCAAGCTCGCGGCGGAGGGCTACATCGACCTCTACGCGCGCACGCGTGGCCTGCCAGCCACGACCGTGCGGCTCGGGAACATCTACGGACCCAGACAGGACCCGGCGACCGAGGCAGGCGTCGTCGCGATCTTCTGCGCCTTGGGACGCGACGGGGGCCGCCCGACCGTCTTCGGCACGGGCGTGCAGACACGCGACTACGTCCACGTCGCCGACGTCGTCGCGGCGCTGCTCGCGGCCGAGGCGAGCGACGACCCGGGGCCGATCAACGTGGGCACCGGGGTGGAGACGAACGTGCTCCGGTTGGCCGAGCTCGTGGGTGCGGCGTTCGGGCGGGACGATTTCGAGCCGCAGTTCGCCCCCGCCCGCGCCGGCGAGATCGAGCGAACCTTCCTCGAGACGACCGGGGCCGCGGAGCGCCTCGGCTGGCGGGCCAAGCGCACGATCGAGACCGGCCTCGAGCAGACCATCGAGGGTGGGGCCTGACCCCCTCTAATCTCTGGGCCATGCCCGCTCAGGCCTTCGAGGGCAAGGAGTGCATCTGCCAGTTCCGCCGCGGGACCTGCGACCAGAGCTGCGTGCGCGACATGCTCGAGACCCCCTTCTACATGGCGGCGATCAAGCTCAAGGGGCGCCGCTGCCTGGTCATCGGGGGCGGCGACGTCGGCCTGGAGAAGGTCGAGGGACTGTTGCTGTGTGACGCGGACGTCCGCCTGATCGCGCCCGAGGCGGTCTCCGAGCTCGCCCGCTACGCCGCCGAGGGCTCGATCGCCTGGGAGCGGCGCGAGTTCCACGACGGTGACCTCGACGGCGCCTTCCTGGCGATCGCGGCCACCAGCGATACCGACGTCAACGTCGCGGTCTTCGAGGGAGCCGAGCGCCGGGCGATGCTGGTCAACGTCGTCGACGTGCCACCGCTCTGCAACTTCATCCTGCCGGCCATCGCGCGCACCGGCCCGCTCGCGATCGCGATCTCGACCGCCGGCGCCTCGCCCGCACTCGCCAAGCGGATGAAGCGGGAGATCGCCGAGACCTACGGCGAGCCCTACGCGCGGCTCGCCGTGATCCTCAACGACCACCGCGGTTGGGCCAAGGGCACCCTGCCCACATATCAGGACCGCAAGGAGTTCTTCGAGGGGATCGTCAACGGCGACCCCGACCCGGTCGAGCTGATCAAGCAGGGCCGCGAGGACGAGGTCCAGCGCCTGATC
The DNA here is from genome assembly GCA_963797265.1 of uncultured Solirubrobacterales bacterium. Taxonomy (GTDB): domain Bacteria; phylum Actinomycetota; class Thermoleophilia; order Solirubrobacterales; family 70-9; genus DASUPK01. The sequence goes on along the minus strand of CAWCOY010000003.1, from coordinate 486,134 downwards.
GAAGCGGCGAAGGAGCGCTCGGCCGCCGCGCTCGGCGCCTCGGCCTAGGTCTTCCTTCCCTTGATGACGAGGTACTCGCCAGGCGCACGGTAGCCGCCGCCGTCCGCGACGTTCTGAGCTTCGTAGAGGGCCTCGATTTCGTCGCGAAGCGCCCGCCACTTGCCGTCGGGCTCAAGCGCCGCCCTCGCCGCGACGACCGGTGGCAGCTTGCGCTCATATTCGGCCAGGAACTCCTGGGCTGAGTCCGCGACGAACTCGACCACGGCCTGGTTGAACTCGAGCTCCATGCCCGTGCCATCGAAGAGCTCGCGAGCGTGGGCCTCGGTGCCCCAGAGGATCGGCGGCTGGAAGCCCTCCGGCGGCGGCGGCATGTGCTTGGCGACCGTCATGAAGAACTGGCCGATGTTCCCGTCGGGGGTCCAGGCGCAGACGGCCATTCGGCCCCCAGGCCGGAGCACCCTGGCGAGCTGCGCCGCGGTCGCCCGGTGGTCGGGCGCGAACATGCAGCCGAACACCGAGATCACCGCATCGAAGCTCTCCGCCTCGAAGGGCAGCTGCTCGGCGTCGCCCTCGACCCAGTCGATCTCGACGCCCGCCTGTGCTGCGCTCTCACGACCGGACTCGAGCAGCTCGGGCGTAAGGTCGAGACCGGTTACCTTCGCCCCGGTCAGGGCCGCGGGGATCGTCGCGTTGCCTGAGCCGCAGGCGACGTCGAGGACCTCGTCCCCGTCCGTTACCCCTGCCGCCTCCACGGCATTGACACCGGCGCTGGCGATCTTGTCGGCGATTTCCGGGTAGTCGCCCATTGCCCACATCGCCCGCGCCTGCTGCTTCTGCTCGCTCAGCTCAGCCATCTCTCCCCTCCTCGTTCGGTCGGCCGAACCGTCTCATATTCGCGGCGGGCTCGGTGTGTCGCTCTCGCCTACTCGACGTCGCGCGCCCGCAGCAGAGCGGCACCGCCCGAGAAGAGCGCTCCGATCCAGGCGGCCATCGCCGCCAGGGCCGGGATCACGGCGAGGAAATCGACGTCCGGAGTGCCGACGTCGTCGGGATCGAGGCCCTGGATCGCGCTGGGGAGCGCGCCGATCGGGCTGAAGCGGTCGACGCCCGGGGCGAAGCTCCCGAGCAGCGGGTCGATCACGAACGCGAAGATCAGGATCGCGACGATCGCGGTCGGCTGGTTCCGGATCAGGCTGCCGACCCCGACCCCGAACGCCCCCAGCAGGGCCGCGACCCCGGCGTTGTGGGCGAACAGATCGATCACGTCTCCGAATGGCGGTGTCGGCAGGTCACGGAACCCGAGGATCGCGTAGCCGGCGACCCCGATCGCGACCGAGATCGAGATCGAGAGAAGGGCGCCCGCGGCGGCAAAGGCGAGGGTCTTCGCAGCCAGGGAGCGAGTCCGGTCCGGCGCTGCGAGCAGCGAGCTGGTGATCGTCCGGTGGCGCCGCTCGCCCGTGACCCCGACGATCGCGAGGATCATGATGAAGAGGGTGCTGGCATCGTTCTGGAAGACGTCGCTGAGCACCGAGTCCTCGGTCGGCTCGCTGAGCGAGGCGACCAGGATCGTGATCAGCACCGAGATCCCGACCGCGACCCCGGCCAGGGCGTAGAAGGTGCGGGTGGTCCGGAGCTTGATCAGCTCGGCCCGCAACAGGCGGCTCACTCCCCGTCACCCCCGGTGAGCTCGAAGAAGACGTCTTCGAGCGACGGCCCGACCGGGACCAGCTCCGAGAGAGCGACCCGGTGCTCGTTGGCGGCCTCGCCGATCGCCTCGGACGCCACGCCACGCACCAGCAGCGCCCCGGAATCGTCCTGCTCGTACTCGAGTCCGGCACCGGAAAGCGCCCGCCCGAGCGCGTCGCGGTCGCGGGCCTGGACCCGCGTCACGCCGCCCTCCGCCTGTCCGATCACCTGCTGCAGGGAGCCGCTGGCGCGCGGCTTCCCATGGGAAATCACGACGATGTCGTCGACGCTCTGTGAGACCTCGGAGAGCAGATGGCTCGAAACGAGCACCGCTCGCCCGCGGCCGGCCTCGGAGCGGAGCAGCTCGCGCATCCACCGGATGCCCGGTGGATCGAGCCCGTTCGCGGGCTCATCGAGGATCAGCACCTCGGGGTCGCCGAGCAGCGCGGCGGCGATCGCGAGCCGCTGGCGCATGCCCATCGAATAGCCCTTGACTCGCCGGTTGCCTGCGTTGGCGATCCCGACAAGCTCCAGCACCTCATCGACGCGGGAGGCGGGATGACCGCCGGCGGCGGCGAGGATCCGCAGGTGGTTGCGTCCGCTGCGCCCGGGATGGAAGCTCGCGTCCTCGAGCACCGCGCCGACCTCGGCACTCGGCTCCGGAAGCTCCTCGAAGCGCTGTCCGTCGAAGGTTGCGCTGCCCCCGTCGGCGTGAACCAGCCCGAGGAGGACCCGGAGGGTCGTGCTCTTGCCGGCCCCGTTCGGGCCGAGGAATCCGGTGACCCGGCCCGTCTCGACCGAGAACGAGAGGTCGGAGACGGCCTGCACCGAGCCGAAGCTCTTGCTGATCCCGTTGATCTCGATCGCGGCCAAGAGCGCGGCACTCTAGGCGGTGCCGATGAAGCTCAGCCGGCAGGCAGTGCGTAGATCGCCACCGCGGCGTACTGAATCGCGGCGGCCGCGATCACCAGGACGTGGAAGATCTCGTGGTAGCCGAAGACCTCCGGTCGGGGATCGGGCTTGCGGCGCGCATAGACGACGGCACCAGCGGAGTAGAGGGCGCCACCGAGGGCGATCATCCCGACTCCCACCGGGCCGATCTCATTCCAGAGCTGCGGCAGCGTCACGATCGCGACCCAGCCGGTACTCAGGTAGACGACGGCGGTGAACCAGTAGGGAGCGCGGATCCACACCAGGTTCAGGATCATGCCGGCGAGAGCCGTGGCCCAGACCACGATCAGCACCAGGTTCGCGAGGGTGCCGTGCATCACGAGCAGGGCGAAGGGCGTGTAGGTCCCGGCGATGAAGACGAAGATCATCGTGTGATCGAGGCGACGCATCCATTGCCGTACGTCCGGCGTCCAGGTGACGCGGTGGTAGAGAGCGCTCGTGCCGAGCATCGCCGACAGGGAGAAGGCGTAGATCGACATCGCGATCACGGCACGGGTGCCGCTCGCGGCGAGGATCAGGGCTGCGCCCGCACCCAGCGAGACGAAGAACGCCCACTGATGGGAGACGCCGCGCAGGCGGGGTTTCTGGGAGAGCTTGTGGGCCGCCGCATGAGCGGCCATCGCGGCGCTCTCGCGGGCGGCCGCCATCTGCTTGCCGGCGGCATCGCGCGCGGCCCCGAGTCTCTCCCCCGCGCCTGCCCGTGCGTTTCCTAACCGCTCGCCCGCGGCCTCCGCGGCCTCGCGGGCAGCGTGCAGCGGATCGGAGCTCGAGTGTGATTCGTCGCCCGCCCTGACCATGCGCCCAACCATAGCCACGGAGGGCGGAAAGCAGGCCGGGCGAGCGTTGGCGGCCCCGCTCTAAGCGCTAGGCGCGCTCGCCGGCGAGCATCGCGGCGTGGGCACGCTCTCGCGCGGTCTGGCGGGCCCGCGAGACCAGCACCGAGGCGGTCAGGGCGAAGGCCGCCTGGACGGCGAGAGCAACCGAGAAGGCGTCGCCGAATGCGTCGGCGCCCACCGAGGAGCCGAGCTCGGAGAAGAAGACGGTCCCGACGATCGCCACGCCGAGCGCGTTGCCGATCTGCTGCGCGGTGACCAGCGTGCCGGAGGCCGCGCCGGCGTCCCTCGGTGGAACGGCCCGCAGCACCAGGTTGATGAGTGGCGGAATCGAGAGACCCATTCCGGCCCCGACGGGAACCATCGAGAGGATCAGCCACGCGGAGACAGAGCCGTTGCCCGTCGCCTGCACAGCCGCGATCGTCGTCAGCAGGCCGAGTGCGGCGACCATCGCTCCGATCTGGGGCAGGTATTCGCGAGCTCCATCGGCAAGGCGCGGTCCCGCCAACGATGAGGCGACGAAGGCGACCGCAATCGGAGTGAAGGCGAGGCCGGAGTCGAGTGCGCTCAGCCCGAGCCCCTCCTGCAGGTAGATCGCGAGCAGGAAGAAGAACGAGATCACGAAGTAGAGGACCGTCGCCGAGAGCAGGCCGATCCGAAATCCGCGGGTCTCGAACAGACGCAGCTCGACCAGTGGGGAGCCGCCGCGGGCCGTGATCCTCCGCTCGGCCGCAACGAAGGCGGCGGCGGCGGGGATGGCCGCGGCGAAGGCGGCGAAGGTCCAGGCCGGCCAGCCGAGCTCGCGTCCCTCGACGGCGGGGACCATCACCAGGCCGAGAGCGAGGGTCGCCAGGGCGACTCCGACGAAATCGAGGCGGCGGGCGGTCTCGGAACGCGACTCCGGGATCACCCGGTTCGCGACGAGCAGGGCAACGGCGCCCACAGGGACGTTCACCAGGAACACCCAGCGCCAGCCCAGACCGAACAGATCGAGCGCGATCAGACCCCCGCCGATGATCTGGGCGGTGATCGCGGCCAGGCCCTGTACGAGGCCCTGGATGCCGAACGCCCTGGGGCGCTCGGCCGGCGCGAACTCGACCTGGATCATCGACAGCACCTGCGGCCACATCGCGGCGCCCCCGAAGCCCTGGAGGAGACGGGCGACGATCAGGGTCGTCGGGTCGGGCGAAATCGCGCAGAGGACCGATGCGAATGTGAAGCCCGCGACGCCGGCTTTGAACATGCGCCGCCGGCCCAAGATGTCACCGAGACGCCCGCCCGTGATCATCGAGAGCGCGTAGGTGAGTAGGTAGGCGGCGACCACCCACTGGAGATCCGAGTCGCTCGCCCCGATGTCGTCGTGGAGGGACGGCGCCGCGATGTTGACGATGAAGACGTCGACGATCACCATGAAGACCGGCGCGAAGAGGACGGGCAGGAACCATGGACTGCGGCGTGGTGGGGCTTGGCTGGCGTTCATCTGTGAATTCAACGAAGGACCCCCTGTGGTCCGTGATGTCGGGTGGGCGTTTCGCTTGCCATCTGGCTCACAGTGTGCGATCATCTTGATCCAGGTACAAGAGAGGGAGTTATCCTGGTATCAAAAGCACCACCCAAGGGCGCCGAGAGGGCAAACGGCAATCGCTCGTCCCCATTGGCGGCCGGTGACGGCGCGCCGCGACGCGCTGAGCTCGCCGACTTCCTGCGCAACCGGCGTGAGTCCCTCCGCCCCGAGGACGTCGGGCTTCCCGGCGGCGGCCGGCGGCGAACGCCTGGGCTGCGCCGCGAGGAGGTCGCGCAACTCGCGGGCGTGGGCACCACCTGGTACACGTGGCTCGAGCAGGGCCGCGACGTCCGCGCCTCGGCCTCGGTGCTGGAGGCGATCTCCGGCGCGCTGGAGCTCACGCCGGCGGAGCACGCGCATCTGATGCTGCTCGGACGGGGCGAGGTCGTCCCGCCGGGTCGCGCACCAAAGGAGACGATCAACCCCACCATCAAGCGGCTGGTCGAGAACCTGGGCGCGAACCCCACCTGTGTCACCGGCCGCCGCTTCGACCTACTCGCCTGGAACGACGCCCACGCGGTCGTCTTCGGCGACCCGGCGGAGCTACCGGAGGGCCGGCGGAATCTGCTCTGGAGGCTGTTCATGGACCCCGCCGCCCGCAAGCTCCATCCCGACTGGGAGGAAGGGGCGCGCCGGATCGTGGCCCGCTTCCGGTCGGAGGCCGCCCGGTACGTCGGCGACCCTGACTTCGACGACCTGATCGCGGCGCTGCAGGAGGGCAGCCCGGAGTTCCGGGAGTGGTGGGACCTGCACGAGGTGGCGACCAGCGGCGTCGGCCGCAAGGTCATTCGGCACCCGACGGCGGGCAAGCTGGTCTTCGAGCACGCGGTCTTCCGGCCCCAGGAGAGTCCGGAGCAGCGTCTCGTCCTCTATTCGGCGACGCCTCAGGCCAACACAACAGAGAAGCTCGCCGAGCTGCTTGCAGACCGGTCCTAAGATTTCCGATTAGGCATATAGCCAGTCGGTTATACTTCTGCCCATGGCGACGGCGACCACATTCGACGTCCTCGCGGAGCCGATGCGGCGACGGATCCTGGATCTGCTGCTCGATGGCGAGAGCTCGGTCGGGGAGCTGGTCAAGCGGCTGAAGCTGAGCCAGCCGGGGGTGTCGAAGCACCTGCGGGTCCTCCGCGAGGCCGGCCTGGTCTCGGTTCGGAACGAGGCCCAGCGGCGCATATATGGAGTGCGCCCCGAGCCGCTCGAGGAGATCGCCGAGTGGCTCGAGCCTTACCGCAGGCTCTGGGCCGAACGCCTTGACGCCCTGGAACGACACCTTGATGAGGAGGCTTCATGACTTCGACGGACCAAGCGACGGAGAGGCTGGGAACGGTCGAGCGCAGCGATGGCGAGTACGTCATCCGTTTCGAGCGCCATCTCGATCACCCGATGGAGAACGTCTGGCTGGCGCTCACCGAGCCCAATTCGATCGAGAAGTGGCTGGCGGCCGCCACGGTTTTCGAGGTCCGCCAGGGCGGGGCCGTGGAGCTGCGCTGGCAGAACGGCGACGATCCGGAGGGGATGCACGCGACGATCACCGAGCTCGATCCGCCGCGGCTGCTGGAGTGGCGCGGGGATCGCCACGGCGTCTGCCGTTGGGAGCTCCGGCCCGACGGCGACGGATGCGTCCTCAGCTTCTCCAGCGCTCTCGACGCGGCCGACGTTGATGCGCAGGCGGCGGAGGATCCCGAGCACGGGAGCCCGCCCTCGCTCCTCGCCGGCTGGCACGTGCACCTGGATTACCTCGAGGACGCCCTCGATGGCAAGGCGGTCGACTGGCCCAACTGGACGGGCGAGGACTGGTCACAGCTCTACGACAGCTATGGAGGTGAGCGGCGATGAGCGACGAACGCGACGGCAAGCTGATCGAGGTCGGCGGCGACAGGGTCGGAGTTCGCTTCGAGCGCCGGCTCGCCCATTCGCCGGAGCGCGTCTGGCGGGCGGTGACCGAGACGGAGGAGCTCGCCAAGTGGTTCCCGGCGCGGCCGGAGATCGGCGGCGAGCGCCGGGTCGGGGCGGCGTTGACCTTCACCTACCCCGGCAATGAAGAGCCGCCCGAGAGCGGCGAGATAGTCGAGCTGGATGAGCCGCGGGTGTTCGCCTTCAACTGGCGCCCCGGCCGTGACGGCGAGGCCCAGCTGCTGCGCTTCGAGCTCGAGCCCGACGGGGAGGGCACGAAGCTCGTCTTCACCCACGAGCTGCCGAGGCCCGACTCGGCGAAGGTCGCGGCCGGCTGGCAGCTCTGCCTGGATGACCTGGAGCTCGCGCTTGGGGGCAAGCCCCGCGCCCAGTTCCCGGAGGGGCGCTGGGTCGAGCTGCACGAGGAGTACGCGGAGCAGTTCAGCGTCAGCCCCGAATCGGGGCGACAGGCGCTGCGGGAGCGGCAGGGGGCCGAGTAGGGACGAACGCCGGTATCGGGCGGCGTGCAGGACGAAAACCGGCAATGAAGGAGGGCGGGCTGAGCGTTCTGCGTCGAATCGTGTCCACCCCTCGGACATAACTCGACGCAGAACCTTCTGTGTCCCGTTAGTCCCGCTGAGCGGGGCCATCGGGACGCAGAACGGATGACCCTCCCCGGCTTGGACTCTAGATCTAGCGTTCTCCTTCATTGCCGGTGTTCGTCGAACACTACGCCTCGGTACACTCTGACGAGTGAACTGTCCCCGCTGCGACTCCCCCACCAAGACCCTCGAGACCCGGCGAGTCCCCGACGGCGCCGTGCGGCGCCGGCGTGAGTGCACCTCGTGCGGTCACCGCATCACCACCTACGAGCGGGCGGTCCCCGAGACGCCGTACGTGATCAAGCGCGACGGATCACGGCAGCCGTTCGATCGCCAGAAGCTGCTCGGCAGCCTCAACCGGGCCAGCCACAAACGCGACGTCGACCCCCGCCGCCTCTCTCTCATTGTTGACGGTGTTGAGAAGGAGCTCCGCGACAGCGGCGGAGAGCTGAGCGCGAAGCGAATCAGCGACCTCTGCCTCGAGGGACTGCAGCAGCTCGACCGCGGGGCCTACCTGCAGTTTGCGGGAACTCTCCCGGACGCCGCCCGGAGCACGTCATGAAAATCCCCGCAAATAACGAACTAGCGCGGCCCCGGTTCCATCCGACTCGCGGAGGATGCTACGTGGCTCACCCCGAAAGCCGAGCGAGAGGAGAAAACTGATGGCCAGGGCCACTTCCAAGGCATCAAGGACGACCGAGAAGGGCCTCGTCATCGAACGCAGGTTCTCGACGGCCGGGGTGCACCCGTACGAGGAGCTCGAGTGGGAGACGCGGGACGCGATCATCGGCGATCCCCAAGCGGTGGGGGGCCCGGCGTTCAAGCAGGAGGACGTCGAGTTCCCGAAGACCTGGTCGCAGAACGCCACCAACATCGTCGCCCAGAAGTACTTCCGCGGGCAGCTCGGCTCCCCCGAGCGAGAGACTTCCGTCAAGCAGATGGTCAGCCGCGTCGCCGACCGGATCACCGAGGTCGGGCGTGAGTGCGGCTACTTCGCGAGCGATGAGGACGCCGACGCCTTCGACGCCGAGCTCACCTCGATCCTGGTCAACCAGAAGGCCGCCTTCAACTCGCCGGTCTGGTTCAACGTCGGCTGGAAGGACCCGGGCCAGGAGCAGGCCTCGGCCTGCTTCATCCTCTCGGTCGAGGACGACATGGACTCCATCCTCTCCTGGAACACCAAGGAGGGGATCATCTTCAAGGGCGGGTCGGGCTCCGGCATCAACCTCTCGAAGATCCGCGGCTCGACGGAGCCCCTCTCCAAGGGCGGGATCGCCTCGGGCCCGGTCAGCTTCATGCGCGGTGCCGACTCCTGGGCGGGCGCGATCAAGTCAGGCGGCGGCACGCGGCGCGCGGCCAAGATGGTCGTGCTCGACGTCGACCACCCGGACATCGAGAAGTTCATCTGGTGCAAGGCCGACGAGGAGAAGAAGGCCGCCGCGCTCAAGGCCGCGGACTTCGACATGCGTCTCGACTCCGACGCGTTCTCTTCGGTCCAGTTCCAGAACGCCAACAACTCGGTCCGCGTCACCGACGAGTTCATGGAGGCCGTCGCCAACGACGACGACTGGCACCTGACCGGGCGCGTCGACGGCAAGCCGATCAAGACCGTCAAGGCGCGCGACCTGATGGATCAGATCGCCGACGCCGCCTGGCAGTGCGCCGATCCCGGCATGCAGTACGACACCACGATCAACCGGTGGCACACGGACCCGAACACCGGGCCGATCACCGCGTCTAACCCGTGCTCGGAGTACATGTCGATCGACGACTCCGCCTGCAATCTCGCCTCGCTCAACCTGATGAAGTTCCGGAACGAGGACGGGACCTTCAACGTCGACGACTTCACCCACGCGGTGGACATCGTCTTCCTCGCGCAGGAGATCCTGGTGGGGTTCTCCAGCTACCCGACCGAGCAGATCACCGAGAACGCCAGGGCGTTCCGCCAGCTCGGGCTCGGCTACGCCAACCTCGGCGCCCTGCTGATGTCGGAGGGCATGCCCTACGACTCGGACGAGGGGCGGGCCCTCGCCGGCTCGATCACCGCCCTGATGACCGGGCGGGGATACCGGATGTCGGCGCAGATCGCCGCGACCACCGGTCCCTATGACGGCTACGAGGTGAACCGCGAGCCGCACAACCAGGTGATGCGGATGCACCAGTCGGCCGCCTATGAGATCGAGGACGAGCTGGTCGAGGAGCCGCTGCTCCACGCGGCCCGCGAGTCATGGGACGAGGCGGTCGCGCTCGGCGAGCAGCACGGATACCGCAATGCCCAAGCGACCGTCCTGGCCCCCACCGGAACGATCAGCTTCCTGATGGACTGCGACACGACCGGCATCGAGCCGGACTTCTCGCTGGTCAAGTTCAAGGAGCTGGTCGGTGGCGGGCAGATGAAGATCGTCAACCGCTCGGTCAACCTGGCACTCGAGACGCTCGGCTACTCACAGTCCGAGATCGAGCAGATCGACGCCTACATCAACGAGCACAACACCATCATCGGCGCGCCCGGCCTGAAGGACGAGCATCTGCCGGTCTTCGATGTGGCGGTCGGCGAGCGCTCCATCTCCCACACCGGCCACATCGACATGATGGCCGCGGCCCAGCCGTTCCTCTCGGGCGCGATCTCCAAGACGGTCAACCTGCCGGAGTCGGCGTCGAGGGGCGACATCGCCGAGGCCTACATGGACGGCTGGAAGAAGGGCCTCAAGGCCCTCGCGATCTACCGGGACGGCTCCAAGACCGCGCAGGCGCTCCGGACCGATGCGGGTGAGAAGAAGTCGGAGCCGGCCGAGGCCGTGAACCTCGAGGGGGCTCCGCCCGAGCCACAGCGCACCCGCATGCCGCAGGAGCGCGAGTCGATCACCCACAAGTTCCGGATCGGGATGCAGGAGGGCTACATCACGGCCGGCAAGTACCCGGACGGATCGGTCGGCGAGATCTTCCTCACCGACATCGGCAAGGAGGGCTCGACGATCAAGGGCCTGATGAACGCCTTCGCGACCGCGATCTCGATCGGCCTCCAGTACGGCGTGCCGCTCGAGGTGTTCGTCAACAAGTTCAGCTACGTCCGCTTCGAGCCGGAGGGGATCACGACCAACCCCGAGATCCCGTTCGCCAAGTCGATGCCCGACTACATCATGCGCTGGCTCGCCAGCCGCTTCGTCGAGGACACCGACTACCTCGAGCAGCTCGGCATCCTCACCGATCAGGTCCGGGCGAAGAAGGAGGCCCAGCAGGCCTTCCCGATCGACGACTCCGCGAACGGCGGCAACGGCCACTCGAACGGTGAGGGCAGCGGGAACGGTCAGGCCAACGGCGAGGCGAAGGCTGCAAACGGCTCCGCTGAGCCAGAGGCCAAGCCTGCAGCCGCGGCGCTCACCGACACCCCGCCGGTCATCCCGGCCAAGATGGGCCCGGACCTCGAGCTCGGCCCGGCCTGTGACCAGTGCGGCGGCATGATGCAGCGGACCGGCAGTTGCTACACGTGCTCGTCGTGCGGCAACAACACCGGCTGCGGCTGAGGGCGAGCGCTTGGGGTTATCCGCTGAGGTCCGGGTCGTTCGCGATCACGACCTTCCCGAACGGCCGCGCCTCCTGGTAGTACCGATACGCGGCGACTGACTCTTCGAACGGGAAGACCCGGTCGACCACCGGCCGCAGCCCGCTCGCGTCGATTGCTTCCGTCATGGCGACGAACTGAGCGCGACTGCCCACTGCCACCGCCCGGAGGGTCGCGGACGAATAGAAGAGGGTCGTGGGCTCGACGCTCTCCATCTTGTCGCCCGCGAGGAATCCGACGAACGCCACCTCGCCGCCCAGGGCCACTGATCGGAGCGCGGTGCCGAGCTGCCCCGTGACGTCGATCACCCGCTCCGCCCCCCGGCCACCGGTGAGCCCCCGCACCTCGTCGGCCCAGTCCGGCGTCGCGCTGTGATCGATCACCTCATCGGCGCCAAGCCGCCGCAGCCTCGCCTCCTTTCGCGCATCACCGGTGGTCGCGATCACCCGCGCGCCGAGCTGCTTCGCGAACTGCAGGGCGAAGAGCGAAACGCCGCCCGTTCCGAGCGTCAAGAGGGTCTCCCCCGTCTCGAGATCTCGGCCCCCCAGAAGCGCGTTCCAAGCCGTCACCCCCACGCAAGGGAGCGTCGAGGCCTCGGCGAAGGAGAGATGCTCGGGGATGGGCACGAGCCCTTCCTCGGGCAGGACAGCGAGCTCCCGGAGGAGGCCGTCCAGCGTGGCGCCGAGCTGGGGCAGAGTCTCGAGCCGCGGGGGGCCTTCGAGCCAGAGCGGGAAGATGCTGGAGGCGACGCGGTCACCCCGCTTGACCCGTGTGACTCCCTCTCCCACGGCGACGACCTCACCGGCCCCGTCGGAGAGCGGGACGACGTCGGGCTTCACGGGCAGCACATAGTCGCCACGGAGGACCATCAGCTCTCGGAAGCTGAGCGAGTTGGCCCGGATGGCGACGAGGGCCTCGCCTGGTCCGGGGGTCGGATCAGGCTCGTCTCTCAGCCGCAGCCCGGCCAGGCCGGCGCCGCTGCACTCGAGGTGAAAGCTCCGCATCTATGCCGCCGGCCGGTCAGTGCGCCCTTGCCTGATTGGCCCCCGCGAGGATGTCGAAGTAGGTCTCCTTTGTCCGCACGAGACCCGAGCCATCAAGGGTGATGACGTCGCAACCAGTGAGGTCCAATCCGGCGCCGTTGGGCTCGATCGTGACCGCTCCGAGGGCGAGGGGTCGCGCGAGCACCCCGCGAAGCTTGCTCTGCCAGACGTAGAACCGGTCTCCATAGAGCGCCCGCTCGAACTCGAACGAGATCTCGCTCCAGTTCTCGAGCGATGCCGTGAACGCGGCGCGCAGGGCCTCGCGGCCGGTGTAGGTGGGAGCTCCCGCCACATGAAGTCGGTAGGTCCCGTCTTCGGCGTGCCGGGCGACGATCGCATCGACGTCCTTGGCGTTCCAAGCGCTGTCGTACTGCCGGGCGATCTGCTCGATGTCTGTCGGGGCAATGGTGCTCATTCGCTTGCTCCTCTCGTCTGGTTCGCAAGGCCTCGACCGCCGCTTGATCGGTCAGTCGGTCTCCTGCCGGTCGAGCAGCGGTCGGGGGTCGAAGTAGGCAGCGCCTTCGGTGGCCCTCCCGTCTCGCAACGTGAACCGGTCCGCGCCGCGGATCTCGAACTCGCCGCCTGGAAGCCGCCCGCTCATCACCCACTCGATCAGGACGCCATCGGGGGTCTCGCCCCAGCGAAGCGGCTCGATGCAGTGATCCGGGATCCCGGAGACGATGCTCGCCATGTACGCGGGCAGGTCCTCGCGGCCCACCTCCCCGATCGGATTGACGAGCGTCGCGCCCGCGTGAAGCAAGTCGGGCCACGCGTCGCCATCGTGGTCGCGCCAGATCGCTGTCCAGCTCTCGACAAAACGCTCCGCCTCGCTCACGGTGGAACTCCTCTCGATTCGACCTCGCCAGGGACGCTATCAGAATATGAAGTATTTACTACTTGATTTAGAAGTACCGGCTTCTCATATCGCTACGATCCGGCTGTGGCCAGGCGTGGCTACAACCAGTTCTGCGCAACTGCCCGCTCACTCGACCTGATCGGAGAGCGGTGGACGCTGCTGATCGTCAGGGAGCTCCTTTCCGGGCCCAAGCGGTTCAGCGATCTCCAGCGAAGCCTGCCGGGACTCGGCACCGCTCTGCTCAGCTCGAGGCTCCGCTACATGGAATCGGAGGGACTGGTGCGGCGCGCGCACCTACCCGCTCCAGCCAGGGCCCCCGTGTACGAGCTGACGACCGCCGGCAGGGAGCTGAAGCCCGTGGTACTGGCCTTGGCCAAGTGGGGGCTGCGCTGGGCGCTCGACGAGCGCCGCGACGGCGATTCGTTCGAGCCCGGCTGGGCCGTGCTCGGCCTGGAAGCGATCTTCGAACCCGCGCAAGCGGAGGGCGTGGAGGCCGTGTTCGAATTCCGGGTGGGGGACGAAACCCTGCACGCGCGCATCGACGACGGCACCATCGAGGCCCGGTATGGCCCGGCGGAGCACCCCGAGGCGGTGATCACCGCGACGGAGGATGCGTTCGCGCGGCTGGCGTCGGGCGAGCAGGGTCTCGTCGATGCGATTCGCGAGCGAGATGTGTCGGTGACTGGCGGCCGCTCGTCGATCTCAGGGCTGGGACGACTCTTCAAGTGGCCGGAGCGAGGCGCGCGAGCGAGTGCGGAGCTCGCCTAGGCTTCGTTGCAAGTCCGGCCTGTTCAGCGCCGCTGGGGGCGCGGACGAGCCCGCCGCTGGGATCGCCGCCGTACGACCTGGCGGCGGCGGAGGAAGAGCATGAACACGATCAGCGCGATCGCGCCGAGACCGATGTAGAGAGCCTTGACGCCCCCGCCGCTCGGTGGCGGCCCCTGCTTCGGCTCGCTCGGGAAGTCCGTGCGATCGAGCGTGTCTCGGGCCTCCGCGCAGTAGCCGTAGGCCGTGAGGTCCGCCGAGCCGAACCAGCCGTAGCCGGTGGCGGCCCAGGTACCGGCGCGAGTGAAGTAGCCGTCCGCAAAGAGGGCGTCGTGCGAGTCGCCGAAGCTGAAGCCTCCCGAGATGAGGACGCGGTCCTCCGGACAGCGCGGCGTCACCGCCGACGCGGCCTTCCCGTCGTCGACCGAGACGGTGGACGAGACCTCGTCAACCGGCAGGCTCGGATCCTTGGCGCAGTAGGCGATCGCGGTGAGCTCGCCGCCGTTCTCGCCGGTCGCGCCACCGCTGACCCGCCACGCGTCGTCCCCCACCGCCCTGGACTCGGTGATGTAGTCGCCGCCGTAGACATGGCCTCCGAATCGGCGGATGCCCGGGGTCGTGAAGTTGGTGCGCTGGAAGCCCCCCGAGAGGATCTGGGTATCCCCGGGGCAGTGGGCGGTCACGGTCCCGCTCTCGTGCCGGTGGACGTAGGTCGTGGCGTGCGGGGAGGCGGTTGGGACCAGGCCGTGCCCGCAGAGCACTTGAATAACGCCTCGGCGGGATGCGGTCTCCTTCTGGCTCGGATCGATGAGGGTGGCCGTGACGTGGAAGCCGCCCTGTGCCCCGAGTCGCTCGTAGGAGTGCGAGTAGATGCCCTCCCCGTCGCCGCCGAGGGGGGTCGCGTTGAGCATGCCGCCGCCCAGCGGCGTGGTGTCGTCGGGGCAGAGGACCTCGAACCGGCTGGTCGCATCGGCCTTGGACATCCGAACGTCGCGGCTGGCGGCCGTCAGGTCCCTCAGGGGACCGCTCCCCCCGGCCACGGATGCCTCACTGCTCTTCTTTCCCCCCGCCAGGTAGACCGGCCCGTAGTCGGAATCCAGCACGAAGATCCTGGCCTTCGCCCCCGCACGGGTCGCGAGGACGAGGCGGTCGCAACTGGTCTCGTCCGCGATCACGTTGACCAGGTTGGTGCCCTGCACGGAATCGAGGTTCTGCGTGACCACGACCTCGATGTCCAGCTCCCGGCGCAGAATCGCGGCGACCTCGTTCGGGGCCGGATAGCACTCGTCCTCCGAGAAGACCCGCTCGGTCGCCAGGATCTTGAACCCCGACTCCAGCTGGCTGGTGGCCTCGTCGTAGCCGCCCTGGACCACGCCCTGCGGCGTCGCAGCCGCCGGTTCGGCACAGAGAAGGATCCCGACCAGAGCGAGGAGTAGCGAGAGAAATCTCTTCATGAGCCGGAGAGATGTATCAGCACTCGGCTCACGGGTAGGTCCCCGCGCCGCGTTCGCGATCACGGAGCGAGGGGGAGATCATTTGCCGAATACCCAGTAAGGGGCTTGTGAGGGCCGCCGAAATCGACGACCTTTGACCGTAGGACGATGGGTAGCAAAGGGCGACGGGCGCTCCAGCCTCTGATCGAGGCGGGACTGAACGGAATCCGCGGCAGACCGTTGGAAGGCGACGGGGCGGGTCTTCGTTTGCTGCCCTGGGTCGGCTCCGGAGTCCTCGCCTTCGTCTTGCTGCCGCTCCTGCCCGGAGCCACCAACCTCGGCAACCTGATCGCCGGAGCGTTGATCCCGATCAGCGTCGCCTGGGCCCTGTTGCCACGCTGGGAGCGCTACCCGGCCTGGATGCAGGCCCTGCCTCCGCTCCTCCCATTCGTGATGATCGCGCTGGTCCGCGGCACCAACGAGAGCCCGATCGCCGCCTACAGCCCGGTGGTGCTGCTGCCGGTCTTCTGGTTCGCGCTCTACGGGACCCGGCCCCAGCTGCTCGTCTCAGTGGCCTTCGTCGGCATCACCTATGCGGTGCCCTCGCCGGCCCTGAGCGGGGACGGCTACGCCGCCACGGAGGCGATCGCGGCGCTTCTCTGGATGGTGATCGCGGGGATCGCCGGCTTCACCCTCAGCGAGCTGGTGCGCCAGCGCGAGCTGCTCGCCGCGCGCCTGCAGCACACCGCGCGCACCGACGCCCTCACGGGGCTGCCCAACCGCCGCGCCTGGGACGAGGAGCTCGAGCGTGAGATCCAACATGCGGCCCGCACCGAGACGCCGCTCTGCATCGCCCTGCTCGATCTCGACTTCTTCAAGCAGTTCAACGACCTGAACGGCCATCCCGCCGGCGACTCGCATCTGAAGGAGGTCGCGTCGCTCTGGCGGAGTCGCCTGCGCTCCGCGGACCTGATCGCCCGCTACGGCGGTGAGGAGTTCGCTGTTCTGCTGACCGCCACCGACGCCTCGCAGGCGGAACAACTGATCGAAACGCTCCGCAACTGCGTGCCGCTCGATGAGACGGTCTCAGCGGGTATCGCCCAGTGGGACGGCGTCGAGTCGGGACCCGAGCTGTTCGCGCGCGCCGATCGCGCCCTTTACGCGGCGAAGCGGGCGGGCCGGGACCGCACGGTCCGGACGGGCCCCGAGCCCGCTTTGCTCAAGGCCTGAGTGCCGGCCGGCGCCGGGGCTCAGATACCCTCGGCGAAGTGACCACCTGCACCCACCTCGACCAGATCACGGCCGACGTGCCGTCGGAGGTCGCCGGGTGCGAGGACTGCCTGAAGATCGGCGGGACCTGGGTTCACCTGCGGGTCTGCCGGAGCTGCGGACACGTGGGGTGCTGCGACTCCTCTCCGAACAGGCACGCCAGCAAGCACGTCGCCGCCACCGACCACCCGATCGTCAGCTCGCTCGAGCCCGGCGAGGACTGGTCGTATTGCTACGTCGACGACGTCGCCTTCGTCGTCTGACGCTTCAGCTCGGCGTTCGAGTCCGCCAGTAGCGGTCGAGCCCGGCCCACTGCTGCTCGGGCGGCACCGCCTGCAGCATCGCCTTCACCGTCTCCGCATCCGCCTCCTCGCCGGCTCGCTCGCGAAGGCGTGACTCGAACTCCTCCGCCGAGAGCTCACGGGCCAGCTCGCCCTGCTCGCGCAGCCGCTCGCGGACCACGTCGAGGTGGGCCTCGGGACGATCGACCTCCCCGAAATGGGTCAGGCCGAGACTGTCGGGCTCCCAGTCGAGGATCAGGTCAATCGAGTCCTCCCATAGCTCGAGATCGATGTCGGGAGGCGGGGTAGGCGGCAGCACCCAGTCGCTTGGCGGGATCCGGACCGCCGCCGTGTCCCCGACGAAGGCCCGGCCGCTCGGCGGATGGAGGTAGCTGACGTGATGGGAGGCGTGGCCGGGGGTGTAGGCGACGCGGAAGCCGAGGATCTCCTCCCCGCCCCGCAGCGGATTCAGGTTCGCCTCCGGCACCGGCGCCACCTCTCCCCACAGCCACTCCATCTGATCGCCGTAGAGACGCTCGGCGCTCGCCAGCAGCTTGGCCGGGTCGGCCAGGTGGCGGGCGCCGCGCTCATGGACGTAGACGGGCAACTCAGGCCAGCGGCGCACCAGGCTGCCCGCCGCCCCGGCGTGGTCGAGATGTATATGGGTGAGCAGGAGCGCGCGGGGCTGTTCGCCCCCGATCGCCTCAATCAGGTTGTCCATCGAGCTCGTCGGCCCCGGATCGATCAGCACGCCGTCGAGCTCCCAGCAGCCGATCACCCGCTCGCGGCCGAGGTGCCTGACGTCGATCAGCTTCATCCGGGTGCCTGAAGTATCCCGCCTGCCGATTCCCTCAGCTCGCCAGCTGCACGGCTTCCCAGACGATCGCCAACGTCACCAGGAAGATTGCCGCCTGCAGGAGATGCGCGCGCGAGTAGCGCAGGTGCACGCCGACGAGCACCACGGTGACTGCGACCAGGGCGAGCTTGACGTGGAGCGTCCCGTCATCCCAGAGGTCCAGGTGGCTCGCCATCGCCGCCCCGGTCGCAATCAGCACGCCGAGCGCAACCAGCGAGCCCCAGCCGAAGCGGCGGGCCACCGCGCGGAGCTGCTCGCGGTTCTCTTCCCCTCGTAATGCCGGGACGACCGCGGAAGCCAGCAGCAATTGGCCGCCCAGGAAGAACGCCATCGCCACCAGGTGGAGGTAGAAGATCGCCTGCCAGAAGGTCGTATCCATCGCGCTAAACTGATTCTTACGTGAACGTCAGCTTTGTCAGATCGACTGCAAATCGGTTTCGGCCCGGGGTTGCGGCCGGTCATGAGCATTACAAGTGGTGGGTGCTGAGCTGTACCAGCCTCGGGATGCTGCTGGCGACGATCAACTCGGGCACGCTGATCATCGCCCTGCCCGACCTCGAGAGGTCCCTGGGCACCTCCTTGCTCCAGCTCGTCTGGGTGATCCTCGCGTACGTGATCGCCTCGACGGTCCTCGTGCTGACCGCCGGTCGGCTCTCCGACCTGTTCGGGCGCAAGAAGGCTTACATCGGCGGGTTCCTGCTCTTCACGGCGGCCTCCTTCGGGGCCGGCTTCTCCGGCGACGGCACGCAGCTCATCCTCTGGCGGATCGTCCAGGGCATCGGCGGCGCGCTGCTCTTCGCCAACGCCCCCGCCCTGGTCACCGATGCGTTCCCCCGAGAGCAGCTTGGACTCGCGATGGGCACCAACACGATGGTGGCCGCGGTCGGCCTGGTAATCGGCCCGGTCCTCGGTGGCGCCCTGGTCGCGATCTCCTGGCACTGGGTCTTCTGGTTCAACGTGCCGCTGGGCCTCGCCGGGGCGGCCTGGGGCGCGCTCGTCCTGCACGAGATGGCCTCCAAGGATCCCGAGCGCGGCCTCGACCTGCTCGGCACGGCCACCTTCGTCGCCGGACTCACCGGGCTCGTCTACGGCGTCTCCCGCGGCGGCATCTCCGGGTGGAACGACCCCGAGGTCAGTGTGTCGCTGATCGCGGCCGTCGTGCTCCTACCGGCCTTCGTGCTGATCGAGCGCCGGGGGCGGGCGCCGATGCTCGATCTCTCGGTCTTCGAGAACCGCATGTTCGCGGCCGCGACCGCCGCCGCCTTCATCAACGGGCTCTCCCGCTTCGCCCTGCTCTTCGTCTTCGTCTTCTACTTCCAGGGCGTGATGGGGGATGACCCGATCACGGCCGGGATCAAGCTCACCCCGATGGCGATCGGGATGCTCATCTCCTCGCCGCTCGCCGGAATCTGGGCCGACCGGCGCGGTTCGCGTGCCCTCGCAGCGGTCGGCATGCTCGTCAGCGCCTTCGCGCTCGCCGGCATGACCACCCTCGGCGCAGACAGCCCCTACTGGCAGAGCACCCTCTGGCTCGGCCTGGTCGGGATCGGCTCGGGGATGTTCAACTCGCCGAACACGGCGGCGATGATGGGCACCGTGCCGGCGAATCGCAGGGGGATCGCCTCCGGCGCGAGGACGATGCTCCAAAACACCGGCGCCGTGATCTCGATCGCCTTCGTACTCGCGATCGTCACCGCGTCCGTCCCGAAGACCGTCCTCTTCAAGATCTTCTCCGGTCTCGCCTCGGGCCTGTCGAGCGCGCAGCTCGACCCGTTCATCCACAACATGCACGTCGCGCTCTGGGTGCTCGCGATCACCTCGCTCATCGGAGCCGGCGTCTCCCTCCTGCGGCCGCGCCACGAGCCCGTACGCGAGCCCGGCGTCGACGCGGGCCTGGATCGGGTGGCGGCATGAGCGAGAAGCGCTACCGGATCGGGGACCTGGCGAAGCTCACCGAGACGACGCCCCGCACGATCCGCTACTACGAGGAGATCGGGCTGCTCGAGTCGGGCAGCCGCGAGCCCGGGGCGCACAGAACCTTCAGCGAGGAGGACCTCGAGAGGCTGCGCGAGCTGCTTCGCCTGCGCGAGCTGCTCGGTGTCTCGCTCGAGGAGCTCCGCGACCTGGTCGCCGCCGAGAGCGCCCGGGCCTCACTGCGGCGCGAGTGGAACGCCGGGATCGAGGACCCAGTCAGGCAACGCCAGGTCCTCGAGCAGGCTGCGGGTCACATCGACTCCCAACTGGAGCTGCTGCGCCGCCGGCGCGACGAGATCGAGAAGCTCACCGAGGAGCTCGAGGGCAAGCGCCGGCGGGTGCGCGACCGGCTGCGGGCGCTGAAGCGCCGACGGGTCAGCTCGGCAGGCTGACCTCGCCGTCGATCACCGGGATCACGCCGCCGCTCACCCGCGGGTGTCCGTCGACGATCTCCACCTCGAGCACGCTGGGGCGCCCCATCTCCTCGCCCTGCCGGATCACAACGCGCTCGCAGCCTGCGAACTCGGCGAGGTAGGCGCCGAGCGGACCGGCCGCCGAGCCCGTCGCCGGGTCCTCGCCGCCCGGCGCGCCGGTCGAGAACATGCGGGCCCGTGCCCGCCCGGCCTCGACATCGACCCAGACGGGGTAGAAATTCGGCGTCTCGCCGGCGCGCGGCTCGGCGCCCGCCAGCGCCGCCTCGATCACCTCGAAGTCCGGAGTGATCCGGCCCAGCGACGAGGGCTCAGAGACCGGCACGACCGCGGTCGGCAGGCCGGTCGAGACGACCTGGGGAGCGAGATCCTGATGGGCCTCGGCGGGGTTCAGCCCGACGGCGTGCATCACCGCCTCCACGTCGAGCTCGGTGCCGAACTCGGCGGCGTTCTGGATCATCTCGGCGCGCCAGCGCCCGTCCTTCGCGCGCACCTCGATCGGCTGCAGTCCCGCCTGCGTCTCCTGCACGAAGCTCGCCTCGGCCAGGTCGCGCCAGCGCGCAACCGCCACGGCGGTCCCGAGCGAGGGGTGCCCCGCGAACGGGATCTCCCTCTCGATCGTGAAGATGCGGTTGCGGTAATCGGCGCCGTCGGCGCCGGGGGACTGCACGAAGGTGGTCTCTGAGAGGTCCGTCTCCTTCGCGAAGGCGAGCATCGTCTCGTCGGCGACTTCATCGGCGTCGTCGACGACCGCCAGGCCGTTGCCGGCCAAGGGCCGCTCCGCGAACACGTCCAGCCAGGCGATCCGATGGTTCATGCCCGAATCATCGCGCTTGCGGGTGGGTCCGCGCCGCGCCGTAGCTTGTCCGGCGGCGTCCAACCAAGGGAGAGAGAGCCATGAACGAGAGCTATCCGCTGACCTACTCGGTGGAGTACCCGGACAGGGAGCTCAACCGGCTGAGCACCTTTTTCCGGATCTTCGCCGCGATCCCGATCTTCATCGTCCTGGCCACGGTTAACCACTACGTCTTCGATGGTTGGGGCAACAATGAAGCGACCTACGCCGGGGCCGGCGGAATCCTCTTCCTCGGACCCCTCCTGATGATTCTGTTCAGGAAGAAGTATCCGCGCTGGTGGTTCGACTGGAACCGGGAGCTACTGCGCTTCGCCCTCCGGGTCCACACCTACATCGTGCTGATGAGCGATCGTTACCCGTCCACCGACGAGGAGCAGTGGGTCCGGCTCGAGATCAACTATCCCAATGTGGAGACCGAGCTCGCCCGCGGCATGCCACTGGTCAAGTGGTTCCTGGCGATCCCGCACTACGTCGTGCTGTTCTTCCTGGGGATCGCCGCGTTCGTCTCGGTGATCATCGCCTGGTTCGCGATCCTCTTCACGGGGCGCTACCCGCGCTCGTTGTTCGACTTCGTGTTGGGTGTGCAGCGCTGGGGCCTCCGGGTCGCGGCCTATGCGTTCCTCCTGGTAACCGACAAGTACCCGCCGTTCTCGCTGCAGGAGTAGTCAGAGCACCGCGCGGACTGCGCGGTAGTGAACGACAAGCGCCGTCGCCCAGGCGACGAACAGCACCAGCATCCCGGCGGATGCGCCGGTAAACCCTCGCGCTGCCCAGACCGCGAAATGGGCGCCGCCGACCGCCACGAAGGCGGTGAGATTGATCAGGAATCCCTTGCGGGCGACACGCGCGCCCGGGCTGAGGGCGATGTATCGGCGCGAATCGTCGTCGAATCGCCGCCGGCATTCGTTCGAACAGAAGTAATAAGCGATCCCACGCCGCTTTCTCATCGAATCGGCTCGATCTCGGGCCACGGCCATGCGACAGACGGGATCGATTGCGAGGTCTGGGTCGACTGCTCCTCGCTTGCGCGCCCGGTAGATCGGGATCAGCGCTGGGACGTTCTTGAAGTAGCGCGGAGCGCGTTCATCGAGCTCGAAACCGTCGCTCATGTGGAGCTGCTTGCGGGTCTCGCCGGTCAGCAAGACCTCGCCAGGCCGGGCAGCATCGGCGACCCGCGAGGCCAGATTCACCGCAGAGCCGAACCAATCGCCGTCGCGCCTGATGGCCGGACCGGAATGCATGCCGACCCGCACCGGCGGCGAGCGATGGTAAGCGAGTTCGTCGACGATCCTGGTTCCCAGCCGAACCGCCGTCTCGGCGTTCGCGGTGCGGATCATCACCTCGTCTCCGATCGTCTTCACCTCCTCGGCCTGGTATTCGGCAACGATCCTTCGGACGGCCGCGGCGAAGTCGACGACAATCGCCGTCGCCGAGTCATCGCCATGTGCCTCTGTCAGCGCGGTGAAGCCCGCCAGATCCGCGAAGACGAAGGTGTTCGTCTCGATGTGATCGGCGCCCGTCGCCATCGAACCGAAGGGTCGGGTTCCTTGCCCCGGGCGTCTAGCTGCGCGTGAGCAGCCGACGACGCTCCTCGTACTCCTTGGCGGTGATCTCGCTGTTCGCGAATCGCCGGTCGAGAATCGTCAGCGGATCGTCAGGGCCGCTCGATCTCCGCGATGGGTGCCCGTACTCGCGGATCAGCCAGACGATCCCGAGGATCACCAGCCCCCAGAAGACCACCATGCCAAGCATCATCACAATCATCCATCCCACTCCGATGTCATCGCCGTGCATGTCCCAATGGTCGGCCAGCAACAGCGCCACGGTCATGCGCCAACCGTAGGGCGCGGCGATTTCGCCGGCATCGGCGCCCAGCCCGGGTCCCCGCTAAGTGGCGAGCACGGATTCCCCGCCGTCTAGAGCAGAAATCAGTGGCCATGGTGCTCGTGCATCACGGCGTGGCCGCGCCCGCGCGCGATCAGGTAGCGGTTCGCCCAGAAGGCGAACGGATAGGCGACGGCGAAGCCCGCGGCGATGCTGCCCCAGAAGAGTGGGTCGCTGAGACCGGCCTCGAGCGCGCTCGGGATCACGATCACGACGCCGTTGTCGATCAGCTCCATGATCGTGATCGAGACCGTGTCGGCGGCGAGCGCGGTGGCGACGATCGTGCGCGGCGTGAGCCGGGCCCGGATCAGCGGCATCGAGGTGAGCAGGAAGCCGAAGAAGTAGGCCAGACCGATCGCCAGCGCGATCTGCGGGACGTTGCCCCAGCCGAAGGCGGTCGCCAGCGCCATCCCCAATACCTCACCGATCACGCAGCCCGTGAGGCAGTGGTTGGTCGCCGCGATCGCGAGCCCGTTGAGCTCGGAGCGAGGCTGGGCTTGGGGTGCGGCCTCCATCTAGTGAGCGTGGCCGGCGGCGTGCGCGGCGGGCACCGTGGGCTTGCGCTTGGTGTACCCGTCGGGGTCGGCCTCGAACTGATCCCGGCAGTCCTCCGAGCAGAAGAAGTAGGTGCGGCCCGCGTGCACGGCTCGCAGCGCCTTCGAGCGGTCGACCTTCATCCCGCAGACCGGGTCGGTCGCCCCGCGGCGGACGGTCAGGTAGAAGAGCGCCGCGAAGATCACCACCCCGAGCACGTTGAGGACGAGCTTGTAGTCGAGCTCGATCGAGCCGAAGATGTCCTCCCTCGACGGACGGGTGTCGGGAATCAGACCGGCGAGGCTGAAGACGCCGTCGACTGCCAGCGCCGAGAGCACGATCACCACGAACATCAGCGCCGTGATCCGCAGCGCGTAGGCCCAGCCGTAGTACTTGCCGTAGGCGACGATGATCGGCAGCACGATCAGGTCGGCGAAGATGAACGCGATCACGCCCGCGAAGCCGATCCCGCCCGACCAGAGCACCGCCGCGAGCGGGGCGTTGCCGACCGAGCAGACGAAGCTGAGGATGGCGATGATCGGCCCCGCGATCACGTTCTCGAGCGTCCTCAGCAGAGGGGGCGCGTCCTCGATGAACAGGAAGTTGAAGAAGTCGTCGCCGAGCAGCCCGATGAAGCCGGCAAGCAGGAAACCGATGGTGATCTCCTTCCAGAGCATCTTCCAGTCGGCGCGGAAGTTGTGGGCGACGTCGGACCAGGCGGAGGCCGAGGTGAGTCGCTCGCGCCAGGCCATCTGTTCCCCGGCGGCGTGGTGCTGGTGCTCCGCCTGGACGTGCTCGGCGTGCTCGCGCGCCTGCTCCTCGAGCCTCGGCGAGACGAAGCGCCGCAGGAGGATCGCCATCAGCACGATCAGCACGATCCCGCCGACGAACTCCGCCAGCGTGAACTGCCATCCGAGCAGGATCCAGATCACCAGGCCGAGCTCCCAGACCAGGTTCGTGGAGGCGAACTGGAAGGCCAGCGAGGTGGCCGCCGAGGCGCCCTTCTGGAAGAGCGACTTGGCGATCGCGATCGCGGCGTAGGAGCATGAGGACGAGGCGGCGCCGAGCCCGGTCGCCCGGGCGAGCGGTGCGATTCCGCTCCCCGACAGCGCCGACTGGATCCGCTCGCGCGGCACCCAGGCCTGGACGATCGCCGAGATCGCAAAGCCCAGGACCAGGGCCCACCAGACCTCGTAGGCCATCAGGAAGGACTGCTTGAAGCCCTCGCCGATCGTCGAGATCACATCCGCCATCGGTTGACGACTATACCCCATAGGGGTATGGTCTGCACATGACAAAAACGCAGAAACCCGGATACACGGCATCGAAGGAGCAGCTGCTTAAGCGACTGGCCCGGGTCGAGGGACAGGTCCGCGGGGTGACCCGGATGGTCGAGGAGGACCGCTACTGCATCGACGTCCTCACCCAGATCGAGGCCGCCCGGGCCGCCCTCGACAAGGTCGCCCTCGGTCTGGTGGATGACCACGTGCGCCACTGCATGCGCGGCGGCAAGGGCGCCTCAGAGGATCAGGTACAGGAGCTGATGGGCGCGGTCGGCCGGCTGGTCAGCTCGTGAAGGTCCTGGTCGTCGGCGCCGGTGGGCGGTTCGCGTCCATCGCGGACTCGCTGATCGACCGCGGCCACTCGGTCCGCGTGACCACCCGCATCATCGAATCGCCGGCGGCCGAGCGGCTGGCCGCGCGCGGCGCGGAGCTGGCGCACGCCGACTACGAGGAGCCCGGCTCCCTCGCGGCGCCCGCACGCGGGATGGACGCCGTCTTCGCCTCCGGCACCGCGCATCACGCCGGGCCTGAGGGCGAGGTCCGACACGGCTCGAACCTCGTTGAGGCGGTCGCGGCGGCCGAGGTTCCCCACCTAGTCTTCGTCTCCGGCGATGGCGCCGGGCCCGACTCCCCGGTCCCGCTCTTCCGCGCGAAGTGGGAAGTCGAGGAGACGATCCGGGCGAGCGGCGTCGCCCACACCATCCTCGCCCCGACCTATCTGATGGAGAACCTGTTCAACCCCTGGAACGTCCCGGCGCTCCAGGCAGGCGTGCTCCCGAGCCCGATCCCGGTCGACCGCCCGTTGCAGCAGACGGCCGTCGCGGACCTGCTCTCGCTGGCCGTGCTGGCGATCGAGCGGCCCGA
Source organism: uncultured Solirubrobacterales bacterium (assembly GCA_963797265.1). Classification (GTDB taxonomy): domain Bacteria; phylum Actinomycetota; class Thermoleophilia; order Solirubrobacterales; family 70-9; genus DASUPK01. The sequence continues at coordinate 460,711 of CAWCOY010000003.1, read as the reverse complement.
TCCGTTCGCCGGGCGGCGGATCCCGATCGCCTCCGACGAGCTCACCGCCGGCGACTCAGCGGCGGTGATCTCCGAGCTCATTCCCCGGACGCTCGAGGCTCGCCAGGCCCCCTCCGATGCGCTGCCACCCGGCGTGCACGTGCTGTTCGGCTGGCTCGAGTCCGCCGGTCGCCGTGTCGACATCGAGGCACTCCATGACGAGTTCCCGGCGGTCGACTGGCACGACTACGGAGCGTGGGTGTCCACGCAGCTCGACCGCTTCCGCGAGCTCTGCGAGCACCCCGAGCCGGTCGCCACCTGAGTCCTCAAGTAGGTCTCCCGCAAAGGGAGTGGCTCAGCCGGCCTGACCGGTCTCGAATCGGCTCACCTTGCCGCCCTCGATCGTGAACTCCCAGTGGGTGCGCATCGTGCCGTAGGTCGAGTTCGTGTAGTTGACGATCAGTGACCGCCCGTCGTCCGATTGCGACTCGATCTCCATGCGCCCGTCCGAGGAGAAGATCTCGCGATCAACCCACTCCTCGAGGTCGCGCTCAGAGCCGTCATCGGACATCGTCGCGTCCGGGATCAGTAGGGCGAAGAATGCGTCGCGGTCGCCGGCGTTGACCGCCTCCACGAACTTTCGGACCACGGGGTCAGCGAGTTGCTGTGCCTCGACCATTCAGGGTGACCCTATCGAGGGCCAGAACAAGCGAGCGGCCCGCGCTGGGCGGGCCGCTCGAGGTTGAAACGGGACATGTGTCCCACGCTCCACCGAGTAGTTCAAGTTTAGGCGCGGAGGGCGCCGGACTCGAACCGGATCCTGTCCAACAGACCGGACGCATCCATCCTCGGTGGAGCCTCTCGCCTTGAGAGTTCAACCCTCCACGCCTGCATGCAGTCGAGCGGCGCGAATATGACCGGTGGCGCGTAGCTGTGCCGCAATCGCACAGGCTCAGTCGTAAAGCGTGAACGCCGCCAGCACAACGTAGATCGCAACCAGCGCCAGCCCCTCGAACAACTGCGCCTCGCCGTCGCCGGTGATCTGCCAGACCGAGATCGCCGTCAGGAAGAGGGCGCCGATGTAGACGGGCGCGAGCTCAAAGGTGAGGTGCGTGCTGAAGAGATAGGAGGCGAGCACGAGCGCCGGAAAGAGGAAGGCGGCGATCTGGGCGACCGAGTTCTTCACAACCGAGATCGCCAGGTCCGACTTGCCCTTGGCGGCCAGGAAGATCCCTGTGAAGTTCTCGACCGCGTTGCCGGCGATCGCCACGATCACCAGCCCGGCGAATGCCTTCGAGATGCCGAGGGACTCGACGGCCGGATCGAGCGCGTGGATGAACCAGTCCGACACGAAGGCGGCGCCGGTTCCGGCGATGGCGAGCAGCACGATCGCGAAGGACATCGAGATCCGCGGCCTGCTCTGCTCGGTGTCCGCCCCGCGCGGCGACGGATCGGAGGCCAGGTAGCGCCACAGCCAAGCCGCATAGACCGCCAGCAGGCAGATCGCGCCGACCGTCGAGAGACCCTCGAGGTGGTGGCTCGCCCTATCCGAGGAGGCCACGGAGAGGCCGATGATCACGATCACGAAGATCGAGACGAACAGCAGCGTGGCGGTGTCCTGCGGCAGCCGGGGACGGAAGCGCATGCAGCCGTCCGGCGCCCGGATCGTCCCCGCGACGATCACCAACCCGAGCACCAGCAGCGCGTTGGCGAAGATCGAGCCGATCAGCGACGTCTGCGCGACAACCAGCTCGCCCGAGCCGAGCGCGAAGAGCACGATGAAGAACTCGGGCAGGTTGCCGAGCGTGGACTGGAGGAACCCGGTGACCCCCGGCCCGAACCGAAGCCCTACCTGCTCGGTCGCCAGCGCGACCACCCACGCGAGCCCCGCGAGCGCCAGGGTCGCCGCCGCGAAGGCGATCACCGCGGACGCGTCGGAGTAGCGCAGCATGCCAGCCAGAGCGGTGATCCCCGCCGTCGCCCCGAGGAAAACTCGCTCCCTTCCACTCACGGACGGGAGACTTTCACCTTCTCGACTGGCTTATAGGGTCAGCGCGACCACTGCCCTCGACCCGGGTTTTATGAGCAGCTACAGGAGGGAGACCGATGCACCGCCTCAAGCCTCATCTCAGCTACGCCAACGTGGCCGCGACTCTGGCGCTGATCATCGCCGTTGCCGGCGGCACAACCGCTCTGGCTGGCAGCAAGGCCGCGAAAAACAGCGTGGCGAGCAGCTCGATCAAACCGTTCAATGTCACCGCTCGCGACCTGGCCGGAATCAGAGTGGTTCAGGTATCAAGCCCGGTCAACGCCTTTGCCCGCTGCTCCCGTAGTGAGCGCCTTCTGGGTGGAGGGGGTAGCCCGGTCCCGGCTGGCGGTCCGCTTGGGACATCCAGGCCGGGAGACAATGGATGGTTCGTGCAGCAAGGCGGCGGGCCCGAGGACGTGGTGGTGGCCGCCTATGCACTCTGTCTCAAAGCGAAGCCCGGGAGGTGAGCACCCGAATTCGACGGAGGCCCTATCCGTGGACTACCAGAGTGCGCTTGTGTGAGCTCCCGGGCTCGTACGGATAACCACTCTGACGCTTTACCAGCGCCCGAAAGATGTAGCGGACGCGGCCGGTCGTCTGCGTGAACCGATACTTGCCCCGAAAATGTCCATCCAAATCGGTTCGCAACTGCTTGAAGGTCCGCCATTTGCGCCCGACCCGAGCTTGCATAGCAACAACTCGTCCCTCGGCGTTAGGACCCGGAACTTGGCCCCGGAACCGGGCGGCGTCGCCGTTTGCCAGGATCTTCTGTCGGATTTGAAGGGTCGGGACGACCCGGGAATCGAGCTGGACCCTGCCGCCGAGGACCCGGTTGTTGTGGCGGTACACGAGATCGAGTCGGCGAGAGGGCCCCTGGGCGAGCCTGGTCGCAAACCGGCCGTTGCTCTGCGTCGTGGCGGTGGTGACGAGCTGGCGCGACGTATCAGGTAGATCGAGCGTTTCGTAGATGCAGACGGTCGAGCCCGCCACCGGATCGCCGGCGCCGTCCCTGAGAGAGCCGCGGATCACTGGTTGGACCTTCGAGGTCACCGCGGCTCGCGCCCTCAGCTGCCCACCGACATCCGCCCCCGCCTCCAGATCGGCGGCCGCCGTCCCACCCGACCCCGGGCAGGAGTTGTCGACCTGCACGGTCCGTCGAAGGCAAGGCGAGGAGACGTTGCCGGATACATCGATGGCGCAGATCGCTACGTCATTCGGCCCGTTGCTCCACCCCGGGTCCTTCTGGGTGTCGATCGCGAGCTGCTGTATCGAGGTGCTTGGACAGGGCTTAAGGGCGGTGTATTGGGATCCATGGTTCGGCGGGCAGAAGTCGATACCCCTCGAGTCGATCCCGTTGACGTAGACCCTCACCGAGCGCGCACCTCCGCCACTGTCGGTGGCCGTTGCCCCGAGGCCTTGTACCCCATGTACGACGCCACCCGAGAGAAGCGGGCCGTTAGCGGTTATGTGCGGCGTCGAAGCGTCGCGCACAGCCGCCGTGAAGTTCGTCGTCCACGCATAGGCCCAATTGCTGTGGCAGTTCGGGGACCTGAAGCACTGAAGCCTGACTTCGAAGACCGTGGCGCTGTTCGCTGTCGCCGCCGTCCAGCAGCTGCTCGGCGTCGAGCACGTGCCAAACACGCTGAACGGCGGCGCACCGTCGCTGAACGATGCCGCAGCGAACCCTCCGTCGTTCCCGTAGTGCACCGTGGCGCTTGCTGTCGTGAACCTGGTCTCGGCTGTCGCCGTGAACCGCCAGGCGAGCCCGGCACCATTCGCCGTCCATCCCGTATCCGTGCCGGCGTCGAGCCGCAATCCGTAGAACGGCACACCCCCGCACTGATTCCTCGCCCAGATGCTGTACGGACCAAACGAGACTGGGACCGCCTCCGCAGAAGGGACACTTGGGGGGGAGCACTGAGTGACCGCATAATCCGCATGGGCGCGGGGCGGCGAACCCACGGCGATCGCCAGAGCGGCGAACAGGATCAGCGCGAACACGCGCCGCCTCCAGTTCCCCACCACGCTGCTTTGCGTCCCGACCTGGCTCATCGTTTCCTCCTCACCCGAAGTCATTGCCTCCCTAAGACAGCTGAGAGCGAAAGTCATCCCCGTCTCAGCCCTCGATCCCAAATCCCCCGCCACCGGACCCGCCGCCTCCGCCTGAGCCGCCTCCTCCACCTGAAGGCCCTCCGAACTCGCCGCCCCCACTGCTGTTCGATGGGGCGGGTTCGGAGCTCGACTCGAAGCTGAACTGCTTCGCCTTTTGCTGAGTCGGGGTGGGCTGCTCAACTGGCGCCGGGTCTTCTTCCTTCGGCGGAGTGGCTGGCGGAGTCGGAGCTTGCTCCACGGGCTTCTGTTCCGCGACTGGCGACTCCGTCGGTTCCGCCGGTCGCTCGAGTGGCGGTCTCTGCTGATCCGCGCCCGCGCCGTTCCCCACGGCTCCAGGATCAACCAGCCCGGTCGCGACACAGGTCGCGCCTCCGGCGGCGGTCGCGCCACAGATCGCGAGCACCTTGGCGACGGCGGCGACGCCCGCGCCGCGGGTCCCACCGGCCGTAGCCAGCGCAGTCGCTTCGCCACCGCCTCCACCGCCTCCGCGGGCCAGCAGCGAGTAGCCCGTCTCCCGGATCCTGTCCACGGCGGCCACGGCGCGCTCGGCGATCCACTCGTGCGGGCGGCCGCCCATCGACTGATCGAGGAGCGGGCCGGCGGGCAGCAGTTCGAAGACCTTGCCAGGCACCGCGCGGTAGGCCCGGAGTTTCGCGCGGCAGGAGGCGCAGCTGCGGAGATGGAACTCGACCGCGTCGGTTGAGCCGTTGGCCCCCTCGCCGTCGGCCAACTCCGATAAGGCGGTGGCGAGCTCCTCGCACCGCCGACCCTGCTCGATGTCGGCGAAGGCCTGGAGGAACCGCTTGCGGCCCTCCGCCATGCAGCGGTTGATCTTCGTATAGGACCAGCCCGTCATCTCGCCGATCTCGCTGTATGAGTAGCCCTGCGCCTTCAGGGTCAGGGCACGAACCTCCTGCGGCTTCAGAGCACGGAGCGCCTCCCCGCTGCGAGCGACCCGTTCCCTGCGCGCCAATTGGTCATTCGGCCCGGGGCTCTCGGAAGCGATCAACTCGAGCGGATCGCGGTCGTCGTCATCGCTAGGCGGTCGGGGCGAGCCGAGCAGCCGCTCGCGCTGGCGGCGCACGGCCAAGGCCTCGCGTTTGGTGACCGTCTGCATCCACCGGACGAGCGCGTCGCCTTGGATGGGCGGCGCCTTGGTGAGGAGGATCTCGAGGGCACGCTGGTAGGCGTCCTCGGCGTCCTCTGCGCAGATCGAATAGCGGCGAGCAGTGCGCCTGAAGACCGCGTCGTGGCTGTCGATCAGCTCGGCGGCGGCGCGGCGGCGGAATTCCACCATGGCCGGGGTCTCTCCACGATCATCCGCGGATCGCTCATCGACCCCACTGTCCGCGGTTGTTCCTCCCGACAGTCCCAGACGGCTCACCTCCGACACATCCAGGTGAGCTGAAAACTGGCACGACTCGCCCCACGCCACCACCACTCACGTCCGCAATTTGCGTAGGTCAGCGCCGAAAAGCTGCGCAAATTGCGCGGTGATCGTTACCCGGTTCCGGGACCCCGCTCGTCTTGTAGGGGCGGCTGTGTCCTGCGATAGTCAGCCGGTGTCCATCGGGAGGGCAAAGATCGCCTGCGCCACGCTCGCCTTCGCAGTTGGGTTCGCCGGCACCGCGACCGGGCCGGCGACGCAAGCGCTCGCAAAGAAGAGGACGAAGCTTGTCTTCTTCAAGGCGCGCGTCGCCTCGGACGGCTTCCTCACCCCCGGCCAGCCCGAGACCGTCGGCGTCTCCCACATGCCGCGGCGGACCGTCTTCAAGTTGGCGATCGAGCCGCCGCCGACGACCCTGCAGTGCGGCCAGCTCTACTTCTGCGATCCGGCGCCGGTCTCACCGGCCCCCGGCGGGCCGCCGTTCATGACAAATGGCAAGGGGGAGGCGGTGGTCACCTTCGTCATGCCGACCACCTACAACATCGCCACCGACCCGTTCGATCCCGCGACCCGTCGTCCGGTCACCTGGGCGAATGGCCAGCGCATCCACATCGACGTCCAGGGCGTGAAGCGCAAACACCGGGTGAAGAAGATCGGTTTCGGGTTCGGGCGGGCGGCCGTGCAGGCGTCTTAGTAGGTATTGCCGCCGGCGGGCGGCAGTGCGATAGTCCGCCCCGTGGGGTTGCTGGGGAGAAGGGCCAGCGTGATTGCGGCGATTTCGGTCGGGGCAATCGTCGTCCTGTGCACAGCCGCGTCGGCGCAGGCGGGTGTCTTCTCTGACCTCGACAAGGAGCTGGAAAAAATCAAGGGCAAGGTGCATACCGACGGAACGCTGACTGTCGGGCAGCAGGAGACGATCTCGGTTACTGGGCTCCCGGGGAAGCACCGACTCGCGGGTTACATCTCACCGCCTCCAACCGCCACCACGTGCTTCGACTTCGAGGTCGACGGATACTGCTTCCCGCAGCCTCTGTTCAGGGTCGCCGGGACACCGACATTCAAGAGCTCGCGGAAAGGGCGCGCCAGGCTTAGGTTCGTGACGCCCCCGGCGTACGAGTTCATCAACTTCTCCGATCCGATCCAGAGCCATCCGATCTATCTCGTCAACGGTCAGACCGTTCACGTCGAGGTCGAAACGACCCTTAAACGACGCCTCCGCAACGGCACTTACAGCGTCACCGGCCCCGTCGCGAGCGCGATCGCCGTGGTCGAGGTCCCGCCCGCGCCCTAGCTGCGACGCAACCTGCCGCCGTGTCCAAGGGCCCCAGCTATCCTCGCGCGGCCATGACCACCAGCATCGTCACCGGAGGGGCGGGGTTCCTGGGCTCGCATCTGTGCGAGCACCTGCTCGAGCGCGGGCATCGGGTGATCTGCATCGACAACCTCGACACGGGCACGCTCGAGAACCTCGAGCACATCCACGACGACAACTTCGTCTTCATGAACCAGGACCTGACCGAGTTCGTGCAGATCGGCGAGCGGGTCGACTTCGTCTACCACCTCGCCTCGCCGGCGAGCCCGATCGACTATGCGCGTCTGCCGCTCCACACCCTCAAGGTCGGCTCCTACGGCACCCACCACATGCTCGGGGTGGCGAAGTTCAAGCGGGCGCGGATCCTGGTTGCCTCCACGTCGGAGGTCTACGGCGACCCCGAGATCCACCCGCAGCCCGAGGACTACTGGGGCCACGTCAACCCGATCGGCCCCCGCGGCGTCTACGACGAGGCCAAGCGCTATGCCGAGGCCATGACGATGGCCTACCACCGCCAGCAGGGCGTCAACACCTGCATCTCCCGAACCTTCAACACCTACGGGCCGCGGATGAGGGCCCACGACGGGCGCGCCATCCCCACCTTTCTCCGCCAGGCCCTGCAGGACAAGCCGCTCACCGTCTTCGGGGACGGCAGCCAGACGCGGAGCTTCTGCTATGTCGACGACCAGATCCGCGGGATCGTCGCGCTCGCCGAGTCCGACGTTCACCTGCCCGTCAACATCGGAAACCAGGACGAGTACACGCTGCTGCAGCTCGCCGAGACCGTGATCGAGGTGACCGGCTCGCGCTCGGAGATCGTCCACGAGCAGCTGCCCGTGGACGATCCGAAGATCCGCCAGCCTGACATCACCCGCGCCAAGGACCTGCTCGGCTGGGAGCCCCAGGTCTCGCTGCAGGAGGGCCTGAAGCGGACGATCGACGAGGCCGGCGTCGAGCGCCTCGTCGGCCAGCCGGGCTAGCCGACCGCTTCCTCTCGCGACCGGGCGGGTCTACGGGATAGGGCGGCCCGGGTACTGGATCTGCTGGACGGCCCAGCCGTTTCCGTCGGGGTCGCTGAAGAAAACGAAGCGACCCCACGGGAAGGTCTGGACCTCGCTCACCTCGACGCCCCGTGAGGCGAGGTCCGCGTGGGCGGCGTCGGCGTCTTCGACGGTCATCTGGAGCCCCTGGATCGAGCCCGGCTCGGCGTCGGTGATCCCCTTCCCGATCGCTATCGAGGTGGGCGAGCCCTGCGGAGTCAGCTGCACGAACCGGATCTCGTCGCTGGGGCTGGCGTCGTGGTCGAGGTTGAAACCGGCCTTGTTGACGTAGAAGTCGATCGAACTGTCCACGTCTGATACCGGCACGCTCACCAACTCAAGCCGGTAGTCGATGTTGGTCTTGGCGTTCGCCATCCCAATCTCCTTTCGGTCGCCCGGGAGGTCTAAGCTTCCCTTGGCTGTTGAGCTACTTAGTAGCTAAATATCTTAGTAAATAAGAGATCATCATGTCGCCCGAGCGGATGCAGAAGAAGGACCTCGTCGCTGAGCTGATCGGCGAGTTCCGCACCGCGGGCAACCAGGACAGCGCCTTCGACAATCTCGCCGCGGAGCGGCTTGGCCTCAACCGCACCGACCTGCACTGCATCAACATCATCGAGAACAGCGGCGGGCTGACCGCGGGGCAGCTGGCGGCGGAGGCGGGGCTGACCAGCGGGGCGGTGACCGGGGTGATCGATCGCCTCGAGCGCGCCGGCTACGCGCGGCGCGCCCTGGATCCGTCGGACCGTCGCCGCGTGAAGGTCGAGGTGACGCCGAAGTTCTACACGCGAGCGGACAGGATCTGGGGACCGGTGGCCGCCGACTGGGCGTCCCGGCTGGGCGCCCGCTTCACCGCCGAGGAGCTCGAGCGGGTGATCGAGTTTCTGCGCACCAGCAACGATCTCTCCCGTGAGCATCTCGAGCGCCTCCGCGAGATGAAGTGAGCTGCCTGATATGAAGGGCGGGTGAGTTCAGGCCAGCAGGAGAGGGGCGAGACCTTCCGGGCGCTCCACCAGGGCGAGCCCTTCGTGATCCCCAACCCCTGGGACGCGGGCAGTGCCAGGGTGCTGGCCGGGCTCGGGTTCAAGGCGCTCGCCACGACCAGCGGCGGCTTCGCCTTCACGCTCGGTCAGCCAGACGGGACCGTGACGCTCGACGACGTCGCCGCACACGTCTCCTCGCTCACCGCAGCCACGGACCTGCCGGTCTCGGTCGACCTCGAGAACGGCTACGGCCCCGCTCCCGAGGACGCCGCCAATGCGATCACGCGCGTGGCCGAGGCGGGCGCGGTGGGAGGCTCGATCGAGGACTACGACCGCGACGACGGCGAGCTCTACGAGCTCGAGCGGGCGGCGGAGCGAGTGGCCGCGGCCGTGGAGTCGGCACGAGCCCTCGACTTCCCCTTCACCCTCACTGCCCGCGCCGAGAACCACCTGCGGGGCAATCCCGACCTCGACGACACGATCGCTCGGCTGCAGGCCTTCGAGCAGGCGGGCGCCGACGTGCTCTACGCCCCTGCTCTGCTCACCGCGGAGGAGATCAAGGCTGTCTGCGATGCGGTCTCGAAGCCGGTCAACGTCCTCGCCTTTACTCGGCTCGGCCTGAGCCTCGCGGAGATCGCCGAGGCGGGCGGCCAGCGGGTGAGCGTCGGCAGCGGCCTCACCTGGTCGGCGATCAACGGCGCGATCGAGGCGGCGGAGCGGATCATCGACGACGGCGACTTCTCCGGCCTCGGCACACCGGGCCGGGTCCAGGAGTGGCTCGGCTCATAGCCGGCGCTACTCGGGCGGAACGTCCGTCGGCATCTTCATCTGCCGGGCCGCGAGCTTCGAGAATGTCCGGTCCGGCAGCGTCCCCTTGAGGCGGGCGCCGATCTTCGCGTCGGTGCCGACCAGGTAGCGGTGCCGCGGGTTGTCGGACGCGATCGCCTTGTGGATCACCTCGGCCACCTTCTCCGGCGGGATGCCACGGCTGGCGGTCTCGTTGAGCACCTCGCCGAAGCGGTTGAGCTGGCGGCCGTAGAGCCGGCGCGCGTCCTCGGGCAACTCCTCCACCCGCTCGCGAACCTGCTCGTTGCCCTTGCTCCAGATCTGGGTGTCGATCGATCCCGGCTCGACCACGGCCACGTCGATCTCCCAGGGACGCAGCTCATGGCGGAGTGACTCGCCGAGTGCCTCGATCGCGAACTTGGAGGTGTTGTACGGCGACATGAACGGGCTCGCGACCCGTCCGCCGATCGAGGCGATGAAGACGATCGTCCCCTTCGCCCTGCGGATCAGGGGCATGAAGGCCTGGGTGACGGCAACCTGGCCGATCAGGTTGACCTCGAGGGTGTCGCGGAGCTCGTCGAGCGGCATGAACTCGATCGGCCCGCCTCCGCCCACGCCGGCGTTGTTGACCAGCCCGACCAGGCCGGCCTCCCCCACCGCGTCGGCGACCTCCTGCCTCGCCGACTCGATCTGGCCCGCATCGGTGACGTCGATCGTGACAGGGGTGAGCCGATCCGACCCGTCCTTGCCGAGCTCCCTGGCGTCGGCCTCCTTGCGAACGCCGGCGAAGACGCGGTAGCCCTCCGCGTCGAGGAGCAGGGCGGTGGCGCGGCCGATGCCGGTCGAGGCACCCGTGACCACAACGGCGCCGCTTGCGTTGCCGGACATGTGACGACCCTATACCGGCGGCCGTCCCGTCCGCTAGGTTGCCGCGCTGTGACTGCCTCTGTGCTCGCGGTCGTGGGGGCGCGACCGAACTTCGTCAAAGCGGCGCCCGTGATCGCCGCCCTCGAGCAAGTGGACGGTGTGGCCGTGCGGGTGCTGCACACCGGTCAGCACTACGACCGCGCGCTCTCGGGCGGGTTCATCGAGCGGCTGGGAATGCGCGAACCGGACGCCAATCTCGAGGTTGGCTCGGGCACCCATGCCGAGCAGACCGCCGGCGTGCTCACCGGCATCGAACGAGACCTGCTCGACCACCCCGCGGAAATGGTCCTGGTGCCGGGCGACGTCAACTCGACGATGGGTGCGGCGCTCGCCGCGACCAAGCTGCACGTCGGCGTCGCCCACATCGAGTCGGGGCTTCGCTCACGCGACTGGGGCATGCCCGAGGAGGTGAACCGTGTCGTCACCGACCGGATCTCCGATCTCCTGCTCTGCACCTCCCAGGACGCGGTCGAAAACCTCGCCGCCGAGGGGATCACCGGGGACGGTGTGCAGCTCGTCGGCAACACGATGATCGACAGCCTTTTCCGGCTGCTTGAGGGAGTTGACCGCCCGGCCCTGCTCGAGCGCAACGGGCTGGAGGCGCGCAACTTCGTGCTGATCACCCTGCACCGCCCGGCGCTGGTGGACGACCCGGAACTGCTCGGCCCGACGATGGATGTGCTCGGCGAGCTGGCCGAGTCGATGCCGGTGGTCTTCCCGGTCCATCCCCGCACCCGCACGCGGCTCGAGGGGATGGGCTACGCCAGTTCGGGGGTGACGCTGGCCGAGCCGATGGACTACACCGACTTCATCGGGCTCGAGGCCGAGGCCCGGCTGGCGATCACAGATTCGGGCGGGGTCCAGGAGGAGACCAGCGTGCTCGGGACCCCCTGCCTCACCTACCGCACCACCACCGAGCGGCCGATCACCATCGAGCTCGGCACCAACGAGCTGGTGGGCGTCGATCCGAATGGGCTTCGTGAGGCCGCGGAGCGGGCGCTCGGGACCACCCCGCCCGGCGACCCGCCGGAAATCCCGCTCTGGGACGGCAAGGCCGGGCCGCGTGCGGCGGCGGCCGTCGAGGCAGTTCTCTCCAACTGACATCGCGGGATACCGGGCATGCGATGGGGGAGGAGAACATTGCGCTCATCGCCTTGACCCCGTCGTTGCGAGCCGATAGAACGCACGGAGCGGTACGTCAAGGAGGACGTATGTCGCGCGTGTCTCGTCGAATCGCTGCCCTTGCTATCGGGGCCCTGCTCGTCGCGTCGGCGACGGGCTGTGAGCCGTTAGTCAACGCGCCCCCCGGCGGTGGCGAGACGGTCACGCAGACCTTCCGCTACGGGCCCTTCACCCTCGGGCCCGGCGGCGAGGTGATGGGCTCGCCATCCTCCGGGATGCCGCGACCCGCCGGTTCCTTCGGGCTGCAGGGCGCGACCTTCGACGTCGTCGACCAGAACGGCACTCCCGTCAGCGTTCACGACGTTCACCTCCACCACATCGTGATGACGACCTCGGCACACCAGGACGCGCTCTGCCCCCAGCGGCGCGAGCGCTTCATCGGCGCGGGGATGGAGCGGACCCCGATCAACATCTGGGGCCCATACGTCTATCTGGTCGGCGCCGGCGACAAGTGGGGCTCCATCTATCACCTGATGAACGAGACCCAGACCACGCGGACCGTCTACATCCAGTACACGCTCAAGTACCAGCCGGGCGCCACTGCCACCAACTCGCGTCCGGTGCAGCCGTGGTTCATGGACGTCACCGGTTGCGGCAACTCCACCTACGACGTTCCCGGCAACGGCGGGCCCGGCAGCTTCTATCTCAAGTCACGCTCCTGGCAGGCGCCGCGCGACGGGATCGCGGTGTTCGCAGGAGGGCACCTGCACGACGGCGGCATCGACATCACGCTCGGAGACACCGCCCCCAACTCGCCGACCTGCAGGATGACCGCCACCTACCACGAGGACCCCCACCACCTGGCGAGCATCAACTCGTGCGTGATGCACGAGAAGGTGACCGCCGGCCACTCCTATCGAGTGACCGCTCGCTACGACAACTCAAAGCCGTACGCGGCTGTCATGGGAATCGTGCTGTCTTACGTCTGGTGGGGCACGCAGTAGCCGTTGCCTGCCCGGGTTCGGGAAGGATCTCCCATTTCGAATAAGGGGCAGGACCCGCCGGGCGGTGCACGAAAGCCCGCAGCATGAAGACCGCAAGCCGAACTCTGGTCAAGTCACCCCCCGAGCTCTGGGAGGTGCTCGACCACCCCGACCGCATGCAGGGCCTGATGTGCGGGCTGCTTGGGCGCGCGACCGAGGTGACGGTCGAGGAGAGAGAACCCGAGTCACTGCTCCGCTGGGAGGCCTCCGATGACGGCGCCGATGCCTGGATCGAGGTCCAGCTCGCCGAGAAGGGCTGGGGCACGAACGTGAAGCTCAAAGCCGAGAACGGCGGCGAGCCGACCAAGCTCGAGGGCTGGCTCGACGCCGTCCTGGAGGAGCTGGCGACGCCGCAGAAGCGGCCGTTCGAGGGCATGGACACGCCCCCTCGCGCGCCGGTGGAGCAGGTGATGGAAGTCACCGAAACACCTCCTGTCGACGCACCGGCCGACGAGACCCCCGAGCCGGAATCGCCTGAGCCGGGAACGCCTGAGCCCGAGACCGACGAGCCCGAGGACCCGGAGGAGGAATCCGCCCCGGCTGCCCCGGTGACGCCGGTCGAACCCGGGCCCTCCGCGCAGCCGAACCAAGGCAAGTTCCGCCGCTTCCTCGGGCTCTAGTCCGCAGCGGCTCCGACCCCTCCGACGACCCTAACTATCCTTCGCCACATGGCCACCCGGCCAAAGAACGAGGCGAAGACCGAGGGGGGGAACGGCGCGGCTTCCGACGGCGCGTCAGATGCCGAGCGCCAGCAGGCAGCGGTCGAGGAGGACCTGCATCGCTACATCGCTCCCGTTGTCGGCCCCGACGACGAGCGGCGGATCACGGACTCCGGGATCGAGATCAAGCGCCTCTATGAGGAGGAGGACGTCGCACCCGGCCTCCAGGAGCGGCTCGGCGACCCCGGCGAGTACCCCTTCACGCGCGGCATCCACCCCGGCATGTACCGCGACCGGCTCTGGACGATGCGCCAGTACGCCGGTTTCGCCAGCCCGGAGGACACCAACGAGCGCTACCGCTATCTGACCGAGCACGGCTCGACCGGGCTCTCGATGGCCTTCGACCTGCCGACCCAGCTCGGGCGCGACTCAGACGACCCGCTCTGCGCGGGCGAGGTCGGCCGCACCGGCGTCCCCATCGACACGGTCGAGGACATGCGGATCTGCTTCGACCAGATCGACCTGGGCGAGGTCTCCACCTCGATGACGATCAACGCCCCCGCGGCGATCCTGCTGCTGCTCTACGAGCTGGTCGGCGAGGAGCAGGGCGTGCCGTCCAGGGAGCTGCGCGGCACGGTGCAGAACGACGTGCTCAAGGAGTACGTGTCGCGCGGCAACTACATCTACCCGCCCGAACCGACGATGCGGCTGACCACCGACATCTTCGCCTACTGCGACGAGAACGTCCCGAAGTGGAACACGATCTCGATCTCCGGCTACCACATGCGCGAGAAGGGCTGCTCGGCGGTCCAGGAGGTCGCCTTCACCCTCGCCAATGCGATCGCCTATGTCCAGGCAGGGATCGATGCCGGGCTCGACGTGAATGCCTTCGGCAAGCGGCTCGCCTTCTTCTTCAACGGCCACAACAACGTCTTCCAGGAGATCGCCAAGTTCCGCGCCGTGCGGCGGATGTGGGCCAAGATCATGCGCGAGCGGTTCGGCGCCACCGACGAGAAGGCGCAGATGATCCGCTTCCACACCCAGACCGGCGGGGTCACGCTGCAGGCGCAGCAGCCCGAGGTGAACATCATCCGCGTCGCGCTGCAGGGCTTCGCGGCGGTCGCCGGCGGCACGCAGTCCCTGCACACCAACGGCTTCGACGAGGCCCTCGCCCTGCCCACCGAGCGCTCCGCCCGGATCGCGCTCCGCACCCAGCAGGTGCTGGCCCACGAGTCGGGGGTCGCAGACACCGTCGACCCGTTCGCCGGCTCCTACTTCATCGAATCCCTCACCGACGAGGTCGAGGACCGCTCTTGGGAGTTGATGAAGAAGGTCGAGGACCTTGGCGGATCGGTGAACGCTCTCGAGTTCATCCAGAAGGAGATCGAGGAGTCGGCGATCTCCTACCAGGAGCGCTATCGGACCGGCCAGGACATCGTCGTGGGCGTCAACAAGTACGTCAGCGACCAGGTCGACGACGTCGACATCCTCAAGGTCGATCCCGAGTCGGAGAAGCGGCAGCTCGCGCGTCTCGAGAAGTGGAAGGAGAACCGCGACCACGCCGAGGTCGATAAACGGCTCGAGGAACTCCGCGAGGTCGCCCGCGGCGACGGCAACCTGCTGCCGCCGATCAAGGAAGCCCTCCGTGCCGGCGGCTCGATCGGCGAGGTCTGCAACGCGATGCGCGACGTCTTCGGCGAGTACCGCGGCGGCGCGTTCTTCTAGCCGCGTCCCGTTGGGCCGCCGGTGAGCGTCCTCGAGAGATATTTCGGCGACGATCGGTTGCAGCTCGTCGACGTCGGCGCGAGAGGCGGCATCGCCCCGCGCTGGGAACGATTCACGACGGTCCTCGACGTGACCGCGTTCGAGCCCGAGCCCGACGAATGCGAACGCCTCAACCGGGACGCCGGATCCCTCCCCTACCCGATCCGGTACCTGCCAGTGGCCCTTGGGAAGGAGTCGCAGGACGCAGTCCCTCTCCATGTGACGAACTGGCCGGTCGCTTCGAGTGTCAGGCGGCCGAACCAGGAGTTCCTGCGCTCATTCCCCGACGCCGAGAAGCTGTTCTCCGTGCGCCAGGTCGAAACGGTCAGTGTCACTACCTTGGATGACATCGCCCAGCGGGAGAGCCTCGGCCCGGATTGCTTGAAGGTGGACGTCGAGGGAGCTGCCCTCGACGTGCTGATCGGTGCAGAGGAGACACTGAGGGACGCGCTCGTCCTCGAGGTCGAGGCCGAGCTGAACCCGCTGTTCACCGGTGAGGCGCTCTTTCCGGCTGTGGACTCGCACCTCCGCGAGCGCGGTTGGGTACTCCAGGGGATCCGGCGGACGAGCTGGCGTCGTGGCGGGCAGCTCGACCCCTCGCGGAGCGGCCTCGGCGGCCAGATCGTTCAAGTCGACGCGCTCTACTGCAACGACGAGCTGATCGGTGGCGGTCTCTCCCTCGCGCGCGGGCTGAAGCTCCTCGCGATACTCGCGGCGTATCACCAGGCCGACGCTGTGATTGCCCGCCTCGAAGAGCTGCGACAGGGCGACGCGATGAGCCAGGGCGACATCGATGAGCTCGAGCGGCTGCTGGTTCCACGTCCCGGTCCGGTCCGGCGTCTGGCGCGGCGGGCCCTCGGCCGGTCGAGCTCCGCCCGTCGGCGCGCAATTGCCGATCAACTGCAGCCGGGCGATGCGACAGTCTGGGAGGACCCGCATTTCTTCTGAGGGCGGCCGGTCCGCCCTCGCGCCTAGAATCGCCCGTCCGATGCGCGAGAAGAACCCGGTCACCCACGACGAGAAGCTCGCCTACCTGCGCGAGCTGCGCGAGGAAGCCGTTCACGCTGGCTCCGAGGAGGCTGTCCAGAAGCAGCACGAGAGGGGCAAGCTCACCGCCCGCGAGCGAATCGAGAAGCTCCTCGACCCCGGCTCCTTCGAGGAACTCGACACCTTCGTCCGCCACCGCACGTACGAGTTCGAGATGCAGAAGCGCCGACCCTACGGTGATGCGGTGGTCACCGGCTATGGCACGATCGACGGCCGCACCGTCTTCGTCTTCTCGCAGGACTTCACCGTCTTCGGCGGTTCCCTCGGAGAGGTGATGGCGGAGAAGATGGTCAAGGTCATGGACCTGGCCGCAAAGGTCGGGGCGCCGGTGATCGGCATCAACGACTCGGGCGGGGCCCGGATCCAGGAGGGTGTCGTCTCGCTCGGCGCCTACGGCGACGTCTTCGTCCGCAACGTGCAGTGCTCGGGGGTGATCCCGCAGATCAGCCTGATCATGGGCCCGTGCGCGGGCGGCGCCGTCTACTCGCCTGCCATGACCGACTTCATCTTCATGGTCAAGGAGACCTCCCACATGTTCATCACCGGCCCCGAGGTGATCAAGACGGTCACCGGCGAGGAGGTCGAGTTCGAGGAGCTCGGCGGCGCGATGAGCCACAACACCAAGTCGGGCGTCGCGCACTTCGCGGCCGACGACGAGGAGCAATGTCTCGAGGACGTCCGCTACCTGATGAGCTTCCTGCCGCTCAACAACCTCGAGTTGCCGCCGCGGGTCGAGCCCACCGACGATCCCGACCGCGAGGACCCGGAGCTCGACACGCTCATCCCCGACGACCCGCAGAAGCCGTACGACATGCGCGACGTGATCGCGCGGATCGTCGACGACGGCGAGTTCTTCGAGGTCCACGAGCACTTCGCGCAGAACATCGTCGTCGGCTTCTCCCGCCTCGACGGCCACCCGATCGGCGTTGTCGGCAATCAGCCGAAGCACCTGGCGGGAGTGCTCGACATCAACTCATCGGAGAAGGCAGCCCGCTTCGTCCGCACCTGCGACGCCTTCAACGTCCCACTGCTCACCTTCACCGACGTGCCCGGGTTCCTGCCCGGCACCTCGCAGGAGTGGGGCGGGATCATCCGCCACGGCGCGAAGCTGCTCTATGCCTTCACGGAGGCCACCGTCCCGAAGCTGACCGTCGTCACCCGCAAGGCGTACGGCGGCGCCTACGACGTCATGAACTCGAAGCACATGCTGGCCGACTTCAACTTCGCCTGGCCGACCGCGGAGGTCGCCGTCATGGGCCCAGAGGGGGCGGTCAACATCATCTACCGCCGTGACCTTCAGAAGTCGCCGACGCCCGACGAGCGCCGCTCGAAGCTGATCGACGACTACAAGGCCCACTTCGCCAACCCGTACTCGGCGGCTGAGCGGGGCTACATCGACGACGTCATAGAGCCGCACACGACGCGGCCCAAGCTGATCCGTGCGCTCCGCACCCTGCAGACCAAGCGGGTCGAGGGACCCAAGCGCAAGCACGGGAACATCCCGCTTTAGGACCATGCCCGCGCGGAACGGCAAGCAGAGGCCCCCGCGGCCCCAGATCGAGATCCAGAGCACGGCGGCTTCGCCTGAGGAGGCCGCGGCGATCGCCGCGGGGCTCGAGCTCTTCCTGCGCGAGACGGCCCCCGCGCCGCAGACGGCTCCACGGAGCCGCTGGCAGGAGGCGGCCCTGCGGGAAGGGGTCTCGGTCCACAGCCAGCTCGCCGGCGGCTGGGGCTAGCGGGCTGGAGCGCAAATGCGGGGTTGCCCCGCGCGTCCGATTCGAATAGAACACCGGCCACAAACCCATCGCGCTCACAAGAGGAGGGCTCGTGGCCGTCGTAAAGATCATCGAGCTGGTCGGAAGCTCCAAGAAGTCTTCGGATGACGCAGCGCAGCAGGCGCTCAAGCAGGCGCAGGGCTCGCTGCGGAACATCCGGGCGGTCGACGTGGTCTCCACCGGACTGCGCGGCGAGAACCTCGACGAGTGGCGCGCCCACGTTCGGGTCGCGTTCCTGGTCGAGGGCACCGACGTCGACTAGCGCTTGGGAGGAGAGGTGGCGGCGGGCGGGCGCCTGCCAAGGCAACGCCCGCCGCCGCTTGATCCGCCCGGTCAGAGGGTGACGAGGGGCGCCTCGATCCCGCCGGTCCGCCAGCGCTCGTAAACCGCCTGGCAGATCGCCAGGTCCTGGATCGCGAGGCCGGTCGAGTCGAAGAGCGTGATCTCGTCTTCGTTGCGAATCCCGCTCCAGTTGTCGTTGAGGACGTCGCCCAGCTGGGTCACGTCGTCGCGCTCGATAAGTCCGGCGTCGACCGCGTTGGCGAGCTCCCCGCCCGCGCTCGCCTGCTCCCACTCGTCGCAGAAAAGGCGGCAACGCTCGATGGCTGCGAGGTCGACCTCCTGCTTGCCGTGGGCGTCGGCGCCGAGCACCGCGAGGTGCTGTCCCGGGCGCAGATCGGCCTCGAGGATGACCAGCTCCTCGCCGGGCGTCACCGTGACCACGACGTCCTGGGCCGCTGCCTCGCCGCGGTCGCCGGCGCGCCAGCCGAGCTCCTCAGCCAGTGCCTCGGCGGGGTCGACTCGCGGATCGGCGCACACACCCGGCCCGTAGCCGGCGGCCGCCAGGCAGCGCGCCGCCCAAGCGCCGTTCACGCCGCAGCCGATGATCCCGACCGACTTCGCGCCCTCGCCCGCCAGCGCCTGCGCCGAGACCGCGGCCGCGGCACCGGTCCGGAGCGAGGTGACCGAGGAGCACTCGATCACCGCCAGTTCCTCGCCGGTCTCCGCATCGGAGAGCAGGATCTCCCCCCGCACGACCGGCAGTCCCCGGGCGCTGTTGCCGGGGAAGGAGGTGACCCACTTGAGCAAGGCGAGCCTGTCGCCGAGCGCTGGCATCGCCCGGAAGTCGCCGTGGGGCGGGCTGTCGAGGTAGACCTTCGCCGGCATCGTCCACTCGCCGCGCCCGTAGCGCTCGAACGCCTCGCGAGTCCGCTCGATCGCCGTTGTGGGGTCGATCGCCGCCAAGACGGCCTCGCCGGAGATCACCGGGATCTCGGTCATGTCCCGATCTATACGCGAAGTCCCGGGTAGGCAGCTCCCCGAACCGATGAATATCGCCGGCAGGTCCGGTCTCAATTGCTGAACTCAGAGAAAAGAGGAGTCGACATGCTCGACGCAAGCAAGGCGTACAGCGGGTTCGCCGTCACCGACATCGAGAAGACGAAGCAGTTCTACGGGGAGTCGCTCGGGCTCGAGATCAACGAGCTCGACGTGGGAGCACCGCAGCCGCTTCTGGAGCTTCATGTGGGCGACCGCCCGATCCTGATCTACCCGAAGCCCGACCTCGCACCGGCGAACTACACGATCCTCAACTTCCCGGTGGACGACGTGGAGGGGGCCGTCGACGAGCTCGCGGGGAAGGGCGTCACCTTCGAGCGCTACGACGGGTTCGAGCAGGACGAGAAGGGCATTGACCGGAGCGGCCCCGCCGGCGGGATCGCCTGGTTCACCGATCCCTCGGGCAACATCCTCGCCGTGCACGGCCAGATGTAGCGCGCCCACGGGCGGATCTAAACACCTGAAACTCGATCAGGTTTGCTAGATTGGCCAGGCGGTAACCGCCGGTCAAGGCACGTCGACGAAAGGACCCGCTCCGATGGAGCCCGTCTCCGCTCCCGAGACCCAGAAGAAGCCCGCGCCGACGAACGGCGCCGCTCCCAAGCCGAAGAAGACCGTCGACCCCTCGACGCTCACGCAAGACGCCGGCAAGAAGCAGCACGGCAAGGGCAAGCTCGGTTCGCTCGAGAACCCCGAGGTCTACGAGAACGTGCCGGGACACGTGATCCCGATTCTCGAGCGGGAATTCGACGACTTCGACAACGAGGCCGCCAGCTTTCTGAAGGGCGAGCAGACGGAGGACCAGTTCATCGGCTTCCGCCTGAAGCAGGGCGTCTACGGCCAGCGTCAGCCCGACGTGCAGATGATCCGCGTGAAACTGCCGTACGGCGGGGTCAACCCCGAGCAGATGGAGGCCTTCGCGGACGCGATCGAGCAGTTCGCGCCGCTCAACAAGGGCCACATCACGACGCGGCAGAACATCCAGATTCACCACGTCCCGCTGGCCGACGCCGCCGAATTCATCCGCCAGATCTCAGAGGCCGGCCTCTCCTCCCGGGAGGGCTGCGGGAACACCATCCGCAACGTCACCGGGGATCCCTGGGCCGGCGTCGCGCAGGACGAGCCCTTCGACATCACCCCGTACGCGGCCGCCTACGCCCGCTACTTCGTCCGCCACCCCACCACCCAGCTGATGCCGCGCAAGGTAAAGACGGCCTTCTCGGCCTCCGAGGACGATCGGGCGATCACGCTGATTCACGACGTCGGCTTCATCCCGAAGGTGAAGGACGTCGACGGCGAGCAAATCAGGGGCGTGGAGGTCCGGATCGGCGGCGGCACCTCGATCCAGCCCCGCATCGCCCCCACCCTCTACGAGTTCGTCGAGCTCGACAACGGCGACTACCTGAAGGTGACCGAGGCCGCCCTGCGGATCTTCGATCGCCAGGACTGGCTGCGCGAGAACCGGATGCGCGCCCGGATCAAGGTGCTGGTCGACAAGATCGGCATGGACGAGTTCCGCAAGCTGGTCGACAAGGAGCTCGAGGGGGACTGGGTCGACGCGCGCGACTTCACGATCGACCACCTGCTCTTCGTCCACGACGAGGAGGCGAACGCACCGGGGGTGCCCGAGTCCTACGGCACACCCAACGGTGATCGCTCCGAATTCGACGCCTTCGTCGCCGAGAACGTCAAGCCACAGCGCCAGAAGGGTTTCGTCACCGTCGCCGTCAAAGTAACCCGCGGCGACCTGACACCGGAACAGTTCCGCGGCCTTGCGGCGATCATGCGGGAGTTCAGCGGCGGCTACGCCCGGACCACCGTTCAGCAGAACCTGGTCCTGCGCTGGGTGCGCGAGGAGGCCGTCTACGACGTCTGGACCCGTCTCAACGAGCTGGGTCTCGGCGAAGCCGGGGCGTTCACGATCAAGGACGTGGTGAGCTGCCCTGGCACCGACAGCTGCAAGCTCGGCATCACCAGCTCGATGGGCCTGAACCGGGCGATCGACAAGCGCATCGAGGAGATGCAGATCACCGATCCCCTCACCAAGCAGATCCAGATCAAGATGAGCGGCTGCCCGAACGGTTGCGGCCAGCACCACATCGGGACGATCGGCTTCTACGGCGCCTCCATCAAGGTGGGCGACCACACCATTCCCGCCTACATCCCCCATGTCGGGGGCAACTGGGAGGGCGGCGACGTCGTCTACGGTCATCGGCTCAAGGCCCGCCTGCCCGCCAAGCGGGTGCCGGACGCCGTCGAGCGCTGGATCCGCCACTACGAAGCCGAGCGCGCCGACGGCGAGACCTTCAGGCAGTTCGTCGACCGGATCGGGACCGAGCCGTTCGAGGAGCTGATCTCGGACCTCAAGCTCCCGGTCGAGTTCAACTCCGAGAACCTCCTCCACTTCATCGACTGGAACCGCTCCGAGCCGTACAAGGTCGAGCGCGGCGAGGGCGAGTGCGCGGTCTAGTGGAGCCGACCGCTACACATCCGGCCGTGGACCACGCGAACGGCAACGGCGCGGCACCGAGTGGCAATGGCCGCAGGGGCATCCTGCACGAGGCCTCCGCCACCGAGCACGCGGCAGTGCCCGCGGCGGAGCTCAACGGCCTCGGTTTCGACCCCGAGCAGAAGGCCGCCGAGCTCGAGGACGCGAGCGCCGAGGAGGCGCTCCGCTGGGCGCTCGAGACCTTCCACCCGCGCATGTACATCGCCTGCTCGTTCCAGAAAACGAGCTCGGTCACCGTCCACCTGGCG
This sequence comes from uncultured Solirubrobacterales bacterium, assembly GCA_963797265.1. Lineage (GTDB taxonomy): Bacteria > Actinomycetota > Thermoleophilia > Solirubrobacterales > 70-9 > DASUPK01. The sequence goes on along the minus strand of CAWCOY010000003.1, from coordinate 438,651 downwards.
AACCGGATCGACGCCGACGCGCGCTTCTTCTACCTCGACACCGACGTCCTCTTCCCGGAGACCTACGAGACCAAGGACCAGCTCGAGAAGCGCTACGGCATCAACTTCCATCGCTACAGCTCGATCACCCTGGAGCAGCAGAGGGGCCTCTACGGCGACCAGCTCTGGAGCCGCGACCCGGACTCCTGCTGCGGCATCCGCAAGGTGGAGCCGATGCGCTCGGCCCTCGCCGCGGTCGACCTCTGGGTCTCGGGCATCCGCCGCTCGGATTCACAGACCCGTGCCAAGGCTCCGAAGTTCGCCTGGGACAAGCGCTTCGGCCTCTGGAAGCTGAATCCGCTCGCGGACTGGTCGGAGGAACAGGTCTGGACCTACATCAACGAGCACGACGTCCCCTACAACGCGCTGCACGACCAGGGCTATCCCTCGATCGGCTGCACCCACTGCACCCGGAAGCCGGCGGCCGGAGAGGATGCGCGCGCCGGGCGTTGGGCCGGGCTCGAGAAGACCGAGTGCGGGCTGCATGGTTGATGCGAGGGCGCGCGACAGCGAGATGAGAGGGCGCGCGTCAGCGCGACCCGTTTGATGGCGAAGCCGTTACCCTTCCCGCCTTCCTGACCGACCTGATCGCCTTTATCCCCTCAAGGACGCCATGACTCAGACCGCATTGAAGCTGCAGCTGACCGATCGCCAGACCGCCGACTTCGAGATGATCGGCAACGGCGGCTTCGCCCCGCTCAAGGGCCCGCAGGGCTCAGAGGAGTGGAAGGGCGTCGTCGAGAACATGACCCTCCCCGACGGCGAGTACTGGCCGATCCCGATCACCCTCGCCACAGATCTCGACGTCTCCGAGGGCGACACCGTCGAGGTCTCGAGCGACGAGGGCAAGCCCCTCGGCCGCCTGAATGTGACCGAGATCTTCGAGCGCGACCTCGAGGCCGAGGCCGAGAACGTCTACCGCACGACCGACAAGGAGCATCCCGGGGTCGCGGCGATCTTCGAGGAAGGTGCGCGCTGCCTCGCCGGCGCCTACGAGGTCGACGCGCTGCCCGACCACGAGGACGCCTTCATGAAGCGCTACTTCACCGCCGAGGAGTCACGCAAGGCGTTCGAGGAGCGCGGCTGGAAGCGCGTGGTGGCCTTCCAGACCCGCAATCCGATCCACCGCGCCCACGAGTACCTCACCAAGTGCGCCCTAGAGATCACCGACGGGCTCTTCATCCACCCGCTGATCGGCAAGACCAAGGCCGGCGACATCCCCGCCGATGTGCGGATGCGCTGCTACGAGATCCTGATGGAGGACTACTATCCGCAGGACCGGGTCATCCTCGGCGTCTTCCCCTCGAAGATGCACTACGCCGGCCCGCGGGAGGCGATCCTGCATGCGATCGCGCGGCGGAACTACGGCTGCACCCACTTCATCGTCGGGCGAGACCACGCGGGCGTCGGGGACTACTACGGGACCTACGACGCGCAGCAGATCTTCGACGAAATCGACATCGACAAGCTCGGCATCCAGCCGCTCTTCTTCGAGCACTCCTTCTGGTGCAACAAGTGCGAGGGCATGGCGTCGGGCAAGACCTGCCCGCACGGCCAGGAGGACCACGTCTTCCTGAGCGGCACCAAGGTGCGGGAGATGCTCGGCAACGGCGACCTGCCGCCCGAGGAATTCAGCCGCCCAGAGGTGGCTCAGATCTTGATCGACTCCTACAAAGAGGAAGGCAATGGCTGACGAAAAGGGCTTCACACTCTGGTTCACCGGGCTTTCGGGCGCCGGCAAGACGACGATCTCGAAGATCGTCGAGGAGCAGCTCCGCGAGCGGGGTTCCCGCGTCGAGGTGCTCGACGGCGACGTGGTTCGCGAGAACCTCTCCAAGGGTCTCGGCTTCTCCAAGGAGGACCGCGACACGAACATCCGCCGGATCGCGTTCGTCGCGGACCTGCTCTCCCGCAACGGCGTCCCGGTGATCACCGCGGCGATCTCGCCTTACCGCGAGATCCGCGATGAGGCCCGCCAGCTGATGGGCGAGCGCTTCATCGAGGTCTTCGTCAAGGCGTCGGTGGAGATCTGCGCCGAGCGCGACGTCAAGGGTCTCTACGAGAAGGCCTTCAAGGGAGAGATCAAGGAGTTCACCGGTGTCTCGGACCCCTACGAGCCTCCCCTCAACTCGGAGCTCACCCTCGACACCGAGCACCAGACCCCGGACGAGTCGGCCGCGGAGATCCTGGCGCTGCTCGAGGAGCGGGAGCTGATTCCGGCCGCGCAGCCGGCCTAATCGGGTCTGGGCGGAAGCTCCGGCTCGCCCAAGTCGTAGGTCGAATACGCGCCGAAGGAGTTGAACAGCTTGTGGGAGGGGCCGTGAAAATCGGAGGAGGCGGTCGTCGCCAGGCCTCTCTGCCCGCAGAGCTCGACGAGGAACTTGGTCTGGGCGCGGTCGTGGGCCGGGTAGAAGCACTCGACCCCCTGCAGGTCGAGGTCGTCGATGATCGCCGCGACCTGCTCGGGCTCGCTCATGTCCCAGAAGGGGTGCGCCAGGACCGCGACGCCTCCCGCGCCGTGGATGATCTCGATCGCCTCGGCCGCGTGCGGCCAGCGGCGCGAGACGAAGGCCTTGGCACCGGGCACGAGCCACTCCTCGAAGAAGGCGCTCATTTCGTCCGGCTTGACGCCGGCGGCCTTGGCGATGTGGGGTCGCCCGACCGACGAGGCATCGCCGGCCTGCGTGATCGCGTCCTCGAAGCGGACCGGGATTCCCTGCTCGTTGAGCCGATCGACGATCTCCCGGGCGCGGGTGATCCGCTCGCGCTGAGCGCGCTCCATGGCGGGCGCGATCGCGGTCGTGTCCACCCAGTAGCCGAGCATGTGCATGTCATCGAGGCTCCCGTGAACGCACGAGATCTCAGTCGCCGGGACCAACTCGATGCCCGCGTCCGTCGCCGCGGCCGCCGCCTCCGCAACACCGTCGATCCCGTCGTGGTCCGTGAGTGCCAGCGTCGTGACGCCCGCGTCCACGGCCGTCGCCACCACCTTTGCGGGCGGCAGCTCCCCGTCGGAGAATGTGGAATGGCTTTGCAGGTCCAGCACGAGCGGCGCAGCATATGAGGATCAGCGCGAAAGCCGATTACGCCGTCCGCGCGGCCGTCGAGATGGCGGTGGCCGGCGACGAGCCCGTCAAGGGCGAGGCGATGGCCGAGGCGCAGGACATCCCCCTCCAGTTCCTCGAGCACATCCTGCTCGAGCTCAAGCACGCCCGGCTGGTCCGCGCGCGTCGCGGTGCGCGCGGCGGCTACTGGCTCGCCAAGCCGCCCGAGGAGATCACGCTGGCCAACGTGATCCGGGCGGTCGAGGGCCCGCTGGCGAACATCCAGGACCAGGCGCCCGAGCAGACCAAGTACCCGGGCAACGCCGAGCAGCTCAGCGAAGTCTGGATCGCGGTGCGGGCCTCGCTGCGCCGCGTGCTCGAGCACGTCACGGTCGCCGATCTGCGCGACGGGAAGATCCCGGACGAGGTCCGCGCCTTGACCCGGGACGAAGGCGCCTGGGTCACCCGCTAGAGCCCAGTAGCGGCTCGGAGGTCGGGAGCGTCAGCGGCGGCGAGTAGACGCGGTAGGCCGAAGATGTCCTCAGTGGCGCGGAGCAATGAGTAGTGGCTCACCGTCGATTGAACTACCGTCCCGGAGTGGACTGAGGGGGAGACCACGATGTTGGGAATCGGTGTGTCCTCGTCCCACACCACCACCACCGCCGTGTGACCCTGCCTGTAGAGCCGGCTCGCCAGAACGTTGTTCAGCAGGGTCCTCAGGTAGGCATCGCCGGCAGCGACACCGCAGTCATGGGTGTCGTGGCACTCGTTGGGGGCGATGAAGCTGAAGTTGGGCAACCTGCCGGCCCGAAGATCATCGATGAAGGCGCCCGAGCTGTTTGAGCCCATAGGGATGTCATCGGCGCGACACGCTTGACGATCACCGCCGCCCCACATGTAGACGGCAGGGTTGTGCTTCGGCGCGTAGGTGGTGCCGCTGGTGCTGCAATTGCCCGACATTCCCTCGGCGTAGGACTTCTCGGTGAGACCCGCGGCCCGGACTTGCCGGAACAGGTTGTCAACAGTGACATTCACCGAACTCGACGGGGCGCAGTCACACGTAAACGGCTCAAGACGAGGGTCGCCCGTGGGAATGCCGGTAGTCAGGGCGATGTAGTTCGGGAGCGAGTCGTACTGACTGCCGGCATCGTGCCAGTGGGCAGCCGTCGCGCACCGGTGGGTCAGAGCGGTTTCGTAGGGGGCCGATTCACTACCGATGACGGAGGCGTAGTTCTGGTTCTCCATCAGGATCCAGATCACGTGGTCATAGGTGGTGGAACCGACCGTGCCGCAAGGTCTGGCGCCAGGAGAAGACGCGGGGATCGCAGCGCCGGTGCTGGTGCTGCTCGCCTGACCGGTGTGATGGCCGCCTCCGCATCCGACCAACCCTCCCGCCGCGAGCGTTGCGGCCAGCGTCCAGATGATCTTCCTTCGAAGCACCCGCCCGACCCTATTCCGCCCTCTTAAAGCCCGCCTCGGGCACTCCGGGCTGCCTTAGCACGATTCGTCACTAGAAATCCCAGCAATTAGGGGGAAAAGCCAGCTTCAGGTAAGGTGGCCGCTCCTTTTAGGACCCTTTCGGTCAACTAAGCGAACAAGGTGGGAAAGCGGCTTCGACCAACGGGCCGTCCACCGCACTCAATTCCCAATGGATCCCAAGATCGTCCTCTTCGGCTTCGGCGTGGGCTTCCTGGTTGGCATGACCGGGATGGGCGGCGGATCCCTGATGACGCCGCTCCTCGTCCTGCTCTTCGGCGTCAAGCCGACGACCGCAATCGGCACCGACATCGCCTACGCCGCGGTCACCAAGACGGCGGGCAGCTGGCGCCACCTGAAGCTGAAGACGGTGAACATGCCGCTCGTCTACTGGATGGCGATCGGCAGCGTCCCGATGGCGATCCTCGGGGTCTGGATCCTCGACGTGCTGAAACGAAAGCTCGGGGACCAGCTCGATGAGACGGTCTTCGCCATCCTCGCGGCCTGCCTGCTGGTGGTGGGCGCCGCCACCCTGCTGCGTGGCTTCTTCCTCGCCAAGAAGATCCAGGAGCGCGACGACTTCGAGATGCACACCCGCCACAAGGTGGCGGCGGTGGGCATCGGCGCGACGACGGGCTTCGTCATCGGCCTGAGCTCGGCGGGCAGCGGAACCCTGATCGGGATGATGCTGCTCACCGTCTACCGCCTGCGGCCGCAGAAGGTGGTCGGCACCGACGTCGTGCACGCCGCGATCCTGCTCTGGGCCGCCGGGATCGCCCACGCGATCGGCGGCAACGTCGACTACGGGTTGATGGGCAACATCCTTGTCGGCTCGGTCCCCGGAGTGATCATCGGGAGCCAGCTCTCGGTCAAGTGGCCGCAGGGCCTTCTCAGGGGGGCGCTCGGCGTGGTCCTGGTCGGCGCCGGGCTGACGATCATGAACAAGGCCGATACGGACCTGGTCCCCTGGGTCGTCGCCGGCGCCAGCGTCGCGGTGGTCGCCCTGTTCGTGGTCCAGATCGCCCTCCGCAGAGAGGTCGAGCAGGATCCCGAGGAACGGGAGTGGCTGCAACGGGCGGCCATCGTCGCGTCCCACGGCGACGAGATCGAGCGCCACGAGGCGGTCGAGGCAGAACTCGCCTCGCAGGGCCGGGCTCATGTCCAGGCCGCCCACGCCTCAGCCGAGGATTAGGAGCGAAGCGCTCGAGCGTGGCGCTTAGCGTGCCTGACGCAGCGCGCGCGCTGCTTCTTCGAGTTCGCGAACTTCCTCCTACAGCGGCGCAGGGCCTTCCCCAGGTTGAAGGTCTCGGAGCTCGAGCTCGCACCGAGCGACTCTGATTGCTCTGTTTTGGAGGCTTGGGGCCGGCTCACGCACGGATCGGTAGCCGTTCCGCTCCCCCGCCGTGGCCTGCTCCACGGGCCCGGCCGCGGCGTCGGTGCCCGAGAACGGCTCGGTGCCCGTGGACGCCGATGCGCCGGGGTCATATCGGACCCGGAGCAGCCTGGCGCCGCAATCGATGGGTGAGCCGTAGTTCTGATCCTTGTAGAGCTCCGTGAAGTAGAGCCCATCCGGACCCGCGGCCAGGCCCACGGCCGTCGCCTTGCCGGTGCCGGTGTACTCGACCAGGGTGTGGGGATGCCCGCCCATCTCACCCCGTGAAAGGGTCGGGGTCGAATTCCACGATCCGTTTACCGCGCGTCTGTGGGCCTGTCGCGTAGGTGGGGCCCGACTCGGTGACGAAGGCGTGGTACCCACTGCTCCGCTGGGAAACCACTGCCGCCGAAGGTCTCGGGGCCACCTCCATGTGGACGTCAGCGGGATGCACGTACTGAGCGTCCGCCGCGGGCTCCGTGATCACCGGAGCGGGCGCCGCTTCCACGGTCGCCGCGAACACCAGCGACAGGACTGCAACCCCCGCCGCCGCCCAAGCCCCCTCTGGCCCTCGCGCGCATCAGCAGAGGTTCATGGAGCGGCACTCCGCGCGCATCCGTAGCCCACCGCAGTCCGTGACTCCGCCCCGCGCACCTTCAAGACGCAATACTCCGCCGCCGTGTTCGAGAAAGTCCTGATCGCGAATCGCGGCGAGATCTCCATCCGCGTCGCCAGAACGCTGAAAGAGATGGGGATCGGCTCGGTCGCCGTCTACTCGGAGATCGAGCGCGACGCCCCGCACGTCCGCGAGGCCGACGAGGCCTTCCTGCTCGGCCCTGCCAGCCCGACCGAGAGCTACCTGAATGTCGAGAGGATCCTCCAGGTCGCAAAGGACTCCGGCGCGGAGGCAATCCATCCCGGGTATGGCTTTCTGGCGGAGAACGCCCCGTTCGCGGCGGCCGTCGAGAAGGCGAAGCTGACGTGGATCGGGCCACCTCCGAAGGCGATCGAGGCGATGGGATCGAAGACCGAGGCCCGCCAGATCATGCAGAAGGCCGGCGTGCCGATCGTCCCGGGGGCCACCGAGCCGGCCAAGGACGTGGAGGAGGCGAAGAGGCAGGCCGAGGACATCGGCTATCCCATCGCCTGCAAGGCGGCCGGCGGTGGCGGAGGCAAGGGCTTCCGCGTCGCCCAGAGCGAGGACGAGCTGGAAGAAGCCTTCGAGGGCGCGGCCCGCGAGGGCGAGAGATTCTTCAGCGACCCGACGGTCTACCTCGAGCGCTACCTCGAGGACCCGCGCCACGTGGAGGTCCAGGTCCTCGCCGACTCCAAGGGCAACGTGATCCACCTCGGGGAGCGCGACTGCTCGATCCAGCGCCGTCACCAGAAGCTGATCGAGGAATCGCCCGGGCCCCAGGTCGACGAGGAGATGCGCGAGCGGATCGGCAAGATCGCCACCGACGCGGCGGTGGCGGTCGGCTACCGCTCCGCCGGGACTGTCGAGGGCCTGCAGGTCGGCGAGGACTACTTCTTCCTCGAGATGAACACCCGGGTCCAGGTGGAGCACTGCGTGACCGAGCTGGTCACGGGATTCGACATCGTCCGGGAGCAGGTCAGGGTCGCCGCCGGCGAGAAGCTCTCGATTGCCCAGGAGGACGTTGAGCTACGCGGGCACGCGATCGAGTGCCGGATCAACGCCGAGGCCGCCCACAAGAACTTCGCGCCGGCACCGGGTCGGATCACCACCTACCGCGAGCCGGCGGGGCCGGGCGTGCGAGTCGACTCCGGGGTCGAGGCCGGCTCCGAAGTCACCCCGATGTACGACCCGATGTTCGCCAAGCTGATCGTCTGGGACCTCGACCGCGAGAAGGCGACGGCCCGGATGCTGCGCGCCCTCGGCGAGTACGAGATCGGCGGGATCACGACGCTCGTCCCCTTCCATCAGGCGCTGCTCGCGACCAAGCAGTGGGCCAATGGCGAGACCTGCCGCGATCTGACCGAGGACCGCGACTGGCTCAAGTCACTTGCGCCGGAGATCGCGCCGGCCCAGGGCGGCGAGGAGCCGTCCGAGGACGGCCAGGCCGAGCGCAGCTACCAGGTGGAGGTCGGGGGCAAGCTCTTCGACGTCAAGGTCATCGGCGACGCGGCGCCTGCCGCGGCGGCGGGCCCCGGCGCCGCCCTGCGAAAGCCGCCCAGGCGGGAACGCGGGGGCGGCGGGGCGGCGACCTCGGCCGCGAGTGAGGACCTGACCTCGCCGCTGCAGGGCACGGTTCTGCGGGTCGCCGTCGAGCAGGGAGCCGAGGTCTCCGAGGGCGATCTGATCTGCGTGATCGAAGCGATGAAGATGGAGAACGAGATCACCGCCCACGGCTCGGGCAAGGTCACCGAGCTGCCGATCTCTGACGGCTCCTCGGTCAACGTCGGGGACCTGCTCGCGAAGATCGAGTGACGTCGCGCTGCGGCGTCGCTACTTGGCGCCTAGCTTCGCCGCGGCCTCACGGACGTTCTTGACCGTGGCGTCCGGGGCCTTGCGGCCGTCGAGCTTTTCGCCGTGCCGGTTCACCCAGATCACAGGCACGTTCATCTTCAGCGCCGGCCCGACGTCGGTCTCATAGCCGGCGGCGATATGGACCCAGCCCTTCTTGCCGCCGATCCGCCGAGCGCACTCGCGCAGGTGGGTGGGGTCTGGCTTGTAGCTGCGGACCTGCTGCGCGGTCACCACCAGGTCCAGCTCGGTGCGCAGGTGGCGCCGCGAGATGCCGAGAAGCTTGTCGTCGACGTTGGAGACGATCCCGATCTCGTAGCGCTCCTTGAGCCGGTCCATCGCGGCGTTCGCCTCGCGGAATGGTGGCCAGGACCCCACGCTGTCGGGAAGGAACTGGGCGCGCGAGGGCTCGAGCGTCCAGTCGATCTCCTCAGCCGTCTGCACGGCGGCGCGACGCAGGACCTCGGCGTAGAGCTCGTATGAGCCTTCCATGATCTTGGCCTGGATCTCGAAGAAGCGATCCAGGAACGCCCTCTCGTCGATGGTGAGGCCGTCGCGGTCCGCCTCACGCTTGAAGGCGTCGCCGATGCCCTTCTCCCAATCGATCAGGGTGCCGTAGCAGTCCGTCGTCACCCAGTTGATGTCTTTCAGCTTCGGAAGGGCCATGAGAGCCGCGGGATTATGGCAATTTGCATTCTTCGGCTTCGGCTCGCCTCCCGGGACGGCAGGATCCGCGCCTCATGTACGCTCTCGCGGCTCTTGGATCTGCTCGAGTACCAGGGAAAGCAGCTCTTCGCCCGCCACGGGGTTCCCGTACCCGAAGGGCGGGTCGCCGACACCGTCGAAGCCGCCCTCGAGGCGGCCGATGCGATCGGCTACCCATGCGTGATCAAAGCGCAGGTGCAGATCGGGGGCCGCGGCAAGGCCGGCGGCATCAAGGTCGCCGAGAACCGCGAGGAGGCCGAGAAGCACACCAGCGCGATCCTCGGGATGGACATCCGCGGGCCCCGTGGCGAGGGCCCCTTCACCGTCCATCAGGTCTGGGTGGAGCGCGCCTCTCAGATCGAAGCCGAGTACTACGCGTCGATCATCCTCGACCGCTCGGCAAAGAAGCTGCTCGCAATTCTCTCGACCATGGGCGGGATGAACGTCGAGGAGATCGCCGAGAAGGATCCCGACGCGCTGGTGCGGCGCCACATCGAGCCGGCCGAGGGATTCGGGGAGGCGCAGGCGGGAACCCTGGTCGCCGACGCGGGGGTCGATGCGGATGCCCGCGACAAAACGACGGAGATGATGGTGAAGCTCCACGACGCCTTCAATGAGAGCGACGCGACCCTGATCGAGGTCAACCCGATGGTCGTCACCAACGACCGCGACGTGATCGCGCTCGACGCCAAGGTCACCATCGACAACTCCGCCCTCTTCCGGCACGAGGAGCTCGCTGACCTGGAGGAGGGCTTCATCGAGGACCCGCAGGAACGGATGGCCAAGGAGAAGGGACTCACCTACGTCAAGCTCGACGGCGACATCGGCATCCTCGGCAACGGCGCCGGGCTCTGCATGTCGACCCTCGACGTCGTCGCCCAAGCCGGCGGCAAGCCAGCCAACTTCCTCGATGCGGGTGGCGGCTCGAAGGCGGAGGCGATCGTCGACGCCCTCGAGGTGATCACCTCGAACGAGAAGGTCCGGGCGATCCTCTTCAACATCTTCGGCGGGATCACCCGCGGCGACGAGATCGCGAAGGGCATCATCGAGGCGTCCCAGCAGGTGGAGATCGGGGTGCCGCTGGTGGTCCGGCTCGACGGCACCAACTCCGAGGAGGGACTGGGGCTCCTCGCCGACGCCGACCTGCCCAACCTCCACCTCGAGAAGACCATGCTCGGGGCGGCCGAGAAAGTCGTGGAGCTCGCCAAGACAGACTGATGTCGATCATCGTCGACAACGACACCAAGCTCGTGATCTCCGGCCTGACGGGCCGCGAGGGGAGGTTCCACGGGCTGCGCAACCGCAACTACGGCACCGACGTCGTCGCCGGCGTCACCCCGAAGAAGGGCGGCCAGGACGTCGAGGGCATTCCGATCTTCGACACGATCGCCGAGGCTCGCCAGGAGCGCGGCGCGAACACCTCGATGATCTTCGTCCCAGCCCGCTTCGCCGCGGCGGCGATGAAGGAGGCGATCGACGCTGGAATCGAGACGGTGATCACGATCACCGAGCACATCCCGGTCCACGACATGCTCGACATCTACTGGAAGGCACGCGATGCCGGCGTGCGGCTGATCGGCCCCAACTGCCCCGGCGTGCTCAGTCCGGGCAAGGCGAACGTCGGGATCATCCCGGCCCAGTTCTTCGAGCAGGGCTCGATCGGGGTCGTCTCCAAGTCCGGGACGCTGACCTACCAGATCGGGAACGAGCTCAAGCAGGCCGGCCTCGGCAACTCCACGATCGTCGGCATCGGTGGCGACCCGATCGTCGGCTCGGACTTCATCGACATCCTCCAGCTCTTCGAGGAGGACGACGAGACCGAGCTGATCGTGATGGTCGGCGAGATCGGCGGCGACGCCGAGGAGCGCGCGGCCGAGTTCATCGCCGAGAACGTCTCCAAGCCTGTGGTCGCCTACATCGCCGGCTTCACGGCGCCGCCGGGGAAGCAGATGGGCCATGCGGGGGCGATCATCTCCGGCTCCTCCGGAACCGCCGAGGCGAAGAAGCAGGCCCTCGAGGCGCAGGGCATCCGCGTCGGGAAGAGCCCGACCGAGACGGCCCAGCTGGCCGCCGAGACGATCGGCGCGAAGGCCTAGAGCTTCTTCGTCTTCTTCTTCAGCTTGACCTTCGCGGACTGATTGTTGCCCGGCAGACCGCTGGGGGGGTAGGTGACCGTCGCGTTCACCTCGTCAACTGCCGCTCAGGCACTCTGACGCGAGGCGCGCTTGCGCAACTGGGCCCGGGCGCGAGCCGCGCGCTTCTGCTCCTCGCTCTTCGTCAGCGCCCGCTTGCGCGGGCGCTCCCCCATCGGCGCCTCGGTCGGCTCGGGGCCCTGGACTGGCTCGGGGGCCTCGACCGGCTCGGGAATACCGGCGGGCTGGGGTGCCTCGAAGTCGAACGGGGGTGGCGCGTCGGTCTCGGCCGGCTCTGGCGCCGCTTGCGGCTGAGGATGCTCGACCGGCTCAGGCCCGGACTCCTGCTCAGACTTGGATGCCGGATCAGGTTTGGATTCCGGCTCAGGTTTGGATTCCGGCTCGGGCTTGGGCTCAGGCGCGCGCTTTGCCAGTGGCCCCGCGACGTCGGCGCCAAGCAGCTCCTTCGCTGCGCGGACGGCCTCGCGCGGGGTCAGGTAGGTCGCCCAGGAAGCGATCTTGCCGTGCTCGACGAGCCAGAGGCCGCCGAAGCGGCGGTCGACCCGAGCGCCCTCCTTCGGCTTGCCCCGCTCTCGGCAGATGCCGACGACCTTGCCCGGGCCGACCTCGGCGAGATCCTCGACGTCGAAGCGGTACTCCTCCCAGCTGTCGAGGTAGCGGCGCATCGCTCTCCCCACCTTGTCGTGGCCCCAGACGAGATCGCCGTCGGGGCGTGAGGCACGCTCATCCCAGCGGATCAGGGGAGCGGCGAGGGCGAGGGCGATCTCGGAGTCGCCATTGCCATAGGCCTGGAGCGCGATCTTGACCAGCTCTAGGGACGCCGGCATCGCGCAACAGTATTCCGAACGCTCCGGCGGCCTCCATCCCCCGCGGGTTGAGTATGGCACCGTTCGTATACTCGACGCGCCGATGGCCGACAGAACCATCAGCTTCGCGCGCGGCGCCCCGAGCGCCGACATCCTTCCCCACGACGCGGTCCGCGAGGCTGCGGCGCGGGCGCTCGAGTCGGACTGGGAGAAGGCCCTCAGCTACGGGACCGGCAGAGGCCACCAGGGGCTGGCCGAGTGGATCGCCGAGCTGCATGGGGTCGATCCCGAGCGGGTGATGGTGACCAACGGCTCGCTCGAGGCGGGGGCGATGCTGTTCAGATTCCTCCTCGACCGCGGGGACCAGGTTGTGGTCGAGCAGCCCTCCTACGATCGCACGTTGCTACTGCTGGAGCGCCTGGGGGCCGACCGGATCGGCGTGCAACTGGAGGCAGACGGAATCGATGTGGAGGGCGTGGCGGAGGTGAGCGCCGGCCGTGACGTGCGCCTCGTACACGTAATCCCCAACTTCCACAACCCCGCCGGATGCACGCTTTCCGCGGAGAAGCGGCTCCGGTTGGTGGACCTGGCAGGCGAGCGGGGCTTCAACCTCTTCGAGGACGATCCCTATCGCCTGATCTCGTTCGGGGGTGATCCGCTCCCGACCATGCTGGAGCAGGACGAGCGGGACCGAGTCGTCCACGCGTCCTCATTCTCGAAGACGGTGGCCCCCGGGGTCCGAGTGGGATACCTGATCGGGCCCGCGGAGGAGATTGCGGCGCTCGCCAAGCTCGCGAACGAGCAGTACATCTCGCCGAGCATGCTCGCCGAGTCGATCGTCTGGGAGCTCTGCCGCTCGGGCGCTCTGGAGAAGAACATCGAGACCGTCAATGCCGCCCTGCGCGAGCGTCGGGACGCGCTGGTCGAGGCGCTACGCCAGCACATCCCGGAGGCGAGGTTTGTCGTCCCGGAGGGCGGCTACTTCCTCTGGCTGGACCTCAAAGAGGATGTCGACACGCAGGCCCTCCTCGCCGAGGCCAAGGAGGAGGGAGTCACCTTCATAGCCGGTCCCGACTTCATGATCGAGGGCGGCTCCTCGAGCCTGCGCCTCTCCTTCGCTCCGGTCCCGGCCGGCGATGTCCCCGAGGGCGTGCAGCGGCTCGCCCGGGCGCTCGAGCGACTGCGCTCGGGGAGCCGGGCCGGCGTAGAAGCCGTCTAGACCCGGTCTCCCAGGATCTCGCGTGCGCGGCGGTAGAGGTTCAGGTCCTCCGCGCGGCTCGGGTACGGCTTGCGCCTCTGCTCGTTCTTGTGCGCCTCGATCGCCCTGGCGATGGCGACCAGCCTGCGCTCGGCGACGTTGCGATCGGTGATCAGGGTCCGGGTGGTTGCTTCCATGTCTTTCCCCCGTTTGTTGAGTGGCTTGCCTAGGAGCAAGTCTGGGCCGCGCGCCTGAAGCTCCGGCTAAGAGGTCGTAAAGATGGGGCGCGAACTAGCGCCCGTAACGATCGCTGGAGATCACAAGCTGATCCGGCAGCGGCGGGCGCGCCGGAGGCGCCGGGTCGGCCCACACGGAGACCGTCTCGGCGACGCTCTTCGACACCGGGTGCCTGCCTTCGCCTGAGGCGACCACGATCTCGGCGGCGTCGGAGCTCTCGATCTCCCCCTCGAGGCCGGGATGGATCCCAGTGCCCTTCAGGTAGTGGAGGATCTCCTCGGCCTCGTTCTCGAAGCGGAGGATGCGCACGTCGGCGCCCGGCTCCACGTCGGCCAGCAGCACGCCCTCCTCGCGGGCGCCCTCGACGATCGGGTGGCCGTGGGGGCAGGTCTTGGCGTCGCCGATCGCGGCCAGCATGCGCTCCTCGAGCACTGGCGACATCGCGTGCTCGAGCCGCTCGGCCTCCTCGTGGACCTCGTCCCACGGGATCCCGAGGACGTCGGTGAGGAACCGCTCGATCAACCGGTGGCGGCGGGAGATGGCCTCCGCCTCCTGACGGCCCTTCTCAGTGAAGGTGAGCGACTTGTCATCGGCGCGCTCGACGTAGCCGTCGCCCTCAAGCCGGCCGATCATCTCGTGAACCGTCGGCGGCGAGAGCTGCATCGCGCGCGCGATGTTCGCGCCGTTGATCGGCAGCCCGGCCTCCTCCAGCCAGAACATGATCTGGAGGTACTCCTCCTCCGCAACGGTGGCCTTCGCCATTCAAGCGATGCTAGCGAGCGCTGCCGGCCCGTTTCTCGACCGACTCGCGCAGGGCATCGAGCCGATCGTCCCACTCGGCGCTGACCGTCTGCATCCACTGGGATGCCTCGTCGAGCGGCTGGGGGCGGAGCCTGTAGCGCAGCTCGCGGCCGACGCGCGTCGAGGTGACGAGGTCGGCTCCGCTCAGGGCGGAGAGGTGCTTGGCGACCGCCTGCCGGGTGATCGGAAGCTGCTCGGCGAGCCCGCTGGCCGTCACCGTGCCACCGCGTGCGAGCGTCTCGACCACCCGCCTGCGGGTGGGATCGGCGAGTGCGCCGAAGACCGAATCGACCTGTCGGTGCGCCGGCGCCCTCAAGCGACAAGCGTGAAGCGGAGTGAGCGTTGCAGGCGCGCGAGACATGGGCCCCACCCGCCGATGGCCATGGCACTAGATCCGGCGGTGGTGTTTGTGGCCGCCGAATGTGTGGGAGTCTCGACGACCGTCACCCGACTGCCGCCGGGGAGCGCCTCGATCGTGAACTCGACGAAGCTCTCGCCCTCGCCCGGCCTCGACCAGGTGAAGGCGAACCTCTCGTTCTCCTCCACGGTCTCGACGGTTCCGTGGCGCTCGTCGTCGCCATCGCGAACGGCGATCTCGCCGCCCTCGTAGGGGTCGAGCTCAACCTCCGGCGCCATCCACTCCTCGAGGCGATCCTCGTCGGTGAGCGCCTCCCAGACCTCCTCCGGGCTGGCCTCAACCAGAGTCTCGCGCTCCACCCAGGGCGCCTTCTCGTCAGCCTGCTTCTCCGGTGCCTCGTTTCGCAACTCCATGGTTGCCTATGCTAGCGTAGTACGTCACGCAACCCAGAGGTTGCGAATGTTCTTCTTCCGAGGAGGTCGTCATGCCGCTGGTTCCGATGGTCGTCGAGCAGAGCGCCCGAGGTGAGCGCTCGTTCGACATCTACTCCCGCATGCTCGGCGAGCGGGTGATCTTCCTCGGCCAGCCGGTCGACGACCAGGTCGCGAACCTGATCGTGGCGCAGATCATCCACCTGGAGTCCGAGGACCCGGAGAAGGACATCTCGCTCTACATCAACTCGCCCGGCGGGGTCGTCTACTCGGGCCTGGCGATCTACGACGCGATGCAGTTCGTGAAGCCCGACGTGCGGACCATCTGTTACGGGATCGCGA
The DNA here is from genome assembly GCA_963797265.1 of uncultured Solirubrobacterales bacterium. Taxonomy (GTDB): domain Bacteria; phylum Actinomycetota; class Thermoleophilia; order Solirubrobacterales; family 70-9; genus DASUPK01. The sequence goes on along the minus strand of CAWCOY010000003.1, from coordinate 423,204 downwards.
TGTCGATGGGCGCCCTGCTGCTCGCCGGTGGCGCGAAGGGCAAGCGGATGGCGCTACCCAACTCGCGGATCCTGATTCACCAGCCGAGCGGCGGCTTCGAGGGCGTCGCCTCCGACATCGAGATCCACGCCAAGGAGACGCTCTACCTGCGCGACCGCCTCGACGCGATCTACGCCAAGCACACCGGCAAGTCCAAGAAGCAGGTCCACGAGGACATGGAGCGCGACCGTTTCTTCAAGGCCGATGAGGCGGCCCAGTACGGGCTGATCGACCGGGTGATCGAGCACCGCGAGCTCGAACAGCGGAAGACGGGGTTCTCCGCCAACGGCGGTGGCTAGGGCGCAGCATGATGCAAGGGCGCCGCGCCAGCGGCGACCCGTTTTAAGGGGTAAGCATCCGCTCGACGTCCTCGAGGACGCGGTGAAAGCCGCGGGTGAGCAGCGGCTTCCAGACGATCTCCTGCAGGCCGCCGACGAGCGGCGTGGGGACCGTGTAGGTGGATCGCCAGTCCACGTCCGTGCGATCCCCGTCTGAGCTGAGGCGGATCGAGCCGCCGTGATGCTCGAAGGGGACGTTGAGATCGACGATCAGGTAGTCGAGCCGTGTCGGCCGCTCGTACGCAGTGATCTCCTCGTCGAACCTGAACGGGCGAACCCTGATGCGCCGCAGGGCCCCGACCCCGTTCGGCGGCGGATCGCCCTCGCGGACCAGCTCCGAGCCGTCGATGCCGCGAAAGCGGTCGTAGTTCGCATGATCGGTGAGCAGGCCAAAGACCGCCTCGGGGGGCGCCGGGATGGTGCGAGTGACGTGGATGCTTCGCATCAGGCTCCGGCCAGGGTGGATATCACGGCCTCGTAGACGCCGTCACCCATTCGGCCCTCGGTGACCGTGACGTTGGCGCGTCCGGCGATCGCCTCCCGGAGGGCCGGATCCCGCTCAGGGCCGTTGGCCGGCACGAAGAAGCGGCCGACGACCTCGGCGACGTCGAGGTCCTCGACGGAGTCGCCGATCGCGATGCACTCCTCGGGCGCGTAGCCGCGGGCGCGCATGTGGAAGGCCACCGCCCTCGCCTTGCTCGCTCCATCGGGGAGCAGGTGGTAGGCGTGGGCCGGGCCCTCGATCCCCTCCATCGGCGCGAAGATCGCGCCGTTGTCGATCAGTCGGAGCCCCTGGTGGCCGCGCTCGGCCAGGAACCGGTTCCCCTCGTCGACATCGACCTTGCCGCGGAAGAGCAGCGAGAACTCGCGCTGGCGGTGCCACGGGCTGTGCCACTCCAGGCGGCCCGGAAAGTGCTCGAAGAGCTCGTCAGGGATGCCGCCGTCCACCATCGTCTCGGCGAGGGTCTTGCCGGGGTCCGGCTCGAGATCGCCGACCAGCGCTGTCCTCTCTCCATCCATCACCACCAGGCAGCCGACCTCGCAGATGTAGGAGGACGAGCCGATCAGCTTGGCGTCCTCCATCACCGAGCCCTCCCGGCGGCCGGACTTGATCACCACCTCGACGCCGGCGCGATCGCAGGCCTCGAGGGCCCGCGCCTGGAGCATCGAGAACTCACCCTCGGAGTCGCGGAAGAGCGATCCGTCGCGGCCGAGGAGTGTCCCATCGAGGTCGGTGTAGACGCAGCGGAGCGGCATTGGCGCCGAACCGTACCTGCGGTTACCGTTGACCTGTGCCCGCCTGGCGACTGACGGACAGGACGCTCGAGCTCGCCTCGCCGATCGGCGCCGGCATCGTCAACGTCACCGACGACTCGATGTTCGAGGGCGCGAGGAGCGGCACGCCCGGGCAGGCGGTCGAGGACGGCCTGCGGCTCGCCGAGGCCGGATTCGAGATGCTCGACGTGGGTGCGGTGGCGGCCCGCAGCGGCCCGCCGGTGCCGGTCGAGGAGGAGGCAGACCGCCTGGTACCGACCATCGAGGGGCTCGCCGAGCGCACCGACGTGCCGATCTCGGCCGACACCTTCTCGCCGGAGGTCGCCCGAAGTGCACTGGATGCCGGCGCCGTGGCGATCAACGACATCGCCGGGGGCTCCGAGGCGATGTTGGAGCTCGCCGCGGAGACGGGCTGCGGCCTGATCGTCATGCACATCGAAGGCCCGCCGCGCGAGGACCGCCAGCCGCCGCGCTACGACGACCCGGTCGACCACCTGAAGGGCTGGTTCAGCGGACGCCTCGAGTGCGCCACGAAGCGCGGAGTCGACGAGGCGCAGATCGTCCTCGATCCCGGGCTCGACTTCGACTTCTCGGTCGACGACGATCTCGAGATCCTGCGGCGACTCGGCGAGCTCAAGGAACTGGGACGGCCGCTCTACGTCTCGCTATCGCGCAAGGACTTCCTGGGGGCTGTGCTGGCGGGCTCATGGGAGGAGCGGCTTCCCGCCGAGGATCGCGAGTGGGCAACCGCGGCGGCCGTGGCGCTGGCGGTGACAGCCGGCGCCGACATCCTGCGGCTGCACGACGCGAGCGCGCTGCAGGCGATGCAGGTCGCCGCGGCTATCGATGCGCCCAGGGGAGTCGAGGTTGGCTAGCCGGGCGGCGGTGGCGGGCGGTGCCTGGGGGCCCGCCCTCGGCCCGGCCCGAGACGACGGCCGGCTGGTCGCCGAGTCCGCCGAGGCCGCGACGATGGCGAAGCTCACCGAGCTTCCCGCCTCGCTGCACCCCGCGCTCAGGGAGGCGCTGCTCGCAGCCGGAATCGAGTCGCTCTACTCGCACCAGGCCGCCGCGTACGAGACAGCCAAGGACTCCAACCTGGTCCTGACCAGCGGGACGGCATCGGGCAAGTCGCTCTCCTTCAACCTGCCCGTCCTCGACGGCATCGCCGAGGAGCCGAAACGCCGGGCGATCTACCTCTACCCGACCAAGGCGCTCGCCCAGGACCAGGCCCGGAAGCTCGGCGAGATGCGGCCCCCCGGGCTGCGCGAGGCGATCTATGACGGCGACACCCCGCGCGAGGATCGCCCATCGATCCGCCGCCGCGCCAACCTCGTGCTCACCAACCCCGACATGCTCAACGTCGGCGTCCTCCCCCACCACAAGCGCTGGGGCGATTTCCTCGCCAACCTCGGCTGGGTGGTCGTCGACGAGGCCCACACCTATCGCGGCGTCTTCGGGTCCCACGTCGCCAACGTGCTGCGGAGGCTGCGGCGGGTCGCACGCCTGTACGGCGCAGAGCCTCGGTTCGTGTTGGCCTCGGCAACGATCGCGAATCCCAGGGAGCTCGCCGAGCGCCTCACCGGTCTCGACTTCGAGCTGCTCGATGACGATGGCGCGCCGCGGGCCGGACGCGACATCGGGATGTGGAATCCGCCGGTGATCGAGCAGCGCACCATGACCCGGCGCTCGGCGGTCTCGGAGGCCGCCGATGTGCTTGTAGAGCTGGTCTCGCGCGGAGTGCGGACGATCTGCTTCATGCGCAGCCGCCGCGGCATCGAGCTGATCAACCGCTTCGCCTCGGACGAGCTCGCGCGCCGCGGCCAGGGTGAGCTGGCGGACCGGATCGCGCCCTACCGAGCCGGCTACACGCCGCAGCAGCGCCGCGAGATCGAATCCCAGCTCGCCTCCGGTGACCTGCTCGCAGTGGCGGCGACCGACGCGCTCGAGCTCGGCATCGACGTGGGCGAGCTCGATGCCGCGATCTGCGTCAACTTCCCCGGCACCGTGGCAAGCCTGCGCCAGATGTGGGGCCGTGCTGGGCGCCGGCGCCGCGGCCTGGCCCTCTACGTCGCGGGCGAAGACGCTCTCGACCAGTTCTTCTGCCGCCACCCGGACGAGTTCCTTGAGCGCCCGGTCGAGGCGGCGATCCTCGATCACCGCTCCCAGCAGATCCAGATGCAGCACCTGCTCGCCGCCGCGTACGAGGCGCCGCTGACGCCGGAGGACGACGAGATCCTCGGCGAGGGCTGGCGGGAGAGGGCCGAGCGCATGGTGACCGCGGGGGAGCTGCGGCGCGGCCGCGGCGAGCGCTACCTGACCCGCGCCGGCGACTTCGTCGCCGGCCGGATTGCGCTCCGCTCATCGTCCGCCGACAGCGTCGCCGTCGTGGATGCGTCCTCCGGCGAGATGCTGGGCAACGTCGAGGCCGAGCGGGCCTTCTCCACCGTGCACCCGGGAGCTGTCTACCTCCACCTGGGTCGGTCCTACCAGGTGACGGAGCTCGACATCGGCTCGCGGCGGGCGATCGTCAAGCAGTTCGAGGGCGACTACTACACGCAGGTGAAGAAGGAGACCGAGGTCTACATCGAGGAGATCGAGACCCAGCGGAGCGCGCTCGGCGTGCAGCTCAACTTCGGCACCGTCTCGGTCTCCGAGCAGGTGATCGCCTACCAGCGCAAGCGGCTGGGCGACAACAAGGTGATCGACATCGTGGCGCTCGACCTCCCAGAGCAGGACTTCGTCACCCAGGCGCTCTGGTACGTGATCGGCGATCGGATGGCGGCCTCGCTGCCCAGCGAGGTCCTGCTCGGCGCCCTGCACGCCTCGGAGCACGGGCAGATCGCGGTCCTGCCGCTGATCGCGATGTGCGATCGCTGGGACATCGGCGGGCTCTCCACCAACATCCACTTCCAGACCGGTCAGCCGACGATCTTCATCTACGACGGGCACCCGGGCGGCGTCGGCATCACCCGCCGCGGTTACGAGGAGTTCGAGCGCCTCGTCTCGGATGCCGACAGGCTGATCCGGGAGTGCCCCTGCGACGACGGCTGCCCCTCCTGCGTCCAGAGCCCGAAGTGCGGCAACCTCAACGAGCACCTGCACAAGGGGGGCGCCCTCGAGCTGATGGGGATGATGCTCGGTGCCGGGAGGGCCAAGGCATCTTGAGCCGCGCGACCCAGATCTCCGTGGTCGGCGGCGGCGAGGGCGACGAGGCGACTCTCCGCGATGCCGAGCAGGTGGGCCGGGGGCTTGCGGATGCCGGCGCCGTGCTCGTCTGCGGTGGGCGAGGCGGCGTGATGGAGGCCGCGTCCCGCGGGGCCGTGGAGGCCGGGGGGACGGTGCTCGGCGTCATCCCGACGACCGATTCGGCCGACGCGAACCCGTACGTGACCCACGTGATCGCGACGGGGATCGGCCACGCCCGGAACCTGGCGGTGGTCGCGTCCGGAGACGCCGTGATCGCGATCGGCGGCGAGTGGGGCACGCTCTCCGAGATCGCCTTCGCCCGACGCCTCGAGCGGCCGGTGATCGCCCTCAGCAGCTGGTCGCTGGACAACAGAGCCGGCCTGGACCCAGGCATCACCGAGGCGGAGGCGCCCGAGGAGGCCGTGCAGTCGGCGCTCTCAGCGGCGCGCGGATGAGCGCGGACTCCTCCCCATCGCTTCTGCTGGTCGGCGGGCCGACGGCGCTGATCGCCTACGGCGGCATGCGCCTGCTCACCGATCCGACCTTCGACCCGGCGGGCGACTACCCGCGGCCGGGAACGCCGGTGGTCCTCCACAAGCTGACGGGTCCGGCGGTTCCAGCCGACGACCTCGAGCCGGTCGACGCCGTCCTGATCTCCCACGACCACCACACCGACAACCTGGATCTGAGCGGCCGAGCCTTCCTGCCGCGCGCCAGCCGTGTTCTGACGACCGGCGCGGGAGCCGAGCGGCTCGACGTCGACGCAACCGGGATGGAGCCAGGCGACTCGGTTTCGCTGGAGGGATCCGGCGGTGCGAGGGTCGAGGTGACGGCGGTCCGGGCGGACCATGGCCCGACCGAGGTCGCGCCCAAGAATGGACCGGTGATCGGGTTCGTGCTCCAGGCCCAGGGCCAGCCGACCGTCTATGTGAGCGGCGACAACGCTTCGGTCGACGTCGTGCGGGAGATCGCCGAGGAGCACGCGCCGATCGACTCGGCGGTGCTGTTCTGCGGCGGCGCCCAGGTCCCGGAGCTCTGGGGCGAGGGCGCCTACCTGACGCTGACCCCCGAAACCGCGGTCGAGGCGGCGAACCTGCTGGGCGCCGGGCCGATCGTCCCCGTGCATCAGGAGGGCTGGGCGCACTTCAGCTTCGGCCCGGAGGACCTCCGCCGGGCCTTCGAGGGTGCGGGGCTCGCGCAGCGGTTGCGCACGGTGGCGCCGGGTGACCAGGTCGATCTCGCCTGACTAGCCCGGGTAGCGCGCTCGCAGGGCCAGGATCGCGAAGGCGTGGGACCAGGCCAGCGGCGTGGTCGAGGTCGGAGCGCTGGTCCTCGCGTCCACCCGCTCGGGCAGGGTTCCCTGAGGCGCCTCGGCCCGGTGCAGCTCGGAGAGCAACCGGTCCGCCGCTCCGAGTTCACCCAGCTCCACCAGGGCCCACGCAGACCAGGCGGTGGGCGCCGTCCAGACCTCACCTGGGGTCCAGCCCTCGATCGGGGGGATGCCGTAGGGGGTCGACTCGCGGGTGAGCTCCAGAAGCGTTTCTCGAGCTGCTCCACGCAAAACCCGGCTGGGGAAGAGGGTGGCCGCCCATGCGGCCGAAGAATCGAGATCGTCGCTGCCCTCCTCCCGGACCAGCCCTCGCTGGGTTTGAAAGCGCGCGAGGATCTCTGCCTTTGGGGCGCTCGCGGCGATTGCGTTGCCGAGGAGATCGCCCGTCACGTTCTCTCCGTAGTCCTGCCGCTCCCGCCATTCCGCGGGACTGTCCTGTTCTAGGCGGCTCCTGGCCACCTTAGGCAGGACAGTCCAGCCAGAACCGCTTCGAACCGCCACTACCGCGGCCGCGACCCAGCCTTCCCCGTCCCCCGCGGCCGGTCGACCGGGAACGGGCGAACCGTCGGGGTAGAAGCGCGCCGCTCTTACGGTGTCCAGGGCCGAGAGGAACGAGACGACCCGTCGGGCCTCTGGGCGCAGCCCGGCCGCCTGGAGCGCGACCGCCCCGGCGGCGGCGTCGCGCGGCCAGACGTAATCCCAGCCGTCCCGCTCGCCGGCGATCAGCGCGCCGCTCGAGGGATCGGTGAGCGCGATCAGAACACGAACGGAGCGGCGGTACAGGCGCCGGGCCCAGACGGGCGCCTCCGCCCCGAGCGGGCGGAACCGAGCACGCACGCTTGCCGGCGAAAACGGGCCGCTATGGACGGTCCCGAAATGAGGGCTGGGCATCGCGGTCCGGATCGGCTCCGGCGGCTGCTCGGTGGCGCCCGAGACGGAGGTGGCGACGAGGACCGCTGCGGCGACCGCGACCAGGCTACGGATCACATCCCGGACGCTAGCCCCTGCGCCCAGGTGCAGACTCGGGCTGGGGCCTCGCTCGACCGTCAACCGCGCGCGACGGCCCAGTCCACGGGCCGGCCGCCGTCGGCGCGCAGCGAGAAGCGGGCCAGGCCCTTCGCCACCTTGACCTGGACGGACTCCCCCTCGACGAAGGCTTCGATCCGCCCGGAGCCGGAGGGCAGCGAGACAGCCATGTTCAGGACCCGACGACCTGTCGGCCGCAGATAGCCGCGCGCGACGCCGTGGGAGTAGGCGACGCCCGCGCGCGCCAGCCGCAGGGAGAAGCTCTTCAGCGGCAGCTGGGGGTCGATCCGGTAACCGGATCGGGTCGGGTGCAGGCCGGCGAGGGTGATCGTGTCGAACAGGCTCCACGCCGGCTGATGCATGATCTGGGTGTCGTACTTGGTGGAGAAGCCGATCCCGCAACGCGAGGGATCGGTCTCGTAGTACGCGTAACAGACGTCGTCCACGGAGAGCACGCCGTTCCAGTGGTCGGGGTAGGCGTGCGCATGGGCCGCCAGCGTGTTCCGGCGCAGCTCGTCGAAGGCGTAGGAACGGGCGTGCGGGACGGTCCCGGCCATCTCGGCGAGGCTCATCACCAGCCAGCCGTTGACCGAATACCAGGCCCCGCCGGGAAAGACGGCGTTGTTCGGGCTCAGGCCCGCGAAGGTGTGCTCGGTGACCAGCGGATCGCTCCGGGCGGGGGACTGGGAGGAGCCGATCTGGGCCGGCCCGTGGAGATCCGGCGGCGCCCCGACACCAGTCAGGAAGCGGCGGATGTTCGCCACCAGGGTTCGGGACTGCGAGCGGGTGGGGACGCCGTCCAGCAGCGCCCACGGCTGTGGCTCGCCGAAGATCGCTCCAAGCCCCAGCTGCCCGTCACCGGCGAAGCCGCGCGCATACCAGCCTCCTCCCGTCCACTGCGTCGCGAGAGTCGCCCGGTCCTGCGTCGCGGCGGCGCGTAGCTTCCGCGCGAAGCCCTTGGCGCCGCGGGCCGCCGCGAGGTCCGCGAGCCGGGGGTAGATGTAGGCGGCCTGGGCGGTGACCAGCGTCGACTCGGTCATCCCGAGGATGTCGGTGGAGAGATCGGACCAGTCCCCATTGGTGCCCGCCGTCGTGTAGCCGCCGTGCGGACCGCGCAGGCTCTCCTGGTGGGTGAACGCCCGGATCAGGTGCTTCCACAGCGTCGAGGTGCCGCCATCCCGCCACTTGAGCTTCTCGTTGAAGAAGGAGAGGTCGCGGCTGGCGAGCCCGTACTCCGCGGCGGTCCAGAGCAGCCAGAGGTCCAGGTCGTCCGAGGTCCCCTGGGGCAACGGCCGGCACATCTCGCCCATCGAGTAGGGAATCTCACCACTGGCCCGATCCTGCTCCTGGGCCGAGTAGCGCAGGACCTCCCTCGCCAGCCCGGGGGCGGCGTAGATCAGCGGCAACGCGTGCTGGAGCGGATCGCGATAGGCGGCCTGCCAGCCGAAGTCGTACTGGTAGTAGCCGCCCTGGGAGACGATGTGGTGGCCGCAGGACTCCTCATAGGTCGCACCCGACCGCAGCGTGTAGCCGTCCCAGGCGAGCTCCCGGGAGAGCCAGGCGTTGTGCCCGGAGAAGCTCGCGCGCGGCACCCAGCTCCTCCAGGCGTGCTGGCTGCGGCCGAACGGGGATTTGGCGGTCCGCCAGCGCGCCACGATGCCGGGAATCTGCCGAGTGTGGGCAGTGCCGTAGGCGTACCGCAGGGTCACCGACTGACCCGGCCGCAGGTTGACCGGCGAACGCAGCGCGAAGATCGCCGAGCCGGTCTGGCCCTCGGCCACCGGCGGCGGCAGCGACTTGCCGAGACCGCCCGCCGCGACCTCAGTCGGGTTGGCACGGCCGCCGGAGCCGAAGAACGCGGAGCCGTTGGTCTCCCAGCCGCGGACCCGCCCGCGCAGCGCGGCCGCGAAGACCGAGAGCGGACTGGGGTCGATGCCGTCCGGCGACTCGGCGACCGAGAGGGTGCGATTCCGCTTCGAGAAGCGCGGTGACCCGAGGCCGAGATGGGTGGTGCGGTACTGGTCATACGGGTTCACGTCCCAGTACTCGACCCAGCTCGCGCGCAGCCTGCGGTGGGAGGTGTTCTTGATCGTCACGTCGTGCAGGAGCACCGGCGCGTCGCCGAACGGCGCGTAGACGCTCTCGTCGATCGCCGCAGGCTTCGAGGAGGTGCGCCGGTGGAAGTAGCCGGAGCCGAAGTCGCGCGCGGTGCGCGCCCCCGCCGGCCGGTCCGCGTAGAGCGTGCTGATCGTGCGGTCCCTCAGTCGCAGGTAGCCGTAGCCGCCCGCGTAGTGGCCGGCGTCGGGCTCGTAGCGGTTGATCCACTGGTAGGCGCGCGCCTGGCTCCAGAGCTGCACGTAGCCCTCGTTGTGGGCGTCCGCGACCAGGTAGTCATTGCCGAGCTGATGCCAGGCGTCGGTGTTTCCCGCGAGCTCGCTCTGGTGCGCCTGCGGGGCGGTCTCCGGGTCGATCGCGTAGGCGTAGAACGGCAGGCCGAACCGGTCCACGCGCCAGCGGCCGAAGGATCCGCTGCTGTAGCGAGCTGAGAGATCCGGCAGCGCGTGCTCTGCCGAGAGCGGCGCCGGCCCGGCTCCGAACGCGTGCGGGACGACCGCGACGGAGCCGGCGGCCACGGCCGCCAGCGCGAGCGTCGCCGCCAGGCGCACCCTCACCTCCTCTCCTTCAGGTCCATCGCCGCGAAGGCGGCCGCGACCGTGCCGCGGGAATGGGACATGAAGCGACCAACGGCCTCCTCCTTGGAGACCTTCCGTTGGCCGATCCACCAGCGGCCGACCTGTTCACCGGCCCCGACCAGGCCGTGCGCCAGGATCTGGATTCCCACAGGGTCCGGTACGCGCCCGGCCTCCTTGGCCGCGCCCGCGAAGACCCGGGCGATCGACTGGGCGTTCCGCTCCCGCATCTCGTCGACGACGGCGCGCGAGGCCTCCCCGTACATGAGCCAGGAGGTAGCCCGGTTGGCTTCCAGGTAGTCGAAGTAGTGCTCGACGAAGACGCGCAGCTTCTCCCAGCCCGGGTCCGCCTCCTCGACGCGCCGCTCGAGCTCGTCGAACAGCCGGGCTCGGGCCCTCTCGACGCAGAGCTCGTAGAGCCGGTCCTTCGAGCCGAAGTACTGGTAGAGGAGGGCCTTGGTCACCCCGCTGCGCTCGGCGATCGCCTCCATTCCGACGGACCGGAAGTCGAGCTCGGCGAACGCGTCCTGCGCCGCGTCCAGGATCACCTCCTCGCGCTCCGCGCGGGCCATGCGGCTCCGCCCTTTCGCCTTGACCGCCGCGCCCATCGCGATCGGGCACACTAACTGACCGGCAGTTAGCTAGCACTCACGAGCGTCCGCTTGACCTCGCCCGCTAGCCTTTGCGCCCCTCGGCGAGGTAGCTCAGTTGGTAGAGCACACGACTGAAAATCGTGGTGTCGGCGGTTCGACTCCGCCCCTCGCCATAAATCCCTGCAAATCGGCACTTTTTCCCTCGGCTCTTTGAGCTAACGCAACCTTTCTCAAACTCGTGGTGTCGCCAGTTCGATTCTGGCCCTCGCCGCTTCCGAATCGGCTTAGTGATGAGTTCTCGGCCGCGCCGGTGCCAGCAAGGCCGGCGGCCGACATCTAATCGGGCTCGTGTCCCAAACCTTGTCCCGGCTCGCTGCGGCAAGGCCGGGATGAGGCGCCTAGCTCACCGGGGCTCACGCGAGCGGGCGCGGCGGAGTCCGCCGCGCCCGCCAATGCCTCCGAGCTAGGGGCGCGTAGCCGCCTCGAGGCGGCCCCGCTCCGGATCGCTCGGCTCCTTGTCGCGCTTCTCGACCATCGGTTGGGGCGGCTCGGCGTATGCGGGCTTCTCGTCCAGGAGGTGCTGAAGCTCCTCGTCGAAGCGCTCCTCGCGCCGCCTCTCCCGACGCATCGACCACTCATGACACATTCGACCACCTCCGAATGGGTCGTGTGTTGACTAGATCATCGCACCTTCGACTGTTCTCCAGGCCCGCGCCGAGGCTGGTTCTCGCGCGGACTGCAAGCGGATCGTCGAAATCCCGGGTTCTGCGTTTCGCGCGACCAGCTCGAGCCGGAGCGGCTCAGACAGATCGCGGACGTTTATCAAGGACACACTCAGCAGAGGTCGACCGCGGACCGCGACAGTCGGCGCAAGCGCAGATTCCTAGTCAACCTATCGAGACGATACGATCGCTTCGATAGAGGGTGGAACCGAGTAAAGACGCCGAGAGGGTCTACCGGCACTTCTGCATGGCGGCCCGCGCCCTGGAGGTGATCGGCGAGCGTTGGTCACTGCTGATCGTCCGGGACCTGGTGCTGGGCCCACGGCGGTTCACCGACCTCGTACGCACACTCAACCCGATCACGCCCACCCGGCTCACCGATCGGCTCCGGCGGCTCGAGGCGGCGGAGGTGGTCGAGCGCGAGCCGGCCAAGAGCGGCAACGAGGTCTGGTACCGGCTGACGGATGCCGGGCGAGACCTCGCGCCGGCGATCGACGAGCTCACCTTGTGGGGCATCGAGCACGCCAAGGATCGACCGCGGCCCGACGAGCCCGTCCACTCCGACGCGACGATGATCGGCACCAAGGTCTGGCTCAACAGGTACTCCGCCGCGCCGCCCGACGGGCTCGTCTGGGTCTGGCGCTTCGATGACGACGACTACAGCCTGCGGGCGGAGAATGGGAGCTGGGAGCTCAGCCGCGGCAAGGAGGACCGAGCCGCGGTGACGGTGGACGCGAGGCAGGAGGCCTGGGCCACCTTCCTCACCTCCCCGCGCGGCCGGCGGCGGCTGCCGACCCGGGACATCCGGCTGGAGGGCTCGCCGGCGGAGGTCCGGAGGTTCGCTAAGGCCTTTGGGGCGAAAGCTGCGCTCCGCTGAGCTCGCCCAACTCCACGCAAGCCGTCTCGGGGGGCTGGTTCGGGATCAGGATCGCCGCGGCCACCGCACCGGCGAGGGTGATCGCGACCGCGACCAGGACCGAGGTCTGGAAGCCGTCGAAGAAGGCGTTCGAGGCGGCCTCGTGGAGGCCCTGCGCCAGTGCCGGCCGCCCGGCGGCGTCGAAGTGCGCCGCGATGCCGAAGGCGGTGCCGACGGAGCGCTGCGCGCTGTCCGCGATCGGCCCCGGGACCTGTGCCGGAAGCGCATCCGCGAGGCGGCTTGCGTAGATCGACGCGTAGATGCTCCCGATCACCGCGACGCCGAGGGTCGCGCCGGTAATGCGCGTCGCGTCGTTGACCGCCGAGCCGACGCCCGCCTTCGCCGTGGAGACCGCTCCCATGATCGACTCGGTGGCCGGGGCGCTGGTCAGCCCGATGCCGGAGCCGATGAACACCATCGAGCCGGCGATCGTCAGGTAGCTGGTGCTGCTTGATGAGGTCGAGGCCCATGCCAGCCCGATCGCGAGGGAGACCATTCCGCCGGCGACCACCAGCTTCGTCCCTCTTTGCACGGCCAGCCTCGTCCCGAGCACAGAGGTGATACCGGTCAAGGTCGCCACGGGCAGGAGCCTGACGCCGGTTGAGAGCGGCCCGTATCCCTTGAGGAACTGGAAGTAGAGCGTGATCACGAAGATGAACCCCATCAGGGAGAAGAAGGTGATCGTCACCGCAGCGCTCGCTGCGGTGAAACGGAGGTTCCTGAACAGGGCGAGGTCGAGCATCGGGACCCGGACCTGGCGCTCCCAGGCGATGAAGGCCACGAGAAGGAGCGCGGCGGCCACGAAACCGGCGATGCTGAGCCCGGCCGCCCACCCGCGGTTGGGCGCCTCGATGATCGTGTAGATCAGGGCGGCCATCGCCGCCGTGGAGAGCACCAGCCCGGGGCGGTCCGCCGGAGGCGCCTCCGGATCGCGGGAGGTCGGCACGGCGACGGCGACCAGCACCGCGGCGACTGCGGCGAACGGCACGAGCGCGAAGAAGACGCTCGACCAGGAGAAGTGCTCGAGCAGCCAGCCGCCGATGATCGGCCCCACTGCGATCCCGACCCCGGTGCTCGCCCCCCAGAGCCCTATCGCTCGGGCGCGCTCGCCCCGCTCAGTGAACACGTTGGTGAGAAGCGAGAGCGTGGCCGGGAAGATCAGCGCGGCCCCGATCCCCATCACCGCACGCGCCCCGATCAGCTCGCCCGGGCTGTTCCCGAGCCCGCCTGCGAAGCTCGAGGCGCCGAAGACGACCAGCCCCGCGAGCAGCACGCCCTTGCGGCCGACCCGGTCGCCGAGGTTTCCGGCGGCGAGCACGAGCGCCGCGAACAGCAGATTGTAGGCGTCGACGATCCACTCGAGCTGCACGGTCGAGGCGTGCAGCTCCCGGACGAGGGTCGGGAGCGCGACGTTCACGATCGTCGTGTCGAGATTGATCATGAACGCCGCGAGAAGCAGCGCGACGAGGATCAGGGGCTTGTTCGGCGTCGTCCGGCTCATCTCCTCCTTCCGCATGGACCTATGTCTCGGGATCCATTGGACGGGCCAGCCGCTATCGATCCGATAGTATCATACCGATAGCTGGATTCGACAGGACGTCCCATTCTGCGCGTCAGGTGACCGGACGTGCCTGTTGGGCTTAGAACACAACGCTATAATTACATAACTAAGTTATCCACCCGGACTAGTAGTGCCCGCCTAACAAACAACGGAAGGAGCACACGATGGGAAACTTGGTGGTCAGCCAGTTCGTCTCGGTAGATGGGGTCTTCCAGGACCCCGGCGGCGTCGGGGAGATCGATCGTGGTGGTTGGTCGTTCAAGGCCGAGCACGGCGAGGAGTTCGACAAGTTCAAGTTCGAAGAGTTGATGGCTGCCGACGCCCAGCTGCTCGGCCGCATCACCTACGAGGGCTTCGCCAAGGCCTGGCCGCAAATGGAGGAGACGGAGGGCGAGTTCGCGGTGAAGATGAACAGCATGCCCAAGTACGTGGTGTCGACCACGCTGGAGAACCCTGAGTGGAACAACAGCACCGTGATCAAGGACAACGTCGCTGACGAGGTGAGGAAGCTGAAGGCTGAGATCGACGGCGACATCCTGCTCGCAGGCAGCGGGAAACTGACCCAGACCCTGCTCGACGAGGGGCTCGTAGATGAGTGGCGTCTGATGATCTTTCCGATCATCGTCGGCCAGGGCAAGCACCTGTTCGGCGAGCAACGGGATATGAGCGAGCTGACGCTGAAGGACTCCAAGACGATTGGGCCGGACGGGATCATCGTCTTGACCTACGTGCCGGCCTGATGCCGTACGGCGACCTGGGCGGGCTTCGCAGCTGGTATGGGGAGCGGGGTGCCGGGGCCCCGCTCGTCTTCATGCACGGGGCCCTCGTCGATTCGCGCTTTTACGATAAGAACACCGAGGCGCTGGCCGAGCACTTCCATGTCCTCAGCCATGACCGGCGGGGTCACGGGCGAACGCCGGACGTCGAGGGACCGATGACCTATGAGGCCATGGTCGACGACAACGTCGCCATGCTCGAGCAGGTCGTGGGCGGCCCGGCGCACCTGGTCGGTCACAGCAATGGCGCGTTCGCCGGCCTTCTGACCGCCCTTCGGCGACCGGACCTGGTTCGATGTCTGGTGATGGTCAGCGGAGGCTTTCACCGCGACGGCCTTGTGTCGGAGGAGCCCGCAGAGAATCCGGATGCGCCGCTGCCAGATCTTGCTGCCGCTCACGGCGAGGTCTCGCCAGAGGGGAAGGATCACTTCCAGATCCTGATGGAGAAGACCATCGCGCTCGACAGCAAGGAGCCGGCCCTGCCCCAAGCAAGACTGCGCGACGTCAGGGCGCGGACGCTGCTCATGTTCGGCGACGACGACCTGGTGACGATGAAGCACATCGCCGCAACCTACGAGGGCATCCCCGGCGCGGAGCTGGCGATCGTCCCCGGAACCTCGCACTTCCTCCTACAGGAGAAGCCGGAGCTCTGCAACCGGCTGATCATGAGCTTCCTGACCGAGGAGCCGGTGCCGACCGTGGCGCCGATACGTCGCGCGCAGAGGACGGGATGAGCGGGTTCAGCCGTCTGCCAGGAAGGGGCGCACCGATGCCGCGCTCAGAACCGAGAACCGGTCGTCCGCTCGAGACGGGTCGTCAAAGTGGCCGGCGAGCTCGAGGCTGACCGCCCCATGAGCGGCGGCGACCAGGATCTCGGCCACGAACCGAGGCTCCGCGGTCGACTTGATGACCCCGGCATCGATGCAAGCGCGAACCGCCTCCTCCAGCGCGCCGAAGCTCCCCTGCGCCGCGGCGCGGGCAGCTGCGCTCATCTCGTAGCCGGGGATGGTGCTTCCGAACATGAGCTGGTAGCGAGCCGGATCCGCGAGCGCAGCCTCGCGGTAGACGCGGCCCGTTGCCGCGAGTCGGTCAAGAGGGGCAAGAGATCTTGGAATCTCGTCGAGGCGGTCGCGCAGCGCGTTGTGTCCCTCGATCACCATCGCGTCGATGATCTCGTTCTTTCCGGCGAAGCTGCCATAGAGAACCGTCGTCGAAGCGCCGATCTCCTCCGCGATTCGTCGCATCGTGAGGGCCGCCGGTCCCTCGGTTGCGAGCAGTCGCCCGGCGGTTTCGAGCACCGCCTGCTGAAGAGCCGCCTTGCCCACGCCGCGGGCCCGCTGATACGGCGTTTCGGGCTCACGCCGATCTCCGCCGACCGTGCGAGTGTTTCGCTCGGCCACGAGGCCACTCTAGCGGCAGGCCTCCGTCGGGGTGGGAGGATGATTGGGCGGGGGCCCGGCGAGCCATGATGCCGATCACGGGCAGATGCATGTGCGGGGGCGTTCGCTTCGAGGTCTCCGAGCCCACATCAGTTCGTCGCCTAAACGGCGGCCTGGGAGCCGATCCCCGACGACGGCCTGCCGGTTCCCGGAGCGGTTGCCGGCGGAGGTCAAGCCACCCGACTTGTCAACGTGTGGTCGCCTAGCGGGATTACCTGGACCGCCAAGATCTCAATGACTCCGGCGGGGGTGCCAGCGGAGTCGAGCACGTCATTCGCTCTCCCGCGGCGGACAGCGGCTGGCCGTCCGCTTGCCCGATCGGGTTTTGGGTCCACCGCCGAAGCCTAAACTGCAAATCTCGCGATCGCTACCGCAACGATAGGATCGAGCCCGAGGTCGTGAGCAGCTCCGAGCGAGGGACGAAGGAGTCTGAGCTGATATCGGCGCTGGTGCGCCTCGGCCGCCCGAAGTATGACGCGACCACGGTGTGCGAGGCGGCCGGGGTGGATCGAGAGGTTGGCGACCGCCTCTGGCGCGGACTCGGATTCCCGGATGTCCCGGAGGGAGTGCTGCTCTACACCGATGCGGACGCTCGCGCGCTGCGGCTCGCCGCACAGGGTCTAAGCGATCTCGGCGAACCCGAGCGTGACCAGGCCCTTGACCTGATCCTGCAGGAGGCCCGCATCATCAGCGCCCATTTCGCCGCGGTCTGCGACGCTGAGCTCGACGCCCTGGCCGGCCTCGCGGAGCTCGGAGTCCGGCGAGAACTTCAGGAGGAGGCCCTCCGCGAGGGCATCGAAAACTCACAGCTCGGCTGGTTGATCTTTTACGTTCTGCGACGCGAGCTCGATGAGGCCGTTCGCCGCCGCAGCTCGTTGAACGCGACCGGGAACGTCGCGCGAGAGAGACTCTCGGTCGCGTTCGTCGACCTCTCGGGATTCACGGCGGCTAGCGAGGAGCGGGGAGTGCACGAGCTCGGTCAGATGCTCGCGGAGTTTGAGGCCCTTGTCTTCGATGTCGTCGCGGAGGCGGACGCGCGCGTCGTGAAGCTCCTCGGGGACGAGGCTATGTTCGTCGGCCCGGAGCCCGGCGCGATGGTACACGCCGCGCTTGAGATCATTGATCGGGCCGGGAGGACCCTGCTGCCGGCGCACGGCGGGATGGCACACGGAAACCTGCTGCGGCGAGGAGGTGACTACTTCGGACGGGCGGTGAACATCGCCAGCCGCATCAATCGGATCGCGGCGGCGGGAGAACTGCTCGTCGATACGCCGACCCGGTCGCTTCTGCCTGACGATCTGGGAATTGCAACGCAGAGTTTCGGTGAGTTCGAGCTCAAGGGTCTCGGCGCCGATGTGCTCTGGCTAGTCCGCGCTGTATGCCAGGAGCATCCTGGGAGTCCCTAATTGGCCCGCAAGGGCTGCTCCTCTAGACGAAACCCAGCACTGCGGCCGACAGCGATCCCCCCGCTATTGGCGACCCAGCGGCCGCCCTTCAAGAGGAACGGCGCAGCACTTGGTCACGACTGCTCGCTCGTGACCAAAATCCAACCGAAAACCACTGGAAACCAACGGCAACTCGCTAGTCGGCCCGATCAGGAAAGTCCCTGCAACCAGGGCCAAACCATCGCTTCGAGTTCCTTGACTGAAATCGTGGTGTCGGCGGTTCGACTCCGCCCCTCGCCATTAATCCCTGCAAATCAGTGCTTCTTACACTTCAGTTTGGGCTGTGCGACAGGCGTCCGATTCGTTGGCCCCCCCAGTTCGAGAGTGGACTTGTCCGCGTCGAAGCCGGGAGAGCCGGGCGGGCCCGCAGCGACGCAGCTTTCCTTACGGTTTTCGGGACGGCGCGGGTCGCTTGAAAGTGCCTGCAAAACGGCGCCTCAGCTGAGCCGGGGGAATGTCAGAGGGAACGAAACCTGGGCGAAATTTCCTTAGCCCTGACGGGATCGGAACCAAGCAGGGCGCACCCCCGAACGCTGAGAGTTTTTGGACCCTCTCGGTTCGAAATCCGGCCGCTCCCCTACCATTGCACCCGATGCCAGCAAAGCGCCCGGTGGGCCGTCCGCCCCGAATTCCGGATGACGTGCGCGAAGCGGTGGTCCTCTCTACCGCGACCAGGTTGTTCGCCAACCACGGCCTCCACGGCACGACCATGGAGGCGATCGCGACCGAGGCCGGGGTCCGGAAACCCAACCTCTACCGCCAGTTCGCCTCTAAGGAGGAGGCCTTCGTCGCCGTGGTCGAGCGCGAGTGCGATCGGCTCGAGGAATTCCTCTTCCGCGCCTACGCCGCCTCGGCGGGACTCCCAACTGAGGAGCTGGCGCAGGAATGCGTTGGCGCGTTCTTCGAGTTCGCCGAGGAGCATCCGGACTCATTCCGCCTGATATTCACGGGCGACCGACCGGCGGCGCCCGAGATCTCCGACCGCGTCGGGCTGGCCCTGCGCCGGATTGGCGAGAAGGTGGAGCAGATCCTGCGGCGTGAGTTCGCGCAGAATGACGTCACGGCACAGCGTGGTGCCGCCCTCTTTGCGGAGGCGACCGTGGGCATGTGCGTGTTCGCCGCCCGCCGCGCGGAGCGCGAGCATTGGGATTCCAGCACGGCGGCCTGGATGATCGGGTCGTTTCTGAACGCGGGGCTCAGCAACATGCGCCGGCGGGTTTTGCGAGCTCTCGACTCCAAGGCCGCCGGGACGGCCTCACCCCGCTGAGACAGCTCGTTCCGGGGCCAGCTTGACAGCGGCCCGGAGGTATGCTCGAATGCAGATTACCGAACTAGCTAGTACGAAATAGTCGGCGGTAATCAGGGAAAGAGGACAGATGCATTGGAGCGGCGGACTGACCCTCGTGATCGCCGCGGCGATCGCCGCCGCCGCCCCTGCGAGTCCGGCCCAGGCGGCAGTCGGCGATTGCGTCAGCCAGCCCGACGACGGCTACGGCACCACCGGTCCTGACGCCACCCAAACCACCGCCTTCACGCACCCGACGATCCCGCCGACTTCCGCGCGCCCGGATCCCGTGGTGACGGTGATCTCCCCGACGGATGCGGCGGGCCCCCACCCGGTGATCTTCTGGTCCCACGCCTACGGTGCGACCCAGGCGATCCAGTACATGGGCCTGTTTCAGGTGCTCGCATCGCACGGCTACGTCGTCATCCACTCCACCTACCAGACACCGCCGATCTCGCCGTTCGACTCGCTTCTCCGCTACGACCAGCTGTGGGCCGGATTTGACAAAGCGGTTCATGACTACGGCGAGTCACTCGACATGGACCTGACCCGCGTGGGATTCGCCGGGCACTCCTTCGGCGGCGGTGCCGCTCTTAGCATGTACAAGCGCGGCGTGCTCGAGCGAGGCTGGGGATCGAACGGCAGCTTCATCGCCACCTTCGCCCCCTTCCGCGTCGATGACTTCACCGCTGAGGACGCAGCCGCGGTCCCCCGCACCACGAAGCTGCTGGTCGAGGTCTACGACCACGACGAGGTCAACGACCACCGGGGTGCGATCGAGCGGGTCTGGAAACCGCTGGCCGGGAGCATCCGCTCGGTGGACCGCGACTACGTCCTGGTCCACGCGGCCCAGAACGGCGCGTGCAGCCTGCCTGACAACCATGCGGTGCCGCTCGAGATCGCCCTGGCGGGCGGCAACGCGGTCCTGGATGACTACGACGTCTGGGCAGTGCGACGGAAGATGCAGGGCCTCGCCGCCTGCACCTTCGAACACGAGCAGCACGGCTGTGAAGTCTCGATCGGCGAGGCCGACCCGCTACAGGCCGAGATGGGCAACTGGCTCGCCGACGGAACCCCCGTCGGCTCCCTCGAAAGCCTGCGAGAGCCATACCCGACCAATTGCGGTCCGGGCGAACCATGTCAGTTCCCGGATCCGAGCAACCCGTACCACTGACATGAGCGAGAACCAAATCAACGAGAGGGAGCGACGAATATGAAAGAAGCACGGCGCGCCATATCCATCGCAACGCTGGCCACATTCGCGATACTCGCCGCGAGCGCCGCTCCCGCTCGGGCGATACCACTCGACCCGTGCGACCGCTTCTGGGCGGGGTCCACAACAGCTCAGACGAACAACATCAACTATCCGGACGAGTTCGCCGCGTACTGGGGATCCAACTGGACCAACGGCATGCCAGCGGGCGCCGAATTGGTGCTCCACGGCCACTTCCCCCACGCGCGGTACATGTCGTTCAACACATACAACTTCAACCAACCGCCGACCAGCCTGGGCCCGAACGACTCGCTCTACGACGCGCAGATCTCCCCGGACCCGGGTTCGACCAACCCCTATCTCCCGGGCGCTGACCGCGACGCGACCCGCCGCGACTACACGATCAGGGTGGTGAGCGGGCCTGCCCCGGCGAATCCCGCCGACCGGGCGCCGAACACGCTCTACACCGGGCGCGACCCCGGGCTCGGCGTGACACTCGTCTATCGGATTTACCTGGCCGACAAGGGAACGTCGGTTGATGGCGACGGCGGTCTGCCGGAGGCGGAGCTCCACCTCGCCGACGGCACCGTGATCAGCGACGGGCCCCCCATCTGCCAGGCCTTGAGCGTCGAGTCCCTGGGCGGCCAGTCCCAGGGCCTGATCAACGTTGCGAGCTACGCCCGCCTGCGCACCAAGACGCTGGTGGACGGAGTCGAGTCCGACGTCCCGCCGCCGATCACCCACCCCGCCGTCGATCCCGCGCGCTGGGAGCGCTACTTCAACTACCGCTACTCGATGGTTGGACAGTTCTACCAGACGTATCCGGGCTTCTCGACGCCACTGGTTGATCGCTCCACCATCTCGTCGGCCGCCACGGGCGGGCCCTTGAGCAACAAGGACGCCTACCCGATGGTCGCCTTCGGCGACCGAGGTTTCGGCCAGCTGATGGTGATCCACGGGCGGGCGCCGACGGTGCCGGCCACGTACGATGGCGAGGCGACGATGGGCTCCGGAGAGGTTCGCTACTGGTCTTTCTGCCAGAACGAGTTCCAGAGCGGCCGCTACGTCGACTGCCTCTTCGACCAGGACATCCCGATCGTGCGTGACGGCACCTACACGATCGTGACCGGCGACCCGGCGGATCGCCCGTTCAACGCCAAGCGTGCCTGCGGCGTCGCCTGGCTCGACTGGCCGACCCGCGGCGACGGGGCGCCCGACTACGTACCCGGCGGAGACCCAACGGGAATCCCGGGGACCCTGCTACCGCCCGAGAAGGGAGGACGGCGTGAGATGGGGATGATCGCCTACCGCCAGATCCTTCCCTCCCCCACGTTCACGCAGGGGATCAACAGCGTGGCCACACCGGGGATGGAGGCCTCGGTGATGGGCGACTACCTGCCGAGCTCGACCTACGTCTCCAAGGCCCAATTCGAATCGCTTGCCTGCGGACGGGCAACGACACGCGGATGGGGAACGGTGGACGGACGCGGCAACTCGGGACTCTGAGAGGAGACCATCGTGGACGCGATTACTCGCCGTACGCTGCTGACCCGATCCGCCCAGGGGGCTGCGGGGTTAGCGCTCGCGGGACCCCTGGCCTCGACCGGGTTGGTGGCGGACGCCCTCGGCGCAACCGCCCCGCTCTCGGTGAAGCCCGGCGGGCTCGCCAACCTGAGGACGCTCCAGAAGTGGAGCGAGTACCTGGCCGGGCTTGGCGCGCGGCACACCGGTGGACCGTCGCAAGACGAGCTGATCGACGACCTCCAGGACGCCATGGCTTCGCTGGGCTGGCAGACGGACCGCAAGACCCAGACCTTCCAGCACTGGGAGGCCTCCGACTTCGGGCTCGCTGTCAGCCAAGGTGGTGGCGCCGAGCAGGCGCTGAACGCCGCCCACTATTACCCGTACTCCGGGACGACCCCCGCTGATGGCGTGGTGGGCGCGCTGGCCTACGCGAACCGCGGGACGGCGGCCGACTTCGCCGCCGGCTCCTTCGCCGGGAAGATCGCCGTCGTCGACGTGCCGGTGCCGTCCACCCCGATCGGGGCGCTGTTCAATCCGTGGTTCGGCTTTCCGCCGGATGTCGATCCAGCGGCCCCCTACGACCGCTCCTGGACGGCTGCGGTGCCCACGCTGGCGGCCGCCAGGACGGCCGGAGCGGCGGGGGTGGTGATCATCCTGCCCGAGGCGCCCGCGGACGCGATGGGGCAGTACATCCCATTCAAGCGAGCGCTTCAGGGCTTGCCTGCGATCCACGTGGACGCCCAGGTCGGGAACGAGCTGCGGCAGCTCGCTCAGGGGTCGGGGAACGCCGGGCGGCTCATCCTGCCCTCCACGACTGAGGCGGACACCACGGATGCTGTGCTCGCCACCCTGCCCGGCCGCAGCGACGAGGTCGTGCTCGTGCACACCCACACCGACGGGACGAACCTGATCGAGGAGAACGGGATGCTCGGCATGCTCTCCATCGCCCAGCGACTGACGGCGCGGGCGACGCCCGCCAGGCCGAGCACCTTTGCGTTCTACTTCGCCACCGGCCACTTCGCCACCGGGGTGGTCGCCTCGGCGAGCTACCTGACCGACTATCCGGACCTCGCCTCGAGGACGAAGGCCGGGGTGACGATCGAGCACCTCGGCTGCCCCGAGTACGTCGATGACCACGTGAGCTCTTATGGCCCAACGGGGCTGCCTGAGACGGCGGCCGTCTACTGCTCCAACCTCGCCGTGGCGGAGATCGCCGAAGTGCCATCCAGGACGCCGGGCTGACCCGGGCCAATCCGCTGAAGCCCCCGTTCTTCGGCGAGGGCGCAGCGTTAAACGCGGCAGGCGTCCCGATGATGTCCTACCTCGCGGGGCCCAACTATTTGCTCGCCGAGGCCGATCGGGCCACCCAGCTGGAGCGGTTCGACGTAAAGCGGATGCACAAGGAGATCAACGCGCTGGCCGAGATGGTCGACCAGGCCGGGGCGGCATCGCCCGACGCCCTCAAGCCATAGGGCCCGACAGGAATCTGGCACCGGCTCGTCGCCCGGGCGTAGGCAGTTCGCAGCCTGGCTCCCGCAACAGTGCAGCTTGAGTCAATGCATGTCTTTCGGGCTCTCAGTGGGTGAGACTTCGTTCCCACAAGGGATCGCAGCATCCCGCTTCGGGGGGAACGAACCGCGGGCCAGACCGATCCGTCCAAATCCAAACCCGCTTCACTGCGGAATCCGCGCTTTAGAGCGGAGGGGGTGGGATTCGAACCCACGGAACGCCTTACGACGTTCAACGGTTTTCGAGACCGCCGTGATCTGGGACTCTGATTTGGTCATGAGATCGTCCTCATGACCCAAATCCAGCGGAATCCACCCGAAACCAACGGCAACTCGCCAGTCGGTCCGATCAGGAAAGCCCCTGCAACCACGGCCAAATCATGCCCTTGAGTTCCTTGACTGAAAATCGTGGTGTCGCCAGTTCGATTCTGGCCCTCGCCATCGCATAGGAATGCGGAATGCGGCCCCCTCCGGGGGCCGCTTCACTGGGGGGTGACAAGGGATTAGACAAGGGGTGACAAGGGGCACCCCGCGAATCGCCGCCGATGCGCCGCCGTCACCAGGATGCGACGAGCCCGGACCAGGCTGCCTGGCGGGCTGCCACCTCGAGCGGTTCGCCCGCCGCGATCTTGTCCCTGATGCGTCCTTGGGTGGCGCGTCCACCCCCATGCCTCCTACCAGTGATGGGCGGCATCACTTCACGACGCGGTAGTAGAGGTGCGCCACTCCCGGGGCCTCAACCGCGCGGAGCTGTTCAAGCTTTACGGCGGAACCGACGCCTTCGAGCAGCCGCTCACCGTCGCCGAGAACCACCGGGGCGACGTGGAGATGGAGCTCGTCGACAAGGCCAGCCGCCAGGTATTGCCGGACTGCGCTGGCGCCGCCCGCGACGAGGACATCCTGATCGCCGGCCGCCTGCCGCGCCTGCTCGAGCGCGGACTCGATTCCGTCGGTCACGAAGTAGAAGGTCGTCCCTCCCTCCATCTCCACCGGCTCGCGCTCGTGATGGGTGAGGACGAAGACGGGAGCGTGGTAGGGCGGATCGTCTCCCCACCAGCCCTTCCAGGAGTCGTCGTCCCAGTCGCCACGGATCGGTCCGAACATGTTGCGGCCCATGACGAAGGCGCCGACGTTCGCGTGCATCTGCTCGGCGGCCTCGGTGCTCGGATTGACCTCGCCGCCCTCCTCGCCGTGTGTCTCGCGCCAGGCCTTGAGCGCGAAAATCCATTCGTGAAGCTGCTCGCCGCCCTCGCCGAGTGGGTTCGCCTCGCTCTGGTTCGGCCCGGCGACATAGCCGTCGAGCGAAATCGCGGTGTTTGCTCTCACCTTGCTCATCGTTCCCCTGTTGTGATAGGCGGCTGCGCGATGTTCGCAGTTCGCTTGTCTCTATAGACGTCCTCATGGTTCGGAACTCATCGCAGCTCTCGGTCGAGGCGGGGCTCGACCTCGGCCGCCGCTGGATCGCGCACGCCTTCGGGATTGGTGCTGCGGCGGCGTCCTGAGCCGGAGGATTGGCTGACGGCACGGCCACACGAGCCCCCATGACGAATGTCACGGCGAAGTCCGGACATTCGGCACTACCGCGGAAGATCGTGCCGACCTACCGTTTCCCTGAGTGAAGGAACCCATGAAGGAGGTCGATGAAGATGACCGCACACGACTTGTCAACTCCGCCGATGGGCTCCGCCGACCGCGTCGAGCCGGCACTCGGTGCGAATGGGCCCACTCAGGCGAGCGCGGCTCGCGCCATCGGCCCGATCGGGACCGGGGTGCGGATCCTTGGGGGGCTGGCGCTGCTGACCCTCGCGTACCTCGACCAGCCGGCCGGCTGGATCGGCGGCCTGGAGCCGTATGAGCTGCTGCTCGGGCTCGTCGCCTTCCCCACGGTAAGCCTGGCTTTCGGGTTCTTCGCGCGACGCTACTCCGCTGGCCCGCTGCGCTTCACCGGCCCGGCCGGGACCGCTGTCAACCTCGCCGTCCTCATCGTCCTGTTCGCCAACCCCTACACGGCCTCCGCGGCGGCGCTGTTTTACGGGGCGACGCTGCTCGTCGCCGCCTGGCGCGGTCAGGCCGGATGCGAGGCCACGGTCCTGCCGAACGTGATCCTGGGACGCGACGATCAGGTCGGCTGCCCCACGCTGACACCGATCGACGAAATCGAGGCGCGGCTCGGGCGCCCGGCGTCGCACCGGGCATCGGATCGGGTTTGACCATGCGGCGCGCTCGGAGGACAACGCAAGCCGAAAGGAACGAGGCGCTCGTCCGGCGGCTGATCGAGATCGTCAACGCCGGTGAGCTCGGCGCCCTGGAGGAGGTCATGGATGGTCCGCTCGCCGAGCAGGCGCGCAGTTGGATCGGCCCGTTCCGCGCCGCCTTCCCGGACTTCCGGATGGAGGTTCGTGAGGTGGTCACGGAGGGCGAGGAGGTGGTCGGCCATGTCAAGTGCTCGGGCACGCAGCGGGGGGAGTGGCGGGGCACTCCGCCGAGCGGACAGCGCTTCGAGAGCGTCGACGAGATCTACGCCTTCAGGGTCGAGGGCTGGAAGCTGGCCGCCGCGCTCGCCGCCCACGAGGACAACCCGACCAGGATGCGCCAGCTCGGGCTCGACCAGGACGGCAGCGAGCCGGAGTGGAACACGATTTGGGGACATTCCCTCGCTGGGGCCGCGGTCTGCGTCGGGACCGGAGCGGCGCTCGCCTTGATCTCCATCTTCGGCCCACCGTGGTGATGAGAGATTCGATCCTCAGCCTTTCCGGCGTCACCCGGCGCTTCGCGGACGTCACCGCGGTCGAGGACCTGAGCCTGACGCTCGGCCCGGGCGAGACGGTGGCTCTGCTCGGACCGAACGGGGCGGGCAAGACGACCGCCGTGGAGTTGATCCTCGGCCTGCAGCGCCCCGACGCGGGGCGGGTCAGGGTATTCGGCGGTTCCCCCGTCGACGCAATCGCGGAAGGTCGCGCAGGGGCCATGCTGCAGGAGGGAGACCTCCCGCCCGGAGCGCGGGTCGCAGAGCTCGTCGACCTGGTTCGCGGCCTGTATCCACGTCCTCTGCGCCTCGCGGACGCGCTGCACCTCGGAGACGTCGAGGAGATCGCCGACCGTCGTGTCGAGCGGCTCTCCAGCGGCCAGCGCCAGCGAGTCCGGCTCGCCATCGCGCTCGCGGGCGGCCCGGAGCTCCTCGTGATCGATGAGCCGACAGCAGCGATGGACGTCGTTACCCGACGCTCGTTCTGGTCGGCCGCCGGAGAGTACGTCTCGGCTGGTCGCTCCCTGCTCTTCGCCACACACCGTCTCGAGGAGGCGGAGGAAGTAGCCGATCGAGTCGTGGTGATGGCAAGCGGCCGGCTGGTCGCCGGCGGGTCGCCGGACGAGGTCAAGCAGATCGCCAGCGGCGCCGGCACCGTCAGCTTCCGGGCGAACGGCACCCCGATCGAGCTCCTCCAGATCCTCCCCTCGGTCGAAGAGGTCGAGCTCGAACGTGGTCGCGTCACCCTACGCACCCGAAACCCCGAGCGCGCCGCCCGCGCCCTGCTCGAGCGGGTGACGCAGATCGAGGGTCTCGAGGTGACCGCTCCCGGGCTCGAGGACGCTTTCTTGGCCCTGACCACAGAGGAGGATCGCGGATGACCGCCTACCTGCGACTGGAGATCGTTCGCCAGTTCCGGAACCGAGACGCGCTCGCCTGGAGGCTCGGCCTTCCGGCGGGGATGTACGTGTTCTTCCGGGCCGTGTTCGGGCGCGGTGACTCCATCTCCGAGGGGCTGCCGTCGGACACCACGGCGACGGTCATCTTCGCCGTCTTCGGGGCACTCGCGGCAGGCGTCTACTCGACGGCCCCGGCGCTCGCGAAGGAGCGAGCCACCGGCTGGCTGCGTCAGCTGCGCGTCACCCCGCTCCCGGCCTGGATCGCGGTTGCCGGCAAGATCGGTGCGGCGCTGGCTTACGCGCTGCCGGCGATCGCGCTGGTCGACATCGCCGCCGCCGCTTCCCAGGGCGTCGCGCTCTCCTGGGACCGGTGGGTGGAGCTGACACTTCTGCTCTGGATCGCGACGGCGCCGTTCGCGGCGCTGGGGGTGCTGATCGGGGTCACGGTACGGAACGCCGAGCCGGCGCAGAGCGCGGCCAGCGCCGCGCTGATCGTGCTCTGGGCGCTCGGTGGGATGTTCACCTCGCCGTCCGACCTGCCGGCCCCGCTTGAGGCGATCGCCCACGGGATGCCCGCGAACGCCGCCGCCGAGCTCGGCTGGGCAGCGGCGCGGGGAGATCCTGTTCCGGCCTCGGTGATCGCGGTCGTGCTCGCCTGGACCCTCGCCCTCGGCGCGCTTGCTGCGCTCGCCTGGCGACGGCTTGGGCCTCGCTGAGCGCGCTACGGTGAGTGGCGTGACCGAGCCCCGGCGGCCGGCGCATGATTACTGGTTTGCCTTCTTCGGAGCCCACAGCGACCCGAAGGGCCGGCTGCTGTGCATGGCGACTGCGCTCGTCTTCCTCGCCTTCCCGGTCGGCGATCTATTGAGCGGGCGGCTCTCGGGAGGCTCCGAGGTCGTGGCGGCCGCTGGCCTGGCTGCGTTCGCCGCGCTCTACCTGCGCCTGTTCTGGATCCTCCCGTCGACCTCAACCGACCGCCGAACGGAAGGCTCGCTCCTGCTCCTCTCACTCGCGGGGCTCGCGGTCGGACTCTCGATCGCGTTCGGCGACGAGTGGCTTGGGCTGCTCGTCTATCTGGCGATCGCCGTCGGGCTCGTGCTCCCGGCCCGCCTGGCGCTGCCTGGGGTGGCGGCCGCGGCGGCGATCGCCGTGGCGATCACGGGGGAGCTCGGCGTCGCGGTGCAGGTCGTGGCGTTCGGCCTGATCCTCGTCGCGGTACGGAGACTGATGGAGCTCGTTCGGGAGCTTGAGCTTGCGCGAGCCCAGGTCGCCGAGCTCGCCACCAACGAGGAGCGGCTGCGACTGTCGCGCGACCTACACGACCTACTCGGTCACAACCTGTCGCTGATCACGCTGAAGAGCGAGCTGGCGCGCCGGCTCCTGGGCCACGATCCGGCTGCAGCCGAGCGCGAGGTGCGCGACATCGAGTCGGTTGCGCGGACATCGCTGCAGGAGGCGCGCGCGGCCGTGCGCGGGCTGCGGAGCACGAGCCTTGCCTCGGAGCTCGAGCGGGTGAGGAAAGCGCTGGAGGCGGCCGAGATCGACGTGGAGGCGCGGACGATCGGCCCCCTGCCGGTGAGTGTGGAGAGTCTCCTCGGGTTCGCCGTCCGCGAGGGAGCCACCAACGTGATCCGTCACAGTGGCGCCAGCCGCTGCGTGATCGCCTTGCGCCGCGTCGGCGGTGGCGCCGAGCTCGAGGTGCGCGACGACGGGGAAGGCGCCGCCGGCGGAGGGGACGAGGGAAGCGGCCTGCGCGGGCTCACCGAGCGGATGGCGGAGGCCGGGGGCACTCTCGAAGCGGGGCCGGTGGAGGGCGGCGGCTTTCGGCTTGTTGTCCGGGTGCCGATCGCAGCGTCACCATCGGCGTCGCCCAACGGTGCGCCCGAGCCGGTCGCACCAAGGCGATGATCCGCATCCTGATCGCGGAGGATCAGGGCATGGTGCGAGGCGCGCTCGCCGCGCTGCTCGACTTCGAGCCAGACCTGGAGGTTGTCGCGCAGGTATCGGCGGGCGACGAGGTTGTTGCCGCGGCCCGCCAGGCCCGGCCCGACGTCGCCCTGCTCGACATCGAGATGCCGAACATGGACGGGATCGACGCCGCCGCCGCTCTGCGGCGCGAGCTCCCCGGCTGCACGCCGCTAATCCTCACCACCTTCGAACGCCCCGTCTATCTGCGACGCGCCATGGAAGCTGGGGCGGCTGGCTTCCTGGTCAAGGATGCCCCCGCGGAGCGGCTCGCGAACGCGATCCGCCGCGCCGCCGGCGGGGAGCGGGTGGTCGATCCCGAGCTGGCCGCGGCCGCGCTGGCCGAGGGGGAGAGCCCCTTCACCGCCCGCGAGAGCGAGGTGCTCTCCGCGAGCGCGGATGGCTCGCCGATCGCCGAGATCGCCGCGCGCCTTCACCTTTCGGAGGGAACGGTCCGCAACTATCTCTCCTCCGCGATCGGGAAGACCGGCGCCCGCAACCGGGTCGAGGCGTGGCAGGCTGCGCGCCGGCGCGGGTGGCTCTAGACAGGGGCTAGAACTGCGATACGGGTCCGGACCGGACCTGCGCGAGGTGGCCGGGGTCGAGATCAGCGGGCCGATCTACCACACGTGCGCGATCGACGGCGGACGGATCAGATGGATCGAGGATCACCGTGAACGCAAGCGGGCCCTGGCCGCGGCGAGCGCGGAGGGTCATGACGAGTGAGCCTCGCCTGGCGAGGCGAACGGAACGACGTCTTTCCCAAGATCCTGCACCGTTCAACCCGGGCCAGGCGGGCCGCGATCCCCAGCTTCTATCTGGTCACGAGCGAGCCCTCATGACCCAAAATCCACGGGAATCCGCCGGAAACCAACGGGCAACCCGCCAATCGACGCGATCAGGAAAGTCCCTGCAACCACGGCCAAATCAAGGCTTCCCGTTCCTTGACTGAAAATCGTGGTGTCGGCGGTTCGACTCCGCCCCTCGCCATAAATCCCTGCAAAGCCAGCAGTTTCTGGCGTCCCATCTCCAACAAACGCACCACGAGTCGGAATCGTGGTGCCTTGAATTCGAAGAGCTGACCGTCGCTCGCGTCACGCGCGAATGGAGAAGCGAAGCGATCGATGCGGCGGGGCCGCGCTGATGGAAAACGCAGATTCGTGATGCGAGAGCCTCCTGGCCGGACCATCCGTGCCGGCGGAACTTCGTCCGTCTGGACTTGTGCCGCGAGCCGAGCGAGGAATACGGTTAACAGCGAAGGAGGAGGAGACATGGGCAAATACGACATCACTCAGACGAACTCGGCTGTGCGAGACCTGCTGGAGGTGACCGAGAACCCGAGGCATCGGTTCCTGCTCCAGGCATACGATCGTCACCGCAACCTCGAGATGGCGGGGCGCTACAAGGAGATCTTCGAGCCCGCTATGACCGTCGCGCAACCGGTCTACCACTTCGACGTGCTCGGAATGAAGCTGACGCTGGACGGCAGGGAGGCGGTCGAGGCCGTCTATCGGGAGTGGACCGAAACCGATCAGTGCGTGTTCTACGCCGAGGAGGAGAAGCTCGCGGTCGGCGACCACATGATTGTCTCCTCATCGTTTCTGATGCAGCAGGCGCCCGGCAAGCTGCTTGCCGCGGCCGGGATCGACGCCGACGAGGATGCGACCTACCTCTCCAGGGCCTACACGTACATGATCTGGCCCTATGACGACCAGGGCCGGCTGGTCGGGGAGGACGTCTGGGAGGTGGACCAGTCCCGGCACGAGTTCATCAAGCTCGATCCGGCCGACGTCCTGACGGTGGAGGAAGCCGCCGCGGCGCTCAGCCCGCTAATCGAGCCGCTCCCCTCATTTGACGAAGTGGTTCCGGCCGAGCCCACGCGGAGCTGATACGGCGAGATTTCCTGCGTGGGGCGCCTCCCGCACGCGAGAAGCAGCGCCAGGTCGAAGAGCGCCGCTTTCTCTTTGAAGAGCACCCCGCATTCAAGGGGGTGAGCGTCCCGGCGTAGCTGTTGTCGTCGAGCCGCTCCCAGCTGGTGGTTGAGGTGTGCTCATTTCTCTTTCGGCGCTCGTGGCGCAGATCGTTCCTGGGAGCTGCCTCGGCCGCTCAATTCCATGCAGGACCGTCAGGCGGTCAGAAAGCGGGAGGAGCTCGCCGGGGCGGGCTTGAATGGCTCGCGGCGGGAGAGCATGTGCCAGGCCGCGATCAGGAGCTTTCGGGCGACGGCCGACTTCGCCGGGTTCTTGCCGTGGCGGGCGGCGATCCGCAGGTAGTGCTCGTGCCAGGGGTTCTGCGGCCGCCAGGCCTGGTTGGCAGCCTCGACCGCCGCCCAGCGGAGCGTCCGCGAGCGGCCTTGGAGAGCGCTCCGGTCGAGGAGCGCTCGCCCGACTGGCTGATCCGAGGAGCGAGGCCGGCATAGCCGATCAGCTTGCGCGGCGATGAGAAGCGCGAGACCTCGCCGATCTCGGCGGCGATGGTGAGGCCGAGCAGCGGTCCGATCCCCGGCATCGTCTCCAGGAGCTTCACCCGCTCGTCCTTGCGAGCCAGCGGGCGGAGCTCGCGGTCGATCGGGTCGATGCGGCGGTCCATCTCGGCGGCCAGCTCAAGCAGCTCTGAGATCGAGGCCCGCCAGACCGCCGGCACCCCGCGGCGCTCCAGCAGCTCGATCCCGTCGGGCTTTGAGAGCCGCGTGTAGCTCAGCCTGAGCCCGGACTGGGTGAGCAGGCCGAAGATTCGGTTGCGCGCCGAGGTTCTCAGCTTCACCAGGTGGGCCCTCCGTCGCAGCCGCTCGCGAAGCGCCCGGTCCTCGGGGCTCGGCAGCCAGAGCTCGGGGACCAGATCGCGGCGGCGAAGCTCCGCCAGGACCCTGGCGTCGACCTTGCCGATCTTGCAGGCGAGCGGAGCGACGTCGTTCGACTCTGGCCCTCGCCTGCGGAGGGTCACTAACGGAGTCATCCCGTGCGGTGCTCCCTTCCGCGAATGGGAGCACTGACCGTACACAGCGCTGCGTTTCGCACGAAGCAGAAGTGAGCAGTTGGAAGAGGTTCTTTCAGCTGCGCCAGTCGGGGGCACGACCGCGTGCCCGGGTCAGTGCTTCGTGGCCTCGAGGATGTCGACCGTGGCCGCTCCCGGGTCGCGACGGTGGCCACCCGCGGCGGGGTGCTCCGAGCATGAATGAAGCCGTGCCCGGTCGAACCCCGCTTCGCATAGCGCGGCGGCCGCTTCGGGCTCGCCCGTGAAGTGGGAGTGGACGGCGCCCTCGACGAAACCGGAGAGCAGGACGCCGAAGCCCCTCTCGATCGCTCCCCGGTTGCGGTCGGAGGGGCGGATGTCGGCGAGGTAGCAACCCCGGTCGAATCGGTCGATCGTGCGAGCGAAACGGCGCCACATGGCAACGACCTGGGGCTGGTCGTAGTAGGTCAAGAGCCCCTCGGTCACAATCGCGGCACCCCCAGCCGGGTCGAGTGTTGCGGCGATGGCATCGAGGCTGTTCGGCCCGCTCTCGCTCAGGACGTCGACCTCGGCCACGCGATGGCGATCGCTCAGCGAGCCCATGCTCGACAAGGCACGCCGCTTGCGCTAGGCCATCGCCGGAAGGTCCGCCTCGACGTAGGTGAGCGCGTCGCCGTAGCGTTCGGTGAAGCGCCAGCCGCGCGGCGCCATCCCACACGCCGGCTCGATCACCTGGCTTATCCCGCCGTCCTCGATCGCCCGGCCGAGCAGGTCGTCGATCACCCGATGTCGGGCGAGAAGCGGCCCCTCAAGGGTCGGGCCTCCCACGAGGCGGCTGGCCACCATTGCGGGCTGCAGCGCCTCGAAGAGCACCCGGCCCTCCCAGGTTGCGAGTTCCGGATGCGAGAGCCCGTTCCGGACCCAGACGTGACCCGTGTAGTGCGCGGTCGGACTGATCGACTCCGAGCTGCGACTGATGGTCAGAGGATTCGCCATGTGCGGAGTGTGATGCGCCGGCCGCCTTACGCGGCGCGTCCCCGGTTGACGGAAGCGCCTCTGCCGCGACCCTTATGAACTCAGAGAGGCTTCTCCCTCTTCGCGCAATCGAGCGGCGGCGCTGCGGACCCGCACGGCTACTCCTCGTCTCCCCGACCCGATACCTGGGGAGCTAGGGCGTTAGTCAGACTTTCCCTTTAGACGTCGAAGTGTGTCGGGCTACCGCCGACCGCCCGCACTACCGGCAACATTGTCGCCGGGACAGCGCCGGTAGCGCCGCTGGCGGCCCCGGGGCGAAACGAGCTTGACGCAGTCCGCCACGGTCCATGAGGATGGGGCAAGACCGGTTTCCATGGAAGAGGAGGTCCGTATGGCCGCCGCGACTCCGACCCATCCAACCAGCGACGAGCGCCGCGACGCGCTTGTCGAGCGCCTGTTCATGGCCACCGTGGGCGCCATGGACGTGCTTGGCGTGTACATCGGAGACCGGCTCGGCCTGTACCGGGCGCTGGCCGAGCGGGGCCCATCCACGTCGCAGGAGCTGGCCGGGGTGCTGGGGCTGAGCGAGCGCTACGTACGCGAGTGGCTGGAGCAGCAGGCCGCCGGCGGCATCCTCGAGCTCGACGCCGGCTCGCGGAACGGCGCGCAGCGGCGCTACTCGCTGCCGGCGGGGCACGACGAGGCGCTGCTCGACGAGACCAGCTTGAACTGCATCGCGCCGATCGGCCAGCTGCTCGTCGCCTGCGTGCGGCCGGTGGACGCGGTCCTGCAGGCCTTCCGCACCGGCGACGGGGTCCCGTACGCCGACTACGGCGCCGACCTGCACGAGGGCCAGGCGCGCTTCACCCGGCCGATATTCGATCACCTGCTCGCCAGCGAATGGCTGCCCGCGGTCCCCCAGATCCACGAGCGGCTGCAGGCCGACCCGCCGGCGCGGGTCGCCGACGTCGCCTGCGGGGAGGGTCGCTCCAGCATTGCGATCGCCCGCGGGTACCCCAAAGTCCACGTCGACGGCATCGACATGGACGCCGCCTCGATCGAGGCGGCGCGTCTCCACCTTGAGGGCAGCGGCGTGGAGGACCGGGTCACCTTCCATGTACGCGATGTCGCCGACCAGGAGCTAGCCGGAAGCTGCGACCTGGTCTACATCCACGAGGCGCTGCACGACATGTCCTACCCGGTCCGCGTCCTGTCCGCGTGCCGCGAACTGCTGGCCGATGGCGGCTCGGTGGTGGTGGGGGACGAGCGCGTCCCCGACGAGTTCGACCCCCCAAGCGACGAGGTCGAGCGACTCTACTACGGCTTCAGCGTCCTGCACTGCCTCCCCGTGGGAATGGTCGGAGAGGGCGCCGCCGGGACCGGGACGGTCATGCGCGCCGGCAACGTGCGCGAGTACGCCGACCAAGCCGGCCTCACCGAGTTCGAGGTCCTGCCGATTGAAAACGATTTCTACCGTTTCTACAGGCTCGCGCCTTAGACACCAAGGTCGGCCGACTCCGGGTCCGCCCCCATGCAGGAACGCGAGCCCGAGTCGCACCGCCGCTATCGGTTGAGGACAAGGGCATCGGATCTCGCCCCGTCACCAGCGTGATCCCGTCGCGCCGGAAGCCATAGCGAGGCCCGAAGGTCGTGCCTTCTGCTCTCGTCCCAAGGGGCATCCCATTCGCACGGATTGGAGCGCTTTCGGATCGACGCTCGCTGTTCGCGCAAAGCTGCAACGGGAGAAGAGCAAGTCCGGCGCGCCTTCTTAGAGGAGCTTCTGGCCGTCGCGGACCACCGCGTAGGTGTTGTCCACGACGTACGCGTGCAACGCTAGGCAGTTCGCGGCCTGGGCATCCTGAGTCGCGGTCACCTCGGGCGACGCGATCGTGGCGTCAAGCGCCCCTCGGTCGGCTGCGCCAAGCACGATCGCCGCGTGGTAGCGGCCGATGAGGTGGATTGTCTTGCGCAACTCCGGGCGTCCACCAAGCGCTTCCGATAGGGCAGGAAGGCGTGCGTCCGGAGCTCCAGCGTGCCCGGCGCCCGATCCAGCGCGGGCCCGAGGATTTCGTGGACGAAGGACCGGAAGGCGCTGAATCGCACATCCCTGCGACGCCGGACCAGCACCACCGCGCGAGCGCCGACCTCCGCGTCGTGCCCGCTGCGGAACCAGCGCCCGCCACCCGGCCCAGTGAGGTTGGCGAGGGTGCGGTCGATGAACTTCGATTCGTCCTGGTAGACGGCCCAGACGCGGCTTCCGAGCGCCTTGATCGGCGCCAGTGCGCCCGCAAAGGCGACCTCTGGCGTGCCGTCGATCCGCCAATCCGCCGGGACGGTCGTCCCAACACCCGGCGGATCGGCCCAGAAACCGTGGTCCTCGGGCGAGAAGTGGTGCTGGCGGTACTCGTCAATGTGCGGGATGTCGGCCACGAGACGGGCGTGAGGACCGCGCCAATAGGCCAAGCAATCTTCGCGCGGAAGATCGGCACGCAGCCACAGCAACCAGCAGCCCGTGGTACGGGATACGGGGACAGGCATCGGAACTCCGATTGTTGTGCTGAAGGTGCTCAGCGAGCCATCAGACCGTACCCGACCGCCGCTCCCCCGTTCGCGTGCCGGGAGCATTCCCGGAGTCCTAAGTGGGCGGGCAAGGGCTACTCCTCTCGACGAAACCCAGTACTGCGGCCGATAGAGAGTCCCCGCGACTGGCGAACCAGCGGTCGCCGTTCAAGAGGAACCGCGCAGCGTTTGGTCATGACTGGTCGCTCGTGACCCAAACCCACCGGAATCCGCAGGAATCCAACGGCAACTCGCCAGTCGGTCCGATCAGGAAAGCCCCTGCAACCACGGCCAAATCATGGCCTCGAGTTCCTTGACTGAAAATCGTGGTGTCGCCAGTTCGATTCTGGCCCTCGCCATTGTCCAGTCATGGCGCCGCTAGACGGCTGAGTCCAGGATCTCGGCGTTCCCCTTCTCGGGCGGATAGCCGTAGGCGTAGACGAGTAGGTCCTCGTCTCCGTGGTTGACGGTCTGCAGCGGCGTTCCGGCGGGAACGTGGATCAGCCCGCCCGGCGGGACGTCGTGCCGTTCGGGCGGCTCGCCGAGATACATCGAGAGCGTCCCGGAGATGACCACGAATGCCTCCTCCTGGGTTTTGTGCCGGTGGCGCCGCCCGGCCGCGCCGGGCTCATAGCGCCAGAGGTTGCCGCGAACGTGGCTGAAGCCGGCGACGTCGCTGACCTCAGCGACGTGGCGCGCGGGCGTACCGGGCTCGTGCGGCCGGGTGATCCAGTCGAGCTCGTCAGGTGTAATCGCGCGGAAGTTCATGTTGAAGATGGCTATCCCCTTGACCACGGCGATCTCGAGCAGTCAGCGCAACAGCTTCTGGCTACTCGTCGCCGGTCGGGGCAACCCCGGCGGCCTCGACCATCAGGACGGCCGTCCGTTCGGGAGCGCGCGTCCGATGCTCGACTCCCCTCGGGATCGTGTAGCCCTGATGGCGATCGAGGACGATGCTCTCACGATCTCGTAAGTCGATCAGCAGCCGACCTTCAAGGACGATGAAGAACTCGTCCTCATCGTCGTGCTTGTGCCAGTGGAACTCCCCCTCGAGGATGCCAAGGCGCACGACGGCATCGTTGACCGTGGTGAGGGTCTGGTTGAACCAAGGCTCATTGGCGGCGATCTCGGCGGGCAGGTCGATCAGCCGTAGCGACCCGTACTTGTCGTCGAGTCGAATGTCGTAAGCCCGCTCGGCTCCCACGTCGTCGCGCTCTCCCATTTCTCCAATGGTCCCAAATGCCGACCTTGTCGCGCCATGCTCGGGTGCGCGTACCCGGATCGCGAGCGGGGTAGTCAGGGCCCATGGCGGTCTTCGTCTGCACCCGTGACAGTCGGCTGGTACGGCTCGCGCCGGGCCCTGGGGCTTGGTCCGCCGAGGTCGTCCTGGATGACATCGAGCCGCAGTGCGTCGCAGCCGACGGCGAGACGGTGCTGGTCGGGACCCGCGGTGAGGGCCTTCGGGTCAGCCTCGATTCCGGGACGAGCTGGGAGCCAGTGGATCTGCCGGAGTCCGACGTCTTCTCGGTCGCGATCGGGCCTGCGGACGGCGCCCTTTATGCGGGCAGCGAGCCGAGCCGGCTCTTCGTCTCGCGGGACGGCGGGAGATGGACCGAGCTCGAGGCGCTGCAGGAGATCCCCTCGCGGGACAACTGGAGCTTCCCGCCGCGCCCGTGGACCCATCATGTGCGCTGGATCGCTCCGGACCCGCAGCGGGCGGAGCGCGTGCTGGTCGGGATCGAGCTCGGCGGGCTGATGTACACCGATGACGGCGGGGCGAGCTTCTCGGACCATCGGGCGGGCGCGAAGCGCGACACCCACAACATCGCCTGGCACCCGAGTGCGGCGGGCCGAGCCTATGAGGCCGCGGGCGACGGGGCCGCCTGGAGCAGGGACGGCGGGCAGACCTGGGAGGCGGCCGACGAGGGACGCGATCTGCCCTACTGCTGGGCGCTGGCGGTCGATCCGGTCGATCCCGAGCGTTGGTACGTCTCAGCGGCCGACGGACCATTCACGGCCCACAGCGGCCGGGATGCTGTCGGCCGGCTCTACCGCTGGGAGGACGGCTGGCGGGCCCTCCCCCTCCCCTCCGACTCGATGCCCTACGCGCTCCTGGCCTCGGACGGGGACGTGCTCGCCGGAATGGCCGACGGGCACCTGCTGCGAAGCTCGGACGCCGGCGAGAGCTGGGAGGACACCGGGGTGGAGCTCGGCTCGGTCCTGGCCATGGCCGGCGGGTAGCCGCCTCCTACGCGTCGAATGCCTGGTTTGGCTGGCTGACCAGTCGGTTCTGTTAGGTTCCCGCTCGCGCGGTCAAAAGGAGTGGGCGCGCAAGGGTCACGAGGAGAGGAGAGGGCGGATGCGCCGTTTCGTAGTCGGCGTCGGAGCAGGGCTTCTGATGTTGGTCGCGTGCGCCACCGCGAGCGCCAAGGACCCGACGATCATCGCGCGCAACATCCTGCCGTCGGGCCAGTACGGCGCCCCGAATCCGAACGCGCCGCAGCAGGCGGAGATGTACGACGCCCTCACCCCCCTCTTCGATCACGTCACTCCGAACGATCTCTTCACCGACTTCAAGTCGGAGAAACTGGCCGTCGACACGGACGGGCCGACCACCCAGGAGGCGGTGCCGTTCCCGGGCGTCACCATCATCCGCGACCGGTTCAACGTCCCCCACGTCTTCGCCAGCACCCGCACGGGCGGAATCCAGGCGGCAGGCTGGATCCTCGCCGAGGACCGCGGGCTGCTGCTCGAACAGGCCCGCTACAACTCGCGCGTCGCGGTCGTCGACGCCCCCGGGCTGAGCGCCATCGGCCTAACGGCCGGACTGCAGAGTTTCAAGCCGAGCGCGCAGACCGAGGCCTTCACCGCGACCGAGACGAAGGCACTGAAGCGCCGGGGCAAGGAGGGCAAGGCCGTCCTCCGCGACATCGACACCTACGTCAGCGGGATCAACACCTATCTCGCGGCCAGCCATTCGACGAACGCCCCTTGGACCCGCAACGACGTCTACGCGGTGAACGCGCTGAAGGGCCAGTTCCTCGGCCAGGGCGGCGGCGATGAGGCCGACCGCTCGATGTTCCTGAACGGGCTCCAGCAGCAACTCGGCAGGGGGCGCGGCTTCGCCGCCTTCAACGACCTGCGCCAGTTCAAGAACCCGAAGAGCGTCACCTCGGTGAACGGGACGTTCCCGTACGGGCACATCCCGAGAAAGCACCCGGGCAGCGTTGTCCTCGACCACAACAG
The DNA here is from genome assembly GCA_963797265.1 of uncultured Solirubrobacterales bacterium. Classification (GTDB taxonomy): domain Bacteria; phylum Actinomycetota; class Thermoleophilia; order Solirubrobacterales; family 70-9; genus DASUPK01. The sequence goes on along the minus strand of CAWCOY010000003.1, from coordinate 384,996 downwards.
CTTCACGCCGACGCCCGCCGCTCCTGCGAGCGTCGCCCGCAGGTTCGGCCCCCAGAGGGTCCAGGCGAGCAACGAGCTGATGGTGACCGGGAACCACTCGACGACCGGCCATCCGGTCCTGGTCGGCGGCCCCCAGATCAGCCACTTCTTCCCGGGGTTGGTCCTCGAGATCGACATGCACGCGCCGCACCTGCACTGGCGCGGCGCCACCTCGGCACCGTTCCCCGGCTACCTGCTGATCGGTCGCACCCCGCGCTTCTCGACGACCCTGACCTCGGCGAGCGGCGACATCATCGACCAGTACGCGGAGACGCTCTGCGGCGGCAGCAACGAGCGTTATCTCTACAAGGGCAAGTGCCGGTCGATGGGCCACTTCGACGCCGGGACGCTGGACGGTAAGCCGGTGAGCTTCCTGACCACCGTTCATGGGCCAGTCGTCGGCTACGCGCGGGTCCGCGGCCGGACCGTCGCGATCTCGTCGAAGCGCTCGAGCCGGGGCAAGGACGTCCTCGACCAGCTCTTCTTCCGTCGCCTCTCGAACGGCTCGATCAAGAACCCGAAGGACTTCTACGACGCGGCCTCCGAGACTCCGCAGACCTTCAACTCGTTCTACATCGACTCGAAGCACATCGCCGAGTACACGAGCGGCCGCCTGCCGATTCGCAATCCGAACGTGGACCCGGGCCTTCCAACGAAGGGCACCGGACAGTTCGAGTGGCATGGCTTCCTCAAGCCGATGGCGCACATCCACGGCAAGGACAACAAGCAGGGCTACATCACCAACTGGAACAACGGCGCCGCGCGCGGCTTCGGCGCGGCCGATGACGAGTGGATGCGGAACGGCTCGGTCGGCCGGATCAACCTCCTCAACTTCAACCTCAAGCGGCTCCAGAAGAAGGGCAGGTGGTCGCCGGCGACAGTCACCTCGGCGATGAACGCGGCGGCCACGCAGGATGTCCGCGCAATCGTGATGGTGCCCCTCCTTGCCAGGCTGCTCCGGGGATCGACTCCGCCCTCACCCCAGGCCGCGCAGATGCTCAGCCTCCTGCGGCAGTGGCGCGCCCAGGGCGGCAACCGGCTGGACCTGAACGGCGACGGCCTGATCGACCTCCCGGGAGCCGCGATCATGGACACCGCCTACACCAAGATCGTCGACAACGCGATGGCCGCGCGCCTGGGCCAGTCGCTACTGCCGGAGCTGAACGAGCTCGCCGGCCGCTGGGACGCGCCCCCGGGAGGCCAGTACGACGGCTGGTACCAGTACTTCGACCGCGACATCCGCGGGTTGCTCGCCAAGAAGCGCAGCAAGGTCCCGGACAGGTTCAGCCTGACCTACTGCGGCAAGGGCCGCCTCGGCCTCTGCCGCTCCGAGATCTGGACGGCCATCCAGGCCGCCGGCGATCAGCTGACGGCCGAGCAGGGCACCTCGGACCCGGCCGCGTGGCGTGCCAGCGCCATCGACGATCAGTTCACCTACTCGCCGCTGCCGCTGGTCACCTCCCCGTACTCGAACCGGCCGACCGGGATCCAGCAGGTCATCTCGTTCAAGAAGTAGGGACAACGGATTCGATCAGCCGCCCTGCTCGTTGAGCAGGGCGCGGAGGCTCTCGTGGTCCTCCGCACACGCGGAGCAGCCCTCGAGGTGGGCGCTCATGCCGGGGATGGCCGCATCGGCGTCCGCCCCAGCGCGCTCCAGCTCCACATAGCGGTCGAGCTCCTCGAAGCACTCCTCGCAGCTCAGCTCCGGCCCGGCCGGACCGAGCAGCCGGCCGAGCAGCCGATCGGGTCTCATTGGTGCGTCCATCAGCTCTCCTCCACCGGTTCCTCGATGATCAGCCCGCGCGCAGCGAGTGCCGCTCGGAGCTTTCGCCGCGCGTCGTGCAGGGTCTTGTACAGCGCTCCGCGAGTACTGCCGAGCCGCTCGGCGAGCACATCGATCGGCACCTCGTTCAGCGCCAGCGCGACCAGCACCTCCCGCTGGCGCGGAGTCAGGCTCGACTCGATCTCCTGCCGAATGGCCGCGAGGAGGTCATTCATCTCGAGCTCGCCCTGCGGCGCGGGGCCCGGGTCAGGCACCCGCGGCCACTCCTCCGCCTCGAGCGGCAGCTCCCGTCCCTGCCAGGCCAGCTTGCGCATTGCCGCGGCTGCCTCGTAGAGGGCGAACTTGTACGCCCAGGTCGTGAACTGGCTCTCGCCGCGGAAGTCATCGAGCTTGCTGAGGATCGCCACCATCGCGTCACCGGCGCTCTGCTGAGCCAGATCCTCCTGGTCGCCGCCGCGGATCTGCGACGGGGTCGCGCAGCGCCGGCGGACCTCGAACCGGGCGGCGCGCAGGAGAACCTCGCGTAGCTCCGCGATCGCGACGTCGCGGTCACGGCTCCCCGCGCTGAGGCGCTTCAGCCATCTGCGGGATTCGGAGTCCATCCGGTCGGCGACTTGCGTTGGTTCAACCACAGCGGTTGCCACACGTTCTTAGCGTCACTCGGCCTTGACTTCTTACCCGACGGCTCCGAAGTAAGAACCGGCGCCCCGGCGACGCTCAAGAACTGAGAGCTGAATCAGGCGCGGTGCCCATCAGGCCCGCGTACCGAAAGGAGGCTTCACCGATGTCCACCGTCACCACCAGATCGGAAGTCCCCGCTGGCGGGCCCGCGGCGACCTCTAACGGGCAGGCCGCGGCGGCCGCCGATCGCCAGCTGGGGATCGCCGCACATCAGGCGTTCTGGCTGCTTCGGATCGCCTTCACCGTCGCGCCGATCCTGTTCGGACTCGACAAGTTCTTCAATTGGTCGGTCGACTGGCCCGACTACCTCGCAGGATGGGTCAACGACATCGTGCCTGGGAGTGGCCAGGACTTCATGTACTTCGTCGGCGGTGTGGAGATCTTCGCCGGCTTCCTCGTCCTCCTGGCCCCACGCATCGGCGCTTTCGTCGTCGCGGCGTGGCTCGGCGGCATCGTCATCAACCTGCTCACCGTCGACCCGCCGACCTACTACGACATCGCCCTCCGGGACTTCGGCCTGATGCTGGGAGCGCTGACGCTCGGCCGGCTGGCGCTGGCGGTCGTCCCGGCCAGAAAGTCAGGTGCCCTGCCGGACAAGCCCTGGTAGGGGACCCACCTCGGGGCCTGAGGCGGGGCCGAGTGAGTCACCCGGGACCTCCCCCAGACGTGCTGGGGAGGGTTTCGGGAGACTTCCGTGCCGTGGCGCGGAAGAAGAAGATCGTCGGAGCGCACCTCTCGCCGAGGAAACCTCTCGAGGGAGCGGAGTCCGTGGGCGCCGACTGCGTGCAGATCTTCCTCTCGGACCCCCAGGGATGGAAGAAGCCGCCGCAACGCAAGGACGCGGACCAGCTGCGGAGCTCGAAGGTCCCCCTCTACGTCCACGCGCCCTACCTGATCAACGTCTGCTCACCCCGGAACAACGTCCGCTACGGCTCGCGCAAGATCCTCCAGCAGACCTGCGACGCCGCCGCCGAGGTCGGCGCGGCCGCGGTGATCGTCCACGGCGGGCATGCAGACGATGACGTCAAGGAGGGCGTCGGCCGATGGAAGCGGAGCCTCGAGATGCTCGAGTCCGAGGTCCCGGTCTACCTCGAGAACACCGCGGGCGGCAAGAACGCCGTGGCCAGGCGTTTCGATGCGCTCGAACGCCTCTGGGACGGCATTTCGAAGGTAAAGACCGACTTCGAGGTCGGCTTCTGCTTCGACACCTGCCACGCCCACGCGGCCGGCGAGGAGCTCTCGGACGCTGTCGAGCGGGTGCTCGCGATCACGGGCAAGATCGATCTGCTGCACGCAAACGACTCGCGCGACCCGCCTGGAACGGGCGCGGACCGCCACGCCAACCTGGGCAAGGGGCAGATCGGCGCGGAGGTGCTGAGCGAAATGATCAGGGCCGCGGGGCCCCCCGTGCTCGTAGAGACCCCGGGCAGGGGCATCCGCGCGGACATCGAGTTCGTGCGGAAATCCCTCGCGTAGGCGTAATTCCGCCTGCAAGGCGCCTGGACGAATGGCTCACTTCGGCTTTCTACGGTGGCTGGGTTGGCGAATGGGGCCGATTTCTCATGCATGTCGGGTTCCTGGCTATGCCGAGACGACTTCGACCGCGAGCGCCTGCTCGATATGGAGGAGCGCATCAAGCCCGTGCGCCGGGTCGCGATGGGCATCCTGGCCATCGCCCTGATCGCGGGCGCGCCTTGGATCGGGTGGTGGACGCTGGTCCCCTTGGCTGGCGCAGCCGGGTTCTTCCTGGCGGCCGACGCGCGGCTGCAGAGCACCAAACGGCCGGAGTACCTGATGTTCGGGGCCTGGGTGGGCTCCGAGGTGATGATCGCCGGCGCGGTGGCGCTAACTGGCGGGCCCGATGTCGCGACGCTCTCCTGGATCGCCATCCCGGTGGTGACCCTGAGCGCCCGCTTCTCGCTGCGCGGAGTGATGGTCGGTGTCGCGATCGCGATTGCCCTGCTGCTCACCGTCGCATTCGGACAGGACCCCGGAGCGGTCCTGGACTCCCCGCCGCTGGTGCTCGCCCCGCTCGCCCTGATCCTGGCGATCGCCGTTCTCTCGACGGCGCTGATGGAATCCGACATGCATCACCGAGGGGAGGCCGTGATCGACGCCCTCACCGGGATGCTCAATCGCAAGGCTCTCATGAACCGCGTGAGCGAGCTCGCCCAGCAGTCGGAGGTAACCGGCGAGCCAGTGGGCATGATCCTCGGGGACCTCGACCAGTTCAAAAGGATCAACGACTCCCAGGGCCACGCCGCCGGGGACGCCGCGCTCACCGATGTCGCCTACCTCCTTCGCAAGCAACTGCGCGCCTTCGACCTCGCCTACAGGATCGGGGGCGAGGAGTTCCTCATCCTGCTGCCCGGCGCCGATACCCGGGAATGCGCCGAACTCGCCGAGGGTCTTCGGCGAGCGATCGCGGCAGGCACCGTCGGAGACAACACCCAGCTGACGATCAGCTTTGGCGTGAGCGCGTCCGCGCGCGGCGCGGGCTTCGACTATGACCGCGTGTTTGCCGCAGCGGACGAGGCGCTCTACGAGGCCAAGTCCGAGGGGCGCAACAGGGTCTGCGAGCGGCCGCCGGTGGTCTTCTCCTCCAGTACCGCCTCGGCGGCGATGCACGCGCCGAGCGCGGCGACCAGTACCGCCAGCTGAGCCAGCGCCGAGGTCGCCGTCCCCAGTGGGATCGTCGCGAGAGCGAGGGCCAGCGCCAGTGCACGCCAGGGCTTGAAGGGCAGCCCCAGCACCACGCGGAAGAATGCGTGTCCCGCGAGATAGAGCGCCGTACCGCCCGCCAGCTCGAGGGAGCGGGCGAAGCTGAGCTCATCGAAGGCGTGGCCGATCGCCCGCTCGAGGCCCGCGGCGAGACAGACGATGCCGAGCAGCATCACCAGGTGAGCCCAGAAGTAGGCGACGTTCGTGGCGAAGAACTGGCGCCTCGTCGGAACCATGGCGTGCAGCGCGTTCTCCGCCTCCTGGTCGTCGCCCATGAAGTAGACCCACCAGAGCTCGGCGCTCAACATGAGGCCGAGGGTCGCCACAGCCAGCATCTGCCAGCTCACGTCGATGCCGGACGCGCCGATCCCGACCGCCACCACCGACTCGCCGAGGGCCACCATCACCACCAGGCCGTGCCGCTCGACGAAGTGGTCGGGTCGGATCCAGCCGGCCTCCTCGGGGACCATGGCCGGGACCACCACGAAGAGCGCGACGGCAAGGCCCCAGAGCACGTACTCGGTGGCTCCGCCGATGATCGCTCCCAGCAGGATCAGGGCCCCCGCGACCATGTTCATCCGGGCGAAGCTCCAGACGCCGGCCACCGTCCAGGTGGCGGATTGCATGTAGAGGACCGTGTGGACGGCGATCACGACCAGGTAGGCGCAGGCGAAAACGACGCCGTCCTCCGTGAAGGCGGTGGGGATGGTCAGCGAGATCGCGAAGAAGGCCAGCATCCCGCCGAGCAGCGGAAGGCGGAGTGCGGTCCGGTCCGGCGGAACCGCATTGGTGAGCCAGGCGAAGGCGCCGTACATCCACCAGATCGCTGTCAGCATCAGGACCACCTGGGCTAGCGCCTCGCCTGTCGGGTGGTGCACCAGCACTGCAGTCAGCTGCGTGATCGTGAAGACGAAGACGAGGTCGAAGAAGAGCTCGAGCGTCGAGACCCGAAGCTCCTCGTCTCTCACCTCCTTGGTGCCGATGGCTCCTCCTTCGCCAACTCGCGCAGGTTGCCGAACACCCTCACGGTTAGCAGAGCCAGCATCACGGCAACGACCACGAGGCCGATTACGTCGAAGACCGTCAGATTCAGTTCCAGGAGGCGGAAGTCGAGTCCCAGGCCGATCGCCATCGCCGTGTTGATCAAGATCAGGACGAGACGGATCTCGGTCGGCCCGAGCAGTCCGTAGCCGAGGCTGAAGCGGCCGAAGGCCATGCTCTCCAGATAGACGTTGATCGAGAGGATCAGGTAGCCGACCACGATCAAAGCGCCGAACGAGAGCAGCATGAAGGGCGAGAGACCGAGACCGATCGCCGCGATCGCGATCGCGTCCACGATGTGATCGAGGTAGTAGCCGTACTTCGGCCGCTGGATGCCGCGCACCCGGGCCAGCGTCCCGTCCAGGCTGTCGCCGATCCACTGGACCACCGGCGGCCCGCTCGCCACCCACAACCAGCCCCTGCCCTGGTTGGAGAGCTGGTAGGCCGCCAGACCCCGAAGGCCGCCAGCACGCCGAGAGCGGTCATGTCGTCGGGCAGGATCCGGCGCGGCAGCTTGCCCGCGGCCCAGGGCAGGAAGCGCCGCTCCAGGCGTGCCAGCAGGAAGTTGGGCTCGCGCTCGGCCTCGACGCCCTTCTTGCCCTCCTCGGCCATCGCCGGGCAGTCTGCTCACCGCATCGGCCGGAGAGTTCGGTCCGGATGCGCCTCTACTTTCAATTGGGCATGGCGGAAAGCCTGTTCGACAGCGGAAACGGGAACGGCACCGCGCCGAAGCCGGCGACGGAGGTCTGCGTGACCCTGCGGGAGCTCACCGACGGCGATGAGGTCGGCGGCGCGTTCGTCGTCCGCGAGCGAGAGCGCCGCCAGAAGCGCAACGGGGAGCACTACCTCCGCGTTGTCCTGGCCGACAAGACGGGGACCGTCCCGGCGGTCGCCTGGGAAGGCGTCGCCGAGTGCTTCGAGGTCTGCGCCCCGGGCTCGATCGTCCTGGTGAGCGGCAGCTTCTCGATCCACCCCCAGTTCGGCCGGCAGATCAAGCTCGCCGCGGTCCGCGCCGCGGGCCCCGGCGAGTACGACGCCGAGCAGCTGGCCGAGGGACCGGCGCGGTCTGTCGAGCTGCTCGAGGCCGACCTGCGCGAGCTGATCGCCACCGTCCAGAACGGCTCGCTGCACGCCCTGCTCGAGCGCTTCTTCGGCGAGGGGACGGAGAGCTGGGCCCGCTTCCGCGACGCACCGGCCGCCAAGCACTACCACCAGGCCTATGCCGGCGGGCTGCTCGAGCACACCCTCTCGGTTGCCCAGGCTGTGAGCGCGGCCGCCAACTTCTTCCCGGGCATCGACCGCGAGATCGCGGTCACGGGGGCGCTGCTCCACGACATCGGCAAGACCGAGGCCTACAACGACGACCCACTCGCCATCGAGCTCACCGACGCGGGCCGGCTCGAGGGCGAGATCCCGCGCGGTTACTACCTGGTCCGCCGCGAGATCGAGGGGATCGACGGCTTCGACCCCGACCTCGCGCAGGCGATCCTCCACATCATCCTCTCCCACCACGGCCAGCTCGAGCACGGCTCGCCGGTCGTCCCAGCCACTCGCGAGGCGACCCTGGTGCACGCGATCGACAACCTCGGCGGCAAGCTGGGGAGCTTCGACCGGCTCGAGAAGGAGCTCCCGGAGGGCGAGAGCTGGTCGCGGTTCGACCGAGGGATCGACTCCTCGGCCTTCTTCGGCTCTCGCGCGGCGTAGCTGTCACCGCTATCGCGACGTCCCGGGGCTTCGGCATTGCAATCTGCACGGCGCCGGGGTTTGCGGGATACGGCGACGCAAATTGCGCAAATCGTTTCCCTATCCGTAATAGGTGCGGATTGGGCGGCGCGGGGGCGGGTCTATCCTGCCTCGCGGATGGCCAAGGACACCGAGAAGCTGATCCGCCAGCTCTCGCTGATCTCCTACCTCATGGCCCAGGGCAGGCCTACGTCGGCGCTCGAAATCAAGCGTGAGGTTGAGGGGTACAGCGACATGAACGACGACGCCTTCGCGCGGCGCTTCTACGCCGACCGCGCGGAGCTCGACGCTCTCGGAATCACCCTGCAGGTGGAGAAGCCGGGCGAGAGCATGCAGGGCTACGAGTCGGAGCTCTACTCGCTGCCGCCAGAGAACTACTACCTGCCCGAGATCCGCTTCGGCGATGACGAGCTGGCGGCGCTGCAGACGGCGCTGCAGCTGCTGGACGGCGAGTTCGCCTACGCGGAGCCGCTGCGGCTGGCGCTGCAGCAGGTCTCCTGGGGGCGTCCCAGCCCGCTGACCGCGCCGGAGCAGTCCTCGGTCGAAGTGCGGATGACGGCCAAGGCCGACGGCGCCGAGGTCTCCCAGCGCCTCTCCAAGATCGAGACCGCGATCTCCCGGCGGAAGACGATTGAGTTCACCTACTACACGATCGAGCGGGACTCCGAAGAGAAGCGCAAGGTCGACCCCTTCCACCTGGTCTACCGGGGCGGCCAGTTCTATTTGATCGGCTACTCCCACGAGCGGGATGCGGTGCGCGTCTTCCGCCTTTCGCGGATTCGCGGCAAGGTCTCCTACGCCTCGAAGGCCGAACACGACTTCTCGCCGCCGGAGGACTTCGACCGCCGGGACTACGCCCGCCGCGCCGAGTGGCAGCTCGGCGAGATCCAGGGAGAGGCGAAGGTCTTCATCCGCGACCGCGTCGCCTGGCTCGTGGAGCGTGACTTCGGCGGCTACGGGAAGTTCCGGAATCCCGGCCGGGGAGACGGTTCGCCCGGCAAGGGCCGGATCTTCGAGACCGAGTACGCCTCCAGCCGCCAGATGGTCGCCTGGGTTCTGCACTGGCGGCGGAACGCGACCGTGCTCGACCCGCCCGAGCTGGGCGAGGAGGTCGCCGAGCGGCTCGAGCTGCTCAGCGAGCGCCACTCCTCCGACTTCGAGCCGGCCGAGGTGGTGCGGACCGTCCCGCCCCCGACCCGCTCAGCGCGCTCAAACGGGCGCTCGGAGTCCTCGATCCGGCCGGAGCGCTTCGCCCGCCTGGTGACGCTGGCCGGGATGCTGATCGAGTCGGCCAAGGGAGAGGCCCGGTTGCCGGTGGCAGACGTCAAGGAGCGGCTGCATGTCAGCGAGGAGGAGCTGCGCGAGGACATCGACCTCCTCAACGTCGTCAACTTCGGCGGTGGAACCTACGTGCTCTACGCGGAGCTCCAGGGCGACGAGATCGAGGTCGATGCGGAGCCCTACGGCGACAACTTCTCCCGCCCCGCCCGTCTGCTCCCGCTCGAGGCGAAGGCGCTCGTCGCCGCCATCGACCTGTTCGGCGACCACCTCCCCCAGAGCGGCCTGGTGAGCGCCCGGAAGAAGATCGTCGGGGCACTCGGCCACGACCCCTCCGAGGAGGGGCTGGAGATCGCGGCCTCCGGCGGCGACGACTCCGACGTCGCGCGCAAGGTGAACAAGGCGATCGAGGGTCGCCGGGTTCTCTCGATCCACTACTACAAGGAGAACGAGGACGAGTTCACCAAGCGCGAGATCGAGCCCTATCAGCTCGCCAACGGTCCGGAGGGCTGGTACGTCGCCTCCTACGATCGCCGCCGCGATGACGTCCGCCACTTCCGGCTCGACCGGATCAAGGAGGCCGAGATCTCGAAGGAGGCATTCGAGCCCAGGCCGGAGGTCGAGGAGATCGCCGCGATCGAGGGGACCTGGCTGTCCGGCGAGAACGTCCCCGCCGCCGACGTCGCCCGGGTCTGGGTCTCACCCGAGCGGGCGCGCTGGGCGCGCGAGGATCACACCGTGATCGAGGAGCTCGCCGACGACGCCGTCGTGATCGAGGTCCCCTTCGGCAGCACCGACTGGCTGCTCCGGGAGATCCTGAAGGGGGCCGGCGAGCTGGTGGTGCTGGAGCCTGAGTCCGCCCGCGAGGCGATCGCGCACGAACTCCAGGTCGACGCCGGCGCCACCCTCAAGGCCGCTTAGGGGCGCAGTCGCCGGGGTAGGGTCCCGGGCGGCATGTGCTTCGACTTCGACTCACGCCCGCCCGACCTTCCCGCTTACCTGATCTGCGGCCCGATCTCCGGGGGTGCCTCGGCCGAGCTGCTCACGCTCAGCTCAGACGACGGGACGGAGTTCTCGGCGGCGCTCGCCCAAGCCCCTGACGACGGCGAGCCTGGCGTCGTGATCATTCCGGACGTCCGCGGGCTCTACCCGTTCTACATCGAGCTGGCAGAGCGCTTCGCCGAAGCTGGCCATCACGCGATCGCCTTCGACTACTACGGGCGGACCGCCGGTCTCGGCCCACGCGACGACGAATTCGACTACGGCCCCCATCGCCAGCAGGTGAAGCTGGACCAGGCGCTCGACGACTTCGCCGCCACGGCGGTGGAGCTCCGTCGGCGCCTCGGTATCGGTCCGCCCGTGACCGTTGGTTTCTGCTTTGGCGGTTCGATCTCGTTCGTAGCGGGGGCCAGTCCCGACCTGGATCTCGCAGGGGTGGTGGGTCTGTATGGCGTCCTCGACCCTTCGCGATTCGAGGGCCATGGAGTCTTGACCCAGGCCGCCGACACAGAACGCCCAGTGCTCGGCCTCTTCGGCGGCGCCGATCAGGCAATCCCGCAGGAACAGATCGACCAGTTCGAATCCGAGCTCACCACCGCCGGGGTCGAGCACGAGATCCACGCCTATCCCGGCGCGCCGCACTCCTTCTTCGACAAGAAGCAGGACGAGTTCGCGCAGGAGTCCGAGGACGCCTGGCGGCGAATCCTGGCGTTCCTCGCGGGGTTCCGCCAGCCTCTCGCCGGCTAACCGGCCCCATCGGACGCCGAGCGAGCCAGCTGCGAAGCCGGGGCTACGAGCTCATCGCCGAGCCGCCACAGGTCCATCCGGTGATGGTCGGCCCACAGGAGGCCCAGAGCGGGGCCCGGTCCGGCATCTTCGCCGCCGGGTAGCGCGTTGCTGACGCACCTGACCACCGGGCTGGCGTCGCCCGGTGGATCGGGCGGAGACACTGCGCCTTGCCGCTCAAGGGCCTGCGCTAAGCCGCCGTACCAGGCGCGGAGGTCGCCCGCCTCCGCGGTGAGTTCGCCCGCGCAGCGTGTGAACGACGCCCCGCCGTGAGCGGGACTCAGGTTCGAGAGCGAATACCCAGCCAGCCGAACGCGGACCGCACCGGAGGCGAGTGTGGCGAGGTTGTCGCGGTCGACCTGCTGCGCCGAAGGCTCAACCAGGTACTGTCGGAACGCGTCGTCGAGCCGATCGGCGGAGCTCCGCGCCCGCTCCTGGATGGCCCCGAACGTCTCATCCGCCATCCCGTCTCCGTCGCCGGCCACCCGCTGAGCGGCCGCCGCAACGTAGTCGGCCGCCCTCGCAAAGGCCGCGCCGAGGCTCTCACGCAACAGGGAGTCGATGCCGCGCGGCCAGAAGAGCAGACCGACGAGCAGGCTGATCCCCGCAGCCGATCGCGACGTCCTCGACGCGCAGCAGGCCGATCTGCCAGCCGGTCGGGGCGATGATGTTGAAGAGCACCAGCAGCGTCACCGTGAATCCGGCCTGGCCGGCGCCAAAGGTCATCGCCCGTGAGCTGTACGCGGCGAGGAACACCGCGATTGGAAGAAGGGCCCACAGAACCGTTTCGTCGGTGCCGATCGCGTAGATGAAGGCACCTCCGATGACGATCCCGATCGCGGTGCCCCCCAGGGCCTCGAAGATCGTGGATCCGGTCCCGAGCGCCGTAGAGCGGAGGACCGAGAACGTCGCTAGAGCGACCCAGAACCCGTGCTGCACGGTTGCGATCTCGATCACCAAGACAGCGGCGGCCAGCGAGATCGCGCCCCTCACGCTGTTTCGGAACGAGGCCGAGCTCGGTGTCGCATGCGCCTTCAGCACGGCCGCGGTCGTGCGGGTCGCCGAACGCCACGCCTCTGGCTCAGCCGCGCCGACGGCGCGGAGGGCGTTGAGGCCGATCTCCAGTGTCAAATAGGCGATTTCACGCGTCCGGAAGGACGGTTCGGTCGCTTTGAGAAGCTCCGTGGTGCTGTGACTGGCGGCCGACCCGCTGACCCCGGACGGGAGCGCCTCCTCCAGCGCCTCGCTGACACGCTGGAGCCGCTCGAGCGGGAGCGCACCGCCGTGGCCCTCGAGCGTGTCGGCACCCGACCGGAGGACGGCCGCCGCGGCCGACCGGCCGTCCCGGTTCTCCTCGCGGCACGGATCGGTATGCGGGTCGGGGGCGGAGGCGAGCGTGAGGAGGCGGTCGACGGCGTCGACCAGAAATGCGAGGGCCTCCGAGGGCCGCGTCGGCCGGAGCGGGGTTCCGACGAAGTCAGGCGGAGCTCGCTGACCGCGGTGGTCGCTGTCTCAGCCCTCTCCTGAGAGATGCGGAATTCGAGGGGAGCTCCGGATCGAGCAGGTCGCCCAGCGCACGGCAGGCTCGGGCGGCCCCGGCGCGCAGGTGATCGTTGTGGCGCTGCGGCCACACCAGCATCACCGCGGCGATGTTGATGGCGGTCGCGAGGCCCCACCCGGCGAGCCGGTCCGGGATCGAGTCGAGCGGCCCCGGCACGCCGAGGGGAATGATGAACAGCAGCATCGCGGCGAATGCCCCTGACGCGAAGTAGCTGCCGAGCAGCCGGGCGAAGAGGATCACGAAACCGACCACCGCGATGCCCGCGACGGCCAGCCATGCCCTCTGGGAGCAGAGCGTGCCCAGGGTGATCAGGACTGCGCCGACCGCCACCAGCACAGGTAGGCGGTGAGGCGCCTCTTCGGCGGGCCTCCAAAGTCCGCCAGCACCAGGATCGCGAACGACCCGAAAGCTGAGAAGAGGGTCGTGTTCGCGTTTCCGATCACGCCGTCGGCGAAACCGAAGACCACGGGCATGAAGATCGCCGCCCTTATGGCGGCCTTCACAGCGAGCGGATCGATGTGCCGTCTCAGCCAGGCGATACCGGGATCGAGCCTATTCGGGCATCATCTCCGGGTGGGGGCCGGACATCGGGACGGAGCCGGCCGAGATCCGGTCGATCCGCTCCAGATCGGCCTCACTGAGACGCAGGTCCGCCGCCGCGACGCTGTCCTCGATGTGGCCGGGATGCCGTGCGCCGACGATCGTGAGGTCCACGGCCGGGTTGGCCAGGGTCCAGGCGATCGCCAGGCGGCTGATCGAGACCCCGAGCTCGTCGTTCGCGAATTGCTCCAGCTCGCGGCAGACCTCAAGGTTGCGGCGGAACTGCTCACCCTTGAAGAAGGGAGCCCCGCTGCGCCAGTCGTCCTCGGCGAAGGTGGTGCTCTCGTCCATCGTCCCGGTGAGCAGCCCGTGCGCCAGTGCCCCGTAGACGAGGACACCGATGTCGTGCTGATGGCAGTAGGGCAGGATCTCGGCCTCGATGTCGCGGCGGAAGAGGTCGTACGGCGGCTGCAGGGTGTCCACCGGCCGCGTCTCGGCAAACTCCGCCATCTGCGCGGCATCGAAGTTCGAGACGCCGACGTGCCGGATCTTCCCCTCCTCGACCATCTCCTGCAGCGCTCCGGCGGTCTCGGCAAATGAGACTTTCGGGTCGGGCCAGTGCACCTGGTAGAGGTCGATCTGGTCGACGCCGAGCGCGTCGAGACTCGCGTCGACACCCTCGCGGAGCCACTCCGGGCTCGAGTCGCGGACGAGACCGTCGTCCGTCATTCGCAGGCCGCCCTTAGTCGCGATCACGATCTCATCGCGGTGCTTCTCGAGTTCCTCTTTCAGGGCCTTTCCCAGCACCCGCTCGGAGGCGCCGAATCCATATCCGTGGGCCGTGTCGAAGAGATTCACCCCGAACTCGCGAGCTCGGCGTATCGCGGCAATCGCCTCATCCTCGTCGAACTGACCCCACTCGCCTCCCAGCTGCCAGGTGCCGAAGGCGATCGGGAACACGTTGAGATCGGTCACCCCGAGTCTCACCGCCTTCATGGTGCCACGCTCCGCATCATCGAGGCGAAGCCCCAGCCCGTTCCGGCGTAGAGTCGCCTGATTCGGCTCGTAGACCTCTCAGCCCCGATACGCCCCGATCCAGCGGACTACCCGGAGCCGCTCCGTACCGAGATCGAGTACGCCGACCACTCAGCCGGCGCCCAGGCCATTGAGCAGCTCTTCGGCGTCGGATCCGAGCTGCTGCGGGATGGCGAGGGGTGGGCGACGGAGACGTTCATGCGGTTCGGTACCCATAACTCAACCCACGTCGACGCTCCCTGGCACTACAACTCGACCACGGGCGGTAGCCGCTCCCAGACGATCGACGAACTGCCCCTGGATTGGTTCTTCGGTCCCGCCGTGGTGATCGACGCGACCGACCGCGAGGACGGCGATGAGTTGACCGCCGACGATGTGGCGGAACGGCTGCCCCGGCCGCTGAATGAACGGGACATCGTCCTCGTGCGTACCGGCCGAGACGAGTTCTATGAGGAACCGGACTACATCGCGCGTGGACCGGGAGTGAGCGCTGAGGCGACGCGGTGGCTCTATGAGCATGGCGTGCGGGTGATGGGGATCGACGCATGGGGCTGGGATGCACCGCTCTTCACACAGGCGGAACGGGCGAAGAAGGCCAAGGAACCGGGCGTCTTCTGGGCGGCCCACCAGGTCGATCTCGCCTACTCGCAGATCGAGCGGCTGGTGAATCTCGGCGCCCTTCCGGCGCAGGGCTTTCAGGTCGCCTGCTTTCCCCTTCGGATCGTTGGCGGGAGCGCGGCCCCGGCGAGGGTCGTGGCCCTCCTCGATGAGGTCGATGGATGACCTAGGAGGTCCCCGCGGCGGTGTCAGCCGCTGCGTCCATGTCCTCCTGCGAAGCCGCGCCGGGCGCGTAGCGGTGGTGGATCGCCAGTGAGTTGCCGTCAGGGTCCTGGAAGATCGCCTGCTTGCAGACTCCGCTGTCGATCACGTCGGTGACGAACTCGACGCCACGTGACTCGAGCTCGGCCTTGGCGGCCTCGAAGTCGTCGACGTGGAACTCGAGCGGAGTGGTGTTCGGACTGAAGTCGATGTCGAAGGCATCGACCTGCAACAGCGCGATCGTCACGGTCCCGGTCTCGAACTCGCCGGCCGGCATCTCGCCCCACTGCTTCCCGAACGGCAGTCCGAGCGTCTCGCCGTAGAACTTCCGGGCGGCCTGCCAGTCCTTGGTCGGGAACGCGATGAAGTCGACGCCGTTGATCAGCTGTGTGTTGGTTGCCATGTCCTCACCTTCGCAGATCCCTAGGGGCGTCCGGCGTGTGGTGATTGGGCCTCGACCGCCAGTATCTGGCCGGTGCGAGGCTCCGTTCCGATCCCCTCCGGCCCCTTCCACTCCTGGGCGGCGATGAAGAGGGTTGTGCCCTCGGCGCCGCCCAGCATGCAGGCAAAGCACCCGCGGTCATGCTCGACCGTCTGCAGCACCTCGCCTCCCTGGGCGACCCGGACACAGCGGCGATTCGGAACATCCGCGTACCAGACCGCGCCGTCGGCGTCGAGGCAGATGCCGTCAGGGACACCGTCCCCGAGATTCGCCCAGGCTCGGCGATCGGAGAGCGTGCCGTCCTCCGCGACCGTAAAGCCGGTGAGCTCCTTCCCATAGGAGTCCGCCACGATCAGGGTCGAGCCGTCGGGGGTGATCGCCATGCCGTTGGGGAACCGGACCCCGTCCGCGACGACCTCGGACGAACCGTCCGGCCGCAGCAGCGCCACGATCCCGGGTGCTGGGTCGCCGCCGCCCATCAGGTCGAAGCCGGCGCCGTTGACGTAGGTGTTCCCGAGCCGGTCGACGACGACCTCGTTCCAGCCGAACTCCGAGAGCCCGCTCAGATCCGCGTGCGGGACCGGCGAACCATCCGAGTCCATCCGGAGCAGCTGTCGATCCGCCGTGATCAGCATCGGGCCGTCGGGCAGCCAGTCGATCGAGAACGGGAAGGCGTCGACGTGCGCCACCCCCTCGCTGCGACCCTCCATGTCGACGGCGATCACCTGGTGCGCGACCCAATCCGAGAACCAGAGCCGGCCGTCGTGCCAGCGCGGTGACTCGGGGAAGGCGATCCCCTCGAGAAGCACGCGCGGCGCCGCCTTGGCCTCGATCACGTTCCCTGACTCGTCGCCCGGTAGGTCGCGATCACGACTCCCGTCGTCGTATTCAGGCTGTCGGCGAGTTCGAGAGAGGCGAAGACGCCGTCCCGAAAGAGCCGTCGCCCCGAGCCGAGCACTAGCGGGTGGATCAGCAGCAGGTACTCGTCGATCAACCCGCGGCTCATCAGTGAGCGGACGAGCTCTCCGCTTCCCAGAACGGTCAGACCTGCGTCGTCCTGCTCCTTGAGCGCAGCGACGGCCCCCGTGGCATCCCCGGCGAGCAGCGTCGAGTTCTCCCAGGGCAGCGGCTCCCCGAGAGTGCGCGAGGCGACGTACTTCTGCGCCGCGTTCAGCGCCTCGCTGTACGGGTTGCCCTCCTGCTTCGGCCAGACCTCGGCAAAGTCCTCATAGGTCCGGCGCCCGAGCACGATCGCACCGCGCTGGCCCATCTGCTCGCCCATTGCACGGCCCATCACCTCATCGACGTACGGGATCGCCCAGCCACCGTGCTCGAACCCGTCGCGGGTGTCCTCGTCAGGACGGCCGGGCGACTGCATCACGCCATCGAGAGTGAGGCTCTCGACCACCCTGAGCCTCCCCATCAGGACCCTCCCGCGGCCCCGGCGTAGCGCAGCGATCCCGGCGTCGTCAGGTTCTCACCCGTCTCGAGCAGTGTCTTGAGGCCGGAGAGGATCATCGGCCAGCCGCCGTAGAGCTCGCCGTTCGCGCCCGGCTTGAGCTGGTCATGGACCACGGTGAGACGGCAGGAGTCGTCGCCGACCGGCTCGATCTCCCAGGTCACCCTGGAGGCGCCTTCGCTCTTCGCCTCGTCGCTCCAGAGCGCGGTGAAGGTCTGCACCAGGCGGCGCGGCGGGTCCACCTCGAGGTTCTCGCCCTCGGCGATGTCGATCACGCCGGGTACGGAGGACTTGTAGATCGAGCCGTCGGTGTAGTCCGACTCGGTCCGGACGCCGAAGCTGTAGCGGGCGCGCAGGTCGGGATCGGTAACGGCCTGCCAGAGCCGCTCCGGGGTCGTCTTTATGAAGATCTCGAAGACCGCGGCGGTGTCATCGGGATACAGCTCGGCTCCGGCCTCGGGGATCTTTTCCATGTTCTTCCTCCTCAAGCTCTCGTTTGATCCCGCTGAGCGTGGCCGCCAGCGGCTCGGCGTACTTGCTCACCCAGCGGTCGTGGATGAGCCGGATCGGGACGGGATTCAGGAAGTGGAGCTTCTCGCGGCCGCGCCTGCGCGAGACCACCAGATTCGCCTCCTCGAGCACTCCGAGGTGCTTCATCACGCCGAAGCGCGACATCGGCAGCTTCCGCTCCAGCTCGCTGAGCGTCTGACCGTCCTTGCGGAAGAGCTCGTCGAGGAGCTTCCGCCTGGTCGGAGCGGCAAGTGCCCTGAATACCACGTCCTCGTCCACGTTCCGAGTATATGTGACCTTTTGGTCACCTGTCAACACGACAGAATGTCCGTCGATGACCCTTGACGTCGAGAGGCTGACGGCAAACAACCCCGGGCCGATGACCCTGGAGGGGAGCAACACCTACCTCGTGGGGCGGGACCCCACGGTGGTGATCGACCCCGGCCCCGACGAGCCTGACCACATCGACTCCATCCGCCGGGCAGCCTCCGAGCGCGGCGGGATCGGCATGGTCCTGCTCACCCACGACGACGCCGACCACCTCGCCGGAGTCGAGCCGCTCGGGATCGAGCCGACTCGGCCAGCGGACGGCGAGGCCGTCGCCGGCCTGACCGCGATCGCGACACCCGGACACGCGGCCGAGCACCTCTCCTTCCTACTGCCGGACGGCGACGGACTGTTCGCCTGCTTCTGCGGCGATCTGATCCTGGGCGAGGGCTCGACGATCGTCGGCTCTCGTCGGCTTGGCGGCTCGCTCAGCGACTACATGGACTCCCTGCGCCGGCTCCAGGGTCTCGACCTGACTGTGCTCTACCCCGGGCACGGCCCGCGGATCGACGATCCGCAGGCCAAGATCGCCGAGTACATCGCACATCGGCAGGAGCGGGAGGACCGCCTGGTCGCGGCGCTCGACCGTGGTGAGCGCTCGCGGGAGGCGCTGTTGGCGGAGGTCTGGGAGGACGTCCCGGAGGAGCTCAGGCCCGCCGCGGCGATCGCCATGGAGGCTCACCTCGAGAAGCTCGGCGAGGAAGGCCGCCTGCCGCCTGATATCAAGGACCGATGGTCATCGACCTAGGCCGTCTACTTCGGACCGGCGCCAAGGGCATGGGGATCGGCACGGCCCTCTTCGGCGCGACCGCGGCGGGGCTCTGGTGGCAGCTCTTCCGCCGGCCGCTCCCCCGCACTTCCGGTGATCTCCGCGTCCGCGGAGTCGAGGCCCCGATCGAGATCGTCCGCGACCGCTGGGGCATGCCCACCGTGCGGGCGCAGACGCCGGCGGACCTCTGGTACGGCCAAGGCTTCTGCCACGGCCAGGACCGCCTCTGGCAGTGCGAGGTGAACCGCCGGATCACCTCCGGCCGAATCGCCGAGATCGCCGGGGACGCGGGACTGCCGGTGGACCGGCTGATGCGAACGCTGGGACTGCGCCGGGTCGCTCTCCGCGAAGAGGCGGAGCTCGAGACCGACCTCCGCGCCCTGCTCGACGCTTATTGCACCGGGCTCAACGAGGCCGCACGGATTGCCTCCGCGCCCCCGGCCGAGTTTCAGCTGCTGCGCCTCGAGTTCGAGCCCTGGCGCCCAGCCGACATGCTGGCGGGGGGCAAGCTGCTCTCTTTCGGGCTCTCGACCAATTGGGAGCGGGAGCTATTGCGCGCCGACCTGGTCCGGGAGCTGGGCGAGGAGCGCGCCGCCCAGATCGACCCCACCTACCCGAAGGGCAACCCCGTCGTACTCCACCCCGGCCAGGGCTTCGACGGCGATGGCCTGCGGCTGGCGGAACAGATCGGACGGGTGCGCGAGCAGATCGGGCTGGCCGCCGCTGCCAGCGGCTCCAATAACTGGGCGGTGCGACCGGCCCGCTCGGCGACCGGCGGCGCCCTGCTCGCCGGCGACCCCCACCTGCCCAGCGGGATGCCTGGTGTCTGGTACGAGATCGGCCTGGAGCTGGGCGGCCGGTTCTGCCGGGGCGCCTCGATCCCCGGCCTGCCCGGGATCTCGCTCGGCCAGAACAACGACGTCGCCTTCGCCTTCACCAACGTCATGGCGGACACCGAGGACCTGTTCGTCGAGCGGATCGAGGACGAGAGCTACGAGTTCGAGGGGGAGCGGCGCCCGGTCGAGATCCTCGAGGAGCTGATCACCGTCCGCGGTCGCGACCGGGCCGAGCGTCACGAGGTCCGTCTCACCCACCATGGCCCGATCGTCAACGACGCCCTCGGGGCCGACGACGAGCAGCCGCTCACTCTGCGCTGGGCCGCGCTCGACGAGCCCGCGATCTCACATGCGTATCTCGGCGTGCTGGAGCCGAGAAACGGTCCGGAGCTGGTTGAGATGCTCCGCGACCTGACGATGCCGGTTTCGAATCTCGTCTGGGCCGACCGGAACGGGTCGATCGGCTACAAGATGGTCGGACGGATCCCGATGCGCAAGGGTGACTGCCCCGACCTGCCGAAGCCTGGTTGGACCGGCGAGTTCGACTGGGAGGGCTGGATCCCATACGACGAGCTGCCGGAGCTCATCGATCCCGACGAGGGCTACGTCGTCACGGCAAACAACAAGGTCGTCGACTCCTCGTACCCGCACCACATCACCAGCGACTGGCTGGATGGCTACCGGGCCGCCCGCATCGAGCAGCTGCTCGACGAGCGCGAGCAGCACGACCTGGACGACTTCCGCCGCATGCAGACCGACCTCTACTCGATCCCGG
Organism: uncultured Solirubrobacterales bacterium; assembly: GCA_963797265.1. GTDB lineage: Bacteria > Actinomycetota > Thermoleophilia > Solirubrobacterales > 70-9 > DASUPK01. Next base: position 364,852 of record CAWCOY010000003.1, on the reverse strand, counting down.
GGGACGAGGTCGTTCATCGCCTGGCGCGCCTGGAGCCGGCCAGCCAGCGCGAGGTGAGGGCGATCGAGCGACTGAAGAGCTGGGACCGGACCCTCGGCCCGCGGACCGTCGCGGGCACGATTTACCAGGCGTTCCTACTCCGGCTCGCCCGGGAGTTCACTCGAGCGGCGATCGGCGATCGCGATCTCGCCGAGCGCTACCTGGATCGTGCCGACAACGGCTTCATCGCCCACGTCACCTCGCCCTGGCGCTGGCACGCCCACCTGCTGGAGCTCTGGGAGGAGGCGGACGAGGAGTTGATCGGCGGCTCCTGGGACGAGCTCGCGCTGGAGGCGCTGCGCGGCGCCCTCGACGACCTCGAGGAGCGCTTCGGACCCGATCCGGAGGGCTGGCGCTGGGGCCAGGTGCACGCTCTGGAGTTCCCGCATGCGCTCGGAGCGATCAACCCGATCTCGGAGCTGGTCTTCAACCGCACGCTCCATCCAGGTGGCGCGCAGGAGACCGTGGCGCAGATCGCCTACAACCCGACCGATCCCTATCACGCGATCTGGGCGCCGAGCTGGCGGATGGTCGCGGACCCCTCGGCGCCGGAGCGATCTCAATGGCAGGCCTTCACCGGCCAGTCCGGGCACGCCTGGAGCCGCCATTACGACGATCTGCAGCCGCGCTGGGAGGGCGGGACAATGCAGTCGATGGCCGGAGAGGGGCCCTTCGAGACCCTCGTCCTCACTCCGACCGATCGCGTGATGCGAGGGTGCCCGCCAGGGCACCCCCTTTGATCGTGGCGTCCCGGCGGGACCAGATCAAGCTCACCGACGAGGAGCAGCGCGAGCTGATCGACAACGAGCGGATCGTGGTGGTCTCCTCGCTCGGCCCGCGTGGATGGCCCCACGTGATGCCGCTCTGGTACGTCCCGCGGGACGGCGAGATCTGGATCTGGACGTACGCGAAGTCACAGAAGGTGAGGAACCTCGAGCGCGACCCCCGCGCCACGCTGCTGATCGAGACCGGCGTCGAGTACGGTGAGCTCCGCGGCGTTCAGATCGAGACAGAGGCGGAGATCATCCGCGACCTCGACCAGATCGTCGAGTACGCCAAGGAGATGACGGTCCGCTACAGCGAGGGGATCGAGTCGGTGGAGGGTGACGCCGCCGCAGGGCTCCGCGCCCAGGCCCCTAAGCGCGTCGCCATTCACTTCCGCCCGAAGCGGGTGGCCACCTGGGACCACAGCAAGCTCGGCGGGACCTACTAACCGGATTCCCGTCAAGTCGTCTCTGGGCGGAATCCTGCAGCTTCCGCAATTTCCAGTAGCCGAAAGTGCGAAAAGTGGCAGAATCCCCGCCGCTCTCGAATGGACTCCAACCCAGGGGGACCGATGCGAAGGATCGCGATAGCTCTGACGGTGATGGGAACGATGCTTTTCGGCGTGGCCGGCGCGCACGCGTCAACCCTCACCGAAGCAAACGGGATCATCTTCTACGTCGCGGGCCAGGGCGAGAGGAACGACGTCCAGGTGGGCGTCGACACGATCCTCGGCGGCACCGTTCGCGTTTACAGCTTCAAGGACGCCGACGCGAACCCGATCAGCATCGGGGGTGGGCCCTGCGAGTTGATCAACGGCGTCGGTATGTGCCAGCAGGTGTTCGTCCGCAGCTTCGTTATCGACGCGCGTGATCGCGACGACACCATCACCGTCTCAACGGCCGGGACCGGCGTGCTCCCCCCGCTCACGATCGGCGCGCTGATGATCGGCGGCCGTGGTGTTGACGTCCTCACTGGTGGGCTCGGCAACGACATCCTGAAGGGGAACGACGGGCGAGACACGCTGCGCGGACGTCAGGGGGCTGACGTCTACAAGGGCGGCCGCGGCCGCGACACCCTGCAGACGCTCGACGGCCAGCGCGACACCTTCATCTCCTGCGGCGATGGCGGCGGTGATGTGCTCCGGAAGGACAGGCGCGATCCTTCGGGCAGGCATTGCGAGCATTCCAACCACAAGAACATCTCGAAGCCCCATTGAGCCGCGATAACCGGCGCATCGCGGGGTCCTCTCCGTATCCCGCTGCTCGGTTTTCGTGGTCTAGCGTCTAGCCTCCCGCGGAATGGAAGATTTGAAGGGGTTGATCCTCTCCGGGGGGGCCGGGACGCGGCTACGTCCGATCACCCACACCTCCGCCAAGCAGCTCGTCCCGGTGGCAAACAAGCCCGTCCTCTTCTACGGGATCGAGGCGCTGGTCGAGGCCGGGATCATCGACATCGGGGTGATCATCGCTCCGGAGACCGGTGGGGAGATCAGGCAGGCAGCGGGCGACGGCTCGGACTTCGGCGCGCGGATCACCTACCTCGAGCAGGAGGCGCCCCTCGGGCTCGCCCACGCACTGCTCACCGCCGAGGAGTACCTCGGCCAGAGTCCGTTCGTGATGTACCTCGGCGACAACCTGCTCCGGAACGGGATCACCGACCTCGTGGAGGTCTTTCGCCGCTCAGAGCCGGATGCGCTGATCCTGCTCACCCGCGTCGACGATCCCTCCTCCTACGGGGTCGCGGAGCTCAACGGCGAACGGGTGGTGCGCCTCGTCGAGAAGCCGAAGGACCCGCCCAGCGACCTGGCGCTCGTCGGCGTCTACATGTTCACGCCGGCGATCTTCGAAGCGGCCCACTCGATCGAGCCGTCGGCCCGGGGCGAGCTGGAGATCACCGACGCCATCGACTCCCTGATCGAGTCCGATGCTCGCGTGGAGCCGCACATCGTCAAGGGCTGGTGGAAGGACACCGGGAAACTGGAGGACATGCTGGAGGCGAATCGCCTGGTCCTCGAGGACATCGAGCCGCGGATCGAAGGCGAGCTTGATTCCGAGTCGCGCGTCGAGGGCCGCGTGACGATCGAGAAGGGGGCGAAGTTGGAGCGGACCGTCGTCCGCGGCCCGGCGATCATCGGCGCCGGCACCCGGCTCACCGACTCCTACATCGGGCCCTATACGGCGATCGACCACGACGTGGAGATCACAGGCTCCGAGGTCGAGCACTCGATCGTGCTGGCGGGCTCGAGTATCCGCGACCTGCACGCGCGGATGGAAGCGAGCCTGCTCGGCAAGAACGTCAGCCTGAGCCGTAGCGAGGGCATGCCAAAGACGCTGCGCTTCCTGGTCGGCGACAACGCGAAGATCTCGATCCCATGAAGATCCTGGTAACAGGGGCAGACGGGATGCTGGGACACGACGTCGTCCGCGTCGCCAGTGACATACGCCACCAGGTGATCGCGCTGAGCCATGACGACCTCGACGTCACCGATCCGGCCAGGGTCGAGCGCATGATCACCCGCGAGCGGCCCGGGGCGGTGATCAACTGCGCGGCATGGACCAACGTCGACGGCGCGGAGGAGTCGGAACACGACGCCTCGCTGGTCAATGCGCAGGGCGCGGGGTTCGTCGCGGACGCGGCCGCCAAGGTCTACGCCAAGGTCATCTACCCCTCGACCGACTACGTCTTCAACGGCCAGGGCGGTCCCTACGGTGAGTCGGAGGACACCGACCCGATCAACGCCTACGGGCGCACCAAGCTTGCGGGCGAGCGGGCCACCGCCCTGGTCAACGGGCAGAGCTTCATCGTTCGCACCTCCTGGCTCTTCGGCCCGCGGGGTGGCAACTTCGTGGAGACCATGTTGCGCCTGGGAGAGGGCGGCGGACCCGTTGTGGTGGTCCACGATCAGGTCGGCTGCCCCACCTACACGGGCCACCTCGCGGTCGGCCTTCTCCGCCTGGTCGACAGCGCCGCCTACGGCATCCACCACATGGCGGGAGAAGGCAGCTGCTCCTGGTACGAGTTCGCGATGGAGATCTTCCGGCAGGCCGAGGTCGTCACGCGTGTGATGGCCACGACCACCGACATGATGGAGCGACCCGCCAAGCGCCCCGCCAACTCGGTGCTCGTCAGCCGGCGCTCGGCTCCGATCCAGCTGCCGCCCTGGCAGCGCGGCCTCTCCGACTATCTCGCGCGGCGTGATCAGGTGGAAAGGGAGGCAGCCCCGCGCAGGGAGCGATCGAGCGCCTCGAAGCGCCAGCCGATGCTCGACTGGACCCGCCGGGAGCGCCAGGAACGCCAGGCCGACGGTGAGGAGATCACCGGCGAGAGCGAGCTGCCGCTCGAGGAAGTGAGTTGGGAGGACGGTTCCGAAGACGTGGACGAGGGGACCGACAAAGGCGTGGACGCCGCATGAGGCTCCTGGTCGCCGGCGGCGCCGGCTTCATCGGCTCGAACTACGTGGCCCACCGGTTGGACGAGCATCCGGATGACTCGGTCCGGGTTCTCGACAAGCTCACCTACGCGGGCCGGCGCGAGAACCTCGATGGGCTTCCGGAGGACCGCTGGGAGCTGGTCGAGGCGGACATCGCCGATAGCAACGCCGTCAGGACAGCCTTCGAGGACTGCGACGCGGTGGTCAACTTCGCCGCCGAGTCCCACGTGGACCGCTCGATCGAGACCCCCGGCGAGTTCATCACCACCGACGTCTACGGCACCTACGTCCTGCTCGAGGCCGCCCGCGACGCCGGGGTACGCCATCTGCAGGTGTCCACCGATGAGGTCTACGGAGACTTCGAGCTGGGTTCCGCCAGCGAGGAGTCGAAGCTCAACCCCTCCTCCCCCTACTCGGCCTCGAAGGCCGGCGGCGATCTCCTGGTCTCGGCCTTCGCCCGGACCTACGACTCCGAGGCACTGATCATCCGCGCCTCCAACAACTACGGCCCGCGCCAGCACCCCGAGAAGCTGATCCCGCTCTGCATCCTGAACGCCCTCGCCGGCGATCCGCTGCCCGTCTACGGCGATGGCATGCAGGTGCGCAACTGGCTCTACGTCGAGGACTGCTGTGCGGCGATCGACACGGTCCTCGAGCGCGGCGAGCCCGGGCAGGTCTACAACGTCGGCGGCCCGGACGAGCTCCCCAACCTCGACGTGATCAGGCGGATCCTCGCCCTCACGGATCGTGACGCGTCGCTGATCTCCTATGTCAAGGACCGGCCGGGTCACGACCGCCGCTACTCGCTGTCGGCGGCGCGACTCGAGGCGCTCGGCTGGAAGGCCGCGGTCGGCTTCGACGAGGGCATTGATCGAACCGTGAACTGGTACCGCGAGAACCGGTGGTGGTGGGAGCCGATCCGCTCGGGCGACTACCGCGATTACTACGAGCGCCAGTACGGGAAGGCGCTGAACCAGTGAGCTTCCGTCGCCTGCCGACCGAGATCGACGGCGTCGTGCTGCTCGAGCCCGACGTCCAAGGCGACGAGCGCGGCTTCTTCGTCGAGACCTTCCGCGCCAGCGAGTTCGCCTCGTTGGGCATCGAGGTGGAGTTCGTCCAGGAGAATCACAGTCGCTCTGCTGAGCGCGTGCTGCGCGGGATTCACATGCAGCGAGGGCAGGCCAAGCTGGTCCGCTGCGCGCGAGGGGCGATCTTTGACGTCGCCGTCGACCTGCGCCCGGACTCGCCGACCTACAAGCGCTGGGAGGGCTACGAGCTCGACGACGTCACCCACCGGCAGCTCCTCATCCCGGATGGCTTCGGTCACGGCTTCTGCGTGCTTTCCGAGGTGGCCGACGTGCTGTACCGCGTATCGACCTACTATGACCCCGACCTCGAGAGCGGCATCGCCTGGGATGACCCCGAGGTCGCGGTGCACTGGCCGATCAGGGACCCGGTCCTCTCCGAGCGCGACCGGAACGCGCCGCGCCTCGCCGAAGTCGCTTCTACACTCGCGCGCTGAACGGCCCGAATCTGCGGCGCATGTCACAGACCGCACCGGCGGACCGTCTTACGATCGAGCGCGGCTAGGGGGGTCCTAGGGAAATCCCCGATGGACATCAAGCGCGCTCATTGGAATCGTGACTGACCGATGAGAAATGGCAGCGTCCGGAGTCTGAGAACTAATTCTTGAACCTATGGAAGGGGGAAGTGAATGTCCCGTCGTCTAGCCCGTCTCGCCGACATCTCGTACCGTCGCCGCGGCCGCGTTGTCCTCATTTGGATCGCGGCCATGTTCGTGATCATCGGAGTCGGATCGTCACTCGCCGGCGAGTTCCAGGCTGACTACGACACGCCCGGCTCGGAGTCAAAGGCCGCGAGCGACATCACCGAGCAGCGTTTCGCCGGCTACTCGGGCCAGGAGGTCTTCGTGGTCGCGAAGGACCCGAGTGGCTTCGCGAGCACGACGCAGGCGGCCCAGCGGCTGCAGCCCTTCTTCGCCCAGGCCCAGAAGGTCGAGCACATCGATCCCCACACTTCGATCCGTCTCTCCCAGAACCGCGAGATCGCGTCGACGACGCTCCCGATGACGGTTCCGGGCTGGGAGGTCACGAAGGATCAGGGCAAGCAGCTGATCAATGCCGCCGAGGACAACGACGCCAACGGGCTCGAGATCAAGCTCGGCGGCGATCCAATTTACGCCGCGCAGTCCCAGTCGAGTCCCGAGGGCTTCGGCTTCCTCGGCGCGGCGATCGTGCTCTTGATCGCGTTCGGATCGGTCGTGGCGGCGGGGTTGCCCCTGGGCATCGCCCTGGCCGGCCTCGGGATCTCCTCGGCCGGGCTCATCCCTCTGCTGGCCAATGTGATGGATGTGCCCGACTGGACCACCGCGGTCTCCGGCCTGATCGGGATCGGCGTGGGCATCGACTACGCCCTCCTCGTACTGACCCGCTTCAGGTCGGCGATGAGGGAGGGCAAAGACCGCCATGACGCCGTCGTGGAGTCCGTTACCACCGCCGGTCGCAGCGTGCTGATCGCGGGCTGCACGGTCGTGATCGCCGTGCTCGGCCTCATGCTCACCGGGCTCAGCTACATGTACGGCGTCGCGATCGCGACCTCCATAGCCGTGCTGGTCGTGATGTTCGCTTCGATCACGCTCCTGCCGGCCTTTCTCTCCTACCTCGGACCGAGGGTCGACAGGCTGCGCATTCCGCTGCTCGGCCGCTCTCTGAGGAAGGCGGATGAGGCGGAGCGCCAGCGCCAGCGCGGTGGGGAATCGCCGGCGGCCCGCTGGAGCCATTTCGTGCAGCGACGTCCCTGGCCCGCCGCGATCATCTCACTCGCAATCCTGCTCGCCCTTGCGGCGCCGGCGCTCGGCATGCGCCTGGGTTTCCCAGACGCCGGCAACGATCCGCCTGACTCGATGACCCGTCAGGCCTACGACCTGAACACCGAGGGCTTCGGTCCGGGCTCGAACGGCCCGATCCAGATCGCAGCGACACTGCCGAACGATCCGCAGGCGAAGTCCAAGATCGACGCCTTCGCCAACACGGTGCGGAGCACGCCCGGTGTGGCGTTCGTCGTGCCTCCGCGCATCAACGAAGCGGGAGACGCGGCGCTGATCACCGTGATCCCGAAGACCTCACCGCAGGACGAGGCCACCGAGGATCTCGTCAAGAACCTGCGGAACGACGTGGAGCCGACGAATCTCGGCGGCACAGGAATCAATGCCGAGATCGGCGGCGTCACCGCGGCGCTCGAGGATCAGAGCACCTACATGACCGACCGCATGCCGCTGTTCATAGCGGGAGTGGTCGGGCTCTCGTTCCTGCTCCTGCTCGTCGCCTTCCACTCGCCGCTGATCTCGTTGAAGGCCGGGGTCATGAACCTGCTCTCGGTGAGCGCGGCCTACGGCGTGATGACGCTCGCCGCGAACGGCGGCGGGCTCAGCAACCTGATCGGTATCGACCACGAGGTCCCGGTCGCGCCGTTCATGCCGGTGATGATGTTCGCGATCCTCTTCGGCCTCTCGATGGACTACGAGGTCTTCCTGATCTCGCGGATCCGCGAGGAGTACCTGAAGGACGGCAACACTCAGCGGGCGGTGGCCGACGGCCTCGCCAAGACCGCCCGGGTGATCACGGCGGCCGCGGCGATCATGGTCGTCGTCTTCCTCTCCTTCGTCACCTCGAACGAGGTCTTCCTGAAGCTGTTCGGAATCGGCCTGGCGTCGGCGATCTTCCTCGACGCCACCCTGGTCCGGATGGTCCTCGTGCCGGCGGTGATGTCGCTGCTCGGCAAGTGGAACTGGTGGATCCCGAGCTGGCTGGAGCGGCGGTTGCCGAGCCTGGACGTCGAGCGGGTCGCCCCCGCCGGCGCCGAGGGTCGCGCCTAGCGAAACCGGGCCAATGGCGCGTTTGCTCCGGATAGCGGAGCAAACGCGCCAACCCGGGTCTCTGGCGCCTAGAGCTTGGATAGGAAGTCAAGCTCGCGCTGGAGCATCAGCCTCGCCGAGTCCTGGTCGTAATCGGGACCGTCCGGGTCGGCGAACAGGTGCCGGATACCTGGATAGGTGAAGACCTCGAGCGGCGCGCCGGTCTCGCCAACCGACCCCTCGAAGGACGCGAGGTTCTCGGCATCCAGGTATGGGTCGCCGCTCGCGTAATGGAGCTGGGCGCGCGTCGAGGCCGGCCACTCGGCGCCGCCGAGGGTCTGCGGCGGTGCGGTGCCGTGCATGAGCAGGGCGCCGCGCGCCCCCGGGCGGGTCACCGCGAAGTAGTGGGCGGTCGACGACCCCATCGAGAACCCGGCGTAGACGAGGTCCTCCGGCATGCCTTCGAGGAACTCGCCGGCGCGCGCAATCAGGGCGGGAATCCCGACATCGTCCCGATGGGCGATCCCCTCCTCGAGCCGGTCGAAGGTGACGCCCTCGTATAGGTCGGGGGTCTCGACCTCGTGCCCCGCCTCCCGCAGGGAGTCGGCCCAAGCCGTCACGTCGGGCCGCAAGCCCTGCGCATGATGGAAGAGGACGACGTGCGCCACCGCGCACTTCATACCGCTTTCGGCCCGGGTGAAGCGATCGGTAAGGTCAGTAGGTTGGCCATGAGTACGTCCGCGACCCAGAAGTCACCCCTGGAGCCCTTCTCAGACCCGGTCAGGAAGTGGTTTCAGGCGTCGTTCGAGGCCCCCACCCCCGCCCAGGCGGCTGGCTGGCCCGCGATCGCCTCGGGTGGACACACGCTGATCTGCGCCCCGACCGGGTCGGGTAAGACCCTCGCGGCGTTCCTCTGGGGGATCGACCGCCTCGCCCGCGAGCCTGAGCGGCTCGGCTCTGGCGTGCGGATCGTCTACATCTCCCCCCTCAAGGCCCTCTCCTACGACATCGAGCGCAACCTGCGGGCGCCGCTGCATGGGATCGGAGCGCCGATCTCGGTCGCGCTGCGCACCGGCGACACACCCCAGTCCGAGCGCCGCGCCATGCGCCGCGAGCCGCCGGACATCCTGATCACCACACCCGAGTCGCTCTATCTGATGATCAGCTCGCAGGCCCGCGAGATCCTCACCGGCACGGAAGCGGTGATCGTCGACGAGATCCACGCCGTGGCGCCATCGAAGCGCGGCAGCCACCTGGCGCTGACGCTCGAGCGGCTGGATCATCTGGCCGGCAAGTCATCTGATCAGCCGACGCTGACCGATGACCCCGAGTCCGGTCCGAGGCCGATCCAGAGGATCGGACTGTCGGCGACGCAGCGGCCCCTGGAGCGCATCGGCGACTTTCTGGTTGGGGCAGGCCGCGAGTGCGAGGTGGTGGACGCGTCTGAGCCCAAGCAGCTCGACCTGGAGATCGTCGTGCCGGTCGAGGACATGGTCGAGCCGAGCCCGCTGGACAACAAGCGGCGCGACGGCGCTGATACCGGCAAGACGCCTCCCGCCAAGCTCGATCACTCGCCGGAGCGAATCGACCCCGGTCCGATCGAGGCCTCGCTCGACCCCGCCACCAACACCCGCTCGATCTGGCCCGCGATCTATCCCGAGCTACTGCGGCTGGTCCGCGAGCACAACTCGACCATCGTCTTCGTCAACAACCGGCGCGCTTCCGAGCGAATCGCCAAGCGGCTCAACGAGATGCACAACGACGAGCTCGAGGAGGAACTGCCGGCGACCGAGCACGCGGGCAACTCCAAGGACGGGGACAAGGCACCGCCGGAGATCGCCCGGGCCCACCATGGATCCCTCTCGCACGAGGAGCGGGCGCTGGTCGAGGAGCTGCTCAAGTCGGGCGAGCTGCCCTGCCTGGTCGCCACCTCCTCACTGGAGCTGGGCATCGACATGGGCGCGGTCGACCTCGTGATCCAGGTCGAGTCGCCGAAGTCCGTCACCCGCGGCTTGCAGCGAGTCGGCCGCGCGGGTCACACGCTGGGCGAGGTCTCGAAGGGCCGGATCTTCCCCAAGTTCCGGGCCGACCTGCTCGAGTGCGCCGTCGTCGCACGCCGGATGCGCAGCGGGGAGATCGAGGAGACGGTCATTCCGCAGAACCCCCTCGACGTGCTGGCGCAGCACCTGGTCTCGATGGCGGCCCTCGACGAGTGGGAGATCGACGAGGCCGAGAAGCTCGTCCGCTCCGCGCAGCCGTTTGCGGAGCTCTCCCGGGAGCAGCTCGAGAACGTGCTCGACATGCTGGACGGCCGCTACCCCTCCGAGAAGTTCGCCGAGCTTCGTCCCCGGATCGTCTGGGATCGCACCAAGGGCAAGATGCGCGGCCGTCCGGGCGCCCGCCAGCTGGCAGTCGCCAACGCGGGCACGATCCCGGATCGCGGCCTCTACGGCGTGCACCTGCCCGACGGCCGGCGGGTCGGCGAGCTGGACGAAGAGATGGTCTACGAGGCGCGGCCCGGTCAGACCTTCCTGCTGGGCGCCAGCACCTGGCGGATCGAGGAGATCACGCGCGACCGAGTGATCGTCACTCCAGCCCCCGGGACGCCGGGCGCTGTCCCCTTCTGGCGCGGCGACGGCATCGGCCGGCCGGCCGAGCTCGGCAAGGCCATCGGCGCGTTTAGCCGCGAGGCGGTCAATGCAGATCCCAAGAAGCTGGCGAAGGAGAACGACCTCGACAAGCTCGCCGCCCAGAACCTCGTCAACTACCTCACCGAGCAGCAGGCCGCGACCCGCGTCGTGCCCTCGGACGAGGCGATCGTGGTGGAGCGGTTCCGCGACGAGATCGGGGACTGGCGGCTCTGCGTCCTCTCCCCCTGGGGCGGCCGGGTCCACGCGGCCTGGGGCCTGGCGCTCTCGGCCAAGATCCGAGATGACAAGGACCTGGAGGCCGACGCGATCTGGTCCGACGACGGCATCGTCATCCATCTCCCCGACGCCGACGAGCCGCCCCCAGCTGACCTCGTGCTGATCGAGCCGGACGAGATCGAGGACCTCGTGATCCGCGAGCTGTCCGGATCGGCGTTGTTCGGCGCCCGCTTCCGCGAGAACGCCGCCCGCTCCCTGCTCATCCCGCGAGCCTGGCCCGGCAAGCGGACCCCGCTGTGGCAGCAGCGGCTCAAGTCCCAGAGCCTGCTCGAGGTCGCCCGCGACTTCCCCCGCTTCCCGGTCATCCTCGAGACCTACCGCGAGGTGATGCGGGACGTCCTCGACCTTCCCGCGCTCAAGGACCTGCTCCGCGACCTGCACTCCAGACGGATCACGATGGTCGAGGTCGAGACACCTACCGCCTCGCCCTTCGCCTCCTCGCTGCTCTTCGACTACGTAGCCACCTACATGTACGAGGGCGACACGCCCAACGCGGAGCGGCGCGCGGCGGCCCTCGCGCTCGACCGCGACCTGCTCGCAGAGCTGCTCGGCCAGGAGGAGCTCCGCGAGCTGATCGATCCGGAGGCGCTGGAGGAGGTCGCCGCGCAGCTCCAGCATCTGACCGAGGCGGGCCTGGCCAAGGACCGCGACGGCCTGCAGCAGATCCTGCGGCGCCTCGGCGACCTGACGGAGGAGGAGTGCGAGCAGCGGGTCGAGGAGGGCTACTCGGCAAAGTCGATGCTCGACAAGCTCGTCAAGGAGCGCCGTGCGGCGGTCGTCAGGATCGCGGGCGGGGAGCGCTACATCGCCGCCGAGGACGCCGGCCTCTACCGCGACGCGCTCGGCGTCCCACCTCCCGCCGGTTTGCCGGAGAGCTTCCTCGAGCCGGTGGAGGACGCGCTGACCTCGCTGGTCCGCCGCTACGCCTCGACCCACGTCCCCTTCCCCACTCGCCAGCTCGCCGACCGCTACGGCGTCGACCCGACCTCGGCCCTGAAGGAGCTCGAGCGCTCGGGGGATGTCGTCCGAGGCGAATTACTGCCCGGCGGGAGCGCGCGCGAGTGGTGCGAGGCCGACGTGCTGCGACGGCTCCGTCGCGCCAGCCTGGCGCGGCTGCGCCAGGAGGTCGAGGCGACCGATCCGCGGGAGCTGGCCCGCTTCCTGCCGAGCTGGCAGAACGTCGACGCCCACGGCCGCTCCGGCGCGGGTCCGGATCGGCTGCGCGAGGCGCTGGTGCCGCTCCAGGGCGTTGCGCTCACTCCAAAGACGTGGGAGCGCGATGTGCTGCCCCGGCGCCTCGGCGAGTACAGCCCCACCTGGCTGGACGAGCTCTGCACGAGCGGCGAGCTGGTCTGGGTCGGGGCCGGCGCGCTCGGGCGCAGCGACGGCAAGGTCGCCCTTTACTTTCGCGAGGACGTCCGGCTCGCCGGGCCGCCGGCCGGCAACGCCAAGCTCGATCGGCCCGAGGGGGAGATCCACGACGTGATCCGCGAGCGGCTCGCACAGGGTCCGTGCTTCTGGCTCGATCTGCTGGAGCTGGAGGGCTCGGCCGAGGAGCTCCACGAGGCGCTCTGGGACCTCGCCTGGGCGGGCGAGGTCACCAACGACGCCTTCGCCCCCCTCCGCGCCCCGCGGTTGAGGGCGGCCCAGCGGACTGAGCGGGGCGGCCGCCGCTTCGCCCGCCGGCGGGCGGCCGCCGCGGGCACCGTGATCGGCCGCTGGTCGCTGACCACCCCGCTCTTCGCGGACGCCCCCTCCGCCGGCCCCAGGATGCGGGCGCTGGCCGAGCTGATGCTCGAGCGCCACGGGATCGTCACGCGTGAGACCGCCATCGCCGAGGGCATACCGGGCGGGTTCGCATCGATCTATGGCGAGCTTCAGAACCTGGAACTTCTGGGGACCGCGCGGCGCGGCTACTTCGTCGAGGGCCTCGGCGGCGCCCAGTTCGCCCTCCCGGGAGCCGTCGAGCGCCTGCGCAGCCTGCCGCAGGCCGATGGCTCGCTCCAGGTCCTGGCTGCGACCGATCCGGCCAACCCCTATGGCGCCACCCTGTCGTGGCCGAAGCTGGAGGGGCAGCGGCGTCCTGCCCGGACGGCCGGCGCCTACGCTTTGCTGCGCGACGGCGAGCCTCTGATCTACGTCGAGCGCGGCGGCAAGGGGATCCTCCGGCTGCAGAAGATCGACGACGGCGAGTTCATCGAGTGCCTCGGGGCCCTCGCGGAGGCCGCCCAGGCCGGCCAGATCGAGAAGCTCGCGGTCGAGCGGGTCGACGGCGAGCCGGTGATCGGCTCGGGAATGGAAGCGGCCCTGATCGAGGCCGGCTTCCGGCGCCAGCCGCGCCGGCTCGTCGCCTGAGCGATGGCCGAGGGGGACTCGATCCTGCGGATCGCCCGCCGGCTGGACGCGACCCTCGCCGGAGAGGAGATCTCGGTCCGCACCCCAGGGCCGCGACGACCCTCGGGCCTAGCTGCCAGCCAGGTCGAGGGTCGCGTCCTCGAGCGGGTCGAGAGCCGCGGCAAGCACCTGCTGCTCCACTTCGTCGGCGAGCTCGTCCTTCACAGCCACCTCGGCATGCGCGGGAGCTGGCAGCTCTATCGCGAGGGCGAACGCTGGCGCCGTCCCCGCTCCCAGGCCTGGATCGCGCTGACGGGCAACGGCGCCGAGGCGGTCAACTTCGGCGGCTCGACGATGCGGATCGTCACCGAAGCGCAGCTGCGGCGCGACCCGAAGCTCGCGCGCCTTGGGCCGGACGTGCTGGCCGACGACTTCGATCCGGCCGTCGCCGTCGCTCGCATGCGAGCGATCGCACCGGACATCGAGCTCGGCCAGGCGCTTCTCGGCCAGAGGCTGGTGGCCGGCATCGGGAACATCTTCAAGTCCGAGGGCTGCTTCGCCGCCCGGGTCGATCCGAATCGCCCGCTCGAGTCTCTCAATGATGGCGATCTCGTCGATGTCCTCGCCGCGACCCGCGACCTGATGCTCGAGGCCGTGGAGACCGGCCGCCAGCCGAAGCGCATCTACCGGCGGGCGGGAAAGCCGTGTCCGGGCTGCGGTGCGCCGATCCAATCGCGGGCGCAGGGAGATGAGGCACGGACGACCTATTGGTGCCCCCGGTGCCAAGCGGCCTGAACCGCGATAATCCGAGGTGGGAATGGAGAGTCGAGCGAGAGCTGAAATCGTCGAGCTGCTCGGGACGGTGCCGTTGTTCTCTGAGCTTTCACCCGACGAGCTCGACCGGGTAGCCCAGGTCGCGATCCCGCGCAGCTACCCGAGCGAGACGAGGGTCTTCCACGAGGGCGACCCCGGAGACGCCTGCTACATCGTCAGCCGTGGCAGCTGCCGCGTCACACGCCAGCACTCCGACGGTCGGGTGATCACACTGGCGACGCTCGGCCCGGGTGCGATCTTCGGCGAGCTCGCGATGCTCGACGGGGAGCGCCGCTCGGCCAGCGTCGAGGCCGCGGAGAACACCGAGCTGCTGGCCCTGCCGGCGACCGACATGCGCAGTTTGATCCGCTCCCATGCCGGGATGGCGGAGAAGCTCGTCGTGGCCCTGACCCGCCGGCTGCGCGAGGCGAACGAGCGGATCGCTCGGCAGTCCTTCCAGACCGTCCCCAGCCGGGTCGCGGGCGTCCTCAACCAGCTGCTCGCGGAGGAGACTGTGACGCCGATCGTCAAGGATGGGGTGACGATCCGGCTGCGCCAGTCGGACCTCGCCCAGATGGCGGGCACGTCGCGCGAGAGCGTCAGCCGCTTTCTCGCAACCCTGGAGCGGGCGGGCGTGGTCCAGGTCGGTCGCGGCCGGGTCACCGTGATCGAGCCCGAGCGGCTCGACGCCTACATTTTCTAGTGGGGTGTCCCACAACCTTGTCCAGGGAATGACGCGGGCCAGGCGCCGCCAGGCAAGGACGCAGGGAGCCCAAATAGCAGGGACTATTTGGGCGACCGAGGACGCCAGCTGGCGCCGCCTGGGCCCGTCATTTCCGGCCAATGGTCGTGGGAGGCCCCACTAGTGTCTCTCCGCGGCGATCCTGACTTCGCCGAGCAGCGCGCCTCGATGGTCGAGCGCCAGCTCCGTCGCCGCGGCATCTCGGACGAGCGGGTCCTCGCCGCGATGGGAGCGGTGCCTCGCGAGCACTTCGTTCCGGAGGGCGTGCGCCGGAGCGCCTACAACGACTCGGCACTGCCGATCGGCCACGATCAGACGATCTCCCAGCCGTGGGTCGTCGCGGCGATCTGCCAGGCGCTGAGACTGAACGGAGACGAGAACGTGCTCGAGATCGGCACCGGCTCCGGCTATTCGGCGGCGGTGTTGTCGCAATTGGCGAGCCACGTGGTGAGCATCGAGCGCCTTCCCGAGCTCGGGGAGTGGGCGCGCGAGCGGCTCCGGGAACTCGGCATCGAGAATGTCGAGGTGATCGTCGGCGACGGCAGCCGCGGCCATCCCGAGGAGGCGCCCTACGACGCGATCGCCGTCCACGCGGCCTCACCGGAGGCCCCGCACAGCATGCTCGCCGAGCTGGCAACCGACGGCCGGCTGGTCGTCCCGATCGCGACCGGGTCCGCCGATCTGCTCACCGCCTTCGTCCGCGAGAACGGGGACCTCCGGCAGGAGACGATCGGCCCGTGCCGGTTCGTCCCCCTGATCGGCGCCGAGGGCTTCACACCGCCGGACTGAAGTAGGCTCGCGCCGTGAACTCCGCGCTCTACGTCCTCAACTTCTACTCGCCGGTCTTCGTCGACCAGCTGCGCAGCGGCCGGAAGACCGCCACGATCCGCCTCGGGGACAAGTCGCGCAAGTACAAGCGCGGTCAGGTCGTCTGGATCACGATCGGCTACCGCCACCAGCCGCGGGAGAAGATCTTCGCCGCCGTCATCGACGACGTCGAAGTGAAGAAGGTCGAGGAGCTCTCCCCCCGCGACATCGAGCACGACAACCCGGAATTCCGCCGGCGCGACGAGACCGTTGACTTCCTGCAGAAGATCTACACCCGGCCGATCGGCGAGGACGACACGGTCACGGTGATCCGCTTCTCCCAAATCGTCGAAAGGCCATCGACGCAATTTGGGAATGGAGAAGCGCCGTCTCGCAACTGACGCTGCTCGCGCGACCGCATGACTGAGTACCGGTTCCTCACCACCTGGCTGCTGGATGCCGACCGCGAGCGGGTCTGGGACGCGATCTACGACTCCGAGCGCTGGCCGGAGTGGTGGAAGGGCGTGCTGGAGGCGGAGAAGCTCGAGGAGGGCGATGAGAACGGCGTCGGCCAGTACGGCCGCTACGTCTGGAAGGCGAAGCTGCCGTACCGGGTCGAGTTCCACATCCGGACCACCCTGGTTGACCGACCTCGGCTCCTGGAGGGAGACGCGACCGGCGAGCTGGCCGGCATGGGGCGCTGGCATCTCTTCGAGCAGGACGGCCTGACCGCGGTGATCTACGAGTGGAACGTGCACACGACGAAGGCCTGGATGAACGCGCTCGCCCCGCTGGCCCGGTCCGCCTTCCAGTCGAACCACGATTACGTGATGCGGAACGGCGGACGGGGCCTGGCAGAGCTGCTCGGAGCCAGGCTCCTGGCACTCGACTAGCCGGAGCGCCAGGTCGGCTTCGGCCGAAGCCGCTCGCTGGCTACAATCACAGCGGCCTGGCACTCTCCTATCGAGAGTGCCAACGCACCGAGAAGCTTCCCATCAACGCCTAATTGACCCAGGAGGAATGCCGATGAAGCTGAAGCCGCTTGGCGACCGCCTGATCGTTCAGGCGGTCGAGGAGGAGGAGACGACCGCTAGCGGGATCGTCCTCCCCGACACCGCGAAGGAAAAGCCGCAGAAGGGCAAGGTGCTCGCTGTCGGCGACGGAGAGGTCAAGGAGGACGGCACACGCCGCCCCCTCGACGTGAACGAGGGCGACGAGGTCCTCTACTCCAAGTACGGAGGCACCGAGATCACCGTTGACGGCGACGAGCTGCTCGTCCTGCGGGAGTCGGACGTGCTCGCGAAGGTCGACTAGCCAAGGCACTTAGGAAGGAGGAAACGGACATATGGCTCACAAGGAGCTGAAGTACGACGAGGACGCGCGAGGCGCCCTTCAGGACGGTGTCGACGCCGTGGCCAATGCGGTCAAGGTGACGCTCGGTCCCAAGGGACGCTACGTAGTCCTCGACAAGAAGTTCGGAGCGCCCACGATCACCAACGACGGCGTCACCATCGCCCGAGAGATCGAGGTCGAGGACGTCTTCGAGAACCAGGGTGCGCAGCTGGTACGTGAGGTGGCGACCGCCACCAACGACGTCGCCGGCGACGGCACCACCACGGCGACGCTGCTCGCCCAGACGATCGTCCGGCACGGCCTGAAGAACGTGGCCGCGGGTGCGAACCCGCTCGGGCTGCGTCGCGGCATCGAGCTGGCCGTGGATCAGGTGGTCGAGAACCTCCGCGAGAAGCAGTCGAAGGAGATCGCGGGCAAGGAGCAGATCGCCCGCGTCGCCGCGATCTCGGCGGCAGACGACGAGATCGGCAACATCATCGCCGACGCCATCGACAAGGTGGGCAAGGACGGCGTGGTGAACGTCGAGGAGGGCCAGACCTTCGGGATGGAGCTCGAGTTCACCGAGGGCATGCAGTTCGACAAGGGATACATCTCGCCCTACATGGTCACCGACCAGGACCGCATGGAGGCCGTGATCGAGGAGCCGTTCATCCTGATCGCCAACCAGAAGATCGGCTCAGTGCGCGACATCCTGCCGGTACTGGAGCAGGTGATGCAGGGCGGCAAGTCGCTGCTGATCATCGCCGAGGACGTCGAGGGCGAGACCCTTGCGACCCTGGTGGTGAACAAGCTCCGCGGCACGTTCACCGGCGTCGCTGTCAAGGCGCCGGGATTCGGTGACCGTCGCAAGCGGATGCTCGAGGACATCGGCATCCTCACCGGCGGCGAGGTGATCACCGAGGAGATGGGCCTGAAGCTGGAGAACACCCAGCTCGACCAGCTCGGCAAGGCGCGTCGCGTCGTGGTCTCGAAGGACACGACCACGATCATCGACGGCCACGGTGACGCCGAGCAGATCAAGGGCCGCATCAAGCAGATCAAGTCCGAGGTCGAGACGACCGACTCCGACTTCGACCGCGAGAAGCTGCAGGAGCGGCTGGCCAAGCTGGCCGGCGGCGTCGCGGTCGTCAAGGTCGGTGCGGCCACCGAGACCGAGATGAAGGAGAAGAAGCACCGCGTCGAGGACGCCCTGCAGGCGACCCGCGCGGCGCTCGAGGAGGGCATCGTCCCGGGTGGCGGCGTAGCGTTGCTGAACGCCCAGGACGCGATCAGGCTCGACTCCTATGACGACGATGACGAGCGGACTGGCGCATCGATCATCCAGCGCTCGCTCGAGGCGCCGATCCGGCAGATTGCCGACAACTCGGGCTTCGAGGCCTCGGTCGTGGTCGAGAAGGTCCGCGGCCTGAAGGACGGCGAGGGCCTGAACGCGGCCGATGGCGAGTACGGCGACCTGGTTGCCGCCGGAGTCATCGATCCGACGATGGTCACCCGCTCGGCGCTGCAGAACGCGGCCTCGATCGCGAAGAACATCCTCACCACCGAGGCGATCGTGGCCGAGCCGCCCGAGAAGGAGCCGGCCGGCATGCCCGGTGGAGGCGGAATGCCCGACATGGGCGGGATGATGTAAGCGGCTTTCGCCGCGCTACTCTCGCCACTAACAGGCGAGTGCCCGCATCAAACGCGGGCGACTTCAAGAGAGGCCCGGCGCAAGCCGGGCCTCTTGCTTTCCTGCCTGGCGTGACAACGCTGCGAACCGCCGGGTTGCTGCTGATCCTCGGTTCGGCGATCACCCTGGGGCTGCACTTCCTCGAGGCCCCCGAGCACCTCTACCGCTGGCTCTACGACCACCTGCTCTCCGGCCTCGACGTCCCGGACGAGCCGTCGCAGGGCACCGTCGACGCGATCTCGTACGTCTCGCTGATCGGCGGTCTCCTCGAGCTCATCGCGGGGGCGGCATTACTCGCGATCGATCGAGTGCGAAGCTCGTCGTCGGAAGTACGCTGAGAGTGGACAGGAGCTATGGCGATCGACCTGGTCATCGACGTCGCGAACACCCCGGGCGCGCTGGCGGACGTCGCGGACGCCATCAGCGATGCCGGCGTCAATATCGCGGCCGCAACATGCGTGGGACCAGGGGACCGGGCCGAGCTCCACATCCTCGTGCCGCATGGCGAGGCGGCGAAGCACGCCCTGGCGATATCTCACGTTGCCGTGACCGGCGAACGCGAGGTCGTCGTCGTCGAGGTCGAAGACCGCCCTGGCGTGCTCGCTGACCTGACCCACAAGATCGCCCGCGCCGGGGTCAACCTCGACCTCATCTACGTCGCGACCCGCAACAGGATCGTCTTTGGATCTGAGGACATCGAGGCTCTGCGCGCCGCGCTGAACGTCCGGCAGTAGCGGGGGCCCTCAGGCAGATCGCGCGCCCAGCACCGCCCCCATCGAACGCGGCTCGACCCCGAGGCGTTCCGCGTCGGCGGTGCCGCGCTCGCTCGTCATCGGCACCTCCATCAACTCCGCCTCCTCCCAGGTGGCGAACACCGAACGTCCGACGAGCAGCTCGAGCGCCCGCAGCCCGCCGCGCACCAAGGGAAGGGGCACGTGCACCAGAGGCCGCTCCCGCCCACTCGCCTCCATGACGACTTCGACGATGTCGTCGTAGGAGAGCAGCTCGGGGCCGGCCAATTCGTAGCGGCCGGGCGAGCCCGGATTCGATCCTGCGCCATCGAGCGAGGCGACGACGCAGCGCGCCACGTCACGAGCCCAGATGGGCTGGTAGAGGGCGTGGCCGGATCCCGAGACCGGGACCGCGGGCAACAGAGAGAAGCGCTCGAGCAGCCTGATCCAGGGATCCCCAGGGCGATAGATGATCGAGGGAGCGAAGACGGTGGTCTCGAGCGGGGACTCACGCACGGCATGCTCGGCTAGCGCCTTGGAGCGGAAGAAGCGGGTTCGCTGGAACGCGGTCGCGCCCATCGCCGAGAAGAAGACGAAGCGCTCCACCCCGGCCCGCTCGGCCGAGCGCAGCAGGCGCACGGTGGCGAGCCCGTTGAGCTGCTCGATGGTGCCGCCGGGCTGGTCCCGGATGGTCCCCGCCAGGTGAATGACCGTGTCCACGCCCCGCATCGCGTGACGCAGTAGGAAGGGGTCGCCGATGTCCCCCAGGGCGATCTGGACGTCGACCCGATGCTCACCGAGCTTCCGCGGATCCCGGACGAGGGCGCGCACCTCGCTCCCGTCCGCGAGCAGCGCCGGCAGGAGCTCGCCGCCGACGACGCCGGTTGCTCCCGTGAGCAGGATCACCGGGCGGACCATAAGCCACCAGCCACGACCGCCCACCGAGGCGGCCACTCACCTAAAATGTCGCGTCCCGCGGCGCCCGATGGGCGCCGCAATCGCAATCACGATTCCGGAAAGGAATAGGCGCCTTGGCATACGTCATCGCGGAGCCCTGCATCGGCGAGAAGGACAACTCCTGCGTCGAGGTCTGCCCCGTCGACTGCATTCATCCGACGCCGGACGAGCCCGACTACGACAACGTCCAGCAGCTCTTCATCGATCCGGACGAGTGCATCGACTGCGACGCCTGCGTCGAGGCCTGCCCGGTGGACGCCTGCTTCGCCGAGGACCAGCTCCCGGAGGAGTGGCAGAAGTACACCGAGATCAATCTCGAGTACTACAAGTCGAAGGCCTAGCTCTAGTCGGTCGGCAACGCGTCGACGAACCGCTTGAACTGGTCCATGTCGCGGACCGCGTCCCCGTGGCCGGGCAGGATCAGTGAGGGCTCGAGCGCCGCGAGCTTGCGGATCGAGGGCCGGTTCTCGGCGGTATCCGAGTTGAACTGCTCGGGCGGCTCCTGGAGCTTCGGCCGCAGCGTCGCATGGCTCAGGTTGCGGATCACGTCCCCGCAGATCGCCACCCGGTCTGACTCGCGGAAGTAGATGACCTCGCCCGGACTGTGCCCGGGGGCGTGGACGACGCGAAAGCCCGCGACGTCAGCACCGTCGGCGAGCACCCGCTCGACGAGAGGCCGCTCTCGAGACCTGGGAACACTCCCATGCCGAGGAACAGGTCGAGCAATTCCGGGCCATCGACGATCCGGCTGAGCGTCTCGCCGCGGTGCTCCGCGTCGCGACCGAATTCAGCCAGAGCGGCGCGCCCTCGGTCCACGGCCGGCTGATGGGGAGCTTGACGACCCGCGCGTGCGCTCAGCGGTCTCGCGGGTGAATGCGGCGCGCCTGGATCGGCTGAGCGAGACGTATCGGGAGCTGGGCTTACGGAACGGACCGCCCGCGATCGTGCGCGGATCGCCTACGCGACTTACTTGGGTCTCCTGCAGATGGCGCGCGAGACGCCCGGGAACCGGATGAAGAATCCCGAGCTCGAACGTTTCCTCGGCGAGCTACGCCGACTCCTGATCGACCGACCTTAATCGGCGCCCGAGCGGCAGCCCGTCGGTACGTCCTGCGGATCCCCATTAGGCAGTAGGCAGCCAACGAATGTGCGGCAACCACATGTTGCGCGGCGCGATCGAACCGTTCTCACGAATGGGCACCCATGCGGTGGATTTGTCGTGTTTGCAGCGCTTTACCGAGTTGCACGGCGATCTGGCAGAGCCCAGAATCTCGACGTTTGTTGCATTGAATCGGCGTTGTCTTTCGGGCCGGCCGCGGTTACCTTCGCCTGAGACTCGAAGAAGCGCCCAGCTCAAGGGGTACGAAGGGCAGTCTTGGGGGTGCCTGGCAGGGAATCAGGCGGGGTTTCGGGGGTCGCGAGGGACGATTGACGTTCCTCGCGGCCGCCGGCGCCCTCGGTCCGGAGGATCGGGCCCGCGACCAGCGCCAGGTAGACGAGCAGGAGGACGTTCCGGACCGCCAGCGGCCAGACGAAGTTGCCGGTCAGCGCATCGACCCCGTCGTAGTGCTGCAGCTCGATCTGGGTGAAGAGGATCGCCAGGAGGAGGACCAGGGTCTCCCTGCGCAGCCCGTAGGCGCAGGCGGAGACCGGCAAGAGCCAGAGCAGGAACTGCGGCGAGAGCACCGGCGCGAAGACGATCAGCACCGCGAGCAGGGCACAGACGAGCTCGAAATTGGTCGCCCGAGAGCGCCATCCGGCCCAGACGATCCACAGGTAGCCCGCCGCGCCCAGCACGACCGAGGCCCAGCGAGCAGCCGTCGCCCCCGAGGCAGAGATCTCAAAGCCCCCGTGCCCGACCCCCGTCGCGATTCCCGAGGCCCCGAGGACGTGGGCGACCTCGAACGCGCTCGCGCCGAGGCTCTCCACCTGGAGGGTTCGTTCGGTGTGGTAGCTGATCGCAGACCCGAACTCATCGCCCATCACGATCACCGCCGCGGCACAGAGCAGCAGCGGGATCGCGCCCGCGACGATCACCCGCCGCAGGTTGCGCTCGCCGCGCAGAAGAGCCGGATATAGAAATAGCGGGAACGCCTTGATCGCCACGCCGACCGAGAGCAGCCCCGACCAGGCGGCGGATCGGCCCCGGTCGCGTGCGAGCACGGCCGCAAGCACAAAGAGCGCCGGCACAAGATCGAAGCGGTCGAGCGCCAGCGGCCCGTAGTCGATCAGCGAGGAGTCAAGCACCAGCCCAGAGAGGGTCACGAGCCCGACCGTGTAGACCCCGAGCGCCGACAGCACCCTGCTCGCCTGGCCGGGCAGGGCGAGCGCTACGAGCACGATGATCGCCAGGTCGAAGGCGAGCATCTCCCACATGAAGCCGTCGATGAAGCCCTGGGTCGAGTCCTCGAAGTAGGCGGGGGCGATGAGCACGGGCACCGAGAGCGGCGGATACTCGATCTCCTGGTCCCGGTAGGGAAGATCGCCGTCCCTGATCGCCTTCGCCTGGGGCGCGAAGTCGTTGACCAGGACCGACGACCAATCGCCGATCGCCGGCGCGAACAGAGCCAGATGGAGCGCGCAGACGAGGACCGCGGCGGTCGCCCGCCAGCGGAGAGGCATCCGCCTACTGCACCATCGGGAGCTCGGTGCCGCTGGCGCCGCCGCCGTTGGTCGGAGCGGGAGCCGCTGCGGCGGCCGCCACCTGCATGACGGGAAGCTCGACCGGGGTGGCCGCAACGATGCCGCGCGCGGCGTCGCGAATCATCTGGGAGGCGGGAGCGTCGGGATCCTCGATCACCAGCGGCTTGCCCACGTCGGCATGCTCGCGGAGCTCGCTGGAGAGCGGCACCTTGGCGAGCAGCGGCACGTCGAGCTCGTCGGCCAGCAGCTGTCCGCCACCCTCACCGAAGATCGCCACGCGCTCGCCATCGGGCCCGGTGAAGGCCGACATGTTCTCGATCACGCCGAGCAGCTCGAGATCGACCTTGCCCGCCATCTCTGCGGCACGCCGGGCGACGCTCTGCGCGGCCGGCTGCGGCGTGGTGACGATCAGGATCTTCGCCTGGGGAAGCAGCTGGGCGAGCGTCATCGAGACGTCGCCGGTTCCCGGCGGCAAGTCGAGCAGCAGATAGTCGAGCTCGTCCCAGGCGACGTCCTCGAGGAACTGCTGGATGGCCTTATGGAGCATCGGGCCGCGCCAGACGACGGCAGCGTTCTCCTCGACGAAGAAGCCGATCGACATCACGCTCGGCCCGGCGGGGGATACCGGCGGGATTATCTTGCGCTCCGGCGAGACGTCCGGCTTGCGGTTGATCCCGAGCATCCTCGGGATCGAGTAGCCGTAGACGTCGCAATCGAGCGCCCCGGCTTTGTGGCCCTCGGCGTGGAGGGCGGCGGCCAGGTTGGCGGTCATCGTGGACTTGCCGACACCGCCCTTGCCGGAGGCGACGCAGATCACGTTCTTGACCTGCGCCAACGCCCCCTCGGGGAGCTTCGGGCGGCCGAGCTTCTGCTGGAGGTCGGACTTCTCGCCTTCCGAGAGGACGTCGAATCCGACTTCCACCGAGTTGACCCCCTCCAGCTCGCCGACGTTCTTGACCACGGCCTGCTGGAAATGAGATCGAATCGGGCAACCGGGGGTGGTCAGCGAGACCACGACCTCGACCCGCCCGTCGTCGCGGATCTCGATCGATCGCACCATTCCGAGCTCCACGATCGAGCGGCGGAGCTCGGGGTCGATCACGTGCGAGAGCTTCTCGGTTATCTGTTCTTTGTTCGGCACGACTGAAAGTCTAGGGACCACGGGTTGTTGCCCCCGTCCCGGGGGGTTGCTACACGCGAAAACCGGGCCACGAGGGCCCGGTTTTCTTGGGAGGAGAGGTTGCTGCTTTCCGCCCGTCCTGACGGTGAGCGGAACTTCTCCGGGCGCGCCACCTCTCGAGGCGGCCCGGGCTAAGCGATCAGACGAGCTCGCGCACCCTCTTGACGGTGGGCTCCACGCGCTTCTTGTAGACCGGCTCGACTCGCTCGCGGTAGACCGGCTCGACGCGGCCACGCGCCTTGCGCGCCTGGCCGATGAGCTGATCGGTGACCTGGCGGCGGACGTCCCCGCCCTTCGCCTCGGCCTTCTCGAGCTCAGCGGCGAGCCGCTTGCGCAGGGTCTCGACCTCGCTCTTGCGGCCCTCGGACTTGCGGAGGGTCTGAACCTTCTTCTGGAGCGTGTCGATCTCCTGAGAGCGCGTCTCGGAGTTGGTCCAGGTCTCGGCGGTGGTCTTGACGTTCTCGGCAACCGTGGGGCCGACGCCGATGGCGACGTCCACGGCCTGCAGGGCCTGGTCCGAAGGCTTGCCGCCGTCGGTGGTCGCCTGAGTTGTCTTCGTCTCGGTCTTGCTGGTGGTGGTGCTGGTCTTGGTGGCCATATCGGCTCTGGTCCCTTCAGCTTTGCTTACGTCGGATTCGTCGCTTTCGGCGAGTTCGGCAGGCTAGCACCGAACACATGTTTCGCGAACACATGTTCTTAACCGAGCGGGCGGGAGCGGTTACACGCTCAGCGAAAGAGGGTGAAGAGCCGCCTCTGGCGCGCCGCTCCCACCCGGTCGACCCACTCGTCCGGGTGATCGAGCTCCTCGGGCCCCGGCAGCGCCTCCGGCTCGCTCCAGGCCCGGTTGAGCGTCCTGATGCCGTGCAAGCGGACGACCTCGTCGGCAAAGGCCTTCCCGCGCCGGTACTGGGCCATCTTCATCTCGAGGCCCAGGACCCTGGCCAGGAACGTGTCGAGCAGGCCGCGGCGCTCGCGGTCCCGGTCGAGCGCACGGCGCAGATCCGTGTATCTCGGGTCGAGCTGGTCGCCGACGGCGTCCATGACGTGCTCCGCGTAGCCCTCGACCAGCGTCATGCTCGCGGTCAGGCGATCGACCAGCCGGCGCTGGTCCTCGGGGAGGAGCAGCGTCGCCAGCTCGCCGCTCTTCACCGACCGCAGCAGCTCCCGCGGGTCGAGGCGAACGAGCTTTCCGAGAATCTCGGTGGGCTTCACCTCCACGGCTGCCTTCTCGAACAGCTCCTCGGCGATCCCGCCGATGTGCTCCCGCAGCCATGGCACGGAGGCGAAGTGGACGGCATGGGTGGTCTCGTGGAGGGCGATCCAGCGCAGGAACAGGTCGCGGTCCACCTCGAGGCGCGCTCGTGCGGAGGAGAGGTTTGGCCCAACGAAAAGCAGCCTGGGCGCACGGGCCGGGCCGATCAGCGCGACGTCGTACTGGCCGATCACCCGCTGCGAGAGGTAGCCGATCGCAAGGCCGACCTCGGCCCCGGTCGCGGTGCGCACGATCCTGCGCTGGATCCCCGCGGCGCGGCCGTTGCTCGAATCCGACATCCGCTGATCGAGCTGCTCTTCGACCCTCGCGGAGAGGTCCTCGAAGGACTCGAGGTTGACTCGGGCCCACTCGGCCCGGTCGACGAGCTCGGCCTCCGGCAACCGGCTCTTCGGCCGGAGCCCCGTGTAGCGGCGGACCAGGCGGGCGGCCCGATCCGATTCCGAGCGGAGCTCCGCCTCGCTCCCGTCCCAGCTGGGGCCTGAGCCGGAGAGCGCCAGGGCGAGTCGCTCGGCGAGTCCCCAGTCGACCAATCGCTCAGGCATGCACGGCGTCCTGGGCCTCGCGCAGCACGCGAAGGTCCTCCGCCGTACGGGCTGCGGCTACGTCGTAGCGGGCGACGAGGCCGAGTGGCGCGTCGGCGAGCCCACCGCCTGCGAACTCGAGAGCGGCCCCGGCGCACCGTGCGATCAGCTGGCCGGCGGCCGCGTCGACCGAGCGCGCGTTGCGCGTGGTGATCATGCCGTCGTAGCGGCCTGCGGCCACGTAACAGAGCGCCACGGCAATCGACCCCGGCACGCGGATCCGGTAGGCACGCCCCTGGAGCAGCTCGGCCGCCTTCAGGACCCGCTCGGGCTTGGTCGCCTCCAGCGCGATCACCTCGAGGCCCTCGCCGGTCGCGACCTCGAGCGGGCGGCCGTCGAGCAGTGCATCGCCGTCGATGCTGGCGACGAACTCCTCGCTTGCGCCGAACTCGTAGACGTACCCGAAGGTGACGTCATCCATGGAGTCGCCATCGGCCACGGCGACGCTCAGGCTGTGCAGCGGAATCGTCCGCCGGGCGTTCAGCGACCCGTCGATCGGGTCGATGATCACGCGCAGCGGGGAATCGGCGTCGCCGAACGCGACCGAGCCGCGCTCCTCCGAGACGGCGGTGAAGTCGTGACCCTCGCGATGGAGAGCATCGAGCTCCTCGAAGACCGCGTCCTCGCAGAGCCGGTCGATCGCCAGCGTCCGGTCACCACCCGCGCCGACATCCTCGTACTGCGTCCGCTGGGCGATGGTGCGGTGCTCTTCGAAGACCTTCCGCTGCACCTCGACTGCCCGGCGGCAGGCGGCTGTCCACTGCTCGTCGCTCGGTCCGGCGGAGGCGGGAGCCCGCCCCGGTTCGCCGCCTGGGGCGTCAGTCATAGGCGACCACGCGGGCGAGGTTAGCGACAGGTTCGCGGCCGAACGGTGGCGGCTGTGGCATGGACTAGCCTGAATTCGAATGGGAGACGAGCGCGACCACGGGCCCCCGGGGCTGACCGAGCAGCAGGGCGCCGTCGTCGCGCACGCCGACGGCGCGCTGCTCGTGCTGGGCGTGGCGGGAAGCGGCCGCACCGAGTCGCTGGCGCGCAGACTGGCCCGCCTCATCGAGGAGGGAGACGGAGCTCTGGTGCTCACGCGGTCGGTCGCGGCGGCCAGGCGAATCCGGATGCGCGCGGAGTCGACGATCGAATCCGCCTACGAGGAGCTCGTCGTGCACACCCATCCGGTTGCGGCGGCGCGGCTCCTCCGCGAGCACGCGACCGAGGCGGAGATCGACCCATTCTTCGAGTCCCTGAGCCCGGCCGAGCGCCTCGCGATGCTGCTCGACCGAATCGACGAGCTCCCGCTCCGCAGGCACGAGATCCGAGGGAACCCGGCCGGGCTGCTCGCCCGGATCGTCGATCGAATCGATGCCCTGAAGTCCGCCGGAGTGACGGCGGAGCGCTTTGCGCGCTGGGCCGACGGGCAGGCCGGCGGCTCGCGCTCCGAGCGCGACTCCGCCGCCCGGGAGCGGGAGTTCGCGGAGATCTACGAGATGCACGACTCGATGCTCCACGCGGCCGGCGCGATGGATGACATCGACGCCGTACTCGAGCTGACCAGGCTGCTCGCGGAGCGGCCGGCGCTGGCCGGAGGGATCGCCGCGCGGTTCCCTCACCTGATCGTCGACGAGCTCGAGGACGCCTGCCCGGCCGAGCGCTCGCTGATCGAGGCGCTGGCCGACGCCTCCGCCTCCGTGGTGCTCTCCTGCGATGACGAACAGGGCCGGGGACCGTGCGATGCGGCTTCTGTCTGGGCCCGACAGGCGATCGGGCCGAGCGAGGTCACGCTGGAGCCCGCCTGGCGCTACGGCGGCGACCTGCTCGATGCCGCGCACGCGGTCGTAGCCCCCGCCGCCGGCGGAGGGGTGATCCCCCGCCGTGCGGCCGGACCGGCGACCCGGGTCCGCTTTTGGTGCGGGACCAACGATCGGGCGGAAGCACAGGCGGTCGCGCGCGATATCGAGGCCGCGCTCGCGGCCGGCGAGGTGAAGATGGAGAAGATCTGTGTCGCGGTGCCGCGGGACGGAGGTCCCGCACGGGCGATCGCGGCGGCCCTCGAGGAGCGGCGCGTGCCCTACCGGCTCAGTGGCCCCGGCGCCTTCTTCCAGCGGCCCGAGATCCGCGATGTGATCGCCTGGCTTCGTCTGCTCGCCGATCCGACCGATGCCGCCGCGGCCGTCCGCGCACTCAGCCGGCCGCCCGTGGAATTGCGCTCTGTCGATCTCGCTCGCTGCACGACCATCGCACGCCGGCGCAAGCTGGACATGGTCTCCGCCCTCGAGGCCTCGCTCGAGAGCCCGCAGATCCCGCCCGAGGCGCGGGATCGGATCAGGGAGTTCCTCCAGCTCCACCGCGCCGCCGCCCGCGCGATGGGCGAGATGCGCGCCGACGTCTTCGTCCGGCGCCTGATCGAGCGCATCGGCTTCCGCCGCCACCGCCTGTTCGCCGCCCATCCGGAGGCCGCCGAGCGCCTGCGCAATCTGTCTCGCCTCGGCGAGCTGGCCGAGACCTGGACCCGCCGGGAGCCAGGAGGCTCGAACCGCGACTTCGTCCGCTATCTGGTGGCGGTCTCGGAGGCTGGAGGCATGCGCGGGGCCTCGGCTGGTGCGGTCGAGGATCCACCCGAGGGGATGTTGGAGGAGCAGAGCGAGCCGCTCGCCGGTGCGGTCAGAGTGATGCCGCTCGAGCGCACGAAGGGCCTCGAATTCGCGCGCGTCTACGTCGTGGGCCTGAACGCCGGAGCGGTGCCGGGCTCGGCCCCCGCCGGGTCGCCGGCCGTACCGCCCGGCGTCGGCGCCCCTACGCCGTCGCACGAGGAGGAGTCGAGGCGGCTCCTGTACGTCGCGATGACCAGGGCGACCGACGACCTTGTGCTGGCGAGGCCGGCCGCGAGCGAGGACGGAGATGCGCGTCCCTCTCCCTTCTACGAGGATGCGCGCGCCGTGCTCGGCGCCACCGAGCAGGAGCACGGAGAAGAGCTCTTCGGCCCCGCCGAGGGCCTGCAGGCCACCTACCGGATGATCCAGGACGAGGTGCTCGAGGAGGCCTGGCGGGCGGGGGGCAAGCTCCGCGAGCCGCGCCTCGACACCTACGTTGACGTTAACCGGGCGGTGGCCCGCTTCCTCGAGCTGGTCAAGCTGGCCGGGTTGATCCAGGGATCCGGCGAGGAGCCCGTCTCCGACTCCCTGACGGCGGTCAACGACCTGCTCGACCAGGCGATCTCGCCTGAGCAGCGCTCCTCCCTGCACGACTCCGGGCTCGACGCCTATCTCCTCGACGAGGAGGGCGCAGCGAAGCGGCGGCGCGAGCTGATCGCCAAGCGCGATGAGCCCTCGCTCGAGGCCTTCCTGCCGCGCCGCGGCGAGGGTCTCGCGCTCTCCGCCACAGACATCCAGCTCTACCGAACCTGTCCGCTGAAGTACAAGTTCGCCCGGGTCTTCGGGATCCCGCAGGAGACGACCATCAATCAGCGCTTCGGGATCGTCATCCACCAGGTGCTGGAGCGCTACCACGGGCAGCAGCCGCCACCGGAGGGGCCCACGGACACCACACCCGGAGCCGGCGACCCAGGCAGCCTCGAGCGGCTGATGTCTCTGTTCGCCGCAGCGTGGCGGAGGTCGGGCTTCGGGGAGTCCGACGACGAGCTCCAGTTCCGCGAGAAGGCGATCGACGCACTGCGCCGTTACCACGCGCGCGAGGTGGCCAGCGGCTCCCAACCCCGCTGGGTCGAGCGCAAGTTCGACTTCCGGATCGGCCCCCATCATTTGCGGGGCCGGGTCGACCGCGTCGACGAGCTGCCCAGCGGTGGGTACGAGCTGATCGATTACAAGACGGGCGACCCGAAGCCAGCGCGAGAGCTTCAGTCGGACGTGCAGCTGGCGATCTACCGGCTCGCGGCCAGAGAGGCCTGGCGACTCGAGGGAGCCGCCGGCAGCTACTGGTACGTGCTCGCCGACGAGAAGGTCGCAGTCGGCGGCTCGCCGGACGACCTGGAGCGGGTAGAGGGCGTCGTGCTGGAGGTCGGCGAGGGCATCCTCGGACAGGACTTCGAGCCGCGCCCCTCACCGGAGATCTGCTCCTGGTGCGACTTCCGCTTGATTTGCCCGGCCTCGGAGGCCTGACCGTCAGCCAGCTGTACATTTGTACAGACTTGTGGTACATTTGTACACATCATGTTGGCGTGGATCTATCTCTCTGCAGCGATCGCGAGCGAGGTGATCGGGACGGTGTTCCTGCGATACACCGACGGCTTCACCAGGCCCGGCCCGACGGTCTTCGTGATCGCCACCTACGCGGCCTCCCTCTGGCTCACCGCCCTGGCGCTCCGCCAGCTCGAAATCAGCCTGGCCTACGCGGTCTGGGCCGGCGTCGGCACGGCGGCGGTTGCCGTGATCGGCATGGCGGCCCTTGGCGAGTCGGTCAATGCGCTCAAGCTGGCGAGCATCGGGCTGGTGATCGGCGGTGTGGTCGGTCTCAACCTCTCCGGTGCCAATTAGCCTGACCGACATGGAGCAGGCAACAGCCGGGCGCCGGGAGCAGATCCTCGAGGCGACGCTGCGCGTCATCGGCCGCTCGGGGCGCCAGGCGGTGACGCACCGTGCGGTCGCGGAGGAGGCGGGGGTGCCGCTCGGCTCGACGACCTACTACTTCGACTCCAGGGACGATCTGCTTCGACAGGCGCTCGAGCATGTCGCGGCGAGCGAGGTCGAGCGCTACGGCGAGCTCGGGGAGGAGCTCCGCAACGTGAAATCGGCCCGAGCACTTGCCGACCGGCTGATCGACGAGCTGGTGTCGGCGGCGGAGGACCGGATCGCGTACATCGCCGAGTACGAGCTCTGGCTGGAGGCGGGCCGCCGGCCAGAGCTGCGGGAGGCGGCGCAGAGCTGGTGCGACGCCGAGCAGCGCTCGGTGGCCGCGGCCATGGAGGCGCTGGGGAGCGCCGATCCGGTCACCGACGCAAGCCTCGTGGTCGCGGCCATCGACGGCCTCGGCGAGCGGGTTCTGGCCCGCGAGGATGATCCGGCGCAGGCGGCAAAGGAGTTTCGCCCCGAGCTTCGGCGCCTGATCGAGCGTCTCGTCGCCTAGGGCCTGAACCGGCTAGCTGTCGCCCTGCTGGCGCAGGTAGCGCTCGAAGTCGCGCGCCAGCGCCTCGCCGGAGGGAACGTTTTCCTCCATGTCGAGGCGCTCGGCCTGCTCCTCCTCCAGGCGCCGGACCAGCTCCTCGATCTCCGGGTTGGCCGCGACCGCTCGGCTCACCTGGCTCTCGTAGGACTCGGTCTCCTCCTCGAGGCCAGAGGCTTCCACGGCAACCCCGACCATCCCCTCCAGCCGGCGCAGCAGCGCCAGCGCCGCCTTGGGGTTGGGCACGGCCGCGACGTAGTGCGGCACCGCCGCCCACAGGCTCGCGGAGGGGATCCCGCGTCGGCCGCAGGCGTCATGGAGGACGCCGACGACACCGGTCGGACCCTCGTAGTTCGAGCGGGCCAGGTCGAGCTGGTCGACCAGCTCCTCGTTTGAGGCGAGGCCGGTGATCGGTACCGGCAGGGTGTGCGCGACGTCGGCGATCAGCGCCCCCAGCGTGACCACCATCTCCACACCGAGGGTCTCGGCGGTCTCCGCGATCCCGTCGGCGAAGGTCCGCCAGCGCAGGTTGGGCTCGGTCCCGGCCAGGATTACGAGGTCGCGCTCCGACCCGTGTGGCGTGGCGGCGAGCAGGACGTTCCCCGGCCACTCGATCTCGCGGGTCTGGCCCTCGGTCATGCTGATGGTCGGGCGGTTCGCCTGGAAGTCGAAGAACTCCTCCGGGTCGATCTGTGCGATCAACTCGGCATCGAGCGATTCCGCGGCGGTGGTGAGGGCTGTGGTGGCGGCCCCCGCGGCGTCATTCCAGCCGGCGAATGCACAGATGAGAACCGGCGATCTGAGCTGCGGTGGCTCGGCCTCCCAGGCGAGCGCTTCCATTGATTCGAGACTAGCGAGTCGCGGCCAGCGGGTGCCCCGGTTGTTCCGCCTTGTGTCCGGTCGGGCTTGGACACTCATGCGATGGAAGCCACGGCCGCCACGCCCTCGATCGCCGAGTTGCGCCCCGGCCAGCGCTTCAGCGGGGTCTATGCCTGCGTCCGCAAGGACCGCCTCTCGGCCCGCAACGGCTCGATCTACCTCTCGGTGGAGCTCCGCGATCGCAGCGGGTCGATCGCGGCGCGGGCCTTCCGCGAGGTCGACCGCTTGGCCGGCCGTTTCGAGCGGGGCGACGCGATCCAGGTCTCCGGCCGGGTGGAGCGCTTCCGCGGGGAACTGGTCGCAGAGGTCGAGGACATCCAGTCGATCGACCCGGCCGAGCTTGACCCCGCCGAGTTCCTGCCCGCCGCCTACCGCAACGCCGAGGAGCTGGAGGGATTCCTCGAGCACCTCACCCGCGAGGTGCATGATCCGGGCCTGCGCCAGGTCGTCGAGCGGGTGCTGTTCACCGAGCCAGTCACCGCTGACTTCCGCCGTGCGCCCTGCAGTCGCGCCGGCCACCACGCCTACGTCGGCGGGCTGCTCGAGCACACGGTAGCCGTGGGAACGCTCGTCGGGGAGGTGTGCCAGCTGCACCCACGCCTCGACTCCGACCTGCTGATGGCGGCCGCCCTCCTCCACGACGTCGGCAAGTCCCGGGAGTTCACCTACGGGGCCGAGTTCGGGATCACCGAGGAGGGCCGGCTGATCGGCCATCTGGCTCTGGGGGCGGAGATCGTCGGCTCGGCGGCGGGCGAACTGCCGCCGGAGCGCCGCGCGGCGCTGCTCAACTGCGTCCTCTCGCACCACGGCGCGGAGGGAGGCCGCGTTACCGGGGGTGGGCGCGGCTTCGCCCTGCCGGAGGCTCTTGCCCTTTACCGGCTGAACGCCCTCGACGCCGGTGTCAAGGGCGCCCTCGAGCAGGGCCTGTAGCCCCAGGCCCCCCGCACCATCCCCGCCGGCGCGGTGTTGACAGATAGACACTGAGCGTCCCATTGCAGTCTTGAAAGGAATGGCATGCGCAAACGCAGGTATCCGGTCAGCGCGTTGCTGGGCATGCTCGGAGCGCTGAGCCTTTCGAGCGTCGCGGCCGCCATTCCGATCTCGCAGTCGCTGGTGGCGACGCTCTCCCCCGCCAAGCAGAGCAACCGGACGTTCGGCGGCGCCTCGCTGCACACCATCATCAGCACGACCTTCGACAACTTCGCCACGTCGCAGTCGCCGAGGCAGACGGCGTTCACGATCGACCCGAACATCAAGTTCACGAACGGGAACGTGCCCGCCTGCCAGCTCAGCCAGATCCAGGGCAAGTTCACGGCTCAGGCGCAGGCCTCATGTCCGCAGAGCATCGTCGGCAGCGGCTCCGCGCAGGTCAACGGCGGAGCCATTGGCGGCACGGTGACGATCTTCGCGGGCGGTCCCGCCATGATGTATGTGCAGACCGACATCGGTCCGGGTGCCACCAGCCTGACCATCGTCGGTGCCCTTTCGGGCAGAACGCTGACATTCAGCAATATCCCGAACACGCCCGGCCTCGTCCTGAGCAACTTCGACATCACCTTCAACAAGCGCAAGGTGGGCAATAAGAAGGGCACGGCGCTCTACTACGTCTCGGCACGCTGCAAGAACAAGAAGTGGACGAGCTCCGAGTCCACCACCTTCTACAGCGGCGAGACGCTATCGGCGAGCGCGACCCAGAGGTGTAAGCAGGGCGGCGGGAAGAAGGGGCGGAAGAAGCCCGGCGCGAAGAAGCCCGGCGCGAAGAAGCCCGGCGCGAAGAAGCGCAAGAAGCCCCGCAGGAGGGAGGGCAACTACAGCGGCAGCACCACCCAGCAGGCCGTCACCCCCTCGTTCCGGAAGATCCGGTTCACGGTGAAGAAGGGAAAGGTCACACTCACGACCGAGCCGACCGTGGCGCGGGGCTCCTGCGTGTCAACGCCGGTCTTCACGCTTGGTGGAGCGACCGCGAGCAAGAAGCTCTCCAAGAAGGGCACCTTCACGTTCACCCATACCTTCCTCGGCAACAAGGTCGACAAGATCCATGGCAAGTTCGTGAGCACGGATGAGGTCGAGGGCTACGCGATCTATCACTTCTCCGCGCAGGACCTCTGCTCAGCCGGCAGGGCAAAGGTCAACATCACCGCGAAGCACGAATAGGCGATTGTGGGTTCAGCCGGCTCGCGTGTCGCTAGCGCTCGAAGTCGTTGAGCTGCA
Organism: uncultured Solirubrobacterales bacterium; assembly: GCA_963797265.1. Taxonomy (GTDB): domain Bacteria; phylum Actinomycetota; class Thermoleophilia; order Solirubrobacterales; family 70-9; genus DASUPK01. The sequence continues at coordinate 330,535 of CAWCOY010000003.1, read as the reverse complement.
CCGTGACCGTGTTGTTGGACGACGGGTAGTTCGGGAAGCTCACCTCACGAGTGGGCCCGGACCCCCGAGAGGTGAGAGCCACTCGCACCGTCGCCGTCGGCGGCGATGCGCCGGGAATGAACAGGTCCACAGCGCTCAGGAACGGAAGACCGAAGAACACCGGGATCGGTGAGCTGACATCGCTCACCCCGTCGGAGCCTCGATCGAAAGCGAACATCGCGTTCGTCCTGTGGCTGATCGGGCTGGTGGCGGCGTTGATCACGTTCGTTCCGTTGACCGAAAGCACGTCGTTCTCCGAGCCCTGATCGCCCCAGAGCTCCTTGTACCTGACCATGATCAGGTTCACCTGGTTGGGGCTTCGGTCCATGATCAAATCGAAGCTCGTGCCAGGCACATTCGTGAGCAGCCGGATCAGGTGGTCGCTGCGCCGGAACGGCTCATAGAAGAAGTGATGGAACTGTCCCTGCTGATCGAGGACGAATTCGTATCGCTTGCCGCTCTGGACCGTGACGGGTCCCCAGGACCCATCGCCCGCCAGGGCGGGGGTCGCGACGGGGTGCGCGATCCGCTGGCCGTTTGAGTCCTTCACCCTCCAGATCGTCAGCGAGGTCCCAGCCGGGACGCCGACGTTCTGGGGGAAAAGCACCGCCCGTCCGGCGATCGTGATCTTGCCGTGCTCGGGAACGATGTCGGTCGTATCGGGAGCCCGGCCGGTGAAGAACCTGAACATCTCGGCGAAGGACTCCGGTGAGGTCGCCGACTGGACGTGGGTCTGGTTGGGGACCGTGACGTTGATCGCCCCTCCGATCGAGCGACCGGGCGTTCCCCTGCCCGCCCAGATGGCCAGGGTCGGTACGCCGCCCGGCGGCGATGTCGCCTGTGCACCGTCGATGTTCACGTAATGGGCGACGTTCGCCGCGTGCGCGGGAGAGCTGTTCAGGTAGGTCTGGGAGACGGCGGTGCCCAGCGAATGGCCCAGCAGGTCGACCTGGCTGCGGCCGGTCTCCTGCTTCACCCGGGCGATGAAACTGTCGAGCCTCGTCTGGACATCGGCCTGCGACTCGACGGAGAAGCTCGAGTCGTACTCGAAGACCCGAACGTAGTCGTCCGGATATCCGTTCTCCGTGAAGCGCATCTTCTGCGACTCGAATTGCCCGCCCGAGCCCGTGCCACCGTGCACGAAGACCATCGGGTGGATGCTGGACGGGTCGAGGGCGGGCGCATGCTTGGCGAGCGCTGCCGGCGCCGCGAGGAGCAGGCCCAGCACCACGATCGAGAACGTTGCGAGTCGAAGCGCAAACGGTCTCTTCATCTCTTCCTCCGTGAATCGACTCCGCCGAAGCATGATACAAACGAGACGCCATGTATCAAAGCCTGGTTCGCGTGTTCGTGCCTCGTACTCGCCGGGTCGCAGCCCTCGCGGTGAGCCTGATACTCGTGCTGGTGGCCGCCACCGGACCCTCCGCCTCGGCGAAGAAGGGCAACGAAGGACCGGGTTGCGATCCCGCGCGACCTGCCGTCGCGCATTACGCCGGTGGCGTCCTGGCCCCGGGAAAGCGTGCCAACGCGCCCGTTCCGTGCGAGGCGTTGGTCGGCACGACCAGCGAGGCGGGCTCGGTCGGCGTCAGCCGCACCGGCTCCCTCTTCTATGCGCCGCTCCTGCAGAACACGTCGCCTCCACCGACGAACACCCTGCAGGGGCCCGAGTTCGTGGTCCGCTCGCGGGACCTGGGCGCCAGCTGGACTCCGCTGAACACCCAGTCGCCCGCCACCGGCGGCCTCGTCCCTCCGTGGATGAGCATCGACCCGGACACCTCGCGGATCTGGTTCGTGAGGACGCTGCCGCAGCTCTGCGGCGCGAGGATTGACTGGAGCGACGATGACGGAGACACCTGGCACACGAACCCGGCCGTGCCCTGCCCCTCACAGGGAGGAGAGAAGCTCCTGGAAGGACCCCCACCACCCGGTGGCGCAAAGCCGGTCGGCTATCCGCACGTCGTCTACTACTGCGCGAACAACATCGACATCGCTCCGAGCAACCTGTGGTGCTACAGGTCGCTCGACGGCGGCCCCTCCTTCAGCTTCGTTGGCAGCTTTCCGGATCCCACTCCGCCGCCTGGCTGCGACGAGCGGCATCCGTCGCGGCCGGGCGTGGTGGGGAATGACGGCGGCCTCTACTTCCCGACCACCCTGTGTGGCGCGCTGGGCGTCGCGATCAGCCACGACGAGGGTGCCACCTGGCGGTTCCGGCCGATCCTCGGCTCGGGGTTGGAGGACATCTACACGTCCGGCAGCACCGTCGACAGTCATGGCGACCTCTATTTCGCATTCCGCGGGCCCGGCTCGCTTCCGTACCTGACGATCTCCACCGATCACGGCGAAAGCTGGAGGGCACCGATCATGGTTGGCGCCCCGGGCGTGTCGGCGGTGCGGCGGGTCGCGGTCACGGCGCGCAGCCGGGGCGAGATTGCGATGGCGTATCTCGGTACCACCGACGGGTCCCACTTCAACGGCTACATCACCGAAAGCCACAACGTGCTTGACGGCAAGCCCCGCTTCTGGAGCGCGTCGGTGAATGACCCCGCCGATCCACTGGTCAACGCCGCCGACAGCGAGACCTTCGGCGACCGCTTCTTCTACGGCACCGCCGCGATCGCACCGGATGGCAGCGCCTGGGCGGGCTTTCACTGCGCGAAGACCAGCGCCTGCCCGGGGCAGCGAATCGGTGTCGTGGGACGGCTGGCGCCCTGACGACGCACGGCCCGGGCAGGGCTAATCGGAAGGCCGATCCTCCGGGCGAAGGGCCCGGAGGACCAGTTGCGTCGCGATGACCAGCGCCAACCCGGCGAAGATCAGCTCAAGCGCGCGCTGCGAGATCTCATTCGAGGCCACGACACCGACTCCCACCCCGAGCGGCGAGAGCGCGCCGATCACGAGCCCCTCCCGGACCCGGACGTTGCCATAGCCGCGCTGGCGCCAGACCGCCACGATGGCGACCGGCACGATCGCGAGCAGTGAGGTCGCCTCGGCGCCCACCTGGCTCTCGTCCATGAAGATCACGAGGGCGGGGACGAAGAGGATCCCTCCCCCCACCCCGAGCAGCCCGCCGACCATCCCGCCGGCGAAGCCCATGATGGCCGCTGCGATCTCGCTCACGGCACGATCAACTCGATCGCGATCACGACCAGGAGCACCGCGAAGAGCACTGCGATCAGGCGCTCCGGGATGCGCTGCTGGAGGGCGGTCCCGGCGAACGCGCCGGCGATGGCCGGGACGCCCACCAGGGCGGCGTTCGGAGGATCGACGTTGCCGTAGAACGCCTGCAGGGTCACCGCCACAGCAGCGATCACGACGATCGCCATCAGGCTCGTGCCGGTCGCCTCGCGGGCGCCGTAGCCCAGCCAGATGATCAGCAGGGGGACGATCACGCTGCCGCCGCCAACGCCGAGCAGGCCGCTGAAGATTCCGCCCGCCGTCCCGATCGCCGCCAGCTTCAGCGTGCGGGCCGTGGCGTCGGGGCTCCGCTGCATGGGCGGCGATACTAGAGAGCGTGAATGGCGGGAGCGCAGAGGAGGGCGCCCTCGACGAGGCCCGGCAGGACGCGCTGCTCGCGCCGCTCCGCGAGCATCCTGATCGCTCCGCGATCCTCACGGACGTCGATGGGACGATCGCTCCGATCGTCACCGATCCGGCCGAGGCGAGGGTGCCCGACGGCACTCGCGAGCTGCTTCGCCTCTTGGCGGAGCGCTACGCGCTCGTCGGCTGCCTGAGCGGCCGCCGCGCACTGGACGCCCGCCGGGTCGTGGGGCTCGATGAGCTGGCCTACTCCGGCAACCACGGCTTCGAGCTGCTGCTTCCGCGAGAAACGGACGTGCGGCCTGACCCCTCTCTTGACGGACACGAGGAGGACGCTCCGCGCTTCGTGGCCGGCCTGGACCGTTCGGAGCTCGAGCGGGTCGGAATCAGGACCGAGGACAAGGGTGCGATCGTCGCCCTTCACTGGCGCGGGGCCCCGAACGAGACGGCCGCGGAATCCCTTGCCCAGGAGATCGCCAGCGAGGCCGAATGGGAGGGTTTGGTCCCCCACCGAGGCCGCAAGGTGCTCGAGATACGGCCCAACGTCGCGATCAACAAGGGGATCGCGGTAGCGGCCCTGATCCCGGCCCGTCCCATCGACCACGCCCTCTACGGAGGCGATGACCGCACCGATATCGACGCCTTCGCGGCGCTGCGAACGCTCCATGACGACGCGGAGCTCGAGACCGCCGTCTGCATCGCGGTCGCCTCGGACGAGTCCCCGCCCGAGGTCTCGCAGGCCGCGGACCTCACGGTTCCCGGACCCGACGGGTTCGTCCGCGTGCTCGAGGCGCTGGGCGACTAGTGTCGCCACGCGATGGCGTTCTGCGACCTGCTGCGGATGACCCTCCTGCTCGCCGCGGGCGCAGCGACGGTGCTGGCCGCGATCACCGCGATCGTGGCCGGCACCTCCGCTGACACCCTGACGCTCTTCGTCGCCCTCGGCTGGTGGGTCATCGCCCTGATCGGCGGACTGATCCTCGGCCGCCCGTCGCAGGCAGCCGAGGCGATGCAGCCGCTGCTCGCCGAGGCGCGAACGGCTACGGCAATGCCGGAGATCGGCAACCCGACCGGTGCCGCGCTCGCTCGCCTCTGGCCGATCGGTGCGTTCACGGTGGTCGCGGGTGGGCTCGGCTTCGCCTTCCCCGGAGTGGCGGCAGTGGGCGCCGGCTTCGCTCTGGCGGCCGCGCTGATGTGGCGCTCGCGGGAGGGAGCGGTCGCCGCGATCGAGCAGCGCGACGGCGTGCGGTTCTACGTGGAGCCCGGCTCGGCGCTGCAGCCGGTCAGATTGATCCGCACCCCGGGCCTGCGCCGGGACCGCCCGCCGCCCGGGCACCCTCCGCCGCCACCCACCGCCACGGCCTGAGCACTCGGAAACCGTTACGCCCCGGCGGGCGCGGCCTCGGCCTGGCCCGCCTCCGGCTCCGCGTTCGCCATCTCCAGATGGGCCTTGCTGTCCCGCGTCCGGATCAGAACCAGCGTCGCGACGAAGCCCAGCAGGGCGATCACGGCGCCGCCGAGGAAGGCGCTCTGGAATCCCTCGGTGAGGGCATTCGGCAGGGTCGAGTGGCCAGTCGCCATCACGTCATCCGTGCGGGAGGTGGCGATCGTGGAGAGGACCGCCAACCCGAGCGCACCGCCGATCTGCTGCGAGGTGTTGATCAGGCCGCTCGCCAGCCCCTGCTCGTGCTCCCGCACTCCGGAGACGGCCGCGATCGTCGACGTCACGAAGCCGAATCCGAGGCCGACCGCCGCCAGCAGGGAAGCGCCGAGGATGTCGGTGAGGAATCCGCCCCCCACCGAGACTTGACTGAACCAGGCCAGGCCCACGGCGACGAAAAGCATCCCAGCCGCAAGGATCGGCTTGAAACCGAACCGGGTGACGAGCTGCCCACCGAGGCCGGCGGCGACGATGATCGTCACGGCGAGCGGCAGGTAGGACAGGCCCGCGTGGATCGCGCTGTACCCGAGCACCTGCTGCATGTAGAGCGAGATGAAATAGAACATCGAAAACAGGGACGCCCCGAGGAGCAGCCCCACGACGTTCGCCCCGGTCAGGGTCCGCAGCCGGAAGATCCGGAACGGGACCAGCGGCGCCTTCGAGCGGAGCTCGACCGCGACGAATATCGCGATCAGCGCAGCCGAGACGGCCAGCAGGGAGATGATCTTGGTCGAGCCCCAGCCGGAGTTGCTTGCGTCCAGGAACGAGTAGGCCAGGAGCGAGAGACCGGCGGTGATGCTGACGGCGCCGGCAGCATCGTAGTGGCGGGTCGTCGATTCGGAGCGGCTCTCCGGAATCAGGCCGGGCGTGAACGCGAGCGCGATCGCTGCGACCGGCACGTTGATCCAAAGGACCCACTCCCAGCCGAGGCCGTCGGTGAGGATGCCGCCGAGCAGCACTCCGGCCGCACCGGCCGAGCCCGCCACGGCGCCCCACGCGCCCAGCGCCTTGTTGCGCTCAGCCCCGTCCTTGAAGAGGGTGGTGACGATCGAAAGAGCTGCGGGCGAGACGATCGCGGCGCCCAACCCCTGCGCGGCACGCGCGGCGATCAGCTGTCCCTGTGTTGCGGAGAATCCGGCCGCCAGGGAGGCGATCCCGACCACCGCGAGACCGGTCATGAAGACCCTTCGCCGGCCGAGCAGGTCAGCCGCACGGCCGCCGAGGAGCAGGAAGCCGCCGAAGGCGATCACGTAGGCGTTCACGATCCAGGGAAGGTTCTCCTCCGAGAAGTCGAGGCCCTCGCCGATGCTCGGCAGGGCGACGTTCACGATGGACGCGTCGAGCACCACGATGAACTGTGCGACGCAGAGGAGGATCAGCGCGGTCCAGCGTTTCTCCAGATATTCCTGATAGGTGGTCATCCCGCTTGACTCCTTTCCTTCGTGTCCCGGCTGCTCTCGCCGGCCTCACCTAAATGACGAACGGGGTCTCTCGAAATAGACAGGTCTTGGTCCTGTATTGTTCCATTCGGAACCGGAGTTCCGGTTTCGGTTGGAACTATACGGAATTCTAGTTCCGTTTGCAGTGAGCATCGGCACAGGCCATAACACTCGCCGGCAAGAGGACCGGAGCCAATGACAACGGTCACAGAGAAGACACCAAGCGGGAACGGGAAGGCCGGGATCGTCGAGCGAGTCCAGCGGGCCGACGCCCGCCGCAACCGGGAAGCCGTGATCGCCGCGGCCAAGAAGCTCTTCGCCGACCAGGGGCTCGACGCGCAGATGCCCGACGTCGCCAAGGTGGCCAAGGTCGGTGTCGGGACCGTCTACCGCCACTTCCCCACCAAGGAGGACCTGATCGCGGCGCTTGCCGGCGAGCGGTTCGAACGACTCGCGGAGAAGGCTCGGCAGGAACTCGAAGCCGGAGACCCCTGGGAAGGCCTCTGCGACTTCATCCGCTTCTCGGCTCAGATCCAGGCCGATGATCGCGGCCTCTGCGAGGTGATGGGATCCCGCCCCGAGGTGATGGGCGGCGCTGCCGAGGCCGTCGGACTCGACGAGCTCTGCGATCAGCTCGTCAAGCGGGCTCAGCGCTCGGGTGACCTCCGCAAGGACCTCGCCTGGGAGGACATCCCGATGATCGCCTGTGCTCTCGGTGGGATCACCAAGGCGCAGGGGCCCGGCGCCGACCGCTGGCCCCGGCTGGTCGAGATCGTCCTGGACGGCCTCCGCGTGCCCGGCGGCTCGAGGCTGCCCAAGCCGCTCGCCTAGCCGAAGATCTCCTCGCCTCACCTTGCTGCGAAGTCGGCCGCACCCAGCGCGGGGCCTATGATCGAAGCTCGGATGGAGAGCGATCGCGTGCCCGTGGCGCACTCGGCCGGCGGCGCCGGCCACGACTCGCATGAACCTCGCGGCATCCCGCACGATCGCAGCCCCTGGGTGGGGATCGACACGAACGTCGACCCCGTTCGCTGGGCGCGCCTGCTGCGCAGGGCCCACCAGCTCGCGCTGAGCAAGGGCGTTGCGCCCTCGATCCTCCGCGAGCTGGTCGCCCGCTCATGGCAGCGGGCGGCAAGCGCCGGCGTCGACCCCGATCGGCCGGCGCCGAGGATGCTGACGCTTGACGAGACCTCTCGATCCCTCGCGCACCACCCCGTTTCGCACCTGCTCCCGCTGGTCGAGAGCATGCTCGCCGAGGCGACCGAAGACGCCGGCTACTTCGCGGTCCTGAGCGACGCCGAGGGTGTGCTCCTCTGGGCCGGCGGGCATCCCCGCGCACTCGAGATCGCCGTCGGCCCGGCCTTCCTTCCCGGACACCTCGCGAGCGAGAGCGCCGTCGGGACCAACGCGATCGGAACCGCGATCGCGCTCGATCACCCAATCCAGATCTTCTCCGCCGAGCACTTCAGCCGGCTGCTGCACGGCTGGACCTGCTCCGCAGCTCCGATCCACGACCCCGAGAGCGAGGAGATCCTGGGCGTGCTCGACCTCTCCGGCGAGTTCCGGACCGGCCATCCCCACAGCCTCTCGCTGGTTTCGGCCGTGGCGAGAGTGATCGAGGACAAGCTTGCCGAGGAGCAGGCTCGCCGGGACGATCACCTCCGCGAGCTCTACCTGGAGCGGATCGCCGTCTGGTCCCGGCAGCACAGCGCGCTCGTCAGCAAGAACGGGCGCGTGCTGGCGGCGTCACCGCGTGGGTGGATCGGACGGCACGTTGAACTGCCTGAGGCCGGTGAGAGCATGACGCTCGCGAACGGCTCGATTGTCACCTCTGAGCCGATCGGCAGCAGCGGCGCTCGGATCCTCACCCCGGCGGCGCACCGCCGCCGGAGCAGGCGGCGGCCGAGGCTGCGACTCGAGACTCTGGGGCGAAGGCGAGCCCAGCTGACCCTGAACGGCGAGCGCACGAAGCTGACCCCGCGCCACAGCGAGATCATCGTGCTGCTGGCCCTCAACCCCGACGGCCTCAGCAGCCGGGAACTCGGGCGCGAGCTCTACGGGCCGGACTTCAATCCCATTACCGTCCGGGCGGAGATGTCACGGCTGCGGCGGCTACTCGGGTCTCTGGTGGCGACGGGCCCGTACCGGCTGGACGCCGAGGTCCACTCGGACTTCGGCGACGTCGAGCGGCTGCTGGAACAAGGAGAAGGCGAGGCGGTCCGCGACCGCTACCGCGGGACGCTCCTGACGGCCTCCGAGGTTCCCACGATCGCCGCGGCGCGGGACCGCCTCGACGCCGCGGTCCATGCCGGCGCCGCCTCATCCTGACCCCGCTTGCAACCCCGCTGCAACCCTCGCGGCGAGGCGACATCCGCGACGGCCGGCGCTAGCGTCGCCCTGTTCTTACCCCGCGAGCAAGGAGAGGAAAGTGGCGGACAAGGTGACCCTGAGCTCGGCCCAGGCGGTGGTCGACGCGGCGGTCAAGAAGGCGGAGGAGATCGGCGTGCCGATGAACGTCGCGGTCGTCAACGACGGCAACAATCTGACGGCATTTGCCCGCATGGACAACGCCTGGCTCGGCTCGATCGACATCGCCCAGAACAAGGCCTTCACCGCGCGCTCGTTCGACATGTCGACCAAGGACCTGGCGCCGCTCTGCCAGCCGAACCAGCCCCTATTCGGCATCCACGCTTCGAACCAGGGCCGGCTGATCATCTTCGCCGGGGGGATCCCGCTGATGAACGGGGACGAGGTCGTCGGCGCGATCGGCGTCAGCGGCGGCTCGGTGGAGCAGGACCACGAGGTCGCCGAGGCCGGCGTCGCGGCGTTCTAGCCGGGGAGGAAGACCATGCCTGACAACAGAGGCGTCGCCTACATCGAGCAGGACAAGGTTGAGGTCCAGAACATCGACTTCCCCGAGCTCGTGCTCAAGGACGGGCCGGGCGTCCACCCCGACAACGTTGGGAGGGAGTGCCCTCACGGGGCGATCGTTCGGATCGTCTCCACCAACATCTGCGGCTCGGACCAGCACATGGTCCGCGGTCGCACGACGGCCCCGTCGGGGCTGATCCTGGGACACGAGATCACCGGCGAGGTGATCGAGGCGGGCCCGGGGGTGGAGTTCATCAAGGAGGGCGACCTCTGCTCGGTCCCCTTCAACATCGCCTGCGGCCGGTGCCGCAACTGCAAGGAGGGCCACACCGGTGTCTGCTTGAACACCAACCCCGATCGCCCAGGCTCCGCTTACGGCTACGTCGACATGGGCGGCTGGGTCGGAGGCCAGGCCAACTACGTGATGGTCCCCTATGCCGACTGGAACCTGCTCAAGTTCCCAGACAAGGAGCAGGCGCTGGAGAAGATCCTCGACCTGACGATGCTCTCTGACATCTTCCCGACCGGCTACCACGGCTGTGTGAGCGCGGGAGTGACCTCTGGATCCACCGTCTACGTCGCGGGGGCCGGTCCGGTCGGCCTCGCCGCCGCGCACTCCGCCCAGTTCCTCGGGGCGGCTGTCGTAATCGTCGGCGACCTGATGCCAGAGCGGCTCGAGCAGGCGCGCTCGTTCGGGTGCGAGACGGTCGACGTCTCCGAAGGAGATCCGAAGGACCAGATCGAGCAGATCCTCGGAGTGCCGGAGGTCGACGCCGCAGTCGACGCCGTCGGATTCGAGGCTCGTGGCCACGGCGAGGGCGCCGCTGAGGAGGCGCCGGCGACGGTGCTGAACTCGATCATGGACATCACCAGGGCGGCCGGAAAGCTCGGAATCCCTGGTCTATATGTCACCGGTGACCCCGGTGCCGTGGACGAGGCCGCCAAGGTGGGCTCGCTCTCAATCCGGATCGGCCTGGGCTGGGCGAAGTCGCACAGCTTCGCCACGGGACAGTGCCCGGTGATGCGCTACCACCGCGGCCTGATGAACGCGATCCTCAACGACCGCGTTCAGATCGCCAAGGCGGTGAACGCAACCGTGATCACCCTCGACGAGGCCCCCGACGGCTACAAGGACTTCGACAAGGGCGCGCCCAAGAAGTTCGTGCTCAATCCGAACGACCTGATCCCGGTCTGAGCGAAAGCAGAGGCGGCGACCGTAGGCCCTCCTACTTCTGCGCCCGCTTCCGCAGGGGCGCGAAGGAGCGCCAGGTTCGCGTGTTTACGACCTGAGCGGCACTGAGCCACGCGCGACGCGCGGTCGCGACCGAGTAGCGGATGTTCGCCAACGTCTCCGTGCCGTGCGCGTCCGTGGTGCAGACGATCCGGACCCCGGCCTCGGCGGCGAGCTTGGCGTTGTGCTCGTTGAGGTCGCGCCGGTTCGGGTTCCCGTTGATCTCCAGCATCGTGCCCGTCCTCGCGGCCGCCTCCGCGATCCGCACCATGTCCACCCCGTACGGCTCGCGCCGCAGCAGCAGACGGCCGGTGAGGTGGCCGATGCAGTCGACCAGCGGGTGCTCCATCGCGGCGATCACCCGGTCGGTCATCGCCTTCTCCGGGATCGCGAAGGACGTGTGCACGCTCCCCACCACCCAGTCGAGCTCGGCGAGCAGCTCGTCCGGGTAGTCGGGCGAGCCGTCGATCCCAATGTTCACCTCGGACCCGGGAAGCAGACGGAAGCCGCGCGGGGCCGACTCGTTCCAGGCGCGGATCTCCTCGATTCGCTTGGCGAGCTGCTTCGGGGTGACGTGATTGCCGAAGCCGTGACTCGCCGAGTGATCGGTGATCGCCAGATACGCGTAGCCGCGTCGTCGGGCCTCGTTCGCCATCTCCTCGAGGCTGTTCCGCCCATCCGAGAGGGTCGTGTGGCAGTGGAGGTCCCCGCGGATGTCGTCGACCGTAACCAGGTCCGGGAGCTCGCCGGTGTCCCCCGCGTCGATCTCGCCCCGCCCCTCCCGCAGCTCAGGCTCGATGTAGGGCAGGCCGAGTAGCTCGTAGACACCAGGCTCGTCCGCGAACCGATGGACCTTCTTGCCCTCGACCTCGGCCACGCCGTGCTCGCTGACCGAGTATCCGCGCGCCAGCGCTCTCTCCCGTAGCTCGACGTTGTGCTCCGCCGAGCCGGTGAAGTGCTGGAGCAGGTTCCCGAAAGTCTCCTCGGTGCCGATTCGCAAGTCGACCTTGAGCCCGGAGTGGGTCAGCACGCTGGCGCCCGCGTCGCCACCCCGCCGCGATTCCGCGGAAAGCGCGTGCGTGGCCAATGCCTCCACCAGGGAGGCCGGATCGTTGGTCGTCGCAATCAGATCGAGGTCCTTGCAGGTCTCGGTCCAGCGCCGGGCCGAGCCCGCGATCTCGATCCGCTTCGCCACCCCGAGCCCGAGCAGGTCCGACCGGATCTCCTCCGCGATCGGCAGCACGTTCGAGAGGAGCAGGCGCTCCCCGATGCCGTCCTCCGTGACCCCCTCGAGCGAGGAGAGGATGTTCTCCTCGGTCTTGGCCCCGAGACCGCGCATCCCCGCGATCCGTCCCTGCTCGGCGGCCTCCTTCAGCTGGGTCAGGTTCTCGACCCCGAGCTCGTCGTAGATCCGGCGGGCGGTCTTCGCACCCAGGCCCGGCACCCGCGTCACCTCCACGAGGGTGGCGGGGAACTTCGCCTTCAGCTTGTCTGCCGAGGGGATGCTGCCCGTCTCGATGAGTGTCTCGATCTTCTCCGCCAGCGTCTTGCCGACGTTGGGGAGCTCGGTGAGCCTGCCCTCCTCCGCCAGCTGCTCCATCGACACTGGGCTTCCGGCGACGGTGCGGGCCGCCTCCCGATAGGCCAGCACCCGAAAGCGGTCTGCCCCGTCCAACTCGTAAAGGATCCCGAGCTCCCGAAGGGCGGCGGCGATCTCCGCGTTGCGCATACCGAGAAGTTTGCCGCTAACTACCCTTGCCGCCGTGCCCGATGCCGCCCCCGGGACTAATGACGCCTGGGTCATCCTGCCGACCTATAACGAGGCCGAGAACCTCGAGCGGATCGTCGGCGCCGTGCTCGAGCAACTATCCGGCTCGGACCGGATCCTGGTGGTCGACGACAACTCGCCCGACGGGACCGGTCAGCTCGCCGATCAGCTGGCCGCCTCGAACGGGTCGATCTCAGTCCTTCACCGGCACCGCAAGGAGGGGCTCGGGCCCGCCTATCTGGCCGGCTTCGGGGTCGCCCTCGACAGCGGCGCTCAGCGGATCGTCGAGATGGACGCGGATTTCTCGCACGATCCCACCTACCTGCCGAAGCTGATCGGCGCCGCCGACCACTTCGACCTGGTGATCGGCTCACGCTACGTGCCGGGCGGAGGGGTGACCGATTGGGGTCCGATGAGGAGGTTCATCAGCCGCGGCGGCAGCTCCTATGCGCGCCTCGCGCTCGGACTGCCGATTCGCGACCTGACCGGCGGCTTCAAGTGCTTTCGCCGCGAGGTGCTGGAGGCGATCAACCTGGAAACGATCGAGGCCCGCGGCTACGCCTTCCAGGTCGAGACCACGTACCGGGCCCTCAGGGCCGGCTTCCGAGTGGTCGAGATCCCGATCGTGTTCAAGGACCGGGCCGACGGCACCTCGAAGATGAGTAGGTCGATCGTCGCCGAGGCAATCTGGCGGGTCCCAGCGATGCGATTCCGTCGCTGGTGAGTCGCTTTACTTTGTAAAGTAACTACTGAGCCGCGGGCTAGACTGGTCTAGACCCCTTCAAACCACGATCGAGGAGACCAACGTGCCGGGCAAGCTCACTGATGTAACCGACGCCACCTTCCAGTCCGACGTCCTTGACGCCGAGGGCCCTGTACTGGTCGACTTCTGGGCGCCCTGGTGCGGCCCCTGCCGCGTGGTTCACCCCGTCCTCGAGGAGATCGACTCCGAGCGGGACGACCTCAAGATCGTCAGCCTGAACACCGACGAGAACCCGCAGACCGCGGCCAAGTATGAGGTCCTCTCGATCCCGACGATGATCGTCTTCAAGGGCGGCGAGCAGGTCAGCCGGCTGGTCGGCGCCCGCCCGAAGGCCAGACTCGAGTCCGAGCTCGAGCCGGTGCTCGCCTAGCGCCGGCGACGCGCCGGCTTCTTCAGATTCGCCTCGAAGCCGTCCAATAGGGCCTTCAGGCCGCGCTCGAAGCGGCGATTGTTCGCCCGCTCCCCAGAGAAGGTCTCCATCAGCCGCTCGAGGGCTGCCCGCAGGTCGCCGCGAAACAGCTTGCTCGCGTTCGGATACTTGCCCGTCTTGAGCTCGGCCTCGAAGAAGTCGAGGCCCGACTCGGTCATGTCCGGGTCGCCTTCGGCCTCATAGGTCTCCTGCAACAGCTCGCGGAGGGTGAATCCGAAGACGTAGTCGTCCACCAGGGTGACCAGCTCGAGTCGGTCCCGCGGCGCTGCGCCCAGCTGGCTGGCCGCCGCCATCGACTGGTCGAAGTGCCGGAGGCCGTTTGGGCCTGACCCTGCTGGCTCACCCATCGCCTCAAAGATCCAGGGGTGCTCCTTGAAGGTGTTGCGTGATGCCCGCGCGATTTTGGACAGGGCCTGGCGCCAGTCACCGGCCAGTTCACCCTCAGGGACGATGAAACCACCCATCACGACGTTCCACATCAAGGTGAGCAGCTCGTCCTTGTTGCGGACGTAGTGGTACAGGCTCATCGTCCCGGCTCCTAGCTCCCGCGCCACGCGGCGCATCGAGACGGCGTCGAACCCCTCTGCGTCGGCGATCGCCACTGCCGTCTGTCCGATCTGCTCGCGAGACAGCCCGGCCCGCCTGGAACCGGGCTCCTCCCGCATCCAGATCACCTCGTCCGATCCCTCTCGTTTCGGCCGCCGTCGGCGGTCGGGTCGCGGGCGGATCCGTCTCGAACGGGATCTTTCTGGACGTGCCGACATTTCGTACAGCGTACTGCTATTGTGTCCGTACATTGTACGACGACAACGTACGAGGTACGACAATGAAAGATGAGAACGCAATCGTCGCGAAGAGATTGAGCAAGCAGTACGGCGAGCTCTGGGCTCTCCGCGATGTCGACTTCGCAGTTCCCGCCGGATCGGTGCTCGGCCTGCTGGGCCACAACGGCGCCGGCAAGACAACTGCGATCCGCATCCTCACCACGCTGGCGGAGCCGACCTCGGGCGAGGCCCGCGTCGCCGGCTTCAATGTGGCGACCGAGGGCGCGCGAGTGCGTGAGCGCATCGGCGTGGCGGGCCAGTCCGCGACGGTCGACGACCTGTTGACCGCGAGGGCGAACCTCGAGATGGTCGGTCGCCTTTACCACCTCCCCAAGGCGGAGGTGGGAAGCCGGGCGGACGAGCTGCTCGAACGGCTCGGCCTCGCCGAGGTTGGCGACCGCCTGGTGAAGACCTTTTCTGGCGGCATGCGGCGCCGCCTCGACCTGGCGGCGAGCCTCGTCGCGGATCCGCCCGTCCTCTTCCTGGACGAGCCGACAACCGGGCTCGACCCGGAGGCCCGCATCGACCTGTGGGGTCTCCTCCGCGAGCTTGTGGGCGGGGGGACGACGCTGCTCCTCACCACGCAGTACCTGGATGAGGCCGATCAGCTGGCGGATTCCATCGTCGTCCTCGATCGAGGGCGGGTCATCGAAGAGGGATCGCCGGCCGAGCTCAAGTCCAGGGTCGGCGGAGAGCGAGTGGTGATGAACGTCTTCGGGACGCAGGAGATCGCGCCCGCGGCGAGCGCTCTGGCTCGATTCGCCGACGGACACATCGAGAGCGACCCCGACGAGCTGCTGGTCACTGCCCCGGTGCGGCGCGGAACGCGTCTGATCGAGGTGGTCCGCGCCCTGGATCAGGAGGGGATCGATGCCGCCGACGTCCACCGGCGTGAGCCGACGCTCGACGACGTCTTCCTCACCCTGACCGGCACGAAGCGGGTCGAGCCGACCCCAACCGATGAGCACGAGCTCGAGGAGGTGGCAGCCTGATGCAAGAGACAGCGATCACGGTCGACTCCGGAATTCATACGCGCCTGCGCTGGTTCCTCTCCGACACGCTGGCAGTCGCCAGGCGAAGCGCGGCACACATCCGTCAGACCCCGGAGAAACTGCTCGACGTCACGGTGCAGCCGCTGATGTTCGTGCTTCTGTTCGCCTTCGTCTTCGGAGGCGCGATCCATGTGAGCGGTGGCAGCTACCGGGAATACCTCGTTGGCGGGATCCTGGTCCAGACCATCTTCTTCGGAATGATGGGCCCAGCGATCTCAATCGCAACTGACCTCAAGGAGGGCGTCCTCGAGCGGTTCCGCTCGCTGCCGATGTCGCGTTCGGCCTACCTGTTCGGCCTGCTGACGGCGGAGTTCTCGGCGATGCTGCTGGCGCTCGTGATCATGACGGTCAGCGGCCTAATCGTCGGTTGGGGCATCAGCGCGAGCATCGCCAGCGCGATCGCGGGCTGCGGCCTGCTCCTGCTGCTTGCCGCCCTGGCGATCTGGGTCGGCACCCTGCTGGGTATCGCGGTGCGCTCGCCGGATGCGGTGATGGGACTGGCGTTCATAGTCATCTTCCCTCTCACCTTCGTCTCGAGCGCGTTCGTCGGCACCGGGACGCTTCCCGATGGGCTGCGGCAGGTCGCGGAGTGGAACCCGATCAGCACGATGGCCGCGGCGGTGCGGACCCTGTTCGGCAACCCGACCGCAGTGCCGAGCGACGCGGTTTGGCCCCTCGCGCATCCGGTGGTGGCGTCGGTTATCTGGTGTGTCGCCGCCCTGGCGCTGGTGATCCCGCTGACGCTGCGGCTCTACCGGCGCAAGACGACCGGCTAACCCGCACCGAACGTCCCGGGCTCCCCTCTCCAGGGGATAGTCCGGGACGTTCGCGAGCCTAGGATGCGCGCATGGCCGACCAGCGCCAGCGAGTCAGCTCCGGATCGCCCTTCGAGCCGACGATCGGGTTCAGTCGCGCGCTGCGGGTCGGCGACCGGGTGCTCGTCTCGGGCACCGGACCGATCTGGCCGGATCGCTCCTGCGACCCTGACCCGGAGGTCCAGGCGCATCGATGCATCGAGATCATCGTCGGGGCGCTCGAGGAGGCCGGAGCTCGCGCCGACCAGGTGACGCGGACCCGGATGTACATCACGGACCCCTCAGATGCCGAGGCGGTCGGCAGAGCGCACGCTGCTGCGTTCGGGGACGCTCGCCCGGCAGCGACGATGGTGGTGGTCGCCGGCCTGCTCGACCCGCGGTGGAAGGTCGAGCTCGAAGCGGAGGCGCTAATCGAATGAGCCTGGTCCGCTACTACGCCGCCACGACGCTCGACGGCTATATCGCCGAGTCAGACGACACGCTCGACTGGCTGCTCAAGTACGAGGGCAGCTACGAGGGAGCCGATTCCGATCAGGGTCAGGCCGGTTACGAGACTTTCTACGGAGGGATCGGGGCACTCGTGTCGGGTTCCACGACATACGAATGGGTGCTCGAGCACGGCAGCGCGTGGCCCTACGCCGGCAAGCCATGCTGGATCCTGAGCTCGCGTGAGCTGCCCAAGCCGGAGGGCGAGGACGTGGACGTCCGGGTCGTCTCGGGCGAGGTCCCCGATCTGATCGATGAGATGCTCGCCTCGGCGGGCGAGCGTGACCTCTGGATCGTCGGCGGGGGGAACGTCGCCTCGCAGTTCGCCGACCACGGTCTGCTCGACCGAGTCGAGGTGACCGTCGTGCCCGTCGTCCTCGGCGAGGGGAAGCCGCTGTTCGAGAGACGACTGCCGGGGGGCCCGATGCAGCTGCTCGGGACCCGGACTCACTCGAGCGGGATGGTCAGCCTGGACTACGAGATCAAGCGGTAACCAGGCCCCGAACTTGTTCGGGGCCGAGCTCCTCGAGCGAGTCAAACACCAGTGCGGCCAGCGCGAGCGCGTCGGGCTCCGGCGGGAAGTCCTGGTTTGGAATGGCGATCACGGCCATCTCGGCGGCGTGAGCCGAGCGGATGCCGTTCGCCGAGTCCTCGATCGCGACGCAGGCGCTGGGGTCGGCGTTCAGGCGTCGCGCCGCCTCCAGGTAGACGTCGGGCGCGGGCTTGCCGCGGTCGACCTCCTCCGAGGAGACCGTCGCGGCAAAGGCGTCGGTGAGCCCGCTCTTCTCCAGGGCGAGGTCGATCACGTTCCTGTTCGAGGAGGTGGCCAGGGCCAGCGGCCAGTCCCGCGCCAGCGAGCGAACCGCCTCGACTGCGCCGGGCAGTAGCGGCAACCGCTGCCGGTATCGCTGGACAAGCCGATCGGCGACCTCGGAGGAGATTCGCTCCGGCGGGACGGGCACCCCGAGCTCGTCATGCATGTACCGGGACCACTCGATCGAGCTCATGCCGAGCATGTCCAGCTGCGCGCGCTCCTGCCAGTGCCCACCTGACTCCTCCGTGAATTCCCTCTTCACCTCAACCCAGGCGGCCTCGGAATCGAGCAGCACGCCGTCCAGATCGAAGATGACCGCGTCGACAGCGCTCCCTTTTCCGGGCATGGCCGGCGAGTCTAGGTCGGACGTGGGTTGAGCCTCGAGGGGCCTGCCTAGAGTCACCCTCGAACACGGTCGATTTTTGGCCGCGATGGATGCGCGGCTTTCATGGCTCTTCACCGCCGGGATTGCGGGCTTCCTGGTGTGGCTTGCGTTCTGGGGTACCAGTGCTCCGAACAGCCAAGCGGGCGGGCGGCAGGCGATCGAGCAGATGATCGGCAGGACGTTCACGGAAAACGATCCGGCGCAATGCACGCAGGACATGACCCCGGCGCTCGTGGAGCAGAGCTGCCATGAGGGCACGACTTCGATGCAACGGTGCGTCGAGGAGAACAAGACCGAGGAGGAGGCGATCGCCGACACGGTGACGATCGAGAGCGTGGTGGTCAACGGATTGACGGCGCGGGCCGTCGTGGTCGCGCATGGCGGCGAGATGGCCGGCAGCCAGGTGACGGTCGATCTCGTTGCCGACGGTGGGCGCTGGAAGCTGGACCACCTCGCCGACGTTCAGATCGACCGTGCAAGCTTCGACCAGAACTACATCCGGAAGATGCAGGCGGCGGGGATCACACCGAGCGAATCTCGATGCGTCGTGCGGGCCCTCGATCGAGAGGTCAGCGACGCCGAGATCGAGCGCGCCAGTTCGGGCGGTGGCGGCGACACCGCAGGCGAGCACATGGGTTGGGCTGCCTCACTCGCCCCACCCTGGTCCATCTGTTCGAGAAGGATGTCGCGGCGGACGTTCGGTCACGAGGCCTGCCAGGTCCGGTCGCGGACTGCATCGCGTTCAGGTTCACGAGTGGGATCAACAAATCGGAGTTGCGCGGAGTCGTCAAGGCCCGTCACCTCACCCCGGCACAACGCGAACATGTACGCGCGATCGCGCAGGCTTGCGCAATCCACTACCGCAACGGCGTCCTCCCGAAATCCGGGTCCGCCTGATCTTCGGGACTCACGCCTTGCTGACGCCGATCCGCAGCTCGCGGCCCTCGATGGTCGCGCTCTCGTCCGCCGCGTCGGCGCCGTAGTCCACGGAAGTGGCGAGGGTCTCGCCTGCGATGTAGGACTCGTGCTCCCGCGCCGCCTCAATCAGTTGGTCGTCGCCGCCGAGCTCGAGTGAGATCCGGTCGGATACTTCGAGGCCGGCCTGCTTGCGGGCCTCCTGGACGGCGCGGACGACCTCGCGGGCGAGTCCCTCGCGGCGGAGCTCGTCGTCGAGGTCGAGTTCCAGGGCGACCGCGTGTCCCGCCGCAGCCTCGACCTGGTAGCCCTCGAGCGGCTCCATGACGAGGTTGATGTCGTCGGTGGTCAGGGTGTGCTCCTTGCCGTCGATCGCGATGCCCACCTCGGCGCCGGACTCGAGCTGCCCCGCCACTCCGCCGGCGTCGAGCGCCTCGACGGCAGCCGCCACCTGCGGCATGTTCTTCCCGAAGCGGGGGCCGAGCGAGCGGTAGTTCGGCTTCACCCGGTAGGAGACGAGCTCGGCCTCGGTGCGGACGAAGTCGAGCTCCTTGACGTTGAGCTCCGAAGCGACCACGTCGGCCAGCCGCTCGATCGCCGCGCGCTCGAGCTCCGATGCGACCACGACGGCCTTGCGGAGCGGCTGGCGGAGTTTCACCTTCGCCTGGGCCCGCGCCGCCCGGCCGAGCTCGACCGTGCGCCGCACGGCGTCCATCCCCTCCTCGAGCTGAGCGTCGACCAGGCTGTCCTCGACCTCCGGGTAGTCGGCGAGATGTATCGAGTCGGGCTCCGGGCTGGTCCACTCCTCGACCGGCTTCTCGAGCCCGGTCTCCTCACCGAACAGCAGGTTCGTGTAGATCTCGTCGGCGATGAACGGGGTGAACGGGGCGAGCAGCTTGGCCGTCTCGCCCAGGCAGAAGCGCAGGGTCTCGAGCGCCGCGAAGTCCCCGTCCCAGAAGCGGCGGCGGTTGAGCCGGACGTACCAGTTCGAGAGCTGCTCGGTGTAGTCGGCGATCGCGCGCGCTGCGTGGGTGCAGTCGAAGCCCGTCATGTGCTCGCGGACCTCGGCGATCGTCCGCTGCAGGCGCGAGACCGCCCAGCGGTCGAGCTCGGTGGCCTCCGACTCGTCAGCCGAAGTCCACTTCGGCGCGTAGGGCAGCTCCCCCGTCTCGAGCCCGGAGGCGCTCGCGTAGGTCACCCAGAACGCGTAGGTGTTCCAGAGCGTGAGCAGGAAGTGGCGAACCGAGTCCCCCACCGTCTCGACCGAGAATCGGTAGCCGTCCCACGGCTCCTTCGAGGCGAAGTAGTACCAGCGGAATGCGTCGGCGCCGTGGCGGTTGATGACGTCCCAGGGCTCCACCACGTTGCCGCGGCTCTTCGACATCTTCTGGCCCTCGGGATCGAGGATCAGTCCCAGGCAGACGACGTTGCGATAGCTCGAGGTGTCGAAGAGCAGGACCGCCTCGGCGAGCAGGGTGTAGAACCAGCCGCGGGTCTGGTCGATCGCCTCGCAGATGAAGTCGGCGGGGAAACGCTCCTTGAAGAGCTCCTCGTTCTCGAACGGGTAGTGGAACTGGGCCCACGGCATCGAGCCCGAGTCGAACCAGGCGTCGATCACGGAGCGGACCCGGCGCATCGTCCCGTCGCAGCCCTCGCGCTCGCAGGCCCAGGCGACCTCGTCGATGTAGGGACGGTGCAGGTCGTCCGGGATCTCCCCCGCGCGCTCGCGGACGTCCGCGATCGAGCCGACGCAGAAGCGCTCCTCGCAGTCGTCCGCGTCGCACTGCCAGATCGGCAGCGGCGTGCCCCAGTAGCGGTCGCGCGAGAGCGCCCAGTCGACGTTCCCTTCGAGCCACTTGCCGAAGCGCCCGTGCTTGATGTGCTCGGGATGCCAGCCGATCTCCTCGTTCGTCGCCAGCAGCCGGTCGCGGACCTCGGTGGTCTTCATGTACCAGCTCGCCTTCGCGTAGTAGAGGAGCGGCGTGTCGCAGCGCCAGCAGTGCGGATAGGCGTGCAGGTAGGTCTCGGCGCGGAGCAGCTTCCCCTTGTCCTCGAGCGCCTTGATGATGTCCTGGTCGGCCTCCTTGACGAAGCGACCGGCGAAGTCGGTGATTCGCTCGTCGAAGCGGCCGCGGTCGTCGACCGGGTTCTGCAGCTTGATCCCGTACTCCTCGCCGAGGCGAAAGTCGTCCTCGCCGAACGCGATCGCAGTGTGCACGAGCCCGGTGCCCTCCTCGGTCGTGACGAAGTCGGCGAGCAGGACGGTGTGACCGCGCGGGCCGTAGTCGGTGATGTAGTCGAAGGGCGGCTCGTAGGACGTCCCGGCCAGCGCCTCGCCGGGAAAGTGCGCGAGCACCTCGGCGTCCTCACCGAGTGCGTGCCCCACACGGTCGCGAGCCACCACGAAGACCTCGCCCCCGAGCCGCGCTCGCACATACTCGATCTCGGGGCCGGCCGCGACCGCGGCGTTGGTGATCAGCGTCCAGGGGGTCGTGGTCCAGACGAGCAGCTGGTCGCCGGGCTCAAGCGGCGTCTCGGGAATCGCGTCGCTGGGAACGGGCTCCCTGATCGGGAGCTTCACGTAGACCGATGGATCCTCGACGTCGTGGTAGCCGAGGGCGACCTCGTGGGAGGAGAGCGCGGTGCCGTCGCGCGGGCAGTAGGGGACGACCTTGTAGTCCTCATAGAGCCGCCCGTCGTCCCAGATTCGCCGCAGCGCCCACCAGACGGACTCGATGTATTCGTTGGTCATCGTCACGTAGGCGTCATCGAGGTCGATCCAGAAGCCGATGCGCTCGGTGAGGCGGTTCCACTCCTCGACGTAGCGGAAGACGGACTCGCGGCAGCGGTCGTTGAACTCGGCGATGCCGTAGTCCTCGATCTCCTCCTTGCAGGTGATCCCGAGCTCGCGCTCAACCTCAAGTTCGACCGGCAGCCCGTGGCAGTCCCAGCCAGCCTTGCGGGGGACCCGGTTGCCGGTCATCGTCCGGAAGCGCGGATAGATGTCCTTGAAGACCCGGGCGAGAACGTGGTGCGAGCCAGGGCGCCCGTTCGCCGTGGGCGGCCCCTCGTAAAAGCCCCAGAAGGGCGCCGACTCGCGGTTGGCCAGCGAGCGGTGGAAGACGTCGCGCTCGCGCCAGCGCTCGAGGATCCGCTCCTCGAGCGCTGGAAACGACTGCTTCGGGTCTACTGGGCGGAATCCGGCCACGGAGGCGGATTCTGGCAGTCACGCAGCCGCGGCCCCATGCAGTCAGTCCGGCAGGATCGTCTTGCCGTCGTCGGTGATCGTCCAGCTCGGGTTGTGGGCGACCTCCCAGGGATGGCCGTCGAGATCGATGAAGATTCCCGAGTAGCCGCCATAGAAGGTCTGGCCGGGCTCCCGGCCGATCGTGCCCCCCGCGGCGCGGGCCTCCTCGATCACCTTGTCGACCTCGTCCGTCGAGCGCGTGTTGTAGGCGAGCGTCACCCCGCCCCAGCCCCCGCCGTCGGTGACGACGCTGTCCTCCGCGAGTTTGGCGCGGTCCCAGAGCGAGACGACTATCCCGCCGACCTGGAAGAAGACGACGTCGTCCGCCACCTCGGCGCCGGTCTTCCAGCCGAGCGCCTCGTAGAACTTCCGAGCGCGATCCAGATCCGAAATTCCGAGCGTGACCAGGCTTAGCCGCTGTTCCATGTCATCCCCTTTCCATTGGATTCGCGGCGACGGTATCCAGCCATCGCCGTCCCGCCTTGAAGATTTCGGACGTCCACTAGCTTTCGGGCATGGGCAACTACAGGGAGTTCGTCCCGAGCCCGCCGCTGCACGCTCTGGTCGCCTGCCGCTGGTCGCGCACGGTTCCGGCTGACGGCCCCGCGGACCCGGCCCTGATCCTGCCCGACGGGTGTGTCGACGTGATCTGGCGAGACGGCAACCTGGTCGTCGCCGGGCCCGATCAGCGGGCCTGGCTCAGCCCCGTGCGTGCGGGCGAGGAGATCGTCGGGATACGCCTCAGGCCGGGGGTGGCCGGTGCGGTCTTGGACCTGCCGGCGAGTGAGCTCCTCAACTCACGGGTTCCGCTCGAGGAGCTCTTGGACTCTCGCGCGGCGAAGCTGGCGGAGCGATTGAACGAAGCCGAGGACCGGGACTCGAAGTTCCTGCTGTTGGAGGCCTTGGTCGCGTCGGCGATTGTGCAAGGCGCCCCGGATCCGGTGGTGCTGGCGGCGACGCGACGGCTCGGCCTCCCGGGTAGCCGCGTCGACCAGCTCGCCCACGCGCTCGGGATCAGCGAGCGGCAGCTGCGCCGTCGGTTTCACGTGGCGGTCGGTTACGGGCCGAAGACGCTCGACCGTGTCCTCCGGTTTCGGCGACTGGTCTCCCGGGCACAGGCGGTTTCCGACGGCGAGGTCGACCTGGCCCGGATCGCCGCGGAGCTCGGCTACGCGGATCAGGCCCACATGACCCGTGACTCGGTTCGACTCACCGGGATGTCCCCGGCGCACCTCGCCGCGCTCTGGACCAGCTGACATCCGTCGCCTCCGGGTTTAGGACCCGCTCAGGCGAGCAGCATCCAGCCATGACGATTGGCTCATCCCTGTTCCTGATCGCGGTCGGCGCGATCCTGCGATACGCCGTTGAGGACAAGTGGAAGGCCGTTGACATCCCGACCGTAGGCCTGATCCTGATGATCGCCGGCGCGGTCGGCTTCATTCTCGGTCTCTACCTGACCTTTGTTCGCGGGCGACCCGATCCAACGCTCGGCGATCCGGTCGCACCACGGCGGCGTCCTCCCGAGTACTGACCGGGGGTCTAGGCCGCGCGGTCGAGCTTGCGGCAGAGGTCCGCGAGCTGGCGCTTCTCGGCTTCGTCCAGGACGCCGAACGCCTCCCGGACACGCTCGGCGTGCGCCGGGAACGCGTGCGTGACGAGGTTGTAGCCCGCCTGGGTGAGGGCGACGGCCACAGCCCGGCGATCGCTCTCGAGCCGGCTGCGGCTGACGAAGCCGCGGTTCTCGAGCGTGTCCAGCACCTCGGTCGCGGTCGCCTTGGAAGCCCCGAGGCGGCGTCGCATGGTCCGCAGCTCGAGGCGGCCGCCCGCGCTGGTCAACAGAACGAGCATGGTGAAGCCGGTGGCGGAGACACCGATCCTCTCGAGGTCCGCGGCGAGGCGGCGAGTCAGGTTCGCCTGAGCCCGCACGAGCGCCTCCAGAGCACGATGAGCGAGCGGATCGATGGGGCGAATGGGCGTCGCCTCGTCGGTCACGGGTGATCAAGTTATGGCCCGCGGCGGACGTACGTACGATCAGGGCATGCTCAACCGAGTCGCCGTCGCTGTGGCGGCCACAGCGACCGCCCTGATCATCGGCTGCGGCAACACCCAGGACGATCAGGCTCCGGCCGTCTGCGTGGTCGGCAACGAGACGTACCTGAAGGCTCTCGAGCGGGCTCCGGCACCCGTGCTGCTGGGCAGCACGACACCGATCTCGGACTGCCTGGTTCCCGAGCAGGAGGGGGGGCAGCTCGCCACCATCGGACAGGAGATGATCGTCGCCGCAACCAAGCTGAATGGCGAGGCCCGTCGCGACCCCGGTGGCCCGGCGGCGGTCGAGCTCGGCTATCTGATCGGGGCGGTGAGCAAGGGGGCCGACCCGATCCACACGGACCTGGTCAGACGGCTCAACGCATCGGCGCATTTCAACGAGGCGGCTGGGGCGCTGCCGGCGAGCCTCGAGCGGGGCTTCGGCCGTGGCTACGAAGCCGGGCGCCAATCCGGCTAGATAGCCTGAGTACATGGCAACGCGCACCGAGTTGTGGGGCGGAGAGACTTCCAAGGCCGTTGAGAACTTCCAGATCTCCGGCCAGCCGATCCCGGTGCCGGTGATCCACTGGCTCGGCAGGCTGAAGGCTGCCGCCGCGCGCGCAAACGCCGAACTGGGGGAGCTCGACGCCGAGCTCGCCGAGCGGATCGCGAAGGCGGGCGACGAGGTCGCCAACGGCGAGCACGACGACCAGTTCCCGATCGATGTCTTCCAGACCGGCTCCGGGACCTCCTCGAACATGAACGCCAACGAGGTGATCGCGGAACTCGCCGGCGACGAGGCCCACCCCAACGATCACGTCAACCGCGGGCAGTCCTCGAACGACGTCTTCCCCTCGGCCGTTCACCTGGCTGCCCTGGACGAGGTCCACTCAGACCTGCTCCCGGCGCTGGACGAGCTCCGGGCCGCGCTGGAGCGCAGGGCCGACGAGTTCGCCGATCTGGTCAAGACCGGCCGTACGCACCTGATGGATGCAGTGCCGGTGACCCTCGGCCAGGAGTTCGCCGGCTACGCGGCGCAGGTCCGCCTCGGAGCCGAGCGCGTCCGCTCCACGCTCGGCCGGGTCGGTCAGATCCCACTCGGGGGCACCGCCACCGGAACCGGGCTCAACACCCATCCCGAGTTCGCGGCGAAGGTCCGCGAGCGGCTGAGCGCCGACACTGGACTCGACATCTCCGAGCCCGCCGATCCGTTCGAAGCCCAGGCCAACCGGGACGCCCTGGTGGAGCTCTCGGGGGCGCTCAAGACCGTCGCGGTCTCGCTGCTCAAGATCGGCAACGACCTGGCGCTGATGGGATCCGGTCCGCGGGCAGGCCTCGCCGAGCTGCGGCTCCCGGAACTTCAGAAGGGGTCGTCGATCATGCCCGGCAAGGTCAACCCGGTGATTCCCGAGGTCGTCATCCAGGTAGCCAATCAGGTGGTCGGCAATGACACAGCGATCACTCTGGCTGGCAGCCAGGGACAGTTCGAGCTCAACGTCCGGGTGCCGCTGATCGCACGCAACCTGCTCGACTCGATCAAGCTGCTGGCCGCCGCCTCACGGGCCCTGGACGAGAAATGCGTCTCCGGCCTCGAGCCCAATGAGGAGATGCTCGAGCGCCACCGCGAGTCCAACCTGATCGTCGCCACCGCCCTCAACCCGCACATCGGCTACGACAAAGCGGGCGAGATCGTCAAGGAGGCGGCCGCCTCGAATCGCTCGATTCGCGAGGTGGCGAAGGAGATGGGTGTCGACGAGAAGATCCTCGACGAGGCGCTCGACCATCGCAGGATGGCGCGCCCGCACGAGTAGGCGTCCGCCCTAGCCCTGGATCGTGACCAGGCGCTCCTCGGTGAGCTCGCGGACGGCATAGTGCGGGCCCTCGCGCGTGTTGCCCGAGTCCTTGACGCCGCCGTAGGGCATCTGGTCGGTGCGGAAGGTCGGCACCTCGTTGATCAGCACGCCGCCGAACTCGAGGGTCTCGCCGGCCTTCTTCGCGTTGCCGACGTCGCGGGTGAAGACACCGGCTTGCAGACCGTAGCGGGAGTCGTTCGCCATCTCGAGTGCCTCGTCGAAGGTCTTGAAGGAATGGATCGTCGCCACCGGCCCGAAGATCTCGTCCTTCCAGGTGTGGCACTCCTTCGGCTCGCCCCTGATCACCGTCGGGGCGATGCAGCGGTCCTCGTCGACCAGCTCGCCCCCGGTGAGGATCTCCCCACCCTGCGAGGCGGCCTCGTCGATCCACTCCTTGACGCGGTCGCGGTCGTCCTGGGAGATGACCGGCCCGACGTCGGTGCTCTCGTCCATCGGATCGCCCGTGACCAGGGACTCGACGTTCTTCACGAAGCGCTCGGTGAACTGGTCCGCGATCGACTCGTGGAGGAGGATCCGCTGGACCGAGATGCAGCTCTGCCCCGCGTGCGAGTAGGCGTGGAGCTTGGCCTTGTCCGCCGCCGTCTCCCAATCGCCGTCCTCGTTGACGATCAGCGGCGCCGTCGAGCCGAGCTCGAGGTTGACCTTCTTGTGGGGAGCCTTGGAGCGGATGCTCCAGCCGACCGGCGCGGAGCCCGTGAAGGTGATCGCGCCGATGCGATCGTCCTCGACGATGGCGTTGCCGACCTCGGATCCCGGGCCGCAGACCACCTGCAGCCAGTTCTCAGGCAGTCCGGCGTCGTAAAAGATCTCGGCCAGCTTGATCGCGGAGATCGGCGTCTGGCCCGCGGGCTTCAGGACGATCGCGTTGCCGGCGGCGATCGCGGGCCCGAGCTTGTGGCCGACCAGGTTGAGCGGGAAGTTGAAGGGGCTGATTGCGCCGACCACTCCATAGGGGACGCGGATCACGATGCCGAGCTTGCCCTCACCCGCGGCGCCGGCCTCCATCGGCACGGTGTGACCGGTCAGGGTGCGGGCGGCGACGGCCGAGAACTGCATCGTCGAGACGCAGCGCTGGGCCTCGACGCGGGCGGTCTTCACCGGCTTGCCCGCCTCGGCGGCGATCGTCATCGTCAGGTCGTCCTCGCGCTCGGCGACCAGCTCGGCGGCGCGGTCGAGCATCGCGGCGCGTTCGTGGGCCGGGAAGCCGCCGGCATCGAAGGCGGCGCGAGCGGCCTCGACCGCCTTTCCGACGAGCGCAGCATCGCCCTTGGGCACGCGCCCGACCACTGTCCCGTCGTAGGGCGCCTGCACCTCGGACCACTCGCCGGTCTCCGTCCACTCACCCGCGACGTAGAGCTTGTGATCCGTCGCCTGAATCGTCTCGGTCGCCATCAATCGCTCTCCTTAGACGGGTTGCTCCTCGGCTCCGCCTGCGGAGCACCCTCGGGTAATGCCTACCCATACCCTAGCCCGCCGCAACTTCCCGCCGCCTGACCCGTTATCCAGGGGCGATGCTTCGGGGGACCCGCACGATCCTGCTCGCGGCGCTGCTGCTTGCTCTCGCCGTCCCGGCGACCGCGTCGGCCTGGCTGGACAGCGGCGCTCCCGCCCACAAGGCTGCCAAGGCCCGGGTCTGGGTGGTGAAGGGCGCGGGCTTCGGCCACGGTGTGGGCCTGAGCCAGTACGGCGCCTACGGCTACGCCAAGCACGGCTTCAAGTACGACCAGATCCTCACCCACTACTACACGGGCACCACGATCGGGACGACCGCGGACCGGTCGATGCGGGTCCTGCTGCGCGATGGGGCGCGAAGCGTCGCCTTCCGTGGCGCGGGATCGGCTTGCGGCGCCGGCCTGAACCCGAAGAAGGGCTACGTCGCGAAGCGGAAGGGTTCGGGCGTGATCGTCCGCAACAAGAAGAGACGGAAGATCGCCCGCTGCGGGGTGGCCATGACCGCCGCCGGATCTCCCACCATCACGGTCGGCGGCAAGGGCACCTACCGCGGCTCGCTCGAAGTGAGAGCGTCCGGCAGCTCCCTGCAGGCGATCGACGTCGTGGAGATCGAGGACTACGTGCGCGGCGTGGTCGCGAAGGAGTCGCCGGCCTCCTGGCCGATCGAGGCGCTCAAGGCGCAGGCGGTCGCCGTCCGTTCCTACGCCCTCTCGACCGGGATCCGCGGCGGGACCTTCGACCTCTACGACGACACCCGCAGCCAGGCCTACGGGGGCGTCGGCGCGGAGACGGCCAAGACCGACCAGGCCGTCAGCGCCACTCGCCTGCAGGTGGTCCTCTACGCGGGGAAGGTCGCGCAGACGTTCTTCTTCTCCACCTCCGGCGGTCACACGGAGAACAACGAGCTGTCCTCACTCGGCTTCGGCCAGCCCCCCGTCCCCTATCTGCGAGGGGTCGAGGACCCCTTCGAGGCGGACACCGGCTCGCCCTACGAGCACTGGAAGAGGAAGTTCTCCCTCGGGCGGATGAACTCGGCGCTCCGCTCGATCGGGTTGCGCGGCAAGCTGAAGAGCGTCTCCGTCACCCAGCGCGGCACCTCGCCGCGGATCGTGCACGCCAACCTGGTCGGCACGCGCGGGACGACGACCGTCGACGGTCCGGACCTCCGCAGCGCGCTCGGCCTGCCCGACACCTGGGCCTTCTTCAAGAAGAAGAAGTAGCCGCTTCCGTACTCTGAGGGCATGGCCACTCAGCCCTCATCGGCATCCCGGACGCTGACGGTCGCGGGCACCGAGGTCGCGCGGGTCGGGCTCGGGACCAACCGGCTCACCCCGACGCCGGAGAACCACGCTTTCCTGCGCGAGGCCGTCGAGGCGGGACTCGGCCTGATCGACACCGCCGTGAGCTACAGCGGCGGCGACAGCGAGCATGCGATCGGCGAGGCGCTGTCTCCGAAGCCCGGCACTCTCGTGGTCGGGACGAAGGGGGGCTACAGCGGCACCGCCAGCCCAGAGGAGCTCCGCGCCCAGATCGAGCAGAGCCTCGAGAGCCTCAGGACCGAGGCGATCGATCTCTACTACCTACACCGCGTCCACCCGGAGACGCCGCTCGAGGCCAGCCTCGGCGCGATTGCGGAGTACCGCGAGGCCGGAAAGATCAAGGAGATCGGGGTCTCCGCCGTCGAGGTCCCACAGGTAGAGACAGCGCGGGAAATCGTCCCGATCGCGGCCGTGCAGAACCACTACAACGTCGCGGAGCGAAGCTCGGACGACGTGATCGATTACTGCGAGGAGAACGGGATCCTCTTCGTCCCGTATTTCCCGCTGAAGGGCAACCCGCCCCCGGCCCTCTCAGAGATAGCGCGGAACCATGACGCGACCACGGCGCAGATCGCGCTCGCCTGGCTTCTTCGCCGTTCACCGGTGATGCTGCCGATTCCGGGAACGCGCTCGATCGACCACCTGCGCGAGAACCTCGGCGCGCTCGAGATCGAGCTCACCGACGCTGAGTTCGAAGCGCTCGGCTAGCGGCCCGGCGACGCGCTACCCATCGGGATAGGGCTGCAGGGGGATACCGTGATCGGTGTCCCGGGTGCCGAACTCGTACGCCGCCGCGCCGGAGACCGTGAGGGTCTCGGCGGCCCTGCCGTCGAGCTCGACCTGCAGCTCGAGGTCGGAGATCGAGCAGTTGAGAGTGTTGTGCTCCGGTCCGACCGGATCCGCGTAGATCCAGGCGACGAACTCCTTGGCCGGCGCCCTGACGTTGCCGCCCAGCTTCACGCCCCTGCCCTTGAGCTCGAAGGACGCGCCCGTCGGTGACTCGCTCACCTCGGTGCTTGGGACGTGGCCGAAGCCGCCGAGGCGGTGACCCTTGCCATCCAGCATCAGCATCGCGTTGCCGACCCAGGGCGTGGTCCGGCCGGCGACCTTGATGCGGCCGACCGCCATATCGAAGTAATCCTCGGGCGAGCGGCCCTGGAAGCCCGAACCCTGCACCCAGACCCAGCGCTCAGCGTGCTCGGCGCCCCAGTTGTGGCCGATCATCCCGCGCCAGCCCTCGACCTCGATCCGCTCGCCGTCCAGCTCGAGATGCCCGTCGAAGACGGCGTCCGGGTACGGGCTCAGGAACTTGGTCTTCGGGAGAGGCGCCCGGTAGAGGAAGTCGCGGGGCAGGTGGTGGAAGGCCTCGTGCTCGTCGGAGAAGGTCAGGTCCCAGCTCGCCTCGAGCGCGTCGGCGGAAACCCGCCCTATGGCGCGGCCATCGGTCAGGGTCGCATCGGCGACGCGGATGTACGTGCCCGCGTCCGCCGCTAGCTCGTCGGCACCGAACTGCCGCTTCGTGGCACGGGGGCCGGAGGCGTCGGCGTCGAAGAGAACGAACCAGAGCGCGCAGGTGGCCGCCTCCCCGGGGCGCTTGTGAACGGTGTGGCGGATCCAGGCGGCCCGTCCGCCGCCGGGCTGCGTGAGCTTCAGATAGAAGCTCTCGTAGTGCCCGGCCTTCTCGGGGACCCTCGGGAAACGCGCCTCGGTGCGCACGGGCGGAGACGCTATCGGTCGTCAGGCGGTGAGGCGCGCAGCTCGGGTGCGCACCTCCGCGACCAGCTCGTCGGCGCTCGGGACGACGCGGCCTCGCATCAACACCCGTCCGGCGACCACCGTGGTGTCGACCACCGATCCGCCGGTGGCGTAGACCAGGTCTGCGTCGAGGTCGCCGGCAGATAGCTCCGGGTCCGAGCCGCGAAGCAGGAGGAAGTCCGCGGGCTGCCCCACCTCCAGGGGCGTGCCTCCGAGCGCCGGGGAGCGCAGGCCCCGGGCGATCGCCAGCGCCTCATCCGCCGGCAGCGTCGAGGAATCGCCGCTCGCATGCTTCTGGGACAGAGCCAAGAGCTTCACCTCCTCGAATGAGTCGAGGTTCGAATTCGAAGAGACGCCGTCGGTCCCGAGCCCGAGCCGGACGCCGGCCCGCGCCGCCACCGGGTAAGGCAGAACCCCTCCGACCGCGAGCTTCATGTTGGCGGCGGGGTTGGCGACAATGGTCGCGTCACGCTCGGCGATCAAGTCGAGCTCTGATTGATCGAGCCAGACCCCGTGGGCCAGCAGCGTCCGCGGGCCGAGGAAGCCGAGCTCGTCGACGTAGGCCGCGGGCCGCTTGCCATGCGCGTCGAGGCAGTCCCTCACCTCCTGCTCGGTCTCGGAGAGGTGGATCTGCACGGCGATCTCACGCTCGGCGGCGACCTCGGCGATCCAGGCGAGCGACTCCGGGCTCACCGTGTAGATCGCGTGCGGGCCGAGGCTGGCCGAGACGCGGGGGTCGGCCTCCGCGATCCGGTCGAGCGACTCGATCACCTTCGGCCGCATCGACTCGCCCTTGGCGGCGTCCAGCTGGTCGATGATCACGCTCGAGACCGAGGCGCGCAGGCCTGAGTCGACCACCGCGCGCGCCGCCTCGCCCCCATGCCAGTACATGTCGAAGAATCGGGCCGTCCCGGAGCGCATCATCTCCAGGCAGGCGAGGCGCGTTCCCCAGTAGACGTCCTCCGGCTCGAGCTTCGCCTCGGCCGGCCAGATCTTGGTCCGCAGCCACTCCATCAGCGGCATGTCGTCGCCGAAGCCGCGGAAGAGGGTCATCGCCGCGTGGGTGTGCCCGTTCACCATCGGCGGGCTGAGCAACAGGCCGTCCGCATCGATCACCTCGTCGCCCGTCTTCGGCTCCACCGACGGGCCCAGCTCGACGATCAGGCCATCCTCTTCGCGCAGGCCGACGGTCTCTCCCTCAAGCACCGCGCCGGCGACCGCAAGACTCACCTGAGCGGCGCCTCCGTGGCGAGGGCGGGAAGCACCGTCTCGAGCGCGGACTCCAGGGCCTTGGCCGTCTCGTCTCGGCCTCGCCTGTATTCCTCGACCGTGAGCAGCTCCTCCGCGATCCCGTTGGCGAGGTTGTCGACCGAGCAGACGGCCGCGTAGGCCAGGGAGGCCTCGCGGGCCAGGACCGTCTCCGCCGCCAGGGTCATGCCGACGACGTCGGCGACCCTGGCGAGCGCTCTCACCTCCGCAGGGGTCTCGAAGCGCGGGCCGATGGTCTGCGCGTAGACGCCGCCATCGAGGAGGTCGGTCGCGCTTCGCTTCCTCCAGGTCTCCAGGATGACCGCGCGCCAGTCGGGGTCGAATCCGGAGATCGAGTGCCCGCGTGGATCGTCGTAGAAGCTCGGCGCGATCTCGGGCGCGTAGAAGTCGTCGGGGCAGACGAACGACCCGACCTCGAGGTCGGCGCGGAGGCTGCCCACCGATCCCAGGGCGAGGACACGGCTGCAGCCGAGCTCGCAGAGCGCCCGGACGTTGGCGCGGTGATCGACCAGGTGGGCCGGAACGCTTCGGTCGAACCCATGACGCGGGAGCGCGACGATCTCGTCGGCGTCGATCGCCTCCACCGGCCGCTCGCGGCCGGCGTCCACCGTCACTCGCTCTCCCTCCGCCGGGTGAGCGCCCTCGGGAAGGCTGTAGCCGTAGATCACGGCGAATCGATCCCCGTTCGGTCGAGGCGCGCTCATCGCCGCGACTCTAGTGGCGGCGGCTAGGTCCTGATGTGGACCACGTCGCCGTCCCGCACCACGTAGTCCCGGCCCTCGATCCGCAGCGTGCCGCGGTCCCGGGCTGCGGCGTAGCCGCCGGCCTCCACCAGCTCGTCCCAGGCGATCACCTCGGCCCGAACGAACGCACGCTGGATGTCCCCGTGGACGCGGCCGGCGGCGTCGTACGCGGTGCGGCCGCGCGGCAGGGTCCGCGCCATCGCCTCCTTGCCCGTGTCCGCGGTGAAGAAGCTGATCAGGTCGAGCAGGTCGAAGGCGGCTCGGATCAGACGCTCGAGCCCGGAGCGCTCGATGCCGAGCTCGTGTCGCATCTCCTCGGCCTCGCCGGGATCGAGCTCGCGCAGCTCCGCCTCCACCCGCGCCGAGATCACGACGACCTTCGCGCGCATCTCCTCCGCGTGCGCGACGAGCTCGGGCGGGGCCTCGGCGACGCCCTCGTCCACGTTGACCACGTAGAGGACCGGCTTCGCCGTCAGCGGAGAGAGCTTGCGGAGCGAGTCGGGCGCCGCCTCCGGCACGGGCACCTCGCGCGCTGGGCGGCCCGCCGAGAGCGCCTCGACGATCCGCTCGAGCCAGTCGCGCTCGGCGATCGCCTCCTTCTCGCCCGAGCGGGCCTGCCTGACGACCCGCTCGAGGCGGCGCTCGGCGCCCTCGAGGTCGGCTGCCAGCAGCTCGGTCTCGATCAGCTCGGCGTCGGCGACCGGATCGACGCGGCCCTCTGGATGGGCCACGGAGCCGGCGCTGTGAGCGCGGATCACGTGGCAGATCGCGTCGGTCTCCCGAATCGAGGCGAGGAACCGGTTGCCGAGCCCCTCGCCCTGCGAGGCGCCCTTGACCAGGCCCGCGATGTCGTGGAAGTCGATCGTCTCGTGGACGACCTCGGAGGAGCCGAGCGTCTCGGCGACCTTCTCGAGCCGTTGGTCGGGGACACCGACGACGGCGACGTTTGGCTCCACCGTCGTGAAGGGGTAGTCG
Organism: uncultured Solirubrobacterales bacterium; assembly: GCA_963797265.1. Lineage (GTDB taxonomy): Bacteria > Actinomycetota > Thermoleophilia > Solirubrobacterales > 70-9 > DASUPK01. The sequence goes on along the minus strand of CAWCOY010000003.1, from coordinate 297,063 downwards.
CCGGTCTCCGCCCCGGCGGCGGTCAGGGCGTTGAACAGGGTCGACTTGCCCGCGTTGGGCATGCCGACGATCCCGATCCTCACCTCGTGCCTCCCACCTAGAGCGGCGCGAGCAGTCCGAGGCCCGTGCCCAGCACCGCCCCGGCCAGCACGTCCGAGGGGTAGTGCATGCCGAGGTACGGGCGGCAGACCGCGATGGCGGCGGCGAGCACGAAGAGAATCGCCGCCTCGGGCGCGATCCGGGTCATCGCGGTCGCGCAGGCGAACGACGAGGTCGCGTGGGCCGAGGGGAAGCTGAGCGAGCTGGGGGCCCCGCCGAGCGGCGGCAGGCCCTCGAGCACGGGCCGGGGTCGTCTGACGATCACCTTGACCACGAAGTTGAGCCCGATCGCGACCGGTCCGAGGATGCCCGCCACCACCCAGTCCTCGCCGTTGTCGGGGTCGACGAAGGCGAGCACGATCCCGATGACCAGCCAGACCGCACCGTACTCGCCGATCCGCCCCAGCCATTTCCCGATCGTTTCCGGCGTCCGCCCGTGAAGCCGGGTCCGCATCGCGTACAGCAGGCGGCTGTCGAGGCGGGCGAGCACGGCGGGGCAGGATAGGGGCCAAGCTGGGCTGACTGCGAAACTCCCACCATGGCCGAGACCGCCAACAGGGTGATGGTGCCCGGCTACCGCCATATGCCGGGCAACCATTGCGGCTCGACCGCCCTGCGCAACCTCCTCGGCTTCCACGGAGTCGAGATCTCCGAGGAGATGGCGTTCGGGCTGGGCGCAGGCGCCTGCTTCTACTACGTGATGCTGGACGAGCACTCGCCCTCGCGGTTCACGAACGGCCGCGCTGCGCGGCTCGAGGAGAACTTCCTGGAGGTGACGGGCGCACCGCTGCGGCTCCGCACGGACGCCGACCCGGGCGCGTCCTGGGAACTGGCCAAGGAGTCCGTCGACGAGGGGCGGCCCGTCCTCCTGCTCACCGACCTCTACTACCTCGACCACTACGGCCGCTCGGCTCACTTTCCCGGCCACGCGGTGGTGCTGGCCGGCTATGACGAGGAGCTCGCCTGGCTCTCCGACACCGCCTTCGAGGACCTCCAGACCAGCTCGCTGGAGGGACTGCGCGAGGCGCGTCACGCCCAGCAGCCGATCTTCCCCCTCGAGGGCCACGCGATCGACGTGCCGGACGGCGTCGAGATCGATCGCGACGACCTGCTCTCGCATGCTCCGAAGGCGATCGAGAGGGCGGCGAGCCAGATGCTCGAGCCGCCGCTCGGCGAGTTCGAGGGTCTGCCTGCCCTTCGTCGCTTCGCCGCCGAAGTGGGCGACTGGCCGAAGGCGGCAGAGGACTGGCAGTGGTGCGCGCGCTTCCTCTACCAGGTGATCGAGCGCCGCGGGACGGGCGGGGGCAACTTCCGCAAGATGTACTCGCGCTTTCTGGAGGAGGCCGGCTATCAGGAGTCGGCCACCGCCGCCGAGGCGGCCGACGACTGGTCCCGGCTCGCGCTGGCGGCCCGGACCGCGAGCGAGCCCGAGGAACCGAATCCCGGGGACTGGGAGGCGTTGAGCTCCGAGGCCCAGCGGGTCCTCGACGCCGAAGAGCGCCTCTGGACCGCCCTGGCCGTGCGCGGATCCCGCAGTTAGGGCTTCGCGAAGTGAGCGAAGTAGCCGAGAGCGCTCCCGACCCGCCGCTCGAAGGTGAAACCGGCGCCGCTTGCGCGCAGGCGCATCGGCGCCAGCCGCACGTAGTGCGGATCGCCGAGCAGCTCGCCGACCACCAACCGCCCGCCTGGCTTCAGCACTCGCGCGAACTCGCCGAAAACCGCGTCCTGGTCGGGGATCTCGCCCAGCACTGTGACCAGGTAGGCGGCGTCGAAGATCCCATCCTCGTACGGCATCGCGGTCGCGTCGGACTGGGTCGGGGTCACGTTCCTGAGCCCGGCGTCGGCCGCGCGAAGCATCGTGTGGTCGAGCATCTCCTGCTGCAGGTCGAGGATGTCGACCTGCCCATCGGGCTTCACCCACTCCGCGGCGTCGAGTGTGTAGTAGCCGGTCCCCGGGCCGACCTCGAGTATGCGCTCCCCGGGCTTCGGGTCGAGGATCTCGCGAAGCCGATCCAGGGTGATCAGCGGATGTGGCGCCTCGACCCAGAAGCGCTGCGAGTACGGGCAGGCCGAGGGGTTCTTCCGCCACCAAAGCGCGACCCCGACGACTGCGGCCGCAGAGGCGAGAAGCAGGTGACGCGGCCTCATCCCGAGAAGCCGATGCGGTGCTCGCCCGGGGCACCGCGCACGAAGACGACCTCGCGCAGATCGACCGCCACCTCACCGTCCTCGGTCTCGAGGTCGAACCAGCCGTCGGCCTTGTCGAGGGCCTTGCGAAGGTCCGTGACCTTCTCGTCGCTGAGCCTCACGGCGACCACCTGACCGCCGGAGAAGCCGACCTCGACGCGCCCGGCGGCCATCAGTGCGCCTCCGCTGGTTCGACGATCTCGGTCAAGACCCCGCCGGTCGAGCGCGGGTGAACGAATGCCACCCGCGAGTCGCGAATCCCCGTCCTGGGCTCCGAGTCGATCAACTCGATTCCGGCTTCCTTGAGCCTGCCGAGCACACCCTCGATATCGTCGACCGCGTAGGCCACGTGGTGCAGGCCGGGCCCCTTCCGCTCCAGGTACTTGCCGATCGGGGTGTCGGGTCCGAGCGGGCGCAGCAGCTCGACGTGCCCCTCGCCGACGTCCAGGAGAACCGCCTCGACGCCCTGGCTCTCCACGGTCTCGCGGTGCGCCACCGACATTCCCAGCGGGCCCTCGTAGAGGGCGATCGCCCCGTCGAGGTCATCGGTGGCGACGCCGATGTGGTCGATCCGGTCGAGCACGGGCCGCGGAGTCTAGATCAGCGGCTTCGGCCGCCTCTCAGGTCGTGAGCGGCTCCGCTTCGGCCGACGGCTCCGCGCCCGCCTCCTGTTCGACCCTCAGGATCTCGCGCAGGGCGGCGACCCCGACCTCGAGCTGCTCCGGGGTTGGCTCCTTCGTGGCGATCAGCCGCTGGATCTCGTGGCCGGGCCGGTGGAAGGCACGCGCGGCCGAGGCCTCGGGGTTGCGCTCGCTCCAGGCGAACATCTCGGCGGCCAGGGAGGCACTCGCCACCGCGACGGCGGCCCGCGCCATCGGCCCGGGGCGCTCCAGCGTCCGCTCGAGAATCAGCTGGCCGGCGGCGGAGAGAACCAGCATCGGGACCACCAGGTTCGAGCCGCAGCGCTCGTGCTCCTTGGTGGCCGACGCCGGGTCATCGGAGCCGGCCTCGTAGGCGCCGATCGCCTTGTGCTCGACCCCGTGGTACGCGGCCAGGTCCCGGTCCGAGAGCGCGACCATCGCCGGCGCCAATCCGAGGGCCGCCTGGATCAGCTCGTTGGCGGCGCTCGAGCGCCGGCGACGCAGCGCCCGGCTCGCGGTGGAGGCGATCAGCATCGCCGCGATCACGCGCACGTCCTCGAACGGCAGCCGCGCGGCGCGCAGCTTCATCCGCACCATCGGGATCAGTAGGAAGGCCTCGGCCAGCCTCAGGGGGCCCCGCAGGAGCGGCACTCGCACCGCGAGCTCCGGGGCGAGCGCCGGCTTGCGCGCCGACGCCACACGGATCTCGCCGGAGTCGTCGCGGGCCGCCGCGGCCCAGGAGGTCGGCCCGTGAATCAGGAGGCCGTTGCGCAGCGCCATACCCCCGAGCCGCAGGACGTACCGCTCCTCCCCCGGGCTCGGGGCGCGATCGCCGTTCTGGCTGGCGTCGCTCACCCGAGCAGCCTGCGGGGAAGCTCGTAGAAGAAGCTCGCGGAGAGCTCGATGTCCGAGGCCGGCACGCGCTCGTCGGCCCCGTGAATCAGCGGCGCCGCCTCGAGCAATCCGATCTCGCGGCGCGGACAGAAGCCGTAGACGACGGCATCCGGGAAGGCGGTCCTGAATCGGTTGCTGTCGCTGAAGCCCGGCATCACCATCGGCGCGATGCCGGCCCCGGGGTCGACCTCGCCGACCCATTCGCGGATCGCATCCGAGAGGGAAGAATCAATAGGGGAGGCGTTGCCGACGACGGCCTCGCTGAACTCGACCGTGTAGTCGCCCTCACCGATCAGCGCCCGCAACTCCGCAAGCGCCTCCTCCTCGCCGTATCCCGGCGGGACCCGGCAGTCGATCAGCGCCTCGGCCTCCGAGGGGATTACGTTCGCCTTCTTGCCTCCCTGGGCGATGGCCGGGGTGAGGGTCACGCTCAACATCGGCTCGACGAGGAAGTCGGCCAGCGCCGGCTCTTCGGCGCGCACGCGATCCAGCCCGGCCCGCACGCCCTCCTCGCCCGCGAAGGGCTCGCCCAGGAGCGCCTCGAGCAGCGCCTCGCCAACCGGCGTCGGCATCGGTTGCGGCTGCTCAGACAACGCGGATATGTGAGCGGCGAGCTTCAGCAGCGCGTTCTCGCCGATCCGCGGAACCGACGCGTGCCCGGCATGGCCCGTCGTCCGCAGCTTCATCCGGAAGATTCCCTTCTCCCCGACGGCGAGCGTGTAGTTCCGGCGGCCGCCGAGCTCGACGAGCTCGCCGCCCCCCTCGTTGACGACATAGTCAGCACGGACCCTGTCTGAGTGTTGCTCGCAGAGCCACTCGGCGCCAAGCCCACCGCCGACCTCCTCGTCAGCGGTCAGGACGAGCAGCAGCTCGCCCGCCTCCGGTCGCCACCCGCTGTCGCCGAGGGCGACGCAGGCCGCTACCTCGGCGGCGACCTGACCCTTCATGTCAAGCGCGCCGCGCCCACGGACCCAGCCGTCGAGGACGTCGCCGGCCCAGGGATCGAAGCTCCACTCGTCGGGATCGGCACGGACGGTGTCGACATGGGCGAGGAAGGCGAGGGTCGGCCCGTCCCCGGCGCCTCGCAGCCGGGCGACCAGGTTGGGACGGCCCGGCTCGGCCTCGAGCAGCTCGCACTCGAAGCCGGCTGCAACGAGCATCGTCCGCAGAAACTCCTGGGTCGCCCGCTCGTTCCCGGGGGGATTGACCGTGTTCGTCTGGATCAGGCGGCCGAGCAGCTCAACGGCGGACGGGCCGAGGCCCTGCGGAACTGCCGTCGTAGCGGTGCCCTCCTCCATGGGGCCAGAGTACCTAGCCGGTGATGGCCTGAACCGACGGCGATCAGCTCGAGCGGCGACATGGCCGCGGGACGCTAGTGCAGCCCGCATACTTGGCGTTGATGCCGAGCCGCCACCAAGAGCTGGTCCAGAGGACCCTCGGTGCTTATCTGACGGGCGACGAGGCCACCCTGCGGGCGATGATCGTCCCCGACGGGGAGATCTACGGCGCCCCCGAGATCGTCAACGCCGGGACCTACCACGGGTTCGACGGCTGGCAGCAATACGTCCGGCAATGGGAGGAGGCCTGGGAGGACGCCAACTACGAGCTGCTCGAGATGATCGACGTGGGAGACGCCTTCGTCGTGGTCCCTGTGCGCGTCGTCGGCCGCGGCGCCGGCAGCGGCGTCGAGGTCGACACGGTCTTCGGCTGGATGTACGAGTTCCGGAACGGGCAGGTAGCCCGCTTCCATGTCTACGCCACCGTCGACGACGCGCTCGAGGCCGCCAGACGGCTCGCCGATCGATGAACGATCGCCTCTTCGAGACGGGCGGCGAGACACCGCGCACCGGCGTCCCTCCCGAGGATGCGCCGCTGGCCACCAGGATGCGCCCGCACGACCTCGACGAGTTCGTGGGCCAGTCGCACCTGCTCGGCGAGGGCTCGGCGCTGCGCGTCGCGATCGAGTCCGGCGAGCCGCACTCGGCGATCTTCTACGGGCCACCCGGCACCGGAAAGACCACGCTGGCGCGGATCATCGCCGCCCGGGTGGAGGGGGCTTTCGAGGAGCTCTCCGCCGTCAACGCGGGCCGCGCCGAGGTCCGCGAGGTGATCGCACGGGCCGAGGAGCGCCGGGCCTCCGGGCGGCCGACGATCTTCTTTCTCGACGAGATCCACCGCTTCAACAAGGCCCAGCAGGACGCCCTGCTCCCCGCCGTCGAGGAGGGCCTGGTGACGCTGATCGGGGCGACCACCGAGAACCCCTACTTCGAGGTCAACTCGGCGCTGCTCTCCCGCTGCCAGATCTATGAGTTCCGGCCTCTCGCCGACGAGGAGATCGAGGCTCTTCTGCGGCGCGCCCTGAACGAGGAGCGCGGGCTGCCGAGCGCGCCGGCGGTGCCCGATGATGCGCTCGCGATGCTGGCCGGGCGCTCGGGCGGGGACGCGCGCGTCGCCCTCGCGGCGCTCGAGCGGGCCGCCGAGAGGACCCAGGCGGCGGGCGAGAGCGAGGTCTCGATCGCGGCGGTCGAGGACGCCCTGCAGCGCAAGGCCCTGCTCTACGACCGCGAGGGCGACAAGCACTACGACTACATCTCGGCCTGGATCAAGGCGACCCGTGGCTCCGACGTGGACGCCTCGATCTATTACCTGGCCGTGATGCTCGAGGGCGGCGAGGATCCCCGCTTCATCGCCCGCCGGATGGTGATCTTCGCCTCTGAGGACGTGGGCAACGCGGATCCACGGGCGCTGACGATCGCGACGGCCGCGGCCCAGGCCGTCGATCGGGTCGGCCTGCCGGAGTGCGCCCTGAACCTCGCCCAGGCCGCCGCCTATCTGGCGCTGGCGCCGAAGTCGAACGCCTCGACGCGCGCCATCTCCCGGGCCACCGCGCACGTGCGCGAGCACGGCGCAGCGGAGCCTCCGCCCCATCTTCAGGACGCGCACTACCCCGGCGCCCGCAAGCTCGGTCGGGGGGAGGGCTACCGCTACCCGCACGACGAGCCCGGCGCGGTCACCGACCAGCCGCTGGCACCGGAGCCGGTGCGCGGCGAGCGCTTCTACGAGCCGACGGAGAGGGGATTCGAGGCCGAGCTCCGCGAACGGCTGGAGCGCCTGCGCAAGCTGCTCGGCGAGCCGGGCGACGAGCGTTAGCCGCAGATTAAGCACGGCCGCAGCCGGTTCGCTGCACTGCGCAACCTTTCCGAGAGGTCCGTGTTCTGAGGAACGTCTGACGCTCTGGCATTTGTGTGCGGTTCGCCGGAGCCGGCGCGTAAAAAGCCGGGGAGTGGACACGGAGGCCGGGAGCTCGGGGATTGCTCTCGGCCTCCACTTTCTTTCGTCGGACACAGCAGGGAGGAGGGACAGCGGCCTCGGCGGGAGGCCGCTGTACCCACGTAGAATCGCCTCCGACCGAGCGCAAGCGACGAGAGGAACCAGGCGATGGAGGCGAGCTCCGGCAAGACCAAGACGAGGGGGAAGTCAGGGTCCGAGGGCAGCGGCAACGGTGCCGCACCCGCCAAGTCCCAGAAGAAGGGTTCGACCAAGCGGTCGAAAGCCAAGTCCGGGCTCGAGTCCTTCAACCCGGCGACCGGAGAGCTGATCGGCAGCGTCGAGACCCTGACGCCGGCGAAGGTGCAGGGGATCGTGGACGATGTCGCCGAGGTGCAGCCCTTCTGGGCGGCGCTCACGCTCGAGGACCGCGCTCGCTACATGCGCCGCGCCTGTGACGTGCTGCTCGAGGACATGGACGAAATCGCCGAGCTGCTCACCAACGAGCAGGGCAAGCCCCGCGTCGAGAGCTACACGATGGAGCTCCTCCCCACCGTGGACTTGCTGAAGTGGATCGCCGACAACGGGCCCGGAATCCTCTCCGACGAGAAGCAGTCGATGCCCCTCTTCCTGAAGTCGAAGAGCGCCAAGTTCAGCTACGAGCCGATCGGCGTGGTCGGCGTGATCGCCCCCTGGAACTACCCCTGGTCGATTCCCTTCGGCGAGGTCGCGATCGCTCTCATGGCGGGCAACGGCGTGGTCCTGAAGCCGGCCAGCCTCACGCCGCTGATCGGCGAGCGGATCCGCCAGACCTTCGAGAAGGCGGGCCTGCCCGAGGGGCTCGTCCGCACCGTCCATGGCGGCGGGCGGATCGGCGATGCGCTGGTCAAGTCCACCGCGGGGAAGATCTTCTTCACCGGATCGGTCGAGGTCGGCCGCAAGGTCGGGGTCGAGTGCGCCAAGCGCCTGAAGGGATCGGTGCTCGAGCTGGGCGGCAAGGACCCGCAGATCGTCTGCCCCGACGCCGACCTCGCCAACGCGGTCTCTGGCGCGGTCTGGGGGGGCTTCGCCAACGCCGGCCAGACCTGTTCAGGGATCGAGCGCGTCTACGCCCACAAGGACATCGCCGACGCCTTCGTCGACGGTCTCGTCCGCGAGACGGAGCGCCTGACGGTGGGCGACCCTCGGGAGTGGACCACCGAGATCGGGCCGATGGTCTCCGACGAGCAGGCGAAGATCGTCAACGAGCTGGTCGACGACGCCGTCGAGAGCGGCGCCACCAAACTCACCGGCGGCCCGACCAAGATCGATGGGATGAAGGGGAGCTTCATCGCGCCGGTCGTACTGACCGGGGTCACGCACGAGATGCGGATCATGAAGGAGGAGATCTTCGGGCCCGTGCTCCCGGTGATCACGGTCGACTCCGAGCAGGAGGCGATCGACCTCGCGAACGATTCCGAGTTCGGCCTGGGCGCCTCGGTCTGGACCAAGGACCGGGCGAAGGGCGAGCGAATGGCGCATCAGATCGAGTCCGGCATGGTCTGGACCAACGACCACTCCTTCTCGCACGGCGCCTGCGTGTGCGCCTGGGGCGGCGTCAAGGAGTCCGGTCTTGGCCGCTCGCACTCGAAGTTCGGGTTCTACGAGTGCGTCAACATCAAGCAGCTCGCCTGGGAGCCCGGCTGGGCCCGCGACATGTGGTGGCAGCCTTATGACCGCAAGCTGGGGGACGCGATTCGCTACTCCGCGCAGTTGCTCTACAGCCGAAACGGCAACCGGCTGCAGGCTCTACGCGAGGGAATCCGCCCGCTGGTCGAGGTCACCCGCCGAACCATGCGCAAGAACCCATAGATTCCGGGCGACCGGCCCGGCTTTCGCGCAAATAGGAAAGAAGGCGGCCCCAATAGTCGGTGGTGGCGTCGGGGGGCCTTGCTACAGTCCTGCGCGCACTTCCGCTGAATCTCCGCCATTGGAAGGCCGGAGATCGGGGGACCCACAAGTTGGGGCGAATCGCGGTCAGTACGCCGCGTAGCGCGATCTTTCAGCGCGAGCCCGTCAGCTAACCCCGTAAGCAACGAAAGAGGAAGGTTTGACGAGCAAACGAGCAGTCGGGCTGGGTTCGTCCTTCGCGATCTGCATGATTTTGGTACCCGAGCAGGGTTCTTAATGGGTAGCCGGCCCGTGGACGCCGAGAGGGCCGGGCAACCCAGAGTCGCTAATGCATGGCCATCGAATGGTCGATGGATGTCGACGAAGCATTCCAACAGCTGTCCAAACCCGGACTAACCGCATACCAGCAGGCAACTATCGAAACATGACCGCCAATCGATCCCTCCATCGTCTGATCGCGCCGGCCTCCGTGCTCGTCGTGCTTCTCGCCGGCCTGCTGGCGGCCTCAGCCCTCGGCAGCCGCGCCCATACCTCGAAGGCCAGGGTCAGCGGCTCGGTGACACTCAGGAGCAAGAGCTTCACGCTCAGCCGGCCCGACCAGAAGCAGCGTCTGACGGTTGGCTGCCCCGGCAAGCAGCGCCCCCTCGGGGGCGGGATGACCAGCTCCCCGCCGCCGAGCGCGGGTGGCGAGGGTGTCTACCCGCACTCCTACGAGCGGCTCGGCGTCCAGCGCGGCTGGCACGTGACCGCGGTGCTCTACGACCCCGACCACCGGAGCACCCAGGCACGGAACGTCACCCTGCAGGTCGCCTGCGGGCCGCGGCTCGGGCACGTCACCCCGCCGCACAAGACCAGGTACGTGAAGCCCGGCCAGACCAAGACGGTGACCGCGACCTGCCCGGGTCGCCGGCACCTCTTCTCCGGCGGATTCCAGCGCACCGACTTCATCTCCCAGGGCGGCAACTACGTGATCGAGTCCCGGGCGATCTCCGCCAAGTCCTGGCGGGTCACCGGCCATGCCTTCGGCGGCTTCGGCGGCGAGCTGACCGCGATCGCCTACTGCACGAGGAGCAAGCGGCCCATGATCACCGAGGTCTCGAATTCGACCTCGCTCGCACCCGGCTACGGGAGCGTGACCACGCCCGCCTGCCCGCCCGGAACGCGGATGACCGCCGGCGGTTTCTCGAGCAATGGGTCGACCAGCACCTTCCTGACCAACGGCATCATCAATCAGGACGGCACCTGGTCCGCCTCGGGCTACAACTTCGGCTCAGGCGCCACGCTCACCGCCTACGGCTACTGCCTACGCGCGTAGCTCTCCGGGCGCTCTGACGCGCATACACCGCTAGATTCGCTCCGATGATGGAGCGGATCGTTGTCGGTGGGCAGGCCTCCGGTGCGGGCGGCGCGCGTACTGCGCCGAGCGAGGCGGAACGGGCACTCGAGCCGGCGATTGAGCTCACCGGGCTGCGGCGCGACTTCGGAGATCGCACGGCGCTCGAGGACATCGACCTTCGCGTCGATCCGGGAGAGAGCCTCGCCGTACTCGGTCCGAACGGTTCCGGCAAGTCCACCCTGCTCCGCATCCTCGCCGGGCTGCTGCGGCCGAGCGGCGGCGGGGTCTCGGTGCTGGGCTGTGACCTGCCCAAGGAGACCCACCGCCTGCGCGGGCGGGTCGGCTACCTCGGTCACGAGCCGCTGCTCTACCGCGACCTGAGCCCGCGCGAGAACCTCGAGCTGGCCGCGGCGCTTCACGGGCTCGAGCCGGAGGCCGCCGAACCGCGAATCGACGCCCTGCTCGACGCCGTCGGCATGCGCGCCAGGGCGGGCGACCGGGTGGCGGAGCTCTCCGCGGGGATGAAGCAGCGCATCGACATCTGCCGCGCCGTCCTGCACGAGCCGGAGCTGCTCCTCCTCGACGAGCCCGATGCCCACCTCGACGCCGAGGCGCGGCGCCGGATCGCTCCCCTGGTCGCGGCTGGAAACGGCACGACGCGAGTGGTGGTCAGCCACGAGCGAGGGGTAGCCAGCGAGGCGGCCGACTTCGTGCTGGAGCTCGGATGACGCCGTTCGCCGCGCTGCTGCGCAAGGACCTGCGGGTCGAGCTGCGGACGCTGCGCTCGCTCCCGGCGATGGCGCTCTTCGCGGTCACCGCCTTCATCATCTTCCGCTTCGGCCTGGATCGGACCAGCCTCGACGGGGAGCTCGCCGCCGGCGTCCTGGTCCCGACGCTGCTGTTCGCGGCGCTGCTCGCCATCAACCGGCTCTTCGTCGCCGAGCGCGAGGAGGGCGGCTTCGACCTGGTCCGGCTCGCCCCGGTCGACCGCACGGTGCTGTTCGCGGCTAAGGCGAGCGCGCTGGTGATCTACCTCGTGGTCCTGGAGCTGATCGCGGTGCCGATCTTCGCGCTCTTCTTCCTGGAGTCGGCCTCGGGACTGCTCCCCTTCGCCCTGATCCTGTTACTGGCGAACATCGGCCTCGCAGCCACCGGGACGCTGATTTCCACGATCGCGACGATGTCGAGCGCCCGCGACCTGCTCGCGCCGCTGATCCTGCTGCCGCTGCTGGTGCCGCTGGTGATCGCGGCTGCCGGCGCCGGTGAGCACCTGCTGGCCGCGGGTGGCCCGGACTACGGGCGCTTCGGTACATGGCTTGGATTGCTCGGCCTCTACGATTTGATCTTCCTCCTGGTCGGCTACGCGACCTTCGATTTCCTGCTGGACGACTAGCCAGGGACACCGGATGGCCAACGCCCTCAAATCGATAACGCTGCGCCGCCTCGCGATCGCGACGCTCGCGGTCATGGCCGCCGGCTATGTGCTGGCCTTCTTCGCCGCCCCGGAGGACGCCGACCAGGGTTTCATCCAGAAGATCTTCTACCTGCACGTGCCGCTCGCGACCGTGGCCCTGGGTGGCTGGATCGTGGCGGCGATCCACGCGATCCGCCACCTGCGGACCAGCGACCCGAAGCACGACGCCCGCTCCTACGTCTCTATCCATATCTCGGTGATCTTCGGCCTCGCCGTGCTGCTCACCGGGGCGATCTGGGCAAAGGGCTCGTGGGGGGTCTGGTGGGAGTGGAAGGAGCCGACCCTGGTCAGCTTCCTGATCGTCTTCCTGCTCTACGCGACCTACTACCCGCTGCGCTACGCGATCGAGGACCGCGACCGCCAGGCCCGCTACGCGTCGGTCTTCGCGATCACCGCCGGCGCCTTCGTGCCGCTCAACTTCCTCGCGGTCCGGCTCGCGGAGCCCCTGATCCATCCCCGCACCTTCTCGTCCGCCGGCGGCCTGCCGGGTTCGATGCTCTGGCCCTTCCTGGTCTGCCTGGTGGGCATGGCGCTGCTCTGGGCGACCCTGGTCTGGTTCGAGCTGGACTCGAAGGCCGCGTCGGGAAACCTGAAGCGGATCCGCCGGGCACTGGAGGCGACCGCGTGATTCCGCTCCTTGCCGTCGAGAACGCCGACAGCTACGTGGCGGGCGCCTACTTGGTCTTCCTGCTCCTCCTGCTGATCTACGTCGCGATCATGGCCGGGAAGCTCAGCCGGATCCAGCGCGAGCTCGGTTCCCTCGCGGAGCTCGCCGATCGTCACCCCACATCGCAGCCCCGCCACGACGTCGGGGAGATCCACGAGCGCGAGCACGAGATCGAGACCGTTCGCCAGGGGGAGCGATGACCGGGCTGCTGGCCCTCGGTGTCTCGCACCGGACGGCGCCGCTGGCCCTCCGCGAGCAGCTGGCCCTCACCGAGGGGCGGGCAGCCGGCGTGCTCAACGCACTGGTCTCCGAGGAACCGATCAGCGAGGCCGCTGCCCTCTCCACCTGCAACCGCACCGAGCTCTATCTGGTCGCGACCGACTCGGTGGAAGCCGAGACGGCGGGATTGGGTGTGCTGGCCCGGGAGGCCGGAATCCCACCGACCGAGTTGCTCGGTCCGCTCTACTCGCTGCGTGACGCCGAGGCCGCCAGCCACCTCTACCGCGTGACCGCGGGCCTCGAGTCGATGATCGTCGGCGAGGCCGAGATCCAGGGGCAGGTGAAGCGCGCGTACGAGTTGGCGCTGGTCGAGGGCGCCAGCGGGCCGATCCTCAACCGCATGTTCCGCGGGGCCCTCACGGCCGGCAAGCGCGCCCGAACCGAGACCGCGGTCGGCGAGAAGGGCGTCTCGATCCCCTCCGTCGCCGTCGAGCTCGCCCAGCGCAACCTCGGGGATCTCTCAGCTCGCCGCGTACTGCTGATCGGGGCCGGTGAGACCTCCGAGCTCACCGCTCGGGCGCTCGCCGCGCGCGGCTCGGACGCCGTCTTCATCGCGAACCGGGGATACAACCGCGCGATCTCCCTGGCGGAGCGCTTCGGCGGCCACGCGGTGCGGATCGACGAGCTGCCCGCGCAGCTGGCCAGTGCCGACATCGTCGTCTCCACCACGAACTCGCCCCACCACCTCATCGAGCGCTCCGAGCTCGAGCTGATCATGGCGCAGCGCGAGGGGTTGCCCCTGCTGGTCATCGACCTTGCGGTTCCCCGCGACATCGACCCGGAGTGCCACGAGATCGAGGGCGTCAGCCTCTACGACGTGGACGAGGTGCAGGCGATCGTCGAACGCAACGCCTCCGGCCGCGAGGCGGAGGCGCGCCGCGCCGGCGCGATCCTCGACTCCGAGCACTCCCGCTTCGAGCGCTGGCTGGGGTCCCAGGAGGTTATGCCCACCGTGACCGCCCTGCGAGAGCGGGCCGACACGATCGTCTCCCAGGTCATCGCCGAGAACGCCACCCGCTGGGAGAGCCTCTCGGCCACCGATCGGGAACGGGTCGAGATGCTCGCCCGTGCGATCGCGAACCGTCTCCTGCACGAGCCGACGGTGCGGCTGAAGGGCGCCGCGGACCGCGATGACGCCTACCTGCAGGTGAGCGCGCTGCGCGAGCTCTTCGGGCTCGACGCCGGCACCGACGAACATGAATCGGGTCGCTCCTCGGCTCCGCCTGCGGAGCGCCCTCGCATCAAACCCGGCGAGGGCGCGGACATCGCCTCCCTCGACGAGAGGCGCCGTCGCAGCGAACGTGGCTGAACGACCGCTCCGGCTCGGGACCCGCGGCAGCGCCCTCGCCCTCGCCCAGGCGAACGCGGTCGCCAAGCTGCTGGGCGGCGCCGAGGTGGTGCCGATCAAGACCTCGGATAACGAACCCCGGGGTCAGGTCTTGCAATCCGACACTCCACCGGGGGGCGACAAGGCCCGCTTCGTCAGGGAGATAGAACGGGCGCTGCTCGACGGTGAGGTCGACCTAGGAGTGCACTCCGCCAAGGACCTGCCGACTGATCTGCCGGAGGGCCTCGAGCTGGCCGGTGTGCCCGAGCGGGAGGACCCGCGCGACGCGTACGTCGGCCACGTGAGCTCCCTGGGTGAGGTCCCGGAGGGTTCGCGCATCGGCACCTCCAGCCTTCGCCGCCGCGCCCAGCTTCTGGCGAGGCGGCCAGATCTGCAGGTTGTCGAGCTTCGCGGCAACGTCGACACTCGCCTGGGCCGCTACGAGGCGGGGGACTTCGACGGCCTGATGCTGGCGGCCGCCGGGCTGCGGCGGCTCGGCAGGGCCGAGGAGATCGCCTTCGCGATCGAGCCCGACGAGTGCGTCCCGGCCCCGGGCCAGGGCGCGATCGCCATTGAGTCCCGTCACTCCGACGACCGCGCTACGACCGCCGCGGAGTCGATCACCGACCGCGGAGCCCTCGGCCTGCTGACCGCCGAGCGCTCCCTGGTCGCGGCCCTCGATGCGAGCTGCAACACGCCGCTGGGCGCCAGCGCCAGGCTCGAGCATGGCGGCCGGATGCGCCTGCGCGCCTTCTGCGGTCTCCCGGACGGGAGCGAGTGGCTTCGCGACGAGCTCGAGGAGGACGCCTCCGACCCGGAGGGCCTGGGCGTCGCACTCGCCGACCGGATGAAGGCGACGGGCGCGGCCGACATCCTCGCGAGGGCGGAGTCGATGGCGGTGCTGGAATGATCGAGAGTCCGGGGATCGTCTACCTGGTTGGCGCTGGGCCCGGCGACCCTGGTCTGATGACGATCCGCTCCCTCGACCTGATCGTGGCCGCTGACGTGATCGTCCACGACCGGCTGATCCCGCGTGACGCGCTCGCGGCCGCCCGGCCGGACGCCGAGATCCTCTACGTCGGCAAGGAGGCCGGCGACGCCAGCGTCCCGCAGGAGGGCATCGACGAGCTGCTCATCGACCGGGCGCGCCAGGGCAAGATCGTAGTTCGGCTGAAGGGCGGGGACCCATTCGTCTTCGGCCGCGGCGGCGAGGAGGCAGAAGCGCTCGCCGAGGCCGGGATCCCCTTCGAGGTCGTCCCCGGGGTGACCGCCGGGAGCGCAGCGCCCGCCTACGCCGGCATCCCGGTCACCCACCGCGACGACGCCTCCGCCGTCGCGTTCGTCACCGGGCACGAGGATCCCGAGAAGGAGGACTCAGCGCTCGACTACGAGGCTCTCGCCGGCTTCCCAGGCACGCTGGTCTTCTACATGGGGGTCAAGGCCCTGCCGCGGATCGCGGAGGCGCTGATCGAAGCCGGGCGGGATCCCTCCGAGCCCGCCGCGGTCGTGGAGCGCGGCACATTGCCCGGTCAGCGCACCGTGAGCTCGACCCTGGAGGGCATTGCGGCGGCGGCCGAGGAAGCCGGGATCAAGGCGCCCTCCGTGACGGTCATCGGACCGGTCGCCGCGCGCCGGGAGCGGATCGCCTGGCTCGAGGGCCGGCCGCTGCACGGCAAACGGATCGTCGTGACCCGGGCCCGCGCGCAGGCGAGCGAGCTCGCTCGCCGCCTCGAGGCGCTCGGCGCGGAGCCGATCGAGCTGCCCGCGATCCGGATCGAGCCTCGCCTCGACTCCGACGAGGTCCGCCGCGCGGTTGAGAGCCTGCATTCCTACGCGCTCGTCTGCCTGACCAGCCCGAACGGGGTCAATCTGCTCTTCGAGGCGATGGCGGCGCAGGGCCGGGACGCCCGCGCCCTCGCCAACGCCAGCGTCGCGGCGATCGGGGCCGGCACCGAGGCAGCGCTTGCTTCTTACGGCGTGCTTGCCGACATCGTGCCCGAGCGCTTCGTCGCCGAGGAGCTCGCCCAGGCACTCGACCAGCTCCAGCTTCAGGGCAAGCCGGTATTGATCGCTCGCGCCGCCGAGGGCCGCGAGGTGCTCCCCGACGCGCTCCGCAAGAAGGGCGCCGAGGTGGACGTCGTCACTCTCTACGAGACCGTGGCGGAGGAACCCGACCCCGAGGCGCTGGAGGACGCCCGCGAGGCCGACTTCATCACCTTCACCTCCTCCTCGACCGTGCGCAACTTCGTCGAGGCCGCCGGGAAGAACGGGATCCCGAAGGGAGCCCGCGTCGTCTCGATCGGCCCGGTCACGAGCGAGACCGCGCGCGAGGCGGGGCTCAGCGTCGACGTCGAGGCCGAACGGCACGACATCGACGGGCTGGTGGAGGCACTGCTCACCGCGGTGGGCTGAGGCGACGTGGCGACCCCCCGGCCGATCACCTTCCTCTCCGACTACGGCTACGGGGACGAGTTCGCCGGGGTCTGCCGCGCGGTGATCGCGCAGATCGCACCCGGCGCCCCGTTGATCGACCTGAGCCACGGGATCGTGCGCCAGGACGTCCGCCAGGGAGCGATCGTGCTCGCCAACGCCCTTCCCTCCTGCCCGCCCGGGGTTCACCTGGCGGTGGTCGACCCGGGCGTCGGGTCGGCACGGCGGGCGGTGGCGGTCGCCGCCGCCGAGGACCGCTTTCTGGTGGGACCCGACAACGGCGTGCTCACGCGCGCGCTCGACCGGCTCGGCGGGGCGCTCGAGGCTGTCGAGCTCTCGCGCTCCCCATTTCGGCTCGAGCCGGTGTCGGCGACCTTCCACGGCCGTGACCTGTTCGCCCCCGTGGCCGCGCACCTCTCGCTGGGCGCGCGCATCGAGGAGGCGGGTCAGTCGATCGATCCGGCATCGCTGGTCACGCTCGACCTCCCCACTCCCCGGATCGGCTCGGACGAGGTCGTGGCACACGCCATCCATGTGGACGGTTACGGCAACGTCACCCTCGACCTCGACGCCCCCATGCTCGCCGACGGGCCGCTGCGACCCGGAGAGGCGCTGGAGATCCGCGCCCCGGACGGACGCTTCGAGGCGATCTGGGCCCGCACCTTCGCCGATGTCGGCTCCGGCAATCTTCTCCTCTTCGAGGATTCCTCCGACGCGCTCGCCCTGGCAGTGAGCGGCGGCAGCGCCGCCGGGCTGCTGAACCTCGCGCCCGACGGCGAAGTAACCCTCCGCCCCATCTAGGGGGTCAGGTCTTGCAATACGACAAGCGCCCTGGAGGGCTCCCATAGGCGTCAGATCTTGCGATACGACAATGTTGCAATGCAAGACCTGACCCCAGGGTTTGGGGGGCCGCACCGGCATTTCCGGCGGATCGACTCCACCAACGAACGCGCCAAGGAGCTCGCGATGGGCGGCGCGCCCGGTGGGCTGGTGGTCACCGCTGAAGAGCAGACCGCCGGCCGGGGCCGGCGCGGGAATGAGTGGTTCGCGCCACCCGGCTCCTGCCTGCTCTACTCGGCGCTGCTGCGTCCGTTCAGCGCCGGGGCCGCCGGTTTGCTGCCGCTGGCCGTTCCGGTCGCGGTCTGCGAGACGGCCGAGTCGGTGGCCCCGGTGCGCTGCCAGGTGAAGTGGCCGAACGACGTCTGGGTCGACCAGCGCAAGGTCGCCGGCGTCCTGGTCGAGGCGCGCCCCGAGGAGGGCTGGGCCGTGATCGGCGTGGGCGTCAACGTCGCGATCCCGGAGGCTCACTTCCCACCCGAGCTGCGCGAGACGGCCACCTCGCTGCTCCCGACCGAGGCCGAGGCTGGCGTGCCCCCCGGCGGCGCGCCTGGCGTTCGCCGCGCCCTGGCGGCGCTCAACGAATCACTGGGGCGGTGGGTCGCCGCGAGCGACGAGGAGGTGCTTGCCGCCTTCCGCGCTCGCGACGCGCTCTGCGGCCGGCGGATCTCGTGGCAGGGCGGCGAAGGGACCGCCGAGGAGATTGATGAGCGCGGTCATCTCGTCGTCGAGAAGTCCGACGGCGACCGAGTCGCGCTCGGCGCCGGCGAGGTCCATCTGGCGCTAGAGCACTGACGACGGGCGCAGAACATCCCGCAATCCGGGGTCCAGGGGCTACTCCGGGACGTTCGGCGAGGGGGCGCGGCGGATCGCCGCGGTCGCAGTGGCGGTGGCGACAACCTCTCCCTCGCCGTCGCGAAGCTCGCCCGCCATGAAGGCGACATCCCGCCCGCGCCGCACTATCCGGCCGTGGGCGCGCAGCTCGCCGGGAGCGACTGGCCGTAGGAACTGGACGTGCAGGTCGGTGGTCGGAGCCCATTCGCCATCGCCGAGCGTCGCGACCAGCGCCGGACCGAGCGTGTCATCCAGCATCGCCGCCAGGAAGCCGCCCTGAACCGTCCCGGCGGGGTTGAGGAACTGCTCCGTGGCGGTGAAGGCGACTTCGATCGTCCCCGCGTCGGGATCGATCTCGACCAGCTTGAAGCCCAGCAGCTCCGCGGCGGGCGGCGGCTCCGCGCGCCCCTCCATCACGTCCCAGAACGGCCCCTGCCGCGCCACGTGGTTAGTGGTGCCTCTCATGACGATCGACCGGTAACGACGAGGCCCAGGCGCCGCCAGGCAAGGACGCAGGATGGCGGTGATCTGGGGCCGTCATTTCCGGTCGGGCGTTGTGAGAGGTACCACTAGGACTCGTCGGCGGCCTCGGCGGCCTCGAGCTCGTCGGCGTCCGGCGTTGCGCCGTTCTCGCTGGCGGCTTCGAGCTCCTCGGCCTGCTCGCCGTTCGCCTTGGCGGCCGCGCCGTTCTTCTCCGGCGCGCCGCCGTCCTTGGAGCCGCCCTTGCGCTTGCGGCGCCGGCGGCGGCCACCCGACTTGGGGAAGTTGCGTAGCAGCTCGCGTGCCACGGCGGAGGGCTTACGGGCGGCGCGCATCCGCGCTCCGCGCAGCACCTCCTCGCCCTCGGGCGTATGCGCGATCCCGGCGGCAAGCAGGGCAGCCGCGAGGCGACGGTCCTGGTTGCGCGCCGCGTGCACGAGGCGGCGGGCGTTACGGCCGTGGGCGCGGCCGGAGGAGTTGACCAGCAGGCCGAGGAGGCGCTTGGTCTCGGGCCAGCGCTGGACCGCATACTCCTCGTGCAGATCGCGGGTGTAGTCGGCGAGCCGCCAGACCCAGGCCTGGGCCTGGTCGCGGCGGCCGATCCGCCGCTCGGCGAGCGCCTCTAGCAGGACCTTGGTCCCGGCGCGGCGGTCGTCTCGCGACCAGGTCCCGACGGTGTCGATCGCGTCGTCGAGCGCATCCGGGTCGCGCAGCGTCGCGATCTCGGAGAGCGCCTTGATGCGCAGCTGCTGGTTGCGGTTGCGCTGCACGCACGTGAGCAGGAAGCGGCGTCGCAGCTCCCTGCTCTGGTCGTGCTGGAGCATCGCCTTGGCGCGCCGCCAGCCCGAGGGGTTGACGCGGGCCCCGGCGAGCGCCGCCCAGACGTGCTGCTCGGAGTGGTTCAGGTTCTCGACCGCGATCCGCCAGAGCTCGCGCTCGAGCACGCGGAGGCGGCGGTTGGAATCGTCGGAGACCGGCACCACGCGCTTCTCGACCCGAACGCGGCGACCCCGGCCTCGCCTGACCGGACCGACCACGATCGCGCCGCCGCGGTAGACGTCTCGGTCGAGCAGGCTGTGCAGGGTGACGATCGTCTCGTCGTGAGTCGTGGCCGGGTGGACGAAGTCGATCACCAGGCCGGCCTCCTTGCCCGGGTTCCGCCGGGTGACGCGTCCGACCCGCTGCTGGTAGACGCGCCGCGAGGCGGTCGGGGCCAGGTGCATGCAGATCGTCGCGCGGGGGGAGTTCCAGCCCTCGGCGAGCAGCATCGCGTTGCAGAGCACGTCCACCTCACCGCGCTCGAACCCGGCCAGGATCTCGGCCAGCTCGCGCTTCGGCGTCTCGCCGGAGACGGCGCGGGCGTTGATCCCGGCGTCCTGGAAGGCCTTGGCGACGTTGTTCGCGTGCTTCACGCCCGCGGTGTAAACGACGCCCGGCACCCGCCGGAAACGCGAGCGGTAGAGATCCGCGATCGCGACGTTGAACGGAGTCTGGTCCAGCAGCTTGGCCAGCTCCTCCTGGTCGAAGTCCTGGTCCACCTCCCCCTTGCGGAGCGGAACCTTGGCGATCGTCCGGACGCCGGGACCGGGCGGAATGCGCACGCAGCGAAGCGGCGCGATCACGCCGCGGCGGGCGGCCTGGGCGAGGTCGAAGCGGGAGGTCTGGGTGGGGAAGAGATCGGTGACGTGGCGGGCGATCAGCGCACCGGTCGCGGTCATGCCGATGAAGACTGGGCCGGGCCAGGCCCGGATGCAGGCGCTGGTCTTCTCGCCGAGGGCCGTGTGGGCCTCGTCGCAGATCACGATCGAGTAGGCGTCGGAGATCCGGCCGGCGTTGCGGACGAACCACTGGTAGGTCTCGACGGTGACCGGGCCGTAGGGGTGGTCGGCGCCATCGAGGAGCGGCGGCGAGAGCCGGTCGGCGTAGCCGCGGTCGGAGATCTCGCCGATGAACTGGTCGACCAGATTGCGGCGGTGGGTGAGGATCAGGGTGCCGCCGGTTCGGGAGGCCTCGATGAAACCGACAGCGGCGACGGTCTTGCCGGAGCCCGTGGCGTGCTCGAACCAGAAGCGCCGGTCGGCACCGGGGTCCTCCGGCGCCTCGTCGACGATGTCCTCGTCCTCGTCGCCCTTCCAGTCCTCGGCCTCCTCCGCCTCGGTGGCCTCCTCCTCTTCCTCGGCGGGCTCCTCCTCTTCGTCCTCTTCCTCGGTGGCCTCCTCATCCTCCTCCTCGAGGACCTCCGCCTCGGCGTCCGCCGCGGTCCCGTTGCCGGACTTCTCGTCCTCGACGGCCGCCGCCGCGGCCGAGCTGCCGTTCCCGTTGGCGGGCCAGGAATGGCCGTTGATCCGCTCCTGCACGTCGGCGATCAGCGCCGCGAGAGTGCCCGAGAGGGCATCGACCTGATGGGCGGAGAGCTCGGCGCCGTCGGCGAGATGCGGCTCGTCCTCGGAGAGCAGGCGCTCCAGGCCGAGCAGGAGGGAGAAGTCGCGGCGCCACTCGATCGAGGGGGCCTCGCGCCCCTCATCGATCTCAGCGAGCGCCGCATCGAGCGCCCTGCGGCGGGGCGTTCCCTCGGCGAGGTCCTTGGGCTTCTCACCCTCGAGCAGGAACGGCTCGCGGGCGAACTCTCGGGCTCGCTCGATCTCGGCGCTCGTAGGCGCCTTCGCCGCTTTGGCGGCCGCCTTGGTGTCTTCAGCCATCTGAGGCTCTTGATCTGCCGCTCCTCGCCAAATCGCAAAGATGACGAGGCGCAATTGGCCTGATCACGGGGGAAACCCGAGATACGGCTCTCCGCTCCGGGCTCTCCCTGGGTCCAGGAACTAGATGGACCGATAGGAATTAAAGCACTCTTGATCGATGACCCGTATTCCCTCAGTGTGAAAGCGAACTCGCTACCGCGACTCTACGCACGGGTGGTGCTTGCCCTGGCGGCCTTATTGGCCGTTCTCGCAACCGCTGGATGCGGCTCGAACAACGGCAATCCCGACTCGCGCCTGACCGCCGAGCAGGCGAAGGCTGCGATTCCAGGAGCCCCGCCGCCGCTGGCCTCGATCCGTGCCCAGGCGAGCCAGCTGCTCGAGGGCGGCAAGGACGCGTTCAACACGCGCCTCGAGACGCTGCGGGGCACACCGGTGGTGGTCAACAAGTGGGCCTCCTGGTGCGGCCCCTGCCGCTTCGAGTTCCCCTGGTTCCAGTCGCTCGCGGAGAAGCGGGGCGGCGAGATCGCTTTCCTGGGGGTGAACTCGAACGACTCGAGCGGCTCCGCCGAGACCTTCCTCTCCGAGCTGCCTCTGCCCTACCCCTCCTACACGGACCCCGACCTGGATATCGCCCAAGAGCTCGGCGGGCCGCCCCAGGCCTTCCCCACGACCACCTTCTACGACAGCTCCGGCAAGGAGGTCTTCACGCACCCGGGCGTCTACCAGGACGAGGCTGACTTGGTCGCGGACGTGAACAAATACGCCGCAGGCGGATAATGGGCTCATGGAAGGCCTCGCGATCGCACTGCTCGCCCTGGCGCTGGTCCTCTTCATCGCCGAGGCCCACGCCCCGACGACGGTGCTCGGGCTACTCGGCGTCGCGGCGCTGGTCGGCGCCGGCTTCGCCTGGCGGGACGCGGACCACGACCTGCCGGTGGCCGCGATCATCATCGCTGGGGTGATCCTGGCCGGCTTCGTCGTCTTTGCCTCTCGCAAGGCGCTGGCGGCCCATCGCGACGAGCCGGTGCGCACCGGCTCGGAGGAGCTGGTCGGGTCGGTCGGTGACGTCCGCGAGCCGCTCAACCCGGAGGGTCAGATCTTCATCCAGGGCGCGCTCTGGAGGGCGCGGACGACGGGCGCGGGCGAGATCCGTCCAGGCAATAGAGTCCGTGTCAAGGCGGTGGATGGCCTGACGCTCGAGGTGGAGCCCGTCGCCGAGCAAGACCCGGCAACAGTCGAGAAAGGGGCCTGACTCATGGCAGTAGCGATCGGCGTCCTAGTTGTCATCGCGTTCTTCGTGCTGATCTTCCTTGGCTCATCGATCCGGGTCCTGCGGGAGTACGAGCGCGGCGTGATCTTCCGTCTCGGCCGTTTGATCGCCCAGAAGGGGCCGGGTTTGATCCTGCTGGTCCCGGTGATCGACCGGATGGTGCGGGTTGACCTGCGGACGGTGACCCTCAACATCCCGCCCCAGGAGGTGATCACGCGCGACAACGTGCCGGCCCGGGTGAACGCGGTCGCCTACTTCCGGGTGATCGATCCCAACAAGTCGATCGTCGAGGTCGAGAACTTCCTGCTCGCCACCTCCCAGATCGCCCAGACCACCCTGCGATCCGTGCTCGGCAAGGCCGAGCTCGACCAGCTGCTCGCTGAGCGCGAACGCCTCAACGAGGACCTGCAGAAGATCATCGACGAGCAGACCGAGCCCTGGGGGGTGAAGGTCAGCACCGTCGAGATCAAGGACGTCGAGATCCCCGAGCAGATGCAGCGGGCGATGGCGCGCCAGGCCGAGGCCGAGCGTGAGCGGCGGGCCAAGATCATCAACGCCGAGGGTGAGTACCAGGCCGCTGAGAAGCTCGCGCAGGCCGCCGACATCATCTCCAAGAACCCGGCGACGCTCCAGCTCCGCTATCTGCAGACGCTGCTCGAGATGGGCGTCAACCAGAACACGACGATCGTCTTCCCGCTGCCGATCGAGTTCATCGACGCCTTCCAGCAACTGACCAAGAAATCGGAAACCTGAGCGCCGACTGCCGCCTCACCGTCACGGTGCGCGAAGCCCGTGACGCCGACGAGATCAACGCAGCGATGGAGTTGCGCGTGGGGGTCTTCGTCGATGAGCAGGGGGTCGATCCCGGCGAGGAGCTGGACCAGCTCGATGAGCGGTCACTCCAGATCGTGGGGCTCGACGAGACCGGCGTGATCGCGACCTGCCGCCTGCGAGACCTCGGAGCCGGCGAGTGGAAGCTGGAGCGGATGGCGGTGGACCGGCGGCTGCGCGGCCACGGTGTCGGCGCGCGCCTGCTGGCAGGTGCCGAGCGCGAGGCGCATCATCGAGGCGCCGGCGAGATGGTCCTGCACGCCCAGCGGCAGGCGGAATCCTTCTACGCCGCGAAGGGCTACGTCGCCGAGGGAGACACCTTTCTGGAGGCCGAGATCGAGCACGTCCGGATGCGCAAGGCCCTCGATGGCTGACGACGATAAGCCGACCCCGGAGATCCGCCTCGATCAGCTCACCGGCCTGCGGACGATCCTCTCGCCTGCGCGGGCCGACCGCCCCTTCGACTTCGGGGGAGTTCCCGACGAGTCGGGCCGCGGGGCCGCCGAGAACTGCCCGTTCTGCGAAGGACGAGAGGACCGCACCCCCCCGGAGACCTGGGCGGACCGGCCGGGCGGCGGCGACGCCGATACGCCCGGCTGGCGCGTCCGCGCCGTCCCCAACCTCTATCCGGCCCTGGCACAGACCTGGGATGACGACGCCGCGACCGCGCCGGAAGGCGGCAGCGAGGCCGGCGAGGGGTTCACCGCGGTCGGCGATCCGCTGCGCGCCACCTCGCGGGGCCGCGAGCCGGATCTCTTCCGCGCCTCCGTCGCCACCGGCTTCCACGAGGTGATCGTGAACTCGCCCAAGCACCGGACCTCCCTCGGCCAGCTCGACGACGCGGAGCTCGCGGCGGCGGTGGCGGGCTGGCGGGAGCGGATCAGGGCCCACGGAGAGAGGGCGGCCTACGTGCAGCTGATCGTCAACGAGGGCCGCGAGGCCGGCGCCTCGCTCGAGCACAGCCACGCCCAGCTCTACGCGCTCGGCTTCGTGCCCGCCGCCGTGGCGAGAGAACGGGAGCGGTTCGCCTCCTACAACCAGCACACCATGGGTGGGGATCTGCTCGCCGAGATCGCGTCCGAGGAGGTCCGGCGCAAGGAGCGACTGGTTGCGATCGACGACGACGCCCTGCTGATCTGCCCCTGGGCTTCCCGGTCCCCGTTCGAGCTGCGGATCATCCCCCGCACGCCCGCGCCCAGCTTCGAGGAGGACGGCGAGGTGGGTCTGGGCATGCTGCGCACCGCGCTCCGGGCGCTCGAGGCCCGCTTCGAGGCCGTTCCACAGTTCAACGCCTGGACGCTGACGGCGCCGCGTGGGGCGGAGACCTTCACCTGGCACCTGGACCTCGCGCCGCGGATCGGAATCCGCGCGGGGTTCGAGATGTCGACGGGCGTCGAGCTCAACGTCTTTCCCCCCGAGCGCGCGGCCGCGGAGCTGCGCGAGGCGCTTGGCAGATGATCATCTAGGGTCACTGGCTCCGTGCCGCCGGTCAGCCGCCCAATACCGCGCTTCATCGCCGACGCGAGCGTCGAGGGATTGCCCTACGGCCGCTGGGGCCAGCGCCTGCGGGATGAGTTCGGCAAAGCCTGCGAGCCGCACGTCGCAGAGGCCGGGGGGCCTCCGGGGGAGGTGACCTGGTTTCCGGAGAGGGGATGGGGCGGGCGCGTCTACGTGCCGGCGGTTGCTCCCGTGGAGGGAGCGGCGGAGCCCAGCGAGTACTTCGGCTTCGTCTCCTTCACCCGGCCGGAGGAGGGCGAGTCCGGCGAGGCCGGCGAGTTCGATGCACGCGCCGACTTCACCGACGTCACGGCGGACCAGAACCCCGGCTGGATGATCGACCTGAACGAGGAGGTGATCGGCCCATGGCGGGGCGAGTCCGATCGCCGCGGCGACGTCACCCTGGTCTGGGGCACGCCCTTGATTCCGGGCGCGAAGGCCGCGACCGCCGAGCTCGAGGCAGAAGTGGTCGATCAGACGCCGGTCACCGACGAGCGCTTCACGCTGATCGCGCTCGACGCGGTCAAGGGATTCCCGGATGACCTCTACCTGGAGATCAAGATCTGGAGCGCCCAGGGCCAGAAGCTTGCCGCCGAGAGCCTCTACGAGGAGGCCGAGTAGGCCCGCTCAGCGCTGGCCAGGTGCGCGCGGAGCGAGCGGCCGAGCGACGTGTCGAGCATCGCCCTGATCGATTCAGGCGAGGCCCAGTAGAGCACCCCGGCGCCGCCCGCCCTGAGGATCTGGTCGGTGCAGGCAGCTGCTCGCTCGGGGCCAATCCGCTCGACCGCCTCGGAGGCCTTCGGGTTGGGCGTCTCGTCGAAGGCAACCTCGAAGCCGACGTGCTGGAGCAGGTCCCTGTCCATGTCCGGCGGTACGTCCTTGGGGGCCCCGACCCGCAGCGGGAGCCCGAAGACCCCCCGGTATTGCCTGATCAGCTGCCCAGTGAGCGGTCCGATCAGCGGGCCCGCGGCCGACGACGTGCCGCAGTTCGGCTGCGTTTGGATGATCTGGTAGCCCCTGTGCACCGGATCCAGCAAGTAGTTCGCCTCCGCGACCACCCGCGCGGTGCGCCCGTAATCCCAACGCGGCACATAGTCGGGCACCAAGCCCATCACGGTCTTTGTGCTCTTCAGCCGAGCGGAGAGCTCACGAAGCTGCTCGGCGATCCGCCCGAGATTCCGGTCGAGCGCGGACGTCCAGGGGCCCCGTCCGGTGTCGGCCCACGAATCCGGCTCCCAGTCGACGAGCACTGCGTCGAGCTCGGGATGGCCTACCAGGGCGTATTCGTAGGACGGCTTGTCCGGCTGGCGACCCAATCCGGTCAGTGTCACCACCCGGTTGCATGGGAACTTCTCGGCCAGACGCGCGAGGGCGGCCTCCCAGTCATCGGGTTTGGAGCCGGGGTACTCGGCGTTGACGACGAAGACGTCCTGCTGCGTGATCCGATCCCCGAGGATCCGGCCGAGCTCGTCGACCTCGGTGTCCTTGTTGATCCGGATCCCCATCGTGTACCCCGCGGGACCGGTGCCCGGGGTGAGGTGCGGGTAGAGCGTCGGCTGGCAGCTCACCTGTTGCGAGGATCCACCTCCGCACGCGGACAGGACGGCACCCAGACCGACCAGGACCCCCACAGCGATCATCCCGACGCCGCGCACTCCTTTCAGGTGCATCATGCGCACTGGGCGTGTATCGGCAGGGACTCGGGCGCGGTTTAGGAGCGTGCCACGAAGCGGCGGATCCAGCGGACAGCCGGCGAGCGATGCGGGTAGTAGAGGTCGGAGACGTGGCCGCGGTCGGGGACGATCCGGAATCGCGATGACGGGTACAGGCGCGCCACCTGGCGTGCCTCACTCACCGTGGTGATGTCGTCGAACTCGCCCGAGAGCACCAGGACGGGCAGCCCTGCGGGCTGCGCGGCGCCCGCAGGCACTGGCGGCTCCATCCGCGCGGTCGGCGGCGGCCACGCGAGGCAGCCCGTCAGCCCGGTGGCCGGCAGGGTCATCCACTGGCTCACGGTCAGGGGGGCGAACATCCGGCGGCGCGGGAATGCGGTGATCGCCTGATCGAGCTGCGCCGTGCGCTCTGCAAAATCGGCCGTGCGGTCCCATGCCACCGGGTAGTCGTTGCACTCGACCGCCGTGCCCATCCCGGTGGAGAAGTAGTGGAAGTCGCCATCGCCGGGGCGACCCTCGCGGGCGATGCGACCAAGGCGCTCGGGCTTCCCCGCGAGGTATTCGGTCACCCCCCGATTCAGTGCCAGGTACGAGTTCGGCGACCAGGTCCCCGCCTCGAGCAGGTACTCCAGCGTGCCGTTGAGCGGGCCGCCGGTGCGCTGGATCCGGGCGAGCGCGTGCCGGAAGCGCCCTTCGGCGTCCCAAGAGCAGCGCAGTCCCTTCTTGCCGCAGAGAGAGGCGGCGATCGCGCGGCACGATGAGCTCCGCGCACAGCTCAGCTTCAGCGCTCGCATCGCCGCCGGATAGATCGTCCGCCAGAACGGATCGTCGGCGGGGTAGGCGGAGGAGAGCACCAACGATCGCAGGCTGGAGGCGTAGCGGACCGAGTACGCCTGCGCAAGGAGCGTTCCGTATGAGTCCCCATACAGGGTGATCGGCCCCAGGCCAAGCGCGGTGCGGACGGCCTCGATGTCGGCCGCGGACTCGGCCGAGGTGAATCCCTGGTATCTGGGCCCGAGCTGATTGGCGCACGAGGCAACCGCGATCTGCTCCGGGACCATCCCCCGCTGCAGCTGCGGGCAGTTCACGGCCCGCGAGTGACCGGTGCCGCGTTGATCGATCAGCACCAGGTCGCGGCGACGCAGGAGCGGCCCGAAAACGGCGCGGTACGACTTCGCCGAGTCGAAGTTGGTGCTCGCGTAGCCCGGCCCTCCCTCGACGGCGGAGGGAGCGTAGTGGCCGACGGTACGATCAGGCCAACATTTGCCCGCCCCGATAGCTCAGCTGGATAGAGCGACTCCCTCCTAAGGAGTAGGCCCCAGGTTCGAATCCTGGTCGGGGCGTTCCTCATTAGCAGCGGATTCTCTGATTGGTGCCTTTTCTCCCTGCCGCTCGAGGGTACGAGAGGGGTACGAACTCCGCTCGGTCGCTGCTCTAGAGGGGGGTCCGCGGTTCGTCGGAAGGAGGCGCGACGCCGCGGCTCGGCGACGTTCGCGGCAGTGCTCCCTTCACGCGAAAGCGGGAGCAACCGGAACAGAAGGCGGAGATAATGTCAGGGTGAAGGAGGGTAGGCGGTGTCGTTAGGAGAGCAATGGGCTGCTGCTTGGTCCCGCCAGGATGTCGAAGGCCTCGCTCGACTCTTTACCCCGGATTGCGCTTACGAGGATGTCGCGTTTGACGTCGTCAACCGAGGTCATCAGGGAGTCCGAGACTGGGCGACCGGCTTCCTGGACTCCTTTCCAGATCTCCGAGTCGAACCGATCCGATCCTTCGAGGACGACGGCCTAGGTGTCCTCGAATGGGAAATGGGTGGAACGCACGTAGGCGAATTCGACGGACTGGCACCCACCCACCGTGAGTGGACCGTCCGCGGTGTAACCGTCCTTGACATCGAGGACGGTCGCATTAGGCGGTGCGCCGACTACTGGAATCTAGGCGCCGTTCGTGGGCAGCTCGAACCCGACGACGCTTGACCGAATGACCGATGAGGCGTCCGCTTCGCACGACGAGCGGACGAGGGGCGCAGCGGCTTCGCACTATTGCGTTGCGCGAGGAGCAGCAGTCCGCGAGGCCCCTGCGCCAGACTGGAGCAAGCCCATGCCGTTGGGTGCTGAACAGGCGCGTCGGGTCTATGACCGAATCGGACGAGCGCAGGACACCCAGCGCTTCTACGAGGACGCGGCCACGTCCCGGCTGGCCGAGCTCGGCGCCTTGGCAGAGGCTCGGTCGGTATTCGAGCTCGGCTGCGGTACCGGGCGGTTCGCGGCCTCGCTCCTGCGCGACCGGCTCCCGGGGGATGCTCGCTACCTCGGCGTCGACGTCAGCCCAAAGATGGTGGCGCTCGCGCGTCAGCGGCTCGGCCGGTGGAGACCACGGGCGGAGGTCGCGCTGGTCGACCCGCCCGCGCATGAGCTGCCGGGCGACGAGGGTGGGTTCGATCGCTTCGTGGCCACCTACGTCTTCGATCTCCTCACCCTCGAGGACGCGCGGCGGCTGCTTGGGGAGGCGCAGCGATTGACCGGCCCCTCCGGGCTCCTCTGCCTGGCCGGCCTCACCCACGGGGTCACATCAACCACCCGGCTGGTTTCGCGAGCGTGGGAAGCGGTCGCAAAGCGCCGGCCTTCGCTTCTCGGGGGGTGTCGGCCGATCGAGATCAGTGAGCTTCTCTCGCCCGGGCCCAGCGGTTGGCGAGTACGCGATCGCGAGGTGGTCGCGCACTGGGGAGTTCCCACTGAGGTCGTCGTAGCCAGTAAGCCGGAAGCCGATGGTGGCTGGGGCGCCGGGGGCTAAGGAGTCGAACTCACAGAGAGCTTGACGACGCTCCCGGTTTGCGCGATTAGGGGCACTGCCACCACTCAGTGCTCCGTTTCGCGCATTGCGAGAGCGCCGAGGCAAGGTGGCCCGCTCCTGCTATGTCGTCCGAAGCGGTTGCCCCCGCTACTCCCGCAGCCCGGCGGCTTCGAGCGCCTCCGCTCGGGACGTGAAGGACTTGCCTCGGACGATCCTGTCGTCCTCGAAGGTCCAGACCATGGCTACCCGCTGCGAGACCGGAATGCCACTATCCGCCCCACGCCCAGAAATCCGAAGCACGACGACCACGTGCTCGCTGAAGTCGATGATCTCCTCTACCGCCGGAACATAGTCCAGCGTGTCCCACAGGTCCGCCGCCAAGTCCAGCATCCCCTGCGCGCCCTTGTGGACCTGCCCGGTCAAGGCCGACTCGAACTCGAAGTCTTGTGCCAAGTGCTTCCGCATGATCACCTTGCCGGCTTCGATGTCGCGTCGCGCCAGCGCGTCATAGGCCGTGCGCACGATCTCAACGTTCTCCCGCGACATCGCCTACTCCCGCAGCCCGGCGGCTTCGAGGGCGTCTTTGGGGTCGAGGTATTCGCGAATCCGCACCCCCTTGCCGTTCTTGAACTCGACCAGCCAGGCGATGGCCGTTTCGGTCTTAGCGCCACTCTCCCTGCCGCGTCCCCGCAGGTGACCGACCGCGACGACGCGCTCGCCGAGATCCCGGAAATCCGAGGCCTCGGCCTGAGGCTCAGTGAAAACCTCGTCAAGGTCTCGGTAAAGCTCTCGAACGCCCTCGTATCCCCGATACACGGTCGCTTCACCCCCGAGCAGCACCTGCAACAAGGGGTGCCACTCCATCTCGGGGTCGAGTTCCTCCAGCACCGCGTCGACGTCTCCCCGCGCGTAAGCGTCCATCCCTCGCCGGACAGCCTCGACGTTCTCCCGCGACATCGCCTACTCCCGCAGCCCGGCGGCTTCGAGGGCGTCGGGTCGTTCTCGAAACACCCGGCGCCTCGTGACCTCTCCGTTCGCGATCCACACGACGCACCAGACCCGAAGTCCAGGTGCCTCCACGCCGCTCTCCTTGCCGCGGGCGTTGATGACCAGATCGAAGAACACCCGATCAGCCGCATCCGTTATCTCCTCCACCTCGACATGGATGCTCTCCCATGGCTCAAGTACCTGGTTGAACCAGTCTCGGAGCTCCGCTCTTCCCCGGTAGGTCCGGCTCACCCCCGACCAAAAGATGGCGTCATCCCATTCGACGTCCGGACTGGCGGTGGCGACGAAGGCGTCCACGTCCCGCCGGTTGAAGGCGTCGGCCGAGCGCCTCACGATCTCCACGTTCTCCTCAGACATCGCCTACTCACGCAGCCCGGCGGCTTTGAGGGCGTCCGACTTGCTTTGAAAGACCTGCATGTGCGTGATCTTGCCCGCGCGGAGCGTCGTGATACTGGCGACGTGGGCGACTGTCTCGATCTCGTGCCGGCCGACACTCACGAATCGAAACGAGGCGAGCACCCGATCCTCAGCGACCGCGACCAGCTCCTCCTCTTCAAAGCGTTGGCTCCTCCACACTTCGCGTTGGTTAGTCAGCCACTCACGGACCCCATCGTGCCCCCTATAGATGGCGCGGTCGAAAACGGCACCCGTGGTATCGAAGACCACCTTGGGATCGAAGAGACTGAAATCGGGTTCCCCGCTTCGGTTGAAGGCGTCGAAGCTGCGCCGCACGACTTCTACGTTCTCCTCCGACATCGCCTACTCCCGCAGCCCGGCGGCTTCGAGGGCTTCTGCGGAGTCGACGTAGGTCTCGACGCGCACGGCCAGGCCGTCACGAAATGTCGTAACGAACCAGATCGGCCGCTCCACCGGCACCCCGCTCCGCTTGCCTCGGCCCCTGCCCGTGACGGCGTAGAACACCCTGTCGCCGATAGCCCGCATGTCGGTCACCGAAACGCTCAGCTCCTCGACGTCTTCCCGGATTTCGGCCCAGTAGCGCTCCAGCCCCGCACGCCCCCGATAGACGCCCCGATCCGCGAACCGGCCGGTGGTATGCAACTCCCCGTCGGGGGCGAAGCCGGCAAGCCACTCGTCGAGGTCGCCTCGGTTCCAGGCGTCGATCCCCCTGCGCGCGCTCTCGACGTTCTCCCGCGACATCGCCTACTCCCGCAGCCCGGCGGCTTCGAGGGCGTCGGCCTCGCTTTCGAAGGTCTGCCACCAGACCACATGGCCGTGACGCCACTTGCTTGCCTGCCACAGAGTGTCCTCGAAGGGGGTGCCGCTGTCGTGGCCGTGGCCGTGACGCCGGAAGCGAGCGATCACGAAGTCGCCAGTGTCGCGCGTGTCCAGGATCTCGGCGCTGAAGTCGGGAAAGATGGCGAACAGGTCTCGCCACCAGTCACGGACGCCGTCGTGGCCGTGGTAGGAGTGAACCTCCAGCGACTCGAGCTGCGTGACCGTTTCCACCTCGGGGTCCTGGAGCTTGAGGAAGGCGTCGAGATCACGCCGGTTGAACGCGTCAAAGGCGCGACGGACACGCTCCACGTTCTCCTGCGACATCGCCCACCCAGTATCTCGCGCTCCTGCGAAGTTTCGCTCTCCTTGCGGAGGAGGAGCGAGGGGCCAGCCGCCCATGAGTGCCCCAATCGCGTGGAGGGGGCATTGCCGTGGGCCCGCCATGCGAGCGATTTCGTTGTCGCTTTCCTCGGAGAGGAGTCGCAGCCGGGTCATGGCCTGTCGCAGTGACGCGCGGCCCTCGCTGAGACAACGATTGACCCTGGTGTGGGTCCACCCCGTCGCCTCACAGATCTCCGCGTAGCTGAGACCCAGGGCTTGGAGCCGCAGTGCCCGGCGCTCGTCGCGCTTCAAAGCCGCCAGCTGTCGGCCCCGTTCAGCGAGGAGCTCCTTGCGCTGGAGACGTTCGGCTGGGCCCGGGCCATCGGTCGGTAGGACCTCCGAGAGATCGAATTCGCCCTAGTGACCGTCGGCTTCAAAGGTGAGACTGCGTTCCTTCTGGCGCGAGCCCCGTCTGCGAGTCGCCCAGGCCTCTCGCTTCACGGTCGTGTGCAGCCAGGCGAGAGGTTCTCCGAGGCCGTTGTAGCGCTCTAGGAAGACAGCGTAGGCGGACTGCAGCGCGTCGTCCGCGTCGTCCGGGAGCTCGGCATGCCGATGGGATTGTCGCTGAAGCAGATGCTCGCTCCGCTGAAGTACTTGGGTAAGCAGCCCGGCGTTTCGCTCGCGCTCGCGGGCGCTTAGGCGGGAGTCCGGCTGGGTGGCCATGAGGACGGCCAACCGCACGGCTGTGCCGTGCAAACATCGGCCGTCCGCCGCACAGCCGGGCTCCCGTAAGGCACCGTCTGAGTTTGTGCCGGTCTAGCTAGAGAAGGTCTCGGCTTACGTGGCAGGCATGGCCAAGAACTTTCGAGAGCTCGAACGAGAAGCGCTCGCAGATCCGGGACGCCGCGCCAACATCGAGCGCGAGCGAGGGTCGCTTGACCGCGCGACCCAACGTGTTCCTAGGGCAGACCGCCCGCGCCCCAAGAACGAATAATCACCGCCATCCGGGCCTGAAGACCCCGACGGCGGAGAGGAGTTGTCCCGAAGAGTAGTCCTCTCGAGGGTACGAGAGGGGTACATCAGGTTGGGCCCCTGATTGACCAGCGGACCACACGGGGAGTAGATTCCACCATGGGATGAAGGCCGGTTTGGGGATCGTGATCGTGGCGGTATCCGTGGTGGCCGCCGCCCCCGCCTCCGCTGCAGTCCCGGGCTGGCAGATCGGCGCCGCCCGGATCGACACGACGCCGCCGGCCTACGACGCGGCCCAGGACCTGCAGGACTTCCCGGAGGCGAGCTGCCCGCGCGCGACTTTCGACGGGCCGCGCCTCTGGCGCTTCGAGGAGCCTTACACGGACACCGACGGATCGGGCGACTTCAACTACCCGGGTGGCTCGCCCGAGCCGTTCTGCGACTACAACGGCAACGGGCGCTGGGACGGGATCTACCTATCCGGGGGGATTAACCACCTCGCCAAGTTCCTGCATGACCCGATCGATGCCCGCGCCGTCGCCTTCT
The DNA here is from genome assembly GCA_963797265.1 of uncultured Solirubrobacterales bacterium. GTDB lineage: Bacteria > Actinomycetota > Thermoleophilia > Solirubrobacterales > 70-9 > DASUPK01. The sequence continues at coordinate 263,578 of CAWCOY010000003.1, read as the reverse complement.
CGTCGGGAGGGAGGACCGTCGTCCTGGAGTCCGTGATCGCGCAGGGGATCTTCGAGAACTACATCCGGGATGCCCGGACGCAGGCCGAGAACCTTGCCGGGCAGCCGCCGCACGACGCGACCTGCGGCCACATCGACCAGCTGGTTGTGAGCTCCAACCACAACGAGAGCTCCCCCGACACACTCGGCCTCTATGGCGCTCCGGACGCCGGAGGGTTCCCGCTGCACTCGGGGATTGACGAGTACTACATGGATTGGCTCGACTCGCAGATGGCGAAGGTCGCGGTCGCTGCCTGCGATCAGCGGCAGGCGGCCACCATGCGGGAGACCGACTTCCCTGTGCCGCCCGGGATCCGGCAGGAGATCCCCAACCGGTTCCCAACCACCAACGATGCCGGGGAGCCCACGGCGATCGACAACAAGATCCGGGTGCTGCAGGCGCTCGACGCGAGCGGCGATCCGATCTTCACGATGATGAACCTGGCCGACCACAACCAGGACATCGGGCACTCCGACACCTTCGAGGAGTCCCATTCCCTGAGCGGCGACTGGCCGGGGTACTTCCACAACCGACTGGAGCAGGACATGGTCGATCGCTACGGCCCGGGCCACGGGGGAATGGCGATGTTCCTGGTTGGCGACAACGGCTCGATGGAGGACCCGATCACCGATCCGGCCATCCCCGACCCACCCTGCAACGGCGGCGCCAACGGCTGCTTCGCCCAGGTGCAGCTGACCGGTGACACGCTCGCCGACGATGTCGCCGCTGACCTCGACCAGGGCTCGAGGCCCGCTCGGCCCGGCCCGGTCGACGGTCGGCGCACCGAGTTCTGCGTGCCGCTCCAGAACCAGCTCTTCGCGTTCCTCGCCTCGATCGGGACCTTCGGCGAGCGGCACCTGTACACCAACTGCGTCGACACCGGGACAGTCGGCAACGAGCTGAAGACCTCAGCCGCGGTACTCGACGTGGGGCCCGACCTGCAGTTCCTGGTCAATCCCGGCGAGGCTTTCCCCGGCCTGGCGCTGGGCAACCCCTATGGGATCGAGGACGCCAGCTGCGACAACCTCGCAAATCCGCCCGTCCCCACTTGGCACGCCAGCGCGCCCTTCCGCTTCCAGGTCGGCCTCGGCGACGACATGATCGGCTACGAGAAGCCCGCCTGGTCGTTCTGGGACCCGGCCGCGTACCTGCCGACGGACACGTGTGCCACCGATCCGCACAACCACCACCACGGCCTGGAGGACGAGGCGGTCGGGCCCGCGGCCTCGAACGCCGTCGCCCAGCAGCTGACCGCGCTGCTCGACGAGTCGCCCGACCCGACCGCGGACATCCGCTTGGGCCGTTTCGTGAAGGCGGACGGATCGCTCACGGACGCGTACACGACGCCCGACGACGCGGGCACCCCCGGCCACTTCCCCACCGACGCGGTCGCGATCTGGCTCGCCGCGCCCGGGCAGACGACGCTGAATGCAACTCCGCGCCAGCCCAACAGCGGCACAATCATCGCGCTCCGCGACGTCCGCACCTTCGGCGGACGGCCCGTCGATGCGAACGGCGACTTCATGGACTTCGATGGCGCCGACCAGCCCGCCGGGCCGGACGTGGACACCCGCGGGATGCTGGTTTGCGACTCCTCGGGAGCGGTCAGCAAGCGCTACTACGTCAACGTCTATCCGGCCCTGACCGTGAACGGCACGCTCGGGGCGGGCCACCCCGGCCGCGCGCCGGGCCAAGCCGGCCGCGATAAGTGCAAGCGGCACTAGCGTCACAGGCACCGCCACTCTCGGGCCCGCAAGTAGAAGAAGCACCGGCGCAGGGCCGCACGACCGCGCCTTAGCCGTTCCACCTAGGCTTCCGCGGTTTTCGGCTCTGCTGGCGCGGCGCTGATCGTCGGCGCCTCGCTCCGCGATGGTGACCGCTGGCCTCCCTCCCGCGGCCGCCCAGCCGGGCTCCCGCGCACGCGCACGGCCCGCATTCCGTGCCGCACCCATCCTAGGCCGCGGGCTCAGCCGGAAAAGATGGGTACAAAATGGGTACGTCAGGTCGGATCGGACGGGTTCTAGCTGGTAAGCGAATCCACCAGAAGGGAGCGAATTGCAGGACTTTCGTGTCCGCCCTTACCCGGCCGTTTTTGCCCTGAACCGCCTCCTAAGGAGTAGGCCCCAGGTTCGAATCCTGGTCGGGGCGCTCGCGGTCGTCGGCCCGCGCGTGGAATAGTCAGGCCGTGGCCGAGACCCTGTCGGTATCACGCCGCTTCAACGGGCCCCTCGAGAGCGGTCACGGCGGCTACTCCTCGGCGGTGATCGCCGGCTTCGTCGACGCCCCGGCTGAGGTCACCCTCAGGAATCCGGTGCCCCTCGACACGCCGCTCGAAGTCAAGGGTGAGGAGGACGGCTCCGCGCTGGTGCTCGACGCAGAGACGCTGATCGCCGAGGCATCGCCGAAGCCCCCGCTCGAGTTGGAAGTGCCGGCGCCGGTAGACCCGGAACAGGCCCGTCTCGCGAAGACGCGGTACCGAGGCTCGACCGGCGATCTCTTCAGCCACTGCTTCGTCTGCGGTCGGGCGCGCGAGGACGCGCTCGGGGTGTTCGCCGGAACCGTCGAGGGCCGCGACCTTGTCGCCTCGCCGTGGACCCCGCCGCCCTGGACTGCGGACGACTCGGGCGCGGTCACCCCCGAGTTCATCTGGGCCGTCATGGACTGTCCCACCTACTTCGCCGTCTACCCGGACACCCGGCCGATGAGCTTTCTCGGCCGGATGGCGGCGCGAATCGATGCGCCGGTGATCGCCGGACAGGAGCACGTCGTGACCTCCTGGCCCCTCGAAATCGATGGCCGCAAGCGCCACGCCGGGGCGGCGGTTCTTTCCGCGGAGGGCGACGTGCTAGCGGTCGCCCGCGCGCTGTTGATCGAGCCGCGAGAGGAGCCCGCCGGATGATCGAGTTGAGGGCCGGCGGACCCACGCTCGCAGAGGTTGTGGCGGTCGCCCGGAACGACGCCCAGGTCGAGCTCATGGAGGATGCACGCGCCGCGATGGGCGAGAGCGCCGCGATCGTGGAGCGGCTGGCGGCCTCCGCGGAGCCCACTTACGGCATCTCCACGGGGTTCGGATCCCTCGCGACCACGCCGATCCCGGCTGAGCGCCGCGATCAGCTGCAGCGCGCCCTGATCCGCTCGCACGCCGCAGGCATGGGAGAGCCGGTCGAGCGAGAGGTCGTGCGGGCGATGATGCTGCTCCGTGCCCGATCGCTGGCCATGGGCTACTCGGGGGCACGGCCCGAGGTCGCCGAGACGATCGTGGCCGTCCTGAACGCCGGGATCACGCCGGTCGTCCCCGAGCATGGATCACTCGGGGCCAGCGGCGACCTTGCTCCGCTGGCGCATTGCGCCCTGGCTCTGATCGGCGAGGGTGAGGTCGTGGACGCCGACGGACGGCGGCATCCCGCAACCGAGGCTCTGGCCGCGGCCGGGATCGAGCCGGTGACGCTGCGCGCGAAGGAGGGCCTGGCGCTGATCAACGGCACCGACGGCATCCTCGGCATGCTGGTGCTCGCAACCGAGAACCTGCGCTCGCTGCTGCGCGTCGCCGATCTGACTGCCGCGATGTCGGTTGAGGCACTGCTCGGGACCGATCGCGCCTTTGCCGAGGACCTGATCGCCCTCCGCCCCCAGCCCGGGCAGGCGGAGAGTGCCGCCAACCTGCGCCGCCTGCTCGACGGATCGCCGATCGTCGCCAGCCACCGCGAGGACGATCCACGCGTCCAGGACGCCTACTCGCTGCGCTGCGCTCCGCAGGTGAACGGCGCTGCCCGGGACGCGCTCGCCTACGCCGATCGCGTCGCGAAGGTGGAGCTCCGCTCCGCGATCGACAATCCGATGGTGCTGCCCGACGGCCGCGTCGAGTCATGCGGGAACTTCCACGGCGCGCCCCTCGCCCTGGCCTGCGACTTGCTCGCTATGGCGGTGGCGGACACCGGCGCGATCGCCGAGCGGCGGACGGACCGGCTGCTGGACGCAAGCCGCTCGGAGGGCCTGCCACCTTTCCTCGCCGAGGACCCGGGAGTCGATTCGGGGCTGATGATCGCCCAGTACACGCAGGCCGCGATGGTCGCCGAGAATCGCCGGCTGGCGGCTCCGGCCGGAGTCGACTCACTGCCCACGAGCGCGATGCAGGAGGACCACGTCTCGATGGGCTGGGGGGCCGCACGAAAACTGCGGACCGCGCTCGACAACCTCCAGCGCATCCTGGCGGTCGAGGCGGCCTGCGCCGCGCGCGGGCTCGAGCTCCGCGCCCCGCTGGAGCCGGGGGCGGGCACGGGGGCGGCCCTGGCGGCGATCCGCGCCGCCGGCGTTCCCGGGCCGGGTCCGGACCGTCACCTCGCCCCCGAGCTCGAGGCGATGGAGCGCCTGGTGGCCAGCGGGGAGCTGGTTGGGGCGGTCGAGGGCGCGATCGGAGAGCTGCGATGAGCGGCCCCCGGGAGGTCCGCGCGCCCCGTGGCCCCGAGATCTCCTGCCGCGGCTGGCAACAGGAGGCGGCCATGAGAATGCTGATGAACAACCTCGACCCCGAGGTGGCCGAGAATCCGGACGAGCTGGTCGTGTACGGGGGTAGGGGACGAGCCGCGCGTTCCTGGGAGGCCTTCGACGCGATCATCCGGTCGCTGCGCGAGCTTGGCGACGACGAGACGCTGCTGGTCCAGTCGGGAAAGCCCGTGGGGGTCTTCCGCACGCACGAGTGGTCGCCGCGGGTCCTGATCGCCAACTCGAACCTGGTCGGCGACTGGGACAACTGGGACGAGTTCCGCCGACTGGAGGCGGAGGGCCTGACGATGTACGGCCAGATGACCGCCGGGTCGTGGATCTACATCGGCACCCAGGGCATCCTTCAGGGGACCTACGAATGCTTCGCGGAGATCGCCCGGCGCCGCTTCGACGGATCGCTGGCTGGGACGATCTCCCTGACCGCCGGCCTCGGTGGCATGGGCGGCGCCCAGCCCCTGGCGATCACGATGAACGGCGGGGTGGCCCTCTGCATCGAGGTCGACCCCGAGCACCTGCGGCGACGGATCGAGACGCGGTACCTGGACGAGGAGGCTGATGACCTCGAGGACGCGATCGCCCGCTGCCGAGCGGCAAAGAGCGAGCGCCAAGCGCTCAGCGTCGGACTCGTCGCCAACGCGGCCGACGCACTCCCGGCGCTGCAGAAGATGGGCTTCGAGGCCGACATCGTCACCGACCAGACGAGCGCCCACGACCCGCTCAACGGCTACGTGCCGAATCTGATGTCTCTGGAGGAAGCGCTGCGGCTGCGCGACGAGAACCCGGACGAGTACGTCAAGCGTTCCCGGGCCGCGATCGCAGCCCACTGCGCCGCGATGGTCGGCTTCCTCGACGCGGACGCCGAGGTATTCGACTACGGCAACAGCCTGCGAGCCGAGGCCGAACTCGGCGGCTTCGAGCGGGCGTTCGCCTACCCGGGCTTCGTCCCCGCCTACATCCGCCCCCTGTTCTGCGACGGCAAGGGCCCCTTCCGCTGGGTCGCCCTTTCCGGCGATCCGGCGGACATCGCCGCCACCGACCGGGCGGTGCTCGAGGAGATCCCCGACGACGAGCCCCTGCGGCGCTGGATCGAGCTGGCCGGTGAAAGGATCGCCTACCAGGGCCTGCCGGCGCGCATCTGCTGGGCCGGTTACGGCGAGCGTGCGCGCCTCGGCTTGCGCTTCAACGAACTGGTGCGCTCCGGCGAGGTATCGGCGCCGATCGTGATCGGCCGCGATCACCTCGACTCCGGATCGGTCGCCTCCCCATACCGGGAGACGGAGTCGATGGCCGACGGCTCCGATCCGATCGCAGACTGGCCGCTGCTCAACGCGTTGGTCAACACCGCCGCGGGCGCCTCCTGGGTGAGCATCCACGACGGCGGCGGGGTCGGGATTGGACGCTCGCTCCACGCCGGGATGGTCTGCGTGGCGGACGGCACCGATCTCGCGGCCCAGAAGCTCGAGCGGGTGCTGACCACCGACCCCGGCACCGGGGTGATGCGGCACGCAGATGCCGGATACGAGCGTGCGATCGCCGTCGCGGCGGACCGCGGCGTGCGCCTGCCGATGCGAGACGGCGAGTGAGCGTTCGCGAGGTCGTTGAGATCGGCGATCCCGTGCTGCGCGAGAGCGCCAGGGAGCTCAGTCCCGAGGAGATCGCCTCGCGCGAGATCCAGGGGCTGATCGACGACCTGATCGAGACCAAGCGCGCCACCCACGGGGCCGGCATCGCCGCCAACCAGGTCGGGGAGGCGGTGCGCGTCGCGATCGTCGAGGTTGAGGAGGGCAATCCCCGCTACCCGTACAAGCCGCCCGAGCCGCTCACGGTGATGGTCAACCCCACCATCGAGCCACTCGGCACCGAGACGATCGAGATCAACGAGGGCTGCCTCTCGGTGCCCGATCTGCGGGGCAGCCTCCGGCGCGACCTCGCCGTCCGGGTCCGCTATCTCGACCGCGAGGGCACCGAACACGAGAAGGTCAAGCGCGGTCTGACCGCGGGCACCTTCCAGCACGAGGTCGACCACCTCGACGGAATCCTCTTCGTCGATCGCGCCGATCCGCGGACGTTCGCCACCTGGGAGCAGTTCGATCGCCACCAGCGCGACGAGTTCGTGCGGCGCGCCACGCGCCTCACCGAGAATCTGGGGTCGTGAGCGCCGAACCGGTGAGCTTGATCTGGTGCGAGCTCGCCTGGCTCGGAGGCGAGCGGGCCGAAGAGGGAGTCCTGATCGAGCTGGACGGCGAGCGAATCGCCTCGGTGGCGGCCGGGGTCGCGAGCCCGCCGCCCGAGGCGACCAGATTGCGCGGGGTGACGATCCCGGGAATGGCCAACGCCCACTCGCACGCCTTCCAGCGTGCCCTGCGCGGGCGCACCGAGGCCGAGCGCGGGGACTTCTGGGTCTGGCGGGAGCGGATGTACGAGATCGCCGAGGGCATCGACCCCGACCGCTACCTCGCCCTGGCCCGCGCGACCTTCGGGGAGATGGCGCTGGCCGGCATCACGGCCGTGGGCGAGTTCCACTACCTCCACCACGGCCCCGATGGAGCCCGTTACGAGGACCCGAACGCGCTCGGGAAGGCCGTCATTGGCGCCGCCCGCGAAGCCGGGATCCGCCTCACCCTGCTCGACACCTGCTACCTCCACGGCGGGATCCGCCGGGAGCCGGACGGCATCCAGCTTCGGTTCTCCGACGGCAGTGCCGAGGCCTGGGAGGAACGGGTGGACGCGCTGGAGCCGGGTGACGGAGCGCGAGTCGGCGCCGCGATCCACAGCGTCCGCGCTGTCGATCCCGAGGAAGCCACCAGGGTCGCGGCGTTCGCCGCCGCGCGCTCCTGGCCCCTCCACGCCCATGTCTCCGAGCAGTCCGGCGAGAACGAGGACTGCGTCTCCGCCTACGGCAAGACCCCGATGGGAGTGCTCGCCGAGGGGGCCGCCCTCTCGGAGCGCTTCACCGCCGTCCACGCCACCCATCTGGCCGCAACCGACGTCGAGCTGCTCGGCGGTGGGGGCTGCGGAGTGTGCCTCTGCCCCACCACGGAGCGCGACCTCGCCGACGGCGTGGCACCGGCGCGCCTCCTGGCGAAGGCGGGGATCCGGCTCTCCCTCGGCACCGACTCCCACGCGCTGATCGACCCCTTCGAGGAGGCTCGGGCGGTCGAGCTGGACGAGCGCCTCGAGACCGGAGTCCGTGGAGGCCACTCCGCGGCCGAGCTGCTCCGCGCCGCGACCACGAACGGCTCAGCCGCCATCGGCTGGCCCGAGGCCGGCCGGATCGAGCCGCAGGGACTCGCCGACCTGGTCACGGTCGGCCTCGACGGTGTCCGGCTCGCGGGGACCACCCCGGATCACGCCCTCGAGTCAGTCGTCTTCGCGGCGGGCGCCGGCGACGTGCGCGACGTGCTCGTCGGCGGAGACTTCATCGTGCGCGACGGCAGGCATCTGAGGCTCGACGTGGCGGACGAGCTCGCCAAGGCAATCACCGGGCTGCCCGCATGAGCTCGCTGGCGATCGACAACATCGGGCTGCTGGTCACCAACGACCCCGAGATCGGCGAGGGGCCGCTGGGGATCGTCCGGGACGCTGCGCTCGTGTTCGAGGGCGATCGAGTGGGAGCGGTGGATCGCGCCGGCGCTGCCGCCGACGGGAGCTTCGACGCCGCCGGGCGCTGCGTGATCCCGGGCTTCGTCGACAGCCACACCCATCTGGTCTTCGCTGGGGATCGGTCCGAGGAATTCGCCGCTCGGATGGCGGGCAAGCCGTACGAGGCCGGCGGGATCAGGGTGACGACCGAAGCGACGCGGGCGGCGAGCGACGACCAGCTGCTGGCGCTCGCCGCGGCCCGGCGGGCGGAGGCGCTCCGGGCCGGGATCACGCGTCTGGAGATCAAGTCCGGCTACGGCCTCCACGTCGAGGGTGAGCGGCGGCTCTGCGAGATCGCCGGCGAGCTGACCGACGACGTCACCTTCCTCGGCGCCCACCTGGTCCCGGCGGAGTACGAGGGCCGTACAGATGAATACGTCGCACTCGTCTGCGGCGAGATGCTCGAGGCGTGCGCCCCGCTGTCGCGTTGGATCGACGTCTTCTGCGAGCGGGGCGCCTTCGACGCCGAGCAGTCGCGCGCCGTCCTCGAGGCGGGTCGGTCGAAGGGGCTCGGCCTGCGAGTGCATGGCAACCAGCTCGGCCCCGGCCCCGGGATAGGCCTCGCGGTCGAGATGGGAGCGGCCTCGGTCGACCACTGCACCTACTTCGACGACGCCGACGTCGAGGCCCTGGCCGGGAGCGAAACCGTCGCGACGTTCCTCCCCGCCACCGATTTCTCGACTCGGCAGCCGTATCCCGACGCGCGCAGGATGATCGACGCCGGCGCCCGGGTCGCGATCGCCACCAACACGAATCCCGGTTCGAGCAACACCACCTCGATGAGCTTCTGCATCGCCCTCGCCGTCCGCGAGATGGGGATGACGGTCGACGAGGCGTTGCAGGCGGCGACCCTGGGAGGGGCCGGTGCGCTGCGCCGCGATGACCTCGGCCGCCTGGCGCCCGGGGCCCGCGCCGACGCGGTGGTGCTCGACGCAGCGTCCTACATTGACTTCGTCTATCGGCCGGGGGTGCCGCTCGTCGACGTCTGCTTCCTGCGCGGCAGTGAGACCTGGCGTTCACCGCCCCTGGACCTGGCGTAGCTCAGGCCTCGAGGACGACCGCCAGCCCCTGGCCGACGCCGATGCAGAGCGCGGCCACGCCCCAGCCGCCGCCGCGGCGGCGGAGCTCATGTGCGAGGCCGCCCAGGACGCGCACTCCGGACGCGCCGAGCGGGTGCCCGAGGGCGATCGCCCCTCCGTTTGGGTTCATCCGCTCCACCTCGACGCCGTCCCAGCCGGCGAGATCGGCGAGGCACTGTGAGGCGAAGGCCTCGTTCAGCTCGATGACCGAGACGTCGTCCCAGCCGATGCCCGCCCGCTCGAGCGCCCGGTTGGCCGCCTCGACGGGAGCGATGCCGAAGATGTCAGGGTCAACGGCGTGCACGCCCCGGCCGGCGATCCTGGCCAGCGGCTCGCGGCCGAGCGCCGAGGCGGTGGCCTCGTCGGCGATCAGGGCCGCTCCCGCGCCGTCGTTGAGCGGAGAGGAGTTCCCCGCCGTGACCGTCCCGCCCTCTTTGAAAGCGGGCTTGAGCTTGGCAAGCTTCTCCATGCTCGTATCCGGGCGGATCCCCTCGTCGCGGTCGAGCTCGGTGTCCGGGACGGGAATCACCCACTCTGAGTAGAAGCCGTCGTCCCAGGCCCGGGCGGCGTTTCGGTGACTGCGAAGCGCGAACTCATCCTGGGCTTCGCGCCCGATCTCCCAGCGCTCCGCGATCAGCTCGGCGCTCTCGCCGAGTGAGATCGTCCACCGCTCCGGCATCTTCGGGTTGACCATCCGCCAGCCGAGCGTCGTCGAGTACATCTGCTCGTGAGAGCGGTCGAAGCCGCGCTCCGGCTTCAGCACGACCCAGGGGGCCCGGCTCATCGACTCGACCCCGCCGACGAGTAGCAGCGAGGCATCCCCCGTCTCGATCGCGCGGCTCGCCTGCATGGCCGCCTCGAGGCTCGACGCGCAGAGGCGGTTGACGGTGCTCCCCGGCACGCTCGTCGGCAGGCCGGCGAGGAGCGCCGCCATCCGCGCGACGTTGCGATTCTCCTCGCCTGCGCCGTTGGCGTTGCCGAAGGTGACGTCGTCGATGCTCTCCGGGTCGAGGTCCGGCGAGCGGTCGAGCAGCGTCTGGACGACGTGCGCTCCCAGGTCGTCAGGGCGGACACGCGCGAGCCCGCCGGCGTAGCGGCCAAAGGGAGTCCTGATCGCGTCGATGACGTAGGCGTCTGGCATGGCTCGATTCCGAATCCTGGCGAAATCTAGCTGGGGCGTGATAGGACTAGCCCGTGATCTCAACCGTCGCCGTGGGCACGGATGGCTCAGAGACGGCCAGAGAGGCGGTAAAGCAGGCCGCGGACTTCGCCCGCCGCTTCGACGCGAAGCTGGTCCTGCTAAGCGCCTTCAAGGACGGCCCGCCACCGCCGGACGCGGATGAGTCGCAGTGGTCCTACAGCCCGGCCTCGCAGCTCAGGGAGATCCTCGCCCGCACCGAGGCCGAGATGAACGAGCAGGGAATCGAGTGCACGACCGCGGTCGACGAGGGCGAGCCGGCCGACGTGCTGGTGCGCCTGGCCGATGAATGTGGCGCCGACGTCCTGGTGATCGGGAACAAGGGCTTGCAGCGACGGGTGCTCGGGAGCGTGCCGAAGTCGGTCGCGCAGAACGCCGACTGCTCGGTCTTCGTCGTCAAGACGACCTAGGGTCGATCTCAGGACCTGGAGCGGCTGCGGCGGCTTCCGCTCGATGACGAAGCACGCGAGCCGTTCGTGCTCTGCGATTTGCTCCGGCCGCGCGACCCATTCTTGCTCTGGGCGCGCCGCCGGCTCCGCGAGCCGCTCGAGCGGCGCTCCGTGCGGCGCTTCAACTTGCCCTCCTCGATCGTGCCGCGCCAACCACCCTCGGCCTCCTCCTCGAGCTCGACCAGAGCCTTGAAGCGATGGAGATCGGCGCGGACCGCGCGCTTCGCGAACCGCATGCCGCGTCCCATCTTCTCCAGCATTCCGTGAGGCTCGAAGTCGAGGCTCACCTCGACCCTGGTCAGCCGGTCGGCGAGCTTGTGGAAGGTGACCACGCCGGTGTGAGCAAGCCCCTCGCTGACGTTCCACTCGATTCGCTCATCGGGACGCTGCTCCATGATCTCCGCCTCAAAGCGCCGGGTGATTCCCCAGACCTTCATCGAGGCCGAGAGCGTGGTGTCGTCGGCCTGGTCGACGCTCTCGACTCGATGCATGAAGTCGGGCCAATCCTCGAACATGGTCCAGCGGTTGTAGGCCACCTTGATCGGCACGGCCACGTCCACAGACTGCTGGATCGGCATCCGCCTGCCGCTGCCGCCCTGGCCCGGCGCAGCCCTGCCCTCGTCATCGCTGTCTCCCTCGTCCGAGGAACCCGGCTTGAGCTTCGAGAGCAGTCCGCCCTCCTCGCCATCACCGGAGCCCGGCATGAGCTTCGACGCCACGGCGCCCTTCGCCGCCTGCTTCGCTTGGTCACCGACGCTCGAGGCGGTGTCCGAGGCCACGTCTGAAAGCTTGTCCTTCGCCTGCCCTCCGAGGTCGGAGACCTTCGGGGCGACCCGCTTGGCAATCTGCTCGACGGCGACCGGCAGGGCCACCAGCCCCACTCCTGCCGCTGCCAGCTTCTTCGGATCAGACAGTGGCCCGTCCTTCGACGTCGCCTTCGACGCCTCCTTCAACGCGGTCTGGGACATCCGTGCGAGATCAGCCATTGCCTTTCCTTCCTTGCCTTTCCTTCCTTGGAGTATTGAGCGGTTACCCGGCGCCGAAACCGACAAACTGCGGAAATTCCGCACGTCTACTTCCGCAGCAGATCTCGCAGGTGCCCGCGCTTCTTGCGGGCCTCGCCCTTGCCCTGGCGGGCACTGCCCTTGGCCCGGCTGCGATCGCTCCCCGTCAGCGCTCCAGTCGCTTCTCGGATTCGCCCCCGCACCTTGTCCAGGGTGCCGCCGGCCTTGTCGCGTCCCTTGCTTCGCATTCGAGTCTCCTTTAGGGCTACTTGCGCAGCAGTTTGTAGGTGATCACCGCGCCGGCGGTGCCGACTACGGCAGCCGCCCCCAGCGCCCGAGGTGTGCCGGGACGTTCGCCGCCGATTCGATCCGCCGTGACTCGCTTGATGAAGTCGCGCATCTGGTCCTCCTTGACGTTTCCGCTCTACTCCTCGCGCCCCGTGCCCTCGTCCTCTTCCTCTTCTTCGGACATCTTCGCGCGTGCTTGCGCGACCCAGCCGACCTCGACGTCGCGGTAGGTGACGCCGGGCTCGACCTCGTCGGGCAGGTTCCGGCGCTCGCTATGGGAGTCCGTCTCGAGCTCCACGTCCTCGATCCGGTCATCGGAGCGCACACGCGAGCGGCCCTCGAACTCCACCTTCGTCTCCGGCTTCCGCCGGAAGCGTAGGCGCCGAGCCTTGACGACGGCTCCGACCTCAATGTCGGGCTCGCCGCTCTCTCGCTCCCGGTTCATCGCTCCTCGGCGGCCTGCTTGACGTCCTTGACCGTGATCCGGCCGTCCGCGCCGCTGCCCTCGAGCTCCCCGAGATCCACGCCGAGCTCCGAGGCCTGGCGGATTGCCGCCTCGGTGGCGTTGTGCTCTTCGGTGACGTTGTGCTTCTCGGCCCGCTTGCGGCGACGACGCTCGCCCAGCTCCATCACCTTCTCGGTCGCCTTGCGCGTCGCGGCCATCCCGAGATCCTTGGCCTCGTCCGTCGCGGCCGCGCCGATCTCCTTGGCCGCCATCTTGGCCGCTTCCTTGGCCAGCTTGGGCGCGGTGATTCCCTGTGCGCCGTCCTGGCCGCCCTGGCCCTCGGCCTGGGCGCCGTTCTGCCCCTGGCCGCCGCCTTCCTGGCCGTCCCCTCCGGCGAGTCCTCCGAGAGCACCGCCCAGTCCTCCGGCGGCCTGGCCGGCACCGCCCGCGGCTTCCCCAGCGGTCTGGCCGAGCTGACCCGCAGCCTCGCCGACTCCCTGTCCGGCTCCACCGACGGCCTGTCCTGCGCCTTCGCCGAGCTGACCGACGGTCTGACCGACACCGCCAGCAACCTGATCCAGGTTGCCGGCGGCCTGTCCGGCGCCCTCGCCGACGTCTCCGACTGCCTGTCCGGCGCCCTGGCCGACGTCTCCGACGGCCTGGCCCGCGCCTTCACCGACCTCGCCAACGGCCTGCCCGGCGCCCTCGCCGACATCTCCCAAGGCCTGGCCGGAGCCCTGGCCAACCTGCTCGACGGCATCGCCCGCGCCTTCACCGAGCTGCGGCAGAGCCAGCGCCGCACCGTGGCCCGCGTGCTCGACCGCCTCGCCTGACTCGCCGACCATGTCGCCGGCGCCGGCGCCGACGTCCTGGACCGCCTCGCTGAGGCTGTGGACGAGCTCTGGATTGCGGTCGATTGTGGTCATTACGCGATCGACGATCGCGGCCACGTGGTCGAGGCGGACCTTGAGCAGCGCCTGCGCCTCGACGCCCTCGATGTCGATCTCGAGGTGGCCTAACTGGACGTCGACGCCGACATCGAGGGTGACGAGGTCGAGCACCTGTGCCTTGAGCGCCACATGCGCCTCGAGGTCCGCAAGCTTTAGATAGATCTTGTCGATCTTGATTACCGGGACGTCGAGCAGGATGTCCGGGTCCTGGCCCGTCTCGGCCAGCGGCGAGGTGGCGTAATCGCGGTACTCACGCTCGGCGACGGTCGCCCGGCCCTCGACGTTCTTTGCGAAGCGATACTTCTCGCTCTTCTGCGATGCGGACCGCGCATCGGCGCCCGGCGACATCGACTTTCCGTTGGAACGGGAGCGGTTACCGCGAGATGTGCTGCGGCTCGACCTCGAGCGGTTCGAGCCGCCGCGGTTGGAGGAGCGCGACTTCTTGGAGGACTTGGAGTTCGTCGCCACTATCCGCCTCCTCCCTGTTGCTGGTTTTGCTGCGGCTGTTGTGACTGCTGCTGACGACGGGGCTCCTGTTGCGGCTGGGCCTGCTGTTGCTGTTGCGCCTGCTGTTGCTGGCCCTGCTGACCCGTCAACTGTCCGACTCCCTGCTGGACGCCGTGGCCGACGCCCTCTGCACCCTGGGCGGCGCCCTGCCCCAGGCCCTGAGCGGCCTGCCCCGCGCCCTGGCCGAGGCCCTGGGCCGCCTGGCCCGCGCCCTGGCCGACTTCGCCGAGCGCCTGGTTGGCTCCCTCACCGACGTCGCCGAGCGCCGAACTCGCGCCCTTGCCCACTTCCGGTAGCGCCTGCTCGGCCCCCTCGCCGACGTCCTCGACCGCATCGCCTGACTCGTCGAGCATATGACCTGTGCCGCCACCGACCTCCTCGACGGCCTTCCCGACGCCCTCGAGCAGCTCCGGGTTGCGGTCGAGCGAGAGCAGCACACGCTCGATGATTTTCGTGACGGTGTCGAGCCGCGCTTTGAGCAGCGCCTGCGCCTCGACGCCCTCGATCTTCAGCTCGACATCGCCCAGATGTGCCTGCGCGCCGACGCTGATGTTGAGCAGCTTCCGGACCCTGGCGAGCACGGCCACCCGGGCATCGAGGTCGTCGACCTCGATGTCGATCTTGTCCACCTTGACGACCGGAATGTCGGCCAGGACATCCGGGCCCTCCTCCATATCCACGTCCTTCCGGTCCACCACCGAGTAATCGGGAAACTCCTCCCGCTTGCGCTTCCGGCTGCGCGAGGAGCTACGGCCATTGGAGCTGGAGCTGCGCTTGCTCTTGTCCCTCGGCGCCTTGCTGTCTGAGTCGCTCTCGACCCGCCGCGACTCCGTGCGCGCGCCGGACCGATTGTGCGTGGACGAGGACCGACTCGAGCCGGAAGATCGGCTTCGGGAGCTCGAACGCGAGCGCGACGAGCGGCTCTTCGATTTCTTTGAAGAACTTCCTCCGGAGCGACTCTTGCTGCTGGATCGAGACTTCTGCTTGGGCATCCCGCCCTCTCTCCTCCGAACTCGGTGAAACGGTGTTCGGGCTTTACCCGAATCCCGCCGTTCAAACACTCGCGCAGGCGGCTGTTCAAATTCGCTGCTCAGCGGGTAAGTCCAGTTGACCGCCGGTGCGAAAAGGCGCAGCTGGCACGGAAGCCAAGAGAGGCGATAACCATGGCCCAGACAACGCGATCCTCGAGCAGCCGGTCAACCCGCAGCCGCTCGAGTTCAAGGAAATCCACGAGCAGGAACGGCTCCTCCAGAACTTCGAGGGGATCAAGCGGCAGGAACAGCAGGAACAACAAGAGCGGCTCCTCGAGCTCGTCCAGGAGTTCCGGATCGAGCACGAGAAGAAGCCCGAGCGCGAGCCGACGCACGAGCTCCGCGCGGCAAACGAGCTCCCCGAACGGCATTGCAAGAGCCGGGGGGAAGGTCGCCGAGCTCGCCTCGAAGGCGAAGACGCCGTTGATGGCGGGCGGAGCGGCACTGGCCGGAATCGCCGGTGGCGTTGCCTTGAAGAGCCGTAGCGACTCGCGGCGGCCGCTCAAGACGCTCCGGAGCGTTTCGCTGCCAAAGTCGCTGAAGAACGTGGACCTGGGCAAGATCGACCTCAACACGGTCACGTCGGCGGCACGCCGAATGCAATCGATCGGCGAGCAGGTCGGCGACGTCGCGGATGCCGCGGATAAGACCCGCAAGAAGCACAAGTAGCTGATCCCGCTCAGTCGCTGACCGCGTCTCGCCCGACCTCATGGGAGCGGACGTGGGCGGGGCCTTGACGCCCGAAGAGCGCTCAGTCCGTCGCCGGAAACGCCCGCGACGGCTCGAGGGTCGGCGGGGCGGTCTCGATCCTGCTCCCGCCGTCGGTCTTCGCCGCGTACAGCGCCAGGTCCGCACGGCGCATCAGCTCTTCCAGCGACTCCTCGCCGTTCCAGACCGCGGCGCCGGCCGAGAAGCTCGCCAGCTCCGGCGTTGCTGCGTGGAGCCGCTTGACCGCCGTCATCGCCTCGCCATCCGAGTCATGCACGAGCAGAGCGCCGAACTCGTCACCGCCGAGCCTCGCCAGGGCGTCGCCGGCCCGGAATGCCGAGCGCATCCGTTCGGCGGTCTCACAGAGCACCCGGTCCCCCTCGTCGTGGCCGCGGGTGTCGTTGATCTCCTTGAGGCGGTCGAGGTCCAGGACGAGCAGGCCGATCGAGCTCCCGTCGCGACCTGCACGCGCCAGCTCCCGCTCGGCGGTCGTCCGCCATCCACGCCGGTTGAGCAAGCCGGTCAGGTCGTCGATCGTCGCATCCCGCATCAGGCGCTCGTTGAGTGCGACCGTCTCGCGGGTGAGCGCCCGCAGCGACAGCGCGACGCTGGTGCCGACCAGGACGATCAGGGTGGCGTAGCCCCAGTCGACCGGGTAGGCCGGCGGGCCGAAGATCAGCATCGGCAGGTAGGAGCAGGCCGCCAGTACACCGAGGCCGATCCCGAGCTCGCGATCGCTGGTCTGGAGCCCGAACCAGATCATCGCCATCATCACCAGCACCGAATAGCCCGAGCTGACGCCGCCGCTGTAGGCCTGCAGCATGGTGAGCGCTGGGATGCCGCCGTAGGCGGCGGCGTAGAAGGGGATCGGGTTGCTACGGGTGGCGAGGATGATCACCACCGGGGCGAGGCAGGCACCGACCGCGCCGACGAAGAAGATCGTGTGGTGGGAGCCGAAGTCGGTGATCGTGGCGACCGCGACCGGGAGCGTGTTTCCCGCGATCGCGAAGCGGAGCGCTCGCCTGCGCTGTCTCCCGCTGAACCGCATCGGCTTTGGCATCAAGCGACCCTCGGCGACTGGAACCAGGTTCGAACTCCCCCCGGTCTGATGACCCTAAGAGAGCAACTCGTGCGAAGTATCCGGGGAAATCACCGAACAGCGCAAGTTGGACGAAAGACGGGCCGAATCAGCCCGACTCGGCAGCGGCCAGGAAGGCCTCGAGGCGCTCGTTGTAGGGGGCGCCGGTGGAGGGGACGGTGTGCCCACGCCCCGAGATCACGGCGCGCTCGGCCGACAATCCCTCGGCGAGGGCGTCACAGACCGCCTCGAAGGCGGGCGAGTGGCCGCCGGAGAGCACCTGCACTGGGAAGCCGGCCGCGGCGATCCGCTCGAGCGGGATCTCCGCCTCCCATGAGGGCCTCTCTCGCTTGAGCAGTTCGACGCCGTGCATCAACTCCTCGGGCAGCTGATCCGGCGTGCCGTAGGCGGAGCCGGCGCCGCCCCGGAACAGCCGCAGGAACTCCTCCGACGGGATTGAGGAGGCGTTCCGAAAGAGGAGCTCTCCGTTGGCGATCATCTCGTCGACCACCGGCGTGCCCGCGGCGACCCTCAGGCAGCCGGGCTCGGAGACGGTCAGCGAGCGGACTGCCTCGGGCCGCTCGCCCGCGGCGAGCAGCGCGATCACCGCCCCGTAGGAGTGCCCGACCAGGTGGGCGCCGTCGCCGAGCAGCTCAGCGAACATCGGCGCCTCGACCTCGAAGTCGTTTCGCTGCAGCGGCGGGCTCTGGCCGAAGCCGGAGCGGCTGGGGATGATCAGGGTCCAGCGCTCGGCGAGCTCGCGCTGCTTCCGCCAGGTCAGGTCCGGGCCGACGATGTCGCCGTGGACGAAGAGGATCGGTGACCCGTGACCAAGCCGCTCAACGGCGAGCATGGCGTCTCAGCTTCAGCAGGTGGTTGCGGAACCCGATCCCGAAGCCGGTGGGCTTGCCCCGGTAGTTCTGGATCAGGCTCGGGCCCGCGTGGCAGGTCCAGCCGCCCCTGGCGTCCCAGGCCCAGCCGATGTAGGAGATCCCCCGGCGATCGGCCCAGCGCATCCACCTGACGATGTAGTCGTGGCGGCAGTCGGTCTGGCCGAGCTCGCCTACAACCACCGGGACCCGGGGGGCGACCTCGGCGATCGCCGCCTTGCAGCTCCGCAGACAGGGAGCGAGGTGGTGGCCGTAGTTGTGCTCGGAGGCGACCAGCTGCCCGAACGGGTCGAGCGGCTCGTGCGCGAGCCAGCCGGAGAGGTCGCGGGCGTAGTCGACCCCGCCGAGCATCAGGGGCTGGGTCGCGCCGGTCGAGCGGACGGCGTCGACCATCTGCTGCATCCCGGCGGTCCGGTAGGCGGGGTGGCGCTCGGAGAAGCGCCCGCCTGCGGGCACGTCGCAGCCCGCGAGCCAGCAGTCCCAGCTGATGTCGTGCGGCTCGTTGTAGAGGTCGAAGACGAGTGAGCGATTGGCGGCGAAGTGCGCCGCCACCGAGCTCCAGAAGGCGGGGGATTGGTCGGCGTCCGCCATCGGGATGATCCCCAGCGCGCGTCGGCCGGCCGGCGCGGCAACGTGCTCGTCGATGACGACGTAGAGGCCTGCCCGGTTGAGGCGCGCCACGAAGCCGTCGATCGCGGCCTGGTAGGCCGGCCCGGCGAGGCGCGCCTTCACCCCGTCCGTGCCCAACCAGCAGTCGGGATTCAGGGGCAGGCGAACGGCGTTGATCCCCCACTTCTTCATCGCGGTGATGCTGCGCGGCCCGGTCGGACCGTCGAAGAACCCGAAGCCCTCCGCGCACGCATATTCGGAGCCGCTGCGGCTCACGCCGAGCAGCCCGATCGGCTGGCCCGCCCCGTTCACCAGTTGGTTTCCGGAGACGCTCACCTCCAGTGCCGAGGCGGCCGGGGGGCAGCAGAGCACGCCCAGGGCGATGAGCAGCGAGATGAGTCTCAGGGCCCGCGCCATGGTCGAACAAACCCTACGATCACCCCGGATGAAGCTGGTCATCCAGGTCCCCTGCTTGAACGAGGAGGAATCGCTTCCGAGGCTGCTCGCAGAGCTCCCGCGCGAGGTGCCGGGATTCGACCGGGTCGAGTGGCTGGTGGTGGACGACGGTTCCACCGACGACACCGTCGAGGTGGCGCGGCGACACGGCGTCGATCACCTGGTCAGGCTGACCACGAACAAGGGGCTTGCGATCGCTTTCCAGGCCGGCCTCGACGCCGCCCTCAAGCTCGGCGCGGACGTGATCGTCAACACCGACGCCGACAACCAGTACCGCTCGGAGGACATCCCGAGGCTGGTTGAGCCGATCCAGGCGGGCCGCGCCGACATGGTCGTCGGGGACCGGCAGGTGCAGGACATCGATCACTTCTCTCCGAGCAAGAAGCTGCTCCAGCGCCTGGGCAGCTGGGTGGTCCGGCGCGCATCGGGAACGAATGTGCTCGACACGACCTCCGGGTTCCGCGCCTACAACCGCGAGGCGGCGCTCCAGCTGATCGTCGTCTCTCGGTACACGTACACGTTGGAAAGCCTGATCCAGGCGGGGAAGATGTCGGTCGCCCTCGAGGACGTCCCGATCTCGACCAATCCGACCGACCGGGAGTCGCGTCTGGTCGGCTCGACCTCGGCATACGTCCGGCGCAACGCCTTCGCGATCTTCCGCGCCTACACGCTGTACGAGCCGCTCCGAGTGTTCATGATTTTGGCGCTCGTCTTTGGCGCGTTGGCTGTGGCGGCCTGGGCACCGTTCCTGCTCGACTGGATCCTGAACGGCGATCGGAGCGGTCACATCCAATCGCTGATCCTCGGTGGGGTGCTGATGCTGGCAGCCGTGCAGATGTTCGCGCTCGGCATCATCGGCGACGCGCTTGCCGGCCAGCGGGCGATCGCCCAGCGCGTCTACGAGCGGGTCAGGAGGCTCGAGCTCGAGGCGGGCGTCGCGCCCACGCACTACGAGAGGCTGACCGCCGACCGGCCGCTGGCGGTCGAGACGATCGAGACGCCCGTCGCCCGGTGAACCTCCGCATCAATCGGGTTGCTCCTCGCTTCGCTCGAAGCACCCTCGCATCAGGCGGCAACGTCTACGACAAGTACGGGACCTCCAACCCGATCGAGCGCCGGCTGGTGGCCGGATTCATGGCGAACCTCGACGTGCTGGTCGAGCGCAGCGGGGCCCGCGAGGCCCACGAGGTGGGCTGTGGCGAGGGCGAGGTCGCCATCCGGCTGGCCCGGCGCGGGATACGGATGCGCGGCACCGACGCCTTCCCGGCAGTCCTGGAGGAGGCGCGGCGGCGGGCGGCGGCCGCGGGCGTCGAGATCGACTTCGAGGCGGTCCCGGTCGAGCAGCTCGTACCCGACCGGCATGCTGCCGAGCTCGTCGTCTGCTGCGAGGTGCTCGAGCATCTCGACGATCCCGGGCGCGGCCTCGAGGTGCTCGCCGGGCTTGCCCGTCCCTGGCTGATCGCGAGCGTCCCTCGGGAGCCCCTCTGGCGGGCCCTCAACGTGGCGCGCCTCTCCTACGTCGGCGATCTCGGCAACACACCCGGGCACCTGAGCCACTGGTCGAAGGGCGGCTTCGAGCGGTTTCTGGGCCAGCGTTTCGAGGTAATCGAGGTGCGCAGCCCGCTCCCGTGGACGATGGCGCTCTGCCGCCTACAATCGCCGCCCTCATGAGGCGCTTGCGAGACGCGCTACGCGCGCTCAGATCCAGCCCGGGCTTGGCCGCCGTCATCACGCTCGGCTTCGCCTGGGCCATCGTCATCCACCAGCTCGGCTGGGCCCAGCTCGGCCATTTCGGGCAGGTTCGCGCCTTCGCCGACGGTCAGGCGCAGATCGATCCCTGGCACTGGGAGACCAACGACAAGGCCTGGGTGGACGGGCACTTCTACTCGGTTAAGGGCCCCGGAACGGCGGCGCTGACCACGTTGCCCTACATGGCGATCAAGGCGCTCGGCGGAGAGAAGATGGCCCGCGCCGCGGTCGACAACGAGCGCCAAACCGCCCACCCGAAGTGGCATCCGGACAGCGTGGTGCCGCTCGAGAACATGGGCTACGACGTCCAGCGCGGGCTGCGGGTGCAGGCCCGCGTCGAGGAGGAGACGCCGATCGTCTGGGCGCTGACGCTGATCGCGGCGGTGATCCCAGGCGTGCTCATGCTGCTCGCCGTGAGGTGGGCCGCCGACCGCTTCGTCCCCGGCTACGGGACCGCGGCCGCGATCACCCTCGGCCTCGCGACGATCGTGATGACCTTCTCCGCCGAGTTCTTCTCCCACGTGATCTCGGCGGCGCTGGCCTTCGCCGCCTTCTGTCTCCTGATGAAGGAGAGGGACGGCCCGGCGCGCCGGTGGCTGGTGTTCGGGGCCGGGCTGCTCGCGGGCCTCGCCGTCACCTTCGAGTTCCAGACCGGGCTGGTCGGTGTCGTGTTGATCGTCTACGCCCTGATCCGCAGCTCCGACCGGATTCCGCGCGCCGCGGCCTACGCGGCCGGCGCGGTGCTCGGCGCCCTGCCGATGCTCGCCTTCAACACCTGGGCATTCGGCAACCCGCTGAACCTCGCCTACAGCGACGCGGTCACCTTCCCCGGGAGGAGCGGCCACGACGTTCTCGGCCTGAACAGCGACGGATTCTTCGGCATCACCGTCCCGCGCTTCGACTCGGCATTCGACCTGCTCTTCGCCGGCCGCGGGTTGATCGCGATGACCCCGATCATCGTCATGGCGGTGGTCGGCGTCTTCCTGATGCGCCGCAAGCACCGGGCCGAGGCGAACACGATCCTCGCGATCGCCGCCGTTTACTTCATCTACAACTCGGGCTACTGGCTGCCATATGGCGGCGGCACGCCCGGCCCGCGGTTCTTGATTCCAGCGCTCCCGTTCGTCGCCCTCGGCCTCGGGTACGCGTACAGGCGCTTCCCCGCGCTCACGCTCGGGATGGCGATCCCGTCCGGCCTATTCATGCTGGTCGGCACCCTGACCTACCCGCTGATTGGGAAGCAGGGCATGGGCACCTGGGCCGACTGGCTCGTCCAGGGCCGGCTCGAGCACACAGTGCTCACCGCCTTCGGGGTGACGGACGCCTGGCTCGCCCTCGCCCCGTTCTTCGCCGCCGTCCTGGTCGCAATCATCCTCGCCGTCCGGGCGACGCCCGGCACCCTGTTCGCGGACTACAGGATGGCTGTTCCGGCGGTGATCGGCTGGGCGTTCCTCTCCGCGCTCGCCCCAGCTCTGGCGAATTATGAAATCAGTCCGCTGAACCGCGGCAACCAGTCGGCTCTCTGGTTGGTCGCCGCGGGCGGGATGCTCTCGCTGCTCACCCTGACGGTCGTGCGGGTGCGCGAGGGCCGCGCTCAGCCGAAGTCGCAGGCGCCCGCGCCTGCGCCAGAGCGGGCTCTCGGGCCCGGGCTGGCGCTCGACGAGCCGACCTCGTAGACGACCAGCTCGCCCAGCCGGCAGGCGCTGAGCGGGAGGCCCTTGATCGACTTGCGGGCCGCTCCCGCCTGCGGGGTGCCGTCGGTCAGGCCGAGGTGGAGGATCACCGTCCGCACGCCGTACTCCTGCAGCTCGTGCACTGTCGCGGCATCGGGGAAGTTGGTCATGTGCTTGACCAGATCCAGCACCACGGCGGGATTGGTGCTGGCGCGTCCGTTGACCATGTCGGCGAACCCATCGGTCGACGCCAGCTGGAAGGCCCGGTTCTCCTTCGCCGTGAGCGCCGGCAGGTGCAGCTGGGGCGTGGGGATCTCCTCGGTGCTGGCCTGGGCCGGCGGGACGTCGGGCATCGCCTGGTTGTCGAACGGGTCGAACGGCAGGCTGCGCCCCTCGGTGACGATCGCCAGGGCGAGAACCGCGGCCACGGCCATCCCGGACCAGCCGGGCACGCGCCTTCGCCGTACCCAGCGGATCGCCGCCTCGCCCCCGGCCGCCGCGAGTAGGGCCAGGGCGAGGGAGGAGAAGGTCGCCAGTCGCCCCGGGGTCCGGATCGCGTCCCAGCCGGGGAGCACGTCGTAGAGGACGCGGTAGGGCCAGAGCAGCCCGCCCTCCTCGCGAAAGCCGAGCTGGAGAAGCATAATCGCGACGGCCACGATCCCGATCCCGATGCGCCA
The DNA here is from genome assembly GCA_963797265.1 of uncultured Solirubrobacterales bacterium. GTDB lineage: Bacteria > Actinomycetota > Thermoleophilia > Solirubrobacterales > 70-9 > DASUPK01. The sequence goes on along the minus strand of CAWCOY010000003.1, from coordinate 240,603 downwards.
TCGCTTGCTGAGGCTGCTGGAGGCGAGGCCGACAACCGCCAGGATCAGGATCAGCGCGCCCGGGAAGAGCGTCTTCTCCTGCCAGGTCGTGAGGGTGTCCCGGATGCCGGCAGTCGCGCCGCCCCAGACGAAGTTCTCCTCCGGCGCGGTCAGGAAGACCTTGAGCGGCCCGGAGAAGGCGGCGACCTCGTGGGGGCTCCGCCTCGAGGCTGGGAAGTTGTCGGCGATGTAGAGGTACGGGTGGGCGATCCAGTACGAGACCGCGATGAAGACGACGGCGCCCGCCGCCCCGGCGATCAGCATCCCCCGAGGGACCGGCGGCCTCCCGCGGAACAGCCAGGCCACCACCGCGATCGCGACGGCACCGGCGAGCCCGTAGGCGAACGGCAGGCCGAGCACCCAGCCGATCGACACCTGCCACGCCGCCATGATCCACGCCCAGAACAGCCACCACGGCCGGCGCAGCCGGATGCCGCGCACCGCGAACGCGATGGCCAGCGGGATCCCGCCGCTCGAGATCACCTGCAGGTGGCCGTCCTGCTCCAGCCTGTACGGCGCAAAGGCGAACGCGGCACCCGCGATCACCGCGCCGGCGGGGCCCAGGCCGAGCTCGCGCGCCAGCAGGTAGGCGCCGAAGAAGGCCAGCGCATAGGCGAAGACGAAGAGCAGGTCGTAGCGGACCATCGCCGCGTGCGGCCCCCTCCCGATGATGCCCGTCGGCGCGTAGCCGATCAGGGCGTCGCCGAAGGCGAGCGTGTCCTTGAGCGGCCAGAAGCGGTTGGCGTCGAAGAAGTGGAGGGGCTGGTGGAGCAACGCGTGGCCGCCCCAGGCCGGCTGCCAGGCCTCCGCGAGGGGGTCGCCGATGTCCCGCGGGACCACGGCCCCCAGGTGGATCACCAGGGGCCACGTCATCACGATGGCGAGCAGTGATGCCCCGACCGCGGCGGTGATTACCTCCCGGCGAGTCAAGCTTCTTGCTACCTGTCCGGGCGGTCCGGGTAGAGGTCGTCGATCGTGAGCAGCGGGCGGTACGGGGAGCCTGCGGCCTCTTCGATCGCTTCGCCGCCCCCTGCCAGCCGGTCGACCACGGCCGTCACGCCCGCGACCTCGAGACCCTCCTCCTTGATCCTCTCGATCGCTCGCACGGTGGATCCGCCGGTCGTCACCACGTCCTCGACGACCAGGCAGCGCGTGCCCGCCGACAGCACGGGACCCTCGATCCAGCGCTGCAGGCCGTGCTCCTTGCGCTCTTTGCGAACGAAGAAGGCGACCAGCCCGTCGCCGTCGTCGGAACCGATCGCCGCGCAGGCGAGGGGGTCCGCGCCCATCGTCATCCCGCCGACCGCCGTGGCGCCCCGCTCGGCCGCCTCGGCCGCGATCAGCTCGCCCGCCGCGCGATAGGCCGCCGGCCGCAACAGGGCGCGCTTGGCGTCGACGTAGTACTGGGCCGTCCGCCCGCTCGAGAGGGTCACTTCGCCGATCACGAGGGCGTGCTCGCGGAGTTCTCCGAGCAGGATCTCGCGGGCTGCCGCCAGGTCAGGCATTCGGCGGATCCTAAGCGGCGATCAAGCCGGTGACCCGAGGCGCTCGGGAAATCCTTCCCGCCAGCTCGGATAGCGCGGCTGCCAACCGAGCTCGCGCTTCGCCTTCTCGTTCGACGCGCCTTCGAGCCGCGTAGCCAGGAGGGCGGCCTGTCGGCCGGCAATCAACTTCGCCAGCCAGACGGGAACCCTGCGCGGCGGCTTCGCCCCGATCGCCTCCGCATAGCCGTGCAGCCACTCCGCCTGGGGAGCGGGCTCGTCGTCGCAGACGTTGTAGATCCCCGGCGCTCCACGTTCGACCGCGGCAACCGTCGCCGTGGCGGCATCCTCGACGTCGACCAGCGAGAAGATCCCGGTGCCTTTGCCGACGATGGGGTAGCGGCGGCGGCGAACCTCGTCAACCGTGAAGCCGCCCGGCACGGACCCGATGCCGGGGCCGTAGAAGTAGCCGTAGCGGAGCACGATGCCCTCAAGGCCGGGCGTCTCGAGCGTCGCGCGCTCGAGCGTCGTCTGCGCGGTGATTCCCTGCGACAGGGGAACCTCGGGCGGCAGCTCCAGCAAGGGGTCCTCCTCGCTGTGAGCCCGCTTGCCTGTGGAGGCGTAGTAGAAGCAGACGCTTTGCGAGATCAGCCGCCGCGCTCCGGCCTCCGCGGCGAGCCCGGCGAGCACCGGACCGACGATCCCTCGCAGCTCGTTGCTGGGACCGAAGGTCTCGGCGGGCTTGCGGTAGTCGATCTTGTCGGGGAGGCTCGTGAGCTGGTTGATCACCACCTCAGCCTCAGCCTCCATCACGGCGGCCCTGAGGGCATCCGTGTCGCGGGCGTCGACGACGGCGGGCTTCACCCCGAGCTCGCGCAGCTTCTCGCCCCGCTCAGGCGAGCGGGTCGAGCCGACCACCTCGTGTCCGTCCGCGAGCAGATGGCGCACCAGCGGGCGACCGATCACCCCGGTCGCGCCGGCGAGAAACACCCTCATGCGGCGAGGGTAATCAGACGTCCCAAGGTCGCCGCGACCTCAGACGTAGATATGGATGGCGTCCCCGAGGTTGATCCAGTTGTAGATGTAGACCGAGAAGGGGATCGGGTTGCGGACGCAGCCGTGGCTGGCCGCCTCGTGCATCGGCACCGGGTTGTAGCCGTGCGTGGCGTAGCCCCGGATGAAGTACACGGAGTAGTACATCCCCTCCGAGTTGTAGCCCGGGTCCTTGCGATAGAAGTGGTAGGTCCCGCGGACTGTCGGGGTAGAGGGCTTGCCGGTCGAGACGTGGAAGGTCGCGACCACGTCGTCGCCGTTGACCAGCGCCATCACCTGCCTCGAGATGTCGACCTCGACGTGATGGCCGCTGTGGTACCTGGGCCGGAAGCCGCCCCGGCCCATCAGCAGCTTGCGGAAGATCGAGGGCTTGTAGCTGTAGTTCCTGGCCATCTTGTTGACCTTGCGGAAGGCGAGCGTGCCGAGGCGCGAGCCGAGCGTGAAGCGGCTGCTCTCGTTCCGGCCGATGTAGTAGCCCTGGTGGACGAGCGAGTCGTTGTAGAGGCGAGTGACCGGCCCTTTGCGCAGGTGCTTGGGAATCCGCACGGTGAAGCGCTGAGCCCCGGAGCTCTGGCCGCCGCTGGTCGCGGTCACGGAGTAGTTGCAGCAGGAGTCGACGACGAACCGGAAGGAGTAAGCGCCAGCCGCGTTGGTCGTGACCTGCTTCTTCTCGACGGTCCGGCCGCTCGCCTCGACGGTCACCGTCACCGGCGTGCCGGCTGCGGCTCCGGGCACCTTGCCGGCGGCCGTCACCTTGGCGAGGAGAGCCGGGCTCTTCGGGCCGTTCAGCTCGAGGGTCGGCGCCCCGGCGGCAGCGCTCGCCGAGGCGACTGGGATCGCCAACGCTGCCACGGCGGCCACCAGTGCGATGAGGAGTCCACCCCGCCGATTCACGTCGCGGCATTGTGCAGCATCAGTCGGTCGCATGGGAGTTACGCGACGAGCTTCTTTCGCAGCGCCCGCACCGGGATCGTGAAGAGCAGCGCGCTGAGCGCTGCGAGCCAGACGGCGTTGCCGACGATCGACCAGAACTCGGGTCCGGTCGCCAGCCCGCGCGTGATCTGGACCAGGTGGTAGAGCGGCATGAACCAGGCCACCACGTGGACCCAGTCCGGCAGCTTGCTGAAGGGGAAGAATAGCCCGGAGAACAGGAACATCGGCGTGATCCCGAGGGTGAAGAAATAGGAGTAGAGGTCGATCTTCGGGATCAGCGTCGTGAACGTGTAGCCGATCACCGAGAAGCAGATCGAGCCGATGACGACGAAGGGCGGTATCAGCAGCGCCCACCAGGAGGAGACGAGGCCGAAGATCGCGATCACCGCGAGCACGACGACGCCGTAGATCGTCGCCCGGCTGGCGCTCCAGGCGAGGTCGCCCGCCACCACGTCCTGGACCTCGACCGGCGTCGACAGCACGTTGTCGTAGAGCCGGAGCTCGTTCATCCGGAAGTAGACGTTGTAGGTCGTCTCGAACGCTGACGACCACATCGCCGCGGAGGCGATCAGGCCCGGAGCGATGAACTCCTTGTAGGGAATGCCGTTGATGTGGGCGACGTAGGTGCCAAGGCCGAAGCCCAGTGCCAGCAGGTAGAGGAACGGGTCGAGGAAGGTCGGCAACAGGGCCCCGCGCCAGAGCTTCGAGAACACCCGCGCGTTGCGGAGCCAGACCGCCCCTGCGAGCCGTGGCACCGGTACCAGCTCGCGCAGCGTGAGACGGGGGCCGAGCCCCGCGTACCCGGGCTCCTTTAGCATCGCCATTACTCCCGAAGGCTCCGTCCGGTCAGTCTCAGGAAGACGTCCTCGAGCGTGGCGCGGCGCACCAGGGCGGACTCGGTCGGGAAGACGTCGTGGTCGAGCTCCTCGAGGACCGCCTCGGCGTTATCTGCGTAGAGCATCAGCGTGCGCTCTGAGAGGTCGTGGCCCTGGATCCGGCCGTCGAGCGAGCTGACCAGCCGGTCGGCGTCGCAGCCCTCGTCGAGCTTCAGCTCGAGGACCTCGCGACCGACATGGCTGCGCACCAGGTCGGGGGGCCTGCCCTCGGCGACGATCCGGCCCTCGTCCATGATCACCAGCCGGTCGCAGAGCCGCTCGGCCTCCTCCATGTAGTGAGTCGTGATCAGCAGGGTGACGCCGCGTCGGCGCAGCCGGTCGAGGGCGCCCCACACGGCGTGGCGCGCCTGCGGGTCGAGCCCGGTGGTGGGCTCATCGAGGACGACCACCTCCGGATCTCCCATCAGCGCCCGCGAGATCAGCAGGCGCCGCTTCATGCCGCCGGAGAGTGCATGGATGCGCTCGTCGCCGCGGTCCGACAGCAGCGAGAACTCGAGCAGCTCAGTTGCCCTCTCCGCAGCCTTCTCCGGATCGATCCCGAAGTAGCGCGCCTGCTGCAGCAGGTTCTCCCGCACCGTCAGATCGCCGTCCAGGTTGGTCTCCTGCGGCACAACGCCGAGCCTGCTCTTGATCTGGCGCCGCTCCCGGCGTGCGTCCATGCCGAGCACCGTGAGCTCCCCGCCGTCCACGGTGGCCAGCCCGTAGATCATCTTCATTGTCGTCGTCTTCCCCGCGCCATTCGGGCCGAGGAAGCCGAAGCAGATCCCCGGCTCGACCCCGAAGTCGATGCCCGCCACGGCGACGCGGTCGCCGTAGCTCTTCGTCACCCCGCGAGCGCTCACCGCCGGAGCGCTCATGTCAATCCGTGCGGGGTAGACGTGCCGAACAATCCCGCTAAGGCAAGGGCGAGGCCGTTGTTGAACCAGTGAATTGCGATGCAGGGCCAGATGGAACCCGTCCTCTCGTAGACCCAGGCCAGCGCCGCCCCGAGAATCCCAAGTGGAATGACGATGCTGATGCCTTCCGGCGCGTGTACGAGCCCGAACAGAAGACCGGAGATCGCAGCGGCCGGCCAGAAGGTCATCCCCTGTCTCAAGCCTGAAAACAGGAAACCTCGGAAGAACACCTCCTCCCAGATCGGACCAACGACCGCGACCAGAGCGACCGCCGTGATCGCGATCAACAGGTTGGCATCGCCCACACCGAGCTGCCCGCCTACGTCCTCCTGCTTCGGCGGGATGATGGTTGAGTAGATCGCTGCCGCTACGAAGTACGCGAACCATGCGATCCCGGCGATCTTGATCGCTGAACGCGCGGTGCGCCGCAAGCCGAGCGTCCCAAGTACCTCTCGCCATCTCCCCCACCGCCAGTGGGTCGCGATGGCAAGGGGAACCGCTATGAGCGAAGCCCCGAGGAGGAACTGCGCCGCGATCAGCCCGACGGTGCTGTCGAGGTCGGGGTCGAACGGGGCGACGAAGATCGCCGGAAGGATGGCGCCCAGGAGGATCGCCGCGAGCAGCCCGAGCACCACCTGTCGACCACCCCAGTCGATCTCGGGTAGGAGGCCCCGATCCACGCCGGCCTTCGATGACGTCGGTTTCCCGGGCGACGGGTCCGAGACGACCGGGCCCGCACCGCCCCGGACCGGGGCCAGAGCAAGCTGCCTGCGGAGGACCACCGTCTTGGCCGCCAGATCGCCCAGGCGCTGCTTCCGCTGGCCGGTCGCGATCATCACCTCGCCGATCACGAAGAAATCAACCAGCCGGAGCAGGTTGCGGATGCTCGCCTGCCCATAGGTGAGTCTGGGCCTGCGGTCGATCGAACGCACCTCGATCCCCGTCGCGTTCTTCCCGATCGTCTGGCCCCACCGCCACTCGCAGAACGCGAAGTAGTTGAACCAGAGGGAGAAGAAGGCCAGCACCGCCACGATGCCGACGGCGTCGCTCACGGCGAATGCGCCCTCCACGATCCAGACGTAGATCCAGAAGAGGAAGAGGATCCAGACCGCGTTGTCGAGCAGCGAGGCGAGCACCCGCCGCCAGAAGCCCGCGTAGTTCGGCTCAGTCATCCGAGAGATGCTCTCGGATCTGCCTCAGGGACGAGATGTCGCCGTCGTTGCCATTCCGGTCGATCAGCAGGGGACGGATGCCCGCCGCGCGTGCTCCCACGATGTCCTCCTCGGCCGTGTCTCCCACGTGAAGCGCCTGCTCCGGGGTGCATCGGGCCAGCTCGAGGGCGGGCTCGAAGATCGCGGGGTCCGGCTTGCGCGCGCCGGCCACCGCCGAGCTGACCGCGCCGTCGAGAAGCTCGCCGAGCCCGCAGCGCTCCAACACAGCGGGAAGCGAGCAGTCCCAGTTCGAAACCGCGATCAGGCGCAGGCCGCGCTCGCGCAGCTCCCGCAGGGCTGGGACCGCATCCGGATAGGCGTCGAAGCGGATCGCCTCGACCAGTTCGTCGGCCGTGACCTCGATACCGAGCCTCTCCGAGACGATCGCGGCGCAGCGCTCCCGCAGGTCCGCGAGCGAGGCCTCATCGCGGCCCTCGTGCGCGTGGTCGCGGTAATACGCCATCTCCGCCCGCAGCGCCTCCTCCAGGCGCACGTCGCTGACCCGATCCGGAACGCGATCACGCAGGGAGAGCCAGGGCGGCTCGAGCTCGACCAGGGTGCCGAGCGCGTCGAGAAAGACAGCGCGGGTCATCGCGTTAATACTGCCCAACCTCATGCTCCTGGCTGCCGCGGACCAGACCTTCTGGCAAGAGCACGGCGACGAGATCTCGGCGGCGATCACGCTGGCCGTCGCGATCCTGATCGCGATCATCGTCGACCGCGTCCTGATCGGCCGGACGGTCAAGGCGGCCACCCGGCTCGACACCGGCGAGCTCTCGCGCGAAGCGCGCACCCGTCTGCGCCTGATCCGGCGGCTGCTCTTCCTGACGATCATCCTGATCGGCGTGGCGCTGGCGCTGAGCCAGTTCACCTCGATCAAGCGCTTCGCCACCGGCATACTCGCCTCGACGGCGGTGCTGGGGATCATCATCGGCTTCGCCGGCAGGCAGGTGATCGCCAACCTCGTCTCGGGGATCCTGCTGGCGATCACGCAGCCGATCCGGATCGGCGACCTGGTCTCGATCGGGGATGAGGTCCACGGGAGGGTGACCGACATCGCCCTGACCTACACGCAGGTGGACGCGGGCGACGGCAGCCTGATCGTCGTGCCCAACGAGAAGGTCGCGACCGATGTGGTCGTCAATCACTCCGCGGGCAACAGCGCCGCGCCCGTCACGGTCGACGTCTGGTTACCGCCCGACGCCGACGTGGAGGCGGCCCGCAAGGAGCTCGAAAAGGGCGAGGTCACCTCGGCACGCCTCGTCGAGATCACGCCCGAGGGCTCCAAGCTGCTGGTGAAGGCCGCGATCGATGCCGGGTTCGACCGCGAGGCCCACGAGGCGGAGCTGCGGGAGCGCGCGCAATCCGCCCTGCGTGCTGCAGGTTTACTTCGATCCGCCTGATATCCCGCTGAGTACCCTCTTCGGACCATGAGCGCCCGCTCCCGCCGGCGGCATCGACGCACGAGCCGCAAGAGAAACCCCTTCTTCGTGGTCCTTCTGGTCCTCGGGTCGATGCTCGCCGTCGGCGTGCTCGGAGCCGGTCTCTGGCTGATCAGCGTCTACGAGTCAGCGCCCTCGCTCGCGAGCCTGTCGCCGATCACGAACGGGACCATCTCGAAGGTGTATGCCGCAGACGGCTCTCTGCTCGGGGTGATCCACTCCGACAAGATCAGGCAGCCGATCTCGAGCGGTCGGATCCCTCAGGACCTCAAGGACGCAACGGTCGCAATCGAGGACCGGCGGTTCTACAGCCACGGCGGTATCGACCCCTCGGCGATCATCCGCGCCGGCTGGGAGGACCTGACCGCGGGTGGCAAGCCGGTGGAGGGCGGGTCGACGATCACCCAGCAGCTGGTCCGCAACCTCTACATCCAAGATCCCGAGGACACGCTGAAACGCAAGATCATCGAGGCGCACCTGGCGAACGACGAGGAGAAGCAGCACTCAAAGGACCAGATCCTGACCGAGTACCTGAACACCGCCCCCTACGGCACCAACGAGGGCGCCACCGCAATCGGCGTCGAGGCGGCGGCCGAGACCTACTACTCCAAGCACGCGAAGGACCTGACCCTTCCCGAGGCGGCGATGATCGCCGGCCTCCCGCAGGCGCCGTCCCAGTACAACCCGCTGCTCAACCCGCGAGCGGCCCTCGCCCGTCGCAACGAGGTGCTGCACGCGATGGAGCAGCAGGGGGACATCAGCGAGAGCGAGTACGAGGACGCGATCGGCCGGGACCTCGGCCTCGACCCCGGCCAGAAGTACAGCCGGATCCGCGAGCCCTACATCTTCGACCTGGTCAAGCAGGAGCTTCAGGACCGCTACGGGGTGAACACCGTCCAGAACGGCGGCCTCAAGGTCTATACGACGATCCAGCCCCGTCTCCAGGAGGCCGCCCAGACCGCCGTCGATTCGTGCTCGGTCTGCTACTCGGGAGGCGGACCCGCGTCCGCTTTGGCTTCGGTCGACCCGTCGAACGGCGAGATCGTCGCGTTGGCCTCGACCCAGCGCTACTCGCTATCCAGCCAGTTCAACTTCGCTGCGCATGCCCAGCGCCAGCCGGGGTCCTCATTCAAGGTCTACGACCTGACGACGGCGATCAGGCAGGGCATCGATCCCGACTCGACGTACTACGACGGCAGCTCACCCGCCACGCTGGAGACCCCCGGCGGTTCGAGCTGGACGGTCAACAACGCCGAGCCGGGCGGCGGCACGATGCCGCTGACCGAGGCGACCCGGGAGTCGGTCAACGTGATCTTTGCGAAGCTCGGCCTCGACGTCGGTCCCGAGAACATCGCCAAGACCGCGTATGACATGGGGATCACCTCGCCGCTCGGAGTCAAGGGCGCGGGCGACATCCCGTGCAAGCTCGGCCCGAACTGCTTCATTCCGCCGGCCGACGCGATCGGGGGTCTCAGCGTCGGCGTCACGCCGCTGGAGCAGGCCAACGCCTACGCCACGCTGGCCAACGGCGGCGTGCGTCACGATGCGACTGCGATCGACCGGGTGGTATTCCCCGGGGGAAAGGTCAATGAGCCAAGTGCACAGGAGGGCAAGCGGGTCCTCACTCCCGGGCAGGCCTACGAGGTGACGAAGATTCTCGAGGGCGTGATCACCAGCGGCACCGGGGCCGGCTACACGAGCATCGGCTGCGCCTCGGAGGCCGGCAAGACCGGCACCAGCGAAGGGCTCTCCGATGCCTGGTTCGTCGGCTACACGCCGATGTACTCGACCGCCGTCTGGACCGGACACCCGCTCTCGCGTGACTACACAGGCTTCGGCGGACCCACCTCCGGCCCGATCTGGCGCTCCTACATGGAGGCCGCCCAGGGGGGCGAGTGCCCCGACTTCGAGGTCCCCACCAGCCTGCCGGAGCTGACTTCGTTCCACGGGGATTACACGTCATCCAGCTCGAGCTCCTGCAGCTCGTCGAGCTCGTACTCCTGCTCATCCTCCTCCTCGTACACGCCCAGCTACGGTGGCGGCGGCAACAGCGACAGCAACAACAGCGACAAGGGCGCCTACGCCCCGGGGGTCGGCCAGAAACCGCCGCCGTCGCCGAAACCAAAGCCGGCGCCGACACCGCCACCGGCGGCTCCGCCACCCGCCGCTCCTCCGCCCAGCGGCGGGGTCAATCCCGGCTGATCAAGCGCTCAAGCAGCTCGGGGCCTGCGTCCTCGATCTCGATGCGCTTGTTTCGTCCGCGGGCTCCCCGAGCGATCCGCACGCGGCTGCGCGCCACGCCGACGCGCTTGGCGATCAGCTTCACGACTGCCCGATTCGCGGCATCGTCCACGGGTGGCGCCGTGACGCGGACGGCGAGCACGCCGTCGCGCATGCCGAGGATCTCATCGCGGCTCGCCCGGGGCGTCACCTTGACGTCCACGCTGAGCATCGTCTCCTAGCCTAGGCCTCGTGCCAAGCAGTGAATTCGACCTGATCGCGGCGATCAGCGAGCGCATGCCCGCACCGGGGCCGCGCGTGCGGGTGCCGAGCGGTGACGACGCGGCCGTGGTCGAGCCGCGCGCGGCGAGCGCCATCACAGTCGACGCGATCGTCGACGGTGTCCACTTCGTGCTCGATTCGTACGGGCCGGAGGCGGTCGGGCGAAAGGCCCTGGCCGCCTCGTTGTCCGACCTGGCGGCGATGGGAGCCGCCCAGGGGGAGGCCTACGTGGTCGTCGCCGCGCCCGATGAGCTCTCCGACGAGAGCCTGCTCGCAATCGCCGACGGGCTCGCGGAGAAGGCGGCGCGAGAGGAGGTGACGATCGCGGGCGGGGACCTGATTCGCTCGCCGGTCCTACTCGTCTCGGTGACGGCTGTGGGTTACGAGCCCGGCGGTGCTCGCTTCATCACACGCGGTGGGGCCAAACCGCGCGATCTGGTGGCCGTGACCGGGGAGCTGGGCGGCGCGGCGGCGGCCGTGGAGCTGATGGAGGCCGGGGAGCGTCGCGGCGATCCGGCCGACCGCGGCAAGGGCCTATTGGATCGGCAGCTGGACCCGACGCCGAGGCTGCGCGAGGGGCGGGCCCTGGCGAAGGCCGGCGCCACGGCGATGATCGACGTGAGCGATGGGCTGGGCGCCGACGCTGCGCACCTCGCGCGCGCCAGCGACTCCCGCCTGGAGATCGACCTCGATCGCCTGCCCCTCGCGGATGGCCTGGCAGAGGTCGCGGGAGGGAATGAGGCCGCCCTGGAGCTCGCTGCCTCCGGCGGCGAGGACTTCGAGCTGCTGGTGACCGTGCCGCGCGAGCGCTTCGGCGGCGCCGCGCAGGCCGTGGCCGACGCCGGCTCGACCTTGACCGAGATCGGCTACGTCGCCGAGGGCAATGGGGTGGCCCTGAGGCTGCCCGGCGGTGAACACCTTGAGCCTCGCGGCTTCGACCAGAGGCAATATTCTGCTCGCTCCGATTGACCCTGCCTTCGAGGAGAGAGAGCGGGAACGGCTTGTCCGATGCTCGCCCCCGCGCAAGCAGACGCAAATGGCGAGAGCCATCAGCCCATTCGGAGCCGCGCGCTGCATCGCATTCGCTCTGCTTGCCCTGACGTTCGGCGCGGCGCCCGCCGCCGCGAGCAAGGCCGCTCCGCAGCGCCATGGGTCGATCCAGACGTTCGCGTATGGGACAGGATCGGCGGCGTACCCGTACATCGTCTACGTCCCTCCGTCGTACAACCGGTCCCGCCCGGCGCCGCTGGTCGTGATGACGCATGGGTGTCAGACAACAGCCGAACAGCAGATGCGCTCAACCCTCTTCAACCGGGTCGCCAAGCGGGCCGGGATCGTGATGCTCTACCCCGACGTCAACCCAGCGGAGGCCGCGCAGCCCGGGCCGCTGAGGAACTGCTGGGACATCTTCAATCCGGAGAGCTGGCACCGGGATTCCGGGGACGCGGCCGCGCTCGCGGGGATGACGCGGGCCGTGATGGCGCGCTTGCGGATCGATCCAGGACGCGTCTACATGGTGGGAATGTCGGCCGGGTCGTTCATGACCTCGATCATGGCGGCGGCTTACCCGGACCTGTATGCCGCCGTCGGGATCAATGCCGGCGGCGCCTACGCCGACGTCACGTGCCTCTTCATCGGCCCCGGTATGCCGGTCGAGCTGAGCGCTCAGCTCGCCTACGACGAGATGGGCCCGCGCGCTCGGGACGTCCCTCGCCTGGTGATGGGCGGAGACATGGCGCTACAGCAAGCGCTCGACGGCGATGCCCTGCGCGGAGGCTCGCTGTCGCCCGTGGGTGACGCTGCGGGTGCCCGCAGATGCCAGGTCGGTCCGCGCGGCGGTTAACGGCCGCCACGCGAAGATCCGCGTCGCGCACCGGCGGGCGCGCGTCCGGCTGCCCTCCATACGCGCCTCACGGACCACTGTCGTCATCCGCGGACACACCACAACCGGCAGGCGCTTCATCCGTCGCCACGGCCTTCCAGCCTGCGGGTGACACCGCGGTCAGCGTCTGCGCATCTCGTTCATCGTCAGGTGCAAGCGGCCGGTCGCATACCCAGCCTTGACCACAGGCGCGGGTCCCTCTCGGGCTCGGGCTGGGTGGGCTCGACCGGCTCCTCGGGCTCCGGTTCGGACCCCTCGTCCGGGGGCACCTCGTCCGCCTCGGGCTCGGGTGGCTCGGGCCTCGGAGCACGCCGGCGCACCGAGATCTCGCCCTCCATCCTCAGCTCCCGGGCGGGTCGGCCCTGGGAAGGGCCCGCCAGCGCGATGATCGCCACTCCCGCCCCTGCCAGCACGCAGGCGAGCACCGTCGTGGCTGTCCCGATCTGCCCATCCGCCACCATCAGCACCAGGTCGTGCCAGACCCCCAGCCCGGCATCGAAGCGGCCGGCCAGGTTGGCGAGCAGGATCACCGCGGGCACCAGACCGAGCAGCACTAACGCGGTCGCCGGGAGCCGACCGGGAGCCGGGCGCGCTGCCCCGAAGACCCAGGCCTGCAGGCCGACCGAGACGAGCAGCGCGAGGTAGGGGTTCACCACCCAGATCCCGAGCGCAGCGAGGCAGGCGAGCAGCAGCGCCGCCGGTGCGGCGGTCGTGACCGCCCTCGCAGGCGGTGGCCGCAGCGGGCGCAGGAAGAAGGCGATCGCGAAGTAGGCGAGCGCCGCGGCGACCGCTGAGATCGTCCCGCCGAGCCCAAGGGCCTCGATGCGGGGATCGAACGGGAAGTCGGGACTCGGTAGCAGCCCCACGAGCGCCGCCAGCAGCACGACGACCAGGGCGCCCACGAAGGGCAGGGCCCGAAGCAGCGTCCAGACGAGGCCTCGGACGGCCTCGATCGGGCTGCGGGCGCCGGCGACGAGACCGGAGCCGGCCGCGAGGCCCGCGGGAACCAGCAGCGAGAGGGCCAGCAGGGCGATCGTCCACCCCGGCAGCAGGTTGCCAGCCAATCCGATGTAGCCCTTGGGCCCGTGCTCGACCGCCCCCGGGGATCCGTCGAGGGCGAGGATGAGTGAGAGGGTGGCGCGGCCGAAACGGTCGAAGGTGTCGTTGTCGAAAGCCTCGGGGGTGTCGCGGGCGGGATCGACCGGCAGCTCCCCGGCGGCCGAGAGCCGCACCGCCGGCAGACCCGTCTCGATCAGCGGCCCCTGATCGCCCAGTCCGGCCGGCAGGGCGAGCCGGAAGAGGTCGTCGAGCGGCCCCTCGTCGCCGGCGGGAGTAGCCAGCTCCTTCGAGGTGATCGCGTTTGCCGTCTCCGCCAGCTGGCTGGCGGTGCTCTGCGGCCCGGTCGACCAGGGGATGACCAGGGGGGCTGTCGGATCGGCGAGGGCGGGCTGGCTCAGCACGACCGCGGCGTCCAGAGAGGCCGTGTCGCTGTAGTCGCGTATGAAGCGCTTCGTGCCGAGGGCGCCGATGCTTGAGCCGTCGGTGGAGACGAAGACGAGGGTCTTGTGGTGGGCGGCGCCGGAGAAGCTCTGCGCTATCTCGACCAGCGCCGCCGTCGCGGCAGCGCTCGTCGTCGCACCGCTCCCCCTTGCGACGTCCCGGGGCGCGATCAGCGCGATCTGGCGGTTGGACTCGCCCGGCAGGGTCGCGATCAGGTTGCGCAGGTGCACGTCATGGCCCTTGAAGGACCCGTCGAAGCGCTGCTCGGAGACGGTCGCGTCGTCTATTGCCGCGAACTGGCTCTTCACCTGCTCGGCGAGCTTCTCGTCCGCAGCGGAGCCCGGGGCCGGGTAGGGGGCGGCCGTGCTGAGCTCCTTGGCCAGGGGGACCGCGCTCGCCGGGTCGAAGGCGTCCGGCGGAATCCCCGCGGAGGGGCTGCGCGGCACGTCCCCCAGCGAGAACATGGCGATCACGGCGACCAGGGGGACCGCGAGCAGCGCGTATCTGTAGAGACGCAAGTCGATCATCAGCCGGGCTCGAGCGTGCTTCTAACCTTCAGGCATGACACGAGGACAGGCGCGGATCCTGCTCGTGGACGATGAGCAGGCCGTGCAGACGCTTCTCACCTACCCGCTTCGCAAGGAAGGTTATGAGGTGGTGGGGGCCATGGATGGGCAGGAGGCGCTGGATCGCTTCGGGGAGGAGCGGTTCGATCTGGTGGTCCTCGACATCATGCTTCCCAAGCTCGACGGGATCGAGGTTTGCAGGCGCCTTCGCACCCGTAGTCAGGTGCCGATCATCATGCTGACGGCGAAGGGGGACGAGATCGACAAGGTCGCCGGGCTCGAGATGGGCGCTGACGACTACATCACCAAGCCCTTCTCCGTTCGCGAGTTCCGCAGCCGGGTCAAGGCGGCGCTGCGACGCGGAAACATGGCCGGCCCCGGGCTCGCCGGAAATGAGCCGATCGTGGCCGGGGAGCTCGAGATCGACTTCGAGCGCCGCTCCGTGAAGCTCGGCACGAAATCTGTGCAGCTGACCTACGTCGAGTTCGAGATTCTCGCCGCGCTCGCGGCCGCCCCCGGCCGGGTCTTCACACGGGAGATGCTCCTCGAGCACATCTGGGGCGACTCGACCTACCGCGACCCGCGCACGGTCGACGTCCACATCAGGCATCTCCGCGAGAAGCTCGAGGTCGACGCGAAGAAGCCCGAGTACCTGTTCACGGTCCGCGGCGTCGGCTACCGCTTCCGCGACGCCGACCGCGATTGAGTGGCGCCCCGTCATCGTGAGACAGGCGCGGCTCCGGCTCAACACCCTCCGCAACCGCCTCGTGGTCCTGATCACCTTGATCACCGCGGGCGCGATCGCGTTCGTCTACCTCTACGTGGTGCCCCAGCTCGAGTCCAGCCTCACCGCCGAGAAGCTCCGCCGGCTCGAGAGGCTGGGGAGCGAGCAGTCCACGCGCTTGACGCGGGCCCTCGAGTCCGGCGCCTCGCGGACTGAGATCTCGGAGCTCGTCCGCTCGACCGCGCAGTCGACCGAGAGCCGGGTGACGCTGCTGGCCGTCAGAGACGCGCCGGGAGGACCGGCGCCGGCCTTCGTCGTCGCCGACTCGCAATCCGAGGCCACGGCGCTCCAGGGACGCTACCTGACCGCCGACGCCGCGATCTCAGCAGGGCAGATCGCGACGGGGGTCGAGCGCGTGGCCGGATCGCGGGTCGGGACTTCGGCGGTTCCGATCCAACTCAACGGGCGGACCCGCTGGGTGGAGGTGCTCTCGACCCAGCTCGCTGAGGTGAACGACGACGTGGCGCTCGTGCGGCGCCAGATCCTGATCGCCGGCCTGATCGCGCTGGTGGTGGCCTCGCTGATCGCCGTCTGGGCCTCGGGGGCGGTCTCTCGCCGACTGCGCCGGATGCGGCAGGCGGCCGAGGCGGTGGCCGAGGGAAGCTTCGATCAGCCGATTCCCGTCGACTCCTCGGACGAGCTCGGCCAGCTGGCGCGGAGTTTCAACGATATGCAGCGGCGCCTGGCGCGACTGGACAGCTCACGGAAGGAGTTCATCGCCAATGCCTCGCATGAGCTGAGGACGCCGATCTTCTCGCTCGGCGGCTTCCTGGAGCTGCTCGAGACCGAGAAGCTGACCGCCTCCGAGCGGCGGGCCTTCGTCAACGAGATCAGGGCTCAGGTCGAGCGGCTGCAGAAGCTCACCATCGACCTGCTCGACCTCTCGCGGCTGGATGCCGATGTGATGGAGATCAAGCGCGAGCCCGTGGATCTCAAGGATGCCGCCCGGCAGGTGGCCGATGAGTTCCGGCCCGCCGCCAAGCTGCACGAGTCGACGCTGCAGGTCCGCGGACGTGGCGACGTGGTCGCTCTGGCCGACCTAAATCGGGTCTCACAAATCATTCGTATCCTCATCGACAATGCGATCACCCACACCCCGCAGGGGACGAACGTGACGGTGACCGCCGTGCGCGGGACGAACGCGGCGGAGCTGATCGTCGGGGACGACGCGAAGAAGGGAATCGACCCCCGCGCCATCCCGAAGGTCTTCGACCGCTTCTACACGGGCGACACCGCATCCGGGTCGGGACTCGGGCTGGCGATCGCCGAGGAGCTCGCCCGCCGCATGGGCGGGCAGATCGCGGTGGTCTCCCGCCGAGGCCACACCGCATTCACGCTCAGCCTGCCGGTCTCCGGAGGCCGGCGCCGGCAGCGCGAGCCCGCCCAGGTGGCGGCATGAAGCTGAGGTTGATGTTGCCGGTAGTGCTGGTCACGGCGCTGATCGCGGGCTGCGGCGGCGGTGGAGGCAACGACTCGAGCACGCCCGCGGCCTCGGCCCCCCAGACGGCCACCCAGGTCGTCGTCCAGGCGAGCGACGACAGCTTCAACCCCGCCCAGATCTACAAGGACGTCTCCCCCGGCGTGGTGACCATCGATTCCGTCTTCGAGGGCGGCGTCAGCGACCTGCTCGGTGGAGGCGGCTCCGCCGGCCAGGGATCGGGGTTCGTGGTCGACACGGACGGCCACATCGTCACCAACGCCCACGTGGTGACGAGCGGCGGCCACCTGAACGGCGGCGGCACGCCGAAGGAGGCAAAGCAGGTCTTCGTCGAGTTCGGCGACCGCAACCGGGTCCCCGCCCAGATCGTCGGCTTCGACGCCGACGCCGACGTGGCGCTGATCAAGGTCGATCCCGACGGGCTCGATCTCAAGCCGGTGACCCTCTCGGACCGCTCGGGCTTCGCGGTTGGCGAGCCGGTCGCGGCGATCGGCAGCCCCTTCGGCGAGGAGCAATCGCTCTCGATCGGCGTCGTCTCCGCCACCGACCGGACGGTCGAGGGCCTGACCAATTTCGGGATCGACAACGCGATCCAGACCGACGCGTCGATCAACCCGGGGAACTCCGGCGGGCCGCTGCTCGACGCCAAGGGCCAGGTGATCGGCATCAACGAGCAGATCGCCTCCAGCTCGGGAAGCAACTCGGGAGTCGGCTTCGCGATCCCGGTGACCTCCGTGCGCTACTCGCTGGACCAGCTGAAGAACGACGGCAAGGTCGACTATGCCTACCTCGGCGTGACCAGCGAGTCGCTCTACCCACAGCTCGCCGAGCACCTCGGCCTCGACACGGATTCCGGCGCGCTGATCACGGACGTGGTCGATGGCAGCCCCGCCGACGACGCCGGCCTGCAGGGATCGAACGGCGAGGACACCTTCCAGCTGCAGCGGGTGAAGACGGGCGGCGACCTCGTCGTCGCGGTCGACGGGAAGCCGGTCCTGCAGAACAACGACCTCTCGACGCTGGTCGCCCAACACAAGCCGGGCGACACCGTGACGCTCGACATCATCCGCGACGGCGACAAGCAGAGCGTCGACGTCACGCTCGGCTCGCGCCCTGCGGATGTAAACCAGTAAGAACTGGCGTCATGGAGATCCGCGAACTGGTCACCGACCTTGCGGCGACCCTGCGCGATGAGGTCCAGCCTCATCTCGGGACGCATGCTGGACGCGCTCACTCCGGGGCCGCGGAGGGCGGCGACGTCACCTTTCAGATCGACGAGCGCGCCGAGGCGCGGATGGAGTCGTTCCTCGCCGAGCGCGCACCCGAGGTCTCCTTCTATTCCGAGGATCGCGGGCTGGTCTCGCCGGCGGGGGACCGAGCCGAGTGGGTGCTGGTCGTCGACCCGATCGACGGCACCCGTCCCGCATTGGCCGGTCTCGAGTCGTGCTGCGTCTCGGTCGCGGCGGCCCCACTCGACTCGGAGCCGACCATGGCCGACGTGCTGGTGGGCTGCGTGCTGGAGGTCAAGAGCGGTCGCAGCTTCGTCGCCGAGCGCGGCGAGGGGCTGGAGCCGGCCGCGAACCTCTCCGGCAACCGCTCGCTCGAGCGCATGTTCTGGACGTACGGCTTCCGCGGGCGCCCCGCCCGCGCCCTGATCGAGGTGATTTGCGACCTGATCGATGCTTCGTCGGTGGGCGGCGGCACCTTCGACCTCGGATCGGCCACCTACGACATGACCCGGATCGCCACCGGGCAGCTCGACGCGTACGTGGAGCCGGGTCCGCGCATGATCGACGACGTGCCCGCCATCCGTGCCGAGTTCGAGCGGGTCGGAGACGGGGCGGTGCTGAACAACTCGCCCTACGACCTGGCGGCCGCGGCGATCTGCCTGGAGGAGTGCGGCGCGGTGGTGACCGACGCCTACGGCGAGCCGCTCGCCGCGAGGCCGCTGCTCGGCTCGGGCCATGAGTTCCAGATGTCCTGCGTGGCGGCCGCCAACCACGAGCTCCACTCTGCGATCTGCGCCGAGATCGACACCGGCATCGAGCGGCTCCGCGCCAGCGTTTAACGGGTTCCAGCACTAAACGGGTTGCGCCTGACGGCGCACCCTCGCATCGACTTGGAGCACCCTCGCGCCAAACGAGTACGTTTCCGCCCTTGCGCAGACACCATCAAACGGGTTGTCCCTGCCCCTTGTCACGGGTCGCGCTAACGCGCGCCCTCGCATATGCGGGGCACCCTCGCGCTAGGGGGGCGCCGTGCTCCAGGAAGTAGCACTCGGCAACAAATCGCTGGCGGACTACACGCACCTGGCGGGCCGGGGACTGGTCGACGAGATCAGGGAGCTGGCCGAGACCATGAAGGGCAAGCGCGTGCTCCACATCAGCGCGACGGCCTTCGGCGGCGGCGTCTCCGAGATCCTCTACACGATCGTGCCCCTGATGCGGGACGTCGGCCTGGACGCCTCCTGGCAGGTGATCATGGGCCGAGAGGAGTTCTTCAACGCCACCAAGCTCCTCCACAACTCGCTGCAGGGGGACCCGAACACGCTCACGCCGAGCCAGTGGGAGCTGTTCGACCACTACAACAAAATGAACGCGGAGAGCCTCGACGGCGAGTGGGACGTGATCATCGTGCACGACCCGCAGCCGGTCGGGATGCGGCACAACGCCACCGACCACGCCAAGAACTGGATCTGGCGCTGCCACATCGATCTCTCCGAGCCGAACCCGGAGCCGATCAGCCGCCTGCTGCCGCTGATCTCGGAGTACGACGTCACGGTCTGGCACCTGGAGCAGTACGTGCCGAAGGGGCTGGACGGCCACGGCGGCGTCCGGATCGTGCCTCCGGCGATCGACCCGCTCTCCCCCAAGAACATGGCGCTCTCGCCCGACGACGCGGCGTTCGTCTGCAATCAGTTCGGCATCGACGTCGACCGGCCGATGATCTGCCAGGTCTCGCGTTTCGATCCCTGGAAGGACCCGATCGGGGTGATCGACGCCTACCGGCAGGTCACGAAGGAGATCCCCGAGGTGCAGCTGGCCCTGGTCGGATCGATGGCGACCGACGATCCCGAGGGCTGGGAATTCTTCCACCGGACCTTCGAGTACGCCGGGTCGGATCCCGACATCAAGATCCTCAACAACCTCAACAACGTCGGCGCGATCGAGGTGAACGCCTTCCAGTCCCAGGCCGACGTGGTCCTGCAGAAGTCGATCCGCGAGGGCTTCGGGCTGACGGTCGCCGAGGCGCTGTGGAAGGGGCGGCCGACGATCGGCGGTGACGTCGGCGGCATCCCGCTGCAGATCGTGGATGGCGAGGACGGCTACCTGGTCAGCTCGCCCGAGCTGGCGGCGGAGCGCTGCACCGGGATCCTGGATGACCCCGAGCTCGGGCGGCGCCTGGGCCGTGCGGGCAAGGAGCGGACCCGGGAGCGCTTCCTCTCGCCGCGTCTGCTGCTCGACTGGCTACGGATCTTCAGCTCGCTCGACTGAGGCGTCTCCGCGATGGCCGAGATCAGCTGGGAGCAGTTCGAGGCGGTCGAGATGCGGGTCGGCCGAGTGGTGGGCGTGGAGGTGTTCCCGGAGGCTCGCGTCCCCGCCTGGAAGCTCGAGATCGACTTCGGGCCCGAGATCGGCCACAAGCGCTCCTCGGCGCAGATCACCCACTACCCGCGGGAGGAGCTGGAGGGGCGCCTCGTCGTCGCGGTGGTCAACTTCCCGCCCAAGCGGATCGGCCCCTTCCTCTCGGAGGTGCTCGTCCTCGGAGCGCTCGATGACGCCAAGGGAGTGGTGCTGTTGCGGCCGGACCAGGACGTGGAGCCCGGCGACCGGATCGCATGAGGCCTTAGCCGCGCCTGATACAAACGGGGCGTGCCCGAGCACCCCCTGACCATCGTCTCGAACCGCGGCCCCGCCGAGTTCGGTCGCGACGAGACGGGTCAACGGATCGTTCAGCGCGGCGGCGGCGGACTCGTCACTGCCCTCTCCGGACTGGTCTCGCACCGCAAGGCGCTGTGGATCGCCTCGGCCATGACCGAGGAGGACACCGTGGTCGCCAACGAGAGCGACGGCCCCGTGGAGATCGACGTCGAGGGGATCACTTACGACGTGCAGATGGTGGCCTCTAACCCGTCGGCCTACGATCGCTTCTACAACGTGATTGCGAACCCGATCCTGTGGTTCATCCAGCACTACCTCTGGGATCTCTCCAACGCGCCCGACATCCGCCAGGCGGAGGTGGACGCCTGGGAGGAGGGCTACAAGGTCGTCAACGACGACATCGCCGATTGCGTCGTCCAGGCGATCGAGGGCCAGGAGGACCCGGTGGTGATGCTCCACGACTACCACCTCTACACCTGCCCCGGCCTGATCCGCGAGGCCCGGCCGGACGCGTTCCTCCACTACTTCGTCCACATCCCCTGGTCCCAGCCGGACTCCTGGCGGATCCTCCCGAACCGCTGGCGCGAGGAGATCTACCAGAGCATGCTCGCCAACGACATCATCGGCTTCCACACGACCGCCTACTGCCGCAACTTCCTGCAGTGTTGCCGGGAGCTGATGGAGCTGGAGGTCGATTTCGAGCGGAACGCTGTGATCTACGAGGGCCGGGAGACCTGGGTGCGCGCCTATCCGCTCTCGATCGACACCCAGCGGCTCTACCGAGTGGCCGAGTCCTCGGACGTGGAGTTCTACGAGAAGGAGGTGTTGCGCCGGCGCCGCGACCATCTGATCCTGCGGGTCGACCGGGCCGACCTCTCGAAGAACGTGCTGCGCGGCTTCACTGCCTTCGACGTCTTCCTCGAGCAGCATCCGGAGTTCCGGGAGAAGGTCACCTTCATCGCGCACCTGCAGCCCTCTCGGCAGGACGTGCCGGAATACGCCGAGTACCTGGAGCGGATCGAGGCGCTGGTCGCGGTCGTCAACCACCGGCACGGGACGACCGACTGGATGCCGATCGACCTGCGGATCTACGAGAACTTCCACGAGGCGGTGGCGCGCTACAAGCAGTTCGACCTGCTGATGGTCAACTCGCTCTTCGACGGGATGAACCTGGTCGCGAAGGAGGCGCCGACGGTCAACACCCGCGACGGGGTGGTGATGCTCTCGGAGAACACCGGCGCCCACGAGGAGCTCGGGGACTGCACGCTCTCGGTGAACCCGTTTGACATCCAGGAGCAGGCCGACGAGATCCATCGCGCTCTCACCATGGAGCCCGAGGAGCGCGCGCTCCGGGCCAAACGGCTGAAGGAGATCATCAACGAGCGCGATCCGGGCGACTGGGTCGACGAGCAGCTCGCCGACATCAAGGCGAAGCGCTCGCCTGCCGCGGTCGAGCGCTAGTCGCACCGACCGATTAGCAGGGCGCTCGCTCGAAGTCTCAACTGGTACATGTCAGAGACCGGCGTCAGGGCATTCGAACGAGAGCACCTGGACGGCGTTCTGGCGCTGTGCGCAGCAGAGGGCTGGGAGACCTACACCGAGGATCCCGAGCGCACATACCGGGCGCTGAGGTCCCCCGGGTCCACCACGCTGATCGCGGTCGATGAGGGAGTGGTCGCGGGCCTCGTGCAAGTCCAGTCGGATGGCGAGATCCAGGCTCACCTCTCGGCCCTCCTCGTCGGTGAGGACTGGCGCGGCCGCGGCCTCTCAAGGCGACTGCTCCGTGAGGCGTTGCAGCGGGCGGGAGGAATGCGGATCGACATCCTCACCGCCGCCGAGGACTTCTATCGCCACCTGGGTGCCGAGCCCAGGCCCGGATTTCGACTGAGACCGCCCGATCTTGAGGAAGGCGGCTAGCGCTCGAAGCGGAACTCGCCGGGTTGGGGCGGCGGCGAGTCGATCGGCGGCGGGACGTAGGTCGGCGGGGGCTGCGGAGATGCTTCGGCCGCCGGCTGTTGGTGGGTTTGGCGATCGGAGTGGCGACGGTGCCGGCGTCGCTTGCCGCGCCCCTGATGCTCGCGGACGAGGTGAGACTTGGCCGGGTGTCGGCGAGGGGGGTGGCGCCGGGCGGGTCGATCCTTTGGCGCCGCCGCGATGGGCGGCTCGACGGGTGCCACGTTGGCAGGAACGGGGTCCGTGGCCGACGGAGGAGTGAGGCCCACGTCGGGCGGCACCGGCGGCGGCCGGTCGCTGCCCAGGAGTGCGGGCAGGGAGACGATCCCCGCGACAATGGCGGCGGCGATCGCCGCGGCGCGGCCCACGCTCGCCCATCTGACTTGGCGGCCTGCCATATCTGGGTGAGGCAGGTGCGCTGCGGCCTCTCCCCTGCCACCGTCCATCCCCTATAGTCGCCCGTCGCTGTGAACCGGCACTACGAACTCGTACTGATGCTCGACCCCGAGTCCGCGGATGACGCCCGCGAGAAGGTCGCTGGCGATGTGCGCCAGGCGATCGAGGGCGCGGGCACCCTTGACCGTGCCGACGTCTGGGGGGTGCGCAAGATGGCCTATGAGATCCGGCGGCGGAACGAGGCGGACTACCGCTACTACCGCTTCCAGGGCGAGCCGGACCTGCTCGAACGCCTCGATCACAGCCTGAAGATCACCGACGGCGTGCTGCGCTTCCGCATCTTCAAGGTCGACCCGGAGGCGCCGAGCAATCCGCCTCCCGTCTCCGATCGCCCGGCCTCCGTCGGCGATGGCCGGCCCGATCGCGACGATCGTCCCCGCCGGGGACGCCGCGACGACCGCGACGAGTAGCTCCGCACCCCTGGCTATGCAGTTCTGAGCGCTTCGCTCGGAGCGATCTGGGCGGCTCGGCTTGCGGGATAGAGCCCGGCCAGAGCGCCGATGGCGAGCGAGGCGAGCACGCCCCCGGCGATCGCCTCGGGCGGGATCGCGAGCTTCCACCCCTGGCTGCCGGCGTAGATCATCGTCGCCAGGATCCCGGTCAGTACGCCGATCGCGCCGCCCACCGCGACCAGCAGGAGCGATTCGGCCAGGAACTGCAGCCGGACGTGTGCTCGGGTCGCGCCGAGGGCCCGGCGCAGGCCGATCTCGCCGCGACGCTCGAGCACCGAGATCACCATCACGTTCGCGATTCCGACCGCGCCGACCAGCAGTGCGACCGCCCCCAGCCCCAGGAAGAGTGACGTCAGCGCCCCGGCCGCCGCGGCGCGCGCCTCGAGCGCGTCAGACGGCCTGGAGACCTCGACCTCCTCGGGTGACTCCGGGTTGGCCGTGGCCGGAATCAGGTCGCGCGCCTGCACCACCCGGTCGCGGTCGGCGCGCACGTAGATCTGGGAGGGATTGGGGTCGGTGCCGAAGAGCTTGGCGGCCGCCGGATAGCCGATCAGTGCCGCGCGCTCGACGTCCTCGGCCAAGGGCAGGGCGTTGAGGATCCCCACCACGGTGAACCAGCGGCCGCCGATGAAGGCCTGTGGCCTGCCACGGAGGCTGGTGATCCCAAGGCGCTGCGCGGCCACCGAGCCGAGGACAACGGCGGGATAACGCTCGGTCGCCTTGGTCAGGAAGGAACCGGCTGCGAGAGTGCCCTGGAGCGTCGCCAGCAGGTTGACGTCGGAGGCCATCACCGTGATCCCGCCGGTCTCCTCCGCGTCGATGTAGGGGGTCCGGCGGATGGTCGCGTCCGACATGCTGGTGACGGCACTCGCGCCCTCGACGTCGTCGAGGTGACCGGTCGCGTCCGCGCTCCCCTCCGGCAGTTGGGAGTCGGACCCGGTGAGCGTCTGGCCGGCCGTGACGGTCAGCAGGTTGGTGCCGAGCCTGTCGATCTCCGCGAGAAGCCCGGCGCGGCTCGACTCGGAGACTCCCAGCACCGCGACCACGGTGGCGATCCCGATTGAGATCCCCAGAGCGGAGAGGGCGGCCCGCAGGCGTCGAGTGCGCAAGCCGATGCTGCCCACCCGAAGGACATCCCGAGGGAGCAGGCGGCTCGAGGGCAGATCGACGCTCATCCCCCCGTGTCACGCTCGATCTCGCCGTCGCGCAGCGAGATCTGGCGCGGCATCACCTCGGCCACCTCGAGGTCATGGGTGACGACGATGATCGTCGAGCCCGCACCATTGAGCTGCTGGAGCAGATCGATGAGCTCCTCGCTCGTGTGGCTGTCGAGATTCCCCGTCGGCTCGTCGGCGAGGATGATCGCGGGCTCGGCGACCAGCGCGCGGGCGATCGCGACGCGCTGGCGCTCGCCGCCGGAGAGGGTCGCCGGGATGGCCGTGATCCGCTGCTCGAGCCCCACCTGGCGGAGCGCCTCGGCCGCGCGCTCTCTGCGCTCCTCGACGGGAACACCCATGTAGAGGAGCCCGTCGCAGACGTTGTCGAGCACGGTCGCCGCGTCGAGTAGGAAGAAGCGCTGAAAGATGAAGCCGATCCGCCGGGCCCGGAGGGCGGACAGCTCGGCCTCGGAGGCGCTCGACACGTCGAAGCCGTCGATGACCACGCTCCCGCCGGTCGCGCGGTCGAGGGTGCCCATGATCTGCAGCAGGGTCGACTTGCCCGAGCCCGAGGGCCCAACGATCGAAAGCAGCTCGCCCTGCTCAACGCAGAGGGTGACACCGCGCAGCGCCTCGAATGACCCGTAGCGCTTGACGACGTCCACCAGGCCGAGAACTGGCCGCGTGACCGGCGCGGTCGCCTCGCGGCGGCTCTGGGTCACAGGGGTCATTCGCCCGGGACCTCCACCCGCATGCCTTCGCGCATCCCATCTGCGCGCACCTCGACGTAGCCGTCCGCGAACAGACCGGGCACGACCGGGATCTGCCGCCGTCCGGCGGAATCATCCACCTCGATCGCGTAGCCGCCGCCCGCCGTGCCGAGCAGGGACTCGACCGGGACGGCGAAGACGTCGCGGCGAACCTCGTCGGTGATGTCGACCGTCACCGGGGCCTGGTCCAGCGCGGTTACGTGCGAGCCTTCGGGCAGGGCTATGGTGACCTCGATGGTCGGGTCGGACGATCCGTCTCCGCCGGCGGCCGCCGAGTCGGAGCTGTCGTCCGCCGCGACGGTGCCGATCGAAGAGACGTGTCCCTTCACGTCCTTCCCGTCGGGCAGCTCGATGCGGGCAGCGGTGCCGCGCTTGACGAGTTCCCCGTCGGAGGGGTCGAGGTCGACGGTGACGATGCGGCGCTCGGAGCTCGTGGTCATCACCTCTGTGGAGGTAGCGCTCGTCGCGGGGTCATCGCGGCTGCCTGTGTCCGCGGAGTCGCTCGAGTCGCCGGCCGGCTGGGCGGTGTTGCTCGAATCGCTCTGCCCGGAGGAGCCGCTCGGTCGCTTGGACCCCTGGGGCTTCTTCCTCGGCTTCTTCGGCTTGCTGGGCTGGTCCGCGCCGGTGTTGTCGGTGACATAGCTCGCCAGGGAGGTCGTGGCGCTCGGGACCTGATCGCTCGGGGCGTCGGCGGCCGCGCTCGGGTCTGAGCCGCCGGCGCCCGAGTCGCCGCTCGATCCCAGCGACACGGAGAGGGAGGTCACCCGCCGCGGGCCTGCCATGAACACGACGCGACCGAGCTCGACCGTCCCGGTCGCGTCCAGATCGAGGGAGTCCTGCCAGTCCGCCACCGCGCTCGCGGTCGACGAGGTGAACTCGTCGTCCACCGTGCCGGGATCGAATCCGAGAGCCGAGAGGTTCGATTCGAGCTCCTCGACGTCCGGGCCGGAGACGCCCTCCGAGAGATCGCGGTAGGCGGGAACGTCGCCGTACATCAGGATGACGGGCTCGCCGTCCACCTCGAAGAGGCGTTGGCCACGGTGGATCACGTCCCCCTCGGCGGGGAGCCACGTGAAGGTTCCCGAGAGACGGTTGATCACGGTCGCCTCCCCCGCATAGCCGAGCGTTCCGTCGGCGCTCTCACGGGAGGTGAGGTCCCGGCGCTCGAGCGAGACGGTCGGCACGCCGGCCTCCTGGGCCGCCGCTCCGCCATCGTGATCGCCGCCGGTCACGATCACCCCGGCCGCGAGGGCGCCGGCCGCGAGGCCGCCGATCGCCAACCCTCGCCGTCCGACCACTCTCGGCACCGATCAGCCGTTTCCGCTCGAGTCCGTGCTGGGGCCGTTGTCGCCGCTGCCAGGGCCTGGGCCGACCCGGATGCCGGGTCCCTGATCCGGAAGCCCGGCCTGCTTGGAGCAGTCCTCCTGAGCCTGCTGGAAGTCAGGGTCATCCATCAGGTCCTGGAGCTCCTTGCTCGGCTCTGGGGGATTGTCCGGGGGACTGTCGCCGGGCCCGAAGATCTGAGGCTCGGGCACGTCGGAGCCCCTGTCGCGCAGGCACTCCGTCATCTCGTGGAGCTTGTCCCGCATCTCAGCCGGGTCGGGCCGGTCGCCCTCGGGAATCGCCTTCTGCAGGATGTCGCCGCACGCTTCCTGCGCGTCTTGGAAGTTCTCGTTGTCCTGGGGGTTGGTGCTCCTGAACTGCAGCCCGAAGCCGCCGCTTCCCGGCTTTGGATCCGGGACGTCCACGCCGTGCTCGCGCATGCACTTGGCGTAATCGAGGGCCGCGTCATCGGCCTTCGCCTGGGCGTCCTCTCCCGACGCCTCGGACCCCCCGCAGGCGACCAGAGCCGTGCTCGCCCCGACGACGGCCAGCGTGATGATCGCCCGGACCCCGTGTCTGAATGTCAGAGCCATGCAGCCTCCTCTCGGTGCTTCCTCATAGAGCGGGTCGCGCTCTCGCGGCCTCGCATGAAGCCACCGCTGCCTGAGAGGCGGCTGAGAAATCGGTAGGGATCTCTTTAAGTGGCGAGTGTCGGGAGGCTGCCGCAGTTTCCGGGCTTTACCGCTGGCGGGGGGAGAGAACGGCCGGACGGCTGCTTAAGATCGACGTTCGGAATCGAAAGGAAGAGGAGTTGATCTAGTGGCGGCCTCAAACATCAATGTCTGCGCGATCACAGGTAATTTGACCAAGGACCCTGAGCTGCGCTCGACCCCGAGCGGAACCCCGGTTTGCAAGCTTCGAGTGGCCGTCAACAGCCGCCGCAAGGACCAGAGCGGCGAGTGGGTCGACAAGGCCAACTACTTCGACGTCACGGTCTGGGGCGCGCAGGGCGAGAACTGCGCCCAGTACCTCTCCAAGGGCCGCCCGGTCGCCGTCGAGGGCCGGCTCGACTGGCGCGAGTGGGAGACGCAGGAGGGCGGGAAGCGTCAGGCCGTCGAGATCATCGCCAACAGCGTCCAGTTCCTGGGCTCGCGCTCGGACAACCCCAGCGGTGACGGTGGCAACGGCTTCCAGCCCAAGTCGGACGTCCCCGCTGACACCTCGGACTTCGAGGGCGCGGGGGTCAGCTCCGGCGGCGGCTCGGACGACGACATTCCGTTTTAGCTAGCGCGCCCGGCCCGGGCGCTCCCGCTATCGTTCCACTCCAGCCGGCACGGCTCCCCGCCGTGCCGGTGGCATGAGATGGCTCGACAGCAACGACAGCAGACCTCCACCGGCGGCCGCAGGCGCCGCGGTCTCAGCGATCGCGGGCGGCCGCGCAAGTACACGCGGATCAACGCCGAGTCGATCGACTACAAGGACCTGAACCTGCTGCGGCGGTTCCTCTCCGATCGCGGCAAGACCCGCTCCCGCCGCGTCACGGGTCTCTCCCGGAAGCATCAGCAGCAGCTGGCCCTGGCGGTGAAGCGGGCGCGCGAGCTCGCCCTGCTGCCATACGTCGGCGAGCGCTGATGGCCCAGGCCGTTCTGCTGAAGGACGTGGAGGGGCTCGGCGAGGCCGGAACCCCCGTCGACGTCTCCCCCGGCTATCTCCGCAACTACCTCGTGCCGCGCAAGCTCGCGCAGCCGGCAACCAAGGGGGCGCTCGAAGAGGCCCAGCGCAAGCGCGAGCGGGCCGAGGAGGCGGAGCGCCAGGCCGCGGAGCGGGCCGGCGAAACGTCCGCGCTGCTTGGCAAGACGGTCCTCACGATCAACCACCGCGCCGGGGAGGACGGCAAGCTCTTCGGCTCCGTGACCTCGGCCGAGATCGCCGATGCGATCCAGGCCGCGCGCGGGATCAAGATCGATCGCAAGAAGATCCGCCTCGAGGATCCGATCCGCGAGATCGGCACCTACATGGTCGAGGTCGAGGTCGGCGGCGGGGCCACCGCGTCGGTCAAGACGATCGTCGCCGAGATGCGAGAGGTTCCCGAGGCATAAGCCGAGGGACCACTCGTTTAGTTCTCGAGGGCGCAAACAGCGCCCTTCCGCGCCAGGCACGAATCGTGCCCTGGAACAAGCGGGCCGCAAATAGCCACAACTCTCCTGCGCGGAGCGGTGGCCTGTGATTTTCTAGCCAGGCTCGCGCGGATTTAGTTCCACTTCGGGGCAGATGCGGATCCGCCGGGCCCGTATCCAGACTTGGAGAGGACTCGGCCGAACGGTCGGGACATTCCTTGCGCGAAGAGAGAGGCTTTGGCGACCAACGGACAGACGGCGGCGGTCCCGCCCCAGAACCTGGAGGCGGAGGAATCGGTTCTCGGGGCGATGATGGTCTCCGAGGCGACGATCGAGCCCGTCCTGCTCGACGTCCGGCTGCACGCCGAGGACTTCTACCGGGACCGCCACCGGACGATCTACGAGGCGATCATCGGCCTCAACGAGAACGCCGACCCGGTCGATGTGCTGACGGTCTCGGAGGCCCTCGCGCAACGCGGCCAGCTCGACGACGTCGGCGGGCGCGACGTCGTCGCCAGCCTGGCCGCCAAGGTCCCCGCCCCCGGCAGCGCCAAACACTACGCGCAGATCGTCAAGCAGAACTCGCTGATGCGCCGGCTCGACGGTGCAGCGAAGCGAATCCAGCAGTCCATCGCGGAGCGTGACGGCGAGCCCCGCGCCCTGGTCGAGAACGCCGAGCGACTGCTCTTCCAGGTCGCCAACGAGGAGCAGGCCGACGACTTCCGCGAGATCGGCGACATCCTCCATGACGAGATCGACAAGCTCGAGAAGCTCGCCAGCGGGGACTCGGAGATCACTGGCACCCCCTCGGGCTTCCGCGATCTCGACGACAAGACCGGCGGCTTTCAGAAGGGCAACCTGATCATCATCGCGGCCAGGCCGGCGATGGGAAAGAGCACGCTTGTCTGCGACTTCGCCCAGAACGTCGCCCTCAAGCACAAGAAGCCGGTCGCCCTCTTCTCCTTGGAGATGTCGGAGATGGAGCTCGCCCATCGCTTCATCGGCTCCCAGTCCCGGATCTCCAGCGACCGGCTCCGCAAGGGCAAGGTCTCGGGCAAGGACTGGCCGAAGGTGGTCAAGGCGTGCAACCAGCTGGAGTCCGCTCCGCTCTGGATCGACGACTCCTCTGACCTCGGCCTGCTCGAGCTGCGCGCGAAGGCGCGGCGCCTCCACGCTCAGGAGCGCAGCCGCGGCAACGACGGCCTCGGGCTGATCATCGTGGACTACATGCAGCTGATGCGAACCGACGACCCGAGGTCCAATCGGGTGGAGCAGGTAGCGCAGTTCAGCCGCGGATTGAAGATCCTGGCCAGGGAGCTCGACGTGCCCGTGATCGGGATCTCACAGCTCTCCCGCGCACCCGAGCAGCGGCCCGACAAGCGCCCGATCCTCTCGGACCTCCGCGAATCGGGTTCGTTGGAGCAGGACGCCGATGTCGTCGGCTTCCTCTACCGCGACGACTACTACAACGCCGAGTCCGAAGATCCCGGTGGAGCCGAGTTGATACTCGCGAAGCACAGGAACGGCCCGGTCGGGACGATCCACATGGTCTTCCTCGAGCACTACCCCAAGTTCGCCGACAGGGCCCGGGGCGAGAGGCCGGTCGAGCAGCCGGCCGGGGAGGGCCCGCCGATGCAGGACATCGGCACGTCCGACGGCGAGGCCGACGCGGAGGCGTTCTGAGTGGCGAGCGATCCGCGATCGAGAGAGCGCGAGCCGTGCCGGCTCGGCATCTGCGACGGCTCGGGTTGGATCCTCGGTCCCGAGGACGTCGCACGGCCCTGCGAGTGCCGCTCGCGAATGGTCGCCCAGGCCCGCCTGCGCGGCATCGACTCGGTGATTCCGCGCAAGTACCGCGGCGTCTCCTTCGACCGGCCGCCGGTGACCCAGATCGACGCCTTCGTGGTCAAGCGGGTCCGGGACTTCTGCGACCGCCTCGACGAGAACCTCGACAGCGGCCGCGGGATGTGGTTCTTCGGCAGCTCTGGGACCGGGAAGACGACGCTCGCGATGCTGATCTCCCGGCTGGCGCTGGAGTCAGGGCGCTCCGTCGCCATCTACTCGCTGCCCAAGCTGCTCAGCCGGATCCGGCAAACCTACGACGCCGAGATCGGCGAGCAGTCCTACACCCAGTTCTTCGAGCGGCTCGCCAGCGTCGACCTGCTTCATCTCGACGATCTAGGCGTCGAGAAGCAGACGGAATGGGTACTCGAGCAGCTCTACGCGCTGATCAACGAGCGCTACGAACGGCAGAGCTCGCTGATCGTGACCAGCAACCTCGAGGACGACATGCTCGAGAAGCAGCTTGGAACGCGAGTGGTCTCACGCCTGGTGGAGATCTGCGGCGATCCGGTCATGCTCTATGACGAGGACCGCCGCGTGAGTGTCCCCGCCGACGTCGCCACCTCCCTGGGCGAAGGCGGCGGCGGCTCCCTCGGGCCCCTCGATCACTAGAGCCACTCGCCGGCTCCCCGAACCTCTCATAATCCCCTGGTCATGCCTGGAATTGTCATAGTCGGCGCCCAGTGGGGCGATGAGGGAAAGGGCAAGGTCACCGACCTGCTCGCCGAGCAGGCCGACGTGGTGATCCGCTTCCAGGGCGGCAACAACGCCGGCCACACGATCATCCGCGACGGCGAGACCTTCAAGTTCCACCTGGTCCCCTCCGGGATCCTCTATCCGGGCAAGACCTGCGCTGTCGGCAACGGCGTCGTGATCGACCCGGCCGTGCTCACCGGCGAGATCGAGGAGCTCCGCCACCGCGGCATAGACGTCAGCGGCCTGCGCGTCTCCGCCAACGCGCACGTGATCATGCCCTACCACGTCAAGCTCGACACGGCCGGCGAGTTGAAGCTCGGCAAGCTCGAGATCGGCACCACCCGACGTGGGATCGGCCCCTGCTACGCCGACAAGGCCTCGCGCTTGGGGATCCGGGTCCAGGACCTGCTCGACGCCAAGATCCTGCGGAAGAAGATCATGACCGCAATGGAGCCGAAGCAGCAGATGCTGCGGCCCTTCGCCAAGGACCCGGAGCTCGACCTGCACACGATGGTCGAGGCCTACCTCACCTACGGTCACCGCCTCGAGCCGCACATCGCCGACACCGCCAGGCTCTGCTGGGAGGCACTCGACCGCGATCGCACCGTGCTGTTCGAGGGCGCCCAGGGGACGATGCTCGACCTCGATCACGGCACCTATCCCTTCGTCACCTCTTCGAACCCGGTCGCCGGTTCCGCGACCATTGGCGCGGGAGTCGGCCCGAGCGACATCGATGAGGTCTGGGGGATCGCCAAGGCCTACGCGACGCGGGTCGGCGCGGGCCCATTCCCCACCGAGCTCGAGGACGACCTCGGCAACCTGCTCCGCGAGCGCGGCGGCGAGATGGGCACCACCACCGGGCGCCCCAGGCGTTGCGGCTGGCTCGACCTGGTCGCGCTGCGCTACGCGGTCCGCCTCAACACCATGACCGCGCTGGCCGTCACCAAGCTCGACGTGCTCTCCGGCATCGACCCGCTGCGGGTCTGCGTCCGCTACCGGCATCCGGACGGCGCCGTCTTCGACGAGTTCCCCTACCACCAGTCGATCATCCACACGGTCGAGCCCGAGTACGAGGAGCTGCCCGGGTTCGAGGGCGAGATCGGCGATTGCCGCCGCGAGGAGGACCTGCCGGCCGAGGCACGCGACTACCTGGCTGCGATCTCGGACCACCTGAGCATCCCGGTCCGCCTCGTCGGGGTCGGCCCTGGCCGAGACCAGGTGATCTGGATGGGCAACGAGGCGGAGCCCCGCCTCCGCGCGGCCGCCTAAGCCAGGGCCCCCGTCGCCCTCATCCCGTGCTCGCCCAGGTAGGCGGGGATCAGGCCCTCCTGAACGCCCTTCTCCTCGCCGCGACGCAGGACGCGCAGTCCGAGGATCGTCGCGGCGAGGGTGGCGGTCACGCCGAGGCTTACCTGCACGCTGAGCAGGCCCTGCCTCGTCCAATAGACGTCCTCGAGATCGAGGAGCAGCGCAGCCTCGTCCATCGTCAGCCCCATGCCGGCGCCGAACGGGATCGCGAGCGCCGCCTCCGCTCCCTCGTTGCGCGTCGTGATCGCCCCGATCCCGGATGCGAACGAGATCAGGATGCCGGGGATGAAGTGATGAATGTGGCGGCCGCTCACCTCGACCTCTCGGAAGGGCCACCAGCCGTGCCGTATCCCCCACGTCGAGAGGCGCGCGATCGCGAAGGCTCCCAGGAAGCCCTGCAGGAGGTTGAGCAAGACGGTCTCGTGATGGGGCGTCGCCCGGATCCCCCGCCGCGCGACCGCGAACGTATCCCGAGTCGCGAATCCCGCGGCGTCCACGAAGTTGGCCGGCGTGGCGGTCTCGCCGCTGTCACGGCGGCGGCGGGCCATTCGCAGCAGCTCGCCGCTCAACAGCGTGCCCGCCGCCCCAAGCGCGAGCACGGCCAAGCCGACCGTTGCGCGGTCCGTCCTTGCCTCCCCGGCCAGCGCCACCAGGCCGCGCTTCCGCCGTCGTCGGATTGGGCTCCTCATGGGTCGCGGATGCTAGCCGCGCCCGGTTTCTGATCTCGCAAACTGGGCAAGAAGACCCGTGGGTGCAGGCAAATCAGTGACTACTACGGATCACCCGGTCCGCTCGACTTATTAGGGTTTTGGCTATGCGGAGGCTTCTCTCACCGGTCAACGCAGGCGTGAGCGCCGCCCGCCACGTGCTCTGGTATCTGAGCTACCACGCGGCTCCCCGCCAGCGCCACTAGCTCGCCGCAAGCCGGATCGGTCCGGTCCAATAGGGTCCGCGGCTGATGGGAATCATCGCCTGGATCCTCCTCGGACTGTTCGCCGGCGCGATCGCGCGCGCCGTGGTCCCGGGGCGGACCGAGCCGGGCGGCTGCATCGGGACCACGGCCATCGGCATCCTCGGCGCCCTGATCGGCGGCCTCATCGCCAGCGCGCTCGACATCGGTGAGATCGACGAGTTCTTCGACCTCGGCACCTGGCTGATCGCGATCGGCGGCTCGATCATCCTGCTGCTGATCATCAGGGCGATCGCTCGCTGACCGAAAGCGAGAGGGCCGCTTTCGCGGCCCTCTCGGAGTCTGCGCTGCGTGGTCCTTGGGTCAGTCGGTTGCCTCGACCACCATCAGCCGATTGCCCTCGGGGTCACTGAACCAGAAGAGTGGGGGCACGGGCTCGCCCATCCGGCTGACCTCGGCGTCCACGTCCTAAGAGGCCGCGTAGCCCTCGCTGCCGAGAATGTGGAGCGAGACGTACTCCTCGTCCCCGACGACCCAGCTGTCGTGGCCGGGCGGCACGTAGAAGAAGTCCCCTGGCTTCATCA
The DNA here is from genome assembly GCA_963797265.1 of uncultured Solirubrobacterales bacterium. Lineage (GTDB taxonomy): Bacteria > Actinomycetota > Thermoleophilia > Solirubrobacterales > 70-9 > DASUPK01. The sequence goes on along the minus strand of CAWCOY010000003.1, from coordinate 206,531 downwards.
CCACCTCGCGGCCATCGTCCATCTTCGCGACCGCCTGGCCCCGCAGGACCAAGCCCACGTGCTCGACCTGGCACGAGCTCTCGCCGGTCGCCGGGCCGACGTGCTCTGACCACTTCCAGCCCGGCTCATAGGTCGCGCGACCGAGGGTCGTGGGCCCGACCTTGTAGAGCTCGAAGCGACCCTTCTCGAAGCTCCGCACCTCGGTGGGATTGTCGAAGTTGACCAGCTCGAGATCCATCCCAGGCAAGTCTCCCATCAGGTCAAGAAGGCTCGACTCCCAGGAACGTCTGTTCCAGCGTGCCCGACTCGTGCACCGACACCACGAGCAGCGGGACGTCGCCGACATTCCGCAGGCCATGCGGCGTCTCGGCCGGCACGACGATCAACTGCTCGGGACTGAACTCGTCGACGGCGTCTCCGACGGTCCAGCGGCCGCGCCCAGCGAGCAGCACGAACGTCTCCGAGTACGGATGGACATGCATCTCGATGAACTTGCCCGGCGGGGTGTGGACGACGAAGATCGAGATGTCGATCCCCGCCCGAGCCTTGCCCTCGAACAGCGCCGCCGTCGCGGTGAACTTCAGGTCGTCGAGGTCGTAGGTGACGATTCCCGGTGTTGTGTCCAAGGGCAGCTCCTTCGGTGTGGGCCGCCGACCCTACCGATGTGGGGCTTCGCGCCGAGAGGCTCAGCGAAGGCAGCTGCGGACGCGATCGGGGGCTGCGGCGCCGGGACAGCGGTCTCGCCCCGCCCCGCCCCGGATCGAGTCGGCTCCAGGACCCCCGACCAGCTTGTCGCGGCCGGGGCCCCCCCGGATCACGTCCCTGCCGGCGCCGGTGCAGATCCGGTCCGCACCCCGGCCGCCGCGCACCACATCGCGTCCTCCCACAGTCACGATCACGTCAGGTCCCCTGCTGCCGCGCAGGAGGTCGCGACCTGACGTGCCGAGCAGCGTGGCGATTCGCTTCCCGCACCTCCTCGTCCTCGGCCGATCAGTTCCGATCCGGTCGATGTAGGAGCGGTAGGTCGCGAAAGCGGGCTTTTCCGAGTAGTCGTCTCGCAGCAGGCCGACGGCGGAGAAGAGGTCGGTTCCGCCCGAGTCGTTATCTCGCAGGTTGAACCAGCGGTAGTCCGTCACGCCGAGCGTGCCCGAGTAGCGATTGATGCCGTCGAGGGTGGATCTGAGAGCGAGGTCCTGGTCGGGCTCCGTCCTGCCGAGGTTGGTCGCGTAGCCGTTCTCGGTCACCCAGAGGTCCACGTTCGGCCCGAAGCCGCCGAGCGGCATGTAGCAGCCGCGCAGCAGTGTGAGCGCCTCCACCGTGTCGTCGCCGGCCGCTCCCGGGGTGGAGACGGGCGGGAAGACCAACCCCGGATAGATCTGTAGCCCCACGTAGTCGAGCCCCCGCCGGAACGCGGGTGTCGCAAGCGATCCGAGCCCTTGCCAGAACTCCGCGTCCGCGTTCGGGAGCCATCGCCAGGCGAAGGAGAATCCGAGCTCGACGTCCGGCCGCCCCATTCGGTCGAGCTGCTTCCGGGCCGCGCTCATCCCGGTCACGATCGCCTGCAGCGCGCCGGGATAGCTGCCGTCCGAGGTGTTCGGCGAGATCGGGAAGTTCACCTCATTGGTGATCGTCAGCGCCTTCACCGTCGGCCGCTTGCCGAGGATCCGCGCCGCGGTCCTGACGTACCCCGCCCACGCCGCCATGTCGCCCTCCTGGCCGGGGGCTGGGTGGTAGCGAACCTGCAGTTCCGTGTCGAACCCGGCTCTCGCGTAGTCGTCGACGAGTCGGACGTAACGCTGGACCCCAGCCTCGCCGTCGGACATCAGCATCCGGTTGAGGTGGAGCACCAGCTGCCGCCGGCCGGGGCGCAGGCGTGACAGCTCGGCCTGGGCCGCGGCCGGGTTCTCGGGCTTCGGCTGCGCCTGCGTCAGTCCGGCGCTTCCAGCGGCGAGCGGAGTGATGCCGAAGCGCAGAGGATGTGGCGGAGCGCTCACCGGCGGCGGAGGGGCGGACAGACAGAGGTCTCCGGGGAGCTGGGCACTGGCAGCGGGTGGCCCCACCAGGGCGAGGGCGGCGATCACGCTGAGGCCGGCGAGGCGCACCATCCCGCCCATTCTTCACGGATTCAGCTCGCCACCAGCGCCTCGGCCTCCTCGTTGGTCGTGCCCCGTGTGGCAAGGGCCGGTTCGGTGGGCGCGGCCCGGTCCCTATGCAACGCGACGCCGGCCACCACCAGCGCCACGCCGGCCGCCTCGGCCACCGTCGGAACCTGAGCGAGGACGACGATGCCGATCACCGTCGCCGTGGCCGGCAGCAGCGAGACCATCAGGGCATAGGTCGCTCGCGGCAAGCGGGCCATCGCGAGCTGGTCGGTGACGTAGGGGATGACCGAGGAGCAGAGCCCGACGCCGATGCCGGCCGCCAGGGCGATCGGGTCGACCAGGGCGGACGCGGCGGACCAACCTCCGAGGGGCGTGATGACGACCGCCGCCACGACCATGGAGGCCGCCAGCGCGTCGGTTCCGTCGATCACCTCGTGCTGCGCAAGGCGATGGGCCAGCGCGATGTATAGAGCGAACAGCACGGCGTTTGCGATCGCGAAGGCGACTCCAAGTGGTTCGCCGGCGAGCTGCACATCGGTGACCAGGTAGACCCCGAGGACGGCCAGCGCCAGGGCGCCCACGTTCCGTGCCGTTCGCGCGCCCGCCGCGGCGAGCAGGATGACCGGCAGGAACTCGATGGCTGCAACAGTGCCGAGCGGCAGCCTGTCGATCGCCTCGTAGAAGCAGGCGTTCATCAAGGCCAGGACCGCGCCCCACTCGAGGACCAGCCTTCGCTCCTCGCCGGTCCGTCCCGCGAACGCCCGCCACGGCCGCCGCCAGGCCGCGAGGATCACGCCGGCCGAGGCGATCCGCAGCCAGGCCACGCCAAGCACGTCCACGCGGGCGAAGAGGAGAACCGCGAAGGCGGGGCCGAGGTAGTGAAACACCGCGCTGACCAGGAAGTAGAGGTGGGGCGGCACCCGGGAGGCGCGAGCGTGCTCGGTCACGACTGAGAGATTCCACGGGAAATCGTCCTCTGTAAATGGTAGATCTGCGCTAGATTGCGGTTAATGCCTACGAATAGCGGCCTGGTTGATGCCTCTGACCTGCGAATCATCAAGGAGCTACAGGAGAACGCCCGGCTCAGCCTGGCGGAGCTGGGTCGGAGGGTCGGGTTGTCGGCACCCGCAGTGGGCGAGCGGCTGCAGCGGCTCGAGCGCGACGGCGTGATCACGGGCTACCGCGCCGACGTCGATCCGCGCGCGCTCGGCCTGGGGCTCACGGCCGTGATCCGCGTCCGGCCCGCCCCAGGGCAGCTCGAGAACGTCGCCGAGCTGGCCCGCCGAACCCCGGAGATCGTTGAGTGCCGGCGTGTCACCGGCGAGGACTGCTACGTCGCCACCGCCCACCTTCGCGACGTGGAACACCTGGAGGAGGTCATCGACCACTTCATCGCCCTCGGTCAGACGACGACCTCGATTGCACAATCCTCCCCGGTCCCGCGCCGAAGTCTCGACCTCGGCGACGAATCGCCGGGGAGATAGATGGGCCGTGCAGGGATCGAACCTGCGACCTTGAGATTAAGAGTCTCCTGCTCTACCAGCTGAGCTAACGGCCCTGGTGGAGAGCGGAATTATAGGAAGGCCCTAGAGCCCGCCGGTCCCCAGGCCGCTGAGCGGGTTACCGCCACCGCCCGGGGCCGCCCCGGCGCCGGCGCCCGCTCCGCCCTGGGACTTCTGCTGCTGCTTGGTGAGCTGCTGGATCGCCGTCTGCAGCTGCTGTCCGAGCTGCTGGACCGACTTGAGCTGGGTGTCGAGGGTGGAGGCGTCCGCACCCTTCTGCTGCTTCGCCGTCGCAACGGCCGCGTCGCCGCCCTTCGTGTCGCCTGCCAGGTAGAGGTACTGCGCCAGGTTCGCGTAGGAGTTGGCGTTGACCTTGTTGGGCTGGTCGTTGATCAGCACCTGCTGGGCCTGGGCGGCCGTCTTCCACGAATCCACCGCGGCGGTGACGTCGGTGAGGGCGTCGGCGGTGGTCGTGTCGGTGCGGGCCCTGGCGAAATTGAGTCTCGCGAGCAGGTCGAAGGTGTTGAGGGCGTAGACGGCCGTGCTCGCGCTCGGGTCGCCCTTGCTGAGTTTCACGTACTTGTTCCAGGCGTCCGCGGCCTCCTGGAGGTGCTGCTCACCGTCGCTGGTCGGGGCGCCGTTGCTCTGGGTGTTGGCGTTGGCGGCCGAGTACTGGAGCTGGACCAGGCTGGCCAGCGCGACCGTGTCGTTTGGATTCGCCTGCAGCTTCTGCTGAGCTGCGTCGATGTCATCGTCGAACGCGGTCGAGGTGCTCCCCCCGCTCCCGCTCCCGAACAGGTCGCTGAAGCTGAAGCCGCCGCCTCCCGTCCCGACGCCGAGGAAGACGAAGCTGATCGCGAAGATCAGCGCCAGACCGCCGAAGGTCACCCGGATGACTCGGCGGCGCCGAGGGCTCTGTAGGTCGAAAAGCACGGCGGAAGCGTAGAGGGTCGGGCTTAAGCGGTTTTATCCCGCGCCGCTCGGCGGCGGCTCAGATACCGCTATCTCAGGTTCGGCCGCCTCGTCGGAATGCCTGCCGAAGGCCCTGGCGAGCAGCACGCTCGCCTCGAAGAGCAGGATCAGCGGCACGGCCTCGATCAGCATCGTGACCGGATCGGTGCCCGGGAGCAGCATGGCGAGGACCAGCAGGATCACGTACGCATACCGGCGGTTCTTCGAGAGCTGCTCGGGGGTGATGATGCCCAGCCTGGTGACGGCGAGGATGCCGATCGGCAGCTGGAAGATCAGCCCCATCACCCCCAGGGTCAGGGTGAAGAAGCTGTAGTAGTCGCGGGCCCGGACCTGGATGTTGAACTGGTTGTCGTTGAAGTTCAGGAGGAACTTGGTGGCGGCTGGCAGGACGACGAAGTAGCCGAAGACGACCCCTGCCACGAAGAGGACCGGGACCATGACCAGGAAGGGGACCACCACCCGCTTCTCCCTGGTGGTCAGCGCGGGTAGGACGAAGGCGTAGGCCTGGTAGAGGATCACCGGCAGCGAGATGACCAGGGCCGCGTAGGCGCTGATCGTCACCGTCGTGGTGAAGGGCTCCGCCACGCCGAAGGTGATCGGCGTCAGGTCGTCGGGAAGCGGCCCGTTCGCGATGTCGAGCAGCCGGCCGTTCTGCCAGAAGCAGAGAGCGAAGGCCCCCACGTAAGCGGCGATCGAGATGATGATGCGCGTACGAAGCTCGTCGAGGTGCTCGACGAGCGTGAGCCGGTCCTCGAAGTCGACCGGCCGCAGCCGGGCCATTTACTACGCCTTGTTCTCGGTGACGATCTCGCCCTCGACGGGTTCGGCGGGCTTCTCAGCGCTCGCCTCTTCCTTCGAGGCCTCGGGCGGCGGCGGCTGGCTCGCCTTGATCTGCTGGCTCGCCTCCAGCTCGCGCCGCTTCTCCTCGGGGGAATCCTGGTCCTTGTCCCCGGAGAGTGAGTTCTTGAACTCGCGGATTCCACGACCCATCGACTGGCCGAGCTCCGGCAGACGCTTCGGCCCGAAGATGATCAGGACGATGATGAGAACGACGGCTATCTCAAGCGGTCCCACGTTGGGCATCGAGCGGATGTTAGCGGCACGTGGGCCACCCACCCACAAGGCTTATCTAACGCTTAGTGCGCGTCTTCCCGCGTTTTCCGTTCGCCGCCTGCTGCTTGAAGTTCAGGTAGAAGCGGCTGGCCGTCGGCTCGGTCTGGCCCTGGTACTTGCTCCCGGCCTCGCTGGCGCCGTAGGCGTGCTCGACCGAGCCGTCCATGCGCATGAACGAAATCTGACCGATCGGCATGCCGTGGTAGATCGTGATCGGCAGTGTCGCCAGGTTGGAGAGCTCCAGCGTCAGGTTTCCCTCGAAGCCCGGATCGACGAATCCCGCCGTGCTGTGGATGACCAGGCCGAGGCGGCCGAGTGACGACTTGCCCTCGAGCCGGGCGACCAGATCGTCCGGCAGGCGGACACGCTCCAGCGTCTGGCCGAGCACGAACTCACCCGGGTGAAGCACGAAGGGCTCCTCGTCCTCGACGGTGACCAGCTCGGTGAGGTTCTCCATCGGCTCCCGCACGTCGATGTAGGGGTACCGCGAGTTGTTGAAGACGCGAAAACTCCGATCCACCCTCATGTCGACGCTCGAGGGCTGCACGAGCGCCTCCTCGTAGGGGTCGAAGACCAGCCTGCCGGCGGCGATCTCCTCCTTGATCGTGCGATCGCTGAGAACCATGATTAAACGGGTCGCTCCTCGGCTTCGCCTGCGGAGCGCCCTCGCACAAGTCTATTCCGCGCCTTCCCAGGCGCGGGTTTACGGGTTATCCGCAAGCTTCGAAACAACCCACTTTTCGGCTAAAGGTCTGCGTGCGGGCTCCCGATAGGTCCCCCACGATGGGAGTTCCGAGGCGCACAAAGACTCAGCCCGAAGCGAGGCTTGCGACACGCACGGGCGGCAAGTCCGCAGATGGCATGCACGCTTGCCCGACCTGCTCCTCGGTCCTGGTGCAGCCGATCAACTGGCACGAGCAGGGGAGCGGCCACTGGAACGTCGAGCTGCGCTGCCCCGAGTGCGAGTGGCGGGGCCAGGACAGCTATTCCCAGGGCGAGGTCGACCGCTACGACGAAGAGCTCGACCGCGGCGGCCAGGAGCTGATCGAGGACCTGCGGGCCCTCACCCGGGCCAACATGGAGGAAGAGGCCGAGCGCTTCGCCGGCGCACTGGCGAGCGGCAGCATCCTCCCCGAAGACTTCTAGCGCGCATGATCAGAGGATGCGCGACAGCGCAACCCGATTAACCATAAGCACCCACTCCAAACGAGTCACCTCCCTGCGAGAAGAGCGGCCCTCGGGCCGCTCTTCTTCATGAGTAGCGCTCGACGACCCCGTCCGCGATCATGCCGAGGAGCTGCCGCTCCTCGTCGGTGAAGTGCTCCGACCCGATGATCGCCTTGGCCTGCGCTATCCCCCGCTTGGCCCGGGCGCGCACCTGATCGAGCGCGTCGGTGGCCGCGATCCGGTCGCAGATCTCCTCCGCCCCCGCCTGATCGAGGCCCCTGAGCTCAACTGATTCGAGCCCTGGATCGAGCCGGCGGGCGAGGATGAGCGGCAGGGTGACCGTCCCGTCCAGGAGATCCGTGCCCCGTGCCTTACCCGTCCGCTCCGGCGGCCCGGTGACGTCGAGGACGTCGTCGAGGAGCTGGAAGGCAAGTCCGATCTCGCGGCCGAAGCTGGCCAGGTCCTCGGTCCCGGGTCCACCCGCGGCGAGCCGCCCGACCCGGCAGGCCGACTCGAACAGCCTCGCGGTCTTCAGGGAGCAGCGGGCCAGATATCGCTCCTCGCTGATCGAGGTGTCGTAGGCGTCGCTTCGCTGGGCGAGCTCGCCGAGGGCGAGGGCGACGGAGGCCGAGCTGAGCTCGGCCACCTCGACATCCCCGCCGGCGTCGGCCAGCTGGGCAAAGGCTCGGGAGAGGAGAAGGTCGCCCACGCCGACGGCGCGGTCGCGGCCCGAGCGGGCGACCACGGTCGGCCGCCCACGGCGCACCGGCGCCCCATCGAGTACGTCGTCGTGCACGAGGGTCGCCATGTGGAGGAGCTCGACGGCGGTGGCCGCCCGAATCGCCCTCTCGCCGGCCCCATCGCCCGCGGCCATCAGGACGAGAATCGGCCGCAGTCGCTTGCCGCCCGCCTTCAGCGTCGCCTCGGCCTCCTGGCCGAGCTTCGGCCCGTAGCCACCGGCGGCCTCGCCGAGCCTCTCCTCGACCTGCGCCATCCGGGCGGGCAGCCAGGCGCTCGCCGCGTCCATCACAGCCGTCACGGGAGGTGGCACCGACGAGCGGGTCATGCGGGCTTGGTCGCGCTGTGGATCGCGATGATGCCGCCGCCGAGGAGGAGCCACCGGATCTCGCCGAGGCCGGCGGCATCGAGCATCGCCGCGAGCCGCTCCGGCTCCGGGAAGGTCCTCACCGAGTCGGGCAGGTAGCTGTAGGCCTCGGGGTCACCGGCCAGGGTTCCGAGCGCCGGCACCAGCCGGTCGAACCAGAGCGAGTAGAAGCCGGCCAGCGGCTGCCGCTGAGGGCGGGTGATCTCGAGGATCACCAGGCGCCCCTTCGGCCGCAGCACGCGGGTCATCTCTGAGTTCCCGCGCTCGAGGTCGGCGAGGTTGCGGGCGCCGAACCCGATCGTCACCGCATCGAAGCTCCCATCGCCGTAGGGGAGTTCTAGCGCGTCCGCCCAGCCGAACTCGACAGGCAGGCCCTCATCTCCGCTCTTGCGACGGGCCAGCTCGAGCATCGGTTCGGAGAAATCGCAACCGACCACCCGGCCGTCCGGCCCGATCGCGCGGCGCAGCTCGAGCGCCAGATCCCCGGTGCCGCAGCAGACATCGAGGGCGTCGGAGCCCGGGCCCACCTCGGCCCTCTCGACGGCCCTCTGGCGCCACTGATGGTGGAGCCCGGCGGTCATCGCCGAGTTCATCAGGTCGTAGACGCCGGCGATCCGGTCGAACATTCCCCGGACCTGGTCGGCGAATTCCTCGGAGTCGCGCCGCGGAATCCCGCTCTCGGCCTCGGTGTCGGACGAGACACTCATCGGTTCGAGGTTACTTCGACCCCGGCCAGCGGGCCGCTAGTTGAGCGAGGCGAGGTACGCGGTCAGGGCCTGGAACTTCTGCGGGGACAGGCCGGCGTAGGAGGGCATGATGCTCGGGCCGACCTCCAGGGAGCGCGCGATCGCGTTCCGCGGGATCCTCGCCCCGATCTCGGTCAGCTCCGGGCCCGGGCCGTCGTTGCCGTTGTCGCCCAGCTTGTGGCAGGCGAGGCAGCCGGACTGCGCGACGACTTCCTTTCCCGGTTCGAGCGCCGCCGATGTCTTCAGGTCGATCTGGCTCGGCGGCCCGGCGGTCGCACCCAAAAAGGTCAGATACGCCATCGAGATGATCGTCAGGATGCCCGCCGTCAGCGCGATCGGCCTGCGCTCGATTCGCCGCTCGGGATTGCGGTCGTAGAACGGCAGCAGTAGGAGCAGCACCATGGCGACGGTCGCGATCCCGATGGTCGCGATCGGCACCGCCCAGACGGGCTTGATCACCCGCAGCAGCTCGAAGAGGAAGAAGAAGTACCAGTCGGGTCGTGGCGTATACGTCGTGGTGGTCGGGTCGACCTTGGGTCCCTGCTCGGCGCCGAGCAGAATCGACAGCCCGACGATCACGAGGGCGACGATCAGCATCATCATCGTGTCCTTCATCACCGCGTAGGGGAAGAACGGCTTGCCCTTCTTCTTCAAGACCTCGTAGTCGCGGAGGTAGTGCTCCTTCTCGGCCCTGTTCATCCCACCTCCTCCTTGGAGATGGCGGTCTTGGGCTTCCCAGCCTTGAGCCAGGGCGGCGCGGTGGTACCGAGCTTGACGACGAGATAGAGGTGGGCTCCGATCAGGGCGATGATCAACCCGGGCACCAAGAGCATGTGTATTGAGTAGAAGCGCGAGAGCGTGGTGGCTCCGATCTCGGGGCCGCCGCGCAGGAAGTCGGCCAGATACGGCCCCACGATGGGACCGGTGCCCGTGATGTTGGAGGCGACGATCGTGGCCCAGTAGGAGCGCTGGTCGAAGGGCAGCAGGTAGCCGGTCAGCCCCATCACCAGGGTGAGGATCAGGAGCACGACCCCGATCACCCAGTTGAGCTCCCGCGGGTACTTGTAGGCACCGAAGAAGAAGACGCGGCCCATGTGCAGGAAGATGCAGATGATCATCACCGAGGCGCCCCACTTGTGCATGCCGCGGACGAACTCGCCGAGCCAGACGTCGTTGGTGAGGTGGGTGATCGAGCCGTACGCCTCGGTCGGCGAGGGCGTGTAATACATCGCCAGGAAGACGCCTGTCAGCGCCTGGAAGACGAAGGCGAAGAGGGTCGCGGACCCGAGCGTGTAGAACCAGTTGGTGCCCTTGGGCACCTTCCGGTAAAGCATCGCGGTGAGGAAGCTCGACCCGCCGGTGCGCTCGTCGAGCCAGCCGACTACGTCGGCGCCGGTCTCCTTGGCGACCTCGGTGGCGCCGCCGCCGTTCCTGCCCGCGCCGTTGCTCTGGCCCGGCGGGGCCGGTCGGCGAAGCGGCGCTGGGATAAGTCCCTCTGGAAGCTTCATCTGGTCGCTCCTACGGCGGGGGCGGGACCGAGGGTCGCGGCGGATAGAGGACGTTCCAGATCCCGCCCGTGTACTCGCCCGGGTCGCGGGCGCGGACCGGATCGAGGCTGTTCGTGACGCTGAAGCGAGGCCCGACCTCGACCTGACCGTTGGTGACCCGGGTCTGGAAACGGTCGAGCGGACGCACGGGGGGACCGCCGATCCGCTCTCCGACGAAGCCGTAGACGCCTCCGTGGCAAGGGCAGATGAAGTTGCCGGCGGCCGCGACGAAGTTGACCGGGCAGCCCAGATGGGCGCAGCGGGTCGAGATCGCGATGTATTCGCCCGGGGTCTCCGGCGGGTAGCCCTTCTCCTTCGCCTCGGGCGTGTTGGTGATGTCGGGGTTTCCCTGCCGTATGAAAGCGGTCGTCTTGCCGGTCTCGCCGATTCCCTCCACTGCGGTGATCACGACCGGCCGGTAGGTGTCCGGGCTGAAATCCGAGGTCGGCCCCACCGCCTGCCAGGGCTCGTTCTCCTCCTCGAAGAGCGGCGCGACAGCGAAGCCCACAGCCGGAAGGGCGACGGCGGCGACCGCGACGCCTCCCACCGCCTGGACACCGATCGACAAAACGGTACGGCGGGTCATCGACTCGCCCTGGAAGTAGCCGGCAGGATCCGGCTGCTCAAGGCGCTTCGGTGCCCCCTGCTTGTCGTTTCCTTCTTCAGCCACGGTCCGGGAGACGCTCGCGATCGAAGCCTATCGACTCGGCTGCGCGCGCCAGAGCGTCGCCGAGGCCCGTCCGGCTGGCGGTTTCGGCTGCGACTTCGGCCAGCGATTCGGCGGCCCCCGACTCACCCCGGCGCAGCATCTCCTTCGCGTCGCCGTGCTCCGGCGGGGCCCCGGCGGCCACGGCGACCGTCGCCGCGAGCCACAGGGCCCGAGAACTGTCGTCCGGAACGTCGGGCCCGTTCTCGGCATGGATCTGCGCCACGAGGCTGATCAGATCGGCGAGCTCGCCGACCGCCTCCAGGTCCCCGCGCGCCGCGAGCCGCTCCAGGCCGAGCGCGTACAAATAGTCGCCGGCGAGCAGCCGGAGGTCGGAATCGGCGCCCTGGATCACCCTCGGGCTCTCGTAGTGCAGGAGATAGCCCTCCCTGATCGCCTCGACCAGGAGCAGGTACTCGTCCGGCGCCTCGGCGGCCCTGGGGCCGGCGGCCGCCAGCGCCCCCAGAGCGGGCTCCTCGCCGGAGTCGACGACGTGCGGCGAGATGACGTTCTCACCGTCGCGGAGCAGCGCCGCCAGGGAGGCCAGGGAAGTGATCGTCGAGGCCATGCGCCGCGAGAATAGGGTTCCTGGCCGCTCGAGGGACCGCTAGCTCGCTGCCTCCCGGAACGCCTCCTCCGCCGCATCGATGGTCTGCGCGAGCGCCTCGTCGTCGTGGGCGAGTGACGGAAACCACGCCTCGAACTGCGAGGCAGGTGGATAGACCCCGCGCTCCAGCATCCCTCGGCAGAAGCGGCCGTAGGCGGCGGTGTTGGAGGCACTCGCGCCGCGGAAGTCCCGAACGGGCTCGGCGGAGAAGAAGACCGTGACGAGACCGGGCACGCTCGACACCTGCACCGGGTTATTCCCGGCAGCGGCCCGCAGCCCGTGCGCGAGCGTGTCGGTGATCGAGGCGAGGCGCAGGTAGGCAGCGCCGTCAAGCTTCCGCAGGGTCGCCAGCCCCGCGGCCACCGCCAGCGGATTGCCCGACAGGGTTCCCGCCTGGTAGACGTCCCCGGCCGGAGCGACGCGCTCCATCAGCTCCCGCCAGCCACCGTAGGCCGCAGCCGGCAAGCCGCCGCCTAAAACCTTGCCCATCACGGTCAGATCGGCGTCGATCCCGAGCAACTCCTGGGCGCCGCCGCGCGCCACCCGAAAGCCGCTGATCACTTCGTCGAGGATGAGCAGGGCTCCGGCCTCGGCCGTCGCGTCCCTGAGGTGTTCGAGAAACCCCGGGTCCGGGGGCACCACGCCCATGTTCGCCGGCACGGGCTCGGCGATCACAGCCGCGGGCTTCGCTCGCGCGATCGCATCGGCGACCGCCTCCTCGTCGTTCCAGGGCACGATCACGGTGTCTGATGCCTGAGCCTCCGTGACGCCGGGGCTGGCAGGAACCCCTGCGGTGGCCAGGCCCGAGCCGCCTTCCGCGAGCAGCCCATCGACGTGGCCGTGGTAGGCGCCGGCGAACTTGATGATCTTGCTGCGGCCGGTGGCCGCGCGGGCGAGGCGGAGCGCAGACATCGTCGCCTCGGTGCCGGAGCTCGTCATCCGGACCATCTCGACGCTGGGGAACCGGCCGATCACCTCCGTGGCCAGCTCAACTTCGGCGGCGGTCGGCGCTCCGTAGCTGGTCCCGCGCCCGGCCGCCTGGCGGATCGCCTCGACGACCAGCGTGTCGGCGTGCCCGAGGATCAGCGGCCCCCACGACGAGACCCAGTCGACGTAGCGCTTGCCGTCGACATCCCAGACGTACGGCCCGTCGCCGCGCTCGATGAAGATCGGGGTGCGACCGATCTGCTTCATCGCCCGCACCGGGGAGTTCACCCCGCCGGGCATCACCTCGAGTGCGCGCCGGTACAGCTCCTCCGAGCGGCTTATGAGTGCTCCGCCTCCCAGCGGGAGTAGTCGTCCGTGAAGTAGTGGAGGCGGATCTTCTTGAACTCCGTGGACGAGTAGAGGACCGCGCGATCGTCGCCGTGCAGGTCGTGGGTCTCGGCGATCCCGTCGAGGATCGCGTCGCACTCCTGCTTGGAGCGGCCGTGGGCCATTGTGAAGACGCTGTAGGGCCAGTCCTCGTAGGTCGGCCGCTGGTAGCAGTGCGAGATCCCGCGGACAGCCGCCATCCGGGCACCGACCTCGAGGATCCGGTCCTCCGGCACCCGCCAGACGCCCATGCCATTCGCCGAGAACCCCGCGCGGCGATGGAAGAGGATCGCCGCGACCCGCCGGAGCAGCTTGCGGTCGACCATCCCGGACAGGTGGGCCAGGAACTCATCGGTGTTCATCCCGGACTCCTGCGCCGCCGCGTCGTAGGGCCGATCGGTGACCTCCATCGGGCCCTGCAGCGCGCGGATCACTGCCACGTCGGTCTCGTCGTAGGGCTGGCGCTCGAGCTCGCGGGGCGGGGCGGCCTCGATGGGCGCCGCGAGCTCCTCCGTGCCGCCCTCCATCTCCAGGTTCATGTTGATCTTGAAGAGGGTCAGGGTGGGCAGCTGGCGGATCGACTCGGCGCCGGTGAGGCGCTGGAGCACCTCGAGGGTCCCTTCGAGACCGAGGGCCGAATCCGGCGGCGTCGCGATCGTGAACCAGAGGTTGAACTCGTGCGTCCGCAGGTAGTTGTGTGAGACGCCGGGATGGGAGTTGATGATCTTCGCGGCGCGGTGGGGGTTCTCGGTGTCGACCTTGGCCGCCACCAGCATCGAGCTGTAGCCGAGCGCCCGCGTGTCGAAGATCGGCGTGATCTCACGGATGATCCGTTCGTCGAGGAGCCGCTGGGTACGGGACTTGACCTCCTCGAGGTCCAGTCCGGCCTCCGTGGCGATCTGGTCGAAGGGCTCCGGATGCAGGGGAAAGCGCGACTGGAGCAGGTTCATCAGCCGCTTGTCGGTCTCGTCGAGGGGAACAGCGGCCCCTCCCTTCCGGGACCGGAGCTTCGGCTTCGCGGTCGCCGTGCTGATCCCGTCGGGGGATCGATTCATCCGCGCTCGGCTCCCATCCTCATCAAACGGGTTGCGCTTACGCGCACCCTCGCATCAGCGCTCACGCGCGCCCTCGCATCAGCCATGCGGCGGCGTCCTTGGCGAAGTACGTGATGATCATGTCGGCGCCCGCGCGGCGGATCGAGGTGAGCGACTCCATGGCCGCGGCGCGCTCGTCGATCCAGCCGTTCTCGGCGGCCGCCTTCAGCATCGAGTACTCGCCGCCGACGTGGTAGGCGGCGAGCGGCGCGCCGGTCGCGTCCTTGACCCGCCGGATGACGTCCAGGTAGGGCAGCGCCGGCTTCACCATCACGACGTCCGCGCCCTCCTCGAGGTCGAGCTTGGCCTCCCGGACGGCCTCGTCGGCGTTGGCCGGATCCATCTGATAGCCGCGCCGGTCGCCGAACTCCGGGGTCGAGCCGGCCGCCTCGCGGAAGGGACCGTAGAAGGCGGAGGCGTACTTGGCGCTGTAGGCGACGATCGGGACGGAGGAGTGCCCCTCGTCGTCGAGCTGCGTGCGGATCGCGCCGACGCGGCCGTCCATCATGTCGCTGGGCGCCACCGCGTCCGCGCCGGCTGCGGCGTGTGAGATCGCGGTCTTCGCGAGCAGCTCGATCGTCAGGTCGTTGTCGACCTCATCCCCGCGAACGATCCCGCAGTGCCCGTGCGAGGTGTACTCGCAGAGGCAAACGTCGGTGATCACGACGATCTCCGGATGCGCCTCCTTGAGCGCGCGGACCGCCATCTGTACGACGCCCTCATCGTCGTAGGCCTCGCTGCCGACTTCGTCCTTGCTCGCCGGGATCCCGAAGAGCAGCACCGCGCGGACACCGGCGGCCGCGATCTCGGTCACCTCGGCCACCGCCTCGGAGATCGAGAGCCGCTCGATGCCGGGCATCGAGTCGATCGGCTCGCGCACGCCCTCCCCAGCCGTGATGAAGAGCGGCTGGACGAGGTGCTCCGGGGTGAGGTCGGTCTCGCGGACCAGCTCCCGAAGGGGCTCGGTGCGGCGCAGGCGGCGCAGGCGTGTGGCGGGAAAGCTCACGACGACGATGATAGGCCGGTCTAGTCGCTGGCCGGGCGCCCGTGGGAGAACGCAGCCAGGATCCCCAGCGAGGTATAGACGACTCCGCTCGCCCGCTTGACGTGCCCCGTCCGCCACCGGTCGCGAACCCTCCGCCCGGCGCCGGCGGCCAGTAGGGCGTAGGTGCCGTCGCTGACCACCGCAATGGCCGTGAAGCAGGCTCCCAGGATAATGATCTGCAGGGCGGAGGAGCCACGGGAGGGATCGACGAACTGCGGCAGGAAGGCAAGGAGGAAGAGGGCCGTCTTCGGATTGAGGAGCTCGACGACGTATCCCCAGAGAAACAGGCTGCGCCAGGAACGCGCGGCATCTTCCTGCTGGACGCCGTCCTCTCCGCCCGCCGTCAGCGCTCGAATGCCGAGATAGATCAGGTAGGCGGCGCCGGCCAGCTTGACGACCGTGAAGGCTTCGGCCGAGGAGGCGATCAAGGCCGAGAGGCCGACCGCGGCGGCGAGCGACTGGGTGAAGCCCCCCGCGTCAACGCCGAGCGCCGAGACCAGGCCGGCCGCCCGGCCATGTTCGACGCTGCGCGTCAACACGTAGATCACGCCCGGGCCCGGGAGCACGATCAGGGCGAGGCTGGCGAGTGCGAAGGTGGCGAGAGTGTGCCCGGTCGGCATCAGGCGAACCTCCGCAAAGCGAGCCGCGCCAGCACGAGATAGGCCAGTGTGAGCAGGGCCAGATGCAGGAAGGGCAGGCCGAGATCGGGTCCGGAGGCGGAAAGGGCACCCGACAACGCGTCAAGGGCCGGGCGGAAGGGGAAGGCTCCTGCGATCACGTGGATCACGTCGAGGAGCGTCTTGCTGACGGTTCCGGATGGGACCAGCGAGACGAACGCCACGGGAAGCGCCAGAGCGAAGGCGAGCAGCGCGCTCGCGCGCACCTCGCGCGCGGCGGCACCGATTGCCAGGCCGAGCGCCGAGGAGGCGGCACCGGCGAGCAGGATCGCCGGGATGATCAGGTAGATCCGGCTCCAGCCGATCGACTCGAACGGGGTGATCGCGAGCAGGAGTAGCAGCGTCACGATCAGCGCCGCGCCGGTCCCGAGGACCGCCTTCTCAACCAGCAGGCCCTCGCGGCTGACCAGCCCGCGGGTGAGGCGGGTGAAGGTGTTCTCCTCCCGCTCGAGCGCCAGCGAGCCGGAGACGAGCAGCACGGTGACGAACAGCAGGGTGACCGCGGCCGCGACCGCCACAGCGAAGGTGTCGAGCGGCGGGACGCTCCCGGCGACCACCTGCTTGTCGACCGCGATCGGCTGACGGATCGAGGAAAGCAGCTGGTTCGCGAGCGCGAGGTTCTGCCGGGCGAGCCGGGCGAACTCGGTGACCTGCGAGACCTGGCTGCGCTGATCGGGCGGCAGGCTGCCCTCGACCGAGCGCAGGATCTGCTCGGAGCGCTCGAGGCCGAGGACGTGCACAGACTGGTTCAGGAACGGGATCTCGAACTGGCCGCCGTTGGCGAGCAGCTGCTCGTAGTTGACGGCGACGTCGCTGATCTTGTCCGAGAGCAGCAGGTTGGCCGTGTTGAGCAGCGAGCTGATCCGGTCGTCGACGATCTGGGCCTTCAGGGGGTCGTCCTGGTTGACGAGCACCTCGACCGTGGCGCGCTCCGAGGAGTTGGTGCTGAGCTCGGCCTGCAGCTTGCTGAGGAAGTCGGGCGGCAGGATCAGCCCGCCGAGGACATCGCCGTCCTTCACCTTCTGCTCGACCTCGGCCCGGCTCGAGGCGGTGACGCACTCGATCTTCGCGCAGAGTCGCCGCCGAGCCTCCTCCTGGGAGAAGCCGCCGGTCTGCCCGAGGCTGAGGCCCGAGCTCGCCGGGATCTGGTTGAGGAAGGCCACCCGTGGCTTCTCCGGGCTCCGCGAGATGGCCAGGCCGATCAGCACCGCGAGGACGATCGGGTAGATGACCAGGAGCGCGGTGACGAGCGGGGAGCGCCGCAGCAGCTGCAGGTCCTTGACGAGCAGCCACCGCATCAGTGGCCCCGCTGCCGCAAAAAGCGAACGAAGTCGTTCTCGGGATCCTCGGCGCTGCCCTCAGGGCGTGGCCCGGCCTCGCGACGGAGCTCAGCGAAGCTGCCGTCGAAGATCGTCTCCCCGTCGGCGAGGACGACGAGACGGTCTCCGTAGTGGCTCGCCTCCTCGATTTGGTGCGTCGAGTAGATCACCGTCGTCCCCGCCTCGGCCAGGCCGGCGACGAACTCCCAGAGGCGGACGCGCTGGCTCGGGTCGAGTCCGGAGCTCGGCTCGTCGAGGAGCAGCACGGAAGGGTCGCCGAGCAGCCCGATCGCGATGTTGATGCGCTGCTGGTTGCCCCCCGAGAGCGCGGAGACGGGGTCGTGGCGGCGGTCGGCGAGACCGGTTTGGTCGAGCATCCGATCGACGGTCCCCTCCAGGTCCGCCACGTCCTCCATGTGACCGAAGAGCCGCAGGTTCTCCTCCACCGTGAGGCGCCGGTAGAGCCCCGCCTGCTGCGGAACCCAGCCGAGGCGCCCGTTTGCCCGCTCGATCCGGCCGGAGTCCGGCCTGGTGATGCCGGCCAGGATCGAGAGCAGCGTCGTCTTGCCGGCACCGTTCGGGCCGAGCACGGCGAGCAGCTCTCCGGGCCTCGCGTCGAGGCTCACCTCGCGGAGGGCGGCCCGCTCCCCGAACCACTTGGAGAGGCCGTCCACTTCGAGAACCGGGGCGTCCCGCCGCGCTCGCGGCTTCTCACTCATCGGGCGAAAGCTAGACAGAAGTCGATCCGGCCGCGACGGAGGTCCTCTACGCTGCCGCGCTGATGCGGCTCCTGTTCATAGGGGACATCGTCGGCCGGGCCGGCCGCGAGGCGCTGGCGGCGGCGATGCCCGATCTTCGCGTCGAGCGAATGCCCGACCTCGTCGTCGTCAACGGCGAGAACGCGGCCGGGGGCGTCGGGATCACCAAGGAGACCGCTGAGGAGATCTTTGCGGCGGGCGCGAACGTGATCACCCTCGGCAACCACACCTATCGCCACCGCGACGTCTATCCCTACCTGGACTCGGAGCGGCGGATCCTGCGGCCGGCCAACTTCGCGGAGTCGAATCCGGGACACGGTCACGTCGTGGTCGAGGCCGCCGGGATGCGCGTCTGCGTGATCAACCTGAGCGGGCAGATGCACATGCAGGTCGATCGCAACCCGTTCAACGCGATCGACGATCTGCTCGGCTCGCTGGCGGGGGGAGCGGACGCGTTCGTCATCGACTTCCACGCCGAGCTGACCAGCGAGAAGGTGGCGATGGGCTGGCACCTCGACGGCCGCGTGGCGGCGGTTCTGGGAACGCATACGCACGTGCCCACGGCGGACGCCCGGGTTCTGCCGGGCGGGACCGCTCACGTCTCGGATGTCGGGATGACCGGCTCGCGGGCCGGGGTGATCGGTGTACGCCGTGAGCAGGCCCTAGAGGCCTTCCGGACGCAGATGCCGGTGCGCTTCAACACCGCGGACGAGGACGTCTGGCTGATGGGCGTCGCGGTCGAGATCGGCGACGACGGGCTCGCTCGCGGGATCGAGCAGATCCTCGTCCCGGTCGCGCCCTAGCGGAACGACCCCACCCGCCAGCAGGGCGATCAGGAGGAATGGCAGGAACCAGGGGACGTAGAGGTAGAACCAGTGGTCGACGGTGAGCTGCATGCCGAGCAGCACGGCCGCGCCCAGTGCGGCGACCGTCACCTGGTCACGCAGGCGCGGCCGGAAGGCGACCAGCACGGCGAGGCCGACGACCCCAGCCTTGACGACCGCCTGCAGCCAGCCCAGGGAATGCGCCTGCCCCCAGATGCTGAAGGGCGAGTCCCGGCCTCCCTGCTCAGCGATCGTGCGGTGCCAGAAGGTGGAGAGGCCCGGGTCCTGGAGGGCCTGGAAGGAGACCACGGCGATCGTGGCCGCGAACGCGATGGTGAAGGGGATGACGACCTTCGCGTACCTGCGCACGAATCCGTCGCGGCCTTCCCCGGTGGCCCCGTAGGTCGCGAACAGCGGGCCCAGCGCCAGTGGGGCGAATTTCGTCATCGCCGACAGTGCAAGCGTGATCCCCCTGGGGATCGGCGCGGTGAGGCAGAGCAGTGCGGCCACCAGGGTGAGCGAGACCAGGGCGTCGTTGGTGTTCGACTCGAGCGCGAAGGCCGTATAGGGACAGGCCGCCCAGGCGAAGCTGAGCAGGATGCCGAGCTCCGTCCCGCGACGGCCGCGCCAGAGTCGGCGGCCGATCAGGAAGAGTCCCGCGATCGTCGCAAGGTCGAAGAAGATCGAGGCCGCGTGGGCGGCGGGCAGGTCGTCCCAGGTGCCGCTCCACGGGAAGGCCTGCTCGAAGGGCACGTAGGCGTAGTAGGCGACCGGGCCGTACGTGTCCCCCGATTGGTCGTCGTCGGGGAAGTTCCCGTAGATCGGCTCCTGGTCGGCGATGCGGTCGGCGCCGATCACCCCCGAGTAGCCGACGTCAATCACATTGGAGTCCGCGACGTTGAGGGCGATTCGGCCCGCGACCAGGAGCACGGTCGCGACCGCCAGCAGCCTGATCGGCAGCGACGGCCGCAGACCGACGCCGGCCCGGCGACGGAAGCCGAGCCAGAGCGCCCGGCCGAGCAGGTAGAGCAGCGGCGGGTAGGCGAGCGGAACCGAGACCCCGATGTTCCCCCGGTTGAAGAAGTAGTGCGAGAGCCCGAAGCCCGCGACCACCACGAGCAGGTCAAGGTGGGCGAGCCGGAACGGCCGGCGCCAGTCGAGCAGCCCGAGGACGAAGATCGCGCAGAGCGGCAACCAGATGTAGGGGGCGTTGATCATCCTGCCGAAGGCGCCGGGGTAGCCGCGCGCCATGTGCCAGGCGATCTGGTAGCCGGTCCACGATTCGAGGACCTTGCCGGTGTTCGGGTCGACGACCACCTGCACGACCTCCTTGTCGCCGGTGAAGAAGCCCACCTCCCAGAGTCCAGTCCCCGAATTGCGGCTGGCCGACGGGGAAAGGTCCGGATGCTGCTCCGCCGCGGCGGCCGCCTTCGGATCCAGCTTGGCGATCTCGGTCGCCCTGGACTGGCTGATCCTGGGCTGCTGTGCTCCGGCCGGGGCCGCGAGCAGCAGGGTGAGGATCAGCGCTAGGAATGCGGCGAGTGGAAGGAGCCGACCTACTCGTCGAAGGTCCACAGCTTGTTGCCGACGAAGTTGAAGGGCATCGCGATTGCCACCGCGATGGCCTGAGCCGGCAGCTCCGATATTCCCCCACCCACCAGCAGCTTGAGGGCGATCAGGTTGATCACGAGGGCGAGCACGCTCACCGTGAAGAACCGCGCGGCCTGGAAGCCCGCATGGCCCTGCTTCGCGTCGAAGGTCCAATGCCGGTTCCACCAGAAGTTGTTGGTGACGGCAACGCAGAAGGCAAGGATGGCGGCCCCGATGTAGTGGATGTCGAATGGCCCGTTCAACACCGCAAACACCGCCAGGTTGACGACGTAGCCCGACCCGCCCACCAGCCCGAACTGGAGTAGCTGGATCCAGTTGCCCGGCTTCAGCGTGCCGCGGCCGATCCGCTTCGCCGTCTGGACCGGCGTCATCCCTGGGGCCTTCCGCCGTTCACCCCGAAGTGCTCGAGGATCACCGGTGCCAGGTCCCGCAACGCCCATTGCGGCCGCTTACCCGGAGCATCGGGACCGCAACCAACGAAGACCACCGGGGCCAGCGAGTCGCCGCGCCCGAGGGAACCGTGGCTGCCGCCGCCGGCGTGGCTGATTCCCCCCCAGTCGACGCACTCATAGCCCTCGGTCGCGGAGATCAGGATGTCGCCCGCGTGCGGCGAGGTGAGCGCCGACCAGAGCCGGGCCAGCCCGTCCGGGTATTCGTGGGACTCGAAACGGCCTCGCGTGATGTCACCCGCGAGCGCTTCGGGCTCGCCGCTCACCGACCAGCGGTTGCCCCGTACGTCTCGGAGCTGGCCGCCGGGCCGGAAGCGGAGCTCGTAGCCGTTCCGCTCGACCACCGCGTCGACCGACTCTGGGTCGTCGAGGCCCACCCCGGTGCGCCTGACGGCTGTGCCGTCGTCCCCGGCGAGCCAGGTGACCAGGTCGACTCCCGTGAGCTCGCGGAGTCGCAGTCGGGCGCGCTCATGGGTGACCGGGTGCCGGTAGCCGGCGTCGAGGATGTAGACGGCGCCGGCGCGGGAGGTCGGGCTGACCGCGATCTCGGCGTCCTCGGGCCGATCTGTGTTCGGCTGGAGCACGGCCCAATCCTCCGCCAGCTCGTCGGCCAGGGGAAGGGCATGCTCCACCGCGGTCTGAGCGTGGTCGGCGGTCAGCAGCACGGAGTGAGCGGAGAGAAACTCCTCCAGCCCGCCGCCCGCCTCGACGATGCGGGCGAACATCGCGTCCGCCTTGGCGATCGAGTCGACCGTCGCCTCCGGCCCGTGGCGATGGGAGTGGAAATCGTTGTCAGGCAGGCTGAAGAGCAGGAAGTCGTAGGCGCCCTCGCGGACCAGTTCCTCGGCCACGCAGGCCGAGTACTCATCCCGCGTCCCGGGTCGGGTGAAGGTCGGTCCGCAGCCGGTCGGCCGGCTCGCATAGAGATCGCCGTAGAAGAACTCATCCGGCCCCCAGACCGCGTGCCGGAAGTTCGCCGCGGCCGCCGCCCGCTTCGCCAGCCCCTCCAGGCCGAGCTCGTGCCGCCGGCGACCGCGGTAGATCAGGAACGGGGTCGTCGCGGTCCGCACACCGGAGTCCCCAAGGCGCTCGAAGATGGTCTCCGCCTGCCAGCTCAGGTGGTCGAGGTTCATGTTGTAGACGAGGTCGTACATCGCCCGGAAGAGGCCGAAGGTGCGAGTCGCCTCGAACGAGGAGCCGTACTCGATGTAGCGCCGCTCGATCCGGTGGTACCAGTTCATCCCCATCACCCAGTGGCCGGCCGGGCCGGTCCCGGTCATCATCTCCGAGCTGGCGACCGGCGTGACCGACGGGAAGCTCGAGACGCAGTCCGGCACCATCACCCCGCGGTCGAGCAGCTCCGCGAAGGTCGGCGCCTGGCCATCTTCGATCGCCCGGACCAACATCTCGGGGTGCATCGCATCGACGACGACGAGGACCAGCTTCCGCCTTGTCGGGGTCATCTAGCGAAGGACCCGCAGGCCCTCATGTTTGCGCTCAGCTCGCCGGCGGCGGGAGACCCACAACCAGGTCAGGGCGAGCAGCGCGAGCAGGGAGAACGGCTCCACCACCAGGCTGATCCCGGCGACGACAACCGCCGCGAGGACGACGATCACCGTGACTCCGCTCGGCGCCTGCGCCTGCGCGCCGGTCACCCGGTCCTGCTGCCGGCGGATCGCACCCGCGGCCACGTCTCGGGTGACGACGGCCGCCAAGCCGGCTCCGAGGATGCCGACCGGGAGCGCGGGCCAGACCGCCTCGTCGGCCCCGTTCAGCGCCGCGCCGGCGGCCAGCACGCCGATCGGCGACGCGCCGACGATGGCGCCCCAGGTGGGCATGATGGGCGGGAAGACGACTCCGAGGATGAGTCCGGCGGCGATGGCCAGTCCCAGCCCCTGGCAGATGGCGAGGAACATGGTCGGGGCGGGAGGCTACACGGCATTCCCTCACCGCCATCTCCGCTTCACACGGGGCCGAAATGAATGGCCGCCACGAACCACGCGCCTGATTCTCCGCCACACTGTCCGCCATGACCGAGCGGTCCGAGCAGGAGGGCCAGCGACGGCAGGCGGAGGGATCGCCGCGTCGTCGCCGGGCGCACACGACCTCGCGCGACCTGGAGCGCTACGCGGGCCTGTTCGCGAAGCGCACGCAGGTGATGCGCTCCTCCGCGATGCGCGACCTGATGGCGATCACCGCGCGCCCCGAGGTGATCTCGCTGGCCGGGGGACTCCCGGACACCTCGACCTTCCCGGCCGAGAGCTTCGCGGCCCAGATGACCCGGATCGCGCACGAGTCCTCGGCCCAGGCGCTCCAGTACGGCCCGACCGAGGGCTTCGAGGAGACCAAGGCCTGCATCGTCGAGGTGATGGCGGCGGAGGGAATGGCACCCGACCCGGACGATCTGATCGTGACGACGGGGGGACAGCAGGCCATCGACCTGATCACGAAGACGTTGGTCGATCCCGGCGATCCGGTGATCTGCGAAGCCCCCACGTATCCCGGCGCCGTACCCACCTTCTGCAGCTACGAGGCCGATGTTCGGCAGGTCGCCACCGATGAGGACGGGATGCGGGTGGACGAGCTCGAGGAGCTGCTCGTCGCGCTCGCGCGCGAGGGCCGCCGGCCGAAGTTCATCTACTCGGTGCCGAGCTTCCAGAACCCGGCCGGCGTGACGCTCTCCGAGGAGCGGCGGCGGCGGCTCGTCCAGCTGGCACGCGAGCACGAGGTCCTGATCGTCGAGGACAACCCGTACGGACTGCTCCGCTACGACGGCGATCCTCAGCCGACCCTCTACAGCCTCGACGGCGGCGACTACGTCCTCTACCTGGGCACTCTCTCCAAGATCCTCTCGCCCGGGATCCGGATCGGCTGGGTCGCCGCGCCGCCGCCCGTGCTGGAGAAGATCGGGCTCGGCAAGCAGGCCGCCGACCTCTGCACCTCGACGCTGAGCCAGTACTTCGTCCGCGAGTACTTCAGCGAGGGCCGGTGGCTGGAATACATCGCCGACCTGGTCGGGATCTACCGCCGCCGGCGCGACGCGATGCTCGATGCCCTCGAGCGCCACTTCCCGCCCCAGGCTGAATGGACGAGGCCGGAGGGAGGTCTCTTTCTTTGGGCCACACTGCCCGACTACATCGATACGACTGACCTGCTTGCGAAAGCCTTGCGCGACAACGTCGCCTTCGTTCCCGGCCGCGCCGCGTACGTCGACGGCGTGCGCGGGGCCTCATCGATGCGCCTCAACTTCTCCGCGTCGGATGAGGACGTGCTGCGCGAGGGAATCCGCCGCATCGGAAGCGTCGTCTCCGACCAGATCGCCCTCTACGAGACGATCACTGGCGAACACCGAGCGTCGTCGCCCCCGGACGAAGGAGACGAACCGGGCGGCGAGGTCGTCCCGTTGCCGAGGCGATGAGGGTCGCGGTCCTCAAGGGAGGAAGCTCGCTCGAGCGAGAGGTCTCGCTGCGCTCCGCAGCGCGCGTGGAGGACGCGGTCGGCGCGCTCGGGCACGAGGCGCTGGGTATCGACGTCGGCCGAGACCTGGTGGGCCGGCTCCGCGACGAGCGACCGGACGTCGTCTTCATCGCTCTGCACGGGCCCGGGGGTGAGGACGGGACGGTCCAGGAGCTCCTTGAGATTCTCGATCTGCCCTACACGGGGCCGGGCGTGGCCGCCTGCGCGCTGTGCATGGACAAGGTCGCGGCCAAGCACGAGATTCGGGCGGCCGGGATCCCGACGCCCGACTGGGCCGCCTTCAACGCGACCGCCTTCCGCGAGCTCGGCGCGGCGGACACCTTGGAGGAGATCGAGGCGCGGTTGGGATTCCCGCTGGTCGTCAAGCCGGCGCGGCAGGGCTCCTCGCTCGGCGTCGAGTTCGCGGCCGGGCGGGATCAGGTGCCCGAGGCGCTGCTCGCCGCCTTCAGCTACGACGACCGTGTCCTGCTCGAGCGCTACGTGAAGGGCCGCGAACTCGCCGTAAGCGTGCTCGGCGGCGAGGCGCTGCCGATCGTCGAGGCCATCCCCCGGGAGGGCGACTTCTTCAACTTCGAGGCCCGCTACGAGATCGGGCGCACCGACTATGCGTGCCCGGCCGACCTCGCGGACGAAGAGACGGGCCGCGTCAAGGAGCTCGCCACGCGGACGTACGAGACCCTGGGCTGCAGCGGCTTCGCGCGCGTCGACCTGATGCTCGGTGACGACGGCCCCGAGGTGCTCGAGGTGAACGCGATCCCGGGGTTGACCGACACCAGCCTCTTCCCGATGGCGGCCGAGGCCGCCGGCATCGACTTCACCCAGCTGGTCGAGGGAATCCTCGCGTCGGCGCGCGAACGGCCAGCGGGCGAAGCGTCGCTTCGCCATCAAGCGGGCCCGCTACCCGCCGGGTCCTGAGCTTCCGGAACCGCGGGCGTCGCGGGCCCTAGGGTTCCTCGCCCTGGGCGAAGTCCTCCGGCGTGACATTGTCGAGGAAGTCCTTGAACTTCTCGACCACCTGCTCCTGGTCCTCGACCTCCTCACCCTCGAACTCGATCGCCGACTCCTCGATCACATCGTCGGCCGCGAAGATCGGGGCCGATGTGCGGACGGCGAGGGCTAGCGCGTCGGAGGGGCGGGAGTCGATCTCCATCTCCGAGCCGTTCATCGAGATTGTGATCGACGCGAAGAAGGTGTTGTCGCGGAGCTCGGTGACCGAGACCTTCTCGCACTTGGCGTCGATCTGATCGAGCACGTCGGAGAGGAGGTCGTGAGTCATCGGCCGCGGGGTCGAGGCGCCTTGGAGCTTCATCAGGATCGCCGCGGCCTCGGGGTGGCCGATCCAGATCGGGAGGAACTTGTTGCCGTCCACAGTCTTCAGCAAGACGATCGGCTGCTTGCCGACCATGTCGAAGCTGACTCCGTAGATGGTCATCCGCTGCACGAAAGGTCTCCTCGGGAGGGCCGAACGGATTATAGGAGTGGCCCAAAGCCCTCCTGGGCCGCCTACCCGCAGTCGCGGCCCGGACACCGCGCCCCTACCATCGCCCTGTGTCGACCGAGTGCCGACAGCAGGCCTTCATCGACGCGCCGCTCGACGTCGTCTGGGGGCTCGCATCCGATCCGGACCGGCAGACCGAATGGTGGCCCGACACGATCACCTTCGAGTGCATCGACGGCGACTTCGAGCAGGGCTGTCATGTCCGCAACGTCCAGAAGCGGCCCTGGCCGATGTCGAATCTCGAGACGATCCTCGAGGTCGACCAGAGGGTCGAGGGCAGGGAGCTGCTGATCCGCTGCATGGACACCGGCACCTACACCCGGTCGGTGCTCACCGAGGGCCAGGGCGGAACCTTCGTCGAGATGGAGGCCGGCAACGACCCGAAGACCTTCGCGGTCCGGGCCCAGGTCGCGGTGGCCGGGCAACGGCTCTTCCGCCGCTGGGTGGAGCATGCGCTGGAACGGCTGCGGGAAGCGGCCGAGGCGAAGTCCCCCGCCGAGAACCTCTAGGGAGCCCACTTGGAGCTGGTGCCCTATTGCAGTGGCGACATCGGGCTGATCGAGCAACTCGAGTGCGACGAGGCCACGATGAGCGAGCTGGGCGGCCCGGTCTCGCCGGCCGAGCTTCCGCGCATCCACGAGCGCAGGCTCGCCACCGTTGCCGCGGGCGAGTGGTACTTCAAGATCGTCCCGGAGCCGGGCGGCCCGCCCGCGGGACGATCGGCATCTGGTCGAGGAGCTGGCGCGAGCGGCCGATCCAGGAGACCGGCTGGATGGTCCTCTCCGCATTCCAGGGCCGCCGGGTCGCCAGCCGCGCGCTGGAGCTGATTCTGGGGATCGCCAGGTCAGAGGAGCAGTTCGATCGAATCCACGCCTTTCCTTCGGTCACGAACCAGCCATCGAATGCGCTCTGCCGAAGGTTCGGCTTCGAACTGATGGAGGAGACCGACTTCCTCTACCGGGGCGCGCAGCTGCGGGTCAAACGTCTGGGAGCTGGCGCTCGCGTGATGGGCGATCCTGGACTCGAACCAGGGACCTCTTCCTTATCAGAGAAGCGCTCTAACCGACTGAGCTAATCGCCCGGGCTGGCGATTCTAGCTCCGACGGCGAAGCCGTTTGGCGAGCGACTCGAGCTCGTCCAGATCGTCGAAGCGGAGCTCCGCCTTGACGCCGTTGCCGTCGCGGCGCACCCGGACGTCTCGTCCCAGGGCGGAGCCGAGCAGGTCCTCCGCGTCCGTCATGGCGGCGCGTTCCTCGGCGGAGATGCGACCGCCGCTTGCCCTCTTTCGGCTCGGGCCCTCGCCGGCGCGTCGCTCGGTGTCGCGGACCGACCAACCCTCGGCGGCGGCCTGCTTGGCGAGCCGGGCGCGGCGGTCCTGGTCGGAGACCTGCAGGATCGCGCGGCCGTGGCCCTCCGTGAGCTCGCCGCGCTCGAGCAGCGTGAGCGCCGAGTCGGGTAGGTCCAGGAGGCGGATCAGATTGGAGATCGCGGCACGGCTGCGGCCGACGCGCCGGGCCAGCTCCTCCTTCGAGATGCCGAGGTCATCGACCAGGGCGGCGCAGGCCCGGGCCTCCTCGACCGGGTTGAGGTCCTCCCGGACCATGTTCTCGATCAGCGCGGCCTGCAGGCGCTCGTCCTCGGGCGAGGTCCGGACCACGGCCGGCACCCGGTCGATGCCCGCCTTCTGCGCGGCGCGCCACCGCCGCTCTCCCGCGACCAGCTCGTAGCGGCCGTCGTCGAGGGGGCGGACGATCAGCGGCTGCAGCAGCCCGACTGAGCCGATCGACCCGGCCAGGGCGTCCAGGCCCGCGGCATCGAACCTGGACCGTGGCTGATCGGGGTTCGGCTCGATCTCGGTGACGTCGAGCTCGCGGAGCTCCGGCCCGCCGGCCTCGCTCTCCGGCAGGATCGCGGCAAGCCCCCTCCCCATGCCGCGTCGCGCGGCCATCAGGCGGCCTCCCTCTCGGCCGATCCGAGAGCGAGAACCTCGTCGGCCAGGGCGCGGTAGGCGCGCGAGCCGGTCGACTTCGGATCGTGCTCGGAGACGGGGATGCCGTAGCTGGGCGCCTCCGCGACCCGGACGCTGCGCGGGACGACCGTGTCGAAGACCTTCGCGGGAAGGTGCTCGCGCAGCTCGCGCTCGACGTCCTGGGCCAGCCGGGTCCGCTCGTCGTGCATCGTGATCAAGACACCGGCCATCTGTAGCTCCGGGTTGAGCTCCTGGCGGACGAGCTTGAGCGTGTCGAGGAACTGCACCAGTCCCTCCAGGGCGAGGTACTCCGCCTGGACCGGGACGATCACGCGGTCCGCGGCGGCCAGGGCGTTGACGGCGACCGGCCCGAGCGATGGCGGACAGTCGAGCAGCGTGTAGCCGAAGCGCTCCCGGACCAGCCCGAGGCCATCGCGGAGGCGCGTCTCGTAGCCGCTCGCCCGCGGCAGTTCGACCGCCGCGCCCGCGAGATCCACATGGGCCGGAACTATCCACAGGTTGTCCGGGCCCGCGGGCCGGGCTGCCTCCGCCACCGAGACCTCACCGGCGAGGCAGTCGTAGGACGAGGGCGTCGTGTTCTTCGGCAGACCGAGCGCGACCGTCGCATTGCACTGCGCGTCGAGGTCGACGATCAGGGTCTGCTGCCCGTCGCCGGCGACGCAGGCGCCCATGTTCACCGCGGTCGTCGTCTTGCCGACGCCGCCCTTCTGATTCGCGATTGCGTAGACGATTCCCATCGAGCTGGTTCGAGTCAATTCGGTTCGCTCCCGAACGGCCGCTTCGTCGCCATTCCAGGCCGTCGCGGCAGGCCGTTCGGGGTCGGTCCATTCTTGCGGAGCAGGTGGATGTGTCGGTCGCGGCTCGACGGATAAGGCTGCACCGAGCGGATCTCGATCGGCTCAATCGCCAGCCGATCGGCCGCCCGCGCCGCCTCGGCCTCCTCCTGGGCGGATCGCTTGCCCTTCCAGGCGACGAGTTGGCCGCCCTCCCGGAGCAGTGGCGAGGCGAGCTCGGCCAGCGCGGCGAGGGGGCCGACGGACCGGGCGGCGACGGCGTCGTATGCCTCCCTTCCCTCGCCGCCCGCCCACTCCTCGGAGCGCCGGCAGACGACCGTGGCGTTGGCGATCCCCATCCGCTCGATCGC
The DNA here is from genome assembly GCA_963797265.1 of uncultured Solirubrobacterales bacterium. GTDB lineage: Bacteria > Actinomycetota > Thermoleophilia > Solirubrobacterales > 70-9 > DASUPK01. Next base: position 177,764 of record CAWCOY010000003.1, on the reverse strand, counting down.
GTCGCGCAGGAAGGCGCACTTGCGCTCGATCGACTCGATCAGGTCGACCCGGGCATCCGGCAGGGCGGCGGCGAGCACCAGTCCCGGGAGCCCGGCGCCGCTGCCCAGATCGGCGATCCGCCGGGCCGAGCGGATCGACTCCAGCTCGAGGCCGCTGAGCGAATCCGCGATGTGGACATCCCGGGCACGGGCGACGGTGGATGCCGCGATCGGGGCACGGGGCTCCGCCAGGATCCGCAGCAGCTCGTCGAGGGCGGGTTCCGCGCCGGGCGGAATCGAGCTCAATCGGAGACGAGGGGCGCGACGACCACGCAGCGGTTGGGCTCGTCGCCTTCGCTGTAGGTCTCGATCTCGGGGCGGTCGCGGAGGTGCTCGTGTACGACGCGCCTCTCATTCGAGCCCATCGGGTCCATCTCGACCGCCTCCTTGTGGCGAATGGCGTCGTCAGCGGCCATGTCGGCGCGCCGCTGTAGGGACTCGCTCTGGCGGCGCCGGTAGCCGGCGGCATCGACGAGGACTCGCTTGCGGTCCTGGCGCCCCTGGAAGGCAGCCTGGTAGCAGAGCAGCTGAATCGCGTCGATGGTCTGGCCGTGGCGGCCGATCAGCAGGCCGACCTCCTCTCCCTCGATGTCGGCGTGGATCTCGTCCTCCCCCTCCTCGACCGCAATCGACGCCTCGAGACCGAGCTCCTCGACGATGCGCTGAAGCAGCGACCGCACGCGCTCGGCCGGCTCCTCGGGTAGCACGCTGGGCTGCTGCGACTCGACTCCTCCTTCTGCCACGCGAGCAGTCTAAGACGCGGAAGGATCGGGCCGCGTGCACGCGCCACCGTGCATGGCGACACGCCCTATCTGCGCCGCTTTCGCTTCTTCGGCGGTGGGGGCGGCGGTTTGGTCGCGCGGACCTCCTCCGGAGTGGGAACCGCCGGCAACGGCCAGACGAAGTGGATCACCGTCTGCTGCATGATCTGCCAGAGGCCGCTGGCAATGAAGTAGACGGCGATCCCGGCGGGGGCGTTCGGGATCAGGAAGACCGTCACCAGCGAGAAGATCCCGGCCATCAGGTAGCGCTGCGAGGCGCCGCCGGTGGTCGGCGAGGGGTTGAAGAAGAGCAGGGCGAAGGTACCGCCGACCGCCAGGATCACCAGGGCGACGGCCTCGGCGCCGGTGGGGTGCTCGGCGAGGTGCTTGATGAAGAGCCAGCCAGGGTCCCCCGAAGCGATCACCTCGTCCTTGAAGGTGCTGCTGCGCAGCAGCGAGTAGAGGGCGATGAAGACCGGGAACTGGAAGACCAACGGGAGGCAGGCGGAGAGTGGATTGACGCCGTGCTCCTGGAAGAGCGCCATCTGCTCGCGCTGCATGCGCTGACGGTCGTCCTTGTACTTCTCCTGGATCTCCTTGATGTACGGCTGCAGGGCCTGCATCTCGCGCATGCCGTGCATCGAGCGCAGCGTGAACGGCAGCACGACCAGGCGGGAGAGCCAGGTGATCAGCACGATCCCGATGCCCCAGGACAGGCCGACGTCGTTGTGCATCCACTTGATGACGTCGTTGAAGACGTCGACGATCGGCTGGAGGATGTTGGCGTCGAGGAACACGGAAGTGGAGTTCTATGTCACTACGTCGGATTGGGACGCTCAGATGCGGCGGTGGCCGGCGATGCGCCCCGGGCCCGTTCCGAGCGCGTCGGCGTGTTGCGGAAGAGCCGCCGGTCGGAGATCTCGTCGACGCCGCCGTGGCTGAACGGGTTGCAGCGAAGCAGCCGCCAGCCGGCCAGGATCAGACCGCGGATCGGTCCGAGCTCGCGGATCGCCTCGACGGCGTAGGCGGAACAGGTCGGGTAGTAGCGGCAGCGCGGCGCGAAGGCCGGCGAGATCCAGCGCTGGTAGAGGCGAATCGGCGCGATCAGCACCGCACTGGCGATCCGTTTCACGACAAACGCTCCTCGACGGAGGCCTCCATCAGCTCCGCCAACGAGGACCGAATGCCCTCCTGGCCCTCGCGCTCGAGCAGATCCTCAACCCCCGGCCGGCCAACGATCACGTAGTCGCGCCCGGGCCCGATCAGAGCGGAGAGCTCCCAGAACGCCTCCCGCACCGCGCGGCGCACCTTGTTGCGGGTCACCGCCTTGCCGATCTTCCGCCCCACCGAGAGACCCAACCTCGCGCCATCGTCCGGCTCGTCCTCGCGGCGCGCGAACGAGTAGACCACCAGGAAGCGGTTGGCACTCGAGCTGCCCTCGCGATAGACGCGATCGAAGTCGCCGCTCCGGGAGAGTCGGCGCCTGCGCGCATCGGGGCGGCCCTCGGAGGCCATCAGTGCGCCGACCGGTGCACTACTAGGGGGTGAGGCGCTTGCGGCCCTTCTGACGCCGGCGCCTCAGGATCGCGCGGCCGGATCGAGTCCCGCTCCGCGCTCGGAACCCGTGGGTCCGGGCTCGCTTTCGCTTCTTCGGCTGGTAGGTCCGCTTCATCGATAGGGCTCATCGAGAGGTCGAGGGCACGGCAGTATAGGCCGTGGCCCTCCCGGCATCCGGCACGGACTCACGCTCGGCAAGCCGCTTGCGGTTTTCGCCGCGTTTTGCACGGAGGGCGGCGGCGCGCCCCTTTCGACGCCGAGAAGCCGAGCCTATGATCGGCCGCTCGCACCCACGACGACGAAGGAGGACCAGGTTCAGGGGCAGGCCGGTGACGTCCGTCAGGACCTAGCACGTCCCTGGCGCCAAACCCAGCGGGAGCTGGCGGCCTCGGTCCCGGAGGACACCTACCGCCTCTGGTTCTCTCCCCTCTCGCCCGTCTCCCGGCGCGGTGCGACGCTCTATCTCACCGGCCCGCCACACATCGTCCGCTGGGTCGGCCGGCGCTACCTGGAGCTCCTGCGGGCGGCGATCCCCAAGTCGTTCGACGGTGTCCGCGAGGTCGAGCTCGTCACTCCCGAGGCCGCGCCCGCCGCCGCGGCGACTTCCGAGGACGCGGCCTCGAGGGTCGCCCTCAACCCGGACTACACCTTCGAGCGCTTCGTGATCGGGCCCGGCAACCAGCTTGCCCACGCCGCGGCCCTCGCCGTCGCGGAAGCGCCCGGCGAGGCGTACAACCCGCTCTTCCTCCACGGTCCGCCCGGGCTCGGCAAGACCCACCTGCTCGGCTCGATCGCCAACTACCTCGGCCGCCACAGCCCCCAGCTCGTCGTCCACTATACGACCGCCGAATCCTTCACCAACGAATTCGTCTCGTCGCTGCAGAGCGCCGGCATCGAGGGGTTCAAGGAGCGTTACCGGCGGGCCGACGTACTGCTGATCGACGACGTTCAGTTCCTCCAGGGCAAGGCCCGGACAGCCGACGAGTTCTTCCACACCTTCAACGCGCTGTATGAAGGCGGTGCCCAGCTCGTCCTCACCGCCGACCGCGTTCCGGCCGAGCTCAAGGACCTCGCCGACCGCCTCCGCGACCGTTTCGAGTGGGGTCTCACGGTCCCCCTCGAGCCACCCGACCTGGCCACCCGCCTGGTCTTCCTCGGCAACCTCGCGCGCGAGCAGAGCGAGGCGCTCCCGCCCGACGCCCTGCGGGCGCTCGCCACCAAGACCTCCGCGAACCTGCGCGTCCTCAAGGGAGCCCTGACGCGCGTCGTCGCGATCTCCTCCCTCACTTCCTCGAACGTCACCGCGGCGTCCATCGAGAACGCCCTTCCCTCCAACACCATCTCGCCTGCCGCGGAGCCACTCAAGGCTCGCCAGGTCCAGGAGGCGGTCGCGGCCCGGCTCCATCTCACCGTCGACGATCTCCTCTCCCCCAGCCGCACGGCTCCCATCGCCCGAGCCCGGCAGCTCGCCATGTACCTGACCCGCGAGCTCACCGACCTCTCTCTTCCCGCCATCGCCGAGGCCTTCAACCGCCGCGACCACACCACGGTTATCCACGCCATCAAGCGCGTTCAGCGCGGCGCCCTCGAGGATGCCAGCCTCTCCCGCACCGTCGAGCAGCTCACCGCCGAGCTCCGTTCGGGCCCGACCGATTCGGGGGCGGACGGATCGTGACCGAACCGATTGACAGAATCGAGGAGGAGGCTGTCCACATATCCACCCCGTCCACAACCCTTACTACTCCTAAGGACTCCGAACAACCAGCGATGAAGATCAACACCACAAGGCAGGCCCTTCTCGATGCACTGCTCGTCGTCTCGCGAGCGGTGTCCGCCCGGGCCGCGCTCCAGGCTCTATCCGGGATCTTGATCACCGCCGAGGACGAGGCGCGCCTCCGCGCCACCGACATGGAACTCGGCCTCGAGGTCGGGCTGGAGGGAGAGGTGGAGGGGGCCGGATCGGTCGTGCTACCCGGCCGGCTCCTGGTCGAGGTCGTGCGGTCGCTATCCGATGGCCCGGTGACCCTCGCGCTGCGGGAAGCCGAGCGGGACATCGAGCTCAGCGCCGGGTCCTCTCGATTCCACCTGCGCACGCTTCCCGCCGACGACTTTCCGCGTTTCCCCGACGCGGAGGGGGAGCCGGCGGAGCTTCCCGCCGCACCGCTTCGCGAGACCATCAACCGGGTGGCCCGCGCCGCCTCGCGAGACGAGGCGCGCCCGGTGCTCACCGGCGTCCTGGTGACGGTGGAGGGCGATCAGATGACGATGGTGGCCACCGACTCCTATCGCCTCGCGGTCAAGACCACCAAGCTCGACGCGTCGGTCGGAGAGCGCCTCGAGGCGAACGTGCCCGCCCGGGCGCTGCGAGAGCTCGCCCGTCTGATCGAGGCCGGCGGCGAGGACTCTCTCCAGGTCTGGCTCACGCGCAACCAGGCGATCTTCCGCGTCGCGCAGACCTCGCTCAGCTCCAGGCTGATCGACGGCCAGTTCCCCAACCATCAGCAGCTCCTGCCGGAGTCCTACGAGCACGAGGTGAAACTGCCGAGGGCCGAGTTCCTCGAGGTCACCCGGCGCGTCTCCCAGCTCGCCCAGCGAAACGCAGCGCTGCGGCTCTCCTTTTCCGAGGGTGAGCTCGTCGTCTCCGCCGAGACTCCCGATCTCGGCGACGCCCGCGAGGCCCTTCCCGCTCCCTACTCCGGCGAGCTCCTCGAGATCGGCTTCAACCCGGAGTTCATCCGGGACGGGCTGGAGAGCATCGACGCTGATGAGGTCGTCCTCAAGCTGATCTCCCCGTTGCGCCCGGGGCTGCTGGAGCCGTCCGGGGCGGACGACTTCAGCTACCTGGTGATGCCGATTCGTCTGAACGTGTAGGCAGTCGTGGTCGTCGGCGCAGTCGAGTGCCGCGGGTTCCGCAACCTCGCCGACGGCCGCACGCGGATCGCCGACGGCGTCGTCGTGGTCTGCGGCCCAAACGGTGCCGGCAAGACCAATCTGCTCGAGGCCCTCTACTTTGGGCTCACAGGCCGCTCGTTCCGAGCCGGAAACGATCGCGACATGATCCGCTTCGGCGGCGATGGCGCTCGCGTCGAATTGGACCTGGGTACGGGCTCGCGCCTGCTCGCTGCGCTAGACCGCTCCGGCGAGCGCCGGCATCTGCTCGCGGGCAGGCCGTTGGCGGGAACTCCCGGCGAACGCCCGCTGGTGAGCGTCTTCCACCCAGATCGACTCCAGCTGGTCAAGGGTTCTCCGGCCCATCGCCGGGCGCATCTGGACCGGCTCTGCGGCGCGGTGTGGCCGGCACGGGCCGATTTGCGCAGCCGCTTCGGCCGGACGCTCGCCCAGCGCAACGCCCTCGTGCAGCGCATCCGCTCCGGCTTGGGCGACGCCGGCAGCCTGCCCTCCTGGGATGAGCGCCTGGCGGCCGAGGCCGAGCCCCTGATTGCCGCCCGCGCCGAGACGGTCGGGGTCCTCGCCCCGACCTTCGCCGAGCTCGCGGCCGCGCTCGGGTTGCCGGACGCCGAGATCTCCTACCGGCCGAGGGCATCCGGGGGGAGGGAGGAGCTGGCCGAGGAGCTCGCTCGCCGTCGCGCCGAGGACCTCGGCCGGGCCTACACCTCCTACGGGCCGCAGCTCGACGAGGTCGAGCTGCGCCTGGGCGGTAAGCCCCTGCGGCGATTCGGTTCCCAGGGCCAGCAGCGCCTCGCCCTCCTTGCCCTGCTCTTCGCGGAGCGCGGCGCCCTGATCGAGGCGGGCCGATCCGCCCCGCTGATGTTGCTCGACGACGTGATGAGCGAGCTCGATCCGAGCCACCGCGAGCTCCTCGTGTCCCTGCTCGGGGGCGGCGGCCAGGCGGTGATCAGCGCGACCGAGGCAGCGCACGTGCCGGCCGCCGATGCCGCCCAGATCGAGGTCGATGGTGGAGCGGTCCACGCCGCCCCCGCGCTGAAGGCGGCGTGAGGCGCCGGCGCGCACCTCGCCCGCTCGCCAGCGCGATCGGTGAGGCGCTCGAACGGGCCGAGCCCGCCACCCTCCTGGCGACGGTCCAGAGTGTCTGGGCGGATGCGGTGGGCGAGGCGATCGCGCGCGAGACGACCCCGGTGGCGGAGCGGTCGGGCGTGGTCACCGTGGCCTGCAACTCGGCCGCCTGGGCGCAGGAACTGGACCTGCTCGGAGCGCAGATCCTGGAGAAGATAAGGTCGAAATTGCCCGCTGAGAGCTCTCTCGACGGCCTTCGCTTTATCACCTCGGGCGATCCGTCCTAATCGTTAATTTCATTCGCCATTTGCAGGGCTTTTGTGAGTGTTTGGCGCACTTTCCGGGACTCTCGGCTGGTAGACTTATGTGTACTTGAGTGACGCCTCGACCCTCTGTCCGCAAGGACTTTCCGAGCCGGGTCACGAAGGTCGTAGGCATCCCCTGATTGGATTGAAAGGAAGCTGAGTGGCGAATACCTCCCAGCGCGGAGCAGCGAGCAAGAAGAAGAACACGACCGGCAAGGCCGGGACCCGGAGTGGCGGGTCGGATGGCGCCAAGGGCAAGGGAGGCGGGTCGTACGGGGCGAAGGACATCACCGTCCTGGAGGGCCTCGAGGCCGTCCGGAAGCGGCCCGGAATGTACATCGGTTCCACCGGGCCCCGCGGCCTGCACCACCTCGTCTACGAGGTCGTGGACAACTCCGTGGACGAGGCGATCGCGGGCCACGCCAAGAAGGTCACGGTCACGCTGCACCCGGACAACAGCGTCACCGTGGCGGACGACGGGCGCGGGATCCCCGTGGACAGGATGAAGAAGGAGCGCAAGCCCGCCGCGGAGGTCGTGCTGACCACGCTGCACGCCGGCGGCAAGTTCGGCGACGGCGGCGGATACAAGGTCTCAGGTGGACTCCACGGCGTCGGCGTTTCCGTGGTCAACGCGCTGTCCGAGAAGCTCGAGCTGGAGATCTGGCGCGAGGGCAGCGTCTGGCAGCAGACTTATGAGCGCGGCAAGCCCCTCACCAAGTTCAAGAAGGGCCGGGCCGTGAAGAGCACCGGGACGACGATCACCTTTGCCCCGGACATGGAGGTCTTCGGTGACGAGATCGAGTTTGATTTCGAGACCCTCGCCGAGCGTCTTCGCGAGACGGCTTTCCTGACGCGTGGCCTGAAGGTCGAGTTGATCGACGAACGCGGTGCGGGGGAGAAGGTCGAGTTCCAGTACAAGGGCGGCATCGCGGACTTCGTCAAGCACCTGAACGAGTCCAAGGATCCGCTGCATCGCAAGATCGCCTTTTTCGAGGGAGAGACCAAGGAGGGCCAGGTCGAGGTCGCGTTGCAGTGGAACGCCTCCTACCAGGAGTCCATCTTCAGCTTTGCGAACAACATCAACACCCACGAGGGCGGCACCCACCTGTCCGGGTTCCGCTCCGCCCTGACGCGTACCCTGAACGCGGTCGCGAGGAATCGCGGCCTGCTCAAGGACAACGACGAGAACCTCTCCGGCGAGGACGTCCGCGAGGGGCTGACCGCGGTCGTGTCGGTCAAGCTGGCCGACCCGCAGTTCGAGGGGCAGACGAAGACCAAGCTCGGCAATCCGCCGATCGAGGGCCTGGTCAAGGAGGTCGTGAACCGATCTCTCGGCGAGTTCCTCGAGGAGAACCCAGCGGATGCCCGCCGGATCCTGATCAAGGCGGTCGACGCGGCCCGGGCCCGCGACGCCGCGCGGAAGGCGCGAGACCTGACCCGGCGCAAGTCCGCGCTCGAGAACTCCACGCTGCCCGGAAAGCTCGCCGACTGCTCCATCAAGGACCCGGCGCTGGCCGAGCTGTTCATCGTCGAGGGTGACTCGGCCGGCGGCTCCGCCAAGCAGGGTCGCGACCGAAATACCCAGGCCGTGCTGCCCCTGCGCGGGAAGATCATCAACGTCGAGAAGAGCAGGATCGACAAGGTTCTCGCCAACAACGAGATCCAGGCGCTGATCACGGCGATCGGGACCGGCGTCCACGACGAGTTCGCGCTCGGGGAGGCGCGTTACCACAAAGTCGTCCTGATGACCGACGCCGACGTCGACGGCGCGCACATCCGGACCCTGGTGCTCACCTTCCTCTACCGGCAGATGCCGGAGCTGATCGAGGCGGGCTACGTCTACATCGCCAAGCCGCCGCTCTACAAGCTCAAGCATGGCCAGAACGAGATCTGGATCGAGCGCGAGTCCGAGCTCGAGGAGCTGCTGCTCGGCGACAAGCTCGAGAAGTTCAGCGTGATGGACGCCGACGGCAAGCAGCGCAAGCTGAGCAAGCGCCGCTGGCAGGACCTGACTCGACACTACAAGGCATTCGAGGGCTGGCTCTCCACCTTGCGGGCCGAGTTCGGCCAGGAGGTGATCGACTTCATCTCCGAGTCCCACCTGCTCGAATCGCAGGCGAAGACGATGGCCGCCGCGGCGAAGATCTTCAAGGCCAAGGACCCGAAGGACCGCCCCTACATCACGGAGCTGGTCAAGCAGGACCGCAACGCCCTGGTGGTGAAGGGCACGCACCGGCGCACCGGGCTCGCCCGTGAGCACCGGATGCGCAGGGAGCTCTTCGAGGACAACGCCTACGCGCAGCTGATCGACGCCCACGCCAAGCTGCGGGAACTGGTCGGCGAGCCGCCCTTTGTCGTTTCTCTGGGCGAGAAGGAGGGCGAGGCCGATTCCTTTGCCGGGCTCCGCCGGAGCGTGCTCGAGCTCGCTCGCGAGGGTGTCCAGCTGCAGCGCTTCAAGGGCCTCGGCGAGATGAACCCCGAGCAGCTCCGCGAGACGACGATGGATCCGGGAAGCCGCACGCTCCAGCAGGTGGCGATCGACGATGCGGCGGCCCTCAACACCGAGCAGACGTTCTCCGACCTGATGGGGGATCAAGTCCAGCCGCGGAAGGACTTCATCGAGCGGCACGCGCGGGACGTGAGGTTCCTCGATGTCTAGCCCCGCGCCCCTCGATGACGGCGGCACCCTGAACGCCCTGACCGGCAACGTCGAGCCGCGCGAGCTCGAGAAGGAGATGCGCTCGTCCTATCTCGACTACGCGATGAGCGTGATCGTCGGCCGGGCGCTGCCGGACGTGCGGGACGGGCTGAAGCCCGTCCACCGGCGGGTCCTCTACGCAATGCACGACCTTGGCTTGCAGCCCAACCGGCCGTACCGCAAGTGCGCCTTCATCGTCGGCGAGGTGATGGGTAAGTACCACCCGCACGGCGACTCGGCGATCTACGACACGCTGGTGCGCATGGCGCAGGAATTCTCCCTGCGCTACCCGCTGATCGACGGTCAGGGGAACTTCGGCTCGATCGACGACGACCCGGCGGCCGCCATGAGATACACCGAGGCGCGGCTCGGCCCACTGGCCACGCAGATGCTGCGCGACATCGACGCGGATACGGTCGACTTCGGGCCGAACTACGACGAGCGCACCCGCGAGCCGCTGCTGCTGCCGTCCCGCTTCCCCAACCTGCTCGTCAACGGCGCCTCAGGAATCGCCGTGGGGATGGCTACCAACATTCCGCCCCACAACCTCCGCGAGGTGACCGGCGCGGTCAACGCGTTCATCGACGACCCCGAGGTCGACCTCAAGGGGCTGATGAAGCACGTCAAGGGGCCGGACTTCCCCGGTGGCGGGACCATCATGGGCACCGAGGGCATCCGCGACGCGTACGCATCCGGCCGCGGGTCGGTCAGGGTGCGCGCGAAGGCCCACGTCGAGCCGATCAGGGGAGGCAAGGAGGCGATCATCGTCACCGAGCTTCCCTTCATGGTCAAGAAGGGCGGCGAGGGCGGCCTGATCACCAAGATCGCCGACCTGGTCCGCGACAAGAAGATCACCGGGATCTCTGATCTGCGCGACGAGTCCGATCGCTCCGGGATGCGGATCGTGATCGAGCTGAAGCGCGGCGGCGACCCCGCGAAGGTCGTGCTCAACCAGCTCTACAAGCGCACCCAGATGCAGCAGAGCTTCGGCATCAACATGGTGGCGCTGGTCGACGGTGTCCCCCGGACGCTCAGCCTCCTCGAGACGATTCGCCACTACGTCGTCCATCAGCGCGACGTCATCACACGCCGCACGCAGCACGAGCTGGCTCGTGCCGAGGCTCGGGCTCACATCCTCGAGGGATTGCTGATCGCGCTCGACAACCTCGACGCGGTGATCAAGCTGATCCGCGGGTCCAAGGACCCGGACACCGCCCGCGACGGCCTGATCGACAAGTTCACCCTCACCCGCCCCCAGGCCCAGGCGATCCTGGACATGCGCCTGCAGCGCCTCACCGCACTGGAGGCCGACAAGATCCGCGAGGAGCACGCCGAGCTCAGCAAGCGCATCAAGGAGCTGCGGGCGATCCTCGCCGACGAGACCAAGGTGCTCGGCCTGGTCAAGAGCGAACTCACAGAGATCGCCGAGCGGTACGGAGACGACCGTCGCACGGAAATCACTGCCGCCGAGGGCGAACTCGACATCGAGGACGTGATCGCCGATCAGCAGATGGTGGTCTCGATCACCGCCTCGGGCTACGCCAAGCGGACCCCGCTCGCCACCTACCGCCAGCAGCGCCGCGGCGGACGCGGCGTCCAGGGCATGAACATGAAGGAGGGCGACTACATCGAGCACCTGAACGTCTGCTCGACGCATGACTACCTGCTCTTCTTCACCAACCAGGGGAAGGTCTACCGGCTCAAGGTCTACGAGCTGCCCGAGGGGAGCCGCGCCTCGCGCGGCCGCGCCCTGGTCAACGTCCTGCCGCTGAAGGAGAAGGAGAGTGTCATGGGAGTGATCCCGACCCGCGACTTCTCGGAGGGCAAGTTCCTCGTCTTCGGTACGGCCCAGGGGATGGTCAAGAAGACCCCGTTCAAGGACTACGACACGCCGATCCGCGCCGACGGGATCATCGCGATCAACATCAAGAAGGGTGACGAGCTGGTCCGCGTGCGGATGACCTCGGGCAAGGACGACATCATCATGGTGTCCAAGTCGGGGCAAGCGGCCCGCTTCAGCGAGAAGCAGGCGCGCCCGATGGGCCGGGCCACCGCGGGCGTCAAGGGGATGAACGTCTCGGACAAGGGGAACCGTGTCCTCTCCCTCGACGTTATCGATCACGCAGACACGAAGGGCGATCTCCTGGTCGTCACGGAGAACGGCTACGGCAAGCGGACGCAGCTCTCCGAGTACCCCGTCAAGGGCCGGGGGGCGAAGGGAATGCTGACCGTGAGGCTGACCGCGAAGAAGGGCGGCCTCGCCGGCGGCCGCGTCGTCCGCGAGGGCCAGGAGCTGATCTTCATCTCTCAGAACGGGATGGTGCAGCGGAACGCCGTCGAGGGCATCTCGCGGATGGGCCGGGCGACCCAGGGCGTTCGGGTGATGAACTTGAAGAAGGGCGACCGGGTGAGCGCGGTGGCGCTCGTCGTCGAGTCCGAGAACGGCAACGGAAACGGCACCGCCGCGAAGACACCTTCGCTCGAGGACGAGACACCGACCGCGGATAGCGTCGCCGAGGAGGCTGCCGCCGCGGAGGCCGGCGGCAACGGCGAGCCGAAGGTGACGAAGGCGCCACGCCGGCGCTCCTCGGGATCGGATGCCCCGGCGAAGTCGCCGCCGAAGGGCAGGGCGAAGCCCGCCTCCAAGCCCAAGAAGCCGGCGAAGCCGAAGCCAAACCCGCTCCGAAGAGGCGTCGCTCGTCAGGCAGCGCCAGCGCCGCGAAGCCGAAGTCGTCCAAGCCCAAGATCAAGCCAAAGCACACCGCCACGGCGAAGCAGCGGGCCGAGGCGGAGGCGAAGAGGCGCAAGCGGAAGTAGTTGGCGCAAAGGTCGCGCTATGCGCGACTAAGGCGCCAACTCTGCATCAGGCGGTAAGCAAGTACGGCTCCCACGCCTGCGGCGTACGGGGCGCGGCGATCCGGATGAAGACCGTCGGTCCCGGCGGGCGGGGACGGCGCTTGGGGTGCATGCGGATCTCCTGCGGGAGGCGATTGCCCTTCTTGCGGTTGCAGGGGGCGCAGGAGGCGACGATGTTCTCCCAGACCGACTCGCCGCCGCGGCTGCGCGGGATGACGTGATCGACGGTGAGGCCGTGCTTGTTCGAACCGCAGTACTGGCAGGTCCAGCCGTCTCGCGCCAGCACCGCCTTGCGTGTGATGCGGCGGCGGTGGATGTCGCGGGGAACGCGGACGAAGCTGATCAGGCGGATGACCTCGGGCCGGTCGATCCGCATCGTCTCGGAGCGGAGCACATCGTCCCCTCGCTCGAGTACCTCGGCCTTCTCCTTCAGGATCAGCACCAGCGCCCGTCGGACCGTGCAAACGTTGAGCGGCTCGTAGCTCGCGTTCAGCACCAGCACCCGCCCCCTGGTCAGGCGGCGGATGGCGGCTACCGCTACCTCGCCGTCGGCCTCACCGTCCGGCGCCGCCCCGTTGCCGTTCAGATGGGAAGCGTGATTACCGTTCGTCGCGGCGGCGCTGTGGCCGTTCTTCGATCCCCGGCCGGTCGCCGGCACGGCATCGTCGTGCACGGTGGCCCCGTTGCCCATGTCCCGGGCGATTGTAGAGGAGCAACTAGTTGGTTCCGGGTACTCCCGGCGGGGCCGCGACCGGCCAGCTGCCCAGGACGCGCACCGTCTCGGCCTTCGAGCGCAGCGCCTCGATCGCCGCCGGGAGGGGTTCATCTCGCACGCCGCCCTCGATGTCGAGGAAGAACTGGTACCGGCCGAGCCCGCGGCGCAACGGCCGGGATTCGATCCGCGTCAGGTTGATCTCGTGGGCGGAGAAGACCTGGAGGGCCTCGACCAGGGCGCCGGGGTGGTCCTCGCCGAGCTCGGAGAAGACCAGGGAGGTGCGCCACGGCCCGGAGCCCGCTGGGGTCGTTCCCTCCGGCGCCACCCAGACGAAGCGGGTGATGTTGTCGGGCTCATCCTCGACCCCGTGGCGGAGCACCGCTGCGCCGTAGAGACGGGCGGCGGACTCGGCTCCGAGAGCCGCCCAGGGCTCGTCCGACTCGGCCACGGTCCGAACCGCCTCGGCGGTGCTCGGCGCGGCCCGGACCTCGGCCTGGGGCAGGTTCTCCCGGATGAACCGGGCGCACTGGGCGCTCGGCTGCGGGTGAGAGAGCACCACCTCGATCCGCTCGAGCGGGATCTCCTCCCTCGCGATCAGGCAGTGGCGGATCGGCAGGTCGTACTCGCCGACCAGGGTGAGGCCGTCGGCATCGAACGCGAGCGTGTCGAGGGTCGCGGTGACCGCGCCCTCGATCGAGTTCTCGAAGGGCACCAGCGCTCGGTCCGCCTTCCCCTTTCGGATCGCCATGATCGCGTCGTAGACCGAGGGCGACGGGATCGGTTCCACCTGCTGGTCCCCGACCGCCGCCCGCAGCGCGTCCTCACTGAAGGTGCCCGGCGGGCCCAGGTAGCTGACCCGCACCGTTATGCGAGGGTGTAGGGCGAGGGTGCTCCGCCAGGAGCAACCCGTTTGATGTAGGCGCGACCCGTCTGATGGCGGTTCATCAGGAGCCGAAGACGACCGTGTAGGTGGACTGGTTGTTGTCGGTGAGCTGCTCGCCCGCCACCGGGTTGACCACGACCTGCAGCGTGGTGTCCGTCCCCGCCGTCGGCTTGCTGGTGATGGGGATCTTGACCGTCCCCTGCTCACCGGCGCTCAGGGCCTGCAGCTGGCCGGTGAGCTGACTGCCCCCCAGGGTGACGCTGACGCTGATCCCCGTCTCGTCGCTGTCGCCGGAGTTGGTCACGGCGATGTCGATCTCCTGAGCGTCGGACGGGACCGTGTTGGTCGAGTCGGGGGTCAGGGTCTGATCGTCGATCGAGGTCGAGTCCAGCTGCAGCCCATGGGTTCCGCCGGTCGTGGCCGTCTGACCGGTGAGCGCGTTCAGTTTGGTGACCAGTGTCGTCTGGTTGAGGAAGTCCGTCGCGTTGGCCGGCATGAACCTCCCGTTCGGGAGCGGGCTGCCGTCGACGCCCTCGTCGTCGAGGACGTTCTCGATCTCGGCCTTGCCGATCTGCGTCCAGAGCACGTCGCTGGCGTAGAGCGAGCCCATCGCGTCGGAGATCGCCTTGATCGCGTTGGTGGTCTGCGTTCGCGCCGTGGCCTGGGTGACGTTCTGTGCGATCGAGCTGAGCGCGTCCCGCCGTAGGGTCAGGGTCTGGATGACCGCGTTCTGGGCGTCGTGCATCTGGCCCGGCGCGCCGATGTCGTCGGCGCGGTCGAGGAGGGTCTGCGAGGTGTCTCGCTGGCGCAGCACCTCCTGCTGCGCGTCTAGCGAGCTCGACGTCCCGCCGGAGCTGTTGAGCAGGTTGAAGAAGTCCTTCCCGCTCTGCTCGGACTGCTGCATGATCGTCGCCACGTCCGAGTCGTAGTTACGGAGCGCCCGATCGGAGCGCGCCTCGAGACAGCCGCGGATCCCGATCACGATCAGGATCAGGAAGGCGAGACCGACCCCGACGCCGATCAGGCGTCGGACCAGAAACTGCTGACGGCGCCTCTGCGGGCCCCCGACCCTGCGTCTCGGGCGTTCCGGCTCGTCGGCGACGACCAGATCGTCGTCTTGTTCCTCGTCGAGGAATGCCAAACCGCGTCTCAGTATGAACAGGGGTCGTGACGCATGTAATTCAGTAGGCCCACCACCTTTAGGTAGCCCGACAGGAAACGATCGTCCGGGGGCGAACTCAAACCGGCCATGGTCGGTGACGTAATCCTGGGCAGATTCCGGATCGAGGAGCGGATCGGAAGCGGCGGCTTCGGGACCGTCTACCGCGCCTGGGACGAGCGGCTGCAGCGGTCCGTAGCGGTCAAGGTGATCGACCGCGACCACGGAGCCCCGCGCGTCACCCGCGAGGCGCAGGCCGTGGCCCGTCTCTCCCATCGCAACATCGCGACGCTCTACGAGCTCGCTTCGGACGGCGAGCGCGCCTTCCTGGTCTCCGAGCTGATCGAGGGCGACACCCTGCGGTCGCTCGGGCGACGAGGCGAGCTCACCGATCGCCTGGTCGCTCGTGTCGGCGCCGATTCCGCCGCAGCACTGACGGCCGCGCACCGCGCCGGCGTCGTCCACCGCGACGTGAAGCCCGAGAACATCCTCGTCGATGGCGGCGAGCAGGCGAAGCTCGTCGACTTCGGGATCGCGAGCATCGCCGGGGAGAAGACCCTGACGGCAACGGGCGCCGTCGTGGGGACGCTCGCCTACATGGCGCCCGAGCAGGCGGACGGGCTGCGGCCCGGACCCGCGGCGGACGTCTACTCGCTCGCCCTGACCCTTTACGAGTGCCTCTGCGGAGAGCACCCGCTGATCCGCGAGGGCCCGGCCGCGACCGCCCGAGCGATCGGCGAGCCGATCGCTCCCCTGGCGGCGGTGCGCCCGGAGCTGCCTGAGGAGATGACGGACGCGATCGATGCCGCGCTAAACCCGGATCCCGAGGAGCGGCCGCTGGCCTCGGAGCTCGGCTCAGCGCTTGCCGCCCATATCTCCGAGCTCGACGGAGAGCCGCTGCCTCCGATCGCCGGCATCGACGGCGAGGCCTTTGCCGCGCCGCGCCGGCGCCCCGAGTTCGCCCGCTTTCTGCCCGGGGCCGGCATCGCGGCGCTCGGCCTGGCCGCGCTGATCGCGACCGGCGCCCCCGCGCCCATCGCGTTGATCGCCTTGGCACCGGGTTTCCTTGCCCTCGGCCGCCCGCGTCCCGCTTACGCGCTCGAGCTCGCCCTGGTCCTGCTCTGGCTCGTGCTCGGCGCGGGCGAGCCCGGGGTTGCGGCCCTGGTCGGGGTCCTGGGTGCTCCGCTCCTCCTCGCCGCGATCGATCCGGAGGCGATCGCGCTACCCGGCCTCGCGCCGGTCCTGGGTCTCATCGGGCTGGGGCCCGTCTACCCGGCCCTCGCCGGCCTGACCCGGGGCGCCACCGGGCGGGCGCTGCTTGGAGGGATCGGATACCTCTGGCTTGCGGCCTGGGAAGAGCTGGCCCACCGCACCCTGCTGCTCGGCCCCGTAGCCGATCCACCGGCCCACTGGACCGGGTCGGCGGGGACCGCGCTCGGTGACGTGGTCGCCCCGCTGATCGACGGGTCCGTCCTGGCCGGCACCGGCGTCTTCGCGCTCGCCGCCTGGTCGCTCCCCCTGCTGATCCGTGGACGCACCCCCGTGATCGACGCGCTCGGGGCCCTGATCTGGGCAGCGGGGCTGATCTCCGCCCTCAGGCTCGTGGACGGCGGCTCGAGCCCGCCCGGCCTGCTCTTCGGCGCCCTGCTGGCGGCCGTGGTCGCGGCCCTCCTCACGCGGTACCTCGGCGCGGCCAGCGACCGCAAGGCCGCAGCATTTTGGAGCGAAGGGCGAAGCCCGGAGCGACTTACGTGGGCGGCCGCAGTGGTCGCGCCTGATGCCGAAGGGGTCCGGCGGTAACCCGAGCGGGCCACTAGCATTTCGCCTCGGTTCGGTCCCGAGGCCGGCCGGCCAGCGACCCTAAGGAGCCAGCGATCAGCGTTCTACGCAACCTCGAAGCCCGCATTGAGGGCCTCGTCGAAGGCGTCTTTTCCCGCGCCTTCAGCTCTGGCGTGCAGCCGGTGGAGATCGCGCGCAAGCTCGCCAAGGAGATGGACGCCCACAAGACGGCGTCTGTCCAGCGGGTCTACGTGCCGAACGAGTACACCGTCTGGCTCTGCCCCGACGACTACGAGCGGTTCAAGGACTACGAGTCCTCGCTTGCCCAGGAGCTCAGTGGCCACCTGCTCGAGCACGCCCGCCACCAGGACTACGACCTGCTGACGCGGCCCGTCGTCCACCTCGACCAGGACGAGCGCCTCCGGCTCGGCGAGTTCGGGATCCAGACCCGCCTGGTCAGGCCCCCGCAGCGGCAGGGCGCCGAGCCCGAGCAGGGCGAGCACGGGCACACGATGGTCTATTCGGCGACCCAGGCCCAGAAGGCGCGCTCAAAGCGCCGCCCCGACGCCGCCTTCTCGGAGACCCGAGCGATCGTCTCGGTCGACGACCGCCGCTACGTGCTTGATGGGCCAACCGCAGTTCTGGGCCGCTCCAAGGAGGCGGATTGCGTCATCGACGATCCCAACATCTCGCGGCGCCACGCCGAGTTGCGCCGCTCGAACGTGGGGGACTGGCAGATTGTCGACCTCAACTCCACCAACGGGGTGAAGGTCAACGGCCGCCGGGTCGCCAACGCCCGCCTCTCTCCCGGCGACGAGATCACGCTCGGAACCAAGGTCTTCGCCTTCGACATCGAGCAGTGAACAGCGATCTCGAGCCGCTGGCGGTAGCGCTCAAGTTCGGCTTCCTCGCCGTGCTCTTCCTCTTCCTGTTCTGGGTGACGCGAAGCTCGCTGAAGGACCTGCGGGGCACCGGCACCCCCGGCTACGAGACCGGCTATCACGAGGTAGGCGGGGTCGAGCCGGCGGGGACCGACGCTTTCCTCGTCGTCGAGCAGGGCGGGGGCCTGAACCAGGGGGAGCACTTCGACCTCTTCGGGGGTGTCTCGCTCGGCCGCTCCGCGGATGCCGACATCCGCCTGGACGATCGCTATGCCTCCGGGATCCACGCACGGGTGTTCAACCGCTCCGGGGCATATTTCGTCGAGGACATGAACTCGACCAACGGGACACTGCTCAACTCGCACGAGCTGCACGGCGAGGCCGAGCTCACGCCGGGCGACTCGATCCGGATCGGGGACACTGAGTTCCGCTTCGAGGTCTCCTGATGCTCAAAGTCGCGGAAGAGGCACACAAGACCGACACCGGGCGGCAGCGACAGGCGAACGAGGACTCGTACTTCGCGCGCGCCCCGCTCTTCGCCGTGGCCGACGGGATGGGCGGCGCACAGGCCGGCGAGGTCGCCTCGCGGATCGCCGCGCGCGCCTTCGAGCGGAAGCGCAGCGTGAGTCGCGAGGAGCCGGCGGAGGGCCAGCTCGAGAAGATCGCCCAGCGGGCGAACCGAGAGATCCACAAGCTCGCCCAGGAGGACTCATCGCGGGCGGGGATGGGAACCACCCTGACCGCAGCCCTGCTGCGCGACGACGAGGTCGCGCTGGGGCACGTCGGTGACAGCCGCGCCTACCTGCTGCGCGACGGCCAGCTGAAGCGGCTGACGAAGGACCACTCGCTGGTCGAGGAGCTTCGCCGCCAGGGCCGGCTGACCGAAGAGCAGGCCGAGGAGCATCCGCAGCGCTCGATCATCACCAGGGCCCTGGGGCCGGAGCCGAGCGTGAACGTCGACACGATGACCTTCCCGGCCCGCGACGGGGACGTCTTCCTGCTCTGCAGCGACGGCCTGACGACGATGGTCCCCGACGAGCAGATCCGGGAGATCCTGGTCAGCTCGAGGAGCCTGCGAACCGCGGTCAACAAGCTCGTCGACGCGGCGAACGAGGGCGGCGGCCGCGACAACATCACCGCCGTGGCCTTCCGAGTCGCCGACGCCGACGCCATGGAGGCGGAGGAGGGAGCGACCCTGATGTCGCGCACCGCGGAGCAGGCGGGCATGACGGGCGAGCGGATGCGAGCCGCTACGGATCGGCTGCGCGGTCAGGGACGGATTCCGACGCCGTCGCGTCGCAGGCGTGCGCTCAAATGGGCCGCCGCCATCGCGGTCGTGGCGGCTGTGGTCGTTGGAGCGGTCCTCTTCGTCCGCTCGATCTACTTCCTCGGCACCGACGACGGGGGAAACGTCGCGGTCTACCGGGGCCTGCCGTACGAGCTGCCGTTCGGGGTCAGCCTCTACTCCAAGCAGTACTCGATCCCGGTGCAGGAGGGAGCGCTCTCGGAGGACCGCCAGCGGGCAGTCACCGGCCACACGCTGCGCGGGAAGGACGACGCCACCAGCCTGGCGACCGACATCCAGGAGCGACCGACGGAGGGGGTGCCGCAACCGGCGCCGCCACCGCCGAAGAAAAAGAAGCAGCAGCAGAGGTCTGGGGCCAACAAGGGCAAGCAGGCCCAGAAGCGTTGAGCGCGCGCACCCGCGAGCTGTTCGCCCTGATCCCGGTCGCCCTGCTGGTCACGGCCGGGTTCACCGCCGTGCTGATCACCAACTCCGATCAGCTCGGCAACCTGAGCGTTCTCTACGGCGGCTACTTCCTCGCCCTCTGCGTCGCCACCCACATCATCATCCGGATCAGGCTTCCGGACGCCGACCCCTACCTGTTCCCGCTGGTCGCCCTGCTGGCCGCCTTCGGCATGGTGATGCTCTTCCGCCTCGACGAGGGACTCGCGCGTGACCAGGCCAACTGGTTCGTCCTCGGCCTGCTCCTCTTCTCGGCGACGATCATCTTCCTGCGCGACTACGACGCGCTCGAGCGGTACCGCTACCTGATCGCGCTCGCCGGAATCATCCTGCTGATCCTGCCACGCTTCCTCGGGCACGCGGTCAACGACGCGTATCTCGCGGTGAACCTCGGGCCGATCACCTTCCAGCCGACCGAGCTGGCGAAGATCTGCATCGTCGTCTTCCTGGCGAGCTACCTGAACGAGCACCGGGAGGTGCTCGTCGTCGGCGCTCGCAACGTCTTCGGCCTCGTCCTGCCCCCGATCAAGCACCTCGGGCCTCTGCTCGTCGTCTGGGGCGCGGCGATGGTGCTCCTGGTCTTCATCCGAGACCTGGGCAGCTCGGTGATGTTCTTCGGCGCCTTCCTGGCTCTGATCTACGTCGCCACGGGCCGGCTGTCCTTCGTGATCATCGGCCTGGGGATGTTCGTGATCGGGGCGTGGTTCTTCGCGCACACGGCCGCGCACATCCAGGACCGCTTCGACATCTGGCTCGATCCCTTCCACGACGCCGGGGGGTCCGGCTACCAGCTCTCCCAGTCGATCTTCGCGCAGGCCGACGGCGGTCTGTTCGGCAGGGGGCTGGGGGACTCGCTGGTGCAGCTGCCCGGCTGCCGCGGCGACTTCCCCGATCAGTGCGCGATCCTGCCCGCGCCGCACACGGACTTCATCTACGCCGTCATCGTCGATGAGCTCGGCCTCTTCGGTGGCGCGGCGGTCGTCCTCATCTACGCGCTGATCGCCGAGCGGGGCTTCAAGACCGCCATCCTGGCCGAGGACGGCTTCTCGAAGCTGCTCGCGACGGGCCTGACGGCGATCTTCGCCCTGCAGGCGTTCGTGATCATCGGCGGAGTCACCAGGGTGATCCCGCTGACCGGCGTCACGCTGCCCTTCATCAGCTACGGCGGCAGCTCGATCGTCGCCAACTTCATCCTCTTAGCCCTGCTGCTGATGGTCTCGGACAAGGCGCGCCGGCGGGTGCGGCTCCAGAGCCAGACGAGGATCGGCTGATGAACAGACAGATCATCAAGCTCTTCGGCTTCCTGCTGATTCTCTACGCGCTGCTCTTCGGGTTCACCTCGTACTGGTCGATCTTCGACTCGGACTCGCTGGAGGCGAACCAGGCGAACCGCAGGCCGCTGCTCGAGGAGCAGAGGATCCAGCGCGGCGACATCCTCGCCTCCGACGGCTCTGTGATCGCCCACTCCCGCGCGATCGGCAAGGGCAACAACAAGATCTACGTGCGCCACTACCCACAGGGTTCGCTCTTCGGGAACCCGATCGGCTACAGCTTCGTGACCCAGGGCCGGGTCGGATTCGAGCTCGCACACAACGACGAGCTGGTCGGCAACAAGACCGAGTTCCTCTCGATCCTCGATGAGCTCCAGGGCCACCGCCAGGAGGGCGACAACGTGCAATCCGCGCTCGACCCGGCCGCGCAGGAGGCCGCGGTCAACGGGCTCGCCGGGCGCCGCGGCTCGGTGGTCGCGATCGTCCCCTCTACCGGCGAGGTCAGGGCCATGGTGAGCATCCCCGAGTACGACCCGAACCAGGTCCCGAAGCACCTGGCGCAGCTCAACCGGGATGAGAGCGCACCGCTCTTCAACCGCGCGACCCAGGCCGGCTACCCGCCGGGCTCGACGATGAAGGTGGTGACGGCCACGGCCGGGCTCGACAGCGGCGAGCTGTCCCCCGACTCGACCTTCAGCGGCCGCTCACCGATCGAGATCGAGGGCGTTCCGCTCGCCAACTCCGGCGGGGAGCAGTTCGGCACGATCGACATGACCACGGCGCTCACCAACTCGGTCAACACCTGGTGGGCACAGGCCGGCGAGAAGCTCGGCAAGGACACGATGTTCAAGTACATGGAGCGCTACGGCTTCAACGCCAAGCCGCGCCTCGACTATCCGGCGTTCCAGCTGGCGGCGAGCGGGGTCTACGACGGGAACAAGCTGCTCGGCCCGAGCGATCCGATCGACATCGGCCGGGTCGCGATCGGCCAGGAGCGCCTGCGAGTGACCCCGTTGCAGATGGCCGAGGTCGCCGCGACCGTCGCCAACAACGGCGAGCTGATGGAGCCGCGGCTGTGGTCGAAGGTGATCGATCCCGACGGGCGGGAGACGAAGCTGGATCCGGCCCGTCAGAGCCGGGTGATGAGCGAGGACACGGCGTCGACTCTCAACACGATGATGCAGAGCGTCGTCCGCGAGGGAACCGGCACCGCGGGCGCCGTCTCCGGCATCGACGTGGCCGGCAAGACCGGAACGGCGGAGATCTCATCGGGCGTCAACGACGCCTGGTTCATCGGCTTCGCACCCGCCAGCGATCCGCAGATCGCGATCTCCTGCATCGTCGAGCACACCAGCGGCTTCGGCGGACCAACCTGCGGCCCGATCTTCAAGGCAGTCGCCGAGGCGTTCCTGCAAGGGGACTCCGGTGGCTGATCAAGAGTCGGGCGCCGTCGTCGACCAGCGCTACCGGCTCGAGCGCAAGATCGGCTCCGGCGGGATGGCCGACGTCTGGCTCGCGGAGGACACCGAGCTCGACCGGAAGGTCGCGATCAAGATCCTGCACGACCGCTTCGCGCAGGACAAGGAGTTCGTGCAGCGCTTCCAGCGCGAGGCTCAGTCGGCTGCCGGACTTCAGCACCCGAACGTCGTCGGCATCTTCGATCGGGGCCAGTTCGGCGACACCTACTTCATCGCGATGGAGTACGTCGACGGTCCCTCGATGAAGGACCTCGTCAAGGGCGGAATGAGCCCGAATGACGCGATCGACTTCACGCGCCAGATCCTCAATGCCGCCCGCTTCGCGCACCGCAAGGGGATCGTCCACCGCGACCTGAAGCCGCAGAACGTTCTGATCGACGACGAGGGGCGGGCCCGGGTGGCCGACTTCGGCATCGCTCGCGCCGGCGAGAACTCGGACATCACCGCCACCGGCTCGGTGATGGGCACGGCGCAGTACATCTCGCCGGAGCAGGCGCAGGGCAAGCCGACGACGCCGCGATCGGACATCTACTCGATCGGCGTGATCCTCTACGAGGCGCTCACGGGACGCGTGCCATTCGAGGGCGAGAGCGCGATCGCCGTTGCCCTCAAACAGGTCTCGGAGGCGCCCCGGCGACCGAGCGCGATCAACCCGAACGTCCCGCCGGCGCTCGACGCGGTGGTGATGCGAGCGCTCGCCAAGGATCCCGACGCGCGCTTCAAGGACGCGGACGCCTTCCTGAAGGCCCTCGACGCGGCCGAGAAGGCCCCGGACACGCTGCGCCCGCAGGACACCGCCGCCTATGCCGCAGTCTCCCCGGAGGGCGTGGCGGCCGTCCCCGGGAAGGAGGAGCCCGAGGAGGAGGAGTGGGAGCGGGAGCGACGCCGGCGGCGCTGGCGCTGGATCGTCGTCGCCCTGCTCGCCGCCGGGGTCGCGGCGCTGGTCGCGTATGCGCTCACCCGACCCTCGCATGTCGGCGTCCCCGACGTGATCGGGAAGGACGTGAATCAGGCGGAGAAGATCCTCGACGACCAAAGCCTGAACTGGTCGATCAAGCCGGTGCCCAGCTTCGCGCCGCGCAATCAGGTGGTCGAGCAGGACCCGATCCCGACCGACCGCGGCGGCGGCAAGGTGGAGGAGGGCGCGACGGTGACGCTTAGTGTCAGCCAGGGTCCCGCGGTCGTCGCCGTTCCATCCGTCGGCGGCCTGGCCCAGGACGACGCGATGAAACGCCTGGAAAAAGCCGGTTTCAAAGTGAACGTGGAACAGCGATTCTCGAAGGGCGTGAAGCGCGGCCTCGCGATAGGAACCGAGCCGGCCGCCGGGACCCAGCTCTCGACCGCGCAGCCCGTCACGCTGCTGATCTCCCGCGGGGCCAACACCGTCCTGGTTCCGAGCGTGGTGGGGATGGACGACCAGGCCGCGCTCGCGGCGCTGCAGAACGCGGGGCTGGCGGGAGTGGAGGTGCAGCGCGACTCCACCGAGCCACAGGGCAAGGTGCTCAGCCAGAGCCCGTCCGCCGGACAGAGCGTCGCGCGGGGATCCCAGGTGACGATCTTCGCTTCGACCGGCGCCATCACCGTGCCGGATGTGGTCGGGCAGGACAGGAGGACCGCGGTGACCGCGCTCAAGAAGGCGGGCTTCGTCGTCTCCGTGACCGAACAGAGCACGTCGGACCCCGCCGACGTCAACAGGGTGATCTCCGAGTTCCCGCCCGCCGGGTCGCGCGGCCAGCGCGGTGACACGGTCACGATCTCAGTCGGCGTTGCATCTCCGACCACAACGACCACCCCCGGAGCATGAGGGTCGTCGTCCTCGGCGGCGGGATCTCGAGCGAGCATGAGGTCTCGCTGCGCTCGGCCGCCTCGGTGGCCGGCGGACTCCGCCAAGCGGGCCACGAGACGGTCGAGATCACGATCGGCCGCGACGGCCGCTGGATGGCCGGCGGCGAGCCGGTCAGCTTCGCCCCCGGGGAGGGGCTGCTCGGCTGCGACGTCGTCTTTCCGGTCCTGCACGGCCCCGGTGGGGAGGACGGCAGCGTACAGGGCTTGCTCGAGGTGCTCGACGTCCCCTATGCGGGGTCCGACGTCGAGTCCTCGGCGATCTGCATGGACAAGCTCGTCTTCAAGGACCTCCTGGCCCGCCGCGGGGTGCCTCAGGTCGACTACTGCCGCGCGGGGGATGAGGGCTGGCGGGAGACCGTCGCGGGATTCGGCCAGCCGGTCTGGGTGAAGCCGGCCCGCCTCGGCTCCAGCGTCGGGATCGCGCCGGCGTCTGGGACCGAGGAGCTCGACCGGGCGGTCGAGGAGGCGCGACGCCACGACCCCCGCGTGATCGTCGAGGCGCCGGGGCCGGGTAAGGAGGTCGAGTGCTCGCTGCTCGGCAACGAGGACCCAGTGGCGTCACCGCCCGGCGAGATCGTCACCAACGCATCCGACTGGTACGACTACGAGGCCAAGTACGCGGAGGGCGGCATGGAGCTGCGGGTGCCCGCCGGGATCTCCGAAAGGGCCGCCGAGCGGGTTCGCGAGCTGGCTCGCCGGGTGTTCACGCTCTGCGGCTGCAGCGGCCTCGCCCGCTGCGACTTCTTCGTGGACGGAGAGGACGTGCTCGTCAACGAGCTCAACACGATTCCCGGGTTTACCGAGACGAGCGTCTACGGCAAGCTCTTCGAGACCGACGGCATCGCCTACCCGGAGCTCTGCGACCGGCTGATCAAGCTCGCGGTCGAGCGGTACGAGAAGGCGAAGAGCTACGAGTTCTAGCTCTTGAACAGCTGGACGTCCGAGATCTCGATCTGGTAGCGGTCCGGATCGTCCTGGGCCTGCGGCATCTTCGTGATCCAGATCAGGAGGGACTTGGCGGGCTTGCCGGGCAGCGTCACGGTCTCGCGGTCACCGCCGTCGCTGATGTTCGCGACGGGACGCCCCCAGCTACTGAGGTCGCTGGGAGGTGAGCCGTTGACCTCGTAGATCTCGGCGGCATATCCCGGCGTGAGTGCCCGAATCGTCATCGACTTTGCGCCAACCGTGCTTCCCGCATCGATCGCCAGACCGACGCCATCCTTGAGTCCGCCAAAGTCGGGCGTGTCGTAATGCTCGCTCGACCAGGCAGTTCCGGTGGGATTGCCGTCCACGGCCTGCTCCTGCGTCCCGGTTTCCTGCCCGTCTCCCTCCGGATCGAACTCGCTGGCGGCGTCGACCGAAAGCCGCACCTCCGACGTGCCGCCCCCGCTCGGCGCCTCGTCGCTGCTTAGATCCAGCCTGCTGGCGAAGATCACCGCCGCGGCGACCAGGGCGAGCAAGACGATCGCCACGGCGACCCCCGGCCCCGAGATCCGCCGCCGGCGCCCCAGCCGCCGCTTGTGGGAGGGCACCGAGTTGAGCACGCTGGTCGCCTCGCCACTCGTCCCGCCCCGGCGCGCGGCTTCGACCTCGAGGGTCTGCTCGAGGTCGCGGACCATCTCGGCGACGGTGCCGTAGCGGTCCCGCGGGTCCTTGGTTGTGGCCCGATCGACGACCGAAGCCACCGTGGCCGAGACCTCCGGGCGTTTCGCCTGCACGTCGGGCATCGGCTCGTTGACGTGCTTCATCGCGACACCGACCTGAGTCTCGGCGCGGAAGGGAACGTCCCCGGTGAGCATCTCGTAGAGCACGACGCCGAGCGAGTAGACGTCGGAGCGCTCGTCGACGTCCTCGCCCATCGCCTGCTCCGGCGAGACGTAGTCGGTCGTGCCGAGGACGCGGCCGGTCGCGGTCATCCCCTGCTGCTCCAGCGAGCGGGCGATGCCGAAGTCGGTGACCTTGGCGCGGCCGTCGGGATCGATCAGCACGTTCTGGGGCTTGACGTCGCGGTGGACGAGCTTGCGCGCGTGTGCGGCCGTCAGGCCCCGCCCGATCTCGATCGCGTAGGCGACCGCCTCGTCCACCGGCAGGCGTCCCTCCTCCTGCAGGCGCCGCTTCAGGGTCCGGCCCTCGATGTACTCGAAGACGATGTAGGGGCGGCTGTCGTCCTCGCCCGCATCGATCACCCCGACCAGGTTGGGATGGGAAAGGCGCGCGGCCGCCCGGGCCTCACGGCGAAAGCGCTCGAGCTGATCCGCCTCCTCGGAGATCTCTCGATGGAGCAGCTTGACGGCGACCGGCCGGTCGAGGACCTGGTCCGTCGCCAGATAGACGGTGGACATCCCGCCTGAGCCCAGCTTCGACTCGAGCCGGTAGCGGCCCGAGAGGACAGTGGAGCTCAAACGTTCCAACTGATCAGCCTTTGCATCGCGGTGTATTTTCGCCTCAGGGTGCTCCCGCCGCTGCCAGCCAACGCCCGGACGAACCAGCAGCTGCACCGGGACGAATGATGACTGTCCAGGTCCGCTTCTACACCGATCCCGCGTGTCCCTGGTCGTGGGCTGCCGAGCCCGCTCTCCGCCGGCTGATGTGGGAGTTCGAGGACGAGCTCGAGTTCGTCTGGGTGATGGGAGGGCTGGCGCGCAGCTACGAGCGGGCGAATCTCCTCGACGTGGTCTCGCAGTGGCTCGCCGACGCGGCCGAGGGAGGCATGCCCAACGATCCGAGGATCTGGACGCGGAACCCGCTCGACTCGACGTATCCGGCCTGTCAGGCGGCCAAGGCGGCGGCCGAGCAGGGCACACAGGCCGCCTACCGGTATCTCCGAACCCTGCGCGAGGGGATCATGTTCGAGCGCCGCAAGCTGGACCATGCCGATCCGCTGATCGACGCCGCGGGGCGCGCGGGGATCGACCGCGAGCGCTTCGAGGTGGACCTCCGCTCGCATGCGATCACCGAGGCGTTCGGCGCCGACCTCGACGAGGTGCGAGACCCGCCGCAGAAGGCGCGGGACGCGGGCGCGATCCACCGCAGCAGCAAAGGGAGGGAGAGAATCAGCTTTCCCTCGGCGCTCTTCATCGCCGACGATGGCAGTCGCCACGGCGCCTGGGGGAACGATGCGGTGGACGTGGAGCAGATGCGCGAGGCGGCGTCGGCCGCCGGCGCGAAGCAGGTGAACGCGCGGTCGCTCGACCCGTTGGATGCGATCGACAGGTTCGGCCGCTGCGCGACACGAGAGATGGAGGTGCTCACCGGGCGCCCTCGGCCGGTCATCGAGGCCGAGCTCTGGGCGCTGGCGCGCGACTGGAAACTGAAGCCGGTCCCGGCACTCACCGGGACGGTCTGGGAGCGGGCCTAGCGAAGCGACCGGCCCGCTGAGGGGGGCCGCTCTGGGCCCGTTTACGGCGCCAGGTCGTAGGGATACTCGGTCAGCGTCGTCGAGCCATCATCGGTGACCAGCAGGAGGTCCTCGATGCGAACCTGGCCAAGCCCCTTCTTCCACAGCCCCGGCTCGATCGCGACCACGTCGCCCGTGACGAGCGGCTCGCGCCCGAGCCTGCCCAGGCTAGGCGCCTCGTGGACCTCGAGGCCGACCCCGTGGCCGAGGCCGAATTGGAAGCCGCCGTTCGGATCGTCATCCGGCGGGCCGGTGCGCTGGGTGCGATAGCCCGCGGCCTCGAACACATCGCATGTGATCCCGTGCAGCTCCCTGCCGGTGATCCCGGGCCGCACTGTGTCGCGGGCCGCCGCGAATCCCTCGGTGACGACCCGCTCAAGCTCGCGCACCTCGTCCGGCACGTCGCCGACGACGAAGGTGCGGGTCATGTCAGCCCAGCATCCGAACCGCTCGTCGCGCGGCCAGAGGTCGATCGTGATGGGGAGCCCCGCGGGACGCGGCCCAGACCCCGGGTCGTGGCCGAACCCATCCCAGCCCGAGCAGACCATGACGTCCGGCGGGGCGGCCGCACCGTGCGCGGCGCAGGCGTCCCGCAGCGCGGCGCGAATCGTCTCCGCCGTGAGCGGCTCGCCGTCGAGGCGCAGCCGGTCCCCGTCGGGCTCGGCCCGACGCAGCAGCTCGGCTGCGGCCCGCATACCCGCCTCGGCGGCGCGCTGCGCGCTGCGGATTCCGGCAAGCTCGGCATCGGTCTTCACCCGCCGCCTCGCCTCGATTGCTGCTCGATCCGGGGTCAGCTCGATCCCGTCGGAGCGCAGTCGGTCGGCGACGGCGAACGGCATCTGCGGATCGGCGAGCGCCTCGCGGATCCCCATCCCCGCCGCAACCCGGCTCGTCAACTCGAGCCACATCTCGTCGCGCGACATGTCGCTGTCCATCAGCTCCTGGTAGCCGAAGTTGCGCACGTCGTGGAGGACCGCGCCCGGCGCGGCCGCGGCGATCCGGTCGCGCTCCAGGGTGCTGACCATGATGTGGATGCGGCCGTCGATCACCGCGAGCAGGAACGGATCCATGATCGCGATCGGCAACTCGTGGCGAAGCGACGCGTAACGCTCGGTGTCGCCGTAGAGCAGAACGTCGGTGGTGGCCATCCCGTCCCCTCGTACCGTAAAGAGTATGCCCCCGCGGTATTAGGGGATTCGCTTGATCTCCGGGGATCCCGCTACCGCCCGGCCGATTCGCTTCGCGTCTGCGTAGTGCGGCCGCAGTCGCTCCAGCGCCGCATCTTCGTCCGAGGCCGCGACCACCACGCAGAACCCGCAGCCCATGTTGAAGACGTCGTGCATCTCCTCGTCGCTGACGTCGGCGAGCTCCTGGATCAGGGTGAAGATGGGTGGGACCGGCAGCGGGTCGTCGATCTCGTAGCCGACCTCGGCCTCGAGCCGCAGCAGGTTGCCCAGGCCGCCTGAGGTGATGTGGGCGAGGCCCCGGACTTCGACCTCTGAGCGGAGCAGCTCGACGATCGGCTTGACGTAGATCTCGGTCGGCTCGAGCAGTACATCGCCGAGCGGTCTGCCGAGGCGGTCGTCGTGGAGGGGAATCTCCGCGAGAGCCGAGCGGGCGAGCGTGTAGCCATTGGAGTGGAGCCCTGAGGAGGGCAGCCCGACCACCGGGTCGCCCGGCTCGATCGCGGCGCCGGTGACAAGCGAGTCGAGGACCACGGTCCCGAAGCAGGCGCCCGCCAGGTCGAGACCGTTGATGATCTCCCCGAGCTGGGCGAGCTCGCCGCCGACGATCTCGATTCCAGCGAGCTCGGCGCCGCGAGCCAGCCCCGTCCCGATGGCCCCGGCGACATCCGGGTCGGCACGATCGACGGCCAGGTAGTCGACCATGGCCAGCGGCTCGGCCCCGACGCAGACGACGTCGTTCACGTTCATCGCCACGCAGTCGATGCCGACGGTGTCCCAGCGCCCCAGTTGCTCCGCGAGAACCAGCTTCGTCCCGACGCCGTCGGTGCTCAGGGCGATGCCGGTCCGCTCGTCGAGGCGGACGACGTTCGCGTAGTGGCCGCTGGCGAGGACCTGGCGGCTCTCGGCGGGCGCCCCCGTGGCCAGGGCCGAGACGAGCGAGGCGACGGCGGCGTCGGCATCCCCCTGGCTGACGCCGGCTCGCGCGTAGGCGTCCTCGCTCACGGCGATTCCGGCCGCGAGGGGGACTCCGGCGCGGTCCCCGACCCCGAGACGGGTGCCCAGGTGGGCGCGCCGTTCCCGGAGGCCACGGGTCTGCCATCGCCGGAGATGAGGTTGTCCGGCTGGCCGAAGCCACGAAGGTCGGCGCGCTGCCTCCGCGAGCGCCGCCAGAGCCGGCCGAGCACGAGGCCGGCCAGGCCGACCCGATAGGCGGCATAGGGCCAGAGCGCGCTATCGCGCTCGACGACTCGGATCAGGGCTTGCGAGCCGAGCGTCGAGGCGAACGAGGCCGCAGTCCCAGCGACGAATGCACTGCGCTGGTCCGGCGGCAATCCGCGCCGCCTCAACCGGGCGCCCTTGAGCACCGCGGCGCCGACGATCACGGGCAGCGCCACGGTCCTGGAAAGCATGTTGGCGTGCTGCCGGCTGAAGCCGCGCCAGCGCGCGACGCTGAGCGTGGCGCCGTTGCGCGAGATGCCCGGGGCGAGGGCGGCCGCCTGGGCGAAACCGAGGGCAAGCCCGTCGGCGGCGGTGGCCTGACCGCGATCCCGCCCCTGGGGCGTGCGATCCGCCGCGACCATGGCGGCTGATCCGGTGAGCAGCCCGGCGGCGGTCGGAAGCGGACCGCCCAGGCGGCGCTCGATGACGCGCTCGAAGAGAACGCCGAAGACCGCCGCCGGCAGGAAGGAGAGGCCGAGCACGGCCGCCTTGCGCCGGTCGAACGTGCGGAGCTCGTCCACGATGACCTGCCGCTGGCCGACGAGCAGCGCCGCAGCGGCGCCGGCGTGGAGCGCGACGCCGAAGGTCTTCTCCAGCTCGGCGTCGCCGTCCTCGCGCGTCCAGCCGAGGAACCAGGAGGCGAGGGTGAGATGCGCGGAGCTCGAGATCGGCAGGAGCTCGGTCGGCCCCTGGACCGCGCCGAGGACGATCGCCCTCGATGTGCGCATCAGGACCCTGTAGCGGGCTCGACGCGGCCGCGCCGTCGCTTCCAGAGCGCGTACGCGATCAGGGCCACGATCGCCGCCAGCACCGCGTAGTCGAGGTAGTGCAGCCGGTCCTTCCAGTCATCCCACTTGCTCCCCACTTCCCGCCCGAGCAGAGCGAGCGCGAACACCCAGGGGATGCAGCCGGCCAGGGTCAGCCAGGTGAACCGCCAGAAGGGCATTCTCGCGACCCCCGCCGGGAGCGAGATGAATGTTCGGATCACAGGCAGCATGCGCGAGAAGAAGACAGTCGCATCGCCATGACGGTTGAACCAGTCGTCGGCCCAGTCGAGGTAGCGGCGATTCGTGTGGAAGATCCGATGGCGCTCGACGAGCTCCAGGCGGCCGTAGTAGCCGATCGCGTAGGCGATCCATGAGCCCACCAGGTTGCCCAGGACACCGGCGGCGACGATCCCGAACAGGGTCAGCGTCCCGTCCTCGACCTTGAAACCGGCGAACAACATCGTCGCCTCGCTTGGGATCGGGATCAGGGCGCTCTCCAGCGTCATCAGCACGAAGACGCCCGCGTAACCCGCATCGCCGATCAGGTTGGTGGCGAAATCGACCAGCTTGTCGGTCACCGCACCGGTGAGGATCACGAGGCCCATCACAGGGGCGGCATGGTACGGGGTGTACCCACGCACGGGCTGCCGCGCCCAAATGTCCCCCGCCTGAAACGGGGTGCTACTCGCTTTGCGAGCAGTACCCTCGCAACATCTAGACTCGCTGCGCGTGGATCGGCTCAAGCATCCCGTCTGGCGTCATCGACTGATCCAGATCGCCGCCGACGCAGTCCTCGTCGCGGTGGCCTACTACCTGGCCTTCAGGTTGCGCTTCCTCGATGCCTCGGGAGGGATCCCGGAGCGCTACGACCACATGGTCGCCAGCTCGATCGGCTTCGTGGTCGTCGGCCAGCTGATCGTCTTCTACATCTCCGGCCTCTACGAGAAGTGGTGGCGCTACTTCCGCCTGCCGGACATGATCGCGATCCTGCGCGCCTGCGCGATCTCGACGGCGATCCTGGCGGTCACCTTCCTCCTGCTGAAGCCGTTCGACGATCAGATTCCCCGGTCTGTCGTGGTCAGCGACTTCCTGCTTACGGTCTTCCTCATCGGCGGCGCTCGGCTCCTCGCGAGGATGGTCCTGGTGGAGCGGCTCGCGCGGCGCGATGTCCGCGGCGCGCGGCGGGTTCTCGTGATCGGTGCCGGATCGGGCGGGCAGATGGTCGCCCGCGAGCTCCAGCTCAATCCCAACCTTGGGGCGAAGGCGATCGGTTTTCTCGATGACGATCCGCGCAAGCGCGGGATGCGCCTTCACGGCATCAACGTCGTCGGCACGACGGAGGGGGTCGGGGAGGTACTCGACGACCTCAATCCCGACGAGGTGATCATCGCGATCCCCTCGGCCCCTGGCGTGCTGCGCGGCCGGGTGGTGACCGCCTGCCGGGAGCGCGACGTGCCCGTCCGCACTCTCCCCACCGTCTTCGAGCTGCTCCGCGGCGGCGTGCAGCTCACCAGGCAGCTACGTGAGGTCCAGGTGGAGGACGTCCTCGGTCGCGAGCCGGTGAAGATGGAGCTCGACCGGGTGGGCGCCTACATGCAGGACAAGGTCGTGCTCGTGACCGGCGCCGGCGGCTCGATCGGTGCGGAGCTGGTCCGCCAGATCGCCCGGGTGCGGCCGAGGTTGCTGGTCGTCCTCGACCACGCCGAGGACAACCTCTTCCGGATCGACCGGGAGATGATCGAGGAGCGTCACTTCACCCGGATCGAGTCGGTGCTCGCCGACTGCAAGGAGCCCGAGCGGATGCTCGAGGTGATGCAGCGCTTCAAGCCCGACGTCGTGTTCCACGCCGCCGCCTACAAGCACGTCCCGCTGATGGAGGCCAATCCCCTGGAGGCGATCCGCAACAACGCGATCGCGACGCGGGTGACGGCCGAGACCGCGGTGGCTTCAGGGTGCGACCGCTTCGTCCTCGTCTCCACCGACAAGGCCGTCAACCCGCGCACCGTGATGGGTGCCTCGAAGGCGGTAGCGGAGTGGATTATCGAGGCCGCGGGCCGGAAGCACCCCCAGACGCGCTTCGTCACCGTTCGCTTCGGCAACGTCCTCGCCTCGTCGGGCAGCGTGGTGCCGATCTTCCGCAGCCAGATCGAGCGTGGCGGCCCCGTGACCGTCACCGATCCGGAGATGAGCCGGTACTTCATGACCATCCCGGAGGCCGTCCAGCTGGTGATCCGCTCGGGTGACCTGGGAGGCGCCAGCGGCGAGGTCTTCGTGCTCGAGATGGGAGAGCCGGTGAAGATCGTCGACCTCGCGCACAACATGATCCGGCTGGCCGGGTACGAGCCGGAGGTGGACATCGCGATCGAGTTCGTGGGCGCGCGGCCGGGCGAGAAGCTCCACGAGGACCTCTTCAACTCCGACGAGCGGCCCCAGCCGACGGCCGCCGACCGGATCGTGCGCGCGGTCCGCAAGGCTCCGCGCGATCCGGAGTGGGTGAGCGGTACGCTGAACCGGCTCGAGGCCCTGGTCAGCTCGGGCGACGAGGCCGACCTCGCTGCTCAGACCGTCGAGCTGGTCACGCAGCGCCGGGCCGCTGCGCTGCCGGTCGACGACGTCACGGCCTAGCCGCCCGTAACATCCCGCGCCCCGGATGAGCAGCCTCCTCAAGGATGTCGGCGCCGTCGCGGGCCTCGCCTCATTCCTGGGGCTGGCCCTCGTTGCCCTGCTCTACTTCGCTCAGGCGCGAGACATTCGCCGTCTGCGGGAGAACGCGAGCTTCCTGGTCGAGGCCGGCTCCGAGGACGGCGAGACGGTCACGCCGGCCGAGCGAGCGGCCACGGCGGTAGCCGCGAGGAAGCCCGAGGAGGCCGCCGCCGCGGCCGCCGCGACGGCCCCGAACGAGGCCGAGGCGTTCAGGAGGGCCGAGTTGGCGCGCCAGGCCGCCGAGCGGCGAAGGCGCTTCGAGCAGCGCCGCCGCCGCCCGAACGGCCGCGAGCGTCCCGCCTGGCTCTCCGATTGGAAAGGGATCGCAGCGCTCGTCCTGATCGGGGTCATCGTGCTCGCGGGCGCCGCCTTCGGCGTCAGCCGGATCGTCGGCGGTGGGTCTGAGTCCGACGCGCCGACCGCCGGTAAGGACAAGGGACCATGCCCCCCCGGGCAGACCAGGGTCGCCGTGCTCAACGGGACGCCTGCCCAGGGCCTGGCGGCGGACTTCGCAGGTCCCCTGCAGCAGCAGGGCTACAAGACGACGCCGGTCGGCAACACAGACTCGCCGTTCAGCACCAGCGTGGTCATGTTCGATCCGCAACAGGGGAAGGAGTGCGCGGGCGTGGTCTCGGAGATCGTCGGCATCCCGAAGCAGCAGCCGATGGATAACGAGGTCCGCGTGGCCGCGGAGGGGGATCCCGTCGCGGTGGTCCTGGGAGACGATAAGGCCGGCTCGAGTGGGGCCAGCACGACCGGCTCGGGAATCTGAGCCAGACCAGTAGCTCGGCCGCACTGTGAGCGAGCGCAGTCGACCGGTCGCAGTGATCGCCGCCCTGACCGTGGCGCTTCTGCTGGCCGCGACGGCCGGCGCGATGGTCCTCACCCAGCACCTGCGCGACGAGGGCCCGGTGGTGAGCAACATCTTCTTCAAGCTCAATCGCCCGGTGGGCCAGTACAAGGCCTGTTTCACGCTGACGCGGGCCGACACCGTGCAGGTCGAGATGGTCGACTCCTCGGGCCACGTCGTTCGCGTCCTGGCGCCCGCCCAGGCGCTGAAGGGCGGTGACGAGAAGTCCGACGCTCACTGCTACGACTGGGACGGCACCGATGACGCCGGCAAGCCCGTCGGGCAAGGGACCTACTACCTCAGATTCAAGTTGAGGGACGCCGACCGCGTCGCGACCTCCGGCGAGCACCTGGTCGTCCACTCGCCGCCCGGAGGATCCTCTTGAGCGAGGCTCTGGAAGTAGCGGGCTGCCTCGGCGGAGCGGCCGCGGTGTCGGTCGCGCTGCTCGCGTGGGGGCCGCGGATGCGGGTCGCCGGCCTCGTGGTCGCGCTGGCGCTGGCGACGGCCCTGATCGCCGGTCAGGGCTGGGACGACATCGCCAACCTCCGCTCCCACGATCTCGAGTTCGCGGGGGTGATCGTCGCGGCGGTCATCGGGCTGGTCATCGGCGCCGTGGCGATGCTGCGCTGGCCGGTCCTGCTCCCGCTGCTCGTGGTCGCCGCGATGCCGTTCAGGGTCAGGCTGCACGTGGCGGGGGGAGAGGCGGTCAACCTGCTGGTACCGCTCTACGCGGTGATCGGCGCGGGCGTGCTGGCGACACTGGTCTCGACCCTGCGGGGTGAGACCCAGCTGCGCCGCCTTCCGAAACCCCTAGTTGTCGCCCTGGTGGTCGTGATCTGCGTGTACGCGCTGCAGACGATCTACTCCGACGACGTCGCCTTCGCGGCGCGCAACACCGGTTTCTTCCTGATCCCGTTCGCGGTGCTCTTCTCCTTGCTCGCGGAGGCGAGCTGGGACCGGCGGCTGCTTCGCCTCGCCTTCATTGTGATCGTCGCTGAGGGGGTCCTCCTCGCCTTGGTGGGGATCGAGCAGTTCGCCAGCCAGCACATCTTCTGGAACGACAAGCTCGAGGCCTCGAACGACTTCCACTTCTACTTCCGCGTCAACTCTGTCTTCTGGGACCCGAACATCTACGGGCGCTACCTGATCTTCCCGATCGTCGTGGCTGCCGCGGTCCTCCTCTGGGCGGACGACCGGCGCTTCGCCTTCCTGCTCGTGGCCGCGATCGGCGTGGCGTTCGCCGGCCTTCTCTTCGCCTTCTCCCAGACGAGCTTCATCGCGCTCTTCATCGGGCTCGCCGTGCTGGCGGCCCTGCGCTGGAGCGTCCGCTGGGCGCTCGTCGCCACGCCCATCGTGCTCGCCGTCGTATTCGTTGCGGTCCTGACCGTGGGCGGCGGGTCAAACGAATCGACGCGGACCGTGACGGAGGGCCACAGCAGCCTGGTGTCGGGCGGCCTGAAGCTGGCGAAGCACCGCCCGCTGTACGGGTACGGCTCGGCCTCCTTCTCGAAGGCCTTCGCTCGCGAGGAGAACGTGCGTCCCGGCGATACGACGATCTCCCACACCGAGCCGGTCACCGTGGCGGCCGAACAGGGTGTCATCGGGATCGCCGCGTACCTCGCGCTGCTGGCCGCGGCGCTCTGGACGCTGTTCTCCGGCATGCGGGCGATCGCCCCCGGCCTCGGTGCGCCCTTCGAGACGCTTGGCGAGGGGAGTCGGGTCGAGCTCGGCCCGGCGCGGATCGCGATCGCCACCGCGTTCGCCGCGCTACTGGTCCACACGATCGGCTACGCCGCCTACCTCACCGACCCACTGACCTGGGCGCTGCTGGCCATGGGCGCGGTGCTGGCAGCCGAGGTGGGCGTGGGTGAACTTCCGCGGAAGGTCACCGCCCAGGCCGAGGCACCGCCGGCACCTACAGTCGCCGGTTAGTAGATGGTCGACCGCACGACCATGCGCGCCTGGCTGACGCCTGTGGCCGTCGCATCTCGGCGTCCTCGGGCTCGCCCTTGCCGCCAGCAAGGGCTTCGCCCTGCGTCCACCGATCTGCTCGGCCACACGCGCCCCCAGGCGCGCAGCGCCGTGCGGTCGACCATCTGATGACCGGATACCTCCGCCGTCTGGCGACGACCGGTGCCGCGTACACGGCATCGAGCGTGATCTCGAAGCTGATCGCGGTCGCCCTGCTGCCGCTCTACACGCGGTACCTGACCCCGGCCGACTACGGCGCCGCCGAGGTCCTGATCACGGGCGTGATCGCGGCCAGCATCGTGATCCGCCTGGGCATCATCGAGGCCCTGCTGCGCTTCTACTACCAGGCGGGGGAGGAGCCGACCGAGGTCGTGAAGACCGCCTTCGCCTCTCTGCTCTGGACGACGACGATCGGCATGCTCGTGGCCCTGCCGCTCGCCGAGCCGATCTCGAGGCTCCTGCTCGACCACTCCGACCCGGGGCTGATGCGAATCGCGATCTTCGGCCTCTGGGTGTTCACGATGTTCGAGTTCCTCACGGCGCTCTACCGGATCGACGAGCGGGCGAAGGCCTACTTCGCCTTCACGGTCGCCAACGTGCTGGTGACGATCCCGGTCACCGTCTGGCTGGTCGTGGGAGAGGACAAGGGCGCCAGCGGCCTGCTCTGGGGCCAGTACGGCACCGGGGCCGTCTTCCTCGCCGGGCTGGTGATCTCGCAGAGGCACCGGCTCGCGGTGATCCCCGACTTCGCGATCTGGCGACGGATGCTGCGCTGGGGGCTGCCGACCATGCCGGCCGAGCTCTCCCTCTACTCGCTCAACTTCATCGACCGGCTGCTGATCGTGCGTCTGGTCGGCCTCGGCGACGCCGGCCTGTACAGCCTGTCGGTCAAGTTCGCGCAGGCGGTCAACGTGCTGGTCAAGGGCTTCCAGCTCGCCTGGCCGCCGCTCGCCTACTCGATCACCGACGACGACGAGGCGCGGCGCGCATACGCCGTGATCGTCACCTGGTTCGTCTCGGTCACGACCTTTGTCGTCGCCGGGATGTGGCTGCTCTCCCGCTGGATCGTTCGCGCGCTGGCCGCGCCGGAGTTCTTCGACTCCTACCAGACGATCGGCCTCGTCTCGACCGGGGTGATGCTGTACGCCCTCTATCTCGTGCTGGTGATCATCCTGGGGCGCACCGGGCGCACCGAGTTCAACTTCCCGGCCACGGGGGCGGGCACGGTGGTCAACATCGGTCTCAACCTTGTGCTGCTTCCGTCGATGGGGATCGTCGGCGCCGGAGTCTCACTGGTCGCCTCCTACGCGGTGGTGCTGGTGCTCATGTACGTCTTCACGCAGCGCCTCTTCAAGGTTCCCTACGAGTGGCTGCGGCTCGGCCAGGCCACCGGGCTCGCGGCGGTGCTGGTGCTCGCCGGGGAGCTGCTGCTCCCCACCTCGGGGATCGGCGGGCTCGCGGGCCGCACGGCCCTCTGGCTCGCCTATCCCCTGTTGCTCTGGGTGACTGGCTTCCTGAAAGAGGAGGAACGGGAAGCGGCGGGCCGGGTGCTTCGACCCTCCTACGTGCGTGCCTCGCTCCGCCGTCTTCGGGAGGCGCCGCCCGAGGAGCCATCGCCGGAAGAAAGACGCGACGGTCGCGGTCCGCGCCTGACCCGCGAGACGCTCGAGGCCGAGCAGCGCGACGAGGACGCGATCCGTTAGGGCGGTCCGCATCTCCGGGCTCGACGACCTGACCGTGCTGGTGTGCACCCACAACAACGCGGGGATGCTCGATCGCGCGCTGGAGAGCATCGCGGGGCAGGTGCTGCCGCCAAGCGTCCGCTGGGAGCTGCTGGTGGTCGGCAATCGGTGCACGGATGGAACCGCCGCTGTCGTGCGGCGCTGGTGCGCGAGCGGGCGGATCCCGCGGCTGCGCTATGTCAGCGAGCGGAGGCTGGGCATCTCCTTCGCCCGGCGGCGCGGGCTCCGGGAGAGCAGGGGCCGGCTGATCGGGTTGGTGGACGACGACTGCCTGCTGGCGCCCGATTGGGCAGCGCAGGCGGTGCGGTTCGCGAAGGCGAATCCGCGCGCCGGTGCGTTCGGCGGGAGGAACGAGCTCGTCTGGGAGGCGCCGCCAAGCCCTCTCGCCGACCTCTACGGCGAGAGCCTCGCTCGCCAGGACCTCGGGCCGGTCCCGTGTCTGATGCCGGTCAGCGAATGGCGGATGCCCGTCGGCGCCGGGCTCGTGCTCCGACGCGAGGCGATCGTCGACAGCGGCTGGCTCGAGTACGGGGTGCTGCGCGCTCGCGGCCCGCGCACCCTCGGTGCCGGCGAGGACACCGAGATCTCGCTGAGGATCCGCGGGGCGGGCTGGCAGGTCTGGTACTCGCCCGAGCTGCGCCTACGGCACGTGATCCCACCCGAGCGGATGACACTCGCGTATCTACGCCGGTTGCACCGGGGCTTCGGGCGGGCTGACGTCTTCCTGAGAGCCCTCGACCAGGCGCCGCAACCCCACCCTCGCCTGGAGGGACTCGCGTGGGCGATCGGGGTGTTTCGTGGGGTGCTCGAGCGCTACCAGGAGGGCTACGTCCGCTACGAGGACGAGCGCCCGACCTGGCTGATCCGGCTCAGCTACGCCAGGGGCTGCTTGGAGGGGGCGGTCCGGTTCCTGCTGACCGGCCGGGGCTGGTGAGCCGTCGCGAGCACCGGGAAGAGCCTCTGGACGCTGGGGTCGAGCCGGGCGAAGAGCTCGGAGTCGAGGTTGTACTCGGTGCTGCCGTAGTCATAGTCGTACTCCCTACGCAGGTAGCAGACGGTGAGCATAGTCCGCGGTCGCCGGGTGCGGTTGGGGGTGCCGCGATGGAGCATTCCCGGGTTGCGGATCAGGATGCTCCCGGGCTCGAGCAGCAGCCGCTCAGAGGGCAACCGCGCCGCCAGCTCCTCCAGGGCGGGATTGGAGCCGTCCTGGACCTCGTCCGAGATCCCGCCGCTCTCAAGCGCCGCATCGCTCCACAGATGGGTTCCGTTCGGCCAGACCTCGAGCGGCCCGTTCCGTCGGGTGTTCCGGCTGAGCGGCACATTGACGATGTAGGCGAGCGGATCGGCCGTCCCGCCGGTCCCCAGCTCGCGGTGGGGTGCCTGCGGGGCTGAGCCCTTCAGGCAGGTGTCGCTGGAGACGAACTTGCAGCGGAAGTCGCTCCCGAGGAGCTCATCGAGGATCGGGACGACGAGGGGATTGGCGAGCAGGCGGGGATCGCTCAGGGGCTGGCGCAGCTTCGGGAAGATCCGCCAGCGGGCTCCGCGCTCCCAGAAGACTGCCTGGCGTCGGGCCGAGACCTGGTACCAGGCCTCTCCCTCCCGGCTGGCGATGCAGTCGCGCAGGATGTCGTCGAAAGCCTCGCGCGCTCCCGCCACGAGATCGCGCTGCAGGGCGTCGCGCAGGACGACGTAGCCGGCGGTGTGGAGGAGGAGGACAGCTGTGCGGAGGCTCTCGGGATCGAGCCGTCCCGCGTCGCGCTCTCCCTGCGTGACCCGGACCTCGAGCATCTATGCGCGAGGGTATAGCTATGGAGGCGCGCGTCCCCCAGCTTTCGGTCGTGCTCACGCTGATCGATCACAACGGTCACGCTCCGGAGGGCGTCGAGAGCTGGGCCCGCAGGCAGGACCTGGCGCGCGACCGCTACGAGGTGATCGTGGTCGGGAGCGGCCGTGAGTCCGAGGTGGAGGAGGCGGTCCGGCCTCTGCTCGGCGCCCAGGACAGCCTCCTGAGGCTCCCCTCCTCTCGGGAGCTGGAGCTCCACGATCACGGCGCGCGAACGGCCCGCGGGCGATGGCTCCTGTTCACCGAGGGGCACACGGTCGCCGAGCCGAGCTGTCTCTCCTCGCTTCTCGAGTATTTGAACGAAAACGAATCGAGGTACGCCGGAGCGTGCATCCGCTCGACCGACGGAGGAAGCACAAACCGCATCGCGAAGTGCGAGTGCCGCTGGTACGTGGACGGCTTCGATGAGTGGAGCCGCGAGGGTGACTGGCGAAAGGTGACGATCCGCGGCTTCGCGATCCGCCGCGACGCCTACCTGGATGCCGGGAGCTTCGAGCATCGGTTCGGATGCTTCGCCGAGACCGCGATGGCCGCGACGCTGGACCACCGCGGGGACCGGCTGGGCTATGCACCGGCCGCCGCGGTCAAGCACTACGACGCAACCGAGATGGCCACGCTGCTCTCTTACGTACGCGAATACCGCGAGGGGGAACTGGCCTACCGCGCGACCCACGCGTCCGACTACTGCGAGCGCTACTTCGGTGTGCTGCCACCCCAGGAGGGCCGAACGGGCCGGATCAGGCTGTGGCTGCGATATCTGCGGGCTCGCGCCCGCTTCTCGCGCCCGCTGCTCGACGACGAGGAGCGCTACCGGCGCTTCCGCGAGCTCTGGATGGCGGTGAGCGACCGGGAGCAGCAGCGGGCCATGCACCGCGGCGCCTAGCTACGTGCCGCGCGCACCAGCACCTCCGCCATGCGAGCGGCCTGCAGCTTGACGTCGTGCCGCGCCGCCGCCTCTCGCGCGGCGGGGTTGGGCATGGGCTTGCTCGCCGCGAGCTCGAGGGCATGGGGCAGCGCGGCGGGGTCCTGCGGATCGACCAGCACCCCGGCCTCGGGCGTGACGAACTCGGGCGGCCCGCCGTTGCTCGTGGCGACCACGGTCCGCTCCATCGCCATCGCCTCGAGGGTCGCCTGGCCGAAGGGCTCGGTCAAAGAGGGCTGACAGAGGATGTCGCAGGCGGCGACCCACCGGGGCACATCCGACTGCGGGACCCGTCCGGTCAGGGTGACGCTTGGTCTTCCCTCGAGCGCTGGGCGCAGCGGCCCGTCCCCGACGAAGGCGAGTCGTCCCCGCCCGAGGGAGGCGAAGGCATCGGCGAGGGCGACGACGTTCTTGCGCTCGATCAGCGAGCCCACAGAGAGGAAGGCGGGGCCCTCGCCGTCCCAGCCGAGCTGATGGCGGGCTTCCTGCGCCGGGCGGGGCGAGAACGCCTCGAGGTCGACGCCGAGGTCGGCGACCTCGATCTTCGTCGCGGCCTCCGGAATCCTGTCCGTCAGCCGACCGGCGAGCCAGCGGGAGTTGGCGATCACCGCGGAGGAGCGACCAACCACCCACCGGGTGGCAGCGGTGACGCCGCGGATTCGCCCCAGGTTGGCGACGTCCTGACCGTGGGCCATGGCAACAAGCGGCACATTCGCCTTGCGTGCCGCGAGCGCCCCCGCCGCGCCGGCGGGGAAGAGGAAGTGGGCGAAGACGACATCGGGCCGGAAGTTCGCCGCGGCGGTCCGGGCCTTGCGAACCAAGGTCAGATACTCCGTCGGGGACCCGCCGCGGCGGCTGATCGAAGCGACCTCGACCTCGTGGCCCAGCCCCTCCAGCTCACGCGTCAGCGGCACCAGAAAGCTGCCCAGGTCCGGGTGCTCGGGGCTGGGCCACATCTGGGTGACCTCGAGGATCCTCACGTGCGTTGCTCCATGCGGCGGTTGTAAGCCTCCGCTGCCTCCCGGATGCCGTCGCCGCGGCCCGGCAGCAGCGCCTGGCGGGCATGGAGCCAGTACCGCCGAGGGGAATGACGGGGCAGCACGAGCGCGGCCACCGCCCGCAGCAGGTACGGGAGGGCGAGCAGCGGACGCAGCAGCGCCGCACGGGGCCGGCCAAGGTGCTTGCGCAGGTAGCGGTCGCGGCCGCGGTGGTACTCGACGATCCGCCGCTCGGCTCCGTCGGCATCCTGCGCCATCTGGTCGTGGTGGATCGCCCGGGCCGAGGGCACGTAGAGGATCCGCCAGCCGGCGTCGCCCAGCCGCTTGCAGAAGTCGGTCTCGTCGGAGTAGACGAAGAACCCGGGATCGAAGCCGCCGATGGCGAGAGCCGCCTCGCGCCGGACGAGCATGGCGCTGGACTGCACCCAGCCGACCGGCCGGGTCGCGTCGCCGCCGCTCTCGACCGTGACCTGGCGATGCAGGAACAGGGCCCCCGCGAGCGCGGTCTCGATGCCCGGCAATCGCCAGGCGCACGGCACCGGCCGGCCTTGGGGAGAGAGGAGCTGCCCGCCGGCGACCGCGGCCTGGCGGTCCGCACGCAGTGCCCCCACCAGGGCGGGAACGGCGCCGGGCTGAAGCTCGGAGTCCTCGTTGAGCAGCAGGCAGAACTCGCCGCGGGACTCCTCGATCAGGCAGCAGTCGTTGGCCGCCTTGCCCTGGCGCCGGTCGAGCCCTATCAACCTGATCTCGCCACCCAGGGCCCTGACCGCATCCGCCGAGCCGTCGTCGGAGGCGTTGTCCAGTACCAGCACTTCGTGCTCGAGGCCAGGCGGCACCGTGCGCTCGATCGCCTCCAGGCAGGCGAGCAGGAACTCGCGCCCGTTGGTGTTGACCACGCAGTAGGAGAGCAGCACGGCGAGAATGCTCGCCCATGCGCGTCCAACTCGTCGATCCGGCGGCCTACACGCCACCGTATGACCACGCCCTCGCCGGCGCGCTCGCTCGCGCGGGAGCCGAGGTCGAGCTGGTCACGTCCCATTTCTCGTACGGGCCGGTGCCTCAGGAGCGGGGCTATCGGGTACGCGAAGCCTTCTATCGGCGCTCGTCACGTGAGGGCATCGGCCCCCGGCGCCGACGCCTGCTGCGCGCGGCTGAGCACGTCCCGGACATGCTCCGCTTCCGCCGAGTCGCCGAGGCCGCAGACCTCGTCCACTACATGTGGCTTCCCATCCCCGCGCTGGACCGTCGCCTGCTCGCTCCCAAGCGCCCCCGGATCTACACGATGCACTGGCGGCTGCCCGAGGCTGGGACCCGGATCGCGCGAACGCTGACCGGCCTGCTCGCGGAGATGGATGCGGTGGTCGTGCACAGCGAGCACGGCGCAAAGCGCCTGGCGACCGACTTCGAGGTGCCGCCCGCGAAGCTGCGGGTGATCCCGCACGGCGCCTTCGGCTATCTGACACGCCAGGAGGACGAGGAGCCGCTTCCCGCCGAGCTTCGCGAAGTAGAGGGACCGGTGATCCTGGCATTCGGCCTCGTGCGGCCCTACAAGGGAACCGACGTCCTGCTCCAGGCGTTCCGGCAAGTCGAGGGCGCGGAACTCTGGGTGGTCGGGATGCCCCGCATGCCGATGGATGAGCTCCGCGAGCTGGCCCGGCAGGCTCCGGGCACGGTCCGATTCGTCGACCGCTTCGTCACCGACCCGGAGATCCCGGCGTTCATGCGCCGCGCCGACCTGGCGGTTCTGCCTTACCGGAGCATCGAGCAGTCGGGAGTCCTCTACACCGCGCTGGCGTTCGGCCGGCCGCTGGTGCTGAGCGCGGTCGGCGGCTTCCCGGAGGTCGCCGAGCAGGGGGCCGCGCGGCTGGTGCCGCCCGAGGATCCAAACGCCCTCGCGGAGACGCTCCGCGAGCTGCTCGCCGACCCTGACGCCCGAGACTCCCTCGCGGCCGCAGCGGCGAAGGCGGCGGCGACGAGGTACTCCTGGGAGCGGATCGGCGATCAAACGATGGCGCTGTATCGCGATCTGCTCGGTGAGCGGGGATGACCGCGGTCAGCCGATAATCCCCGCCATGGCACTCGAAATCGTCTTCTGGGCGGCCGTCGTCCTGATCGTCTACGCGCACGTGGGGTATCCGATCCTGCTCCGCGCGCTCGTCGCGCTGTTCGGCGAGCGCGGTCCGGCTCCTGAGGGGAACGGCGACCTGCCACGTGTCAGCCTGATCGTCCCCGCTCACGACGAGGAGCTCGTCATCGAGCGCAAGCTTGGCGACGCGAGAGCCCTCGACTACCCGGCGGACCGGCTCGAGGTCATCGTCGCCTCGGATGGCTCGGCCGACCGGACCACCGAGCTGGCGCGCGCGGCGGGCGCCGATCAGGTCCTGGAGCTGCCGCGCGGGGGCAAGGTCGCCGCGCTCAACGCGGCGGTCCGAGGAGCGACGGGCGAGATCCTCGCCTTCTCAGACGCGAACAGCTATTGGCGACCGGACGCCCTGCGCCGCCTCGTCGACCGGTTCGCCGATGGGCGCGTCGGCTACGCCTGTGGGCAGGTGCGCTTCGAGGGGGGCGAGGGCGGCAACCAGGAGGGCCTCTACTGGCGCTACGAGATGGCGGTTCGCTCCATGGAGACCCGGCTCGCCGGGATCACCGCTGGGAATGGCGGGATCTACGCGGTTCGGCGCGAGGCCTACATCGAGCTCGATGCGAGCCGGGGCCAGGACATCGGCTTCCCATTCGAGCTGACGAAGCGGGGCTGGCGCGCCGTCTACGAGCCCGCGGCCGTCGCCGAGGAGAAGATGGCGCCCACGGTCGAGGGCGAGTTCAAGCGCAAGCGGCGGATGATGTGGGGGCTCTGGGACGTGATGCTGCGTTGGGGGATGCTCAGCCCGCGCGGCTACGGACCCGCCTACGCCCTGGAGATCTACTCGCACCGCCTGCTGCGCTACCTGACCCCGTGGCTGCACCTGATCGCGCTTGCGGTGAACGTCCCGCTTCTCTCTCACGGCTGGGTCTACGTAGTCACGATGGCGCTGCAGCTCGCTCTGCTGCTGGGCGCGGCCCTCGGGCGATTCATCCCCGTGCTGCCCCTCCGGATCGC
The DNA here is from genome assembly GCA_963797265.1 of uncultured Solirubrobacterales bacterium. GTDB lineage: Bacteria > Actinomycetota > Thermoleophilia > Solirubrobacterales > 70-9 > DASUPK01. Next base: position 133,120 of record CAWCOY010000003.1, on the reverse strand, counting down.
CTACTACTACGTGACCGTGACCGCCTCCATCGCAGTCGGGCTCTGGGACCGGATCCGCGCCGGCGCCGTCCCGATCGGTTGGGAGAAGGTGGAGGGCACTCGATGAGCCAGGGAGACGGCAAGGTGCCGAGCGCTGCCCAGCAGCGCCTTGACGTTCCGGAGCCCCCGGTCCGGCCTCGCAAGGGGTTGCCGCGAGCGGTGGACGTGGCGATCGCCGTTGTCGGTCTCGTCCTGCTCTCGCCCCTGTGGCTGGTGGCGGCCATCGCGATCAAGCTCGAGTCGCGGGGACCTGTCCTCTACCGCCAGCGCCGGGTCGGCAAGGACGGTTTGATCTTCGAGCTCTTCAAGCTCCGCACGATGCGCCGGGGGGCGGACCCTGTCGGTGTCGGCACGGCGGTGACGGCCGACGACCCGCGGGTGACCCGGGTCGGCCGGTTTCTCCGCCGCTACTCCCTCGATGAGCTGCCCAACCTGATCAACGTGCTTCGCGGCGAGATGCGGATCGTCGGGCCCCGGGCAACCCTTCCCGCCCAGGTGGAGCTCTATACGCCTCGCCAGCTGCGCCGCCTCGATTTGCGGCCGGGCGTGACCGGCTGGGCCCAGATCCACGGGCGTGCCGGAATCCCCTGGGAAGAGCGGATCGAGCTCGACGTCTGGTACGTCGAGCATCGCTCACTCTGGCTCGACCTGAAGATCCTCGCCAGGACCCCGGCGGCCCTCAGGGGGGGCGCTGGCAGCGTCGCCAGGGATCCCTATGCGGGCTCCCCACCCGAGTCCCCGCTGCGGCAGGCGGCGGAGCGCGAGCGCGCTGGCGACCGCTGATGGCCCGGGGCATCTCGCTGAGGGACTTCCGGCCCGAGGACGCCGAGGCCGTTCGCCGCTGGTTCAACTCGCCGGCGGCGACGGCGAACCTGCTCGAGCACCGCGAGGCCGAGTTCACCGAGGAGGATGCCGAGCGCTGGGTGGAACGCGCGATCGAGCAGTCCAGGAACCCGGAGGCGGAGGACCGCAAGTGGGCGGTCGAGGTCGAGGGCATCGACGAGCCGGTCGGCTTCACGGCGCTCTACGGGCTGCATCGCCAGACGGCGCCCGAGCTCGGGGCGATCATGGGTGACGAACGCGTGCGCGGCAGGGGGGTGGGGCGCGAGGCGGAGCGGCTCACGAACCTGAAGGCGTTCGAGGAGTTCGGCGCCCACAAGGTCTACGGCCGGATCCCCGTCAACAACGAGGCGGCCAAGAAGGCCGTCATCTACAACGGCTGGAAGCAGGAGGGTGTCCTGCGCGAGCACGTGCGCCACGGCGGCGAGCTGATCGACGTTGAGCTCTGGGGCGGCTTTCGGGAGGACCTGCCCGAGCCGCCCGACGAGTGATCGGGTGAAGGCTCGGCTGATCGAGGACGGGGGCGCGGGCGCTTCGGACGCCGGGCACTTCTTCCGCTCCCCGCCCTTCCTGGAGGCCGAGGCCACCACCCACACGCTCGCGATCGAGGGTGACCCAGAGCTCCGCCTGCCGCTGATCGTCCGTGAGATCGACTCCACCGGGAGGCTCGACGCGATCTCCCCCTATGGCTACCCGGGCGCCGACCGCTCGCCGGACGCTCCGCCCGATCCCGCACGGATCGACTGGTCCGAGACCGGCCTGGTCAGTGTCTTCGTCCGGGACCGAATCGGAGAGCGGCCCTGCCTGGCGGGAGGGACGCTGAGGACCCAGGTCCACGTCGCTGAGGGAGAGGGCGGGGTCCGCAAGCGCCTCCGGGAGCAGATCAGGCGCAATGAGCGGCGCGGGTGGGAGGTGCGGCTGGTTCCCGGCCGCAAGGTGGAGATGGGGGAGCTCCGCGCCTTCGAGGGTGCGTACGCCGAGACGATGGCTCGCACCGGGGCGGCGGACCGCTACCTCTACCCGACGAGCTACTTCGGGCGCCTCCTGCTGAGTGAGCACAGCTGGCTGGTCCTGGCCGAGAGGGACGAGACGGCCCTCGCCGGTGCCATCGCAGCCGCCAGCGACGATTACCTCCACTACTACCTCGGCGGCACCGCGGACGAGGCGCTCGGTGACTCGCCGATGAAGAACCTCTTCTGGGCGATGATCGGGCTCGGGGGCGAGCTGGGCCTGCCGGTCAGCCTCGGCGGCGGGGTCACCCCGGGGGACTCGTTGGACGAGTTCAAGCGGGGCTTCGCCTCCGGTGTGGCGCCCTGGTACACGCACGAGGTGATCTGCGATCCGGCCGCGTATGAGGAGCTGTCGGCGGGCGCGCCGGCTGCGCCGGCGGGGTTCTTTCCCGCCTACCGGGCAAACCTGACCCGGTGAACGTCCCGGAATATTCCCTCTAGCGGGCACTCCGGGACGTTCGCCGCTTCTGCCGGCAGCGCTTGCCCTTCTTCCCCTTCGGGCAGCGCCGCTTCGCGAAGCGCTTGATTCTCTTCTGCACGGCCGTCTGGATCTGCGGGATCAGGGGGATCATCGCCCCACCCGGGCACGCGGTCAGCCCGAGGGTCGTGTGGCCGATGATCCGCGGGACGGTGATCACCGTGCCGGCCGCGTAGCGGCTCTCCGACCCCCCGCCCGAGGTGAGCTGCACCGCGACGGTCACCGGATAGGCGCGGTTGACGGCCATCTTCCAGGCCAGGTAGCGGATGATCGAGCCCTGCGCCTGCGGCGTCGGCGCCTCGCTGGTGTGGTCGCCGATCGAGGTGATCGAGGTCGTCTCGGAGTTGAAGCCCTGGACCTGGGCCCCGACCACGGGCCGTTTCAGGCCGCCCGCTCGGCCCTCATAGAGGATCCCGTAGCGGTCGACGAGAGCGTTGTAGCCGATGTCGTTCCAGCCGTTGCCGTAGAGGTGGAAGCGGCAGATGCCGAGGACGATCGAAGGAGCCTCCTCTGGCGGGTAGTCGTTGGCGGTCACGGTGTGATGGATCACGGCCGCCCCGACGCTGCCGTACTCGGGCGGCCCCCTCGGCGGGCAGCCGCCGTCGGCCAGGTCGGCTCCCCAGCCGGAGCGCTTGACGACGCGCGGCTTGGGGGCGATCGCCTGAGCCAGGGGTGTGGAGGCGACCGAGATGAAGGCCGTATTGATCGCCTCCCGCGCTTGATTCAAGAGGTCGCCGGCGAACCCTCCGGCCGTTCCCGAGACGTTGACGAAATGCAGCCGGCCGCGCGGCCTGAAGGGCGCCCGCACCTGCGCCTGATCGGCCCCGCCGACGTAGATCGGAGTGCCGTCCTCCTGCTCCACCCAGTTCGTCCAGCTGCCGCCGTCGTCGCGGACTCGGATCTGGACGGTGCGCATCTCGCGCGCGACGCCGACCAGGTCGAAGCTGTGCGGCGCCTCGATCGGCGGCGAGATCCAGCGCGCCGCGCGGCGGTGCGGATGCGCCGCGCGTGCGGCGGCGACGGCCGTCGCGGTGATGCGCTTCGCGTGCGGGATCCCGCGCTCGAAGTCGACCCCGCCCGGCAGGTAGGGACGCAGGGAGAGCGCCGGCGCGGCCGCCCACGCGAAGCCACCCAGAAGGGCGAGACCTACCCCAACCAGCACCGGCTTGCGCATCCGACGATTGGAACACGGCCGGGGCGTCCGGGATGCGAGGCCTATGGCAAATCGATCGGGATGCCCTGCTCGGGGCCATTGCCCCGATAGGTGTCGCGGAAGTTCCGGATCACGTCGAGGACGGTCTCGTTGTAGTGCGGACAGACAGCCTGGTTGGTCCAGGCCGTGACCGCGACGTCGTAGGGCATGTCGGGGTCGGGGTAGAGGAGCATCCCGTTCGGGTCGGCGTCGAAGACGCCCTTCAGGGCCAGCTGCTGGGCCTCGGGCAGGCTCGGCTTGTAGTGGATCTCGATACGCCCGTGCTCCATGGCGTGCACCTCGTTGCGGATGTTGGTCGGTTGACTCGTATCGCTGGTAATCGGCGTCGTATAGGCGCCGTCATCGATGGGCACCGGGTTGTGGTTGCCCGAGGTGGGGGGTACCGTCTTGTAGTCGACCGCGGTCGAGTTGGGGACGTGAGTGTTGCCCTCGTCCGGCAGGTCGAGCTTCAGTTGGCAGCCCGCCCTCTGGGCCGAGATCCGCAGGTCGGCAAACTGGATCGGCGGCGGCGGGGTGCCCTCGCGGCAGTCGGGCTCGAGGCCACGGGTCGTTCCGCTTGAGTTCTTGATGTGCGCGTTGCTGCAGGCATCGACGCCGCCGTTGTCGCTGCCGCCGCTCACGATCACGACCACGAGACCGGCGACCACCGCCAGCGCGAGCAGGCCGGCCACCACATAGCCGACGATCAGCCGCCCGCGCCCCTTCGAGGCTGCAGCTCGCTCAGCGGCGAGCCGCTGCTGGCGCAGGCGCTCCTTCTCTTCCTTTCGGCTGGCCATCGGGAGGCGCGGAGGCTAGCGAAGGGGGTTCAAGTCCCGCTTAGGGCGGGCTCGGCTACGGGCTTCCCCTCCCAGACGTCGTCCAGGAAGTGGCCCAGCTCGTCATCCAGCCTGTTCGGCGTGATCCGCCACTCGAGGATCGAGTTCGCCTCGATCAGCCGGGCATGGGGCAGCTCCTCGGCCAGCATGCCCGCGTCCGAGAACGGGTGCAGGGGATCAGCGCGGTGGCCGATGACGAGCGCGGGCTGCTCCATCTCGACCCGGAACTGGTGATGGGGGGCCGACGAACCCAGGAAGAGGCCCTCCAGCACCGCCTCCGAGGGCGCGGGATCCTGCCTGATCCAGTCGAGCCCGATGTCGAGCAGCTGGTTTGTGCGGGGGATTCGCCTGGCGCCGGCGGCGACCAGCTTCAGGAAGGGCTCACCGAAGCGCAGGCCGATCATGATCGGCGTGAAGATCACAGCGGCCGCGAGCAGCGCGTTGTCGAGCACCGGCATCTCGATCATCATCGCCTTCACCCGCTTGGGCTCCAGGTAGGCGAGCTCGAGGGCCACGTTGGCGCCCAACGAGGTGCCACCGATGACCGCGTCGTCGAGATCGAGGTGATTGAGCAGCGTCTCGACCTGTCGGGCGAAGAACGTCATCGAGTACTGCGACATCTCCGCCGGCCGGGCGGATCGACCGTGACCCAGGAGGTCGACGGCGATCACTCGGTTGCCGCGCTCCGCCATCGCCGGCCCCAGCCGGTTGAACATGCGGCGGTTCATCAGCAGGCCATGGACCAGGATCAGCGGCCGCTCGCCCGCTCCGTACTCGTCGTAGGAGATCCGGTGGCCGTTGTAGTCGAACTCAGGCATGCGACGGCTCAGTCTAGGCAGGCGTCAGGTCGCCCGGACCGCCGCGGGCTCCTCAAAAGGGCCCGCCCCCCAGGGCCTGGCGGCCTTCAGCGCCGCAAGGATCGCCCGCGTCGCAGGCCAGCGATTAAGCGCATAGAAGTGGATTCCCGGTGCCCCCTCCCGCAGCAGCTCGGCGCACTGCTGAGCCGCATAGGCGACTCCGATCCCGAACTCCGCCTGTTCGTTCCCATCGGCGGCCTCCATTGCATCCGATAGCGGGTCCGGAATCCTTGCCTCGCAGAGTTCCGCGATCCGGGCGATCTGCTTGTAGCGCGTCATCGGCATGATGCCCGGAATGATCGGCACTTCGATGCCGGCCGCCCGCGCTGCCGGTACGAAGTCGAAGTACGAGCGGTTGTCGTAGAAGAGCTGAGTGATGAGGAAGCTCGCGCCGTTGTCCACCTTGGTCTTCAGGTAGGCGATGTCCGCCTCTATGCTGGCGGCTTCCGGGTGCACTTCCGGGAAGCAGGCGCCCCCGATGGCGACCCCCGGATGCGTCTCGCTGATCATGGACGTGAGGTCGGCGGCGCTGCCGAGTCCTCCCTCGGGTTGCTCGAAGTCCGCCTGGCCGCGAGGAGGATCTCCGCGCAGCGCCAGGATGTTCTCGATCCCGGCGTCGGCGATCTCCTCCACGATTTCGCGCAGGGCCTCCCTGGTCTCGCCCACACAGCTCAGATGGGCCATCGCCTCCACGCCGTGTTCGTCACGGATCTCGCGGGTGATCTCAACGGTCCCCTCGCGCGTCGCTCCGCCCGCTCCGTAGGTGACCGAGAAGAAGCTCGGGCCGAGCTCGCGGAGCACGTCGACCGTCTCGAACAGCGTCTCGCGGCCCTCTTGCGTTTTGGGTGGAAAGAACTCGACCGAGAAGACGGGCCGCGAGGAGGCGAGGATCTCGTCAATTCTCATGCAAGCAAGGGTATTGACCGCCGCATAGCATCAAGCCAGTGCCCTTTCACGTCGAGATCAGTAGCGGCTACCAGCACGCGCGCGTCTTCAACATGGATGAGGAGGATGTGCGCGCGAAGGTCCTGGAACGCTGGGTACGGGGACGGGTGATCGTGCTCGGCGACAAGGACTGGGAGCCCAGGGACTGCAAGCTGGTGATTCTCGAGGGGCCCGAGCTGGCCGATACCGACCTGGCGATGGGAAGGGGCTGGTCGAACGCCCAGAGAAGCTCCGAGAACGTCACCCGCCGGCTCGTCGACGAGGCGCTCCTGCCGACCCAAGCACCGCTGGTTTGCGTGCTGGCCGAGACGCCGTCGGGCGAGGAAGCGATCGTGGGCATGCTCGAGCGCCTCGAATTGGAGGCCGCGCCCTGGCCCGAGGTCCGGGGGTGGCTACTGGGCGACCGCTCGCAACCCGGTGAGGGCGGCTACGCCGCCGTGCTGGCCTTCGAGACCCCGACGCCTCCCGGCTCCTGGCTCCTCAACGCGGGCTTGGCCCGCGGCGGCCTCGGCCCGAGGGCTGTGGTCGCCCAACTGGGCGACACTGGCATCCCGGTCGAGCTCACCGGCGTCGACGTGATCCGCGTCGATCCTGACGAGGAGGGTTCGGTGCGCGCCCTCGGGGTTCGCCTTCGACGGTAAGAAACGGGGCGCCCTTCCCGGCGCCCCGCGATGCTCGACCTACGTGGGAGGTCTTGATCAGGTGGCGGCTTCGATCTTCTCCGCGACTCGCTTGACCAGCCCGGGCTTCGAGAATCTCACCGCGGTGCCGCGGGGAACCGCGACCACCGGCGTGTTGGCCGTCTCGATCGCGTATCCGGCGCGGGCGGTCAGGTTGACGTGGCCCTTCGGCGATGCGGGGGAGGAACCGACCACCAGCAGGTCGGCGCCCTCCGGCCGGCCGGCGACATTCACGCCGAGCGCGTCGGCGAGGCCCGTCGCCGTCTGGAGGGCGGACTCGTCGCCGTCGTCCTCCGGCAGCACGCCGACTGTGTTGATCACGTGGTCGCGGTTGCGGAAGCCCGCGGGGGCGATGGCCACCGCGACGGGGCCGCCGGTCAGCATCCGCTGGGCGGAGGTGCCGGGCATGACCGCGGCCTCGGCAGTCCGGTAGTCAGAGCCGAAGACGATCACGTCGGCCTTTTCGCTCTCGGCAAGCTCCCAGAGGCCGGCGCCGGTGGACGCATGCACGACCACGTGCCGCTCGATGTTCTCGTCCCCGAGCGCCTCGGCGCCATGGCGCAGGAGCTCCTCGGCCTCCTTCTCCTCGAGCGCCTCGCGTGCGCTGTCCGGCTGCTGGCTGTGACGCACGTAGGCGAGCGAGATCTCACCGCCCAGCTCGCTGAGAGTGCGGCCGAGCGCGAGCGCGTCTCTGTCGTTGTCGGTGTCGTCGTAGGAAACGATGATCTTTGCCATTGCGATGGTCTCCTGGGTCTGGGTTCGAAGTTCGACTACATGCTGACCCGGTCATGGCATTAGCACAAGCACTTCTGCTGATCTCTAGAATTAGCAGTGCTAATGCTGAGCGTGCAGCGACTCCGTGTCCTGCGTGAGGTGGTCGCCCAGGGGTCCTTCTCCGAGGCGGCCAGCGCCCTGAACTACACGCAGTCAGCCGTCTCCCAGGCGATCGCGACTCTCGAGTCCGAGGCCGGCGTCGCGCTGCTTGAGCGGGATCGCCGCGGGGTGCGGCCGACCAGCGCCGGGGAGCGACTCAACGAGCACGCCGGGCGGATCCTGACCCAGCTCGACGCGGCGGAGGCCGAGCTCGGCGCGATCGCGGGGATCAAGGGCGGTGATCTTCGGATGGCCTCCTTCCCGACCGCCGGTGCGACCCTGATGCCCCTCGCCATCGCGGCGTTTCGCTCGGCCTATCCCGACGTCGGGCTGAGCCTGGTGGAGGGCGAGCCCGAGGAGCTCATTCCCCGCCTGCGCGATGGCGAGTTCGATCTCGGGCTGATCTTCGAGTTCGCGGGAGCCGGAGAGCTCGGCCCGGGGCTCCGCAGCGCGCCTCTGTTCGAGGACCAGATGAAGCTCGCCGTGCCCAAGGGCCACCAGCTTGCCCGCAAGGAGCGGATCGGGCTCGAGGACCTCGAGGAGGAAGCGTGGGTGCAGACATCGGAGGCGAGTGCCTGCGCGCGGCACGTCGTACGCACCTGCCGTGCCGCCGGCTTCGAGCCCCGGGTGTCCTTCGAGTCCGACGACTACCTGACCGTGCAGGGCCTGGTGGCTGCCGGGGTGGGGGTCGCGCTGATCCCGCAACTCGCTCTCTCGCAGGCGGTCAGCTACGACATCGCGGTCCGTGAGCTGGATCCAAGCGGGCCGGTCCGGCACGTGGTCGCCGCGACGCCCGGCAGCGGTTTCTCCTTACCGGCCGCCGGCGCCATGCTCGAGATCCTTCGCGACACCGCTCGGCGCTACCAGCTCTAGCGCGACCTCGAGGGTCCCCAGAACGACCGCCGCCCCCACCTTGGGGCGGGGGCGGCGGCATTGCGTCCTTGGGGATCGGGCGTTAGCCGGCTTGCGCTCCTGACGGATACGCGAGCGACGGGACGTCCGAGGGATAGACCTCGTGCCCGTGCACGGCGATGTCGCCCTCCTCCATGTCCGCCTCGGTCATTCGCAGCGAGACGAACAGGCTGATCAGCTTGAGGATGATGTACGTCCCGATTGCCGTGAACACGATCACCCACAGAGCGGTCAGCGCCTGCCAGCCGAGCAGGTGCCAGCTCCCGGAGATGATCCCCGGAGCCGACCCCATCGCTTCGTTGGCGAACACGCCCGTGAGGAGTCCGCCCAGGAGGCCGGCAAAACCGTGCGTGTAGATCACGCCGAGCGTGTCATCGACATTGCGAAATGGTGCCACCCGACTCAGGTAATTGAGCGCGAAGTAGCAGCTCAGTCCGGCGATCAGGCCGATCGCCAGAGCGCCCCACCCGTTGACGAAACCGGCCGCGGGCGTGATCGCAACCAGGCCCGTGATCATCCCGTTGACGCTCGAGATCAGGCTCGGCTTGTGGCCGGTCAGATAGTCGCAGGCCACCCAGGTCAGGAACGCCAGCGCGGTGCAGATGTTCGTGTTCAGAATCGCTGCACCGGCGATGTCGTTCGCCAGGTACGGGTCGCCGCCGTTGAATCCGTTCCAGCCCAGCCAGAGCAGGCCGGCACCCGTGGCAACCATCAAAAGGTTGTTCGGGGCGTCGATCTCACGGTCGCGCTGCAGCCGGGGACCGGTGACGGCCGCCGCTACGAAGCCGGATACGCCGGCCGAGAGGTGGATCACATAGCCGCCCGAGAAGTCGAGCGCGCCGTGCTGGGCGAAGTAGCCACCGCCCCAGATCAGGAAGGCGTTGACCGTGTAGACCAGGCTCGTCCAGATGATCACGTACGGGATCCAGGCCCGGAAGTTGAACCGGCCGAGTACCGAGCCGAGAGCCAGGATCGGCGTGATCGCCGCGAACACGATCTGGAAGTAGGCGAGCGTGGATTGCGGGAAGACCTGGTCGCCGACCAGAGGGATGTTCCCCTGCTGCAGCAATGCATCGCTGCTCAAGATCGATCCGGGCCTTCCCCACATGTTGCCGAAGAAGCCGCTGTCGGCGCCGAAGATGTGGATCGGGTCGCCGAACCCCATCTTGAAGCCGTACAGCACCCAAACGATCAACACGAGCGCGAACGCGACGAAGGTCATCATCATCGAGTTCACCGACCAGCGCTTCTGCATCACGCCGCCGTACAGCACGGCGAGGCCGGGCACGCTCATGAGGCCGACCAGGGTGGCCGCCGTCATCTGCCAAGCGTTGTCGCCTGGACTCAACCAATCAAGTTCCATAGCGCGGTGTTTTCCTTTCTCATCGCGGGCAGAGTCGGGCGCCCCAAACACAGAAACGCCCCCCTAAGGAGGGACTCGCCCATTGGCAGTGGACAGGGTGCAGCGAAGTCGTCACGGCGACCACCGACGGCGGTATAAAGATCGGCGATCGGGCTTCGACACAATGTCGGAACCACGCCCCGACCGGCCCGCTAATCTCGCCTCCAATGCCGATGGAGGGACACTGGGAGCGGGTCAACACGCCTCTGCGGCGGCTGACCCGGCGCGAGCGCAACGTGGCTATCGGGGGCGTCGCGGTGAGCGTGCTCGCGACCCTCGCGATCATTCTCGCGACGGCGGGAAACTCCGCGCCCCAGGCGGGCCCCGGTTGTGTCTACGCGATCATCCCCGGCGTCATGGGCGCCGAACCGGTGGACGCTTGCGGGCGGCAGGCGGAGTTCGTTTGCGCGCGGCACCAGTCCGACAACCGGCCCGGCTCGCAGACGATCAGGGAGGCGTGCCGGAGTTCAGGTATCACGGTTTCCCCCGAGGTCGCCCAGGCGGCGGCGGCGCCGAACCACCGTCCGCAACGGAGCACCTCGACCGGCCTCTGAGATCGGCTTGGCGCCGGCACGGACGCTGACCGAGCTCGATCTGAACCGCGCTTTGCTCGCACGGCAGCTGCTGCTCGAGCGGAGCGGCCTCTCTATCCCCAAGGTGCTCGATCGGATGGGCACGCTGCAGGCCCAGTACGCCCCGTCGATGTACGTCGGCCTCTGGACCCGGATGAAGGAGTTTGAGCGCGAGCAGCTCGACAGGGCACTTGAGCGTGCCTCCGTCGCGCAGGGGACGCTGATGCGGGCCACCATCCACCTCGTTTCGAGCTCGGACTACTGGCCCGTCGCGATCGGGCTCCGGCGCGGGCGCCGCGAGGCCTGGTTGAAGGCGAGCTATCGCCGCGAGTACAGCGCCGCTCAGATGTCGGCGGCGGCCCGCAAGCTGCGCAGCCGGCTGGGCGACGGCACGATGACCCGCAAGGAGATCCACGAGCTGCTGGGCTCCGACAGCGTGGTGACCAACGGAGTAAACATGTGGATCGACCTGGTCAGAGTGCCGCCGTCCGGGACTTGGGAGCGGCGCCGGGCGGACCTTTACGCCGCGGCGGAGCACTGGCTGGGACCGCCGCCGGCGAAGCTCGACGAGGCGCAGGGGATCGAGCTGCTCATTCGGCGCTATCTGGGCGGTTTCGGCCCGGCGACGGTCGACGAGATCGCGAACTGGGCGGGTTTGCACCCCAAGCGGATCGCGCCCACGATCGAGCGGCTCGAGCTGCGGAGGTTCGCCGCGGAGGACGGCGCCGAGCTGCTCGATCTGCCCCGCGCGCCCCTGCCCGACCCGGAGACGCCCGCTCCGGCGCGCTTCCTGCCCACCTGGGACGCGACCCTGCTGGTCCACGCCCGCCGCACCGGGATCCTGCCCGAGGAGCACCGGCCGAAGGTCTTCAACGCCAGAACTCCGCAATCCGTCCCCACCTTCCTGGTCGACGGGCGGGTCGCCGGTACGTGGCGGTTCGAGAAGGGCAAGATCAAGACAAAGCCGTTCGGCCGGCTCGAGGCAGCGGCGGGGAGGGAGCTGAAGGAAGAGGCTGAGCGCCTTGCCGAGCTCCACCGCTAGACGTGCGAGGTCGCTCGGGCTCGGGCTGGCAGCCGTCCTCTTGGTTGCGCTGGCCGGCTGCGGCGACGATTCGCCCCCTCGCCCTCCGGGCCCGCTCGCCGCGGCCCTGAGCGTGGTCGGGGGCGGCGGGGAGCACGGCTCGCTCGGGGTCGGCTGGACCGAACCGAGCCTGGCGCGGCAGGCCGGCGTCCCGCCGAGGCTGATGGCCCGGGCGCTTGCGCCAAACGCCGAGAGCGTGGTCGAGCGCGGCGCGGTCCTCCGCCGCCGCTTCGGCCTCGACCCGCTGTCGGCGGAGCGGCTGGTCTCCGTGGGCGGTTCCTATGCCTTCGGGCTGCGGCTGGACGGAGTCGACGGCTCCGGCCTCCGTGATGCGCTGCTTCGCGCGGGAGGCCGGGCGCATGACGGCGACGGGGTCCAGATCTTGGACGTGGGCCCTTACGCCCAGGTCCCTCAGCCGCTGCTCAGCTCGGGGGTCTTCGGCCTGGGGGCCCGGGACGCCTTTGGCCCCTCGTCGACGGTGCTGGCAATCTCTCTGACTTCGCGCGCCGCGCTCCTTGGGCGGGGGGACCGCTTGATCGAGCAACCGGTGTATCGCGCCGCGGCGGACTGCCTCGGCGACGTGGTCGCCGCCCGGATGATCCCGGACAAGCTGCTGATCTCGACTGAGGTCGGTGTCGAGCTCGTGGGAATGGGGATCGGGCGAGGATATGAGGTCCTCTGCGTTCTCGGCGGCACGCCTGAGCGCGCGCGGGGGATCGCCGCCAACCTCCGAGTGTCCTTGGGCCGGGGCGCCCGGGATCCTCGCCTCGGTACCCCGATCGCCGCGGAGGTCCGGGCGCCCGACGTCCAGACGAGCTCGTACCAGGGGGTGGAGGTGGTTCGCGCCGTCGTCACCCCCGTGGGGGGCAGGCCGCGAGGCTTCTTCTTCAGCACGATCGGCAGGGGCAGCCTCGTGCAGATGATCAACGGGCAATAAGCTCCGGATCCTGATGCGCCGGTGCGTGACCGGATGTCTGGCTCTCGGTGTGACTCTCGCGGTGCTGCTGCCATCTACGGGCACCGCGGGGGCTGTCGCGAAGAAGCGGGCCGAACCGGTGCACCTGGCGAACGCCTGCTTCGCGCTGAGCTCGGCCTCGACGGGGAGGTACGTCGGCGCGAGCGGCGAGACCTATCGGGCTGACCAGGCAGGCAGGGGGAGTGCCGCCGCCTTCTTCTGGAAGCCCTCCAGCCTGCGGAGCTACCTGCCCATGGACCGGGACGGCCGGCTGCTCGCCGTGGGGCCCGGCGGCGCGATCGGGAGAACCCAGTCTCCGGGACCGGCCACGGACTGGCGCGTCTCGCAGTCGTCCGGCCCGGTGCTGTCCCTGCGGCCGGTGGGGCAGAGGCGCTCGCTCGCCGCCCGGGGCTCCGGGAATCTCGTGCTGGCCTCTGGACGCGGCAGGGCAACCCAGTTCGTTCCGGTTCGCGCTCGAGCCTGCGCGCAGTTCCCCGAGGCGAACGTGGGCGCGACCGGGAGGCCATTCACGGGGACCGATCGCAAGGGCAATGTCGTCGGCTTCGCCGACATGCACCTGCACATCACCGCCAACCAGCGGGCGGGCGGCGCGATCATCTACGGGCGGCCATTCGATCGCTACGGCATCTCGGAGGCCCTGGGGCATGACGCCGACGAGCACGGCGCGGACGGCAGCTCCGACGTCACCGGCAACCTGTTGCGCACCGGCCTGCCCTTCGGCACTCATGACACCCACGGATGGCCGACCTTCGCGGGCTGGCCCGTGAACGATACGACCACCCACCAGCAGATCTACTACGTCTGGCTGAAGCGGAACTGGATGGCCGGGGAGCGGCTGGTCGTCGCCCAGACCGTCGAGGACCAGGCGATCTGCGAGATCGAGCCGGTCAAGGTGCACTCCTGCGACGAGACCGAGGCGGTCCGCGAGCAGATCCAGACGCTGCGCGCCCTGCAGGCATACGTCGATGCCCAGGCCGGCGGCAAGGGCAAGGGCTGGTTCCGCCTGGTCTACAACCCACGCCAGGCCCGGCAGGCGATCGAGCGCGGAAGGCTGGCCGTGCTGATCGGAATCGAGTCGTCCAACCTCTTCGGCTGCAGCGAGCACCTCGACGTCCCGCAGTGCACGAAGCGCGACATCGACCGCGGGATCAGCCGGGCCCGCCGGCTCGGGGTCCGGACCGCCTTCCCGATGCACTGGACCGACAACGCCTTCGGCGGGGCGGCCCTGGAAGGTGGTGGCAAGGGGACCTTCATCAACATCCTGGAGGCCTTCCAGACGGGCCACTACTTCCGCACGGGTCCGTGCCCCGAGCCCGGCCAGGGCGAGACTGTCGACACCCTGAGCTCGCTGGAGCTCGGCGTGCTGGCCAATTTCTTCCCGGCCGCGAAGCCGCTGGCCGACGCCGGAATGCCCACGTACCCGCCCGGTCAGCAGTGCAACTCGAAGGGCCTGACGCCGCTCGGCGCCTACCTGATCAAGCGCCTGATGGCGAACCACATGCTGATCGAGATGGACCACATGAGCGAGTTGGCTCGCGAAACGGTCCTGAGGATGGCGAAACGCCACCGCTATCCGCTCGTCTCCAGCCACACCGGCACCGGAGGCTTTTGGACTCCGGACCAGCTCAGGCAGCTCTACAGGTTCGGCGGCATGGCGGCCGCGAGGGCGGACACGGCACCGGCGCTGGCGACCCGGGTCGAGGAGCTGAAGGCCGACCGGAGCAAGCACCACTTCTTCGGGGTCGGCCTCGGCACCGACACCGGTGGGTTCTCCTCACTCCCGGGCCCGAAGCCGGATGCGGCGCAGGCCCCCGTCACCTATCCATTCCGCGCCCTCTACTGCAACGTGCGCGTGCAGCGCCAGCAGAGCGGGACACGATCGTTCGATCTGAACACCGACGGTGTCGCCCACTACGGGCTGATCGCCGACCTGCTGGCGGACATGCAGCAGCACCGCGGCGGCAAGGCGGTTCGCTCGCTCTTCCGCTCGGCGGAGGCCTACCTGCGGATGTGGGAGCTCGCCTACGCGCGCTAGCGCGCCGCCGCTGCCCCGAGCGGAAGCCTCGCGAGCCAGGCGGCGACCGCTTCGCCAATGGCCTCCGGATCGGCCTTCAGGCCGTGGTCACCCGCGACCTTCACCACCTGCCGGTCCGGTCCCTCGGGCGGCATGCCGAACCGATCGCTCTCGCCCTGGACGACCAGCACGGGGACGGTGACCGCCTCCAGCTCCGGAAGCCGGCTCTGCGGCGGCTTGTCGCCTCGCCGCGGGGGAACGAGGGGGAAGGCGAGGCAGAGGACGGCCGCCGGGCTGGTGCTCTCGATCGTCCGGCAGGCGACCCGCGCACCCAGCGAGCGTCCGCCGACGATCAGCGGCAGGCCCTCGAGCTGCTTCGCGCCGAGCTGCTCGATCGCCGCGATCCAGGCCTCGTCCAGGCGCTTGGCGGGCGCCGGAGAGCGCCGGCCGGCGACCCAATAGGGCTGCTCGACCAGCGCAACGGTGAAGCCCTCGCCCACCGCGGCATCCTTCGCCGCGACGAGGTCCACGGCCTCGACGCCGCCACCGGCGCCATGACCCAGAACCAGGCCGCCCTTCGCGTCCCGGGCGGCATGCAGGTGCGCTCGCGCCGGGCCGGACGGTGTTTCGATCTGAACGGGATGCAACGTGAGGACCTATGTGGCCGGAACCGACTCCTCGGTCCAGGCGTGCTCGTCGCGATAAGCGCGGAGGAAGTCGAGAAAGCGATGCAACAGGGGGGACCCGTTGCCGCCGCGCCAGGCGATCGCCAGCAGGAATGGAGGCGGCGTCTCGAGAGGAACGGTCACGGTGCCCTCCGGTTCGACTGCGCGGGCGGCAGCCTCCGCCATCAGTGCGATCGCCTCGCCGCTGATCACGGGCCTCCAGTCGGCGCCCAGCGTCGAGAGCTCCAGCAGCGTCGGTTCGAAGCTGCCGTAGGTGCGGCACATCGTCTGGAACCCCTCGAATGCACTCGGGGCGAGCTCGCGCTGGGGCACCAGGAACGTCTGCTCCCTCAGATCCGAGAGGGCCAGCGAGCCGCGATCCGCGAACGGACTCGACTCGTTGACGAGTGCCGCCAGCCTTCCGTGGCGGATCACTTCCCATTCGACGCCCTCGAGCGTCGCCAACGCGGGGACCTGGTGGACGACCGCCGCGTGCAGGTCACGCCTCTGGAGCGAGGCCAGGAGCCGCTCGCTGGTCGCGCTCGAGCGGTCGAGGAGAAGCTCGGGACACTCCGTCGCGAGCGCGGCGAAGGCCGGCGCGACCTCCCCCTCCGCGAGCAGCGCAATCCCGATGTGAAGCACGCCGGCCTCACCCCGATCGACCCGGCGCACCGCGGCCACGGTGTCGAGTCGGTCGGCCAGCATTCCGCGGGCATGCCTCAGCAACTCGGTTCCCGCTTCCGTGAGCTCGACGTTCTGCCGGGTGCGGGCGAAGAGCTTGACGTCCAGTGTTCGCTCGAGCCCGGCGATCGCCTGCGAGAGCGCCGGCTGGCTGATGAACATACGCGCGGCCGCCCGTCCGAAGTGCAGCTCCTCCGCGACGGCGACGAAGTACTCGAGCTGACGGAACTCCAGCTCGGACTCGGCGATCCGCTCGTCGCTTACATAAACGAGCGCAGTGTCAATCGGCTCGACGCCCGGCCCATACCGTGATCTGACGGCCACCCTCGCTCCCTTCCGAGGCTCCTGTGTTCCCACAGTGATTCTGTGTTCCCACTAGTGATGATAGGCACCGCCTATCACCGGCTCCCCAAGTCGTATTGGACCGCCCGGGATCCCAGTGATTTCCTGCGCGGATGCCGTACCACCCAGCGCATTCCCGCTGCGATCAGCTGATCGAGCCGCCGCCCAAGGAGGCGCCGGATCGCACGGAGGCGCGCGGCTTCAAGTGGGACGCGCGCATCTGGGGAGCGCTGGTGGTGCTGTGTGGGGTCCTCTTCCTGGACGGGCTCGACGTCTCCATGGTCGGAGTCGCCCTGCCCTCGATCAGGGACGACCTCGATCTCTCCCCGTCGCAGTTGCAGTGGGTCGTCTCCGGCTACGTGCTGGGTTATGGCGGCCTGCTGCTGCTCGGCGGCCGCACCGCGGATCTGCTCGGACGCCGGCGAACGCTGCTCGGGGCGCTCACCGTGTTCCTGGTCGCCTCGGCGGTCGGGGCGACGGTCAGCGACGGAACGCTGATCGTCGCCACCCGATTTCTCAAGGGCGCGAGCGCGGCCTTCACCGCGCCGGCGAGCCTCTCGATGATCACCACCACCTTCCCCGAGGGGCCGGCGCGCAACCGCGCTCTCTCGATCTACACGGCCTGCGGCGCTAGCGGCTTCTCCCTCGGCCTGGTGCTGGGCGGGCTCCTGACCGAGGCCGGCTGGCGCCTCACGTTCCTACTCCCGGTGCCGATCGCCGCCGCAATCCTGCTGACGCTGCCCCGTGTGATCCCCGACGACACTCCCCCCGCCGATCGGCACCGTTCGTACGACTTCCCAGGTGCGATCACGATCACCGCTGGGATGCTGCTCCTCGTGCGAACCGTGGTCCGTGCTCCCGACGTCGGCTGGGGATCGTCGGAGACCCTGATCTCCGTCATCGTGGCCCTGGCATTGCTGGCCGCCTTCATCACGATCGAGCTGCACACGGGCGAGCGGCTCGTGCGGCTCGGCATCCTGCGGTCTGGCCCGCTGGCGCTTGCGAACATCACCGCGATGGTCGTGTTCGGCTGCTACGTCAGCTTCCAGTTCGTCGGCACGCTCTACCTGCAGGCCCTGCTCGGCTGGTCTCCGATTTCCACGGCGCTGGCCTTCCTCCCGGCCGGCCTGATCGTGGCCTTCGGGTCGCCGCGGGTCGGGCCACTGGCCGATCGCTTCGGGACCGAGCGCGTGATAGCGGTGGGGCTGGTCGCCTTCGTCATCGGCTATGCGCTGATCCTGCGGATCCAGGAGACGCTCACCTACGCCACCGTCTTCCTGCCGACGATGGTCCTGATCGGGATCGGTTTTGCCCTCTGCTTCCCGATGCTCAACATCCAGGCGACCGCCGGCATCCCGGACTCGGAGCAGGGCGTCGCCTCGGGGCTCGTCCAGACGTCGTTCCAAGTGGGTGGCGCGATCGTGCTGGCGGTGATCACGGCGATTGTCGCGACCCACGCGACCGGCTCCCCGAGCCAGATCGTGGACGGCTACCGCAGCGCCCTGGAGGTTGTGCTCGCCATCTCGGCGGTCGGCCTGGCGGCGATAGTCGCCGGGCTATTGGCCGAGCGTCGGGCCGCTGAGGTCCAAACGGAGGCGCAGACGCCTTGAGCGAAGCGGCCATCGCGCCCAGCGACCGCAATCGCTGGCTGGCGCTCTACGTGCTCTGCGTGGGCATGCTGATGATCGTCCTCGACTCGACCATCGTGAACGTCGCCCTGCCGTCGATTCAGCAGGACCTGGGCTTCTCGCAGAACGACCTCGCCTGGGTGGTCAACGCGTACCTGATCGCCTTCGGCGGCCTGCTGCTCCTCGCCGGGAGGATCGGCGACCTGATCGGCCAGCGGAGGATCTTCCTGATCGGCCTCGGGGTCTTCACCGGCGCGTCACTGCTGTGCGCGCTCGCGCAGAGCCAGGGACTGCTGATCGGGGCCCGCTTCGTCCAGGGCGTCGGAGGCGCGCTCACGTCCGCGGTGATCCTGGGGATGATCGTGACCATGTTCCCCGAGCCCGGGGAGCAGGCAAAGGCGATCGGCGTCTACACGTTCGTCGCCGTCGCGGGCGGTTCCATTGGGTTACTGGCCGGCGGGATCATCACCGAGGCCGTCAACTGGCACTGGATCTTCTTCGTCAACCTGCCGATCGGGATCGCCACTGCGCTGTTCGCCGTCAGGCTGGTCGAGGACCGAGCCGGGCTCGGCCTCACGGCGGGCGCCGACCTGCCCGGCGCGGCCCTCCTGATCGGGGGGTTGATGCTCGGCGTCTACACGATCCTCGGCACGACCGAGCACGGCTGGGGGTCGGCCCAGACCCTGGTTCTCGGCGGAGTGTCGCTCGCTCTCCTGGCGGCGTTCATCCTGCGCCAGGAGCGGGTCCCGAATCCGCTGGTGCCGCTGCGCCTTTTCCGCTCTCCCAATGTCGCGGGAGCGAACCTGGTCCAGGCCCTGATGGTCGTCGGCCTCTTCGGGATGTTCTTCCTCGGCGCCCTGTATCTGCAGCGCGTTCTCGGCTATACGGCGCTCCAGGTCGGCCTCGCCTACCTGCCGACGACGATCGTCATGGGGACGATGTCCTTCCGCTTCACGGGACAGCTGAACCTGCGCTTCGGGCCTGAGGCGACGCTGCTCCCTGCGATGGGCTTCATCGCCCTCGGCCTGGTGCTCTTCGCGCGCACGCCGGTCGACGCCAGCTATGTGGTCGACATCCTGCCCGCGATGATCCTGTTCGGGCTCGGTGCCGGCCTCGCCTTCCCCTCGCTGATGACGCTCGCGATGTCGGGCGCCACCGAGGGCGACTCAGGGCTGGCGTCTGGCCTCGTCAATACCAGCCTGCAGGTGGGCGGTGCGATCGGGTTGGCCGTACTGGCGACGGTGGCCACCGAGCGGACCGACGGTGTGCTCTCCGATGGCGGCTCAACCGCAGCGGCGCTGACCTCCGGCTATCACGTCGCCTTTCTGGTTGGCGTGGGGATGGTGGCGGTGGCCTTCGGTGTCGCGGTCACGACGCTGCGATCGCCGGTGCCCCAGGCAGCGGCGGAGCCCGAGCCCGTCGAAGTGTCGAATGGAGGTGTACGCGTTCGTCCCCTGTCCGCCACGGCCACGGCGGCGATCAAGGAGGGGTGCCTGGACACCGGCACCGGCCTGACGATCGGGTGCGGCGCCTGCCCGCCAGGTGCGACGAAGGCCTGACTTCTCGAGATGGAGCTAGCCGGACTCGAACCGGCGACCTCCTGGGTGCGATCCAGGCGCTCTCCCAACTGAGCTATAGCCCCACGTGTGGTGGGAAGTATGTCTTCACCGGTCACACGGGGGTGTGGCGACCGGTTCGGGGGTCAAGGATACGCTGTCGCGAGGGTGAGCTTCGGACGGCGCCTGGCGCTCTTCTTGGTACTGATCGCGGTCGTGCCTACGTTGGCACTGATCGGCATTTTGCTGTTCGTAAGCGAGGATTCGCAGGAGGGAAAGGCCGATGCACGGCTCGCCGCCGGTCTGCGGACAGCGGCGGCGATCTACCGGGCCCGCACGGCCGACGCGGCCGCGAAGGCCCAGAGCCTGGCGGCCTCCCCGGGCCTGGCGGACGCGCTGCGGACGCGCGACAAGGGGGCCGAACAGGCATTCATGCAGCGGGCGGCGGGACAGCCGCCGGCCCAGCGCGTGGAGCTCTACGACAACGCCGGCAACCTGGTCGCCGGGGCGGGCCCGCTCAATTCGGTCGCCTTCGCGCAGGTTGGCCTGACCGAGGCCGGGCAACCGGTGGGCAGCCTGCGAACGTCGGTCATCACGGCGGATCAATACGTGGACGAGGTCAAGTCGCTCACCGAAACCGAGGTCGTCCTGAGTCGCGGCGCGGAGACCCTGGCGTCGACGGTGCCGACCCCATCGAAGACCCTGGAGCCCGATCAGACGGCCGACCTTACGGCTGGGGGCAAGGAGTACCGGGGGCACGCGCTGACCCTCAATCCAGCCGATCGAGAGGACCTGCTCGTGCTCGGGCCGCCGAAAACGGGCGGGGCGCTCGGTGTCGGCCGCGCCGGCCTGGCCGTGATGATCTGGTTCCTGGTCGCGGCCGCGATCTTGGCTCTGGGCCTGGCGCGCACTCTCACGCGCCGACATGAGCGCATCGCCCAGGAGGCCTTGACCGACCCGCTGACCGGGCTCTGGAACCGCCGCCACATGGGCGAGACGCTCACCCGCGAGGTGTCTCGCGCGCTGCGCTTCGCACACGAGATCTCGCTGATCATCCTCGACGTCGACGACTTCAAGCGGATCAACGACCGCCTCGGCCACCTTCAAGGGGACATCGTGCTGGAGGTGGTCGCCGATCTGGTCAAAGACGTAACGCGCACGATCGACGTGGCAGCGCGCTACGGGGGAGACGAGCTCGCCCTGATCCTGGTCGAGACCGGGAGCGAGGGCGCCACGATCCTGGCGGAGCGGCTCCGCGAGCGGGTTCGGGACACCGAGGTCCCGCTGCGTGACGGCGGGACGATGGCGGTGACGATCAGTGTTGGGGTGGCGACCATCCCCGATTCCGCGGAGGACCTCGAATCGCTCGTCGACGGGGCCGATCGCGCACTCCTGCGGGCAAAGAGGTCCGGGAAGAATCAGATCCGCACTGCGCCGGCGAGCAGGCGGTCGGTAAGGGGCGGTCGGGTGCGCCGCCGGCCCGAGGGTCGCCCGGCGACCGACCACTAGACCCACCCAGTCCCTCCCAGAGCGCCGGAAATGGTCGGTTGAATGCACGCCCGGGGCGCCCGTCCAGCTATCACATCGGTGTCCCACCACCTAAGCTGTGACCCTTCGAGGAGGGGCAATCCCCCGCATCATGGGAATACTCGACGACGCGATTCGTGAACACCTCGATCTGAAGCGCAGGCACGGCGCACGCGACGCCGAACTGCGCGAGATCGAGGATGAGGCGTTCGGCCAGGGCGACCAGCCCGATCCCTTCGTGGGCGGCGAGCTCTACAACGAGGTCGGGGCGAGCGAGACCGCGGACGCGGGGAACGAGGAGCCGACGCGCCTCGTCGAGGCGGAAGCGCTCCGACCGAGGGAGCCTGAGCCGGAGCCCGAGGCGCTGCAGCCGTCCGAGCTACCGCCCGCGCCTGAGCCCGAAGCACTGCGGCCGTCCGAGCCCGAGCTGGCGCTCGAGCCCGAGGCGCTGCGGCCGTCGGAGCCACCGCCGGCGCCGGAGCCCGAGACCTCTGGTCAGTCGCTCGGCGCGGAGCAGGCCGACCAGATCCCCGGCCAGGTGGAGCTTCCCGGGCAGGATGAGATCCCCGGCCAGGAGCGGCTAGACGCCGAGCCGGAGGCGGCAGAGGAGCCAGAGCCTCCGTCACCTTCCGAGTCCCTCGAGGAGCTGATCGCGGAGGAGGAGCCCTTCCCGGAGGACACAGCCGCCCCTTCGCGTAAGGCGCCGCCCGAGGCCGAGGCCGAGGCGCGGCCTCTGGAGCCGGAACCGGATGCGCACGCGCCGCCCGAGCCCGAGGGCTACGTGCCCGAACCTCCGCCGCCGCCGCCGGAGTCGGCCAGCGAGCCGCCGGGCAGGGCCCGGGGCCGCCTCGATGTGCCGACCCAGGAGCACCCGCCCCCGGGCGACACGGGCGATCTTCCACCGCTTCCGGGCGACGAGCCCGAGCTGGGTCGCCCGGATACGTCCTACGAGCCGCCGCCGCCGATGGAGCCACCCTCGGACGAGCAGCCGCTACCGGTAGAGCCGCCATCCGACGAAGCCCCGCTGCCGGTCGAGCCGCCTTCGGACGAGGCCCCACTGCCCGAAGAGGACACCTCAGGCGGCTCCGATGGCCCGCAGCTCTACGACTTCGAGACCGACGAGGACGCGGTGCCGCCGGCACCCGGGCAGTCCGCGGTCGATGACGACTTCGAGGCGCTCGGTCCGGCCGAGGAAGAGGCCTCCTACGTCGACGAGGAGGAGCCATTTGCGGACGAACCAGCCTCCGGGACCGAGAGGCCCTTCGAGGAGCCAGGAACCGAGGTCAGGCCCGCCATCGAGGATGAGGAGCCCGACGAGCGTCGCTCCTCCGAGACCGAGGAGCGCTTCGTCGAGGAGGACGAGGAGGACCTGTGGTTCGAGAAGGGCCCGCCGAAGGACTTCGACTTCGACGATGACTGATCGGGCCGCGGGCGCTCAGACGTAGCCGCGAATCCGGCTCGCCTCGACCACCCTCTCGATTCCGACCAGATAAGCGGCCTCGCGCAGCGAGATGCGCTCCTCCCTGGCGCGGGCGCTGACGTCGCGGTAGGCGCCTCGCATGATCCCGCCGAGCTTGTCGTTCACCTCGCGCTCGGACCAGCGGAAGTGCTGGAGGTTCTGGACCCACTCGAAGTAGGAGCAGACGACGCCGCCGGCGTTCGCCATCACGTCCGGGATGACGTGGACTCCCTTCGCCGCAAGGATTTCGTCCGCCACCGGCGTTGTCGGGCTGTTCGCCCCCTCGATGATCATCCGGGTGTTGATCCGGTCGGCGTTGCCCTCGTGGATCATTCCGCCGAGCGCCGCCGGGATGAGCACGTCGCATTCGATCGCGAGGAGGTCGTCGGGGCTGAGCACCTCGGTCCCGGGGAACTCGGTGAGCTTGCCCCCCTCACGCATGTGCGCGGCCAGCTCGTCGGCGTCGACCCCCCGATCGCTGCGGATCGCGCCGGTGGCATCGGAGACGCCGACCATCTTGGCGCCGAGCTGCTGCAGGATGCGGGCGGCCCACGATCCGACGTTGCCGTAGCCCTGCACGACGAAGGTGCTGTCGGCAGGGGTCAATCCGATCTGGGGGGCGGCTTCGCGGAACATGTAGACGCAGCCACGGCCGGTCGCCTGCTCACGTCCGTATGAGCCCTCCAGAGCGATCGGCTTGCCAGTGCAGATCGCGGGCGTATGGCCGTGGAGCTTGCCGTACTCGTCCATCAACCAGGCCATCACCTGCGCGTTCGTGTTGACGTCCGGGGCGGGGATGTCTCGCGTCGGCCCGAGGACCTTCTCGATCTTGTCCATGAATGAGCGCGCGATCTGCTGCACCTCGGAGCGATCGAGCTGGTCGGCCGGGCAGTTGACGCCCCCCTTGGCCCCGCCGAACGGGACGTTCGCGACTGCCGTCTTCCAGGTCATGAGTGACGCGAGGGCGCGCACCTCGTCGATGTCCACCTCGGGGTGGAAGCGGATGCCGCCCTTGTAGGGGCCGCGGGCGCCGTTGTGCTGGATCCGGTAGCCCGAGTAGGTGTGGATCTTCCCGTCCGAGAGCCTCACCGGGATCTGGACGGTGACCTCGCGGTAGGGCTCCCAGAACACCGTTCGGATGTCGTCGGGGAGCTCCAGGCGCTCGACCGCCTGGTCGAAGTAGTGGCGGACGATGTCGAGATTCGATATCTCGGCGCGCTGGCCGGGCTTTGGCTTCCCCTCGGCTGCAGCACGCTGTTTCGCTTCGTCGACGGCCGTGGGCGACTTGTCGGCCGCCCGACCGTTCCCCGCCGATTCACCTCGCTTGGCCCTGGTGGCCATCAGCGCAGCCAGTTTCTCACAGGGCGGCTCACGTGGGGTCCGCTTACCCGGCCTACAATCGACCACCCACGGGGCCATAGCTCAGCTGGGAGAGCGCCTGCCCTGCAAGCAGGAGGTCGCGGGTTCGAATCCCGCTGGCTCCATCTCCAGGCCTGGCCGTGGTCTGGCCAAGCGAAAGAATGTGAGCTCACTCAGCGTCCGACTCCAAGCCGCCCTGGCGGCCGCGTGCCTGCTGGTGCTGGCCGGCGCCGGTTGTGGCCCATCACATTCGCCGACCGGTGCCGAGGGTCGCGCCTGCGACGCGAGCCTGATCCCGAGCACCACGATCGTGCGACCAGGCGGGAAGCTGCGAGTTGTGGGTTGCTCCCGAGGCAGCGTCAGGATCCAGCAGCGACAGCATGGGTCGTGGCGCTCCGTCGGCAGCACCCGCGCCGATCAGGCCGGCGATTTCGCCGCCTGTGTCCAGCTCCGGCGTACGGGCGGACGGAAGGTGCGATTGAGGGCGATGGCGAGCAGCGGGGCCCTCGCCCAGGCCACGGTGCGCATCTCGGCGCGGGGCGGGTCGGGCTGCAGGCTTCAACTGCTCAGGCAGGATCTCGCCACGGATCCAGATCCCACCGGCCTCTGGGGGGGAATCCTCGCCGTCTCGCCGAGCCGCCATCAATGGTTCGCCTCCGGTGGGCCCGACGGCGGGCAGTTCCGGCGGCTGACCGTCCTTGATGGCGACCTCTTCCACGGCGACAGCGAGCGGGCCGAGCTCGGGAACAGCGACTACACGCCGGACTCCGGCGGCCGGCTGGAGACCTTTTACCTCTACCGCGCGGGAACGCGGCGCGTGACCTCCTTCTGGATGCGCCTGCCCTCCAACTTCCCGATCGACACCGATAAGTGGCAGGTGGTCATGCAGATGAAGGAGACCGACCCGGCCACCAATGTGGAGGGCACTCCCGTGATCTCCCTGCAGGCAACCGAGGGGAAGTGGCTGCTCAAGCAATCCCTCTCCCCGGGACCGTCAGGCGACACCCGGGTGCTCTGGAAGACCCCCGCCAAGGTCGGCGTCTGGACCCACATCGTGGTCGACGCCACCTACTCGAGCGATCCGTCGAAGGGCCTGTTCCAGATCACAATCGGCGGGGCGAAGAGCCCCATCCTCCACACATACGACTTGAAGTACGAGACCAACCCGCCCGGCCCGGGACTGCACGCCGGCGAGCCGATCCCCGACCACCTCAGGCTGGGCATCTACCACGACCCGGCGCTGCCAGGCACCTCCGTGGACATCGCCCGGGTTCAAATCTTCGGCTAGTCGAGTAGCTCCTCGACCCGGTAGGTCTTCACGCCTCCCGGCGTCTCGAACTTCACGTCTTCGCCGACCGGCGCATCCCGCAGCGCCCGCCCCACCGGCGACTCCGCCGAGAGCCTTCCCTGCTTGGGGTCGGCCTCCGTCGCTCCCACCAGCGTCCAGGTGTTCGTCTGGCCGCTGCCCACGTCCTTGACCTCGGCTGTCCGACCGAATGCGAAGATGCTCGCGCTGGTATCCGCCTCCACCACCACCGCCTTGCGGAGCCGCTGACGGATTCGCTTGATTCGGGTCTCGAGATGCGCCTGGTCGTCCTTGGCGATGTGGTAATCGGCGTTCTCCTTCAGGTCGCCGAGCTCACGCGCCGTCTTGATGCGCTTCGCCATCTCACGACGCCCCGGTCCCTCGAGCTCCTCCAGCTCGGCGCGTAGGGCCTCGATTCCCTCAGCAGTGATCGGCTCGTCGCCCTCCCGCAGGTCGGGCGATTCCCCTGTCTTCGATTCTTCGGTCACCTACCGCAGGCTACGCGGTCGGCCGACGCGTACCTTCGCCCGAGCCGACGTAGCTGCTCCCGAACCTTCCTTGCTCGTTCAAAGCGGTAGCTGGCGTGAGCGGCTAGGCCACCTGTCAAGCTTGCCGCGGCTTTCGCCGAGCCAATAACAGTGAGCTCACCGAGTCGCCAAACCGCCATCGCGGTTGCCTGCCTGATCCTGCTGGCAATCGCCGCCCTCGTCGCAGCGTCTGCCGCGCCGGCGGCCAGGCATCGCGCCTGCGACACGAGTCTCAATCCGACCATCAGGATCGTCCAGCCCCGCGCCAGGCTGACGGTCTCCGGCGAGGTCTGCGGCAAGGGGAAGGTCAGGATCCAGCAGCGGAAGAAGGGGTCCTGGCGGCGCATCGAGAAGGCCCGTGCGGATCGGGGCGGCGGTTTCTCGGCATGCGTTCAACTGCGCCGGACCGGTCGACGGAAGGTGCATCTGAGAGCTATCGCGGGAAACGGCGCCCGGGCCCGTGCGACCGTACGCATCTCCGGTCAGGGCGCATCGGGTTGCGGGCTCCACCTCATCAAGCTGGACCTGGCCACGGATCCCGATCCGATCCCGCTTTGGGGAGACATCGATGCGGTCTCGCCCACGCGGCATCAGTGGTTCGCCAGCGGCGGGCCTGACGGCGGGCCGTTCCGCCGGATGACCGCCCTGGACGGCGACCTCTACCACGGCGACAGCGAACGGGCGGAACTCGGTGACAGCGACTATTTCTCCGAGGATGGAAGGTCGGGCACCTTCTACCTCTACCGCGCGGGCATGAGGCGCGTGACCTCCTACTGGATGCGCCTGCCCACCAGCTTCCCGCTGAACACCGACGACTGGCAGGTGGTCATGCAGATGAAACAGACCGACCCCGCCACGAACGCGGATGGAACGCCTGTGATCGCCCTGCAGGCGACCGAGGGGCAGTGGCTTCTGAAGCAGTCCGACTCCAGCGGGCCTTCTGAGGACACCCGGATCCTGTGGCGTACCACCGCCAAGGTCGGCGTCTGGACGCACATCGTGGTGGATGCGACGTACAGCACCGATCCAGCCGCGGGCCGGTTCGCCATCACGATCGGCGGTGCGAGCAGCCCAGTGCTCCGCACCTACAACCTGAAGTACGAGGTCAGCCCGCCCGGGCCGGAACTGCATCCCGGGGACCCGATCCCCTCGCACCTGCGTCTGGGCATCTACCACGACCCCCCGATGCCCGGAACCTCGGTCGATATCGCCCAAGTTCAGATCTTCGGCTAGGCGACCCCTGACTTCTTCATCGCTTTTCGGCTAGTCCGCCGCTTGGCTCGTCGCTGCCACGAGGCGCCCCGCCGATTGGGGGGCTGTGCCTCGACTCGGCTCGAAAAGGGCTCCCCTGATCCTGCTGGCTCTCAGCGCCATCTTGCCGCAGCTTTCCGATGCCGCCAAGAAGCGGCACGCCCACTCGGCCAAGGCAAGGAAGGGCTGCCAGGGGACCGTGATTCCCGCTTCCCGGGCGGTGAGGCCGCTCGCCAAGCTGTTCGTCTCGGGTAAGGCCTGCGCCAAGGGCATGGTCAAGCTCCAACAGGCGGCGGGCGGCGGCTGGCTCGGCCTCGGCAAGACCACGGCCAGCAAGAGCGGCGCCTACTCCTTCTGCGTCGAGCTGCGAGACGCGGCGGGCGCCTCGAGCGTGCAGCTGAGGGCGGTCACGAGCGACGGCAGCAAGGCCCTTGCGAGCGTGCAGCTCTCCGGTCAGGGCACCGACAGCTGCAGCGCCACGCCGGTCCCGACGAGCACAGCGCCGCCGCCGACCTCGCAGCCGCCCACGACTACCCCGCCGAGAACCACCACGCCGCCTCCGACGGACCCGCCCCCGACCACCCCGCCGCCTACCGACTTGCCGACGGGACTCAAGCTGCTCAAGGAGGACCTGGCCACCGATCCCGACCCCATGTCGCTCTGGGGCGACATTTGACGCCGTCTCGCCGACCCGCCACCAGTGGTTCGCCGCCGGCGGGCCGAACGGCGGGCCCTTCCGGCGGATGACGGCCAAGGACGGCGACCTCTACCACGGAGACAGCGAGCGGGCGGAACTCGGGAACAGCAGCTACGAGCTGGCGTCACTCGGAAAGCTGAAGACGTTCTTCCTCTACCGCGAGGGAGACCGGCGCGTGACCTCCTATTGGATGCGCCTGCCGTCCGACTTCCCGCTGAACGACATGGAGAACTGGCAGGTGGTCATGCAGATGAAGCAGTCGGAGCCGGCCACCAACGCCGACGGCACGCCGGTGATCTCCCTGCAGGCCATTGAGGGCAACTGGATCCTCAAGCAGTCGAGCTCATCGGGGCTCTCCGAGAAAACCCGCTACATCTGGACCACCCCGGCGAAGGTCGGTGACTGGACCCACATCGTCGTCGACGCGACCTACTCGAGCGACCCCACCAAGGGCCTCTTCCAGATCACGATCGGCGGCGTCGCGAGCCCCGTCCTCCACTCCTACAACCTGAAGAAGGAGATCAGCCCCGCGGGGCCGGGCCTCGAGGTCGCCGACTCGATTCCGTCCCACCTACGGCTCGGCATCTACCACGACCCCGTGATGCCCGGCACCTCGGTCGACATCGCCGACGTCCAGGTCTTCGGCTGAGGGCTTCGCTAGCGGGTCGGCCCGCCCAGAGGCCCCGCGGCCGGCGGGCCGGTCTCGCCGCCTCCGGCGCTGTCCTCGAGCACGCGCTTCTCGATCTTCTCCAGCTCGACGTCGAGCTGGCGGTCGGCGAGCATCCCCCGCAGCGCGCCGATGATCGTCCGGGCCCACATCCGCCGCGCCACCGCAATCTCGGTGTGACCGGAGGAATCGGACTCGTACTCCGTCCACTCGACGCAGACGTTGCGACCGCCTGGCGCGTCGTCCGGGAGCGGCGCGCCCTCGCCGTAGAGGATGATCCGCGCGGCCCAGCCGTCCGGGCATAGCTTCTGCATCTGGCTGCGCGCGTCGCGCTCGCGCAGGATCATCGCGTCCTTGCGCTGGCGGTACCTGCTGAGCAACACCACGGTGACGGTGAGCAGCGCACACGCGACGATGGTCACGCCCAAGATCTCAAGCGACAGGCCCAGACCGCTCCCCGTCCGTGACTGTTGCGGCCCGTTCTGCATGGCCAGAATGTGGATTGCTGCACTCATGGCCCGGCTGGCGATTCATATACCCAGTCAAGCCACAGTGAAAAGATCTAGCTACGGCTGGGGGCCGGTGTACCCATCCAGGTAGCAGGGACTCGGGCCGCAGACATCAATGATCCGGCTGATCGCGTCAGGCTGAAGGAACTCCGAGATCTGCGTGCGCGCCGTGGCCTGCTCGCTCGCGTCGGGTCCGTGCGGGTCGACGCCCAGCCGGTTGGGCGTGTTCGTGATCGGCGGCGGCGGCGTGCCCTTGACCACCCCGTTCTCGGTGCGGAGCGGGCCGACGTCCCAGACCTCGAGCAGCGAGCCCGAGAAGGGGAAGCTCTGGATCCTCGGGATGCCGAAGAACGGGATGTTCGCGGTTGAGCGCCCCGGATCGAGCGCCGGCTCGCGGAGGTGTGCTCCGATCGTCCGTGCCTCGACCTCGGTGGCCGCGTTCGGGACCTGGTGGTCCCCGAAGGCCTCATCCAGGATCACCTTGTGCGGCGGGGTGCCGGGCAGCGGGTCGGTCGTCATGTGCTGGGCGTACCCATTCGCGTCGCCGCGGTCCCAGAGGAGCTGGAGCATGGAGAAGATCAACGGCCGCTCGAGCTCGTTCGGATAGGACGGGTAGAGGATAGCCGCGAACTGGTCGAAGTCGACGCTGCGGGGCAGCATGATGCTGTAGTTCATCCCCGGCACTCCGAGGGCAGCCCGGGTGAAGTCGGGCGAGAGCGCTGTGAGAGCACCGCCCTCGATGCCGCCCTGGCTGCCGCCGTCGTAGTAGAGCCGCGAGGTGTCCACCAGCGGCTGTCCCGCCGTCTGGAAGGCCGGATTGCTGGCGAAGCCGGAGTTGTTGTCGAGCAGCCGGCCCAGGTAGAAGAAGTTGACGTACGCCTGCTGCATGCGGTCCGGGATCGAGGAGAACCGGGACAGGTCCTGAAGCACGGAGATCGCGTTGCCGACATCCGACGAGGCCATGCCGACCCAGTCCGTCGCGCACATGACGAAGTCGTGCTCGGCCGCCAGATCCACGCGCGATGACGAGTTGACCTCGCCCGCGCTCCCGAACAATCCGTGGCCGTATAGCAGGGGCCGGCCCGGGTCGTCGGCGGCGCCACGCGGGATGTTGCATACGAAGTTCGCCTGCATCGTGTTGCCTGGCAACCGCGTGGGGAGCGGGTCCGACGCCGGACTGTGCAGGAACTTCGAGCCTGGCGGGCATCCGGGTTGGTCCAGATAGCAGGGCACCGTGTAGGTGCCGGCGACGCGGCGGAGCAGCTGGTCGCTCTCGCCCGACTGGCAGCCGTCCGCGCCGCAGGGCGCGAAGTTCGTCACCTGGCTGACGTTGAACGCCGGGGCTGTGCCCTGAACAACGTTGTCGCCCGGAGTCGTGTCGTCGAGCCGGGCGAGGGCGTCGTTGCGGATCTGGATTGCCCGCTCCGACAGGTTGCGCTCGCTCGCGACGGTGAAGTCCCATGCCAGATAGAGACTCTTGCGCTTGATGTGGGTGCGCTTGAGCGTCTTGAAGATCCAGTTGAAGTGCTTGTGGCGCTCGCGGACCGACGGGTCCTTGCTCGGGCGGTGGTCCCGGAAGATCCTGAAATACGGCTGCGCCTCGATCTTCTTGCCGTCCGAGTCCCTCAGCTTGCGGAGAGCGACGATGTAGTGACCACCCTCCTGGAGGTCGACCGCCGGGTGGATCTCGAGCGCGGCGTTGGCGGGATTGCTGGCCAGCGCATCGACCTCGGCCCAGATCAGCTGTCGCCGATGCGTCTTGGCATTGATCAGGACGATCGCCTGCTTGGGGGCGAACGACCGCTCCAGGTCGTTGAGCGTGGGGGCACCGGTGTTGGCCAGTGCCTGCTGGGTGTCGAGGCCGGGCACCTTCGTGACGATCGGCGAGCCGGGACTGAACCCGTCGTTCCGGTTGAAGTCGGTGACGTCGATGTGTTTGCCCGCTGCGTTCTGAGGCGTCGCCTCGGGATCGAGGTCGAGCCGGCGGCCGGTGTCGGTCTGAGCGTCCGGCATGGTGAAGTTGTCGTTCGGCCAGGGATAGAGGCACACGGACGGGTCGAGCGAGTCGCATTTGTGGTGCGCGCCGTTTGAGTGCCCCGACCCGCCGGCGAGCGCCGTCGCAGCCAGCACCAGCGCCGCCCCAAGGGCGAACAGCACTCCAATCGCCTTTCGCATCTCAAATCCCTCCTGGCTCGGGAAGGCACAAATCTACGATCGTGCCGCTCGCGTAACAATGGGAGTGGGCACCAACTTTTGGGAGTTCCCTGTGATGGATCACAGCGTCGGCCTGACCAGGCAGATCCGAGACGGCGAAGCGTCGCTCGGGCCTTCCGAGGCGTCCCTCCGACGGGCCAGCGACCAGGGGGCGCTTGAGGCGGTCGTCGCGAGGATCGACGCCGATGAATTGGCGGCCCGCATGGTCTCCGCGTTCCGGGGCGGCATCGACGGATACCGACGGCTTCCCGAGCCAGTGATCGCGGGTCAGATCCTGGAGATCTCACAGCGCAACGTGAGGCTCTTTCTCCGCTCGCTTCTCGACGGGCGTGCCCCCACGGCCGCGGACCTTGGCCCAGTGCGGAAATCCGCCAAGGACCGCGCGACCGAGGGCATGCCTTTGGAGGACCTACTGCATGCCTACCGGTTGGGCGGCCGGATCGGCTGGGAGGCGTTCACGAAGGCCGCCCGGCCCCAGGAGCAGCAAGCCCTGGTGATTATCGCCGCGGAGTTGATGGACTTCGTGGACCTGATCTCGTCGACCGTGGCGCAGGCATACCTGGAGGAGAGCCAGCACCTGGTCTCCGAGCGGGAACGTCAGCAGCGCAGTCTCCTCGATGCGCTACTGGCCGGCGGGGAGCTTTCGGCCGAGCTCCGCGTGCTGGCCGAGGAGATGGGGATCCCCGTCGAGGGCAGGTACCGGCCGTTCGCGGCCGCCGTTCCGGACGCCCCGGCCCGCCGGCACTCGGCGCTCGCCGCCACCCTCAGATCCCAAGGGATCCTGGCTCTCACCGAGGGGGTCCGGGTCGCTGGGCTGGCTCCCGACACGCAGGCGCCGATCAACGTGACCGGCAATGGCGCGCTGATTGCGGTCGGACACGCCACCGATCGCTCCGAGCTCCCAGCCGCTCTTCAGGACATGCGCCGCCTCGCCGACCTCGGCGGCCGCCTGGAGCTGAGCGGAACGCTCGACCCGCAGAAGCTCCTTCTCGAGCTGCTCCTGGCCAATGCGCCGGACACCGCCGAGACCGTGGAGCGGCGCGTCCTGTCGCCGCTCGATGCCCACCGCTCCCGGCGCGGGGTCGACCTGGTGGAGACGCTGAGGGAGTACGTGGGGTCGAACCTCGATCGCCGCCGCGCGGCCGAACGGCTCCACGTTCACCCGAACACGCTCGATTACCGCCTCAGGCAGGTCCGCGAGCTCTCTCGCATCGACGTCCACCGCCTCGACGACCTGGTGCTCGTGGTGCTCGCCCTCCGCCAGCGGCAGCTGGACCGCTGATCTGACGCATTAGTAGAACGCGCACGTGCTGGCCAGCACGAAGAGAACGGCCACCGGGCAGACGACCAGGCCCACCAGCGCGGCGATCCATCTGCGTAGGACGAGGGCGCCCACAGCGGCCGCCATCGCGCCGATCGCCGTCACCGCCGCGACCGAGTCGATGGGATTGGTCCAGCCCGGCGGGCTCGCGCTGGCATCGCAACCCGGCTGCGCGAGCACGAAGACGAGCGCGAACAGGCAGGTGAGCGCCGTCAGGCCGGTCGTGATCAGCGACATCCACCCGGCAATCTCCTCGATGCGCGAGCGCCGCACCTGTCCGGCGGTGCCGATGTCAACGGCGAGCTTGCCCGTCTGGACGAGCATCTCCATGATCCCGTTCCCCGAGGCCTGCTCGGCCCAGCCCTCCGAGCGCCCGAACAGGGTGCCCGCGGCAGCCGCGACAACCAGGACCACCGGAATCGTCAGGCTGGGGCCGGGCGGAGGCGCCATCGAGCTGCTGTCCGTTGCGAGCAGCAGGATCGCCGCCCCGATCCCCAGCCACACTCCGGTTACGCCCAGGTTGGTGAAGATCCGCATCCAATCTCGGCGTGTGGTCGAGTGCAATCTGTAGGCAACGGTCAGCGCGACGATCGCCAGGATCGCAAACGAGTAGACCCAGGCGCGGGAGTTGAACTGGTCCTGAAGCGGGTCGGCTGCACGGTCGCGCGCCAGCTGCTCGCTCAGCCGGGCGTTGCGGCAGGCGGCATCGGACGACCGGCAGGCCGCGCCCACATCGGGAAGGCGCGACTCGGTGTGGACCAGGTCGGCGGAGGCGAATCCCAGGATGAGCGCGCACAGCGCGAGGCACGCGAGCGTCTGCTCCGAAGGCACGCGAAGGCGCGAGTCGGTCAACGCTTTGAGGCGCTCGCGCACCCGGGTCGCTCAGTCGCTCGGAGGGGGAACCACGGGAGGCGCGGGCGTAGCCGGCGCGATCGCTCCGACCTCCTCGAAACCGGCCCGCAGCAGGGCGGGCACCTGGGTGAGCGGGCTGGGGGAATGGATGAGCACCAGGCCGAGATGGTGGCTGCCCAGCCGCGCCGTGGTGACGTAGCAGCTGCCGGCGGCGTCGGTGAAGCCCGTCTTCAGCCCGGTCACCTGCGCCCCCGGGACGCCGATCCCGTGCTGCAGGAAGTAGTGGTTGTTCGTCAGGTAGAGGTTCTTGCCCTTGATCGGGAAGCGCGGCTTCGCGTACCTCGTCCGCGCGATCTGCGCGATCCGCTTGTTCGCCAGATCCGCTCGGGCGAGCGCGGCCAGGTCGCGCGGGCACGAGTGGTTGCCGCGATCGCGCAATCCGTTCGGGGTGGTGAAGTGCGTGCAGGAGAGCCCCATTCCCTGGGCCTGCGCATTCATCTCCTTGATGAAGTGGGGCACGCTGCCCCCCTCGTGCTCCGCAAGTGCGACGGCGGCGTCGTTGGCCGAGATCAGAATCAGGGCCTTCAGGAGCGCCTCGAGCGGCACCCTGCGGCCGCGCGGCAGCAGTCCGGTCGCCGAGCCCTGGGTGTGCGCCGCGTTGCGGCTCACCTTGACGCGCGCGTTCGGGGGATCGGATCGCGCGACCATCAGGGCGGTCATCATCTTCGTCAGGCTGGCGATCGGCCGTTCCAGCCCGGGATTGCGCTGCCAGAGGACCTCGCCGCTCCTCACGTCGAAGAGGACTCCCGCGACCGGTGGGTGCTTGAACCGGAGGTGGACCGGCAGCGGTCCGGTCACCGGCTGCAGCGTGAACCGCGCGTCGTCCGGACGCTCCATCGCGGCGAGGTCGGCCCTGACCCGGTCGGCACGTCGCTCAGCCGGCGATTCCGAGCGAGCTCGGCTGCCGTTCGTCCTGGCGCCCCTAGTGGAGGACAGCGTCCGGTGGCCCATCGTCGACGATTGGGTGTCCCCGTCGCCCGCCTCTTCCGGCCAGATCGAGATGGCGATCACCCCGACGGCGCCGAGGCCGAGCAGGAGCCCCACGATGGCGGCGACTCGCTTAATCATCGGGCGGGTTGCGGAGCGCGCCGAGCAGGCCCGCCGCGATCATCACGACGATCAGCAGCGAGATGCCGTAGAGGATGATCGCGCCGATGTCGCCGTAGGTCCTCAGGTGCAGCCCGGTGTCGGCGATCACGTAGATCGTCAGGACGGCGAAGAACCCGCAGAAGATCAGGCCGAGCAGCAGCAGCGCGTTCCGGAGGTCGGGATCCAATTTCAGTAGACGGGTAATCGCGGCGGTTCTTCTCCGCCTCTCCGGCCGGAGATGGAAAGCATGACCGCAGCGACGGCCAAACCGAAGACGAACCCGCCCACGTGAGCGAAGTAGGCGACTCCCTGGCCGCCCCCCGGATCGACCGCGACCTGTCCCAGGGCCGGGACGAACTGGAGGATGAACCAGACCGCGAGCAAGATCAGCGCCGGTATTTCGACCAGCGTGACGAAGAAGATGATGAAGATCAGCGTCAGCACCCGGGCGCGGGGGAAGAGGAGGGCGTAGGCCCCGAGCACCCCGGCGATCGCTCCGCTCGCGCCGATCGTCGGGGCGGTCGACGAGGTGTCGATCAGGGCCTGGGTGTAGACCGCGATCAGACCCGCCAGCAGGTAGAAGAGCAGGAACTTCACCCTGCCCAGCCGGTCCTCGATGTTGTTGCCGAAGACCCAGAGGAAGAGCATGTTGCCCGCGATGTGGAGGAAGCCGCCGTGCATGAACATCGAGCTGAACAGGGTCTGCCACCAGGGCGCCTCGTTGATCGTGATCGGTTGCGCATTGGGGTTCTCCCGACCGATCGCCACGGCCCGGTCGTACTCCTTGGTCCCCGGACAGACCACCCCGGCCTCCAGCTGCCCCTGGGACGCCGCCACCGCGCCCACGGCGCAGTCGCGAGAGTCCATGTGGGAGATCCGGTACGGAATCGCGCCGTACTCGAGCGAGCTCTGGTCGATCGAGCCGAAGCCGACCTGGTCGAGCACCTCGTCCGTGGGGAAGTTGAGCTGCCAGATGAAGACCGCGACGTTGATCACGATCAGGGCGACCGTGAGGACCGGGAAGCGCGCGGTCGGGTTGTTGTCCTTCAGCGGCAGCACCGGACGCGGCGAAGCCTAAGCGGCCACCAGGCCGCGCGCCTTTGAGCGAAGGGCGAAGCCCTGAGCGGTTGTGGTGGGCGGCCGCCTGTGGCCGCGACCTAGTGGCGAAGCCGTATTGGCGGAATTTCGTCCTTGACCGCCGGCAGCTTCGCCGAGCGAGGCGGCGGCAGGGCGATTCGGCCGCCCGAGCGCGCCGCCACTGCGCCACCGTTGGTCCAGCGCACCGGCAGCGGATCGTTCTGCAGAAGCACGGTCCAGGTGGGCACGTCGAGGTTGCCGGTCTGCGGCAGCCCGTGGCTCGCCTGGAAGGAGAAGACGGCCGCCTGGGTCGAGGCCTGGTAGTAGCCGGTGATCGGCGCGGTGAAGCCGCCGCCCGCGAGAAGCTGCTGCGCCCAGGCGACGAAGTCGCCCTTCGAGCCGAGACGAAGGAAGGGATAGCTCGGATAGGGCGTCACGGCCGCGGGGGAGACGGGGACGCCGACGGCCTGCCACTGGCGCTTGCCCGCCGACTGCCAGCTCCACCAGCTGACGCCGTCGAACCCGTGAGCCATGGCCAGCCCCCTGAAGCGCTTGATCTGTCCGGCCTTCGGCTTGTTGTAGACCTGCCCGAGCGGATCGATCTGACGCCTGTAGATCCGGTTCCAGACCCAGGTGTGGGTGAAGCCGGTGTCGACGGTGGTGCCGATGTCCTTCCAGTAGAGCTGCGGCACGTTGTACTGCGCGCCGCCCGGCCCGAGGAACACCGAGTAGGGGAGGGCCGGGTGATAGTCGACGTACGGGAAGCTGGCGAGGCCGATCGGATAGTCCGCCCCAACCATCGAGCGGAGCATGCTCATGTAGGTGGAGGCCTGCGGGTAGCGACCCTCGTACTGGCTCTCGACATCCATCACCAGGCAGTCGGCGCCCCTGGCGGCCGCGGCCGCGCCGACGCGCGCCTCCTTGGCGGGTTTGCGACCGTAGATGAACTGCCACGCGCAGACGTTCAGTCCGCGCGCGTGCAGCCGGCTGACCAGCGACGACGAGA
Organism: uncultured Solirubrobacterales bacterium; assembly: GCA_963797265.1. Lineage (GTDB taxonomy): Bacteria > Actinomycetota > Thermoleophilia > Solirubrobacterales > 70-9 > DASUPK01. The sequence continues at coordinate 96,620 of CAWCOY010000003.1, read as the reverse complement.
ACTGCTTCCAGTAGGTGGTGCCGTCCCCTGACTTGATCAGCACGGTCTCGATCCCGCGCGCGTGCGCCCGCTTCGCGATCTTGCCGATCTTGCCGTGCGCCGAGTGGCTCATGTACCAGATCCACATCCCGTCGCCGGCCAGCGGGCTCTTCGCCTTGGCGGTGTCGTCGGTCGTCTGGGAGACCGCCCCGCCGCTCAGCGGACCCGCAGCGAGCGCCACGAGCGCGGCGGTCGCGAGCAGGGCGTAGAGGTATCGGCGTCGGCGGAAACGCATAGTGCGAGGCTACGGAGACCCAAAACACGCACTTGCAGGGAAAGGTGCGTTTGGACCTACGTCAAACGGGTTGCGCTTCCCGCACCCTCGCATCAACAGCCGCCGGGAGCTGCTCGTCCGCGTGATAGGAGCTGCGGACCAGCGGCCCCGATGCGACGGACTCGAATCCCATGTCGTACGCCGCCTTCTCCAGCGCAGCGAACTCGTCGGGATGCCAGTAGCGATCGACCGGCAGGTGCCTCTCGGTCGGGCGCAGGTACTGGCCAACCGTGAGCACCTGGACGCCCTGCTCGCGCAGGATTCCGAAGGCCTCGACCATCTCGTCGAACTCCTCTCCCAGTCCGACCATCAGACCGGACTTGGTGACCACGTCGTCCCCCGCCATCTCCTTCGTCATCCGCAGCACCCGCGCGGAGCGCATGAAGTCCGATCCGCGCCTGGCGACCGGGTAGAGCCGGGGGACGGTCTCGACGTTGTGGTTGAAGACGTCGGGCCGCTCGGCGATCACCTTGGCGAGCGGCATCTCCTGGCCGCGGAAGTCGGGGGTGAGGACCTCGACCCTGCAACCCGGCGCCATGCGGCGGATCGAGCGGATCACGCCGACGAACGCGCTCGCGCCATAGTCGGGAAGGTCGTCGCGGTCGACCGAGGTGATCACGGCGTGGCGCAGGCCCATCCGCTTCACTTGGTTGGCGACCCGGAGCGGCTCGAGCGGGTCGTGCCAGGTCGGCTTGCCGGTCTGGACGTTGCAGAAGCCGCAGCGGCGGGTGCAGACGTCGCCCAGGATCATGAAGGTGGCGGTGCCGCGCTCCCAGCACTCGCCCACGTTGGGGCAGTTGGCCTCCTGGCAGACCGTGTGCAGGTTGTCGGCCTCGATCGCCTTTTTCAGGCGCCGGTACGTGGGCCCGCCGGGCGCCGGCACCTTGAGCCAGGGCGGCTTCCGCGAGCGGAAGGCGACCTTGCCCTCCTCGTCCTGCGCCTTCCCGCCCGGGTTGGCCCGGGAGCGTGTGACGTGGAGTCTCTCCGCGATTTCGGTGTCCGTGGCCATCGCTCCTACCGTACCGGTGCCGTCTCGCCGGCCAGCTCGGCCAGCGTTGCCTCCGACTCGATCGGCTCCCGCTCGAAGATCCCGCCGAAGAGCTCGGCGACCAGGTCCATGTAGGACTCCATCATTCGAGGGCGCGCGCCAGCGCCACCCGTTTCATGTTGGGCGCCGAGCTCGCGCGTCACCGAGGTCATCCGAACGCCCTCGATGCCGCACGGGACGATCCACTCGAAGGGCTGTAGGTCGTTGTTGAAGTTGATCGCGAAGCCGTGCGTGGTCACGCCGCGGTTGACGTGCACGCCGATCGAGCCGATCTTGCGTCCCTCCGGCGGTCGCCCCCCCACCCATACCCCGGTGAGACCGTCGATCACCTCCGCCTCCACGTCGTAGGCCGCCAGTGAGTCGATCATCAGGCGCTCGAGCCGGTGGACGTACTCGTGGACGTTGTCCCCGTAGGGCTTCAGCGACAGGATCGGATAGCCCACCAGCTGGCCCGGGCCGTGGTAGGTGACGCGACCGCCGCGGTCGGTCTCGCACACCTCGATCCCCTGCATCCGGTACCAGTCCTCGCCCATCCCGAGCTCGCCCGGCTCCGCGCGGCGGCCCTTCGTGTAGACGGGCGGGTGCTCGAGCAGGAGCAGGACGTCCGGGAGATCTCCCGCGAGGCGCGCCGCCTCGATCCGCATCTGCGCCCCTCTGGCCTCCTCGTAAGGGACCAGCCCGGGGCGCACGATCAGGATCTGATCCATGTCCACAGTCTCTCGCATCAGCTCGCCCCGGCGGCCGGGGCGCCCTCCTGGTCGGGCGGCCAGAAGGGCCACTCCTCGAAGTGGAAGCAGAGCCCAGCTTCGTTCAGGCGGACGACCCAGAGGTCGCGGTACTCCCGCCGCTGTCGGTGATCCCGCTCTTCCTTCTCCTCCGATGCGCCGTACTGAATCTTGATCCTGGCGACCCCCGTGCCACCCTCGACGGCAACGACCTCGCTCGACATCTCGAAGTCCTCGTCGGGGCTGGACCTCTCGGCGTCCCACATCTCGCCGATCGCGGCCAACCCGCGGTGCGGATTCTCATAGGGAGCGGTGGAGTAAGTCGCGTCCTCGGTGAAGAGGTCCGCGAGCGCCTCGGTGCCCGGCGTTCGCCAGGCCCGCTCGTATCGATCCAGCCACTCGGTCAGCTGGCCCCGGTCCATTCAGTCGCGCGAGCCTGCCTCAGGCAGCTGGAGCTTGCACGAGGGTCCTGCTCTCCAGGGCGGCATCCAGCCGCTCCTCGGCGAGCGCCCGGGCGGCTGCGAGCGGAGGCACCGAGCGCGTCTCGGCAGCCTCGAAGACCCGCCGCAGCGCCTCACCGATCCCATCCACCAGCGAGTCGAGTCGCTCCCTGTCCAGGGAGTGAAGCTCGCCGTAGACGTTGATCAATCCGCCGGCATTGGCGATGAAATCGGGGGCGTAGAGAATGCCGCGTTCGGCGAGCCGAGCCGCGAGCGAGCGGTCGGCGAGCACGTTGTTGGCGGCGCCGCAGACGATCTCGCAGCGCAGCCGCTCGACGTTCCCCCCATCGATGAACCCGCCCAGGGCGCACGGTGCGAGCACCTCGCACTCGGCGGTCGCTGCTTCGCCCGCTTCCAGCCAGCGGGCCCCGAGCCGCTCCGCGACCTCGCGCTTGTCCGGGTCGATGTCGAAGAGCATCAGCTCCGCCCCGTCGGAGGCCAGGCGCTCCGCCAGGCGTGAGCCGACGTGGCCCAAGCCGATCACGGCCACGCGACGACCCGCCAGGTCCTGCGTTCCGTAGCGATGTTCACAACTCGCTCGGATCGCGGACTCGACGCCGCGTGCCGTGATCGGACTTGGGTCTCCGGACCCGCCGGAGTCAATGGGAAGGCCGACGACGTGCTCGGTGCGCTCGCGGATGATCGCCATGTCGTCCGTGCCCGTGCCGACGTCCTCGGCCGTGACGTAACGGCCTCCGAGCGATTCGACGACGTCCCCGAGGTCGAGCATCAGCTCCCGGCGCTGATCGGGAGGGAGTGGCCGCTCGGTCGGCAGGCAGAGAACCGCCTTGCCGCCGCCCAGATCGAGCCCGCCGGCGGCCGCCTTGTAGGTCATCGCCTCGGAGAGGCGGAGCGCGTCGGCGATCGCATCGCCCAGGGCCTCGTAGTGCCACAGCCGCAGGCCTCCCAGGGCCGGGCCGAGCACGGTCGAGTGAATCGCGACCGCCATATAGATGCCGCTGCGGGGGCCGCGCTGGACCACGACCTCTTCGTGCGCCAAAAGGCTCATCGCTCCCACCCCTCGAGACGGGCCTTCAGGTCGGCCAGGAATCGCGCCGCCTCGGCCCCGTCGAGCGCCCGGTGGTCCCAGGACATGCAGAGGTTGGTCATCGGGCGGACCGCGATCGCCTCCGATTCATCATCGATCACCACCGGCCGCTTCACCACCGCCTCCAGGTCCAGGATCGCGACCTGAGGCTGGTTGATGATCGGCGTCGCCAGAACGGCGCCGAACTGGCCAGGGTTGGTGATCGTGAACGTGCCTCCTGTGACATCGTCGGGATCGAGCTCGCCGTTCCGCGCACGCTGGGCGAGCCGGGAGATCTCGCCAGCCATGCCCTCGAGGCTGAGCCGCTGCGCGTGCCTGATCACCGGCACGATCAGCCCGGAATCGAGCGCGACCGCGATCCCCAGGTTGACGTCGTCGTGGTAGACGAGCTCGTCGCCGTCGATCGACGCGTTGAGGATCGGGTGGCGGTCCAGCTCGGCGACCGTCGCGCTTGCCACGAAGGCGAGGTAGGTGAGCGGCACGCCGCGGCGGGCCATCCCCTCCTTCAGCTCGCGACGGGTGGCCACGACTCGGTGGAGGTCCACCTCGACGATCGTCGTGCAGTGCGCAGAGGTGCGGCGGCTCTCGAGCATGTGCTCGGCGATTCGCCGCCGCATCGGCGTCATCGGCTCGCGGCGCTCGCCGGGGAGGACGACCTCGGCGGGGGCGCCGCCGTTCGGCTCGCCCGCGGGCGCAGGGGCGGCCGCTGGGGGCTCGGGTCGGTAGGGCGACTCGATGTGCAGCGGTCGCTCGCTCTCGGCCGGCTCGGGGGCCGCCTCCGTCGGCTGCCTCTCGCCTCCCGATTCGATCAGGGCGACGAGGTCGCGCTTGCGGATCCGCCCGCCGATTCCGGTCCCCTGGACCTGCGAGAGGTCGATGCCGTGCTCGTCAGCCATCCGGCGGACGACCGGCGAGTGGAAGCCGGAGCGATCGGCCTCGCCGTCGCCCGCGCCCGAGTCCGGAGTCGCCTGGTCCGGGGCCTCCGGCTGTCCGGCCTGTGCGGTGGCCGGCTCCTCGTGGTGCTCCTCGGGATGAGCCTCGCCCGGCCGCGCGCTGGCGTCTAGCTCTGCGAGCGGCGTCCCGACGTCGACTGTGTCGCCGGGCTCGACCAGGATCTTCGCGAGCCGGCCGGCTGCCGGGGACGGGATCTCGACGTCGATCTTGTCGGTGGTCACGAGACAGACGGTCTCGTCGCGCTCGACCCAGTCGCCGGGCCGCTTCGACCATTCGACGATCGTGCCCTCGGCGACCGAGACGCCCATCTGTGGCATGACGATCTCAACCGTCTGGGTGTCAGTAGGCGAGGAGCTCACGCACGGCCTCCTTCATGTCGTCGAGCTGCGGCAGCACCGCCTGCTCCAGCGGGGGGCTGAACGGGATCGGCACGTCGGGGGCGGTCAGACGGCGGATCGGAGCGTCGAGCCACTCGAAGGCCCGCTCCGAGATCAGGCTCGCGACCTCGGCCCCGACTCCGCACGAGCGGGTCGCCTCGTGGGCGACCAGGACCTTGCCGGTCTTCTCGGCGCTGGCCAGGATCGCGTCGGTGTCGAGCGGGTTGAGGGTCCGCAGATCGATCACCTCGATGTCCTCATCGAGTTCCTCGGCCGCCTGCAGGGCCAGCGGCACCGAGGAGCCGTAGGCGAAGACGCTCAGCTCTCTGCCCTCTCTCGCGACCCGGGCCTCTCCGAGCGGAACGGTGTGCTCTCCCTCGGGGACCTCGCCCTTGACGTGCCGGTAGAGCCCCTTGTGCTCGAGGTAGCAGACCGGATTCGGGTCCCGTATCGAGCTCACGAGCAGGCCCTTCGCATCCTCCGCCGTGGCGGGCGCCACGACCTTCAATCCGGGCGCCTGGATGAACCAGGCCTCGGGATTCTGGGAGTGGAAGGGCCCGCCCGAGAAACCGCCGCCCGAAGGCAGGCGGACGACCATCGGCACCGAGACCCCCTGTCGATAGTGCAGCTTGCCGGCAACGTTGACCAGCTGGTCGAAGCCGCAGGAGATGAAGTCGGCGAACTGCATCTCCGCCACGGGCTTCATGCCCTCGATCGCGGCTCCGATCGAGGCGCCGACGATCATGTTCTCGGCCAGCGGCGTGTCGAGGACGCGGTCTGAGCCGAACTCCTCGATGAAGCCGTCCGTGACCTTGAACGCGCCGCCGAAGGCGCCGATGTCCTCGCCGAGGCAGAAGACCGCCTCGTCGCGGCGCATCTCCTCGCGCAGGCCGTCGCTGATCGCCTGCAGGTAGGTCATCTCTGCCATCAGGCTGCCCTCCCGTGCTCCACGGCCGCGCGGCGGCCGTTGGACGGGGCGTGGCCGTTGCCGGAGCCGGCCGCCCCCTGGTCGGCCTGACTCCAGCGAGACCATGGTGCCTCGGCGTCGCCGAGGGGCTCCCAGCTCTCTGCAAAGACGCCCTCGGTGGCGATCTGCGGATCCGGCATCGGCGAGGCGACCGCCCGCTCGGCGCACTCGTCGACGTAGGTGGCTACCGACTCTCGGATCTCATCGATCTCGTTCTTCTCGAAGCCGTGCTCCTCGGCGAGCCGCCGCTCATAGAGCCCGATCGGATCGCGGCGCGCCCATTCCTCCAGCATCTCGTCCGGGACGTAGCTCATGTCGTCGTGCGCGCCGTGCCCGTGCATGCGCATCGTGTGGCACTCGATCAGCGTCGGACCCTCGCCATCCCGAGCACGGTCGGCCGCGACGCGAGCGACCTCGAAAACGGCCTCGACATCGTTCCCGTCGACGCTCACGCCGGGGAAGCCGTAGCTCTTCGCGCGCTGCACCGGGTCGACCGCGAACTCGAGGTCGGTCGGCGTCGAGTAGGCGAACTGGTTGTTCTCGAGCACGAAGACCAGCGGCAGGCGGTGGATGCCGGCGAAGTTCATTGCCTCGTGCCACTGACCGTTGGCGGTCGAGCCCTCGCCGAAGAAGGTCATGGCGACCCTCGGCTCGGAGCGCATCTTGAAGGACAGCGCCATGCCCGTCGCCACCTGCGCCATGTCGGGGAGCATGCTCACCATGCCGACGCAGCCGAGCTCGCGGTCGCCGAAGTGCATGTTTCCGTCCTTGCCGCCGGTGACGCCGCCCGACCGGCCCATGTAGTTCGCGAGGTAGCGGTCAGGGGTGACCCCGCGAACGAAATGAGCCCCGAGGTCGCGATGCAGGATGCACATCCGATCCCGGGGCCCGAGGACGAAGGAGGAGCCGACGCTTACGGCTTCCTGTCCGCATCCGTCGTAGAAGGAGCCGGGCACCTTCCCCTGCTTGTAGAGGCTCAGCCCGCGCTCCTCGGAGAGCCGCATGAGCAGCATGTAGCGGAGCAGCAGGCCGCGGTCGTCGCGCGACAGGGCATCCGTACGCGCGGGTTCAGACGAGCGACTCGGGCTCGCGGCTTCGAGCTTCATTACGGTCCGCCTTTCGTCTTGCCCGCCTTCGGGATCGCCTCCGGCGAGCTGCCTGTGGCGGCTCCGGGATTACCGGTGGGCCGCCTTTCACGGACAACGGGCGGAGAGGGATCTACCTCTCCTCCCTATGTTATGAAGCGATCATACCCCCGGCCGGGGGCAGAAAACAGGCCTGGACGATTTCGCCCCGGCGGGAGTTTCCGCAATGTCCGAGTCGCGACCGATTGACGCCCGGGCCCGGCGCCGGAGGCCCCTAGAGGGCGAGCCCGAGGGGTTCCTCGAGCAACTCCCTTACCCGGGCGAGGAACTGGGCGCCATCGGCTCCGTAGAGGATGCGGTGATCGCAGGCGAGGGTGACGCCCATCAGCTGGCGCGGCTCGATGGCGCCCACCTCATTAAACGGGTCGCGCTGTCGCGCGCCCTCGCGTATCACCGGCTTCGCCTTCACTTCGCCGACGGCGAGGATGCCTGCCTGCGGGGTATTGATCACCGCGGAGAAGTTGGAGATCCCGTACATGCCCAGGTTGGAGACCGTGAAGGTTCCGCCGGAGAGCTCGGGCGGGGTGATCTGCCCGTCGCGGACGCGGGCGGCGAGCGCCCTGGACTCGGTGGCGATCCGGCGCAGCCCCTTCTGGTCGGCGTCGAAGACCGTCGGCACAACGAGGGCGTCCTGTGCCGCCACCGCGACGCCGACGTTGATCCGCGAGTAGAGCTCGATCCGGCCGTCGCGGTAGGCGCCGTTGGCGCGCGGGTGCTCGCGCAGAGCGAGCGCGCAGGCCTTGACGACCATGTCGTTGAAGGTCGGCACGACCTCGCCCTCCCTCGCGGAGGCCTTGAGCCTCGCCCGGCCCTCGACGGCTGCGGTCATGTCGAACTCCGCCTGCAGGTAGAAGTGGGGCGCCGTCGCCTTCGACTCGGCCATCCGCCGGGCGACGGTCTGCTGCAGCTTGGTGAGCTCGACGACCTCGACCTGCCCCTTGGCGGTCTCGGGCCTCTCGGAGACGCCGGGCGTGGGTCCTGCCGGGGCTGGCGGGGCCACCGGCGCCTCGGCCGGCGGTTGCGCAGCGACTTGGGTGGCGGCCTCTGCCGCCGGGGTAGCCACGCCGGAGGCGAGAGCCCGCTCGACGTCGGCCTTGACGATCCGCCCGCCGGGCCCGGACCCGCTCAGGCCGGAGAGATCCAATCCGCGGTCCCTCGCGATTCGCCTGGCGATCGGAGAAGCCTTGACGCGCCCGTCACCCGGACCAACTGCAGCTGGGGAAGGAGTGGGTGCAGCAGGAGCCGGCGGCGGGGCCGGGGCCGCGGCCCCAGCGGGCTCCTGGTTTCCGCCGGGGCGTGGGCCTACTGCGGCCGGCGCGGTCGTGGCCTCGGTGGCCCCGCCGTTGCCCGCTGGGGACGCGGCCCCGGCCCCGCCGCCGTTGCCCGAGACCACCTCGCTCGCATCCCCGACCCGCGCGATGGGATCCCCTACCGGCAAGGTGTCGCCCTCCTGCGCCATGACCTCGACGATCGTCCCTGCGAGATCGGACTCATAGACCATGTTCGCCTTGTCGGTCTCGATCTCCACCAGCTCGTCGCCGACCGCAACCTCGTCCCCGACGCCCTTCAGCCAGCGCAGCACGGTCCCCTCTTCCATCGAGTCGGAGAGCCGGGGCATGACGATCTCCGCCATCAGCGGCTCCCCTCCATTGTCTGGAGCGCGGCGCTGACCACGTTCTCGGCGTGCGGGATCGCCGCCTGCTCCATGCGCTTCGAGTACGGCATGTGGACATCCGCGCCCGTGACGCGCTCGACCGGCGCATCGAGCTGGTCGAAGGCCTGTCCCTGGATCAGGGCGGCGAGGTTGGCGCCGACGCCGCCGTGGGGCCAGCCCTCCTCGACGATCACGACCCGGTTCGTCTTCTCGACCGACTTGAGGATCGTGTCGAGGTCGAGAGGGCGCAGCGTTCGCGGGTCGATCACCTCCGCCTCGACGCCGTGCTCGTCGGAGAGCGTGCGCGCCGCTTGCTGCGCGACCTCGGCCATCCGCAGGATCCCCACGATCGTCACGTCGGAGCCCTCCCGGCGGATCGCCGCCTCGCCGAAGTTGACCACGCCATCGTCGTTGTCCGGCACCTCGCCGCGGATCCCGTAGAGCGTCTCATGCTCGATGAAGATCACCGGGTTGTCGTCGCGGATCGCGGCCTTCAGCAGGCCCTTGGCGTCCGCCGGGGTGGAGGGACAGGCGACCAGGAGCCCCGGGATCTGGAGGAACAGCGCCTCGAAGCTGTGGGAGTGGGTGGGGCCGAGCTGGTGGCCGCCGCCCCCGGGCATCCTGATCACGAGCGGCACCCGGACCTGCCCGCCGAACATGTATGGGATCGCGGCGGCGTGGTTGACGATCTGATCCATCGCCAGCAGGGCGAAGTTCACGGTCATGATCTCGACGACCGGCCGCAGGCCTCCCATCGCCGCGCCGACTCCCATGCCGACGATGGAGTTCTCCGAGATCGGCGTGTCGCGGACCCGCTTCTCGCCGAATTCGTCGAGCAGCCCCTCGGTCACCTTGAAGGATCCCTGGAAGACGGCGACGTCCTCGCCGATCACGAGCACGTTCTCGTCCTGGCGCATCTCCTCGGCCATCGCGTCCCGGAGCGCCTCGCGCATCCGCATGACCGCCATCAGTGCACGTCCTCCGGGCGCGTGTCGGGGCGGTCCCCCTCGGCTTCCCGCATCTCCTCGTCCTCCGCGTACGCGGCGCCGCTCTCCGCCAACTGGCGGGCACGCTCGGTGGCCTTTCGCTCCTCCTCCGCCGCGTGGGAGTCCGGCGAGCGCTCATCGACGCCGTACCAGCCGGGAACCTGGTCGCCGAGCACGTAGAGATGGTCATAGAGCGAGTCGAGGGGCGGCTCGGGCGAGTCGTCGGCGAACTCGACCGCCTCAGTGACCGTCCTGTCGGCCTCCTCGCGGAGCTCCTGGACCTCGCCGCCCGAGAGCGCCTTCTCCTCGATCAGACGGCCGGCGAAATTCTCGATCGGGTCCTTGCGCTGCCACTCCTCGACCTCCTCCTTCTCGCGATAGACCTCGGGGTCGGCGGCGGAATGGCCGCGGTAGCGGTAGGTGAACGCCTCGATCATCGTCGGCTTGCGGTCCTCGCGGGCGATGCGGATGTGCTCCGCCACCGTCTCGCGCACGGCCAGGACTTCCATGCCGTCGACCCGCACGCCCGGGACGCCCATCCCCTCGGCCTTGTGGGAGAGGTCGGGAACCGCCGAGTGCCGCTCGAGCGCCGTCCCCATCCCGTAGAGGTTGTTCTCCACGAGGAAGACCACCGGCAGGCTCCAGAGGGCCGCCAGGTTCATCGTCTCGCCGAAGTTGCCCGTGTTGGAGGCGCCGTCGCCGAACATGCAGACGGTCACCTCGTCGGTTCCCCGGTAGTCGGAGGCGAGGGCCAGGCCCGCCGCCAGCGGCAGGTTCCCGCCGACGATGCCGTAGCCGCCCATGAAGCGGTGTTCCAGATCGAAGATGTGCATCGAGCCGCCGCGACCGCCCGAGGTGCCATCGACGCGGCCGAAGAGCTCGGCCATCACCCTCTTGGGGTCGGTGCCGCGTGCGATCGCGTGACCGTGGGTGCGGTAGGTGCCGATCAGATAGTCGTCAGGACGCATCACCGAGGTCGTTCCGACGATCGTCGCCTCCTCCCCGATCGCCAGATGCAGGAAGCCGCCGGCCTTCGCCCGCTGGTACTGCCGCCCCGCCTCCTCCTCGAAGCGCCTGATCAGCATCATCAGGCTGAGCAGCTCGCGGCAGGTCGCCTCGTCGGGCAACTTCAGCTCGGCGGCAACGGGTGCGCCATCGCTGGATTGGGCCGAAGCGCGGGCTGACTTGGTCTTGCTTTGGGCCACGGGCTCAGCCTACTCCGCCGCAAAAGCCGGTCGAAAAGTCAGGCCGCGGCGGCCTCCACCGCCTCCTCGAGCCGGTCGTCCCCCCAGAACAGCCGCTCCTCAACCGCGACGGTGGGGATCCCCACGAGCCCGAGCGCGAGCGCCTCATCGGTAGCGGCGCGCAGCTTCTCCTTGACGGATTGGGTCTCGATGCCCTTGAGCACGGCGTTCGGGTGGAGCTCGCAGGCCGCGGCAGCGACGAGGACGTTGTCCACGTCGCTCATGTCCTTGCCACCTGCGAATACCTGGCGGAAGCAGGCGAGCGAGAAGGAGACGACGCGACCCGACTCCTTGGCGTAGACCGCTGCACGGACCGGCTTGAGGCTGTAGTTGTCGAGCGGCCAGCCGTCGGGGTAGACGACCTCGGGGAGCCCGCGCTGGTCGGCGCGGCGCTGGATCTCGCCGAAGTGAGCGCGTCGGTCCTCCTCGAACGACCAGGGCCGCCGGCCCGTCTCCTTCAGGATGTGCCCGAAGGAGATCGGTTGCCACTCGGGTTGCTCGATCCCCGACTCGGCAAAGAGGCCGCTGATTCGCTCCGCCGCCAGATACGAGTAGGGCGAGCTGAAGTCGTAGTAGAACGTCGCGCGTTCGCTCACCACTCACCGTCCTTCGTCGCCTGCGGGCTCTGCATGCCCGCGACCGCGTAGTAGACGGCCAGCAGCCCGATGATCACCAGGACGATGGCGGGGCTGATGAACGCGAAGGCCACGGCGACGCCGTATACCGGGTTGCCGATCAGGAATCTGACGCTCGTTTTGCGGATCTCCTCGTCGGTCAGTTCGACGCCGAGAAGCTCGCGGTGCCGCGTCATGTACGTCCACAGCAGCCCGTAGGCGAGCGCCATCGCAAAGAAGGCACCGCTGTAGACGACCGCGGCGACCTTCTCGTCCGCCCCGGACTTCAGGTGCTCGGCCAGCAGCGCCGTCGGGAACGGGATGAAGACCACGGTGAGCAGAAGCAGCAGATTGAGGTAGAGGAGCGACCGGTTGGCGCGGGCCAGGTGGTCGAGTACGCCGTGGTGGTTGACCCAGATGATCCCGATCACCCAGAAGCTGACGAAGAACGCAGCGAAGGAGGGCCACTCATCCTTCAGGTCGTGCCAGAGGTGATCGCCGGTGGGAACGTTGAGCTCGAGCACCAGCAAGGTGATCGCAATGGCGAAGACGCCGTCGGAAAAGGCTTCCAGACGGTTGGTCGTCAAGCGTGGATGGCCCAGCCGTCAACGGCGCGGGCTCCGTCCAGGACCGCCTCCGACATCGTCGGGTGGGGGTGGATGATCCTCTCGAGCTCCGGATAGCCGCCCTCGAGCGCCATCACGTTGACGACCTCGCTGATCATGTCGCAGGCGATGTTGCCGACGATGTGAGCGCCGAGAATCTCTCCGTACTCCGGGTCGCCGACGATCTTCACCAGCCCCGCCCGGTCGTCGTAGACCACCGAGGCGCCCGCGCCGCCCAGCTTGAACTTGCCGACCTTGATCTGGCGGCCGGCCTCCACAGCTTGCTCTTCTGTGAGACCGACGCTCGCAACCTGCGGATGGGTGAATGTGGCACCGGGAACCAGGTCGATGTTGACCGGCTCGGTCTCGTGGCCGGCCGCGGTCTCCACGGCGACCACGCCCTCCTCCTCAGCCTTATGGGCGAGAGCCGGGCCGCGGACGAGGTCGCCGATGGCGAAGACGCCGTCGGCTGAGGTCCGCTGGTACTCGTCGATCTCGATCTGGCCGCTGTCGTTCGTCCTCACCCCCGCCGCGTCCAGGTTGAGCGGATCGGTGTCGGGTCGCCGGCCACCGCAGATCACCAGATAGTCGGCCTTGACCTCCTTGTCGCCGGCCTTCACCTTGACGCCCGACTTCTGCTCCTCGACCGACTCGACCTTCGTGCCGGTAAGGACGTCCATGCCGTCCTTCTTGAACTGGCGCTCGACGACGCGGGCCATGTCCTTGTCCTCGAGCGGGAGGATCTGGTCGAGCATCTCGATCAGAGTCACCTCCGTGCCCAGCCGGGAATAGGCGGAGGCGATCTCCGATCCCGACGCTCCCGCGCCGGCGACCACCAGAGACTTCGGCATCGATTCGAGCGAGTAGGCGCCCCAGGTGTCGATCACGCGGTCGGAGAAGTCGACCCCGGGAAGCGGCAACGCGACCGAGCCGGTGGCGAGGACGATGGCCTTGGCCTGGTGCTCGTCGTCACCGACCTTCACCTTGCCCCCGCCCACCAGCGAGGCCTCGCCGTGCAGGAACTCGGCCTTGTTCTTGTTCCAGAGAAACTGGACCCCGTCCTCGAGGGTCTTCGAGACCGTGGCGCGGCGCTTCTGCAGCGCCTTCCAGTCGATCGAAGTGCCGTTCGACTTGATGCCGAGGTCGGCGCCGTCCTCAGTCACGGCCGCGAAGATCTCAGCGGTGTGGAGGACGGTTTTGGCCGGTATGCAGGCGTAGTTCAGGCAGCGCCCGCCGGCCTTGTCCCGCTCCACGACGGCGGTCTTCTGCCCCAGCTGGGCGGCCCGAATGGCGGCGACGTAGCCCCCGGGGCCGCCTCCGATCACGATCACGTCGTACTCGGCCATCGGCCTTCGACTCTATAGGAGGGCCCTAGTCCGCTCCCGGCGAGCTTGGCATCTGGATCCGGGCCATCGCCCTGATCATGAAGTAGAAGAGCGCGGCCGATCCGGCCAGGAGCAGCGTCGTCCCAACGGCCTGCAGGACCGAGCTGACCACCACCAGGCCGAAGGCGCTGGCGAGCATCATCAGCAGGAGCAGTGTCTGGAAGCCAAGAACGGCCCAGTAGCGGGCCTGCCACATGCCGATCGCCATCGCCCAGAAGACGATCGCGAAGGCCACGATGGGTGCGGGCTTGATCTCGCGATCGCCCGCGTCCACCCCGGCGATCGCGAGCACGGCCGAGACGGTGAAGATCACCGCGAGCACCGCGGCGACGATCGCCCCGACGGTCACCGCGCCGGGCCGCTCACCCGGTTCGAGCGGCTCGAGCTTCGCGCGGGCCTCGGCGTTTCGCTCCTCGTAGCGGCGGGACATTCTCTCTTGGAAGCTCTCTGAGGGGACCTGATCGCCATTGGGCTGCGGCTCTGTGCCCGCAGCCGCCGGCTGCGCCTCGGCCGGCGCCGCAATTCGCTCGGCCGAGCGGCGCTTGCGCTTCCGCCGCTCGGCGCGCTTTCGTTCGCGGGCGCCCGTCACTCGCGCGAGTCCTGACGGGCGGCCGGATCGACGGCGTCGAAGAGCGCGGCCGCGCTGCCCCGCGGATCGGGCGCATCGCGGATCGCTCGGACCACGCAGACGCGCTCCGCGCCGGCTGCCACGACCTGATCCACGTTGCTCGGGCCGATGCCGCCGATGGCGAACCAGGGCACCGGAGCGATCTCAGCCGCCGTCTCGATCAGCTCGAGGCCGGTGGCGGGGCGCCCCTCCTTGGTGGGCGTCTCCCAGATCGGCCCGACGCTGATGTAGTCGACGGGTTCGCTTGCGGCGGCCTCGATCTGCTCGCGGGAGTGGGTCGAGAGCCCGACGATCGCGTTGGGGCCCACTATGCGGCGGGCCTCCGCGGGATCGAGGTCCTCCTGGCCGACATGCACCCCGTCCGCGCTCAGCTCCATGGCGAGGTAGGGATCGTCGTTGACGATGAAGAGAGCGCTGTAGGTGTTCGCCAGGCGGCGAAACGTCCGCCCGGAACGCTCGATCACCCCTCTGGGCTGCTCGCGATCGCGAAGTTCGATCATCCCCGCCCCCGGTGCCATCGCCGCGTTCAACACGGGCTCCGGGTCGTTGCCGTGCGGGAGGGCCTCGCAGACGAAGTAGAGCCTCGCCCACTGCAGCCGCTGGCGGCGCAGTTTCCCAATCGACTCGGGCGGCGCGAGGTCTGAGGCATTGGTCACGGTGAGGCCCAGCCTAGACGGCTCACGCGGGTACGATGAATATGTAACGGGAGCCCACCACGGGCTGAGAGGGCGGCTGAAGCGCCGCCGACCGTCTGAACCTGATCCGGGTAATGCCGGCGCAGGGAGGTTGGAGCGCATCGGCCGCCGACAGCGGTCATGACAAACGAAACGAAAAGCGGATACGACGCGATCTTCGTCGGTGCCGGCGTGATCGGGCTTGCCTGTGCGTGGCGGGCCGCCCAGCGCGGCGCGCGCGTGTGCATCCTCGAGCGCGACCGGCCGGCCGCCGGTGCTACCGGTGTCGCCGCGGGCATGCTCGCGCCCGTAGGGGAGGCGTCCTGGGGCGAGGAGCGCCTGCTGGCCTTCAACTTCGAATCACTGGAGCGCTGGCCGGGCTTCGCCGCCCAGCTCGAGGACGAGGCCGAGCTCGAGACGGGCTTCGCGCAGCGCGGGGCGCTGCACGTCGCCCTGGATCGCGACGAGGCAGAGGAGCTGCATCGCCGCTACGAGCTCCACCGCAAGCTCGGGCTCGATTCGGAGTGGATGCCCGGTCGCGAATGCCGTCGGCTTGAGCCTGGGCTGGCGACGGCGGTTCGCGGCGCCGCCCACGTTCCCGGCGAGGCAAGCGTCGACCCGAGGCTGGTGGTGGGCGCTCTCCTCGAAGGGCTCGACCGGCGGGGAGTTGCCGTTCACTCGCACGCGGACGTCGTGGCTGCCGATCGGGGAGGGACCGGGTGGCGCGTTGCGACCGCCGATGGCCGGTCTTTCCAGGGTGCCACGCTGGTGCTCGCCTCCGGCTCCTGGTCGGGGCGGGCGAGGTGGCTGCCCGCGGCGGCTCCTCCGGTGCGGCCCGTGAGGGGAGAGATCCTGACCCTGCGTGGCTCGCTCGAGGAACCCGTCTGCACCGGCATCGTCGCCGGAGAGCGCGTCTACATGGTCCCCAGGGCGGACGGGCGGCTGATCGTCGGCGCGACCGTGGAGGAGCGAGGCTTCGACACGACTGTGACCGCGGGCGGCGTCCATGAGCTGCTCCGCGAGGCGTACCGGCTGATCCCGGAGATTGCCGAGCTCGAGCTGGTCGAGGCCACCGCGGGACTGCGCCCCGGCTCACCGGACAACGCCCCCCTGATCGGAGCCGGCGATGCCGAGGGCCTGCTGATCGCGACCGGCCACTTCCGCAACGGCGTGCTGCAGGCGCCCGCGACCGCGGACTGCATCACGGCGCTACTGATGGGTGAGGCCCCGCCCGTGGACCTGCGTCCATTCTCGCCTCAGCGCTTCGCCGGGCGGACGGCCGACTCGGCGGTGGAGGTCGTATGAAGGTCGAGTTGAACGGTGCGCTGGTGGCGCTGCCTGAGGGTGCCGCACTCACCGAGGCGATCGAGGCCTCGGGTGCGAACCCCGAACAGCGGGGCGTGGCGGTCGCGATCGACGGGGAGGTGGTGCCGCGCAGCGAGTGGGGCCGCACGTCGCTCCGCGAGGGACAGAAGGTGGAGGTCCTCGCCGCGATCCAGGGCGGAGCCGACGACGGCCTGGAGCTCGGCGGCCGCACCTGGGGCTCGCGGCTGATCGTGGGGACCGGTGGTTTCCGATCGCTCGAGCAAACGGAGCAGGCCCTGATCGCCTCCGGGACCGAGATCGTCACGGTGGCGTTGCGGAGGGTGGATCCGGACGCGGAGGGGTCGGTTCTGGACGTGATCAGGCGGCTCGGGCTCTTCGCTCTGCCCAATACGGCCGGGTGCTATACGGCCCGCGACGCGGTTCGCACGGCGAAGCTCGCCCGTGAGGCCTTCGAGACGGACTGGGTGAAGCTCGAGGTGATCGGTGACGACCGGACCCTGCTCCCGGATGCGGTGCAGCTGGTGGAGGCCGCGGAGACGCTGGTCGACGACGGCTTCACGGTGCTGCCCTACACCAACGACGATCCGATCCTGGCTCGCAGGCTGGAGGAGGCGGGCTGCGCCGCCGTGATGCCGCTCGGCTCGCCGATCGGATCCGGAATGGGAATCCGCAACCCGTACAACATCCAGATCATCGCGGAGCGGTCCGGGGTGCCGGTCGTGCTCGATGCCGGCATCGGCACCGCCTCGGACGCGGCCCTGGCGATGGAGCTCGGCTGCGACGCGGTGCTGCTGGCCAGCGCGGTCTCGCGCGCCGAGGACCCTGCGGGCATGGCCACCGCGATGAGGGCGGCGGTCGAGGCGGGTTGGGCCGCGCGCC
This sequence comes from uncultured Solirubrobacterales bacterium, assembly GCA_963797265.1. Classification (GTDB taxonomy): domain Bacteria; phylum Actinomycetota; class Thermoleophilia; order Solirubrobacterales; family 70-9; genus DASUPK01. The sequence goes on along the minus strand of CAWCOY010000003.1, from coordinate 79,548 downwards.
AGGCCGGACGCATCCCGAGGCGTCTCCATGCCGAGGCCTCGACCCCCCTCGAGGGCCGCCCGGAGCTCTCCTAGCCCTTCCGCCCGCTCGCTCTAACCCCGGCGACGGCCGATGGCCTTGTCGACCGCCTCGCCGATCGAGCCGAATACCCAGCCGACGCTGTGGGCGGCCCGGTTCACAGCCGAGTCGCTCAGCGGCGCGGAGGCCCGATCGGGGTCCGCGCCAAGCTCGACGGCGGCCTCGCGTACGGCATCCAGGCTCGATTCGAGCCGCCCCGCCCATTCCTCGCAGAACCCGGCCATGTTCCGGTCTGCTCTCGCGCGAGCCAGCTCCGCGAGGTGGCGGAGCAGGGTCGTCACGTGCTCCATGTCCAGCACGGCCGAGCGGACGACCAGTCCCGTGTCGCCGCCGCGATCCATGAACGCCGTCCGAAGGTCAGCGAGCCGGGCGCCCATGCCCTGGGCCGTCGGGCTGCCGTAGAGGCCGTAACTCGCGGTGCGCGGCGGGAGTTCGGTCAGAAGCACCGAGGTCTCGGCGGCGCCGTCCTCGAGTCGCGCTCCCAGGGGCGTGTCCTCGAGGGCCGAGCCGACTCGCCGCCACCTCGTGATCAACTGGCGGGAGGCCGCATAGAGCTCGCGGTAGGCGCGGTGCTCGGCGGGGTGGAGTTTGGTTCGCTCGGTCTCCAAGGGTTTCTGGATTCTGACCGCAGACGGCGATTCAGGAGCCGAGGCGCTTGTGCACCCGTTTCAGGTCGCCGACCAGGAGCGTCATCGCGTCGTCCCGATCCTCGGGATCGGCCCTGAGGATCGCGGAGGGGTGGAGGGTCGGAACCGCCGTGCGGCCCAGCTTCGACTCCAGGAACTCGCCGTGGTCCTTCATCACCCGCGCCTTGGAGCCGATCACCGCCTTCACCGCGGTGGCTCCGAGACAGACCAGGACCTCGGGGTCGACGACCTCGAGCTCCGCCTCGAGCCAGGGGGCGCAGGCCTTGATCTCCTCCGCCCTGGGCGTCTGGTGGATGCGCCGCTTGCCCTGCGGCTTCCACTTGAAGTGCTTGACGACGTTGGTGACGTAGGCGTCGCCGCGCTCGATCTTCGCCTGCTCGAGAGCCTGGTCCAGGACGCGACCCGCCGGGCCGACGAAGGGGTGCCCCTCGATGTCCTCGCGGTCGCCGGGCTGCTCGCCAACCAACATCAGCCGCGCCCTCTTCAGCCCCTCGCCGAAGACGGTCTGGGTTCCGGTCTCATGGAGGGGGCAGGCCGTGCAGCCGGCGGCGGCCTCTCGGAGCGACTTCAGCGTCGGCCGTTCCGGGATCAGCGCATCGGCGCCGCTGGCCTCCTCGCCGGTCAGGGGGAGCTGGCTCACAGGCGAGTACTACCCGGCGTTCAGGTGCTCAGACGGAGCCGCCGAGTATGCGAACATATGTTCGACACAGGATGAACGACGCTGCAAGACTGGAAACGGATGCGCTGGGATTCACAGAGGGTCGATAGGGAGAAGGGGCGAAGTCTTCCCGGACTCGATGTCGAGCGGGTCCGGACCTTCGATGCTCCGGAGGCGCTCGGCGTCAACTTCCACGAGGTCCGGGCCAAGTCCGCGCTCAACAAGGTGCCGGGCGACTACCTGCCGTTCAACTGGACTCTCAACAGTTTCCGAGGCTGCCATCACGCATGCAATTTTTGTTTTGCCCGGAACACACACACCTATCTGGACCTGAATGCCGGCCGTGACTTCGAGCAGGAGATCGTCGTCAAGGTCAACGCGCCGGAACTGCTGAGAGCTGAGCTCGCGCGGCCCAGCTGGAAGCGGGAACTGGTGGCTATCGGGACGAACACGGATCCGTATCAATGGGCCGAGGGCCGCTACAAGCTGATGCCGCCGATAATCGAGGCGCTGCGGGACTTCGAGACGCCGCTCTCCGTCCTCTCGAAGTCGCCTCTCCCCGTGCGCGACCTCGACCTCTACCTGGAGCTCGCCGAGGTCGCGGACGTGAGCGTCAACTTCTCAGTGCCGACACTCGACGAGAAGATCTGGCGCGAGACGGAGCCGCACACGCCACACCCGCGCAAGCGGCTCGAGGCGGTCGCCAAGTTCAACGAGGCCGGCATCCCCTCCGGTGTGCTGGTCGCGCCGCTGATGCCGGGGATCAACGACTCCCCGGAGCTGGTGGACGAGATCGTCTCGCTCGCCGAGGAGGCCGGGGCGACCTTCGTCAACGGCATCGCTCTCCACCTGCGGCCGGGGGTGAAGGAGGTCTTCATGTCCTGGCTCTACGCGGCGCGTCCGGACCTGGTGCCCCGCTACGAGAACCTCTACGAGGGCCGGGCTTACGTGCCCAACAGCGAGCGCAAGCGGATCGGGGCGTTGGTTCGCGCGCCGAACCGCTCACGCGATTCGCGCTACAGCCGGCGGGATGAGCTCGCCGAGCGCCGGCGCCGGCGCGCCGCGGAGGCGAAGGCCGAAGCCGCGAGCGCCGAGGATGCCCAGACCTCCCTGTTCTAGAGGCCCGGGACGATTCGCGCTCTGCCCGCCGGGTAACCGACGGCTGAGAGCTACGAGGAACGGAGGCAAGCCAAATGGCGACCACGAAGCAGCGACAGGCCGCCAAGCGCAACGTGAAGAAGGCGCAGGCGGGAGCACGCAAGAAGCAGACTCTGAAGAACCTGCCGAGCAGGACCCACACCGCGCTCGGCAAGGAGGCAAACAAGGTCCGGAGGGGCCAGGCCAAGACCCGGGACCAGCTCAACCGCGAGGCGGCGCGGCTGGATATCCGCGGCCGCTCGAAGATGGGCAAGGACCAGCTGCGAGCCGCGATCAAGCGGCGCGGCGGCCGGGCGGATTGACCGACCGCGCGAGCTCCTATTCCTCGACGCCGGTGGCGTGGTGGGGGGCGCCCACCGGCTTCGACTCCGGCGAGCCACGTTGTCTGAGGAAGACGGTGATCGCGACGAACGAGCCGACCGCGAGGAACTCAGACTGCCAGTTCTCCAGTGTCGCCTCCCAGAAGTCCGCGGAGCCGAGGTAGCCGAGCCACGAGACCGTCGCCTCGTGATGGTCGATCTGCTGTGCGTTGAACTCGGTCCAGCCGGTGACGGACTGGGCGAACCACGAGCCGAAGAAGATGATCGACATCACGATCAGCAGCGAGTTGGAGTAGACGAAGGTCTTGATGCCGCGGGGCTTGGCCCAGTCCGGCGAGTCCTCCCGGGCGTGCTCACCGATCCGCTGCTCCTTGAGCGTCTCGGTCCCCTGCTGATCGGGCTCCTTCGATTCGGGTGAGCCACGCTCGATCAGCCAGATGGTGGCGAGCATGAAGAGCATGAACTGGAGGTACTCGGACTGCCAGTTCTCCATCACGGCGTTGCCGAAGTCCGAGGAGCGCAGGTAGCGCCAGAACGACATCGTCTCGCCGCTGTGGGCCAGCGCGTCGTTGTTGTGAAGCGCGTGCCCGGCGATCGCCTGACCGACGAGGGCAGCCAGGAAGAGCACGAGGAAGAAGAGCGAGAGCGAGTGGTCGCGAATGAAGCGCCGCACCATCGCCTCAGTGGTGGGTTAGGCCGATGACCGAGTAGAAGACCAGGCCGGCGGCGATCAGCGTGAGCCAGGTGACGAACATCGCTCTCATGCGGGGGAGTCCTTCCCGCTCCGAGCCGTTCGGCGCTCTCGACGCCAAGGTGCGCCAGGAGCTGCGCACCTGGCTGCGCCGCCTTCACGACGACGTGCACGTGACGACGATCTTCGTCACCCACGACCAGGAGGAGGCGATGGACGTGGCGGAGCAGATCATCGTCATGAACGACGGAAAGGTCGAGCAGTCCGGCGGCCTGCGCGACCTCTATGAGGATCCGGCCTCGGAGTTCGTGATGAGCTTCGTCGGCCCGGCCCACCGGCTCGGGAACGCCTGGGTCCGGCCGCACGACGTCGAGGTCCGTCACGAGCCCAACGGGCAGACGATCGAGGCGATGGTCGATCGCATCGTCCACCTCGGCTTCGAGGTGAGGGTCGAGTTGATCCTGCCGGAGGGCGAGCAGTTCTCGGTGCAGCTCACACGCGATGAGCTCGACCAGCTCGAGCTGGTCCAGGGGCAGATCGTCTTCGTGCGGCCGCGCTCGACGCGCGTGTTCCGCCCCGATGGCGGACCCCCCGAGGTCACGGCCGAACCGAGCGTGTCCTAGGAAGCTGGCGATGAGCTGAGCGAGTCGACGAGCCTCTACCGGGTCGTGTAGATGCGAGGGCGCGCCGTCAGGCGCGACCCGTTTCATGATGGACGGCTAGCGCGCACTCCAGGCTTCAGCCGGCTCGCTCAGCTCACGCACAGCCGCCGGCAGCTCGCCGCCGGCGACATCGGCCAGGCTGGTGTCCTCCATCACCGCGCGGAGATTGGCGCGGACCGCGATCCAGACCTTCTGGAGCGGCTCGGCCTCGCCCTTGTACTCGAGCGTCTCGGGACCCTGGCCGCGCACGCTCGCCAGCGGTCCCTCGACCGCGCGGACGATGTCGGCGAGGCTGACGTCCTCGCCCGGCTTGGCCAGCCAATAGCCGCCCTGGGCGCCGCGGCGGCTGGCGACGATGCCGGTGTGCTTGAGCTCGCCGAGGATGTTCTCGAGGAACTTCAGCGGGATGTCCTGCGCGTCGGCGATCGCCTCGCCCTTGATCGGGTCCCCACCGGCCGCAGCCAGCTCCACCGCGGCTCGCACCGCATAGTCGACCTTCGCCGAGATCCTCATGCCACTCGGGGACTCTAGTGCGAGGCGAGCGGCGCCTAGACTTGCATTGCCCCCTTAAGTCAACTGGCGAGACGGCGAGACTTTTAATCTCGTAGTCCGGGTTCGAGTCCCGGAGGGGGCATTTTCTTGCCGATTTGCAGGTAATTCGTCGGCCGCGCGCTGCAAACTGTGCTCATGGCGAGGAGGAGAGGGGCATCGACCCAGATCTGCAGGCTCCGGTGCCGCTTGTCCAGAACCGCGGCCGCCCGGCGGATCCGCGCCGCAAGTGCCCAGTTGAGCAGCGCCAGTGTGAGCGTCACGGGCTAACTGAGTTTGCTCGCTACAGCCGAGGTCCAGATCGCGGGTTCATCAACGCTGCATCGTCAATCTTGGGTTTCACCATGTCGACCCGAAATCCAAATCATTCGCGATGTCTATGGCTGTAGGTCGATCCCTCGCAGCCTTCCGAGAGGAAGCCAAGAAGTGCGTGCTCGTCTGCGCCAACTGCCACGGTGAAATCGAGGCCGGGGTGATCGAATCTCCACCCGCTGGTGCGACCTACGCCACCTGGGGAGCATTGGGTCGCAGGAAAGGACGCGCTGCCTAGGCGCTAGTGCCGGAAGTGGCGGCGCTTGGTGAACACCATCGCCACGCCGGCCGCGTCGCACGCTTCGATCACCTCGGCGTCGCGCTTTGAGCCGCCCGGCTGGATCACGGCGGTGGCGCCCGCGTCGATCGCCGCCTGGGGCCCGTCGGCGAACGGGAAGAAGGCATCAGAGGCGACGACCGACCCGGCGAGCAGCGGCTCCGCGTCTGGCCCTCGGGCCTCCTTCGCCTTCTCGATCGATAGGCGCACCGAGTCGACGCGGCTCATCTGGCCGGCGCCGATCCCCAGCGTGGCGCGATCCCGAGCGAGCACGATCGCGTTGGACTTGACGTGCCGCACGACCCGCCAGGCGAACAGCAGGTCGTCCCACTGCTGGTCACTCGGTTGAGTCTTGGTCACGACCTCCATCAGCTCGCGCGGCTCAGGTGTCCCGTCGGGGTCCTGAACCAGGATCCCTCCACGCACCCGTTTGATGTCCGGCTCGATCTGGTGCGCCCGCCGCTCGGTGTCCTCCAGGATCCGGATCCCCTCCTTCTGCTGCAGCACGTCGAGCGCGCCCTCCTCGTAGGACGGCGCGATCAGCACCTCGATGAACTGCTGGTGAAGCCGTTCGGCAAGCGCCTTGTCGACCGGCCGATTGAGCGCGATTACCCCGCCGAACGCCGACATCGGATCGCAGGCGAAGGCGGCCTCATACGCCGGGCCCACCTCATCCGCCTCCGCGACACCGCAGGGGTTGTTGTGCTTGACGATCACGCAGCCCGGCCCCTCCAGGTCCCCGAGGAGCGTCCGGGACGAGTTGAGATCGAGCACGTTGTTGAACGAGAGCGGCTTGCCGTGCAGCTTCGCCACCCGCGAGAGAACATGAGACCTCGCCCTGGGCTCGACGTACAGTGCCGCCCGCTGGTGCGGGTTCTCCCCGTAGGAGAGGTCGAGCTCCTTCTCCCACGCCGTCACCCAATACGTCGGCAGCTGCTCGTACCGGCGCGCAAACCAGCGGCTGATCGCCGCGTCGTAGCGCGCCGTGTACGCGAACGCCTCATTCGCCAGCCAGTGCCTGGTCGCCGCCGATAGCTCTCCGGTCTCCTCCAGTTCGTCGAGCACCGCGTCATAGCTCTCGGGCCGCACCACCACCGCCACGAAGCGGTGGTTCTTCGCCGCGGCGCGGATCATCGTCGGCCCCCCGACGTCGATGTTCTCGATCGCCTCCTCCTCCGGCACGTCGAGCCGCGCCACGGTCCGTTCGAACGGATAGAGGTTCACGCAGACCAGGTCGATCGGCTCGATCTCGTGCTCCTGCAGCGTCTCGGCGTGCTCCGGGTTGTCCCGAACCGCGAGCAGCGCGGCGTGCAGGTGCGGGTGGAGCGTCTTCACCCGTCCGTCGAGGATCTCCGGGAACCCGGTCAGTTCCTCGACGGCCTTCGCGTCCACTCCTGACTCGCGCAGCACCGACAGGGTCCCACCGGTCGAGATGACCTCCACCCCCTGCTTGGCCAGTCCGGCCGCGAACTCGGCCACGCCGGTCTTGTCGGCGACCGAGATCAGCGCCCGTCGCACCGGAAGCGACTCGCCGGCGGGCTCCGGAGCGATCTCTGAAGAGGGGGTCGAGGACACGGAGATGGCGAGTCTAAGACTCCGGGTCGATGTGGACGAGGCGCGGATCGGCCTCATCGATCCGGACCCGCCCGGCCGCGATCAGCCGGATCGTCTCCGGCAGCAGCGCGTGCTCGGTGGCGTGGATCGCCTTCTCGGTCTCGTCCCAATCGCGGCTCGGCGCGACGGGCACCGGGCGCTGCATGATGATTGGCCCCGAGTCCACCCCCTGGTCGACGAAGTGCACCGTCACCCCGGTGATCTTCGAGCCGTGATCGATCGCCTGCTGCACCGCGTCGATCCCGGGGAAGGCGGGCAGCAGAGCGGGATGGACGTTGATCACCCGGTTCCGGAACCTCTCAACGAACTCGGGCGAGAGCAGCTGCATGTACCCCGCCAGCACCACCAGGTCGCCCCCCCGCTCCTCGATCCAGTCGCCGAGCGCCCGATCGCGGGCGGCGCGGTCGTCGTACTCGGAGACCTGGAAGACGGCCGTCTCGACGTCCGCGCCGCGCGCCCGCTTCAGCGCACCGGCGTCCGGCTTGTCCGAGCCCACGCCCACGACCACGATCCCCTCCTCGCCTCCATGCAGCTGGTTGAGGATCGCCTGGAGGTTCGTGCCGCTCCCCGAGGCCAGCACCACAATACGGAAGTCACTCACGGCCGCATCCTCTCGGATCGCGCGACAACATGAAACGGGATGCGCCTGGCGGCGCACCCTCGCTTCTACCGGGAGGCGGGTACGACCGCGATGTCCTCGAGCGCGAACTTGCCGTTCGCGCTCTCCGGATCGCCGAGCGGATAGTCGCCGGTGAAGCAGGCGTCGCAGTGCTTCTCGCGCGGCGTGCCGATCGCCTCGTAGACGGCGTCCATCGAGAGGTACGCCAGCGAGCTCGCACCGAGCTCCTCGGCGATCTCCTCGACCGTCTTGCCGTGGGCGATCATCTCCTCGCGGGTCGACATGTCGATCCCGTAGTGGCAGGGGTGCCGGATCGGCGGTGCGGAGATCCTCAGGTGGACCTCGGTCGCCCCCGCCTCCTTGAGCATCGCGACGATCTGCCGCGTCGTATTGCCCCGCACGATCGAGTCGTCCACGACCACCACCCGCTTGCCCGCGACGATCTCCGGCAGCGGGTTGAACTTCATCCGCAGCCCGTGCTTGCGCAGCTCCTGCCCCGGCTGGATGAAGGTGCGCGCCACGTAGCGGTTCTTGATCAACCCGTCGTCCTTGGGCAGTCCGGATGCCCGCGCGAATCCGTTGGCCATCGGATTGCCGGAGTCCGGCACCGAGATCACCAGGTCGGCGTCAACCGGCGCCTCCTCAGCGAGCAGCTCGCCCATCCGGCCCCGGACCTCCTGCAGGACCCGGTTCTCGAGCCGGGAGTCGGGCCGGGAGAAGTAGATGTGCTCGAAGACGCACTGGGCCGGTTGCTCGCCGGTGATCACCGGCTTCAGCTCGAGCCCCTTGGCCGTCAGCGACACCATCTCGCCGGGCTGGACCTCCCGGATCATCTGCGCGCCGATGATGTCGAAGGCGCAGCTCTCGGAGGCGACGACGAAGCACTCCGGGAAGCCGTCGCTCGGCTTCATCTTGCCGAGTGCCAGCGGCCTGACCCCATGCGGGTCGCGGAACGCGACCACCGCGTGCTTGGTCATCACCACCGTCGAGTAGGCGCCCTCGAGCCGCGGCATCACCTCGGCGACCGCATCCTCGATCCACTCGTCGCCCTCGCCCGCTGTCCGGGAGAGCAGCGCGGCCATGATCTCGGAGTCGGAGGTACCCCGCAGCTGGAGCCCGGCCTCGGTCAGTTCGTTGTAGAGCTCGACGGCGTTGGTCAGGTTGCCGTTGTGGGCGAGCGCCAGCTCGCGGCCGTCATCACGCCAGACCGGCTGGGCGTTCTCCCAGGCTCCGCCGCCGGTGGTCGAGTAGCGGACGTGGCCGATCGCCATGTCCCCGGCGAGAGCACGCAGCTTGTCCTCGTCGAAGACCTGCGAGACCAGCCCGAGCTCGCGGAGCGTCGTGATGTGGCCGCCCTCGCAGGTCGCGATCCCCGCCGACTCCTGGCCGCGATGCTGCAGCGCGTACAGCCCGAAGTAGGCCAAACGGGCCACATCGCGGCCGGGTGCGTATACGCCAAACACCCCGCATTCATCGCGCGGGCCATCGCGATCGGGAACGTCGAAGCGCGCGTCGGTCACGTCTTGTGGAGGTGTCTCAACCTCTGGAGATCGATGGGTGGGCAGGACTTCAGCCCACACGGCCAGGGTAGCAGCGGGTGCGGCGCGGCCCGGGACGCTGGCTCGCCCAAAATGCGGCGATTTGCAGGGACCTAGACAGCCGGGCCTACTTCTTCCCCTTTTTCTTCTTGGCCTGTTTGACCAGCGTGACGCTTACCTGCTGCGTGTTCGGAACGCCCGCGACGCCGGCGGGGACGAAGTGGATGAACGCGGTCACGTTCGCCTTGGCCTTCGCCTTGCGCTTCTTTCTCAGCTGCTTCTTGATCTGCTTCTTGAGCTTTTTCGCCGTCTTCCCCACCGGCTTCACGGCCAGCGGGAAGGGGGAGGCCTGGGTGAGCGTCAGGCCGACCTGCTTGACGCCGGCCTCGGTGGCGTTGACGTCGGGCGGCGTGTTGGTTTGGTTCAGCGTCACCTGACCCGGGCCGGGACCTTGGCGTTGATGATCGCGGTGCCCTTCTTCTTCTTTTTCGCTATCGAGTTGACGGTGATCTTGTTGGAGGGCGCCGCGGCGACCTGGCAGGGGTTTGTGGGCCCTGGGATGAATGTTGGATTCGGCAAGCCACCGTCGATGTTCGAGCGCCCGATCGTCTTCGCCTCCTGGTTACCCCAGAAGAGGTTCTGCGAGTTGGTGGCGACACCACATGGACCGCCGGTCGTCGTACCGGTCGGAACGAAGCTGTCCTGCGTGGTGCCGCCGCCCACCGGGACGCGGCCGACCGCCCCGACCGAGCCGCGACTCCAGTAGAGGAAGGTGGGGTCAACGGCGACGCCACAGAAGTGGTCGGGAATCGCAATGAAGGTGCGATCCACTCCAGCCCCGTCGAGGCCCGCCCGGCCGATGCGCGTGGCATCGCCGAGGAAGTAGAGGAAGCTCGAGTCGGCGGCCAGCCAGCCCGCAGGTATTGACTGGGCCGTCGATGAAGTTGGGGTTGGGGTAGCTGCCATCCAGGCTGGCGCGGCCGATCGAGGTCCCGCCCATACCCACCTCGTTCGTCCAGTAGATCGCCGAGGAGCTCACAGTGACGGAGGTCGGGGCCGTCACGTTGGCAGTGATGAACTGGTTGTTCACGCCCGAGCCGTCGAGGTTGGCGCGGCCGATGGAGCTCGTCCCGTTGCTGAGTCTTGTCCAGTAGATGAATTAGGAGTCGATGGCAACGCCGTGCACGCCATCGACGCCGGTGATGAAGTTGTTGTTCGCGCCGGTTCCGTTGATTTTCCCCCGCCCGATGCTCGTCTGATTGTCGTTGGCCCAGTAAACGAAGTTCCCGTGGGCATGCGGCGGCGCGATCAGGAGGGCGAGGGCCGCGAGAACTGCCGCAGCCACGATCGTGAGGACCACCTTCCTCCGCAGCGGGTGTGCGTGACCAGCGCCGTGCGAGTGGCCGGCATGCGAGAGCCGTCGCCCGAACACGCCCCGATCCTACCCGGCCATGCGCCCGGTATTCACCTGAAACTAGAGCCGCGCGGGGAGGGAGCGCCAGGCCCGCTCCGCGTCCGCCAGCGCCACCGAGACGTCGCGCTCCGCAGCCGAGAAATCCAGCCGATCCCCACCGACCGCGCCGACCTCAAGCGCCTCGACGCCGGCCCGGTCGGCGGCCTGTAAGAGCTCAGCTACCCGCTCACCCGCAACGCCGAGGACGATTCCGCCAGGTCCCTCCCCAAACAGACATGACTCTCCGGAGCCGCCGCGCAGCTCGACGAGCGGATCGAGGTCGGCCTCGATCCCCGAGCCTGCCGCGATCGCCATCTCCGCGAGCGCGCAGGCGAGCCCGCCGTCGCTGACGTCGTGAGCGGCCGTGGCAAGTCCGTCACGCACCGCCTGCCGCACGAAGGAGAGCGCCGCGGCGACTGCGCCGATGTCGGGCTGGGGCAGCCCGGCGTCGAGCTCGCCTCGCTGCTTGGCCAGTTCCGAGCCGGCTAGCGAGGGGGCGCAGGGTCCCACCAGGATCAGGCGATCGCCCTCGGAGGGCGCAATTCCAGGGGTCCGCGCCGGGTCGGGCAGCTCGCCCACCAACCCGACGACCGGCGACGGATAGATCGGGCCGTGCTCGGTCTCGTTGTAGAGCGAGACGTTGCCGCCCACCACCGGAATCCGGAGCCCGAGGCACGCGTCGGCCAGGCCGAGCACCGCCCGGTCGAGCTGCCAGGCGACGTTCGGCTTCTCCGGATTGCCGAAGTTGAGGCAGTTGGTCAAGCCGAGTGGCTCGGCGCCTGAACAGGCCAGGTTCTGGGCGCACTCGAGCACCGCCTCGACCGCTCCGGCATACGGGTCACAGGCGACCCGCCGCCCGTTCCCGTCGATCGCCACGGCGATCGCCCGACCTGACTCGGGCAACATCAGTACCGCCGCGTCCGCGTCCTCCGGCCTCCGCACGGTCCGTGAGCCGACGACCGAGTCGTACTGCTCGAACGCCCAGCGCTTCGACGCGACATTTGCAGACGCGAGCAGCGCGCAGAGGATCGCCGAGGGATCCCCCGGGTCGGCCGAGCGCCCGGCGCCGAGCACGACCAGCTCCCCAAGCGTCTCGGCATTGCCGTACATCCAGCCCGCCGGTTCCTCGGGCTCGAGGTCGTAGAGGGGACACTCATCGACCAGGGCGGAAACGGGGACGTCCCCTACCTCGACGCCGTCGTCGAGCACCCTGAGGCGCCCGGTGTCGGTCACCTCGCCGATCGCGGCGGCGCCGGTCTGCCAGCGCTCGCAGGCCGCGACGACCTCGTCGAGCTTCGATGGCTCCACCACCGCCAGCATCCGCTCCTGGGACTCGGAGATCATTACCTCGAAGGGCTCGAGGTCGGCTTCGCGCAGGGGAACGCGCGCCACGTCGATGTCGATGCCGACGCCGCCCTTGGACGCCATCTCACCGGCGGAGGAGGTCAGCCCGGCGGCGCCGAGATCCTGAAGTGACACCAGCAGGTCGCGCCCAAGCAACTCCAGGCAACACTCGAGCAGCTTCGACTCCTCGAACGGGTCCCCGATCTGGACGCTGGGCCGCTTCGAGTCGTCCCCGGCCTCCAGCTCTGCCGAGGCCAGCACCGAGGCGCCGCCGATCCCGTCGCGGCCCGTCGAAGCGCCCATGATCACCAGCAGGTTGCCCGGGCCCGCCGCGGCCGAGCGGATCATCTCGTCGGTGCGGGCGAGGCCCACGCACATCGCGTTGACCAGGCAGTTGTGCTCGTACGACGGCTCGAAGTACACCTCGCCGCCGACGGTCGGCACCCCGATCGAGTTGCCGTAGTGCCCGATTCCGGCGACCGCCCCCTCGAACAGGTATCGCGACCGCTCGGAGGACGGCTCCCCGAAGCGCAATGAGTCGAGCACGGCGATCGGGCGAGCCCCGATCGCGAACACGTCCCGCATGATGCCCCCGACACCGGTGGCGGCCCCCTGGAACGGCTCGACCGCGCTCGGGTGGTTGTGTGACTCGACCTTGAAGGCAACGGCGTGCCCGTTGCCGACGTCGACGGCGCCGGCGTTTTCGCCCGGACCCATGACCACCCGCTCTCCCTCGGTCGGCAGGCGGCCGAGCAGGTTGCGCGAGTGCTTGTAGGCGCAGTGCTCGGACCAGAGCAACGAGAACATCGCCAGCTCGACCTGATTCGGCGCCCGCCCGATCACCTCGACGATGCTCTGGTACTCGGCCTCGGTCAGGCCCAGCTCGACGGCCTGCTCGACGCCGGGTAGCTCGGCGGTGGACGTCACGCCGCCGAGACGCGAGGGCGCGCGTCAGCGCGACCCGTGATGTCATGGTCCAGCGCGCGGAAGAGTGCGAGGCCATCGTCGGAGCCCGTCAGCGGATCGACCGCGTGCTCGGGATGCGGCATCAGGCCCAGCACGTTGCCCGCCTCGCTGACCACCCCGGCTACGTCGCGAACGCTGCCGTTCGGGTTCTCGCCGGACGCGTAGCGGAACGCGATCCGCCCGTCGGCCTCAAGCCGGTCGAGCTCGTCGTCGGGCGCGAAGAAGCGACCGCTCATGTGCTTGATCGGGATCGAGAGGCGGTCGCCCTCTCGGAGGTCAGTCGCGAACGGGCCATTGAAGTCCTCGGCCACCAAGGTGACCTGCCGGCAGACGAAGCGCAGACCCTCGTTCGGCAACAGCGCGCCCGGCAGTAGCCCCGCCTCGCAGAGGACCTGGAAGCCATTGCAGATGCCCAGCACCGGCCCGCCCTCGGCCGCGAAACGCGCCACCGCCTCCATCGCCGGGGAGAAGCGCGCGATCGCACCGGCGCGGAGGTAGTCCCCGTAGGAGAAACCGCCCGGGATGACGACCCCGTCCAGATCCGAGAGGTCCGTCTCCTCGTGCCAGACCAGCCGGCCGTCGCCCACGCGTTCGACCGCGGCGAGCGCGTCCCGCTCGTCGCAGGAGCCGGGGAACTGGATCACCCCGATCACGCCGGCCCTCCCCCATTGCCGGACGAACCCTCTTCGATCACGATCTCGTAATCCTCGATGAGCGGATTGGCGAGCAGCTTCTCGCTGAGCGAGTCGAGCTTCTCGGGATCGTCGACCTCCAGTTCGACGAGCCTCCCCACCCGCACGTCGTGGATCCCCTCGAAGCCGAGCGCCGGGAGCGCCCGCTCCACGGCCTTCCCCTGCGGATCGAGGATGCCCTCCTTGGGGCGGATCAGGACCTTCGCCTTCACTCGGTCAGCGTACAAGCGGCCGAGGAGCGACCGAGCACGTGACTAGTCGAGTGTGCGGCCGGTGATCTGTTCGTAGGCCTCGACGTACTTCGCCCGGGTGTTCTGGACGACCTCGTCCGGCAGCTCTGGCCCGGGCGGCGTGTGGTCCCAGCCGACGGAGTCCGAGTAGTCCCGGACGTACTGCTTGTCGAATGAAGGCTGTGAGCGGCCGGGCTCGTAGTCGTCGGAGGGCCAGAATCGCGACGAATCGGGGGTGAGGACCTCGTCGCCGAGAACGATCTCGGCGCCGGGCGAGCTGCCGAACTCGAACTTGGTGTCCGCGACGATGATTCCCCGCTCCGCGGCATGGTCGGCGGCGCGCCGGTAGATCTCGATCGAGATCCGGCGCAGCTCCTCCATCAGGTGCAGGTCGCCGATGAGCTCCGCGGCCCGGTCGAAGTCGATGTTCTCGTCATGCTCGCCGAGCGCCGCCTTGGTGGCCGGAGTGAAGATCGGCTCACGCAGCTTCTCGGACTCCTGCAGGCCGGCCGGCAGCTCGATCCCGCAGACGGCGCTGGTCTCCTGGTACTCGCGCCACCCCGAGCCCGAGAGGTAGCCGCGCACGACGCACTCGATCGGGTACATCTCGAGCTTGCTGACCCGCATGCCCCGGCCCGCCGCCTCGGGAGGGACGTCCTCGGAGATGAAGTGGTTGGGCACGATGTCGCCCGTCAGCTCGAACCAGAAGAGCGACATCTGGGTCAGGACCTTGCCCTTGTCGGGAATCTCGGTCGGCAGGATCACGTCGTAGACCGAGATCCGATCGGAGGCGACCATGATCAGCTCGCCGTCGTCCTCGTAGATCTCCCGGACCTTGCCCGAGCCGTGGTGCTTAAGGTCGGCCAGCGAGGTGGTCATCCGCCGCCGACCTCCGGCTGATAGGCGGGGTGGGCCTTCGCCCAGCCGGCGATCTTGCCCGAGCCGACCACGGTCTTGCCTTCGTCGAGCACCAGTACCGGCAGGTTGATCTGCCCGGTCAGCTCGCGGACCTCCTCCCGCCCGCTTCGCCGGTCTCCCCAGGTCCACGGCATCAGCCGGTAGCCCGGGAGATCGCGGATCTCGTACTCGTAGCCGGCCTCGTCGAGCGCCCTGGCGGCCCGCCCACAGGCGTGCCCCAGGGAGGCGAAGGACTTCTTCTGCCCGCACGTGTAGAGGATCACCGCTCAAGCCTATCCAGCCGTGCCATCACCTCCGGGACGTGCTCGAGATAGGCGTCGTAATTGAAGACCTCCTCGAGATTCAGCTGAGGTGCGGACGCTGCGATCAGCTCGCGGAAGCTCGTTCCCTCGTCCCAGGCTCGCTGTGCCGACTCCTGGACGACCCGATAGGCGTCGTCGCGGCTCATTCCGGATTCGACCAGTGCGGTCAGCGCGCGCTGGCTGAAGAGCGCGCCGTGGGTGAGCTCGATGTTCTCTCGCATGCGCTCCGTATGGACGGTCATCCCCTCGACGATCCGGATAGCGATGTGCTGCATGTAGTCGAGCGCGATCGTGGCATCGGGAATCACCACCCGCTCGGCGCCGGAGTGCGAGATGTCCCGCTCGTGCCACAGCGCCACGTTCTCCAGGCCGACCTGCGAGTAGCCGCGCAGCACCCGGGCCAGGCCGCAGAGCCGCTCCGCGAGGATCGGGTTGCGCTTGTGGGGCATCGCCGACGAGCCCTTCTGGCCCGCTCCGAACGGCTCCTCCACCTCCCTGACCTCGGTGCGCTGGAGGTTGCGGATCTCGGTCGCGAAGCGCTCGAGGCCGGCGCCGGCGATCGCGATCCTGGCGATGACTACCGCGTGCCGGTCGCGCGGGACGACCTGCGTGGAGACGTCCTCGGCGGTGAGCCCGAGCGTCGCCATCACCCTGGCCTCGACCGACGGTTGTACCGAGGCGTAGGTCCCGACCGCCCCGGAGAGATTGCCGATGGCCGCCTGCTCGAAGGCGTTCTCAAGCCGGTGGAGGTTGCGGTCGGCCTCGAAGGCGAAGCTCGCCAGCCGCAGTCCGAAGGTGGTCGGCTCGGCGTGGACGCCGTGCGTCCGGCCCACGCAGAGTGTGTCCGCGAACTCCCGGGCTCTGTCCACCAGCGCGTCGCGGTACGCCCTAGCACCCCGCAGGATGATCTCCCCGGCATCCCGGAGCTGGAGGGCCAGCGCGGTGTCGAGGACGTCAGAGGAGGTGAGACCGTAGTGCAGCCAGCGCCCCTCCTCCCCGATCGAATCCGAGACGACGTCGACGAAAGCAGCCACGTCGTGGCCCGTGGTCCGCTCGCGCTCCTCGACCGCCTCCACGGTGAAGGAGGCGCGCTCGCGGCACGCCTTGGCCGCCTCCTCCGGGACAACCCCCTCCGCGGCCCAGGCATCGGTGGCTGCCAGCTCGACCTGAAGCCAGGTCTCCATGCGTCGCTGCTGCGTCCAGACGGCGCCGATCTCCTCACGTGTGTAGCGGGGGATCACAGCGCGTTCATGCCGCCGCCTGCTCCGGTGGGGCGAGCGCCGCGGTGAGCAACTCGGTGTCGCAGTACTCGCTCAGCTCGCGCACCTTCCCTCCCTCGAGACGGAACACGAGGCAGTAGGAGTTCTGGTACGGCTTGCCGGTCTTGGTGGTCGCATCGCCGCGGGATTCGATCACAACATGGTCGCCGTCTGCCAGCACCCGCAGCGCCCGGGCGCGGTATCCGTCTGCGAACTGGGCCATCAGGGGACCGAGCAGACGAGCCCTCACGGACTCGAGACCCTCCCAGGTGCGCGACCAGGCGCTACTCCCCTTGATCGTCCAGCGGACGTCCGGCGCCAGGGCCTCGACGAAGGGCGCACCGTTGCCCCTCTCGAGCTCCTCGTAGATCGACCGCATCATTCGCTTGTTCTCCGCGGCTGTCATCTGATCTCCTCTCAGTGGCTTGTGCGGCAAAGCTAGCTCCGGGCCAGGCATTACACAAGCGAGTATCTTGCACGGCTACCATGCGTAACACGCATGGCTGATCTCAGTCTCACCGGCCTACGGGTCCTGCGGGAGGTGGCCACTCAGGGAACGTTCACGGGTGCGGCCGAGTCGCTGGGCTACACGCAGTCGGCGATCTCGCGGCAGGTCGCCGCGCTCGAGGACGCCGCGGGGGCGCCGCTGTTCGAGCGGCAGGCCCGGGGTGTGTCGCTGACCGACGCGGGCGGGGCGCTGCTCCGGCACGCGGGAGCGGTGCTCGACGAGGTCGAGGCGGCCCGCCGAGACCTCGAAGGGCTGTCAGCGGCGGCGACCGGCAGGCTGCGCCTCGGCGCCTTCCCGACCGCGGCGGCGGCCTTGCTCCCGAGGGCTCTCGCGGCGTTTCGCGAGCAGCGCCCGGGCATCGACGTTTCGCTGCGTGAGGGAAGCACTCCGTCCCAGCTCCGCCGGGTGAGCTCGGGGGGCGTCGACGCTGCGGTGGTCGGCTTCCTCCCGGAAAGCGCGCGCGCCGGCGATCGCCGGGTCGCGCTCGAGCACCTGCTGGACGACCCCCTGCTGCTGGCGGTGGGCCCGGGTCACCGGCTGGCACGCCGCCGCTCCGTCGAGATCGACGAGCTCGTCTCGGAAAGCTGGGTCGCCGCGACCGCCAAAGCCGACGACACCCTTCTCGGAGCCTGGCAGTGGGCGGGGTGGCGGCCTCGGGTCGATTTCGTCGCCCGCGAGTGGACGGCGAAGCTCGGCCTGGTGGCGTCGAACCTCGGCGTGACCCTGGTCCCCGGCCTCGCGGCGGATGCCGTCCGCCCCGATGTCGGACTAGTGCGGATCCGCAGCGAGCGGCCCGTCATCAGGGCGGTGTTCGTTGCGACCCGGTCCGACTCGGAGCCGGCCGGCTCACTGCCGTCGTTCATCGAGCGGCTGCACGAAACCGCCGCCGAGCTCTCCGCGGAGCTGCAGGGGCGCCTCTAGGCGTTGATGATCCGGACCGCCAGCAATCCCGCGTTCTTCGCCCCGTCGATCGCCACGCAGCCGACCGGCACGCCCGGCGGCATCTGCACCGCGGAGAGCAGGGCGTCCAGACCGCCGAGGTTCTTCCCCGAGATCGGGACCCCGATCACCGGCAGGTCCGTCTTCGAGGCCGCGAAGCCCGGGAGCGCGGCCGACATCCCGGCCCCGGCGATGATCACCTTCAGCCCGCGCATGCGGGCATTGGTGCAGTACTCGCTGGTGGCGTCCGGGTCACGATGAGCGCTCAGCACCCGGACCTCGTAGCGGATCCCATGGTCCTGGAGGGCCTCACCGGCGGGCTGCAGCTTGGGCTTGTCGTTCTTCGAGCCCATGATGATCCCGACCAGCGGCGCGTCGACCTCGATCTCCTCGAACGCCTCCTCCACCTGGGGCATCGTCTCGACGGCTTCGCCCTCGGGCATCAGCTCCTCCAATCCTTTGTCATGTCCGGCCCCCCATCAATCAGCCGCGCTACCTGCAGGGTTGAGTGGTGCCGAAGGGTCGGACGCCGCGCGGCTTGCGATGTCGGTTCGCATCTGTTTCCCGTCGAAGCTGATCAGGTCGGCGGCATCGTAGGCGCGGCGTCGCGCCTCCGCGGCGGTCGCGCCGATCCCGGTGACGTTGAGGACCCGGCCGCCGGCGGTGACGATCTCGCCATCGCGTTGGGCGGTGCCGGCGTGGGTCACCTCCACTCCCTGTACCGCGGCCGCCTCGTCGAGCCCGCGGATCACGTCCCCCCTCGAGGATGACTCGGGATAGCCCGCAGAGGCGAGCACGACGGTGACGGACCAGTCATCGGAAAACCCGGCGTCGAGCCCGGCGAGGCCTCCCTCGGTCCGGGTGGCGAGACAGAGCTCGATCAAATCCGATTGCATCCGCGGCAACACCGCCTGCGTCTCCGGGTCCCCGAAGCGGCAGTTGAACTCGAGCACCTTGGGCCCGGCCTCGGTCAGCATCAGCCCGGCGTAGAGGACGCCGTGGTAGGGGATCCCCCGCCCCTTCATGGCCTCGACGATGGGGCGGTGCACCAGGTCGGCTATGCGACCGGCCTCGGCGGAATCGATTCCCGGCACGGGCGAATAGCTGCCCATGCCGCCGGTGTTCGGTCCCTCGTCGCCGTCGTAGATCCGCTTGTAGTCCTGGGCCGGTGCCAGCGGCAGCACGTGCTCGCCGTCGCACAGCGCCAGCACCGAGAGTTCCTCGCCCTCGAGGAACTCCTCGACCACGACCTGGGTATCGCCGAAGCGCCTCTCGGTGAAGAAGACGTCCGCGGCCTCCCGCGCCTCGGCCTCCGTCGGGCTGATGATCACGCCCTTCCCGGCTGCCAGGCCGTCCGCCTTGAGGACGGTGGGATATGAGGTGCGGGCGAGGTGCTCGAGCGCCTCCTCCTTGGAGTTGAGGACGGTATGTCCCGCCGTCGGCACCCCGGCCTCCTCCATGAGCCGCTTGGCGAACAGCTTCGATCCCTCGATCTGCGCCGCGGCGCCGGTCGGGCCGAAGGCAGCAATGCCGGCGTCCTCGAGCGCGTCGACGAGCCCCGCGACCAGCGGCGCCTCCGGGCCGACCACCACCAGGTCGATGCCGCGATCGCGAGCTGCGGCGAGCAGGCCGTCGATGTCCTGCCTCCCGGCGGGCACGATCTCAGCGTCGTCGGCGATGCCCGCGTTTCCCGGCGAGCAGAAGAGCTCGGGTTCGCTGGGCGAGCGAGCGAGGGAGCGGATGATCGCGTGCTCGCGACCGCCTCCTCCGACGACGAGGACCTTCATGCCGAGGGCTTCCCGAAGCTCAAAGCGCCTTCGAGAACTCCTCCGCCGGAATCGCGGCCAGCGTCTGGCTGCTCATCGTCCCGCGCGAGCCGAGCTCGACGGAGACCTTCGCCATCGTCTTCTCGTCGGGCGCCTCGACGATGGTGATGAAGTCGTACGGACCGAGCGTCGCCCACTGCTCCTTGACGGTGACCCCCAGCTGTTCGACCTCCTTGTTGACCTCCTGAATGCGGCTCGGGTTGTTCTTGAGCGTCTGCACGCCCTCAGAGGTCAGGTTGGTGAGCATCACGAACGTCGGCATCTCTTCTCCTCTCTGTTGCTTGCCCCGTAGATCCCTCTTTCTTTCACTTTCCGGCCCGGAGTGCAATCTAGATGCGAGGGTGCGCGACAGCGCAACCCGTTTCATGCTGGGAAGATCATGGCTGCGTGCCCGACCACCCTCTCTTCGCCCGCTTCTACGATCGCCTGACCGCCGGCACGGAGCGGGCCGGACTCGGTGAGATGCGCCATGAGCTGCTCAGCTCGGCCTCCGGCCGCGTCCTCGAGCTCGGGGCCGGCACGGGGCACAACCTCGAGCACTACACCGACGCGGTCACAGAGCTCGTGCTGGCGGAGCCGGACCTGAACATGGCCAAGCTGCTGCGCGAGCGCCTCGAGCGCGAGGGAACCCCGGCCGGGAGCCCCTCCGTGATCGAGGCCCCCGCCGAGGATCTTCCTTTCGACGACGGCACCTTCGACGTGGTGGTCGCCACGCTCGTCCTCTGCACGGTCGAGAACCCCGTCCGTGCCGTGGCGGAGGCCCGGCGGGTCCTGGTCGAGGGGGGCCGCTTCCTCTACCTGGAGCACGTGCGCAGCGCGCGGCCGGGCCTGGCCCGCTGGCAGGACTGGCTGGAGAGGCCGTGGGGCTGGGTGTCCGGGGGCTGCCACCCGAATCGCGCGACCGATCAGCTGCTCGCCAGCGCCGGCTTCTGGATCGACAGCCTGGAGCGCGACAAGCTGCCCAAGGCGCCGCCGCTGGTCCGTCCGGTGATCAGGGGAGTGGCGATCAGACCCAGCGGGGTGGGCGGAGGCTGAGAGCCTCCGCCCGCGGTCAGTCCGCTCCTGCCCGCCCGTCCCGGTCGTCGCCCACCGCGGTGCCCTCCTGCCACGGCTCGAGCGACTCAGCGGTCACCCAGGGGGATGCTCCGTCGAGCTCGACCTGCCTGCTCATCGCGGCCATCTTCTCCTTGGAGGACTCGGTCGCCGAGGAGACCATGAACCACTTGCGCTCCACACCAAGGCCTCGGTGCAGCGGACGCGAGCCGCCCTCGTAGACGGCGCGCTTCAGCGACCGGATCGCCTCGGGGGAGCGCCGCGCCAGGCGCTCGCCAATGCGGACCGCAGCCTCCTCGACCTGATCGGGCGGCACCACCGCCTGGACCAAGTCGTAGTCGAGCGCCTCGCGCGGACTGATCGTCCTCCCCTCCAGCATCATCGCCAATGCCCTCCCTGTGCCGATCAGCCTGGGGAGACGCTGAGTTCCGCCGGCGCCCGGATTGAAGTCAACGGTCATCTCGGGCAGCCCGATCGCGATTTCGGCGTCCGCCATCACCCGCACGTCGCAGGCGAGGGAGGTCTCGCAACCGCCGCCCGTCGCGGGTCCGTTGATCGCGGCGATGAAGACCTTGTCGGAGCGGTTCATCGACAGGAAGAGGTCGTGGATGCGGTAGAGCTCGAACACGGCCGCGAGCGGCGTCCGCTCCGCCAGGTCGCGCAGGCCGGGCACCCGCCGGACCGCGCCGGCGATCCGGAGCACGATCGAGGTGAGCCAGGGAGGCGCGGCGATTCCGGTGCGCTCGACGCTCGCCAGGATCTCCCCGACGTCGTAGTGCGTGATGTAGAGGTCGTCGGGCTTCCCGGTGATCACCACCGCGCCGACCGAGCGGTCACCGCGGACCGAGTCGAGTAGCTCGCTCAGCTCCCGCACCATCGCCCCGGTCATGAAGTTGTGCGGCGGGTTGTCGATCCGAACGACCAGGACCCTGTCTTGGCGCTCGGTCTCGAAAGTACTGGGCATCGGCCGAAGCCTATGCCCGCGGCCTAGGACTTAGGCGTCGAAGCCGACGTGAATGTGGTCGCAATGGTCGGCCTGTGCGAAGCCGTTCGGGTTCGCGGGGCCGTCCGGGTCCCAGCAGTAGATGAGCTCGGTGGGCTCCTGCCCCGCCGGCAGCGCGCCCAGCTGGCGGGCGAGCGTCCCGCACGGCCCGTCAGGCGAGACGTTGGTGCAGGGCACGCCGTCGATCGCTGCGATGTCCATCGCGCGCCCGTAGTAGTGGTTCGAGACGTTGCCGCTCGAGGTGCTTCTCGAATGATCCGAGCGCAGCGCCGAGATCGTGATCGTGTGCTGCTGGCTGATCGCGCCGATCAGGTTGATGATCCGCGGGTCGATGGCGCCGGACTGGATGTCGACCATCTCGAGCTGATTGGAGAGCTCGACGTTCCGCCAGTTGATCGGGGCGTTGGTCGGGCCGGGCAGGGCGACCGAGTAGGCGACGGTCTTCTCCCGGCAGGTCCCCTTCATCGCCTCGGAGTCCTGAAGGACCGCTTCGACGTACCACTCCGCATGGTTGTGCTGGAAGAGGCCGGCCCGCAGGTCGCCCGCCGCCCAGATCATCCGCGCGAGGGTCGCGGCGGAGTCGCCCGGGCTCGAGTGCCTGACCTTGCCATCCCCGTCTCCGTCGACCGCGTACTGCTCCCAGTTGTCGTCGGTGATGCCGAGCGGGCCGCGTGTCGTCAGGTCACGTGCCGACATCCCCTTGCCGAAGTTCGACTCGACCCGGGCCACGGCCGCCAGCGCCCAGACCCCGGGCTGACCAAGCTCGTACCGGCCGGCGGCGCCCTCGAAGGCCTTCATGTATTTGGCGGGAATCTGGACATGGGCACCCTCGGCGGGCGCGCAGACCAGCTCCTGCCGTTTCGGGATCAGCGAGAGGCCGCCGACCACACCGTTGCCAATCCCGCTGAAGCAGGCGGCGCGTGCCATCACCTCGGCGACGTACCAGTCGGCGTGGTTGTAGGAGAAGACGGCGCCCTCCGGATCCTCTGGCATGCCGGACGCGCGCAGGTAGCGGGCGGCGGCGAAGATCGCGTCATGGGGCTCGTTCGGGTCCTTCACACCGTCGCTGTTGGCGTCGACCCCGTACATCGCCCAGGTGGAGGGCATGAACTGCATCCATCCCTCCGCCCCAGCCGAGGACGGGCCGAGGTTCTGGCCGAAGCCGCTCTCGATCTCGTTGATCGCCGCGAGGATCGACGGTCCCGCGGGCCCCAGGTCATAGGCCTGGGCGGCCGCCTGATAGATCGGGGGCAGGAAGGCGGGCACGGCGATGGGGCCGCAGGCGGTCGGGATCGGGGTCGCGGGCGGAGGCGTGGTGCTGCCACCGGTCTCCGCGGCGCCCGTCTCGTTCCCCTCGCGCGGCGGCTTGGATGGGTTGGGCTGCTGCTTGCCGCCCTTCGGCTTCGCGGACGGCTTGGGGCCGGGCTTTGGCTTCGGCTTCGGCTTGGGGATGTACTTGGGCGGCGCGGTGGTCGGCACCTGCGGCAGCGTCGGAGGCGCCTCGGGCGGAGCCGTTGTGGTGGTGGGAGAAGTCTCTGTGGTCGTCGTCTGCGCGACGGCGGTCTGTGCCGCGATGGCGGCGCCGACGACGGTCGCCGCGAAGGCGGTCCTGACCCGTCCCATCAGCCGAGCACCTGAGCGACGCGCCACTGGTCCCCGGCCTTGGTCAGCGTGAGCCGTAGCTCGCTGACGGCCCGGAGCCTGACCAGCGAGACGCTGGCGGTCACCTGTGACTTACTCGCAGTGCCGAGCACGACGTTCAAGACCCGGGCCTTGGGCACCTTGCCGCTTGCGGGCAGGCGGGGCGGGTCGGCCTTGAGGGCCTTGGCGAGCTGCTTGGTGGCGGTGGAAGCGAAGCTCGACTCGGTCTCGCCCGCGGCCCGACCCACCTCATAGGTGACGAACGCCTGCGTGAACTCCCAGGCCACTTGCGCCGGCTTCTCGGTGGGCTTGGCGGCGGGGGTGGGCGGAACGGGTGCGTCCCCAGGCTCGAACTGAGGCGTGACTCCCTGGAGCGCCAGGGTGTCTGAGGCCTGCGGGACGGCCGCAACCGGCGCCAGCCCGGCACTCGTCGCCGGCTCTCCGGAGCTGTGGTCGATCGCGGTGATCGCTCCGGCACCCCCCGCGGCGAGGGCGAGCACGGCGGCCGAGGCGGCAAGCGTGGCCCGGGTCTTCCTGCCGCGGGCCCGGTAGGCGTCGGAGACCGGCCAGGTGAGCTTCGTCTGGATCAGTCGCTGCAGCGGCGCGGTGGCGCGTCCGGCCCGCTCGAAGGCGACGCGCGCGGCGTCACCGCCGCGCCAAAGGACGCGTTCTTCGAGGCCCCAGGCGGCCTCACGGACGGACCACCCGGCCTGGTCGGCCGAGACACGAAAACTCATCCCTAATTACTCGTCTGGGCACCGCCGCAGCCGGATACCGAGAAGTGGGTCGATTCCTGCCTGAGCGGGGGGTTTCCGTGCGTGAGGGCTAGGCGGCGGCCTTAGCGGGCCGATCAGCGGGCTTCGCAGGCTCGGTCTTCTCGAAGGTGAGCTCTCCGCCGACTGCGTCCACCTTGACGGTGTCGCCCTCCCCGAACTCGCCTTCGAGCAGGCGCAGCGCGAGCCTGTCGACCAGCTGCTTCTGGATCACCCGCTTGAGCGGCCGGGCGCCATAGGTCGGGTCGAAGCCGAGGTTGCCGAGCAGCTCCCGAGCCTGGTCGGTCAGCTCGATCTCGATGCCTCGCTCGCGCACCCGGCCTGCCAGCCGGTCGACCTGGATCTCGACGATCTTCGCCAGGTCCTGCTTGGTGAGGCGCTGGAAGATGACGACGTCGTCGATCCGGTTGAGGAACTCGGGCGGGAAGGTCTGGGTGAGCGTCTCCTCGACCTGCTCGCGGGCCTTCTCCTCAACGGCCTCGGCCGCGATGAACTGGCTGCCGACATTCGATGTCATGATCAGCACGGCGTTCTTGAAGTCCACCGTGCGGCCCTGGCCGTCGGTGAGGCGGCCGTCGTCCATGATCTGGAGCAGGACATTGAAGACGTCCGGGTGGGCCTTCTCGATCTCGTCGAGCAGGATCACCGAGTAGGGCCGGCGGCGGACGGCCTCGGTGAGTTGGCCGCCCTCCTCGTAGCCGACGTAGCCGGGCGGCGCGCCGATCAGCCGGGCGACGGCGTGCTTCTCCATGTACTCGGACATGTCGATGCGGACGATCGCCTGCTCGGAGTCGAACATGAACTCCGCGAGGGCGCGTGCCAGCTCGGTCTTGCCGACGCCGGTCGGGCCGAGGAAGAGGAAGCTGCCGATCGGGCGGTCGGGATCGGAGAGGCCGGCCCGCGAGCGGCGCAGGGCACCGGAGACGGCCTCGACCGCCTCGTCCTGGCCGATCACCCGCTCGTGGAGTCGCTCCTCCATGTGGATCAGCTTCTCGACCTCGCCCTCCATCAGGCGAGACACGGGGATGCCGGTCCACTTGGAGACGACCTCGGCGACGTCCTCCTCGGTGACCTCCTCGGTCAGCATCGAACCGCCGCCGCGGTGCAGCTCGGCGAGCTTCGCCTCACCGTCCTGAATCTTCTTCTCAAGCTCTGGGGTGCGCCCATAGCGCAACTCGGCTGCCCTCTCGAGGTCGGCGTCGCGCTCGGCCCGCTCGGCCTCGCGCTGAACCTCGTCGAGCTCGGCCTTGGCCGACTTGATCTCGTCGATCGCGCCCTTCTCGTTCTGCCAGCGCGCCTTCATCTCCGAGGAGCCCTCGCGCAGTTCGGCGAGGTCGGCCTCGATCGCCTCGCGCCGCTCCTTCGAGGCCTTGTCCGTCTCCTTCTTGAGCGCCTCCCGCTCGATCTCGAGCTGCTGGATGCGCCGCTCGACCTCGTCGATCTCGGTTGGCATCGAGTCGATCTCGATCTTGAGCCGCGAGGCCGCCTCGTCGATCAGGTCGATGGCCTTGTCGGGCAGGAAGCGGTCGGCGATGTAGCGAGCGGAGAGAGTCGCGGCCGCGAGGATCGCGGAGTCCGTGATTCGCACTCCGTGATGCACCTCGTAACGTTCCTTGAGGCCACGGAGGATCGCGATCGTGTCCTCGACGCTCGGCTCTCCGACAAAGACGGGCTGGAAGCGACGCTCGAGAGCGGCGTCCTTCTCGATGTGCTTGCGGTACTCGTCCAGGGTGGTCGCGCCCACCGCACGCAGCTCGCCGCGGGCGAGCATCGGCTTCAAGAGGTTGGACGCGTCGACCGCACCTTCTGCGGCGCCGGCGCCGACGATCGTGTGGAGCTCGTCCATGAAGAGGACGACCTGGCCTTCGGCGGCCTGGATCTCCTTGAGGACCGCCTTGAGCCGCTCCTCGAATTCGCCCCGGTACTTGGAGCCGGCGAGGAGCGCGCCGATGTCGAGCCCGATCACGCGACGGTCGCGCAGCGACTCGGGGATGTCACCCGAGACGATCCGCTGGGCGAGACCCTCGACGATGGCGGTCTTGCCGACGCCGGGGTCGCCGATCAGGACGGGGTTGTTCTTGGTGCGGCGGGAGAGGACCTGGATGACCCGGCGGATCTCCTCGTCCCGGCCGATCACCGGGTCGAGCTTGCCGCTCTCGGCCTCGGCGGTCAGGTCGCGCCCATACTTATCGAGGGCGCCGAAGCTGTCCTCCGGGTTGGGCGAGGTGACTCGGTGGGGGCCGCGCACCTCCGAGATCGCCCGCACGAGTTCCTTGCGATCCGGCAGCAGGTCGGAGACGCCGGACTTGGCCTCGGCCAGGGCGAGGAGGATGTGCTCCGTGGAGATGTACTCGTCGCCGAGTCCCGTGGACTCCTTCTCGGCCTGCTGGAGGACCCAGACGAACTCGCCCGAGGGGCGGACGTCGGGCACCGTGTTGCCGCTCAGCTTCGGGAGCTTCTCGATGGCCTCGCGGGCCCGAGTCCGGGCGTCTTCGGCATCCGCGCCGAGTCGCTGGAGGACCGGCACGACCACACCTTCGCCCTGCTCGAGCAGGGCGAGAAGCAGGTGGGGCGGGGCGACCTCGGGGTTCGAGTTCTCCGAGGCGAGCCGCTGCGCGACGGCAACCGCCTCCTGTGACTTGATCGTGAATCGGTCAGGCTGCATCCTGGCTCATGGTAGCCGCTTTAGTCGTAAAAATAAAGAAATCTATGTCGTAAAGACTTAGATATTGAAGATGCACTGCCCCGCGGTCCGTGAAATGTGGGGTAGACGGCGCGCGTCGGCCCCGCGTAGGATGGACGCCCGAGCGCGGACGGTCAAGGATGACGCCAGACACGAACCTCGAGATCACCAGACGGCTCTTCAAGGCCTTCAACGAGGAGGGCGTCGAGGGGGTGCTCCGGTACTACGACGACGACTGCGAGATCTACGACCCCGATGTGCCGGGCATTCGAGGCTATCGCGGCAAGGAGGGTCTCCGCAGCTTTCTCAACCTCTTGCTGAGGGGGGCCGAGCAGACGGAGATCCGCGACTACGAGCTCCTCTCAGCCGGTGACCGTGTCGTCGCCCTGATGCGGACGTACTTCCGCGGTGACGGCGGAGCCCCGGAGGTGGAGGTGCGCGACGCGCACACGATGACGTTCCGGGCCGGCAAGATCGTCTACTGGCGGCTCTACATCGACCGCAGCGAGGCCCTCACCGACGCGGGCCTCGACCCCGACCTGGGTCGCCCCGCGAGCCCCGAGCCCGCCTAGGTCCTACCTACGCTTCGCCCATGGGATTCCCACCGCGGACCCTGGGCTCGCTTGCGGCCTTGGTCACGCTGGCCGCGCTGTCGCCGCTCTTCTCGAGCGGGCCTGCGATCGCGGATCGAGCCGACCACGGCGCCCGGCATACCGCGCACAAGGTCTGGCCCCCTGCCGTCTATCCCCCGCCGGCAGCCGTCCGACGTGCCCAGCGCTACGCCGCTGCACGCGGTGACGTCTCCTTCGCGGTCATCGACCGCTCCCTCGGGCTACGCGGCTATGACGAAGACCGGCAGTTCAGCTCCGCGAGCGTCAGCAAGGCGCTGCTGCTCGCGGCCGAGCTGAGGCGGCTCGATCGCGAGGGCCTCCCTCTCGACGGCGCCACCAAGGCTCTCCTGGAGCCGATGATCACCTACTCTGACAATCGCGCCGCGGACGCCGTCTACGCGCAGGTCGGGGACGAGGGGCTCGACGAGGTCGCGGAGAGGGCCGGCATGAGGGACTTCGAGCCGACGCCCGGCTTCTGGGGCGGCGACCAGATCACCGCGGCCGGCATGGCGCGGTTCTTCTACCGGCTCGACGCCAACCTGCCGGGTGCTCACCGCGCCTACGCGAAGCGGCTGCTGGCCAGGATCACGCCGGGCGAGGGCTGGGGGATCCCGGAGGCGCTCGGCGGAGGCTGGTCGATCTGGTTCAAGGGTGGCTGGCGCCCGCCCGGCGGTGAGCACAACAGCGGGCCGGTCACCCATCAGGCCGCCCTCCTGGAGCACCGTCATGGCGAACGCCTCGCTCTCGCTGTCCTCACCGATGAGGCGCCCTGGGGCGGTGGCGGCTTCGAGACGATCGAGGGCTTCGCCCGCCGACTGCTCGCGAAGCCCCCGCCATACCGGGGCGGCTGGCTTGCGCCCTAACCGTTAGTGCCGCCGGCGAATCGGAATCCGCGTGGCGCCGCCCATCTTCTCGGGCTGGTACGCCCCGTAGGGGACGAGCTCGCCGCCGATCGACTTGCGGAGCCGCTCGAGCTCCTCGGTCATCTTCGACTCCATCTCCGCCGCCCGCCTGCGCATCCGGGCCATCTCGGCTCGAATCCGCTCCAGGCGCTGCTCGAGCTCGAGCACCGTCTCGACGCCCGCCAGGTTCAGCCCCTCCTCGCTGGTCATGCGCTGGATCCGGCGGAGGAGCTCGACATCCGCCTGTGAGTAGAGCCGCGTGTTCTTGGGCGAGCGCTTCGGCGTGATCAGGCCCCGCGCCTCGTACATGCGGAGTGTCTGCGGGTGCATCTCGGCGAGCTCGGCCGCCACCGAGATCATGAAGACGCCGCGCTCCTGGTCGATCCGCTCGGCCCGGATCTGCCTTCTCCGGTGTGAGGCGTCAGCCATCAGTCCTCAACTCTTTCGCCAGCGCCGGATGATCCGGCCGCGGTTTTTGTGGCGGCCGTTGATGCTCGCCCGAGCAACGAGGCGCGGGGGTTCCGGCCGTTGAGGGACTCGGCCAGCTTCTCAACCGCCTCGCGCTGCTCGTCGGTGAGCTCCTTCGGCACGTCCACTCGGATCCGGTAGTAGATGTCGCCGCGGCTAGATCCGGCGGCGGTTTTTGTGGCCGCCGTTGATGCTGGCCGCGGCGGCCCCTCTCCACGCAGCCGCTGCACGGTCCCGTGCTGCGTGCCCGGGGCAATGCGGATCGTCTTCGAGCCGTTCAGCGTGGGCACCTCGATGTCACCGCCCTGGATGGCCTCGGCGACCGTGACCGGGAGGTCGACCTCGAGGTTGCCGTCCGGGCGCTGCTTGAAGACGGGAGACGGAGCGACCCGCGTGGTCACGTAGAGATCGCCGCGGGGCCCGCCGCGGTAGCCCGCCTCTCCCTTGCCGGCCAGCCGGATCCGGCTGCCGTCGTGCACTCCCGCGGGGATGTTGACCCGGTAGCGCTTGGTCTCCTGTGTCACGCCACTGCCCGAGCAGGTCGGGCACGGGTCGTCGATGATCGAGCCCTGTCCGCCGCACTCGGGGCAGGGCTGGGAGATCGAGAACAGGCCCTGGCTCTGCGCGTCGATGCCTGTTCCCTCACACCGGGGACAGGTGCGCGGGGAGGTGCCGGGCTTGGCCCCATTGCCATGGCAGGTCGGGCACTCGCCGGTGGTCGGGACCGACACCGCGATCTGGCTGCCGTGCATCGCCTGGTCGAAGGAGAGGCGAACCTCGGTCTCGAGGTCGCGGCCCCGCTGCTCGCGGGGTCCCTGCTGGCCACGGCCGCGGAAGAATGTGGTGAAGATGTCGCCCAAGTCGGAGGCGAATCCGCCGCCCGGGAAGCCGCCGCTGCCGCCGGGGAACCCCCCGGCGCCGAAGCCTGCGAAGGGGCCGCCCGCGTCGTACTGCTTGCGCTTCTCGGGGTCCGAGAGGGCGTCGTAGGCCTGCTGGATCTCCTTGAAGCGCTCCTCGGCCTGCTTGTCGTCCGGGTTGCGGTCCGGATGCCACTTGCGGGCGAGGTCGCGATAGGCCTTCTTGATCTCGTCCTGCGAGGCCGACTTCGAGACCCCGAGAACGTCGTAGAAGTCGCCGGAGGCCATCAGGCGCTCACCACCACGCGGGCCGGTCGCAGGACCTGTCCGTTGAGCCGGTAGCCCTTCTCCACGGTCTCGAGGACGACACCGGACTCGGTGCCCTCCTCGGACTTGGTCGAGAGTGCCTCGTGTAGCTGCGGATCGAACCTCTCGCCGATCGGGTCGAACCACTCGACACCAGCCCCCTCGAGCCGCGTGTGAAGCTCGTCGCGGACCATGTCGACTCCCTTGACGAGGGCCTCGTGCGACTCCATTAAACGGGTCGCACTGTCGCGCGCCGTTGCATCGACGCCCGCCGCCAGCGCGCGCTCGAGATTGTCCAATGCGGGCAGCAGTTGCTTGGCGAGGTCGGCCTTGCCGCGGGCGAGCGACTCAGAGGCCTCCGTGGCGACCCGTCGGCGATAGTTCTCGAAGTCGGCCTTGGTGCGCTGGGCGAGCTCGAGGTACTCGTCGCGCTCGCGCTTCGTCTCGGCGAGCTCGTCGAGGTCTCGCTCGACCTGGTCGGCGGCGCCGTTCTCGGGCGCGTCCGGGCTGGTCGAGGACTCCTCGTCCTCGACCAGCTCAGCCTCTACGACCTCTTCATCGATCCTCTCATTACGGGTCGCGCCGTCGCGCACCCTCGCATCATTCTCGTCCGTCATGCGGCCTCCTTACGAGGTCTTCTCGTCGTCGACGACCTCGGCGTCCACGACTTCCTCTTCCCCGGCGCCGTTCTGCGAGCCGCCGTCGGTGGAAGTCGCCGCCTGCTCCTGCGCGGCCTGCGCGTAGATCTGCTCGGAGACCTTCTGGAAGGCCGTCTGGAGAGCGTCGGACTTGGAGCGGATCTCGGCCGCGTCCTCGGACGTGAGCGAGTCGCGCACGTCCTTGATCGCCGCCTCGATCTCCTCCTTGTTGGAGGAGTCGACCTTGTCGCCCAGTTCGCCGAGCTGCTTCTCCGCCTGATAGGCGGCGTTCTCGGCGACGTTCCGGGCCTCCGCCAGCTCGCGCTGGCGCCGGTCCTCGTCGGCGTGCGACTCGGCGTCCTTGATCATCTGCTCGACCTCGGACTCGTCGAGCCCAGAGCCGCCCTTGATCTCGATCTTCTGCTCCTTGCCGGTGCCGAGATCCTTGGCCGACACGTTGAGGATGCCGTTCGCGTCGATGTCGAAGGTGACCTCGATCTGCGGCATGCCTCGCGGCGCCGGCGGGATGCCGGTGAGCTGGAACTTGCCCAGGCTCTTGTTGCCGGAGGCCATCTCGCGCTCGCCCTGGAGCACGTGGACCTCGACCGAGGGCTGGTTGTCCTCAGCCGTCGAGAAGATCTCCGACTTCTTCGTCGGGATCGTCGTGTTGCGCTCGATCAGCTTGGTCATCACGCCGCCCTTGGTCTCGATGCCGAGGGTGAGCGGGGTGACGTCGAGCAGGAGCACGTCCTTGACGTCGCCGGCCAGGACGCCCGCCTGGATCGCGGCGCCGATCGCCACGACCTCGTCCGGGTTGACGCCCTTGTGCGGATCCTTGCCGGTCAGCTCCTTGACCTTCTCCTGCACGGCGGGCATGCGGGTCATTCCTCCGACGAGGACGACGTGCTCGACCTCGCTTCCGGCGTCCGCCAGGGCCTGCTTGACCGGCCCCACGACCCGCTCGAGCAGATCCGCGGTGAGCTCTGTGAGCTTCGCCCGGGTCAGCTTGATGTCGAGGTGCTTCGGCCCGGCATCGGTCGCCGTGATGAACGGCAGGTTGATCTGAGTCTCCTGGGTGGTGGAGAGCTCGATCTTCGCCTTCTCGGCGGCCTCGTAGAGGCGCTGCAGGGAGTTCTTGTCCTGCGAGAGGTCGACGCCCTGGTCGCGCTTGAACTCGGCGACCAGCCACTCGACGATCGCCTTGTCCCAGTTGTCGCCGCCGAGGTGGTTGTCACCGGCGGTCGCCTTCACTTCGAAGACGCCGTCGCCGATCTCCAGGACGGAGACGTCGAAGGTGCCGCCGCCGAGGTCGAAGACGAGGATGGTCTGGTCGGACTCCTTGTCGAGCCCATAGGCGAGCGACGCGGCGGTCGGCTCATTGATGATGCGCTTGACGTCGAGGCCGGCGATCTTGCCGGCGTCCTTGGTGGCCTGGCGCTGGTCGTCGTTGAAGTAGGCCGGGACGGTGATCACGGCCGAGTCGACCGACTCGCCGAGCTTGGCCTCGGCGTCCGCCTTGAGCTTCTGCAGGATCATCGCCGAGATCTCCGGCGGGGAATACTGCTTGCCGTCCACGTCGATGCGGACGTCGCCGTTGGGGCCGGCGACGACCTTGTACGGGACGATCGTCTCCTCCTCCTTGACCTCCGCCTCCTTGCGGCCCATGAAGCGCTTGATGGAGAAGATGGTCTTCTCGGGGTTCATCACGGCCTGCCGCTTGGCCACCGTGCCGACCAGGCGCTCGCCCGAATCGGTGAAGGCGACGACGGAGGGAGTGGTGCGGCCGCCCTCGGCGTTCTCGAGGACCTCCGGCTCACCACCCTCCATCACGGCCATGGCCGAGTTGGTCGTGCCAAGGTCGATTCCAATCGTTTTCGCCACTTTCATTCCTCCAAACTCTTGAGGTCGTTCTTCAAAGTCTGTTTCAGTGTATCCGCCTAAAAAATCTAAGTGGGAGTGTCGCAGATGTATGCGTGGAAGTAAAGGCTAGCGCGCTCAGCGCTCGCTACGCGGGCAAAGAAGAGGCCGGGCGTGCGCCCGGCCTCTGCCGTGAATCTGTGCTTTGTCAATCGGGTTGCGCTCTCGCGCACCCTCGCATCTACTTGACCTGGAGCTGGCTCCAGACGCCGAAATGGTCGGACGACCACAGCCCGTTCGCGAAGGTGCTGGTTAGCCCGCCCTTCTTGAACTTGAGCTTCTTGGTGTTCGACATGATGTGATCGACCCGATGAGTGACCCCGGTGGCGCTGGGGCTGCTCAGATTCGGGTCCTGGATGCAGCAACCGAACGGGGGCGGCGTGAACGCCCGCTCGCTCCAGCCGCCGGCGAGCAGCGCCCGGTACGCGAGTGCGTCACCCGGATCCACCTGGTCGCCGTGCACTGGCGAGTCGGAGTTGAAGTCCCCGATCAGCAGCGTCGGGTGCTTCGAGGTGGCCGGACCACCCGGAGCGATCAGCTGCTTGGCCTGGGCCTCGCGGATGCCGCCCTTCGGGTAGGTCTTCCCGTCGCTGCCTGTGTTGCTGGCGCCGCTGTCGAAGGCCTCGAAGTGGCTATCGACGACGTGCACCTTCTTGCCCTTGACCTTCGCGTCTACCGCGGCCCAGCCGCGCGTTACATCGACGTTCAGGACGCCACCGACCTTGACGCGCAGCAGCGTGTTGAACGTGCCGCTGCTCGCGTTGCTGATCTTGACGCCCTTGCGGACCAGGATCGCGTCGCGCATGGTCAGGCGCTCGTTGTGGCACTGGGCGGGGCAAACCGTGAGCCCGCCGGTGCCCTGGTTGACGGGCAGCTCGAAGTCGAACTCCGTCTTCACCACCCCGATCCGGTAGCGAACGGGCGGAGCCTTCTTCTTGGCGCTCGCGGCGCCCTTCTTGCCCTTCTTGCCGCCCTTGTTGAGCCGCCTGAGCAGGTCGCTGAGGAAGTCACCGCCCTGCGGATCGACCTGGGTCGCCTTCGGCCCGGTCGTGACGGCGCCTAGGTCATACGGCCCGGTGCGCCACAACGCGGCCTCCTGGAGGCCGACGACGTCCGGCTTCCGCTTCTTGATCTCGTTCGCAAGCAGCGCGGCACGCACCGTGGGGAACTGAGTCCGATGCACCTGCTGCTCGATCTGGAAGGCGGCGTCCACTGCACCGTTCACGTCGGTTGCCTGTAGCGCCGGGCTCAGATCCGCCCCGAGATACAGGTTCCGCGTCATCACCGTGAGCTGGTGGCCCTTCTTCTTGCCTTTGGCGTCGGCGACGCCGGGGAGCAGGGTCAGTCCGAGGACCGCAATCAGCCCCAGGATGAGCCCCAGCCCCACGCGCCCCCTCATCCTTGGGAAGACATGTGAATTACTCAACTGCACTCCTTTCGAAGAGGGGTACCACGGACGGCGCCCCTCGGATTCCTCTCATCGGCCCTAATCACCTGGATTCGGGCAGAGTTGCGGCGCCGTGGCGCGGGGCCGTAGGGACTACGGACCCTGGCCGGCGACGTTGGCGACGAAGGTCGCGACCTCGTCTGCCTGTTGCCCGGAGACCACGCCCTTGGGCATCCGTCCCCCGACCCCGCCGTTGATCGCGGCCAGGACCCGCGGCTTGATCGTCGCCGGATCGGGCGCACTGGCGCTCGGCGGGGCGAGAAGGTCGTCGAGGTTCGGTCCGATGACGCCATCGGTGCCCGCTTCCGCCAGCGTGTGGCAGGCGCCGCAGTTGGTGACGAAGAGGTCCTTGCCCCCCTGCAGGCTCGACGGGACGCTCTCCGGGGAGGAGCTCTCCGAGCCCTCCTGGGTCAGCGCCCAGGCGGGGACGCCGACGCCGAGGAGCAGCACCACGAGCCCGAACATGACGAAGGTGCTCCGCTTCACTGGCGGGGGAGCATATTGCTCCGTGCATCCGCCCTGTTCGCCCGATACCAGGGACACATCCGGCGCAGTGCGCACTCACCGCATCGCGGCCGCGGCCTGCAGATCGCACGGCCGTGGCGGATCAGGTTGATGTGGAGCTCGTAGGCGTCCTCTGGTGGGGTGATCGCGAGCATCTCGTCGTGCGCCTCGTCGAAGGACGCCTTCGGCCTGAACAGGCCGAGTCGCCCTCCGACACGCTTCACGTGGACGTCCACCGGGATCTCCGGTCGCCCGAAGGTGAAGAGCAGGACCACAGCAGCGGTCTTGCGACCGACGCCCGGGAGGCCTGTCAGGAAGTCGAGCGCCTGTTCGCGCGGAGCGTCCACGAGCCAGTCGAGGTCAGGGTGATCGCCGAGGTGGCCGAGGATCTCCTGAATGCGAGGCGCCTTGGTCGGACTCAGACCGCCCGGCTTGATGGCTGCCTCAACGTCCTCGGTGGGGGCGTCCCTGACCTCTTCCCACGTGGGGAACCGCTCACGGAGCCTGGCGTAGGCGACGTCGCGGTTGTGATCGTTCGTGTTCTGCGATAGCACCCCCCGAACCAGCTCCGCGATCGGGTGCCCGTGAGGCTCGTTCACGGGGCGGCCGTAGAGCTCGCGCAGCCGGTTGCGGATCGCGAGCACCCGCCGCCTGGACGGCCGGCGCCACTCCGGATCCCGCTTGGGAATGCGCGGTGGTTTGCCGGGCGGCAGGGTCCCGGTCTTGCCGTCGGCGAGGACCACCTTGGTCGGCAGCGGCATGGAGCGAGGATATTCAGGGCCGTCGCCGCGGATATCGTCGCGCCCACCTTGCCCGCCATCGAAACCGGCACCGTGATGGTCGACGGGGTCTCCGCCTTCTTCCGCAGGATCCCCGGGGAGGGGCCGCCGGCCGTTTTCGTCCACGGCAACCCGACCCACTCTGAGGACTGGCTCCCCTTCCTCCAGAGCATGCGGAGGCCCGCGGTGGCGTTGGACCTGCCTGGCTGGGGCCGCTCGGCCCGCCCCTCGCCGACCGAGTTCGACTACTCGATGCAGGGTCTCGGGCGGTTCGTTGGGCGTTTCCTGCAGCGGCAGGCGGTCGAGGAGTACTCGCTGGTCGTGCACGACTGGGGGTCGGTCGGGCTGCTGCCGGCGCAGGAGGAGCCCGCGCGGATCCGCCGGCTGGTCATCATCAACGCCGTCCCGCTTCTCCCCGGCTATCGCTGGCACCGGACCGCGCGCATCTGGCGCACCCGCGGACTCGGCGAGCTCTCCAGTCGGCTGTGGAGTAGGCGGCTCCTCGACTACGGGCTGCGCGAATCCCGCGGCGACTGGAGCAGGCACGACCCCGCCTTCATCGACATGATCTGGGACCACTTCGACCGGGGCACCATGGCGGCAGTCCTCCGTCTCTATCGCTCGGCGGACCCGCACGTGCTCGCCGCGGCCGGGCGACGACTGGGCTCGATCGCCTCGCCTGCTCTGGTCGTCTGGGGCGGCCGGGACCGCTATCTTCCCGAGCGCTTCGGCCCCGCTTGGGCGGCGAGCCTGCCCGATGCGGAGCTCTACGCGCTGCTGAAGGCCGGTCACTGGCCCTGGATCGACGCCCCGCAGGCGGTCGATCGCGTGGTCCGCTTCCTCGAGGAAGACGAAGGTTCCGGCGGTCGGTGACGAATTCACAAGGAGTTATCTGCGCGTTAACTAAAATCCCCGGGTCGTGCGCTTCCTGATCAACAAAATCGGCGCTTGGCTGCCTCACGGATATGGAGACGCCGGGAAGCAGCTCAGCCTCTTCGTGCTGGCGGAGATCAGCTACGAGGCCGTGCGCGGCGTCGCCGACGGTGCGCGCGACCAGGCCTTCACGAACGGGGCGAATGTGATCTCGCTCGAGAAGAGCCTCCACACCTTCTTCGAGCCGAACCTCCAGTCGATCTTCATCGACCACCGCTGGATCGTCGACTTCGCCAACTTCATGTACATGAACAGCCACTTCGTCGTGACCACGGCGTTCCTGGTCTGGCTGTACGTCTTCCGCAACCAGAACTTCTACTTCGTCCGCAACATGTTCATGGTCGCGATGGCGCTCGCAATCGTGGGTTATGCCCTCGTGCCGACGGCGCCGCCGCGCCTCTTCCCGCAGGACGGCTTCGTCGACACGATCACCGACTTCGCCCAGGTCAATCACGACTCCGCCCTGGTCAAGCTCTTCATCAACCCGTACGCCGCAATCCCCTCAATGCACGTCGCCTTCTCGACGATGATCGGAGTCACCGGTGTCCTCGTCGCCCGGCATAGGACCACCAAGGTCCTCTGGGCCGCCTACCCGGTGCTCGTCTTCTGGGTGGTCG
The DNA here is from genome assembly GCA_963797265.1 of uncultured Solirubrobacterales bacterium. Taxonomy (GTDB): domain Bacteria; phylum Actinomycetota; class Thermoleophilia; order Solirubrobacterales; family 70-9; genus DASUPK01. The sequence goes on along the minus strand of CAWCOY010000003.1, from coordinate 42,856 downwards.
TCGTGACCGCCAACCACTTCTGGATCGACGGTGCCGCCGGCCTGCTGGTCGCAGTGCTCGCCGCGTTTGCTGCGCGCTCCCTGGCCCGCGCCCGTCCTGCCGTCTGGTCCTTCCGCCCCGCGACCACTTGACCGCACGGGTCGCGCTCCGTCGCTATGGCGAGCCGGGGCTGGTGGCGGCAGCCCTTGGCGTTGCCTACCTGATCGTTCAACCGGACAGCGCCGACCACGCCGCGCAGGTCTTCCGCTCGGGGTTGTTCGACAGCCAGGGCTTCGCCGCTTGGGACAACTTCTGGTTCGGCGGCCATCACCTGCCCGGCTATGGCCTGCTGCTTCCGGCGCTCGGCGCATTGATCGGCCCGCGGCTCGTAGGGGTGCTGTCCGCAGTCGTCGCATCGCTGCTCTTCTCCGCGATCGCCTACCGCCGCTTCGGGGAGCGGGCCCGTCTGGGCGTCATCTGGTTCGCGACCGCGACCTCGATCAGCCTGTTCACCGGGCGGCTCACCTTCGCGCTCGGTGTGGCGGTCGCACTCGCGGCCGTTTTCGCCATGCAGAGCGGGTACCGGCTCCTGGCGATCTTCTTCGCCGCCCTGACCCCGCTGGCGAGTCCCGTCGCGGCGCTGTTCCTGGCCTGTGGAGTGGTTGCCTACGCGATCGCCGAGCGCAGCCGCAGGGGACTGGAGCTCGCTCTGATCACGGTCGGGATGGCGGTGCTGATGTCCTCCGCGTTCCCGGAGGGAGGCACCGAGCCGTTCGACTTCTCCAGCTACGAGCCGGCAATCCTCGTGACGATCGCCGTCTTCGTCGCCCTGCCTATGGAGGAGCGCCTGCTCCGCTACAGCGTCGCCGCCTACGCGGTGGCGCTCACTGCGGCCTTCCTGATCCAGACCCCGATGGGAGGAAACGCCACCCGCATGGGCTCGCTCCTGCTGGGGCCGGTGCTCGCCTTCGGGCTGTGGCGCCGGCAGCGCTTCTATCTGATCCTCCTGGTCCCGGTCCTGATCTATTGGCAGTGGTCGCCTGTGGTGAGGGATCTCGAGCAGGTGAGCGCGCAACCCTCGGTGAAACCGGGGTTCTACGCCCCGCTGATCGACTTCCTGCGAGGTCAGCCTCACCATGGCGCCTACCGGGTCGAGGTCCTGCCCGAGGAGCACCACTGGGAGTCCGCCTATGTCCCGCGTGGCATCTACATCGCCCGCGGCTGGGAACGCCAGCTCGACCGCAAGCTCAATCCGCTCTTCTACCAGTCCGTTCCTCTGACCGGCCCGCAGTACCGCAGCTGGCTCGACGACCTCGGGGTGGGGTACGTGGCGGTCCCGCACGCGCCGCTCGATTACGCCGGGCGGCCGGAGAAGCGAATGCTGAAGCGGGGTCCGCCTCGGTATCTGGAGCGCGTCTACCGGAGCCGGGACTGGACGGTCTACAAGGTGCGCAATCCCTCGCCGCTGGCGATCGGCGGCAAGATGGTGAAGCTGCGGCCGCAGGGGTTCGTCGTCGACACGAGCGCGCCCGGGACCGTGCTCGTCCGGGTGCACTGGACCCCCTACTGGTCGATCGAGCAGGGCACCGGCTGCGTGGAGCAGGCGCCCGGCGGCTACACGATGCTCGACGTCCAGACGCCGGGGCGGTTCCGAGTCGGGATCGACTTCTCCCCCGTGCGGGCGATCAGCTCCGGACCTCGCTGCCGTGAGGAGCCCGCGATCCAGTACGGATCCGCCGGGGCCGATCAACCGGCGACAATCCCGCGAGTCAGCAGGCACCGCTGATGGGCGCTGCGGGTCAGGCCGGCCGCCGTGTCCGGAAGCTCGTCTCCTCCGTCCTGCCGCGGGGGCCGCTCGACCTGATCATCCAGGTCGCCGTGCTCGCCGCTGCCTACTGGGGCTGGCGGCATGCCCGGGGCGCGGTGGATAGCAGCCTGGGGCTCTCCTTCTCGCACGCCCGTGATCTGGTCTCGGCCGAGCGCTCCCTGGGCCTGCTGTTCGAGCCCAACGTGCAGCACTGGGCTGTCGGCGCAGGCTGGCCGGCCGATGTGGCGCGCTGGGGATACGCGAACCTGCACTTCAAGGGCAGCTGCCTGATGCTGGCGATCCTCTACTTCGGCTACCGGGGCAGCTTCGGCTTCGTCCGCAACGCGGTGATTGCGGCGATGGCGATCTCCGTGCTCGGCTACGCGCTCTTCCCGACTGCGCCGCCGCGGTTCCTTCCCGAGCTCGGCCTCGATCCCTCGAGCGCCGTCACCGGCAACAACCCCCTCCTCTCCAATCCGGGCGATCCCCTCTTCAATCCGTTCGCGGCCGTGCCCTCCATGCACGTGGGCCTCTCGGTGATCCTCGCTTGGTCGCTGGCGATGTTGGTGCGAGCCCGGCCGCTGCGAGTCGCGCTGTTCGGCTATCCGCTGCTGATGACCTACGTGGTGATCGCGAGCGGCAACCACTTCTGGCTCGACGCGGTCTTCGGGCTGCTCACCGCAGGGCTCGCAACCGGCGTCGCTATGCTCCTCGCCCGGCTCAACTCGGACTGGTCCTTCGGTTCGGCGACCCGCAGCGCTCCGGCCGGCGACCTCGAACCGCAGCCAGAGCCGGAGGCAGCACCGGCATGAGCATCGATCAGCGAGACCTGCCCTCCAACGGGACTCCTCCGCCCGGTAGAGGACCGACCAGCGCCGCCGAGTTCTCCGCGGCGATGCGCAATCGCCTGATCGAGTCCCGTCTCACGCCGAACGCGATCTCCGCGGTCGGCCTGATCGGCAACCTGGCGGCGGCCGTCCTGATCTGGCAGGGGCTCTACTTCCTCGGCGGCATCGCCTTCATCATCGGTTCGGTGATGGACACGCTCGACGGTCGCTACGCGCGGGCGTCGGGTAAAGGGACCCTGTTCGGTGCCTTTCTCGATTCCACTCTCGACCGTGTGGAGGAGGGGATCGTGCTCACCGCCGTCGCCTACCGCTTCGCTCTCGCCGGAGACGAGTTCGCCGCGGCCATGTGCGTCGTGGTCGTGCTCGGGTCGCTGATGGTCTCCTACACGCGCGCCCGGGCCGAGGCGCTGGGCGTGGAGTGCAAGGTGGGGTTGGCCACGCGCCCCGTGCGGGTAGTCATACTTTCGGTCGGCCTCGTCTTCGCGAAGGGAGCCGGGATCTTCGACGCGGACCTTCTCGCACCGGCGATCTACGTGATGGCGGCGCTGACGGCTGTGACCGTGGTTCAGCGCGTCTGGCACGTCAGGAACGAGCTCAGGCGGCGCGGCGCGGAGGTGCAGCGGGCGCCGGCGCAGGAGGCTGTTCCGGCCGAGGACGTGTAACCCGCCGGTAGCGCAAGTGTGGTTTCAAAGCTGAGTCTTCTTATCGAGGAGGATTTCCCAGGATGAGCACCGTGAATGGAAGAGCCAACGGCGCCCGCCGCAACGGTGCCCAGGACGAGAAGGTCCGGGTAGCGATCGTCGGCGTCGGCAACTGCGCGAGCTCTTTTGTGCAGGGCGTCCAGTACTACAAGGACGCCGATCCCGCCGAACAGGTCCCCGGCCTCATGCATGTGGACCTCGGTGGCTACCACGTGAGCGACATCGAGTTCACCGCCGCCTTCGACATCGACGCGGACAAGGTCGGCAAGGACCTCTCCGAGGCGATCTGGGCCGGCCAGAACAACACCTACAAGTTCTCGGACGTGCCGAAGCTGGGAGTCAAGGTCCATCGCGGCATGACCCACGACGGTCTCGGCAAGTACCTGAAGGAGAAGATCACCAAGGCACCCGGTGAGACCGCCGACATCGTCGGGATTCTGCAGGACACCCAGACCGATGTCCTGGTCTGTTACCTGCCGGTCGGCTCCGAGCAGGCGACCAAGTGGTACGTCGAGCAGGCGCTCGCCGCCGGCGTCGGCTTCGTCAACTGCCTGCCGGTGTTCATCGCCCGCGAGGACTACTGGGACCGGCGCTTCGAGGAGGCCGGCCTGCCGATCATCGGGGACGACATCAAGTCGCAGGTGGGGGCCACGATCGTCCACCGCCAGCTCGCCAGGCTGTTCGCCGACCGCGGCGTGCGCATGGAGCGGACCTCACAGCTCAACGTCGGCGGGAACATGGACTTCTACAACATGCTCGAGCGCGAGCGGCTGGAGTCCAAGAAGATCTCGAAGACCAACGCGGTCACCTCGATCATGGACCACGAGCTGCCCGCCGACGATGTCTACATCGGCCCCTCGGACTACGTGCCCTGGCTCACCGACCGCAAGTGGGCGCATATCCGCGTCGAGGGCCGCTCGTTCGGCGACGTGCCGCTCAACCTCGAGCTCAAGCTCGAGGTCTGGGACTCGCCGAACTCCGCCGGCATCGTCATCGACGCCGTCCGGATCGTGAAGCTGGCTCTCAACCACGGCATCGCCGGCCAGCTCGACGGCCCCTCCAGCTACCTGATGAAGTCGCCGCACAACCAGCGACCGGATTCGCTGGCGCGGGAGAGGACCGAGGAGTTCATCGCCAAGTACGCCCGCCAGCGGGGAGTCCCCGCCGGCAAGGGCAAGAGCAAGGCGAAGGCCAAGCGGCCCCAAGCCCGCTCCGGTTCATAAGACGGGTCGCTCCTGCGGAGCGCCCTCGCCTAAAGGCCGCAGGCCGTGGCGACTTGCGCGGGGCGGGCGTACGCGGCCGCGCCTGATGGCGAAGCCGTCGTACGCTGCGGTCGTGCCCGAGCCCGAGTCCCTCTCCATCGCGCAGGTCTCGCCGCATCCCTGGGGCAAGCGACACGAGATCAACGAGTTCGTCGCCCGCACCTCCGCGGAGCTCGTCGCCCGGGGCCATCGCGTGCTGGTGGTCGCGCCCTCGGATTCGCGGAGGGAGATTCGCGAGAGCCGCCGGCTGATCCGCGAGGCGCAGGACGATCCCGACGTCGTCTGGCGGGGCGAGAACCCGCGGGTGATCGCGATCGGGCAGAGCATCCCCCTGCCGAGCGGCCCGCGGCGCAGGCCGGCACCGCTGCCGGTCGACGTGAGCGGGGCCCTCGAGCGCCTGCTCGGCAGCGTGCCGCTCGACGTGGTGCATGTGCACGAGCCGTTTGCGCCGAGCACCGGTTCCGCGGCCCTGCGCCACTCGATTTCACTCAACGTCGCGACCTTCCACGAGCCCGTGGAGCGAGTGCTCTCCACCCAGGTGGCGCGGCTGCTCGTCGAGGTCTTCTTCGGGCGCATCGACGCGCGCACCGCGTGCAACGAGGCCACCGGCGAGCTCCTCCAGCGCTTCTTCCCAGGGCGGTACGAGCTGATCAGGCCCGGCGCCGACGTCGCAGCGGCCGCCCTCGATCCAACGCCCGCGGACCGGGTGCGGATCGCCTATTGCGCCGAGGAGGAGCGCGGCGCCCTCCGCCTGCTGCTGCGGGCGCTGCGGAAGCTGCCGGACGACCTCGACTGGGAGGGCGTGATCTGGTTCGACGGGCCGACCGACCCACTCGCACGGGTAAGCCGCCGGCTGCGGCAGCGTCTGCGGGTTGTGCGGCCTCGCGACGGCGAGCCCGCGGAGTTCCTCGCCGGCGCGGACATCGCCTGTCTCGCCTCCACGGGCGTCAGGGCCGCCCCGGGCCTCGTTCGGAAGGCTTTCGCCGCGGGCGCGGTCCCGGTCGTCTCGGACCTCGAGCTCTACCGCGAGCTGGTCGGCGAGGGGGAGCGGGGCCTGCTCTTTCCGCTCGGCGACACGCTCACCCTGACGGCGCAGCTCGAACGGCTCTCCCGCGATGTCTCGCTCCGCGACGGGTTGCGAGCCGCCGCTCGTTCGAGCGACGAGGCCCGGCCTTGGGCCGAGGTGACCGATGAGGTCGAGGCGGTCTATCGCCGGCTGGTCGCGAGGCGACACGATCCGACCGGGAACCCCGAGATCCGGCGGCGGCTCCAGGGGCGCGAGCACATCGATTGCGATCTCCACATGCACACCGACCACTCCCCGGACTGCGCAACTCCTGCCGAGCTGCTGCTGGAAACGGCCAAGGAGCGGGGGCTGGGCGCGATCGCGATCACCGACCACAACGAGATCTCCGGAGCGCTGGAGGCGCGGGAGATCGCTGCCCGGATCGGCGGGATCAAGGTGATCATCGCCGAGGAGGTGAAGACCGCTCACGAGGGCGAGGTGATCGGCCTCTTCCTGAGCCAGCGGATCGAGCGCGGCCTGTCGCTGGCCGAGACGATCGCTGAGATCCGTCGGCAGGGGGGACTCGTCTACGTCCCTCATCCGTTCGACCGGCTGCACTCGGTCCCGGACTACGAGAACCTGCTCGAGGTCGTCGACGACATCGACATCCTCGAGGTCTTCAACCCTCGAGTCACCCTTTCTGCATTCAACGAGGAGGCGGTGAGGTTCGCCGGGAAGTACGACATCGTCCCCGGCGCGGGATCGGACAGCCATGTTGCGCAGGGTCTCGGCAGCGTCAAGATCCGGCTACGGGACTTCGACGGCCCGCAGGAGTTCCTCGAGTCGATGCGCGAGGCGGACATCGTCCGCAAGCACAAGAACCTCGCCTACGTCCAGGCGCTCAAGTTCCTGCAGACGAGCGGTGGGCGAGGAGGGCGCTCTCTCGCGGCGCGGGACGGCGGGCGCCGGACACGCAATCGGCGGCGCTCCGCCAGCAAGAGTTGATGCACCCGCAAGGGGCCGGGGCGGGGCCGAAGAAGAGGCAAGGCGCCGTGTCATCCATAACTGACGACGAGATCCGCGAGAAGTACCTCGAGCGCGCGATCCGAGAGCTGAACGACCTGGGACGGGAGCTTTCGGAGTGCGCCGACTGCCCGCGCGGCAACGTGATGCCGGTGCAGGGCTCCGGCCACCCGCAGGCCGACATCCTGATGCTGAAGGGCGCAGCGACTCCCTCCGAGATCGAGGAGGGGGTGGCCTTCTACGGCCGGGCCGGCAACGCGCTGATGAAGAGCTTCAAGCGCCTGGCGATCGACCCGATCGTGGTCTTCGGCACCCTCTGCGCGAAGTGCCCCCTCACCGACCCGAGCCTCGCGTCCGAGAGCTGCGTCGCACGCGTCGGCGAGGAGATCGCGATCGTGCAGCCGCGCATGATCGTCGTCATGGGCGACGACGCGCTTCAGAGCCTGAACGACCTCGAGCTGCCGCTCGCCGAGCCGATCGAGCCGCGGGAGGGCGAGATTCAGCGGCTCACGCCCACCATCGACGCCCTGTACGTGCCGGACATCGACGATTCGCTCGATACGGACGACGCGAAGCAGCGCTTCTGGTCGGCGTTCCGGGTGCTCGGCGATTGGTACGACCGGCTGCCGCCGTACTAGCGCGCGCGTGATGACTGTCGGCTAGGGGGTGGACTCGGGGCTCCGGATCCGCATAGACTCGCGCCATGGGGTTACTAGGGGACGCCTGGAAGGCGCGCCGGATGAAGGATCCCGTCGACGGGGTCGCCCAGGTCGTTGGTTCCACCCAGCCGCCCGACTCGGCCACCTCCGGCAACGTCAATCTGACGCTCGTGGTGCAGGCGGAGGGTGTGGTGGCGACCACGATCGATCATTCCTGCCTCGCGCCCACCAAGAAATGGCCCTACCCGGGCGAGATGCTCCCGGTGACCTTCGACCGGACCGACCCGGATCGGCTCAAGGTCCGCTGGGACGACGTCCCGAACAGCGCCGACGTCTCCAAGCAGCAGGCTGAGGCCCTCGCGGCTCAACTCAACCAGGGAGGCGGCGGATCGGTCGTCTCCTCCGGCGGGAACGTCAACGAGATCGTCGAGGCCCTCCAGCAGGCGATGCCGGGAGCGCAGATCCAGGTGGGCGATGGCCAGGTCGCCGCGGGTGCCGGGACGGACCCGGGCGATGACGATCGACTCGCTGAGCTCGAGCGGCTCGCGAAGCTGAAGGAGTCGGGTGCGCTCACCGAGGAGGAGTTCGAGCGCGAGAAGGCCCGCATCCTCGGCGGCTAGAGGGTTTCGAAGGCGGGAAAGGCCGGGAATACACTGGCCCCGTGGAACTCGAGGAGCGGACAATCGAGCAGCTGCCGGACCGCTGCGACAACTGCGGCGCGCAGCTCACGGATGCCGAGAAGCAGACGGCCCTGACCGAGGGACCGCCCGGCGGCCGCGTCCTCTGCACCACCTGCGCCTCCGAGGTCGTTCCTCTGGCGGAGGATGAGGAGGAGCTGGAAGGCTAGGGCCCTAACGCCGGCGCTTCGGCCGGACCCTGCAGCTGATGTGCTTGTGGACGCCCGATCCGGGCGGCCCGACCGTCACTGTGACGTTTCGCCGGCCAGAACAAGCGATGACCTTGAGCACTCCAGCCTTCGCCTTCGAGGCGACTCCGCCGCCCCTCACCGACACGCGGTAGCCCTTCGGATAGCGCGACCGCCCGAGGAAGATCTCGGTTTGGTGTGTCTTGAGCGCGCGCTTTGAGCCTTTCTTGGTACGGCGGGCGAATTTCTTCCCGCCGGGCCCCTTGGTCGAGTAGGTGAGCCCGAAGATGCGCGTGGCGGGGTCGAACCGCCAGCTGGTCGGCGTGCCGGCGACGAGCTGCGGATAGGGCTGCGAGAGGACGTCGAGCTTCGCCTGCTTCACGTTCGAGCCCGTCGGCGGCTGGCTCGGGTCGACGACGACGGCTTGCGTACCGGTGCCGGTCGTGGTCGGGTCCCGGCACTCGCAGTAGTGCCAGTACTCCCAGGAAACGAGATGCTGGTCGGCTTGCGCGATGTTCGACCGGATCGTCGGCAGGTCGTCCGTTGCGCCGAATTCGCTCACCATGAGCGCGTCTCCCGTGGCGGCGGAGTGCTTCTCCGCGTGCTCGAAGACGTGCTCGTTCAAGCCGTCGCAGACGGGGCCGCCGCCGGCCGTGCAGTAGAGGTGGAAGCTGAATCCCGTCGAGCTGTCCCCGAGCGATGGGACGTTGGTGTCGCCGCCGAAGTTGAAGAGCACGTTCGGCTCGTACCAGATGAGCTTCTGGCGCTCGACCGCCCTGATCCGGTCCAGCACGCGGCGGTAGAAGGGAGCCAGGACGCCCCTGTCGAAGGCCGAACAGCCGGTGGGGACCACACAGGTCGCCCAGGGCGTGCCGGGCCAGGGCTCGTTCAACAGGTCGAAGCCGACCGTGTGCTTTTCGGCCGCGAACCGGGAGGCGACGTGGCCCCAGGCCGCCGCATAGCGGTCCTGCAGCCCCACCCCGCCCGGTCCCGGCGAGTTGGCCCAGAAGTGATCGAAGGCGCGCAAGACCGCGGGCATCCCGAAGTAATTGCCGGGGAAGCCGAGCTGGGGCTGGTTGGGGAGGCCGTCGTCCTGCACGGCCCAGTCCGGCCAGCCCTCCCCCTGAAAGCGCTCGTTGTACATGTCCTGGTGGAAGTCGAGCTGGCTGAAGATGCCGTGCTTGGCGAGGGTCGACTCGGTCGCGGCGATCTGCTTCAGGTAGCCGTCGTCGTAGCTCCCCGGGCTGGGCTCGACGCCCGCGTAGATCACTCCGAGCCGGACGGCGTTGAACCCGTTTCGCTGCAGGAAGGCGGCGTCGTCCACGCCGAATCCCGCCGCGGCCGGGTAGTACGGCGGGCGCTTGTAGACCATGTTGACGCCGTGCAGGATGACGACCCTGCCCTTGGCGTCGGTGATCCAGCGCCCCGAATGGCCGAGTGGGGTGTTCGGGCCGGCCGAAGCGCTCGCGCCCAGGGATGTCAGAGCAACGAGGGCCATGACGGCCGCTCCGGCTGCTCTCCTCGCCCCGGACACGCCGCCAGTATGCCGCTAGGCCCGTTCAGGCGACGACGGGACTGGACCTCAGGGTCTCCGACAGCACGGAGACCTGGGTGGGCTGGGCGTCGGCCTGGGCCTTCCGGCCGGCGTCCGTGACGCAGGCGAAGACGCCGCGCCGGTCGTGGTCGCAGACGTTTCGGCAGACGTAGCCGTCGTCCTCGAGCCGCTGCACCAGCCGCGACAGGGCGCTCTGGCTCAGATGGATCTCCTCGGCAAGCTCCTGGATGCGCCGCTTTCCCTCCGGCGACTCGCCGAGGCGGCGGAGCACCTCGTACTCCGTGAGCGAGAGGCGGTGATTCCGCTGGAGTGCGTGCTCGAGCGCTTCCCGTACCCGGGCGTGCTCTGACTCGAGCTCCCTCCACTTGCTCAGAAGCTGGTCTCTCTCAGTCGTCTTGGCCCTCGCCATCTGGCCTCACTCCTTGCCCCTCTGTTGGCGGTGATTATAGCAAAAAGTTGCATGCACATTTCCTGTTGACACAATGTATGCATATACATATACTATCCGCCTCATACAAGTACTCCGACGGTCGTTCCTGGGAGGACAACATGGAGCAGGCAACTCAGACTTCGGTGGGAACCCGATTCGACGCGCGCGCCTGGTGGTTGCTCGCCCTCGTCTGCGGCGTCCTCTTCCTCGACGGGCTGGACGTCTCGATGGTGGGCGTCGCCCTGCCGAGCATCGGCAGCGAGCTGGGGCTCGAGCCAAGCTCCCTTCAGTGGGTGGTGAGTGGCTACATCCTCGGATACGGCGGCCTGCTGCTCCTGGGCGGACGAGCCGCAGACCTGCTCGGCCGACGCCGGGTGCTGCTCACCGGGTTGGCCGTCTTCCTGGTCGCCTCCTTCATCGGCGGCCTCGCCAATGACGGGAACACCCTGATCGCGACCAGGTTCATCAAGGGAGCGGCAGCGGCGTTCACGGCGCCGGCGGTGCTCTCGATCATCACCACGACCTTCCCCGAGGGGCCGGCGCGGAACAAGGCGCTGAGCATCTACGCGGCGGTCGGAGCGAGCGGGTGGTCGCTGGGTCTTGTCTTCGGTGGCGCGCTCACCGAGCTTGGCTGGCGCTACACGTTCTTCATGCCAGTCCCGATTGCCCTGGCAATCCTGCTGCTGCTGCCGCGGTTCCTCGACAAGGATGAGCCGGCCGCCCGGGTCGGCCGGAGCAGCTTCGACCTCAGCGGAACGGCGACGCTTGCGGTTGCGATGCTCGGACTCGTCTACACGATCGTCGAGGCTCCCGATGTCGGCTGGGGCGCGACGCGGACACTGCTGTCGTTCGCGGCCGTCGCGATGTTGCTCACGGCCTTCGTCCTGATCGAGCAGCGGAGCGCGCATCCGCTCGTCCGGCTCGGGATCCTGAAGTCGGCGGCCCTGCGGCGCGCGAACTACGGCGCCATGGCTCTGCTGGGCAGCTGGTTCGGGTTCCAGTTCATCGGCACCCTCTACATGCAGAACCTGAGGGGCTGGTCGCCGATCGAGATGGCGCTCGCCTTCCTCCCGGCCGGGCTGATCGTCGCGTTCGGTTCACCGAACGTCGGGCGACTGGTGAGCAGGGTGGGTCCCGCGATCCCGATCGGCGCTGGGTTGGCAAGCCTGGGTCTCGGCTACCTGCTGTTCTGGAACATCGGCGCCGACTCGAGCTACCTGACGGGGATGCTGCCGACCTTCATCCTCTCCGGAATCGGGTTCACGCTCGCCTTCGGGCCACTGACGATCGCAGCGACCAGCGACGTCGGCGACCAGGAGCAGGGACTCGCCTCCGGGCTGGTCTACACCTCGTTCCAGTTGGGTGGCGCGGTCGGCCTGGCGGTCGCCACCGCGGTGATCGACGCCGGCACCTCGGGTTCGGGCGCGGCGCCTGGCAGCGCGCAGGCGCTACTCGACGGGTTCCAGCCCGGGATCCTCGTGTCGATCGCGATCGCGGCACTCGGCGCCGGCGTCACCCTGATCCCGCTCCTCCGGCGCGGTTACGCGAGGGTGCTCGGAGGCGAAGCCGAAGAGCAACCCGTTTCATAAGGGCGTGGCGACGGCGACCGCCCGCGAGCACAACGAGTAGTTCTCCCGAGAGGCGATTCCCCGGGTGGGCGGCTGATCCGGCCGCTCACCCGGGCCCATGTCAGACCCCGGGTGCGGCGGCTTCCGCCAGGGCGCTCATGTTCTCGAACTTGGCGCTGGCGAGCGCCCTCACCACCACGGTGTCGAGCGCGCGGTAGCGGGAGAGCTCCTGCTGGGCGACACCGGCGTTCTCCGCGGCGACGCCAACCGTTCCCTCCGGCGCCCCTTGGCGGTCGAAGTGGCTGCGGTAGCCCTGATGCAGGTCGCGGTACATGGACTCATCCTTCGCAAGGCGCTCCTCGGCGTCGCCGCCGACCGCAGTGCGGACGTACCCGAGGATCGTCGGAGCCTCGCGACCTGCTTCCCGGGCCCCTTCCTCAACCCAGCCGCGAGCCTGGACCGCGAACGCCGGCGTCATCCAGTTCAAGAACACGCCGTCCCACTCGGCTCCGCCGAAGGCGCACATCTTCGGACCCATCGCCGCGAGCACCAGCCGGGTCCCGGACAGTGCATCGCGCAGGCGCGGAAGCGCCTCGCGCATCCTGGTCAGCGGCTTCCCCGTGACGCCGGCCCCGATGGCGAGCCAGAGCCGGTCCCGGTCGAGCCCGAGGCGCTCGATGTCGCCGGAGATCTCCTCCGGGGATTGGCGGTCGAGGGCGATGGTGACGCCCAGGGCGATGCGGTCGGCACCCTTCGCGTAGGCCGCCAGAGTCTCGATGCCCTTGGCTCCCGGATGGTCGTTCGACCACATCGAGCCGTAGCCGAGCTCCTGGCAGCGGGCGGCGAGGGGAGTTGCGATCTCCGGGTCGAGCCCGCCGGTGACTCCGAAGCCGCGGCTCATGACGCCTTCTCCAGGAGCGCCACGCACTCGATGTGCGGGGTCTGGGGGAACATGTCGACGGGTCGCACGCGGCCCACCCTATAGCCGGCCTCAGAGAGCTGGGCGGCGTTGGGGGCGAGTGTGGTCGGGTTGCACGAGACGTAGACGATGCGAGGGGCGTCGCATTCGATCAACCGGCGGACCACCTTCTTGGAGAGGCCGGCACGCGGCGGGTCGACGAGCACGACGTCGGGGCGGCCGGCCTCCTCAAGCAGCGGCCGGATCTCCTTGCGCGCATCGCCCGCGCGGAAGCGGGCGTGCTCGATCCCGTTGATCCGGGCGTTCTGCTCCGCGTCGGCGATCGCCTCCGGGACGATCTCGATCCCCCAGATCTCGCCGGCGCCGGAGGCGAGGCTGAGCCCGAGGGTGCCGATGCCGCAGAAGAGATCGAAGACGCGCTCGGAACCCGTCAGGCCGGCCATGTCGGCCGCGATCCCGTAGAGGCGCTCGGCCATCTCCGTGTTGGTCTGGAAGAAGGCGTTGTGGGAGATCCGGAACCGGAGGCCGCAGAGCGCCTCCTCGAGGTACTCGGCTCCCAGGGCCCCGGTCGGGCCGTCGGTGCCGCCGCTGCTGCCTTCGACGATGGTGTGGAGGTCGACGGGTGGCCGCGGGATCTCCGCGGGGGAGGTGACGAGGCGGGTCTGCAGCTGGCCGGTGCGTCGGCCTTCTCGGGCGACCAGGTTGCGGAGCACTCCACTCCCCGAGCGGCGGTCGTATCCAGGCAGGCCCTCAGAGCGCGCCCAGTCGCGCAGCTCGTTGCGGCGGGCGTTGTTGCGCTCGGAGGCGAGCTGGCAATCCTCGGCGTCCACGACGAGATCCCAGCGGCCGCGGGCGTGGAAGCCGAGGACGAGCTCCCCGTCTCGCTCGGCGAACGAGTACTCGAGCTTGTTGCGGTAGCGCCAGCGCTCCATCGCCGGCTCGATCTCCTCGAGCTCGAAGCCCTTAAGGCCGCCGAGCCTCGTGAGCGCATCCGAGACCTGCGACCGCTTATGACGAAGCTGCTGCTCGTAAGGCAGGGACTGCCAGGGAGCGCCGGGGCACGGCTCGCCGCCGTGATCGCAGCGCGGGGGGAGGCGGTCCGGCGATTCACGCACCAGCTCGAGGGCCGAGGCCTCGGCGTAGCCGCGCTTCGACTTCGTCACTTCGGCCCGGACACGGTCCCCGGGCAGGGCGCCGGCGACGAAGACGACGTAGCCGTTCCGGCGCGCGATGCCCCTGCCGCCGTAGGCCAGCGACTCGACTTCGAGGGTGAGCAGCTCGCCGCGCCCTGGGCGCTCGGGTGCCGGGGAGTCGGCGCGCTCCTCCGTGCTGAGGTTCTCGGCCATCCTCGGCCTATCGTTGCAGCCGCCCATGGGCTGGGACCCGGACGACTACCGGCGGAACGCGGAGATCTTCCTGGAGGAGATCGGCCGCGAGTACTACCTGCAGGGAGCGGGGCACAAGCGCGATCTGGAGATCGAGCCCATCTACGAGCGGCACGAGGCCCTGTTCGAGCGGACGGCGGTCGAGCGGATCGGGGAGGCCAGGCGTAGATGCGAGGGCGCGCGTCAGCGCGACCCGCTTGATGGTGGGGAGGAGGAGGTTCGCCTGCGCTATCTGCATCAGTTCGCCCTGGACGGACACCTGGGCTCGATCACCAGGTCATTCGAGGCCCGTCTGGCAGAGCTCGAGGCCTCGCTCGAGATCGAGGTCGGGGGCGAGGCGATCTCGTACCGCATGGCGCCGGTTGTGCAGGCCAACGAGCCGGATGCCGAGCGGCGCGCAGAGATCGAGGCAGCGCGGAACGCGACGCTGGACGAGCGGCTCAACCCGCTCCATCTGGAGACGCTGGAGAGCGAGCACGCCGCCTGCGCAGAGCTGGGCTGGCCCTCCTATCTCGATGCGTATTCGGATGTCCGCGCGCTGGATCTGCGGGCGCTCGCGCTTGAGCTGGAGCGCTTCGCGGAGGCGACCGAGCGACGCTACTCAGAGATCGTCGATCCCGAGCTCGAGCGGACCGTCGGACGGTCGCTCGCCGAGCTGCGGCGCTCCGACCTGGTGCGGTTCTTCCGGGCGGATCAGCTCGACGGCCTGTTCCCGGGCGCGCGGATGGTGCCGGCGCTGCGCGAGACGCTCGCGGGGCTCGGCATCGATCTGGAGGCCCAGTCGAACGTCACGCTCGACACCGAGACGCGGCCGACGAAGAGCCCGCGCGCCTTCTGCTCCGTGCCGCGCGTCCCGGAAGAGGTCTATCTCGTGATGCCTCCGATCGGCGGCAGGCAGGATTACGCGGCTCTCTTCCACGAGTCCGGGCACGCTGAGCACTACGGCTGCACCGACGCCGAGCTGGCCTTCGAGTTCCGCCACCTCGGGGACAACTCGGTCACCGAGTCCTATGCCTTCCTGCTGGAGGGGCTGACCGCCAGCCCGGCCTGGCTGGAGATGGTTCTCGGGGTCGACGGTGCCGAGGCCGCGATCGAGCACGCCCGGGCTTCGCGGCTGGTGTTCCTGCGCCGCTACTCGGCGAAGATCGCGTACGAGGTCGAACTGCATGCGCCGGATGCCGATCTCGCGGCGATGCCGGACCGCTACGCCAGTCTGCTCGGCGAACACGTAGGCGTCGAATGGCCGCAGGAGACCTGGCTCTCCGACGTCGATTCGGGCTTCTACGTCGCCTGCTACCTGCGCGCCTGGGCCCTGGAGGTGCAGTGGCGGGCCGAGCTCGCCGAGCGCTTCGGCGCGGAGTGGTTCGCGAGCGGCGAGGCGGGCGGCTGGCTCCGGGGCCTCTGGGCTCGGGGCCAGCGCCTCGATGCCGACCGGTTGCTCGCTGAGGTGGCCGGACGCCGGCTTGACTTCGACCGGCTGGCCGCCGAGCTCAGCTAGCTCGCCCCCGGGTATAGGCTTGCGCCGGAATTTGCGGAAATCCCCGAGCAGGAGGTCCACGGTGGAATCAAGCGAAAGCGGTGGTGGTGGCGTCCGAGACCAGGTTCAGAAGGCGATCGACGACCTGCGGGCGGCCGGAGAAAAGGCCACTGGCGACGTGCGTACGCGGATCGATGACGCGGTCTCGCGGCTGCGCGACGTCTCCGGCGATGCCAGCTCCAAGGCCCAAGACCAGGTCTCGAACTGGCGCGAAACGCTGGACAACGCGACGCAGGATGTCCGCAAGGAGCTCGCCAAGCTCGCGGTCCGCGCCCAGACCTCGACCGAGGCCCTCGACGAGCTCGCCAAGGAAATTGAAGAGCGCCGCAAGGCCCTCCAGTAACCGGCCTAGTCCTAGTCCTCCAGATTCCGGTCGACCGCGCGCAAGACGCCCTTGCGCGACTTGTTGCGGCGCTCATAGTCGCGGACTCGGCGTAGCTCGGCACGGCTGAGCTCCTGGAGCCGGCGGTCGATCTGCCGGACCGAGAGATCGTCGTAGGCAGTGATCGGGAAGCCCGGGACGCGCGCCGCCCGCCGGACCCGATCGGCGCCGGCGAGCGGCCTGTCGACCGCCTTGAGGGCCCGCTTGCGCGCCTTCTGCGCGCGCGCGCCGGCCTGCTGGCGGGCCCGACCTGGAGCTTCGAGCGCCTGGCTTAGCAGGCGCTCGAGCTGGCTGAGCAGGTCATCTGCCTGGTCGCGCCCGCGGGTAACCAGGCGGCTGACCATCTCGTCCGCGTCGCCGCGGGTCATGCGCCCGCGCCGAACGGCGTCGTCGAGGACTTCCTGGAGGCGGTCTCGGGAGATGGTGACGGTCTTCTCGAGCGCGTCGCGGAACGCCTGGACGCTCTGCTCCGCGCGTGAGGCCTGATCGGACTGCGGGCTCTTGCCCTTTGTCCCGGACGCCTTAGCCATTGCCGGGACTATCCCACAAGGGAGAACTTTCCAATCACGGGGTTGTGATCCGAGAGGCGGATTCGCAGACTGGTGGCCGGATCGACCACGTCGCGGGCCTCGGGCGGCAGGGCGGCCGGGTGCTCGACCACCTCGAGACCGCGCACGAGCAGGTGGCTGAGCCGATCCGGCGCGGTGCGGGGGGCGAGTCCGTAGCGCTCTTCCAGCTGGTCGAAGACCGCACTCGCCTTCGGCCGCACGTTGAAGTCGCCGCCGAAGACGAGCGGGCCCGACCCGGCGAACTCGGTGGCGCGTCCGGCGGCCTCGAGCAGCTCGCGTTCCGCCGACGATGGCTTGGTGCTGACGTGGAGGTTCGCGATGCAGAGGCCGGA
The DNA here is from genome assembly GCA_963797265.1 of uncultured Solirubrobacterales bacterium. Taxonomy (GTDB): domain Bacteria; phylum Actinomycetota; class Thermoleophilia; order Solirubrobacterales; family 70-9; genus DASUPK01. Next base: position 26,029 of record CAWCOY010000003.1, on the reverse strand, counting down.
CTCCAGCCGGGTGAGGGCCATGGCGCGCGTCTCGGGCCGGCGCGTGAGCACGACCCGGAGGCGCTCGGCGATCGGTCCCGCGCCGGCACGGACCAGCGTGGTGTTCGAGCCGCCCTCCCAGGCGCCGAGCAGGTCCGGCCGCCAACGCCCGATCAGGGAGGTCAGGGGCTGGAGCCAGTTCCTGCCGCTGAGCGCCCGGTGCGCCTCGGCGTCGCAGGCGGCGGCCAACATGTTCGGCGGCCACAACCACCACCGCCGGCTCGACCAGCTGGGAGGAAACTCCTGGAAGAGCGCGACGTCCCAGTCGATCCCGCGGATCAGCGACGCGAACTGCTCGAAGAGATCCCAGTTCGTCTGCTCGTAGCGCTCGCCGAGGCGCGGCCCGCGGCGGAAGTTGCCCTTGTGGGCCCGCACCTGCAAGTCCGTTTCGGGCGGCCAGTCCCGCCCGTGGAACACGTTCCATGTCATAGCGGTGAGCTGCACGCGCGTAGTATCGGCGGCTCGATGGCAACACCGACGGCACAGCTTCCGACAAGCGACTTCCTCACGGGTGAGGAGCTCGATCGCGAGCAGCTGCTCGGATTACTCGAGAGAGCCGAGGAGCTGAAGCGCGGACGGGAGGAGGGTGCTGGCGGCGATTCGCTCGGGGGCCGCTCGGTGGCCCTCGTCTTCGAGAAGCCGTCGACGCGGACCCGCGTCTCGTTCGAGGTCGGGGTCGCGGAGCTTGGCGCCACGCCGGTCGTGTTGCGTGCGGACGAGTTGCAGATGACCCGTGGTGAATCGATCGCGGACACCGCCCGGATCCTCTCTGGCTATCTGCACGGCATCGTGATCCGCTCGGGCTCCGACGAGCGGGTGCGGGAGCTGGCGGAGGGGGCGAGCGTGCCGGTGGTCAATGGCTTGACGCCGCAGCACCACCCCTGCCAGGCGCTCGCCGATCTGCTGACGCTGAAGGAGCGTTTCGGTGAGCTCGAGGGTCTGCGGCTCACCTACGTGGGGGACGGCAACAACGTGGCCCGGTCGCTCGCGATCCTGGGACGGATCGCCGGGATCGACGTCGTGATCGCCAGTCCGGAGGGATATCGGATCGAGGAGGGCCTCGCCGAGCTCACCGATGATCCGCGCGCCGCGGTGGCCGGTGCGGACGCGATCTACAGCGACGTCTGGGTGAGCATGGGGGACGAGGAGGAGGCGGCGAAGCGCCGCAGCGATCTGGCGCCCTACCAGCTGAACGAGGGACTGCTCGACGCCGCATCGGACCGCGTGATCGCGCTCCACTGCCTGCCGGCCCATCCTGGGGAGGAGATCACCGCTGAGGCTCTCTACGGCGAGCGCTCGGCGGTCTGGGACCAGGCGGAGAACCGCCTGCACGCCCAGAAGGCGCTGCTCGAGCGGCTGCTCGGCTAGCCGGCCTCCGAGTCACGCGGTTCGCAGACGACCACCGGGATGCGCCTGCCGGCCACGTCCGCCCTGCGCTGGTAGTCGTCATAGCCGGGGTAGAGCTGCGTCGCCAGCTTCCAGAGGCGCTCGCGCTCCTCGCCCTCGGCCTCCCGCGCCCGATACGTCCCGCCCCGGCCGCCGGACCAGAGCTCGACCTCCGGATTGGCCCTGAGGTTGTGGAACCAGGCTGGGTGCTTCGGCTTCCCGGTTTGCGAGGCGATCAGGACGACATTGCCGTTGTCCGTGAAGTACACGAGTGGCGTCGTTCTCTCCTTGCCGCTCTTCGCCCCGGTGTGCGTGAGGAGGACTGTGGAGGCACCGTTCGGGATCTTCAGCAACCCGCGGCTTGCACGCATCAGCTGCGGGTCGAGCTTGTTGGCGACGTTGAGCGCCATCCAGCCGCCGAACTTTCCCTTCGCGAGCCAGCGAAGCGCCCGCTGCACCGGGTTCCGCGGCGTCGCCGGATCGAAGTCGGGGACCCGTCCCACGAGTGGAGCCTAGACTGGCCTTGCGGCCCCGTGGTGTAACGGTTAGCACGCGAGGTTTTCAACCTCGTAGCGCGGGTTCGACTCCCGCCGGGGCTATTCAGCCAGGAACGCCCGGCAGTGGCGCACCTTCTTCGCGATCGCCGCAGCGCGGACAATGTAGCCGGTGGCATTTGGGTGCACGCCGTCGGAGCCGAACCAGCTCCGGTGGTGGGTGGCGATCGAGACCCAGTCCACGACCCGTAGGTGCGGGTTGTGGCCCGCGATGTGATCGAGCACGTGGTTGTAGCCGGCGTAGGTCGCGCCAGCTACCGCCGGGCGCACGATGTTCGGCCAGACGATGCAGCCGTGCTTCCCGACCGCCCGCAGCGATTTCCGGACGGAAGCCTCGAAGCTCGAAACCGCGTGCGGATCGTCGTTCGTCCCGAGACTGGCCACGACCACCGGCGGTAGCCCCCGGTGCCGCGCGGCGAGCTCGGAGGCGCCCTCCGGCGCGTGCTTCGAGATCGAGACCGAGCTCCGCACTCGCCAACCACCCAGGTAGCGGGGGAGGTAGGGCCTGGTCCCGACCCCGAGTGAGTCCCCCACGACGAGCAGGTGCTTGGCCGGCGCCCGGTGGGAGCCCTTGTCCCGTGCGCCCTCCGCGGCCGGCACAACCGCCACCCCGGCGATCAGCGCCAGCGCGAGCGCCACCCTCATTCGCCCACCCCGATCCCGCCGCAGCTCTGCATCGCCTGCGCGATTGCCTCCGCCCTCGCCTGGTAGCCGCTCGGCGTCGCGTGCACACCGTCCGACGCCAGCACCCCCGGGTCGGAACGGACGATCCCCGCCCAGTCGACGATGGTCAGGTTCGGGTGCACAGCCGCGGCCTGGACGAGGGCGCGGTTGTAGCCCGCGTAGCTCACGCCGTTGTAGGGCGGCCGGACGATGTTCGCCCAGATCACGCATCTGCTCTGTCCCGCCGCCTGCAGCACCGCCTCCACGGACGACTCGAAGGTTGACACCGCGCTCGGATCGTCGTTCGTCCCCAGGCTCACCACGAGAACGGGCGGCAGCTTTGACGTCCCGAGGATCTCGGACACGCCGTCATCGGTGTGACGGCCGGTATAAGCGGAGGTCTCGATTCGCCAGCCTGGGAGGAGCCGGGCGAGCGGCGCCTCGGTCCCCTCCGCGAGCGAGTCCCCCACGACGAGCGCGCGCCCGCTTCCCGCGGTCGCTCCCGTCCCGGCCTCTCCCTCGGCCTCCGGCTGCGGCGTCGCAAGGGGGGCCGGCGCCGGGGCGCGCGGCGGTTCCCCGGCCACGGTGCCGAACAGCGCCAGGAAGATCAGCACCAGCGTCCCCACCGACCGAACCTAGGAGGCGGTCACCGCGCTGTCAAGCGGATCGGAATGGCCTCTAGGCTTCCTGCGGCAGGTGCTCCCAGAGATCAACATCGGCCCGCTGACGCTACAGACCTTCGGGATCTGCTTCGCGGCCGCCTTCCTCGCCGCCGGCGCGCTGATCTGGCGCCGACTGGATGAGCTCGGCAAGCCGGTCGACTGGGCCTACGAGATGGGCTTCGCCGCCCTGCTCGGAGGGCTGGTCGGCTCCCGCCTCGACTTCATCATCGAGAACTACAGCGACGTCAAGGGCGACATCCTCGGCAACGTCTTCTCCGGCTCCGGCCTGGTCTGGTACGGCGGCGTCATCGGCGGCACGATCGGCGTACTGCTCTGGGCTCGGTGGCGTAACTACCTCACCCTCGGTCTCCTCGACCTCGCCGCCCCAGCCCTGGCGATCGGCTACGCGATCGGCCGCTGCGGCTGTCAGGTCTCCGGCGACGGCGACTACGGCAAGGCGTGGGATGGCCCCTGGGCGATGGCCTATCCCGACGGCACCAAGCCGATCGACACGCCGGTCCACCCGACCCCGGTCTACGAAACCCTGACCATGGGTCTCGTCGCGCTCCTGCTCTGGCGCCTGCGTGACCGCCTCACCAACGGGCTCCTCTTTGCCCTCTACCTGCTGCTCGCGGGCACCGAGCGCTTCCTCGTCGAGTTCATTCGCCGAAACGACGACGTCGCCATCGGCCTCACCCTCGCCCAGCTGCTCAGCCTGGCGATGATGATCGCCGGCGGCGTCTGGCTGCTGCTGGCATTCCGCCGGGCCCCGCGCCCGGCCACGGCCTGACGCTCGAGCGTCACGGCTAGTCGTCAGGCAGAGCGGAGCAGGCCGCCGTCGAGCGGGATCACGGCTCCCGTGAGGTAGGCGGCCCGCTCCGAGCACAGGAACGCGACCAGATCGCCGTACTCCTCCGGCCGCCCCAGCCGTCGCGCCGGAATCCGCTCCCTCGCCGCCGCCTCCGCCTGCTCCAGCGACCCCTGCGGGTCGGCGAGCCGATCGGTGGCGAACATCCCAGTGGCAACGGTGTTCACCGTGACCCCGTCCCCGGCGACCTCGTCCGAGAGCGTCTTCAGCAACCCCACCGCTGCCATTCGGTTGGCGTTGGAGAGGGCAAGCCCAGCGATCGGGTCGCGGATCGAGCTCGAGGCGACGTTCACGATCCGGCCCCAGGCGCGCTCTCGCATCCCGGGGAGGACCTCCTCGATCAGGACGCGCGGCGCAAGCACCAGCGAGCGGAACGCCGCATCCCACTCCTCCAGGGAGTTGTCGAGCGCGCCGCCAGCCGGTGGGCCGCCCGTGTTCGCGACCAGGATCTCGATCGGTCCAAGCGCGCCGACCACCTTGCCCGGCAGCTGCCGGAGCCGGTCCAAATCGCCGGTGTCCGCGGGGAACGTCAGCACGTCCCCTCCGATCTCCTCCGCGGCTCCCCGCAGCGCCTCCTCCGAGCGGCTCGAGATCGCGACACGCGCCCCCTCGCGCGCCAGCGCCCCCGCGATTCCCTTCCCGATCCCGCGGCTGGCGGCCATCACCAGCGCCGTCCGCCCCTCGATGCCTAGGTCCATCGCAGCCGTCCCGGCCGCCTCGCCAGCCACGCGCACCAGGCCGCGAACGCCGCGACGGCGATCATCACGCCCAGCCAGTGGACGCCGGCCAGCACCGCCACAGCGCTGGGAATCCCGGCGAGAACCGCTCCGAGCAGCACGCCTGGGACCTCGAGGTTGAGCGCCCTAGCGGTCAGCGCGGCACACGCGAGCCAGGCAAGCGGCCCGGTCAGCCAGCCCCAGTCCTCGAAGAAGGAATGCGGCAACACCACCGCCAGGATCAGCGAGAGGGCGCCCACCGCGACCACCTGCGCGACGGCGGCCCGCCAGAGAACGGAGCGGTCCATCGGTCAGCCGGTCAGCTTCGCGAGGTAAGCGGCGTCGTCAGGCGGCAGCTCGGGAATCGGCTGGCCGTCCCAGGTGATCCCGTCGGCCATCGCCACGAAGAGCTGCTCGCGGTCCTTCAGGGAGAGGCGTTCGAAGCGGCCGAGGGCGAGGAACGAGTAGAGCTTGGGCATTGCATCTCGCCAGCCGGTGTCGGTCCCCGGGATCTTCGTCAGGTCGTGGATCGTCTTCGGCGCCTCACGGATCGGCTCCTTGAAGATCTGGGCGAACACCGCGAAGTCGAGCTGCTCCTCGCGCCCGGCCGGCACCAGCAGGGTCTCCTTCTCGGGCGCCAGCAGGCCCCGCTCGAGCTCCTCGGCCGTCATCAGCAGGACGCCATCGGTCGGTCGCGGATTGCACTCGATCATCACCAGGCCGTCGTCGGTCTCGATGAAGTCGAGCGACATCTGGCCCTCCCACCCGAGGTCCGAGCCGAGCCGCTGCACGATCGGCAGCGTGTCGCTCGGATCGACGGAGAGGAACTGAATGCCCGTCGAGTGCTCCCACTGGCGCGGCGCCCGGTAGGACATGTGCGAGGCGACCGCCCCATCGTGAAGGCAGGAGAAGGTGCAGTGCATCGGCCCGCCGACGAACTCCTGGACGAGCCACGGATTGGCCTCGGTGGGCTTGCAGTCGCTTGGCGAGAGGTGCTCGGCCAGCGGGCCGGTATTGGTGAGCAGCCCGACGCCGCCGCGCGAAAACGCGGCGCGCGCGAAGTAGGCCGGGAACTCGTCGATCGCCTCCGTCAGCTGGTCGGGGTTGTGGGCGAGGACGGTGCGCGGCGTTCGGATCTCGAGCCGGTCACAGAGCTCCTGGAAGGTCCCCTTGTCGTGCACCTGGGCGAGCGTTCGGAAGGGAGGCGCGTAGAGCCGCGTCACCTTCGAGAGTCGCTCGTGCTGTGCCGCTAGGTAGAAGACCTCCTCGAACATCGGCAGGACCAGCTCGACCTCGTTCTCAGCCGCGATCCGCTCGACGTCGGCGGCGAACTCCGCGGGGTCGCCGGAGGGCGACGCGGTCGTGAAGTGCCCGGCGAGATAGCGGGAGTGGCTGCCGGGCGACGCCGCGTAGCTGTCGGAGGCGAACACCTCGTGCCCGCGTTCGCCCAGCTTGCGGATCGCGTCGAGCGCGAACGGCATGCGCGAACTGGTCACCAGCACCCTCATCGGAGGCGAAGCCTATGCCCGATCGCGGCTAGCGGCTGTGCTTGCGTTTGCGGTGCTTCTTTTTCTTCTTGTGCTTCGCCGCCGGTTGCGGCGACGCCGTCACCGGATCCCCCAGAGGCATCGTCACGTGGATGTTGTCGAAGGTCACGGCTCCCAGCGAGCGCTGCAGGTCATAGAGCGAGGAGGAGGCCGTCAACTGGAGGGTGTAGCCGCCACCGGCCGGCGCGCGGCCCGCGACCAGCTCGAGGTCACGCGAGATCGAGTGCTGCTGCCCATTCAGGGTCAGCGGGATCGGGGTCGCCATGTTGCCCAGGACCGTCCCGTTGCGCGGATTCCCGAACTGGGCGTAGATCCAGGTCTTCTGGGGCGCCGCCCTGCCCTGGTAGGTGAGGTCGAGGTGAGGCGGGCCGACGACGTTGGCGTCGGCGCCCGGACCGGCGACCGGGACGTTGACCGCGTTCGCCGCCTGCGTGGCGAAGATCAGCGCTCCGCTGGCCTGGCCTGGCACGATCGGCAGCGTCCCGGACCCCGAGCCGCTCAGCTGGCCGGTGGGCCGCAGCGGATAGGTGTCGCTCGAGCGGAGCTCCGCGTCATCCCCGATCCAGGCGAACTTGGGGCCGGTGTCGACATCCTGGCGGCCGCGCAGGTAGCGGTCGAACCAGGCGAGCTGTCGCTGGTCGAGGTAGTTCGATCCGGGCCCGGCGCCGGTCAGGCAGACGCCGTGGCCGCCGCAAAACCAGAGCATCTTCACCGGCACGTTCTCCACCGAGGTGCGGGCGCGCCGCTTCTTGCCCTTGCCCTTCCGCTTCTTCGCCGTCGCTTTGATGACGGCCGTCCGCCACGGGTTGTCGCCGATTCGGTCGAAGTTCGTCACCGCCTCGTCCAACGGGAAGAGCGTGTCCACCGTCCCCTGGATCAGCAGGGTCGGGACCTTGATCCTGTCGACCCGGTCCCCCGGTCCGTGCGAGGCCATCCACGCGTAGTCGTCATCCGTCACCGTCCCGCTCGCCAGGCCGTTCGTGAAGATCGAATAGAAGTGCGGGTCCTGCCGGCCGGCCGCGGTCGCGGGTGACGTAAGCCCGCCAGGCAGGCTCCCTTCCACGCCCAGGGCGCTCAGCAGCGAACCCCAGCCGAACTTGATGTTCCGCTCCGGGAAGAGGCTCGAGAGCAGTGAGTGCCAGGCGATTGTCGGCGCGATCGCGTCGATCCGCTTGTCGATCGCCGCGGTGACCAGCTGGATGCCGCCGCCGTAGCTCGCGCCGGCCATCCCGATCGTCGGGTCGTTGGGGCTGGTCGCGCAGGTGACGCGGGTCTTCGCCCGGCGCTTGGGCTTGGGGTGCCGCTTCTTCGCCCTTTTCTTGGTCGAGGTGCAGCTCTGGTCGAGCTGTGCCTCCGGCTGCTTGGCGACCCAGTCGATCAGCGCCTGGACGTCGCGTCCCTCGAAGTTGGGGTCGTCGATCTCCACGGTCCCACCCGACTGGCCGAAGCCCCGCGGGTCCCAGGTGAGGACGTTGTAGCCGTGGTCGATGAACTTGTCGATACCGGGCACGCCGAAGAGTGCGCCGGGGCCCGCGCCGCCGCCCGTGGCCGAGTCGCCGGGCTGACTCCAGCCCGGCCCCTCGAGGATCGTCGGGGCTGGATGACCGGCGTCGACGCCCTTCCCGGGGAACCAGTGAGCGGCGAATCTTGGTGCCGTCGAAGGAGGTGACGGTCACGTCCTGCGCGCTCGCCGCCGGAGCGAACGCGCAAGCGGCCGCGCACAGCGCAGCGATCGGCAGCCCCCCAAGGACTCGCCTCCTCATGGCGCGCGACCCTACCAGCGCGCCCCCGCGGGCGCGCTGGTCTGCCTGTGCCCGACCAGCCCTCCCACAACCGCATTAGCCGTACGCGTATCGGGCCTGTTCCGGCGAGTGTGCCTCGGCCGGCAGGAGCCGCACGCGCACTGTGAGCAGGTCGGCTCCAAGCACCCGGACGTTGATGGCGTTGAGCGCCCGTAGCGGGTGCCAGCGGATGATCCGGCGCTGGCGAGCGAGCGCGTCGTCGTCGGGCAGGATCTCCGCGACGCCGGGCACCCACCGGTAGCGCCAGCCGACACGCAACCGGACCCGTACTTGTGGGTCGCGCTGGATGTTGCGCACATAGCCAGCACGGGTGCCGTGCTCGGCGAGGATCCAGAAGTCATCCCCCATCCTGCCGTTGCCGACTGGAGTGCGCCGGGGCTCGCCCGACCGTCGTCCCCGGGTCTCGAGAATCGCCAGGCCGAGCGGATTGACGCCGACCGCCAGAAACATCCGCATCAGCGGATTGACCGTGAAGCGCTGGAAGGTACGCACGAGCAGGACCTTGACCCGGCGGCTCCTCGCGGTGATCACGATCAGAGCCATGTACACGGAGCTCTGCACGAGCGGCAGGGCAATGCCCGGCCAGGCATGAGGGTTGAGGGCGAAGATGCCCCAGGTCAGGACGAGTGCAGCTGCGGTCCCGACCAGCAGACCGCGAGGTAGATTCAGTTGTCTAATACGAGTGTATGGGTTCATACGGTCGTATGATACGCAGGATGAGCGAGTTGTCAATCCCGAATCCGAGGAAGGCTGCCCTGACTGAGGCGCTTCTTCGCATCGTGGCCGAGCGGGGTCTCGATCAGGTCAGCGTGCGGGAGGTCGCCTCCGCCGCCGGCGTCTCGATCGGGACCGTGCAGCACTACTTCCCGACCAAGGACGAGATGCTGGGCGCGGCATTCGCCGAGGTGGTGCGGCAGGTTCGCGCGCGGCTGGCTGCGGTCGAGCGCGGGGACGACATACGCCGCAATCTGTCGAACGTGCTGCGGGAGTTCCTGCCGCTCGACGCCCGGCGATCAGAGGAGGCGCGCATCATGTTGGCCTTCGCGACGCGGGCCGCGACCTCTCCGGCGCTGGCCGAGGTCCAGCGGAGCGTCCTGGGGGAGATTGTTGAGGCGCTCAGCGAGGCATTTGCCCGCGCGGCGGGCCGTGTCGACGCGGCAGAGACGAAACGTGCCGCTCACATCGCAATTGCCGCCGCCGACGGGCTCGCCCTTCATGCAGTGAGTGCCCCCGGCTGGATATCACGATCCCAGTTGGCCGCCGCACTTGAGTTGCTCCTGGACCGGCTCGTGCCCGAGCAGACCAACCCGATCGGGCGGTCGTGAGATCTGGGCCATAATCGTCAGCAGGGCGGTTAGCTCAGTTGGGAGAGCACTTCGTTTACACCGAAGAGGCCGCAGGTTCGATCCCTGCACCGCCCATCCGATTGCTCCTCTCCCCTTTGGGTATACGTGCGGGCAGCACGCCAGGCCAAGGAAGGAGGAGAGCTCATGCTGTGGTTGATTGCAGGCATCGTCCTGCTGATCATCGCCATCGCCGGTGGTGCCATCGTGCACCCTGTTCTGTTCGCGCTGGCAATCGTCGCGCTTGTCGTTTTCTTCATGGGGCGCGGCACCCGCACCGTCTGAGCATCCCCGCGCCTGGTACGTGGAGCGGGCCACGTGCGGCCCGCTGTCGCATCGAGTCGCATCAGCGGCAGCGGGCGAGCGCGCGGGCATAGAAGCGGACGTAGTCGTCGTAGTGGCTCCGCCAGTACTCACCGCCGTGGGTTCCGGGCCAGATGTGGAAGCTGATCTCGGCGCCGTTCGCGCGCAAAGCCTCTGCGAACTCGTCGAGGCCCGTGCGCCGGAAGGGATCCTGGTCCCCGGCGTCCACCCAGACTGGGATTCCCAGGAAAGCCGGTGGCGAGCCGGTCGCGGCCTGGAGCACGTCGTGGCGCTCGAAGTCGGCCGCGTCATCGAAGGCGCCCGGGGCCGTTTCTCCACCGTCGTGCCAGATCGCCGGCGAATGGGCGCCGACTGCACAGAAGCGACCGGGATTTGAGCCGCGCGATGTCGAGAGCTCCGAATCCGCCCATCGAGATACCGCCGATTGCCACGCGGCGGGAATCCGCGTGAAACTGGCGCACCACCCTAGGAATCACCTCGCTGACGACATAGGTCCCCCAATCGCCGCTCCCCCGATCGTGCCAGTAGGACGCATCCCCGCCGTCCGGGAACGCGACGACCGGCGCCCGCTTCCCCTGCTCTGAGATCGCATCGAACATCTCGCTGTCGAGCTCGTCGTTGTCGTCGCCCCCTCGTCCGAGAAAGACCAGCAGCGCCGGGGGTGATCGGTGTCAGCGTCGGCTGGAACCAGGACCTCGGTGTCGAGCTTGGTGCCGACGGCGCGGCTGTCGATCGTGATCTCAGTGACCTGAGCGCCATGACGCGCCCTGATGTCCGCCGGTCCCAGGAAGACCTCCAGCCCGACCACCACGAGCGCGGCGACTATGAGAACGGCGAGCTTTCGTCGTCGGCGCAGGGCCGCAGATGATCTTGGGCGAGGCCCGCTCAGTGTTGGGGAGCGCCGGAAGGCGGAGTGCCAGGGGGCGGCTTGGGTCCCCAGGAGGCGCTGCCGTCACCCGTGATCGGGATCGTCGGCCCGCCCATCACGCCGCTGTCGAGGGCGGTGTCCCAGCCGGCCTTGACGCGGGCGAAGACCTCCCTGACGCCGCTCTCGAACTTCTTCTGGCCGTACCCGTGGACGTCGGAGAGCAGGCCGTGGACCTGATCGATGCCGGCGGACTTCGCCAGGAAGAGCGCGCGATCCATGTGGAAGCCCTGGGTGACGACGATCGCCGATTGCACCTCGAAGACCCTCTTCGCCCTCACCATCGTCGCGCGCGTGTTGAAGCCGGCATGGTCGGTGAAGATGACGCGGCCCGGGATGCCGGCCCGCATCAGCGCCTCGCGCATCGTGTCCGGCTCGTCATACCGCCACGATCCGTGGTCGCCCGAGACCAGGATGCGATCGACCTTGCCCGCATTCCAGAGGTCGACCGTGCGCTGCACCCGATCGGCGAGCATCAGGCTCATCGTTCCATTCGCGTTGACCTGCGCGCCGGGCACGATCGCCGCCTGCGCGTGAGGCAGGCTCGAGATTTCGCTGGTGGCCTCCCCGCGGGTGCTGAGCACGATGTAGGCGTTTGACGCGACGATCATCAGGACCAGAGCGCCGAACGCGGCAGTCAGTGCTCGCAGCGCATTGCCCAGGTTGATCGCCGGCGGCAGGGTCGGAAGCGAAAGTCGAGCCAGCACGGCGCTGACCGTAGCGGATCGCGCAGCCACGGCCCGCAGATGGCCGTCCGAGGCTCAGTCCGCGGAGTCGGGCTCTTCGCCCTGCGTGTGCTGCGGCATGAGCGCGCCGGCGGAGCGGGCTCGTTCGCGGCCGATCAGCTTGCGCGCCTCGGACTCCTCATCCTTGGGCAGCAGCGTGCGCCGCAGGTCGTGCGCGTTGAAGATCTCGTCGAGGTCCTCGCGGGTGAGCGTCTCGCGCTCGAGGGCGTTGGTCGCCAGGTCGTCGAGGCACTCCCGGTTGAGCTGCATCAGCTGGCGGGCGCGGGCATAGGCGAGGTGTGCCAGCTCCTGGGCGTTCTCGTCGACGTCGCGCCTGGTTCGATCGGAGAGCGCGTAGTCACCCGTCGGCTGCGCGATCGGTGCGCTGTCGGGCGGGCCGTGGGAGAGGGTCATCCCGAATTCGGTGACCATCTGCACGCAGATCTTCTGGACCCGCGCCAGGTCGTCGGCCGCACCGGAGTAGCCCTCGCCGAAGATCTCCTCCTCCGCCGCCCGGCCGCCGAGCAGGATCACGATCTCGTCCATGAGCTGCTTGCGCGAGCGCAGGTAGCGGTCCTCACTCGGCGAGTGGGCGACGAACCCGAGCGCCGGGCCGCGCGGCACGATGCTGAGGATCTCGGGCGGGTCCAGGCCGCAGAGGCGCCGGCTGAGGGCGTGCCCGGCCTCGTGGTAGGCGACGATCCGGCGCTCCTCCTCGGTCAGCCGACGGGACTGCTGAGAGCCGACCGATTGCCGCAGGAGAGCCTCGTCGAGGTCCTCACGCGCGATCGACATCCGGCCCGCCCGCCCGGCGATGATCGCGGCTTCGTTCAGAGCGTTGGCCAGCTGGGCGCCCGTAAGCCCGGTGGTCTTGCGTGCCACGTCGGCCAGGTCGACCGTGTCGGCGAGAGTCTTGCCGCGAGCGTGCGAGCGCAGGATCGCCTCGCGCCCGTCGCGGTCTGGCGGGGCCACCAGGACCTGACGGTCGAAGCGGCCGGGCCTGAGCAGCGCCTTGTCGAGTTTGTCTATCTGGTTCGAGGCCGCGAGCACGATCACGGTGCCCGGGTCGCGCTCGAAGCCATCGAGCTCGACCAGCAGCTGGTTGAGCGCCTGCTCGCGCTCAGACGTTCCGCCGTCTCCGGCCCCCGACCCGCGGTGGCCTCCGACGGCGTCGAGCTCGTCGATGAAGACGACCGCCCGCCCGGAGCGGCGCGCCTCCTTGAAAAGCCGGCGAATGCGGGCCGCGCCTCGTCCGACGAACATTTCGACGAAGCTGGAGCCGGAGGCCGCGAAGAAGTCGACGCCGGCGTGCGAGGCGACGGCCCGGGCCAGCATCGTCTTGCCGGTCCCGGGCGGCCCGTAGAGGAGCACGCCGCGCGGTGCGCGCGCCCCGAGCGCCTCGAAGCGTTGCGGGTCCTTGAGCCATTCGGCGACGTCGACCAGCTCCTCCTTGGCTGCATCGACGCCCTGGACGTCCTCCCAGCGGACCGTGCCGGTCGAGCTGCCTTTGACGGACTCCGGACGCGTCGTCCCCATCGTGCTGCGAAGCAGGACGACGAAGACCGCCAGGATGCCCGCCGAGAAGGCCACCCCGAAGACCGGGTACCAGTCGAAAAAGAACTCCTGGATGGATGCAAGCAGGGGCATAGGGGACGCCTGGGCTACCTATCGGCACGCTCGCGCCATGCCTGGACCCCCTTTTTGGTTCTACCCAGCCGGCCTAGGCCTGGCCGTAGATGATCACCTTGCTGGTGTCGTCCGGATCGGCCTTGATCTGGAACCTCCCACCCGGCTGGTAGGCGTTGACGGAGTCGGCGGTCAGGTACTGATGCACCGTCGTGTCGTAGCCCTCGCCGTTCTCGAGCTCGACGGCGACGGCAATGTCGTAAGCCTTGTTGACCGGATCGGACCCCTCGCCCGACTCGGTGATCGAGTTGATCGTGGCGGTGCCCGGGAGACCGCTCTCGTTCAGCTTCATCGCCAGGTTGGCGTACTCGACGTCCCCAGCCGACGGGCTCATCTGGCCGGCTCCCCCTTGCTGCGCGGCCTGCTGCGCCATTTCCTGCGCCTTCTTGATGTTGTCCATCAAACCCATGTGCTTCTCCCCTTCTTCTGTGTTGAACGCCTGACTCTAACCGGCTCCTGTTCGGATAGCGTGCGTATGGACGGAAGCAGGGGAAGGAGGCGGCTTGGACGCAACACAACTGAAGCGCATCCCGCTCTTCGCTGATGCATCCGATGAGGACCTCGCGAAGGTCGCGGCCTTCGCCGAGTCGAAGGAGATCCCCGAGGGCGAGGTCGTCGTCGAAGAGGGCGGCTTCTCGCGGGAGCTCCTGGCGATCGAGGAGGGGAGCGCCGAGGTGACCAGGGAGGGCGAGCACATCGCCGACCTTGGCCCTGGTGACGTCTTTGGCGAGGCGGGGATGCTCGATGACTCAATGCGCAGCGCCAGCGTCACCTCCACCTCGAGGATGAAGCTGATCAGCCTCGGTCACTTCGAGGTGCAGCGGCTGAAGAAGGACGCGCCGCAGGTCTACGCGCGGATCGAGGAGCTCGTCGAAGAGAGGAAATAAACGGCGGCCACAAACGCCGCCGCCGGATCAAGCGATCGTGGTGCTCAGCTCGCCCAGGGTCGGTGAGCTGATCAAGATCTCGTCGCCGGGCCTGAGCCAGACGTGCGGCTGACGGATGCTGCCAACCCCTGAGGGCGTTCCCGTCGAGATGATGTCGCCGGGCTCGAGGGTCATCCACCGCGACAGCCGGGCGACCAGCTCGGCGACCGAGAAGATCAGGTCCGAGGTCGACGCCTCCTGCATTCGTTCGCCGTTCAGATCGAGGGCGAACGAGATCGCGTCCGGTGGGCCGGCCTCGTCGGGCGTGACGAGCGCCGGACCGCAGGGCGCCGAGCCGTCGAAGACCTTGCCGGGCATCCACTGCGGCGTCGCGAACTGGAGGTCACGGGCGGAGAGATCGTTGAACAGCATGTAGCCGGCGACCGAATCGAGGGCCTCCTCGGGCGTGACCTCCTTGCAGCGCCGCCCGATGACGAAAGCCACCTCCGCCTCGTAGTCGACCTTCTCGCTCGCCGCGGGCAGGGTCACGGTCGCGCCCTGCGGGGCGATTGCGTTGCGGAACTTGGCGAAGAAGGTCGGCTGCGCGGGCGGCTCCACGCCCTGCTCCTCGGCGTGGGAGCGGTAGTTGAGCCCGACGCAGATGACCTTGTCCGGGTCCGGGATGGGCGGGAGCAGCCGCAGGACGCTGGTCGGCTCGACGTCCCCCTCCAGCTGCGCCAGCTCCGCGAGTTCACTCAAGAGGCCCTCCTCGATCAGCCGCCGCGCACCCAACGGCCGCTCGCCGAGCAGGGAACCGGCGTCGAGGATGCTGTCCACCATCTGCACGCCGGCGCAGACGCCCTGCTCGCCGCGATAGCTGACCAGTCGCATCTCGTCCGGACCCTAGATGACTGACCCCCAATCCACGCACCCGCGGATGACGCCGCATGCCGTCGCTGGATCGCCCCCCGCGCCCTCGCCCGTAGCACTCACTACGGGCTTCGGACGCGGGCGACGCCCAGCTCGGCCTGCGGCGCCCCCACGGGCACGTCGATCGGGGGTCAGTCATCCAGTCCGTCACGCCGTCCGGCGGACGGGTTCGCTAGGTTCCCGCGCCACCAAGAGGGGGGTGATCCCCGGATCCGAGCAGCGGAGGCAATGAATGGCAGAAGGGACCGTGAAGTGGTTCAGCAACGAAAAGGGGTACGGGTTCATCACCCCCGACGACGGCAGCAAGGACCTGTTCGTCCACTTCTCGAGCATCTCCGGTGACGGCTACCGGTCGCTGGACGACGGCGCACGGGTGAGCTACGAGTCCGAGGAGGGCCCCAAGGGCCCGGTCGCGACCAATGTCACCGAGCTGAGCGGCTAGCCTGCGTATCTGCGGCGGCCGCGCCGTCGCGCGCCCTCGGGGGCGTAGCTCAGTTGGTTAGAGCGCCGGCCTGTCACGCCGGAGGCCGCGGGTTCGAGTCCCGTCGCTCCCGTTCTCCGAAACCGCTGCTAGCTCGCGGGTTTCGGGCGTCCTCCGGAGGGTCTTCCGGACCTTCCCGTTGTGTCGGATTTTGGCCCTTAGCGGGGTTGGTGCCCAATGGTGCCCAATCAGAGTCGCCGAGCAGGCCGCCGAGCCGGGTCCGCGGCCTCATGTTCGGTGACGTCGGTGTAGACGCGCAGGGTCATCCGCGGATCGCGGTGACCCATCTGCGCAGCGGTGATCGCCGGGTGCTCGCCGAGCTCGGCGCGAAGCGCGGCGTAGGTCCGGCGCAGCGCGTGGAAGGTGATCCCCTCCGGGATCGGCGGCCTGCCCTCGGCGATCAGCTGCTCGTTGGCCCGCTCGACCGTGGAGTAGAGGACGCGCTTGCGGAGGCTGTTCCGCTCGCGCGGCTTGCTCGCGGTACTTGCCGGAGAAGACGAAGTCGTCGGGCTGGCTCCAGCGCGAGGCGAGCTTGTGCTCGCGGAGCAGCTGGACCAGCTCGGGTTCGAGGACGACGGCGCGCACGCCGGCCGCGGTCTTCGAGGTCTCGACGGTCAGCTCGCCGTTTCCGAGGTCGAGGTCGCGCCAGCGCAGGTTGGCCAGCTCGGAGATCCGCAGGCCGCCGGCCATGATCGCCGTCGCCAGCAGCGCCCGGTTTCGCCCGGCGACCTGGAGCAGGACCTGGACCTGCTCGCCGCTCAGCCGGAGGCGCCTGGGCTCCTCCTCCTTCAGCTTCTCGACCTTGGTCTTCACGGGGTTGTGGCCGATCAGGTCGTAGCGGACGGCGACGTCGAGGATCTGCCCGAGCCGGGTGAGCGTCTTGTTGATCGTCCGGTTCGAGAGCGGCCGCGGGACGAGGCCCTGGTCGCGCTCGCGCACCTTCGCCGCCTTGTAGCGGTCGACCTCCCGCGCCGTGATCTCCGAGAGCCGGTGCTCGCGCGAAGAACGGCAGCAGGTGGTGGGTTAGGGCGAGCTTGTAGTCCTCGATCGTCCGGGTGCCGAACTCGCCCTGCCGGCTCTCGATCCACTCCGAGGCGAACTGGTGGAAGGTCGGCTCCTCCGGCGGCCCCTCGATCCGTCTTGGCGGTCGGCGGCTTCCAGATTCCGCGGCGCACATCGGCGAGCACGTTCGCCAGCTCCTCCTCGGCCTTCTCGTAGGTCCAGCCGTCGGCGGCGTGTCCAAGCGTCAGGTAGTGGCGCTTGCCGTAGGCCCGGAAGCGAAGCGCGAAGATCCGTCCGCCTCCCCTGTTGCGGACCACGACCTCGCCTGTACGCTTCGCCGGCATGGCGCTGAGCGCTTCGATGCTATCCGCCCTGTTGAGGGCCCCGGCCGCCGCCGGTTCGCCCCCACCGGAGCGGGTCCGCGGATCGGCAGAAGCTCGACGCGACCGTCGTGCGACGGCTTCCTCGGACGCCGCCGGGCCCGGCGCGGCGGAGCATCCGTCGCGGACCCGTTGGTCGAGCCGGGCGCCGGGAGCCTGCTCGGATCGAAGCGCAGCCGCGGCTTTCTTCCCGTTACCCAGCCTGACCGCCCCGAGCTCGTCCGCCTTGGCGTAGACGGTGGCGCGGCTCACTCCCAAGAGCCGCGCCACCGTCGCAGCGTCGACCAGCTGCCCCTGCTGCCTTGACTCCACTGCCTGGTTTGCGAGCAGCTCGGCGACCCGCTGCGCCACCGCTTCGATGTCGCCTTGGTCAAGCCGCATCGCCATCCCAATCTACGCCGATGTGCTCGGCGTCCAATCTGCCGACCTCGATCAACTCCTCCGAGCAGGTCCGCTCCACCGCCAGGGTGACCGCGCGGAAGGCGCGCTCGCCGCAGAGGTAGCGGACGGCGGCCAGCCGGTCCTGACCGATCGCCGAGCGCCACCCCCGCATGATCGAGTCGAGGCGCCAGCTCGCCTTCTGGGTCAGCTCGACCTCGATGCCGATCGGCCCCGCGACCAGGACGAGGTCCGGCCGGTGGTAGCGCCCGTCATAGAGCTCGGCCGAATAGAGGCGGCGTCCCTCTCGACTCTCGATCGCCATGATCTCCAGCTCGCTCAGCACCCGCTCTCCACGCCGCTCCAGTTCCGCGGCGACGCGCGCGACGGAGGCCGCGTGCCGGACTCCGCCAACCGACACGCGAGCGGGGCGGAGTCCCTCTTGGCCGACCGCGCGCAGCCCCTCGCGGGTGCAGGTGAGCAGCCGCCCGGAGCCAGCAACGGAGGGAAGCACACGGACCAGCCCGTGCTCTCGCCATCGCGCCTCGCGCCGGTAGGTCACCGAGCGCGAGGTCCCCGCCCACCGGGCCGCGGCGGCCCCGGGCACTAGCCCGAACCGCGCCACGAACTCCAGTACCTCGAGGTCGCGGTCGGTGATCCGGCGACGAGCAAGGCCGGCGGCGGTCATCCCTGAGGGGTCCGATCGGTGAAGTCGCTTGCGTCTCTGGCGAGCTCGAGGGCTTCCTCGTACTTGCGGTCAACCCAGAGGACGGCGTCCTCGCCGAGGACCTCCTCTCGCCCCTCCATCACGTACCGACATAGCGCCTCGGTCGCGTAGGGAATGCGAGCGGGACCATGAGTGACATGAAACAGGTCGTATGCCGGAGGCCGCTCTCGGTCCAGGTAGTAGGTGACCAGCATCGCAGTGGTGCGGAGCATGTGCTCCAACTGCCATTCCTTCAGTCTCATCCTCGTTCCTTTCCGTTTCGATGGATGCTTCTGGCCCACATCGGAACGACCCGGGCGATGACGACGCGATCGCCCTTGGTTCGATCGAGGCGGATCACCGTGGCCTCCCCCCAGCCCAGGTGCTGCAGGACCGCGGGGTGGACCCGAAGCCGGTATCCGCGCGTCCGGGTTCCGACTGCGTCCGGGATCCCGAGCGGGCCCGCGGGTGCGATTCGTGCTCTTCCACTCGCCGACCTGCCCGGCGAGCCGGACGACGGCGTCCGCGTCATCGGGGCCGACCCGAAGGCAGAGGACGCTGTCGATCGTCGCCTTGACACGATCCTCGACGGCTTCCCCAGCGGCTCGCAGGTCGGCCAGCGTGTGGGTCGCGACGGCGACGCTGAAGCCGGCGCCTCGGGCGCGAGCGTAGAGGGAGTCGATCTGCTCGCTCTCGATCGCCCCGTACTCGTCGATCCCGACGAAGGTGGGGATCGGCCGACCCTGCAGCTCGCTCGCGATCGCTCCGAGCTCGATGGCGATCGACGCGCCGACTTTCTCGGCGACCACTCCGAGGCGCTCTGAGTCAAGCCGGAAGTAGACGACCGCCCGTCGGCGGATAGCCTCGCTTAGATCGAGCACGGGACCGGCCCCGGAGTCCGGATCGAGCCAGCTCCGGCCGTAGTCCGACTCCGCCAGGACGGCGAGGCGGCTGCGCAGGCCCGCTACGTCAGACCGTTCCTGGGCGGTCATGCTCTTGACGAAGTCCCCGACCTGGCCGGCGAGCTCCGGAGACCCGTGCTTGCTGGCATGGGCGGCGAGGCGATCGGGGGCACATAGGCGCAGCACCTCCGGAAGGGTCATCGGGGTGTCGCAACCGTGCATGGCCCGCACCACCCAACGGAGCAGGCGAACAGCTTCACTTTTGAAATGGGGCTCGGTGTAGACCTCGCACGCGAGCAGCTTCGCCACGGTCTCGTCGACGCCGCCGGTGGCGAGGAGGTCCCAGACGACCGGCCCGTCCGGGCTCACCAAGACGAATGGGCGGCCCACGGCAGCAGCCGCTCGACGCGCCTCGGCCTCCAGGTCTGGGTCGGTCTTGGCCTCCACCAGGACGACGCCATGACCACTGCGGGCGTACTCGCTCGCCATCAGGCCGAGCAGCGTCGTCTTCCCGGCGCCGGTCGCGCCGAGGATCAGGGAGTGAGAGCCGGACTGGTCTCCCCGCTTGATCTTGGCTATCCGGCCGCGCCGCGTGACGCCGATCGCCAGCTCGTCCCTTTGGACGCGATCGAGTCGCCTGGTAGCCGTTCGGCGGAGGAGCAAGTTGTGGGGTCCGATTCGCTCACCGGCATCATGCGCTCGGTCGTCGCCCGCACGCCGGTCGGATCCATGGGTGAGCACGCCCGTGACCAGGTGCCCGCCGAAGGTGCAGCTCAGCATCGCGATCGAGCCGATCGCCGCATCTCCGCCCAAGACGCCGACCCAGACAAGCCCGATTGCCAGCGCGAGCGGCGCCAGCCAGAGAGCAGCCCAGTCGAACCGAGCACCCAGCTGCCTGGCAGAGAGCCAGCCGATTCCAATCCCGAGCAAGGCCCCGGTGGTGCCAGTCCAGCCGACCAGGCCCAGGACGTGAAAGGCGTGGTTGAGGTGCTCCAGGGGCTTGCCCGGGTGATCGATCCTGCCGGCGCGGTGCTGCCCGGGCTTGGCGGGAAGTAGGCCGAGCGTCGTGGTCGTCAAATGCATCTCTTGGCCTCCCGTTGGTCGTGGTCTCCTGCCCCCCTTGACGCATCCGCGACCTCGCTGTCCCACCGACTTCTCATCGCCCCCATGACGGTCCACCAGCCGGTTTCGACACCCATCAGCACGATTTGCTCTACCGGCATGACGTTGGCCAGCCCAAAAAGGGGCCACCTGCCTCTGCACCCCACCCCAGGCAGCCGCTCGTCCGCGCACCCGCCAACGCCCCTGCGCCCGACCGCCGCTGACCCCGTGAACCCACATCGTGGGGGCGCGGGGTCAGCGGCGGGAAGGGCGCCCGCCACGCCCGAAAGTGCGCGTCAAGTGGGGACGCCGATTCCCCATCTGCGTCCCCCGTCAGCTCGCCAGGTGGCCCCCGAACTAACCCAGCCGACCTGGTCGATTGTGACGCCGCCTTGCCGGCGGCCGTCAACCCCTTCGGGGTCCGGCGCTCCGCGCCTTGACTGCCGCCGCGGCGGCGCTATTTGGCTCGCAGGTCGGCGATGGGAGACCTCGGCTTTGGCGGAGGAACCAGCAGTGGGGGCCTCTTATGCGGTTTGGGATCGTCGGCGCTCTCGGCCCACTCGTCACCTAACGACGACGCAGCCAACGCCACAGGCGGGTTCGTCGTGGGAGTGTCGCCCTGGCCAGGTCGCGCTCGAAACGGTCAAGGCGAGCACGGAAGGGCGCAAGCCTCTCGAAGACATCCCCCATATTCATCTCCTCATCCTTGAAGACCGGCTCTTCGGTCCATGCCTTATGTGCGTCGGCGCCGGCCGTTCGCCTTGCCTCCTCGACCAGCTCGTTATAGGCAACAGAGATCGCCTCATGTCCATCGGCCGCCAAGAGCACCTGGGAGGTTGTGATCTCGGCCTTAACTGCGGAGAAGTGATCAGACAGCCGAACGCGTTCGGCACTGCGATTGCTCTCCTCGTGCCGGCGGCGCCTGATCATGAATGGCATCTCGCCGTAGTCGATGATTGCCTTCAGCGCTCGGGCGTGAAGGCGCCGGCGACGATCTCGCTCTGCCCGGTCGCCATTCACCCATAGCCCGGCCAAAACTCCGGCCAGGCCAATGGCGGCTCCGAGGATGGGCCCGCTCACGTGAACCGTCAGGCAGAGGAGGGTCGACCCCGGCATGACGGGCAGTGTTGCGGTCTCGGATGGCGGCCCGATGACTCGGGCTTCGGCCAGGGCCTCCCGGATCGGCACTCGGCCTCGCACCAAGCGTGGGTCTTGACGTGGGCAAGAAGCGCGATCAATCCGTCGCCCGGTACCCAGCGCAGGTTCGATGGATCCGACTCGGTCCACATGCACAACGAGCAGTCCGACCAGCGGTGTCGCAGGCAAGGCGGACCGTCGACAAACACCAGCGGGTTCGCGTGGGATTGTGGAAACCTGAGTTCCACCACGACGTTGCGGCGATCGTCGAAGACCGGCGTATCGATAGCGAGCCGGTAGCGAGGGCGGAGCGGTTGCCCGACGAGTTCGACACCGAGATCGATGCCTGCCCGTCGGGCGTCCCGCTGCCAGAGAATTCGCCCGGCGATGTCGTAGAGCTCAAGTTGCCCTGGGGCCATGCGAGCGCGTCACCTTCTGGGCGTCGGGAAGGCCCAGGGCGCCTGCGAGGGCACCACCGTCACCAGCGGCGAGCGCGCTCTTCAGATGCGAGCTCTCTCGGGCTCGGATCGTCGCGATCTCGGGCCCGAAGAGCCTCTCGAGATGTCCCCGCGCGCCGCCCGTGCTGACGGCGTGCATCGCTTCCTCGACGATGTCGGCCATCTCGAACAGTCGTGCGGAGGCGTGCTCCTTTGTGACGCCATCGGGGAGAGTGATCGGATCCTCGACAGCCTCCGCAGGGTCCTCAGTGAGGCTTGCACCAATCGAGATCGCGGAGCCTCGGAGGTAGGCGAGCAGGCCCTCGGTGATCGAGCGACGCTGATCTACGAGCTCGAGTCCGAGCGCGCTCAGGTTCCAGGAGCACATGACCTGTAGCCGTCCCTCGACCTCCTTGTCCCGCTTGACGGCACGTTTGCCAAGTCGGATTAGATGGGCGCGATGGACTCGAAGTGATCGCGGATCCCTTTCGGTCATCAGGAAGGTGTGGTGCTCGGGATCGGCCGGATCCCAGCCGTCCTCCCGGCGGTTCGGGATCCAGATCCCCGGCCCATCGCGGCGCTCGAGACCGACGATCAGTTCCACGAAGGGATCGACCGCTCCCCACTCGCCGAACTCGATGGGCTCGTTCAACTCGAACTTGATGGCCCGGTTGCCCTCGAGGTTGACTTCGGCCTCGGGGTACTTGGTCCGCAGGTGGGGGAGGACGAACTCGGCGAACATGACGATGAAGTCCTCGGGTCCGCGACCCTCCGGAGCATCGGGGCCGAAGACTCGGAAGGCGTCGAATCGACGGTCGACCTTGAGGCCGCAGTCGGCATCGCCAAGAGGGCTGTTCTCTGTGCCATGGGCGATGGAGCCCGAGTAGAACGACGCCCGTGCGGCGTCGTGTTTCATGGCGATTTCGAGGACGAGATTGCGACGGCCCTTGGCTTCCCTCAGCACCTCGATCGGAACCGCGATGTGTTTCAGGATGTCCCGCAGGACGTCGTCTGCGGGGATTGATGACCCGGTCGATTGGGTCGCAAGCTGGGACATTGGACTGCTCCTATCTGTAGTTGAACCCGAATAGCGCAGGCACCACACCCACGCTCACAAGATCGAAGCAAACCGGTCGGACGCCACGGCTGAGGGAAATGCGACGACCCGCCACCCGGGTGGTTAGGCCGGGTAAAGGCGGGTCGTCGAAGGGTTCATACGGAGCAGCGAAGGGATTTCTACTCGATAGGGGGGATGGATCCGCAGATGGCCCGCGGCCCTCGCTGAAGCATCGGTTTACCTTTGGCGTTGGTCCAGCCGTGGTCTGGCATATCTCGGGCCCACTCGCCGAGGCCGAGACTGACAGTCAGAGCGCGCGATGTCCGTTGCCCTTCAACGCCGGCACCGCCCGTCGCCGTTTCCTGGAGCAGTTCACCGCGCTGCACCAATGCAACTGCCCACGATGGTCAGATGGATATGGTGCTCCGGTCGAGCAAGGGAGGATCATGGCTGACGAGCGAGTGGGTGTAATCAAGATCGTGGTATCGCGGCAAGGCGGCAACGCCTCTCGAATCTATGCGGATACCTTCGTGGGGCCTGACGAGGAGCACTTTGAGCGCGACGGACACCGTGGCTCGTCCATCGACTCCGCCCTCAGCAACGCAGCCCAATGGGCGTCCAAGATGCTGCAGGCGGATAGCTCCAATCAACCAAAGTGAAATCCGGCGTTGGTGTCCTCGCGCAACGCCAGTGGACCGCCGAGAGGGCCGCAGGCCCCGTCAGCGTCTAGCTCGTTGCCGACTTATCCGTTGCGACCCGAGCGCCAACACGGTGGATAAAAACAGGTCGCTCAGGACCGTGGGGCCCTCCAACGAACTCATAGATGCCGAGAAAGTGACCATTGGGCGCCGGGGCATCTGAGGCCAGCGCCGCCAGCTGACCGGCGTGAAGCTCGTATACCGCAACCGCATCCTCGATGAACTGGACTTCCACAATGCGTCCGTCGGCGGGACCGCCGAACAGCGAAACCCGCGTCCCCGAACGCCGCAACTGATTGGAGGCGGTTTGTGTCGGTTGCCTGCCTGGACCCATGCGCCGACCCTAAGTCCGTGGTCGGATTGATTCGCCGTCCCCCCGGTGCAACTTCCGTTGTTGTCTGCAGGTCCTCTGCAGCGATGACGCATTTTGCGGAATCCTTTCGGCAATGAGTACGCCGATTTTCGACGAGCGCCCGATCGCTGTCATCTGGGACTTCGACAAGACCGTGATCCCGGGCTCGATGCAATGGCCATTGTTCGAGAAGTTCAACGTCGTCGAAGACGACTTCTGGAATGAGGCCAACCATCTCGACGAGTTCTATAGCGACCAGGGTCTCGACCTGGTTTCAGACGACACGCTCTATCTGAATCACATTCTCAGCTACGTGCGCGCCGGCAAGTTCCCAGGCCTGAACAACGAGATGCTTCGTGCTTTGGGCAAGCAGCTCAAATTCTACCCCGGGGTCCAGGCGTTTCTCGCCAAGTCAAAGTCGATGATCGACGATGACCCGGTTTACGCCGAGCACAAGATCTGCTTGGAGCACTACATCGTCTCGACCGGGCTGCGACAAATGATCCGTGGGAGCAAGATCGCCAAGTTGGTCGACGGAGTCTGGGCTTGCGAGTTCGCCGAACGGGTCGCGGGGCCCGGCTACATGAATAGCAGTGCTTCGACCGCGAACCCGGGGGAAATCCAGGAGATCGTCTACACGATCAACAACACGACGAAGACTCGAGCCATCTTCGAGATCAATAAGGGCGTCAACCGAGACCCAAACATCGACGTGAACGCCACGATCGATGGCGCTGACCGTCGAGTCCCGTTCGAGAACATGATCTACATCGCCGATGGGCCGAGCGATGTCCCCGTGTTCTCGATCCTCAATCAGTACGGGGGCCAGACCTATGCCGTGTATGACCCGAACTCAGACAAAGAGTTCGCGCAAGTTTTCGAGCTCAACCGCCAAGATCGAGTCAACGCCTTTGGCCCAGCCGACTACCGCTCCGGCCGCCAGTCGGCGCGCTGGATCGAGTTGGCGATCAAGCGAACAGCTGAGGATATGGTCAAGACCCGGGTGGCGCAACGAAATCTCAGCTTGTCGACTCGGGTTGGGGCCGCGCCGCGCCATCTAAGTGGTTGATGCACTCCGGCGTCAGACGGCGCCGGAGTGCATCTAGCTTGATCGATGAGCGGGTCGGCTGAATCAGGTTCGGCCGCCCCTTCGCAGTGCTGTCCGGCCCTCGCTGAGGCATCGGTTCAGCTTGGTGTAGGTCCAGCCCGTGGCCTGGCATATCTCTGCGTAGGTCAGGCCCAGGGCGAGCAACCAAAGCGCTCTGCGCTCGTCGGGTTTCAACGTCGCCAGCGTTCGGCGTTGCTCCGCGAGCATCTCCCTGCGCTCGACCACCTCGCTCGGCCCTGGCACATCAGTCGGCAAGGCCTCCGCCAGGTCGATGTCCCCACTATCAGTACCGGAGTTGAAGGTGAAACTGAACTGGCGCGCGCGACGCCGGCGCATCGCCCAAGCTTCGCGCTTCACGGTCGTGTAGAGCCATGCGAGTGGTTCGCCGACCCCGTGGTAGCGCTCGAGGAAGAGCGCGTATGCGGACTGCAAGGCATCATCAGCGTCGTCCGGCCGCTCAGAGTGGCGCCGGGCTTGACGGCGAAGACGGTGCTCGTCGCGGTGAAGAACGTCGGTGAGCAACTGCGCGTTGCGTTCGCGCTGGCGAGAGGTGGCGATGGAGTCCGGCTGGGCGGCCATGAGGACGGCCAACTGCACGGCTCTGCCGTGCCAACCTCAGGCCGTCTGCCGCCAGCCGGTCTAAGCACCTCGTGCGTTGCATCAGCATTCGCGCTGGCCCGATACTTCTAGTACTGCTAGAGAACTGCTAGCAATGCTACCCACGATGTGTTACAGTTAGACGCATGGACGTAGCAGGGCAACCGCCGACAAGCAACACGGGAGAAGCGTTGAGCAATGAGGCTCTCCAAGAGGCCGTTGGGACCGCCGAGATTCGAGTGTCGAGCCTGGAGACGCGAGCCAAGGAATTGGCCACCGAGCTGCACACCGCCCGCCAGGAGTTGGAGCTGCTTCAGCGACTCGTTTCGCTTCGCGAGGGTCAATCGGGCGAATCCACAGTCAAGTCGAACAGTCCCGCCTCAACCCGCGCGGCGTCGCTGCCCCATCCGGTCGTCCTCGAGGCAATTCAGGAGCTGCAAGAAGTCGGACACCCGCTGCACATATCGGAGTTGATGGAGCGCCTCGAAGCGCGCGACGTTGAGATCCCAGGCGCGGGTGCTCAAGCGAATCTAATCGCTCACCTAACCAGGGCGGATCAAATCGTCCGTCCGAGCCGCGGGATGTATGCGCTGGCGAGTTGGAATCTCCCAGGGCGCCCGCCGGTTAAGCGAGCCAAGCGCCGCCGTGTCCGGGGCC
>CAWCOY010000002.1:0-873008 GCA_963797265.1 uncultured Solirubrobacterales bacterium | reverse complement strand
GGATGGTAGGCGGTGGGCTTCAAACCCCCTCTTGGTTGCTTTAACTGGCCTCCAGCAAAATCGCGCCAATCGATTGTCAGGCGTCATATGCTGCGCCGCGATGAGGGTCAACGACGACAAGATCAAGGGCCTGATTGAAGGACAGAAGCAGTTCGAGGTACCGATCTGGCAGCGCCAGTACACGTGGGGGTCGCGCGAGCACGAGCAGCTGTGGCAAGACCTGCTGGAACAGCATCGCCATATGGCGATGGAGACCCCGCCCAGTACCGGTCACTTCTTCGGCAGCGTGGTCCTCTCGCCCCGAGATCCGGCGCGCGACCGGGATCAGCCATTTCCTGGTCATCGACGGACAGCAGCGTCTGACGACGGTCATGCTCCTGCTTTGCGCCATCCGCGACGCCCTAGCCGACGAGGATGACCAGGCGGTCCAGAGATACAACAACCTCTACCTGCAGAATCAGTACGCGGAGGGGAACCAGCGCTTCCGACTGCTCCCGACTGAGGAGGACCGCGCCTCCTTCCTGCGCTGGGTGCAGCGCCAGCCTGACAACGGCGCCGGAGACCTCATCTCCGACGCGTATCGCTTCTATCGGGGACGCATCGAGGAGGTGACGAGCGGCGACAACGATTTCAATCTTGAGCGGCTAGCAACCGCTGCAGTGGACCGACTTGAGATCGTCGAGATCACCACTCAGGAAGGCGACAACGTCCACCGGATCTTCCAGTCGCTGAACGGGACCGGCGTTGCCCTTGACCAGGCAGATCTGCTCCGCAATCACCTGTTCATGCTGCTCCCAACCCGAGGTGAAGAGATCTACGAGCAGGTGTGGCGGCCGATGGAGCAGGAGGTCGGCGTCGAGAACCTCGAGGGACTCGCTCGCATCGACTTGATGCGTCGCGGCGAGGTTGTCGCCTATGACCGCGTCTACGAGGAACACCAGCGGCTGTTGACACCGATCGCCGGCGATGAGGCAGCAGTCGAAGAGCGTGTGCGCGATCTCGCTCTGCGCGGCTCGTTCTACAAGCGCCTGATTGACCCATCGACCGAGACTCACTGGGAGACCTCTGCCGGTCTGCAGCGCCTCGCTCGCTGGGGAGCACAGACCAGTTATCCGGTCCTGATGGTGGCTCTCGACCTTCGCCACCGAGAGGTTCTTTCCGATGACGATGTGGCGCGCGCGGTGAGCTTGATTGAGTCGTTTCTTGTGCGCCGCCAGCTGGCTCGAATCCCGACTAACGCCCTCAACCGGCTCTTCGTCCAGCTGATCGCAAGGCTTCCCGAAGACGAGAGCTTCGTCGACACCCTGCATCGAGAACTCTCGCGCGATCGCCTCTACTGGCCAAGCGACAAAGCGATCCGAACAGCGGTGCGGACACAGCCCTTCTTCCACATCGGTCGCGGGCACCAGCGCAAGATGATCCTCGAACGTCTCGAGCGGAGTTTCGAACATCCCGAGATCGTCGACTTCGACGCGGTGGAACTCCAGGTCGAGCACGTAATGCCGCAAAGCCTCAGCAGCGAGTGGCGGGACCACCTCGAGTCCCTAGGTCAGGACCCGGACGACGTTCACGGGGAGCTGGTGCACACGTTGGGCAACCTCACGCTCACCGCATTCAACGGCACCTTGAGCAACAACCCTTTCGAGCGAAAGAGGCAGATCTACGAGGCCAGCCATCTCGAGCTCAATCGGGCTCTCGCGGAGAACGAGTCCTGGGGACGCGAGCAGATCCTTGCCCGAGCCGACGTCCTAGCCGAACAAGTCGCGAAGGTCTGGCCAGCGCCTCTTCCCGGGATCACCAGCGAGAGCGATGGCTTCGACTGGGGCCGAGTCGAGGCGGCCATCAGCGCGATTCCAGCTGGCCGCTGGACGAGCTACGGAGACTTGGCCGAGGTCGGCGGAACGGCTGCGATGCCCGTGGGCCAGCATGTTGCGCAGATGCCGGCCGAGGCAAACGCATATCGCGTCCTTTCTGCTGATGGCTCGGTACGAGAGGAGTTCGCATGGACCGATCCCGAAGACACCCGCGACGTGCATGAGGTCCTGGCCGCCGAGGGGATCGAATTCGATGAGGCCCAGCGAGCATCCGATGCCCAGCGCATGCCAGCAGAGGAGCTCGCGGGGCTAGTTGAGAGTCCGGAAGACCAGGCTGGAGAGGAGACCGGCCTCAACCAAGGGTTCGCTGCGGAAGCGAAGTCCACCAAGAAGGGGCGCCGGGCAAGCCGCCCCGACAAAAGCCGAAGTTACCAAGCTGGCTTCCATGCTCCGCCAGATGGCGCCACCTGGGCCGAGGTCGATGCCGAAGCCGGTACGGCACTACTCCAGCACCGGCTGGCGGATCCTGCTTCGAAAGCACGGATTCGACAAGTTCGGCCGTGAGGGCGGACGCGGCCCGATCAAGGCCAAGGGTTGGGGTTCGGCAGGCGACGGGGCCTAGGCCGGGGCTGCCGACGATTGCCCGGCGCGCCATGGCCGACTTCGACCGGGGCAAGACCCGACACTCTGGTCGCGACCGACGTCGCCTCGCGCGGCATCGACGTCGAGGACATCACCCACGTGATCAACTTCGACGCCCCCGGAGGACCGCGACACCTACGTACACCGCACCGGCCGCACTGGCCGGGCCGGCGCCTCCGGGCGTGGCCGCGAGCTTCGTCCTCCCCGACCAGCACGGCGACATGCGCAAGGCGCCACAGGACCTCGGCCTGCACCACGAATTTGACTCGGGCCCAGGCTTCGAGCACGCCGCTCGACAGCACTCCGACAACGGAGGCTCGAGCGGCAAGAGCTCCAACCGCAACGGCCGCGGCAACGGGCAAGGGCCACCGATCCGTCAACGGAGGCCCGCGGACCTACAGCGCGCGTCCCGCCGGGGAACCGCCGGCGACGCGCGCTCGCGCGGAGGGCGAGCGCGTAGCCCTGGCTGATTCGTGCGGCC
Source organism: uncultured Solirubrobacterales bacterium (assembly GCA_963797265.1). Taxonomy (GTDB): domain Bacteria; phylum Actinomycetota; class Thermoleophilia; order Solirubrobacterales; family 70-9; genus DASUPK01. The sequence goes on along the minus strand of CAWCOY010000002.1, from coordinate 870,071 downwards.
GGCCGGTTCCCGGGCTCAGCGCAACGAGGTCAGCCCGCGCTGTCGCAGGCTCACAGCGGTGGGAAGCAGTCGGCGTGGCGGACAAATCGAAATACTCGACCGATGGTTCGTTTTGCCGGATTCGCAGCCGCCGATTTCGAGAACGCGGCGGACGCTCCGCCGGAATCACTTCACGCGCTAGCAGTGGCAGTGCAGGGACAGCTTAAGAAGGAGCTGGTTCGAAGGCTCGGCGATATCCGGGAGACACTGAGCGAAGGAGCGTCGCCTGAACACCCTCCGCTGCCTCAGAAAGGAAACAACGCTCCTAAGGGTGCTTCGGTCCGGCTGGCACTAGGAGGGGAAGGATTGTCTGTTGCTCTTGATCTGCTTGACGACAAAAGCACGGATGCATTCCTGATGTGGATGGACGAGGCGCTGGCGCTAAGGGAGCTACAGAATCTGCATGCATTCGAACTACTGTTCCTTGAGAGAAGAGCCGAGAACCACGAGCACCGCTACAAGGCCAAGCGGCCGAAGTGGATCGGGAGCGGTCGGCTCGTTGAGCGGCTGCGCCGCGGGACCGATGGTGTGGACGAGCACACTAGGGAGGAGATCTATGCGATTTCGCGCTCCCTGGACGGTCGATGGGAGAAGGCCGGACTGTCGCTTTACCGGATGCGGTCGGCAGAAGACTGTCGGGCGCGAGGACAGGCCCTTGCCAGCGATCTCGCTGGAGACCTCAAAGCTTTGGCGCCTATCGCTGGCCGTATCAACTCCCTAGCTCGTAGGGGGGAGAACTTTCAAGCGCCAGCGCTCGAGAGAGCGTCATGGCGTGCGTCAGGTTGAGTACTGCGCTGCCCGTCCGGGCTCGAACGTAGAGTCGATAAGCCAATGGGGGAAGGAACCGCACAAGCGGCCTCCGTGGCTCGGCGGAGCGTTTTTAAGGAGACGGATTGGTCGTTTCCGAATTCGAGTCCCGATCCAGTCCATGCTCTGCATCCTTATCCGGCGAAGTTCATCCCCGAGATCCCAGCTGCTGCACTGAGGCTTGCGCCGGATCAAGGTCTGATCCTTGATCCGTTCTGTGGTTGCGGGACAACCTTGGTTGAAAGTGTTCGGACTGGCCGCAGCGCGATCGGGATCGACCTGAATCCGATCGCCACACTGGTTGCGCGCGCGAAGCTAAGTGGCTGGAGCCAACAAGATGCGGACTTGCTCCGGAAGCACAGGAATAGGCTTCTCAGCGCGGTTGCCCGTGGCGACGCCGAGACGTTGGAGCGGGCATGCATTGAGATCCCGCGCCTGGATCACTGGTTCAGTCCGGTGGCGCAACATGCGTTAGCGGGGGCGGCCTGGTACCTCGATTGCCTAGATCCTGAGGATCCCTGGCGCATCCGGCTCGCCGCTGCAGTGTCGAGCATTGTCGTACGCGTCTCGCGCCAGGAATCGGACACGCGTTACGCGGCTATCGATAAGCCTTCCAGCGTCGATGCGATTCTCGGGGGGCTAGGGCGGGCTGTTGAGAAGGTTGGCCAGGCAGCGTTTGTCCTAGCTGGTCAGTCGAAGGACAACGCAACCGCTCAGGTCATAACGGCCGATGTTGCGAACCTAACCGACCACGTACCGATTGGCAGCGTCGCGGCTGCCGTGTTCTCGCCGCCGTATCCCAACGCATACGAGTACTGGCTCTACCACAAGTACCGCATGTACTGGCTCGGTCTGGATCCACTTGAGGTACGAGCACGCGAGATTGGCGCCCGACCTTTCTACAGCGGCTCTGGAAAGTTGACTGGGGCAGATTTCGAGAGGCAGATGGCCGAGGTCTTTGGATCGCTCGCGACCGTCTTGCGGCCAGACGGCCTGGTCTTTGTCGTAGTGGGGGACTCGCGTATTCGTGGCCGGTATGTAGACAACGGGGCTCTCCTCACACGGGCTGCCTCTGAGAATGGGTTCGCGCTAATCGCGCATGCCAACCGTGTGATCAGGCGAAGAAGCAAATCATTCAATCTGGCCGTTGCTCGGGCTAAGGACGAGCACGTGCTCCTATTCGGCCGAGCATGACTATCCGGCTTGTGTTGCCAAGTCATCGGCTTTTTCCTTACGAGCGGGAGTTGGCCGTCCGGGAAGTCAAAGGCCTCGGCGGAGAACTGGTGGAGCAGCGGGCCGACGCACTCATCATCAACGGCAGCCCAAACCCAGAAGCACTGCGACGACTGACCTACATCGCTCGAATCGAGTTTGAGGATGGCTCGATGCTTGAGCCTGACGCGGCGCAACTGGAGGCAGTTAGCAGGAGGGTGCGAGAGAGACGGAACGGTCGGCAGGTGACTCGCTATCACCTTCATGGCATCCACGAGTACAAGGGCAAGTTCAACCCGCAGGTAGTTAGGTCGTTTGCAAATCAGTTGGAGGTCCAGCCAGGCGACTGGTTGGTTGACCCTTTCTGTGGCTCTGGCACGGCCCTCCTTGAGGGGCTCTCCCTCGGAACAAACGTCATGGGGGTTGACAAGTCCCCGATGGCGACCTTCCTTGCCCGATCAAAGGTCAGAGCATTCCAGTCGGCTGATCCAAAACGCTTGGCGCGCACCCTGGGGAAGTGGATCGATCACACCGAGGAAGACGTGACCGCTGCCCAAGAGAGCGCGACCGAGGTGTCTGCGGGGCTGTCTCACATCGACCGCCAGTCTGTGGACTACTTGCGACGCTGGTTTACGCCCGGGGCGCTTGCGGGGCTTTCCGCGGCGTTCGCGAACCGGAAGCAGATCTCGGGTACGGCAAATCTTCTCGCGGGAGTCGCGATCTCTTCGCTTTGCCGAAACGTCAGTCTCCAAGCTCCGGAGGACCTGCGGATTCGCCGTCGGCCTTCTGGTTTCGACGCTCCACCGCTTGCCGCCCTTCTGCGTGCCGCAGTAGACGAAGTGATGCTAGGACTATGTGAGTTGGATGAGATAGGTCTAGATCGCACAGGACGAGCGCTAGTGCGGCTTGGGTCGGCTTCCGCGGCGTCGATTTACCAGCCATTGCGAGAAGCCCGAAGGCGCGTGGTTATCAGTTCTCCACCGTACGCGACGGCGCTCCCTTACATCGACACGGATCGCCTTTCGATTGCCCTGTTGGGCCTCTCGAGTGCGTCTCGCCTCGCGACACTTGAGCGATCGCTATTCGGGAGCCGCGAGTGGCCCATCGCGGAGCAGCGAAGATGGGCCGACGCTGTCCAGACGAATGAGAGGGGCCTACCAGCGATCATTGCCTCACTCTGCATAAGGCTCGCAATCGCTCATGCGAATGGGGGGTTCCGCCGGCGCGCGCTACCTGGTCTGCTGTACCGATACTTCGTTTACATGCGAGAGGCGTTCCGCTCGCTAAGGTGCGCAATGGCCTCGGGGGAAGACGCTGTGTTCATCGTGGGTTCGAACCGCACAAATACGGTCGAGGGTCCCGTCGACATTAGGACTCCGGATCTTCTCGCTGTACTTTCGGAGCAGGTTGGGTTTTGCGTCAACGAGCTGGTATCGCTCGATACCTTCCCGCGTTTCGGGCTGCATCACGCGAACGGGATCAACCAGGAATCGGCGATCCATCTCAAGGCTGCGTGATCAAGGCAGGGCTAGGGTCGGCCAATCTGGAAGCTCGGGCGGCTTCGTAGAAGTGCGAAAGTGCGCTTTCTGCTCGCGCCCAGTTGTCCCAAGACGCTGCTGCAGGCTCGTGAACTCAGGATCGTCTGGAAGGAACACTGTGAGACGAACCGCTTCGGTGGCAGGATCCGGTGGAAGCTCAAATACGCCGATTGACCCTGCCGGTATCGGTAGGCCGGTGATCAGAGTTGCTTCGTCGTCAAGCTCTCCCTTCAGGCTGGTACCCAGGACGAGCCTCACGTCCTGGTGGGTTCCACCGGAGCCGCCCGCCGCCCAAATCCGGACTGGCTCCGGGGTCCGAAGGACATTACCTGGGGAAGCACCCAAGCGACCATCGATCTCCACGTCGAACAGGTCCCCCTCGCCAACCTGGATAGCCCGCCCAAGTACGCCCTCTGCCCAATCGCGAATTCCGCTTGAGACCGAAATCTCCCGGGTTCCGACATCTTTCAGGTCGTTGGAAGAGAACTCGAGACCGCAGTAGCTCAGCGAACCAGCTGGCACGGGCTGTGCCAGCGCGGGGGTTGGGGTCGAGACGACCCGACGTCGAGTCGGCGTAGGGATTCCGTCGACTACGCCGCGGCGGGCGAATCCGGCATTCTGCCTCTGGCGCCGCTGCCTACTGGCCGTGGACTGACTCGGCACGGTTACCGCACTTCTGCGCGTGATGCGATCTATTACCCCAAGACGCTTGAGGCGATCGATGTCGGTCTGATCTCGAACCTGGGTGGCGTGCGGATATTTCGCTGGCTGAATCGACGCGACGATGCTGGCTAACGGCTCTTCCGGTGGCGGGCCAATGTCGTCGGTCTCAACGATCAGCGAAGCTTCTACATTCACCAACGAACCGGGAGTTGTGAAATTCGCGCTTCCGACGGCGGCTTGGACGCGGCCCGGCTGGTCCACAACGTAGACCTTCGGATGAAAGATGCCTCCTTCGGCGTACTCGATGTAGAGCTCGTCACCGACCACAGCCAGGAGTCGCTCCACGTCTGTCGCAGACGTCTGTCCGCCGTTCGAACCGACCAGTGCTTGGGCCCTCCCACCGCGACCGCGGAGTTCGCTGATTGACTCTTCGAGCCAGTCAAGCACCGAAGCATCTACATAACCGGACGCGAAGGCAAACGAGGTGGCGGTAGGCAGCTCGGCCAAGAGCCAGCCGACGACCGAGTGATCAAAGTTTCGTACCGTAGGGTCGAGGTAGCGAGCCCGCACCGTCCGCGTGACACTAACGACACGCCCTGGGGTGTGCGAGCCAAGTGCTATCCGGACTTCAGGGCTTGATCCGTTTGCGATGCCGAATCAGCATGGACGAATCAGGCCGGGATTGAGCGCCCTCTCCTAGCAGTACGAAACGATGCTAGGGGCCGCCGAACGCTCATGTGGTCATGGATGCATTGCTCACGATGGCTGCGGTCGCCAAGCCAGCCAGCAGCGGTGCGGATATCGTTCGGTGGCTGGCGGATACGGGACGAGACCGGTTATTTCGCGAGTCTCAGCTCAGGTAAGACAGCCGAAATGGCCGTGATCTCTGCAATAGCCATAGTCAACAGCCCTGCTGCCCTTGAGTGGGTGATCCGACGCGAGCAAATGGCGTTTTCCGTTGAACGGGCTGGAAAGGCTCACCAGCTGGGTAGTGGCGATCAACTCTTCCTCTATGCAGGTGCCAAATGCGGGCTCGGTCCAGGCCAAGTGATAGGGGATGCAACGGTTATTGGGGGATTGCGCCCGTTCAAGTCTGGGGCGGTCATTGGAGGGCGCGTCTTTCACCGCTATGTTGATCTCTCCATTGAGCATCTCGCCTCACCTGGGCACGGGGTCCCGCTCACCAGTCTGCTCCACAAATTGACTGTGTTCCCCAATCCCCGCCGGTACGGGCTCTACCTCCAACGAAGCATCTTGGTGATTCCTGGTGCGGATGCAGATGTGCTGCGCCGTGCGGTACGCCGAATCAAGCCGGCGTCTCAAGAGGTTCGGGACGAGTACCGCCAAGTCGCAGAATCTGCCTGAGCCGCTCGGCCGGAACAGATGACCCTGTGGGTGGGAACGGAACCAAAGCTCTGAGCGTGAAGCTGCCGCCCGGCCTGTATCTCTGCCCAGACTGCGGACAGTTTGAGGTCCCGCTGTTAGCAGGGAGCATGGTGAAGAGTTCCGCGACAAGTCACGTGTCTTTGCGAGGACTCGACTACATCAAGTGCGGACGACGGCGCCGAAAGGCGCCCATCTCGGACTACGTCGACCCCAAAGATGGGAAGTCGTGGCATGTGTCCCGCCTGCGTGGACAGGAGGTGCTCAGACTGCCGAGCCCGATGATCGGACCAGCTCTAGCACGTCTCCGCGTGACGCTTCAGGAACGTCGGGCCGACGCCGTGGATCTCGGCGAGGCTGTCCTCGTCGCGCGGACGCGAGGCCGCGATTCCTTCGAGCGTTCGGTTGTTGGCGACCGTGTACGCGGGCTTGCCGCCGGCGGCCTTCAGCCGCCAGGCCCTGAGCGCCTCGAGCAGCGACTCGTCCTCGGGTGAGAGGTCGGCTGGGGGAGAGGCGGACTTCGAGCTCCGGCGCTTCGCCTTCACCTCGAGCTCCTCGGGCGACGGCAGCCACGACTCCGGATCGCAGACGTCGCAGCAGCGGCCCTCGGGCGCGCCCGGGGTCGAGTCCCCGAAGTGGTCGAGCAGCCTCCGGCGCCGGCAGCTCTCCCCGAAGCTGAACGACTCGACCGCGCGGTAGGCGCGCCAGGAGCGGTCCGTGGCCGCCTTGCAGGCGGCTCGGGCGGCGGCCATGTCGATCCGGTCGTTGAAGCGGAGCTCCAGGCGGCCTCCGGGGGCGGGCTCCACCTCGAAGGCGCCGGCTCGCTCGGCGATCGCCAGCTTGACCCGGTCCTCGTCGACGCGCGGGGCGTCGATGGTGAGGTGGCCGTCTGATGTCGGAGCCGGCCTTGAGGCGCTGGGCGTAGAGGGAGACGGACTCGGGCTCGACCTCTCGCATCTGGATGAAGCGGACCAGGCGGCCCAGGTCGGAGCGGCCGGCGAGGAGGACGGCTCGGGCGGGGAGGCCGTCGCGGCCCGCGCGGCCGGCCTCCTGGTAGTAGGCCTCGACGCTCGTCGGGATCGCCCAGTGCCAGACCGAGCGGACGTTGGCCTTGTCGACTCCCATGCCGAAGGCGTTGGTGGCGGTGATCACCTCGGCGTCGCCGGTCATGAAGCGGTGCTGGGCGGAGGCGCGCTCGTCGGGGTCCATGCCCGCGTGGTAGCCGGCGGCGCTCGAGGCCGGCCTCGCGCAGGGACTGGGCGACCTCCTCGGTGTCCTTGCGGGTCCCGCAGTAGACGATCGCCGGGCGGTTGGCCTCGTCGCGGAGGCCGTGGAGCAGCATCGCCAGCTTGCGCGCCTTCGATCCCTTGCCCTCGAACTGGACGATGTCGAAGCTGAGGTTGGGGCGGTCGAAGCCCGCGCGGATCATCAGCGGGTCGCGGAGGCCGAGGCGCTGGGCGATCTCGGCGGAGACGTCCTCGGTCGCGGTCGCGGTGCAGGCCATCACCGTCGGGCGGCCGAGCCGCTCGAGCACCCGCGGCAGCCGCAGGTAGTCGGGGCGGAAGTCGTGGCCCCACTCGGAGATGCAGTGGGCCTCGTCGACGGCGAGCAGGTCGACCTCGCGCTGGCCGACCGCGTTCATGAAGCCGGGCTGGGCGAAGCGCTCCGGCGAGCAGTAGACGATCCGGGCCCGGCCGTCGCGGATCTGCGCCATCGCGTCGCGCGCCACCTCCTCCGGGAGGCCCGAGGCGATCATCACCGCCGGGTGGCCGTCGGCCGAGAGCCGCCGCCACTGGTCGGCCATCAGCGCGATCAGCGGGCTGACCACGATGGTGAGCTTGTCCGAGGCGAGGCCGGGGAGCTGGTAGCAGAGGCTCTTGCCGCCGCCGGTGGGCATGACGACCAGCGAGTCGCGGCCGGCGAGGGCGGCCTCGACCGGCTCGCGCTGCCCGGGCCGGAAGCCGTCGTAGCCGAGGTGGGCGAGGAGGGCGTCGGGGTCGCGGGGGCCGTCGTAGGCGCGGACGGCCTGCGAGGGCTCGGACTCGAGCCCCTCCAGCCCGTGCAGCGCCGCCTTCGCCTCCTCCATCTCTGGAAAAGAGGCCTGCGCCAGATTTTCGCCCCGCTGGGTCACCCCCTTAGCCTCGCGCAGGGCGCGGTCGGACCCGGCTCCGGTGCTCAGGCGCCGCGGGCCACGATCGCGGCGAGAACGCTGATGAAGCCGAGGAGCATGCCTCCCCCGATGCGGATCATCGTCTGGCGAAGCGCCTCGATCTGGGCCGTCAACTCCGCGCGGGTGGCGCCGATGTCGCCGTGAAGTTCCGTTCGCGCATCGCGGATGTCTCTGTCGACCCGATCGAATCCCCGACGCATTTCGGCGGCGAGGTCGTCCAATCGCTCTTCGGTCCAACCTCCGCGTTCCACGCCAGGTGAGAATAGACCTGTCCTGAGGCCTCAAGTCCGCGCGGCCTTGACCCGCTCCACGATTGTCTGGGCCCGTCGCGAGAGACCGGCCGGCGTGTAGCGGAAGGGGCGGCGCGTGCCGCGGCGGTACGGGAAGTCCGACTTTTCGCGCGGCGCGAGGGTGAGGTCGATGACCCGGTCCTCGGAGTCGACCAGCCACCAATGCGACTTGCCCCGGTACTTCAGATGCACGGGGTGGAGGCCGGCGTCGTAGCCGCCGGCCAAGTGGAAGTAGGCCTCGGCGGCGACGTAGGCGAAGCCGTCGTAGCGCCCGTGGCCGACGCGGTGCTCGTCGGAGCGCACCTCGTCCGTGAGCACTCCCTGGACCTCCCGCTTGAGCTTGTCCGCGGGCGCCAGGCTCCGGTTCTGCGACCTGGCGCCCGCGGAGGACCCCTTCTTGGCGCGGGAGGAACTCACGTCGCAACTAAGGACGGGGCGGCGAAAACTCTCCGCCCCAGTGACGGCCGAGGGCGTCGGGATACTCGGGCGGCAGATGGGTCACATCATGCGAGTCACGCGAGCGGCCTGGGAAGACGCGATGCGCGTGTTCCACGGCGAGACGCCGACGCACACGCACCTCAGGGATCGGATCATCGCGATCGTCAGCTTCACGCTGGTGGTCGACCTGATCGCCTCGGTGGCCATTCTCATGCTCGAGCGGCATGCCGACAACAGCGAGATCACCAACTTCGGTGACTCGGTCTTCTGGGTCACCACCCAGCTCCTGACCGTTTCCTCGCAGCTCCACAACCCGATCACCGCGGGCGCACGCATCATCGACATCGTCCTGGAGGCCATCTCGATCTCGGTCGTCGCGACCCTCGCCGGATCGTTCGCGGCGTTCTTCCACCGCCGCGGCAGGGAGCGGGACGAGGCCGAGGGCGCGAGGAGGGCGAGCTAGCCGCGGGCGGTCGCCACCGGGCCGTTCCCGTTCGGGAAGGCCGAGTGGCGCTCGACCAGCTGGCGGAGCTCGTCGGTCGCGCCCGGGCCCCAGAGGGCCGTGTAGCAGGAGGCGCAGAGGAGCTCGCCGGCGGGCGAGTGGCGGCCGTTGGCGAGGACTTCGCTGAGGCATTGGACGCAGTACTGGTGCATGGCGCCTATATCGGCACTACGCAGGGATTTCCTGAGCGCTTTGGACAGGACAGGGGAGAGGCCCGGTGTACCTAGTCACCGGGCCACCTCCCTGCTTTGCGTCCCCCTAAGCCAAGTACGCGGGGAGGACGCGGTCGGCGCCTCGGTCGCGTCCTTGCTCGTTCGGAATCCATGCTTGGACTCCGAAGGGACATCGCGGCCTGATCTTGCCCGGAATGTCACGAATTAGGCATCGCCGGCGGCCGGATTGCCGGCGGGGGCGGTTGGGTAGGGTGGCCTCGTGGAGTTCCGCAGGCTCGGCGACTCGGACATCGAGGTCTCGGAGATCTCGCTCGGCTCCTGGCTCACCTACAGCGGTGGGGTCGGGCGCCAGCAGACCGAGGCCTGCACCCGCGCCGCCTTCGACGCCGGGATCAACTTCTTCGACACCGCCAACGTCTACGGCACCGGCGCGGCCGAGTCGGTCTGGGGCGAGATCCTGAAGAACTTCAGGCGCCAGGAGTTCATCCTCGCCACCAAGGTCTTCTTCCCGATGTCCGATAACGACCGCGGCCTCTCCAGCGAGCAGATCCACAAGCAGATCGACGCCTCCCTGGAGCGCCTCCAGACCGATTACGTCGACCTCTACCAGTGCCACCGTCCCGATCCCGATGTGCCGATCGAGGAGACGATGGAGGCGCTCACCGAGGTCTGCGAGGCGGGCAAGGCGCGCCAGATCGGCTTCTCCGAGTGGACCGTGGAGCAGATCCAGGCCTCGCTCGAGGTCCCGGGCGCCAAGAAGTTCGTCTCCTCCCAGCCCCAGTACAACATGATCTGGCGGGCGCCCGAGGCCGAGCTGATCCCCTTCTGCGAGGAGCACGGCATCTCGCAGATCGTCTGGTCACCGCTCGCCCAGGGCGTGCTGACTGGCAAGTACGAGCCCGGCGAGCCGCCGCCGCCGGACTCGAGAGCGGCCTCGGACGAGATGAACTGGGCGATGGATCGCTATTTGTCGGACGAAGTGCTCAAGGCGGCCCAGCGCCTGCGCCCGGTCGCCGAGGACGCTGGATTGAGCATGGTGACGATGGCGCTCGCGTGGTGCCTGCGCCAGGACAACCTCGCCTCCGTGATCATCGGCGCCTCCCGACCGGAGCAGGTCCACCAGGACGCCGAGTCCGCCGGGGTCAAGCTCGGGGACGACACCCTAGAGGCGATCGACGCCGCCCTCGAGGGCGTGACCGTCACCGGGCCGCAGCTCGCCAACTTCGTGAAGGAGGGCGTCACGCACCGCTGAGGCCGCGGCTCCGCCGTTGCCCTCTGCGGCTCAGCCGCGCAGGGCGGGGCGGCCCTCGTGTGCGAAGCGACGCAGCCCGGCGCGAATGCGCTTTTCGCGGCTCGGCTCCTCTCCGGGCACCCGCGTCGTCCTGACGGTGACGGGGTCGCGGCCCGGATAGTGCGACACGCTCACCTCGCGCTCGAGCGAGACCCCGTCCCCGTCCGTCTCTGCTCGCGACTCAACCTCTGACATCTCGCCGATCCCTCCTGGATCACATTTCTTTGGCCCCATCAAGTTCTATGCCCGGATACCCGCGCGTTAAGCCCCGGGCAAGTGACGCACCGCTAGGCGCCGGGGAGAGCGCCCTGCGTGCGGTTCTCACACCCGCGTTCGGCCGCAACAGGGCACAATCGGTACCACCCTCAACGCAAGGAGGTCAGGATGACCGACGCGCATTCAGCCGCTTCCGACATTGCGACGGAATCAGCAGGAGAGCTGCCGCAACTCGACGCGACATCACTTGTCGAGACCGCGGATCTCGAGTCCAAGGTCAAGGAGATGTACCGGCAGGTTGCCGACGAGGAGGATGCCGATCTCCACTTCGAGACGGGCCGAAACCTGGCGGAGACCCTTGGCTATCCGGAGAAACTGCTGGATGGGGTTCCGGCCGAGTCGCTCGACTCGTTCGCCGGCGTCGGCTACCACCTCGACTTGGCTTCGCTCGAGCCCGGGGACCGCGTCCTGGACCTCGGGAGCGGATCAGGTACGGACGTGTTCTGCGCCGCTCAGCAGGTGGGCACCGATGGATCGGTGGTCGGGATCGACTTCACGCCAGAGCAGATCCAGAAGGCCACGCGGCTGCGTGACGAGGCCGGCTTCTCCCAGGTGGAGTTCGTCCCGGGCTCGATCGACGAGCTGCCGTTCGAGGATGAGAGCTTCGATGCGGTGATCTCAAATGGAGTGATCAATCTGTCGCCGATCAAGGGAAGTGTGTTTTCAGAGGCGGCACGAGTGCTGCGTCCGGGCGGCCGCATGGCCCTCGCCGACATCGTCAGCGCCAAGCCACTGAAGGAGAAGACCAGACGGAACACCGAGCTCTGGGCGGCGTGTATCGCGGGCGCGATCCCCCGCGAGAACTATGCGGATGCCATCGCGCAGACCGGCCTTTCGGTTGGCGAGATTCGGAGGAACGACTATCGGTTCATCTCCGATCGGGCCCTGGAGGCCTGCAGCACCTACGGCGTCGAGAGTGTCTCGCTCGTAGCCCGGAAGCCTGCCTAGTAGCCCTCGGCCAGCCGATCGAGGAGCTCCGCGAGCGCCTCCGGATCCTCGGCCATCGGGAAGTGGCCGGTCGGGATCTCGATCGGCTCGACCTTGAGCAGTTCGCGCGCCATGAACCGCTCCCAGGCGGGCTCGAACAGCTCGTCCTCCGTCGCGTAGATCAGGACTGTCTGGTTGTCGGGGGGGCCGCCGAGCGGATATTCGCCCCGTGGCATGGCCATCGGCCGCAGCCGCCCCGCCAGCGTGCTTGCCCTCGTCGACGGTAGGCGCCGGTACAGCGCCTTGATCGCGACGTCCTCATCCCAGACGCTGATGCCGTCGGGGCGGGTCTCTGGGAACGGAACCCCCTGCCGGAACACGTCCGGGGCTCCCGGCGGGGGCTCGAATCCACCCAGCCTGGGGCAGAGGTGAACGAGCAGGGCGTCCGGTCTCGCGGCCGCGACAAGGGACGAATAGGCGGTCCCCTGAGAGTGCCCGACGATTACCAGTGGATCCTGAACGCCGTGGATCGCCTCAATCGCGGGCCGGATGCGCTCGTCGAAGCCCGCCTGGGGATCCTGCAATGGCAGGTCGGGCATCACGACCTCGTGACCCCGCTCCTTCAGCTGTGGCGTCAGCTCATCCCAGCACGAGGGTTCGTGCCACGCGCCGTGGATGAGGCAGAAGGTGGCCACCTGCGTGGCATTCCTACGCCGCGTCGACCCCGCTGCCGAGGTCCTTGTTCTCCGGCACGAACTTGCTCGCGATGAACGTCGCGCCCTGCGGATCGGCGAGGACCGTCATCCGCACCCAGGGGGCGTCGAACGGCGGGACGATCACCGCTCCGCCGAGCTCGGTCGCCTTCGCGGCTGCGGCATCGGCGTCGGCGACCGCGAAGATCGCGCTCCAGTGCGGCGGCGTGTCCGGCTGGTCGTCCCCGATCGGGCTGACCATGGCGACGACGTCCTCGAATCCCTCCGGGGCGTCCGCTTCCGCCATCTGCTTGCGGAGGTCGGGGTTTCGCTGCTCGAGAAAATCGCCGAAGCCGGGCAGTGTCCACATCAGTGGTCCGGGATCCAGGTCGAGCGTCTGCCAGCCGAACACCGCGCCGTAGAACGCCTTCCCGCCCTCGACGTCACGGGTGTTGAGGGCGTTCAGGTTCAGGGTGCCCGGCTCGTTGACGACTTGCGCGCCCCTGTTCTCCTTCGCCTGCCAGAGGCCGAAGGCCGTGCCTTCGGGATCGGTGCAGACGGCCATCCGGCCGGCGTCCATGACGTCGAAAGGCTCCATGACGACCGCGCCGCCGGCATCGCGAACCTTGGAGGCGGTCTCGTCGGCGCTGTCGACCCATATGTAGGTGTTCCACATCGCCATCGGTGGCGCCCCTTCGGGGATCGACCCGACCGCCGCCACGTCGAGGCCGCGCATCCGAGCCATGAAGTACTGGCCCGGCGCCTCGGCCGGCATCGTGTCCTCGAGTTCCCAGCCGAACAGGCCGCTGTAGAAGTCGGCGGCAGCCTCAGGGTCGGGCTCGCTCGCGTCCACCCAGCAGGGCACGCCGGGCATGTATCCGTCGCGTTCGGACATCAGGCCGGGCATGTGCTCCTCGCGTTCCGGCATTGGTGCTCCCCCTTCCGATCGTTGAGCCGTCGGCTCCACCCTAGGGCAAAAGAAAGCGGCCCCTCGCGGGGCCGCTCTCCAAACGACTCAGAAGCTTTCTAGCTCCCTACGCGACCGGCTTCACGCCCGTCGCGGCCGGGCCCTTGGGACCAGCCTCGGTCTCGTACTCGACCTTCGCGCCCTCTTCGAGCGAGCGGTAGCCGTCGCCCTCGATCGAGCTGAAATGGACGAATACATCGTTGGAGCCATCGTCGGGTGTGATGAACCCGTAGCCCTTGTCGTTGCTGAACCACTTAACGGTTCCGGTAGGCATCTCGCCTCCTCTTACGTGTGCTGCGAACGCGAGGAAGCAATCTGCAACAACGCGAGCGCTACGCACAACTTCTGCCGGTACTCCGGCCTAACGGGGAGCAACGGTAGCAGCCTGCTGGACGGAAACGGGCGATGGCCGCCAGGCGGCGTCCGCCCCGAATCCGCTAGCCGCTGCCGAGCCGGCAGAGCACCTGGTAGACGGAGGTGAAATCGATCTCGAAGCCGTTGCGAGCCGCGCGCAGATAGAGCCGCCAGACGCGCAGCCGTTCCGGTCCGGCGAGCTGCTCGGCCCGCTCCAGGTTCCGGTCGAGGTTGGCGATCCAATGCCGCAGCGTCTCGGCGTAGTCCGCGCCGAACTCCTCGACGTGCTGGGTGATGAACCCGGCCCGCTCCAGCGCCAGGATCACCCGCGAGACGTGAAGCGTCTCGCCGTCGGGGAAGACGTAGCGCTCGGAGAAGGCCCCGCCCTCGACTGAGCCGTGCCGCAGCCGGGAGATGCCGTGGTTGAGCAGCCGCCCGCCCGGGCGCATCATCGAGGCGAGCTGCTCGGCGTAGCGGTCGATCTGCGCCTCGCCGACGTGCTCGACCATCCCGATCGAGGCGACGGCGTCGAACTGCTCGCCGGGCAGCTCCCGGTAGTCCTGGACCCGGATCTCGATCTTGTCGGCGAGGCCCGCGTCGGCCACCCGCTTCCGGGCGAGCTCCGCCTGCGGCTCCGAGAGGGTGATGCCGACCGCCTCGACCCCGTACCGGGACGCCGCGTGCATCACGAAGCTGCCCCAGCCGCAGCCGACGTCCAGCACCCGCTCGCCCTCCCGCAGCCCGAGCTTGGTGCAGACCAGGTCGAGCTTCGCCTCTTGCGCCTGTGCGAGGGAGGCCGGCTCGTCCCGGGAGAGCAGTCCCCTCCGCTTCGGGACGCGCGAGAAGAAGGCGCAGGAGTAGGTCATCGAGTCGTCGAGGAAGAGGGAGAAGAACTCGTTGCCGACGTCGTAGTGATGGCGGACGGCCTCGCGGTCGCGCTCGGTGGTGTGCTTGCGGCCGCGGAGGTGGAGCTCGGCCTTGGGCGCCGGAGGCGGGCGGCGGACCCCGGCGGCCCGCAGGGCGGCCGCGATCAGCCGGGCCTTGCCGGCGGCCCCGACCGGCGGCGGCTGCCAGTCGTTGAGCAGGCCGATCACGGCGTCGATGTCGTCGACCTCGATCTGCCCGGCGACGTAAGCGCGGCCGAGCCCGAGCTGGCCTGGCGCCGCGACCGCGTAGGCGAGCGCGTCCGCAGAGCGCGCGGTGAATGTCGGCCCGCCGCCGTTCGCGCCTGTGGAGGGAATGCGGGACCCGTCCCAGAGCTCGATCGTGAAGGGGCGGTCCGGGAAGCTGCGCTCGATCTCCTTGAGCAGGGGCTCGGTGGTCACCCTTTCGACCCTACCGTGATGCGAGGTTCGCGGACCGAACGCCTCCGTCTGGCCAGATCCGATGTTTTTCAGCCATCACTTAGGGAACCCTGATACGGTCATTCCAGGTACTGAAGTCGTGACGGTACCGCCGGAACGCACTTCATAAGGACCAACAAAGGAGTCACAGATGACGCACGTAGCCGCTGGCGCGTCAATGCCCACAACCGGCTCGTCGCCATCGACGAAGCCCTCTCGCCCATCGAAGCCGTCCCGCTCGCTGGCGGACGCCGTTCAACCGGTCGAGCACGAGACCCGAGACCGGATCATCACCGGCCTGCTGACGGTCGTCCCCTTCCTGATGCTGGGGTTCGTCGTCTGGCAGCTCGCCGGCAGCTGGCTTCACTGGAGCGACTTCGTCGTCTTCGCCCTGGTCTATATCCCGACCGGCCTGGGGATCACCGTCGGCTTCCACCGCCTCTTCACCCACCGCAGCTTCAAGACCGGGCCGGCCGTCCGCGCCATCATCGGAGCTCTCGGCTCGGCCGCGATCGAGGGGCCGGTGATCTCCTGGGTGGCCGACCACCGCAAGCACCACGCCTTCTCCGATGAGGAGGGCGATCCGCACAGCCCCCACGTCGGGCACGGCGAGGGCGTCTGGGCTCAGTTCAAGGGTTTCTTCCACGCCCACATCGGCTGGCTCTTCATCCACACCCAGCGCGGCAACAAAAACCGCTTCGCCCCCGACCTGCTCAAGGACCCGGTGGTCCGCTTCATCGACAAGACCTTCGTGCTCTGGGCGGCGGTCGGGCTGGCGATCCCGTTCGGGCTCGGCGTCGCAATCGGCGGCACCGTGCTGGCGGGACTGAGCGGCCTGCTCTGGGGAGGGGCGGTGCGGATCCTCGTCCTGCACCACGTCACCTACTCGATCAACTCCCTCTGCCACATGTTCGGCAAGCGGGACTTCGAGACCACCGACGAGTCGCGGAACCTCGCTTGGCTGGCAATCCCGACCTTCGGCGAGGCCTGGCACAACTCACACCACGCCTTCCCGACCTCGGCGGTCCACGGCATGAAGCGCAGGCAGCTCGACCCCTCCGCCGCGGTGATCTGGACGCTGGAGAAGCTCGGCCTCGCCTGGGATGTCGTGCGGATTGCGCCCGAGCGCCAGGCCACCAAGGCCGCCGCCTGAGCATTTAGGGTTGGCGCCTTGCCTCGGCGTCCGGCACCTTTTCTGGCGATCGCGCTTGCGGTGATTGCGGCGCTCGTCCTCGCCGCCTGCGGGAACGACGACAAGGGGAACATCGCCGACATCCAGGCCGTCGATGCCGACTGCGGCGGTGTTGAGTACGCCGGCAGCGGAAAGGCCGCCAAGCTGATCGTCTCGGACCTGCCGCTGAAGGGCGACTCGGCTGAGCGCTCGAGACAGATGAACGCCGCGATCGTCCAGGAGATAGCCCGCAAGGGCTGGCAGGCCGGCAAGAACACCGAGGTCGCGTTCCAGGCGTGCGACGACACGCTCAGCTCGACCACCGAATGGGACGAGGGCCTCTGCCGCTCGAACGCCGAGGCCTACGCGTCCAACCCGGACGTGATCGGGGTGATCGGCACGTACAACTCCGGCTGCGCGGCGATCGAGATCCCGATCCTCAACCGAGCGCCGGGTGGGGGCATCCCGATGGTCTCGCCGGGCAACACGCTCGTCTGCCTGACCGAGACCGCCAGCAGCTGCCAGCCGAACGAGCCCCGCGTCTACTACCCCTCGGGCAAGCGCAACTACGTCCGGGTGGTGCCGAACGACGCGGTCCAGGGCGCCGGGCTGGCCAGCTTCGCGAACGGGGCCGGGATCACGAAGCCCTTCATCCTGATCGCCGCCGACGACCCGACCAGTGAGAACCAGGGCCGGACCTTCGTCGCTGCCGCCCAGGCGCTCGGCATGAAGATCGCGGGCATCGAGCACTACGACCCGGAGGCCACCAGCTACGCGTCCCTGATGGAGAAGGTCAAGGCCTCGGGCGCCGACGCCGTCGTCCTGGCGGCGATTCTGGAGGAGAACGGGGCCGAGATCATCAAGGCCAAGGTCGACGCACTGGGGCCCAACAACGGCCCGGTCAAGCTGCTCGCCTTCGACGGCTTCGCCCAGCAGGCGACGATCGACAACATCGGGCCGCCCTCGCGGGATATGTACGTGAGCCTGCCGGGCAGGGTGCCGGGCGCGCTCACCGGCGAAGGCGACGTCTTCGTCAAGGAGCTGCGGGCACAGCTCCCCGAGAATCCGATCGAGGTCTTCGCCCCCTACGCCGGCGAGGCGGCGGAGGTCCTGCTCAACGCGGTCCGCCTGGGTCAGACCCGCAGCGGCACCATCGCCGAGCTCTTCAAGACGCGGGTTGAGGACGGGATCACGGGTAGCTTCGCGATCACGCCGACGGGGGATCCGGCACCCGCACCGATCAGCGTGCAGCAGGCGGCGGCGAGCTTCGGGCTCGTCAGGGCGATCAGCCCGCCGCCACAGCTGGTCGCAGCCGCTCGCGGGGGCTGAGCCCCGGCTTCGCCTCACACGCGCGCGCCCGCTCACGTTCAGTAAGGAGAAGGCGTGAGAAAGGAGCTGTGATGGTCGAACGCGCGCAGGGACTCGGACTCGGCACGAAGCTTCGGCTCGGCAAGGCGGTGATGGTGCCCGTCTGGTCGAGCGGCTTCATCGTCGGCACGCTGGCCGTGAGGCATGCGTCCGGGCTCTCGATCCTCTTCTGGCGGATGAGCGTCGCCGCGCTGGTGATGGCGGCGATCACGCTCGCGCTGCGGGTGGAGTGGCCCCGCGAGGTCAGGACGCTCTTGGAGATGGTCGTCGTCGGACTGCTTCTGCAGGCCGCGCAGTTCGTGGGGATCTTCCTGGCGCTCGAGCACGGGGTGCCCGCCGGGCTCGTGGCGCTGCTCGCCGGCTCGAGCCCGCTGCTGGTGGCCGTGCTCGCCACCGTCCTTCTCGACGAGCACCTCGAACCGATGCAGTGGGTCGGTTCGGTGATCGGCGTCGCCGGCGTCGTCTTCGCCGTCATCGAGGAGCTCAACGGCACCGGATCGGCGATCGGCTTCCTCTTCGCGCTGATCGGCCTGGCCGGCCTGGTGGGAGGCACCCTGGTCCAGCGCGTGGGCGGGGCGCAGGTCGACCCGCGTGCGGCGAACACGATCCAGCTGCTCGTCGCGGCTGCAGTGATCGCGCCGCTCATGGCGCTGACCGCGAACTTCATCTGACGGCCGCGGCGCTCGCACCGCTCGCCTGGCTCACCTTCGGCCTCTCGATCGGCGCGGTGATGCTCTTCTTCTGGCTGCTGCGAAACGAGAAGAGCGGCGAGGCGATCAGCTTCCTCTACCTGGTGCCGGCGACGACGGCGATCGCGGGCGTCCCGATCCTCGGCCAGCCGCTCCAGTTCGGCGCCGTGATCGGCCTGCTGCTGGCGTTCATCGGGGTCCGGCTGGTGAGCTCGCCCGCCGAGGGGAGGAGGGTGCGCCGGGCCCGCCAGCGCCTGGGCCGCCTGGTCTTCGGGCAGGCCGGCTAGCGGCGGGCGTCAGTCCCCGGCCGAGAGCGGGAAGGCCTTGAACCCGGTGACCCGGCCGCCGGTGACGAATGCCGCCAGGACCACCTGGCGGCCGGTCACTCCGATCGGCGAGCGCTTTCCGACGAGCTCCCAGACGCCTCGCTTCAGCTTCCGCTCGCGATAGAGCTTCCTCAGCCGCTTGACGCGGTCCCCGACGGCCAGCCCGCGGTTGGTGCGCCAGCCCGCTGCGCTCGCGACCATCACCTGCGCCTTGCCGGCCGAGGGATCGCAGGCAGAGACGCCGGGACTGCCGAAGTCGGCGAAGCTGATCGTCACCCCCTCCGACGAGTAGGAGACGTAGCAGAGGTCATCGGAATCGACGAGGATCACGCCGGTCCCGAAGACGGCAGCGGCGCTCGACGTGTTCGCTGCGGGGCCCTGAGGCGCGAAGCCGCCGAAGGAGCGGATCTTCCGGTGCTTGACGACGATCAGGTGGTCACTCGCCGCAGAGGCGGCCGGCAGGATCAGCGCCACTAGCGCCGCCGCGAGCACCGCTATCCACACCCTCCTCAACACTGGTGCAGTGCTGCCGCGCTCCTCACCACTTCAAACGCGGAGCCCGGGATCGACTTGAGCTGGTCGAGGTTCTCGTCCGGCCAGCGGCGGTCGGAGGTGCCGGAGATGAACCAGTTCGAGCCGTTGTCGGCGACGATCAGGCCGTACTGCTTGAGGGCGACGGCGATCGCCCGCGCCGGGCCGGTGAACCCCGAGATTTCGTAGCCGGCCGAGAGGCGCAGGCGCAGGCCCATCGGCGGGGCGCTCGGATCGCTTCCCGAGCCGGCGCAGTGGGAGGCGGGGTGGACCCAGGCGTCCCGGGTCGAACTCACGGTGACCCGGAGGGCGTGGTGAATGGCGCCGGAGGCCGCCTCGTCGTAGCGGGCGAGCCCCGGGAAGATCGGCAGCCCGGCGGCGTCGGCGGAGGTGAAGCCCTCCTGCCTGAGCGCTGCCGAGCGCAGGTTCCAGATCACGCCGGAGTCCGAGTTCCATTGGGGTTTCGGGCGTTTCCGGGCGAAGGCGCGGTAGAGCTCGTAGAGCTTGCAGCGCTTGCGATCCACGGCGAGCACGTGGCGGTCGCCATCCGAGGCCTGCCCGCCCTCGACCAGAGAGTTGAGGGGCACGCGGTAGGCGCCGTGGTCGGACTCGTCGCCGTAGGCGGTGAAGTGGACCTTGGTCCGCCTCTGCTTCTTGCCGACCACGGCGTAGGGGAATCCGTACTCGCGCGGTGAGCCGAAGTCGGGATGGACGAAGTCGCCGCCGTGTGCCTTGATGTAGGCGATGTAGCCCGCCGAGTTCGGATCGAGCGGCGCCTGCGAGATGTCCTGGTTCCAGGCGGACTCGTCGGCCGCGGACGGGGCGTTGGCGGCGGCCGGCGCCGCGGGGAAGACAGGGCAGGCGCCGAGTGTGGGGTAGGGACCGCGCGACGGCTTGTGGTGGTGGTGCTTTCGCTTTGCGGCGCTCGCCCCCGTCAGGGACAGCGCGAGCACCAGGCCGATCGCGGCCGCCTTCCCTGGCCAACGCATGCGATCGATCCTAGTCGCGATCGCTGGACCGGCCTACGCTGCGCGCTCGCGCACCACCCGGGCCACGTCGAGGCGGCGGACGGCCCGCAGGCCGGGCAATTGGGAGAGCAGGGCAACCGCGAGGATCGCGAGTGCCGCGAGCACCAGGGTCGATGGGCGCATCCGCAGGCTGAAGTCGAACTGGTCGTTGTCGAACTGGGCCATGAACAGCCTGGCCAGCTCGTACCCGGCGAGCAGGCCCGGGCCGATCCCGAGCAGCGTCATCAGCACGTTCTCGGAGGTGATCATCCGCGCGACGGTCCGATGCCGGGCCCCGGCGGCGCGCAGGGTCGCCACCTCGACCACGCGCTCGGCGATGTTGCTGGTCATCGCGTTGAAGAGGAGCGCAAAGGCCAGTGCACCGCCGAAGATCAACATGATGCCGACGAAGGCGTAGTAGAGACCCAAGTACTTGTTGACAGTGTCGTAGAGAGCCCTCGTGTCGTAGAAGGCGACCGCCCCGGGCAGCGCACTGAGGCGCTTCCGCATCTCTTCGCGGTCCACGCCGGAGCGGTACCGGACCAGCGCCACGTTGCCCCCGCCCAGCGACGGTCCGGCCGCCGCCCGCACCTGATCGAGCGTCGCGTAGACATAGGTACCGAGCGGCTCGTCGACGAAGCCGTCGAGCCGCAGGTTCGCGTGGCGCGCGCCCGGGAGGGAGGCGGTGACCGTGTCCCCCTCGCCAACATGGAGCTTGCCGCCCAGGGACTGCCCCGCGAGCACGCCCGACGCCGGCAGGTCGGTGGAGCCGCCGCCGGGCTCGAGGAAGCCGTGCATCTCGGTGCCCGGCTCGAAGCCGTCCAGCTCCGTCTGGTAGAGCCGGTCGCCGGAGCGCAGCGTGACGGGAATCTCTGCGCCGGGCTCCGCACGGGAGACGCCGGATACCCCGCGAACCTGCCGCAGCTCGGCCGCCTTCAGGCTGGGTTGGAAGTAGACCTCGGCGTCCTGGCGCTGGACCTTGTTGAACTGCTCGTCGACGAGGAGCTGGGTCGTGTCGATCATCCCCCAGGAGACGAGGATCAGGCAAAGGGCGAGCACGACGCCGAGCGCGGTCGAGAGCGTCCGCAGCCGGTTGCGCCCGATCGAGCGCACCACCATCAGGGAGCGGACCGGTAGTGAGCGGAGGGGCGGCAGGACGCGCTCAACCACGCTGCGGTGTCCGCCCCCGGCGGGGGCAAAGCGACGCATCGCCTCCGCGGGAGGCGTCCCGGCCGCGCTCCAGGCGGGCAGCGCCGAGGCGATCAGGGTGGCCGCCACGCCGAAGAAGATCCCGAAGGCGATCGTCACCGGCGAGACGCTCACCACGGTGACCGGGATCAGGAGCTCCTTCACGTAGGCGTGAGTGACCGCCCCCGCGAGCAGGACGCCCCCGATCGCTCCGAGCACCGCGCCCGCTATTCCGGCGGCGAGGCCGAAGAAGAGATAGTGCCGGATGATCTGACCGCGGCTGAAGCCGCAGGCGCGAAGCATGCCGATGATCGGACGCTGGGCGGTTATCAGCCTCCGCATCAGAACGGAGACGGCGAGGGCCGCGGCGGTGAGGAAGAGCAGGGGGAAGAGGATGGCGAGGGTGCGAAAGGCGCTGACGTCCTCCTGCAGGGCGCTGTTTGAGGGTTGCTCCGCGCGGGTGAGGACATCGGTCGCGCCGGCGGCGTTCGCCCTGTCGGTCAGCTTCGCGGTGAGCGCGTCGTCGGGATCGCCCCCCGGGTAGTAGATCGCGACCTGGCCCTGCGCGGCGGAGCCGGCCAGCTTCTCGGCGAGCTGCTCGGGAACGAAGAGCACGCCGAACGACTTCGGTGGCGGCAGGACGTCCTGCCGGTTGGGGGCGGGCCAGAAGTACTCGGGGGAGGCGGCCACCCCCAGGACCCCGAGCCGCCGGGGTCCCGCGGCGCCGTTGACGGTCACCGAGCCGCCGGAGGAGAGGTCGAAGGTGTCGGCCATGTGCTGCTCCAGCAGGACCCCGTCGGGGCGGCGGGGGGAGAGATAGGAGCCCGAGGTGATGTCGACCCGGTTGACCGAGGGCTGGTGGGTTGCCGGCAGCCCGACCACGCGCCCGAGGAACTTGTCGTCGCCGACCTGCATCGGTAGGTCGGCGACTGTGCGCTCCTGCACGGCTTCGGCTCCGCCGGCCTCGGCCTGCGCCGCGATCCGAGGCGCATCCCCGCCGGTCACCGTCAGGTCGGCGAAGCGCAGGTCGGAGTAGGCGCGCTTGTAGGAGGCCTCGAGCCCGCGGAAGGCGTCGTAGCTCGCTGCGTAGAGGGCCACCCCGAGCAGCACCGTGATCGCGATCGCGCCGAACTGCGCTCGCTGGCGCCTGATGTCCCGGCGGGCCTTGACGGTGAGCGTGCTCACCAGTCGAGCTGCATCGGGTCCGCGGGGGACGCCTGACGCTCGTCGCGGACGATGCGGCCGTCGCGCAGGTGGAGGACGCGGTCGGCCATCCGGGCGATCTCCGCGTTGTGGGTGACGAGCAGGACGGTCTGCTGGGACTCGCGGTTCACCTGTCCCAGGAGGGCGAGCACCGTACGACCCGTCTCGAGATCGAGAGCTCCGGTGGGCTCATCGCCGAGCAGGACCTCCGGCCCGCCGGTCAGGGCCCTCGCCACCGCCACCCGTTGCTGCTGGCCGCCGGAGAGCTGCGCCGGGAAGCTGTCGAGCCGGTCTCCGAGGCCCACCCTCGAGAGCATCTCGGCCGATCGCTCGCGGCTGCCCTCGCCCGTCAGCTCCGCGACCAGCTCAACATTCTCAAGCGCGGTCAGGGTCGGGATCAGATTGAAGAACTGGAAGATGAAGCCGACGGTGCGGCGTCGGAAATCCGTGCGGCCCTCCTCGTCGAGCGTGGAGACGTCGAGGCCCCCGACCACGATCTCTCCCGCGCTTGCGATCTCGATCCCGCCGATCAGGTTGAGCAGCGTGGTCTTGCCCGAGCCGCTCGGTCCGAGCATGACCACCAGCTCGCCTCGAGGGATCGTCAGATCGACGTCGCTGAGGGCATGGACGGCGAGCTCGCCGTCGCCGTAGGTCTTGGTGACGCCGCTCAGCCTGACCGCCTCGCCGCGGCCCGAGCTCGCCTCGGCCGCTGCGGTATCAGCGCTGGCTGAGTCCTCTCGCATGCCCAGGCCCGAAGCCTATGGGGGTGGCGGGGCCTAGACGGACTCGGTCTGGGTCTGAAGCGGGGGCGGCGCCTCCGCGCGAACGGCGGGTTGCTCGCCGCGCCGCACCCGGCGGCGGACCTTGACGTGCTCGGCGAGCATGTAGGAGCCGACCACCAGAAGGCCGGCGAGGATCTGGGCGCCGATCGTCTCCCAGTACGGGTAGATCTCGAACCAGGACCCCATCCACTCCGGCACGCTGAACGGTGTCTCGTGCTTGGGGATCCAGCCCAGGTCGGCGAACGAGAGAGCCGTCCCGCCGATCATCACCATCAGGACGACCGCGACCAGCGCGCCGGTCATGATCAGCATCTTTCGATAGGGCAGCTTGTGGTGGAGCCAGAAGGTGAGCACGCCGACCACCGCGGTGCAGGCCAGTCCGATCGCGACCCCCTCGAGCACGGTCGAGGTGCCGTTCTGGAGCTGCAGGTTCTGGAGGAAGAGGACGACCTCGAAGCCCTCCCGGTAGACCGTGGTGAAGCCGAGGGCGACCAGTCCGACCAGCGCGGCGACTCCGGTCTGGGTGAGCAGCTTCTGGCGGCGCTGGTGGTGGCGGCTGATCCAATCGGTCCAGTAGACGCGGTGGACGAACCAGTTGAGGACCACCAGCAGGACAACGATGGCGACGAAGCCGGTGATCGCCTCGAGCTTGGGCCCGAGCGGGGAGGCGGCATCCAGCACGGCCTGGACCACGAACCAGGTGACGATCGCGACGCCGAAGGCGAGCGCCGCGCCCATCGTGACCGGGCGCCGCTTCTCCTTGTTCGCACCGACGAAACTGGCGGTGACGGCGGCGAAGATCAGGATCGCCTCGAGCCCCTCGCGGAACACGATCATCCCCGAGTTGAAGACCGCCGTGCCGTGGCTCATCGGCTGCTCGGTCGGATCGGCTGGGCCGGTGTTCGCGGTGGCCATCAGGTAGACGAGGCCGGACACGACGGCGAGCCCTGAGAGCCACCAGGCCAGCCGGGCGTAGCTGCGCTCCTCGCGGGTGTCGGTCCTCTTCGCGGCGGTGGCGGTTCGGCGGGCGGTGGTGCTCTCCATGGACCGAGCACCGTAGCAACTTCGTTAGGGCGCCCTAACCCGAGAGGGTGGCCCAAAGGCGGTTGCTAAACTAATTAGCAATGCGAACTACTTCCAGACCCCCGAGAAGTACAAGGGAGATCCGCGAGGAGCTCGCCCCCCGCCTCCGCCTCGGGATAACCCGCATGGCCCGCCGCCTGCGCCAGGAGGCGGGCACCGACCTTGGTCCCTCGCAGGTGGCCGCACTGGCGACGATCGAGCGGCATGGCCCGCTCTCGCCCAGTGAGCTCGCCGACGTCGAGCGCATCAAGCGCCCGACCGCGACCCGGATCCTGCGCCACCTGGAGGACGGCGGCCTGGTCGAGCGGGTCAGGGATCCGCAGGACGGCCGCGGCTCGATCCTCAGCATCACCGGTGCGGGTCGCACGCACCTGAAGCGATTGCGAGCTCGAAAGACCGCCTACCTGGCGAGCCGCCTGGACAAGCTCAGCGCGGAGGACCGGCGCACACTCGAGCGCGCCGCCGAGCTTCTGGAGGGGATGCTCGAATGACCGAGGCGCTCGGCCGCTCGTTCGCGAGCCTCCAGATCCCGAACTTCCGGCGCTACTTCACTGGGCAGCTGGTCTCGCTGTCCGGCAACTGGATGCAGATGATCGCGGAGATGTGGGTGGTCCTATCCCTCACCCACAGCGGAGTGGCGGTCGGCGCGACCACGGCGCTCCAGTTCCTGCCGATGCTCGTCTTCGGCGCCTGGGGCGGCCTGATCGCCGACCGGGTCTCGAAGCGCCGTCTACTCCTGCTGACGCAGGGGCTCCACATGATCGCGCCGCTCTTGATGCTCACGCTCGCACTCGAGGGGGTGCTGGTTCCCTGGATGGTCTTCTGCCTGGTCTTCATGCGCGGCTGCGTCAATTCGGTCGATTACCCGACGCGGCAGGCCTTCGTCATGGAGATGGTCGGCGGAGATCGGATCGTCAACGCGGTCAGCCTGAACAGCGTCCTCGTCCACGGCGCGCGGGTGATCGGCCCGGCCTTCGCGGGCGTGCTGATCGCGACGATGGGCGTCGAGCCCTGCTTCGCGCTCAACGCCGCCAGCTTCGCCTTCATGATCTGGGTGCTCGCCGGCCTGGACACCGAGCGCCTGCGCCCCGCCGAGATGGCGACGCGTGAGCCGGGCGCCGTGCGCGCCGGCGTGCGCTACGTCCGCGGCACGCCGGAGCTCTGGATCCCGCTCGGGCTGATGGCGATCGTGGGCACCCTCGGCTACAACTTCCAGGCCGTCCTGCCGCTGCTCGCCGACTTCACCTTCCACGGCGGACCCTCGACCTATGCCGCCCTCGTCGCATCGATGGGGGTGGGCGCGATCATCGGCGCGCTGATCAACGGCGCCCGCGCCTCGGTCACACCGATGCTGCTGGTCGGAGCCGCGATCGTCTTCGGCATCCTCTCGCTGCTGGCAGCCGGCGCGCCGACGCTCGCCCTCGAGGTGGTGGCCCTCGCGCCGCTCGGGGCGGCGACGGTGACGCTCGCGGCGAGCGTCAACTCCTCGCTGCAGCTCGCCTCGGAGCCGAGCATGCGCGGCCGGGTGATGGCCCTCTACTCGATCGTCTTCCTCGGCTCGACCCCGATCGGCGGGCCGCTCTCGGGCTGGCTCTCGCAGGCGGTCGACCCGCGTGCCGCGCTGGTGATGGCCGGCGTGGCCGCGATCGTGGGCGGCTTGCTCGCCCGGGTCGCCTTCGACCGCGTCGCCCGAATCCCGATCGACGCGGCTCCCCACCCGGCCTAGCAGGCACGGCGCCTGCAAGGGCCGCCGACCACTGAATAAGTACGTTGTGACACGGCGCCATCTGGCATAGGTTGCGCCCATCGCGTCCATGGGGAGAGAGGGAGTCCGCGCGTATCGCGCCCGGGTCGCGGCGGGGCTTGCCTGCTGCTGCTTGCGCTCGCAGCCTGGGCAGCGTCCTCGGCCGGGGCCGCCGACAAGATCTACTGGAGCACGCAAGGCCAGGAGATCCAGGTCGGAAACCTGGACGGCTCCGGTTCGGCCACGACCCTCTTTGCGGCGGAGAGCGGCCCGCAAGGTGTCGCGATCGACCCCGCCACGGCCAAGATCTACTGGGGGAACTTCGACGCGATCCGGGTGGGAAACCTGGATGGCTCAGGCTCTGCCGCGAACGTGTTCGGAGGCCAGGCGAACCCGTCCGGAGTCGCGATCGACCCCGCCGCGAACAAGATCTACTGGGGGGACACGATCAACGCTGTCCGGGTCGGAAATCTGGACGGCTCAGGGGTGCCCACGAACCTCTTCACCGAGCCGGACCTGGGCGGCGGCATCGAGGGCCAGCCACTGGGGGTCGCGATCGACCCCGCCGCAAACAGGATCTACTGGACGGATTTCGCCCACGGACTGATCCGGACCGGAAACCTGGACCGCTCAGGATCCGCCACGACCCTGTTCGGGGCGGCCGGGAGCAATCCGCGGGGGGTCGCGGTCGACCCCGCCGGGGGCAAGATCTACTGGGCGAACAGCGACGGTGAGATCCGGGTCGGAAACCTGGACGGCTCCGGTTCCCCGGCGACCCTGTTCGGGGGCGAGGGCGGCCCGCGAGGGGTGGCTATCGACCACGCCGCCAACAAGATCTACTGGGGGAATGGAGACGCGCTCCGGGTCGGGAACCTGGACGGCTCAGGCTCCGCCGCGACTCTATTCGCGGGCGTGGGCGCAGAATGGCCCGCGGTGCTGAGCTCGCCCTCGCAGACCGGTGCCACTCCGACCGCCGGTGCCACTCCGACCGCCGGTGAGGACCCCAAGGCAAGAAGCTCCGCAAGAAGCGCAAGCGCCAAAAGAACCGCCTGGCGAGGGTGGGCAGATCGGCGAAGCGCTCGATGATCCAGGCCAACCTGAAGGACACCAAGAAGCGGCTGAAGAGGCTCGGCTGCCAGTAGCCGGACAGGGCCCGGTTAGCACCTCCATCGCCGCCCGCTCCCCGCTCTTCACCGCCCCTCCATGTAGCGCTGGTAGCTCTCGTAGGTGTGCTCGCCGCAGAAGTGGGCAGTTGCCGCTCGCCTTGCCTCGGCCCTCGCCATGCTCGGGCAGCGGCGAGCCATGGCTTTCGCCAGGGAAAAATACGGTTGCGGGAATCGCAATGTGGGGATTAGAGTCCGCCGCCGTGGCGGACTTTTCCGAGCTCTCCATCCGCGGACGGATCGCGACCTCGAGCGACTCCGACTGGGACGAGGCTCGCCAGGCCTGGAACCTGGCTGCCGACCAGCATCCGGAGGCCGTCGCCCTGGTGGAGAGCGCCGATGACGTCTCGAAGGTGATCGGCTTCGCCCGGGATCACGATCTCAGAGTCACGGGACAGGGGACGGGCCACGGCGCCTTGGCTTTCGGATCGCTCGACGGGACGATCCTGATCAAGACCGAGCGCATGCAGGGTGTCGTCATCGAGGGCGAGCGCGCACGGGTCGAGGCCGGCGCCTACGCGGAGCACGTCGCCGAGGCGGCGATCAAGAAGGGAAAGTGCTCGATGTCCGGCACCTCGCCGAACGTGGGGATCACCGGCTACACGCTCGGCGGAGGGCTGAGCTGGCTCGGCCGTAAGTACGGTTGGGCGTGCAACCGCGTCGCAGCGATCGAGTTGGTGACAGCGGATGGCGAGCCGCGCACCGTCGATGGGACAAGCGAACCCGACCTCTTCTGGGCCCTGCGTGGCGGGGGTGGAGGGTACGCGATCGTCACCGCGCTCCACGTCGAGCTGCTGCCGGTCGCCGAGGCCTATGCCGGCGGGATCCTCTTCCCGCCCGAGCTCACGGCGGACGGCCTCCGGGCGTACCGCGACTGGTGCGCTCAGGTGCCGGAGGAGGTGGGGAGCATGGTGCGGGTGCTCGACCTGCCGCCGATTCCGGATATCCCGGAGGAGATTCGCGGCAAGAAGTGGTTTGCGGTCAGCGTGGTCTCGATCGGCAGAGAGGAGGAGGGGAAGGAGCGCGTCGCTCCTCTGCTCCAGATCGGCGAGCCCGCGATGTCCACGCTCGCCCAGATCCCGGCCACCGGTCTGACCCGGATCGCGATGGACCCCGAGCCGCCGGTCCCGGGCCTCGGCCACCACCGCGTGATCAACGAGCTCCCCGACGAAGCGATTGACGCGTTCTACGAGGCCGCCGGGCCTGAGTCCGACTCACAGCTGCTCCTCGCTGAGCTCCGACACCTCGGCGGAGCACTGGCGCGGCCCGACGAGGACGGTGGCGCGCTCAACAAGCTCGACGGCGAGTTCGTGATGCTCGGCATCGGCATGCTGATGGACCCTGCGCTTAAGGACCCGATCGCGGGCCAACTCGACCGCATGAGCGATGCGATGGAGCCCTGGGCCGCCGAGGGCGGCTTCTACAACTACGCCGAGCGCGCCTGCGAGGTCGACGCGATCCTGCCTGAGGCGACCTGCCGCCGTCTCGCACGGGTGAAGCGCAGCTGGGACCCCGACGACCTCATTAGGGCGAACCACTCGGTCGCGCTGGCGACGGCGTAGAGCTCTCCGGACCCGGACCCGGCCGCTGGCGACGCGGCGACCGCGCGCCGACGATCTGCCCCCACTCCGCGTCTTCGATCAGGCCCGGCTCGGTGTTATCGAGCCAGTCGAGCACTGCGTCGGCAAGACCATCCGGATCCTCGAGGTTGGGGAAGTGGGCCGCCTTGGGCAGCGTGACGAAGCGGCTGTTCGGAATCAGCTCGTGGGCCGCGAGGCCGTGGGCCATCGGGATCGTGTTGTCCCGCTCTCCCCAGACGATCAGGGTGGGCAGCTCCCCGAGCAGGTAGAGGCGGTCCCTCGCGCTCACGTGCTGGCCGCGCACGTCGATCACCGAGCGCAGCGTCTGCAGGAACGCGTGCCGTGCCTCGCCATCCTGGAGAGGCCGCATTGCGCGCGCTACGGCCTGCATGTAGACGCCCCTGCGGCTGCCGCGCACCCGCAGTCTTTCGCC
Source organism: uncultured Solirubrobacterales bacterium (assembly GCA_963797265.1). Lineage (GTDB taxonomy): Bacteria > Actinomycetota > Thermoleophilia > Solirubrobacterales > 70-9 > DASUPK01. Next base: position 840,738 of record CAWCOY010000002.1, on the reverse strand, counting down.
GGCGCGGTCGAGAGCGGACCGCACGCGCCGGTTGGCGACCAGCCAGATCCCGGCCGCCGCGCCCGGCAGGGCGGCGCCCCGGAGCATGGGGCTCACCTCGTGGCCGAGGCCGCCACTGGAGATCAGCGCGAGGCGCTCGACCCGTTGGGGGAACTGGTAGAAGAACTGCATCGCGATCCCGCCGCCGAGGGAGTGGCCGACAACGGTGGCGCGGTCGATCCCGATGGTGGTCAGCAGGTCCCGGATGCTGCAGGCGTGGGCGCCGAGGGAGTAGTCGCCGCGGACCGCGGCGGAGTCGCCGTGCCCGAGGAGGTCGGGAGCGACGACCGTGTAGCGGTCGGCGAGCCGGAGCGCCACGTGCTCCCAGTGCTTGGAGGAGTTGACCATGCCGTGGATCAAGACGACCGGCGGTCCGTCGCCGGCGATCCGGTAGATCACCCGGTGGCCGTGCAGCTCGATCTCCCATTCGTCGAAGAGGAGAGCTGACGGTGGAGTGCTCACTAAAAGGACCCTAGACGAAGACCGACCGCCTTCCTTGGCGGCCGGTCTCTCAAACAGGCCCCGTCAGGACGGGCAGGGGTACGTCTCAGGGGCCTTACTTGGGGGGTATGTAGTGGAACCAGGCGACGGGAGGCGCCTTGCGGCAAAACGCCCGGTCCCTATGAGCCGAGAGGTGGTGATGAGCGTCCTGCCCAGCACCAATTCTCCCGACCTGCGCAGTATCGATGCCCCCTCGTTTTTAGGCAATACCGAAAACTGGGGTGATTGGACGCCGTGCTACTCGACGTCCAAATCGAGGGTCAAACGGGGGCCATTGCGGCGGAGAGCGCCGCGCCGTGCAGGATGTCGAGCTCCGAGACCTCGATCTCCTTGATCTTGAAGGCCCGCATGACCTGGACGAGGATCACGGTGCCGGCAACGATCGTCGGAGCGCGTCCCGGATGCAGGCCGGGCACCCGCAGACGCTCCGCGAGCGGCAGTGAGGAGAGCCGGCTCAGCATCCGCTGGATCCGCTGCATGCCGAGCCGGTGGCCGTGCACCCGGCCGGGGTCGTACGGCTCGAGCTCCTGGTCGATCGCGGCGAGAGACGTGGGGGTCCCGGCGACGGCGATCGCGCGCCCCGCCCTTGCCGACGGCTCGGCGGCGATCGCGCGGTCGATCTGATTGCGGATGTCCGCCGCGAGGTCCTCGAGCTCGTGCGGGTCAGGCGGATCAGTCGTCAGGTGGCGCTCGGACTGCCGGATCGTGCCGGCCTGCAGCGAAGTGTGGAAGCCGACCTGGGTGCCGGAGCCGACGATCAACTCGGTGGAGCCGCCGCCGATGTCGAAGACGAGAGTCGCGCCCTCGGCCGGCCGATGGGCGGTCGCGCCGACGTAGGTGAGGTTGGCCTCCTCCTCGCCGGTGAGCAGGCGTGCATCCAGCGCGAAGCGCTCGCGGAGCTCGGCGATGAACGCATCGCCGTTGACGGCGTCGCGGACGGCGCTGGTCGCGATCGCCATCACCCGCTCCGCGCCCATCTCCTCGTAGCGCGCCTTGTAGTCGGCGATCACGGCGCAGACGTCGTCCACCGCGTCGGTGCAGATCATCCCGCTGTGGTCGACGCCGCGGCCCATGTTGGTGACCGTGGTGCATCGCTCGACCTCGGTGACTCCGGTTCCCTCGACGTCCCCGATCAGCAACCTGGTGGAGTTGGTGCCGATGTCGACTACGGCGACCCGCACAGCGGCATCCAATCCCTCCGATCCCCGATCACGGCGAGGCATCCTAGCCCTGTTAGCCGACGTGCGCACGCTTATCTCGCTTGCAGATTCATTCGAGGGCGAGCTAAAATCCTGAGACCGACGCGGGGTGGAGCAGTCTGGTAGCTCGTCGGGCTCATAACCCGAAGGTCGCGGGTTCGAATCCCGCCCCCGCTACTAGAGAAAGGGCCGCAAACGCGGCCCTTTCTCGTTCTTGCACCTTAGGACGCCTAAATCCGTCGTCCCGATGTCGTCCCATTGCCCGCAGCGGACGGGTCAAAAGCGCCGCTTTTGCGTGAAAGGGATAGCCCCCTGCTTACCGTCATTGGCTTTCTCCTTTCAGTCGGAAGGGTCGTTCATAGATGGGGACGCCCGCGGAGCCTGATTTCTTCCCGCGCGGTTCGAGGAATCGCAACTGCCGCACTAGAGCACGATCCTGCTGGCGATCTCCCTGACAGTTGGCCTCTCCATCTTTCTCCACGGGATCACTGCGGCACCGCCCGCCGACCGCTACGGGCGTTGGTACGAGGCTCACCCGCGGGCGACACGGAGCTCAATGGAAGGCAGCCCGACACCGGTCAGCCGCCTGCAGCTATCCGGGCCGAACTCACCGCCCTCCGCCGACAGCTCTCTCGCGAGATTCCCAAGAAGGCCGAGCGAAACCCTGTCCGCAGCCATCGCTTTGAGAATCATCACTTGGCCGCGAAGGAAGGGAGTAGAACATGGAAACGACCTAACAGTCGCGGCACCTGAGACATACATGAGCGGTCGCCCTAAAGTCCGAGTCTTCGTCGCTGCGGATGTCCGTCTGTATCGGGAGGGCCTCTCCCGACTGATTGCGGCTGAGGATGCTCTCAAGCTCGCTGGCGCGGCGAGGACCGTGGAATCTCCCTCCCGGCTTCGTGCCGGGGCGCATCCTGACGTCGTCATCGTCGATGCCATCCAGCGCCTGGACCTCGCGGTTGCTCGAGAAATCGCTTCAGCAGCTGGAGAAGCCCGCGTGGTTGCACTTGTCGCACCGGACCTGGAAGACGATCTTCTTGGCTGGGCCGGTGCCGGAGTGTCGGGGTTTCTCTCGTGGGAGGCGTCGTCGCGCCAGCTTGTCGAGATCGTTGAACGCGCCGCTCGCGGCGAGAGGCCGTGTTCCCCGGATGTTGCCGACGCGATCTTGAGACGGGCAGGTGAGAGATCGGGAGGCGACCTCTCATTCGACGGGCCGTTGACGAAGCGCGAAGCGCAGATCGCCGACCTGGTTGCCGACGGATTGTCCAACAAGGCAATCGCTTCCCACCTATCCATCGAGCCCGCCACCGTCAAGAATCACGTCCACAGGATCCTCGAGAAGCTCGGGGTTCATAGCCGTGGCGAGGCGGCTGCAAAGCTGAGACAAACCGCGCTGGGCCGAAGGGCCTAAGAAAGTCGTAGACCGAACTATTCACGTAAGTTCGATCCTTCGGTTCATTGACAGCCCGAAGTGGCCCCGCTCAGACTTTCTGGTGAACCCAGCAGCTCAGGAGGAGGCGGCCTAGTCAGTCGTCGCAGCACCATCCACATCTCTGGTATGAACGAGCGGTGGCGCTATTGCGCCTCCGCCGTTAAATGCTCCCGCCGAATCTGAGGAGGAGATCATGGAAACGGCCGAACCATCCAGGTACCTGACAAACCGTCGTTCCTTCATGCTCAAGGGAGCCGCGGTAGGAGTGGGAGCCGTCGGCGCGGGGCTGCTGGCGGATCTGCCGGCGGCCTCCGCGCATGGCCACCTCACCAAGGGGCACGGCCACCTCACCAAGGGTGATGTGGCGATCCTTCAGTTCCTGGCCGCGGCGGAGCTCCTCGAGGCCGACCTGTGGGAGCAGTACAACGAGCTCGGCGGGATCCAGGACAGCGAGCTTCCGGGCGGAAGCGGGAATCCGGCCTACACCCAGGCTCTCGCGGTGCTGGACGAGGACATGGACCAGTACATCCACGACAACGCCGACGACGAGCAGAGCCACGCCAACTTCATCAACGCGTTCTTGGAGGCGCACGGCGCAGACCCGATCAACCTGGACCCGTTCCGCACCCTGCCCAGCAGCCAGGCGACCGGCGCGCGGCAAATCGGTCGGCTGACCAACCTGATGCAGCTGACCGTCGACACCAGCTGGTGGACGCGTTACCGGAGCGATTCCGAGAACCCCGACCTCGGCGACACCCTGCCGCAGGCCATCCCCGATCTGGCCGTGGGCCAGCACCCGGCGATTCCCCGCAGCGACGACGATCTCACTCCGGCCGACCACCTGCAGGCGATCGCCAACACCGCCGCCTTCCACTTCGGCTTCATCGAACAGGGCGGCACGAGCCTCTACGCCGCGCTCGCCCAGCGCGTCACCAACGCAGACGCTCTGCGCATCCTGCTCAGCATCGGCCCCACGGAGACGATGCACTTCCAAACCTGGCAAGACAAAGCCGGCAACGCCCCACCCCTGACCGATCCCACCAGCGGGCTCACGTTCCCCGACCTCAACGCCGACGGTGAGCTCTTGCAGACCAACCTGATCATGCCCGAGCCGACGGTCTTCCTCAATCGGAAGTTCCCGATCTGCTCCATCATCCGCCCCACCCAGACCAAGGGCGCTGCCATGGGCGCGGCCCAGGCCCTGGTTGCCGACGGGCTGTTCATCGGACAATCACCAGAGTTCTTTTCCGCGCTCAACGGGCTGGTACGGGCGGCAGACGCGGCTAGACGACACGGGCCGCACTAAGCGACTGCTGTGCGGAGAGGCCCCGAAGCCGGGGGTTTCTTCGCTACTCACGGGCAAACGGTGGGCCTCCAGACGCGATTGAGCTTCACGCGGTCGCGCGATTCACCAACTCAAGCTGTCAGGCCGGCTAACCCCGGGTTCGGCTAGGGCGCGTACCCCGCGTTCATCCACTCCTTGAACAGCTGGACTTTGTCCTCTGACCAGGGTTGCTCGCCGCTGGCGCTTGGCGGCATTCTGCCGCTGGAGACTTGCTTGTAGACACCGGTCGCGTTATCGGGCTGGCTCATGTAGGAGTAGTCGTCGGGCGAGACCTCCAAGCGACCCATGTGCTCTACGTGCATGCTGTGCGCGCCGGAAGCGGACGCGTCGGCGTGAGGCACCGACGTTCCCATACCACTTCTCAGCTGGCCAACGAGGTGAACCCCCCGACGAGCGTCCCGTAGGCGATATGGGCCGCGAGGGCGACGAGCGGCGTTTGGGCGCCGTAGTTGAGCATCAGGAAGCCAGGTGGCTCGAGCAGGGCAACCGAGGGGGCGGCGGTCGAGGGTGTACCCATGCGCGGATGGACGAGCGGGAGCAAGGTGCCGACGAGTGCCGTGCCGGCAAACACGCCATGTGCGAGCCCGAAGGTGGCTCCGAGCCACCATCCGCTCCGCCCGATCGCAACGAAGACGGCGTAGTAGATGAGCGCGAACCCAAACCCGACGAGGAAATGCAGGACGTAACCGAGCGCCTTCGCACGCGTCCGGTCGCTCGTGAACGCGGTGCCCAGCAGGAAAGGCAGGTCCGTACGCGTGAGGTTGAGCTCGTTCCCGGCTCGCAACACAGTGGTGAGCACCAGCGTTCCGACGAGCCCGCCCGCGATTGCGCCCCAGACGCTCATCGCGCGATCGCCTCGGCGACGGCGAGGGCGGCGTTGATCAATGCCAGGTGAGTGAGGCCCTGCGGGAAGTTTCCGAGGAAGGCACCTGTTGTCGGCTCTATCTCCTCCGCATACAGCCCCACGTCGTTGGCGAGCCCCATGAGTCGATCCATCAGCTCCATGGCATCCTCAACACGGCCGCAGCGAGCGAGCGCCTCGACGAGCCAGAACGAACACGTGAGAAACGCGCCCTCCGGTCCCTCGAGGCCATCCTCACCGGTATAGCGGCGCACGAACGGCCCGTTCCCCAGCTCGCGGCACACGGCCTCGATCGTCCCGGCCCACCTATCTGACGCGGGGTCGCCGTAGGAGACAAGGACGCCGAGCAGCAGGCTCGCGTCGAGCTCGCCGGAGTCGGCTTGCCGTACGTAGCTTTGTTTCTCCCGGGAGAAGCAGCGGGTCTCGACGAAGTCCTGAATCGAGTGCACCTCCCGAAGCCAGCGCCGGGCGTGGCCGGACGGGACCAGGCCGCGCTCGGCGAGGTCAAGCGCGCGATCGAGGGCGACCCAGCACAACATCTTCGACTGGGTGAAGTGTTCGGGCCGGCTCCTCACCTCCCAGATCCCGGCGTCCGGCTCCCGCCAGATCCGGCAGACGAGATCGGCTATCTCGGCCAGCCGTCGAGCGATGTCACGGTCGATCCGGTGCCCGCTGTTGGCGTAAATCCACGCGGTCTGAAGCAACTCGCCGTAGGTATCGAGCTGGAGCTGCGCGGCGGCGGCGTTGCCGATCCGCACCGGGCGTGAGGCGCGGTAGCCATCCAGCGCTAGGGTGCGCTCCGGCGCACGGGCGCCGCCATCGAGGCGATAGAGGACCCGCAGGCGCGGATGGGTGAGCTGGGAGGCCTGCATCAGCCACCAGAAGTACGCGAGTGCCTCCTCCGCGCACCCGAGCCCCAGGAACGCGGCCATCGTGAACGCCGAGTCGCGCACCCAGCAGAAGCGATAGTCCCAGTTACGCTCTCCGCCGATGTCTTCCGGCAGCGAGGCCGTCGCGGCCGCCGCGGCCGCTCCGGATGGAGCGTGGACGAGCAGCTTGAGTGCGAGCGCGCTGCGGATGACGGCGTCGCCCCAGGGGCCGCCGTAATTGTGGCCCGCTGACCAGTCGGCCCACGCGCGGGCGGTGCCGTCGATGCGCGTCTCCACCTGCCCGCGTGACGAGAAGACGAGCGGCTCTGTGTGGGCGAGGCTCAACGCGATCAGTGCCGATTCCCCGGCGCGGACCTGGATGTCCCCGCCGATCGCCCTCTGGTCGGTGGTCGACTCCTCCGCGCCCCAGCACTGGACGGCGAGCGCGCCGGCCCCCGAGGTTGCGACCGGGATTCCCAGCCGCCGTTCGATACGCGTCTTCACTTCGGCGTACCCGAAGCGTGGCTCGATGCGCCAGGTCAGCGAAACTTGGCCCGCGAGCCCCTCGACTCGACGGGCCAGCTCGCGAAAAGGCGTGAGCCCCGAGCCGGCGAGCGTCATCACATCGACCACACGCACCACTCCACCTTGGGTATGGAACGTCGTCTCAAGCACGTTCGTGCCCGGCCGGTAGTTCCGCTCGACGCGGTAAGGCTCGCTCGGTCGCAGCTCGAAGCTTCCGCCCCGCTCGGCGTCAAGTAGCGCCGCGAATACGCTCGGCGAATCTAGGTCCGGCGTGCACAGCCAATCGATCGCTCCGTCACGAGCGACCAGGGCCACGGCCCGACCGTCGCCGATCGCAGCGTAATCACGGATCGCTGCATACCCGCCCGCCCGTATACGCCGTTCCGGCTCAACCCAAGTGCTCATGAACCGTCGTGACGGCGGCGGACTCAGCCGGCCTGTTCACGGCGCCCTTCCAGCGCGCGGCGCGCGGCCTCAAGCGCGATGCCCCACACGACGTGCGACGTCGACTCCCAAAGCACCGACGCCGGTGCCAGCCGCCACGGCGGCCGCTGGATTCCGAGCACGGCAAGAACGGAGCCGTGCGTGCCCGCGTAGATCGCGAGCCCGGCGAGCGCGCCTCGGCCCCGGCTGACCGCGGGCCAGCGGGTGACAGCGGCCGAATAGGCGACGCCGAGCCCCACGCCGGTCCCGTAGTGGATCAGGGTCTGCGCGCGCAGCCGTTGAGGGGCGGTCAGCCCACCGTGGCCGAGCGCCACTGCGGCGCGGTTGGCGAGGACGGCGGGTGGCATGTTGTCCGGCCGCCCGGTCGGGTCGGCTCCCACCTCCCGCTTCTGGGCTCGGGAGGGCGGCAGAATCCGCTCCGCGGCCGCCTGCAGCGGCGGCTCGCTGAGCGCCTTGACCCACGCCGCCACGAGCCCGACCACGACAGCCTGGGGTCGGCCCCGGTTCATGGCCGCTAAGTATCTCAGCCGACGTGCTTGCTGCAACAGCAGCCGACGATCACACGATCGACCCGGCGAACCAGCCGCCGACTGATCGGTCCGGCTTATCGCACAGTCGCAAGACGCTGTTGTGGCGGAGGGCCGCTCGTCGTATCGTTGGTTGCGTGGAAGGTACGGGGCGCTCTCGGAATGCGCCTACCGTTGAGCCGCAGCTGCGCCGCGGGGGCATGCCCGGCCTGAAGGGCAAGAACCTCCTGGTAACCGGCGGGTCCTCCGGAATCGGGCAGGCGATCGCCGTGCGCTTCGCCGAGCACGGCGCCAACGTCGCCATCAATTACCTGGCCACGCCCGACGAGGCAGCCGGAACCGAGGAGCAGGTGCACGCCTGCGTGCGCACGGTCGGGCAGCACGGCGTCCGCGACGCCCTCGTCCAGGGCGACGTCTCCTCCGAGGACGACGTCGTGCGCATGGTCGGCGAGGCGACCGAGCGCCTCAGCGGCCTCGATATTCTCGTCAACAACGCCGGCATTCAGATCTCGCGACCGTCCGAGGAGCTCCCCAGCGCGCACTTCGACAAGGTCCTCGCGGTCAACCTGCGCGGCGCGTTCCTATGCGCCCGCGAGGCGATCAAGGGATTCCTGGCCAACGAGACCGCGGGCGTCGTGATCAACGTCTCGAGCGTCCACCAGATCATCCCCAAGCCGAACTATCTCGGCTATAGCGTCAGCAAGGGCGGGATGCAGAACCTGACCCGGACGCTCGCGCTCGAGTACGGCGGCCGCGGCATCCGCGTCAACGGGGTCGGCCCGGGCGCGACCATCACCCCGATCAACCGCGCCTGGGTCGACGACCCCGTCAAGGCGGAGATGGTCATCAGCCACATCCCGCTGGGCCGGGCCGGCACCGCAGACGAGATGGCCGGCGTATGCGCGTTCCTGGCCTCAGACGACGGTGCCTACATCACCGGGCAGACGATCTTCGTCGACGGCGGGCTGACCCTCTACGCGGACTTCCGAGAGCCGTGGTCGTCCGAGTGAGCGACGAGGCGACAACCTGGTGGCCGTCGCCGTTCGGCAAGGACGACCAGCTCGGGATGCTCAACCACATCACCGACGCGACGCGCGCGGCGGCGCTGCGGCTTGTGCGCTCGGGGCGGCTGTACGACCTGGGGCGCGTGCTCGATGAGGACGTGCCCGTATTCCCCGGGCGCTACTTCCGCCAGACGCTGATCACCACCGCCCATCACGCCAACGGCGGCGGCCTGGGCGCGAACCGCGTCAACTGGATCACCGAGCTGGTTGCCGGCACCCAGCAGCTCGGCACGCACCTCGACGCCTTGAGCCACCTGCAGATCGGTGATATCGGCTACAACGGCTGGAGCGTCGCCGAGCTCGCGGGCACGGCGGGGGTGAACCGACTCGGGGTCGAGACGGTGCCCCAGATCGTGACCCGCGGCTGGCTCGTGGACGTCGCACCGCTCAGCCGCGGCGACGTGATTGGCGTGCCTGACATCGATCCGACGCCCGGCGACGCGGTGCTCTTCCATACGGGCTGGGGCGCGCACTGGGACGACGCCGACACATACCTCTCCGGCGAGCCGGGCCCCGGCCGGGAGCTGGCGAGGTGGCTGGTGGAGCGAGGCGTCGCGCTCACCGGCTGCGACACCTGGAGCTACGGCCCGGTCCCCGCCGAGGACCCCGACCGGCCGTTCGAGGTCCCTCAGCTCCTCAACGCCCGCCACGGCGTGTTCGTCGTCGAGAACCTCGACACGTCGGAGCTGGCGCGCGACGGCGTGCGCGAGTTCGCGCTGATCCTCACGCACCCAAAGCTGCGCGGCGCGACGGGAGCGTGGACCTCGCCGATCGCGCTCCTCTAGGAGGACCCGTGGACCACTACGACGTGATCATCATCGGAACCGGCGCGGGCGGCGGCACGCTCGCGCACCGGCTCGCGCCATCGGGCAAGAAGATCCTGCTGCTTGAGCGCGGCGGGTACCTCCCGCGCGAGCGCGAGAACTGGGACTCCAAGGAGGTCTTCGGCCGCGAGCGATACGTCACCACCGAGCGCTGGTACGACAAGTACGGCGTCGCGTTCCGTCCCCACGCCCAGTACTTCGTCGGCGGCAACACCAAGGTCTACGGCGGGATCCTCATCCGCCTTCGCGAGCGCGACTTCCAAGAGGTAGAGCACTACGGCGGCGTCTCCCCCGCGTGGCCGATCTCCTACGCCGACCTCGAGCCCTACTACACCGAGGCTGAGCAGCTCTACCTCGTCCACGGCCAGGCCGGCGAGGACCCGACCGAGCCGCCGCGCTCCGGCCCGTTCCCCTACCCCGCCGTCTCCCATGAGCCGCGCATCCAGCAACTCCACCACGATCTCGTCAGGGCGGGCCACCAGCCGTTCCACCTTCCGCTCGGGGTCGACCTCGACGAATCCGACTCCGAAGCCGGCCGCTGCGTGCGCTGCGACCGCTTCGATGGCTTCCCCTGCCCAACCGACGGCAAGGCCGACGCCCACGTCCTCTGCGTCCGACCCGCGCTTAAGCACCCCAACGTCACGCTTTGCACCCACGCGAGGGTGCGACGCTTGGAGGCAGACGCGTCCGGACGCTCGGTCAAGCGGGTCGTGGTCGTTCGCAGGGGCGGCGAGGAGACCTGCACCGCTGACATCGTCGTTGTCTCCTGCGGCGCCGCCAACTCCGCCGCGCTGCTACTGCGCTCGGTGAGTGACAAGCACCCCAACGGCCTGGCGAACTCCTCCGACGTCGTCGGCCGGCACTACATGGCCCACCTGAACTCCGCCGTGGTCGCGATCTCCAGGGCGCCGAACCAAACAAAGTTCCAGAAGACGCTTGGCCTCAATGACTACTACTGGGGCGCCGAGGACTCAGACCTCCCACTCGGACACATCCAGACGCTCGTCAAGTCAGACCCCGACATCCTGCGCGTCGGCGCACCCTGGTTCGCGCCCGGGCTGGCGCTCGACTACATCGCGAGGCACGCCATCGACTTCTGGCTCACCACCGAGGACCTCCCGCACCCGGACAACCGCGTCACAGTCGACCGCCAGGGGAACATCCACCTCGCCAAGACCTACCAGAACACCGAGCCCCACAAGCGGCTGCTGGCCAAGCTCAAGGACCTGCTTGGTCCGCTCGGCTGTCACCAGACCAGTATCCGGCGTAGGTCGGTGCTCAGCCAGCAGATCCCGATCGCCGGCATCGCGCATAACTGCGGCACCGTGCGCTTCGGCACCGATCCCAGCCGGTCCGCGCTGGACGTCAACTGCAAAGCGCACGACGTCGACAACCTCTACGTCGTCGACACCAGCTTCTTCCCCTCCTCCAGCGCGGTGAACCCGGCGCTGACGGCGATGGCCAACTCGCTGCGCGTGGGCGACCACCTCCTCGAGCGGCTCGGTGCGCCGTCCGCGGCGAGCAGCCAGGCCAACGTGAGATTCGAGCGATCGGACACCCAGACGGTCCAACCGCAGGCGACGGACCCCCAGGAGTCCACACCATGAGGCCCGCAGCCAACACGCGCGGAGGAGCCAAAGTTCACGCGGCAGCTCGAGAAGCGCCAGTGGGTCCCATGCGTCTCAGCGATGATTCGCTCGCGTACGCCCCATCCAACTCGCCACGGACCACCGACTCCAGCAGTTCGCGGGCCTCGCTGTTCCGCGAACCCTGAACCACGAGCTCCGGCAGGCCCGCGACGTCAGGCTCAGCACTGCCAGGCCGACCAGAAGAAGGTCAAGGGGCCGGACCCGCGCTCATGCCGAACACGGTTTCGAGCGCATCGCGCTGAGGTCCGGGAGGCGCACGAGCCCATCAAACATGGGCGCGCACAACTGGTGGAGCGCGGCGAACGCAAGTTCCATCTCGGATTCGACGCTGAGGGCTCGCACGACTTGGAGGTCCGACGCCGAGTCGGCCGCATACTCCAACAGCGCCGTCTTGCCGATGCCGGGCGACCACGCACCACGAGCGCGCCGCTCCGCCCACCGCAGACCGTCTCGAGCAGTTGGTCAGACCCTAGCCAGCGCTCGCTGCGCTGGGTGCGCCGGGCCAGTAGTTCCAGCCACCCTGCATCATCGATCCGGCTCGGAGGGGACGCCGCGGCTGGACGGCGCCCCCTGCGGTCGCGGGGCCTACGCTGCTGGGACCGCGCCGTGGATGATGAGGCCGAACTTCGCTGGGTCGGCGTCGCCGTCATCACGGGGTACGAGGAAGTGCTCCGCACCAGCCGGCTGGAGGGTGACCAGAAGCCGCACTTCGTCACCGCGCACGCTGTAACCGTGCCGGAGGTTGTTGGGAAGCGCGGCGTACGACCCGGCCTCGACCTCGAACTTCTGGTCACCGACGTACGCGGTGATCGCACCGTCGAGGACGTAGAGGGTCTCATCTTCACGCGTATGGGTGTGGAGCGGCGGCTCCTCGCCGGCGCGGACGCGCGATTCGACGACGGCCCAGCCGCCGCCTGACTGCTCGCCCTCGAGCTTGAGCTCTGCGCTCGAGCCGCCGCCGTGGGTCACGGTACGTCCGGCGCCTGGGCCGGACAGCACAGGATCGGTCAAGGCCATGATTGACCTCCTCGATTGGTTGGCGGTACACCCGTCACCATACTCTCGGTGGCTCTGCTGCTGCGGCGTCTTCGGATCCCCTCAATCGGCGCTTGACCCGGACGAAAGACAGCCACGGGACGAGCTTCGACCGGCTGATTCGCCGGGCGCGGGAGGAACTCAAAGGTGTCGCGAGGCGTTAAGCACGCTCGCGGCTCAGCCCAGCGCCGGCTTCGCCCCCTCGGCCAGCTTCAGCCGCGTCCAGATGTTCATGTTCACAACGACCCCGATGATCTCGAGGATCTTCTCGGCGTCGAAGTGCTTCGCGAGCCCCTCGTGGAAGCGCTGGAACGCCTGGTCGGCATCAATGTCGGGGGCCCGGGTGAGCGCCTCGGCATAGCGGAGGGCTGCCCGCTCTGCCTCGGAGTGCAGGTCGGTCTCCCACCACGCGGTCAGCGTGTCGATCTTCGCGCGCGGGATCCCAGCGTCGCGGGCGGCCTCGTAGTGGAGGTTGAGACAGTAGCTGCAGTTGTTGAGTTGTGAGACCCTCAGTCGTAGGAGCTCCGCGAGGCCGCGGTCGATGCGCAGCTCCGCTTTGTACCCGAACGCATCCGCGCCCATCCGCGCCATGCCGATCAGAGACTCGTTCTGCGTCGCATCGGCTCGATGGTTGGTTATTTCGACCCCGTCGCTCATTTCGTCTTCCCTTCGATTGTCATCGCTCTCCCTGACCCCTCTTCTTCGACGGAGCCCCAAACGCTCGCGGGGAGGAGTCTGGTCCGGCGCTATGGAACTTTCGCATCCGCGTGGGACCCGCAGCGGGCGGTGCTGCGTTTCGCGCGAAGCAGCAACTACCGATCCGTGCAGGCGTTAGCGACAAGATCTCGGCATCGACGTAACCTACGTGGCCATCGGTCCGGTGCATCGGCATTTGCGCCCCACAGCCGACCTCGCACCGGGCGTCGTACGAGCATGAATGAAGCCGACCACATAATCGTGAACAGGCGAGATCAGTTGGGGCTGGTCGTGGCAGTGGTGGGTCTGGTTGTGATCGGCCTGCTCGCCTTCAGCGGCAGCGACATCATCGGGTCGGTGGCGGGCATCGCTCAACTGTTGATCGCGGGCGGCGCCTTCATCCTGGTGCTGTCCTACGCGATCGGGGTGCTCCTGCTGGAGGCACTCGACAACCGCGTCGGGGAGAGACTCACCTCGGATTTCATACTGGTGGTCATCCCCGCTGCGGTCATCGCAAGCGCCGTCCTCTCGCTCGTCAGGGGGTGAGGCAAGTGAGCGCCCCCGCCATCGTGGCGCGGCGTGCTGAGCGCGGCAGCCGGGCGTTCAGCGCGCCGCGCTGAACGCGCTGCGGATGCGGCCCACGGTCTGCCGGCCGGGGAGGAGCTTCGCGATCCAGGGTCCCATTCAGTGTCCCATTTTGAGCACAACTCAGGGCAACTGAGAGCACCTGAAACCGCATGGGAATGCGAAATCCGGGCTGAGGGCATCACGCCTGCTGGGGCTCATAACCCGAAGGTCGCGGGTTCGAATCCCGCCCCCGCTACACACCAAGGGCCCTCGAAAGAGGGCCCTTGGTGTTGCACGAAAGCGCCGGCCTTGACGCCCGCCTTACCCAGTTCAGTGCCCTGGCGTGCGGTTTCCTTGGACCGACGCACGGGAACCTCTGAAGCATGCTCCGACCGGCAGCCGCAATTGAAGCGGCACTGCGCCAGCGGAGCGTGCTCGGGGAGACCTCCCAACGTCCTTGGCCCCTACCCGATCGACCCTGGTTCATGGGACAAACCTGGCGCCACCTTCTCTTCGCGCACTGGCCGGTCGATCCTAAACGGCTGGTGAAAGTCGTTCCGTCGCAGCTTCCCCTCGACGTTCGTGAAGGCTCTGCCTGGATCGCGGTGACGCCCTTCGGCGTTGAGGGGCTCCAGCTCCGCCGTCTTCCGCCAGCGCCGATCGTCTCCCAATTCCTTGAGGTCAACGTCCGCACCTACGTGACCGTCGACGGCAAGCCGGGGATCTACTTCCTCAGCTTGGATGCGAGCAGCAGACTGGCGGTCGCCGTCGCGCGGAGGACCTACCGCCTTCCGTACTTCCACTTGCGGATCTCACTCGACGCCCACGATGGCGGCTTTTTCTTCCGGAGCGAGCGCGTCTCGGAGGATGGCGAGCCGGCCGAGCTCGCGATCGCTTACGCGCCGAGCGGCCGGCGGCTCTCGCAGGACGATTCGATGGGACGCTTCCTCGCGGAGCGCTACTGCCTCTACACGCTGTCCGAGGGCGGCCGGGTCCACCGGGGCGACATTCACCATCCTCCCTGGCCGCATCAGGAGGCGAGTGGGTCGGTCGAGCTCAACTCGATGGTCTCCCCGTGTGGCTTGGACCTCTCCGGCGATCCCATCCTTCATTTCTCCGAGCGCCAGGACGTGGTGCTTTGGAACATCGAGCCCGCCCTCGAGCGCAGGTTCAGCTCACCGTCCTGACTGTGGTCCGAACGGAGGATGAGCAGCTAGGCCCGTCAATGCGCATTGTCAGCTGGAATGTGGCTCGGCGCAGTTCGCGTCTGGCGGAGCAGGCCGCCGCGCTCGCCGGCCGTGCCCCCGCCGTGGTCGCGCTCCAGGAGGTCACCAAGCGCGCGCTGCCATTGTGGAGGGCGGCGCTCGAGACGATCGGGATCAGTCACGTGCGGGCGTCGCTGGACCGGGCCGATCCGGTGCGAGAGCCGGCGGCCCGGCGCAGCACGGGAGTGCTCCTCGCCTCGCGCACGCCGCTGGAAATCGCCCCGGCCCTGCCCGTGCCCTGGCCGGAGACTGCCATCGCGGCGGTCTCCTCATCCGGGGGCACCGTCGCCATTGAGCTGCACTGCGTTCACGTTCCGAACGCCGCCAACGGCTGGGTCAAGATTCGAACACTGGAGGCGATTCGCGACGGGCTGGCAAGCGCCGGGCGGGGTCCGCGTGTGCTCTGCGGAGATCTCAATACCCCCCGCCGGGAGCTTCCCGACGGCAAGGTGATCTCGTTCGCGCGGGACTCCCGAGGCCGCCTGCGACCCGAGCGCGGGTCCGAGTGGGACGAGGCCGAGCTCGGCGTGGTTCCAGGGCTCCGGGAGCTCGGTTACCGCGATGCGTTCCGAGCCCTGCACGGCTACGCGCGGCGCGAGCCGAGCTGGACATGGCGGCGGATCGCCGGCCACGACGGCGGTTGGCGTCTGGATCACGTCTTCGCATCGGAGGAACTTCGCCCAGCTTCAGCTGCCTATCACCACGCATGGCGCGAGCAGGGGCTCAGCGACCACTCAGCCCTTGAAGTCGACCTGCAACAGTCGCCGCCCGACAGTCGCGCGACCGGTGATCGGTTCGCCTGAAGCCCCCTCGACCGAGGGGCAGGAGCTACCAGAGCCATCCGCGTAGCTCCCGCGCCGCCCCCGCCGCGAGCCTGAGGCCGACCAGCCTGAAAGTTTCCGACGCCAGGCGCGGGGTAAGGCGCTCCCACGACGTCACGCTTACGGAAGGATGAGAGCATGGGTTTACTCGACTTTTTGACGGGCAAGGGAGGAGAGTCGATCCCGAGTGGGAGCGACGTTTCCGCCGGGACCTACCGCTGCACAGAGTGCGGCAACGAGATAACGACCGGTTCGGTGAAGAGCCTGCCTCCCTGTCCCCGGTGCAGCAACAACTCGTGGAAAGCAGTCACAGGGGGCGACGCGGCCGGAGACCCGTACCCGGACCGATAGGTAAGGCGCTGGTCTCGCGGACCCTCGGACGGTCTTAGCGAGATAGGAATCCGGCCCCCGCTACTAGCCAAGGGCTCTCGAAAGAGGGCCCTTGGTGCGGACGGGGTGGCAGCGAACCGGTTTGACGTTCGTTACCGCCGGATTCCCTTCCGTCTGCCGCCTCGGACTCCATCCCGCTCAGGAGCGCCCCCGCGTAGCTCTGTGTCGCCGGTCATTTCGCCGCCATCTCCGCCGCCGTGGTGATCGCCCCCGGTTGCGAGTGACAAAGTTTGCCAGCGCCGCGCCGAGTCCCCGCTGTGCTCGCCCTCTCATCAGTCCGGCTTGTGCTCGTCACCGTCGCGATCGTCACCATCCTCCAGCTCAGTGACGTGCTTCTCGAGGGACTCCAGCGCGTCCTTGCGCGTAACATTGAGCGCGATACCGCTTCTCGTCACAGCTGCGCCCGTCGGGCGGCGCTTCGCGGTCACCTCGTAATGGCGTTTGACACGCTCCACCTCGAGATCGATGTCCTCCAGGCGGATCCTTGTGATGTCAGTCACGCTCCTCAGCTCCTCTCATCCGGTTCCCCGCCTGCGATGTGCATTCACCGACGTTGCTCGACGACCCTTCGTATACCTTCCTCCCAGGCTTCGTAGTCCTCGGCGTTGTGGCGGCGGCCCGAGCGTGCCGCCACCCAGATCACGAGGCCGTCGTGTGGTGTCGGCGGGGAGGTCGTCGGGCTTCGCGGCCCCGGTGGAACGGTCATCGAGCTCTCAAGCCGGGCCTCGTGTGATCTCCGGGCCGGCGGGTAGGGAGCCTCCGAATGACGGGGCCCCTGCTAGCAGCGGCGTTCGCGCTGATCATCGGCGGAGCGATCCTGTTCACGAACGCGATCGAGTGGTCCGGCAAGCGCCTCGACCTCGGGGAAGGAGCCGTGGGAAGCCTGCTGGCCGCGGCCGGTACGGCGCTGCCGGAGTCGCTGATTCCCGTGGTCGCGGTCCTCTCGGGTGGCGAGTCCGAGCAGGTCGCGATCGGCGCCATCGTCGGCGCCCCTTTCATGCTGGGCACGGTCGCCTTGCTGGTGGTCGGCGCCAGCGCCATGGCTTTCCGCCGACGGCGAAGCGGCGGCTCGGAGATGACCCCCGACGACCGCTCGCTGCGTCGCGACCTCGGCCTCTTTCTGCCCTGCTTCGCCATCGGCATCGGCCTGGGGCTGATCGACTCGATGTCCCTACATATCGCCGGGGCGGTCGGGTTGCTGATCGCCTATGGAGCTTATGCGCGGCGAACGGTCCGGCACAGCGGCGGCGGCGAGGACCTGGACGAGCTCGAGTCGCTCAAGTTCGACCCCAGCAGGGAGGACCAACCCCGCAAAATCGCGATCGTCGCCCAGGTCATTATCGGACTGCTGATGATTGTCGGCGGCGCCGAGCTCTTCGTCGAGGAGGTCGTGACGGTCGCCGAGGCGCTCGGCATCTCCGTGTTGGTGCTCACTCTCATCCTCGCCCCTCTGGCGACCGAGCTCCCGGAGAAGCTCAACAGCGTGCTCTGGATACGGGGCGACAAGGACACCCTGGCGGTCGGCAACATCACCGGAGCGATGGCGTTTCAGTCGACCGTGGCGATCGCCTTCGGCCTTGGGAAGACCGACTGGGAGCTCGACCGGTACGCAGTCGCCGCCGGGGTCGCGGGCCTCACCGGCGGCGCCTTGGCGCTGTGGCGGCTCCCCAAGGACAGGCTGGGGCTACCGGTGGTGGCGGCCTGGAGCGCCCTGTTCGCCGGCTTCGTCGCCTTCGCCGCGCTCGGCCCCTGAGCCGCGCAATGGCTGCGGTGATCTCCCTGCGTCCCGAGACAACTGGATGCCACGACGCAACCAGCGGGCTTGTGAGATCACGCAGGCGCTAGACCGCCGAAGCAGTGTCCGACGGGCCTCCTCCCTGCGCATCCTTACCGGTCCCACCTCGAATTCCTTACCTTGCCATTAACGGGTGTGCGTCTGTCTTCCGGGTGGAAGGCTGACGAAACCGTTCGCCGGTTAAGGACACTTTGGGGAGCTCGGACATCATCCGGCGGGATCGGGGTATGAAGCAGCGGTGTCCCAGCTGGTGCTAGGTCCCGTGCTTCGTTACGTCTCCGACACGGAGGCCGTCGTCTGGGTGGAGACCGACGACGCCTGCGATGTGGAGGTGCTCGACCATCGCGCGCGGACCTTCGGCGTCGAGGGTCATCACTACGCGCTCGTCTGCCTGGACGGGCTTGAGCCGGGGACGACCTACGAGTACGGCGTCTCGCTCGATGGCGAGGTCCGCTGGCCCGAGCCCGGCTCCGAGTTCCCGGCCAGCATCATCCGCACAGTCGATCCGGACGGCCGAGTCGACCTGATCTTCGGTTCCTGCCGAGTCGCCCTCCCGCATCATCCGCCGTACACGCTGACTAAGGACAAGGACGAGCGTGGGCGCGGCCCCGATGCCCTTCACACCCTCGCGCTCTCGATGCTCGAGTCGGAGCCCGATCGCTGGCCGGAGCTAGTGCTCCTCCTGGGAGACCAGATCTACGCGGACGAGGTCTCGCCCCAGGCCGAGGAGTTCATCCGCTCGAAGCGGGATACGACCGAGCCTCCGGGTGAGGAGGTCGCCGACTTCGAGGAGTACACCCGGCTCTACTGGGAGTCGTGGGGCGACCCGGTGATCCGCTGGCTGTTCTCGACGGTCTCGATCGCGATGGTCATCGACGACCACGACATGCACGACGACTGGAACATCTCGCGCTCATGGCTGGAGGACATGAGCCAGCAGCCGTGGTGGGAGGAACGGGCGGTATCCGGGCTGATGTCGTACTGGATCTATCAGTTCATCGGCAACCTCTCGCCGCGGGAGCTGGAGCAGAACTCGCTCTACCGTCAGGTTCGGGAGGAGGAGGACGCCGCTCCGGCGCTCCGGGATTACGCCGTGCAGGAGAACCAAGAGCGCGAGGGGAAACGCTGGAGCTACTACCGCGACCTCGGCTCGAGCCGGCTGATCGTGGTGGAATCACGGGTGGGCCGGGTGTTGGACGAGGACCGGCGCGACATCCTCGACGACGAGGAGTGGGAGTGGGTCGAGGACAAGGCCCGAGGCGACTTCGACCATCTGCTGATCGGGACCTCGGACCCCTACCTGCTCGCCCCCGGGCTCCACTACCTGGAGGGCTGGAATGAAGCGGTCTGCAGCGGCGCGTGGGGCGGGGGAGCGGCCAGGGTCGCCGAGAAGATCAGGCGCGGAATCGACAGCGATCACTGGCCGGCCTTTCAGCGCTCGTTCCGGCGGCTGACCGGACTGCTGAGGGAGGTCGGCTCCGGCGAGCACGGCCGGCCTCCTGCCACGATCTGCATCCTCTCCGGCGACGTCCATCATGCGTATCTCGCCGAGGTGGCGTTCCGCCGCGACGCCAACGTGAGCAGTGCCGTCTACCAGGCGGTCTGCTCGCCGTTCCGGAAGGCGCTCGATCTGAACGAGCGGCTCGCGCTGCGGGTCGGTCATGCCCGCCCGATGGAAGCCCTGTTCCGCGGTCTCGCCCACGCGGCCGGCGTCGAGGACCCCGAGATCCGCTGGCGCTTCGCCGGCGGTCCGTACTTCGAGAACCAGATCGCGACCTTGAGCCTCAAGGGACGCCAGGCCAGCCTGACGATCTCGAAGACGGTCCGTGATCCCGAGTCGGAGGGACTACGGCTGGAGACCGCCTTCGAGCGACGGATCGCTTGAGTTGCCCGACACCTCACACCCTGCGGTAGCGGGCGTCGGCAATCGAGTAGACCGCAAACCCGGCCAGCCCGGCGGCAACGACGCCCAGTAACGCAGGGCCGTACGACGAATTCGCGAGGTTGCGCAGCGCGCCATCGAGCCCGATCGCCTCGTGCGGGTCGTAGTCGATCGCGGCCTTGATCAGCCCGTAGCCGACCAGCGTGAAGATGACGGCCCGCGCGAGGTGTCCGAAGACGCCGAGGGCGGTATAGCCCTTGCGGACGCCGGGGCCCATCTCGCTCGTCTTGGCGTCGTCGAGGAACTTCTTCGCCAGGCCCTTGTACGCCTGATAGGCGGCGACGCCGATGAGGACCGCCCCGGCGATCGCGACGAGCACCGTGCCGCCAGACCATCCCAGGACGCCTCCCGTCGCCTCCTTCGGCGTCCCCGAGCCGGTGCTCGAGCCCGTGACGATCTTCACCGCCGTCACGCAGAGGATCGCGTAGGCGATGCCGCTCGCGAGCGCCGCGACGCGGTCGGACCCGCTGTCTCGCTGCTCGGCGCCGTGGCCGACGGCCGCCCGGACCAGCCTCCAGAGCGCGTAGCCCGCCAGCCCGATCGCGACCAGGATGAGCAGCGTCTCGCCAAAGGGCCGGTCGGCGATCGTCTTCAGCGCGCCCTGCTGGTTGGTCGCCTTGCCACCGTCGCCAAGCGCGAGCTTCAGCGCGAGTACGCCGATGATCAGGTAGACGAGCCCGCGGGCGATGAGACCCGCTCGCGCCAGCCAGCCGAGCGGCTTCGCGGCCGCGAGGTTGTCGCCCTCGCGTCTTGCCCTGTCGCTGAGGTCATTGGATCCGATGTCCACGTTGCCACTCATTTCGTTTTGCTTCCTCCTCCGGCCGTGTTCGGGACGCATACGGTGATCGCGCCGGCCTCGACGTCGACCTTGAACTTCTTGACCTTCGTGCGGTCGCCTCCGTCGAGCTCGTAGTGCGCCTTGCGGTCGAGCTTCACGCGCACCGAGCGCCCCTGGGTAACGCGTACGAACGGTGATTTCTCCGCGCTGCCGATGGCCGTCCGCGTGGCCGCGCGCAGTAGCTGCACCGGGCCATCGGAGATGAGCACGCCGATGTCGAGCAGGCCGTCGTCGGGCTTCGCATCGGCGAATACCTCGATGCCGCCGAACAGGCTGCCCACGTTTCCGAGCAGGATGCAGCTCGCGGGCCCCTTGTACCAGCGCGTTCCGTCGACCTTGACCTTCGCCTCGAAGCTCGCGGTGTTCAGCTTTGCGGCCCCGCCGAGCACATAGGCCCCCCGGCCGAGACGGTCCTTGAGGTCGTCGGCGCCTTTGATCATCGCCGCGTCGAAGCCGGCGCCGGCCATCACGGCGAAGCGCTCGCCGTTGAAGCAGCCGACGTCCAGCCGGCGGCGGTCGCCGAGAAGCGCGACCTGCACCGCTTGTGCGATGTCGCCCTCGATGCCGAGGTTCGTGGCGAACAGGTTCGAAGTCCCCGCGGGGACGATCGCGAGCGGAACCTGCGTGTCCTCGAGCGCGTCGACGCAGCGCTGCACCATCCCGTCCCCGCCCCACGCGAGGATCAGCTCGGCGCCGTCATCCAGTGCTTGCCTGACCGCCTTCGGCGCCCGCTTGCTCTTCGGCACCTCGATCCACACTGGCGCGGAGATGCCCCTTTCCTCGAGCGTGCGCCGCAACTCCGGGAGCCCGCCGCCAACCGTCTTGCCGGCGTGGGCGACAACCGCCAGCTTCATGCGCGCGAGCGCCTCTCCGCGGCCGCGCCGGCCGCACGGCAGGCGAACAACAGCACCAGGATCGCCCCGATGCCGACGAGCACCCCCCCGGCGACGTCGAGCGGATGGTGCATGCCGCGGTACATGCGCGAGAGCGCGACGAACGTGGTCAATAGGATCGCGCCGGTCCAGGCAAGCGCCTTCGAGAGGCTGCTGGTGAAACGGGTGGTGAGCAGGAGCACGAGGCCGGAGTAGACCGCCACGGAGGCGGCGGTGTGCCCCGACGGGTAGCTGGCGTCGACCGGAAGGCTTTCCAACCGATGGACCGATGGGCGGTCGCGGGGAACCGCGAGCGAGGTGACGCGGTAGGTGGCGGACTCGGCGGCCAGCACGAAGACCGCGAACGCCGCGATCCCCCAGCGACGGGCGGCGGCACAGGCGATGCCGATGACGCCGACGAGGATCGGCAGGACCGGGGCGCCGCCCACCTGCGAGCCGATCTCGGAGATCGTGTTGAGCGTGCCGGTGCGGTGCTGGGCGAGCGTCTCGTTGAAGCTCTCATCCGTACCGGCCAGCCCCAGCCCGCTCCCGCTGACCAGCACGTGCACCACGAGCAGGGCGAGCAGGATCGATGCCGCCGCCAGCACCAGGAACCCGACTAGCAGGGCGAGCGCGAAGACGATGGCGGGGTGGCGGGAGCCGAGTGCGCCGGCGAGGCGCTCGGCCGGCCCACCGGGACGCGGGACGAGCGGCGAGACCGTCTGGCGGGGGCGTCCTTGCTCCGTCATCGGTGCTTCCGCGAGCGATCCGTGCTCGATGGACACGCGGTGAATACTCCCCGGAGCGCGGGCATACTATGCCTACGGTTCGTCACCGAAAGGCCGCGTGCCGCTGACTTTCGCGGCCGTCCACCTGGCCGATGCCGCTCCTCCTACTCCTGCTCATCGCCATCCTGTCGGGGCTCGCCGCCGCCTTCCTGACCCGGTTCTATCCGCGCCGCGAGCTCGCACCGCCCGTCGTCGAGGCGGCGCGCGAGGCCGGGCGCCACGCCGCCACGGCGCCGGCCTGGCGCGCGGTGCGCGCGGCGCGCCTCAACCCGGAGAAGGCCACCGGGCTCGCGCTCACGCTGGCGCTCGTGGCCGTCCTCGTGGGGGGCGTGGTGCTTGCGCTGCTGGCGGTTGTGGTGCGCAGCACCGACGTGCTCGCAGGTCTCGACAGCAGCGTGGCCGAGTGGGGCGACCGCCACGCGACCGCCTGGTCACACGACGGCCTGACGCCCGTCACGGATCTGGGGGAGACGTGGACGGTGGTCGTCGTCGCGGTCGCCGTCGCGCTGGTCGAGCTCGCGCGCAAAGGCAGCCGCTGGGTCGTGCCGTTCCTGTTGACGGTCGTGCTGGGAGACAAGCTCCTCACCGAGATGGTCAAGCAGCTGGTGGATCGTGCCCGTCCGGCGCTTGAGCCCGTGGCCGCGACGCTCGGGCCGTCGTTCCCCAGCGGCCACACCTCCACCGCTGCTGCTTCATGGGCGGCCTTCGCGCTCGTCGCCGGCCGCTGGTGGGGCCGTCGAGCCTGGCCGGCGCTCGCCGGCGTCGCCGTCGGAATCGCGGTCGGGGTCGCGGGCAGCCGCGTGTTCCTCGACGTTCACTGGCTGACCGACGTGCTCGCAGGCCTTGCACTGGGCTGGGCCTGGTTCGCTGTCTGCGCGATTGCCTTCGGCGGCCGCGTCCTGCGATTCGGTGCCGCCGCGCAGGCCGCAGGACGCGCCGGAGTGGATGCCCCGTCTGGCGACCCTGCGGGGGCTAGCTGACGAACGGGGCTGGACGGCGGCGGGACCCAAAGGAGGACAAAGTCCAAAGTGTCACTCTCACGGCCCCGGATCCATGCTTCCTTTGCGTGAGCAGGAGCGGTGGCGCTCTCAGGCCGTAGGCCGACTGATCTCGCGAATCCTCAGGCGGTGGTAGCGAGAAGCGAATCGGGCCCCCGCTACTCACGAAAGGCCCGCAAGCGCGGGCCTTTCGTCTGACCTGGTGCGTGAGAGACGCCGAGGGTTCTAATTTCTGGATCGATGAGGACCCGTTGCTTCTGCGGTGCGCTCGGTATCGCTGAGTTGTTCTGGGTGGACTCGGCGCCGGCCTGCTCACAGAAGCCGCTCTCCCTACTGAGGCTCGACGTCCACTACCGAATCAGCTCCACGGCGACTCCGATCTCCGGATCCCGGACCAGCTTCTGTTGACGGTGAGGCCGACACCTCAGCCCGCTCCAATAGTCGGCCTGGCCCGCGCCGTCGAGGTTTTGCACGGCTCAACGAGGGAATGGGACTCAAGCCAACGGCGACCGTCGAGGTCTAGGCTCGACGCCGCCGCCTCGCACGACGATTCATCAGGGCTCTCAAGGAGGAGAGATGGTGACTCTCAGGAGGATCGGATTCGTCGCGGCCCTCGCCACGACGCTTCTCGTCTCTCTGTCGTTGGCCACTTCGGCAGGTGCCGCGGTAGGTGGTTCAATCACGGTGGTCAAGAAGTTCGACGACCCCAGGGACGATTGGGCGAAGCGGTCTGGCACGACCGCCATAGTCCGCTATGGGCCCTTCAGCGTTCCCGCTGCCTCCATGGGCCAGCCGGGCATGGTCAACAACCAGTTCGTCTTCAACTTGCCGGCGCCGTGCAGCGATTGCTACGTGACCGACATCGTCCCCTCGCTCGTCGACTCTGACGGGACTGACACCAACTTCGACACCGGCACGATGCTTCACCACTTCGTGCTCTTCAACCCGGCGAAGCGAGACACCACCTGTCCGAACGGGTTGTTTGACCGCTTCAACCCGGGGGAGCGGTTCTTTGCCTCGGGGAGCGAGCGCAGCCACGTCCACCTGCCGAACGGCTACGGCTACTACAACGCGGGCAACAAATGGACCCTCGACGCGGAACTGATGAACATGATGGCCGAGCCGCAGCAGGTCTACGTGCAGGTCGTCGTGCGCTACCGACCCGGCACGGCGCATCTGAAGGCGGTCACCCCGATCTGGCTCGACATCAACAATTGCCGCACCTCGGAGTACACGATTCCACACGGCGACTCAGACACTCATTGGCCCTGGACGTCGAACCTCAGCGGCTACATCGTCGGCATCGGCGGCCACCAGCACGACCTGAGCGCGATGGTGATGGAGTGCATGATGGACGCGTCGCTCTGCCCGAACCACGGCGGCGGGGTGGCGATCTCAGCCGAAGTGGTCGGCGGGCCCTCCAGCACGTACTTCGGCCCGGAGCCCCCGACCGGCGGACTCCCATCCGACCTGACCGGCTCGACGATCTGCCGCTCGGAGGACCGTTACTACACCGCGTTCGGGGTGGAGAACGGCTTCATGGGGCATCTCGACACGATGACGGGATGTGGGCTCCACAGTGCCAAGGCGCGCGGAAACGAGGCCTACCCGCCGGGAGGCTCCTACAACGGCAAGGGCTTCCCGATCCGAGCCGGGCAGACGATTCGCTTGCACAGCCAGTACACGAACCCCGGCGAGCCGGCCGACGACGTGATGGGCATCATGGTCGCCTACCTGCACGAGGCGGCGGTGCGATAGGCAGCGCGGTCTTCTCGTTCGCCCTCGGACATCGTCCGAAGATGGTCTTCGGATTTCGCGGCTGCCGCTTCGCGCGAGAACCGGTCGCGGCCGAGTTCCGTTTGAGGATCCAATTTGAGCGGAACGGAGCGCATCCGAGCGCAAGAACTTCCCGCAAACTGCGGCCAATCGGACCCAACGCTCCATGCGACCGATAGCTCATGAGCTCGGGCCTTGGGCCGGGTCGCGCTTGCGAGATCCCGGGCCGTCCGTCGGGAAGTGCACTCGAAATTGGCGGAGCTGCCCAATATCCATCCGGACCCGCGCATAGAGGCTCTTTCCTCCGGCGCGCCTCATTACTTCCTGAGCATGAAGTGCCTTCACCCAATCGCTGTCTAGCCGATCTGGCTCATAGACGCGAGGCCGCGCGGCGGATAAGGTCGACGAGTCCCGGGGACAGAGGATCGAGAGAGGCCACAATGGCGCAAGCGCGCCGGCTCGAATTCAATCCGGATCCGCTGGGGCTGATCCCCGTCGAGCTGACGGGGCCCGTGCCCGAGCAGCCGACCCACACGTTCCGCCTCCTTCGCCCCGACGACCTGGTCTGCCTCGAGGTTCGCTGCTTCCGCTGTCGTCTCGACGCGCCCGGGAAAGCGGGAGCGGCACCGAATTTGCGTGCGGACACCCAAGGCGCCTGGATCGACGTGGGTTTCTCATTCCAGCATCTTGGAGAGCAGGCCTGGTACCGGGTGGGCGAGGACGCCACCGCTGTCACCGATCCGGTCGTCGGTCCGAGTGAGGATCCCGCCGCGCCGCCTGTGAACGTCGCTCCCGGTGGCAGCGAGACACCCAAGCGGCCGCCCGTCTTGGCGCGCGCCGCAAACCGGTCGCGGCTCTGCCTCGACGTCCCTGAGAGCGAGCTCATCGAGTTCACGATCGCGGGCTTCCTTGCGGCGCTTTCGCGCCTCCCGCTGCGCGTCTCGGAGTGGGCAACGCCGCGCAAGCAAGAGGCGCGCGGCAGCGTCGGGCTGCTCGGCCTGATCAACGAGCTGCCTGGCGGCAACGCGCTGGTCCTGTCCGACGCCGGCCTGGGCGTGGTCCGCGACTCGCGCGCGGCTGCGGCGCGCACGATCCCCGCCGCCGCGATGACACCACAGCCGGGCGACCCGGTCCGGGCGCTGATGCGCGGCGCCAACGAGCTGCGGATGCTGCGCGGCCTGCTGTCGACGCAGACGGCGGTCGACCTCGCCGGCGTCGACCTCACAGCGCTAGGCGGGGACGACCGCAGCGCGGGCGCCGCCGCGTACCGGCTGACACCGTGGCGGGGCAGGCTCGTCCCGCCGCGCCGCCGCCGCGCGCCGCGGCCGCCGAGGGCCGATCAGACGGCGATCGAGGCGCCCTACCGGCTGATTATCTCGCCGAGCAAGATCGGTGGCTTCGCCCACGCGAACGTCCCGGTCGCGGCCCCAGGCGACCCGACCAGGGTCGAGCTCTGGCATACCCGGCTCGGGGTGCGGACCGAGGACCCGGTGAGCAAGGAGCCGACGATCGACGAGCGCAGCGCCGAGCAGCGGGTCGTGCGCGCGATCTGGGCGCGCGACCTCGACCCGCGGAACGACGACGATCTCTACGGGTCGACCGACTGGATGACGAGCGCCCAGCTACTCGAGCCTTTCCGGATGTCCCTCGACGGGCGCGATCGCGGCATGCTCGTGCGCCAGACGGCCGACCCGACGCTGGCGACGCCGAAGCCTGTCGACGTCGAGCGCCTCTACCTCTCGACCCTTGGCGCTTGGCTCGACCTGCACGCGGAATGGAGCGCCAAGGAGATCGGGCCGTACGCGCATGAGCTGCCCAGCGTCCTCGCCTGGGACCACATCGCCCCGCTCGGCCGCGACCAGTACGTGCGCGTCGTCTACCCCGGGTACATGTTCCCGTTCGGCCACGCCAGCGCCCTGGTGAAGATCACCGAGCGGAAGATCCTGGAGGAGGTCGATCCCGGATCGCCGCAGGCGCGCCTCTTCCAGCGCAAGTTCCTCGTCATCGCCGAGCCCTTGCGCACCTACACCGACCTCGATATGCCGTTCAAGCAGGTCCGGCTGATCCCGCTGGCGACGCCCGATATCTACGATCCGGTGAGCCCGACGACCCCCTACACGGGGCAGCCGCTGGGGCTGGCGGGAGATCACCTCTTCTGGCCGGTGGTGGGCGGCGAGAAGTTCCGGTTCACCCTGGACTGCCTCGACCAGGCGGGCGAGCGGGTGCGACTGCACGCGCCGCTTCTGTTCGTCGCCGCCCACCTCGGCACCGCCGCCGACAAGCAGAAGGTGGAGAGCATGTACGGGAACCCGCCGATTCCGGGCGCCGGCCAGGCGATCGCGATCGCGAAGCCAGACGTGCCCGGCGACACCATGGTCGAGGCGCGCTCGCTCAGCTTCAAGGGCGAGCCCGGCGACCCGGGCGCGATGTCCTCGCGGCCGTACCTCGAGCACGCGCAGGTGGTGGTGCCGGCGATGCGCCAGCTCGCGCCACAGGCAACGGAGATCGCGATCAAGTACCCGCAGACGTATCTCGACGACGGGTTCGCCGGCGCCAACGCCGGGCAGGTGTTCGCCGAGGTCGTCGGTGCCGGCGCCGAGATCGTCTACGAGAGCACCGAGCGGTCGGGCGGGCTCGTGTCGCCGAACCTGCCGGTCGAGGGCCTCTCGAAGACGCTCGGGCCGATCGGCGACGTGGCCACGATCGCGCAGGGCGATTTCAACCCGCAGCAGTTCCTCGGGGGGCTCGGGACCATGCCGAAGCTGTTCGGGATCGTCGACCTGGTCGACCTGCTGGGGGCGGCGGGGCTCGACGAGGCGCCGCGCTTCATCACCGAGGCGCTGACCGCCCCGCTCGGGCTGATCGCGGACCTGATGCGCCTTAAGGGCTCGGTCACCGATGCGGCGACGCGCCTGCAGCAGGCCGCCCAGGAGCCCGGCGCCGATCCGGCCCTCGCCCCGGCCGCGGCGAAGCTCGCCCAGATCCGCGCGAAGGTCGAGCCCGCCGCCACCGACGTGGTCAACAAGGTGAGGGCGCTGATGGACCTCGAGACCCCCTTGGCGGCGGCGGACCGGGCGGCGCTCGAGACTCAGCTGAGCACGATCGGCACCGAGCTCGGCAAGCTCGAGGCGGAGCTGGCGAAGGCGCCGTTCCCGCCCACGGTCCGCGCGCAGCTCGAGCGCCTCGTCGCCGCGCTCAAGCCGCTGCTCGCGGGCGCCGCGGAGATCGCGAGGATGCTCGACCTGATCGAGGAGACGGTGAAGGGCGCCCTCACCGGCAACCCGGCGGCGCGTGCGCGCTACGAGTGGAAGCCGCTGCTCAAGACCTGGCCCGAGGTCTCCCGCGCGCTCCCCGTCGACGAGCAGAGGAAGAAGGCGGTCATCTGGGTGCCGGAGGACGGGTTCACCCTCTCGATCGAGGCGCGCGCCTCGGCCGAGGGCGACGCCGGCGTCGACTCGCTGGCCGAGCTGCGCGACCTCTCGGTCAACCTGCTGCCGGGCTTCGAGCTGATGTCGCTCGGCTTCGACCGGGTCGCCTTCCGCGGTTCGAGCGGGCGCAAGCCCGAGGTCGAGGTCCTCTTCCGTGGCATCGAGTTCAAGGGGATTCTGAAGTTCGTCCAGACGCTGAGCGAGGTGATCCCGCTCGACGGCCTCTCGGACCCGCCCCACGTCGAGGTCTCGCCCAGCGATGCGCGCGCCGGGTTCGACCTCTCGATCCCCGCCGTCCCCGTCGGCGTCTTCAGCCTCGAGAACATCAGCTTCGGGCTCGAGGCCCGGGTTCCCTTCCTCGGCGAGGCGGTCACCGCCAGCTTCAACTTCTGCACGCGCGAGCGGCCGTTCGTGCTCACAGTGATGATGTTCGGCGGCGGCGGCTTCGTCGGCCTCCAGGCCTCGCCGAAGGGCCTGGTCCTGGTCGAGGGGGCGCTCGAGTTCGGTGCGCGCGTGTCGCTCGACTTCGGCGTCGCCTCCGGCTCGATCGAGGCGATGGGCGGGGTCTACTACCGCCAGGAGGACAACAAATTCACGCTTACCGGTTACTTCCGCCTGCGCGGCGAGGTCGAGCTCCTGGGGATCGCGTCGGTCTCTCTGACCTGCGAGCTCAGCCTCACCTACCGCGACAAGGGCGGGGGCAAGGACGAGATGTACGGACAGGCGAAGGTGACGCTCGAGGTCGAGGTCGCCTTCATCGAGTACTCGGCGTCGTTCACGGTCGAGCGCCACTTCGCCGGCTCGGCCGGCGACCCATCGATGCGCGACGCGCTCGACATCCCCGCGAGCGGCTACTCGAAGGCGTGGTCGGACTACTGCCTCGCCTTCGCGGAGGATTGAGCGTGGCGTCCGAGGAGTTCACGGTCGTCGCCCTGCCCCGCTCGGCCGATCCCGGGCGGCGCTTCCACGTCTCCCTGTTCATCACACCGAGCCTGACGCCCGACGGGGCCGACGGCCGCCTGCGCCAGTTCGCGCGCTTCAAGCGCTGGCCCGACGCGCTCGCGGCGGCCGAGATCGCGCTGCTCGGCGGCACCAGCGCGGACGGCTCGGGCGCACAAGTGATCCCCGCGCGGGCTCTCCTCGATCGCCTGCGCTCCGACGTCTGGCCCAAGGTGTTCCCGCCGACGACCCCGGTGCGGGGGCGCCCGCAGCCGCAGGTGCCCGACGAGCTCGCCTCCTACCCGGCGTCCAACATCGACCGCGACGCGCTCCACGTGCACACCGCGGCGCTGCTCCAGCAGCCGGTGAACCTGCCGAGCCCGACCGGCACCGGCTTCGACGAGCTGGTCGAGATCCAGCTGATCGGCACCCGCCCGCCCGGGCTGGAGGGGCTCGACCTCGAGCGGCTGCTCGACCTAGACAGCGATCTGCAGGCGCGGTTCAGCAAGGCGCTCGACGCGATAGCCGCCGGCAAGCTCGACACGGAGCGCTTCTCGGCGGCGGCGACCGCCGCGGGTGGCTTCCTCGAGCAGCTCGTCGACGCGCACCAGGCCCAGGCCTACTACGAGCAGCTCGCCCCGCCCGCGAGCACATCGGTGCCGTCGCCGCCGACGCCCGAGCCCGACTTCCACGAGCGCTGCGCCCAGCTGGCGGGCGCCACGCGACTGCTTCGCTGGCTCGGCCTGGTCGTCGACCTGCACGTCGACGACCTCGCCGCGCTCGAGGGCTTGCGCTGGATCCGCGGCCGCATCGCGATCGAGGGCCTCGCCGGCGAGGGCGATCCCGCCCGGCGGCCGCGGACCGCGTGCTACACGCGCGGCACCGGGTTCTTCGCTCGGCCGGAGACCGACGATTGGGGCGACGGCTGGTTGCGGCTCGAGCACCGAGACGAGCGCTTCCGGGTCCTCGACCTCGACCCCGACGCAAGCGCGCTCAAGCTCGGGCGCCACCTGCGGAACCTGGTCCGCCTGGCGGCGGCCGAGAAGAACGGCGACGCGGTCAACGCGGCGCCGCCGGTGCTCCGGGCCGCCGGCTTCTCGATCGCTCGCCGCGACCGCGACGCGGTGCTCGCCGCGCAGCTCGAGCGCGCCGGCGAGCGGGCCGGCGAGCGCGCGCAGGGCATCGACACGGCGATGTCGCTGGAGGAGATCACCCGCGGCCTGCGGCTCGAGGCCTGGGACGACGTCAGCCGCGCCTGGCACACCCTCCATAGGCGCCGTGTGGAGATCGAGGCGAACGGGGAGAAGGTCGCCGACGGGGTGCGCGACGTCGGCTACGTCAAGGGCGGCACCGTGATGCAGAAGGTCGACGAGCAGGGCGAACCGGATGCGAGCGCGCCGCACCAGCTCCACGAGGTGGTCGCCGGCTGGGAGGGCTGGAGCCTCTCGGCGCCGCCGCCGGGCAAGACGATCATGGACCCGGAGGGCGACGTCGGCGAACCGGCGCTGGAGGGCGCCGTGCGCAGGCCGGTGGTGCTGCGCGGCCAGGTCGAGCCCGGGACGCTGCCGCGGCTTCGCTACGGGCGCAGCTACGCCTTCCGGCTGGTCGGCGTCGACCTCGCCGGCAACAGCCCCCCGCACGAGCTCGGCGTCGACGCCGCGCCGAGCAGCGAACTCCTGAGCGCGGTCGCTGCGGCGCTCGCCGATCGCGGCGCGGTCGCCGCGGAGCCCTCGGAGTTCGCGAACGAGATTCTGGCCCGCTTTCGCGAGGCGCGGCCGCTGGTCGAGCCGCAGGCGCTCGAGCAGGCTCGCCGGATCTCCCCGGCTGTCTCCGAGCTCACCGGCGTCGCCGACCTCGACCGGATGATCCTGCGCCGCGCGGGCGCCACGGCCGACCTGCGGATGGCGCCCGGGACGACGCGGCTGGAGCGGATCGAGCGGGCGTTCGACGGGGCGCTGCACGAGACCGAGCGCCTGCTCGCGCCGACGGCCCGGGTTCCCGACGCGGCGATGCTCGCCGGCTTGATTTCCGACCTCGCCGGCGCGGTTGAGGCGCCCGGTGACCTCGAGGATGCAGTCGAGCTCTACCTCGACTTCGTCACCAAGCCGCGGCCCTTCCTGCGCTGGGATCCGGTGCTCCCGCCGACGGTGGTGCCCCGGCACGCCTTCAGCCTCGGCGAGTCGCTGCTCACCCTGGTGATCCGCAGCGGCGCCGAGCCCGCCACCGGCGCGGTCGTCGTGACGGCGCCCGAGGCCTACGCCGCCTCGCACCCGGGATCGGGTTACCGCGCGACGAGCGAGCGCCACCTGGCGGCGCCGAAGGCGAGCCAGCGCCATGCCGAGCTGCACGGGATGTTCGACTCGGCGATCGCGTCCGCGGACAAGGACGCGCGCCGTGACGCGCTCGCCATCGCCCTGCGCGAGGCGGGCACATTCGATGACACGAAGATCGCCGACCTGACCAAGCCCGGCAAGTACGTCGCCCAGCCCGGCCTGAAGACAATCAGCGGCAACGAGGGGCATGCGCGCTACGTCGTCCACGACGTCGACGAGCTAGTCCTTCCCTACCTGGCGGATCCGCTCGCCGCCGGCCTCTCGCTTACCTTCCCCGACGCGGGCCGCGACCACCGCCTCGACTTTCCCTGGAGCGTCGAAGGCCTGCGGCTCGATTACCGCGGAAAGTGGCCCGAGGAGCACCCTTACCGGCTGATCCTCGAGTCGGGCGACGAGCTCGAGGGACGGGTCGACGGCCGCGCGATCCACATCGCCTTGCCGCCGGGCACCCAGCTGCGGCTGCGGAGCTCCTCGGCCCTGCGCCGCGGCGAGCTCGACCTGCTCGGCCTCTGGCGCACCCGGCCGGACGAGTACCGGGACCGCGACGAGATCGTGGAGGCAGCGGCCGATGGCTGGCTGTGGTGGCTGACGCCGTTCGACGAGATCCGGCTCGTGCACGCGGTCCAGCGCCCGGTTGAGGTCGCCACCGCGGTCGGGCTCGAGCCCCGAGCGCTCACGCCGAGCCAGCGCCGCGACGCCGACGACCCCGGCTGCGGGCTGCAGGGCGTAATCGACCTGCATGGGCCGAGCACCGGGCGGATCGACCTGCAGGCGAGCTGGAGCGAACCGGTCGACGACCCCAGCGCCGACACGTGGGAGGAGGTGACCGGCGGAGCGACCCCCTGGGGGACCGACGTTGAGCCCGCCGAGGACTTCCTGGCTCTGCTGCCACAGCCGTTCGCTGGCACGGTGACGACGCCCGACGGCGACGTGGTCCGCCTGCATCAGGTGCGCCACGAGTTCGGCGACACCAAGCACCGCCTCGTCGACTACACGGTGCGGGCCACCACCCGGTTCCGCGAGCACTTCGACCCGACCCTCGGCACCGAGGACCTGAGCCTGGTCGGGCCGACGTCGCGGGTCAGCATCCCGAGCTCGGCGCGGCCGCCCAAACCGGTCGTCCGCGACGTGCTGCCGCTGTTTCGCTGGGGCGAGCGGACCGAGCCCGAGCAGCCCTTCGGGCTGCGGCGCACGCGGCGCGCCGGCCTGCGGATCTACCTCGAGCGGCCCTGGTATGCGACCGGCGAGGACGAGCTCCTGGGCGTCGTCTTGGGGCCGGTCTCGGGCGAGGCGG
This sequence comes from uncultured Solirubrobacterales bacterium, assembly GCA_963797265.1. Lineage (GTDB taxonomy): Bacteria > Actinomycetota > Thermoleophilia > Solirubrobacterales > 70-9 > DASUPK01. Next base: position 807,678 of record CAWCOY010000002.1, on the reverse strand, counting down.
AGCGGGGCGCCGTGCCGGTCAGCACCTGGGCGGCAGACCCGGTGTGGAAGCAGCGCGGACCCTCCCGCCGCGAGTTCCTGCCGCTCCAGGACCTGCTCGAGGCGTTCGAGCCCGAGCTCCCCGACGAACCGGCGCGACCTGTGCTGGCCTCCGGCCCGTTGCCAGTAGTCGACGCGCGCGGCGAGCCCGAGGTCCGGGTGCTCGGCTATCGGCCCGAGTACAACGAGGAGCGCAAGCTGTGGTTCGCCGACGTCACCTTCGACCAGGGCCCCTCGTTTTGGCCGTTTGTGCAGCTGGCGCTCGCACGCTTCCAGCCCGAATCGGTCGACGGTAAGCACCTCTCGCCGATCGTCACCTGCGACTTCATGCAGGTCACCCCGGATCGGATCGCGACGCTTTCGCGACCCGACGACCGACACGTCCGCGTGATCGTCACCGGACCGGTCGGATACCCGCGCGAGATCCCGAAGCCGATGCGAGGCCGTGGCGACTTCACCCCGACGGAGGAGCGGATCGGACAGTCGCGGAGCGTAATGGCCCGGCTGGAGCAGCGAGACGGGGAGGTGGCCGGCTCGGACCTCGGATGGACGACCGTCGCGCAGACCGAGCTGGCGCTGCGAGGCTTCGAGGAATGGACGGCCTCCTGGCTGGGGACACTGGAGCTGCCGCGCTCGCTCGCTCCCAGGCGTCCCGGGAGCCGGGCGAACTGGCGGGTCACGGTCGAGGAGTGGGAGCGCCTGCGTGCCGATCCGCCGCTCGACGACCCACGCGGGTTTCGCAGCCAGGCGCGGCTCGTCTACGCCGATCACCTCTACCTTTGAGGGACTCTGCCTGGCTTGACGTGCGTCCTACGGCAATGTTCGCCCCACGGATTGAGGAATGACTCCGCTAGTACAGTTCGAACTTGAGGACGGCGGATCGGTCCTGGTCGAAGCCGACGAGCCTTCGCGCGGACCGGTTACGAGAGGCGGCAAGCCCGATGAGACCGTCACCAAGGCTGGGAAGAGCCTCGAGCAGGTGCTCGGCCAACTCGGCCCGACGCTGCGCGGAATCGTCACGTAGCTCCGGGAGACCGCCGACTGGCCGGACCAGGTAGACGTCGAGTTCGCCATCAAGTTGTCCACGGACGCGAACGTGATCATCGCTCGCGCGGGTGGGGAGGCCAACTTCCGCATCGCGCTCCGCTGGACTCGCGACCAGGACTGATGCCAGATGGGAATCCCCGAGTACGACGAGCTCAAGCTGCGATTGGAGAAGGACGCGGATGGTTCATACCGCGTGCTCGCGTTCGCCCCCGATGGGAGCACAGGGCGCGGAGCGTTCACGCCGCCCTTCGCTGAGGATAAGCTCGATGAGTTTGTCGAGGAAGTTGGCCAGCCACGACACGCCAGGCGTGGCTACCTCTCCCAGCGGATGGAGAAGGCCAAGCAGCTTGGCTCCCAACTGTTCGATTCCTTGATCAAGGACCAGGTGGGCGAGGTGTACCAATCCGCCCGCGCGGCCGCCCGGGCACAGGGCCGTGGGCTCCGAATCACCCTTTACCTGTCGGGCGCACCCGATCTGATGCGGCTTCCGTGGGAGTTGCTCTACCGCGACCCGCACTTTCCTTCCCAGTTGGAAGACACCCCATTGGTCCGCTCCCTCGACCTCAAGAGCACACGCCCACCGCGCGAGGTTGGGCCGCCACTGCACATCCTCGGCATGGCGAGCAGCCCCATGGAGTACCAGGAGCTGGATGCCGACGAGGAGCGTCCCAAGCTAGACGAGGCGCTGAGCCGGCTCCGTGATGCCGGCTTAGTGGAGCTTCACTGGCTCGAGCGCGCGACGCTGGGCGAGCTCCGGAGGAGGATCGCCGAACCGGACGAGATCTCAGCGGCTGGGATCCTCCTCGGCCGCGAGGCTCAGCGAGCCCTCCCGTACGTCCTTCAGGTGGCGCTCTTGGATCGGAAGAGCCCATTCGACGAGCTCTGAGATCTCGGATTCGCCTGCCTTCTCATTGAGCTTGCCGAGGATCTCCCAGTGTCCGACCTCGCCGGCCTCGGCCATCGTCAGGAACTCGAAGCCGTCGAGATCATCGGAGTCGGATCCGAGGTAGGTCGACATCATCTCCGCTGCCTCGTTCTTGGTCTCCTGCGCCTTGTCGAGGATCGCGGTCTTTTTGCCGTCCCGATGGTCGGCCAGCTCGGTGCAGCGCCGTTCGGTCTCCTCGGCCTCCTGGCGCATCTGCTGAAGCTTGCTCGCGAGATCCTCGTCGTAGACCAGGCCCTCGACCTTCTGGGTCGCCTCCTGCGCGGCCTTGGCGAGGCCGGTCACCTCCGCCAGTTTCTCCTCCAACGTCGTCAACTCCGCCATCTTGCCTTCTCCTTTCTATGCATTGCTCGGGCTCAGGGTGCGGCCGAGATGGCCGCAACCAGGTCGCCCACCTTCTCGTCGGGCAGGTCAGTGGCCACGTCCGCCTGGCTAATCACGCCGACACAGTCATGGCCGTCGATCACAGGCAGACGTCGCACCTTGTGCTCGGACATCACGTCGAGGGCTTCCTCGATCGAGTCGTCGGCGCCAATGGTCACCGGGTTGCCCTGTGCGAACTCCCCGACTTTGACCTCGGCTGGATCCTTGCCCTGGGCGAGGACCTTCACGACGATGTCCCTGTCGGTGATCATGCCTTTGAGCCGGTCATCCTGGCCGCAGATCGGCATTGCACCGACGTCTACCTCCGAGAGCCGTTTCGCCGCGTCGAGAACAGTGTCCGTCTCAGACACGCACTTGCACTCCGGAGTCATCACGTCTCGCGCCTTCTTGCTCATTGGTTGTCTCCTCCTCGAAGTCGGATATTCAGGCGGGCGACGGCTCGCGCATCGGCTCGGTCGGGTTCTGCATGGCCGGTGAAGCGGTGGGCTGAGCGGTCGTGGATCCGTCGAGGCGTTCTTTCGCCCAGACGGCCACTGCAGCCCCCGCAGCGGCGAGCCCGCTGATCACCATCGCCCGCCTGCCCCATCGGGGTTTGGGCTTGCGTCGCCCGCTCCTAAGTGCCTGACCGGCTTCGGTCAGCGACCGGGTCGCCGAGCGGAGCTGCTCGCGAAGCCGTTCGTCGCGCGTCGGTTCGACCCGCCGCTTCTGGCCGCGGCGGTATGCCGCCCTCAGCTTCTCCACTCCCTCGCGCAGCTTCTCTCGGGCGTACTCGTTCTCCAAGAGCTCCTTCGCATAGGGGGCGAGTCGGGCTGCTTCTTCTTTCCTGCCCATTTCAGCCTCCTAGGTAGTTCGTTGCCCTTTCGGCTCGTCCCGCGGCTCGAGCTGAATCTCACGCTCGGCGCGCGCCTTCCCCTCGCCGATCTCGGCGCTGCGCTCCCGCTCGGCGTTCAACTCGTGACCGAACAGGATCGCCAGGTTGGTGATCCAGAGCCAGATCAGCAGAACCACCATCCCGGCAAGGGCGCCGTACGTCTTGTCGTAGGAGCCGAAGTTCGAGACGTAGAACGCGAACCCGGCCGAGGCGAGCACCCAGACCACCAGGGCGACGATGCTGCCCGGGGTGACCCACTTGAAACCGCGCAGCTTCACGTTCGGCGAGGCGTAGTAGAGGATCGAGATCATCGTGACGAAGAGCGCCGCCAGCACAGGCCACTTCGCGAGGTCCCAGATCGTCGTCGCTGTGCTCGATAGCCCGATGGGCTCCGCGACGGCGTCGACGATCGGACCCGTCAGCACGAGGCCGAGGGCGACGAGCGCCATCAGGATCACCAGCGCCAGGGTGACCAGCATCTGCAGCGGCCGCAGCTTCCAGATCGGCCGCCCCTCCGGCGTCTCGTAGATCACGTTGGAGGCGCGCATGAACGCGCCGACGTACCCCGACGCAGACCAGAGAGCGACGAGCAGCCCTACGACCAGGGCGATGCCAGCCCGGCTCTGGTTCGAGGTGATCGACTCGATCGGCCCTGAGAATGTCTGTGCGGCCGACTCCGGACCGATCCTCGTGACGATGTCGGTGATGGTGCGGGTCGTCGACTGAGGATCACCGATCACGCCGACGACCGAGACCAGGGCGATCAGCGCAGGGAACAGCGACAGCAGTCCGTAGTAGGTCAGGGCGGCGGCCCAGTCGGTGAGGTTGTCCTCGCTGAATTCGGTCGCGGTTCGCCTGAGGGTCGCGAACCAGCCCGTCTTCGCTTCAGCGCCGGTGGGCCTGTAGTCGCGGCGAGCCTCATCCTCGGGACTCCCGTTCGTCCCGGCGTGGTCTCGCGGTTGTCGTGTTCTCGTGGCCATGGTCTTCCTCCTCGCGGGTCCGCTCAGCGCAACCTCAACCTGGCGATCGCATAGCCGGCGACGAAGGCGCCTGCGATCGCCAGCGGAAGGGGGTTCTCGCGAGCAAACTGCTGCGCCCGCTGGGCCGCATCGCCGGCCGACTCCGGTGCGACCTGCTGTGCTTTGTCTGCGACCTCGTCCTTCGTGGCGGTCGCGGTCTGCTTGACCTCCTCCGCCTTCGCGGCGGCCTTCTTCCTGGCTCCGCCAACCTTCGCCTTAGCCTGCTTCTTCACGTCGGCCTTCTCCGCCGCGGCGGCCGCCGTCTCGCCGAGTTCCTCTCGAGTTCGCTCGATGTCCTCGCGGATCTCCTCCGGTGAACGCTCCTTCGTTTCGCTCAAGACCTCGCCTCCTTTGCGTGCTGGGTGGTGTGCTGTACGTCAGTTTTCGTGCTCTCGATCGCCTGCTCGGGCACCGGCGGGGTCGCCTCTTCGACCTTCTGCTTGCCGGTCAGAGCCAGCACCCCGGCCATCGCTCCGTAGACGGCGCCCACGATCAGCGCGGCAAGCCACGCATCGAGGACGATCGCCAGCGCGAGGATCGCGGCGGCGGTAAGCGCTACGAGCGCGTACAGGCCGACGAGCCCGGCCGCTCCGAAAGCACCGACTCCAATGCCGAGGCGCTTTCCCTTGAGGGCGAGTTCGGCCTTCGCCAACTCGATCTCCTTCTGGGCAAGCGCGGATGTCTGATTCGCAAGGGTCACGGCTGAGCTCGGAGAGCGAGAGCTCGTCCTGGGAACCGCCGGTGCCTTGTGCTGCTGCCTTCGAATTCATCTCTCGTCTCCTCGGTCGGGCGTGACCTTTCATCGGTCACGTCATCGGGTTCACCGCCGAGTCCCTTTGGAAACGTCTGCAGACGGAACTGGCACAGCAAGCTGGGACAACTTGTCCCGGTTATGGAGTCGCCCCCGGCCAGCCGGGGTAGAACGTCCCAAGATGGCTTCCCACAAGCCGCGCGAGGATGCGCGGCGAAACCGAGAGCGGATCGTCAAGGCCGCCGGCAGGGTGCTCGCCCATTCGCCCTCCGCCTCATTCGAGGACATCGCTACGGCGGCCGGCGTGTCGCGTTCGACGATCTACCGGCATTTCCCGAGCCGCGACAGCCTGATCGCCGCGTCGGGCGAGGAACCGAGGACGGGGACAGGGGAGGTCGAAGGGCTGATGCCTCCCGGCGGACTGGGTCGAGAGCGTCCGGTCCCCCTCGACCCGATCCACGTCCTCGATCTCGTCGCCCCGTCCGCGCTGCCCGAACAACTCGTTGCCGAAGCACAGCGACTCGCCCGACGGCCAGTGGCGCTCTACGTAGTCGATATCGACGGGTCACATCTGCTCCGCATCGCCGGTCCCGATCGATTTCCAGACCAGATCGAGGCGCCACTGGCCGTCGGACCCGAGCTGGACCCGGACGGCCTCGAGTTGCTCGCCGAGCGACTGTCACGCCACCCAGGACTCGAAGCCGTTCCGCTCTCACTCCGGGGGCGAGCAACCGGCGTCCTCCTCACGGCAGGGCATCCCCGGCAACCGCTCACCGAGCTGGCGCGGCAGGCCGCGGCCGCAGTGGCCCTCGCGGACCGGTATACGGACGCCTTCGCGCGGGCGCAGCGGCGCAAGCACCCGAAGGCTGCAGCCGAAATCCAGCAGAGTCTTCTGCCGCCGCGGATCATGGGGGTAACCGGTGGCGAGGTGGCGGGGAACGTACTTCCCAGCTATGAGGTGGCCGGCGATTGGTTCGACGTGATCGAAAACGCCGACGGCGTCTGGCTCTCGATCGCCGACGGGCTGGGCGGGTCGACCCCTGCGACCGCCAGCAGTGCTGTGGCGCTGGGCGCGCTGCGGGCGAGTCGGCGCAGCGACGGCACGATCAGTGAGGCCCTCATGGTCATGCACCGAACCCTCCAGGAGATGCCAGGGCCTCGGGCCGAGATGAGCGCCGTGATCGCACACTGGGACCCCGCGACCCACGAGCTGCGACTTGCGAACTGCGGCCATGTGCCGCCGGTGATCCTGCGGCGCTCAGGCGAAGTGGACCGGCTGCGCATTGCGGAGAGACGAGGCCTTGGCGGACGCTCGAGACCGACACCCGCCGAGCGCAGTGTTCAGCTGGAGCCCGGAGATCGCCTGCTGATGGTCTCGGACGGAGTGATGGTGGAGGGCGAAGGCAAAGCCGGCCTGGGCCTAGACGGCGTGATCGCAGCGGCCATGCGCTCAGAGCGCCGGACCGCCGCCGACACGGTCCGCCAAGTTCACCGCGCGGTCCTCGAGGCGACCGACGGCGAGCTCGGCGATGACGCCACCGCGGTCTGCCTCGCGGTAGCCGATGAGTAAGTGCTGAGCCGCCGGCCGGCTAGTAGCCAGGGCGAACTTGGCGCCCTCGGACATCATCTCCGGCCGGTGCCGTGACGCTGCATCTCGTCGCGTTCGCGTGCATTTGTGGTTTGCAGGGATTCGTCGCAACTGAGCGATTGACGTGATGGTGCGTGGCGCGCGTTCGGGATCGTACGTTTGGAGACCGTTTGAACGCGCGACGTCACGCCCCAGCGCCCCGCGCCGGACTTCCTTTGTTCGCACGTGAAGCGGTTGCCCTACTCCCAAAAAACGTGGCGCCTGTGACCTTCCCAGACGCCACGCCCTACTTCCGCAGCCCGGCGGCTTCGAGGGCGCTGCTACTCAGAGCGAGAAGATAGTGATGTACGACCGACATCAATGGATGATCGCGCCGGACTTCTCGATCGACTTCTCGACCTCGCAGACCAAGTCCGGCGAGTTCGGGGTGCTGTCGTAGGTGCTGTCGTTTCCAAAAAAACGTGGCGCCTTGGACGTTCCCAGACGCCACGCCCTACTCCCGCAGCCCGGCGGCTTCAAGGGCCGATTGCTGGTCGGAATAGGCGCGCCAGCGCACGACCTTGCCACCGCGAATGGTGAACACCAGCCCGTACGGCGGCACTTCGGTGACGATGCCGCTGCGTCGCCCCCACTGGCGCTGATTGCGGATCAGTGCCACGACCTCGTCACCTGCATCCAGGACGTCCTCCACCTCGAACTCGAGGTCTTCCACGCCTCCAACCAGCGTCGCCAGTAGGTTCGAACACCCTCGTGGCCACGGTAGACCGCCGCGAGACCAGCGATACCGCCCCCGACGTCCGCTGGCGCCGCCGCAATCGACTCCCACGCTGTCGCGTCCCACTCGATGTCGGGCGCGTAGAAAGCGAACACCGCTTCGTGCTCACGCTTCGCGAACATCTCCAGCAGTCGTCGGACCAGATCGACGTTCTCCTCTGACATCCCCTACTCCCGCAGCCCGGCGGCTTGGAGGGCCGTGAGGGCGTCGGCCGGATCGAGGTAGTTCCGAATCGTCCTTGCCAAGGGGCCGCACCCGGACATCGAGAGCGACTTCGAGCTCTTCTGCGAGCGCAGTATCTCGCGGAGGGAAGCGTCCGGCTAAACCTGGGGCACGGTCGAGGTCGCCCGTAACCGCGCCTCTGGTTGCTCCCCCAAGCGACTGGCCCCGCAGTCGATCCTGTCGCTCTAAGAGGGAGTTACCTCGCCGCGTTGTTCGCGTGTTGGCTCAGTACCGCTCTTTAGCCAGAATTGTTGGCCGCAGGGCCAGCTACAAGCAGCTTACTCCCCTAGGTCCGACTCACCGAGCGGGGTCTGGTTGAGTCTCTCAGCCCCTACTCCGACCGCCCGGCGGCTTCGTCGAGGGCTTCCGCGTGGCTGTACCAGTCGCTGCCCCACACGACGAGACCGTTACGAAAGCGGAGGACCACCCCGTACTCCGTATCGATTGGGAAACCCCCCTTGGACAGACCCCGCACACGGCCCAGCCCTACGACCACGTCGCCGAGGTCGCGGACCTCTTCGATCTTCCCCACGAGTTCGTCCCAGCTGGCGTAGACGTCGGCCCAGAACCTCCTGATCTCCTCGTGGCGCTGATAGGCACCGCCCTCCACGCGCATTGCGCCCGGGTACAAGTCAATCTCTGGGTCCATGAGTGCGAGATATCCATCCAGGTCGCGCCGATTCCAAGCCGCGGCTAGCTGATGAAGCAACTCGACGTTCTCCTGCGACATCGCCCACGCAGTATCTCGCGGGTGACCCGAAACCGCCGCTTTCCATGCAAAGCAGCTATTCCGCACATCGCTAGGCAGGTAACGTCGTCCGCTCTCGGATCCTAGGGCGGTGGTAGCGACGAACGAATCGGGCCCCCGCTACTAACCAAGGGCCCTCGAAAGAGGGCCCTTGGTGTGTCTAGAGCCGCTCCGATAAATCCGCTGAAGGAACATCAACTAGGAAGGTCACAGGTTCGAATCCTGTCGGGCTCGCTCTGAGCCGTTCAACCATCCGGCGCACTGCGAGCAAGACAAGGCGGCGGATGCGCTCCGGGCGTGGGACGATCACGCCGTGACGGCAGCGCCGGAGTCTCCCCGGAACCCGAATTGGACCGCCCGCGACGCTGACGACACGCTTACCGAGCTGGATGCGATCGGGTCCGCGGACCTGGTCCACGCGGGTGGGTGCACACCGCGCGAGCTGGTCGCCGCGGCGATCGGGCGCATCGAGGCGGCGAACCCGCGTCTGAACGCCGTCGTGCACGATCGATTCGAGCAGGCGCTGGCCGAGGCCGAAGCCGTCGACATGTCGGCGCCGTTCCCCGGCGTCCCCTTCCTCTACAAGGACATCGGCGCCTTCGAGGCGGGTGAGCGGGTGACGCTGGGGATGCGGCTGCTCCGCGACCGCGAAATGCTGGGGCCCTTCGGCAGCAACTACGCCGACCGGATCAGAGCGGCGGGGTTCATCCCGCTCGGGCGGACCAACACGCCCGAGCTCGGGCTCTGCGCGACGACCGAGCCGCAGGCCTTCGGAGCAACGCACAATCCGTGGGATCCAAGCCGGACGCCGGGCGGCTCGAGCGGCGGCTCCGCGGCCGCCGTCGCCGGCGGCCTCGTCCCGGTCGCCCACGGCAACGACGGCGGCGGCTCGATCCGGATCCCGGCGGCTGCCTGCGGGCTGGTCGGACTGAAGCCATCGCGAGGACGCATCTCCTGGGGCCCGGTCCTCTGGGAGGCCGACGCCGGCCTCGCGGTCGAGGGGGTGCTCTCGCGGACCGTGCGTGACAGCGCGGCCCTCCTCGATGTGCTGGCTGGGACCTTCCCGGGTGATCCGTACGCGGCGCCTGCGCCGGGGCGTGCCTGGCGCGAGGAGGTCGGCGCCGATCCCGGGCAGCTTCGAATCGGCGTCCTCGAGCAGGGCCCCCCCGATGCCAGGCCGACCGACCCCGCGTGCGCGGAGGCGGTCCGGCGCTGCGCGGCGACCCTGGAGGGGTTTGGGCACGCGATCGAGGATTCCGCTCCGCAGGCGATCAGCGACGGGTCGTTTGCCGCCGGCTGGCTCGATTGGTGGGCGGTCACGGCAGCCGCCGCCACGATCGCGACGATCGAGGCCGTGGTCGGATCCCCGATCCGAGAGGGCGACGTGGAGCCCATGACCTGGGCGCTCGCAGAGCGCGGACGGGCGGTCTCGGCGGTGGAGTTCGTTCAGCGGCGCGAGGAGCTTGGCGCCCTGACCCGGTTCGCCGCCGCCTGGTGGGGCGAGGGATTCGATCTGCTGCTGACCCCGACCGTCCAGGCCCCGGCGCCGGCCCTTGGCGAGCTCATGGAGGGTGACCCGGTGACGCTGCTTCAGCGACAGCTGCAGTGGTTCCCGCTTACGCCGTTCGCCAACGTCAGCGGCCAGCCGGCGATCTCCGTGCCGGTCGACTCCGGCACGGACGCGCTGCCCGTCGGCGTGCAGCTGATCGCCGGGTTCGGACGGGAGGACGTGCTGATCCGCGTCGCGGCGCAGCTCGAGCGGGCGATGCCCTGGCGCGGCGTGGCGCCCGCATTCCCCGCAAGGTCCTAAGAGTCGAACGCGACTGCGGCCGGGGGCCGGCGTCGCATACGCGCGAGCAGCCTCTCGTGGAACGCGTCCTCGACCTGGAGGTACCCGCGGATGGCGTGCTTGGCGGCGCTCGCCAGGGGCTCGGGCGGCCAGGGGATCACCCTCCGGTTGACGAACGGGCACTCCGCGCCGAGCCCCCCACTGTCGGGGAACAGGAGCCCCGCCAGGACCCGGCCGTTCAAGTAGCTCATTGAGACGCCGTGGCCGATGCAGCCGAGGCTGTAGACCGCGCTGCGGTCCTCACCGACATAGCCGAGCGCCGGGGTGAGGTCGGCCGTGACCGAGAACGGGCCGCCCCAGCGATGTGTGATCTCGACCCGGGACAGGTGCGGCCACAGCCAGCGCAGGTGTTCCTCCAAGTGATGCCACGCCGCCTCGTCGCGATCGCGGTCGAGGTCGCCCGCGGTGAGACCCACCGGGCCGCCGCCGATGACGATCCGCCGGTCGGGCGTCAGCCGGTAGTAGTGAATGAGGTTGCGTGCGTCCTCCACCCCCTGGCCTCCCTCCCAGCCAATCGGCGCGAGTTGCTCGTCGCTCAGCGGCTCGGTCGCGATCATGTAGGTGAACGCGGGCGCCTGCAAGCGGCCGAGCTGCTCGAAGAGGTGCGAGTAGGCGTTGGTAGTGAACGCGAGCTTTCGCGCCGTCACCGATCCGGCGGGCGTCAGCAGCCGGTAGGGCTCGCCGCCGCGGGCTGCGGCCGGCGCCTTGGCGACCGCGAGGACGGGCGATCCCTCGAACACCCGCACGCCGAGCTCCAACGCAACGCGTCGCTCCTCGCGAACCAGCCTCGCTGGGTTCACGAGTACCAGCCGGGGCTCCCACATCGCCCCCAGATACCGCTCGGAGTCGACCATCTCCCGAGTCTCCGCGGCCCCGATCCAGGAGATGCCTTCGAAGCCCAGTGAGCTCATCAGCTCAACCTGCTTGCGGAGCCGGGTGACGTAGCTCGGGGTGGTGGCGACCCGCAGAAAGCCGGGACGGATCTTGTCGCACTCGAGCCCCGCCTCGTCGATGAAGCGCTCGAGCTCGTCAACGCACCGCTCCATGTAGGAGTGGGCCCTCCGCAGGAAATCCTTGCCGCGCAGGAGCGCCGTGGTGCCGAAGCCGAGGCCGACGACGGTCATCGCGAACGACCCGTTCCGACCGCTTGCGCCATACCCCACTGTCTTCGCCTCGAGCACGGCGACCTCGAGCGATGGATCGAGGCGCTTGAGCGCGATCGCGGTGGCCATCCCGGTGAAGCCACCCCCGATCACGGCGACGTCGACTGCGAGATCGCCGGCGAGCGGCGCCCCTGGCGCGTACCCGCCGTACTCGGCGAGCCACAGCGAGGGCGGCGAATCGGGCAGGTCCCGCATCTCGACTCCTGGCGATAGCGTAGTCAGCAGACCGCAGTCCCGGTACCGGGAAGGAGACCGAGATGGAAGCCACGCGGAGTGCCGGGCCCATTGCCGGCATCCAGCCGTACGCGACCCGGGAGGATGCAATTTCGGCGTTCGCCGCCCACGTCAACCGCGGCAAGGCGAACGCACTGCGCGCGATGGGCGTAGACATCGTCGTCGGGGAGCGCGAGGGAGCGCGGTTTCGCGACGCCTACAGTGGGCGCTGGTACTGGAACTGCCACTGCAACGGCGGCGTGTTCAACCTCGGACATCGGCATCCGGCGGCTGTCCGGGCCCTTCGCGACGCACTGGAGCACCTCGACGTCGGCAACCACCACCTGATCAGCGGCTGGCGCGCCCGTCTCGGCGCGCAGCTTGCCGAGAGCACGGAGGGGGCGCTGCCCTATGCGATCCTCGCGCCCTCGGGCTCGGAGGCGGTGGACCTCGCGGTGCGCCTGGCGCGGGCCCACACTCGGCGCGAGGGGATCGTTGCCGCGCTCGGCGCCTATCACGGCCTGGCCGGATTCGGCTGGGCCGCCAGCGATCCGCGCTGGCTGGAGCCGTTCGGCTACGGCCCGCCGGGCTTCCTGCACATCCCGTTCAACGACCGCCATGCTCTGCGGGAAGTCGTCGACGAGCGGACAGCCGCGGTCATCCTCGAGGCGATCCCGGCGACGCTCGGCTTCCCGCCACCCGAGCCCGGCTACCTCGAGGCGGTCGCGGCGACCGCCCGGGAACAGGGAGCCCTGCTGATCATCGACGAGGTCCAGACCGGACTGGGCCGGACGGGGACCCGGTGGTACTTCCAGCAGGAGGGGGTGGTGCCGGACATCCTGATCACCGGCAAGGGACTCGGGGGCGGCGTCTACCCGGTCAGCGCCGCGATGGTGAGCGCCGAGCTGGAGTCCTTCTTCGACGATCACCCGTTCGCTTACGTTTCGACCTTCGGGGGAGCCGAGCTCGGGTGCGCGGTGGCGAGCGCTGTGCTCGATGAGGTCATGCGGCCCGACTTTCTCGCCAGGGTCAGGGAGCTGGGGGAGCGATTCGAGAGCGGCCTTCGCGGACTTCCGTTGCAGCTCCGCCGGCGCGGCCTGACGATGGGACTCAAGTTCGACGACCAGGAGGGCGGCGTGATCGCGGCAAAGCGGCTGATCGACGCCGGCGTGTTCGCCGTCTTCGCCGAGCATGACCACTCGGTCACGCAATTCAAGCCCCCTCTGATCCTCACGGACACCGAGGCGGACGAGGTCATCCATACGGTCAGCGAAGCGCTCGCGTGACCGGCCGCTCGACCACTGACGCGAGCGGCGCCGCCGCTGCGCGACCCGTGGCCGCGGGGCTCCCGGACGAGGCGCTTCGCGGCCTCGACGAGGACGTGGAGGCGGCCCTCGGCGCCGGCGACGAGTCGGCACTCCCGATCCTCGGCTACGGGGAGATCTCCCTGGTGCTCGGGTGGCCGCCGGAGGAACCCCGGTTCGCCTGCAAGAGGCTGCCGCTCTTCGCCACCCGCTCCCGGTTCGATGCCTACGGGCGCACGCTGGACGCCTACCTCGACGCCCTGCGGCGAGTTGGGATCAGGGTCGTGGAGACGGACCTGCGGTCAGTGAGCCGGGACGACGGAACGGTCGTCGGCTACGTGGTGCAGCCGGTCCTCCCCGCCGAGGAACTCGCCACGGCCATCCTCGGCCGCGAGGACCCGGACTCGGGGCACCCTCTAGTTGCGGCCGTGGTCGACACGGTGGCAGCGGCGGTCAGCCCTACGGTGGGGCTGGACGCGCAGCTCTCCAACTGGACCTGGGAGGGCTCCCGACTCACGTACCTCGACGTGTCCACCCCACTGCTGTGGTCCGACGAGGGGCGCCCGCTGCTCGATCTCGAGCTGCTCTCGCGCGCCATCCCTTGGGTGCTGCGGGGAGCGCTGCGGCGTCTCGTGGTCCCGGGAATCGTCGAGACCTACCGCGACCTGCGGAAGGTCTACCTCGACCTCTGCGGGAACCTGATCAAGGAGCGCCTTGACCGCTGGCTGCCGGCCTTCCTGGAGCAGATCGGTCGCCGCGTGGACATTCCACTCACCGCCGCCGAGGTCCGCCGCTACTACCAATCGGACGCCCGGCTGTGGGCGATGCTGCTGCGGATCCGCCGGCTCGACCGGGCCTGGCAGCTCGGCGTCCGGCGCCGGCCGTATCCGTTCCTGCTGCCGGGGGAGATCGAGCGCTGAGGAAGGTCAGCCCCTGCGACGTAGGCCAACGGCCCGGTCGCGGCGATCGCCGCCGGAAGCTACATTCGCGCTACGCCCGGCAGCTTGTCCGGTTCTGATTGCGCGTGGCAGCGCGAAGTGTGGGGTCTGCGCGGCCAGCCTACGAAACCGAAGGTCAGAGGTTCGAATCCTGTCGGGCGCGTTCCGCGAAGCCCCCACCAAGGCGGCCTGCGGTCTCACAACCCGAAGGTCGCGGGTTCGAATCCCGGCCCCCGCTACCGGCAGGGGCCCTCGAGAGAGGGTCCTTGGAGTTTCTCAGGGCTGGGCCGGGTCCTTCGGTTCGGAGGAGACGCCTCGCTGGGTAGCTGAGCGACCGCAACAATTCGAATGACATGGCTCCCCACCTGAGCCTTCGCCGAGGGCCGGACGCGATCAGTCCCACCGCGCATTACACCGGCCGTGCTTGGGTCCGGAACAATCTCTCGCATCCGGAGCTCGCCACCTGGGAGGGGCACGTGCTGTTTGGCGCGCTCCTACCGCCGATGGCGCTGAGCCGACTGCTCGGCGGGCCCACGCTGGAGGGCGCCCTGTTGGCACGCCACAGGCTCATTGACCGCCTGCTCGAGCGCGCTATCGAGGCTGGCAATGTCCGCCAGGTGATCGAGCCGGCATGTGGGATGTCGCCCCGCGGCTGGCGCTTCAGCGAGCGCTACGGCGAGCGGCTGACATACGTCGAGGGCGACCTTCCCGAGATGGCCGAGCGCAAGCGCCGCGCGCTCGCTCGGATGGGCTCCCTGAACGACGGCCACCGCGTCGTCGATCTCGACGTACTGCGCGAGAGCGGGCCCCGGAGCCTTCGGAGCCTCGTCGACACGCTCGATCGCGGCGAGGGGCTGGCGATCATCACCGAGGGCCTGCTCACCTACCTGGACGGGGAGCAAGTGCTCGCAAGCTTGCGCCACTTCGCCACCGCGCTCGGGGAGTTCCGGGACGGCCTCTATCTGTCGGACGTGCGTCTCGCCAGCTTGAACAGAGGACCCGCCGAGCGAGCCTTCGGAGTCGTCCTCTCGGTGTTCGTGCGGGGAAGGGTGCACACACATTTCGTCGACGAGGCGGAGGCCACAGCCGCGCTCAAAGCTATTGGCTTCAGCCGGGTGCGCTTGCATCGGGGTGACAGCCAGCCTTTGGGGGTCGTCGACCGTCGCGATCCCGGTGCCGGGCTCATCCACGTGATCGAGGGCATGGTGGCATGAGGACTCGCCGCCACGCGGCTGAGACCGACTCGCGATGACAGACGGTGTAGAACGACAGCCGGCCCTGGTCTCGGCGCTGCTCGAACCGAGTTTCTATCCCCACCCGCCGGAGGGGGTAGAGCTCCGGGAGACCAACACCTCCTGGGTCTTCCTCGCCGGCGACCTCGCTTACAAGGTGAAGAAGGCGGTGAGCTTCCCTTTCCTCGACTACGGCACCGTCGAGCGTCGCCACGAGATGTGCCGGGAGGAGATTCGCCTCAATCGCCGCCTAGCCCCACGCATCTACTTGAGGGTCGTGGGGATCGCGCGGGAGGGGGATCGGTATGTGCTCACCGCGGACGACCACAGCAACGCGGTCGAGTACGCGATCGAGATGAGGCGGGTCGAAGAGGAGCGCAGCCTCGAGGCGCTAATCCGTGGCGGGCGGCTCGACCCAGGCGACGTCGACCCAGTTGCCCGCCGTCTCGCGAATTTTCATGCCGATGCCGCCGTGGCTCCGCGGCGATTCCAGCAGCCCGATGTCCTGGTCGAGAGCCTGGAGGAGAACCTACGGACGCTGCGAGAGGCCGGCATCTTCACCGCACGCCGACTGGATGCCGCTCAACGCTTCACGCAGGCGTTCGTGGCCGCGAATCGGAGGCGACTGGAGGCGCGTGCGCGCGGCGGGATGGTGCGAGAGTGCCACGGTGATCTGCGTGCTGAGCACGTGATCGTGCCCGCGCACGGCGACGTCTACGTCTACGACTGCGTGGAGTTCAACCCGGACCTGCGCAACATCGATGTCGCCTCGGATCTCTCCTTCCTGATCATGGATCTGGGGCGTCTCGGTGCCGACGACCTCGCCTCGCGCCTGCTTGCGGTGTACCGACGCTCCGGTGGCGACGCCGGGGACGACTCGCTGATCGCGTTCTTCGCCTCCTTTCGGGCCTGGGTGCGAGCGAAGGTCGCCTGCCTGGCGGCGCGAGATGAGGCGCGGGACGATACCGAGCGCAAGTTGTCGGAGGGCGAGGCGCGCGAGCTCCTGCGGCTGGGGCATCGCTTCGCCTGGCGCGCCCGCACCCAGCTCGTGCTCGTCATCTGCGGGGTGGCCGGCTCGGGCAAGAGCACGCTCGCCAGGGAGCTCGGGGCCGCCAGCGGCTGGCCACGGGTCTCGTCCGATCTGACCCGCAAGCGGCTGGCCGGCGTGCCGCCGACCGCGCCTGCGGGTCCGCGGCACTACACGAGCGAATTCACTGAGCGCACCTATCGCGAGATGGGAAGGTCCGCCCGCCGATTGCTTGAGCAAGGGACTGGGGTGATCGTCGATGCGACCTTTCATCGCCATTACGAGCGGGACGCGTTCCGTGCGGGGCTCGGCCATCCCGACGCCCGACTGCGGTTCGCCGAGTGTCGAGCATCGGCCGAGATACTCGCCGCACGAGTGGACATCCGGGCGTCAAAGCCGGAGCGGGTCTCGGACGCCGACCAGGCGATAGTCGAGAGACAGCTGGACGAATTCGAGCCACTCCACGAGGTCCCGCCGAGACGGCACATCAAGCTCACCACCGATGCGCCCGTTCAAGAGCTGCTAGAGGAGGTCGAGGCCTTCATCGATGCGACTATGGAAGACCCAGGAGCGCGGCGATGACCATCCTCATCGGCCACGGTGGTGCGAGCGCAATCGCTCCGGCGAATACGATCGCATCGTTCGAAGCAGCCCGGCGCGCGGGTGTCGACATGATCGAGTTCGACGTCCGGCCCCGAGGATCGCGGCTGCTGGTAGCGCACCTCGCTCCCCAGGCTCGCCGGCGGGGCTGTCTGACTCTCGACGACGCCCTGGACCACCTCGCGCAGCCGCGATTCTCGGGGATCGCGTTGAACGTGGACGTCAAGGGCCGGGGCTGCGAGTCGGCGATCGTGGCGATGCTGCGCGCGCACGGCCTGCTGGAGCGCTCCCTGATCTCTTCCCAGTCGGCTGACATCGTCGAAATGGTGCGGACGGTCGCCGCCAATGCCTGGACCGCGATCTCGATCGGCGGCTACATCTCCCGTAGCGCCAACCGCTGGCACCCACATGCCTGGCGTGAGCGGCTACTGCATGAGCTCGCCGCTGGCCGCCTCGGCGACGTGATGCTGCACCACAAGCTCGTGGAAGCTGAGATCGCGGAGGCCATCGGGCGACTCGGTCACCGGCTGTTCGCCTGGACCGTCGACGAGCCGGCGTTGTTCGCGAGGATCGCCGATCTCGGCGTCGCCGGTGTGGCGACTAATAACCCGGCGCGCCTCCGGGCGCCGCATTGACGGTGCTATTGGATCGTCTCACCCGCAACGCCGGCCACGCCGTCGAGCTCGTCGGCGCGGCGTGGCCGCAGTTCGTCCGTCCGCTCATGCTCGAGCTCGTCTCGCACCGCCCGATCCGCGAGGTGCTCCCCGGCGTCTATCACTGGACGGCGATCCATCCGCGAATCAGGCTGCCGGTGGACTCCTACTACATCGAGCATGCCCGGGTCCTCCTCGACCCGATGGTGCCGCGTGAGGGGCTCGATTGGTTCGAGCGGCGAGAGACCCCCGAGCAGATCGTCCTGACGAACCGCCATCACCTCCGCGACGGCGAGCGCTACGTGGAGGTGTTCGGCTGCCCGATTCGCTGCAGCGAAGCGGGCCTGCACGAGTTCGAGCACGGACACAGGGTGGAGGGATTCGCGTACGGGGAGGACCTGGCGCCGGGGATCACCGCGCACCAGGTGGGAGCGATCTGCCCAGACGACACGGCGCTGTACATCCAGGCTGGCACTGGCGCGATCGCGTTCGCCGATGGCCTCACGCGCCCACGCGGCGGTCGGCTCGCCTTCGTGCCCGGCTTCCTGATGGGGGATGACCCTTCGCGGGTGCGAGCTGGGCTGCGCAAGTCGTTTCGCCGACTGCTCGAGCTCGACTTCGACAACCTGCTATTCGCGCACGGCGAGCCGCTGATCGGCGGCGGCCGGGCGGCTCTGCGGGAGTTCGTCGTGTCCGGATGACCACCCCCGGCTGAGGCTTGCAGCGCGACGCCGGTGCGCTTTCGAGCTCGCGTACTTCAAGGCTTCTCATAACCCGAAGGTCGCGGGTTCGAATCCATGACTGAAGTCGCCGGTCAGCTCGAGCGTGTCGGCGTCCCACAGGTTTCGCGGAGTTGCTCGTAGAAGCCGATGACTGCCTCGCGATCCATGTAGGGGCCTGGCTCCGGCCAGTTCTTCTCGGGCCTCAGGATCACATCGGGGTCGTGCAGCTCGCGAAACGCATCCATGTCGCCCGCATTCCACGCCTGACTGGCGGCTTGCACGATCTCGACGTTCTCCTCCGACATCGCCTACGCAGTATCTCGCGCCGAAGTCGAGGCGAGCGACCCCGTCGGCCGAGTTCTCGATGCGGGATCAGGGGAGGGACCTTCGCGCCAGAGCAGTCTCGACCAAGAGGTCGCTCTTGCCTTAGAGCTTCCCGAACATCGGTAGGGCAAACGAGGGGAAGGTCGGTAGGGGGAGGGTCCAGATGGCAATTCGCAAGTTCAGAAAACCGCCGGTTGACCGCCGCCGCCCGCCGAAGGAACCAGGCGTAATGCTTGGCCTACTCCGACAGTCCGGCGGCTTCGAGGGCCTGCGCCCTGTTCCCGAAGTCCTTCAGATGGACGATCAGCCCTCCCCGGATTGTCGCGACGATCCCGAAGGGCACCTCGAGGTCCATGCCGCTCTCGCGCCAGTGCAACTCGAACGTGCCCAGGGCCAGGACACGATCGGCGAGATCACGGATATCCCCCTGTTGGGTCCGTTCGATCCGCACGTCCTGTCCGCTGTCGCTAAACGGGAACGCGTCCGGCATGAACTCCCGGATGCCGTTGTGACCGCCGTAATTCCCCCTCACCCCGGCGAGGTGCGGCTCGAACGCAATCTCCGGATCCATGAAGAAGGCGCTCGACGTCGGCCGCTGCGAAGGCGTCGAGTGCCTTGCGAACGATCTCGACGTTCTCCTCCGACATCGTCTACTCCGACAGCCCGGCGGCTCTGAACGCTTCCTCTCGGTCAAGCCAGTCCCATGCCCTAATTGCCAGGCCGTCGCGAAAGCTCGCGAGCGCGCTCCATCCCGAATCGAGTTCCAAGCCGCTCGCGATCCCACGGGCGATTACTCGGCCCACGGCCACGAGCTGGTCGCCGACGGGCTGGGCATCTTCCGGTTCAAGGCGGTACTCCCTCCAGACGCCGCGAACGCCGTGCCAGGCTCGGGCGATGCCCTCGCGGCCACGGTAGACCACACCGACCCCCTCCAGGCTGCGCGGGAACGCCGGTCGCCATTCGCACTCCGGGTGCCACGTCGCCAGAAAGGCGTCGAGATCCTCGCGATTCCACGCTTCGATCGCACACTGCATCGTCTCGATCGACTTCGGCCCAACGTTCTCCTCCGACATCGCCCACCGAGTATCCCCCGCCAAGGGGAGGGTGCCAGCGCAGAACTGCCCGCTCAAACAACCGCCGATTGCCTTCATGTAAAAAAACTCCCCCGACGGGGATGGAGGCCTGAAATTGGAACGTGAGGAGATGATCCTCGAGGAGATCATCCGCGGCCCGGACACGAACGCGACCGCCCGCTGTACGGCGATCAGGACCCTGCGGGAGATCCCGGAGCGGCCGGCGGTCGATGAGTCCCTGTACGGCGGGGACAAATGAGTCCCTGTACGGCGGGGACAACGTGCTGCCGATGACGGGACGAGATCGCCGCGCCAACAAACGGCAGACAGCTGAGCAATGAGCGACGAGCGCGGGGAGCACCACTTCACGCTTCACCTGCCGAGCGGCGTCATCTCGACGTTGACGGCGACCCCCCGGAACTCCCCAATACGGTCGAGGAGATCCCGGACGAGGAGTGGCGAGATCGGCTCGATTGACCCCGCCACCGGGCGCCCGCAGGTCGATTGGACGCTGGCGAGCCCCTGGAGGCCGCTGGCGGAGCGCTGGCTGTGGTGATCAGGCTGCCGAGCAAGCGAGGAACAACTAGCTCGATAGGCAGCAGCTGAAGGGGCTTGGTCCCCCGTAACCCTGCGCACTGGGGGTGCGCTAACCCAGTTAGGCGGGACAAAGGTGGGAGCGGCGCGGCCGGGGAGACACAGCGCCGCTCCCGGTGTATCCGGGAGGGGCGGGGTCGATCATCGCCCCTCTGGATACCGGTCTACCCCCTCGTACCGGCTCCTATCGCACAAAGCGGTCTCAACAAACGCGACGCTAGTTCCACTGCCGCCCCTGGACCCCAGCGAAGGACACCGGCCCGCCGAGGCCGTCGAGGCGCTCGATCGAGGCCCCTGCTCCGCGCCGTCCCCGACGACCGGACGCGCTCAGGTCGACTACTCGAAGGCCCGCCGCTGGCGGCCGCTGTCTGAGTTCTGGCGATGGCGCTTAAGGACAACTTCCCGCCATCGGGTCGCTATGCCGGCATGGCCGAGGACTTGTCTACGAGGCCGTCACCAGGGCGACGAAAGGGCCGGAGGGCGTCCCTTGCGAGCCTCGACGGAGTGCTGCTTTTCGTCCAAAGCAGTACCGGGGCGGCTACTCCGACAGCCCGACGGCTTCGAGGGCTTCTTTGGGGTCGAGGTAAGTTCGAATCCGAATCGCCCTGCCGTCCTTGTATTCGCTTACGCAGCCCCAGGGCGACTCGGTCTCGGCGCCACTTTCCTTACCACGCGCACGGGTGCGGCCGATCGCGACGAGTCGGTCTCCCAGATCCCGGATTTCCCAGATCTCGACGTGAGTTTCTGCGAAAGCCTCGTACAGGTCTCGGAGCATCTCGCGGACGCCCCCGTGTCCCCGATACACCGTCGCTTCCCCACCCACTAGCACGGGCAGCGCCGGGTGCCACTCCACCTCGGGGTCGAGGTCCTCTAGAAGCGCCTCGACATCTCGCCGGTTAAACGTGTCAAGCCCGCGCTTGAAAGCCTCGACGTCTTCCTTTGACATCGCTACTCCTGCAGCCCGGCGGCTTCGAGGGCCTTCCCTTTGTCACCGAAATCCTTCCAGTGGACAAGGCGGCCGTCGCGGTAGGTGGCGATCCCTGCCGTCGGAACGTCCGTCTCGACGCCGCCCTGCCTTGCTCGGATGTGCAGCCTGCCGATCGCGAGCACCCGATCTCCGAGGTCGCGGATGTCGGGGCGGTCGAACCGAAAGACGTCGAAGCTCTCCGCCGTATCCGCGATGAACTGACGAATCCCATCGTGTCCTCGGTAGGCACCAGATACCGGCGCTCGCAGAGGCTCGAAAATCACCTCCGGGTCGATTAGCTCCTCGATCAGCGCGTCATCGAGATCGCCGCGTTCGAGGGCGTCGTTCCCGCGTCGAAAGAGCTCCACGTTCTCCTGCGACATCGCCTACTCCGACAGCCCGGCGGCTTCGAGTGCCTCGTTGCGGTCGAGAAAGGCCTGTCGGCGCGTGATCTTGCCGTCCGCGATCCAGAGGACAAAGCAGCCGCGGACCCCGGTCTCCACGCCGCTGCCCTTGCCGCGTGTGGTGAGGAGACCCCCAACGAAAACCCGATCATCCACGGCTTCGGTGATCTCTTCGACCTCGATATGGAAGCTTTCCCAGGGTTCCATGACCTTGTTGAACCACCCTCGGACCTCCGCTCGCCCCCGGTAGACCCGGGCAGGCTCCGACCAAAAGACCGAGTCCTCCCAGTCAACGTCCGGGCTGACGAGGGCGACGAACGCGTCTATGTCTCCTCGGTTGTAAGCCTCGATGTGTTGTTGGGCGACCTCTACGTTCTTCTCCGGCATCGCCCACGCAGTATCTCGCGGGGTAGGGGGACGAGCAGGAGAGTCCTAGTGGGCCTCTCCTGCCGCGCCTTCGTTGGGCGTCAGGCCGTCTCCTGGCGGAACCGCTCGACCGCCTCGTCATACGGTTGCTCGTAGACCGCGTGCACGTTCCAATTGATGAGGTCCATGTACGGCTGCAGCAGAGCCGTCAACTCACGCGGGTCCTCGGTTTCGACCAGCAGGAAACCGGCCCCACCACCCGCGAGGTTGTACCAGCCGCGGATCTTCTCGGGCTGGTTAAGGCCAGCGTCGTGCGAAGACACGATTCGCTGACGGACCTCCTCGACGCTGGTCCCTGGCTGCCATTCATAGCGGCAGTACCAAAGCATGCTCTCTTCCCTTCTGCTTCGAACGACACGTCATCTCGACGATACGCCTCGATGTGCTCGCGCACGACCTCGAGGTTCTCCTCCGACGTCGCCTACTCCGAAAGCCCGGCGGCTTCGCGGGCTTTGCCCTCCTCGTGGTCGAGATAGAGCTCGATCCGCGTTATCAGACCGTCCTCGTCAAAGCTCCAAACGGACCAGGTGATGACATCCAACTCGATCCCGCTGGCCGTCCCTCGGGCCCTGACGAGCTGTCTCCCCAGGATCGTCCTGTCTGTGACGACAACGGCTTCAAATGTTTTGACCACCTGCTCGTCAAACGCGTCTGGCTCCATCCAGCGTCGCAAGCGCTCGGCACCCCTGTACGGCGGTTGATCCCCCGGCGGGACGAACACGATGTCGCGATGCACCAACGCGAGGGCACGGTCGAAGTCCTCCGTACCACCACTAATGGATTCGAGCCAGCGACGCGCGGTCTCCACGTTCTCCTCCGACATCGCCCACGGAGTATCTCTCGACGGAGTGCTGCTTTCCATGCAAAGCAGCACTGTCCGCGGCAGCCGACCGCGTGGTCGCGTTTGTGTGCAGGAGCGTCGGCTTTCCTAGTTGGGGTGCCGACTGGTCTCGCGGATACGCGTGCGGTGGTAGCGAGAGACGAATCGGGCCCCCGCTACTAACCAAGGGCCCTCGAAAGAGGGCCCTTGGTGTGTGTTAAGGCAGGCAAACGCCGAGCTTCGGTCCTAGGACGAGCCCTCCTGGGCTAGGAAAGGCCGGCCTCACCCACCACCTCGATCTCATTCCTGACCTTCAGGGTGCCGAACAGGCCGGAGTAGGGCTCGATGCTCCAGTCCGACTGCTTCAACAGGGCCCGAGCGGATACCCCTCCGTCGGGTCCGAGCTCAAGCTCGAAGTGGAGCGGGTGGACATTGCCGTTCATGCTGAGCTCGCCCGTCACGCCGAGGCGCTGTCCGTCATTTGTCGGGGCGAACTGGGTCGACCTGAACTCAACCTGCCCGGGCTGGAGTACCTCCGCCTCGAGGGTTTTCTTGATCTCGACCTTGTCCTCGTCGGTAAGGGGCATGACCCCGCCGGTTCCCTGGACCACCTCCAGGGAGCCGGTGTCCGCGCTCAGCACCAGACTGCTCTGCGCAGCGTCCTCGCCGACTGCCAGCGTCCCGTGCCAGGCGCCGACCTCGATCACCAGGTCGTGCCCGGCCTTGGCCGCGGCGCCCCGTCGCCGGGTCTCGATGCGCAGGCTGGCATTCTGCGGTCCCAGCTGGTGCGTGCCTGACAAGATCGGCATGCCCACACGCTAGCCCGCAGTGAGAGGAGACCCGATGGAGTTTGACAATTCGTTCACGGTCCAGAAGCCCATCGACGAGGTCTGGAACACGATGATCGACCTCGAGCGGGTCGTGCCTGCTGTTCCGGGCGCAAGGGTGATCGAGAAGACGGGCGATCGCGCCGTCGACGCCGAGGTCAACATCAAGCTCGGCGCGATGTCGATGAACTACTCCGGGCCCGCCGAGATCGTCGAGCAGGACGACTCGGAGCATCGAGCGGTCATGGACGCGCGGGCGAAGGAGGCCGGGGGCCAGGGCAACGCCGCGGCCAAGGTCTCGATGCAACTGACAGGGACCGGTGACGCTACGGAGGTCGCACTCCACTCACAGATCGATGTCACCGGCAAGGCGGCCCAGATGGGGGAAGGGGTGATCGTCGCGGTGACCGAGGGGATGATCAAGGAGTTCGCGGAGAACCTGGCGAAGCTCTGACTCCTCCGAAATCCTTGAACGCTCAAGGGCGGTTAGATACTGTCGCGACATGGGTGTACCGCTGGTGTTGAGGCAACGGAATGCTGTTTGGCGCTGACACCACCTCCTGGTACATAAGCCTGGGACTGGGCGCGATCGTCGTGGTAGTGGCGGTGATCATCGTCGGCACGATCCTGATGCTCGCCAACCGGATCGCGGGACAGGCGGAGACTGCGAACGAGGCGGTCGAGACCGTCCAGTCGCAGACCGACGGGCTCAGCGGGATCGCCAAGATCAACGATTCAGGCGTCCGGATCCTGCACGCGGCCCGGGCGCTCAGAAAGGCGGCCGTCGGACACTGATGGACGTCGTGGTCGCCCTGGCCAGCTCCGAGCGCACCCTCTGGTACGTGACGCTCGCGCTGGGCCTGGTGGTGGCCCTGGTCGTGGCGTGGATGCTGCTCATGCTGCTCAACCTGCTCGGCAGGATTCAGGCCGCGGTCACGGCCCTGCTCGGCTCGGCGGGGAAGGTCGCGGAGAACACTTCGAACATCCCGCAACTCGAGGCGACCGCGCCGGTGCTCGAACAGATCGCCGCCGAGGGCGTCGTGCAGGACGGCTACATGAACGCGCTCTCACAGGGCTACGGGGAGCCCGAATGAGCACCAGCCTGCTGATCGTGCTGAGTGTGGCGGAGGCGGTCGTGCTCGTGGTCGTCCTCGCGCTGGCGCTGATCGAGATCCGCCGCCGGCTCTCTTCGATCGCGAGCGACCTGAACGATCTGGGGGTGGCCCTGAGCACGGTCGAGGAGCAGCACCTGCGGCCGCTCCGCCCCGCGGTGGAGGCGATCAATACCCAGTTCGACGGGATCATCGCCCTGATGCCGTCGGTGGCCGCGAAGGCCGCGATCATCGCCGAGCAAGCGGAGAAGCGATGACGCTCTGGTGGATCGGAAACGCCGTGCTACTGCTCGTGATCGTGCCGGTCGTGGTGATCCTGCTGAGGGGCGTGCTCAGCGCGGCCAAGGACACCAGCCGCGCGGTCGACGGACTGCAGCCGGTGGCCGAGGCCGCCTCGAGGGACCTCGACGCCGTCGAGCTGCTGAATACGACCCAGGAGCAGGTGAGCCAGACGGTCACGGTGGTAGCGAACTACGGCGGCTCTCTCGACACCATCCTGGAGGACGCCTGAGATGGAGCCCGCCGCCGCAGTCACCCTGATCGCGGTGGTGCTGGTGATCCTGGCGCTGGTCTTCTACCTGGTCTCCGTGATCCTCGAGCTGCGGAGGATCACCGCGGGGCTGGACGGTGTGATCGATTCCGTCGGTGGCATCCTCCAGAAGAGCGAGCCGGTGAACGGCGTGGTCGAGGCGATCAACCAGGATCTCTCCGCGGGAACGGACCTGCTCGAGGGGCTGCTCGACAAGAAGGCCGGCCAGGACGACGCCGCGGGGCTCATCGAGTCCGTTTTCCCCGGAGCCGGCGCCGCTGTGCTGGCGCGCCAGGGCCGGAGCGGCGAAGTGAAGAACATCGATGAGGTCTACACCCGGGGCGCGGTGCAGCTGGCGCGCCTGGGTCGGGAGAGCCCCTTGGGGGCGGGCGCGATGTCAGGGGCGGCTCTCAGGGACGCGGCCTACTCGAGCGCGGCGGCGCGCTCGATCTACACGAATCCGAGCGGCCCGGTCACAGATGAGCCGGGAGGACCGAGGCACCGGCCGAGGTCTCCGGTGATCGGCACCGGCGGCGATGGCGACTCCCCCTCCGATGACCCGAAGGCGTCGGACGGGTGAGTAGAGGGCGGGGGATTCTCTAGTGCAAACACCCGGACCGATCGAGTACGAGCGGGCGACCAGCGTCCAGAACGCGATCGAGCTGCTCAGGAAATACGGGCCGGACACCCGGCTCCTGGCCGGAGGTCACAGCCTGCTGCCGATGATGAAGCTGCGGCTGGCGAACCCCGAGCGGCTGATTGACATCAACGAGCTAGACGAGCTCGCCTACATCCGGGAGGCGAACGGGGAGATCCGGATCGGCGCGATGACCCGACACCGGGAGCTGCTCGAGTCGGAGCTCCTGGCCCGCCATTTCCCGGTCTTCATCGACGCGGAGGAGGTGATCGCCGATCCGCCGGTGAGGAACCGGGGCACGATCGGAGGCTCGCTTGCGCAGGCGGACGCCGCGGAGGATCTGTCCGCGGTCTGCTCGGCGCTCAAGGCGAACATCGCGATCGCCGGCTCGGATGGGGAGCGCGTCGTTTCGATGGAGGACTTCCACGTCGGCCCCTACATGACGGCGATCCAGGACGGCCAGATCCTGACCGAGATTCGCCTGCCCTTGAGGCGGGGCGGCGGCAGCGCCCACGAGAAGGTCGAGCGCAGGGCGGGCGACTGGGCCATTGTCGCGGTCTCCGCCGCGCTCTGGCTGGAGGGCGGCCGGATCGCGGATGCCGGGGTCGCGCTCAGTGCCGCCGGACCTACGACGATCCACGCGACCCGCTCGGAGGAGATCCTGCGCGGCAAGGAGCCCTTGGAGGAGCTCTTCGCCGAGGCTGGCAAGCTGGCGGCGGAGGACAGCGCTCCGATCGCCGACGGGCGCGGCCCCGTCGACTACAAGCGCCACCTCGCGGGCGTTCTCACCGCGCGCGCTCTGAGCCGAGCCGCCGAGCGTTCATCCAACCAGGAGGGCTGAATGGAGATCACGGTCACGGTCAACGGCGAGCAGGTCACCCGGGACATCGAGCCCGCTCTGCTCCTGGTCCACTTTCTCCGTGACACTCTGGGACTGACGGGGACGCACTGGGGCTGCGACACCTCGAACTGCGGCGCCTGCGTGGTGCACCTCGACGGCCGGCCGGTGAAGTCCTGCACCACGCTTGCGGCGAGCTGCGATGGGCACGAGGTCCGCACGATCGAGTCCATGGAGGTCGACGGCCGGCTCGACCCGGTCCAGCAGGGCTTCCACGAGGAGCACGGGCTCCAGTGCGGCTTCTGCACGCCGGGGATGATCATGACCGCCAGGGCGCTGCTGGACGAGAACCCCAACCCGTCCGAGGCCGAGATCCGAACCGCGATCTCCGGCGCGATCTGCAGGTGCACCGGCTATGCCAACATCGTCAGGGCCGTGCGCTGGGCCGCAGAGCACGAGTCCGCGGAAGCGAGGAGATGACCATGGCGACCACCGCGGCGAAGGAAACGCCGATCGGCTACGGCAACATGAAGCGCAAGGAGGACGCGCGCTTCATCAGGGGGCAGGGCAAGTACCTCGACGACATCGTCCTGCCCGGGATGCTCCACGGCGCCGTGCTGCGCAGCCCATACGCGCACGCCCGGATCGTCTCCGTCGACACATCACGCGCCCTCGCCCACCCGAAGGTGCACCGTGTGATCACCGCCAAGGACCTCGAGACGCTCGGTCTCGCCTGGATGCCGACGATCTCCTACGACTCGCAGGCCGTTCTCGCCGGGGACAAGGTCCGTTTCCAGGGCCAGGAGGTCGCGTTCGTGATAGCCGAGGACCACTACTCGGCGCGTGACGCTCTGCCGCTGATCGACGTCGAGTACGACCCGCTGCCCGCGGTCGTCAACGCGCGCAAGGCGCTCGATCCGGACGCGCCCGTGATCAGGGACGACAAGCCGGATCAGACCGACAACCTGGCGACCCCTCTGTGGGAGGCCGGCGACGCCGAGGAGTGCGAGCGCATCTTCGCCGAGGCGGACGTGGTCGTCGAGCGGGACATGATCTACCCGCGCTGCCATCCGGCGCCGCTCGAGACCTGCGGGATGATCGCCGACATGGACCCGGAGACGGGTCAGCTCGACATCTACAACGGCAACCAGGCGCCGAACCTCCACCGGACGGTGTACGCGCAGGTCGCCGGCCTGCCCGAGCAGATGATCCGGGTCATGACCAACGACATCGGTGGCGGGTTCGGGAACAAGGTGCCCGTCTATCCGGGCTACGTCTGCACCATCGTCGGCTCGATCGTCACCGGCAAGCCGGTCAAGTGGGTTGAGGACCGCTCGGAGAACCTGATGTCGACCGGCTTCGCGCGCGACTACATCATGAGCGGCCGGATCTGCGCCAAGGACGGGAAGATCACCGGCGCGCAGGTCGACGTGATCGCCGACCACGGCGCCTTCGACAGCACGGCACAGCCGTCGAAGTTCCCAGCGGGCTTCTTCCACGTCTTCGCGGGCTCGTACGACCTGGAGGCGGCCCATTGCAGCGTCAAGGCGGTCTACACGAACAAGGCGCCGGGGGGCGTGGCCTACCGCTGCTCGTTCCGGGTCACGGAGGCCATCTTCCTGATCGAGCGCCTCGTCGGCGAGCTCGCGCTCGAGATGGACGTCGACCCCACCGAGCTGCGGATGAAGAGCTTCATCCAGCCCGAGCAGTTCCCCTACGAGAACAAGACCGGCTGGACCTATGACTCCGGTGACTACGAGAAGACCATGCGCGAGGCGATGCGGATCGCCGGCTACGACGAGCTCCGCAGGGAGCAGGCCGAGAAGCGGGAGCGCGGCGAGCTGATGGGCATCGGCGTCTCCTTCTTCACAGAGGTCGTCGGCGCCGGCCCCAAAAAGCACATGGACATCCTGGGTCAGGGCATGGCGGACGGCTGCGACCTGCGCGTCCACGGCACCGGCAAGGCGACGATCAGCATCAGCGCGCAGACTCAGGGACAGGGTCATGAAACGACCTTCGCCCAGATCGTCGCCGAGGAGCTCGGCATCTCCCCGGACGACATCCAGGTACGCCACGGGGACACCGATCGCACGCCCTTCGGCCTTGGGACCTACGGCAGCCGCTCTACCCCCGTGTCCGGGGCCGCCGCGGCGGTCGCCGCGCGGAGGGTACGCGACAAGGCCCGGCTGATCGCGGCCGGGATGCTCGAGACCTCGCCCGACGACTTGGTCTGGGAGAAGGGCCGCTGGTCCGTGCGGGGCGACCCCGAGAAGGGGGCGACCATCGACGAGATCGCCGAGGCCGCCTACGCCGAGGCGCCGCTGCCCGAGGGGGTGGAGGGCGGCCTGGATGGCCAGTCCGTCTACGACCCCCCGAACCTGACCTACCCGTGCGGCGCCTACATCGCCGTGGTCGACGTCGACCCGGACACGGCCGAGGTGAAGATCAGGCGCTTCATCGCGGTCGACGACTGCGGGACCAGGATCAACCCGATGATCGTCGACGGCCAGGTCATGGGGGGCCTCGCCGAGGGCGTCGGCATCGCCCTGATGGAGCTGATCAGCTTCGACGAGCAGGGCAACTGCCTGAACGGGTCGATGATGGACTACCTGATCCCGACGGCCCTCGAGTGCCCGGACTGGGAGCTGGGCGCCACGGTCACCCCGTCCCCTCACCACCCGATCGGGGCCAAGGGCGTCGGCGAGTCCGCCACCAACGGCTCTCCGCCCGCGATCGTGAACGCCGTCTGCGACGCGCTCTATCAGAGCCACGGCGTGGCGCACGTCGACATGCCGCTGAATCCGGCCCGCGTCTGGGCGGCGATGCAGGGCAGGGCCGAGCCGCCGCAGTGAGCGGTCGTGCCTGAGCTCGGCACGATCGACCTGCCCGCCCTGGCAACCAGGCTGGGCCAGCGCTTGCGCGCTGCCGGGGTTCCGACCACTCCGGAGCGCGCATCCCGATTCGCCGAGGCGGTGGCGCTCGTCCGCCCGGTGAGGCGGTCGGAGCTCTACTGGACGGCCCGGTCGGTGTTCGTCTCCTCGCAGACCCAGCTGCCGACCTTTGACCGCGTCTTCGCGGCGGTGTTCGACCCGGCCCTGGAGCCGGAGGAGGAGCGCGGCGACCCCTACTCCCCGACGCTGAGCGGCTCGCGGCCCAGCGAGCGGCCGCCAGCGCCGCAGGCCCGCTCCGCCCCGGGGGAGCGTGCTAGCGACGAGGCCGCCGGCCTCCGCGTCTCGCTCTCACGCCCCGGAGAGGACCGCACGGAGCTCGAGGTGAAGGTCCCGCTGGCTCCGGCCAGCGAAGAGGAGCGCCTGCGCAAGAAGAGCTTCGAGGCCCTCGATCCCGATGAGCTCGAGAGGATCCGCCGCATGATGGCTGCCCTCGAGCTGGCCGTTCCACGGCGTCGCGCTCGCAGAAGGCGCCACGCTCGGCGCGGGGAGCACCTCGACCTCCGTCGCACCCTCCGGGGAAGCCTCCGCACGGGGGGCGACCCGATGACGCTCGCCAGGCGGACTCGGCGGACCCGGCCGCGGCGTCTCGTGCTGCTCTGCGACATCTCGGGATCGATGGAGCCGTATGCGCGGGCGTACCTCCATCTCCTCACCTCGGCCGTGGCCAGCGGCGCCCCCGCCGAGGCCTTCGTCTTTGCGACCCGGTTGACGCGCCTCACGCGCGCGCTCGGCGGGCGCGACCCGGAGGCGGCGATTCAGCGAGCCGTCGCCGCCGCGCCCGACTGGTCGAGCGGTACCCGCATCGGCGAGGCCTTGCGGAGCTTCAACGACCGCTACGGGCGCCGGGGAATGGCGAGGGGCGCGGTGGTCGTGATCCTGTCCGACGGCTGGGAACGTGCGGATCCGGCCCTCGTCGGGCGGGAGATGGAGCGGCTCGGGCGATTGGCGCATCGCGTGGTCTGGGTCAATCCCCGCGCCGGCGCGACCGGCTTCTCCCCGGGGGCGGGCGGGATGGCGGCCGCGCTGCCGCACTGCGACGCACTGGTCAGCGGCCACTCGCTCGAGGCCATGTACGAGGTCGCCGAGGCGATCGCGGCCGATGACTCCTCCCGAGATAGGTTCAGGGCGGATGCACCGAAGGGCACCGCGGATCCCGAGGCGTCATGGCCGAGCGCCGAGCGGACCGAGGCTCAGCGGCCGGTGCCCATGCCGAGCGGCTACGGGCCGAAGCGAGGGAGGACCACCCACTGATGAGATTCGAGGAAAGGACTCGAGATGGCTAATGGGCCCACCTACCGGGCAGTGTTCATTCGAATGCACCCCACCGGCAAGGTGGTTCTCAGCCTCAGCGAGGCCTCGCAGGGCGAGGAGGCGAAGCTCGCCGGGGTTGCGGCGGGCGAGCTCGGCATTCCGCCGGAGGACATCAAGGTGGTGCACGAGGACACGGATCGCTTCGGCGAGGGCAACTCCTTCAACACCGAGCCGAGCGATGCGGTGGGCGAGAACGTCGCGACCACCGCCCGGAAGCTGCGCGACAAGGCCCAGATCGTGGCCGCCTCGATGCTCGGTGCCGCTCCAGACGCTCTCCGTTTCGACAACGGCCGCTGGATGGCGGAGCAGGGCGATCCCACGGGGGTCAGGATCCAGGAGGTCGCGCTCCACACCTTCGGGGGCTTCGAGCTGCCCGAGGGGATCGAGGGCTCGCTGGACGCCCAGACGACCTACCGGGTCGGCGCGGTGCAGGCGGCGGGATAGGCCCAGGCCCCGGAGGGACCCCGGAGTACCCTTGCCCCCAGGGATTCCAATGCTCGCGGGAAACGGAGAAGGCGCAGTGCAGGCGCCGTTCGTGGCGGCCACGGTCGTCCGCGCGCAGAGCCCGACCAGCGTCAGGGCCGGTGACTCGGCGATCGTACGTCCTGACGGCACGATCGACGGCTTCGTTGGTGGCACCTGCGCGGAGGCTTCGGTCCGCCTCTACTCGCTTCGCGCCATGGAATCCGGTGAGCCGTTGCTGCTCCGGATCCTGCCCGTCGCCGCGGAGGGGGAACCCGAGGCCGCTGACGGGGCGGTGACCGTCAAGAATCCCTGCCTGAGCGGCGGTGGGCTCGAGATCTTCCTCGAACCGCATCTCCCGCCGCCCACCATGCGAGTCGTCGGCGCCGCGCCGATCGCGGCCACCCTGGCGGATCTGGCGAAGCGGATGGGATATGCCGTCGAGTCCGGCCCGGCGGAGCTGGCCCGAACCAGGCCCGATGACGCGGCGGTCGTCGTGGCGTCTCACGGTCACGATGAGGAGCGAGTGCTCACCGAGGCACTCAGTTCAGGCGTCCCGTACGTCGCTCTCGTCGCCAGCGAGGTCCGGGGCCGCGCCGTGCGGGAGTCGCTCGATCTCACGGACGAGCAGCGCGCGCGTCTCCACACGCCGGCCGGCCTGGAGATCGGTGCCGAGACCCCGGAGGAGATCGCGCTGGCGATCCTCGCGGAGATCGTCTCGCTGCGACCCGAGGGCGAGCTGGGTCCAGCGCCGAGGCCGCGGACCATTGGCATGGAGGCGCCGCGGACCGAGGCTCCCGAGCCGACTTCCGCCGATCCCCTGCCGGTCGCCGTCTCCACCGAGACCGCCATCGATCCGATCTGCGGCATGGAGGTGGCGGTCAGCGAGGCGAGCATCCACCTCGAGCGCGATGGCGACCTCTACTACTTCTGCTCGGAGGGCTGCCGCGACACCTTCAGCGCCCAAGGAGTTCCCGATGGCGCGGCCCACTGAGCGGTTCGTCACCGGGCTCGTGCTCGCCGCCGGTGGCTCGCGCCGGCTCGGCGAGCCCAAGCAGTTGCTTCCCTTTGGCTCGCGCACGCTGCTCGACCACGCTCTGGAGACCGCGCGCGCAAGCGGCTTCGATCAGTTGATCGTGACGCTCGGCGGCAGCTCGGGAGAAGTTCGCCGCAATGTCGACCTGTCGGGTGCCGTCGTGGTGGAGAACCCGGACTTCGGGGAGGGCTGCTCCTCGTCGATCGCTGCGGGATTGAGCGCGATCGATCCGCGCTCGCAGCTGATGGTCCTGATGCTTGCTGATCAGCCCGGCGTCACGCCCACCACGATCCGTGCCCTGCTCGCGGCCTGCGACGAGGGCACCGCGCTGGCCGCGTGCCTCTACGACGACGGCCGCGGGCACCCGCTTGCGTTCGGCAACGGAATGTTCGGGGAGCTACGGAAGCTGCACGGCGACAAGGCGGTCTGGAAGCTGATGGAGCGCCGGTCGGACGAAGTGGTCGAGGTGCGCGTGCCCGGGCCGGTCCCGCGCGACGTCGACACCCGTGCGGACTATGAGGCGGTCCTGGCGGAGGCCGGGGGCGCGACATGACCAAAGCCGTACGCCCGGGCGCCGAGACCCCCGTGAGCGCTGCGGTTCCCGACATCGAGTCGCTCAAGCGGAGCCTCGACGCGGTCGACTATCTGACCGACGACGGGCTCGCCACGGCGCTTTTCCTCTCGCTGCGGCTGCCCCAGCCGCTGCTGCTCGAGGGCGAGGCAGGAGTGGGCAAGACCGAGGCCGCCAAGGCCCTGGCGGCGGCTCTGGACACCGAGCTGATCCGCCTGCAGTGCTATGAGGGCATCGACTCCTCCGAGGCGCTCTATGAGTGGAACTACCCGCGCCAGTTGCTCAGGATCCGCTCCTCGGAGGCGACGGGCGGGCGGTTCGAAGAGGAGGAGCTGTTCAGCAGGGAGTTCCTGACTCCGCGTCCGCTGCTGCGGGCGATCGAACACGAGGGGCCGCTGCCCGCCGTCCTCCTGGTCGACGAGCTGGATCGGGCCGACGACGACTTCGAAGCCTTTCTCTTCGAGATGCTCGCGGAGTCCAGCGTCACGATCCCCGAGATCGGCACGATCAGGGCCTCGCATCCCCCGGCGGTGATCTTGACCTCGAACCGCACGCGCGACCTGCACGACGCGCTCAAGCGGCGCTGTCTGTACCACTGGATCGACTATCCGAGCCCGGCGCGCGAGGTCGAGATCGTGCGTCGCCGCGTGCCGGGCACCGCGGAGCAGCTCGCGACCGAGGCGGCGGAGGCGGTCCGCTACTTGCGCTCGAGCGATGTCCAGAAGCCGCCGGGGATCGCCGAGACGATCGACTGGGTCGCCGCCCTCGAGCTGCTCGGGGTCGATCACCTCGACGCCTCGGCCGCCGAACGGACCCTGGGCTCGGTGCTGAAGTACCGTGACGATCAGGAGCAGGTCGCGGAGCAGGGACTCGATCGGCTGGTGGGCTCGAATGCCCGAGGAGGCTGACGCTCATGAAGGACGTCATGGAGGTCGTCGGGGATTGGGTCGGCGCCGGCGATCTCGTCGCGCTGGCGACCGTCGTCGACACGAAGAAGTCGGCGCCGCAGCCACCGGGGACCAAGATGGCGATCAGTGAGGCCGGCAAGATGGTGGGGGCGGTCTCCGGGGGATGCGTGGAGGGGCAGGTCGTCCAGGTGGCCGAGGGCATCCTGAGGGGTGACGCGCCGCAGCTCCTCGAGTACGGGATCGCCGACGAAGACGCCTGGGACGTCGGGCTGCCCTGCGGCGGCGAGATCTCGATCTGGGTGGAGACCTACGACGACGGCGGTCTGGAGGGCCGCTTCAGGGAGCTCGGTCTCCAGGGTGGGCGTGGAGCCCTGACCACCCTTCTGGATGGCGCCGACGTCGGCGCAAAGCTGCTGCTACTGGAGGATGGGACGCGCGACGGCTCCCTCGGGGACCCCGAGCTGGACGAGGCAGCCCTGGGGAGGGCGACGTCCGCGATGTGGTCCGAGCGCAGCGAGCTCTACGAGCACGATGGCCAGACCCTGTTCGTCGATGTGGTCGCGCCACCGCCCCGGTTGATCATCTTCGGCGCGGTGGACTTCGCGGCCCAGCTGGCAGCCGCGGCGAAGCTGGCCGGCTGGCGCGCCTTCGTGGTCGATCCGCGCAAGCGCTTTGCGACCGCCGACCGTTTCCCGGACGCCGAGCGGGTGATCGTGGCATGGCCCGACAAGGCCCTGGACGAGCTCGGCGGAATCGACCGAGCCACCTCGATCGCGGTGCTCACCCACGACCCCAAGCTCGACGACGCCGTGCTCAAGATCGCCCTCCGCTCCGACGCCCAGTACATCGGCGTCATGGGCAGCCGGCGGGCGCAGGAGAAGCGTCGCGAGCGCCTGCTCGCCGAGGGCCTGACCGATGAAGAGCTCGGGCGCCTGGCGGCGCCGATCGGGCTCGACATCGGCGCCCTATCGGCGGCGGAGACCGCAATCTCGATCATGGGCGAGATCACGGCGGTCCGCCGGGGACGCGAGGGCGGGCGGCTGAAGACCGTCAAGGGCCGAATTCACGACGCGGTCTCCGATCGCGAGGCGGCGCCGGCTCGGTGATGGAGGTGTTCTCTGTCTTCACACCACTCCTCGGACACGTTGCCGGTGTCCCGGTCGAGGAGACGCTGCCGGGCGTGCTCGCCGTCGGGGCCGTCGGCGCGCGCCTCGCGACCGAGTGGGTCCGGCACCGGATCCGTAGGCGCTCCGCCAGAGACAAGGGCGCCAGATATCGGGGCCGCCCCGGATGACGCAGCCGGAACCCCTTCGTGACGGCCACGGCCGGCTGATCGGCGACCTGCGTCTCTCGGTGGTAGATCGGTGCAACTTCCGCTGCCAGTACTGCATGCCGGCCGATGGCCTTCCCTGGCTCGACCGCTCGGAGATCCTGACCTTCGAGGAGATCCAGCGCCTGGTCGCGCTGCTGGCATCGATGGGCGTCGGCGATCTGAGGCTGACGGGGGGCGAGCCGCTGGTCCGCCGGGAGTTCCCGAAGCTCGTCGCGATGCTGCGCGGCATCGAGGACCTCCGCGAGATCTCGGTCACCACGAACGGCTACCTGCTCGAGCGCGACGCAGAGGCGCTGGTCCGAGCGGGTGTCGACAGGTTCAATGTGTCGGTGGACTCGCTGGCGCGAGACGCCTTCTTCAAGATCACGCGCCGGGACGCCCTGGTCCAGGTGATGCGCGGCCTGGAGGCCGTCACCGCGTTCCCGGAGGTGAGGCCGATCAAGGTGAACGCGATCGCGATGCGCGACTTCACCGAGCGCGAGGTGCTCCGCTTCTGCGAGCTGGCCAGGTCGACGGATTACCAGGTGCGGTTCATCGAGTTCATGCCGCTGGACGCGGATGGCAAGTGGGAGCCGGAGGCGGTGCTCACCGGGGCGGAGATCAGGGAGATCGCGGAGACGACATACGAGCTCGAGGCGCTACCGCGCGAGCCCCACTCGACGGCGCGCGTCTATCGCTTCGCGGACGGGGTCGGCGAGATCGGGTTCGTGAACCCCGTGTCCGAGCCGTTTTGCGCCGACTGCAACCGCATCCGGATTACCTCTGACGGCAAGCTGCGCACCTGCCTGTTCTCGATCGACGAGAGCGATCTGCGCGATCCGCTGCGCTCGGGCGCGAGGGATGATGAGCTGGAGGAGCTGATTCGCGACGCGGTCTGGCGCAAGGAGCTCAAGCACCGCATCAACGAGCCCGGCTTCCGCCGGCCACCGCGGTCGATGAGCCAGATCGGCGGTTAGTCACCGCGGGACGAGCCGCGTCGCGGTCGCCTCCACGTGGCGGTCGTGCGGACCCCCGGACGCAGGCGCAGCAATCGCATGGACTCCGCGGTCACCTCGGCCACCAGCGGCTGTGGCGCGCGAGTCCGACCCTGACACGATTGCCGACCTCGATTACAGAGACGAGTCGACCGGGAGCCGGTCGTCACCGCAAGTGGATGATCTAGCCTCGGATCAAGAGAGAGCCAGGCCAAAGCCGAAGGAGAAGCCCTTGCAAATCAGTGCGCGAAACAAGCTTCCGGGCGAGGTGACGAATATCACGGCCGGTGAGGCGATTGCGAACGTGGAGCTCAACGTCAGCGGGATGAGGTTGGTTGCCTCGGTGACCGTCGAGGCGGTCCGCGAGCTGGGAATCGCCCCTGGGACAGAGGTGACCGCCTTGATCAAGGCGAGCGACGTCATGCTGGCCGTCGAGTGAAGGCGACCTGACGCGAGCGAGCGTCGACAAGCCGATCGACCTTGCGGGACGCCCGGCGCCTCGTTCTCGAGCATTTCAGCCTCCTTGGCCCGAGCGGGTCCCGCTTGCCCATCCTCTGGCGCTCGCATACGTCGGGGTCGAGGTGCGCATCGACGCCGAACAGGGACTGGTCACACTGACGTCTGAGGCTCGCACGGCCAGACCGGTGTCGAGATCGGAGGCGATGACGGCCTCTGCTGTAGCTGCGCTGACCGTCTACGACATGGTCAAGGGGATCGAGCGCGGCGTCGAGATCGAGCGGATCGCGCTGCAGGAGAAGTCCGGTGGGCGGAGCGACGCGTGGCACAGCGAGGCCGGCGGGGATGGCGAACGCTCCGGCGGAAGCTGAGCCTTGCGTGCGGCAATCCTCACGGTTTCGACGTCCCGGGCCGCGGGCGCGGGCGCGGACGAGGGTGGCGATGCGCTCGCCGAGTACGCGGCGTCGCTGGGGGCGGAGCTAGCCGGCAGGGAGATAATCCCCGACGACCAGGATTTGATCTCTGAGCGCCTGATCCACTGGGCCGACCGGGAAGGGTGCGATTTGGTGCTCACCACGGGTGGGACGGGGTTCAGCCCCAATGACCTGACCCCCGAGGCGACACGCGCGGTGATCGAGCGGGAGGCGCCCGGGATCCCGGAGGCGATGCGGGCGGCATCGCGTCAGCACACCCGCCACTGGATGCTCTCTCGCGCGATCGCCGGGATCCGGGGCGCCACCCTGATCGTCAACTTCCCCGGCAGCCCGAGGAGCATCTGCGAGGCAGGAGAAGCGATCGTGACGGCGCTCCCGCACGCCCTGGAGCTGGTGTCCGGCAAACGCGGCGCTCACTGAGGCCGGTATTGGACTCGTCCGCCCCGTCTCGCCGATCCGCGGTACCAGCCGTGGTACCGAACTGAGCGAAACTCAGCGCACCTCAGAGCATCCGATACCGCCCAAGAGAGCCATCAAGCACCTGACAAAACCAGACCGGGGGATCTCATAACCCGAAGGTCGCGGGTTCGAATCCCGCCCCCGCTATGTCTCTCACTACCACCAGGGAGCCCTCCTTAGAGAGGGCTTCCTGGTTCTCGAAAGCACTCGCGACTGCCTCCGAAACGGTGGCGGAGATCTCGATTCGCCGCCCGGCCTTGTCGCAGAGGATCTCCAGCTCGAAGGCCTCGAAGACCTGGCGCTGGATCTCGGTCGGGGCGTCCCTTAGGGGCTGGGCTAGATTCGGGAGCCGGGCGAGTTGCTCGGAGAGCTCGTCGGTCTCGGCCTCCTCGCGCTCGACGCCGATTTCCGTGAGGGCCTCCTCAAGTGCCTCTTGCTCGGCACGCAGCTCGGCGATTCGTCCGGAAACCAGCTCCGGCTCCACCCCCTTCTCGAGCGCCTGGATCTGAGCCTTGATCTTGCGGTCGAGTTCCGCGAGCTGCTTGCGGATCCTGGTACCGGCGAGCTTGCCGTGCTTGCGCTGCCCCCGTGCGATGCCCGGGAGCTGCTTCTCGAGGCGCTCGATTCGCAGGGGCCCGAAGATCCGCTGCTCGAAGAAGCTCAACACGAGGCGCAAGAGGCGATCCTCGCGGGCTGAAATCGACTTCTGGCCGGCGTGCTCCGTGATCGCTGCGGTCTCCCCGTAGTCGTCCGCGTAGGAGCAGGAGTAGTAGTGATGGTCCTTGCGGGCCTTGCCCTGCATCGAGCGGGGCGCGTGGCCCGCGCAGCACTTGACCATCCCTGACAGCACGTACTTGCGCTTGGCGTGTGAACTGCCGTTGCCGCGGGTCTTGGTAGCGAAACGCTCCTGCGCTGCCTCGAAGGTCGCGTCCGAGACGATCGGCAGGTGTGTCTCCTCGCTCACCACCCACTCCTCACGGGCGCGAGGACGGACCCCTCCGCCGTTCTGGCGTCCGGTCGCGAAGTCGCGTCGGTTCCACACAGTCTTGCCCGTGTAGACCGGGTTCTTCAGCATCTCGCGGATCGACGACGCCGCCCAGCGGCGCTTCAGGTTGCGAGAGCTATCGACGTGGCTGGGTGGGGGAGGACCGCCGGATTGATTCAGCCGCTCGGCGATCGCCTTCGGCGAGAGCCTCTCCATGGTGAACGCGTCGAAGATTTGGACTACGACCCCGGCCTGTTCGGGGACCTGTTCAAGTGTGACCCGAAACTTCTGGCGGTCGCCGAGGTGGTCGTTGCCCAGATCGTGCATCCGGCGCCGGTAGCCGTAGGGGGCGCGTCCGCCGGCGCGGTAGCCCTGCTCGGACGCTTCACGCATGCCGCGCTTGGTCTCCCGAGAAAGCTTGTCGCGTTCGTACTGGTCGAAGGCCTGCTGCAGCACCAGCATGATCTTGCCCTCGGCGGTGTCGTCGGCGCCGCCGGTCGCGTAGTAGATAGGCACCCCGACCTTCTGCAGCTCGCGGTGGTAGAGCGAGGCCAGGTAGACATCACGGGCGAGGCGCGAAGTCGAGTAGATGACGACGGCGTCGAAGCGGCGGCCGTCGCGATCGCCGGCCTCCTGGCTCAGCGCAGACCAGCCCGGGCGGTCGTCGTGCGAGCCGGATTCCTGGTCGGTGAACTCGCAGCTGATCTCGCCGCCCAGCTCGGCGACCGTTTTCTCACAGGCCTTGCGCTGGGAGGGGAAGGAGAGCGCCGGATCCTGCTTGTCAGTGGTCGAGAGTCGCCCGTAGAAGGCGAAGCGCTTGCTCACCAGACCACCGTGACGGACTCAATCGACAACGCCGAGGCGCTCTGGGCGGGGACTTGACGAGGTTCGTCAACCATAGGCGAAACCTCCGAGGAAATCACGGGGAGGCGCTCCGCACAATTCCAGGCGCTTTTCTAGCCCGGCGAAGGGCCGAGGGGTGGGGCAGCACCTGGGTGTCCGAAGGCATCGGCTCCGCTGTCTCGAGGATCCTGGGGCCGCCCTTGTCGGGGCTGATGTCCTGGATGAACCCTTGGCGCATAGCACGCTTGACGCGCCGGCTGGCTGCGCTGCGGGAGATGCCGAGCCGCCCAGCGAGCGCCGCCATGGTCACGCGTAGCTTCACGCCACCCAGCCCACTCTGCATATCGCGGACGGCATCCACGGCTTCCCGAACGCTCTCCGGCACGACGAGCTCTGCGCCCTCGGCGATCATCTCCGCCGTCAGGTCATAGACGGCGGCGTAGTCCCGGACCTCGGCGATCACCTTGGTCCCAGCACGATCCCGAGTGTGCTGATGCAGGAGCGCGTGGGCCTGGATGAGCGCCAACAGGGATGGGAAATCGCGCCGCATCCTGACGGCCGTCGGGTCGATGTTCTCGGCGAGCTCGAGGGCGAACGGGACCACCACCTCGGTCGATCCCAAGGCGATATGGCGCTGAAGGGCGTGGAAGACCTCGGTCGGTACGGTTTGGAGTGAACCGTCCTCCGGCTGGGCCTCGGCGAGCATGATGGCGCGCGTCAGCTCGGCGGTGTCCGCGACCTACGGCGTAATCAGCCGAGTCGCGAGCTCGAAATCGATTCCTCCGACGGCCGACGTGAGCAGGCCGGTGGGCCCCTCCTTGCGCACCTGCACCGTCCGCTTGAGTTCGAAGTCCGTGTACTCATAGTCGATGCACCCTTCACTGAGGAGCGATCGAA
This sequence comes from uncultured Solirubrobacterales bacterium, assembly GCA_963797265.1. Taxonomy (GTDB): domain Bacteria; phylum Actinomycetota; class Thermoleophilia; order Solirubrobacterales; family 70-9; genus DASUPK01. Next base: position 767,420 of record CAWCOY010000002.1, on the reverse strand, counting down.
GCGCGTACGCGAACAGCCCGCCGTTGATGCCGGCGGCCTCGTTGATGATCAGCATGCGGTGGCGAAGGTCGTGCTTCATGTAGACCAGCGCCTTGTCGCTCATTGCGGTGAGCGTGAGATAGGCCTCCGGCGGGTGTAGCGCCGCGGCACGCTTGAGGGTGAAGCTCTTGCCTGCCGATGACGGACCGCGCAACGCGACTGAGACCGGCCGGTCGAGGAGGCGGGTCATGATGGCTAGGTAGACCAGCATCACTCCGGAGGTGGGCCCGGCGAAGCCTCCCTCCCGCACAGCCTCCTCTACTCGTCCAAGGATGTTCTCCTCGGTCGCCAGGTCCTTGCAAATCTCCCAAAGCTCCTCGGGAGTCTGAGCATCTTCGACCTCTCCGGTTTCAGCTGACTTGTCGGGGGCTACCCCATCGCTCTGCGGATCCACCCTCGGAGCCTGCTTGTCCTGCTTGATCTTCATCTTGACCGCCTTCAGTAAGGAGGAGCGCGACTAGCGACTCGAGCTGCGGCCTATCCCGGTGGTCTTCGTCAGCGCGGCGAAGCCGGCACGTGATGGAGACCTGTGGATGACTGCTTGCCCTGTGCGCCAACACACCCTCTGGATTCAGGCGCCCGGACCACCCGGGCGACACTGGAAGCGTCGGCGGAGAGAAGGGTCCTCAGAGAACGAGGTAGCGAGACCAGCGTGTCCCTAATTGCTTGATGCGGGGCGGTGTAGGGCGCCGGTCGAGCCCCCGTGCAGCTGTGCATGCACAACTGCACACTGGATCGGAGCTACCCGCGGCGTTTGCTTGGCCGCTCGCGGGGCAGGTCGTTCTCCGAGATCGAGCGCATCCTCTCCCAGACGCGAGTCAACTGCCGGACGAAGGCGTCGTGACCCAACTTCGGACGATCCTTTTGGACGTCCCGCCAAATGCTGGCCGGCTCCTCCCCATCGATCCAGCGGTCGAACCAGACCAGGGCTTCGATTAGCGCCGGGCTGGGGTCTCCGCGTCTCTTTCCCGTCTTCCCCCGCGCCTCCTCGATCGGCCCAACCGCCTGCCGCTTCTCCTTCATCAGCTCGGTGACTCGCTCGTACCGCTGCGGGGTAAGCGGACGCGAGATCTGGATCGTGAAAGCTTCGGGAGTCTCCCATACCGTGATGCCGCTGCGGTCTCGAGCCACCTGGTCAAGCTTTTCGACGCCCATCAGCGCGACGGCGATAGCCGCCGCGGGAGAGATTCCCCATTCGTGCGCCAGCTGTCGAGCGGGATACGGGGCGGAGGATGGATCGGCGCGGGCGGCGTCGAGAACGTCATAACGCCAGTCGTAGACGACCTCGAGGTCCGCGCCCAGGCCCTCGACGGCTTCTCTGAACCCCGGGTGGTGGGCGACGAGTTGGAGGTGTTCCTCCTCTTGCGGGTCGTCCTGCAGCACAAGGAGCGAGGCGTTTTCCAGCATTTGCTCGACTTCAGGTGGCAGATCACCCAGTCGCCGTCTCACAGGTTGACCCCCAGATGCCACAGCGACACCTCCAGCGCGTGTCGGCGATCCGCTTTCGGCTCCACGAGAAGCAGCACCTTCGCGAGCTGGGCGTCGCGCACAGCGCGATGGCGGTGGTTCCGCGCCGAGAGCGTCCGCACGCGCCCCTCGATCCTCAAGTTCCGCTCGATTGGCTTCATCACCCTCCATATAGCCCCGCAGCAATCGAGCATCTAGCGGGCAAACTTGCCCGCTACGAATTTGGGCGATCGTTACGGCTGGAGGGCGTCCAGGAACTCGCCGACCGTCCGGCCGGGCAGCAGGCTCCCGACCTGGGCTTCGCGGTGAAGTTCGCAGCGGGTGCTGTTGCCCACGGACCGCCGGCCTAGCGCCCCTGCCTCCTCCAGTCTTCTTAGTTGCCGGCGAAGATCGTCCTTGGGCCACCCAAGATCGCGCTCCATCTGCCGAATGGTCCGATCCGGGTTCTCCGCGATCGCCAACAGCGCCGCCCCGGCGCGTGTGATCAGCTCAGGATCAGGACGCTCCCGCTTCGGCGCCCGGGGGCTCACCCGTTCCGTCCAGCCGCCTCGGTTGCAAGCCCGTCGTGCAGCTTCCGGAAGTTCTCAGCGGCGGTCTCCGGCGACCAGGGTTGATCTGTTCCCGAGGCCCCGGCCTGCGCGGCCTCCTCCATCCGCTGGTCTAAAGGCCTGGATTCGGAAGCAGGACCGAGCGCGGCGAGTCCAGCGTGGAGCAGAACCGCGGCCTCGATGCGAAGGACAGCGTCATCGGCCGCCTTCACCAAGTCTCCATTTGCCGTCCCCTTCGGCGGCAGCTCGACCTCGAGCTTGGTGGCGATCGCTCGATCAAGACCGTCCGTGATCTCCGAGTAGCGCGGGTCGAGCAGCTGCTTCAGCGGTCGCGGCACGTCGCAGATGTAGGCGTCGTGGGAGTCGTGGTGCAGGGCGGCGAGCGCCAGGTCCTCTCGGTCTCGGTGCTGGACGGTGAGGGAGACCGCCACCGCGTGCTGGGCGACCGAGTAGAAGAGGAGCGACTGTCCGCCGAAGCGGCAGACCTTGGAGAGGCCGGCGACGATGTCCTCCAGCTCGATCTGGGACGGGTCAGGAGCTGCGAGGTCGAGGAGCCGACCGGAGTAGGTGGCGATGCTGGTCTCGGTGGGAACCACGCCCGGAAGCGCATCAGGGCCGCCGGACGTACCTGGCGCGCAAGCCAGAGACCTGATCTCGGGAGTGCTCCAAGGCTTTCGGCGACCCCCTCGAAGTCCCGCTCGCCCTGCTGGCCAAGGAGCTCTAGCCGCCGAGGCTCACCGAGCGATCAAACCGAGCAACACAATGTCTGGTCAAGGTCAGCCCCTGGTCGGAGTCGAGCGGTGTCGAGCGGTGTCGGAGTGGTGTCGAGTGGTGTCGGAGTCGTATGGGCCGGCATCCTCGAGCAGAAGCCACGCTGCCGGGGAACGGCGGGGGCGCAGGGGACGCCCACGGACACATCCAATGCGCATGAGGTCGTCGGCGGGGGTCAAAAGGTGGCATAGCCGACGGGATTGGCCGCCGATGCCGTTACGTTTGAGTCGTGGGTGTTCTGCTCAACAGCCCCAGACTCGACCCGGAGGTTGACGAGCTCCTTGCTCGGCTCGCCGACGCGGCGATGACGGTCCCTCGCCCTGAGCGGCAGTTCTTCGTGTCCAAGGCGTTCGGCATGTCAGGCGTGGGGGTGCTAGGCGGCGGACTCCCTGAGGAGATCGCGGTCGCAGAGCAGGATCTAAAGGAGCTCGACCACGCCGGCATGATCGACAGAAGCAACTTCAACGTCCGTGGCACGTACGAGTTCTTCATCACGAGCGCTGGCTATAAGCACGCGCAGCAGGTCAAGGGTCGGGTAGATCCGGTTGCCGAGGCGGGCCAGACTGCGCTCGAGTACGTCGACAGCTCCGAGTTCGCGGACCGCCACCCAGATGCTCACCAGAAGTTCCGTGTTGCCGCTAGATATGCCTCAGAGGACCCGGTAGGGCATGCAACTCGGATCGGGCATGACTGTCGAGAGGCACTGCAGGCCTTCGCCGCTGACCTCGTCCGCGAGCGCGACCTCAAGCCCGAAAAGAGTGGCACTTTCGCGGCGATAGAGGCTGCGGTGGAGCACTCCAAGAACGATCTCGGCGCGCGCAAGTCGGAGCTATTACAGGCGCTGGCTCAACTCTGGCAGGCGGCAAGCGGTCTCGCGCAAAGGCAGGAGCATGGCGCGAGCAAGTCGGAGCCCTTGGATGCCGAAGATGCCCGGCGAGTTGTCTGGTACACGGGCCTGGTGATGTACTAGCTCGACCGCTCGCTCTCGGCGACGTAAACGTCGTCGGTCCGATCCCCAGCGAGCAAGTCGGGAGCATCCCGGTAGCACTGCATTAGGGAGCTTGGCCTGGTGGTGCAGTGTTCGCACCCTTTGAACCAGTCGCCCCGACTTGCCCGGCCTTCTGCGATGGGCCCTCGCCGGCTGACTGCGAGCCCCGTGCCTCTCAGCTCGTCTGGAGTGCCGTCTGAACCCTCGAGGCTATCCGAGACCTTCCCTTGGTCTCCGCAGGTCGGGTAGCTATCGCACCCTTCGGGGATATCGACGAATCCACAGGAAGCCCTCCCCGGGCTCCGGAGAATGTGCGGACGGCGCTAGTCCGCGCCCTCCGGCATCGGGAGCGGCAGGAGACGGTAGCGATGCACCTTCCCGCCCCCGTCTACATGCTCGAAGTGATCGCCATGGTCGGCGATGCAGCGAATCCAGAGTCCGGAGCTGAACTCCGAGCAGATGTAGCTGCCGTTTTCGAGGCGCTCAAAGCGTCTCCGTAGGCAGACCGCCTCGTCCATCCAACTCCCATCCTCAAGTTGGAACTGGAGGAGGAAGCGCTCCGGCATCCTCACCTCGAGATAGGGGCCCTCGTCGTGCTTGTCCATGACCCAGGAAGCGAAACAGGGATAGACATGTCCCGTCAAGAGTCAGGGGGCTCGCTGGCTACCAGTGGGGTGCTTAAGCGATGTTCAGTCGCCGGCGGTGCGGTCCGACTTGGGGGATAGCCTTTCCGTGTGACAAGACCGTCGCCAGACCCGGCGCGAGGTGCGGAAGTGGCCAAGAGACTCAGAGCCTGGGGCGTCAAGGGCATCCTCATCACGGCTGCGGAGCGTGGCTACATCACAGAGGCGAAGTGCGGGATGCCCAAGTGCTTCTGTCCCGAAGAGCTGGGTGGTGCCTGGCACTTCGTATCGGTCACCAAATACAGCGACTGGAATCCGACCCACGAGCATTTCCCACGCCGAAAGCGAGATGGGGGCCAAAGAACCCTCGAAAACTCAGTCCTTGCGCACCGGCTCTGCAACAGGATCGACTATTCGATATCCGTTGGGCGGTCACACGCGAGAGATCTCGAGAGAATCAGAAAGGCTCGCGAGGCGGCCGCCGAGAGCTAATGCGTCGAGGACACCATCTCCCCACCTCAGCCTGCGTACGGGCTCTCGCATAGCGCGAGAGCGCTAGCCGCTGCAGGTCAGGCGAGAGTGCCGCTTCCCCGTGAGGCTGTTCGCACAAAGCCGTTTCGGAAGCGCCGCTGCGCGTTCGCGGACGTGCACGCCAGAGCAACCGTGTGCGACGACCTCGCGACGGACGGCGGCGACGACCTCGCGACGGACGGCCCGCCCGCGACGGACGAGATGCCCGTTTTCGGAGCCCACCCTTAGAACGGATCCAGCGAGCTCGCCGGGGGTTTATGCGACAGCCTCCATGGAAAGCAGCACTCTCCGCGCGATACTGCGTAGTTGATGCCGCAGGAGAACGTCGAGGTGACGAAACGGGCTGTTGCTGCTCTGAACCGAGGGGATTTCGACGGCGTCGTCGAGTCCTTCGCACCAGATGCCGTGCTGCAAGACCTGCAGAACGCTCCTGATCAGCCGGTCACGGTTGAGGGCGTCGAAGCGGTTCGACAGACCCTGCGCCTCTGGGCCGACGCCTTCGACAAGTTGCAGGTCGATAGCGAGGAATACATCGACACCCCGGATGCAGTGATCTGCGCGGCGCATTGGCAGGGGCAGGGCAAGACGAGCGGGATCTCGATTGATGTCCACCAAGTCGACCTTTATGAGTTCCGCGACGGAAAAGTCGTCCGAGCGATCCTCGGCTTTCAATCCAAAAACGAAGCCCTCGAAGCCGCCGGGCTGTCGGAGTAGGCGATGTCTGAGCAGAACGTTGAGCTCGCTCGCGCTGCCCTTGCCGCACTGAATCGAAAGGACTTCGATGCGGCGTTCCGCGACGCATCCCCGGATGCAGAGATCGACCTGTCTCGGGCCGTCGGACTCGACCAGGGTGTCTACTCCCTCGATCAGTTCCGCCGCGTCACGGAGGAGTTCACTAAGAGCTGGGAGTCGGTCCGATACGGGGTGGACGAGTACATCGACGCCGGCGAGCACGTAGTGACGCCATTTACGAACGTTCTACGCGGCCGTGACGGGATCGAGGTCCAAGCCCAAGGCACCTGGCTCTGGACAATCCGGGCCGGCGTAATTGTGCGGATTTGCCTCTATCAGGAGCGGCAAGCGGCACTCGACGCCGCGGACTGAACAAATAATCAACAGCTTCCGCTTTGGACGAGAAGCGGCTATTTCACGACCAGAACAGATTTGGAGCGAATCAGGCTGACCCTGAAGGTTTCTGGCTACCTCGCCCTTGTCGGCAGGTTGAGCGTCTCACTTTCGGGGACACCCTCGCCTAGTTCCTTGTGACGTTCGATCTCCGCATCGAGCTCAGCGCCGAACAGGAGGGCCACGTTGGTGAGCCACAGCCACGCCACCAGCACGATCGCGCCCGCGAATGCCCCGTAGAGAGCGCCCACGTTGGCCACCTGCGAGATGTAGGCTGAGAAGCCGACCGAGGCTGCCAGCCAGATGAGCACGCCCACGAACGCCCCAGGCGTGACCCAGCGAAACGACCGTTGTTTCACGTCGGGCGTGACGTAGTAAATCAGCGCGAATATCAGCATGGTGACGGCCAGGGCCCCCGGCCAGCGAGCGACGCTCCAGATCGATGCGGCGGTGGGGCCAAGGCCGATGAAGCCGAAGAGGTCGCCGGCGAATTGGCCGCCTACGAAGAGCATGATGAGACTGGCCAGCACCAGACCCATGAGCACAAAGGTGAAGATGATGTCGGTTGACTTGCGCCGCAGGAAGCTGCGGCCGCCACCCTCGAGCTCGAAGACCACGTTGAGAGCGCGGCGAGCAGCCTCGAGCACGCCGGTGGTGCCATAGAGAGTGAGCGCGATGCTGACCGCGAAGGCCGTCGCCGCCGATCCTTTGTGCTGAAGGGCTTGGCGCAAAGAGCTGTCCAGCGGCACAAGAGCCGAGTGGGGGACGACGTCGCGCAGATAGTCGATGATCGCGTTGTAGGTGCTCGGGTACTGACCCAGGAGTCCCAGCAATGAGAGCCCGAGCAGGATGGCGGGAAAGAGGGACATCAGCGAGTAGTAGGTGAGCGCCGCTGCGTGCTGGGTCATCTGGTCGTCGTAAAACGCCACCAGCGTCCGCTTAATCACTGCCACTGCTGATCGCATCCAGTCCTTTCTACCCGGCGACCAGGGGTTCAGGACTGCACTAAGACACCTGGGCCAGATCCTGCCTCCCGAGCCGACCTGGACCTCGAGGAAGAAGAAGCCCTCCACAAAGGCGCGCCGGAAGTGCCGGAGGCGGCGAACAGGCTGCCCCTATAGCCGCTCACCATGCGGAGGAGGCATTAGCCAAGCTAGAACTCTCGCTGCCCTTCCGCGCGAAGGGAGCAACGCTCAGGCCGTCGAGCCGCGAAGCGAATAGTTCTGCTTTGGACGATAAGCGGCACCTTTGGAAATCACATCCTTATGCGTTGGACGGGGCGTCCGCGATAGACCTGAGCGCCGCCCGATAGCGTCCTGACATGCTCGAGGCCGCCGGATGGGGCTTGCTTGGCGCCTCCTCGTTGCTGATCGGCGCGCTGATCGGCACAGCGCGCGCGATCCCACATCAGGCGCTCGGGCTGATCCTGGGCTTCGGCGCCGGCACCCTGTTCAGCGCCGTCGCCTTCGAGCTCACCGAGGACGCTTACAACCTGGGAGGCGCCGACGCCGTCGCGCTCGGCCTCGCGGTCGGCGCGCTCGCCTATTTCGCCGGGGACCAGGCGGTCGGAAGGCGAGGAGCGGAAGACCGAATGAGCCCTCACAAGCGCCGGCAGGACTCGCCCCCACAGGGCGCCGACGCGGCGTCCGCCCTCCTGCTCGGCGCGGTGCTCGACGGCATTCCGGAGTCGGCGGTGATCGGCATCAGCCTCCTGGCAGGAGCGGGCGTCAGCGTCGCCGTGCTTGCCGCCGTCTTCATCTCCAACCTCCCCGAAGCGATCGCGTCCTCGTCCGGGATGCACAAGGAGAGGATCGCGACGCGACACATCCTGCTGATCTGGACGGTGGTCGTCCTCGTCTCCGGCGGCGCCGCGGCCTTGGGGTATGGGCTGCTCCAAGGCGCGAGCGACAACACGGTGGCTCTGATCGAGGCCTTCGCCGGAGGGTCCGTGCTCACCATGCTCGTCGACGTGATGATCCCCGAGGCCCGGAAGGAAGGCGGCCTGGCAGTCGGCCTAGCCACGGTCCTCGGCTTCGCCCTCGCCTACCTCCTCTCGACCCTCGAGTAGGGGAAAGCTGGTTCTCGACGCCGGCGGCGATGAATTGGCGGTCTGGACTGCTGCTTTGCATGGGAAGCAGCGGTCTTCGGCGGCATACTGGGAGGCGTGACGACTTCTGCCGGGACCCTTGTCGTGTGGTTTTCCCTGCGCTCGCCGGAGCTGGCAGCGGACTTTGAGCGCCTGATGGCGGGTGATCGGGACATAGTCCGCGGGTCGCTAGACACGGTGTCGGAGTGGCGCCTGACGCGGCCGCTTGACTTGCCCGGACAGTCGATTGGAGCTGCCGATTACGTCCTGATCGCAGAACTCGTCGAAATCGAGCGCTGGCAGGAACAGGAGACCGAGCTGATCCAGCACCTGGAGGACGATCTGGGGCATCTGGTCTCGAGTCGGGGGATGCTCGTCCTGGGGCACGTCCTTTGATCGCTAAGGCCTCCAAGGGCCGCTTGGCCCGCTGATAGCTGCTTAGGACGAAAAGCAGTAGTTCTTTGGTGGGGGCGCCCATGCAGGTACCCGACCCGCTGGCTGGTCATAGCCCGGCTGCACTCCCTCGTGAGTCCCACACCGGCCCTCCCCGGTACGCCCCGGATGGCCGCAGCGACTGAGCGGCTCCTGAGCGTCTCTAGCGGCACAGCGGGCCTTGACCGGCCGCCAGCGCCGCGGTTAGGGTTGCGCCGAGGAAAGGAGGGCTGTGTCTCGCTCACATTCGGCGCCGCGGCTTCGCATCTCTGTGTGCTTCTTGGGAGCCGGCGCCCTGCTTGTGACCGTTGCCCTCTGGTTGTCCTTCGGTGCCAGGCCCGCCGCCGCGGCCGGCTTCCACAGTTGCGCTAGCCAGAAGCTCGAGAACCAGAGCATCTTTCGCCTCAAGGCCAGCCACGCAAAGTGCCAGCTCGCTCGGCAGGTCGCGTTCGGACTGCGGAACGGAGACCGGACGCCGAAGGGGTTCTCCTGTGTGGCCGGGGAGGGCGGCAACTTGACCCCCTTCACCTGCAGCCGGCGCGATCAGGTCGTCAAGTTCTCGCTCGAGGGATGAGGGGAGATGAGTAAGCAGATCATCGCGGCTGTCACCATCCTGGCGCTCGGGCTTCTGGGCCTCGCTCCGGCGGCCCAGGCCGCTAGCCACGTCTCGGTCAGCGTGGACCAGTTCGGAGTCCAGGTGAACGGGGACGCCTCCGACAACTCCATCCGGCTGGCGAATCTGGCCGACCCTCAGTGCCCGGGAGGCTCGCCCTGCAGAGAGGTCGACGCGGGGAATGCGGTGATCGTGGCATCGGCTCCATGTGTCATCCGGAGCGGGTCGGGCGGCCATACGGCACTCTGCCCGATCACCGAGGAACGGGGGATCGGCGTCGGCGCAGGCGGGGGGAACGACGACATCGTCGTCAGTGACTCGGTCGGGGTCGACGCAAAGATCGGCCTCTCTGGGGGCCGGGGCAATGACACCCTCGAGGGATCCCTCGCAGAGGAGGTGATCTCGGGGGACAAAGGCAACGACACCATCCGCGCTGGCCGCGGCGACGACATCGCGTACGGAGATGCCGGCCGCGATCGGATATTCGGCTCGAAGGGTCAGGACCTCATCAAGGGCGGCGGCGGCTTCGACAACCTGATCGGCGGTCCAGGGGGTGACCACCTGTTCGGCCAGGGTGGAAACGATGGGATGGACGGATCCCAGGGTCGCGACGTCTGCACAGGCGGCGGCGGACGTGACACCGCCCGCCACTGCGAGAGACTCAGGTCTACCCCGTAGCCAGCGCTCTGCCCCAGATCGAAGGCCGCTCTTCCGCTCGGGACCCCACGCTCTTGATGATCGTCGCTCGGATCGAGCGCCTGGAAGCAGCGGATGATCAGGGATACCGACGCAACGTTCCCGGCGGCTAGCGCGACATGCCGAGGCGGTTCGTGTGCCCTTCCAGGCAAAGCGGACTACTGCTTCGGACGAGAAGCAGCGGTCCGGCTTAGCCCGGATGCCGCACGGTCTCGCGGATCCGCAGTTGGGCCTTGGCGAGAAACGAATCGGGCTCCGGTGTGCAACTGCGCGTAGTACCGCTTTGGTACCCGATTCACCGTCCTATCTGTCCAGATCGTCCACGGCCCTGGACACATAGGACGCGGCGGACGCTCCGGGCCACATAGACAGAGATTGCCGCTCGCCTGGGGGCCGAAAGGTCGCTGGTTCAAATCCAGTCGCCCCGACTTTCCGATAGCCGCTGCAGGGAACGGTCTCTGCCTCTGAAGACCAGCGGTTTCTCTGGAGGATTTGGGGTGGCGGTCCCGCCCGGGGTACCGCTCAGACGGCCCCTCGGAGGAGTCCTCCGGTCCGAGTACAGTCGGCTGCATGACCGAGCTCGTCGGAGGCTTGATATGCGAGAAAGGTTCAGCGGCTCGCCGCGAGATCTTCCGGCGCTTGCTCGCAGACATCTTCTTTCCGCAGCGACGGCGACTGGTGCAGTTCCGGGAACACACCTGGCAGTCCGCATTCGTCGATAACGACGGCTACTTCGCCGAGGTGATCGCCGGAGGCAACGAGCGCGGGCGGCTTCACCCGATGACGGAGGCCGCCGAGCAGGAACTCGAGAGGGCAGGGATCGAAGAGAAGCCAGAGATCGCCCTCGCCGACGCCGGCTACTGGAACGCAGCTCAGATCGCGGCGCTCGAGGCGAAGGGGATCGAGGTTCTGGTCCCGCCGGACGCCGACACCCGCAGGGCGCCGAGCAGGATCAGGCGGGGCGGCCGCTACCAGCGGATGCGTGAGCGCTTAGCCCGGCCCGAGGGGGCGGCGCTCTACCGGCGCCGCCAGCAGATGGTCGAGCCGGTCTTCGCCCAGATCAAGAACAACCTGCGAGCGGGGCGCTTCTCGCGCCGAGGCTCAGCCAGCTGCAGGGCCGAATGGCGCCTCGTCACCGCCACCCACAACCTGTTGAAGCTCTACCGCAGGGGTTTGGCCCCGGCACGGGCCTGAAAGCCCGGATCCACCACCAGCGGTTCCGCGGAACCGCTATTCGGTCGCTGGCGCCGAGTGACTTTGCGCGACACCCTCCATGCAAAGCAGCGGTCGTGGTCGCGGCACGTAACCGCCTTCGATGACAAGACCAACGGTCGAGCTACGAAACCGAAGGTCACAGTTTCGAATCCTGTCGGGCGCGCTCAGCGGAATGCCCTGCATTCCCGTGATGGGCTGCAGGGCATTCCACTTTCTGTTTCCCGGAGCGACCGCTTAGTGGTGGTGCGAGTTGCCTCGCAATGAACCGGCGGTAACCACGATGCCGGCGGGGGAGGCCCCGACCGGAGCGGCCGTGGGCGAGCTCGCCAGCTCGGCGAGCGTGCCACCGTCGACCGTGAATCCACTGACGTGGTCGGCTGTCGGGTCAACCACGTAGAGGGTGCCGCCGTCGGGGGAGAGGCGGGCGTCCTCGGGAGTGCCCGCCGCATTCACGGGCGTGCTCTGGAGCAGGGTCAGCGAGCCGTCCGCTGCGATCGAGTAGCTCGAGATCGACTTCGAGGCCGTGTTGACGGCAAAGAGGTCTTGACCGTCATGGCTGATCTCGACCCAGCAGGGTGCGGTCTGACTGTCCGGGAATGGCGAGGTGCCGATCGAGCTGAGAGCGCCGTTGGCGCCCACGGCGAAGGCGGATACGGTGCCCGCGTTCGTCCCGTCGTGCGCGTTGGAGACATAGAGCTGCGCCGCGTTGGTGGGGCGGAACTCGCTGCCGAACGGACCCAACCCTTGCGCCGTGAACGGCGAGCCGGGAGCGGCGCTGAGCCGCCCGTGGCCGTCGACGGTGAAGCTGTCGATCAGCGACGTCTCCACGCGGGTCCCCACGAGCTTTTTGCCGTCCGGGCTGAAGAGCACATCACCCGGTTGGGATGCGTCTGGGAGCGTGACGGTCGAGCCGGCCAGCGGTCGTAGGTGGCCGCCACGGTTGAGCGTGAAGCCGGTGTAGTTGGTTCCGCCGGTGCTGGTGGCGGTGCCTGCATTGGCGACGTAGACGAGCTGGCCGTCCACAGCAATGCTGACCGGGTTGACGCCGTTCGAGGAGACAGGGCGGCCGACTCGCTTCAAGGTGCCGCCGGACTTGATCCGCAGTACCGAGACCTGGTTACTGCCCGCATCGACGGCCAACAGGTAGCGGCCGTCGCTGCTTTGTTGCAACGACCCCTGCGAAGCCAGCCCCTTGCCGGTGCCGACCCCACCGGCCTTGAACGGGGAACCAGGCGTCGGCGTCAGCGTCCCATCGGCGTGGCGGTCGAAGCTGCCGATCGTGTTCACCCCGCCCGTGTTGTCGTTTACGTATACATGCCCCACTACGCCCGACGCAGCCGAGGCCGAGGCAGCGCCGCTAATCAGTGCCACGCAGGCCGACGCTAGGCCGACCAAGAGCCCGAAGCGAAACTTGTTCATTTCCAACCTCCTGTAAGGGTGCGAGGCCGACCAAGCAGCGTCGGCCCGGAGACCAGTCTCCCGGCTACTCGGTATGGAGTAGCCCGCTCGCAGTCCCACTCTAGCCGGCGGCGTTACACGGATCGGTCATAAAGCTCCCGGGCGAATGAGGTATGTCGTGCTCCGATGGGCGGAGATGTCGCCGGACCGGCGCTTCTTTGAGGCCATCCTTCTCCCCTCGGCGTTCGGACTCCTATGTGGGCTCGCGCTCGGGCCTCGACGACCTCTTGGCTCGAGCCTGCCTGGTTCGAACCGCTTCGGCCAGCTCTGTGTAGCGCTGAGATGCCAAAGGTCGCTTGGCGCGCCGGCATTCATGGTCGCTTCCACCCTAACCCGCCCGGGAGTGCTGCTTTCCATAGAGCCTGTTGCACAAACCCAAAGTGAGGCCGTGAGAGCTTGTGTCAAGCCTCTTTAGAAATGGGATGACTCGTGGTTCATCCGGTGCCTACTCGTGGACCTGGTCGATCCCCTGCCCGCCGCAGGAACCGCCTCAGCGAGCGTAGGGGTCCCTCTCGCTCGCGGCGTTTGTGCGACACCCTCCATACAAAGCAGGACCGCCGCTTTTCGTCCAAAGCACTACTCCGACAGCCCGGCGGCTTTGAGGGCCTCAGCCCTGTCGGTGAAGCCGTCGACGCGGACTATGAGGCCGTCGCGAAAGGTGAAGAGGGTCGGCAGCTCCCGCTCGATCTCAATGCCGTCCCTCCCGCGAAAGAGCCAGTTGTCAATGGAAAGGATCCGGTTCTCGGTGGCCTCGAGCCGCTCGCTGGGCTCGATATCCACCGCTTCCCAGAGCCCGATGGCGTCGAGCATGAACTTCTTCCACCCGTCGTGACCGACATATCGCGTGTCCTGATCGGGTGTCCTGATGCCGGGATAGAGCTCAACCGCCGGGTCCAGGTACTGCAGGATGTCCTCCCCGTCGGGATCGGCCTCGTAGAAGAGTCGAAGGGTCTTCACGTTCTCCTCCGACATCGCCTACTCCGACAGCCCCAGGGTTGCGAGGGCCTCTGCGTGGTCCCAGAAGAACTCGATCCCGATGATCCTGCCCTTGCGCACCGTGTAGACGCCCGTCGCCTCGATGTTCGCCTCCGGACCGTGGCCCGCGCCCCGCCAGATGAACCTCACGGCAACCCGGTCTCCAACGTCGATCAATTCGCTGATCAGCTCAAAGCTGTCGGTGTCCCAGGTCTCGCGCATCTGCTCCACCTGGCCCATGACCGCCTCGCGACCCGCATAGGGCCCCGGTTCAGGCCAACCCTCGGGGCCGCGCCAGATGATGCCCGGGTCGTACAGCTCGCGGAGGGCGTCCATGTCCACGGTGTTCCACACCTCATACGCGCGGCGCACGACCTCCACGTTCTCCTCCGACATCGCCTACTCCGACAGCCCCGCGGCTTCGAAGGCCTCGCGACGGCTCCCATAGCCACTCGAGCGGGTGATCCTGCCCTCGCGAAGCCAGAAGACCGAGTGCCAGCGCAGCTCGAGGGGCGCGCCGGACTTCGCGCCTTGGCCGGCCAGGCGAAGCGCCATGACTACGCAGTCCTCGCCGAACGCGATGACCTCATCGACCTCCAGGCGAGCTTCCTTGTCCATGACCCCAAAGAAGTCCTCCTGCCATTTCCGAAGGCCGTCGTAGCCAACGTAGAGGTTGTCCGAGACAGCGCTCCTGGCGTTCTGCAGCTGGACGTCCGGAGCGATCAGGTCCTCCGGGACCTGGCGTGCGCTGATCGTGTCGATCGCCCTCCCGACGATCTCGACGTTCTCCTCCGACATCGCCCACCCAGTATCTCGCCAAAGCTGCTGCGTTCCATGCAGAGCGCCGCTTCTCGTCCAAAGCACTACCCCGACAGCCCGGCGGCTTCGAGCGCCTCTTTGGGCTCCAGGTAATCGTCAATCCGAATCACCTTGCCGTTCTTGAACTCGACCACGTAGCCGATCGGCGACTCGACCTCGGCGCCGCTCTCCCTGCCGTGCCTGCGAAGCTGACCGACTGCCAGAACTCGCTCGCCCAGGTCCCGGATCTCGGAGATCTCGATCCGGAGCTCAGCGATGGTCTCGTCAAGTTCCTGTAACCACTCCCTTACGTCGTGGCGGCCACGGTAGACGGCTGTGCCTCCGCCGAGCAACCTTGGGACCGCGGGCCGCCACTCCACCTCGGGGTCGAAGACCTCCAGCGTCGCATCGATGTCCTCACGGTTCCACGCAGCAATTCCGCGTTTGAAAGCCTCGACGTTCTCCTGCGACATCGCCTACCCCGACAGCCCGGCGGCTTCCAGGGCGTCTTCGGGTCGACCGTAAATCTCCATCCGCACGATCTCTCCGTTGCGGAGCGTGAAGATGTTCCCGAGTTCGAGCGCAGTAGCCGCCCCGCTGCTCGCTCCCCGACCCTGCTGGCGGGAAGTGAAGATCACCTGATCCCCATGGTCGATCGGCTCCTCAATCTGCATCTCCCATTCTTCGAAGGGGAAGGCGGTCAACCAATCCTCTTCGAAGTAGGCCCTGACAGGTCGCCGCTTCGACGCCGTGGTCATCTACTCGACCTCACGCCTTCGTCCTGGCCCCGAATGACGCCGACTCCGGGGATGCCGGATCGGCTGCCATCGAACACGACCTCAGGCGACAGGAATCCGCCGTTGATGACCGCAGCCGCCCCGCCCCGGTTGAACTCCTCCATGGCTCGGCGTACCAGCTCGACGTTCTCCTGGGACATCGCCTGCGCAGTATCTCTCGGCGGAGTGCCGCTTTCCATGTAAAGCAGCACTGTTGGCGGCCGCCGACCGCGGTTGTCACGTTCGCGTGCAGGAGTGCCGGCTCCCTGGTTGGGGGTGCCGGGTGGTCTCGCGGATGCGCGGGCGGTGGCGCCGGTTGACACCAGTTATCCCGTGCGGATACGGTGCTCAAAGCGTCGAACACACAAGGAGGTGTGAGGTGAAACGACGCCTAATCGCCGCTGTGGCCGCCGCGGGACTGTTCGCTGCGGTCGCAACACCAGCAGCGTCCGCTGACCGGGGCGCGCCGGGCAGCACCTTCCCGGAGCAGCCGGGGGCCCACGTACAGTCAGGATGCGGCGCGATCACGACGAATCCCGGTACGGGCGGTAACCGGTTGGACGGCATTATCCCGCCCAACACGAACGCGATCCTCACCGGGCTCCTCACGGATGCCTGCACGTTCGACTGAACAGCCGCTCGACGAACAGCGATGCATGGTGGTGTAGCGGGGTCAGCAATGGCCCCGCTCGCCGTGTTAGGACACGGCGTCCGGCGGTCTTTGCGTATGCGCCTTATCACTTCCGACCCTCCCACACCGGCATAAGCTTCGGCTTCGCCTCGGCTCGACGTTCCTGGATTCCCACTCCAACTCCGGCGTCGGGCCGGGGTTCCTTCTGCGTCACTCCCCGTGCGGCGCGAGATACTGCGTGGGCGATGTCGGAGGAGAACGTGGAGGTTGTTCGGCGCATCTACGAGATCCTTGCCGAGGGTGTTAATGAGCGGGCTGTTTACAAGCTGCTTGACGCCGGCCTGGTAGCTCCGGATGGTGAGCTTGATTTCCGGACCGCCTATCCGGACGGCGGCGTCGTTCGGCTCGCCACGATGGCGCAGTTCTTTGACACCCTTCCGTGGGGCCGGTCGACGCGTTTCGAGGTGGAGTCGATCAGGAAGGCAGGCGCCGACCAGGTTCTGGTCTTCTTGCGCGTCCACGGGATTGGCAGTGAAAGTGGGATTGAGGTCGAGGGTCGATTCGCGCACCTCATCACCCTCCGCGAGGGCCGGAGCGTCCGAACGGAGGTCTACACGGACCGTACAAAAGCCCTCGAAGCCGTCGGGCTGTCGGGGTAGGCGATGTCGGAGGAGAACGACGAGGCTCTCAGGGCCGCCTTCGCGCGGTACGCCCACGGAGACTTCAGCCTGATCGGGGCGCTCGGCGACAACTTTGAGCTGGTAGTCAGCCCCGAGGCCCCTGACGCCGGCACTTATCGAGGAGGGGAGGCGAGGGGTAGGCTGCGCGCGTGGGTGGCTTCCTTCGAAGAGATGACGATCGAAGCCCACCCAGATCCTGGATGCTGGCGACAAGGTCTTCCTCGGGATGATTCAGCGGGGCCGTCCCCCCGGAAGCGCTGCCTCGGTCGAGGGATATTGGTGGCAGGTTTCGACATTTCGTGGCCGCGAAATAGTCAGGGTCGAGATGTTTGCTGATCGCGCCCAAGCCCTCGAAGCCGCCGGGCTGTCGGAGTAGGCGATGTCGGAGGAGAACGTGGAGGTGGTGCGGCGGTTCTGCGAACGGGACGACCAGACCAGCTTGGATTCGCTGATGGCGATCCTGCACCCGGATATCGAATGGGTCCCGGTGCAATCCGACCCGGAGTACTCCGTACACCGAGGGCACGACGACGTTCGCGCGTGGTTGACGTCTTGGGCCGAGTCGTTTCCTGACCTGCGTTGGGAGCTCGATCGCATCCTCGATGCGGGGAGCGATCTCGTGGTCGCGTTCGTACGTCTGGCCGGCCGCTCTGACGCGACCGGTATCGACCTGGAAACCCCGTCCTACGCGGTGGTATTCACGCTCCGGGGCGAGAAGATCACGCGGATCCATGAGTACGTTGACAGCCAGGAAGCCCTAGAAGCCGCCGGGCTGCGGGGGTAGAGCCTTTCCATTTGGTGCGAAGCCTTTAGGGACCGGTCCAGGTCCCCGCGTAGCAGGGTCCGGTGCCGCAGGTGTTGACGATCACGCCGTTCGGCTGCAGGAAGCTCGAGACCAGCTGCTGCTCGGCGAGCGCGGCGCGCGGCGCCACGTGCGGGTTCTCGCCGGAGAGGTTGGGCGTGTTGGTGAGCGGGGGCGGGTCGGTGCCGATGATGTTCAGCGGATTGTTCGGATCCGGGCGGATCGGGCCGATGTCCCAGTAGAAGATCGCCGAGCCACCGAACGGGTAGCTGCCGATCCGCGGGATGCCCCAGAGCTGGTCGACGCCCGGCCAGCGGCCCGGGTCGAGGATCGGTGCGTGCGCTGCCGCTCCGATCGTCCTCGCCTCCACGTCGGCTTGCCAGGTGCTGACCTGGTGATCGCCGAAGGCAACATCCAGCAGGACCTTGTGCGGCGGGGTGTTTGGCAGGGGATCGGCTGTCATCCGGTGCGCATAGCCATTGGGGTCGGAGCGATCCCAGAGCATCTGGATCAGCGACAGGCCGAGCTGCTGGGTGAGCTTGTCGGGGTAGCCAGGATCGAGGACGAGCGGGAAGGGATCCATGTCGGTCGTTCGGCGGCGGTTGAATAACACCGAGTAGTTCATTGCCGGCTCCCCAAGCGAAGCGCGGGTGAAGTCGGGGGCCACCGCGGTCAGTGCTCCGCCGAGGACGCCGCCGTGGCTGTTGCCGTTGTAATAGAGGCGGGTGGGATCGATTACCCCCGGCGAGCCGGTCGTCCCGTCGACGTGGAAGGCCCCGTTGCTCAGGAAGCCGTTGGGGTGGATCATTAACCGCCCCAGGAAGAGCTCGTCGAGCATTCCCTGCTGCACCCGGTCTCCCAGTTTCGGGAAGTTGGAGAGGTTCTGCAGGAACGAGATCGCGGTCGGAAAGTCGGCGGTTGAGAGGCCGATCTCATCGGTGGCGCAGAAGGTGATGTCGGCCAACTGCGCCAGTGTCTGCTGGTTGATAAAGGTCACCTCCAAGGCGCTCGCCAGCAGGCCATGTCCGTGAAGGGAGGGGCGCGACGGCCTGGCGCCGGGATCGATCGCGGCGCGGGGGATGATGCAGACGAAGTTGGCGGTCCAGTTGCCGTTGCGGGTCGGCAGCCCGGTGGAATCAAGCTGAAAGGTGCCCCCGGGCGCGCAGTCGGGGCGCAGGTAGCAGGGCACGGTGAACGTTCCCAGCACGAGGCGGGCGACGTTGGGACTCTGGGCCGCCGTGAGGTTTTGCACGCTGCTGACGCTGAACTGCGGTGCCGCCCCAGCCACGGCGAGGTCGGCGAGGTTGGTGTCGCCGAGCTGCGCGAAGGCGTCGTCGCGGATGTGGAGCATCCGGGCGGCGATGTTCTCGTCGCTTGAGACCGTGAAGTCCCAGGCGAGGTAGAGGCCCTTGCGCTTGATGTGCGCCTTTTGCAGCGTCTTGAAGATGCTCTTGAAGTGGTGGCGGCGCTGGTTGATCACCGCAGCCTTTGAGTGCAGCTTGTCGCGGTAATAGAGGAAGCCGTTGGGGGCCGGGATCTCCTGGCCGCCGGCGGTCCGGAGGTCGCGCAAGGCGACGATGTAGCGGTGCTTGGCGGCGAAGTTGACGGCCGGGTGGATGAGCAGCGCGACCCGGTCCGGGTCGGTGGCGTTGGAATCGATCTCCGACCAGATCGGCCAGCGCTCTCCGGTCGTCGCATCGATCACCACGATCGGCTGATCGGGGCGCGCGTACTCGCCGATGTGGTTGATCGGCACTGCGCCGGTCCTCTGCATTGCGGCGACGCTGTTCAGGCCGGGGACCTTGACGACGATCGTCTGCCCGGGGCTGAAGCCGTCATTGAGGTTGTAGGGCGCGGTGTCGATCCGCTGGCCGGCGACGTTGGGTGGCGTCGCCTCGGTCCTCAGGTTGATGCGCAGCCCGGTGGCCGTGCCGGCATCGCGGACCGCGTAGTAGTCGTCCGGGAATGGCAGCAGGCACAGCGACCCCTGTTGTTGGCCGATGAAGTCGCAGTGATCGGCGTTCGAGAGGTCGACCGGCGGCGAGCCGGTCTTGGCGGCAGCGCCGCCCGGCAGTGCAGCCAGGCACGCAGCGCACGCCAGCAGCCCCACCGCTCGCTTCGAAATTCCTCTCATCCCATAGTCCTGCGTCGGGGCGAGGGCCAGATCCGTAGCCCAGTGGCGGGCGCCCTATCGAGGGCGGCTGTACAGACCGCAACCGCGAGCAATGGCTTCATGCTCATTGCTTACCTCCCTATCTAAGGCCCCAGGGGCATCTCAAACAATCGCCGGGGCCGGTTCGGGTAGTTACCGAACACTACGACCCTGAGGGGTCTGTCAAACCGTGACATCGCCCACGCAGCATCTCGCCCGCAGCGCCTAGCGCGAGCAGTTCGCGGGGAAGGGAGTCGATGGTTGCTCCCCCCTGCCGCCACCGCTCGAACGCTCGCCGCACGATCTCGACGTTTTCCTCCGACATCGCCCGCGCAGTATCTCGCGGCGGAGTGCCGCTTTCCAATGCAAGCGGCGGTTTCGTCCGCTTACGTATTCACGCGAGGGGAGGCGCCCAGCACGCTCATATCCGAAAGCTGAGGCCACATCCTCTCCCTGCAGCGGGGGACGGAGTGGCGGCGAATCCCGCAAGCTGCCGCCGGGTTTGACACGTTCAGAGCAATTCGGTGGAATGCGTCCCCCAAGCTGGGACCCACTGACCTGGAGTTGCCCCGTGTCCGCAGAGCCAACCTACCCCGGCGTCTACATTGAGGAAAGCCCCGGCGGGGGCCGGACGATTGGCGGAGTCAGCACCTGCGCCGCAGCGTCCATCGGCTTCACACTGAAGGGACCCATTGACGAGGCCGTCCACGTCTCCAGCTTCGCTGATTTCGAGCGGCACTTCGCCGACGTCCCGCCTAAAAGCGCGATCGCGCAGGCGCTCGAGCACTATTTCCTGCACGGGGGGAGGAAGGCGTGGGTCGTGCGCAGTGCGTCCGGGACGCCGTCCGGGTCTCTTTCGCTTCTGCTTTATCAGCCAATTGACCAATCCGCCTGAACCCTTTTTCCGGAGATAGGGGAGGCAACACTCACGCCGGGTGGCGGTTCACCTCGCGAATCCTTAGGTGGTGGTAGCGAGAGACGAATCGGGCCCCCGCTACTGGCCAAGGGCCCTCGAAAGAGGGCCCTTGGTGTTCTCGGTCCTTATGACCCTCGTTCGGGATCGCGCTTGCTCAGATACGCGAGGAGCTTGCTCATCTCTCACCTCGGGATGGGGATGGAACGGGGCTCCACGAAGCTTGAGTCGCAGCGCGTTCACGTAGATACGCGCGAGCGTCGCGACGGTCATCGGCGGATACCGGAGCAGCAGCCGGAGCATTCGCGTGCGGGTGACGTCGGAGCGGCGCAGTGCCATCGAAGCAACAAATACCTCGCGGCCGCCCTCGTGGTTGCGGATCACAACGCCGAGTCTCTGGCGGGGCCGGGTTACCGAGATCTCGTAGGTCTGCCCCATGGATTGGAACGGGGACACGTGCATGCCCTTCTCGAAGGTGCAGGTGATCGGTTCATCTCCGGAGTGACCGTCCCAGTCCAAGACGTAGGCGGTCCGCTCGCCCCATGGCGTATTCGTCACCTCTGCGATGACGCTGTCGAGGCCGCCGTCAGACATATGGAGGAAGAGGAACGAGACTGGGTTGAACCCGACGCCGAGGTAGCGCGGGTTCGCCAGCAGGCGCACGGGCCCCGCCGGCCGGCGGCCGAGACGAGCGTCGACCAGGTTCCGCGCGCGGTCCGCCAGTGAATCGCCGTCGCCGGGGAGATAATCGCCGTCGCGGAAGCGCGCCGGGGCCGGGCGGCGCGCCGACCACAGTGGAATCGCATCGAGGAGGCCGGGGAGCTCCCCGAGATCGAACAGCGGCATGAAGACGCGGTAGCCGAAGGAGTGGGGGACCACCCCGGCTCGGCGATGCGCAACCCAGCCCTCATAGACGGCGGAGGTCGTCATGCGGCCTCCGCCAGCTGCTCTACGACCGGCTCGGCGAGCTCTCTCACCCGCGTGGGCCCGCCGGTCTTCGGCAGCGGCCCGCGGCCGCCGAGCCTCTCCGCGACCCGCAAAGCCGACCAGACGCCATCCTCGTGGAACCCCCACCGCCAGTAGGCCCCGCAGTAGTGGGTCCGCCTGAGGCCCGAGATTTCCGCCCAGCGGCGCTGCGCGGCAACGCCCTCGGGCGTGAAGACAGGGTGGGCGTAGTCGATCTTGCGGATGACCGTCGCCGGGTCGATCGCCTCGGTCAGGTTGAGTGTGACGAGATAGTCGCGATCCGCGACGAGCGACTGCAGACGGTTCATGTGGTAGGTCACCGTCGTCCGGCCGGTGGGCCGGTCGATCAGGTGATAGTTCCAGCTCGCCCAGGCGCTGCGCCGCTGCGGCATCAAGCTCGCGTCGGTGTGGAGGACGGCCTCGTTCCGCTGGTAGGGAATCGCGCCGAGGACATCGGTCTCGCCGGGGGCCGGGTCGGCGAGCATCCGGAGCGCGACGTCGGAGTGGACGGCGATCACGACCTCATCGAAGCGCTCGCACGAGTCATCGAGCGCGATCACCACCCCATCCGGCACGCGGTGGACGCGCCGGACCGGGGCGCGGAGGTTGACCCGTTCGTGAAACGGCGCGATCAGCGCCTCGACGTAGCGTCGGGACCCTCCCGTAACCGACCGCCAGGAGGGCCTGTCCCGGAGTTGTAGAACGCGATGGTTGTCGAAGAACTCGGCGAGGAAGCCCGCGGGAAACCTCCACATCTGCGCCGGGTCCGCCGACCACACGGCCGAGGCCTGCGGGACGAGTAGCCGCTCGACGAAGTAGTCCGAGTAGCCGCCGTCCGCCAGGAAGCGACGGAGCGACGGCCCTCGTCCGCCGCTGCCGACCAGCTTGCGAGCCTCGCGGTTGAAGCGGACCAGATCGCGCAGCATGCGGTGAAAGCGCGGGTCGAGCGCGTGCGCCGGGCGCGCGAACAACCCCCGTGGCCCGGTGGTCGCCCACTCGAACCCACCGCGGCCGTCCGAGACGGAGAAGCTCATGTCGGTCGGCTGCGAGACGACCCCGAGCTCGGCCAGCAGGCGCTCGAAGTTCGGGTAGTTGAGCTCGTTGAAGGCGATGAAGCCAGTGTCGACCGCCAGCTGCCCCCCGGGTGTCTCGACGTCGATCGTGTTGGTGTGCCCACCCGGGTATTCGCCCGCTTCGAAGACGTGGACGTCATGTCCCGCGCGGTGGAGCTCCGCTGCGGCGACGAGCCCGGAGACACCGGCCCCGACGACAGCGATCCGCCTGTGCTCGGGGATCCGCCTCATCTGTGGACCTCGACGACGGGCTCGCCGAGCACCGGCTTGCGAAGCCGTTCACCCAGCCCCTCTTTCGCGTTCTCTCCGAGGCGGTTGAAGATCGCGCGCAGGGGAACGTCGAGCAGGCTCCGGATCCCGCGGAGCCGGAGGTCCGCGTCCCAGGTCACGCGGCTGGCGGACGGCCCCAGCGGAGTTATCCGCGCCTCGTCGCGCACCATGACGGAGTCGGTCTCGGCCGCGAAAACCACTCGGTGCGGCGGATCGACCTCGACGATGCGGTAGGGCAGGCTGATGCCCCGACCGCGGAACCTCACGTCGAGCCTGTAGCGGGTCCCCTCGGTGCGTGGCTCGCCGCCGATCAGCTCCACCGCGTCGACGCTGGGATCCCACTCCTCGACCGAGCGAAGGTCCGCCAGGTAATGCCACACCTCCTCCGCACTGTGCGGTGCTTCGACCGTTCCGGTGTATCTCGCCATCTCGTGTTCCTTTCTCTCGGGGGTCAGCAGATCGCTGCCGGTCTCGGAGACTCCGAGGCGGTGCAGAGGCGTTCACACTCCCGCCACAGCCGTTCTCGGTCCTCGTGGGTCTCGCGGGTCGAACGGATGCGGTGCTCGGGCCGCGGCGCGCGGTCCTGCCAGAAGCCGCCGGTAGCCGGCTCGAGGTCCGGATGACTCCCGAGCCAGACGGCCGTGTCGGCGCCCTGCCGGGCGTCGCGCAGCAGCGGGCGCATCACCCGCCGGAAGCGCGGCATTGAAGTCCGGAGGCCGGGCGTGTCGACCCAACCGGGATGCATCGCGTGGAAGGCGATCTGATCGGCCGGGAATCTCTCGGCCCAGGTTCGGTTGAGGGCGACCTGCGCGCGCTTGGTGTGGGCGTAGAAGCGCGTGCCGTCGAAGGGCTCATTCTCGAGCTGAAGATCCGCGGGCCGCAAGCGGGCCGTGTACATCCCGCCCGACGAGACGGTGATCACCCGTGCTGGCGCAGCCGCCAGCAGGGTGGGGAGGAAGAGGGAGGTGAGCAGGAACGGTCCGAGGACGTTGGTCGCGAACGTCACCTCGACCCCGTCCGGAGTGTGGGTGCGCGCCTGGGGAAGCACCCCGGCGTTGTTGACGAGGAGATCGAGACGGTCGAAGCGCGCCTGGAAGCTCTCGGCGAACCGCCGCACCTCCGAGAGATCCGAGAGGTCGCAGAGCTCGAGCTTGATGGTGCCGCCTGACACCGGCAGCCGCGACTCGATCCGGCCGATCGCCCGTACCGCCCGGTCGTAGTCACGGGCCAGCATGTGGACGCGCGCGCCCGCGGAGGCGAACCCCGCGCAGGCAGCCTCACCGACGCCTGAGCTCCCACCGGTGACGAGGACGGTCCGGCCCCTCAGGTCGTTTCGCCCTACCGCCTCCTCCCAGTTGAGGTGTCGCATGCCATAGCCGAGGCGGGAATAGCCCGGAAGCACCGTGAGGTCGAGCGCGCGGTCGATCAGGCCCGTCATCGCGGAGCCCCCTCGGGCTCGCTCGAGACCTCGAGCGCCGCCTGATCGCCGAAGACCTGGCGCCCCTGCTCGAACTGCGTGCGGTCGCGACGCTCGTTGACGATGCCCCAGCCGAGCAGGCCCAGGGCTGCGGAGACCAGGGCGAAGACGAAGACGCCGTACAGGAAGATGCCGATCATCGGATCGCCCCTTCGATGGAGCCGTCGACCGGGCCTGGGACGTGCCGGGGGGCGAGAAACGCACCCAGGGCGAGAATCGAGGGCACCCACAGCCCGACGAAGATGCCGTCCGTGTGCTCTCCGGTGAAGTAAAGGACGACCGAGAGCCCGAACGAGAGCAGGGCCCCGGCCAGGAACAGCCCTCTGGCGGCAAGCGTCCTTCGGCTGTGGTCCAGGTTCATCACGTTCTCCTTTTGTCTGGTTCTCATCTAGGGTCTGTCCAGAGTTGACGTCCACGCTTCTAACAGCTAGTCTGAGAATTGTCAAGGGTCTGTCCAATGTCTGTCCCACCCGCCACACCTGAGGAAGGGCCGCTCGTCCGCATCGGCGAGCTCAGCCGGCGAACCGGCGTCGGGGTGGACACGCTGCGGGCATGGGAGCGGCGGTATGGCCTATTGCGGCCGCAACGGAGCTCGGGCGGCTTTCGCCTCTACGGGACGAGCGATCAGGAGCGCGTAAGGGCGATGAAGGCGCTGATCGACTCGGGCGTCTCGGCCGCCGAGGCCGCGCGGCTGACGACCTCAGCGGTATCTCCGGCGGCGCGCTCCGGGCAGGGCGAGGAAGGGAGCGATCATGCCGAGCGGCTGGCCGCTGCCCTCGACCGCTTCGACGAGGCCGATGCCAACGCGATCCTCGACGACGCAATCGCCCGCTTCACGGTCGACGCGGTCGTAAGCCGCGTGCTGCTGCCAGTCCTGAACGCGATCGGCACTCGCTGGGAGAGCGGTGAGGTCTCCGTCGCAGAGGAGCATTTCGCGACCGCCCTCCTGCGCGGTCGAATGCTGTCCCTGGGCCGCAACTGGGGCGCCGGGGGCGGGCCGCTTGCGCTGCTCGCCGCTCCGCCCGACGAGCAGCATGACCTCGGTCTGATCGCGTTCGGCCTCGTGCTGCGGGAGCGTGGCTGGCGCGTCGCCCTCCTGGGCGGCGACACCCCAATCGAGACGATCTCGGATGCGACGGCGAAGCTCGCTCCGAACGCCGTGGTGCTCGCCGCGGTGGCCCGGGAGCCGTTCGAGGCCGTCGCCGATCAGATCAGGGCGCTGGCCAGTGCCACGCCGGTCCTGATCGGTGGCGAGGGTGCGGACGATGAGCTGGCGGAACGCCTCGGCGCCCGGTGCCTCCAGCCTGATCCGGTCGGTGCGGCAGCGGGTATGCCAGGAGCAGGATGATCGCCGACACTCGTACCGCCCTGGTCACCGGCGCCACCGGTTTCATCGGCGGCAGGCTTGCCAACGCCCTAGCCGATGACGGCTGGCACGTCCGCGCGCTGGTTCGCGACTCCGGGCGGGCGAGCGAACTCGCCGATCGCGGTGTCGAGCTCTTCGAGGGGGACGTGCTGGACGCCGATTCGCTCAGGGGCGCGGGAGAGGGGGCGGAGGTCGCCTACTACCTGGTCCATGGCATGGGACGGGGTGGTGAGGGAGACTTCGAGGAGCGGGAGCGCGAGGCGGCACGGAACTTCGCGAAGATGGCGAAACGGGAGGAGGTCAGCCGGGTCGTCTTCCTGGGCGGGCTTGGAGACCAGCCTCGCTCGAAGCACCTGCGAAGCCGGGCACAGACGGCCGAGATCCTCGGCGAGCAGGGCCCCCCGCTGACCTACTTCCGGGCGGCGATGGTCGTCGGCGCGCGAAGCGAGTCCTACCGGACGCTCCGCTACCTCGTCCAGCGCTTGCCGGCGATGATCGCGCCGGCCTGGCTCTCGACGCCGACCCAGCCGATCGCCGTCGACGACGTGATCGCGTACCTCCGTCGGGCCCCCGACCTGGAGGAGTCGGAGGGACGGGAGGTCCAGATCGGCGGGCCCGACGTCCTCTCCTACGGCGACATGCTCGACCGGATGGCCCATGCGCTGCGGATCCATCCGCGCCCGAGGGTCCCGGTCCCCCTGCTCACACCCCGGCTCTCCTCGCTGTGGATCGGCCTGGTCACCCCCGTCGATGCCGGGGTCGCACGGCCCCTGATCGAGGGCCTGTCCACTCCGACGACCGTCACCGACCCCCTGGGAGCGTCCCCCTTCGGCATCGAGCCCGTCCCGTTTGCCGAGGCGCTGCGGCGCGCGCTTGCCGAGGATCCCGAATTTGGTCGTCGGAATGAGGGTTGAGCTCCGGCTCTATCCGGACCGGCTCGGCAAGGTGCCGCGGACGGGCGCGGTGGAGTCCGTTCAGGAGGCGGAGCTCTGGCTCGACGAGCCTGTCTCGCGGGTGGTGAGCCGGCGCTTTCTGGAGTGGGCGGCCCACGCCTACTGGCGGTTGATCACGCGGTTCACCCTCGGCTTGATCAGGATCACCTCCGACGCCGGCGATCAGTGCGTCGTGCTGCTCGGACGACCGCTCGTACTCCTGCGCTTCCACGCGCCGGAGTACGAGGTCTCCGGCCGGGAGGGTTCCGTCAGCTGGCGGATCAAGCGCGGACTCCTGGTCTCGAGAGAGGGCCGGAATCGAGGAACGTTGCGCCTCTCTGTGTCGGCCATGGAGCGGTCCGAGGGTGGCTGCGGCATTCACGTGCGGATGGCGGTTCAGAACTTCTATCCGTGGCTGCGCGGCACCGGGCCGTTCGCGCGGGTCGGCGTCCGGATCTACGCGCAGACCCAGCAGCGCATCCACCGGGCGGTTACCCGCGGGTTCCTGAGACGGCTCGCGACGACCGCACCGGACGCCTAGCTCGGCGGCGGCACCAGCGGATCCGGATAGTCGAGCCCCCCGCGGACGTCGCGGTTCAGCTTCCAGGGCTCGTGGATCGCCCTGCCCTCGATGCCGGCGAGCTCGGGGACCAGCCGGCGCACGTAGGTTCCATCCGGGTCGAACCGACGGGCCTGCCGGATCGGGTTGAGCACGCGGTTCGGGCGAGTGTCGTTCCCGGTCCCCGCCACCCACTGCCAGTTGCCGACGTTGTTGGCCAGATCGCCGTCCACCAGGAGCCACTCGAAGTGAAGGGCGCCGGCCCGCCAATCGATGCCGAGAGTCTTGGTGAGGAAGGAGGCGACGATCAGGCGCGCCCGGTTGGGGAGGAAGCCCTGATCGGCGAGCTGGCGCATGCCGGCGTCCACGATCGGATAGCCCGTGCGGCCCTCCTTCCAAGCGTCGAGCCGCCGCCTGGGGCTCTTCCAGCGACGTCCCCGCTTCCGATAATCGTTGTAGGGGATGTCGGGCCGGGCCGCCAGCACCTGGTGGTGGAAGTCCCGCCAGCAGAGCTGGCGCGCGAAGTCCTCGAGGCCCTTTTGCTCATCGACTCGCGAGGGGACCTCGTTCGCCGACAGGCAGCCGAAGTGCAGATAGGGGCTCAGATGCGACGTGGCGTCCGCCGGGAGGTCGTCGGCCAGATCCACATACCGCCGCGACCCGTTTCGAAGCCAGCGGCCGAGGCGGTCCCGGCCGGCGGATTCCCCACCGGGGGGCAGGTCGTTCACCGGCAACTCCGCCGTGAGATCGGAGAGCTTGGGAAGCCGCCCGCTCGGCGGACGGGACGGCGAGCGCAGCTTTCGCGGAGCCGCCAACGGATCGCGTTTGCTCGCCGCACGCCACGCCCGCCAGTACGGCGTGAAGACCCGGTAGTGGTCGCCGCTCCGCGGGGTCAGCTGGCCGGGCGGGACGATGGTGACGCCCTCGAACGCGCGAAGGTCGAGGCTCTCCTGCTCGCAGGCGAGCCGGATGCGGCGCATCCGATCTCGCGCGTAGCCGCTGACGTCCTCACTGATGAAGATGGCCTCGGCCCTGCATTCCCGGGCCAGGCGCATCACCTCGGTGACGACGTCGCCGAGCCTGACGAAGAGGGATGAGCCGCGGTCGCGAAGCGAGCGGTCGAGGTCGCGCAGGGTCTCGAGCAGGAAGGCAAGCCGGTTGGGTCCTCCCGCACGGCCGGCGACCAACCGTCTGTCGATGACGAATGCCGGAACGACTCGATCGGATTGCCGAGTCGCTGCCCTCAACGCGGGATGATCGTGCAGCCGCAGGTCGCGGGTGAATAGGACGACCGTGGTCTTCACTGCAGCCAGGCTAGTGGTGAGCCGGAGCTCGGCGGATCGCGGATCCTGGGACGTCGTAGCGAGAGACGAATCGGGCCCCCGCTACTCGAGAAAGGGCCGCAATCGCGGCCTTTCTCGTTGCCCGGCAGCTCCACCATTTCGTCGCTGCCCGGTGCTAAGCACCGTGGGAAGACCGGTGCTGCACACGGTTGAACGGGGAGGTTCCGGTGCCAATGTCGCTGTTACCTCAAACGGAGGAGCCAAGAATGACACCAAAATATGGGCACACTGGATCGCGGGGTTCGGCGCTTCCTCGTGGCGCCAGCGACTATCCAGCATGATGCCGGCAGACAGGGCCGGCGCCGTCCTGGCGGATAGGAGAAGCTGGTGAGGGAGATCTTCAGCCAGGCGCTCGGTGCCACCCGCGCAACGGCCTCGGTAATGGCCCAGGACCTGTTCGGCTCCCGCGCCGAAGACCCGCTGGCCGAGCGCGACCCGCGGTTCATCCGCCAGACCCTGCCGGCCTATAGCCGCGCGGCGCAGCTCTACTTCCGCCCCAAGGTGCGCGGTCTAGAGCAGATCCCGGCCGAGGGGCCGGTGCTTCTTGTCGGCAACCACTCGGGCGGCACGTTGATCGCCGACACCTTCGCCTTCGCCTACGGCTTCTACAACTACTTCGGCCCCGACCGGTTGTTCCACCAGCTCGCCCACGACCTCGTCTTCCGGGTACCGGGTCTCGTCATGCTGCGCCGGTACGGGACGATCCCGGCCAATCACGAAAACGCCATGACGGCGCTGGGGAAGGGCGCTGCGGTTCTGGTCTATCCGGGCGGGGACCACGAGACCTACCGCCCCTCTTGGCACTCGGGGGAAATCGACTTCGGCCATCGCAGCGGTTTCGTGCGCCTCGCGCTTGCGGCTGACGTGCCGATCGTCCCCGTAGTGGCGGTGGGCGGGCAGGAGACCGCCCTCTTCCTGACCCGCGGCGAGCGGCTTTCTCACCTCCTTGCCCTCGACAGGCTGCTGCGGCTAAAGGTCGTACCGATCCAAATCGCACCTCCCTTCGGCGTGACGGTGCTGGACCTGCCGGGCCGCATCCCGCTGCCCTCCCAGATCACGATCCAGGTCCTGCCCAGGATCGACCTGCGCCGCCGATTTGGCCCCCAGCCCGACGAGGAGGCGGTCTACCACGCGGTCACGGTGATGATGCAAGAGGCGCTCGACGAACTCTCGGCCGAGCGCGAGCTGCCGGTCGTCGGCACGCTCGGTTCGCGGCACGAGAAGAGCGAAGTGGTCGAGGAGCTGGAGCACGGCGGTCTCGAGCGCGAGGTCGAGGCCGCGATCGAGGCCGAAACGCCTCCCGACTAGGTCTGCCGCAGGGCCTGGGAACCCTCTTCTATGATTTGCCATCTCGCATGAGCGCACCGGTCTGGCAAGGATGAAGATCGGTCTCGTCCTCGGTGCTGGCGGGATCCAGGGAGGTGCATGGCTCACCGGCGGGTTGGACGCGCTCGCCGAGGAGACGGGTTGGGACCCAGCGGAGGCCGACTATGTGATCGGAACCTCGGCCGGCTCGATGATCGGCGCGCTTTGCGCGTCCGGCGTCCCACCCTGGTTCATGGTCGCCCACTCGCGCGGAGAGACTTTCGACGGCGTCCGCGACGCCCAGGGCCGTCCCGCGGCAACGGCCGACCGCGCCGCCGGGGCACGATTCGAGCTGGAGCGCACCTGGCCACCGATCGGTCCCGGCTCCTGGAAGCTCGCGCTTCGCACTCTTGCCAACCCTCGCCGCTATACGCCGGCAACTGTCTTCAGCGGCTGGTTGTGGCGGGGCGTCTTCTCGACCGAGTCGCTCAAGGAGACGATCCGTCGCGTCGTCCCTGCCGGCTGGAGCTTGCACCCGAACTTGTGGATCGTGGCATGCGACTACGAGACCGGCCGCCGCACCCCCTTTGGCCGGGTCGACGCTCCGCGGGCCGACCTCGCCGATGCTGTTGCCGCCTCCTGTGCGATCCCAGGCATCTACCACCCCGTGACGATCGGGAATCGTCGCTTCGTCGATGGGGGCATCTATTCGGTCTCTAATCTCGACCTGCTGCGCAACGAGGGCTTGGACCTCGTCATCAGCCTCAACCCGACCTCCACGCTGCACCCGATCCGGGCAATCAACCCACGGGACGCCGCCACTATCTTCTTCCGTCGGGCCTCCGGCCGCCGCCTGGGCAGCGAGGCGAGGACGCTCCGCACCAACGGCGCCGAGGTGGTCCTCATTCAGCCCACGGGCGATGACCTCGAGGCGATGGGACCGAATCTGATGCGGAGCACGAACCGAAATCGCGTCATCGACGTTGCGCGACGC
Organism: uncultured Solirubrobacterales bacterium; assembly: GCA_963797265.1. Lineage (GTDB taxonomy): Bacteria > Actinomycetota > Thermoleophilia > Solirubrobacterales > 70-9 > DASUPK01. Next base: position 736,816 of record CAWCOY010000002.1, on the reverse strand, counting down.
ACGGTTGCCGAGCAGCTTCGCGACCCGCGAAACCGCGAGCTCCTCGCCGACCTCCCAAAGGGGGATCCGCGCAGGACCCGTCGCCCCGAGGGCCCGCCCTCCGAGTGGCCCGATTTCAGGACGGCCCCCGGCAACACGCCCTCGTGATCGATTTGGGGAGGACCATCAGATGCCCTAACCGAGAGGGTCGACTGGGCCGGGATTGCGAGCGCGACTCCGCTGTGGTACCCATGCAGTTGACAAGGCAGACGAATGAAGCACACTGGGTTGATCATGGGCGCACGGAAGCTCCCTCGGGTGAAGCTCCCTCGGGTAAGTCGTCTGCTGGCGCTCGCACTCGCTCTTAGCGTTTCGCTTGCCTTCACCACGGCCGCGTCGGCCAGAGTCCTGCGCGTCGGCCAGAGCCACCCACCGGGTACGGCTGCCCCCCAGTTCAGCTCGATCCAGGCCGCCGTCGACGCCGCCCACCCCGGCGACTGGATCCTGATTGCCCCGGGCGACTACCACGAACGCGGCGACTACACCACTCACAAGCCGACCGATGAGGCCGGCGCCGGCGTGATGATCACGACCCCGGAGCTCCACCTGCGCGGAATCGATCGAAACGGCGTCGTCGTCGACGGGACCAAGCCGGGCTCGCCGAAGTGCTCCTCGGCAGCGGCGAATCAGGACTTCGGGCCCAACGGCCTGGGCCGCAACGGGGTCGAGGTCTTCAAGGCGGACGGCGTCACGGTGGAGAACCTCACCGCCTGCAACTTCCTCGACGGCAGCGGCGGGGGCGGCAATCAGATCTGGTTCAACGGCGGTGACGGCAGCGGCCAGATCGGCATGGGACCGTTCCGCGGCGACTACCTCTCGGCCACCTCGACCTTCTACGGCGGCTCCGACGCCCCCGCCGGCACCTACGGGATCTTCACCTCCAACTCCGAGGGGCCGGGAGTGATCGATCACTCGTACGCCAGCAACATGAACGACGCCAGCTACTACATCGGCGCCTGTCCCGACTGCAACCAGGTGCTGACCCACGCGCACGCCCAGGGAAGCGCGCTGGGCTACTCGGGGACCAACTCGGGCGGCCACCTGACGATCGAGAACTCGGAATGGGACCTCAACAACACGGGCATCGTCACCAACTCGCAGAACAACGACGACGCGCCCTCCCCGCAGGTGGGGCTCTGCCCCGGAAGCACCACCCAGTCCTGCACGGTCTTCCGCAACAACTTCATCCACAACAACAACAACCCAAACGTGCCGAGCGCCGGCAGCGCCTCGCTCGGCCCACCAGGCACCGGCATCGTCGTGTCCGGCGGTCGCTTCGACACGATCACCCAGAACCGGATCACCGACAACGGCGCCTGGGGAATCCTGCTGTCGCCGTTCCCGGATGACACGCCGAACCCGCTCGATACTGCGTCCCACTGCCAGGGCGGGATCCTGAACTTCGTCGTCGCCTGCTACTACGACGACTGGGGCAACGAGGTCTCAAGCAACTCGCTGAGTGACAACGGGTTCTTCGGCAACCCGACCAATGGCGATCTCGCCGACATCTCGGGACTGCACGATCCGGGCAACTGCTGGCATGGCAACTTCCACCCGGACGCCAGCCCGGTGACCAGCGCGCCGGCCAACCTCCAGGTCACCCACGCGACCTGCGGCGTTCCCAACCAGGGAGCGAGCCTCTTCGACCCGCTGACGGCGCAGGTGATCTGCGCGACGCAGGCTTTTGGCCCCTGCCCGCCGCAACCCGGCATGAGCTATCCGCGCCCGACCAACGTTCAGATGCTGCCCCTGCCGGCGCAGTCTTCGATGCCGTCGCCATGCTCCGGGGTCCCCAACACACCGTGGTGTAAGAACCCGCACGGCGCCGGCTAGCGCCGGGCTCTCGAGGCAGCCCCAGCTTCGCGCGCGGATACGCGTAGAGTCGTAGCGAGGAACGGATGCCACGCTACGCGCGAGGGAAGAAAGGTTCCGACGTGAAGGGATGGCGTAAGGGACTGGCGGCGCTGGTCACGCTGCTGGCAATGGCGCTGATCAGCGGCTGCACGCTTCCAAAGCCACCCGGAGCCGCACCGCTGCGCTACCGCGACCAGGTCTTCAGCAACGTAACGGCCACGAGCAACATCCAGTACGGCACCGCCCCGAACGCCCAAGGCACCCCAGTTCCGCTGAGGCTCGACATGTACCGGCCGACCGGGGACGGGCAGACGAGCCGACCGGCCCTGGTGTGGGTGCACGGCGGCGGCTTCAGCGCCGGGGACAAGACGAACACCGTCCCGGTCGACGCGGCCAACACGTTCGCCAAGCTGGGCTACGTCGTCGTCTCGATCAACTACCGCCTGCTCGGCTCGAACTGCGTCACCAACCCGTCCGGCTGTACGGTGGCGGCGATCGAGGCCAAGCGGGATGCGCAGGCGGCAGTGCGCTGGCTGCGTGCCAACGCCGCCCCCTACGGCATCGACCCCTCCCGCATCGGCATCGGCGGCGAGTCGGCGGGCGCCATCACCGCGACATTGGTGGGTCTCTTCTCCGAAGACGTCGGCAGCAGCGGCAACCCGGGCTGGCCGTCGGCCGTCGGCGGCTTCGTGTCAGTCTCAGGTGGCTTGCCGTCTGGCGGGCTTGCCAGCGCCGGCGACGCCCCCGGCCTGTTCTTCCACGGCTCGGCCGACAACACCGTGCCCGCCTCCTGGTCAGTGAACACGGCGATCGACATGCTCAACGCGGGCGTGCCCGCTTGGCTCCAGATCCAAGATGGAGCCGGTCACGTGCCGTGGGCCCAGTATCGGACGCTCTACCTCGAGCAGGCGGACTGGTTCTTCTACTTGAACCTGGACCTGGCGCACGCGGCCAGCCAGCCGCCTGCGGCGGCCAAGGCCTCACAGCAGCAGCTGAGGAAGCTCGGGGCGAGCCTGCGAGCCGAACGGCTGCTGAAGAAGCACCCGAAGTTGAGGCAGGTGAAGGAGCGGGCGCGGCAGCTGGCCCGCTAGGGCCCAGCTACGCCTTAGACCGGGAGCTTGATGCGTTCTCGGATACCAGCGGGGTCGTAGCGAGAAACGAATCGGGCCCCCGCTACTAGCCGAGGGCCCTCGAAAGAGGGCCCTCGGTGTGCCATGAGCCGCCGCGCTAGCGGGACCGAAGCTTTCCGATTGCAAATCCGGCGATGAAAGCTCCGCCGACCGCAAGCGCGGCCGGGTTCTCCTGGGCGAACCGCTGGGCCCGCTGGACCGCTGCTCCGGCCGAGTCGGGAGCCTTCCCCGTCACCTCTTCCCTCCTCGCGGTCGCCTTCTGCTTGACAGTGTCGGCCTTCGCGCTCGCCTCCTCCTTGACGCTGCTCATCTTCGCCTTGGCCTGCTGTTTGACATCCGTCTTCTGGGCGACTGCGGCAGCCGTGTCGCCAAGCTGCTCGCGGGTCTCTTCGATGTCCTTGCGGATCTCCTCGGGTGAACGTTGCTCCTCGGTCACTGCCGTGCCTCCTTCGCGCGCTGCTTGGTGTACTCGACGTCTGTCTTCGTCGTTTCGATCGCCTGCTCCGGAACGGGGGGCGTCCCCTCTTCGATCTTCTTCTTGCCTGCGAGCGCCAGGACTCCCGCGACCGCTCCGTAGCCCGCGGCCACGAGCAAAGCGGCCAGCCAAGCGTCGAGAACGATCGCAAGCGCCAGGATCGCGGTTGCGGTTAGCGCACCGAGCGCGTAGAGCCCGATGAGGCCTGCGGCGCCGAACGCGCCCGCGCCGATCCCGAGTCGCTTGCCCTTCAGCGCGAGCTCGGTCTTGGCGAGCTCGATCTCCTTTTGCGCGAGCGCCGAGGTCTGCTCGGTGAGCTGCTTGGTCAGCTCGGAGAGCGATTGCTCGTCGGGCGAATCGCCGGACCTGCGTTCCGCGGTTACGTTGGGATTCATCTCCTCGCCTCCTTGCGAGCTGGTGTCACTTCCCTGGTCCTGTTGCTTTAGCCAGCGCGGGCCGCAACCAAACCCGAAAAGGGGACACGGCCGGCGAGGCGTCGTGTGTATTGAGCGAGGGGTCGGGTAGCCGTGACCCCGTAATCAACCGTGAGGACGGAACGTTGAACGAACGCGATACCAAGCTCGTCCAGTGGCTGAATGAAGCGCACGCAAAGGAGGCAGAACTGGAGGCCGACCTGACGGCGCATATTGCTTTGACCGAGAAGCAGCCCTACAAGAAGCGCCTCCGGGAACACTTGAAGGAGACACGCGATCACAAGCGTTCCGTCGCACGCCGCATCAAGGCGCTGGGCGGTACGGCCTCGACTGGGCCTGACGTGCGCGGTGTCCCCAAGGTGGTGGGGGAGGCGGCAGGGAAGGCGGTAGCGGGGGTCAAGGGCCAGGTTGGGGCCGCGCGCGCGTTCGTAACCAGCCAACCCGAGACTCACCTCCGCAATGCGCAGGAAGAGCTGCGCGAGGAGCATGTCGAAATTGCGCTCTACACACGGCTCGAGGCCCTCGCGGAGGAGGTCGGTGATCGCGACACGGCCCAGCTGGCCAGGAGTATCCGCCGCGACGAGGAGCGCATGGCCAAGTTCCTCGACGCCGAGTTGAGACGCCTGGTAAGGGACGTCGTCAAGGCGGACATCCCGCGTGAGCAGCGACGGTCGCTTCGGCGCACGAGGCGTTCCGGCGCGAGGACGCGGCCGCGATCCACTAGCGGGACCAGATCGCAATCGAGGACACGCAAGTCCGCTCGTACGTCCTCTCCTTCGCGGTCCCGCTCGCGCTCCTAGTTCGGCTCCACGATTTCCGAGCACACCCCGACGCCCAGGCAAACCGGACGATTCCGATCGTCCAGCTCACCCCCCGCTAGAACAATCTGATCAGCAGATTCAGCAAGATGGTGAGCGCGATCGAAAGGACGATCGACCAGAGAAGGCAGCCAGGCATAAAGCGCACCTGTGTGCGTTCCCCAGATCGTTTCCAGATCACGAATATCGTTTGCCGCCTGCTACCGGTGTCTCGAAGGAATAACCCAGCCGGGGCCTTGGGGCCCCGGCTGGGAGCATCCGCTAGCGACCGTTCCGATCGCCCTCCTCGAGACTCTCGGTGTACGGATCGCGCGACCCAGACTTGGCCAGCCCGCGACCGATGAAGTAGGCACCGGCCACGATTGCGACGTAGAGCCATGCCTGCCGGGCGATGAACTCGTCGGTTCCGTCGGTGTCGCCGCCCTTGATCACGGCGGCGCTGACGAGAATCGCGGCAATGACGCCGACCATCCCCCAGAACTCGGTGGTTTTGAACGCCTGCTTGGTCTCGGTCGTCAGGCGGCGAATACGCCCCTGACGGCGGACTGAATCGGTGCGCAGAGCGCCGGACTTCGTTGCGGCTTCCATGCGTTTACTTCTCCTGTCTTGCGTCTCCCGCCTGGGCCGTGCAAGCTGACCTGGAGTGGTCACACTCGCCCCTTTGCTCCCAGACTGGACGGGCAGGTGCTTCGCGTTTGGGCGAAGCAAAGCTGCCTCGCTCCGACTGTGTACCCGCTGAGACACCAACCAAACGAGTGTTCGGATAACGCCATTGGCTCCGCCACCGATGCCGCGCGGCGCTCATGTAAGGGCCTCGAAAGAGGGCCCTTGGAGTTTGCGGGCCGCTGGCCCGAGTGAGGTCCTCCGACGAACCCGCTTCAGTGAAGTTCCGAACTCGGGGCCTCCAGAATCCCGGCTCGCTGTCTCGCCGCCGGCTCGGGCCGGCCGGCATCGAGATGCGACTCGACGAGTTGCTTCATGCGCTCAGCGCAGCGACGGGCGAATCGGACCTGATGACGCCTACCAACGAGGCGAAAGCCGAGATCGAGGACGGGGTTGCGCGTCTTGGCGACCTGCGCCAGGGCGTGGATCCGGTACTCAACCTCGCCCGTGTCGAGCCACTTCCAAACCTGGTAATCCATCTGACCGCGCTCCAGGTGCCCGTTGAGGGTCTGGTACGCCCAGCCCCAGATACGCGCACTCCGATCGCCGATCTCGCGGACCTCGTCGAAGACGACGCCGATCCGTACGCCGACCCGCACCCGCAAGGCGTGATAGCGAATTTCGAGCAGCATGTCGCGACCCACCAGCGGCGCATCGGCTCGGTAGTAGGCCCGGATGCGCTCGGGATCCGCGAATTCGTAGTCGCGAAGCAGGCCCTTCGCGGTCTCGAACGAACCGGAATCAGTCGGCTCTCCGGGCGGCTCTGGCGGCAGCGCGCGGCAGTAGTCATCCACATGCCAGGCATCGTGCTTGACGGAGGAGAGCCGCGTGGGGTCGAAGTTCAGCTGGAGATCGTGCACCCGCTCGAGTTGGGCAGCGACGTCACCTCCCAGCCACGGGGGACCGCCGGCGAGACGTCGTTCACTCGTCAAGTGCTGTGGCCCCGACCTTCCGAGTGTGGATCTCGATTCCACCGCTCCTCGTCCCACCCGAGAGCTTGACGATTCGCTCGAGAGTGGACGTCCACACGTGGAGCTGGATCTCCTTGCTCATCCGAAGCCGGTCGTAGAGCAGGTCGGTGAGACGGTCCTTGCTCCGCGCCCAGCTCTCGATCTCGAAGACGACGTGCTCGCCTTCCTCGCACGCCCGGAACTCGATTTGCCCGGCCTCAAGATGACCCTCGAGCGTGGCGAGCCGAAACATGGCGGCCTCGCGTTTGACCACCCGGACCGGCCCATCCCAGGGCCCCGCCATTCGGACGACATACTCGTCGTTCACCTGCATCCGACCTTCGGCGCCGTTGAGCTTGCGAAACGTCGCGAACTCCGAAGGCGCGACCGAATCCGGTTCGGCGGCGACTCGTCGGACGAGCTCTTCCGCTGAGAGGTCGCTGCTCCGGATCCGCACCCGGTAGCGGCGACGAAACAAGGGGCCGGCCCCATCCTTCGGGATCTGGATCTCATCGTGCTGCACCTCGGCCGGCAGCGCCGGGGGTGAATCGGACTCCAGGTTCCCCTCGACCTCATCCCGGTAGAGGGGTGTCGTCCGCCACAGGTAGCGCCAGGACGTCACCGCGACACCCAACGGCCATCGACCAGCCGTCGCCAGATGTTGTGGAAAGGCCTGCTTGCGCGGCATCGGAGGCAATTACCCGCGCGGGCTCCGGGCCACACCGGACGGCCTCGATCAGCCGCGGGTTAGGAGGCGACCGATTGGGCAATAAGCCCGATCGTGTTGGTCAATTTGGTCCACCGGGCAGGTCTACGAGGTTGGCATCTGCATGTGGCCTCGATGGCCTCCGTCTTCCTCTGCATCGGGCTTTGGATCAGGGCGAAGACCCATGATCAGAGCGAACGCGGAAACGCGGAGCGCCGAGCGCTGTTCGTTGGCCTTTGGCCTCCGCTGCTGTGGCTGATGGGAGATTCGCTCGAGCGCCGAGATGGCTCGACATCGCGCTGGCGGCTTCGTCGGCGGTAGAGCCCGGGTACCGGTGACGTCCAGAGAGTCTCGGAGGCTGTGATCCGTCCTTTGGACGCGTCTCCCTGATCGGGAGTGAGGATGATCTAGTCCAAATGAGCTCATCCGGCCAGCGGTGCGTCTTGATCACGATTCCAATCAGCCATTACTGCGAAAAGGCTCGCTGGGCGCTGGATCACGCGGGCGTCAGGTACCGAGAGCAGGCGCACCTGCAGCTCATCCACTGGCTTGCCGTGCGCCGAGCGGGGGGTGGGACGACCGTCCCGGTGCTCGTGTGCGGCGATCGGGTGCTGGCCGACTCGGCCGACATCGTCGACGAGGCCGACGCCAACGCCCCGCCGGGTCAGCGGCTCTACCCGGACGAACCAGGCGCCGCCGCGGAGGTTCGAGCCCTGGAACGCGACTTCGACACGAACCTGGGACCACATGGACGAAGGTGGATGTACAACGCTATGCGCGGACGTCGCGATCTCGCCATCGCGTACGCGTGTACCGGCGTCCCGGCCTGGGAGCGCCGGGCACTGCCGCTGGCATATCCGGCGGTCGCACGGATGATCGATCGCTACCTCGACATCACGCCCGCAACCGCGGCGTACTCCGAGGCGCAGGTGAGGATGACGTTCGACGCCGTTGCAAAGCGGCTGAGCGACGCCCGGCCATATCTCTGCGGCGATCGGTTCACCGCCGCCGACCTGACGTTCGCCGCGCTGGCGGCGTCTGTCTTGATGCCGCCGGAATACGGGGTGCCCCTGCCGCAACCCGGGGAGCTGCCGGTGGCAATGGCGGCGGTCGTGCGGGAGTTTCGCGCGCACCCCGCGGGGGCGCACGCGCTTGCGATGTTCCGCGACGAACGACGCTGAAGAGAGGCGGTTCCGCTCATGCTTGGCGGCGCTCAGGTCGTGTGCGCAGTCGGGGAACCGGAAACGCACAGAATTCGCAATTTGCGACTGGTCCTCTTGGAAGTGGGTAGTCATTGTTGGAACCCCCAGGGGAAAGGACTCTCTCCAATGGCTCAGCAGACCAAGACCAAGTCGCGTGCAGGTTCGGGAACCAGGTCAAATAGGCGCACATCGGCAAACGGCCGCACGGCCGCGAAGTCGCGCTCCAGCGCGAGCCGTTCGCAGACCTCAAGAACGCCCAAGCGCAAGGCGAGTTCGTCGAGTCAGAAGGGCGCGCTCGACGCGGCCAAGGATGCAACGACGAAGGGCGCGAACGCCGCCGGTAACGCCGTCACGTCGACCGCGAAAAAGCTCAAGACTCCGCTGATCGCGACGGGAACGGGGCTTGCCGGAGTCGCTGCGGGTATTGCCGTCACTCGAAAGAAGAACAAGGGGATCTCCGGCATCCACTTGCCGAGTCGCGCAACGACGACGGGTCTCGGCGAGGCAGCAAAGAACATCGGGATGCTCGCCGAGCGGACCGGGAAAGTTGCCCAACAGGTGCGCGTCGCAAGCGAAGCGATCGGCGAGGGCAGTGCGCCCCGCAAGTCCAAGTCCGCCATCGAGGTCGTCCTGGAGGGGCTTACGAGTCGCCGGCAATCAAGGGCTGGTTGATCGGGAACTGCAGTAACGCCGCTCGCGGGCGGTTAGTGGGGCTGGGGTCCTCCCAAGCTCGCGCCCCCCGTCCCAAAGGGGTGGTGCGGCGGTGGCCGTTAGTAGGTCCGGCAGGGGCGTCAGAGTTTCCGTGGCCGACCGAGATATCGACGCGGAGAGCGCCCATGGATAGGACAGAACCGGACTTCAGCGCTAGCACCTTCATTGCAGGCCTTTGCCTGGATGCCAACGGAGATATGCAGCTCGCCGGTGGAAGCAACGTGTTCGAACTTCGGTTCGCTGATGATGAAAGTCCTGAGGCTCTGCGCCAGGTTTGGATCGAGCAGCCGGATGCGACGACCGAGTTCGGCCCGTGGCACTCGCCAGCATGACCGGACCTAGCGCTAACGACGTGAGTGTCGCTCGGCATGAGGGAGACCTACGGATCGACCTGCTCCGGTAGCGGCTGCTTCTCGCGCCGAGGAGCACCAGTTTCCAAGGGTCAGCTCGTTGAGTTCAGCGAAATCGCTTGCGTCGGCAATCAGCACAGTCGTTTCGACCACCAGATCAGGACGACTACCACCCGCGCGAAGCACTGCAAAGAGGTTCCGGAACGCTTGTCTTGCCTGCTCGCCAAACACGGACCCGACCGGCTGCGCCGTCGCCGGATCCACACCCGGCTGACCTGAGACGAACAAGAAATCGCCCGCGCGCACCGCAGGCGAATAGGGATCTACCCCGCTCGGGACCTCTCCGCCGAGGATCACTTCTCGCGTCGCGGTCATTCACTCCTCTCAATCGGGTCATGTGCTCACATCTCCCGCTCTCGATTCGGTTCCGAGCTCATTACGCTCATCGGGCGGCTCGTATCGCAAGCGCACGCCTCCCTTCGCATGAATGCGGGAGTGAGGACTCCCTAGTTGGGATGCCGAGTGGTCTCGCGGATCCGCGTCGGGTGGTAGCGAGAAACGGATCGGGCCGCCTATCCGATCTTTCGGAGACGCACGAATTCAGGGTGCTGCTTTTCGTCCAAAGCAGCTATTTGACGGCTAGGCCTCCGACGCGGCTCAGCCTTCTCTATTCACGCGAAAGCAGCACTCTCGGTTCCGACCGTCGAGGGTGCAGCTCGCATGGGAACGCGACACGGCGTTGCGGTCCATGCTCATCCGCCCTGGGGCCGCCCCATCGCGCAGACCGCGGGGACCGGGCGCAGGTCCTCGACCAGCACCCTGTCGACGGAGAATCCGCCCTCGCGTAGCCGATCGGCCAGCTCGTTCCCGAGGTCCCGGGCTCGCTCCGGCGCGGAGTGGCGCGCGTCCCAGAAGAGGTAGACGGCCCCGTCCCGGGCGAGGTGCTCGCGGACGGCACCGAGCGCCGCCTCCGGCTGCTGCCAGAAGGGAGCGACGTTGAAGGCGAAGACCTTGTCGAAGCGCCGATCGCCGAGGTCGGCGTCCTCCAGCGCGATGGCCTCGAGCAGAGCCCTGCCGGCGTCGACGTGCTCGCGGTTCCTCCGCGTGGCCATCTCGATCATCTTGGGCGAGCGGTCGATCGCGGTGATCGTTCCCGTCGTCAGCCTCTCGCAAGCCAGGGAGACCGCAACGCCGTGGCCGCAGCCGACCTCGAGCAGGCGGTCGGCCGGGCGGACCTCCAGAGTGTCGACCGCCCAGACGAACCGCTCCGATGCCTTGCCCGCCATGCCCCAGCAATAACATCACGCGCCCGTGAAGCCGGTGCTGATCTACTCGATGAGCGTCTCGGTTGACGCCTTCATCAACGACCGCGAGGGCGCGTTCGAGTGGACGGCCCCCAGCGAGGAGCTGTTTCGTTTCCACCTCGCGGAGGTAGGCGAGCTCGGCGGCTATCTGTTAGGCCGCGGGCTTTACGAGACGATGCTGCCGTGGGAGACGGATCCGTCGATGCGCGACAACGAGATCGGGGCGGTCCCCTCGAGTGCCGCCGCCGAGTTCGCCGACGTCTGGTGCGCGATCCCGAAGGTCGTCTTCAGCCGCACGCTCCACAGCGTCGAGGGCAACGCCCGGCTCGCCGAGGCGTCGGTGGCCGCGGAGGTCGCCGCGGCGCTCGACGCGACCGACAAAGACGTCTCGATCGGAGGCGCCGGCCTGGCCGCGGCGGCGATCGAGCTCGGCCTCGTCGACGAGCTGCGCATGTTCCGCCATCCGGTCGTCGTCGGTGGCGGCACGCCGTTCCTGCCGCCGGTCACCGAAGACGTCCCGCTGGACCTGATCGAGACCAGGACGTTCGGCTCACGGGTGATCTACGAGCGTTACCGGCGCGCGGGCGGTGAGTCGGCCTGATACCGCAGTCCGAGTCATCCCGCCCCTGCGGCCGACCCAGGGGAGCGGAAATCCGCACCGCAGGTCCGGCAGAGTGTCGCTTCGAGCGAGAAGCAGGAGTGCAGCGTCAAACCGCTGCTTTCCATGCAAAGCAGCACTTTCTGCGGCCATCGCTAGGACTGCCGCTTCGCGCGAACAGGAGCAACGCGGATGGGCCGGTCCTAGGGCCGGCCAGGCGCTTCCAGAACGTCCATCCGGAGGACTAGTCCATCTTCGAGGCGATAGCGGTGGCGAACGCGGGAGTCGGAGATGAACTCACCGGTGCGCGCATCGTGCACGACCTGATGGACATCGACCGTGATGCTGCCGTCGGGCTCCTCGGTGAAGCCCTCAGGTTGAACCTTGCTCGAGATGGCGGCGAACTGTCTGGTCCAGTAGTCGCGGACCGCCGTGCGGCCGACGACCCGACCGCCCTCCCACGCGTTGGGCCAGTCGACCTCGGGGTGCATCAGCTGGATCGCCGCGTCGATGTCGCGGGCGTTGAACGCGCGATACGCGGATCGCAGGATCTCCTCCGAGCCTGGCACGAAATCAACCTAGCGGGCGGGATGAGCATGGGGGTAGCTGCTCCGTGCCCCAGAAGCACGAGGCCGACGATCCGGGTCGCTTTCGGTGCGGAGTGCCGCTTCTCGTCCAAAGCGACACTCGGTACCGGCGTCAGCGCTGCGTGCCCGGCGTTCCAGGTGTTCGCTCTCCTTCCCTCAGGTCTGGCGCTGCCGCCGTTGCTCGTCGAGATCTCCGCGCCCGCCCGGCCACGCCCAACCCGGCACGGGCAGCTCGAAGCTGAGATCCTCCGGATCGAGCGTCGATGCCACCGGGAGCCCGAGGCGCCGAGCGAGCCTATACCCCCAGGCATAGAAGAACGGGACTGGCAGCTCAGGATCGAAGCGGACAACCTCCCCGCTCACCGTTTCTACCTCCACGATCACCTCGGTGCTCGGGATGAGTCGCCCCTGCGGGCGCCCGACCCGGACCAGGCGTAGTCGGCGCGGCCCCCCGGCCCGATTGATCCTGCTGAGGGCTTGAGCCGCACTACGGACCTGCAAGGGTCCGGGAATCCATGACATGGGCCCGTGTTACCCGAATCTCGATGTGGCGTATCCATCTGCCTTGCCTGGCGCGGGAATGGCGTGGAAATCCGGGCTGTCGGCTCTCGCTTTGCGCGAGAAGCGAGCTGGTTCGAAAGCGCTCCTTTCCGTGCAAAGCAGCGGTTTCGCCCCAGCTGCTGCGCCAGGGTATGTCGAACACCTCCCCGCGGGCGCAATGGGCTGCACACCGTGCCGCGCCCCCCAGGAGGAGCTGCTCCAGAGGCTCGTCCCCGGTGTGTCTTGGACCCAAGCAAGTGGCTGGGATGCGTGCCGCGGTCCGTGGTCGGGTAGTCAACAAGCATGAGTACACTCGATTCAACCCTCGATCCGCCGCCGCTCGAGTTAAGAACCCACAGTGACCCACTGAGCGTCACCGAGACTCGCAGGAGGGTGGCTGAGTACGCGGAAGCCGGCGGGGCGAATCGCCGTGACGTCGAGCTTGCGGTTGCCGAGGCCGTCACCAACGCGGTCGTGCATGCCTTCGAGGGTCGCGACAACGGCGTGATCACTGTGCGAGCCGAGATGGAGGGCCCGAACCAGCTTCTCGTCAAGGTTGACGACAATGGCTCCGGGATAACTACGCCCCCCAGGTCGCCTCAAGCTGGCTACGGTCTACGGATCATCGGAGCGGTGACCGACAGCTTCGAAATTCACACCGGGGAGTGGGGGACCCGGCTGGAGTTGCGATTCGCGCGGGTCTCCTAGAAGCGCGAGTCAAACCCTCGGAGCCCGCCCCGGAGTGGTCCTAGGAAGAGCCCGGAGGGAGGGACGCCTGTGGCTCGGCGACCTCAATGACCTCAAGGACTCTCAGGGCCTCCGCCAAGCTGGGGCACACGGGCATCTCGCGATCAAGCTGGGTGAGACGCAACACGCCCAGGGGCTGGTCTTGGGCGACGACGGCGAAACGCGGGGGAACGGAGGCACCGAGCTTGCCGCTCAGCCCGGCCAAAACCGCGAGGACCGAAGAGTCGATGAATCCGCAGTTGGTGAGGTCGATCAACAGTGGCGCGGAGCCCTGCGCCAGAGCTTGCTCGATCTTCGCTTCGAGCTGTCCTACGGAGGCCAGGTCCAGTTCCCCGCTCACTTCCAGTGCCGCGACTCCCGAGTCGAGCGTCCGGTGCTTGACCTCGGGCGCTCTCAGTTCAGATGCGGGGCTGTCGTTGGGTCCTCCGATTCATAGAAAGCTATCAGTTTTGATGAAGTTATGACGAGATCTAAGCTGCGAAGTCTCCTCATATTCTCATCACGAGCTGGCGAACTTGTCGGGCGCATCGACTAGCATCGCAGCGTGGCTGACAAGGTCAGCACTGACCACGGCGTCTACAGCATTGGTGCAGTGGCTCGGATGCTGGGAGTTCCGGCTGCGACGATCCGCAACTGGGAGGAGCGCTACGGAACGATCGTCCCGGAGCGGAGCCCGGGCGGACACCGGTTGTATTCCCGCGACCAGGTGGAGCAGCTCCGATTCATCGCGACGGAGGTCGGGCGCGGGCTCTCGGCGGCCGACGCCCACCGCCTGCTTTCCGACCAAGGACAGGGTGGCCGGCCGCCGGAGAGCGACGGCCCGAGCGATCGTACGCGGCTGCTCGTGCTGCTGGCCGAACGCGATCCTGCGGGAGCGGAGCTAGTGCAGTTCTTCCTGCGCACCGAAGGGTACGAAGTGAGGTTGACCCTGTCAGTCGACGAAGCCGAGGAGCAGTGGCTGGAGAGCCGGCCCGACGTCGCGATCGTGGATCTGATGATTTCCGGAGGTATGGGGACGGAACTATGTAGGCGCTTGAAGCAGCACGAGGCCGGAGCGGTGCTCGCCATCTCCACCCTCGAGGCACGGGACGAAGCATTCGCTGCAGGCGCTGACGCCTTTCTCCAGAAGCCATTCGATCCGCTCGAGCTCGTCTCAACCGTGAAGGACCTCGTGGGCGCCAGTGCGCTGATCGGTCGTCGCCCGCAGAGGAGTCCCTAGTGGACGAGCGCCTGACGAGCGGCGACCAGGGGCTTGATGAGATCCTCGGCGGGGGCCTCCCGGTGAACGGGATCAACCTGATCATCGGGCTGCCCGGCTCAGGAAAGACCATGCTCTCTGAGCAGTTCGTCTTCGCGGGCGCGACCGAAGAGCGCCCCGCCATCTACCTCACCACGGTTTCCGAACCGTTCGAGAAGATCCTCCGATACGGTCAGACGCTGAGCTTCTTCGATCGCGATGCGATCGGCCGGTCCGTCTACTACGAGGACCTGGGGGATACCGTGGCCGGCGAGGACGGGCTCAGCGCGGTGACCGAGCGGATCGCCTCGTTAACCAGGGAGCGGCGGCCGGGGATCATCGCAATAGACAGCTTCAAGGCGCTGGCCGCATTCGCAGATGACGCGCAGGCTTTTCGGACGTTCCTGCACGACCTTGCCGCACTGCTCACAGCCTTCCCGGTGACCTCGTTCTGGATAGGCGAATACAGCGAGGAAGAGATGCGTACGGCGCCCGAGGCGGCTGTGGCCGATGGGATCATCTCCCTCGAAATGGAGCGCGCGAACGAGCGTGCGCAACGCCTGATTCAGGTGATCAAGCTACGCGGGAGCAAGTTCCGCTCAGGGCGCCACGGCTATCGCCTCTCCATGGACGGCATCACCGTCTTCCCCCGGCTCGCCGACCCCCTCAGCCAGGTGGCATACGGGATCAGCGAAGACCGGATCTCAAGCGGAATCCCGCCGCTCGACTCGATGCTCGCCGAGGGCTATTGGCAGGGTAGTTCCACCCTCGTGGCCGGGCCGTCGGGTGCGGGGAAGACACTGATGGGACTTCACTTCATCTTCAGCGGACTGGCGAGCGGCGAGCCCGGCGTGATGGCGACGCTTCAGGAGAACCCGGTGCAGCTAGAGAGGATGGCTCGCGGCTTCGGCTGGTCGCTGGACGACGAGGGGGTGGCGGTCATGTATCGATCTCCCAACGATGTCTACATCGACGAATGGGTGTACGACCTGCTCGACCTTGTGCAGACCACCGGCGCGACTCGCGTTCTGATCGACAGCCTGAGCGATCTGCACTATGCGGCGACTGATCCGGTGCGCTTCCGAGAGTTCATCTACTCGCTCACCCAACGCCTCTCGCGCTCGGGGGTGAGCCCGATCATGACGAGCGAGGTGCCGGATCTCTTCCACGTTGGCTCCTTGGCCGAGTATGGGATATCGCACCTGTCCGACAACGTCATCCTGCTGCAGTATGTGCGCGCCGGCTCGCGCCTCCTGCGCACGGTGACCGTCGTGAAGTCACGCACGAGCGCCCATGATCCCGAGATCCGCGAATTCGATATCACCTCGGGCGGGATCATCCTCGGGGATCCGATCCGCGGGCAACACGCTGCAACCTAGGCGCGAGTGCGAAACGTGACGTCGAGGTCCTCAGGCTCATCGAGGGGAGATCGGGGAGCGTCGAGATGGAGATGGAGCTGGCGCCCTGGCCGGAGTACGGCCTGGCAACCCCGCTATTCCGCCGCACCGAAGGCGGCGGAAGGACGTTCGGGGGTCCCAACAGGGTGATCGCCGCGGTCGGCGTCGAGGCCGAGATCACGGAGGGGACCATGCGAGCCAATTCGGTTGGCCCGGCGCACGCCCCATGTGACTTACGCCACACCTAAATCGTGCCCTCTGTCACATACTTCCTCGCCCGCACCGGGAAACATGGAGAGGCCCAGGAATCCTGACGGTTGAGCGGAGGAGGAGATCATGTCCAAGGGTGTGGCGCTTGTGCTCGAGCAGGACCATGCGGAGGGCCGAGCCACGGTCGGCGTTTCCAGGGTCCCGCAGGAAGCCCCGTCCTGGGCCTCCCTTCAGCTCGGATGGAGAGTGGCCGAGGTCCACTCGCCGGAGGAGGAGGATTTTTCGGCTTTCAGCGACCTGTGCGACGCCTTCAACGGTCTAGCAAGAAGCAAGCTCGATGACCCGTTTGGGGCCAAGCCGTTTCGGTATCTGCACGAGGACGTCGAACTCCAAGACTATCCGGGCATTCCAGGTGCGACCTGGCATGAGGGGCACGCCGGAGCCCTGCAATGGACGATGAATCTCTGGGAGTCCTTCGGAGACTTCCACTTGGAGCCACAAGAGTTCATCCGTGCAGGACAAGGCCGGTTCGTGTGCGTCACCGCCACCGTTGGGCAGGGTCGCCGCAGCGGCCTCCGGCTCAGCCTGACTGCTTACGCAGTCGTCACCGTCGAGGACGACAAGATCAGGCGCATCGCGATTACCGCAGACCGCCAGGAGGCACTCAAATCCGCCCGAGCGTCTGAGTAACTGTGTCCTAAAGGCAACCGCCGTGATCTCGCTCAGAGCATGCGATCCCAGCCGAGGGATCCGCGTACGTGCAGCGCAGGGTCAGGATGCGCCTTGCCGCCGGCCAGAGCAACCGCAGCACCCGGATCGGGTTCTCGGAGGGGAGCAGATCGGCGATGCGGTTGACAGCAGGTGTGGGGTCGGCTAGACCGGCGCCAGAGGAGGAACCCAATGTGGGAGCTCGCGTCACCGAGATAACCGCCGAGAAGCAGGACAGCATTCCTTCGGAAGAGTCGCCGGCTTGGGCCCGGCTTCAGGACCAAATCAGTTGGTACGACGCTAAGAGCAAGCTCAATCAGCGATGGTTCAAGGCGCTGAAGGTCTGCCAGATCGTCGTCGCGGCAGCGATTCCGGTGGCGGCTGCGGCAGACGCGCCGTTGGCGGTGATCGGAGGCGGCGGGGCGCTGATCGTCGTCCTTGAGGGACTGCAGCAGCTCGAGCAATATCAGCAGAACTGGACGACCTACCGGGGGACCTGCGAGCGGCTCAGGCACGAGCAGTTCCTCTTCCTGGCTCATGCCGGGCCGTATGCCACCGCGCCCAACCCCGAACCCCTGCTCGCCGAGCGCGTGGAGGGCCTCGTCTCTCAGGAGCATGCGGCCTGGGCCGCCCACCGGGAGGAGGGGAGCAAGCAGATGGGTGGCGAGGGGTGAGCGCGGGGCCGGCGGACCCAGGGACCACGCCGGTGCAGAGGGTGTTCATCAGCTACCGGCGCCAGGACAGCGCCGCCTACGCCGGGCGCATCTACGACGCCATGGTCGCCCGATTCGGGGAGCACAACGTGTTCATGGATCTCGACCTTGCTCCCGGTGTCGACTTCGTCGAGCAGATCACCGAGGCGGTGTCCGCCTGCCAGGTGTTGATCGAGGTCATCGGGCCGTCGTGGGCCACGGTCAAGGATGACGAAGGCACG
Source organism: uncultured Solirubrobacterales bacterium (assembly GCA_963797265.1). Lineage (GTDB taxonomy): Bacteria > Actinomycetota > Thermoleophilia > Solirubrobacterales > 70-9 > DASUPK01. The sequence goes on along the minus strand of CAWCOY010000002.1, from coordinate 719,222 downwards.
ACACGGATCGCCGACCCCGAGGACTTCGTTCGGCTCGAGCTCGGGATCGCTCTAAAGCGCCCCGAGGTGACCGTGATCCCGGTGCTCGTCTCCGGGGCCCAAATGCCGGATCGGCGGGATCTGCCGGCGGAGCTGGGGGCGATCGCGCGGCGCAACGCATTGGAGCTCAGCGACCGTCGGTGGCAGTACGACGTCGGGCAGCTCATCAGCACACTGGAGGAATTGCTGGCGGGAACGACCGCCGTCGATATCGCCCCAGCAACCACGGGTGACCCGACGACCGAGGCCTCGCCCGAGGCGGCGTCGACCGACTCCACGCAAGTCCGTGCCCGCAGTGCGGGTCTGGGGGGCGCCGGAGCATGGCTCCGTGGGCGGGGGCGGTTGCTCGCTGGCGTCGCCGCGCTCGCAGTCGTGGGTATTGGCGTGGCCCTGGCAATCGGTGCGCTCGGCGGTGGCTCCGAGGGAGACTTGGCGGGCCTAAAGTTCGAGCGCTACACGGGGTCCGATGCGTTCACGGTCGACGTGCCGGTGGACTGGGATAGGACCCTGAAGGATCAGCCCACCGGTGGCGTCATAAAGACCACGTTCGAGGACCCGGACAAAGAGGGAACCGTTTCGATCGATCGGGAAGACGACGCGACGCCGGTGGATCGAATGAACCAGGCCGTGCAAAGGCGCAGCGAAGAGTCCGGCTACCACTTGATCACAGCCGAGCCCCAGTCCGTAGACAGCCGTGATGCACAGCTCTTCTGGTACGAGCACGACGAGGACATCGGTCCAGCGACCGTTGCCACCTACTTCTTCAATGCCGGCGGCTTCGGATGGCGAACTCGCGCGGTCGTGGCCAAGAAGGCCGGCGACAGCGCTGCGACGGCAAAGGACATCGCGACCACGATGGCCATGACACTGGAGCCACGCTGACCGGAACAGCGGGGCCCCCTGGCCGTGGGTGCTGCGGGTTGACGAATGCCCACCCCCCGAAACGCGTCTATAGGGGAGGACGGTTCGTCTGCAATGGCCCTCCCGCGCGCTCATAAAAGATCACCGCAAGCCGACTGAGCTCTTCAGTGGCCCACTTGTTCGGGCCGACTTGACTCGTCAGGGCTTGCCTGAGAGCGTGGCTCCATACGCTAGCGCCGGTGGGAGAGTCTCGGTTTGGCCATGCTCATCGACTTGCACGCCCACTATCCGATGCACCTCGTTCCTCGGAATGAGGCGACAGCCCAGCAAGGCTTGCTCCGCTGGGGCGACGCTCTGTGGCGAGTGCGCCTCGTGAACTTCCTATCGCGCCTCTTCAATTACGAAGGACCGGGCGGGAGACCGGGGGTCACGATCGAGCTGATGAGAGAAGGCGACGTCGGCGCGCTGTTGTCGGTGCTTCACAACCCGCTCGATGAGATGGACGTATCGAAGCGTTACGGTGACCCGCCCGACGACACTTATCTCCCGTCCCTCCTAGGGCAGCTCGAATCAGTCGAGGAGAGCATCGCCATGGATCCTGGTGTCGCCGTCGCCCATTCGCCGGATGAGCTCACAGCCGCCCTCGCCGCGAACGAGAAGGTACTGATCCACTGCGTCGAGGGTGGCTACCACCTCGGTGGCACTGAGGAGGAAATCCGAGACGCGGTCGGCCAGCTGGCAGCACGCGGCGTCGCCTACATCACGCTGGCCCATCTGTTCTGGCGCGATATCGCGACCAACGCACCGGCGCTCCCATTTCTGCCGGACGCCCTCTACCGGCTGATCTTTCGCCAACCACGGAAGGGCTTGAGCGAGCTCGGCAGGATTGCGGCGGGGGCGATGCTCGATCACCGGATTTTGATCGATATCACCCACATGTCCTCGCGAGCAACCGCCGCCACGCTCGACCTGATGGACCGCCGCGATCCGAATAAGGAGATACCCGTCCTGGCTACGCACGAGGCATGCCGACTCCGACGTCTGCGCCGACGGGAGTACAACCTCTCCGATGACACCATCCGCCGAATCGCCGAGCGCCACGGCTTGATCGGGATCATCCTCTGCCCCCACTACATCCTCGGCGGTGGCCCGCTCCGGAGAAGGCAGACGGCGGACTTCAAGACATCGGTCGACGCCGTCTGCACCCACGTCGATCACATTCACGACGTCACAAAGTCGCTCGACCACGTGGGCATCGGCTCAGATCTCGATGGTTGGATCAAGCCAGCGCTGACTGGCCTCGGCCACCTCGGGCACATGGCGCCCCTCCAGGCCGAGCTGCGTCAACGCTACGGCGAGGCCGACGCCGAGAAGATCTGCTCCGGCAACGCCGTTCGGGTTCTCACGACCGCCTGGGGATAGGACCCGTCACAAGTCTCGCTCAGGGTTTGTCGGTCGCACGGTGGATCGACCAGGCTGGGACATCGCCGCCGAGAAGCTCGACCGCTACCAGCGCAGCGTCGCCAAAGGGCTCGGCAAGGCCTTCGACCAGGAGGCGACCGAGGAGCATGAGCTGGACCTCGACACCGCCAGGCTCGTCGTCTTCTCCGACCACCACAAGGGAGCGCGCGATGGCGCCGATGATTTCCAGTCGCTGCGAGCGCGCCTACATGGCGGCGCTCGGCTACTACCTCGAGGAGGGCCACCGCCTCTACGTGCTTGGCGACGTCGAGGAGCTCTGGGAGAACTCCCCCGACGAGCCGCTCGAGGCCTATGCCAAGGCGCTCGAGCTTGAGGCCGAGTTCCATCGCCAGGGCCGCTACGAGCGTTTCTGGGGAAACCACGACGATCAGTGGGGACACCCCGGGGGGGTGGAGAAGCGCCTCTGGCGCTACTACCCGCAGCTCAAGGTGCGCGAGGCCCTGAAGCTCCGGATCACGAGCGGGGGCGAGAGCCTCGGGCTTCTCTTCCTCGTCCACGGGCACCAGGGGACCGCCGAGAGCCAGCGCTTCGCCTGGTTCTCGAAGCTGGTCGTCCGCTACTTCTGGCGGCCGCTCCAGCGCCGCTTCGGGTTCAGCGCGACCACCCCGGCCACGAACTGGGAGCTGCGCGCTCGCCACAACCAGGCGCTCTTTGCGTGGGCCCGCTCGCACCCCGCAAAGCCGGTCCTGATCGCGGGCCATACCCACAAGCCCGTCTTCGGCACGAGCAGCCCGCCGAAGCCCGACCATCGGCCCCTCTCCGAGGTGCAGGTCGAGCTGGACGGGGCCCGGGCGGAGTCGCCCGCCGACCGAGACCAGATCGCCCAGCTCCGCGCCGAGCTCGGGTGGATCGAGGCGATCGAACGCGGCGCCGAGCCGGCGGCAATGCCGATCGAGCCCCCGTGCTACTTCAACACCGGCTGTTGCTCCTTCCCCGACGGCGACGTGACGGGGATCGAGATCGCCGAGGGCATGATCCGTCTGGTTCGCTGGCCCGACGACGAGGGGAAGGCACGCCCCAGGATCCTCGTCGAGGACGACTTACGGGAGATCCTCATCTCTGTGCAGAGGGTCGTAGCGAGAAACGAATCGAGCCCCCGCTACTAGCCAAGGGCTCACCGAGAAGGGAGCCCTTGGTGTTTGACCGGTGGACAATGCGGGGAGACTTCGGCCCGTCTCGGTGGAGTCCATGGAGGGACACGCGGTCGTTGGGGCACGGAGCTTCGTGAGTCGGCGAAGCCTGTGCGCCCTCTGGGCAGCCGTCGTCCTGCTCTTTGCCTCCCTCGCCGTCGAGGCTTCGGCACAGAACCGCGGCCACGACCAGGCCGGCGATGTTGCCCGCTACATCCTGCCGCCCGGCAACTACGGCGGAGTGCCGTTCACCGAGAACTCGACCGATCAGCTTCCGCTCTACAGCGGGTTGACGCCGCTCCGCGACAACATCACCAACGCCGACATCGAGCACTTCTTTCTGCCCGAGGACTTCCAGCCGATCGGGCAGGCGCACGAGGAGGTCACCGGCCGGCCGGGGCTGCGGCTGATCTACGACTCCTTTGGGATCCCTCACATCTACGGTCAGACCCGCGCCGACGTCGCCTTCGGCGCCGGGTGGACCACGGCCCGCGACCGCGGGCTCCTGATCCAGTTGGGCCGGGGACCGGCGCGGGCTGCCGTCGCCGACATCCCCAATCTCGACGCCTTCTCGCTGGTGACAAGCGGCCAGTCATTCGTGCCCAGCGCCGCGGCCGAGGAGCTCGTCACCAGACAGCGCCAGCTCCTGGTCGACACCTACGGGGCGGACGGCCAGCAGATCCTCGCCGACGCCCAGGCATACGCGGACGGCGTCAACGCCTACTGGCAGGCGCACGGCATCAACCAGCCCCCCGCAACGGTCAACGACGTGATCGCGGTCACGGCGTTCATCGGCTCGATCTTCGGCGCGGGGGGCGGCGGCGAGGCTGCGAACGCCGATCTGCTCGCGAAGCTGAGGGGGTCGCTGGGCGCAAGCGAGGGCTTCAAGGCCTGGGACGACGTCATGCTCGCCGACGACGAGGAGGCGCCAACGACGATCAAGAAGCGCTTCGACTACCCGCCGCTCACGGGCGGCCCGGTGACGGGGTCGGTGGAGCTCGACGCGGACTCGATCCAGAGCATTGATCCGCGGCAGTCCGCTGCGGCGGCCGCCGCCGCGCCGGCGCGCAGGCAGGCGTCGAATTGGCTGCTCACCGCGCATCAGCGCTCCGCCAGCGGCAACACGCTCGCGGTGATGGGGCCGCAGCTCGGCTACTTCTACCCCGAGATCGTCGAACAGGAGGACCTGCACGGCCCCGGCATCAACGCCCAAGGCGCGGCGGTACCCGGCGCCGCCATGTACATCCTCATCGGCCGCACTCAGGACTACGCCTGGAGCCTGACCTCGGCCGGCCACGACGTGCGCGACGTCTATGCCGAGCGGCTCTGCGAGCCCGACGGCTCCGAGCCGACGCGCGCCTTCACCCACTATCGGTACAGGGGCGAGTGCCGGCCGTTCGAGAACTTCAACGCGGGCCTCTTGAACGGCCAGCCGATCCGCTACCCGGTGTCGGTTCACGGCCCGGTGTTCGCGACCGCGACCGTGGGCGGCGAGCCCTACGCTCTTTCGCGCAAGCGCTCGACCTTCGCGCGTGACGCCCTCAACCTCGGGGCGCTCAAGGACTTGACCGAAGGCAAGGCGACGACGCCGCAGCGCTTCTGGAGCGCTGCGAACAAGTTCGGTTTCACCTTCAACTGGGGCTATGTCTCGCGCAAGTTCACCTCGTTCTTCTCGTCCGGACGGCTGCCGAGGCGCCCGCCGGGCCTCGACCGGCGCCTGCCGACGATGGGCGACGGACAGCATGAATGGACCGGCTTTTTGAGCGAGAGCGAGCATCCCCACGACACGAGCGGCCCGGGCGGGCTCCTGCTGAACTGGAACAACCGCTCGGCGCCCGGGTTCATGCACGGCGACGACGAGCCCTACGGGTCCGTCCAGCGGGTCGAGCTCTTCGACCAGTGGCCGAAGCATGCGCGGATCACCGACAACGTCGGGATCATGAACCGCGCGGCCACCGAGGATGTCCGCTCGCCGGTGTGGCCCGTCGTGAGCCGCGTGCTTCGCACGGGCCCGGCGCCCAGCGCACGCGACCAGAAGGTCGTGGACATCCTCGATGATTGGGTGAGTCGCGACGCACCCCGCCTCGATGCCGACGGCGACGGGCTCTACGACGAACCCGGCCCGGTGATCATGGACGAGCTCTGGCGGCCAATCGCCGAGGCCGTCATGTCCCCGGTGTTCGGAAGCCTCGTCCCCGACCTCAACGCGGTGCGTAGTCTCGGTTCGCTCTCCGGCGAGTCCTACGTAGACAAGGATCTGCGGACGCTGCTCGGGGACAGGGTGCGAGATCCCTTCAACCTCTCCTACTGCGGCGCCGGCTCGCTGGCGGCGTGCCGGAACTCGCTCTGGAACGCGGTCCATGCAGCCGCCGACCGGCTCACGAGCCAGCTCGGTCAGTCCGACCCGGCGAAGTGGACGAAGACGGCGGCCCGCACCGGTTTCGTGCCCGGGCTGCTGCCGAACACCTTCCCGGCGACGAACCGGCCGACCTTCCAGCAGGTGCTCGAGCTGCGGCGCGGTGGGGACTGACCGAAGCGGGGAGATCCGCCGGCGACGGACCTGGCCCGGGTTCAACGCGTCAATCCGAGTAGGCTGGCCCTACGGAGGGGAAGGACGCTAACGAGCTGCTCGAGATCGCCGTTTCCGAGAGCGGAGGCGTGCGCTCGCTGCGCCTGACGGGCGAGCTGGACATGGCCGGCGTCGATCAGTTCGAGCGGCTGCTGGCCGCGGACCAGACTCCGGAGACCGGGACGTTCGTCCTGGACATGCGCGGGCTCACCTTCATCGACTCATCGGGACTGCGGGCGGTGATCATGGCTGATCAGCGCGTGCGTGCCGAAGGTGGTCGTTTCGTCGTGGTCAGGGGTCCGGACCGGGTCAATGAGGTGATGGAGATCACTGGGGTGGCGCGGGAAATCGAGCTCGTCGACGAGCCTCCGCCCCAGTAAGGGCGGCCGTCAGCTCGAGACGGGGCCGGGTGGGTCGAGGTCGACCTCCAGCCAGACCGTGGTCCACCCGCCTTCGCGATCGACCCCCCACCGGTCCGCCAGCCGCTCCGTCAAGAAGAGGCCCCAGCCGCCCGGCCCTTTCGGGTCCCGCTCGGGAACGCTGGCGCCGAACCCCGCGCCAGGATCGCTCACGTCGACGCGAATCATGCGATCGGAGGCCTCGACCCGAAGCTGGATCAGATCACGGGAGCGAAGCCCAGCGTGACGCACGCTGTTCGTGGCGAGCTCGCTGACGAGGAGCGAGAGGTCCAGGTAGACCTTCGCCGGGAGCGCATCCGCCAGAGGCGTGAGTGAGCTCCGCGCTTCGGCCGGGCAGCGTGGACTCGGCTCCAACTCGACCGCGATCGATTGCCGTCGCGCCCCCTGGAGCGTCGCGCCGTCGGTCTCCGGGGTGGCGAGCCGCCGCAGGACGACCACCGCCACATCGTCATCGGGCATGCCGTTGTCGGTCAGGGCCAGCTGGCCGAGCCGCGTCGCGGTTTCGCTTGCGGTCGCTTCAGTGCTCGATTGCAGCAGCTCCCTGATCCGGGCGGCTGGATCGTCGTCCGGATCGCGCCGTTCCGCGAGCCCGTCGGTGAAGAGGACCAGGGCGTCGCCGGGCAGTAGCTCCACACGCTGGTCGGCCAGATCCGGCTCGGAATAGATGCCGAGCAGCATCCCGCCCTGCCCAGGAACCTCCTCGACCTCCCCCCGGGCCCGCACCACCAGGGGAGGCGGGTGCCCGCCGTTGCTCAGGGCGACGGCATGGTCGGCGCCGGCGACATCCAGCTGCACCAGGACAGCCGTCATGAACCGCTGGTCGGATCGCTGCTCGAGAATGGCTTCGTTTAGCGCTCGCAGAGCGTCGCTCGGACCGGTCGCTTCGCGGCCAACCGCGCGCAGCGTGTAGCGCGCGAGCGCCGTCAGGGACGCCGCCTCCGGACCCTTCCCGCAGACGTCCCCGATCACAGCCAGCCAGCGGCCGGGCGTCGCACTGAAGACGTCGTAGAAATCGCCACCGGCCTCCTGTCCCTGCATGCCGGCCCGGTACCAGCCTCCGGCCTCGAACTCGGGGATCTCGGGAAGCCGGGGAGGCAGCAGCTCCGCCTGCAGATCGTGCGCGAGCTGTTGCGCTCTGTTCTCGGCCCACCTGCGCTGGGAGGTGACGGTCGCCAGGATCAGGCCCGTCAGGCCCACGATCGCCGAGAAGCTCTGAGCGAGAAGGAGGCTCGCGTCCTGCGAAGGGCGGACGAATGGGCCCGACTCGTTGACCGTGAAGGTCACCGCGATGGCGGCGAGGACCACCGCGGCGACGCTCGCCCCCGGCTGCAGGAACCGGAGAGCCGCCAGGACGATGATCGGGAACGCCAGGTAGGCGGCGGGAGGGTCGTGGGTGAAGACCACGAGGGAGGTGCCGACGAGGGCCAACATGAGGACGAGCGCCTCGGCGACCCTTCCCGGCAGGTCGCGATAGGGCCAGTGGGCGACGAGCACGAAGATCAGCGACGCCACCAGCAGATCCCCCCCCATGTCGCCTAGCCACCACACGCGCCAGGCGGACAGCGCGCCGCCGGAGAGCGAGTCGCCGACGCTGAGGCTTGTGATGCCGATGGTGGCGCTGACGGCGGTGCTGATCACCCCGGCCAGCAGCGCGAGCGTGAAGATGTCCCGCAGCCGCGGCAGCCCGGGACGGAATCCGAAGCGGTCGAGCAGCCACGCGCCCACCACCGCCTCCAGCGTGTTCCCCACGGCGATTCCGGCGGCCGTGTAGACCGGCACGTCGGTGGTGACGTTCGCGAGAAACGCGCCCAGCAGCACCCCGGGCCACAAACGCCGTCCCCCCAACACCAGGGCGGCGAGTGCGATCCCCGTCGGCGGCCAGACGGCCGTAACGCTCTCGTTCGAGAAGGCCAGCGCCAGGCCGAGCTTCGCCGACGCGAAGTAGACCAGCGCCAGTGCGAGCGCCAAGACCAGCCCCCGTCCGGAGGCATCCCTGCCTGATCGGCTCGGCGCGATCACGGCGCGATCGAATCTATCCGGCTTCGGTCCCGGGTGCGACTATCCCCGCATGGATGAGATGCGATGAGTTCGCGGGCAGCGAGCGGTCTAATCGGGTGAGCGAAAAAGGAGCAGATGAGATGCCTGAGCACAAGGTCGGAACGCGAGAGGAATGGGAGGCGGCGCGAGCGGAGCTCGCGAAGCTCGAGGCCGAGCAGGCCGAGCGGAACAACGAGATCAAGGAGAAGCGCATGGCGCTCCCCTGGGTCCCCGTCGAGAGGGAATACGAGTTCGACACCGAGGACGGCAAGAAGACCCTCGCCGAGCTCTTCGACGGCCGCTCGCAGCTGCTCGCCTACAACATCATGTACGGGCCGGACTACACCAAGGGCGCCTGTCCCGGATGCACGAGCCTCGGCGATGAGTTCGATGGCTCGCTGGTCCACCTCAACCATCGGGACGTGACCTTCATCTGCTTCTCCCGGGCGCCGATTGACCGCCTCGCCGCCTACAAGGAGCGGATGGGGTGGCAGTTTCCCTACGTCTCGACCTACGACTCCGATTTCCCCTTCGACTTCAGTCTCGCGATGACCGAGGAGCAGGCGCAGTCGGGGGAGATCCCCGAGGTCAAGGAGATGATCGACAACCCGCCGGAGTTCCTGCAGGAGTGGTCGAAGCAGGTCGGGGCGGACCTGAAGGACGGTCTCCGCGAGGGCCCGGGCTTCATCGCCTTCGCCCGCGAGAACGGGACCGTCTACTTCACCTACCAGGTCATGGCGCCCGATCCGTTCGTCGCGCCGTACCACTCGTTCCTGCTCGACCGCACGCCCAAGCCGCAGGCCGAGGAGCCGCGCGCCTGGCGCAAGGACGAGTACCCGGACTGAGTTACTGACGATGCGCTCGACGCCTCGCGGCTGAGGCCGATCCGCCGGGGGGTGTCGCTGACAGAACTTCCGAAGGTCGACTTGGCGGTCCGTGCTGGTGTTATACGGGCGCCGTGAGCGACGCCAACCTGATCCTGATCACCGGGGGCCTGCTGATCGCCGGCCTGCTTGCCACCGTGGTGGCCGGGCGGCTTCGCGTTCCGGGACTCGTCCTGTTCCTCGGACTCGGGATGGCGGTCGGATCGGATGGGCTGGGGTGGATCGACTTCGCCGACTACGAGCTGGCCCGGACCATCGGGGTGATCGCGCTCGCGCTGATCCTGTTCGAGGGCGGGCTCAGCGCCGGGTTCGGCGAGATCCGGCCGGTCCTGGGTGCATCACTGGGGCTTGCGATCCCCGGCACGATCCTGACCGCGGCGGTCACCGGCCTGGTCGCGACCGTGCTCTTCGACCTCTCGCTTCTGGAAGGCATGCTGCTCGGCTCGATCGTCTCGGTGACCGACACCGCCGCGATCTTCGGCCTGCTGCGTCACTCGCGGCTGCGCACGCAGGTCGCGCGGACACTGGAGGGTGAGGCCGGCCTCAACGACCCGGTGGCCGTGCTGCTGGTCGTCGGGTTCATCGACTGGATCCAGACGCCCGGCTACGGCCTCGGCGATATGACCCTGCTCTTCGCGAGGGAGGTCGTCATCGGCGTGGCCATCGGGGTCGCCGTGGGCTGGCTCGCGATCCACGGCCTGCGACGCGCGTGGCTCGGCAGCGAGGCGGGGTACGTGATCGGAACGATCGGCGCCGCGGCGGTGGCGTTCGGCGCGGCGAGCAGCCTGCACGGCTCCGGATTTCTCGCCGTGTACCTGGCGGGGCTGGCGCTGGGAAGCGTTCCGATCCCGGCCAAGCGAGCGGTCACCGTGTTCCACGAGGGCCTCGCTCTGGTCGCCCAGGTGACGATGTTCGTGGTCCTCGGACTGCTGGTCTTCCCCTCGCAGCTTGGCGACGTCGCGCTCGAGGGGACGCTCCTGGCGTTGGTACTCGTCCTGGTCGCACGCCCGATCGCGACGTTCGCCAGCACGACCTTCGCCGGATTCACCGCCCGCGAGCAGTCCGTGGTCGCCTGGGCCGGGCTGCGCGGCGCGGTTCCCGTCGTCCTCGCCACCTTCCCGGTGATCGACGGCGTTCCCGAGAGCCTCGACTACTTCAACATCGTCTTCTTCGCCGTCCTGCTCTCCACACTGCTCCAGGGAGCCACCTTCGAGCCATTCGCTCAGGCGCTGGGGGTGACAACGCAAGCGTCACCCCAGCCCGTCCTACGGCGGGAGCGAACGGCGGGACAGGGGGCGCAGATACTCACGGTTCGGCCATGGCAGCCGGCGGACGGAGGCGCCGCGTTCCCGAGCACGATCCTCGGCACGGCGGTTCGGGAGCAGCTGCTGTCGCGCCTCGACCGGCCCGGCTCCCTCGTAGTCCTCGACGACGGCCGCTACGCGTTCACCGGTCCGATCCTGGGAGTCGGTCCGGCCAGCGCTCTGCAGGCCGATGCCCGTCGCCGGCTCGCCCATGCCAAGTCCGATCAGGAGCGGGCCTGGTGGCGTGAGGTGATCGGCGAGCTCGCCCGCTGAGCTGCCGCCGAGCGCCACGCGGATGCGTGGGAGCGGGGGGATGTCGATGGCTTGGTGGGATGCTGGTCGAGGAGGCGCAGGCCGAATAGCGCGCGGAGTTCCGTGACCACTTCGCGCCACACGCGGCTCACTGGACGTGGAACCGCGGGATGCCGGTGAGCCACGGTCGGGTCCTTGTTCCATTTCGGAAACCGAGCGCAGCGGCGTGTTAGCGTGCCGGCGCCACTACGAGCAGCCTGCTCTCCGGCCAGGTGTCGAGCGTCAGCTCCGACACCAACTGGGTGAGCTACACGATCGGCGGCAACGACGCCGGGTTCTCCAGCGTGATCACGGAGTGTGCCCAGCCCGGCTGGCTGTCCGACTGCAACGGGGCGATCGACAATGCGCAGTCGTTCATCCAGAACACACCGCCCGGTCGGCTCGATCAGGTGAACAACGCGATCAAGTCCAGGGCGGCGAGCGCGAAGGTGATCGTGCTCGACTATCCCCGCCTCTTCAGCGGCGAGGACTGCAACGCGAGCACCTTCTTCAGCCCGAGCGAGGAATCGCGGCTGAACCAGACCGCGGACATGCTCAAGAGCGTGCTGAGCGGCGCGGCGTCGCGAGCGGGAGCGAACTTCCTGTTCCGCGACGTGATCCCGCCGTTCATCGGCCACGCGGTGTGCGACGGGGGCGGCGGCTCGTCGACCGAGTGGATCAACGGCCTCTCCAATCCGGTTGGGGAGAGCTACCACCCGAAGACCACCGGCCACGCCAACGGCTACTACCCGGTGGTCCACAACACCACCGGATAGGCACTCCGAGGGAGCGGCGCTGGGGCCTCGCCTCAGCGCCGCTTCTTCTTGCTCCCCGAGCTCCGATTCCGCGGCAATGAGCGAAAAACTTGTGCGTCCGGCGCACAAGGGCGTAACCTGAGCACCGCGCCCTGCGCTAGCAGTGAGTAGCCAGCGACTCGATCATCCGGAGGATTCGATGAAACAGGGGCAAGAGGGGCGAGGCAACGCGATGGATCGCGGGTTCTGGGTGCAAACCGAGCACGATGAAGCGGTCGAGCGCGTGCGCGTGCTCGGAGAGATGGACCTCTCCGTCGTCGGAGAGCTTGACAGCGAGATGCGGCGGGCGGAGGCGACCGACGCGGCCCGGATCGAGCTAGACCTGGACCAGCTCGAGTTCCTGGACGCCGCAGGTATTCGCCTGCTGCTCGACCTCGATCGGCGATCCCGCCGGAACGGCGGTCGCCTGCGGATCAAGCCGGCGAGCTCGCCCCATGTGCGGCGGGTGCTGGAGCTGACCGGGGTGGAGAAGCTGCTTCCGATCGAGGCCTGAGGCCGGCTCACGGCGGGCTGGCCATTGTCCGCCTCAAATCCTGCGTACCGCGTCAAGTCCCCGCATAAGGTGTTCGTGGGGAAGGCGTGTCGCTCGTCCGTAGAAGCTCGATAACCGCCGTCATCACGAGTCTGACCCTCGTCCTGATCGGGGTCGTAGTCCTGCCGGACTCGGCCTCGGCGCTGAGCCGAAGCCAGGGGCGCTATCTGGCTGCCGCCAACAAGGGCGTGAAGCAGACCCACCGGTGGTGGAGTCCGCGAATGCATTGGTACCGCGCGGTGCTGGACCAGGGGAGGGTGGCCTCGCTGTGGGGCAGCGTCCCGCTGTTCGAGGCGCTGAATGGACTGCAGATCGCCCAGCCCTCCAAGCGGCACCGCCACCGGCTCAATCGCTTCGCCCGAGGCTCCGAGCGCTACCTGAACCCGACCCTCGAGCCCATCCCCGGGTTCGGTCCGAAGCCAGGCCAGCACAGCCCCGGTAAGACGACCTGGTTCGACGACAACGGTTGGTGGGGCCTCGCCTTCCTCGACGCCTACCGCGCCACCGGCAACACGCGCTACCTCTACGACGCGGAGGTCGCGCAGCGGTTCATCAGCGTCTCGGGCTGGGACACCACGCCGGGCCGTCCCGGGGGCATCTGGTGGAACACGAACCACAGCTTCTACGCGGGCGAATCCCTTGCCGGAGGGACGCTGCTCTCCGCCCGCCTCTACGCAATCACGCATGAGCAGGGCTACCTGGACGACGCCCTCAAGTTCATCGCCTGGGGGGACGTCTGGCTGACCGACCCGGCCACAGGGCTCTACGCGCGGTTGCGCAAGCCCAAGACCTACAAGACCGGCACCTCGTCGGGCGCGACGCCGATGTCCGCGCCCGGCTCGGCGTCGTCCGCGGCGTCCGCAGCGTCCGCCGCGGACGAGCGGGCGCTGAGCGCAAATCCGGACGAAGCGGCCAAGCTGGAGGCGTCGGGCCAGCCGGTGCCCGGCCCCGGCGAGGCGCGCTCGGCTTTCAACAACTACCCGCCCTTCGCGCCGTCGCCGATGCCCTACGTGAACGGGCCGATGATCCTCGCCCACCGGATCATCTGCGAGCAGACCGGCAGGCAGTCCTTCTGCGATCGCGCCGCCGACCTGGCGGCTAGGACGCTTCAGGTCTACCAGCGCTTCTGGATGGGCCCGCAATTCGACTTCTGGTACGTGCGGACGATGCTCGAGTTCGCCCAGCTCGACAACAATGGCGACTGGTACGGGATCGTCCGGCGAAACGCGCGCAGCGCGCTGCACCGCGCGCGCGACCGGCACGGCCTCTACCTGCGCACCTGGTACGGGAAGAAGGCGTCGCGGGCGAACGCGCCGAAGGGCAGCCTGCAGCTGCACGCCGCCAACGCGGCGCTCTTCGCCTGGATGGGCGCGCTCGGCCGCTAGCGCGGCGCTGTCTACGCCGCTACGGCCCCGTGCCGGCGAGCGCGAGTGCCAGCACCGCCACGACTATCCCGAATACCGCTCCTATCCCGTAGGCGAGGACGAGTCGTCCGCCCCGGATTCGATCGGTCGCAAGGTGATCGATCAACGTGCTCATGCCAACCTCTCTTTCTCGGGCCTACGGGGTTAGCTGTCGGGCTCGCGCTGAAAGAGTGCGCTACGGCTGTGCCGATTCGCCCACGGAGCTGCGCTCCAATTGGTTCCCCCGTTCGCTTAGAACCAACGGCGGCCACATACACCGCCACCGGACCTACGCGATTCGGCAGGTGGAATTGGCGGCACCCTACCCGATTCTGCGGAACCGAAAACGGACGCCGCCGAACTATTCAGCGAGAACTACGCCGCCTTGGGGAGCTTGCCGTCGCGCTCAAGCTCTTCGCGGACCTTGCGCACGTGGCCGGTGGAGCAGTTGGCCCGCTTGGCGATCACGCCATCGGGCTCGTTGGGGCTGCGGCGCAGCTCGAACTCGAGCAGAGCCTGACGCCGCGAGGCCCAGCCGTCGCCCTTTGCACCGATGGTCGCCCTCTCGACGGCCTTCTCGCGCTGGCAGTGCAGGCAGAGCCACTGGCCGCCCCTGTGGGTCCAGCCCTCGGGCCGGCGGGGAGTGGACTTGCTGCCTGCGGCATAGCGAACGGTCACCTCACAGCCGGCACAGGTCCACCGGCGGGTGCGAGGCGCACGGGTGCGCTTGTTGACGGTTGTGGTCTTGGACATGAGCTACCTCCGCGGTCTCGGACGCTGCGTTCGCGAAGGCTGCCTACTGAGGGAAGAACTGCGCGAAAACGCTGCAAATGCCGGGTTTCCATGGCCCGGCGGGGACGTACATATTAGCAGACGCTGAAATGGCCGCAAATGGCGCTTTTTTGGGCGATTTCACGGCTCGGTGACGCACAAGCGCCGGTCGAACCGCTACGAATACGCGCCTCGTGATGCGTCCGGACGCCGGCCTAGCTGGCCGCTTCACCTCGAGGTCGACCTGGGTGCTGATCGGCGCCCTGCTCGCGCTCGTCGGCGGGCTCACTCTCTGCCTGGACCGCTTCCGCAACGGCGACTTCTATCTCTCGCTGGGCAGCGGCCGCCTCGTCGCTAAGCACGGCTTCGTGGAGCACGATCCGTTCGCCACGATCGCCCACGGTGGGACGTGGCTCAACCAGCAGTGGCTCTCGGAGCTCGCCTTCTTTCGGGTCTCACAGGTCCTGGGGCCGACGGGATTGACCGTCCTCTACGCCGTTTTGATCACCGCCCCGCTGGCGCTGCTCCTCTGGCTCTGCCGGCGCAAGGGCTGGCCGATGCTCATTGCGGTGACGGCGTTCTACTTCCCTGGCCTGCTTGCAGTGATCCATCCGCGCGCCGCCGGCTTCACCGTGGTGATCTTCTCGCTCCTGGTGGCGCTGCTCGCGATGGTCTGGCGGGGGCGTGCCGGCCAGGGCAGAGAACGCTGGCCGCGCTGGTGGGTCGGCGTCGCCATCGTCGCCCTGTTCGCGGTCTGGGCCAACCTCCATGGGGGCTTCATCGCCGGGCTCCTGCTGCTCGGCCTGGCGACGATCGGCTTCGCGATCGACCACTGGCGGGGGATCCCCGGGACCCTGCCGCCCTCGAGGGTCGCGGCCCTCGGCCTGATCGCGCTGCTCGCAGCCGTGACCGTCACGGTTTCCACCCCGCTCGGCGCGGCGATCTGGTCGTACCTGCTGAGCTTCCAGAACCAGGCGATCTCGCTCGCCAGCACGGAGTGGCAGTCGGCCTTCGGCGATCCGCTCGCGGTGCTCTACCTCGGGCTCGCGACCGTGTTCGCGGCCTGGGTGTGGGTGCAGTCGCCTAGGCCCCGTCGCGCCACGACCCTGCTGGTCACGGCCGGCTTCCTCGTCTTCGCGGGCTACTCGGTCCGGAACATCGTCTTCGTCGGGCCGGTGCTCGCGCTGCAGGTTGCCTGGACGGCCCCGAACCGCAGCCCCGGTCCGCTGCGCCTGCCGGTCGCCGCCGCCGGCTCGGTCGCCGCGGCCGCGGTGCTCGTCTGGGCGGTCCTCCTCGGCCCCGCGCGGGACGACCCGAGCCTCGGCTTCCCGGTTGCCGACTACGCGATCGCCCATCCGCCGCAGCACGGTCGCATCGTCACCTACGCGGGCGTCGGCTCCTACATCAACTGGCGCTCGCCGCGGACGCCGGTGGTGCTGAACGGCTGGCTCGAGCACTTCACCCCACAGGAGCTTCGCGACAACTACGGAGTGCTGCGCAACGGGACACCGGATCTGCGCGCTGCGCTCCGGCGCCTCAGGGCGGGAGCGGTGATCACCCATGTTCACTCGGCGATCCGGGCACTGGAGGCGGCGGGCTTCGACCCGGTGTACAGCACGCCGCAGGGGACATACCTGGTTCGGCCTACCAAGGGCGGCTGAAATGGCGCGGTGCCGCCTTATCGGCAGTTAGAGATCCGCTCTACGATGCCCGCCCGCGATGGAGTCGACTCCCGCATCCGCTGACTCGGCGGTCGAGCCGGCGGCGATCCGCCCGGCGTTGCCCGCGCTACCCCGCCTGGAGGCCCGGCGGCGAGCCCTGATCGCGAACACGATGCTCGGCGGCATGGTGGTCGCCGCCTTCCTGATGGCAGCGGGGGCGGCGGCGAAGCACTACGGGCCGACGCTTCACATCCACCACGGCCTGCCGAGCTCGCTTCGCGGGCCGCTTCATGGCCTGGACGTCTCGCTCAGCGGCACCGAGTTCGCCGTCGCGTTCATCGTGCTCGGCGTCTGCTACCTCGGCGTGGTCGCCTTCGCCGACTCCATCCGGGTCCGGGTCGGCCTCGGGGCGATCGTCCTCCTCCATCTGATCTTCGTGATCGCTCCGCCGCTCCTCTCGAGCGACATCTTCAACTACGTCGGGTACGCCCGCCTCGACGCCGTGCATGGGCTCAACCCGTATCTCCATCCACTCTCGGCCGCGCCGACCGATCCCTCCTACGTCTACGTCGGGTGGCCGCTCAACACCACCGCCTACGGGCCGCTCTTCAGCCTGGCCAGCCTGCCCTTGGGCTGGGTGAGCTTCACGACGGCGATCTGGCTGCTCAAGTCCGTCACGGCGCTGGCGAGCCTCGGGTGCGTCGCCCTGGTCTGGGCCTGCGCGACGCGGCTCGGCCGGCCAGCCCTGCCGGCGACGCTTTTCTTCGGACTGAACCCGGTGCTGCTCGCGTACGCGGTGGGCGGGGCCCACAATGACTTGCTCATGCTGGTCGCCGCGCTCGGCGGCATCTACCTGCTGCTCGGCGGACGCGAGTCGGGGATGGCGGCGCTGGTCGGGGCCGTGGCGGTGAAGAGCTCATCCGTCGTGCTTCTGCCCTTCGCGCTGCTTGGTTCCAAGCGTCCGGGGCGCGCCTTGATCTGGGGAGTACTGGCGGCGGCGGTCGTGGGAGTGATCACGGTCCTCGCCTTCGGCACGCACGTCTCGAGCCTCCTGCACGTCCTCCAGCGAGATGCGCGGCTGGAGACGCCGAACGATGTCCCGGGAGTGATCAACGACGTGCTCGGGCTCGGGCTCACCAACCACACACTGGGAAGGATCGGGATGGTCGTGCTGGTGACGGCGGTCGCCCTGCTTCTGATCCGCGTCTACCAAGGCGGGGACTGGCTGGAGAACGCGGGCTGGGCGACCTGCGCCGTGATCGTCACGACCACCTGGTTCCTGCCCTGGTACCTGATCTGGTTCCTGCCGCTCGCCGCGCTCGCGGTACGGCCGTACCAGCGCCTCACGGCGCTGGCACTGACCGCACTCGCAATCGGTTTACAACTGCCGCTGATCTTCGGGAAGTAGCTACGAAGCGGGGTGCGGCTCGCGCTCCGCCGAGACCCGGCCGGAGAGGACGCTGCCGACCCCACCGATGACGCCCACGGCGAGGGCCGCGATCGCCCAGATGGCGCCGTTCAGATCGAAGCTGAAGGCATCGTCAAGCGACCAGCCGCCGGCTCCGATCCCCGCGAGGGCAAAGGCCACCGCTGCCATGACCAGATTGAACTCGTAACCCTGGTTCGTGTTCCAGATGCCGTTGGGAGCGTGAACCGTCATCACGGCGGCCGTCATCACCGCGATCAGCACCGCGGCGGCGAAGGGGGTGAACAGCCCGAGTGCGAGGAGGAGTCCACCTCCGAACTCGGCCGTGCCGGCCGCCCTGGCGTGGAGCCAACCGGGGCGCAGCCCGATGTTGTCGAACATCCCGGCAGTGCCCTCCAGGCCGCCGCCGCCGAAGACGCCGAAGAGCTTCTGGGCGCCGTGCCCGACGAAGAGCAGCCCCACCACCACGCGAAGAACCAGCAATGCGAGATCCATCCGGAATCCTCCTTGGGATCGAGGGTCGAAGTCTCTGACCAGGATGCTTGCCCGCGCAAGTATTCCCTAAACCTGGGTAGGTTCGACCCGGTGCCTACGAGGGCAGCGTCGGCCCCGGGGCCATCCAGCTGAGGCAGCGCCAAGGGCGCCGGGCGTAGGTCTCGACGAGGTCGGGGTCGCGGTACTCGAACCCGCAGACCCCGCAGTTCACCGACGCGAGCTGCCAGAGGTCCCGGACCTGGTCGGCTCGGAAGGCGCCTGCGAGCAGGACCTCCATCGGGAAGAAGCGCATGAAGATCCCGTGGCTGACGGCGATGGTGGTCCCGACGGCGTCCTCGACGAGCCGCTCCTGGAGCACCCTGACGCGGCGGGTGATCTCGTTGAAGGACTCGCCGCCCCGGTAGGAGTGGTCCGGATCGTCGTCGTGCTCGGCCATCCACTCGGACCAGCGCCGCAGCCTCTGGTCCTCGAGCGAGAGCTCGCCGAACCCCTCGGACTCGCGCAGCTCGCGCAGGTCCTCGACCTCGGTGATCGGCAGGTCCAGCCCCTCGGCGATCACTTCGGCCGTCTGGCGGGCACGGCGGAGGGGACTCGCCAGGATTCTTGTCGCGCCCGCGGTGCCGAGGCGCTCCGCGACCACGCGCGCCTGCTCGAAACCGCCCTCGGTGAGCCGATCCCCCTGTTCGCGGGGCAGCGCCATCCCGCCCAGCGCGGCGTTGGAGGCCGACTCCCCGTGACGAACGAAGTGCACGAGCATGAAGCGCGGAAGCTATGGGTTGCGGCTGAGCGTCGCCGCCTGGGAGAATCGCCTCGATGCGTCAGCTGACCAGCCTCGACGCGCAGTTTCTGGCGCTGGAGAGCTCGAACCAGACCGGTCACGTCGCCGGTCTGAGCATCCTCGATCCCTCCACCAAGCCGAGCGGTGAGCTCACCTTCCAGGACATCTGCGCGCTGATGGAGGAGCGGCTGCCGCTGCTGCCGCCGCTGCGCTGGCGGCTGGTCGAGGTTCCCTTCGGCCTCGACTATCCGTACTGGCTGGACGATCCGGAGTTCGACCTCGACTTCCACGTCCGCGAGTTGGCCCTGCCGCCCGGGGCGAGGAAGGAGAAGCTCGCCGAGCAGGTGGCGCGCATCGTCTCCAGGCCGCTCGATCGATCCCGGCCGCTCTGGGAGCTCTATCTGATCCACGGCCTGGAAGACGGGCACAAGGCGCTGCTCACCAAGATCCATCACTCCGTGGTCGACGGGCTCTCGGGCGCGGAGATCATGGGTGTGCTCTTCGACCTTGCGCCCGAGGGGCGCGAGCTGCCCGACCCGGAGGTGAACGGCACGGAGCGCAAGCCGACCGAGCTGGAGATGCTCACCCGGGGGCTGGTGGGCCTGCCGCGCTATCCGCTGCGTGTCCTCCGTTCACTGCCCAGGGCGCTGCCGAACCTCGATGAGTCGCCGCTCTTCGCCGGGATACCCGGCACCGGCCTGATCGCGAAGCTCACCGACCGCCTCACCCGGCCGCTCTCGAACCGGGAGACCGGGGTGCTCGCCCACACCACCTACCGAGCGCCGAACACCTGCTTCAACGGCCGGATCTCGCCGCACCGCCGGTTCGCCTTCGGCCAGCTGGAGCTCGACGAGGTCAAGGAGATGAAGAACAAGCATCGGTGCACCGTCAACGACGTGGTCGTCTCGACCTGCGCGGGGGCGGTTCGCAGCTGGCTGCTCGAGCACGACGAGCTGCCCGCCGACCCGCTGGTGGTCCAGGTCCCCGTCTCCGTTCGCACCGACGAGGAGATGGGGACCTACGGCAACCGGATCATGTTGATGAGCGCGCCGCTGTTCACCAACGAGCCCGATGCGGTGCGCCGCCTGAAGAAGACTCACGACGCGCTCGCCGCGATGAAGGAGCACCACCGTGCACTGCCGGCGGAGCTTCTCCAGGACACCAACCACTTCATCCCTCCGGCCGTCTTCGCCAGGGCCGCCCGGGCGACCTTCGCGATCTCGACCTCGGCCGGCCGGCCGACCTGGAACCTGGTCGTCTCCAACGTTCCGGGTCCGCAGTTCCCGCTCTACTGCGCCGGCGCGCGGCTGGTCGCCAACTATCCGGTGTCGGTGATCACCCACGGCATGGGGCTCAACATGACCGTGATGAGCTACTGCGGAAAGATGGACTTCGGGATCGTCGCCGACCGGGACCAGGTGCCCGATCTCTGGTCGATGATCGACCGGCTGCGCGACTCCCTCGAGGAGCTCAAGTAGACGAGATTGTCGACTGGCCTGGCGGCCGGGCCTTCGAGCAGCGGATGAGGCCCGGGATCGCCGACGCCGACGGCAGCGGGCGCTGTCGTCTCGATGCGATGGCCCGCTGGCTCCAGGACGTCGCCTACGCGGACCTGGTCGACGCCGGTTTCGAGGGGCGGGGCGGCTGGATCGTGCGGCGCACCCGGATTCGGGTCGAGACCTTTCCGCGCTTCAGCGAGGAGCTCGAGCTCCGCACCTTCTGCAGCGGCATCGCTCGCTTCTCCGCTGAGCGCCGGACCACGATTCGCGGCGAGCGCGCCGACGTCGAGACGGTGGCGCGCTGGGTCTGCCTCGACCCCGACCGCGGCCGGCCCATGCGCTTCCCACCCGACTTCATCTCGACCTACGAGGAGAGTGCCGGCGGGCGCGACGCGAACGTGCGGCGTCGCCATCCAGATCCGCCCGGCGACGCCCAACGCTCGACCTGGCTCTTCCGAGCCTCGGAGATGGATCCCGCCGGCCACATCAACAACTCGCACTACTGGACGCCGCTCGAAGAGGAGCTAGCCCACGGCCCCGAGCCGGAGCGGATCGACGCCGAGGTCGAGTACCGCGACCCGGCGATGCCGGGGGAGGTCGCCGTACTACGCGATGGATCCTCGATGTGGGTCGCGAGGACCGATGGCACGGTGCACGCGTCGATCGTGCGGGGGTCGCTAGGGGCATGAGCCCAGTGGGCACCGCCGAGGTCGGCATCAACCTCGCCTGGGACACTCCGTGGGGCAAGTTCGTGTCACATCGACGGAGGACCCAATGAGACGCTTGCTGATCGCGGTTTTCGCCTCGTTGCTCGCCGTGGCGCCCATCGCGCCTGCAGCCCACGCCCAGATTCGGTCCCTGACCCTGGATGGCGATCTTGCCGGTGGCCCGAGGAATGGGGAGGTCCGGCTGGGCATCGACTATCGCGTCACGCACAGGAACGGACACGAGAGGCTGATCCCCAAGCGGGTCACGTCCTTCGACTACCTCTTCGTGCCGGTGAGCTGTCACCAGGGGACTTCGGTCGCCTCCTTGGATGTTGGCGCGATCGGATCTCCCGGAGCCAAGCTCACGAAGAAACGGTTCTCCAACACGTACACGGCTACGTGGGCCGGCGTCATTCAGAGCACCTTCCACTTCGTCGGCCAGAAGCTTTGGCAGGGCAGGACGAAATGGAGGGGTCAGAAGCCGAAGCCTCCAGGCAAGAAGTTCTTCTGGAAGAGGGCGTCGGGGATCCTCAACATCATCGATTGGGACGACCTCCGGCCCGGGAGCTTCACGAACTGCACCACCAACGGCCCGAGGTCCTGGTCGGCACACCAGTGCCGCGAGACGAGTGCCGATCCGATCTACCTCCCCTTGTGTGGCCCAGAGTTCTGATCGCAGCGAGCTGAGTGACCGCTAGGCGGCCGCCTGCGCCCTAGCGCGGGCGCCGTCGGCGGCGCGGGCGTGCTCCGAGATCGCGTCGAGGATCTGCGGCCAAGCGCCGCGCGGGAGGTCATGGCCCATTCCCTCGATCATCATCAGACGGGCGCCCGGGATAGCCTTCGCCGTCGCGCGGCCACCCGAGGGGCGGACCATCTTGTCGACGCTGCCGTGAATCACCAGGGTCGGAACCTTGATCCGGCGGAGCATCACGGTCCGATCCCCGGACGCGACGATGGCGCCGAGCTGGCGACCGCCGGCGCGAATGTCGAAGCCCCGGTCGTAGCTGAGCCCGGCGCGTTCCCGGATGTATTGCTCATCGCGGTCGAAGCCGGTTGAGCCCACCAGGCCGAACACCTCCGCTGAGCGCTGGATGTAGCCCTCGCGGTCCCGTGGCGGAGGCCGCAGCAGGTAGCGGTAGACCGAGAGCGCGGGCTGACCGTGCCAGCGGCTGCCGGTAGTGGACATGATCGAGGTCAGGGAGCGCACCGCCTCCGGATGCTCGGCGGCCAGCATCTGCCCGATCATGCCGCCCATCGACGCCCCGACCACGTGAGCGGGCACGAGGTCCAGCTCCCGCAACAGCCCGACGGAATCCTCGGCCATGTCAGAGAGCGTGTACTGCGCCGGACTCAGCCGGCGGCGCAGCATCTGCCCGATGCTCGGCGGGCGGAAATCGAAGTGAGTGGAGCGGCCGATGTCGCGGTTGTCGAAGCGGACGACGTGGAAGCCCCGCCCGGCGAGCTGCTCACAGAAGTCCTCGTGCCAGGCGATCATCTGCGTCGCCAGGCCCATGATCAGGAGGATGGGGGTGTCGTCGGGATCGCCGAAGCTCTCGTAACAGAGGGTCACGCCCGGCCCGACGTCGCAGAACTCCTCGGCCATCGACCGATCGTACCCCGGGGGCTCACATCGTCGCGCTGATCGAGCAGTTGCAGCCCCGAGGCCGGCGATCGGCAAACTTTGCTTCTACTGGATATTTAGTATCTCTGTCCAGGGAACCGATTTCGCTCTCTGCGCGAGCTAACTTCGCCACCGGACACGGACGGGCAGGTGTTCCCGGTGGGAGCAACCACGTCGGAGGCTTATGACGGGAAGGCAGCCGCAAACCGGCGTTCGTGAGAGGAACGGCCAGACCGAGGCCGGCGCCGGCCTGCTCGGAGACCGGCTGCCCGAGCACCTGCTCGAATCGATTCCGGACGCGGTTGTGGCGGTGGCGAGTAACGGCGGGATCGTGCTGGTCAACAGGGAGGCCGAGCGGATCTTCGGCTATGGCCGCGACGAGCTCCTGGGTCGGCGTGCCGAGATGCTCGTCCCAGCGCGCCACCGCGATCAGCACGTCGCCCAGCGCAAGCGCTACTTCGAGCAGCCAAGGACCCGTCCGCTCGGCAGCGGGCTTGAGTTCCATGGGCTGCGCAACGACGGTTCCGAGTTTCCGGTCGACATGGCGGTTTCGCCCCTCGGCACCGGCGAGGGCACGACCGCGATCGCGGTGGTCCATGACCTGAGCGAGGCGAAGGAGATCGAGCGGCGCAGGGACGAGGAGCTTGCCAGGGCCAATCGCGAAGCGCGGGTCGCGCAGTCGCATCGTCTCGAGAGCCTTGGTCAGCTCGCCGGCGGAGTGGCACATGACTTCAACAACCTCCTCGGCGTGATCCTGAATTACGCCGACTTCGTCGCCGACGAGCTCGACGAGGGCACCACCGCCCACACCGACGTGGTCGAGATCCGCAAGGCGGCCGAGCGGGCCACCGATCTCACCCGCCAGCTGCTGATCTTCAGTCGCAGGGAGGTCATCAAGCCGGCGCCGGTCGATCTCACCGAGGTCGTGCGCGACGTCGAGCGTCTTCTCCGACGGACACTCGGCGAGCACATCGAGCTGAGCGTCAACCTCGCCCACAGCGTGCCCGCGGTGCTCGCCGACCCCGGCCAGATCGAGCAGGTGCTGGTCAACCTCGCGGTGAACGCCCGCGATGCGATGCAGGACGGCGGGCGCCTCGTGATCGAGACCAGCGAGGTGGAGCTCGACCGTGACTTCCTCCACGATCACCCGGAGCTCTCGCCCGGGCGCTACGTCCGGCTGACCGTCGCCGACAACGGCAGCGGGATGGAGCCGGAGGTGGCTGCGCGTGTCTTTGAGCCGTTCTTCTCCACCAAGCGCAAGGGCGAGGGCACTGGGCTCGGCATGGCGACGGTTTACGGGATCGTCACCGCCGCCGGCGGGCAGATCAACCTCTACAGCGAGCCGGGCGAGGGAACGGTGTTCCGGATTCACCTCCCGGCCGTGGACTCCACCGTTCCGGCCGACTCGGGCGAGCTCACCGCCTACGGGACGGGCCACGGCGAGAGCGTCCTTTTGGTCGAGGACGAGGACGCGGCACGCGCCCTCGCCAAGCGAATACTCACCGAGGGCGGCTACCGGGTGACCGCGACGAGCCGGGGAGTCGAGGCCGTCCGCCTGCTCGAGGACCCGAGACAGGAGTTCGATCTCCTGATCTCCGACGTAGTAATGCCGGGCATGCGCGGCGTCGAACTGGCCGGGCGGGCGCAGGAGCTCAGGCCCGAGCTGCCCGTGCTGATGATGTCCGGCTACACGACGCCCATGGCCGAGGAGGACCGCAGGGCGATGGCGGAGGCGCCGCTGCTCGAGAAGCCCTTCTCTCGCCGGGACCTGCTCGGCCATGTACGCACGCTCCTGGACGGGCCGGGGGAGGGGTGAGCGATGCCCTCGGATGTGCTGGTGGTCGACGACGAGCATGCGGCGAGGGCCGTCGCGGGACGCATCCTTCAATCCCATTACGAGGTGCAGTTCGGCGCCGACGCCGCCGAGGCGCGGGCGAAGATGATGGGCGGGCGCGTCGATCTCCTGCTCTGCGACATCCACCTGCCCGGGGAGTCTGGGATGGAATTGATCCAGTCGCTGCTCTCCAGGGAGGACGACGACCCGGCCGTCGTGATGGTCACGGGCGAAGACAATCGGAGGCTCGCTGACCGGGCGTTCGAGCTCGGCGCCTACGGTTACCTGGTCAAGCCGTATCGCCGCGGCGATCTGCTGATCACGGTCAGCAACGCCCTCCGGCGACGCCAGCTCGAGCAACAGTCGCGGGCCTATCAGCGGGAGCTCGAGCAGGACGTGATCACCAAGAGCCTCGAGACCGAGCACGTCCGCGGACTGCTGCGCCGCTCGGAGGAATCACTGGAGCGCTCCCGGCTCGAGACGGTGCACAAGCTCAGCCTCGCCGTCGAGATGCGGGATCAGGTGACCGGCCATCACCTCTCGCGGATGGGCGCCTACTGCGAGGAGATCGCTCGCCGAATGCACCTCCCCGAGCAGGTCTGCGACATCATTTCGCTCGCCGCCCAGATGCACGACATCGGCAAGGTCGCGATCCCGGATCGGATCCTGCTCAAGCGCGGACCGCTGACGGGGGACGAGCGGGCCGTGGTCGAGACCCACGCCGAGATCGGCAAGCAGATCCTGCAGGGTTCGGAATCGCCCATCATGAGAGTCGCCGAGGCAATCGCGTGGACCCACCACGAGAAGGTGGACGGAAGCGGCTACCCGCGCGGGCTGGTGGGGGAGGAGATCGCGATCCACGGCAGGATCGCCGCGGTCGCCGACGTCTACGACGCGCTCACCCGAGACCGTCCCTACCGGCAGGCGATGCCGGTGGCCGATGCGACCGCGCTGATGGCGGAGGGCCGGGAGGCCCACTTCGACCCCGAGGTGCTCGACGTCTTCATGAACGCCGTGCCCGTGCCTGCCTAGGCCGCCTGGGCATTACGCACTTTTCGAGACTCCTGCCGCCGCAAGGGATCTTGCACGCGTGTTAGCGAGCGCTTACATTCGGGCGGCGACTGGATAGTCTCGCCAGCTGCCCCGTGCGGCACGCCGCACGCCTGTTGATGCCCAGCTCCCAGCCCCCAACATGAAACGGGTTGCTCCTCGCTCCGCTCGGAGCACCCTCGCATCATCCACCCCACGTGGGCGCGCCGCCGTGCTCGCGCTGATGGTGCTGGTCACGCTCGTGATCGGCTCGCTGATCGGCCAGAGCGCGCTCGGCGATCCCGCCTCGAAGATCGAGCAGAAGCAGTCAGAGCTCAACCGGATCCAGTCGGCGGAGGGGCCGCTGCGCGGGCAGATCGACCAGATGAACGCCGAGGTCGACCGGCTGATCGGGGAGGAGTCCAGGCTGCGCCAGCAGCAGGCCGCGGCGGAGCACGAGCTGGCGGTCAAGCAGGCGGAGCTCGACAAGGCGACCGCCCAGCTCAACGCGGAGAAGGCGGAGCTGGCACGGGTGCGGGCAAAGCTGCGGCAGGCCGTCGCGGCTCTCGAGCAGCTGCTGGTCAACATCTACAAGTCGAATCAACCCGATCTGACGTCGGTCGTCATGCACTCGGCGAGCTGGTCCGACCTGCTGACCAGGACCGAGTACATCGACCACATCCACGACTTCGACGATGAGGTCGTGGGGCGGGTTCGCGGCCTGCGCGACCAGATCACCGCCCTGGTCAACCAGCTGCAGGCGACGCACGACCGGATCAAGGCAGCCCGCGACGAGGTGGCCGCGAAGGAGCGGCAGATCGCCGCGCAGCACGCTCAGATCTCCCAGCAGCAGTCCCGGCTTGCGGTCGCCCGCGACGCGCGTGAGGGCGTCCTCAACGCGCTCCTTCGCAAAGAGCGCCAGATCCAGACGGACCTCTCGGAGATCCCGGCTCCTGCCGGCCACGCGACGATCGACTCGAGTGGCGACGCGATCCCACCCGCGAACGCTCCGCTCGCGGTGCGGGCCGCGATCGAGGCCGCCAACCAGATCGACGACCTCCCGTACATCTGGGGAGGAGGCCACGGCTCATTCAGTGCCAGCGGCTACGACTGCTCCGGCGCGGTGAGCTACATGCTCCACGGCGGCGGTTTCCTCTCCAGCCCGCTCGACTCCACGGGCCTCGAGGTCTGGGGCGACTCGGGTGGCGGCAACTGGATCACGGTTTTCGCCAACAGCGGCCACGCCTGGGCGTACGTCGCGGGCCTGCGCTGGGACACCGGCGGCCCGGGGGGCGGAAACGGGCCGCGGTGGAGCACAGTCATGCGCGACGACGCTTCCAGCTTCGTCGCGAGACACCCCGCCGGGTATTAACGGCTTCGCCACATAGCCGCGGCCACAAGCGGCCACCCCACATAACCGCTCGGGACTTCTCGCTCCTCGCTCAAAGTTGGGTGGCCTGGTGGCCGCTACTTGGCTGGCCAGCAGTAGCCGTAGGCCGTCACCCCGGAGACCGGGCCGAAGAAGCCGTAGCTCCGCGCCGTGAACGTGTTGGCGCTGTTCATCGTCCCTTCGGCGAAGAAGGCGTTGTTCGAGCCGCCACTCGAGAAGCCGCCCGCGACGAGCCGCTTGCCCTTCGGGCAGGCGGAGGTGGTGGTGCTCCCAACCTGGTTGGCGCTCACCGGGACCGGGCCGGAGCTGACCTCGGTCAGCATCGGTTTCTTCATCCGCGCGCAGTAGGCGATCGCGGTGAGCTCGCCCTGACCGGTCGGGCCGTAGGCGGAGCCGCTGACCCTCCAAGCCTTCGGGCCGGCGGCCCTCGACTCGGTGATGTAGTCACCGCCGTCGCTGCGGAAGTTCGTGCGCTGGAAGCCACCCGAGACGAGGAACTGGCCCTTGGGGCAGCGGGCCGTGACGGTCTTCGTCTGGCCGGTCCTCACCCAGACGGTCTTGTGCGGCGTGGGAGTGGCCGGGATCACGCCACGGCCGCAGATCACCTGCACCGTGACCTGGCGCGTGGTCGTCTGGCTCGGGCTGGGATCAAGCACGACGACGCTGATGTGGTAGCCGAGCTGGGCTCCGAGCCGCTCATAGGAGTGGGGATAGATCCCGTCGCCGTCTGGTCCCACGCCGGGCCTCTGGCTCATGCCGCCGCCGATCGGGGACCTGCCACGAGGACAGAGAACCTCGAGCCGAGGTGCCGTGTCGGGCTTGTTGAGCTGGTAGGTCTGCGTTGTGAGGCTCACGTTGCGAAGCGTGCGCGCGAGCCCCGCGGTCGCCGCTCCCTTGCGCCCCTGGATCCGGACCGAGCCGACCTGGGAGTCGAGGACGTAGACGCCGCCGACTGCCCGGAGGGCCATTCGCAGCCGGTTGCAGTTCGTCCCGGACTTCAGCACGTAGACCCGGTTCCGCTTGCGAAGGGCCTTCGTGCCGCGCGCGACGCCCACCTTGTGTCCGGTGGCCTCGGTGAGGATCGGCGCCAGCTCGCCCGGGGGCGCGTAGCAGCCAGCTGGGTCGAAGCGCCGGTCCTGGAGCGCGAACTTGTAGGCACCCTCGAGGCGCTTGGTCGGCAGGTTGAAGCCGGCCCTGGCGCCGAAGGCGCTGGTGCTCAGAAGAAGGCCCGTGGCCAGGACGGAGACCAGCGAGACCAGGATTAGCAGGCGCCTCATGGATCGATCAGAACCCCTCAGGTAGACGGAAGTTGCGCGCATACTCGCATCCGGCCGCCGGGACCGGCGAGTCGATACATTTCCCGTCGCTTGTCTCAGTGAAGCCAGGAGAGGACGAGAGGAGAGCGGGATGAGGAGAGGGCAGGGGAAGTCGATCGGCCTCGTGCTGGTCGCGCTCGTGGCGATCGCGCTCGGTGCTGTGTTCCCGCCGGCGGCGGGAGCCAAGGTGCCGGTCAAGTTCAAGGTGATGCGCGGCTTCACCTCACCGGGTACGCCCGACAACCTGAACGTGGTCGGGGTGCTGAAGATCGGAGATCCAAAGGCGAAGAACGTCCTCGTCCTCAACCCGGGCACCTCGGCGAGCGCCGCCTACTTCCAGCCCCTCGCCCGAACGATCGTGAAGAGGCTTCCGGATTGGCAGGTCTGGTCGGTGGAGCGCCGGGAGAACTTCCTCGAGGACCAGTCTGAGCTCAACTTGCTCAAGGGGGGAAAGGTCAGCCCCTCCGACTTCTTCAACTACTACCTGGGCTATCTGTCGAACCCGAGCGTCACGAACCACGTCCACAACATTCCCGACTCGGCCGTTCCCTTCGCTCGGCAGTGGGGGATGAACACCGAGATCAACGACCTTCGCGTGGTCGTCAAGGCAGCGGCGAGGAAGGGCCGCAACGTCGCGATGGGCGGCCACTCGCTCGGCGGCACGATCACGACGGCCTACGCGACCTGGGATTTCAACGGCAGGCCCGGAGGCCGCGATCTCTCCGGCCTCGTCCTGATTGATGGCGCCAGCAACCCGACGCCCATCACGCCCGAGCAGGCGACGACGTCGCTGAACGACCTGCAGAGCTCGTCGCCGTGGCTGAGCTTCGGGGGCATTCCGGCGCCACTGGCGGGTCTCTTCGGCATGGTCGGATCGGCGGGGGCGAAGGCGGCGCCCAACAGCCTGTCGATCTTCCAGGGCTGGCCGCTCCTGCCCTCGGACCTCCAGCCTCCGCCCGGGGTCAACCCGACCAACGAGGCGGGCTTTGGCCTGTCGACCGACGTCAAGACCTCGCCGGCCTCCCTGAGGGCCGCCCAGGTGCATTCCGGTCAGCTGGCGGCGAGCGGGGACCCGCGGCCGTGGGATCGGGCCGGCAACATCACTCCGATCCAGCGCTGGGCCACCATGTTCTCGGGCTGGGGCCTGCAGAACCTGGACGGCACGGCCTGGTATCACCCGATGCGGCTGACGATCGACGGGGGTGCGGTGGCCGAAGGCGTAGCCAATCCGGCGCAGTCGGTGCTCGACGTGCATTCGACCGACGCGTCCAAGCTGCGCAAGAGCCTGAGGATCTACGCGTTCGGTGCCGCTCTCGGCGGCGCCAGGGTGCTCTCCGCCGCGCAGACCCTGGCCGCGACGGCGCACATCCCGCGCCGGAACCTGAAGCTGGTCGACCGCTCGGCGACATATGCGCACAACGACCCGAACTCGGCCGACCCGAAGGTGAACGCATTCATCAAGCGGCTGATCCCGTTCCTGCGGAAGGTCAGCGCGGAGAAGGAGTCCGGGAAGAAGAAGGGCGGCAAGAAGGGCGGGAAGGGGAAGTAGCGTTCTAGCTCTTCTCCACCTGGCGGCCCGCCCGGCGCCAGGTGCCGACGCCGCCGTTGGCGACGTGCAGGACGCGCTCGAAGCCCTCGCGCTGCAGGATCGAGGCGGCGAGGCCGCTGCGCTTGCCGCCGCTGCAGATCGCGGCGATCGCCCGGTCGCGCGGCAGCTCGCCCTGCCGCTCGGGCAGGTCGCCGTAGGGGAGGTGCACCGAGCCCGGGATGTGGGCCTCGGCGTACTCGTTCTCGTCGCGGACGTCGAGGACGAGCAGATCGTCGCCCTCGAGCCGCGCGGCGAGCTCGTCCGGATCGATCAGCTCGATCCGCCGCACCGGACGACCCTCTGAGCGCCAGGCCGTCATGCCGCCCTCCAGGTAGCCGCGCACCCGCAGCCCGACCGAGGCGAGCAGCTCGGCAGCCTCGAGCTCGTAGCCGTCGGAGGCGGCGATGACGATCAGTTCGACGTCGGGCGGGAGGACCTTGGCGACCTTGGTGGCGAAGCCGGTCTCGTAGGCCGAGGCGCTGATGGCGCCCGGGACGTGCGCCTTGTCGAACTGCTCGTTGGTGCGGGCGTCGACAAGCAGCGCGCCCTCGGCGATGCCGACCTCGACGGCGCGCGGCGCGAGCGGAATCGGCGTACCCATCTCCTCGATCAGCGGGCCGCGGTTGAGACCGACGATGTGGTCCACGTTGGGAGGCGGAGCTCCGAGAGTGGAGATGGCGTCGTCGACGAAAGCCTCCTCGCTCTCGAAGCGCACGGCGCGGTTGTGGGCGCGCTCGAAGCCGATCGTCGATGTCGACTTGTGGTCGATTCCGGCGCTGCCGCAGGCCGAGCCCCCTAGGTGCCCGGGCCAGACCTCGACGTCGTCCGGCAGCGCCAGCAGCCGCTCGTGCAGGGAGCGGTAGATGCCCGCTGCACCTTCGCGCTTCTCGATCGCGAGGTCGGGGCGCGCTACGTCCCCGACGAACAGCGAGTCCCCGGTGAGCACCGCCCAGGGGTCGCCGTCGCGGTCGGCGTCACTGAGGAGGAAGGAGGTGTGCTCCGGGCGATGGCCCGGCGTGTGCATTGCCTCGATCTCGGCGTCGCCGAGGCTCAGCCTCCAGCCGTCGGCGAAGGCCTCGTGCGAGTACTCGGCGTCGGCGAGCTCATGGATGTGGATCGTCGATCCGGTCGCGCTGGCAAGGCGGCCGTGTCCCGAGACGTGGTCGGCGTGGTTGTGGGTCTCGAGGACGTGCTCGATCCTCACGCCGTGCAGGCGGCTGAGTCGCAGGTACGGCTCGATCGCCCACTGGGGGTCAATGACGGCCGCGACGCCGGCGCTCGCGTCGCCAACAAGATAGGAGGCGCAGCTCAGGTCCTCATTCAGGATCTGCCGGAAGAACATTCTTGACCAGTTTAGTTTTCTATTTGCTTGCTTCGTATCCGGTGAGCAACCGGGGTGGCGCCGTGAGCCGCCAGGCGTCCTCGATCAGGGGTGCGAGCTCATCCTCGTCGATCGCCTCGAGCCGGACAAGGATGTGCGCGCTGCCCTCGTAGTGCGGGGTTGTGAAGTAGGTCTCCGGATCGCCGCGGAGAAGCGCTTCCCTGTCGTCGAGATCCGCGACCTTGATCACAAGGGCGTCCGGATCGCGGCGCAGACGGCAGAACCCCTTGCCCTTGGCCTGGTCCTCCGCCCTGACCAGCAGGCCTGGCGTGCCCCACCATCTCCCGGCCTCCACGCCGGGCAGGCGCTCTCCAATCGCCACGACGTCGTCCCAGCTGGCCATCGCCCCACTGTAGGGGCAGCCGGAACTAGGAGCCGGTGAAATTGGGCGGGCGCTTCTCGACGAAGGCGAGCACGCCCTCGATGAAGTCCTTGCTCGACCCCTGCCCCTTCTGCGCCTCCGCCTCGGCGTCCAGCTGCCCGGCGAGATCGGCATACATGCGGCGGTTCAGCAGCCTCTTGGCGCCGGCGTAAGAGCGGGTCGGGCCGTTGGCGAGCAGCTGGAGCAGGGCGTCGCCCGCCCCCTCGAGGTCGTCGTCCGGTACGACCCGGTTGATCAGGCCCCAGTCGAGGGCTTGCTCGGCGGGGACCCGCTCGCCCAGCATCGCCATCTCGGCGGCACGCGCGTACCCGACCCGGGCGGGCAGGAAGACGGTCGAGCCGCCATCCGGGACCAGCCCAATGTTGACGAAGGCGAGCAGGAAGTAAGCCGACTCCGCTGCCACGATCAGGTCGGCCGCGAGCGCGAGCGAGCAGCCGATGCCGACGGCCGGGCCGTTGACTGCGGCGACCACGGGCTTCGGCATCTCGCGGAGGCCGGTGATGATCGGGTGGTAGATCTCCTTCAGCCGAGCACTCAGATCCGGCAGCCCGTCGTCGGTGGTGGAGCGCTGCTCTTTGAGATCGGCACCCGAGGAGAAGCCACGGCCGGCGCCGGTGATCAGCAGAGCGCGGATCGAGTCGTCCTCGGCGACCGTCGTCACGGCGTCGAGCAGGTCGCGGCCGAACTGCTCGTTCCAGGCATTGAGCGCCTCGGGCCGGTTGAGGAGGATTCGGGCCGCCGGGCCCTCGGTCGTTAGGTCGATCGTCTCGTGCGAGGCCACAGGCGAAGCCTATTCTCCCCTCACTGTGAGCCGGTACATGCCACGGCCGCTGGCCAAGCTCCTCACACGCGCCCTGCAGCGCTCGATCCAGCGCCCATCGATCCCGGTCGGGACGCAGAGGGCCTGGACCGAGGCGGCGGCGAGGATCACGATGGTGCCGCCCAGCGTCAGCGTTACCCCTGGTGTGCTCGGGGGCCGACCGTGCGACCTGATCACGCCCGAGGGCGCCGATCGCGGCCGAGCCATCCTCTACCTGCATGGCGGCGCCTACGTGGTCGGTTCGCGGCGCACGCACCGGGGCCTCGCCGCCCAGATCGCCATCGCGGGCGACGCCCCCGTACACCTGCTCGACTACCGGCTCGGCCCTGAGCACAAGCACCCGGCGGCTCTCGAGGACGCGGTTGCCGCCTATCGCGAGCTGCTCGCCTCCGGCCTCGACCCGGCTTCGGTGGTCGTCGCCGGCGATTCGGCGGGAGCGGGCCTCGCGGTCGCGCTCGCCACGCGGCTCCGCGATGCCGACGAGCCGCTGCCCGCGGGCCTGGCGCTGCTCAACGGCTGGTTCGACCTGACCTGTTCCGGCCCCTCCATGAGCTTCAACCGCCGCCGCGACGCCGGGCTGCGCCGCGACTGGACGGTCGAGGGCGGGGAGCTCTACCGAGGCGACGCCGACCCGCTCGACCCCGAGCTGTCGGTGCTGCGCACCGATCTGCAGGGATTGCCGCCCACCTACGTCCAGGTCGGGTCCCACGACCTCCTGCTGAGCGACTCCGAGCAGCTTGTCGAGCGGTTGCGCGAAGCCGGCGTGGAGGTCGGCTACTCCAAGTACGAGGGCATGTGGCACGACTTCCAGCTCGCGGCCGGATTGCTGCGTGAGGCGGACGAGGCGATGGCCGACCTGGGACGGTCGATGCAGCAGATCTGGGCGGGCGAGCCGCTCGCTGAGCCCGAGCGCCCGTCGGGCGGCCCCTCCGGCAACGGCCGGCCGACCCCAAGGGTGGCGATCATCGGCGGCGGCTTCGGGGGTATCGGCCTCGGGATGTCGTTGAAGCGCGAGGGGATCGACTCGTTCACGATCCTCGAGAAGGCCGATGGGATCGGCGGCGTCTGGCGGGACAACACCTACCCGGGCGCGGCCTGCGACGTCCCCTCCCACCTCTACTCGTTCTCCTTCGAGCCCAAGCCTGACTGGAGCAGGCGCTACTCCCCCCAGCCGGAGATCCTCGACTACCTCGAGACCTGCGTCACGCGCTACGGGCTTGAGCCTCACCTCCGCTTCGGGGTCGAGGTCGCCCGGGCCGAGTTCGATGAGGAAGCCGGTGTCTGGCGGGTCACGACCACCGACCGCGAGGAGATGGAGGCCGAGGTGCTCGTCACCGCCACCGGCCAGCTCAGCCTGCCGGCGATGACCCGGATCGCTGGGTCTGAGCACTTTGGCGGTCCGATCTTCCACTCCGGTCGCTGGGATCACGACGTCGATCTGGCGGGCAAGCGTGTGGCGGTGATCGGGACCGGGGCGAGCACGATCCAGATCGTCCCCGCGATCGCCGACCGGGTGGAGCAGCTCGACGTCTACCAGCGTTCCGCCCCGTACGTGACCGAGAAGAGGGACCGCGCCTTCCGCGGCTGGGAGAAGAGGATGTTTCGGCTATTCCCGCCGGCGCGCCTCTACCAGCGCTTTAAGGAATGGCTCTTCTTCGAGCTCTTCGTCTCCGCCTTCAATCAGTTCAAGCCGCTCGGCAGGGTCGGGGTGCGCTTGTTCGAGAAGAACCTCGAGAAGCAGGTCTCGGACCCGCAGCTTCGGCGCGCCCTGACGCCCGACCCGGATCACGTGCTCGGCTGCAAGCGCGTGCTGATCTCGGCCGACTACTACTCGACCTTCGAGCGGGCGAACGTCGAGCTCGTCACCCAGGGCGTTCGCGAGCTGACCGAGGGTGCGGTGATTGCGGAGGACGGATCCGAGCGGCCGGCCGACGTGATCGTCCTCTCCACCGGCTTCCAGACGACCAGGTTCCTCGCGCCGATGGAGATCCGGGGTGAGGCCGGACTCGATCTCAACGAGGTCTGGCGCGACGGGGCGGAGGCGTACCTGGGAATGACTGTCGCCGGCTTCCCCAACCTCTTCGTCATGTACGGCCCGAACACCAATCTGGGCTCCGGCTCGATCATCTACCAGCTCGAGAGCCAGATGAACTACATCGTCGACGCGGTCCGGCTGCTCCGGCGAAACGGCGGCCGGCTCGCGGTCCGCGCCGAGGTCCAGCGTTCCTTCGACAGCGAGGTGCAGGAGAGGCTCTCGACCTCGGTCTGGCAGACCGGCTGCAGCAACTGGTACGTCGACGAGAACGGCCGCGACTCCCAGAACTGGCCGGGTTTCACCCTCGAGTACCGGTGGCGGACCCGGCGGCTCGACCCGAGCGACTACGAGGGGACCAACGGCCGGTCACCCGACCGGGAACGGGCTCAGCTCAAGACGTCCGGCTTGTAGCCGAGGCCCTCGAGCAGCCGCAGCAGCTGCTTGGCGTGCTCCGCGCCGCGGGTCTCCATCACCAGCTCGACCCCGGTCTCGCCGACCGAAAGGCCGACGGCCTCGCGGACGTGGTCCACGTCGATCAGGTTGCCGCCGCCC
Source organism: uncultured Solirubrobacterales bacterium (assembly GCA_963797265.1). GTDB lineage: Bacteria > Actinomycetota > Thermoleophilia > Solirubrobacterales > 70-9 > DASUPK01. Next base: position 684,171 of record CAWCOY010000002.1, on the reverse strand, counting down.
TCCCCGAGCTGGGTGAGCAGGGCACCCAGCGATCCCGGCTCGTCGGGGATCTTGGTGAAGATCCGCAGGCGCCGGCCGCGTTCGGTCTCGTGGTGCCGGGCGAGGTCGGCGAGCACGCCGCTGTCGATGTTCCCTCCGGAGAGGATCACGACGGTGGTGCCCGACTCGGCCGGCTCGATCAGCCCCTGGCGCAGCGCGGCGACACCGACCGCCCCCGCGCCCTCGACCACCAGCTTGGTCCGCTCCAGCAGGAGCATGATCGCGTCGGCGATCGCGTCCTGGCTCACGTTCACGCATTCGTCGAGCAGCTCGTCGAGCATCGGGCCGGTGACCTCGCCGGGGTGCTTCACCGCGATCCCGTCGGCGAGCGGGCATTGCGCCTTGATGCCCTCGACCCTCACGCCCTCCCGGAGGGCCTTGACAGCGGCGGCGACGCCCGAGGCCAACCCGCCGCCGCCGATGGGGACGAGCACCTTGGCCAGGTCGGGGACCTCCTCGAGCAGCTCGAGGCCGATCGTGCCCTGCCCGGCGACGACGGCCGCGTCGTCGAACGGGTGCACGAAGGCGAGGCCGTCTGCCTCGGCGCGATCGCGGGCGGCGTCGACACACGCCTCCACGGCATCCTCGCCCACGACGACCTCGGCGCCCGACTCCTCAGCCGCCGCGATCTTGGCGAGGGCGGCACGCTCCGGCATGAAGATCGTGGCGGTCAGTCCGCGTGAGCGGGCGGCGTAGGCGACGGACTGGCCGTGGTTGCCGGCGCTGGCCGTCACCACGCCCTTCACCGATGGATCCAGGGTGGCGATCTTGTTGAGGGCACCGCGCAGCTTGAAGGAGCCGGTGCGCTGGAGGTTCTCGGCCTTGAGCGCGATCGTCCCGCCGGCCGTCCGCGAGAGATAGCGGGACTCGATCACCTGGGTGTCGCGGGCCACGTCCGCGACCACCTCGCGGGCGCGCGTGATCTGATCGAGCGAGACGGTGTCGGTCGCCGAAGCCATCCCGACAAGGATTGCTTAGTCCGAGTCCGGGCCGAGGGGCAGGGTGGCGTCCATCTCGACCAGGGCGCCCTTCGGGAGGGCCGCCACCCCAACGGTGGTTCTGACCGGGAACGGCTCGGAGAAGAAGCTCGCGTAGACCTCATTGAGCTCCGCGAAGAGCTCCATGTCGGTCAGGTAGATGCCGACCCGCGCGGCCTCTGAGAGCTGAGTGCCGGCGGCGCGGCAGACCGCATCCAGGCTCTCCAGGCAGCGGCGCGCCTGCTCCGCGATGCCCCCATCCACCAGCTCACCCGTGTCGGGATCGAGCGGCACCTGTCCGCTGCAGTAGAGAACCCCGTCGGCGACGACTGCCTGGGAGTAGGGGCCGATGGGAGCGGGCGCCCCCTCCGTCTCGACCGGTCGCCTGACATGTTGGGACGCGTCCATGCCCACCTCCTCAGGTTTCGCCAGTATCCCACCGATGCGCGCCCTCGCCGTTGTCCATCAAGCGGACGCCGGCCCCGGCGTGTTCGCCGACGAGATGCGCGAGCGCGGCGTGGAGCTGGAGGAGTGGATGCTCTCCGAGCGGGGGACGGGTCCTCCGCGCGAGATCGCCGAGTACGACGCCGTGCTCACCTTCGGCGGAGCGATGCACGCCGACCAGGAGGACCGCCACCCCTGGCTCCGCTTCGAGAAGGACTTCCTGGCGGCGATGCTCGACGACGGCATGCCGATCCTGGCTGTCTGCCTCGGCACCCAGGTGCTCGCCGGTGCGGCTGGCGGGGAGGCGCGCCGAGCCAGCGAGCCGGAGATCGGCTGGTTCGAGGTCGAGGTCACCGACGAAGGCGCCTCCGACCCGGTGATCGGCCCGCTCGCGCCGAGCTTCACCGGCTTCCAGTGGCACAGCTACGAAGCGGTGCCGCCCGAGGGCGCTGCGATCCTGGCGCGCACCCCGATCTGCCCGCAGGCGTACCGGATCGGCAAGCGCGCCTGGGGAATCCAGTTCCATGCGGAGGTGACGGCGACCGATGTAAGCCGCTGGATCGACGACTACCGCTCGGACGAGGACGCGGTGCGGATCGGAATCGACCCCGAGGCGCTGCGCGCGGAGACCGACGAAAAGATCGCCGAGTGGAACCGAGTCGGCCGCGAGCTCTGCGGCCGGTTCCTAGACGCCGTCGCATAGCGCGCGGCATCAGTGGGACGGCCGCGAAGCTCAGAGACTGTCCTGTTTAAGGTCGCCCACGGCGACCCAGGGCAGGACGGTTCGTGAAGTAGTGGTGGGCGGCCCCCGCCAGGAAGATCGTCGAGGTGGCGAGATGAAGCAGCGCGTCCACACCGCCATTTGGGAAGTAGAAGAGGCCGGCCGCGACCTGGGTGCTGAGCAGTGCCCAGAGCGCCGTGGAGAGCAAGGCGCCGGCGGCGCCGAGGTTGAAGAGGGCGGACCAGCTCGGCCGCAGGGCGGCGAGGAAGCCGGGTACCGCCACCAGGAGACCTGAGACGGCGTGCCAGCCGTTCATGTCGACGCCCAGCACGCGCACCGAGGTCGCCGAGTCGCCGATGCTGAAGTCGGGATTGGCGATCAGCCCCGGGACGCTCCAGACCAGGACGACGATCGATCCAAGGATGGCGGCCCACTGGACGGGCTGGAGCGGGCGCTCGAGCTCGAGGAGCCGGGTGGGATGGGCGGTTGCCTGCGCTGTGCTCATCGGGCACCTCCTGTGTGGTGGACAAGTTACCGACTGGTAACTTAGCAACACTATGGCCCTGATGGCGTCCACCCCGCAGAAGCGCCTGCCCGCGGCCGAGCGCCGCGAGCTGATCCTGGGGGCGGCCGGGCGGCTGTTCGGTGAGCGCGGCTACGCCCACACCACCCTCGATCAGATCGCCGCCGCCGCGCACGTCACCAAGCCGATTCTCTACCGGCACTTCGACTCGAAGAAGGCGCTCTATCTCGCGCTGCTCGAGCGGCATCGCACCGATCTCCCCCGCTTCTTCGAGCGTGTGCCCGCCGGCCTGGCGTTCGAGCAGAGGGTTGAGGCGATCCTCCAGGCCTGGTTCGACTACGTGTCGGAGCACGGCTATGCCTGGCGGATGATCTTCCGTGACAGCGGCGGCGACGCCGAGATCCACGAGGTTCGGCGGTCCAATCAGGATCGGGCCCGCGAGGTGCTCGCCCGGTTCGTTCGAGGCCAGGGCGGCATACCGAAGGGCCAGGTCGAGCCGCTCGCCGAGTTCCTGCGGGCCGGCGGTGCCGGTCTTGCCCTCTGGTCGCTTGACAACCCCGAGGTCCCGCGCGAGACCCTGGTAGCAACGGCGAAGCGGGTACTGGTCGCGCTTATTCCGGCGTGACGTACGCGCCCGAGAGGCCGCCGTCGACCAGGAAGGTCGAGGCGGTCACATAGGAGCTGTCGTCGCTCGCCAGGAAGAGGGCGCCCTGGGCGATCTCGCGCGCCTCGGCGAAGCGGCCCATCGGCAGGTGGACCAGGCGGCGCGCGGCCTTCTCGGGGTCATTTGCGAAGAGCTCCTGCAGGAGCGGCGTATTGACCGGGCCGGGGCAGAGGGCGTTGACTCGCACCCCCCGTTTGCCGAACTCGACCCCGAGCTCACGGGAGAGGGCCAGCACGCCGCCCTTGGAGGCCGTGTAGGAGATCTGCGAGGTGGCCGCTCCCATCACCGCGACGAACGAGGCGGTGTTGATCACTGAGCCGCCGCCGGCTTCGAGCAGGTGCGGGATGCCGTGCTTGCAGCAGAGGAAAACCGACTTCAGGTTCACGTCCTGGACCCGCTGCCAGGCCTCCAGCGAGGTATCGAGGACCGAGACGTCGTCGTCGGGACTGATCCCTGCGTTGTTGAAGAGCACGTCGATGCGGCCCATCTCCTCCGTGGCCTCGGCGTACATCTCGCGAACCGAGTCCTCGTCGGCGACGTCGGCCCGCAGGGCGAGTTCCCCCTCGGCCCCCTCCGCCAGGTCGACGCCGACCACACGGGCGCCCTGCTCAGCGAACAGGCGCGCGGTCTCGGCCCCGATCCCACTCGCCGCCCCCGTGATCACGCACACCTTCCCCTCGAGCCGCCCCGCCATCACCCACCCCTTGGGGTCAGGTCTTGCATTACGACACCTTGTGCCTGGCGGATGTTGGATTGCAAGACCTGACCCCCTGGTTGGCGGACATCTTCAGCCTGGATGTTGGATTGCAAGACCTGACCCCCTAGGTGGCGTAGTAGATGTTTTTCACCTCGGTGTAGGCATCGAGCGCGTCGGGGCCGAGCTCGCGGCCGACGCCCGACTGCTTGAAGCCGCCGAACGGGGTCGAGACCCGGACCGAGGTGTTCGAGTTGATCGAGATCACGCCCGTCTCGATCGCCCGGGCGGTCCGCATCGCCTTGGCGCCGTCGCGCGTCCAGACTGAGCCCGAGAGGCCGTAGATGGTGTCGTTGGCGATCCGGATCGCCTCCGCCTCGTCCTCGAAGGGGATCACGCAGGCGACTGGGCCGAAGATCTCCTCACGGGCGGGGCGGGCGTCGTTGGAGACCGGCGCGAGCACCGTGGGCGGGAACCAGTAGCCGGGGCCGTCCGGAACCGAGCCGCGAATCGCGACCGGAGCGTCGCCATTGACGTAGGAGGCGACGGTGTGGAGCTGGTCAGCGGAGATCAGCGGGCCCATCTGGGTCGACTCGGAGAGGGGGTCGCCGACGGTGATGGACTTCACCGTCGCCTTGAGCTCCGACATGAACTCGTCCATCGCCGAGCGCTCGACCAGGATGCGCGAGCGGGCGCAACAATCCTGTCCGGCGTTCCCGAAGACGGCGATCGGCGCCGAGGCGGAGGCCGCGGCGAGGTCGGCGTCCGCGTAGATCACGTTGGCCGACTTGCCGCCGAGCTCAAGGGTGACCCTCTTGATCGTGGCGCTGGCGCTCTCGGCGATCCGGCGACCCACCTCGGTGGAGCCCGTGAAGGCGATCTTGGCGACATCGGGATGCTCCACCAGCCGCTGCCCGCAGACCGAGCCAGGCCCGGAGATGACGTTGAGCACTCCCTCGGGAAGGCCGGCGTCGAGGGCGATCCTCTCGAGTTCGAGCGAGGTCAGCGGCGTGAGCTCGGCCGGCTTCAGCACGACCGTGTTGCCGGCTGCGAGGGCCGGCGCGATCTTCCAGGAGGCGATCGTGAGCGGGAAGTTCCAGGGGGTGATCAGCCCGACGACGCCGAGCGGCTCGCGGAAGGTCATGTCGATGCCGCCGGCGACCGGGATGGTCTTGCCCGTCAGCCGCTCGGGCGCCCCCGCGTAGTAGCGGAAGGTCTCGACCACCATCCCCATCTCCCCACGCGCGTCGGTGATCGGCTTGCCGGCGTTGCGCGCCTCGAGCTTGGCCAGGTCGCCGGCCCGATCCTCGATCGCGTTTGCGAGCCGGTGGAGCAGGGCGGAGCGCTCGCCGGGCGCCACCGCCCGCCAGCCGGGAAAGGCCCACTTCGCTGCGTCGATCGCGGCGTCGGTCTCCTCGATTCCGGCGCGCGGAACCTCCGCCAAAACCTGCTCGGTAGCAGGCTCGATTACCTCGAAAGCGTCCTTGCTGGCCATGTGCCGACGATATAGGGTCCGCGCGTGGCGTCAGGGGAGAAGAGCAACGATGCGACCCCCAGACCCGGCGGTCCCGGCGGGAGCCGCGGAATGCTCTCGCTCGACGACCTCCGCAAGGAGGCCGAGGAGGGCACTATCGACACCGTCGTCACGGCCTTCACCGACATGCAGGGGAGGTTGTTCGGCAAGCGGATCGAGGTCGAGTACTTCCTGGAGGAGGCGGTTTCGCACGGCGTTGAGGGCTGCAACTACCTCCTCGCCCTCGACATGGAGATGGAACCAGTCCCCGGCTACGAGATGGCCAACTGGGAGAAGGGCTACGGGGACTTCGGCATTCAGCCGGACCTGACGACGCTGCGGCGGATTCCGTGGCTCGATCGCACCGCCTTGGTGATCGCGGACGTCGTCGAACACGACGGCAGTCCGGTGGCGGCATCTCCGCGGCAGATCCTGATCGCGCAGTACGAGCGCGCCTCCGAGATGGGATTCACGTCGTACGCGGCCTCGGAGCTCGAGTTCTACCTCTACAAGGAGAGCTACGCCGAGGCTTGGGAGAAGGGCTACAACGACCTCACCCCGACGATCCCCTACATCCTCGATTACCACATCCTCGCCACCACGATGGACGAGGCCTATCTGGGGCCGATCCGCCGGGGCATGCAGGGGGCGGGGATCCCGGTCGAGTTCTCCAAGGGCGAGGCTTGGTACGGCCAGCACGAGGTGAACTTCCGCTACGCGGATGCCGTCACCTCGGCCGACCGCCACACGATCTACAAGAACGGCGTCAAGGAGATCGCCTTCCTGAGCGAGATCTCGGCGAGCTTCATGGCGAAGCCATCCGAGAAGGACATCGGCAGCTCCTGCCACATCCACCAGAGCCTCGTCGACTCCGACGGCAAGTCGGTCTTCGTCGATGACGACGGCGAGGAGACCGACACCTTCCGTCACTTCCTCGGCGGCATGCGCAATCACGTCCGGGAGCTGGCGCTCTTCATCGCCCCCTCGATCAACTCCTACAAGCGCTACGCCGCCGAGAGCTGGGCGCCGACCTCAGTCTCCTGGGGCCGCGACAACCGCACCTGCGGCTTCCGCGTGGTCGGACACGGCCAGGCTCGCCGGGTGGAGTGCCGCATCCCCGGCGCCGACGCGAATCCCTATCTCGCCTTTGCAGCTCTCCTCGCCGCCGGCCTCGACGGCATCGAGAATCAGACCGACCCGGGCCCCGAGCTGAAGGGCAACGCCTACGAGTCCGGCGAGGCCGAGCCGTTCCCGTCGGCGCTGCGCGAGGCGAAGGAGCTCTGGCACGGAAGCGACTTCGTCAAGTCCACGTTCGGCGAGGCGGTCCAGAAGCACTACTCGAACTACGCCCGCTACGAGCAGCAGGAGTTCGATCAGGTGGTGACGGACTACGAGCGCCGCCGCATGTTCGAGCGGGGTTAGCGGCCCGCGGACCAGCGCGCTCGTTGGTGTCGATTTGGGCCCCCACCGTTCGTCATTAAGGTGACTGCGGCGGTGGGCGCCGCAGCGGACAGAGGAGGAAGCAGATGAAGTACGTGCTTGCGCTGATCAGCGAGGAAGTCGGCTCTGAGGACGCCAGCCCCGAGGAGATGAAGGCCGAGATGGACCGGTGGTTCGAGTACACCAGGGAGTCGGTCGAGAGGGGAGCGTTCATCGCCGGCGAGGCGCTTCAGTCCAGCGAGACCGCCACCACCGTGAGGATCAAGGAAGGGGAGGATCCGGTTGTCACCGACGGGCCATTCGCCGAGTCGAAGGAGCAGCTCGGCGGCTTCTATCTGTTCGAGTGCAAGAACCTCGACCAGGCGCTCGACTACGCGAAGCGGATTCCCTTCCGTGACGGCACGGTGGAGATCCGCCCGGTGATGGACTTCACCGACCTCGGCTACGAGGATTTCACCCGCGGGCCCCTCAAGGCCTCCGCATAGCCGTAGCCGAGCGGGTCTAGGCCGGCGCGCCGGCGGGCGGTGTGACGGGCGGGCCGCCCACCGACGCGCCGGACCGGGCGCGCTCGGGTTCGCCGACCACGATCACCCTGGTCGGCCGCTCGGCCATCACGGTCTGCAGGGTCTTCCCGTAGAGCGGCTGGCCGTTTCGGTAGCGCAGGCCCATCACCAGCGCGCTTGCCTTCAACTGTCGCGCCTCCTCGGCGATCGAGTGGCCGGCCTGGTTTGGCCTCACCCGGTGGACGTGCCCGCTGACGCGCAGGCCCCCGATCAGCTTGGCCTGCTCGATCTTCGATTGCGCCTCCTCCTCCTGCGGCCTGAGGGACGCATCGAGTGGCAGGTGGTTGGGCACGGTGACGATCGCGATCACGTGCACCGCGCGCCGCCGCTTGGCCCCCAGCTTGACCGCGGTGACCAACGTCTGCTCGTTGAAGGGCTCATCGTCCTCGAAGGCGACCAGAACGCTCTTGTACTCGACCTCCTCGACCCCGAGCGGCTCCGGCAGCACCACTTTGTGCGTCTGACCGGGGGAGAGGCCCTGCGAGCGCCGGTAGAGCAGGTAGATCGTGATTCCGAGCAGCATCCAGATCGCGCCGATCACCAGGGTGCGGGGGTTGAGCGCCATCACCACGATCCAGGCCGTAAACGTGCCGAGCCCCCCGATGACGGCAGTCAGGGGCACATCGATGCCGAAAACTCGCACGCTCGCGGGCGGCTTCCACTGGCGCTCCTTGCCCGGGTATCGCTGACGCAGCTTGATCACCGAGATGTGGGCGATCGTGAAGGAGAGCATCGCCCCGAACGAGTAGAGCGTCGCCAGCAGCTCGGTCTCACCGGGAAGCAGCGTGATTGCGGCCACCGCAGAGAAGACCAGGATGGCGACGTACGGGGTGCGGAAGCGCGGATGGACCTGGCGCAACCGTTCGGGCAGCTGACGGTAGTGGCCCATGGAGAAGGTCAGCCGCGACACCCCGATCAGCGCCGCGTTCGTCGCGATGATCAGAATGACCGCTGCCAGGACGCCGACGTAGTAGCGCATCGCGTTTGTGAGGCCCGCGCCCAACCCGAGGTTCTCGACGATGCCGAGCACGGGGTCGTCGGCGAACTTGCTGCCGAGATCCGTCGAGAAGTGGCCTGCTGTTTCGTGTACCGGCATCGCCGAGAGAGCGATCAGCGGCAGCAGCGAGTAGAGGCCGAGTACGGCGAGGACGGTCAGGCCCGTCCCGCGCGGAATGGTCTTGGGGGCGTCCTTCGCCTCCTCCGACATGTTCGAGATCGTCTCGATCCCGGTGTAGGCGATCATCCCGACCGCGATCCCGAGCAGGAAGTCGCCCCAGCTCGGCGCCACCCCGAGGTGGACGTTGGCGGTCAGGATCTGCGGGCTGAAGACTAGGACGAGGCCGATCGCCACCAGGACGATCTGAGTGCAGAGGTCGGCGATCGCCAGGACCAGGTTGAGTCGGCTGGACTCCTGCGTCCCCTTCACGTTGAGGGCGGCCAGCAGCCCGATCAGGACGATGCCGCCGATGATGTCGCCCGGCGACTCCCTCAGCGGGGACCAGAACACGGCCAGGTAATGCGGCACGAAGAAGGCCGAAATCGAGACCGTGATGATGTAGTTGAGCATCTGGCCCCAGGCGGCGAGGAAGCTGATCAGCTCGTTGAAGGCGTGGCGGGCGAAGCTTGCCGAGCCGCCCGCCTCCGGGTACATCACGGTCGCCTCGATGTAGGTGGCCGCGGTGCACATGAAGATCAGGCCGGCGATCACGAAGGCGACCGGTGTCAGACCGAGCGCGAACGCCGCTGTTACGCCCAGCGCGTAGTAGATCGACGAGCCGACGTTGCCGTAGGCAGCCGAGAACAGCGCACCCACGCCGTGGACTCGCGCCAGCGATTCGTCCCTGGGGATCCGTCGAGCCATGACAGCCCCTTCGAGGATACGCCGGGCGGAGGCGCGGCCGAGGCAGGCTCGGCCTAACTCCCCGCGCGCTCGATCAGCGACGGGATGACGTGATCCTCGGCGTCCTCCTCGGGGTGCCAGAGCACACCGAGGGCGAAGCCGCCGTCCTGGGATTCGATCGCCTCGACGCTCTCGTCGTCCGTGGCCCAGGCGCTCGCCGTCAGGTTGTCCGCGATGCGGTCGATTCCCTGATGGTGGTGGCTCTTCACGGTGAGCGAGTCGGTCCCGGCCGCGGCGGCCGCGAGCGAGCCCGGCTCGAGCCGCACCTGGTGCTCGGCCCATGAGCCCGGGAGGGGACGGTGGATGTCGTGCCCGAGCCGTTCGGGGATGTGCTGGTCGAGCGTGCCGCCGCAGGCGACGTTGAGGACCTGCATCCCCCGGCAGACGCCGAGAAGCGGCATGCCTCGCTCCAGCGCTCCGAGGGCGAGCGCGATCTCGAAGCTGTCACGGTCGGGGTTGCTGCCGACCGTCTCGGGGTGCGCCTCGACGCCCTGGCTCTCCGGGTCGATGTCGGCGCCGCCGCCGAGAACGAGCGCGTCGAGGCGGTCGAGCAGCTCGCCGGGATCCTTCGCGGCGAGGCGATCGGGCGGCAGCATCGCCAGCATGCCGCCGGCGCCGTGGATCGCCCGCGAATAGGAGAGCGGCAGCAGCACCGCGGGCTCGTCCTTCCAGACCCCGTAGCTGGCGGGCTCGACCGCGGAGCAGACTCCGATCAGAGGACGGGGCATGGACTGAACTTAGCTGGCCGCCAGCGGCCGAGCCATATGCTCGGCGCGGTGAGTAGTTCGCTCCGTGAAGGCCCTCCACCGGACGGCCCCTTCGACGTGGCCATCGTCGGCGCGGGCGCGGTCGGCTGCGCGGTCGCGCGCGAGCTGAGCCTTCGCGGCGCCCGCTGTGTCCTGGTCGAGGCCGGGACCGACGTGGGGGCCGGGACGAGCAAGGCGAACACCGCGATCCTGCACACCGGTTTCGACGCAAAGCCGGGGACGGTGGAGTCCCGCCTGGTGGCGCGCGGCTACGAGCTGCTCGGCGAGTACGCGGCTCGCGTCGGGGTCCCGACGGCGAAGCCCGGGGCGCTGATGGTGGCCTGGACCCCGGAGCAGCGCGAGGCGCTCCCCGGCATCCGTGATGCGGCGGCGGAGAACGGCTACGAGGAGACCCGGTCGGTCGACCTCGAGGAGCTCTACGCACGGGAGCCGAACCTCGGCCCCGGTGCGGAGGGCGCGATCGAGATCCCGGGCGAGGGGATCGTCTGCCCGTTCACGGCCACCCTCGCCTACGCGACCGAGGCGCTCGGGGGCGGCTGCGAGCTCGTCCTCAACGCGGCCGTCACCGGCGTTCGCCAGGTCGGCGGCGGCCACGAGCTCGAGACTGCTCGGGGGACGGTCCGGGCTGAGCACCTGGTGAACGCGGCCGGCCTGCGCAGCGACGAGATCGACGCGATGCTCGGCCACAACGACTTTCGAATCACGCCAAGGCGCGGCGAGCTGATCGTCTTCGACAAGCTCGCTCGCGGGCTGGTCAACCACGTCCTGCTTCCGGTGCCGACCGAGAAGACGAAGGGGGTGCTGGTCTCACCGACCGTCTACGGCAACGTGCTGCTCGGTCCGACGGCCGACGACATCGACGACAAGACGGACCGCTCGACGACCGCGGCGGGCCTCGCCGCGCTGATGGAGGCCGGCGAGCGGATCATCCGCCGGCTCACGCGCCAGGAGGTGACGGCCACCTACGTCGGTCTCCGCGCGGCGACGGAGCATCGCGACTATCAGCTCAAAGTACATCCCGAACAACGGTACGTCTGCGCGGGCGGGATCAGATCAACCGGGATCACCGGCTCGATGGGGATCGCGGAGTGGGTGCGAGGTGTCCTCGCCGACGCCGGGCTGGACCTGTCCGAGCCAAAGGCGGCCGCCGAGCCCCGCATGCCGAACATCGGCGAGTTCGGCACCCGCCCCTACCAGGACGCGGAGCTGATCGACCGCGAGCCCGACTACGGGCGGATCGTCTGCTTCTGTGAGCGCGTCACCCGCGGGGAGATCGAAGCCGCCCTGGGCAGCCCGATCCCGCCGGTCGACGCCGACGGGCTGCGCCGCCGCACCCGCGCCCTGATGGGCCGCTGCCAGGGCTTCTTCTGCGGGGCGGAGATCACCGCGGCGTTGGAGGCGAGCGATGGCGATTGACGACGGCCCCGTGATCATCGGCGGAGGACCGTCCGGGCTGGCCGCCGCCGCCGAGCTGCGCGGCCTCGGCATCGGGCCGGTGACCGTAATCGAGCGCGAGCGAGAGGCTGGTGGTATCCCGCGCCACTCCGACCACATCGGCTTCGGGCTGCGCGACCTGCGCACGGTCCTCTCGGGACCGCGCTACGCAGAGCGCTATCGGGAGTTGGCGGAGGAGGGCGCGGTCGAAGTCGTGACGGAGACGATGGTCACGAGCTGGGAGGGGGAACGGGGACTGAAGCTGACGGGCCCCAGTGGCCGTAGGGCACTCGAGCCTCCCGCGGTGGTGCTGGCGACCGGCTGCCGCGAACGCCCCCGTTCAGCGCGGCTCGTGCCCGGCTCGCGCCCGGCGGGGGTGATGACGACCTCGACGCTGCAGCAGCTCGTCCACCTGCGCGGACAAAAGATCGGACGTCGTGCCGTGATCGTGGGCGCCGAGCACGTCAGCTTCTCGGCCGTGGCGACCCTGGCGCATGCCGGGGCATCCGTCGCCGGACTGGTCACGGATCTCCGGAAGCATCAGTCCCTGGCCGCCTTCCGGGCGGGCGCGGCGGTCCGCTACCGGGCGCCGGTCTTCTCGCGCACGGCCGTGAGCGGGATCCACGGCGAGGAGCGGGTCGAGTCCGTCGAGCTCACCGAGCTCGACTCCGGCACCACGCGGACGGTCGACTGCGACCTGGTCGTGTTCACCGCCGACTGGATCCCGGATCACGAACTGGCGGTGCTGGCCGGCTGCGAGCTCGATCCGGGTTCGCTCGGCCCGCTGGTCGACCAGGCGCTCCGCACGACCCGCCCGGGGGTGTTCGCGGCAGGGAACCTGCTGCACCCCGCGGAGACCGCAGACGTCTGCGCGCTCGACGGCCGCCACGTCGCGCCCTCGGTCGCGGCCTACCTGCGTGGCACTCGCGAATGGCCATCTCGAGTCCGCATCGTCGCCCGCGACCCCGTCGCGTGGGTCGTCCCCAACCTGCTGATCGTCGCCGGACACGACCCACCGCGCGACCGCTTCCTATTCCGCTCGCGCGAGTTCGTTCGCAGGGCGCACATCCGTGTTAGACAGGACGGGCGCGAGCTCTGGCGAGGGCGGGTCGGCCGCCTCGTTCCCGGCAGATCGGCGCACATCCCCGCAGGCTGGGTGGCGGGCGTCGACTCGGCGGGGGGACCCGTGATCGTCGATCTTGGGTAGCCCGGATACCGCCTCGGGCGAATAGGGTGCGGCCATGAGCGACGGGATGTTGCTCGGCATCGACGAGGGGACTACCGGGGTGAAGGCCGCGCTCTTCGACGAGCGCCTGCAGCCGGTCGCCGAGGCGCGCCGCGACAAGGTCAACCGCCACCCCGAGGAGGGCTGGGTCGAGCAGGACCCGAACGAGGTGCTCGTCGCGGTCACGGAGTCCATCGCCGAGCTGCTCGACGGCGCGGACGGCGAGGTGGTTGCCTGCGGGCTCGACCACCAGGGCGAGTCGGTTCTCGCGTGGGACTTGGAGACCGGCGAGCCGCTCAGCCCGATCGTCGTCTGGCAGGACAAGCGCTCGCAGGAGATCCTCGACGAGCTGACCGACGCTGAGGACGAGGTCAAGGAGCTCAGCGGCCTGCCCTTCGACCCGTACTTCTCCGCCGCGAAGCTCGCCTGGCTGCTGCGCCATAACGACGACGTCAAGAAGGCGCGCAAGAACGGCAGGCTGCGGATGGGGACCGTCGATTCCTTCCTCTGCGATCGGCTCGGTGCCGGCTTCGCCACCGAGCCGGCCACGGCGTCGCGGACCCAGCTGCAGCGGATCGACAGGCCCGGGGCCTTCGACGACCGTCTCTGCGAGATCTTCGGTGTGCCGATCGATGTGTTGCCGGAGATTCGCGACACGGCCGGCGATCTCGGCACTCTGCGGCACGAGAGCTGGCCGGATGACCTTCCCTTCCGCGGCCAGGTGGTCGACCAGCAGGCGGCGCTGGCCGGAGCGGCCTGCGTGGAGCCGGGCCGGATCAAGGCGACCTACGGAACCGGCGTTTTCGTTCTTGCCCACATCGGCGAGGGCGTGCCCGAGCCCGCCGGCGGGCTGCTGCCCACAGTCGCCTGGAGCATCGACGGCAAGGTGGAATACGCGCTCGACGGCGGTGTGTTCGCCGCGGGCGCGATGCTGGAGTGGATGTGCAACCAGCTCGGCATCGCCGAGGATCCGCCCGGGCTCAGCAAGCTGGCTCGCGAGGCGGAGAGCTCAGCGGGAGCGAGGGTCCTCCCCGGCCTCGCCGGGATCGGAGCCCCGTGGTGGCGGCCGAACGCCCGCGCGGTGATCTCCGGGATCTATGGCGGGACAAAGCGCGAGAACGTCGCCCGCGCCGCGCTCGAGGGCATCGGCTGGCGGGTCGCGGACGTGGTAGCGGCGATCCGCGAGACGGCTCCGGTCGAGACCCTCAGGGTGGACGGCGGCCTTACCAACGAGCCGCTTCTGCTCCAGCTGCAGGCCGACATGATCGGCGTTCCCGTGGAGGCGGCCGGGGCCGACGCCACCGTGCTTGGGGCGGCCGCCCTCGCCGGGGTGGGCGCGGGCGTAATCGGCTCGCTCACCGACCTGCCCGAGATGCTGCCCGCCGACCGCCGGGTCGAGCCTGAGCGCGCTCAGGACTGGCGCACGAGCGAGCACGAGCGCTGGAAGGAGTTCGTGCAGGCGACCGAGGCTCTCGACCCGCGTTAGGCCTCGGCCGCTCGCTCGACGGCCTCGATCCCGCGTGGCCGGCCGGCGCGGACCCAGCGGTACTGCAGGATCCCGGCTACCAGCAGGGTCCCCGCGATCGAGATCAGCGGGTAGCCGCGCTCGAGGTTGACGGCCAGCGTGAAAGCCACGACGACGGCGGCGGTCAAATTGGTGACGAGCAGCAGCCTCTTTCCCCGCCGCCGGGAGAAGTGGGCCATCGCGAGCAGTCCAGCGAGGAAGCTGACGAAGACGGCGACCGCGTACACCAGCACTAGCTCCTGCTCCTGGCCGCTGGCGGCCAGGATGATCGCCGCCGAGATCACCGTGTAGACGATCACCGCCAGAACCGGGGTGTGGTGCCGGTTGACCCGACCAAGGCGGCCGGGTAGCAGGCCGGGCGATCCGTCGGGCCAGGTGCGGGCCAGCGCCTTGAGCAGCCCGGGTCCGGCCTGGAACGAGGAGGCGGCTGCCGCCAGGAGGAGGACGCTGCTCGAGAGCTGGAAGAAGCCAAACAGGCCCCCGTCTCCGACCGCGGACTTGGCGAGGTTCGCGATCTCGGTGTCGTCGCTTCCCGGGATGCCGACGTGCAGGTGGACGGCGAGCGCCGTCAGTCCGAGCGTGAGGCCGCCGACGATCAGGATCGTCAGCCCCAGGGTGCCGCGCCCGAAGTGCCAGCGGCCGCGGTTGTCGAGTTGCCCGAGTTGGGCGATCGAGGGCGCTGGGGCCTCGGTGCCCGTGGCGAGCGCCATCGCCACCGGGAACGCGAGGATCACCGCCACCAGCGCGGGCTGGCGGAGCCGGTGACGGGAGCACCTCCGTGGGTCGACTCAGGCGAGATCCAGCCGACGGCCAGCACGATGATTCCGGCGAGGATGATGAGGCTGGTCATCACCGCGAAGACGAGACGGCCGCCATGGCCGAACCAGGTAAGCGCGGCCACCAATGCGAAAAGGGCGATTGCGAGCGGGATGCGCTCCGGCGCCAGCCCCGGTACATAGGCGATCAGGGCGCTGCCCGCCGCCGCGATCGAGATCGCGATGGTGAGCGCGAAGTCGACAATCAGTGCGCCTATCGGCAGGAAGGACCACTCCTCGCCGAAGGCTCTGCCCGCCGCCTCCGGCGAGCCGCCTCCCTCCGGCAACATCCGGACGAGCTGCCAGTAGTTGAGCGTGACCAAGGCGATGATCCCGATCACGATCGCCATCGTCGGCAGTAGCAGATCGAGGTGGCCGTGCAGAGCACGGAGCGCCGCCTCGATCGCATAGGCAACCGACGAGACCGGGTCGGCCATCACCGCGAAGGCGAAGGCGAAGAAGAGGGCGGCCTTGCCGCCCTTTACAAGGGTCGCGGTTGCTTCTGCTGTGGCGGTTGAAGTCGGGGAGTCCGGGGGGCTCATGCCGGGGTGAGGGGACGAGGACGGATCGCCGACCAGACTTCCCGGCACACCTTGGATGCGAGACTAAATCGCGCGGCGCTGGATTTCGCCTCCCCGAGCC
Source organism: uncultured Solirubrobacterales bacterium (assembly GCA_963797265.1). Classification (GTDB taxonomy): domain Bacteria; phylum Actinomycetota; class Thermoleophilia; order Solirubrobacterales; family 70-9; genus DASUPK01. The sequence goes on along the minus strand of CAWCOY010000002.1, from coordinate 668,285 downwards.
AGTCTTGATGAAATCTTCACGCCCAGTGAGTCGTTGGGCGTGGTGTGTCGTCGTACTCCCAGAAGCACTCGACCCGCGCTAATCGCGGGTCGAGTGGGCGGCGTGCGCTCCGCGCCCTGTTGGTCGCGGGCGGCCGCGCAGGTGGTTCGGGATCGGGGTCAGGAGATGATCTCGATGATGATCGCCAGCAGGGCGATCAGCCCCAGGACCCCGATGGCCATAGTGAGATCCCTCTCGCCGACGCTCTTGTCCGAATCGTTCATGACTTGATTTCGCCTTTCTTAGTCGGCGGTGACGACGTCTTCCTCGAGCGTCTTCACCGGTCCCTGGTACTTGTTCTTCGCCGAGACCAGGTACCAGATGCCGAAGAGCAGCGGCAGGATGATCGCGAACGGCGTGTAGTTCACGTTCGCGGCATCGAAGCCGTCGTTCCACGGCAGGCCGGTCGGGTCATACGGCAGGTCGAGCGAATAGACCACGACGACCACGAAGGCGATTGCCAGGATGTTGATCAGCCGGTAGCGGCGCCCGAGGGTCCACGGGCCGGCCTGGAACGAGTCGCCCGTCCGGAGTCGCAGGAACACGGGAATGATGTAGGCCAGGTAGAGGCCCACAGTGCAGATCCCGGTCAGCGCGAAGAAGGCGAACGGAATGTCGTTCTTGCCGAACAGCGCGGGGATCGCGATGATCAGTGAGAACACCGAGACGGCGATCACCGCGTTGAACGGGACTCGATCTCGGTTGATTCGCCGGAACACGGCCCAACCCGGGATTGCGCGATCGCGCGAGAACGCGTACCAGGTCCGCGAGGCGCTGGTCAGGCCGGCGGCGCCGCAGAAGAACTGACCGACGGTCGCGATCAGCACGACCATCTTCGCCGCCCAGGGATCGAGAGCCGAGTTGAAGATGCCGAAGACCGCGCCGCCCGAGTCGTTCACCGCGGTCACGTCTTTCGCCGCGTAGAGGAACGCGAGCAGCACGAGCCAGCCGATGATCGCCGAGAAGAAGATCGAGCGCCAGACCCCCTGCGCGGCACTCACTGCGGCGCCCCTCGTCTCCTCGGCTGTATGCGCCGAAGCGTCGTAGCCGGTCTGCGTATACATCCCGAGCAGGAAGCCGACCGGCGCGACCAGGAACCAGAAGCCGAGGCCGCCGTTGTCGCCGCCGAGCGTGCCGCTCTCGTTGAAGCGCTCACCGAAGACGAAGCCGGTGCTCTGGTGATCGTCCGGCACGAAGACCAGCAGCGCGATGATGATCGCCACTCCGAGCAGGTGCCAGCCGACCGAGATGTTGTTCATCAGAGCAAGCACCCGGTCGGCGAAGATGTTCACCAGGGTGTAGAGGATCAGGATGATCGCGAAGAGGAACCAGGTCTCGCCGAGGATGTGAACGTCATCGCCGAAGTCGATCCCGAGGACGTTGAGCCCGTAGAGGTTCAGCAGGTTCCAGAGGAAGAAGGCGCACCCGTACGCCACCGAGGCCACGATCCCGACCAGGCCGACGATGTTGAACCAGCCGGTCATCCAGCTCCAGCCCTTGCCGCCGAGGTCGTGCGCCCACCAGTAGGGTCCGCCCGCCGTCGGGTACTTCGACGTCAGCTCGGCCATCGAGAGCCCGACCATGATCACGAAGAAGCAGATCACGGGCCAGCCGATCGACGCCATCGCCGGGCCTCCGTGCAGCCAGGCGAATGAGAACGTCGTGAAGGTCCCAGCGAGGACCGAGATGATCGTGAACGAGATCGCGAAGTTGGTGAACGCGCTCCAGCCGCGAGCGAGCTCCTGGCGGTATCCGAGCTCGTGCAGCCGCTGCTCGTCGCGCCTTACCTGGTCGGTGTCCGGAGCGAACTCGGGTACGCCCTCAGGTGGTGTCACTTGCTCTCCCTCCGTTGCGGCCCCGCGACTTCCATGTGATGGGCCTATGTCGAGGCGTGAAGCCCTCGACCGGACACTATTCCCGCGGGCCGACCCCAGTCAAGAGAGATTTCCGCAGATCAGGGGGTTTCAAGGGATCTTGTACGGAACGTCCACCGCGGCCCGACGCGGTTGGGGCGCCCGGCGGCCGCCCTGGGTCAGCCGGACAGCGCCGCTGCGGCCTCTTCGACCGTCGGCCTGACGGGGATCACCTGATCGAGTCCCATCACGCTGAGGATGCGGAGGATCTGATCGCTCGAAGCCGCGACGGCGAGCGTCTCCGGGCCTCCATCCGGCCGCTTCTCCTGCCGCGAGAGCAGCAGGGCGCGAATCCCGCTCGAGTCGATGAACTCGCACTCGGTCAGGTCGACCACGATTCCCTTCGTGCCGGCCTCCACGGCGCCGTGCAGCTCCGCGCGCAGCTGCTTCTCGTGGGACATGTCGACCTCGCCGGCTATCCGAACGACATAGACGTCATTCGGTCCGGGCCCCGAGCTGATCTCGAACTGCGGAATGTCCGCGCTTGGACTGGCAGCCATAGTCTCCCCCTCAGCAACCGAGGTGAGTCACATCCTACCTCCAGTCGCTTTTAGGCCGAAGGGCGCTCAGCCCAGGTGGAGCGCGGCGCGTGCGCGTTTGACCGCCGACTCGACCGTCTCCTCAGGGGGATGGTGAATCGGGGTCGGCCCGTAGACGGGGGAGTCTCCGTCGGTGACCAGACGGTCGGCCAGGATGACGCCGCGGGGGCTCACGCTCTCCTCGTGCTCGAGCTCGTCGGCGAGCGTCAGGATCAGGGGCCCAACGGCCATCAGTTCCTGCACCTTCAGCGGCAGCTTGGCGGTGAAGGGATTCGGGTCACGTCGCCGGGCCACGTCGATCAGGCGCCTCAATGAGGCGGCGACCGCGGACCGGTAGCGGCGGTGAAGGAGCCGCGCGCGTCTCACTAACACGACGGGGCTTCCATCCGTGACCCCGCCGTTGAGGAGCCTGTCGTCAATCGAACGCGCACGGAGTCTCGCCATGATCCGATCCGTCACCCGCGCCCAGCCGGGCGGAGGTACGGCGGGGCTGCCGCCGATCGTTGCCGTCCCGCTGCCCGTCATGACTCGCGCTCTTATGCCCGGATCGCGGTGGCCGCAATCAGCGGGAAACGGGAATCCGCGCGGCGAGCAGGCGCTCGACGTAGGAGCTGGGCACCGGCTCAGCGAAGTGAAATCCCTGGGCGTATCCGCAGCCCAGTTCCCGCGCGACCCGGACCTGCTCCTCGGTCTCGACGCCCTCGGCGACGACACCGATCCCAATCGTCGCCGCCATCTCGCTCACGGCGCGGACGATCGCGGCGTCGTGAGGGCTGTCGGTGACGTTCTCGACGAAGCTGCGATCGAGCTTCACCATCGAAAGCGGCAGCCGCTTCAGGTAGCCGAGCGAGGAAAAGCCCACGCCGAAGTCGTCCAGGACCAGCCGAACTCCGAGCTGCCGGAGCGCGCCCAGCGTGCCCTCGACGTAGGAGGCGTCGTCGAGGAGGGTGCTCTCCGTCAGCTCGAGCCAGAGCGTGGAGGGTTCGATGCCGTTCGCCCTGATCGACCCCTCGACATGCGCGATCAGCTCCGGGTCGGCGAGCTGCGGCGCCGACAGGTTGACGGCGACGCCGATCGGTGCGGAGTCCGGCTGGAGCTGCTGCCAGGCCACCGCCTGGCGGCAGGCCTGCTCGATCACCCAGCGCCCGATCGGGACGATCAGACGGGATTCCTCCGCGACCGGGATGAAGGCCAGCGGACCGACCAGCCCGCGCTCCGGGTGATCCCAGCGAAGGAGCGCCTCCATCGATTGGATCGAGCCATCTTGGAGGTTGACGACAGGCTGGTAGTGGATGACGAATTCCTCGCGCTGCAGGGCGCGGCGCAGGTCGTTTTCGGTCTGCATGTGCTCGATCACGCGCGAGCGCATCACCTCGTCGAAGATCTCGTAGCCGCCTCGGCCGTGATCCTTGGCGCGGTAGAGCGCGGCGTCGGCGTCGCGGATCAGCCCCTCGGGTTCCTCGGCACCCGACCCGATCGAGATACCGATACTGGCGCTGACGAAATGCTCGCGGTCCCGCAGGATGAAGGGGCGGGTGAGCGCCTCCGCGATCCGCTCCGCGATCCGGGTGGCGCCGCGCTCGTCGCCGACGTCCTCCGCGAGCACTGCGAACTCGTCGCCGCCGAAGCGTGCGACGGTGTCGCCCGGGCGAAGCGCCTGCTGGAGCCTGGGGGCGACGGCGGCGAGCAGCTCGTCGCCGGCGGCGTGGCCCATGCTGTCGTTGACCAGCTTGAACTGGTCGAGGTCGAGGAAGAGGACGGTGATCGCGGTGCTACGCCGGGCCGCGACCGAGAGGGCGTGCTCCAGGCGGTCGAAGAAGAGGCTGCGGTTGGGCAGGCCGGTGAGGGCATCGTGGAGAGCCTCGTGCTGCGTCCGCTCCTCGGTGTGCCGGCGCTCGATCGCGTTGGCGAGCACGTTCGCGATCGCCTGCATGAAGTTGACGTCCTCCTGCGTGAATCCGTGAAGCGCGCGGGAGCCGGCGCCGAGAACGCCGAACGGCTCCTCCTTGCCCTTGATCAGGATGATCGCCGCGCTCTGCATCCCCTGCTTCGCCTGCAGCCCGGACTGCTGGAAGCGGGCCTCGCTGCTCCAGTCGTTGACGACGACGGCGTTGCCCGTGGCGAGGGCGTAACCGGACTGTGATCGGTAGTCGGTCGGGACGCGCGCCTCGTTGATCAGCCCCTCCGGGATGCCGACCGCGGAGACCAGCAGGAGCTCCTCGCCGCCGGGCAGCAGCTTGAGGACGCCGCCGTAATCGATGTCGAGGACGTCGGTGAGGATGCGGCACGCCCCGTGGGCGAGCTCGTTGATGTCGGCGCCCTCGAGGGCCTGCTGTCCGAAGCGGGCGACCGCGCTCTGCTGATGGGCCTGGAGCCGGCTCGATTCCTCGCTGCGGACCAGCGCGGTGGCGGTCTCCCCGAGCTCCCGCCGTTGCCAGAGTTGGTTTCGGGCCTCCCAGGCCGCGAGCAGCCCGACGCAGGTGCCGGCGAAGAGACCGAAACCCTCGAGCGGGATGCCACCGCCGACGCCGAAGGCGACCACGAAGAATGCCGCGATGGCCACCACGCCCACGACGGCGGTCCACTTCGTCGGATAGGAGAGGGAGGCGAAAAGAAAGGGAAGGACCAAGAGCAGCATGTACGGGCTGTGCGATCCGCCGTCGAGGCCGGCGATCGTGGCGACCAGCAGGAGATCGGCGATCGACCAGGCGGCGAAGAAGAAATCACGGCCGGGACCACGCACGATTCGCTCGACGGGCAGCGACTCGATCAGCGGGACGCTGAGCAGACCGAGCCCGATGACGGCCAGGATGAACGTGCGATTCGGCTGGTCCCAGGTCGCCAGCGCGTACGTCGCACTGCCCACGCATCCGATCAGTGACAGCCACACACCCACATTGACCGACGCGAGCCTGGCTTCGACTTCATGATCGGGGACGCCGCCGGTCCCCGCCGCTGTCTTCTCCCCCGTCACGCTGGACGTTCCCTCCTCGATCGCTCCGATAGCTTGCCGCAACCGGCGCGGAGGCGAATCCGTACTACTGGGGAGATACTGGAAACCATCATATGTACGACCAGCACGACATCGAGACGCTCGAACGGCAATTCAATGCAGCGATGGAGGAGGCCGATACAGGCTCGGCGCTGGAGGCGGTGAGGCGCATTTACGATGAATTCGACCGCGGGGGAGAGGGACTTGAGGCGCTCCTCCACCCGGACTTCCAGATCCGGATGGTGACGGTCTTCATCGATGACAAGACCTACAAGGGTGTACGGGGGTACAAGCGCTGGCGCGACGACATCGATGAGCTCTTCGAGGAGGATCGCTTCAGGCCGCAGGGCCTCCGTGCGGCCCGCGACGGCCGCTGGGTCGTGCTGGGCAGGCTGCAGATCACCCAGAAGGACGATGCCGGCGAGCTCGACGTCCCCCTTGCCCACGTGCTCGAGCAGCGGGACCGCAAGGTGGCGAGCTTCACCGTCTATTCGGACATCTCGCAGGCGCTCGAGTCGGTCGGTTTGCCCGGTTAACGGCGAACGGGCCCTCCGCAGGGCCCGTTCGCTGGGGTTGCGTGATGGACGCCGAGGGGATTCGGCGTCGTTTGTTGGGGTGGACGAGTCTGGTCAGGCGGCCGAGCCGCTCGACTGCGTGCCCGGGTGGTTGCTCTGGTTCCTGTTCTGGCCCTGCTTCTGGCTTTCGCCCTGCTGACTCTGTCCCTGCTGGGGAGCGCCAGGCGGCGGTCCGCACTTGAAGCCATGCCCGAGCATGGGCGGCCCGGCGTTCCGGAGGTCCTGCGGCAGCTTGCTCTTGCACGCCTCGAAGGCCTTCTGGAGCTTCTCCCGGTCCGCCGCACTCGGCGGCTTCGGTGGGCCGTCGCTCGGGTCGATCTTGCCCGGATCGGGAGGAGCCGGAGCGCCGTTGTCCTCCATGCACTGCCTGAAGTCCTCCAGCTTCTGCCGGTCCTCCGCCGAGAGGTTCGGGCCGGCGATCGACACCGCCCCCACCCCGCCGCCGGGGGCCGGCATCTGAAAGGTCTGGGTGCCGCTGCCGTTGCCGCTGTTGGTCCCGCTGTCCGCCGCCAGCGATACCGCGGCCACGCCGACCGCCGTGATCCCCGCGGCCAGCAGCGAGAGGCCCAGGGGCCCGAATCTGATCGTTATGCCTCGCTTCTTCTTCATTCCCACTCCTTGTGATCGGGTCCCGGCCACGCCGGGCTCGCCGACCATCAAGCCAGTGGGGCCTGAGAGGAAGCTGAGATCGGGCTAAGAAGCTGCTTGAGGTTCGCTCGGCGCTGCAGGGCCACCGTCGGCGAGCTTCGCCTCCTGCCGCTCCGGCGCGATCCGGATCACGTTCCAGGCGAGCCCCACGCGCTCCATCGCCCAGATCAGGGCGGCGGAGGGGTCGAGCTCCCAGCGGCGCAGGCCGTGCACCGCCGAGCGCGGGAAGGTGTGGTGGTTGTGGTGCCAGGACTCGCCCAGCGAGGGCAGCGCGAGCCAGAAGACGTTCGTCGAGTGGTCGTCCACCTCGAAGCGGCGAGTGCCGAGGAAGTGGCAGATCGAGTTGACGCTCCAGGTGACGTGGTGGACGAAGAAGACCCGGACCAGGCCTCCCCAGAGCAGGCCCGTTGCGGCCCCGAGCAGCGTGCCGGTGAGCAGGAATCCGGCGAGGGCCGGAATCGCCAGCCCGAGCACCACCAGGGGAATGAAGAACCGGTTGATCAGGCGCATGCCGGGATCCTCGTAGAGGTCGGGCGCGTACTGCTTCCAATCGGCTCGGCCGTGCTCGGAGAGCAGCCAGCCGGTATGGGCGTGCCAGAGCCCGTGCAGCACTCCGCCGACGCCGCCGCCGTGACCCACGTGGGGGCTGTGCGGATCCCCCTCGACATCGGTGTGGGCGTGATGCTTGCGGTGGTCCGCCACCCAGGCGATCACCGAGCCCTGGACGGCCATCGTGCCGAGGACGGCGAACAGGTACTCCGTCGCCTTGTGGGTGCGGAAGGACCGGTGGGTGAGCATCCGGTGGTACCCGACGGTGATCCCGGTGGCGGTGATCACGTACATGACGGCCAGGATCGCCAGGTCGGTGGCGCTCACCACCTGGTTCCAGAAGAGGACGATCGCGGCGAGGGTCGCGCAGAAGGGCACCACCACCGCGCCGAGATTCGCAAGCTTCGTCGTTCGAGTCATCTCGTGCGTGATTTCGTTGGTCATACAGCGAGACTACGCACGATCGCCGCACAGGAGTTAGGCTCTATCCCAACTCCGGGGCGGATTTCTTATCACTCAAATGACAAAGGATCTGGGCACCGAACCCTGGCGCGCGCTGCCGGCGGAGCTCGCGGACGCGATCGAGCCGGAGCTCCCGGAGGCGACCGAGGAGATCCTGGCCGCGATCGCCCGCGAGGTGCCGGAGTACGCAAGGCCGCTGGAGGGAGCATTCGGCGCGGGGATCCGCACCGGGGTCACCGAGGCGCTTCGCCAGTTCGTCTCCCTGATCCGCGATCCCGACGCGGGCCGGGAGGCGGGACGCGACGTCTATGTCGGCCTCGGCCGCGGTGAGCTGAGGCAGGGCCGCACCCTCGACTCCCTGCAGTCCGCGTACCGCGTGGGCGCGCGGGTGGCGTGGCGGCGGATTTCCGCCGCGGCCCGGCGCCGGCAGGTGGACCCCGACCAGCTCGCCGTCCTCGCGGAGGCGATCTTCGCGTACATCGACGAGCTCTCGGCCGACTCGGTCGAGGGGTACGCGCGGGCGCAGCGCGAGCAGGAGGGAGAGCGCCAGCGGCGCCGCCGCGAGCTGCTCGCCCTGCTGCTGCGCGACCCGCCCGCCGATGAGGCGGACTCGAGGGCCGCCGCGCAGGCCGCGGGCTGGCGGCTGCCCCGCAGCGCCGCGCCGCTGGCGGTGGCGGAGGCTGACCTCGGCCGCATGGCTCGCAAGCTGCCCGCCGACGCGCTGGTCGGCTCGGTCGAGGGAATCGGCTGCGCGCTCGTCTCCGGGACGGCGAGCCCGAGCCGGACGGCCGAGTTGGAGCGCGCCGCCGAGTCGCTCACCGCGGCGCTCGGTCCCTCCGTGCCGCGCGCCGAGCTGGCCTCCTCCTGGGCGCTCGCCAAGGCGGCCCTGCGCGGGGCAGAGGCGGGGGCGATCGACGGCACCGCCCCGGTCATCGCCGAGGAGCACCTCGCTGACCTGCTGATCTTCGAGTCGGGCGGCCTCGCGGACCGCCTTGCCCAAAGCCGCCTCGCACCCCTTGCCGAGCTCACCCCGGCCGCCCGCGGTCGGGTGGAGGAGACCGCCCTTGCCTTCGTCCAGCACGGCGGCAACGCCGCCGCGATGGCACGCGCTCTGCACCTGCACCCGCAGACGATCCGCTACCGCCTCACCCGTCTGCGCGAGCTCTTCGGCGAGCAGCTCGAGGATCCCGATGCCCGTTTCGAGCTGGAGCTCGCCCTCAGGTCGGCTCGGTCGAGACGGGCGGCAGCGACAGGCTGACCACCGCCCCGCCGTCCGGGGCGTTCGAGGCCCGCGCGGCGCCCTCGTGCTCCTCCGCGACCCGCTGCACGATCGCCAGGCCCAGCCCCGAGCCCGGCCTGCCGCGGGTTTCGTCGGCGCGCCAGAAGCGGTCGAAGACCTTGTCCAGGTCGGCCTCCGGGAAACCCGGGCCGTGGTCGCGGACGGTCACCTGCCCGTCCCCGACCTCCACCTCGACGGTCCCGCCTTGCGGGCTCCATTTGGCGGCGTTGTCGAGCATGTTCGAGATCGCCCGCCCGACGCGCTGGGGATCGGCATGGATCAGCGACGGTTGCATCCGAGATTCGAAGCTGATCCCGCGGGCGCGGCGCTCGGCACGCTCGATCGCGTCGCGGGTGAGCTCGTCGAGCGCCACGTCCTGGCGCACGATCGCGTCCTGGCCGGGGGCGCGCGCCAGCTCGACCACGTCGCTGATCAATTCGGTCATCTCCTCAAGCTCCTGCGTGACGTCGGCGACCAGCCGGTCCCGCTCCTCCTTGTCGAGGCGGTCGCCTCGCCCGAGCGTCTCGATGTTGGTCCGCAGCGTGGCGAGCGGTGTGCGGAGCTCGTGGGATGCGTCGGCCACCAGCCGTCGCTGCGCCGCCTCGGAGCGCTCCAGCGCGGCCATCATCTCGTTGAAGCTGCCGGCGAGCCGGCCGAGCTCGTCGTCCCCGCGGACCTCGATCCGGTGGGTGAGGTCGTGCGTCCTCGCCACCTCCTCGGCGGCGTCGGAGACCTCGCCCGCAGGCGCCAGCGCCGCCCGCGCCACCACCGGGCCGAGCGCGGCTGCGAGCGCGATGCCCCCGGCGCTGACCGCCGCCAGGATGAGGATCAGCGTGCTCAGGGTGTGATTGGTGTCCTCGAGCGAGCGCGCGACCTGGATGGCCGTCCCATTGGAGAGCGGCTGCGTCAGCACCCGCAGGTCGGTGTCGCCGGCCTTCGCGTCCTGGATCGTCGCCTTGCCGCCGCTCGCCGCGAGTGACCGGTCGTCGCGCGAGACCGGAATCCGGATCGCCGAAGTGGGCGACGTGACCACCGCACCGTTGGCGGAGATCAGCTGAGTCAGGGAGGCGGGACCGCCCGGCTCCGGGGGCGGTACCGCCCGTTGCAGGAAGATCCGGTCGCCCGACTCGGGCCGCGCCTTCTCGCCCTTCTTGCCGTTGCCCTTGGCCTTCGGCTGGCCCTTGCCCCTCCGCTGCGGCTCCGGTGGCAGTGGGGGAGGGCTCCCGTTCCTCGAGACCGCTCCGGTGCTCAGCCCGGTGCCGATCGCCACCGGCCCCTGCGCCGAGCCGGCGATCAGCGGTGCGACCTGCCCCGCCCGCTGGGTCACCACGTCGGCCTGATGGCGCAGGTCGTTGTCGATGTCGCCCCGCAGGCGGTCGCGGACCAGCGTGTAGACCAGCGCGGACGCGAGCAGGACTGCGAACGCCACGGCGAGCGCCGACAGCAGGGCGAGCCGGCGACGCAAAGTCATTTCTCGCGCAGCGAGTACCCGACCCCGCGCACCGTCTGGATCAATCGAGACTCGCCGCCCTCCTCCGTCTTGCGGCGCAGGTAGCCGATATACACCTCGAGCGAGTTCGAGCGTGGGCCGAAGTCGTATCCCCAGACCGCCTCGAAGAGCTGGGAGCGGCTCAGCACCAGGCGCGGGTGGCGCATCAGGTGCTCGAGCAGCGCGAATTCGGTCTTGGTCAGCTGCACTGGCCGCCCACCGCGCTCCACCTCGCGAGTGGCCGGATCGAGGGTCAGGTCCGCATATGTCAGCCGCTCGCCGGTGTCCCCGTTTGTCCGTCGCAGCAGGGCACGGAGCCGGGCGAGGAGTTCCTCCAGCGCGAACGGCTTGACCACGTAGTCGTCGGCTCCCGCGTCGAGCCCATCGACCCGGTCCTGCACCGCCTCCCGCGCGGTCAGCATGAGGATCGGGGTGCGGTCGCCGCGCGCCCGCAGCTCCCGGCAGACCTCGAGGCCGTCGCGCTTCGGCATCAGCACGTCGAGGACGATCGCGTCAAGCGGGGTCGAGGCGACCGATCCGAGGGCCTGCTCGCCGTCCCCGGCCAGCTCGACCTCATAGCCCTCAAGCTTCAACGCGCGCTCGAGCGCCCTGCGGAGCTGCGGCTCGTCGTCTACGACCAGTACTCGCACCTGATCAGGGTTGCGGGATCGCATAAGAGGATGATGAGAGCTCCAGGGGGCTGCAGTGCCGTCGTTGGGCCTGGACATCGGTCGAGGAATCGCGCCCAGCGCTTGGACTCGCGTCCAGATCTGCCGATGGGTGGCAGGCGATGCGCTGGCTCAAGCACACGATCTCGGTCCTATTGCTGCTGGTCGCGGTGGGCGTGGTCATGGCCACCGTGTTCAGCGACCACTCCGACGACTATGGGCAGGTCTCCCTGCCTCAGGGTGGGAGCGTGTACCTCCCGGAGGGCAAGGTGACCGTCTTCTACCGCGTGCTCGGCGATACCTCGCAGATCGACCAGAACGCCGGCGGGCTCGCCTTTCAGGTCACGCCGGCCAACGGCGGCGCGCCGATCGCGATGGCCCTCGTGAACGGCCAGACCTCGGGCGTCGCGGTGACGCGCAGCGAGACGATCGGCGAGCTCGGCGCGGTGGCGAAGCTCGACGTGCCGTCGGCGGGCGACTACGTGGTCAGCGGCAGCACCAACCTGGCCCCAGGGACGTCCTACCTCGAGTTCGGCACCAACGCGGGCAGCGCGGTGCTCGCGCGGTGGAAGCTGCTCGCCGGCCTGCTGCTCGGCGCGATGCTGATCGCGCTCATCCCGGTGCCGCGCTCGGGCCAGCGCTCGGAGGACCCTGCGGGCGAGCCGAGTGGATGGTCGTCCGACCCGCGCGCGCCCTACGCCGGTTGACCGGCCCTCCAGGCGGTATCGCACTGAGCACGCGCAGGGCCGAACGGGCTCCCACTGCCCGAAGCAGCGCCCGGCGCAGCGCTCGGCGCTCGGCGATGTCCGGTGGGGCGGCACCCGGATCCCGGTAGCGGCGAGCCTCGAGGCCCGCGGCGTAGCGCGCAGCCGCCGGACCCGCGAAACCGTCGAGGAGGTCCTGCGCCGCGCGCAGCGTCGTCCCCGGCGGCAGAGGCTCACCGAGCCTGGCGAGGGCGCGATCGAGCTCGCGCAGCTCCAGGTCAGCGAGCTCGTCAGGCGCGAGGCGCGCCCGGCGGCGGGCCCGCATCGCGTAGGCGGCGAGGGCCACCAGGCCCAGCACTGCGAAGCCCAACCCCAGCACTTCCGCGGCGCCCGGTCCCGATGAGCCGCCGCCAGAGTCGACGGAGATCCCCCCCTGCGGCGCGGGAATGGGGAGCTGGTGGCCGCGCGGATCGGACGCGTCGGGCACCGAGGCCTGGTCGCCGTTCACGGACGGGTCGGTGACGCCGAGGGTGTTGTCGTCGATCTGCGTCGCGGCGGGGGCGGCCGGCGGAGTTGGCTCGAAGGTCGCCCAGCCGATGTTGGGGAAGTAGACCTCGACCCAGTTGTGCGCGTCGGTGTCGGTGACCAGATAGTCGTTGTGGTCCGGGTCGCGACCACCGGGCGCGAACCCGACGGCGACTCGGCTCGGGATGCCGAGCATCCTCAGCATCAGCGCCATCACCCCCGAGAACTGCTGGCAGTAGCCGGCCCGGTCCTCCGAGAGGAAGGCGGGGAGTGGATAGGTCCGGTTGGGTACGTCCTGCTTGTAGGCGTAGTTGCTGCGCAGGTAGAGCTCGATCCGCCGGGCGGAGTCATAGGGCGTGGGCGCACCGGCGGTCAGACGGTGCGCGAGGGCGTACATCTCGTCATATGGGGTGTCCCGCAGCTCGCCGGCGATCGAACCGGGGTCGGAGGCGCCCCAGGACGGCGCCTCGATCGTGCGAGCGCCGTCGGGGCCGCCGGTGAGGGTGAACGAGAGGTACCGGGAGGTCTCCGGCGGATAGGCGGTACCGGCGGCGCGCATCTCCGTCGGACTCGGCTTCGGGTCGTAGACAAGGGCCGTATAGGAGGTCCCGGGGTGGAGCTCCTCGTTCATCGACCAGGTCCCGTCGGGGTCGGGAGAGGCCTGAGCCCGGCGCACCGCCAGCGTTGTCCCGGCGCCGATCGCGAAGTCACTGGTGAGGCTGCGCACGTCGAAGTTGATCCGGTCGACCCACTCCGCATCCGGGCTCGGGTCCGTGCCCTTCGGGTGGAACTTGAGCGGCTCGCCGAGGGCCGGCTCCACGCTCGACCCCGACGAGCGCTCCCAGCGGACGCCGTCGAAGGTGTCGAGGTTGGTCGCCTTCCAGTAGTGGGTCTTCTCGCTCGATACCTCGAGCAGGAGCGTCCCCTTCTGGGGCCAGTCGAGCGGTCCGTAGGACTGGTCCCAGCGGAAGCTGATCCCGTGGGTGCTGAGCAGGTTCCAGTGGCGGTAGTCGATCAGCGCCCGGCCGGGATCGACCAGGGCTGTGGCGGGCACGGCCACCAGGGCGGCGGCAGCCACGGCGATGCCCGCGGCCAGGCCGCGTCCACGATCGAGGGCGGGCAGCCAGAGCCAGGCGCAGACCAGGATCACGAGCAGCGCGCCCCCTGCCAGCTGCTGGCCCGGGCGCGCCCAGGAGACGGCGACCATGTAGAGGCCGACCAGCAGGACCAGGGCGAAGATCCGGCCGGCGGCGCGTCGCCGCCTCGGCCAGAAGGCAGCGAAGGCGGCCGCCGCCACCGTCAGCGGCGCCGCCAGCAGGATCACCAGCCGCGTCCAGACGTCCGCGCCGGCGTAGGGGATCGGCACGTCGGTGAGCCCGGTCAGGCTGCGGTCGAGGTCCGCCGAGAGCTCGCCCCAGTTGCCGGGCCAGATCAGCCGCGCCGGCAGGCCGACGACCACGAGTCCCAGGGCGAGGGCGAGCAGGACGGCGGCGACGGCGAGGGCGAACCGGAGAGGCCACTCGCTCGGTATGCGCCGGATCGCTGCGAGCGCCGCCCCGGCGGCCGTGGCGAGCACGACCGCCAGGACGACGCGGCCGGCTGGCGGATCGGAGACGAGGGAGGCCCACTGCAGCGAGACCACGATGCCAAGGGCCGCGAAGCAGATCAGCTCGAGCCGCTCGGGGCGCGGGACTGAGAGCGCGCTCATGCCGCCACCCTCCGCCGCGCCTCGCGGCGCTCGGCCTGCGAGTCGAGCGGATAGCCGAAGCAGCCCGAGACCCGCATGACCGCCGCGCGGCGCGAGCCGCTCGGCGTGATCAGGAAGCCGGCGCGCGCGCCACGAAGCGCCGCGGGCAGCGTTCGGCCGGCCGTCACCCAGAGCACCGCGGAGCCCCGCAGCGCGGGGAGGAGCGACGGACCCGCGTTCGGGTTGGAGACCGCGATTCGGACGTGGGCCTCGGGCCAGGCGCGAAGCGCCGGGTCGATGGTGAGGGTGCGTCGCTCGCCCGGCAGCAGCAGATCGCAGCCGCCAGAGCGCGCGAGCTCGAAGCAGAGTGAGGCGGCGGCGCGCATCGCCCGCTCGCGATGGTCTGGCTCGGTACCCTCGCGGGGGTCGAAGACCACCAGCGGCCGGGGCTCGCCGCCCGCGACCAGGCGCCGCTCGATCATCTCGCCGGTGCGCGCGACCGCCGGCCAGTGGATGCGCGAGGCGGGGCTGCCGTCTTGGTAGGGCCGCAGCCCGTCGACCTCGAACTGGGCGGGGCCGCCCCGCCGCGAGACCGCGTCGCTCGCGTGGCCCGAGCCCGGTGACTGCCCGCGCGGCTCGGCGGCGGGGCCCACCCAGCGCACGGGATCAACGCGCGGCAGCACGACCAGGTCGAGCCGCTCCCCCGAGTCGAGCCGGCGCTGCCAGAGGCCGAGCGGGTCGCGGATCACCAGTTGGGCCGGGTCGAGGCGGATCCGGCCGGGGCTGGTCAGCCAGACCGACCGGTCGAGACGCCGCGACCAGCGCGGGCCGACCGGGACGCCGAGCTCCAGCAGCGGGTCGGTGAGCTCCCCGCCGGGCGGGGGAAGGAGCGTGCGGCGCAGCCGGATGCGAAGCGGGTAGGGCTCGCTCTCCTCGAGCCTGCCCGGCCCGGGCACCCGCTCGAGGCGGCCGCCGACCGAGGCCAGCTCGACCCAGCCGACCGCGACGATCGCGAGGCCGAGCAGGGCGATCCCGCAGACCAGGGCGGCGGTCAGCCCGAACCCGAGGCCGACCAGGACGAAGATGACGCCCAGTACCGCGGTGGCGGGAGCGCGCGGCGCGGCCTCCCTCCCGCTCATCTCAGAGGGCCGGGACGCGGTCGATCGCCTCGCGGATCACCGCCTCGCGCTGGTCGCCGTCCACCTCGTAGGAGAGCAGCAGGCGATGGGCCAGCACCGATGGGGCGAGCGCCTGGACGTCGTCGGGCAGGACGTGGTCGCGGCCCTCGAGCGCGGCGAGCGCCTTGGCGGCGCGGAAGAGCATCAGCCCCGCACGGGGGCTGGCGCCGAGCTCGACCCGCTCGTCGCGGCGGGTGGCGTCGCAGATCGCGACGACGTAGCGCCGCAGCGGGTCCGTTCCCTCGATCCCCGCGAGCGCCGCCTGGGCTCCGCGCACCGAGCTCACGTCAGCGACCGGCTCGAGCTCCTCGACTGGGTCGCGGTCGGCGTGCTCGGCGAGCATTGAGGACTCGGCCCAGGCGTCCGGGTAGCCGAGCGTGACCCGGACCATGAAGCGATCGAGCTCGGCCTCGGGGAGGGGATAGGTGCCCTCGTACTCAGCGGGGTTCTGGGTCGCGAGCACCACGAACGGCAGGGCAAGCTCGTGCTTGTGCCCGTCGATCGTGATCTGGCGCTCCTGCATGCACTCGAGCAGGCCGGACTGGGTCTTGGGGGAGGCGCGATTGATCTCGTCGACCAGCACGACGTTGGCGAAGACCGGGCCGGGGTGAAACTCGAAGGTCGAGGTGCGCTGGTTGAAGACGTTGGTGCCCACCAGGTCGGCGGGCAGCAGGTCGGAGGTGCACTGCACGCGGGCGTACTCGGCCTCCAGCGAGCGGGCGAGCGCCCGGGCGAGAGCCGTCTTGCCGACCCCGGGGGCGTCCTCGATCAGGACGTGGCCCTCGGCCAGCAGCGCGACGATCAGGTCCCTGACCACCTGTTCGGGCGCCTTCACTGCCCGCGAAATGTTCTCCCTCAGCCGCGAGCCGAGATCAGCGACCTCGATCAGATCCAGCCTCGGCGCAGTCGCCATTGCCTCATGGTACGCCCGGCCTCAAGCTGCGGATTGGCTAAGGACCAGAGTTCAAGTTGAGAGGACGGCGGCCGATATGCCCGTATGCCTCACAAGGGGATGAGGAAGATCCGCGGCCTACGAGCGCTGCTGCCCATGGCGGCTCTGCTCGCGCTCGTCGCACCCTCTGGGGCCCAGGCCTCGACCGCCGGGCTCAGCCCGAGCTCGCTCGACTTCCCCGACACGCTCGTCGGTGTATCCAGCCCGGATCAGCAGGTCTTCTTCACCAACGACGGCCCCGATCCGATCGACGTGAGCGGCGTCTCCATCGGCGGCCTGAACCAGTCCGACTTCACCGTGACGGTGGACAACTGCACCGGCGTCACGCTGGCTGCCAGCGAGAGCTGTGAGCTGCGCGTCGCCTTTGCTCCGACCGCTCGCGGAGCGCTGAGCGCCGAGCTCTACGTCTCCCATACCGGTGACGGTGGTCTCGCCACATCGGCCCTGACCGGCAACGGCGTGACCAGGGAGCTGACCGTTTCCCCACCGCAGCTCGACTTCCCGGCGACCACGGTCAACTATCCGGGCGGAGAGCAGCAGCTGGAAGTGAAGAACACCGGCGACCTGCCCGTGCAGGTCAACAACGTCTTCATCGACGGCAGCGAGGGAGCCGACTTCAACCAGAACAACAACTGCGGTGGCAAGCTCGATCCGGATCAGGTTTGCAACGTCAACGTCACCTTCTGGCCTCACGGCGAGGGCAGCCGCAACGCGACGCTCCACCTGAGCTCCGACGCCTCGAACCCGGATGAGACCGTGCCGTTGTCGGGGACCGGGGCGCCTCCGCAGCTCAGCTTCGAGCCGGGTAGCTACGACTTCGGCCTCCAGCAGATCAATTCCAACAGCACCCAGACCAACTTCCTGCTTCGCAACGCCGGCGCCGCCCCCGTCCAGGTCAACTCGATCGACATCGTCGCGCCGGGATCGAACGCCTTCTGGACCGGGTTCATCGATTGCTGGGGCCAGACCCTGCAGCCCAACGACACCTGCAACGTCCAGGTGAACTTCGGGCCGAACCAGCCGATCGCCTACTCCGCGCAGTTGCGGGCGATGGTCAACGGCGTCTCCTTCACTGCCGATCTCAGCGGCCAAGGCGGCCAGCCGGTATTCACAGCGTCGCCCAGTTCGGCCGACTTCGGCTCCGCCACCGCGGGGCAGCCGGGCATGACGCGGACGATCACCGTGACCAATGAGGGCGATCTCCCCGGCGGATTCTTCGTCGCGATCATCTCGGGCGGTGACGTGGGCAGCTTCCGGCTGCTGCATGAGGACTGCACGGGCGCCCCGCTCGACCCGTCTGCGAGCTGCACTGCCGAAGTGCGCTTCCAGCCGGACAGCGCCGGAGCGAAGCGCGCGCAGTTCACCCTCGTCGGCAACCAGGGCGGGCCGTTTCAGATCACCCTGACCGGCACCGGTGTGGACCCGGAGGCGTCACTCGTCCCGGAAAGCCATGACTTCGGCAGACAGGCGAATGGGACCGGAAGCCGCGCCCAGGCCTTCACCCTCGCCAATGACGGTGCCATGCAGCTGCATCTGAGCGACGCCTCCATTGTCGGCTCCGGGGCCGATCAGTTCAGGCTCACCTCTGACGAGTGCACGGACGCCACCCTGCCCGCCGGCGGCAGCTGCCAGGTGCAGGCCAAGTTCGCTCCGGACACGAGTGGCGCCAGCTCCGCACGCCTGCGCCTCAGTGGCGACGGCGGCACCTACAGCGCCGCGCTCACCGGCACGGGTGTGGCAAAGGGCGACATCGGCGTCCGCTTCCGGTGGCGCCGAGCGCTTCACGCCCGCGGCAAGGGCGTGGTGGTCGGCCGCGTGACCTGCCGTGGCGCAGACACTTGCCGGCTCAAGGCGCACGCCTCCGTCGGGACTCCACAGGGGGGAGCCAAGAGCGGCCTCCAGAGGGTGAAGCTGCCGGGGTTGCGGCTCACGCTCGGTGTCGGCGAAACCCGCGCGCTCTATCTGCGCCTGCCGGGCTCGGCGCGTCGCGCGGCACGCAAGGGCGGCCGCCTGCGGCTCGAGCTCAAGTGGAGCGCCGGCGGCCAGCACGGGCGCTCGAGTTCAGAGCGACGGCTCGGCCGCTAGTCGCCCAGCCCGAGCTCGCGAATTGCCTCGTCGCTGGCCGGCTGGCCGACGAGTCGGTAGAGAAGTCCGTCTCGGATTTCGATCCAGTTGATGAACCTCATCGTCGTCTCGATCCCGTCTCTGCCGAGTCCCTCGAAGCGGATCAGGACGGCGACCCCGCCCGGCCGCTTCGCCATCCGCTCGGGGATCACCTTGATCTCTCGCCACGGCTCGTGGAAGGTGTTCCACCAGCGCCTGATTCCCCCCTCACCTCGGTAGCCCGACTCCAGGCCCGGGAAGACCCCGCTCGGGGTGAACTCGGCTTCCGGATGGCAGAACGCGAGCATCCCCTCGAGGTCGTCGTCGTTCCAGGCGCTGTAGGCGCGCTCGGCGAGCTCGATGTGGGTCAGCTCCTGGGGCACGATGGCTAACTATCGCGCCCCGAACGCTCACTCGTCCTTCGGCCCCCAGCGGTTGAGCGCCCAGAGCGTCAGCAGGATCGAGCCGACCGGTACGCCGAAGATCGCCGCGTCGGCCAGCACGTGGCCGGCGTGGGCGAGGGGGACGACCAGCTCTCCGGTCATCGGGCCTCCCCCTCGGCCGGAGCACGCTCGACGGCCCGCCTCAGTGCCTCGAGCGAGCGGCGCACGTCCTGGCGCATGATCCTGGCGCCGAGCCGGCTGGCGATCAGCGCCAGCACGCCGCCCGGGACCTGATAGGAGAAGCGCAGGGTCACCTCGGTGCGCTCGGCGCGCTCGCGCAGTATCCAGCGGCCGCGGTTGTCGATTCCGCTGACGTTGGTCCAGGCGAGCTCGCGGGGCGGGTCCCACTCGACGATCTCGATCACCCCGCCGAGGTCGGTCGAGCCGGCCTCGACGGTGAGCCAGAAGCGCGCTCGCGGGCCGCTCTTCGGCTCTCCCTCGACGTGCTTCCAGGTCGAGCCGACCATGAACTCCGCGTAACGCTCCGGATCGGAGACGAGCGGCCAGACCCGATCGCGCAGGGCGGGGACCTCGATGCTCTCCTCGACCCTCATCTCAGCCGATCAGCGGCAAGCGCCGCACGGCGGAGAGCTCGTCGAGCTTCAGCTGCATCACCCGGGTGAGGTGGTCGTAGACCTCGTCGACGTCGGGGTCGCGGCCGAAGTGCTCACGCAGCGCGATCGGCTCCATCGCCTCGATCGTGAGCTTCGCCGGCAGCGGCCAGTGGCCGAACATGTCGCCGACGTTCAACCCCCAGGGGATCGAGAGCGAGATCGGCAGCACCTTGAGCCGGAAGAGGCGGTCGAGCTGCAGCGCGCGGGCGAGTCGCTCGCCGCGGGAGAGGAAGATCGCCGTCTCCTGGCCGCCGATCGAGACCAGCGGCACGATCGGTACGTCGGCCTCAAGGGCGAGCTTGACGAACCCCTTTCGGCCGGCGAAGTCGACTCTGCCCTCCTGCCAGGAGGGGCGGTGGACCTCCCAGTCGCCGCCCGGGTAGACCAGGACCACCGCGTCGCGCTCGAGCGCGAGTTTGGCGTTTTCCGGAGAGGCGGCGACACAGCCGAACTTGACCAGGCTGAAGGGCAGCGGCATGGCCAGGACGAGGTTGTGGACGAGGGGATGGAGGCGACGCTCGACCCCGAAGTGGCCCGAGAAGGCGAGCGCGAAGACCATCGTGTCCGGGGTGACGTTGCCGCCCGAGTGGTTGCCGACGAGGAGTACCGGTCCTTCCGACGGGATCCGGTCGAGGCCCCGGACGTCCGCGCGGAAATAGAAGGAGGCGAGGACCCAGAGGCCGGGCAGCTGTTCGCGGATGTAGTCGGGGTCGCGGTCGTCGAGGTCGGCGGCCGGTACGCGCGCCGAGACCAGCCGCTTGGCCCCTTCGCCGGAGGCGAGGTCGCGCATGCCGCCAGTCAGCTGCGAGCGCAGTCCCATCAGGCTGTCGCTGCTCGGGTGCCGGGCTTCGGCCCCTCATCGACCTGCGTGGCCGGGCCGACGCCGGCAGGCTCGGCCGACTCGTCCGGTGGGCCGCCGCCGCGGGCCTCGAGCCGCCCCAGGCCCCAGCCGACCACCAGGATCAGCGCGAATGAGATCAGGCCGACGCCCAGGTAGGCGGCGAGGGTGAGCCAGCCCGGCACATTCGGCTTCTGCTCGCGCTGCAGGTTCTTGTGGTCGAGGACGAAGGCGCGGGTCATCTGCGGCTGGACCGGGACCTCGGAGACGGGGATCGCCGGGTCGGCCGGCAGGAAGATCGGCAGGCCGGCGAGCTCGCGGCCCTTGTGCAGGCGCAGGGTCGTCTTCCAGGTGCCGTCGACGTGGATCGGCTCGGTGATCCTGTAGCGGCCCGGGCCGAACTGATCGAGGGTGTCGATGTGGGCGGGACCATCCTTGCCCTGCCAACTGGTCACATTGAACCAGTAGGCGCCATTCGCCGCATTGGGCGGGTCGAGCTGGACTACGCCGGTGGCGACGCGGCCGTCGGGCGTGTTCTGCACGTTCAGGTCGAAGCTGGCGCGCACGCCCGGCCCGGCGTTCACCGGGATCCAGAAGGCGATCGCGCCGACGGCGGCGACCGCGGCGGCAGGCAGAACCGCGCGCGGGATCCTCTCTCGCCGCTCGACGGCCGGGGTGAGGCAGCGTCCGACGAAGCCACCGATCACGCCGCCGGCGAGAGCGGTGAGCAGGCCGGTGATCGCAGCCTCGGGGAAGAGGGAGGAGGGCCAGGGGTTGACCACCCAGACGTGCGACCAGCCCCACTCGGCCGCCAGGCCGATGGTTCCGATGCCGAGGCCGGCGAGAGCGCCGAAGGTGATCGGCCGCTCGGCGGCGGGCTCGCCGCGCAGGTAGAGCAGCGCGACTGCCTCGACCACGAGTGCCTCGACGACGTAGGGCGGGAGGTGGGGGGTGATCTCGCCGAAGAGCGGGCCGATCAGCAGGGTGAGGGTGCCGCGGATCGCGATGTACATGACGACCGCTGCCACCGCGCCGCCGGGGCCGAAGCGGATCCGCGCCGTCACTAGGCCGATTCCCGCGGCCAGCATGATCAGTGCCGGCTGCAGCTCGAGCGCGAACTGCGGCACTCCGAAGTCGAACTCGGCCTGGAAGGTGGAGAGCGCCACCAGGAAGGCGCCGGCGAGGACGATCTCGCGGAAGCGGGTCCACTTCGGCAGCGGACGTCCATCCGGCGGCGGTGTTTGTGGCCGCCGTGGATGAAGTCGCTCCTCATCGCCCTCGGCGTGCAGCCCCCAGGCGCCGAGCACCGAGAGCGCGGCGCCGCCGATCAGCATCAGGTGGGTCGGGCCCCAGAGGGTCACGTCCTGGCCGAAGATCCGGTGCCAGATGTCGTCGAGAGGGAAGGCCGAGAGGGAGCTCGCGCCGCAGATCGCGATCATCAGGGCGCCGACCGGCGCGTACCAGCCGGGCGCGATCCTGAACGAGGTCCGTGTCGGCTTGTTCGGCAGGGCGATGCCGAGCACGCCGGCGGTGAGCACCCCGAAGAGGCCGGCCAGGATGAAGTAGTGGGCGGGGTTGGCGAGCGGACCTGGGTCGCGGCCCTGGTCGATGTGCAGGGAGATGTCCCAGTACATGCCGAAGACGGCGACCAGCAGGACCATCGCCAGGAAGCTGCCGGGGAGCGCCGCCCAGCCGGGCAGCTTGGTGGCCCGCTCGTCGAGGTCAGCCAGGCGGGCGAGCAACGGGAAGCGCCCGAGCTTGTAAAGCAGGATCGGGCCGAGCAGGAGGATGGTCGCCACGACCGCGCCGGCGGTCGCGTAGATCACGTCAGAGGTCGCCGCACCCCCCGCCGGCGGGTTGCTGCTCGCCCCGAGCAGAGTCGGTGTGAGCATCGTCGCCTCCTCAGTCGGCGGCGGTGAGCGCCTCTGGTGCCGGCTCGGGGCCGCGCTGGAGGCGCTCGCGCACCTTCTCAAGCGACCACTCGAACGGCTCTGTCTCCTCCATGAATTCGGTCAGCTCGCGGACGATCCGGTCCGGAGCGTCGAGCATCGGCCAGTGGCCGGAGCCCTCGATCTCTATGTAGCGGCTGTGATCAACGATGCGGTGAGCGTTGCGGCCGTGCTCGACCGGGATCACCGGGTCTGAGTCGCCCCAGACGATCAGGGTCGGCAGCTGGTCGGCGAGGTAGAGGCGGTCGAGGGCGGAAACGCGCTGGCCGTCGTGGTCGATCACCGAGCGCATCGTGTGGATGAAGGCGTCGCTGGCCCCTTCGTCGCTGAGGGATGCGTAGCCGCGGGCGAACTCGGCCAGGTCGGGCCCGGCCTCGATACCGAGCTTGGCCGCGACCGAGTGGACCGCACCGCCGGCGCGCGCCGGCCACTCGCGAGCGATCAGCGGCAGCACCCACTCGGAGCCCGGCAGGGTGGCGGCGCGGAGGAGGGGGTGGACCTCGCGCCCGAGACCGCCTGAGGCGATCAGCGCCATCCGCTCGCAGTACTCGGGGAAGAGGTAGGCGAACTGCATGGCGATCCCGCCGCCAAATGAGTGACCGACCACGGTGCCGCGCTCGAAGCCGAGCACGGCGAGCAGGTCGCGGACCCCGGCGGCGTAGGCGCCGAGGGAGTAGTCGCCGCGCGGTTTCGCCGAGCGGCCGTGGCCGATCAGGTCGGGTGCGATCACCGTGTAGCGCTCGGCGAGCTTCGGCATCACCTCGCGCCAGGCGTCCGAGGTCGAGGTGATCCCGTGCAGCAGCACGATCAGCTCGTCGCCGTCGCCGGCGCCCTGGAAGCTGACCCGGTGGCCGTGCAGCTCGATCTCCTCGTAGGTGCCGAGCGGCTCCCCGCCCTTGGGCCAGGAGCGGCCGTTGCCTTTTGCCGCAGTCATCGGCGCCTTCACGTCTTTCGCCATACCCATCGCTACTTGATCTGAACGCCGGAGATTGCCCGGCTGATCACCAGTCGCTGAATCTCGGAGGTGCCCTCGAAGATCGTCCAGATCTTGGCGTCGCGGTGCATCCGCTCCACCGGGAACTCGCGGCTGTATCCGTTGCCCCCAAGGATCTGAATCGCCCGCTCGGTCACCCAGACGGCGACCTCTCCTGCCTTCAGCTTCGACATCGAACCCTCGGCAGCGTCGAACTCCTTGCCCGTCTTGCCCATCCAGGCGGCGCGGTGGACCAGCAGCCGCGAGGCATCGATCTCCATCTTCATGTCGGCCAGGGCGAAGGCGATCGCCTGGTTCTCGATGATCTTGCGGCCGAAGGCCTCGCGCTCCTTGGCGTAATCGAGGGCGTACTCATAGGCCGCCCGGGCGATGCCGACCGCCTGCGCGCCGACCGTCGGGCGGGAGAGCTCGAAGGTCCGCATCGCGGCCTGACCCCTGGCCGACTTGCCCTCGCGGACGTTGGCGAGGCGTTCGTCGAGCTTCTCCTTCCCGCCGAGCAGGCAGGAGCCCGGGACGCGGCAGTCGTCCAGGTGGACGTCGGCGGTGTGGGAGGCGCGGATACCGTGCTTCTGGACCTTGGAGCCCTGCTCGAGCCCCTTGGTCCCTGGGGGAATGACGAAGGCGGCGTGGCCGCGCGAGCCGAGCTCGCGGTCGACCGAGGCGATCACCACGTGCACGTTGGCGATGCCGCCGTTGGTCGCCCAGGCCTTCTGCCCGTTGATCACCCACTCGTCCTTTCCCTCGTCGAACTTCGCCGTCGTCCGAAAGGCCGAGACGTCGGAGCCGGCGTCGGGCTCGGAGGCGCAGAAGGCGCCGACCTTGACGTCGTCCTCGGTGCCGAAGCACTGCGGTACCCACTCGACCATCTGCTCGGGCGTGCCCGAGCCGTAGATCCCGGCGACCGCGAGGGTGGTGCCGAAGATCGACATCCCGATCCCGGCGTCGCCCCAGAAGAGCTCCTCGTTGACTATGGGGAA
This sequence comes from uncultured Solirubrobacterales bacterium, assembly GCA_963797265.1. Classification (GTDB taxonomy): domain Bacteria; phylum Actinomycetota; class Thermoleophilia; order Solirubrobacterales; family 70-9; genus DASUPK01. Next base: position 644,168 of record CAWCOY010000002.1, on the reverse strand, counting down.
GGTGAGGCCGCTTGGATCGGCCCAGAACTGCGCGATCGACTCGAAGCCATAGAGCCCGATCTTGGCCGCCTCCTGCACCACCGGCCAAGGAAACTCCTCCTTCTCGTCCCACTCGTGCGCGGCGGGACGGACCACCTGCTCGGCGAACCCGTGTGCCCACTCCCGGATGTCCTTCTGATCCTGCGAGAGCTCGAGGGAGTAGGGGGTATCGCCGACCTCGATCCCGAGGCTCGCGGTGGCCTCAGCCGCGGCGTCCTTCGCCTCGGCCGCTCGGCCGTCCTGAAGCGGCTCTTCATGCTGGGTCACCTTCGTCTCGGGGATCGCCATCGCGCCTCAAATCCTCCTCAAGTCTGTTTGCTGCTCTCTATTGCTACCCAGAGTAGCAAAATACTACTCAAGGTAGGAATGGCCAAACGGGGCTCCAGACGCGAGCAGCGGCGACGTACCGCGACGTCGCCGGGCTCAGACGCGAGCGGCCTCCCGGGCCGCCTTCGCCCGGGCGGTCCGAACGAGCAGGTTCTTCCTCGGTCGCAATGACTCCGGCGTGATCTCGACGCTCTCGTCGGCGCGGATGAACTCCACCGCCTCCTCCAGGGAGAGGCGCTTCGCCGGCACCAGCCGGATCAGCTGGTCGGCCGCCGCGGCCCGGACGTTGGTCTGCTGCTTCTCCTTGATCGCGTTGACGTCGATGTCCTCGGCGCGCGAGTTCTCGCCGACGATCATGCCCTCGTAGACGTCCTCGCCCGGGCCGACGAAGAGCGTGCCGCGCTCCTGCAGGCCGAAGAGGGCGAAGGCGGCCGTCTTCCCCTGGCGGTCGGCGACCAGCGAGCCGGTCGGCCGCATCCGCAGGTCGCCGGCCCAGGGCTCCCAGCGGTCGAAGACGTGGTGCATCAGGCCGGTGCCGCGGGTCTCCGTCAGGAACTCGGTCCGGAAGCCGATCAGCCCGCGCGCCGGCACCAGGAACTCGAGGCGGACCCAGCCGGTCGAGTGGTTGACCATCTGCTCCATCCGCCCCTTGCGCACCGCGAGCGCCTGCGTGACGACGCCGACGAACTCCTCGGGCACGTCGATCGAGAGCAGCTCGACCGGCTCGCAGAGCTCCCCGTCGACCTCGCGGGTCAGCACCTGCGGCTGGCCGGCGGTCAGCTCGAACCCCTCTCGCCGCATCAGCTCCAGCAGGACCACCAGCTGCAGCTCGCCGCGCCCCTCGACCTCCCAGACATCGGGCCGCGCGGTGTCGCGAACCCGGATTGAGACGTTCCCGACCAGCTCCTGGTCGAGGCGGTCGCGGATCTGCCGCCCAGGTCGGAGCGGCCGGCGAGGAGGACGGCTCGGGCGGGGAGGGCGTCGCGGCCAGCGCGCCCGGCCTCCTGGTATAGGCCTCGACGCTGGTCGGGATCGCCCAGTGCCAGACCTAGCGGACGTCCGCCTTGTCGACGCCCATGCCTAAGGCGTTGGTGGCGGTGATCACCTCGGTGTCCCCGCTCATGAAGCGGTGCTGGGCGGAGGCGCGCTCGTCGGGGTCCATGCCCGCGTGGTAGCCGGCTGAGGATCGGCCCGCCTCGAGGCCTGGGAAAGACGCTTGGCAGACCGCTTACTTGGGCTGCTTCACAACCCGCATATACGGCAGCGGCGTCTCCCAGCCATCCGGGAAGAGCTCCTTCGCGTCATCGTCCGAGACCGAGCCGGCAATGATCACGTCGTCGCCCTGCTCCCACTGAGCGGGGGTCGCGACCTTCTTGTTCGCCGTGAGCTGGAGCGAGTCGATCACCCGCAGCACCTCGTCGAAGTTGCGGCCGGTGGTCATCGGATAGACCAGGATGAGCTTGATCTTCCTGTCCGGGCCGATCACGAAGACGTTGCGGAGCGTCTGGTTGTCGGCCGGGGTGCGCTCGGTGGGATCGCCGGAGACGTCGGCCGGCAGCATGCCGTAGGTCTTGGCGATCTCGTGGGTCGAGTCGGAGATGATCGGATAGTTGGGCGCGGTGCCCTGGGTCTCCTCGATCTCCTTTGCCCACTTCTCGTGGTTCTCCATGGGGTCGGTGGAGAGGCCGGCGATCTTGACGCCGCGCTTGTCGAATTCGGGCTTGATCGAGGCCATATAGCCGAGCTCGGTGGTGCAGACCGGGGTGAAGTCGCGGGGGTGAGAGAAGAGGACGGCCCAGCCGTCGCCGATCCAGTCGTGGAAGTCGATCGGGCCTTCGGTGCTCTCGGCGTGGAAGTCGGGGGCGGTGTCGTTGATAGTGAGAGCCATCGGATCCTCTCCTTGTCCGTTTCTGCGGTGGGAAAGAGACGATATCCGGGCGGCCCACCCGGCCGCCGCCTATCCCGCGCTCGGAATCCGGCAGAAGCTGGTCAGGCGGCTCGCCAGCATGACGTCGCCATCGAGCTTGAGCTTGCCGGTCATGAAGAGGACGGGGCCCGAGGCCTTGCCGGCGGCGAGCTTGAGGAAGTGGACGCCGTTGGTCTTGATGGTCACCTTCGGTTCGCGCTCGGGCGGAGGCGCGGCAGGCGCCGTCGGCGAAGACCACCTCGTAGTGGTCGTAGCCGCCGCCCTGCTCCTCGGGGCGGTCGAGGATCTTGAAGTGGACGACCGCGTCCAGGCCGGCGACCTGGGAGGGCTCGACGTGCTCGGCCATCCGGCCGAAGATCTCGTCGAGGACCTGCTTGCGCAGGGGGGCGTGGATCACCTCGGAGAGCTGGTCGTCGTTTGCGGTCGCGATCAGCTCGGCGAACTGCTGGGGATCGAGCTGAGCGAGATCCGTTTCAGCGATGGTGATCTCGTCGGCCATGTCGCACCTCCCGTGTAAGGTTGCTACCTGGAGTAGGAAAAAGCTACCATAGGTAGGAAATGGCAAGCGCCACAACCAAACCCTCGACCCCACCACGCAAGCGCGCCGCCCACCTCGGGCCCGAGCGGCGCCGGCCCGAGCTCCTCGACGCCGCCCTGCGGCTCTTCCTCGAGCACGGCTACGACGGCACCTCGATGCAGGCCGTCGCCGACGAGGCCGGGGTAACCAAGCCGGTCGTCTACGCCGCCTTCGGCAGCAAGGACGATCTCTTCCGATCCCTGCTCGCCCGCGAGGAGGAACGGATCCTGGCCGAGATCCAGGGCGCCTTCGAAAATGCCGACCTCTCCGATCCCGTGACCACCCTGACCGAGGGCTTCACCGGCTTCCTGCGCGCTGTCGGGGACTCGCCGGACGTCTACAAGCTGATCTTCCTCGGCGAGGGCGGGGGGAATGCCGCGGTCGCCCGCCGCATCCAGCGGGGACGCCAGGCTCAGGTCGACACCCTCAGTCGGCTGGCGAAGAACTGGCTCGACGCGAACAAGGGCAAACGGGCCGCCAACGAGAAGACCGCCCGACTGCTCGGCAACTCGATCGCCGGGCTCGGCGAGTCCGGCGCGCGCCTGTTGCTCTCCGGCGAGGACGACTGGACCCCGGAGACCCTCGGCCGCGAGCTCGGCCGGATCGCCGCCGCTGCCCAGGCCGCCGCCTGACCAGCTACGGTTCCGTAGGAAATGGCGAAGAGCCCGACCAGGGCGCGCCGCTACGCGCCCAGGATGCCGCCCGAGGAGCGCCGCGAGCAGCTCCTTGACGCGACCCTCGCCCTCGTCACGGAGGAGGGCTATGAGGGCGTCTCGATGGAGGGGATCGCCCGGCGCGCCGAGGTGACCAAGCCGGTCGTGTACGACCTCTTCGGGTCCCTCCCGGAGTTGCTGGAGGCTCTCCTCGACCGAGAGGAGGAGCGGGCCCTCCTTCAGCTCGCCGAGCTGATGCCACCCCGCGTCGACGATGCCGATCCGCCCCAGGCGCTGGTCGAGGGCCTCGATGCCCTCCTGCGGGCCATTGAGGAGCGGCCGGACACGTGGCGGCTCATCCTGATGCCGGTCGAGGCGATGCCGGCATCCCTGCGTGGGCGCGTGGAGGGGGACGGCGGCGCGGTCGCGGCGCGGCTCGAATCGATCGCGCGGGCGGGCGCGAACGGGATCGACGTCCCGGCCTCGGATGTGGAGATGCTGGTCGAGACGATCGTCCTGCTCATGGAGGCGGCCGGGCGACGGCACCTCGCCGACCCGGGGCGGTATTCGCGGGACAGGCTCACCGAGTTCGCGGCCGGGCTGGCGAGAGGGCACCGATGAGCGAGATGCCAGCGAGAGAGGAGGCGTCCTCGCTCGTCCCGCCCCGTGGCGGCATCACGTGGCGAATCTCGGGTGACGCGCGACTCTTCGCCGCCTCTGGCTATGCGCTGCTGATGCAGGTTGCCCATCCCTCGGTCGGGGCGGGAGTGAGCCAGCACTCCAACTTCAAGCAGGATCCGTGGGGGCGGCTGCTGCGAACGCTGGACTACACGAGCTCGATGGTCTACGGGGGCCCCGAGCTCGCCTGGCAGGTCGGCCGACGTATGCGCGCAATGCACGCCCGGATCGAGGGCGTTCGGCCCGACGGGGTCCGCTATCGCGCTCTCGACCCCGAGCCGTACGCCTGGGTGCACGCGACGCTGGCCGAGTCGATCGTCCGCGGGCACGAGCTCTTCTGCTCGCCGCTGCAGCGAGACCAGATCGAGCGCTTCTGGTCGGAGTGGCGACGCCTGGGCCGATTGGTCGGCGTCCGGGAGGGCGATTTGCCCGAGAGCTGGTCGGGGCTGCTCCAGCACTTCGACCACATGGTCGAGCGCGAGCTCCAGGACACCGAGGCGGCCCAGGACGTGATTGAGGCGCTCCGCGACCCGGCCGCGCCGCCCCTGCCCTGGCTTCGCGAGGGCGTCTGGCGCCTGGTCCGCTGGCCCTGGACCAGGGCCGGCCCCCTGGCCACGATCGGGATGCTCCCGCCTGTGCTGCACGAGCGGCTGGGCCTCGGCTGGAGTCCCACGAAGCAGCTCCGCTTCAGGGCGCTGGCGCGCGTCTCGAGGACCTCTGGGCGGCTGCTACCTCCTCAGGCGAAGCGATTTGGGTCCAGCTATCTGCGTTGGAGAGACCCGGCGATCGTCCGCCAGGCAGACGACCCCGAGCGCTACTCGCGAGAGCGCATCACCTTCTTCACCGCCAGCCTGCTGGACAGCGTCCGCGGCTAGTGGCCCTCAGCAGCGCGCTGGAGTGCGCTGAGCGCCGCTCTCATCCCGCTCAGAGGTGTGATTCCAGAGCGCCGCTTTGCATGGAAGCAGCGGTTCGGGCGTCGAGTGAGGTTTGGGTGGAATAGATCAGCTTTGCCATGTGGGCCTCCTTTCCCTGTAGACCGGCGAATGAGGCGGGACTCATCGGGACTGCCCGCGGGAAGCTAGGGTGCCGCGCTCACTTCAAGTTCAAGTCAGGAGGTCGCCCATGTCAGTCGAGTCAACGCTCAAGCAGTTCAAGGAGACGGAGGGCGCAGAGCCGTTCCAGCTGCAGGGCTCCAAGATGCTCAAGGTCAGGGTCGCGGACGAGACGATCCAGGCGAAGCTGGGCTCGATGGTCGCCTACCAGGGCGACGTCAAGTTCGAGCACGCCGGCTCGGGGGGCCTCAAGCGGATGGCGAAGAAGGCCGTCACCGGCGAGGGCGCCGAGCTGATGAAGATCTCGGGCACCGGCGAGGTCTTCCTCGCGGACCTGGCGCAGGAGATCCAGCTGGTGAAGCTCTCCGACGAGGCCATCACGGTGAACGGCGCCAACCTGCTCGCCTTCGACGCCGACATCGAATGGGACATCAAGAAGGTCGAGGGCGTCTCGGGCTTCATGGGCGGCGGTCTCTACAACACGCACCTCTCCGGGTCCGGCTACGTCGCGATGCTCTCCGACGGCCCCCCGGTGATGATCGAGCTCGACGGCACCGACACCTTCGCCGACCCCCAGGCCGCGATCACCTGGTCCGAGGGCGTGACGACCTCGGTGAAGACCGACGTCAACCTGAAGACCTTCATCGGCCGCGGCTCCGGCGAGACGGTGCAGATGGGCTTCAGCGGCAACGGCTGGGTGCTGATCCAGCCCTCCGAGGGCCGCGTGACGAGCGCCGCCGCGGGCGGCTCCGGGGGACAGTCGAGCGCCGGCGGGACGATCGGGAAGCTGCTGGGCGGGTAGGTCGGCATTTCAAGGGAACGCTCACGCGAGATACTGGGCGGGCGACGTCGCAGGACAACGTAGAGGAGGTATCCCCCATGGCCACCAGCTTCAAGACCGACATCGTGCCGCTGTTCACGGACGTGGACATAGAGCACATGAGCCGACTCGAGGTTCCACTCGACGACTACGCGTACATGAGCCAGCCCGACAACGCGGCCGGTGTCTACGACCAAGTATCCAACGAGACCATGCCCCCAAGCGCCAGCGGTGAGCAACCCTGGTCAGAAGACAAGGTCCAGCTGTTCAAGCAGTGGATGGACGGGGGCTACGCGCCGTAGCCGGACCAGCTCGCCGAGCGCGTCGAACGGCCGATTCCGATTAGGTTCAGCCGATCAGGTCGTTTTCACGGAAGGAACAGCGCTATGACCGAGATCGTGTTCGCCATGCCCATCGTGCGTGGGAAGGAAGATCTTTATCGCCAAACCTGGGACGAGCTGGCGGGCGCTCGCCGGGATGAATACGCGGCCGCGCAGAAAGACGCCGGAGTCACGCGCCAATCCATCTGGCATCAGCAGACGCCGGATGGCCGCACCCTCGCCATCATCTACATCGAGGCAACCGATCCCGATGCCCCGCAGCGCTTCACCTCGTCTGATGCGGACATCAGCCGGTGGTTCGTGCAGCGGATGCAGGAGGTATATGGACGCGATGTCACGCAGCCCCCTCTTCCGGTCAAGCTGGATCACGACTTCCGCGTCTAACGGCTGAGCGTGTAAACGCCCCGAGGTCAGCTACGACGGTTTCGTGGTCATCGCCCAGACCGCGACCAAATAGGCGATCAGGACGAGCGAGACGAGGCCGGTGACGATCCGGGCGGCGATCGGCGACGGGGTCCCGCCCTTGTTCATCCGCCGCACGGAGATGCCGCCGATCACGAGCGCGACGATCAGCAGCAGGGCGCCCATGTCGCTGACGCCATAGCCGATCCCGACCCAGGTCAGAGTGGAATCGGTGAGGCCCTCCTTGTCGGCGATCCACTCCGCTCCGACCCGGAAGACGATGTAGCCGGGGAGCGCCGCGTAGAAGAGGCTCATGTAAGCGGTCCGGATGAGCGCGACCGAGCCGCTCCTCCACGAGGCGATCAAATAGACGGAGGCGAGCGTCAGGGCGCCGACGAGCACCATCGCCCCCGCGATGTGCAGGAAGAGCGGGAAGAACCAGGAGTCCGGCCTGATCAGGGCGAGCACGCTCATGCCCCCGGCTTCCAGACCATGACCACGAGCAGGAGGACCACCCAGAGCACGCGCATCCAGTGAGAGAACACGACCCGCCGGTCGATCGCGACCGATGAGTCGGCCGCGGTGGCCCGGAGGTCGCGGCTGACGCGGGCGCCCGCTCCGTTGGCGAGGACCCAGAGGACGAGGGCGGCGATGATCCAGCCGTCCCAGATCTCGTACTCGGGGCGGTTCAGCGCCAGCCAGATGCCGAAGGCGAGCGTGCCGACGCCGCCGATTCCCCAGAGGATCTCCGCGACGAGCTTGGTCGGGCGGTTGATCGGGCCATCGAGGACGAACGACGAGAACATCACCACGGCGGCACCGAGGAAGAACGCCGTCAGGACGTGGAAGAAGAGGAGGGCCTCGTACACGCGGGCGCGACTCTATCCGCCGCGGTGGCGGATTCCAGCGTTAGACGGTCGAGTAGGACTCGATCCGCGCGGTCCAATCGTCGAGCTTGCGCTCGGCCGAGTCGCGAGCGGCGGCGTCGCCGGCGCGGAGCATGTGGACCGCGCGGGTGACGCCCGCCCGCTCGTAGCGCTCGAGCACAGCCGGGTCCTTCGGCGGGATCTGGATCGTCACCGGGATGCGGCCGCGACCGTGCTCCTCGCCGAGGCTCTGGAGCTCCTCGACCCGGGCGATCATCTGATCGTCCGGCGGGATCCGGTTCGGGAACCAGCCGTCGCCGAAGGCCAGCACCCGCTCGAGCACGTGCGCGCCGTTGCCGCCGACCAGCACGGGTGGGTGCGGCTCCTGCAACGGCGCCGGCCGGCAGACGATCCGGTCGAAGTCGACGAACTCCCCGTGATAGCTGGCCTCCTCGTTCGCCCAGATCTCCTTGCAGGCCTCGACCCGCTCGCGCAGGATCCTGAACCGCTTCGCCGGGTCGGTGCCGTGATTTCGCATCTCCTCCAGGTTCCACCCGGCACCGACTCCGAACAGCATGCGTCCGCCGGAGAGCCGGTCGAGGGAGGCGACCGCCTTCGCGGTGGTGATCGGGTCTCGCTCGATCAGCAGGCAGATCGCGTTGCCGATCCGGATGCGCTTGGTGGCGTCGGCCATCGTGGTCAGGGCGACGAATGGGTCGTAGATCCGCCAGTACTCCCGGGGCAGCTCGCCGCCCGCCGGATAGTCGGTCTCGCGGGCGGCCGGGATGTGGGTGTGCTCGGTGACGAAGACCGACTCGAAGCCGCGCTCCTCCGCCATCCGGGCGAGCTCAGCCGGCTCGACGGATTCGTCGGTCGGGAAGTAGGAGACGCCGAAGTCCACGGCGGGACCCTACGTTAGGCTCGCCCCATGCCCGATCTCGGTCAGCCCAGCTCCTATCTCGAGCTCGGCAAGGGAGCCGACTGCTACAGCTGCGACGGGGAGAAGGTGGGAGTGGTCGAGCACGTCCTGGCCGCGCCGGACGAGGACATCTTCGATGGCATCGTGCTCGACACGAGCGTGTTGCCCGGTGGCCATCGCTTCGTCGACGCCGACCAGGTCAAGGAGATCTTCGAGCGCGGCGTCCTTCTGAAGATCGACCGTCAGGAGAGCGAGAGACTCCCGGAGCCGGGCCCGAACCCGGCCGTGATGGAGGTCACCCCAGATGATGTCTCCGAGGAAGACGAGGGCGGGCTGAAGCGGAAGCTCCACCGAGCCTGGCAGCTGATCTCAGGCGACACCTAGAGGCCTTCGGCCCTCGCCCCGGCCGGCGCGGCGCGCTGCGCCCCGTCGCTCACGAGGTAGAGGATCCCCAGCGGCAGGACCACGTCGAGGGCGAGCCCGAACAGGCTGGCGATGTTGTCGCCGGTCGAGTAGTGCCCCGTGGTCGTCAGGTGGTAGATCAGGTGTGGGAGGTCCGCCGCGAGCAGGGTGATGGCGGCCGCCTGGATGACGCGCTTGTCCATCCAGTACGCCGCCAGTCCGGCGAACAGGGCGAGGCCAAGTGAGGCGGCCCCGAAGTCTCGCTCGAGGTGCTCGTTGTAGGGCGGCAGCGCCGAGACCCAGTGGGCGCCGGCCCCCGGGAAGGTGTCGTAGAAGCCCCGCGGTGCGATCAGGATCCAGATCGCGACGAAGCCGATCGTGATCGTCAGGAAGATCAAGGCGATCCGGATCGGTGCCCTGTGATGCTCGATCTCCATGGAGCGGCTGACCCTACCTAGGTGTTGCCTCCGGAGCCTCCTCCACTTCCTCGAACTCCTCGTCGGCCTCGACCAGGAACGGCACGAGCAGCGCGGTGAGCCGGGTCGCCGTCTTCGGGCCGATCGAATGCCCCGCCTTGGGCAGGACCACCACCTCGGAATGGGGGATCAGCTTGGCGACCTGCTTCGTCCAGGCCTCCGGCACGAGGCGGTCCCGCTCGGGCCTGACGATCAGGGTGCGCGCCTCGATCTCGGAGAGCTTCTCCTCCACCGGATCCTTGAGCGCGCGCCGCAGGGTGCGCGCGCTCCTCCAGGGGCCCGCGTCGATGAAGTCGTGAACGACCGTCGGGGCGAGGCGCGGGGAGGAGCGCGGCGCGTTCCTCGCCCAGCGCAGCGCCATACGGCTGGCCGAGCGCGCCTTGGGATCGAAGGTGGGGCCGACCAGGACCAGACGGTCCACGGCGGCGGGGTGGTTAGCCGCCAGGTCGACGGCGACCTGGGAGCCGAAGGAGACCCCGATCACGATCGCGGGCGCGAGCTGGTTGTCGAACATCCAGTGGCCGAGCGCGTCGGCGAGGCCGGGGACGTCCAGCGGGTGGATCGGCTGGTCGCTCATGCCGAAGCCGGGCAGGTCGGGCGCGAAGACCGGGCGGCGGCTGCCCAGCGCGCGGATCAGCGGCTTCAGCGAGCGACTGGAGGAGAGTCCGTGCACGAGAACGATTGGCGTGACGTCGAGCACGGGCCCCCGGCCGTTGCCGTTCAGCCCGTTCACGGACTCGTAGCTCTCCTTGAGCTGGCTCGGCACGCGCACGAAGACGCGGCTGTTGCCCGAGCGCGACCAGCCCCCATATATGCCGTTGCGGCGTGCTCCTACGCCCATTCCCCGAGCCAACATACCCGCAAATTGCGGCTTGATGTGCACGAGACCTGACCGCTTTGGATCAATCGGCTAGGCCTGAACGGCCAATGCCACGCGCTCGCGCAGGTGCTGGAGCAGAGGCTCAACGGTGAGCTCGCCGCAGCCCGCGCGATCGAGGATCTCGGTCGGCGAGAGCCGGCGGCCGTAGCGGTGGACCCGCTCGCGCAGCCAGCCGCCCAGCGAGGCGAGGTCGCCGTCGGCGATCTGCGCCGGCAGGTCCCCCAGATCGCGTCCAGCGGCCTCCCAGAGCTGGCCGGCGATCACGTTGCCGAGGCTGTAGGTCGGGAAGTAGCCGAAGGCGCCGGCGGGCCAGTGGACGTCCTGGAGCACGCCGTGGGCGTCGTCGGGAACCTCGATCCCGAGGTAGTCGCGGTAGCGGGCGTTCCAGGCCTCGGGCAGATCGGTCAGCGACAGGCCCTCCTCGAAGATCTCGAGCTCGAGCTCGAACCGGATCAGGATGTGGAGGTTGTAGGTCACCTCGTCGGCCTCGATCCGGATCAGCGAGCGCTCCACCCGGTTCGCGGCGCGCTCGAGGCCGGGCCCGTCGATCTCGTCGAAGGGGCCGGGGAATCGCTCACGGAGGAGCGGCAGATGGCGCTCCAGCCAGGGTCGGCCCCTCGCCACCCAGTTCTCCCAGAGCCGGCTCTGTGACTCGTGCAGCCCGAGGGACCGGATATTTCCGAGCAGCGTCTTCCCGAGCTCGGGATCCACCCCCGACTCGTAGAGGCCGTGACCGGACTCGTGCATCGCGCTGAACAGCGAGACCGCCAGGTTGTCCTCGTCGTAACGCGTGGTCAGCCGGACGTCAGTCGTCGAGATCGAGAGGGCGAAGGGGTGCTCCGTCGGATCGAGCCGCCAGGAGTTCTCCGGGAACGGAAGCTCCGAGAGCACCTGGCTCAGCAGTTCGCGCTGTGCGTCGACGGGGAACTCACCTCTGAACGGGTCGGCGTCGGCACCGGTCCCGTTCTCGGTCGCTTCGGCCACCAGCGGAACGAGGCCCTCGCGCAGCTCGGTGAGCACGGATCGCATCTGCTCGGTCGTCATCTCCGGCTCGTACTCGTCGAGCAGGACGTCGTAGGTCTGGCTGAAACCTGGGAAACCGTCGTAGCACTCGGCGTAGCGGCGGTTGAGCTCGATGTTCCGCTCGAGGTGCGGCAGCAGCATCTCGAAGTCGGAGCGCTCCTTCGCCTCCACCCAGGCGGTCTCGGCGATCGAGCTCGCGCGCGCCATCTCCGCCCGCAGCTCGGAGGGCACCCGCCGGGCCTTCTCCCAGTCGCGGGCGACGATCCGGACCAGGTCGGCGTCGACCGACTCGCCGGGCGGAACGTCGGCTTCCGGCCCCGAGCGGGCCTGGTCGATCAGGCGGCCGATCTCGTCGGCCGTGAACATGTCGTGGCGAACGCGGGCGAGGGTGCCGAGCGTCTCGGCTCGCGCCTCCGCGCCGGCGGCGGGCATCATCGTTCGCTCGTCCCAGGCGAGGAGGGCGGCGGCACGGCCCAGATCCTGGATCTCGCCGAGCTTGTCCCGGAGTTCGTCGATCGTGGCCATGACCGAAATCTACGGGGCGGGCGGCGGCCCCTCGGCCGCGACCTTCGACAGGCCCTCGAGCCAGCGCTGGTGAAACCGGACCATCATCGGCCGGAGCGCCGGCTTCACGACCTGGATCCCCGGTCCCTTCTGGGTCTCCTCGGTACGGACGAAGGTCCCGCCTGGCTCGGGCCGCAACACCCAGCCGTGGTAGCCGCGGCCGCCGAGCACCTTCGCGTCCCAGGCGATCCTGGTGGGAGCTTCGTAATCGACCACCTGCGAGGTGACGAAGGCGCCGAAGCTCCACCAGCGGAAGCGGCTGCCGAGCTCCACCTTCGGCCAGGGCCCGCCCAGGTGCTTGATGAGCTTGGCGTTCGAGTAGTAGGTCGGCCAGAGGTCGGGGCGGCGGATCCAGGCAAAGATGACGTCGGGCTCCGCCGGGATCCGCAGCTCGTTGACCGCGTGGAACGCCGAACGCTCCGGCGTGTGCTCCTCAGGCCAGCTGATCACGCTCTCGCCGTCACTCACCCGGCGGACGCTACTCCAACCTCTGATCAGTGGATGTGGAGGTTGACGTCGAAGAAGACGACCAGGGGCCAGAGCAGGATCGCCGCCAGCGCGGAGATCACCTGCCCCACGTTGTCGTGGTGGATGTAGTTGTGGTCGCCGGCCGCGAACACACCGATCACCAGGTAGATGACCGTGAGCAGGCCGGGACCGCTGCGTCGGTACACGAGTCAGTCTCGGTCAGGCGCGACTTCGCTCGCCCGCTGCTCGTGACGGTCGGCGCGTTCGTCCTCCGTCTCGACTCGCTCGCGGAGCTCATCGGCCTTCTGGCGGTGGTCCTCGGCCATGGAGCGATGCCCCTCGGCCTCGGCCTCACGCCTGCGCATCTCACGCTCTCGGGCGATCCGTCGCCGCTGGGTGACCATGCGGGCGATGAACAGCAAGATCACCACTGCCACGACCACGATCACGATGATTGCGATAGTTGACATGACCCACACTTACCCGGGGGCGGGGTGGGAAAACGCGAACGCCGGGTTAAGGGGCATCAGTAGTCTGAGTGAGCGTGCCTGAGCAGGCGACCTACAAGAAGCCCGACTGGTTCACCATGCACGTGCTGAACCCGCTGGTGAAGGGGGTCCACCGCCTCGGGATCGGCGTGCAGGGTTCGCAGACCCTCGCCATACGGGGGCGGAAGACCGGCGAGATCCGTACCAACCCGGTCAATCCGTTCGAGCTGGACGGCCGCACCTACCTGCTCTCGCCGCGGGGGAACACGCAGTGGGTCCGCAACCTGCGAGCCGCCGGAGGGGAGGGCGAGCTACGCAGCGGGCGGAAGATGCGCCGCTTCCATGCCGAGGAGGTCCCCGACTCGGAGAAGCTCCCCTTGATGCGCCTCTACATGGACAAGTGGTCCTGGGAGGTGAAGGGCTTCCTGGGTATCGACGCCGACGCGTCCGACGAGGAGATCGAGCGCATCCTGCCGGACCACCCTGCGTTCAGGCTCAGCTTCGACTAACCGGACCGGCGCTGAATCGAGACGTCGTAGGCCTTCGGCCGGGCGGCGAGGATCTGGTCGGCCGAGGGCTCAATGCCGTCGGTGAGCCGCATCGGGTCGAAGACCATCGGGGCGTCGGACGTCTCGGCGTCCTCGACCACGCGGATCACCTCGAGCTCGCCGAGCTCGACCACCTCGTGCTCGCCCTCCCACTCGGCCGTCGGGTCCTCGAGCGGGTCGCCCTCGTTCGCCAGGGTGAACTCGAGGGTGAACCTGGCGATGCCGGTGGCGAGGCGCTGTCTGATCTCCTCCTGGAGGTAGTTGCGCTCGGCGGCGTCCCGCTGCTCGTCGGTCAGGTACTCGGTCCCGTCCTCGGGTTCCCAGGTATAGCGGCCCCAGTGGATCCCGCCATCGGCGTCCACAAGCCCAAAGGCATGCAGGGCGCGGTAGTCGGAGGTGGCGAAGCTGGTGGTGGGAGCGAGCTTCGGGATGGCCTTCTGCAGCGCCACCCCGGCCTCGGGGTGCTCCGCGAGGTAGGCGCCGAGCTTCTCGGGGTCGGGCTGGCCCGTCTCCGGATCCGGGATGCGGGCGCGGGTCATCTCCAGGAAGTCCTCGGCGTTCCGGGCGAAGAAGACGACAAGCGGCACCGAGACGATGTCGGTGGCGTCCCCGTCGGGGAGGTGGAACTTGACCGCCATGCCCCGACCGGCGAGCGGGTCGGCATCCGGGGTGCGGGGGTGGCCACTCGCGTTCGAGAAGCGGACCGTGGTCTCGACAGGATCCCCCTGCAGGTGCGCCGCGCGAGAGAGCTCCCTGGCCGCGGGCGTGGGGGTGAAGGTGCCGCTGCAGATCGTGCCCTTGGCGTGGACCGCGCGAAAGCCCGGGTGGGGACCGCCGTTGACCGACTCGAGCGCGTCCACGATCTCCTCCCACATGGTTGCGGTCGGCACGATCTGGAATCTACCGCCCAGTCTGCGTCGCCACCTCGACGTCGCCGCTGCGCTCGACGTGCTGCCAGCGGAGGCGCAGGCCCTGCACCGCGCTGGCCACGGACTGCAGCACCACCAGGTACATGAGCTGCCGATAGACGAAGGTCTGCAGCGGCAGGGCGATCAGTGGCCAGGGCCGCTCGCGGTCCAGGTGGAAGGCGTACGCGCCCTGCAGCAAGACGAGCAGGTTGAAGCCGAGCCAGTAGGCGAGCACGGGGACGGGATCGAGGAAGAGGATCCCGTAGAGCGCGAAGATGTCGATCAACGGCGCAAGCAGGGGGAGCGCGATCTGGAAGAGGATCAGGTACGGCAGCCCGATCCTCCCGATCGGCCCCTCGCGCCGGCGGAGCAGCGCCCGCCTGTGCTTCCAGACCGACTGCATCGTGCCGAAGGACCAGCGGTAGCGCTGCCGCCAGAGCCCGCCGAGCGACGCCGGTGTCTCGGTGAAGCCTCGGGCGTCCTCGGCATAGACCACCTTCCAGCCGCGGCGGCCGAGCGCGATCGTGACGTCGGTGTCCTCGGCGAGGGTGTCGCTGGAGAAGCCACCGAACTCGAGCAGGGCGCTCTTGCGGAAGGCCCCGACCGCGCCCGGCACGGTCGGCATGCAGCCAAGCACGTCGTAGAGGCGCCGGTCGAGGTTGAAGCCGGTGACATAGTCGAGGTGCTGCCAGAGGCCGAGCAGGCTGCGCCGGTTGCCGACCTTCGTATTGCCGGCCACCGCACCGACGCCCTCGTCCGCAAACGGCCGGACGAGCGCCGCGAGGGTGCCCGGCTCGAAGACGGTGTCGGCGTCGACCGCCGCGATCAGGTTGTGCTTCGCGGCCGCAACCGCGGTGTTGAGCGCCTCAGCCTTGCCGCGGTTCGGCTCGCGGATCACCCGCACGCGGGACAGGCCGAGGAAGTCGACCAGATCACCGGTGCCGTCCGTCGAACCGTCATCGACCACGATCACCTCGAACTCCGGGTAGTCGGAGGAAGCGAGGGAGCGCACCGCCTGCTCGATGCCAGCAGCCTCGTTATAGGCGGGCACCACGATCGAAACCGGGGGCTGGAATCCCTCCGGGCGAGACCGCCGGCGCAACCGGGTGGAGTGCAGCCGAGCCAGGCCGACGACCGCGACCGCTCGCATGATCGCCAGGAACGCGACCGGGATCAGCAGCGCCGTGAGCAGGTCCGTCAGCAGGCGGGCGGCGGTCAGCGAGGCGATCAGCATGTCGCCGCGGATCCGCTGGCTACTGGTGGCGGCCGGATCGGTCTGGCTCGCGCTGGCGCCTAGAAGGGTGTTGAGGCCGACGAACTCGAACCCGCGCGCACGGAGTTCGGGGACCAGCCGCTCGAGCGCCGCGACGGTCTCGGACCGGTCGCCACCCCCGTCGTGCATCAGGATCACCCCACCGCGCTTGCCAGGTGGGGTGGCGTTGCGGACGATGTCCTCCACGCCCGGACGCCGCCAGTCCTCGGCGTCGTAGTTCGCCAGCGCGATCACGTAGCCGTGCCGGGCGATCTCGGCGTAGGCACGCTCCTGCTCGGGGTCCACGGCGCCGGGAGTAGCGGAGTAGGGCGGCCGGACGAAGCGCGCCCTGACCCCGGCCGCCCCCGAGATCGCACTCTCGGTCAGAGAGATCTGAAAGTCCCGGAGATCACCCGCGCTGGCGAGATACGCATGGCTGAAGGTGTGGTTGCCGAGCCCGAAGCCGTCGCGATCGAGAGCGGCGACGACCTCGGGATGCTCGACAACGTGCTCTCCCACCGCAAAAAAGGTGGCTGGGACGTGAAGCCGCATGAGGGTGTCGGCGATCTCCGGGGTCCAGCGAGGATCCGGCCCGTCATCGAAGGTGAGGGCGATACGGCGGCCGACAGGGGTCTCCCGTGGCACGAGCTTGCCCTTTGGTCCCGCGACCAGCAGCGCATCATTCGTGCGCAGCGCCCGGGAGCGGTCGCCCGACGGCGGCGGTGGCGTCCCACTGGCGCCGGTGGTGTGCACGGTGAGCCCCTCGGCGAGGAGGAGCAGAATCAGGGTGCCGACGAAGAGGCCGAGTAAGAGCCAGTGGGCCGGCGGCCGCTCGATCTTGCGGGCGAGTCGGCGGCCTCGTTCGCTCCGAGGCCGGCGGAGTCGGGCGGGCTCGACTGTCATCGCTCCCGGCCGCTAGCGAAGGCGACCCGGCGCGCCACTTCCGCCCGGCCCGTTACCCGGCGATCCGATTGGCTTACCAGTCGTCGTCTTGGTCGTGCCTAGGCGGCGCCCGTTGGTCGTGGCGGACCCGGTGGGGGCCGGGGGGCTCGGCGAGACGCGGACCTTGGAAGTCGTCTCCGGGGTCGAGCTCTTCGACCGGGTTCGGCTCGGAGGGTCGCCCACCGGCGCCGTGGTCGAGGTCGAGGTCGGAACCGAGGACGCCACATGCCGCCGTTGCATTTGCGGTTGCGGTTGCGGTTGCGGGGCGGGACTGGGATGCGATGCCTCCGGCTGAATGCCGCCGGCGTTGTTCGAACCCGTCGACGGTGAGTCGGGGAGGCCGGGGAGGGAGTCGAAGCCCCCGAGCACTCCGAGAGCGAGCGCGATCAGCCAGGAGACGAGCAACGCGACGGCGGCGGCCCCCGCAATCCGCACCAGCCGGTGCCGTGTCTTGCCCTCTGCGGCGAAGACCGCCGCCTGCGAGTGTTCTCCCGCGATCTGATCCATCCCGGTTCCGAATTGGAAGGGGCGTTTCCCCTTCTGCTTCGTTAGCGCTCCACGGCCGTGCTGGGATACCCGTGCCCAGCCGTCGGCCCTGGACCTGGACGGATGAACAAAGCAATCCTCTTCTACGACTCCGACTGCGGCTTCTGCCGCTGGTGCCTTGGCAAGGTGCTCGCCTGGGACCGGCGCGGCTCGGTCCGCCCGGTCGCGATCCAGACGGAGGAGGCGGATCGGCTACTTAGCGGGATGCCCGTGGAGGAACGGCTCGCCTCCTGGCACCTGGTGGACGGCGAGGGCACGGTCCGGTCGGCGGGCGCGGCCTTCCCAGGGCTGTTCCGGCTGCTGCCCGGCGGGGCCCCGCTGGCCGCGCTCACCTCGCGGGCCCCGCGGGCGACCGATCGCGCCTACCGCTGGGTCGCCGGCAACCGCAGGCGCTGGGGAAAGCTGGTCACGGAGGGCGCCAAGCGGCGGGCGGATGAGCGGATAGCTAGATCTTCCCGAACAGCGCGTCGGTGATCGACAGGTCGAGGTCCTGCCCCTGGTTGTAGACGTAGAAGATGATCAGGGCGGCGCCCAGCAGGCCGACGTTCTTGAAGAACATCGCGCTCTGGATCGGCCGCACCTGCGGATCATCGACCTTCCAGAAGGCATGCATGATCGGCGTGATCCCGATCAGGAAGCCGATGATGAGGAGGGCGCCGAGGTCCGCCCAGATGCCGAGGGCGATCATCAGGCCCCCGAGGATGATCGCGACCCCGCTGAGCGGCACGAGCAGATCGGGGGCAGGAGCGCCTAGCGAGCGGGCGTAGCCGCGTCCCTGCTTGCCGCCCTGTCCGAGGTGGGCCATGAACCCCGAACTGACGAACAAGAACGCGAACAGGATCCTGCCGACCAGGAAGACAACGTCCACGGGGATCTCCTCCTTAGCCGGATTACCGTGCTAGCCAGGATTGTTGCACAGTCAAGCTTCTCGGCGAAGTCGGAAAGCTATCCCGCGGCCTCGGCCCGCCGCAGCCCGGTGATCGCGAAGACGAACACAGCCGCGAGCAGAGCCGCGATGATGCCCAGGGTCGCCAGGTACTCCGAGCCCGTTCCGGCGATCAGATCGCGGACGGTCTCCATCACGTGCGTGGCGGGATTGAACGGGGCGACCGCGTGTACCCAGCCGCCGAGCAGCTCGCGGGGCACGTAGACGGGCGCGAGGAAGAGGAAGAGGAAGACCGGCACCTGCATCAGCGGGGTGGCCTGGAGGCTGCGGAAGCGCAGCGCGACGCCCGCGGCGAAGAGCAGACCCGTGACGTTGATGATCGCGGCCAACCCGTACATGCCGAAGAGGTCGAGACCGCCGCCATGGATGTTCATCCCGGCCGCCAGGGCGATCAGCGTCACCGCCGTCAGCGTCACCGCGGCGCGGATCATCGCGACGACGCCGTAGCCCGCAATCAGCGCGCTGCGGTGCGGCGTCGCCAGCATCAGGCGACGGCCGAACCCGAACTGGAAGTCGGCG
This sequence comes from uncultured Solirubrobacterales bacterium, assembly GCA_963797265.1. Classification (GTDB taxonomy): domain Bacteria; phylum Actinomycetota; class Thermoleophilia; order Solirubrobacterales; family 70-9; genus DASUPK01. Next base: position 625,605 of record CAWCOY010000002.1, on the reverse strand, counting down.
GCGATCGAGAAGCCGCTGAATACGCCCCCGAAGGCCGCGCTCTGGCAGAGGACGAAGGCGAAGATGAAGGACGTGTATCCGGGCGGATAGTCGAAGCCCGGGGCGTTGCTGACCGCCGAGAGGCCGCCCGCGAACGCGGTGAAGAAGAAGATCGGCATCAGCATCGGCGGTAGGAAGAGCAGCGGGTTGGTGACCAGCGTGTGCAGGAGCCGCCACGCCAGGCCCCCGGCGACCGAGAAGTAGCGCCTCATGTCCGCGCCATTCTTTCCCTGAGACCGAGCGAGGCGAAGGTCAGCCCGAGGATGAGGATCCCGAGCGCGCAGCCGAAGCCGAGCGCGAGCGCCTCTCCGTCCCAGCCCGTGATCAAGAGAGAACGGAGCCCCTCGACCATGTAGCTCACCGGGTTGTAGGTGGCGACCTCACGGAACCAGTCGGTCTGGATCAGGTTCCTCGGCAGGCTCATCGAGCTGAGGAAGAGGAAGACGAAGATCAGCGGGAAGAGGCTCTGGACCTTCTCCGGCGCGTCGACGCGCATCCCGACCGCCAATCCGATCGAGCCGAAGGCGAGACAGATCGCGATCGACAGGAGGACCATCACGAGCGCCCCGCCGAAGCCGGCCTCGATGTGCGCGCCGGCGATCAGGCCGATCGAGATGTAGGTCGCCGCTTGGAAGAGGCCGAGCGCCAGGGTCCCCGCGAGCTGGCCGGCGACCAGCGCGGCAGGATGAATGGGCGTCAGCTGCAGCCGGTTGAAGAAGCCACCCTGGTTGTCCTCGGCGAGGTTCTGTCCGGTGCCGATCACGGCGAAGACGCCTGCCTGGATGAAGGCGAAGGCGAGGGCGAAGGTCACATAGGAGTTGGTGGGGAAGCCGGGAAGCGCGGTGGCCGACTTGAGGCCAACGGAGTTGATCGCCAGCAGGATGAGGGGGAAGGTTGTCGCGGGGATGACGGCCGCGGGCTGGCGGATGGTCCGCATGATCGAGCGGCGCGCCAGCTCGGGCGCCTGCACCCAGATGGAGGGGTGCTCCCGCCGCGGGGCCATCGGGGCCTCGAGTGTGGCGGCCTCCATCAGGCGGGCGCTCCCTCGAGCGCGGGCTGCTCGCCGGTCTCGCCCTCCTGGGCGGCCTCGCGCTGGGCGCCCTCCAGAGAGCGGCCGGTCTTGGTGAGGAAGACGTCGTTGAGGCTCGCTTCGTGGAGCTCGAGGTTCGCGACCTTGACGTCGGCCTGGTCGAAGGCGCGGATGATGTCGGCGAGCCGCTCGCCTCCATCCGACTCGAGTCTCACCGCGGCGCCCTGTGGGGTTCCGGGCACCAGCTCGCCGAACGGTCGAAGCAGCTCCACCGCTCGGTCGCGGTCGGCGTGGTCGGTCGGCACGACCTCCACGGTCGGGCGACCGACCTCGGCCTTCAGGGCGTCGGGCGTCCCCGCGGCCACGATCTTGCCGTGATCGATGATCCCGAGGTGGTCGGCGAGCTGGTCGGCCTCCTCGAGGTACTGGGTGGTGAGGAAGACGGTCATGCCCTCGTCGCGAGAGAGGTGGGCCACCTCGTCCCAGAGGGCGGTGCGGCTCTGGATGTCGAGCCCGGTGGTCGGCTCGTCGAGGAAAAGGACCCGGGGACCGTGCAGCAGAGCCAGTGCGAGATCAAGCCGCCGCTTCATCCCGCCCGAGTACCCGCCTACCTTGCGATCGGCGGCGTCGGCGAGGCCGACGCGCTCGATCAGCTCGTCGCCGCGCCTCGTGCGCTCGGCCTTCTCCATGCCGTGCAGCGCGCCCTGGAGGCGCATGTGGTCGCGTGCGGTCAGGTTCGGATCGAGCGCCGCCTCCTGCAGGGCCGCGCCGATCGCATCGCGAACGGCGGCACCCTCCTTGACGACGTCGTGCCCGGCGACGCGCGCGGACCCCGCGGTGGGAGGGAGAAGGGTGGTCAGCATGTGGACCGTGGTGGATTTGCCCGCCCCGTTGGGACCGAGGAAGCCGTAGATCTCACCCGGCCGGACCTCGAAGTCGATTCCCTCGACGGCCTTCACGCCGCCCTTGAACTCGCGGACGAGGCCGTTCACCTCGATTCCGTTGGCTTCTGTCGGCATTCCGTTGCTACTCGGCATCCGGATCCCCCTCCGGGTCGCGTCGTGTGGAGAAGGGCGGCAGTATACAGAGATAGTTGAAGCTTGCAAATATCGCGAAGCGCCAGTATCGTGGTAATCTATGGCTGGCACCAAGGGAGAGATGACCACCGAGAAGCGCAGCGGCTGGCCCGGTCCGGGCTCCTGGCTCGCCGGGGAGGCCGGTCGGACCGATCCCGGCAGCGAGGCGTGGAGCCTGATGCACTGGCTGATGGTCACCAACAAGCGGCGCTTCATGGCGGTGGGCGGTGAGCACGAGCTCGCCCCTCAACAGATGATCGCGCTGCGGATGCTGGGGTCCGGTCCGCGGAAGATGAGCGAGCTCGCGAACGCGCTCTTCTGCGACAACTCGAACGTCACGGGCATCGTCGACCGGCTCGAGGAGCGTGGTCTGGTCCGCCGAGAGGCGGCGGAGGGGGACCGGCGCGTGAAGCTCTTGGTGCTCACCGAGGAGGGTGAGTTCATGAGATCCGAGATCACGAAGCGGATGGCGGAGCCGCCGCCGGCGATCGCCTCGCTCTCCGTGAAGGATCAGAAGGCACTTCGCGACATCCTCAAGCGGGCGCTCGAGAACGCTCCCGAGACGGACGTGCCCGAGGTGGCCGCAGCCGCTGGGGCCGGAGCCGCCGCTAAGTAGCTTCGGGGGCCGGAGTCGGCCCCTCGGGCGGCGGTGACGGGGTCGGTCCGCCGGCCTCCTGCTCGGCCGCCGCGACCTCCCGGCGGTACTCGCGGTACTCGAGCACGGCGATCTGGATCGATGCCGCTATCGGGACGGCGAGGATCGCGCCGAGGACGCCGAAGAGGGTGCTTCCGAAGAGCACTGCGACCAGGATCACAAACGCCTCGACCTTCGTCGCCCGCTTCTGGATCTGAGGCTGGATCAGATAGTTCTCGACCTGCTGATAGACGATTGCGAAGACGATCCAGATGATCAGCGCAACGGGGAAGTTCACGAACGCGGTGACGATTCCGACGAACACGGCGCCGATCGTTGCCCCGACCACCGGGATCAGGTCGAAGGTGAAGACGACCACCGCCAGCGGTCCCGCGAAGGGCACCCCGAGGATCTTCAAGACGATGAACGAGGAGACACCGGCGATCGTCGCCTGGAGCAGCGCGCCTCCCACGTAGTTGCCGACGGCATTGGCGATGCGGCGCAGGGTCCGCTCTATCCGCTCCGCGTGCTCGGGTCTCTGCATGCGGATGAAGCTCTCTATCCATCTGGGCCCGGCGGACACCATGAAGATGCTCAGGATCAGGATCGTCACGCCGGCGAAAATCGAGCTGACCAGGCCGAAGCCGATGTCGCGGAGGACCTTGGCGGCGTCGCCGGCCTTGCTCGGCAGCTTGTCGGCTTCGTCGGAGAGCTTCTGGGTGATGTCGTACTTCTCGTTCAGGTCGTTGAGTGTCTTGTTCTTGTGGACGTAGTCCTCGACGTCCGAGACGTAGCTAGGGGCGTTGGTGGCGACGTCCGAGATCTGGTTGACGATCGGCGGAAGCAGCACCGCCCCGAGGCCGATCGGGATCGCCAGGAGGCCCAGGTAGGTGAGCGCGATGGCGAGTCCGCGCTTCATGTAGCGCTGGAAGAAGTTGACGGGGCCGGCCAGGGCGACAGCCAGGAAGGCGGCGATGATCAGCCAGCTGATCGGCTTGCGCAGCAGGTAGATCACGTAGAGCACGAGAACGACGCCCACCACGATCAGGACGTTGCGGGCGATCAGGCGCGCCGGTGAGTCCATTTGCGCCATGCCGACCCTCTCTATTCGCGGCCGGCCCGCCCCTTCCTGGGCGCAATCAGCCTCTGCTCAGGGCGGGGTGACTCCGGCCTTCTTGAAAACCGCCGCGACCTCGCCGGCGTGGATTCGGTGAAGCAGTCCGCGGCTGGCGACGCCTCCACCGGTGAAGCTGTAGTTCATGCGCGTGTACGCCGGTCCATTCGGTGAGTGGCGCTGTATCGGAGAGAGCGTGACCCTGCCGGTTCCCTTGCAGGTACCGCCTGCCCCCTCCGTGATCTGCTCGGTGAACACGTAGCCGGGCGGCGTGGAGGGCCGAACCTCGTCCAGGGTCCAGCTGCCGCCGCAGGCGATGCCGGTGTAAGCGACCCGAGCAGTGGCGTCCGCCCCGATATCAACGGCGACCTCGAATGGGGGCAGCCCCTCCTGGTGGAGCTTCCCGGCCCACTCGCCGGAGATCTGCCGCGTGTTGTTCAGTGTGGTCTCGTCGCCGGGGTTATTGCTGCCGCACCCGCCGATCAGCAGAATGGCAAGGCCGAGCAGCAAGCCGAGTCCCCGGGGCGACATTGCCGAGAGCCTAGTATCGGCGCATGGCAGAAGAACCCGTCGCGGAGGGGCCGCGCAAGCTGGCCGAGGGGGTCGATGTCCATCCGGCGCGGACGGATGAGATCGAGGAGATGCTCCCTCTGATCCGCGCCTACTGCGAGTTCTACGAGACCGAGCCCGACGACGAGGGTCTCCGGAGCATGTTCGAGACCCTGATCAACGAACCGAGCCAGGGCGCGATCTTCATCGCGCGTGACGGAGGGAAGGCGGTGGGCTTCGCCACCCTCGACTGGAAGTGGTCGAGCCTGAAGGCGGCGAGGATCGGCTACCTCGAGGACCTCTTCGTCGACCCCGAGGCGCGGGGGCGGGGGATAGCCGACGCTTTGATCGAGGCCTGCGCCGAGCGCTGCAGGGAGCTCGGCATGCCGGCGCTCGAGTGGCTGACCGCGCCGGACAACCACCGGGCGCAGCAGGTCTACAACCGCACCGGGGCGGAGTCGGGCACCTACGTGGAATACAACCTGGAGCTATGAAGGACGAGCTCCGCTCGACCGTCGGGCCGGTCTGGCTGAATCACGTGCGGCGGGGACAGGGCGACCCGGTCATCCTCCTTCACTCGCTAGGCGGCACGCTGATCCAGTGGTCTCCCGTCATGGATCGGCTGGCCAACGAGCGCGAGGTGATCGCCGTCGACATGCCTGGCTTCGGCGAATCGGGGCAGCTGCCCAACGGGGTTTCGCCCCGAGCGGCCAACCTGGCGACGGCGGTCCTCGACTTCTATGACGCCCTCGGGATCGAGGGAAAGCCGGCCGTCGCCGGGATCTCGCTCGGGGGTTGGGTGGCAGTCGAGTGCGCCCGACAGGGCGCCGTGAGCGCCGCCGTAGCCCTCTGCCCGGCTGGGTTCTGGAAGCGCTCACCCGATCCGTCCAACAGACGGCTCGCTCGCGCGAGGCGTCGAGGACGGGCACTGCGGCCGTTCTTCCGACCGATCATGCACAGCTCCCGCGGGAGGAGGGAGGCCCTCGGTCGGTTCATCTACCGGCCGGAGCGACTAAGTCCGGGCGAGGCGCAGGCTCTCGCGAAGGCGTACGTGACCGCGCCGGCGTATGAGGAGGCGAGCGCGCTGATGCGGGCCGGCCGAATCGAGGAGCTGAAGTCGATCAAGGTCCCGATCACGCTGGCCTGGGCCGAACACGACACCCTGGTGCGGAACAAGCCGCTTCCCGCGAAGCTGCTCCCCAAACGGGTCGAGCAGGTCGTGCTCCCCGGCTGCGGACACGTGCCCACCTGGGACGACCCGGAGCTGGTTGCCCGGGTAGTCCTTGCGGGGGCTCGCCGCACGCGATAGAAGGGGGCCGAGATGAGCGAGCGCAGCGAGTACGCGCCGGGAGAGTTCTGCTGGGTCAGTCTCGCCAGCACCGACGTCGAGGGGGCGAAGGGGTTCTACGGCGAGCTCCTCGGCGTCGAGTGGCAGGCCGCCCCCGGCCCGCCGGAGGCGACTGGCGGCTACGGCTTCCTGCTCAAGGACGGGAAGCAGGTCTGCGGCCTCGGCCCGGTCCAGGGGCCTGGGCAGCCGTCAGCCTGGTCGAGCTACATCAAGGTCGCGGACGCCGACGAGGCTGTGGAGAAGGTCAAGGCGGCGGGGGCCAGCGTCACCTTCGGGCCGGTCGAGATCCCGAACGAGTCAGGCCGCACGGCGACCTGCCAGGACCCGGGCGGCGCCTTCTTCTCGGTCATCCAGCAGCGGCAGCATCCCGGCGCCGAGCTCGTCAACGAGCCCGGAACCTGGACCTGGAACAACTTGATGACCCGCGACCTCGGGCGCGCGCAGGCCTTCTACGGCCAGGTCTTCGCGTGGACCGCCACCCGCAACGAGGAGGCACCGCCGGGCATCCTCATGTGGCAGGCCGAGGGGCAGCACTGGCCCGAGGGAATGGCGGGCCTGATGGAGATCACCGACGACCTGCCCGCCGATATGCCCGCCCACTGGCAGGTCTACTTCATCGTCGAGAACGCGAACCAGGCGATCGAGCAGGCGACGTCAGGCGGCGCGAAGCTCGGCTTCGGCCCGATCGACGCGCCGGTGGGGCGCCTGGCGACTCTGGTTGACCCCCAAGGGGCAGTGGTCTCGATCATCGAGGCGCACTACCCCGAGCCGCGTTGATGCGGCGGCGGTTTTTGTGGCCGCCGGTTAGGCAGGCTTCCGGGCGCAGCTCGCGCAGAGCCCGCTGACCACGACCTCCGCGCGATCGGCCTGGAAGCCGGCGCGCGCGGCGGAGCGGCGCGCCCGCTCCAGATCGAGCGCGGCGTCCATGTCCTCGATCCGACCGCAGTTGCGGCAGATCATGTGATGGTGGGCGTCCGCGCGCGTGTCCCAGAGGAGCGTGCCGCCTCCCCCGTTCACCCGCCGGACGACGCCGAGCTGCTCGAAGAGCTCGAGGGTGGCGTAGACGGTGGGGAGGGAGACGCCCGGGAGGCGCTCGCCAGCCTCGGAGAGCAACTCCTCCGCGCTCAGGTGCCTGTTGTGGTCGCGAAGCAGGCGGTGCATGACGACCCGCTGGGACGTCGCTCGGAGGCCACGCTCGCGGAGCAGCTCGGCGAGCTCGGCGTCGTCACGGGGAGGGGTGTGGGTCTTGGTCGTCATCGTCGGTAGGGGAACCTAATAGATCATCCTACATCTTAGGGCCACCTTATCTTAAGTTCCTTGTAATATGTCGCTATGGCTGAATTGGTGGCAAGGCTCGCGGGGAGGATGCCCCCGGCTGATGAGGAGCGCTTCATGCTCCAGCGTGTCCAGCCCGCCCTGATCGGCCTGATCGACGGCACCGTCTCAACGCTCGCGCCGATCTTCGCCACAGCCTTCCTCGCCGGGTCGCACGCGGCTCTCTTCGTCGGCCTGGCGGCCGCCCTCGGCGCCGGCATCAGCATGGGGATGTCGGAGGCGCTCTCGGACGACGGCGAGATCACCGGCCGCGGCACATCGCTCTCGCGCGGCCTGATCACCGGCGGTGCCACCTTCTTCGGCGGAAGCTTCCACGCGCTTCCCTTCCTGATCAGCGACCTGCATACCGCGCTGATCGTTGCCTCGTTCACCGTTGGCTGCGAGCTGATCGCCATCGCCTGGATCAGGAAGCGGTTCCTCGACGTCTCGCTGCGGAGCTCCCTGGTCCAGGTGACCATGGGCGGCCTGATCGTCGCCGTCACCGGCGCGCTGATCGGGCAGGCCTAGCGGCCACCGCTTCCACGCATCTAACCGGCGGGCGGCGTGAAGACCGTGACCGGGAGCCCGAAGCGCCCCTGCAGCTCGTCCAGCAGTCCACGCTCCTGCCAGCCAGAGCGCTCCGCAGCACGGAGCCCGACCAGAATGTGGTCCGCTGGAAAGCTCGCCAGCGCATCCTCGAACGCAAGCATCGGATCGTCCGCACCGACCGAGCCGGTTGCTCGGCTTCCGAGCTCCTCGAGGTGGCCGAGAACAGCTCCCAGTCGCTCGTCGGCCTGCTCGCGCGCCTTGTCCGTGGCCGACGCCAGCCATTCGAAGCGCGTGGCCAGGGCAGGTGAGATAACGAGGATCTCATCAGCGGCGTCGATCAGCACGCGGACCCCAAAGGGGAGAGCCTCGACGCTCTTGGCCGCTTGACCGACAGCGATCAGAAGCCGTTGCGCCACGACCGGAAGTCAATCACCCAGGAGCTGCGGTTGGCGAAGCGGGTGCGGCAGCAGTTCTTCCGGGAAACTGCAGCGGCGATGCCGCGGGAGAAGGACACGGATCCCATGCCGGAGCGGGAGGACCTTGCCGACCTGAAGCGCCGGCAGGAGCTGAGCGAGGACGCGGCCCGGCCCGAGGCCGTATCCAAGCGGCACGACCGTGGAGGCCGCACGGCCCGCGAGAACGTCACCGATCTGATCGACGAGGGATCGTGGGTCGAGTACGGCCGCTACGCCGTCGCTCAGCAGCGGGCGCGCCGCAGCCAGGAGGACCTCATCGCAAACACTCCGGCGGACGGACTCGTCGCCGGGACCGCCACGGTGGACGGGCATCCCGTCGCGGTGCTCGCCTACGACTACACCGTCCTCGCCGGCACCCAGGGCACTGTCGGGCACTTCAAGAAGGACCGGATGTTCGAGCTGATCGAGCGGATGCGCTTACCGGTCGTCTTCTTCGCCGAGGGTGGCGGCGGCCGGCCCGGCGATACCGACCACCCCGTCGTCAGCGCGCTGCAGGTCAGGGCCTTCGCGCTCTGGGCGAAGCTCTCCGGCCAGGTCCCGAGGATCGCGATCGTCGCCGGCAACTGCTTCGCCGGCAACGCGGTGATCGCCGGGTGTTCGGATCTGATCATCGCCACGAAGAACGCCTCGCTCGGGATGGCGGGGCCCGCGATGATCGCGGGCGGCGGTCTCGGCGAGGTCCGGGCCGAAGATGTCGGCCCGGTTGAGATGCAGGCACCTAACGGTGTACTCGACCTTGTCGTGGAGGACGAGGCAGCGGCGGCCGCGACGACGAAGCGCCTGCTCGGCTACTTCCGCGGTCCCAGCGAGGAGTGGTCGGCCGCCGACCAGGTAGGGCTTCGCGACGCGGTGCCCGAGAGCTCGCGGCGCTCCTACGACGTCATGCCGATCGTCCGCACGATCGCCGACGAGGAGTCCGTCACCGAGGTGCGCGAGTCATTTGGCCCCGAGCTGGTCACCGCACTGATGCGCATCGAAGGACGCCCCGCGGGCGTCATCGCCAACAACTGCAAGCACCAGGCCGGTGTGGTCACAGGCGAGGCCGCGGACAAGGGCACGCGCTTCATGCAGCTATGCGACGCCTTCGGACTTCCGATCGTTTCGCTCATCGACACACCCGGCTACATGGTCGGTCCCGAGGCCGAACGTGACGCACTCGTCCGGCACTGCTGCCGGATGCTGATCGCCGGCGCCGCGCTGACCGTCCCGACAATGGCGATCGTCCTGCGCCGCGGATATGGCCTGGGCGCACAGGCGATGGCCTTCGGCAGCCTGCACGAGCCGCTGCTGACCGCCGCCTGGCCGGACGCGACGCTCGGTCCGATGGGGCTCGAAGGCGCGGTGCGCCTCGCCATGCGCCGAGACCTCGAGGCGATCGAGGACGAGGATGAGCGCGAGCAGCGGGTCCGTGACCTGACCGCGGAGATGTACGAGCACGCCAAGGCGCTCAATGCCGCCCAGATATTCGAGATCGACGACGTCATCGATCCGGCCGACACCCGGGCGATGATCGCCCGAACCCTCGCAGCGGCCGGGACCCCAGTGGCGAGCGGCCGCACCGTCGACTCCTGGTGAGCCGACCTACCAGCGGCTGGTAACGACCTTCTTGCGCGTGTAGAAGTCGACGGCGTCGGGCCCGTTGGCGTGCAGGTCGCCGTTGATCGAGTCCTTCCAGCCCGAGAACGGGAACCAGGCCACCGGCGCCGGCACCCCGATGTTGACGCCGAGCATGCCGGCCTCGATGCCCCAGCGGTAGGCGCGGGCGGCGGCGCCCGAGGTCGTGAAGATCGAGCCGGCGTTGCCGTACCGCGAGCCGTTGGCGAACTCGATCGCCGCCTCGAGGTCGGGGGCTGCCACCAGTGCGAGCACCGGTCCGAAGATCTCCTCGCGCGCCAGCTCCGACTCGGGGTCGGACACATCGACGAGGGTGGGGCCGAGGAAGGTCCCGGCCTCGCCGCCGCCGATCCGGCCGTCTAGCAGAACCGTCGCGCCCTCCGCCTCAGCCGTCCCCACGGCGGCCTCGGCTCGCTCGCGGGCCTCCGGCGCGACCATCGGGCAGACGTCGGTGGCGGGGTCGGCACCGGGGCCCGTGGTCAGCGCCTCGGCCGCCCCGCGCAGGGCCTCCCGCACCTCGGCCTGGCGGGCCTCGTCGCCCGCGATCACGCAGACCGACCCTGCCAGGCAGCGCTGCCCTGCCGCCCCGAAGGCCGATCCCAGGATCGCCGGCACCGTGCTGTCAAGATCGGCGTCCTCTGCCACGATCATCGAGTTCTTGGCGCCGCCGAGCGCCTGGACGCGCTTGCCGGTCTGCGCCGATCGGGTCGCGATCAGCCGGGCGGTCTTGGCCTGGCCGACGAAGGAGATCGCGTCGACGCCGTCATGATCGAGGATCGCGTCGACCGCCTCGCGCCCACCGTGGACGAGGTTGACGACGCCGGTCGGGAAGATCTCCTCCTCGTCGATCAGCTCGCAGATCCGCTCGGAGGGGCGGGGGTCACGCTCCGAGGGCTTGAGGATGAAAGCGTTGCCGCAGGCCACCGCGTAGGGGAGGAACCAGAGCGGGATCATCGCGGGGAAGTTGAAGGGCGTGATGGCAGCCACGACGCCCACTGGCTGGCGGACCATCTCGACATCGAGGCCGCTCGCGACACCCTCCAGCGTCTCGCCCTTGAGCAGGTGCGGAATCGCGGCCGCCGACTCGACCGATTCGATGCCGCGGCCGACCTCGCCGTCGGCGTCGGCGAGCGTCTTGCCCATGTCCGCGGTGACCAGTGCCGTGAGCTCCTGGCGATTCCGCAAGAGCGCGTCGCGGAGCGCCAGCACCGCACGGGCCCGCTCCTGCGGCGGGACCTCGCGCCAGGCGGGCTGCGCGGCGCGGGCTGCCTGCACGGCGGCGTCGACATCGCCCGCTCCCGACAGCGGCACGCGGGCGGCGAGCTCGCCGGTCGCCGGGTCGCGATCCTCGAGCACCTCGCCGGTCGCAGCGTCCCGCCACTCTCCCGCGATGTAGTTCTGCAGCGTCCGTGCCTTGGCCGTTGTGGCCATGGCCCCAGACTAGCGGCGACGCGTCCGGCCCCGGCGCGCCCGATGCCGGCTGAACTGGCCGGGCTCCGCCTCTTGGTCGAGGACCTGCTCGATCGTTCGGCCGCTGAGCACGGATTCGGGCTGCGAGGAGGTCGGCCTGCGCCTCGCGTCGGCGCCGTCGTCGCGCTTCTTGATCAGCAGCCACTTCTCCCGATCCGAGGGTGGCCCGGTGCGGACCAGGGCGTACGCGCCTTTGATCTTCTCGCCGAGCATGAAGAGCTTCACATCGCCCTTCTCGATCGCGTCGGCGAGCTCCATTGGTTCGCCGCGCCGCGTCTCGGAGATGTTCTGGAAGACGCCGCGGTCCCAGACGATCATCGGCCCGGCGCCGTACTCGCCCTCGGGAATCACGCCCTCCCACTCGAGGTATTCGAGCGGATGGTCCTCGGTGCGCATCGCAAGGCGCTTGTCACGCGGGTCGAGCGAGGGCCCCTTCGGCACCGCCCAGGAGGCGAGCACGCCATCGACCTCGAGCCGCAGGTCGTAGTGCTCGGAGGTCGCCGAGTGCTTCTGGAACGCAAAGCGGGGATGGCGGCGTTTCGCCTTCTTCGACTTCGCCTTCCCGATCGGCTCCTTCGTCTTGGAGAAATTGCGCTTGCGCTCGTATTCTGCGAGGGCGCTCGTAGGCGGAGCCGAAGAGCGACCCGTTTTGTTCTGGGATCGCTTCGATTGTGACCCCGGTTTCGCCTTCGTTGCCATCAGACGGCGACCTCCAGCTCTCCGATCGAGTCGGCGAGCGCCCCCCGCAGTCCGTCGAGGTCCGTGATCGCCTCGGGATCCGAGCAGAGCCCGAAGGCGAGCTCCCCGCCGAGCGAGACGACTGACACTCGCAGGGCGTGCCGGTCGGCGGGCTCGGCGAACGAGCTGAACTGCTCAACCGCGTGGTTGAGGATGAGCGGCCGCTGTCTCGGACCCGGCACGTTCGAGACCGACAGGGCGAACTCCCGCGGACCCGAGGTGAGCCTGGTGACGCCGCGATAGAGCGGGCTGAACCGGCCCAGCGCGTGGAAGAAGGCGTAGAGCGTGTCCGCGTCATGGTCGAGCTTCCGCGTGCTGGTCTCCGTGTTGATCAGGCGCAGGCGGGCGGTGGGATCGGGTTCGGAGATCGGAAGGTCGAGGTTCATGTAGGAGTCACGGTTGCCGAGCTGCCCGGCGTCCTCCTCGCGCGCGTGCAGGCAGACCGGGCACTGGACCCGGAGGTCCGCCGCGATCCCGCCGGCCTGCGGCAGCCAGCGCCGCAGGCCGCCGGCGACCACCGCGAGGACGACGTCGTTGACGGTGGTTCCATCGCCCGCCCCGTGCTCGATGCGCTTCAGCCGCTCGAGCGGGAAGCTGGTCCAGGCGACTTCGCGCGCCGGGCCGATGTGCTGGTCCATCTTGGTGTCCCTACCAGGGCGGAGCTCGCGCCAGAGCGCGGCGGGAAGGCCCACCAGGATGCGCGCTTCGCGTGCCTCGGCGGCCGGGGCTGGGGAGGGTTGGGCCGCGCCGGCTGACGGGCCGGACCGGGATGCAGTCTCCGAGCGTTGGCCGTTCGCATGCGACGCCGGCGCGGTATCGGCGTCCCAGAGCAATCCGGCGACCAAGCGGATCGCGCTCACCCCGTCCGCCATCGCGTGGTGGATGCGTCCCACCAGCGCGGTCCGCTCCCCGGTCAGCGGCAGCGCGTCGAGACGCCACAGCGGGCGGGTGTGATCGAGGCGCTCGGAGAGCAGGTCGCCGACGGCGCGTCGGAGTTCCTCGTCGGAGAGCGGGTCCGCGTGCTCGGGCCCGGCGACGTGCCACGCGAGGTCCACCTCCGGCGCCTCGACCCAGGCAGGGCGGCCGAGCCGCAGGCGCGGCTCCTCGACCCGCTGGCTGAGCCTCGGGAACGCGGCCATTCGATTGGCCACCTGCTCGCGGAGACGCTCGACCGACAGGGCATGGCCGTCGGAGCCGGGCGCGACGATCAGGACCTTGCCCGTGTGGCCCTTGATCACCGGGGACTCGAGTCGCAGGATCTGGGCGTCGTCCTGGCTGAGCCGCTCCCTCGTCGCTTTGGCCATGGGCTGATCATGCCGCCTGCGGAGGTCGCTGTCACGTCCGGTTTTCGGCGGTGAGCGGCGGGTAGCCAATGGGTGAACAACAAAGGAGACGATCGAAATGACCGAGCGCATCGATGAGGCCAAGGGTCGCACCAAGCAGGCGGCCGGCGACCTGACCGATGACGAGAAGCTCAAGCGCGAGGGCAGGATTGACCGCGCGACTTCGAGCGTCAAAGACAAGGTCGATGACATTGCCGACAAGGTGAAGGAGAAGGTCGGAGGCGACCGCGAGTCGCGCGACTGACCGCCCGCCTGTAATGCGAGGGCGCGCGTAAGCGCGACCCGTTTAACACAGGGGGAGGCCTGGGCCGGAGCTAGCGCTTCGGCCCTTTTACGTTGGGTGAGGAGAACTACTTACTGAAGTCCCGCAGTTAGCCACGATGACGCGAGGCCGGGCGGCGGACAGAATGCCACTCGCCAAGGGGAGTAGGAAACCATCAAAGGCAGGGAAGACCCGCCCGCCGCCGTTCGACTCACTCGGGCCGCCCTAGGGGGGCGGCCCGTTTTCTTTCTCCAGAACCTCAGTCGTGCTCCGCGACCAGCGACCGCGCCATCGCGTCCGGCGCAGGCGCCTCGCCGTGGAGCTCCAGCAGGTGGATCGCGACCAGTGCGATCGCGAGGCCCTCGATCGGCTGGAAGATGCCCTCGGCGAACAGGTTCACCGCGGTCAACAGTGCGACCCCGCTGTCGTTGAAGGGCAGGGCGATCGCCTGCACCGCGAGCTCCGTGAGAATCACTGCGCCGATCGCGATCGCGAAGACCTGTCGGGCTCTTCCACGGACCAGCTGAATGCTTCGGGCGAGCGCTTCCTGCACGCCCAGGTGCTCGAGCTTGAGGACCACCGGCGAGATCGCGATGTAGGTGAGGACGATCAGGCCCGGAACGATCAGGAGAACGAATCCGATCGCCGTCAGCACCGTGACGACGACGTCCAGGACGATCAGGCGCCCGAGCGGCATCGCGCGGAGCAGCGCGGAAAGGCGCGGCAGGGGCTGACCCGCGCGCCACTCGACCACGGCCGCCGCCGTGAGCCCGGCGTAGACGGCCTGGCCGAGAAAGTTGACCGCAGTAGTGAGCAGAGCGGTGCCGAGCTTCGCGAAGTCGGCGAAGTTCCTCAGATGCTCGAGGTGGAATCCCTCGAGCAGGCCGTCGGCAACCGACTGCGGGATGAGCACGACGACGGCGGCGGGGACGAGGAAGGTCCAGTGCTTCCGGTAGACGCCCCACATTTCGCCGGCCACCTCGCGCAGCGAGAGCTTCCCTTCCTTGGCGGTCGTCATGCCTCGAGCAGGTGGGGGAGGGGATTGGTCGGCAAGTGGATCCACCCCTCGCGGGTGGCGCGGTCGGCTTCCTCTCCCGGCTCAGGAGGCTGGGTCAGGCCCAGCGCCGCCGCCCGGGCGACCAGCGAGCAGACCACGGCATCGAAGCAGTTGTGGTCGGAGGTGGCGAGCTCCAGCTGCACGGAGCTCATCTGGAGGCCGCCGAGGCCGTCGGTGAGCTGGGAGAGCAGCTCGGGCAGCCGCGTGGCGCCGACGCGGCTCTTATAGCCGGTGGCGGAGAGGCCCCAGGAGGTGAGCGCGGGCGCCGGGTAGGCCTCGATGAGCCTTCCGGACCCGGCTCGGTCCACCGGCTCACCCCGCGCGGCCAGGCGATCGAGGAGATAGGCGCAGCGCATGGCGACCACGCCGATCAGATCGGTCGAGACGCTCAGCGGCCGCCGCGCGCCGTGCTCTATCAGGCGCCGGTCGGTGGCCCGGAAGCTGAGCTGGAAGCGATAGAGGTCCTGGTCCTCGCCGCTGCCGGGCCAGCCCGCCCGGTTGCGGTGGGCCGTCACCGCATCCACGAACTCGTCCGGCCAGCCGAACGGCGCGTCGACTGCGACCTTCTCGGCCCCCTCGATCGCACCGAGCAGCGCTTCGTCGTCCAGTCCCGAGCGAAGCTCGGAGACGATCGGGCGTCCCGGCCCCCATTCGATTGCGCAGGCGCTGGTGTTGGCGGGCTGCGCCGCGAGGTCGATCCCGAGCGTGCGCACATCGCGATGGTATTCCGGGTATAGGAGGGCTCATGGAGGAACTCCTGCCTGGCGTCTGGCATTGGACCGCCCCCCACCCAAACACCGGCAGCGAGGTGAGCTCGTACTGGGTCCGCCCATCCAGGGCTCTGATCGACGTCCTCCTGCCGGACGAGGGAACCGAGCCGTTCCGAGAGGAGCCACCGGAGCGCGTGCTGCTCAGCAACCGCCACCACCTGCGCCACGCCGAGCGCTTCGCGGAGGAGTTCGGCTGCGTGATCGAATGCTCCAAGCCCGGGCTGCACGAGTTCGAAAACGGGCCCGGCGTTCAGGGGTTCGACTTCGGGGAAGAGGTGGCTCCTGGCATCGAGGCGCTCGAGGTCGGCGCGATCTGCCCGGATGAGAGTGCCCTGCTGATCCGGGACGCCGGCGCGCTTTCCATCGCCGACGGGATCAGGCACTACGACGGCGAGATGGACTTCTTCGCGGATTGGCTCCTCGGCGACGACCCCGAAGGGGTCAAGGCCGGGCTGCGCGAGTCGTACCGGGGGCTGCTCGACCTCGACTTCGACAGCCTGCTCTTCGCTCACGGCGACCCGCTGATTGGCGGTGGCAAGGAGGCGCTTCGACGCTTCGCCGAGGCTGCCTAATGCACGGACGCGGCGAGTAGGCTGCGCCGGTGAGCCGCGAGGACTTCGAGATCGGCGACGGTAAGCCGGAGATCGCCGCTGCCGGTGGGGTGCTGGTCGCGCGCGACGGCGAGGGGGGGACCAGGGTCGCGGTGATCCATCGCCCTAAGTACATGGACTGGTCGCTGCCCAAGGGCAAGCTCGAGGAGGGTGAGAGCTGGCAGGAGGCGGCGTTGCGCGAGGTGGAGGAGGAGACCGGGTACCGCTGCAAGCCGCTCACCGAGCTGCCACACGTCTCCTATCTGGACCGCAAGTCCCGGCGCAAACTGGTCCGTTACTGGCTGATGGAGCCGCTGGAGGGCCAGTTCGAGTCGCACGGAGAGGTGGACGAGCTGCGCTGGGTCACCCCGGACGAGGCCGACGAGCAGCTCACCTATCCGCATGACAAGGAGCTCGTCCACAAAGCGCTGCGGCGCTACCGCTGGCGGAGGGTCGCGCAGGCCCTGACACCGTGGTCGCGCCAGCCGTTTCCCGTCTGAGCCGCCCGGCTAGTAACAGGGCGGGTCTAGGATGGACTGAGGAGTACAGCCAAATAGGAACTGACTTCAGACGGAAGGAGCCGTGTCGTGACGAACAACACCGAGACCGCGATTCTCGCGGGAGGATGTTTCTGGGGGGTGCAGGAGCTGCTTCGCAAGCGTGACGGCGTCATCTCCACGCGGGTCGGATACAGCGGTGGCGAGAACGCCAATCCCACCTACCGCAACCACCCCGGTCACGCCGAGGCCGTCGAGATCGTCTTCGAGCCCGAGCGGATCGCCTTCCGGGACATCCTCGAGTTCTTCTTCCAGATTCACGACCCGACGACCAAGGACCGGCAGGGCAACGACATCGGCTCGAGCTACCGCTCGGAGATCTTCTATACCAGCGACGAGCAGCGCCAGGTTGCCGAGGACACGATCGCCGACGTCGACGCCTCGGGCCTCTGGCCGGGCAAGGTCGTGACCGAGGTGAAAGAGGCCGGTCCCTTCTGGGAGGCCGAGCCCGAGCATCAGGACTACCTGCAGCGCTACCCGGAGGGCTACACCTGCCACTTCGTGCGGCCCGACTGGAAGCTCCCGCACCGCGAGGTAGCGGCCTCTTAGCACTAGGCGCGCGGGTCCTGTCACGGTAGGAACCTCCCACGGACGCTCAGTAATCGCGTCCGTGGGCCCCTCCTACGGCGCCACCCGCGCGAGTAGCGCCGAGTCAGTGCGATAGTCGTCACTGTCGGCGTTTAGTCTGCCCGCGGGGAGATGGGTTATCTGATCAAGGCAGCGCTGGGGCTCGGGCTGTTCTTCGGCGGGATCGTGCTGTTCAACGTCAAGCTGGTCTCGTTGCTGGAGACCGGGACCTGCGCCTCGGGCAACACGCCCTATCAGATCTCACAGCCCTGCCCGTCGGGCACCGGCACCGACATCCTCCTGCTGACCGCGGGGATCTTCGCCGGGCTGATCGGCGCGGGGATCTTCGCCTTCCGCGGAGATCCGCCCTGGGACCGGGACGGGCGCGGGCGCCGGTTTGGAAGCTTCAGCTTCGGCGTCTTCGCCTGGGGCCTCTTCTTCGCGGCGACCGGCGCGACCTCGCTGATCGCGGCGCTCACGAATCAGGCGATCCAGGATTCGACCGGCGGCAAGGCCGGCGGTATCATCGTCGGCGTGACCTTCCTCGTGCTGGGCGTCCCGGCCCTGCTGATCGCAATGGCTGGGCTCTTGAAGGGGTTGCGAGGGCGCGACGAGCGGCCCCCCGCGATGACCGCGACGGCGGGTGGCATGGGCGGCGGGGCGATGTCGCGGATGAGCACCGGCCTCGACCAGGCGCGCGGGCGGCGCAGCAGCTGACAAACCGGCTCCCCTGGGGCTCGAAGCCCCCATCCGGCGGCGGTGGCGCCTCTGGTCAGATCGCGAAGCTCGAGCGCCTACAGAAGCTGCGCGAGTCCGGCGCTCTCACCGACGTAGAGTTCGAGCGGGAGAAGGCGAAGGTCCTGGCGGAGGGCTGACCTCCGCCAGGACGTATCGCACATACCGCTCCTGCTGGTCTTCCTGCGGGTTCGGGGCCCGCTGGATCACGACCTCGCAGTTGCGCACGCGGTCCAGATCGCCGAGATCGACGATCGCGACCTCACGATCGCGGCCGCAGTCGACCCAGTCGGGCTCACCGTCGTTCGTGTGCATCACGTCGCCGCCATGTCCACCTGTCGTCACCCCGGTTTGCGGTAGCGGCATAATTCGCGGCGGTCGGTTCGGATGCCGATCTGAGCGGCGGGGGCTCCTCGGGAGGCCCGCCGGGCAAGGTGAGACATGAGGTCTCGATGCGTGCCAGAGGCGTGGCCTTTGCGGTGATTTGCTCGGTCACCTTGGTGGCGGGAGTCGCCACCGCTCACGCATTCAAGTTGGTGGGGACGAAGGCGGGCAACCTGCTCGTCGGCTCGAAGGGACCCGACCGGCTGGTGGGCAAGGGGGGCGGCGATCTGATCAAGGGCAGGGGCGGCAACGACCTCCTCAACGGCGGGAAGGCCCGCGACCTCCTGAACGGCGGCCCCGGCGCCGACCGGCTGCTCGCCGGACCGGGGAACGACGGCATCAAGGCGGCCGACGGGAGGAGAGATCGGCTGATCGACGGCGGCCGCGGCACGAACACCTGCGTGATCGACATCCCCGCCGACCTGCCGGTCGTTCGCAACTGCGGCACGCTCCGGATCCCCTCCGAGCCCGGTGGAGGCGGCGGGGGCCGGGCGGCGGGGGCGGAGGCGGCGGCGGGGGGACGACCGACCCGAACACGCTGCGGGTCACCACCGCCCAAGGACTGACCTGCCTGCCGGTGCTCGGTTGCCTGTTCACCATCACCGGTGATAGCGCTGACTCCCTGGTGGGGACCGTGTCCGCGGGTGGGGCGATCAGCCTGCTCGCCGGCACCGCCATGAACGGAGTGGTCACCGGCACGTGGGTCGCGACCGGCACGTACACCTGCGCGCCCGGCGCCACCGGCTGGCTGGTCGTGGCGATGGGCAGCAAGAGCACACCGCAGATCCCGGTTCAATGTTGAGCGTCGCCCCCGGTCCGCACCGGCCTCGATAGCGTCCTGCGCGTGCCCGCCGCGCCCGGACGACGAGAGGCAGACGTGATCGTCGTGGGCGCGGGCCTTGCGGGCCTGATGGCCGCCCGCCAGCTGGTGGCCGCGGGCCGCGGCGTCCTCGTGGTCGAGGCGCGCGACCGTGTCGGCGGCCGCACGGTCAATGCCTCGATCGGAGGGGGCAAGATCACCGAGATGGGAGGTCAGTGGGTCGGTCCTGGTCAGGACCGGGTGCTCGCCCTCGCCGCCGAGCTCGGCATAGAAACCTTCCCTACCCATCATCAGGGAAAGAACCTGCTTGAACTAGGTGGCAGAGTCCGCCGCTACAAGGGAACGATCCCCCGGCTGGCGCCCCATGTCCTGCTCGATATCGGTCGGGTGCGCAGGAAGGTCACCCGCGCGATTCGCGGGATCCCCGCGGATGCACCATGGACGGCGCCGAAGGCCGAGGAGCTCGACTCGAAGACTCTCGCCACCTGGCTCCGCAAGGCGGCGCGCACCAAGAAGGCGCGCACTCTCCTCGAGATCGCGGCCGGCACCGTCACCGGAGCGGATCCGGCGCAGCTCTCCGCACTCTGGCTGCTGGCCTGCGCGAGCTCGGCGGGCAGCTTCGACGCGCTGATCGACGTCGAGGGCGGCGCGCAGCAGGACCGCTTCGTCGGCGGGTCGCAGCGGATCTCGGAGCGGCTCGCCGAGGAGCTCGGCGTGGCCCTGGTGCTTTCGGCTCCCGTTCGGCGAATCGCTCAGGACGGCGCCGGGCTCGACGTCGAGGCGGACGGCTTCCAGGCACGGGCGCATCGGGTGATCGTCGCGGTGCCGCCTCCGCTCGCCTCTCGGATCTCCTTCTCTCCCTCGCTCGGCGGCCGCCGCGACCAGCTCACCCAGCGGATGGCGAATGGGGCACTCACCAAGTGCGCCGCCGTCTACCCCGAGCCGTTCTGGCGCGAGCAGGGCCTCAGCGGACAGGCAGTCAGCGACGGCGGGCCGGTGACGACGACCTTCGACAATTCCCCGCCCGACGGCAGCCCCGGCGTGCTGATCGGATTCATCGCAGGCGCCGAGGCTATCCGGCATGCCCGTCTCTCGGAGGCCGATCGCCGGGGCGCGGTCCTGGAGCGCTTCGAGCGGCTCTTCGGCGAGCAGGTCGCGAAGCCGGGCATCTACCTGGAGACGGCCTGGGCCGAGGAGGAGTGGAGCCGGGGCGGCCCGATCTGCTCATTTGCGCCGGGGGCCCTCGCCCGCTACGGCGAGGCGCTCCGCCAGCCCGCGGGGCGCATCCACTGGGCCGGTACCGAGACCGCGACGGTCTGGACCGGCTACATGGACGGCGCGCTGCGATCGGGTGAACGGGCGGCCGAGGAGGTCCTCGATGCGGAAGGATGGCGGCTGTGAGCGCGACGTCCGCCACTGAGGACGAGGTCGCGTTCGCCGGAGCCGCACGGATCGCCGAGATGGTCCGGGCGAAGGAGATCTCGCCGAGTGAGCTGGTCGAGCTCTACCTGGAGCGCATCTCGCGGATCGATCCGAAGCTGAACGCCTTCCGGGTCGTGCTCGCAGAGCGGGCGCGCGCCGATGCCAAGGCAGCCGAGGAACGGCTCGCCGCCGGTGACGAAGCTCCGCTGCTCGGCGTACCGGTCGCAATCAAGGACAACGTCGATTACGCGGGCGAGGTCACGACGCACGGCACAGCCGCCTACGGCGAGCCCGCGAGGGAGGACGGCCTGGTCGTCCGCAGGCTGCGCGATGCGGGCGCCGTGATCCTCGGCAAGACCAACCTGCCCGAACTCGCCATCTACGGGTTCACCGAGAGCTCGACCTGGGGCGACACCCGCAACCCCTGGGACCCGTCGCGGACCTGCGGCGGCTCGAGCGGGGGGAGCGGTGTCGCGGTTGCGTCGGGAATGAGCGCGATCGCCCACGCCACGGACGGGGCCGGCTCGATCCGCTACCCGTCCGCCTACTGCGGCCTGTTCGGGCTGAAGCCGCAGCGCAACCGGATCTCGCTCTGGCCCGACCGCGAGCACTGGTACGGGCTCTCGGTGTCGGGATGCGTCAGCCGGTCCGTCATCGACACGGCGCTCTATCTCGACGTCATGAGCGGGCCGGAGAGCGGGGACTTCGACGCGCCTCCACCCTTCGAGCGGCCACTCATGGAGGCGGCCCGGACGCCGCCGAGCAAGCTGAAGATCGCTTGCACGACCAAGACGGCGACCCCGGTGAAGAAGGCGCCCGAGGTGCTCGCCGCCTACGAGGAGACCATCGAACTCCTGCGCTCCCTCGGTCATGAGGTGACCGAGGCGGCCCCGCCCTACAGCCGCGCACGGACCGACTTCTTCCCGATGTACTTCCGCGGCATCCGAGACGAGGCCCTCAGCCTGCCGCATCCGGAGCGGCTCTCGGATCAGAGCAAGGGCTTCGTCCGGCTCGGTCGCCTGTTCAGCGATCGCCGCATGAGCAAGGTGAGGGACCGCATGCCAGGCGCCGCCGCGAAGATCCAGGGGTTCTTTCGTGACTTCGACGCGCTGCTCACGCCGGCGACCGCGCAGCCGCCCTTCGAGGTCGGGAAGCTGCTCGGCAAGGGCGCCATCTCGACGATGAACGAGATGGCCAATATCTATCCGTACGGGTTCAGATGGAACTACACAGGCCAGCCGGCCGCGACCATCCCCTCCGGCTTCACCGATTCGGGGCTCCCGCGCTCGGTGATGCTGGTTGCGCGCCCCAACGACGAGGCGACGCTGGTCTCCCTCGGCGCGCAGTTGGAGGCGGAGCGGCCCTGGGCGGACCGCCGGCCGGACGTCTAGCTCGCGGCGCCGACCCGGGCGGGCGCGCCGATCTCCAGCTCCTGGGTCTCGGCGGCCATCTCGATGGCCCCGTCCCGGCCGCCGAGTTCGGTCCAGCGCTCCTGGGCCGTTTCTTGGAAGTGATCGAGAAACTCGTCCGAGTGCAGCGGGTCGTGATGGAAGAGCAGCAGGCGCCGGGCGTCTACCCGGCGCGCGAAGGTGAGGGCGTCGCTGAGCCTCGAGTGGCCCCAGCCGACGTGCTCGGGGTACTCCTCGTCCGTGTACTGGCAGTCGTGGATCAGCAGGTCGGCGTCATGGGCGAGGTCGAATCCGGAGATCCACTCGGGCTCGAGGGTCTCGAGCGCCGCGCCCAGGCCGGGTTCGTGGTCGGAGATGTAGGTCAGCGTGGTGTCGCCGTCGACGATCCGGTAGCCGAGCGTGGGCCCGCGGTGGGTGACGGCCTCGGCGCGGATCTTCGCGGGGCCGATCTCCCACTCGGTCGCCGGCGTGTCCCGGAAGTTGACGTCACAGGGCAGCTCGCGCACCTCGACCGGGGAGAGGGGGGCGGAGATGTAGCGCGCGATCCGCTCCTCGAGTGAGGCCTCGGGCGATGACGGGCCCCAGATCGTGATCTCCGACTCCGACCGGAAGCAGGGCGCGAAGAACATCAACCCCTGGATGTGGTCGAGGTGAAGGTGGGTGAGCAGGATGTTGACCTTCGGCAGCTCCCTGGCGATGCCGACCCCGAGGCTGCGGATGCCGGTGCCGGCGTCGATGATCAGAGTCGACCCGTCCGAGAGCTCGAGCTCGACGCAGGAGGTGTTGCCGCCGTAGCGGTTCATCTCGGGTCCCGGAGCCGGGACCGAGCCGCGCGCACCCCACACCTTCATCTTCACCGTTTGATCACCTGCTCCTCTCTCTGCCCAGCCTATAGACCGCTAATCGCCGCCGCGCGAGTTCCGCGTCCAGAAGAAGATCATCGCTCCCTCCTGGCCGCCCTCGGCGACGATCGGAAGGGCCGTCGACTCGATCTCGTACTCCTCGCCGGTGACCGAGCGCACCTCGAAGCGACCGTGGGCCGGGCGGCCCTGGCGGAGCGCCCGGGTTGTCGGCAGGTCCTCGATCGGGATCGGATCGCCGCCGGTGCTGAACGGCCCCACGGCGTGGCTCCATTCCTCGGCCGGCATCCGGCCGGACTCCTCGAACGAGATCCCGAGCAGGGCGCCCGCCGCCTCGTTGTAGAAGAGCAGCGCGCCTTTCTCGTCGACGAGGAAGGCGGGTGTCGACAGGCTGGTGAGGAAATTCCGAGCCAGGATCAGCTCGAGCGGCTTCTGAGCCATTGAGCCAAGTCTCCCGTATGCTCGCCGCCGCATGCGCCACAGGGCTTGCGGGGCAAGAGCGGTGGTCGCGACCTCGATGGTGGTCGCGATGTTCGCCTGGGCCGGGAACGCCGCGGCCCAGATCCCGGGTGCGCCGGTCGTCCCGATCCCGGACCTGCAGCGTGGGGCGGTCACCCAGTTCGAGGGCACGACGGCCACGCCCAACCGTGTCGACGGCGGTCCGGCCCCGCCGCGCAACCCGTTCATGGCGCCCAACCAGCGCAGCAACATCCACGACGACGCCTACATGAGCGATACCTACCGGCTGTCGGGACCGCTCGGCGATGGCGCCGAGCTCTCGACGCTCTTCAGCCGTGAGTGCGGCTCGCTCAACTTCGACTCGGCCGGGCGGATCGTCACCGTCTGCGTCGGGCTCGATCGGCCGGTGTTGGCGCTGCTCGACCCGCACACCCTGCAGACGCTGGCGGCGATGCCGCTGCCGCTCCGCAACGTCTCCCTCGGAGGGAGTGTCTTCAACGACTTCTC
Organism: uncultured Solirubrobacterales bacterium; assembly: GCA_963797265.1. Lineage (GTDB taxonomy): Bacteria > Actinomycetota > Thermoleophilia > Solirubrobacterales > 70-9 > DASUPK01. The sequence continues at coordinate 601,912 of CAWCOY010000002.1, read as the reverse complement.
CGGAGGCGGCTACTTCTACCTCGACCAGCACGACCGGGCGGTGATCCCGACGAACGATCACCACGTCCTGGTCGTGTCGATCACGAGTTCAGGCTTCCAGGTGAGTGCCGACTACGACCTCAGCGGCACGATCCCCGCGGGGGAGGGCATCGTCTCGGTGCTCCCCGACTGGTCGGGCCGGCTTTGGTTCGTGACTCGCCAGGGAATGGTCGGGACGATCAATCGGGCCAACGGGGCCGTGAAGGCGATGAGGCTCTCCGGCGAGGGCATCTCGAACTCGTTCGCAGTGGACGAGACCGGGGGCGTGTACATCGTCTCGGACAGGGCGCTCTACCGGTTCGATGGCAAGGCGAACGGTGCTCCCAAGGTGAGCTGGCGCGTCGTCTATCCGAACTCCGGCATCCACAAGCCCGGCCAGAGCGACGCCGGCTCGGGAACGACCCCCACGCTGCTGGGGAAGAAGTGGGTGGCGATCACCGACAACGCCGACCCGTTGAACGTCGTGGTCTACCGCCGCGCGGTCAAGATCAAGGGCAAGAAGCGCAGCAAGCACGCGCGGTCGGCCGGAGGGAAGGGGAAGGCCAAGAGGAAGGCGAAGGCGCGCCGCGTCTGCAAGGCGCCGGTCTTCGCCAAGGGCGCGAGCGCGACCGACAACTCGCTGATCGCGACCAACAGGTCAATGATCGTCGAGAACAATTACGGCTACCGGATCAACCCCCCCGACCTGAGCGGCGGCACAAGCGCGCCTGGTCTGACGCGGATCAACGTGGTCAGGAAGAAGGTGAAGAAGGGCGGGAAATTAAGGAAGACCGCGAACTTCCGCTGCCGCCGGGTGTGGACGAGCAACGAGCGCGCTCCGTCGGTCGTCCCCAAGCTCTCGCTGGCCAACGGGCTGGTCTACACGTACACCCATCCCGCCCGGACGGACGGCATCGACACCTGGTACCTCACCGCGCTCGACTTTCGATCCGGGCGGACGGTCTACCGCCGCCTCGCCGGCACCGGTTTCGGCTTCAACAACAACTACGCCCCCGTGACGCTCGGGCCAGACGGCACGGCCTACGTCGGCGTCCTCGGGGGCGTAGTCGCTTTCCCTAGGTGACTGGGTAGCCCTAGGTCACTTGACGGTGATCTCACCCTCCATGCCCTTTTCCTTGTGGTCGTCCACCGGGCAGTAGAACTCGTACTTCCCAGGCGGCAGGTTCACCTTCAACGTCCCGCTCTGTCCCGGCGAGACGTCCCCCTCGAGCTCCTGGTCCTGGCCGTTGACGTCCTCAATCTCGAGTGAGTGCGTCGTCTGGCCGTCGTTATTGAGCGTGAAGGTGACGTCGCCTGACTTCACTGTCGGGTCCGAGGGGTCGAACTTGAAATCGGTGGCGGCGACGTCGACCGTGCCGCCGGCGCCGGTCGCCGCCGCGCCGCCCGTGGTCGAGGCCTGCGTCGCCTCGCTCGTGTCGGCGCTGGTGTTGTCGTTGTCGTCGCTACCGCCGCAGCCCGCCACAGGCACCGCGATCGCGGCACCGATCACGAACAGCGCTGCGAAACGTCGCTTGAAGCGCATCCACACCTCCGCTGCGTTCGTAGGGATTGAGCAGGCCGGGGCCTGCCTAAGCTCCTACGCGCGCGGGGCAGCGATGGATTGGGCCTCGAAAGTGCCTGAGAACGGCGATCCTCGGCCGGAACGGACACCGGCCGAGGTCGCACGACGAGCCTGGGCTAGGAGAGCTTCCCGATCTTGAAGATCTTGGTTCCGCAGTCCGGGCACGTGCCCTGAATCGCCGGGCGACCGTTCTTCATCGTGACCTGCTGCGGATCCTTGATCTCGACCTTCTTGCGTTCCTTGACGCAGTAGCCCTCAGGCATCGAGGACCTCCTTTCGAGAGCCGATTCCGGGCGTCAAGCTAGAGCACCTACCGGACACGCGGGGGTTTTACGCGTGCAGCTTAGTGCTAATTAGCACTAACTATGGGTTGTTCTTGCCGTTGGTGGGCGTGGGTGTGGTCGTGGTCGTGGCGGCGCCGGGAGTGGTGGGCGTCACGCTCGGCGTCGCGTTCTTGTTGAGCGCGGCCGAGTTCACCTGGGACTGCAGCGTGGAGATGTTGGCCTGTGCCTGCGCCTGCTGCTTCTGCAGGCCGGAAATCGACTGCTGCAGCTGAGCGATCGAGGCGTTGAGGGCGTTCTGCGTGTCCTTGCTGTTCTTCGAGACGGCCCCCTGCAGCGAGTTGACCCGGTTGGTGAGGGCGTCCAGGTCGTCCTTGGTGGCACTGTCCGAGTGCGTGGTCAGCCCGAAGTAGAGCGCGACGCCCGCGGCGGCGACCGCGAGCAGGAGAGCGAGCCCCCCGAAGTACGTGATTCGCGCCTGCTTGCGCTCGATCTCGGCCATCCAGCCCTGCAGGCCCTCCATCCGCTCCTGCAGGTTGGGCTCGGGCGCCTTGGCGCCCTCCGCGGGCTTCGCGGTGTCGGGCTTGGCGGTTGTCGCGGTCGCACCGGCAGGCTTAGCCGCGTCAGGCTTCGCGTCCTGGGTCGCGGTCGGCGCCTGCGTGCCGCTGCCGGACTTCGCGACCTCCTTCACCTTGGTCTGCGTGGTCCTCTCGCTCGCCGCCCGAGAGGCGCGACCGGGCATCGTGACCCGCGGCATCCGGATGCGAGGCAAGAGCTGCCTGCCGTCTGGCATGGGCGAATCCTAGACGGGCACCGGGCGTGGGGACCCCGCTTGCCGACGCCCCGTACCATTTTGCGTCCCGTTAATGCGAGGGCGCCCCGCATATGCGAGGGTGCGCCGCCAGGCGCAACCCGTTTCATGAGGCGAGGAGCAACCCGTTTAGTAGCGAAGCGCTCGCGACCCCAAAGGAGACACGAATGCCCGAAGCAGTGATCGTCGACACCATCCGCTCGCCCATCGGCAGGGCCTTCAAGGGGTCTCTGGCCCAGCTGAGACCCGACGAGATGGGCGCCTACGTGATCGATCAGCTGCTCGAGCGCAATCCCGCTGTGGATCCTGCTTCCGTAGAAGATGTGTTCTGCGGCTGCGGTATGCCGCAAGGGCTACAGGCCTTCAACATCGCCCGGATCATGGTGCTGCTCTCGGAGAAGCTCCCCGAGACCGTCAACGGCGTCACCATGTCGCGCTACTGCGCCTCGAGCCTGGACTCGATCAGGCATGCGGCGAACGCGGTCCGCGCCGGGCAGGGCGACACCTACATCGCCGCGGGCGTGGAGTGGGTGAGCCGCTACAACGAGCGCACCGAGCCGGCCGGTGCCGCGGACCAGAACGAGAAGCTGCAGGGCAACGACGGGCAGCCGAACGCCTACATCGAGATGGGCCTCACGGCGGTCAACGTGGCGAAGCGCTACGAGGTGAGCCGCGCCGACATGGACAAGTACGCCCAGCGCTCGCAGGAGCTGGCGGTCAAGTCTCAGGAGGACGGCTTCTTCGACCGCGAGATCGTGCCGGTCACGCTTCCGGACGGCACCGAGGTCGCCAAGGACGACGGCCCCCGGCCGAGCTCCACGCTCGAGAAGCTCTCCGAGCTGGACGAGGCCTTCGAGGGCGGGGGCGGCGTGACGGCCGGCAACTCCTGCCCACTCAACGACGGCGCCGCTGCGGTCCTGGTCATGTCCGAGGACCGCGCCAAGGACCTCGGGCTAGAACCCCGCGTGCGCCTCGGCGCCGCTGCCACGCACGGCAACGAGCCCGAGTACATGGGCGTGGCCCCGATCGGCGCGATCAAGAAGGTGCTCGACCGCGCCGGGATGAAGATGAGCGACGTCGACACAGTTGAGCTCAACGAGGCGTTCGCCGCCCAGGTCATCCCGATCATGGCCGAGTGCGACATCCCGCTGGAGAAGCTCAACACGCACGGCGGGGCGATCGCCCTCGGGCACCCGTTCGGCATGACCGGCGCCCGGATCATGGGCACGCTGATCAACGGGATGGAGACCGACGATCATCAGGTCGGCCTGGAGACGATGTGCGTCGCGGGGGGCCAGGGCGAGGCGCTGATCGTCGAGCGGCTGAACTAGTCGCTGCGCAGGCCCTCGATCAGCTGGATCAGGGCCTTCTCGACCTCGGCGCGCGCCTTGCGCGGCTGATCGGCATGGGCGACCACGAAGGCCGCCTCCGAGAGGGCGGCGACGAACAGGTGCGCCATCGGCTCCACGGCGATCGGTCGCATGACCCCGGCATCGACCGCACCCTGGAGGGCGGCGCGCGTCAGCCCGAGGCCGTGGCGGTTGTCGATCTCACGCCACTCCTGCCAGCCGAGGACGGAGGGCGCGTCGGTGAGGGCGATCTGCTTCACCGCCGGTTCTTCGCAGGCGTCCAGGAAAGAGCGCATGCCGGCGACCATCAGCTCCCAGGCGCCGCCGGTCGCCTCCATCCGGGCCCCGATCCGCTCCATCAGCTCGCCCTCGACTCTCTCGAAGACGGCTCGGAAGAGGTCGCGTTTGTCGGTGAAGTGGTGATAGAGCGCCCCGCGGGTGACCTTTGCCCGAGCGACGATCTCCTCGGTCCCGACCCCGGCGTAGCCGCTCTTGCTGAACAGCTCGAGCGCCGCCTGGATGAGCGCGTCGCGGGTGGCCTGGGCCTCGGCCTCGCGTCGCCCGGAACCCCGGGTTGTGGATGGCGTTGACATACAGCCTGTAGGTTAAGCCCCCAGCATTAACGGCCGCCACAAACACCGCGGCCGGATATACCGCTACCGTCGCTGACGGGATGTCCCCGGAGCGCTTCACCACTCTCCTGGAGGCGGCTCGGCAGGGGAGTGAGGCGGCCTGGCAGGAGCTCTACGACGGTCTCGCGCCGGTCGTCCTCGGTTACCTGCGCGCCAACCGCTCGCCGGACCCGGAGGACGTGCTCAGCGAGATCTTCCTCCAGGTCGCCCGCGACATCTCGCGCTTCGAGGGCAAGGAGCAGGGATTTCGCTCCTGGGTCTTCACGATCGCCCACCATCGCCTGATCGACGCCCGCCGACACGTGGCGCGCCGCCCGGTCGACCTCTCTTCGGAGCCACCCGAGCCGAGCGGTCGGGCGGATGACGCGGCGGACGAGGCGATCGCCCGGATCGGGGTCGAGGAGGTTCATCGTGTGCTGGCCGTCCTCTCCGATGACCAACGCGCAGTGCTGCTGCTGCGAGTGCTCGCGGACATGAGCATCGAGGACGTCGCCCGTGCGGTCGGCAAGCGGCCCGGGGCCGTGAAGGCGCTTCAGCGTCGTGGGCTGGCAGCGGTGAAGCGGGAGCTCGGACGTAAGGGGGTATCCCCGTGAACGGGAACGGCGCTTATCCAGATGAGATGAACGAGTCCGTCGTTTTCATGGATGCGCTGCGGGCCGCGGTTCCCACCCGGCCCGACCCCCTGCTGGGAGCCGTCCTCGTGCCGCGCCTCGCCGCGACCGCCCGTGCGTCCACGAGCGAGGCGGAGACCCGGTCGATGCGACCCAGCACGGCGACCACAGCCGTCGTGTCGAGGCGGCCTCGCTCGCGGCGCGCCCTGGTTGCCAGGGTGGCGATCGCCGTCGCGGTGATCCCCCTTCTCTTCGCGGGGCTCGCGGTCGCCGGGGTGACCGTGCCGTCGCCCGCCCGCTCGGCGTTCGACGCGGTCGGCATAACTTTGCCGAACCAGCCCAGCCAGAAGAGCGAGAAGAGCGAGCAGGGCGCGAGCCCGAAGAGCTCTCAGCAGCCGGCCGAGCGCACCGACGAAACCGGCACTGACGCGTCGCAGAGCGAGGGCAACTCTGACGCGGCCCACCAGCACGCGCTCGAGCAGCATTCGAAGGCAAAGGGCAAGGCGAAGGGTCACACGCAGGGCAAGGCGATCGGCCTCAACGACCTGACCCCGCCGGGCCAAACGAAGATGCCGCCGGGCCAGACGAAGACCCCTCCGGGCAAGACAAAGACCCCTCCGGGCCAAACTAAGACCCCGCCCGGCCACGCGAAGACCCCGCCCGGCCACGCGAAGACGCCGCCGGGCCACGCGAAGGTTCCGCCGGGGCACACGAACACCCCTCCGGGCCACTCGAAGTAACGAGCGATAGGCTGCCTCCTCCAGGTGGAGGAGAAGGGATGAGGGTTCGCATGCGCACGCTCGTCGTGCTGGCCGGGATGGCCGTTGCACTGATCGTCGCGGTCACCCCGGCCATGGCCCGCGAGCGGCTGATCACGGTGCCGACCCCCGCCGGCCCCGGTCCGGCCGAGTTCAACCACGTCACGGTTCACCAATTCGGGCCGAAGTCCGCCAAGCGGGTGCTCGTCCTCATGCCGGGCACGGTCGGGGGTGCCGGCGACTTCACACTCGTCGCGCACAATCTGGTGAAGCGCATCCCGAGCCTGCAGGTCTGGGCGATCGACCGGCGTAGCAACGCGCTCGAGGACACGGCGACCTTCGCACGGGCTGACCGCGGCGAGATCGCTTTGCAGCAGGCCTTCGACTACTACCTGAACGGCGGCGGATTTCGCTTCCGCGGAGCGAACGAGGACCCGTACGCGCGCGAGTGGGGGATGGCGGTGGCGCTCGATGACGCCCGCGCGGTGGTGCTGCGGGCGCGCGCTCACGGCCGCCGTCAGGTGGCGCTCGGCGGGCACTCACTCGGTGCCTCGCTGACCGTGGCCTACGCGGCCTGGGACTTCAAGGGGCGGCCCGGGTACAAGGACCTCGCCGGACTGGTGCTGATCGACGGCGGCCTGCTCGGCAGCTTCGACGCTTACGACCTCGCGCAGGCGCAGCAGGCGGTGGCCTCGCTCCAGACGAGCGATCCGTTCGCCGACTCGCTCGGTCTCGGCCTTCCGGAGGCCACCGGGCTGTTCGCCGAGATCGGGGGCCTCTACGCCGAACAGGCCCCGGAGGCGTCCGCGACGACGCTGCAGAACTATCCAGTGCTGCCGCCGCAATTCAAGCCGCCCTTCCCGGTGACCGACCGCGCGCTGTTCGGCCTCGCCTTCGACCGCGACACCTCGCCGCTGCCCTCGGACCAGCAGATCAACGGCGGCGGGCTGGCGGCTTTCGGAGATCCCCGCGACTGGGTGGACGGCGGCATCAGCTCGGTCGGCCGCCTCGCCGAGACCTTCGGCCAGGAGCCCACGAACGCGGTGGAGTGGTACTTCCCGAAGCGGCTCACGATCGACACCAACGGCGCCGACCAGATGAGGCGGAACGACGTCGGCAACTTCCTCGGCCTGCGCCTCTTCCATACGCGGAAGGTGAACCTGCCGGTCTACGCGATCGCGACCAACCTGGCGGGCGCACACGTCCTCGACGGCGCGCGCAACTTCATCCGCAGATCGCGCACCACCCGAAGGGAGTCAATGCTGGTCAACCGCAATCCTCTGATGAGCCATCTCGACCCGCTGATCGCCGCGCGGAAGACCAACGCCTTCCTGAAGACCGTGGTGCCGTTCCTGGATCGCAAAGTGTTCGTGCGGAAGCGTTAGACGGCTTCGCCATCACCGGCGGCCACAAACACCGCGGCCGAGTCTAGTCCTCGAAGAGCGCATAGCCGTAGGAGCCGCGCTTGTAGGCGAGCTTCGCGAGGGCCGTCATCCGCTCGTCGTCATTCGACTCGATCTGGTCGAAGCGGCTTCCCACGCGGGCCGCCGCGCGCTGACAGAACGTGTCCGCGATGTAGCGCTCCTGGCCCGAGGGCTCCACGCCCTGGTCCTCGAAGATGTGGCTGACCCGGGAGAGAACGGCGATCTGGGCGTAGATGTCGGCGACGCTGTCGGCGAGACGCTTCTGCTGAAACTGCCGTTCGATGATGTCCTTGCGGTGCTCCCGGAGGAGCTTCTCGGTGACGTCCGCGAGGCGCTTGACCTGGTCGGAGACCGAGTCGGCGTGATCTGAGAGCTCCTCGTGCGCCTTAGTGATCTTGTCCGGGCGCACCTCGCGCTGGATCCGGTCGCTCGCGTACTCGATCAACACGCCGATCGAGCCGATCGGGTCGCCCAGCTCGATGCCGGATAGGCCTTCCAGCTTCTCGCCCACCGGCTTGATCCCGCCCAGGGCGATGAACGCCCGCATCACGTCGTTGGCGCCCTCGAAGATCGGATAGATGCGCGTGTCGCGGAGCACCTTCTCGTAGGGCCGGTCGCTCATGTAGCCCTCGCCGCCGGCGAGCTGCAGCGCCCGGTTGGCCGCGTACCAGAGGAACTCGGTCCCGGAGACCTTGCAGAGCGCCGACTCGAGCGAGTAGTCCGGGACGCCGGCGTCGACCAGCCCGCAGGTCAGGTAGTTCATCGACTCGAGCCCGAAGAGGTAGGAGACCATCCAGCCGATCTTGTCCTGGACGAGCTCGAAGTCAGCGAGCGGCCGGCCGAACTGGCGGCGCTCCTTGACGTGCTCGATCGACAGGTTGAGCAGCTTCTTGGCGCCCCCCACCGAGCCGGTACCGAGACCGATGCGGCCGTTGTTGAGGATCTGCATCGCCACCCGGAAGCCCTGGCCGGGCTCGCCGAGCACGTTCTCCGGCGGCACCCGGACGTCCTTGAAATAGAGCCGCCGCAGGTCATTCGCCCGCAGCCCCATCGTGTCGTAGCGCTCGCCGACCTCGAGGCCGTCCATCCCCTTCTCGAGCAGAAGCGCGATGTGCTTGTCCTCGCCATCCACCTCGGCGCGCGCGAAGGTGGTGATCACGTCGGCGCGAGAGCCGTTGCCGATGTAGCGCTTCTCCCCGTTCAGGACCCACGATCCGTCCGGCTGCTCGACCGCCCGCGAGCGCACGTGGTACGCGTCGGACCCGGCCTCCGGCTCCGTGAGCGCGAAGGCCGCGAGCTTGCGGCCGGTGGCGAGGTCCGGCAGGAAGCGCTCCTTCTGCCCGTCCGTGCCGAACAGGGAGATGCCCTTGAAGCCGATCGACTGGTGGACGCCGAGCACGATCGCGAGAGTGGCGTCGATCTGGCCGACGGTCTCGAAGACCCGCGCGTAGCCGGTCTGCGAGAGCCCCTGACCGCCGTACTCCTTCTCCACGTATAGGCCGAGTGCTCCGATCTCGCCGAGGTCGCGGAGGACCTGGTCGGGGATCCAGCGTTCCTCCTCGGCCCGCCGGGCGTCGTAGTGCTCGGCGCAGTACTCGCGGATCCGGGAGTTCAGGGCTCTGACCCGGTCCTGTTCTTCGGAGTCAGCCTGGGGCCAGGGGAAGACCAGTTCGTCGTGGATCTCACCGAGGAAGAGCGACTTGGCGAACGAGGAGACGCCCTCCTCGCCCTCCGCCTTCCGCGGGATCGCTTCGCGGACCGCCACCCCCGCAGCCTACCCAGCGCGTGCTAGGGCGCCATGACCCACTCGACGAAGAGCGCGCTGCTCGCCGCCAGCAGCACCCCGAAGGTCACGAGCACCCTGCGATAGCGGCCGCGCTCCGCGGTCCACAGGGCCAGGGCGATCCAGAGGGGGAAGAGGACGAACATGAACCTAGGCAGCGACATGAGCGCGTTGCCGTGGGCGGGAACCGAGACGGGTAGCGCCAGCCCGCACACGGCGTACGCCGTGTAGGCCGGCGTGAGCCGCTTGGCCGCTTCATAGACGAGCCAGAGGCCGAGCAGCAGGAAGCTGAGCATGAAGACGTCGCGGAGGGCGAGGAGCTGCGGCGCGACCAGGCTCGGCCCGTCGAGCTGCGTGGTCAGGCCCGGGACGAGCAGCTCCACCGCACCCGAGACGCCGTCGCGGATCCCGAGGGCGAGCCCTCCCAGGGGGATGAAGGTCCGGCCCCACTGGTCCTGTGCTGTGAAGACGGCGCCCGGGTCGCCGAGGTTCATCCCGAGTACGCCATGTACGCGATCAGCCCCGCCGGGACGGCGAGCAGCCAGAGGGCGCTCGGGCGAAGCGGGTATCGGAAGCGCAGGAGGGACGTCCCTGTCGAGGCGACCGCGTCCAGCCGGGGCCCGTAGAGGTGGAGGATCAGCAGCGGAACCAGCAGCAGTACGCCCCCGCTCCGTGACGCTGCCGCGACTCCTCCGAGGATGCCGGCGACCGGCCACTTACCGAGACGGGCGGCGTAGATGGAGCCGATCGAGAGGCAGAGGAAGATCGACTCCGTGTAGATGGCGGAGATGACGAGCGCCCCCGGGGAACCAGGCCGCCAGCCAGACGGCCGCCTTCGCGTGCTGCACGTCGAAATCGAGGGTGATCAGGCAAGGGAGGAGGTAGAGGCCGCCGAAACCGCAGAGCGATGACAGCGCGATCCCGGCTAGAACCTGGGCCGCGACTGACTCGCCCATCAGCTTGATCACCGCGGGCAGCAGTGGGAAGAAGGCCGGCCGGCCGGTGGCGTCGTAGCCGTGCTGCGCGATCGTCAGGTACCAGGCTGAGTCGAAGCGCGCGGCTGGCGCGACCAGCAGGTTCGAGAAGGCGTCGTCGAAGGGCAGCGTCAGGAAGAGCGGGTCGAGGCGGGTCGCGTTGTGCTCCGACCAGCCGAAGGCGAGCACCGTCGCCATCCCCGCAATCCAGATCAGGATGCGCGATGACCAGAAGGCGCTCGAGGTGTCCCTCACCGCCTCTCTGCGCTCCGCTGTGAAGCCGGGCAGTGCCCAGGTCTCGGCGGTCTCCATGCGGGGAGAGGCCACGGCGATTGGAGGGGATAAGGTCGCTGGCTGTGCGGCGGGTCACCACCCTGTTACTGGCGGTTGTGCCATCGGCCGCGCTCGCCGGATGTGGTGGCGGTGGAGGAAACCCGCCGCTCGAGAATCCCGACGTGCTGCTCGACTCCGCCGCAGCCCACCCGGTGCGCAGCGCCGACATTCAGGGGCAGGCCAAGATCACCCTGGAGGGCTCGTCCGTGCTGTCGCAGCCGGTCGCGCTCCGGGCTGAGGGTCCGTACGTCAGCGGCGGCGGCGTCCGGATCCCGAGCTTCGACTGGAAGTTCAACCTCAAGGTGCTCGGGTTCGGAGTCGGCGGCAAGGTCGTCTCGACGGGCGAGAACGTCTACCTCAGCCCGTTCGGTGACAACTACGAGGTCGGGAGCGAGGTGATCGCGGCGATCAACCAGCAGGTTGCGGCTACCTCGGTGCCCGCCCGGGACCTGTTCGGCGCGGCGCGCAACGAGGGCAATGAGGAGGTGAACGGAGTCGAGGCCCAGCACGTGAGCGCCGAGATCGAGCGGAAGAAGGTCACCGAGGCGTTCAAGCCGCTGCGGGCCGCCCTGGGACTCACCCACTTCCCGGCGCCGGTCGGGCGGATCGGAGCCTGGATCGGGGTCGATGACAGGACGGTCCACAAGCTCACGCTCGACGCGGACTTCGGCATCGCGCCCGCGGACCGCCCGAGGCTGGGCGGAGCGAGCGGTGGCAACCTCCAGGTCGAGGTCGTGCTCGACGAGATCAACGAGCCCCAGTCGGTGCACGTTCCGGGGGGCGGTGGGTACAAGCCGATCCGGGATCTCCTGCTCACCCTGAGCGACCTGGGCGCATTTGCCCCCTAACGTCAACCCGGTCGCATAGATTTTGGGTTGATCGAGGGAAGTGGGAGGACACCAGAGGAACGCCGCGCCGCTGCCGAGGCACGCGCGCGCAGCCGCCGCGGCGAAGCGCCGGCGACCGGCGACGAGGAGCTGCTCGAGCCTGCGGACGAGCGGGGGGCCGATGATGCGAGGGGGCGCGACGGCAGGCTCCGCGATCTGGGTGCGCGCTACGGCGGCGGGCTCGACGTGTACATGCGCCGCAGGTTGATCGCTCTCGCGGTCGTGATCGTCGTGATCGTCCTGATCTTCCTGCTCGTCGGCGGCTGCTGATCCGGCGCCGCTACTCGTCCGCCTGATCCGCGATCAGCTTGGCCAGCGCGAGCGAGGAGGTCGCGGCGGGGGAGGGCGCGTTGCGGATGTGGAGGGCGCGCTCGGTGCGGTGGACGACGAAGTCGTCGACCAGGCGGCCGTCGCGGTCGAGTGCCTGAGCCCGGATGCCTGAGGGACCCGGCAGGACGTCGCCGACGTCCAGCTCAGGGACGAAGCGCCGCAGCTCGGCGACGAATGAGCGGCGGCTCGTTGCGTGGCGGAGCTCGCCCAGGCCGGTGCGCCAGAAGCGGCGGACGAGGCGCCAGGTCCCGGGCCAGGCCAGGTTCGAGCCCAGGTCGCGCCAGCGGATACGGCCGAGCCGGTAGGCGTTCCGAGCGGCGACCATCAGCGCCGAGGGGCCGAGCAGCACCTCGCCGTCGATCCCACGGGTCAGGTGCCCGCCGAGGAAGGGAAGATCCGGGTCCGGGACCGGATAGATGCTGGCGCGGACCAGGTCGCGGCGCTCGGGACGGAGCCGGAGATAGGCGCCGCGGAAGGGGACGATTCGCGGCTCGGCCGGCGCCCCGGCGGCGACCGCCAGGCGATCGCTCCAGGCTCCAGCGCAGCTGATCACGAAGCCGGCCTCCGTGGTGCCGGAGTCGTGCTGGACCGCGATGGTGCCGTGCCGAGGGGCGAGTCCTTGCACCCCCGCGCCGATGACCACAATGCCGCCTGCCGCCTCCACGTCCGCCGCGAAGGCGGCCGCGACCCGCGCGAAGTCGACGACTCCGGTCTCGGGCGAGTGGAGCGCGGCGAACCCGCGTGCGTGCGGCTCGATCTTCGCGATCTCGTCCGGGCCGATCCGCTGAAGGCCGGGGACCTGGTTGGCGCGGCCCCGTCGCTCGAGCTCGTCTAGGCGGGGGAGCTCGGACTCCTCGGCGGCGATGATCAGCTTGCCGTTCCGCCTCGCCTCGATCCCGCGCTCGTCGCAGTAGGCGTAGAGCAGGCGGGAGCCGTCGACGCAGAGTTGCGCTTTCAGGGAGCCGGGCGCGTAGTAGATGCCGGCGTGGATCACGCCGCTCGAGTGGGAGGTCTGGTGCGCGGCCAGCCGTTCCTCCCGCTCGAGCACGCACAGGCTCGCCTCCGGATGACGCCCGAGCAGCTCGCGCGCCACCGCGAGCCCGAGGATGCCGCCGCCGATCACGACGAAGTCGGCGGTTCGCGGTGCCTCGGCCATCGAACCAAGACTATGGCGGCACTAGGATCGGGCCGTGGCCCTGCCCCTGAAGCCCCCGATCAAGCCGCAGCTGGCGCTCTCGCGCAAGGTGCTGCCGGAGGGTGAGGGGTGGGTGTACGAGCCGAAGTACGACGGCTTCCGCGCGCTCGTCTACGTCGATGGCGATGAGGTCTACATGCAGTCGCGCGGCGGCAAGCCGCTGCGCCGGTACTTCCCGGAGGTGAGCTTCCCGGAGGGCCGCTACGTGCTAGATGGCGAGCTGGTCATCCTCGACGAGGACGGCCGCGAGGAGTTCAACCGGCTGCAGATGCGCCTCCACCCGGCGGAATCGCGGGTGAACATGCTGGCGAAGGAGACGCCGGCTCTTTTTCGCGCCTTCGACCTCCTCGCCGTCGACCGACGCAAGCTCACCGGCGAGCCCTTCGCCGAGCGCCGGGCGGCCCTGGAGAAGCTGATCGCAGACGCGCCCGGTCGCAAGAAGAGCGCCTCGGGATCGGTCGAGGTCACGCCGCTCTACAAGACGGCGAAGACCGCCGAGCCTCTCCTGCTGAGCGGCGAGGGCGTGATCGCCAAGGAGCTCGACGCGACCTACAAGCCGGGCGAGCGGAAGGGGATGGTCAAGGTGAAGCGGGTGCGGACCATCGACTGCGTGGTGATGGGCTGGAGGCCCGGAAAGCATGAGGGCACGGTCGGGTCACTGATCCTCGGCCTGTACGAGAACGGCACGCTGCGGCCGATCGGGCACACCTCGGGCCTGAACGCAAAGGAGAAGAAGGAGCTGGTGAAGACACTGAAGCCGTACGAGACGGGCGAGAAGGGTTCGGGCGATCCGAGCCGCTGGGACGCCGACCGCGAGCTTGAATGGTTCTCGTTGCGGCCCGAGCTGGTCGTCGAGGTGACCTACGACCACACCTCCGGCGGCCGCATCCGCCACGGCTCGAAGATCGTCCGCTGGCGCGAGGACAAGGCGCCGAAGGACTGCAAGATCGACCAGCTGGTCTAGCGACCCGAGCACTGCCCGCTCAGGCGGGCGGGCCCCACGAGGCCATGTGCGTGGCGGGGGCGACGGCGTCGAGGATCTGCGGCCAGACGTAGACCTCCCAGGTCGCGGCGACCACCAGCATCGGGATCGCCATCGCGACGGTGACGAATGTCGCGGCCAGCAGCTGATTCCAGTCGCCGCGGCGGCTGGCGATGGTCCAGGCGGCGAGGGGAAGGAAGACCGCAGTGAGCTCGAGCAGCGCGTGGGGGAGGGCCGTCATCACCAGCAGGGGCACCGAGATCCCGGTGTCCCAGGCGATCGTCGAGCCCACGAGGCCGAGCGCGATGGTCTGGGTGAGGAGCGAGAAGCAGGTCACCCCGATCACCCAGCCTATGGCGATCGGTCGCGCCTTTTCGTGGACGAGACGGGAGAGAGCGCCCTTCTGGCGGGCAGCGGTGAGCGGGAGCGTCGAGCCGGCGATGAAGCCGGCAACGCAGGCGAAGGCGTGGAGGGCGAGCACCAAGGAGTTTCGGCCGAGGACCTGGAGCACTGCCACCGGGTCGGGGCCGCCCGGCGCCGTCGGGCCGTAGTGGAAGCCGTAGTCCGGCGTCAGCACCGACGCGGCGATCGTCACGCCCGCCAGCAGGCCGAGTGCGATCAGGACCGCGCCGACGAGCCAGGTGCGCAGAACGGGCCACGGGTCGTCTCCCCAGCGCTCGAGGATCGAGCGTGTCTGGCGCATCCCGTGGACGACGACGTACTGATTGGCGTCCATGCCTGGCTCCATCGGCGTCTCCCCGCGCGGTCATTAGCGACGCCCGATCGGCTGACAAAAGCCGGACCGCGGTTCAGGGCGAGAGCGAAAGCTGCCCGGCGTCGTAGAGATCGGTGACCGGGAACGCCGGAGTCGCGGCGGAGACATAGGTCAGTCTCCCCTTGCCGGTGTTGACAATCCCGTGCTCGACATCGGGCGGGATGAAGACCAGCTGTCCCTCGCGCACCTCACGCTCGTCCTCGCCGACCCTCATCCGGCCCTCCCCGCGGGTGATCACGTAGACCTGCTGCGGGCCGTGGCTGTGCGGCTTCTGCTCGCTCCCGGGCTCGATGTCTACCCAGGTCACCGAGAGCTCGCCGCCGGGCGCGTCGCCCTCCTCTAGCAGGATGTGCGAGACGAGCCCATCGATCTCGCGCGTCGGCGCACTGGAGAGGTCGGTCACGTGCACGCTGCCTCCTTTCGGGCTGGCCTGTCCTCGGCAAAGCCTTGCACGGGGGTCAATGGCCAGGCTGTCCAGCGCCGCTGGCCCGACCGTCCTGTCCTACGCGGCCAGTGGCCGCGCTAATCAGGACAGTCCCCGACCCGGCCCCCGGCGTTGCCCTCTTCAGTGTCGGGGTTCGTCCAGCTGAGGCCGCGCGAGGAGCCGCCGAAGGTCCGCGAGCATCGGCGCCGGGTCCTCATCGACGTCACGCCAGCTGTAGTGCCGGAACTCGTCGCGGCGAGCACGGGCTTCCCGCTCCCGCTCCCGGTCCTGCTCCCAGGCGTGGCGGGTGCCGTGGTAGCGGTAGCTGTCGAGTTCGACCGTCAGTCGATGGGCGGGCCAGCGACAGTCGACGTATCCGCCATCCACGCGGCAGTTGGTCTCGGGCAGCGGGAGCCCGCCCTCCTTGAGACGCTCGAGAAAACGAGATTCAAGCCGGCTCAGACTGACGGGCACTTCTCCCCAGATCACCCGCCGAAGCTTTTGTGCGCCGGGCCAGTTGTGCCTGCGGCTCAGCACCTCATCCACCCTTTCCGGGGTGGTGTGGTGGCGGACGTCCGCCTCATGAACGGCGCGGGCGAGGTCGTCCTCGTCGAGCACCGCGGCCAGGTCGACAAGGGTGCGCTGGACAGTCGTGACTGGGATTCCGCGCCACGTGGTCGCGTCCACCAGCTCGGTGCGGCGAGTGCGATGCCTTTTCACTCCTCGGATGCGACGCTGGGTGCCGGTGAGAACTTCGGGCAATGAAGGGGGGCGCTTCATGAGTCCCAGCAGGTGCGCCGCCGCTCGGGCGCTGAGAAGCGACCCGTCGCCGCAGGCCTTCACCGCCGCCATGTAGCCCGCCAAGACGCTTGGCGCCTGGTGGCCGACCCGGAAAACAGCGCGATAAACACGGATCAGGCTGCCGATCGCGAGCCGGTGCTCGATTTCACACTTTGTGACGCCGGCCCGTAACAGCTCTGCGCGAGTGACGACTCCGTGCGATCTACCGGCCAGCGCACTGAGAATTCCCTCGACGGTCCTGTCCTCGGCGGCCACTGGCCGCACTAAGCAGGACAGTCCCTCGATTCGCCCCTGCCAGCCCGCCGATTCGACCCGGTCAGCCTCCCTTCACTGCCGGTCTTGGGGTTCTTAGCCCTTGCGCGCCCTGGAGGGCTGCACCCGCTTCGGCTCCCCGCGCTGCTTCGCGAAGTGGGGCGGCCACGGGGCGTCGCCGAGGCCGCCCTCCTCATCGCGCCGGGCGAGGTCGAGCAGCGCCTCGAGAGAGCCAGCGTTCTCGTCGATGTCGGCGGCCGGATCGCCCTTCTTGGCGACCCGCTCCGGGACCGTGTCGAGCCGCAACTCGGCCGGCTCGACATCCGGGACCTCGCTCCACTCGAGCGGGCAGCAGACCCTCGCATCCGGCACCGGCCTCACCGAGTAGCCCGAGGCGATCGTCCGGTCCCGCGCATTCTGGTTGTAGTCGACGAAGACGCCGTGTCGCTCCTCCTTCCACCACTTGCTGGTGGCGTTGCGCGGCAGGCGCCGCTCGACCCCGCGCGCCAGTGCGAGCGCGGCACGGCGCACCTCGATGTAGTCCCAGCGCGGCTCGATCCGCACGTTCACGTGAATGCCGCGCGAGCCGGAGGTCTTCGGATAGCCGACCAATCCATGCTCCTCGAGCACCTCCTTCACGCACTTCGCCACCTTGCGGACCGTGTTCCAGCGGACCCCCGGCATCGGGTCGAGATCGACCCGCAGCTCGTCCGGGCAATCGAGGTCGGAGCGGCGCACCGGGTGCGGGTTGAAGTCGACGACGCCGAGGTTCACGGCCCAAACGAGGTGGGCCGCGTCATTGACGACGAGCTCGGTCGCGGTCCGCCCGCTCGGAAATGTGAAGGTGGCCGTCTGCAGCCAGTCGGGCGCGCCCTTCGGCACCCGCTTCTGGAAGAAGAACTCGCCGCCAATCCCGTCGACGAACCGCTTCATGGTCCCGGGCCGCTCGCGGAGCTGGTTGACGGCCGCCTCCTCTACCGCGATGTAGTACTCGGCCAGGTCGAGCTTCGTGAAACGGGGCTTGGGGAAGAAGAGCTTGTCCGGGTTCGAGAGCTTCACCTCCCGGCCCGCGACCTCGATCGTCGTGTACTTCGACTTCGCCGCAGCCGCGGGACTCTTCGGCTTCTTAGGCTTCGTCGCCACGGTGGACATCTTCGCTTCTACGGCCGCGAAACAGGGGCCGATTCATCGGCGTTGATTGAATCCGCGGATCGAAACGCTGAAGACCCTGACCTATGACGTGACTGGGCGGATCGCACGGATCACCCTGAACCGGCCCGAGCGGGGCAACGGCATCACGCTCGAGATGCCGCGCGAGCTGGCTGACTGCGTCGAGCGCGCGAACCTCGATCCCGATGTCCACGTCATCGCCCTGGCCGGGAACGGCTCGGGCTTCTGCGGCGGCTACGACCTCGTCTCCTCCGCCGAGGGGCGGTTCGAGGAGGAATCCGTCGCGGTGGAGGGCTCGCCCATCGACCCGATGGTCGTCGCACGAAACCACGACCCCGAGGCCACCTGGGACCCGGTCACCGACTACCAGATGATGAGCCGCAACCTCCGCGGCTTCATGAGCCTGTTCCATTCCGACAAGCCCACGGTCACCAAGGTGCACGGTTACTGCATCGCGGGGGGCACAGACATGGCGCTCTGCTCGGATCTGATCGTGGTCGAGGATCGCGCCAAGATCGGCTATCCGCCCGCCCGCGTTTGGGGCGTGCCGACCAGCGCGCTCTGGGCCTTCCGGGTCGGCCCGGCCCGCGCCAAGCGGCTGCTGTTCACGGGTGACTCGATCGACGGCACGACCGCAGTCGAGTGGGGCCTCGCCGCGGAGGCTGCGCCCGGGGCCGAGCTGGAGCAGCGCTTCGAGGCCCTGCTCGAGCGGATCGCCCGGGTGCCGATCAACCAGCTCGTCATGCACAAGCTGCTCGTCAACCAGGCGCTCTACGCACAGGGTCTTCAGGCAACCCAGGAGCTCGGCGTCTTCTTCGACGGCATCGCACGGCACACGCCCGAGGGCTTCGCCTTCCAGCGGCGCGCCGCCGAGGCCGGTTTCAAGGAGGCGGTTCGCGAGCGCGACGAGCCCTTCGGGGACTTCGGGCGCAGGTAACCTGGCGCGCCCATGAACCCGGACATCACGCCCGAGCTCATCAAGGGATGGCTGCCCGGCACCTTCCCGGGCGACATGGCGATCGAGCCCGTCGAGATCACCGCCGAGCTCGCCACCGGGCGAATGGTCGTCGACAAGCGGCACCTCCATCCCGGCGGCTTCGTCCACGGCGGAGTCTGGACCGCATTCGCGGACTCGGTTGCAGCGTGGGCGACCTTCCGCAACCTGCCCCCGAACCACGACTTCACGACGATTGAGCTGAAGCTGAACGTCTTCGCGGCCGCCGCCCCCGGCGACGAGCTGATCTGCGAGGCTCGGCCCCTCCACGTCGGAAGGAGCACCGCGGTGATGGAGGCTCAGATCCGGAACGGAGGAAAGCTGGTCGCGAACTTCGTCGTCACGCAGTTCGTGCTGCGCGGCCGCGATCCGCGGGCCGAACGCCCCGCTCCAGGCGACTACCCGCCCGGCGACTAGGGCACGCGGTGGATCTCGAAGAGGTTCGTGCCGACGCCCTGCGCCGGTAGCCCGGCGGTGATCGCAACCAGGTCGCCCGTCTTAGCGATGCCCTCGTCGCGCGCCAGCGTGGCGCAGTCGTCGAGCAGCTTGCGGATGCTGGTCCAGTCCTCGGCCTGGGTGGAGCTGATCCCGAACAGGAGGTTCATGCGCCGCACCGTCTCGAGGCGCTGCGAGACCGCCAGCACCGGCACCCGCGGGCGATGGGCCGAGATCAGCCGCGCGGTGCGGCCGGACGAGGTCGGGCAGACGATCGCCTTCAGGCCGAGCCTGTAGCAGGCCGCAACCGCGACCTGGGCGACGGTCTCCGCGATGTCGTGCTCGTGCTCCTCGACCCGGGTGAAGACCAGTTCGCCGTACCGCAGCCGCGGCTCCGTCACGCGCGCGATCCGATCCATCACACGCACCGCCTCGACGGGGTAGTCGCCGATCGCGGTCTCCTCGGAGAGCATCACCGCGTCGGTCCCGTCGTAGATCGCGTTGGCCACATCGGTCACCTCGGCCCGGGTCGGCCGCGAGGCGCGAACCATCGTGGCCAACATCTGGGTCGCGGTGATCGCCGGCTTCGAGGCGCGGCCGGCGAGGGCGATCAGCCGCTTCTGCGCGCCGGGAACCTCCTCGATCGGCAACTCGACCCCGAGGTCGCCGCGCGCGATCATGATCCCGCTGTCGGCCTCCTCGATGATCTCCTCGGCCCGCTCCGCAGCCTGCGGCTTCTCGATCTTGGCGATCAGAGGGATGTCGGCCCCGCGCTCCTTGAGCCGCGCCTCGACCTTCTCCAGGTCGCTGGGGCGGCGGACGAACGAGACCGCTAGCAGGTCGACACCGTTGTCGCAGGCGAAGTCGATCCACGGCTGGTCCGAGGCCCCGGTCTCCGGCAGGTCGGTGTCGGCGCCGGGCAGGTTCACTCCCTGGTGGGAGCTCACCGCGCCGCCCGCCTCGACCTCGCAGGTGACCTCGCCACCCGCGACCGAGATGACGCGCAGCCGCACCCGGCCATCGGCCAGGAACACCGGGTCTCCCTCATGGACCGCCTGCGGGAACCCCTCCCACTGCACAGTGAGGAGCTCCTCGTTGCCGGGCGTCCCGTTGGTCTCTCCCCGCATGCGCACGGTCGAGCCGGAGTGCAGGACGGCGACGTCCCCCTCCATGTCCCCGAGGCGAAGCTTGGGCCCCGGCAGGTCGCCCATGATCCCGACCTCGCGGCCGGCCTCCTGGCTGGTCGCCCGGATCCGCCGCACCGTCTCGGCGTGCTCCTCGGGCGTGCCGTGCGCGAAGTTGAGCCGGAAGACGTCGACGCCGGCCTCCAACAGCTGGCGCAGCACCTCCGGGTCCCTGCTCGCGGGGCCGACGGTGGCGACGATCTTGGTGCGGCGGGCGGTATCCGAGGGTGTGTCGCCGGGCGCAACCCGATTCATGCGTGATGAGGCCATCAGGAGTGCCCCGAGGTGCGGGTCTGGGGGACCGGCCTCGCCGGCGCGGCCTGCAGCGCAGCGGTGACAGGGCCGGTCGGCGCTTCGTCGGGACGCGGTGGGCGATCCTCGAGCTGCTCGATCACGGGGACGCGCCAGACGACGCTGGCGACCACCAGACCGGCCGCGGCCGAGAGCAGCGCCAGGAAGAGCTGACCGCCGCCCATCGGCGTGAGGTCGAAGAACTCGCGGGCCACCGGAACCGCCAGCGCGAGGGCATAGAGGGCGCCCAGCGCGGCGACCAACGCCAGCATGTAGCTCTGGATCGCGATGTGCTCCCTGCCGGGGCCGCGCTCCAGCAGCAGGATGAAGCAGAGCCCGAGCACGACGAGCGTGGTGGTGGCGGCGGTCCTGCCGGCCTCCAGGGAGCCGCCGAAGACGGTGTCGACCATGAAGAAGCTGGCGAGCGAGGCGGTGGCGATCGCCAGCCCGGCCGGAACCGCGAAGGCCGCCAGCGCTCGCAGCAGCCTGCCCCTGTAGAGCGGCCCGTCGCTGGGCGCCAGCGCGAGTACGAAGGAGGGGATCCCGATGGTGAGGAAGGCGGCCAAGGTCAGCTGCCGAGGCAGGAACGGGAAGGCCCAGCCGGGGATGGCGACCAGCACGATCAGGGCCGCCGCATAGACGGTCTTGGTGACGTAGAGCCGGCCCAGCCGGTGGATGTTGCGGGCGATGCGGCGCCCTTCCGAGACGGCCCGCGGCAGGCGGGAGAACTGGTCCTTGAGCAGCACGATGTCCGCGATCCCCTTGGTGATCTGGCTGCCAGACCCCATCGCGACCGCCATCCTCGCCCGCTTCAGCGCCGGCACGTCGTTGACCCCGTCGCCGATCATCGCCACGAAGCGGCCGCGCTCCGCGAGGGCGGTGACCAGCGCCTTCTTTTGTTCGGGGCGGATCCGGCAGAAGATCGTGTTCTCCTCCGCGATCCGGCCCAGCGTGGCGTGATCCTCGGGAAGCTCGTCCCCGGTGACCACCCCGGCGCCCGCCGGCACGCCGACCGCCGAGGCCACGGCGGTCACCGTCTGCGGCGCGTCGCCCGAGATCAGCTTCAGGTCCATTTCCTGGTCGCGCATGTAGGCGATCGTCTCCTGGGCGTCGGGCCGCAGCGTCTCCTCGAGCACGATCAGCGCGAGGGGCGTGACCGCGGGCGGAGGGTCCGAGTACGGATTGTCGGGGAGCCCGCCGGAGGCGCGGCCGAAGGCGACCACCCGGCGTCCGTTCCGGGTGTGCTCCTCGAGGCTGCGCTGCAAGGGCACCGGCAGGGCGAGCGAGCCGCGGGCCATCAGCACGTCGGGCGCGCCGAGGACGAAGGTTTCGCCGCGGCCCAGCGTGAGGCCGCTCCACTTCCACTCCGAGGAGAAGGGGACCTCCGCCCGGACTCGCTCTCCGGTCGCCGGATACGTCTCGGCGATCGCCTCCAGCGTCCGGTTTCGCTCCCCGGAGCTGGCGGCAAAGCGCGCCAGGGCCTGCTGCGCGCCGCTCGCCTCGGAGGGGTCCGAGACGTCGACCGAGATCAGCTCGAGGTCACCGGTGGTCAGGGTCCCGGTCTTGTCCACGCAGATCGTGTCGACGGCGGCCAGCGCCTCGGGTGCGCTCATCTGCTGGACCAGCGTGTCGAGCCGGGCGAGGCGGACGGCGGCGACGGCGAGCGTGACGCTCATCAGGAGGACCAGCCCCTCCGGGATCAGCGTGATCAGGCCGGCCGTCGCCGTCTGCGCGGCGTCGTGCAGCGGCTCGTGCCGCGCCTGGAGGGCGAAGATCAGCACGACCGCGAGCGGGATCATCAGCCAGGTGCTCGCCTTCAACACCAGGTTGACCTCGTCCTGGAGCGGGGAGGGGGGATGCCGGAAGGTCCGAGCCTCGCCGGCGACCTTCTCGGCGTAGCTGTCCTCGCGAACCGCGTCGACCTCGTAGTAGCCGGAGCCCGTGAGGCAGAAGGAGCCGGAGAGGGCTCGCTGGCCGGTCCGCTTGCGGACACCGTCGGCCTCTCCGGTGAGCATCGACTCGTCGAGCGTGAGGCCCCGGCTCTCGGTCACCTCGCCGTCCGCGACCAGCTGGTCCCCGGGCTCGACCCGGATCCAGTCGCCCGGCACGACCTCGTCGGCGCGCAGCTCCACCAGCTCCTCGTCCCGCACGGCCTTCGCCTTCGGGGCGACCAGGAGCGCGAGGCTGTCGAGGGTCTCCTTCGCCTTCATCTCCTGGCGGATCCCGATGTAGCTGTTGATCACCGCGATGAAGCCGAAGAGGGCGTCGGCGAAGAGGCCGAGCGCCAGCATGATCACGAAGAAGACCCCGATGATCAGGTTGAAGAACGTGAATACGTTGCCAGCGACGATGCTCGCCACCGACCGGCTCGATCGGTCTTCGACCGGTCCGAGCTTGCGCAGCCGCTTCGCGGCCTCCTTGCCCGAGAGCCCACCCGGATGACGCTGCGCGCTCATCGACGCATTGTTAGCGAAGCGAGGCGGCGTCAATGTCAATCGCCGGGCGCCTCCCAGAACCATTGGTCGAAGGGGCGGACGGCGCCCCGCCGGAGCTTGCGCCGCCCGAAGTAGGCGAGCTCCTCGCCCGCGGCCCTCGCCGAGCGGGCGGCAACCCCGGGTAAGCCGGCCTCCCAGGCGCGCAACCCGATCGGCTGACAGCGCCGCCAGGGGACGAGCCGGCGCCGGCTGTCCAGTGGATAGGTCCTTGGGAGGCCGAGATCCCGTAGCCCGGCTTCCGTGACGGCGTTGAGATAGCGGTCATCAGGGACATTGGTACGGACCAGGATCGGTCCGGTCAGCAGATCCTCAGGTCCGTACGGATGCGGTTCGAGCTTGTGAAAGACGTTCGCGCGAGCGACCTCGATGGATCGGCAGAGATAGACGACCGAGAGCGACTCAGGCGGATTCCAGCGGCCACCCCGCTCCGCGGCGTACCCGCCGTCCAGCGGGTCCTCCCAGTCCGGGTCGGCCACCCGCAGGTACGGCCCGCCCCGCCGGATCGTTCTCACTTCAGGCCGTGGAGCCCCAATCGAACGAGCGCCGGATCAGCCTGAGCAGCTCGTCCTCCCGGCCGCGCTCGATCATCTCGAGCATCGAGAGCCCGCCGTAGGCATTCGCCGGCCGCCGCGCGATGCCCGGAATGCGCTCGGGCTTCAGCTGGTGACCCAGCAGATCGCCGATCGCGGCCACCGCCGTGACCTTCGCCATCCGGTTTGAGGGGACCCCGCGCTCGCGCCACTGCCCGACGGCCTGCCGGCTGACGCCGAAGAGCCGCCCGAGCTCGGTCTCGGTGAGCTCGAACCTCTCAGCGATCGGGTCGAGCAGGGTGGGCGTCAGAACTGGACTCATCTCAAGTCCATCCTAGCGCAAGCAATGCGCAAGCTCTAAGCCGAGTCGGAGGCTTGATCGCGCCCAGTAGCTCAACGCCGCCTCCTGCTCGAGGCGCAGGCGGCGTGCCTCGAGAGCCTCCTCGTAGAGCCCCGCCGACTCGTGCTCGCGCTCGATCTCCGTGTAGCGCTCGAGCAGATGCTCGGCCTGCTGCGCGCGGTAGTTCACCTGATCGGAGGTCATGGGGCTTTTGTCGGCCGCCGCGGACCGCTTCTTCACCCGAAAAATGAGACCGATCCTCACCCGAAAATTGAGATGGATTTCCGTCTAGGTGCAACGAAATCGCTGCGGCCTGGCGCCCGTGCCGACTGGAGCAGGGTGGCTCTGGTGATCAGGAGGATCACGATTGCGGTCTGGCGGCGTTCCTAGCCGGCGCCGTCCTTGCCGTGCCCGCCTCCTCAAAGGATGGTGCCGCGGTCGTCGCCAAGAAGCGCAAGAAGCGCAGGGGCTGCAAGCGGGGAAGCTCCTCCGTCGGCCTGCCCGGCGAGGCCACGCCGGCCGGCCCCAAGCAGCCCAGCTCGCCCCCGCCCCCGCCCCCGCCCCCGCCACCTCCGCCTCCGGACAACCCCGTCCTCCAGGTTGAGAGCGTCGTTCTGGCGGCCGGCACGGTGCTGGGCGGCAACTCGACCAGCGGCCAGGTGACCCTCGATGACGAAGCACCGGCGGGCGGCCAGCCGGTCGATCTGACGAGCAGCCTCCCCGCGCGTGACGGTGCCGGGCGAGCGTGGTCGTGGCATCGGGGCAGAAGACGGCGAGCTTCCAGGTCAACACCACCTCAGGCCCGTCGCCAGTCACCGCGACGCTGACGGGCTCCATCGGGACGAGCAACGCCACGACCTCCCTGAAGGTGGTGGACCGGCCGAGCGTCGCCTCGGTGAAGCTCCAAGGGAGTGCTTCAAGGCCGGCAGGACCTGGCCCGCGAACCGGGTGACCCTCGATATCCCAGCGCCGGCTAACACCGACGTGTCGCTGGACAGCAGCGATCCGCTTGCGCTGTTCCTGCCGTTGAGGACGGTGACCGTTCCCTCGGGATCGCCCAGCGCGCTCTTCACCGTCAACGTCCTGGCGCCCCCGTTGGCGCCCGGCCCGGTGACGATCTCGGCCTCTGCGCCGTCGACGCCGGCGCAGAGCGACTCGGCGCCCGTCAGCCTCACCGACCCGGAAACTCACGCCAACGGGCTGACGCTCAACCCGGACACGGTGACTCCAGACACTCCGTCCACTGCCACGGTGACGCTCGACTGCGAGGCGCCCACCGGCGGGACCGTGGTCACGCTCTCAGCCCCTTCAGGGGTCACCGTCCCCCGGACAGTCATGGTTGACCCGGGCGAGCTGAGTGCCAACTTCCAGGTCACCGCCGAGCCGGACACCCCGGACGACAACTACGAGATCTCCGCCAACGTCCAGGGCGACCCGCCCGAGGACGCGGTCCAGGCGACCCTCCACGTCGTCTCGGTCCTGCCGACGTAAACCCCGGCCCGGCCCGGTTCGCGTAGGGTTGCGCGGCACATGGGTTTGAAGCTTGGACTCAACCTCGGCTACTGGGGGATCGGACCCCAGGGTGACGAGGCAACCGACGTCGTCCTGGCCGCCGAGCGCTTCGGCTACGACTCGGTCTGGGCGGCCGAGTCGTACGGCTCCGATGCGGTGAGCGTTCTGGCCTACCTGGCGGCGAAAACGGAGACGATCCAGCTCGGGGCAGCGATCTTCCAGGTCCCGGCCCGCCCGCCCGCCGCGGCGGCGATGGCCGGCATCACGATCGACGCTCTTTCGGGCGGCCGCTTCATCTTCGGCTTCGGGCCCTCCGGGCCGCAGGTCTCCGAGGGCTGGTATGGCGTGCCCTACGAGAAGCCGTGGGGGCGCACCCGCGAGTACGTCGAGATCGTCAAGCAGATCGTCGCCCGCGAGGGCCGGCTGGAGTACGAGGGCAAGCACTTCACGCTCCCCCTGAAGGAGGGCGAGGGCGTCACGGGTCAGGGCAAGGCGCTGAAGCTCAACGTCCACCCGATCCGCGGCGAGATCCCGGTCTACCTGGGGGCGATCGGCCGCAAGTCCGTCGAGCTCGCCGCCGAGATCGCCGACGGCTGGATCCCGATCTTCTTCTCGGTCGACAAGTGGGAGGAGGCCTGGGGCGAGCACATCCAGGCGGGCCTCGCCAAGGGCGGGCGGACCCGCGAGGACTTCCAGGTCTCGCCGTCCGTGCAGGTGGCGATCGACGGAGACCTCGACGCCGCGCGCGGCCTTGTCAAGGCCGGGCTCCTGCTCTACCTGGGCGGGATGGGCTCGAAGAAGACCAACTTCTATGCCGACCTGACCCGCCGCTTCGGGTTCGCGGAGGTCGCCGACGAGGTCCAGAGCCTCTACCTCGACGGCAAGCGCGAGGAGGCCTACGCGGCGATCCCCGACGAGCTGGTCGACGCCACCGCGATGATCGGCACCGAGGACGAGGTCGCAGAACGGGTCAAGCGCTTCGCTGACGCCGGAGTCGATCGGATGATCGTCTCGCTGATGCACGGCAACCCCGAGCAGAACCTGGTCACGCTGGAGAAGCTCGCCGACATGGTCGGCGCAGGCTCACCCGCGTAGCTCGAACCTGCGCAAGCGCCGATACTGCGCCCGTGCCCGACGCAGTCGACGTGATTCGCCGTCAGTTCGCCGCCACCAACGAGCGCGACTTCCAGGGGGCGATGGAGTATTACGCCGATGAGGTGGTGCTCGTCGTCGAGGAAGGTTTCCTCAACACCGGCAGGTTCGAGGGCAGGGAGGCGGTTGGGGAGTGGTTCGGGGACTGGTTCCGCGCCTTCGACGTCGACTATCGCTTCACGATCGATGAGATCCGTGAGCTCGAGCCGAGCCTGGTCTTCCTGACCGCAAGCTACGGAGGCAGCGGGCGCGTCAGTGGCGTGGAGGTGAGCGACCGGCGGGCCTACCTGTACCGGGTGGAGGATGGCAAGATCGCCCGCGTCCAGCTCTTCATGACACGAGAGCAGGCACTCGAGGCGGCCTCCCTGCCGGAGTGGTCCGGAGCCCAAACCGACTAGATTGCCGCGTCCAATCCCCGCCCACGGGGGGCGTGAATCGTCCGCATGAAGATCGGAGTCCCAAAGGAGACCGCCCAGGGAGAGCGCCGTGTGGCGCTGGTCCCGGACGTGGTCAAGGCGCTCACCGCCAAGGAGATCGAGGTGGCCGTCGAACCGGGCGCCGGGGAGGGGGCCTCGCACCCAGACTCCGAGTACACGGACGCGGGGGCCAAGGTCGGCGACGAGGCCTGGGGCGCCGATGTCGTTCTCAAGGTCACCCCTCCGACCGACGAGGAGGTCGCCCGGCTCAAGCAGGGCCAGATCTTGATCGGCTTCCTCGAGCCGCTCACCAACCCGGCGCTCGCCAAGTCGCTCGCCGACGCGGGTGTGACCAGCTTCGCCATGGAGGCGATCCCGCGGATCACGCGGGCGCAGTCGATGGACGCGCTCTCCTCCCAGGCCAACCTGGGCGGCTACATGTCGGTGCTGATCGCCGCGCGGGAGTCCGGAAAGCTCTTCCCGATGATGACCACGGCCGCGGGGACGATCCCGCCCGCCAAGGTCCTCGTCCTCGGCGCCGGCGTCGCGGGCCTCCAGGCGATCGCCACGGCGAAGCGCCTCGGCGGCGTGGTCACGGGCTTCGACGTCCGCTCGGTCGTCAAAGAGCAGGTGCAGTCACTCGGCGGCCGCTTCCTAGAGGTCGAGGCGGTCAAGGACGCCGAAGGCGAGGGCGGCTACGCGCGGCCGCTCACCGACGAGGAGAACGAGCGGCTCCGTCAGGAGCTCGGCGAGGCTGCCAAGCGCCAGGACGTGATCATCACAACGGCGCAGATCCCCGGCCGCCCCGCCCCGCGGCTGATCACCGCCGATGCGATCAGCGGCATGGCGCCGGGCTCGGTGATCATCGACCTCGCGGCGGAGACGGGCGGCAACGTCGAGGGGTCGAAGCCCGGAGAGACCGTGGAGACGAACGGCGTCAAGATCATCGGCCCGGCGAACCTGCCGAGCCAGATGGCCGGCAACGCCTCGGCGCTCTACGCCAAGAACCTGCAGAACCTGGTCGAGCTGCTGGTTGACGACGAGGGGAACCTCAAGGTCGACACCGATGACGAGGTCATCGCCGGGTCGCTGCTCACCAAGGACGGCGAGATCGTCAACGAGAGAGCCAAGGAGGCAGCCTCTTCATGAGCCTGATCACGGAAATCACGATCTTCGTCCTCGCCGCCTTCGTCGGCTTCGAGGTGATCTCCAAGGTGCCGACCACTCTGCACACGCCACTGATGTCGCAGACGAACGCGATCCACGGCATCATCATGCTCGGCGGGCTGATCGTGATCGGCTCCGCCGACGACACGCTGGAGAAGGTGATCGGCGTAATCGCCATCGCCTTCGGCACGATCAACATCGTGGGCGGCTTCATGGTCACCGACCGGATGCTCGGCATGTTCAGGGGCCGCGACCGCAAGCCCAAACAGGAGGCCGAGGCGGAGACCGTCACGCCCGGGGAGGCCGGTCAGTGATCCAGGCCCCGCCGCTGGCGCTGTCGCAGTCGAGCGACTTCGTCACCGCCTGCTACATCGTCGCTTTCTCCCTGTTCATCCTCGGGATCAGGCAGGGGACGCACCCGAGAACGGCCCGCCGCGGCAACCTGATCGCCGCCGCGGGGATGCTGATCGCTATCGCGATCACCCTTTCCCTCGATGTCATCGGGAACGGCGCCCTGATCGTGGTGGGCATCCTGATCGGGACCGCCGTCGGCGCAATTGCCTCGATCCGGGTTCAGATGACCCAGATGCCGCAGATGGTTGCGCTCTACAACGGGGTCGGAGGCGGGGCCGCGGCCCTGATCTCCTGGTCCGAGTTCCGACACGCGAGCGCCGGCGGTGCCGGCATCCCCCTGGAGATCTTCGTGCCGATCCTCTTCTCCACGGTGATCGGCTCGGTCTCCTTCTGGGGTTCGAACATCGCCTTCGGGAAGCTCCAGGACATCGTCCCCAGCAGGCCGATCCAGCTTCCCTTCCAGCACATCGTCAACGGCCTGCTGCTCGCCGGGATCCTTGCCGGCTGCATCGTGCTCGGCATTGACCACGACTCGCCCTCGCAGGGCCTGTACATCGGCGTCCTGATCGCGGCGGCTGTGCTGGGCAACCTCTTCGTGCTACCGATCGGCGGCGCTGACATGCCGGTGGTGATCTCGCTGCTCAATGCATTCACCGGGCTGGCCGCGGCGGCTGCGGGATTCGCTCTCGACAACGTCGTCCTGATCGTCGCCGGCACCCTGGTTGGCTCATCCGGAACCATCCTCACGCTCGAGATGAGCCGGGCGATGAACCGGTCGATCGCGAACCTGCTGTTCTCGGGCTTCGGTGCCGTCAGCGCGGCCACGGGGGAGAGGGAGGAGCGCCCGGTCCACTCGATCGGCGCCGAGGACGCCGCGATCAAGCTCGGCTACGCCGATTCGGTCGTCTTCGTCCCTGGTTACGGGATGGCGGTGGCCCAGGCCCAGCACGCGGTCAAGGAGCTCGCCAACGAGCTCGAGAAGCGCGGCGTCAATGTGAGCTACGCGATCCATCCCGTCGCGGGGCGGATGCCCGGCCACATGAACGTGCTGCTCGCTGAGGCGGACGTCCCTTACGAGCAGCTGAAGGAAATGGACGAGATCAATCCCGAGATGCCGCAGATGGATGTCGCCGTGGTTATCGGGGCCAACGACGTGACCAATCCCGCCGCCAAGGACGATCCGAACTCGCCGATCGCGGGCATGCCGATCATCGAGGTCGACGAGGCCAAGGAGGTCATCGTCATCAAGCGCAGCCTCAGCCCCGGGTTCGCGGGCATCGACAACGACCTCTTCTACGAGGACAAGACCTCGATGCTGTTCTCGGACGCCAAGGGAGCGGCCTCCGACATCGCGGCACAGGTCGAGGAGCTTTAGCGACTCTGCTGCTAGTCGTTCTCGTGCCGGCGGAACCGCGGCAGGATCAGGCCGATGAGGAAGCCGATCACGCCCGCGATAAGGAGCGCCAGGACCAGCGGCGCATTCGTCTCGCCGACGACGAAGTCGATCGTCACCTTCTGAAAGTTGACCGCGACGAAGATGACCCCGATGGCGATCAGGACGATCGTCGCCCAGAATCTCGCCCCGCGACCCTCCGACCTCGGTGCTCCCTCCATCGCGGGCGACCCTAGCACGGTATTCGACGCCCGCTAGCGAGCCTTCCGCCACTTCCGCGACCCTTTCGCGGCACCGCGCGACTTAGCTTCCCTCGAGTGTGTCCGAGCCAGATCGGGCCAGGGAACCGTCGAGTGGATCGCGCTGATCGCGCTGGTCTCGATGGCGCTGGGCGCGATTGCCTGGCTGGTGGGCCTGCGCCTGCCGGGGATCGCGCTGGCGCACGCAGTCGCCGAGCGGCTCGTCTGCGCCGTCCGACTCACTGAGGACTGCGCGAACGAGCCTGCGCTGCGGGCGGCCAATGGAGACGAGGTCGCCGCCCTGCTCCGCGACCACGCCCCGGCCCTGCTCTATGAGGACGGGATGAAGACGATGCCCGTCGACTTCCGCAGCTGCCGATCCGACGCCTGTGCTGACGATCCGGACGGCGGCACGGTCACCCGGACCAGCCAGGGGCTGCGCGTCGTCGCCTTCACCCACGTGATCGACTGCCGAGCCGGACACGTGGCGCGTACCGAGGCGTGGGGTGGCAATTGCTCGGGCGCCCGGGTCGGCAATCTCTACCTCCAGTACTGGCTCTACTACCCGGGCAGCGCCACGGCCGAGGGCAGCACACCGCTGAAGCAGCCGATCCGCCGGGTGAGCACGGCGCTCGGCCACTCCACGTACCACCCGGATGACTGGGAAGGCTGGCAGGTGCGAGTTGGGCCCGGCGGCACCTTCTCTCGTGCCACCTCCCACCACGGCTACAACGGCTGGCTGCCCGACCAGGAGCGCTACTACATCTCAGGTGGCAGCCACGCCGGCCGCCCCCTGGAACGCGCCGTGAGGTCTTGGATCCAGTTCCGCATTCCGCCTACCGCCCGGACCACCAAGGACGGGCAGCTGGTGCTGATCCCGCTCGAGACCCTGCCGGACCGTGACCGCTACGCATTCTCGATCAGCCCGCCGTGGCGGAAGCGGGTCTGGTTTGACCCGGAGTACGGCGGGACGGACTAGCGCGGCGGCATCCGCAGCGCGCCGTCGAGGCGGATCGCCTCGCCGTTCAGCATCGTGTTCTCGACGATGTGACAGGCGAGCTGGCCGTACTCCTCCGGACGGCCGAGGCGCTGCGGGAAGGGGATGCCGGCGCCGAGAGCCTGGCGCTGCTCCTCGGGGAGGGCGCCGAGCAGGGGCGTGTCGAAGAGACCGGGGGCGATCGTGTTCACCCGGACGCCGCGGCTTGACATGTCGCGGGCTGCCGGCAGGGTCAGCCCGACGACGCCGCCCTTCGAGGCCGAGTAGGCGACCTGGCCGATCTGCCCGTCCCAGGCCGCGATCGAAGCGGTGTTGATGCAGACGCCGCGCTCGCCCTCGTCGTCCGGTTCGTTGTCGGACATCGCGGCGCACGCCAGGCGGAGCACGTTGAAGGTCCCGACGAGGTTCACCTTGATCACGCTGTGAAAGATCTCCAGGTCGTGCGGGCCCTGCTTGGAGGCCGTGCGCTGGGCCCAGCCGATCCCCGCGCAGCAGACCGAGATCCGCAGCCCGCCCGGCGCGTCGGCAGCGGCGTTGACCGCAGCCTGCACCGGCTCCGGCTCCATCACGTTGGCCTCCATGAAGGCGGCGTTCTCGCCGAGCTCGGAGGCGAGCGCCTCGCCCTTCTCGGCATTCATGTCCGCGATCACCACCGAGGCGCCGCGCCCGTGCAGGGCGCGGACCGTGGCCGCCCCGAGCCCCGAGGCGCCTCCTGCGACCAGCGCGCTTGCCCCCTCGATCTTCACGGCGCGGCACGGTAACGAAATCGTTCAGAACCGGCGGAACCGCCTCGGTAGTCTTGACCGATCGCGGAGGTCGCAGCACCCACCACCGATGGTGGGCGTCGTCCCGCTTCCGATCGCAAGGCCGAGCTGGCCCGGCGTTTGGAAGAGGCACGCCGCCACACCCTCACGTTGGTCGAGCCGCTGACGGAGGAGCAGCTCAACCGTGTCTACGACCCGATTCTCAGTCCCCTGATCTGGGACCTCGGGCACATCGCCAACTTCGAGGAGCTCTGGCTGGTTCAGCGGGTCGGCGGGCGCGAGCCGCTCCGCGGCGACCTTGGGGAGCTCTACGACGCGATCGAGCAACCGCGCAAGATCCGCGGTGAGCTCCCTATCCTGAGGGCCGACGAGGTGCGTCCATATATGGACCAGGTCCGCGAGCGGACGCTGGAGGTCCTCGACGAGATCGTGCTCGACCCCGAGGACCCGGTGCTCGCGGACGGCTTCGTCTACGAGATGTTGCTCGCCCACGAGCACCAGCACAACGAGACCATGCTGCAGCTTCTTCAGATGGTCGAGTCATATGAGCCCGTGGAGGTCGACCAGGGTCCCGCCGCCGAGGCGGTCTCCGACGGGCCCGAGATGGTGCTGGTGGAGGGCGGACCTCACGAGATCGGAGCGCCGGACGTTGGGTTCGCGTATGACAATGAGCGCCCCCGCCACCGGGTCGAGCTGGCGCCGTTCTGGATCGACCGGGCGCCGGTGACCAACGCCGCCTACATCGCTTACCTGGAGGAGACCGGCGCCGAGCCGCCGATGTACTGGGAGCGCGATGGCGAGGGTGGCTGGATCCGCACCGCGATGGGACGCAGCGAAGAGGTCGACCCGCGCCTTCCGGTGATTCACGTCACCTGGCCGGAGGCAGACGCCTTCGCGCGGTGGGCCGGAAAGCGCCTGCCCACCGAGATGGAATGGGAGGCCGCCGCTCGGGGAGCCGACCGCGATCGGGCCAACCTCGACCAGTTTTCCTTCGGCCCCGCGCCGGCCGGCGCCTATACGGACGCCGCCGCCGGATGCGGTGCCGTCCAGATGCTGGGAGACGTGTGGGAGTGGACGAGCTCGGACTTCACCGCCTACCCCGGCTTCCGGGCATTCCCCTATCCGGAGTACTCCGAGGTCTTCTTCGGCGATCGGCACAAGGTGCTGCGCGGAGGCGCCTGGGCGACGCGCCGCGACGTGGTCCGCACCAGCTTCCGGAACTGGGATCTGCCCCAGCGCCGCCAGATCTTCTCCGGCATCCGCTGCGCCCGCGATGAATCCGAGGCCTCGGAAGGGTCGTAGTAACGACTGATCCGATCCCGAGACGAAGACGCACAGAGGCCAGACCCCACCCCGCCATCACTCCCGCTGACACAAGCACCGACCGGATCACCATTGAGGTGAACCTGCCTCCGGGTGGGCCCCTGTCCGGAATGGCTGCCGACGTGCGGGCCGGCCTCACCAGCCCGTTCAAGGAGCTCTCGCCGCGCTACTTCTACGACGAGCGCGGGTCGGAGCTCTTCGAGCAGATCACCGAGCTCGAGGAGTACTACCCGACGCGCTGCGAGCGCGAGATCCTCAACACGTACTCGGAGGAGATCTGCGCGGCGGCCAACCGTCCCGCCAGCCTGATCGAGCTCGGGTCCGGATCGGCGCGCAAGACCCAGGTGCTGCTCGACGCGATGCGCGAGGCCTCTTGCCTGGAGGCCTACTGTCCGGTCGACATCTCCGAGGAGATCACCCGCGAGACCTCGGAGCGCATCGCCCTCGAGTACGAGGGGATCGACGTCCACGGTCTGGTCTGCGACTTCGAGTTCGACCTCGAGCGGGTACCGGTGGAGGGCCCGAGAGTGATCGCGCTGCTCGGCGGGACGATCGGCAACTTCGCTCCGCACCAGCGGGCGGGCTTCCTGCGCCGGGTCTCGAACCTGCTCGGCCCGGAGGACCGCTTCCTCCTCGGCACCGACCTCGTCAAGGACCCAGCGGTGCTGGAAGCGGCCTACAACGACTCGCAGGGCGTGACGGCGGAGTTCAACAAGAACGTGCTCTCGGTCCTCAACCGTGAGCTCGGCGCCGACTTCGACCTCGACTCGTTCGAGCACGTCGCCCGCTGGGACCCGGAGAACCTCTGGGTCGACATCCGGCTGCGCTCCGTCGCAAACCAGGTGGTCAACTTCCCGGCGCTCGACATGCTCGTCCCCTTTGGTGCAGGCGAGGAGATGCGGACCGAGATCTCGACGAAGTTCCTCCGGCCCGGCCTGGAGGGCATCTACGCCGAGGCCGGACTCGAGCTGACCGACTGGTGGACGGACCGCGAGGGGCTCTACGCGCTCAGCTTGGCGCGGTCCGCCAGCTCCAGCTCGTAGCGCTGCATCGTGATCGACTCCCGCCCCCAGCGCGGGGCGGTGTCGGCTGAGGTCACCACGA
Organism: uncultured Solirubrobacterales bacterium; assembly: GCA_963797265.1. Classification (GTDB taxonomy): domain Bacteria; phylum Actinomycetota; class Thermoleophilia; order Solirubrobacterales; family 70-9; genus DASUPK01. The sequence goes on along the minus strand of CAWCOY010000002.1, from coordinate 567,850 downwards.
AGCCGTGGTCGCGATAGAGGTGGGCGGCCGCCTCCAGCTCGCTGAATGTCTCCAGCCAGACCCGCCGGTAGCCCTGCTCCTCGGCGAAGGCGAGCATCTCGCCGAGCAGCCGCCGGCCCAGCCCGCTCCCTCTGACCTCGGGGCTGAGGACCACCCAGCGGATCGCCGCCTCGCCATCGCCCTCGTCGCTCAGGCCGACCGACCCGGCGTGTTCGCCGTCCAGCTCGACGATCCGGATCGCCTCACGCTCGGTCGGGAAGCCGCGCTCCACGGCACGAGCGACCGCGGCATCGACAAAGTCTCCGAACCTGGAGTCCACGCCGTACTCCTCGCCATAGATGCGACGGTGGTGGGCGACGATCGCCTCCATGTCGCCCGGGCGAAGCTCATCTCGAATCGTCGGCTCTCTCATGCGGTTACCAGCTTGATCTTGGGCCTCAGCGGCGTCGCCTCCAGCCGCTCCGCAGCAACCCGGACGCCGTCCGCGTGGCAGCGCAGCAGCTCGCAGAGCTCCGCGGTGCGGAGGAAGGGGTCGGCGACCATCTCGGCGCTGGCCAGCGAGATCGCCGCATCGATCCGGCCATCACGCTCGGCGACGAGGTGAGGACCGGGAGGGAGGGGGCGGCAATCACGCTGGGCCAGCCGCTTGAGCGCCGCGCCGTCGGAGCCGGTCGCGAGGCGCAGGGTGACCGGCCGCTCCCATGCCGTCCGCCGGTGCACATCGTGGTCCGGGTCGAATCGATTCGGCTGCGCCATGGACGGATTATGGCTGGGAGCCCGATCTACGCAAGATGTTGTTGTCACCAGATCAATCGTGATTTACGATTGATCTTCGGTGGAGATTCGCCAGCTCAGATATGTCGAGGCGGTCGCCCGCCATCGCCACTTCACCCGCGCCGCCGACGAGCTCCACGTGGCCCAATCCGCCCTCTCTCACCAGATCCGGCGCCTGGAGGCCGAGCTCGGCACTGAGCTCTTCAGCCGCAACAGCCGGTCGGTCACGGTGACCCAGGCGGGGGAGGCCGTGGCGGCACGGGCCCGCGGGGTCCTGGACCAGGTAGACGGGCTCCGCAACGAGGTCGATGAGCTGCGGGGCCTCGTCCGAGGCGAGATCAGGATCGGGGCGACCCTGCCCGCCGGCGAGATCGATGTTCCCGGGGTTCTGGTCAGGTTCAGCGAGGCCTATCCGGGGATCGAGGTCGAGCTGATGGAAGGAACCGCCGGCGACATGCTGGCCCACCTCGCCGAGAGCCGGATCGATGCCTCCTTCTGCCTTCTGGCCGAGGATCCCCCGGCGGAGATCGCGGTCGAGCAGCTCAGCGAGGAGGAGATCGTCGCGGCCTTCCCCGTGGGGGCAGGCCCGGACCGAGAGCGTGTCACCGCTGCCGAGCTTTCCCGCCACACCCTGATCACGCCGCGCAGTGGTTCCTCGATCAAGCAGGCGGCCGATGAGTTCTTCGCCCGGTCCGGAAGGACGATGGACGTCTCCCTCGAGAGCGGCGACCCCTTCCTGCTGCGCTGTCTCGTCTCCAGCGGCTTCGGCGCCGCTGTGCTGCCCTCCTCGCTCATCGGTCGGGAGGGCCCACCGGTGGATGTCCGAAGGCTGCGCCCGGCTGTGCGCCTGCGCGCCACCCTGATCTGGCACGGCCGCCGCCACCGGACGCCCGCAGCCCGCGCCTTCATCGACTTCATCCGCGCCGAGGCCGGGGTTCAGAGCTAGACGGGCAGCTCGCTCGCAGCTTCCTCTTGCCCCACGAACTGCCCGTGGAAGCCGTACGGGATGCCGTGCGGTACCTCAGCCCGCGCCAGCTCGGTCAGATCCGCTGCGTCGAGCACGAGCATGAATGAGCGGCCCGAGCTCGAATCGAACACCACGGAGAGCAGTACGCCCTCGTCCTCGGCCCGCGCTTCCGGCGCCGGAACGAAGACCGGTTCACCTGGGCTGCATCCGTCCTCGGCCCACTCGATTGTCGAGCAGCTCTCGACGTCGGTCTTGACGATCCGGTCGAGCCAGCCCGACTTCGCGTCGACGCCCCAGACGTAGCGATGGGGCCGCTCGTTGCTTCGGCCGTAGTTGATGCGGGGCAGCTCGAGTCCGTCGGCGAGCTGCTCGTGCGAGACCTCGCCCGAGGCGAGGTCGATCCGGAACCGCCGGAGCTCCGCCCGATCGGCCGGCTTGCCCCCTCGCAGGCGGTCGAGATAGAGGTCCTCGACGATGCGAGCGTCGTCATAGGTGCAGGCGTCGACGACCACCGTGCCGTTCTCCTCGTAGGCGTTCGCGTGGTGGAAGCAGAAGAAAGCGTCGGTCTGGAACGGCCCGGCCGCCTCGCCGCTCGCGCGGTCGATCAGGGTGATCTTGGTTCCCAGCTCGGGCTTCCAGCGGTAGTTCTCGATGTAGGGGCGGCCGGAGAGCGGGATGCTGATCGGGTTCACCACGAACGGGAACTCGGCGAGGACCAGCCAGCGCTCGGTGAGCCCGAAGGAGTGCATGTAGGCGGGCTCCTTCACGGGCAGCTGGGCGGTCACCTGGGGCTTGTTCTCGCCGGGACGCAGCAGGTAGAACCGGTAGCGATTCCGCGGGCCGAGCTTGGCCGCGTAGTTGAGCATCCCGCCGCTCGCGCGATCCAGGTGCGGATGGGCGGTCGTCAGCATCCCCGGGGCCTTGTAGGCGACGCCGGCCGTCTCAAGGGTGTCGCCGTCGAACTCGACGGCGATCGGCGTCTCGGTCATCGAGATGTAGCGCTCGCCCAGCTTGACCAGGTTGACGTTCGCGTTGTCGGTGAGCTTCGGCGAGAAGATCGACATCGCCCGCGCGAACAGCGAACGGCACGGGTCGGTGGCGAACTCCGAGTAGACGATCTCGCCCTTCTCCTGCGCCGCGCGGTACGCCCTGGTCTGCAGGAACCGGTTCGCGTAGGAGACCTCGCCGTCCGCGATCCCGAAGCGGTGCAGCATCGCGTAGCCGTCGAACCAGTGGTTCATGGTCTGTGCGCCGACCTCCCACTTCGCCGGGGCGGTGCGGACCAGCGATCCATGCAGCCAATCAGGGAGCCGGCCCTCCACCGGCAGACGGTCGACGTGTGTCTCGCGATCGAGTGACTCGAACCCGGCGGTGAGGTCCTGATCGGTGACGGGCTGGGAGGTCTCGGCAACCTGGCTCATAGTCTCTCCTGAATAGTTCAATCCGTACGATACGCACCGTATCGTATTCTGCCGGCGATGGCAAAGGTACGACTCACTCCGACCTCGTACGTGGTGCTCGGCCTGATCGAGCAGATGCAGCCCGCGTCGCCGTACGACCTGAAGCGCGCGGTGGCGATGGGTGTGGGGCAGTTCTGGTCGCTTCCCCACACACAGCTCTACTCCGAGTGCACGCGGTTGGCGGAGGCGGGGCTTCTCGCGGAACGACGCGAGGAGTCCGGCAGGCGGCGGCGGATCTACCGGCTGACGAAGGCCGGGACGGCGGAGCTCGATCGATGGAGGGCGGAGCCCACGAGCGATCTTTACGAGCTTCGCGACGCGGGACTCCTCAAGCTCTTCTTCGGTGCCGATTCGAGGACGCTCGCGCCGGAGCAACTCGAGGCCCACGAGGAGAAGCTGCGCGAGTACGAGGCCCAACTCGAGGAATGCCGCCGGATCGATGCGCCCGAGGGAGTCATCCACGCGATCGAAGCCGGGATCGGCCACGAGCGCGAGTACGTGCGCTTCTGGTCGAGGCTGAAGAAGTAGATCGGCTCAGGAGGGGGCTAGCGCCTCGATCAGCTCGCCGACCTTATCGGGCGTCGTGATCGGCGTGATCACGGGCAGGGTGATGCCTCCCTCGACGAAGGCGTCGAGCCGCGCGCGCATCTCCTCCGGTGAGCCGAAGATGAACATCTCCTCGATCAGCTCCCAGGGCGCCGCCGCGGCGGCCTTCTCGCGGTCCTTGGCGTTCCAGGCCTCAACCATCTCGTCGATCTTCTCCCCATAGCCGAGCCAGCGGTAGAAGGCTTCGTAGACCGGAACCGTGATGTAGGAGGAGAACATGAACCGGGCGAGAGGCTCGACCTGCTCCCGCTCGCCGGGGATGCAGAAAAAGCGGCAGAGCAGCTCGAAGCCCTCCGGCGCGCCCGCGAGCTGCCCGGTCACCTTCGGCAGGCCCTCCAGCGGCAGGAAGTTGGTGAAGGCGCCGTCGCCCTTTTCGACCGCAAGACGCAGCATCTTGCCGCGGAGGGCGGCGACGATGATCGGCACCCGCTCCTGCGGCGCCCGCTCCAGCTTGAAGCCCCCGTCGGCGCGCTCGCCCGCCAACGCGGTCCGCAGGAAGTCGATCGTCTCGGACATCTTGCTGAGCGGCTTCTCGAAGGGCATGGCGTTCCAGCCCTCGATGATCCGGTCCGAGGAGGCGCCGATGCCGAGCGCGAAGCGGCCGCCCGAGGCGTCGGCGAGCGCCGCCGCCTCCTGGGCGAGGAGGGCCCGCCCCCTCTGCATCACCCCCACGACGCCGGTCCCGAGGCGGACCCGATCGGTCCAGGCCGCTCCCAGGACGAGCGGCGAGAAGCCGTCGGGTCCATTCGTCTCGCCCGACCAGAGGTCGGTGTAGCCGGCCGCCTCGGCGCGCTTGTAGAGCTCGGCGTTGTCGGCCAGCCCGATGCCGGTGAGCGGCACGGTGAGTCCCCAGCGCTGCATCGCAAGCGCGACCCTATAGAGGAGAGTTGGGATAGGGTCGCCCCATGGAGAGAGCGTCGGCCGGCCGGGCGGCACTGGACACCTCGAAGCTCGACCGGTCCGAGATCATCGGGATGGTCGCCGCCGCGGTACTGGTTCTCAGCCTGTTCTTCCAGTGGTACTCGCTCTCCACCGACCCCAGCGTCGTGCAGCGGGGCAACGATTCCGCGAACTGGGCCTGCGGCGTGGGAGACTCGAGCTGCAGCGGCTGGGAGACCTTCCCGATCCTCCGCTGGCTCCTGATCGCAGCGGCCGCCGCGCCCTTCATCCTCGCCTGGATCCTGATCCGCGGCCACGCCCTCTCCTGGCCCCGAGGAGAGGTGACCGCGATCGTCGGCCTGGCCGCCTTTGTGCTCATCGCCTACAACGGGATCGTCGACAAGCCCGAGGACGGGCTCGAAATGGGTCTCGGCTTCGGCTACTGGCTCGCGCTGCTCGCCTCGATCGGCATCTTCGTCTCGGGCGGCTTCCGAGCCGTCGAGAGCGGCGGCGGAGCGCAGCGAAAACCGCCGGCCACCTTTTAGCGGCCGCTTGCGGCCGCTGCAAGTAGATCTGGCGGCGGTGTTTGTGTTGGTTCGGCCGCGGGTTTTGTGGCGGACGTTGATGTTGGGGCGAAGCCGAATAACCTGAACCGGATGCCCGAGGCCGACGAGCACGTGATCTCGCAGGACGTCCGGGACCCCACCCACCCGGACCGCAACCTGGCGCTCGAGCTCGTCCGGGTCACGGAGGCCGGCGCGCTCGCCGCCGGGCGCTGGGTCGGGCGCGGCGAGAAGGAGAGCGCAGACGGCGCCGCGGTGGACGCGATGCGGCTGATGCTCGACACGGTCCCGATGGACGGCATCGTCGTGATCGGCGAGGGCGAGAAGGACGAGGCGCCGATGCTCTTCAACGGCGAGGAGATCGGCGACGGCAGCCCCCCGGTGGTCGACATCGCCGTTGACCCTCTGGAGGGAACTACGCTGACGGCCCGCGGGATGCCCTCCGCCCTCTCGGTGATCGCCCTTTCGGAGCGCGGCTCGATGTTCGACCCGGGCCCCTGCGTCTACATGGAGAAGATCGCCGCGGGCCCGCGGTCCGCCGACCTGATCAGCCTCAACGAGCCCTTGGAGGACGTGATCCGCAAGATCGCCGAACGCAGGGGAGGGGAGGCCGGCGACGTCACGGTGATCATGCTCGACCGCCCCAGGCACGAGAAGGCGGTGGAGGCGCTACGCGAGGTCGGCTCAGCGATCCGATTCATCTCCGACGGCGACGTGGCGGCATCGCTATTCGCCGTGATGCCCAACACGGGCATCGACCTGCTCTGGGGAGTCGGGGGCACGCCCGAGGGCGTCCTCTCGGCCGCCGCGATCAAGTGCATGGGCGGCCGGATCCTGGGCCGCCTCTGGCCGCGCGACGACGAGGAGCGCCAGGCGGCGGTCGACGCCGGTTACGACCTCGACCGCGTGCTCGACACCGATGACCTGGTGTCGGGCGACGACGTCTTCTTCGCCGCCACCGGCGTCACCGATGGCGATCTGCTCGATGGCGTCCGCTACCTGGACGACGGCCACGCGACCACCGAGTCGCTGGTGATGCGCTCCCGCTCGGGAACGGTTCGCCGCGTCCAGGCCACCCACGACCGCCCCAAGCTCCGCGAGGTCGTGGGCGCCAGGTACGGCTAGCCGTCTAGGGGCAGGGACCCCGTGTCGTCAGTCTCGTGCCGGAGCGAGTTGATCACTGCGCCGGCGAGCATCACCAGGCTGATCGCGTAGAACCAGACCAGGGCGATGAGGATGAAGCCGATCGTGCCCCCGATCCGGTGCAGGTCGGAGATGTTGTTGAGATAGAGGGGGAAGATGTAGTTGCCTCCGGCGGTGATCACGGAGAAGAAGAGGGCGCCTGGCCAGACCGATCGCCACGGCATGTGGCCCTTGGGGACGGCCCAGTAGATCGACGAGATGATCAGGAAGGTCACGACGAAGCCGCCGAGCACGACGATCCCGGTTCGGATCGCGCCCCACTCGGAGAGCCCGAATGGCAGGTCGTCGGCCCGCGTCAGGACCGCGCTCTCAACGGTCGGCACGGTGACGCTGGCGAGCAGAAGCACGACCAGGCCGAGCAGCATCACCAGCGACCAGCGCTTCTGCTGCAGCCAGCCGCGGCACTCGACGTGGTAGATCCGGCAGAAGGCGGTGTCCATCGCACCCCAGAACGAGGCGCCGATCCAGATTCCGCCGATGATCGCCGCGATCCCGATGGTGGTGGAGCTCGCCCGAACCCTGTCGATCGCGTGCTGGAGGGTGTCCTGCTCGATGTTCGGGAAGAGCCGCTGGATGTCGAGGATGACGCTGTGCTCGATGTCGGGGCTGTTGACGACCTGCCCGAAGACGAAGAGGACGAGCAGCGCGAACGGGAAGACGGCCAGCATCAGGTTGTAGGCGACCATGCCGGACAGGCCGGTGATGTTCTCCTTGTAGGCGCGGTTCCAGAAAGCGCGCAGCCAGGGCCGTCGCCAGAGTCGCCAGCCCGTGTCGGTGGGCGCCTCGGACCGGCTGGCGGGCCAGACGTTCATGCGTAACGAACGCTTGCTGAGGGGTACCTCGATGGGCGGCCGGAACTTTCCCCCAAAACGCATGTTCTTCCCTTGCCAAGGGGGTTGCGGGGGCCCCGGCACGCGTTGACTACAAAAAGTGAAGTGGCTACCATGCGAACGGACGTTTGAGGAAGACTCGCGATTTCTAGGTCCAGAGATTCAATTCGACGCGGACGCGGCTTCACCGCTCCGCGTTTTTCTGGCCTTCAGGGGGAATTTGAGTAAAGGTCTTTTCGTTTGCGGCCGAATTCAGTCATTGCCGCCACAGAACTAGGTAACGGCCAGGAAACCGAAACACAGCCAGGAAGGAAGAGCGTAGGCGAATGCTCGTAGCTGAGATTCAGGAACTTGAAGAGGTAAAGACGCTGGTCACAAAGGGCCAGCAGCTGGGCGTGCTCACCTTCGGCGACGTCGCCACTGCGGTGTCCGAGGTCGAGCTCGACGAGTCCGACGTCGAGGATCTCTACGGACACCTCGAGAAGGCCGGCATCGAGCTGGTCGAGGACCTCGATCCGGCGCAGAAGGCCGCTGCTGAGACCGAGCGGTCCGACGGCAAGCGCGGTCGCAAGCGCCAGAAGGCGCTCGACCTGAAGCCGGACATGACCACCGATTCCCTGCAGCTCTTCCTCAAGGACATCGGCAAGGTCCGCCTGCTCACCGCGGCCGAGGAGGTCGATCTCGCGAAGAAGATCGAGCGCGGCGACCTCGACGCGAAGCAGAAGATGGTCGAGTCGAACCTCCGCCTGGTCGTCTCGATCGCGAAGAACTACCGGAACCAGGGCCTGCCCTTCCTCGACCTGATTCAGGAGGGAACGCTGGGCCTGGTGCGCGCCGCCGAGAAGTTCGATTACCGCAAGGGCTTCAAGTTCTCGACCTACGCGACCTGGTGGATCCGCCAGGCGATCGCTCGCGCGCTCGCCGACAAGGCGCGGACGATCCGCATCCCGGTCCACGTCGTCGAGAAGCTCAACAAGATCGGCCGGGCGGAGCGCAAGCTGGTCACCGAGCTGGGCCGCGAGCCCACCCCGGAAGAGATCGCCGAAGTCACCGGCATCGAGCCCGAGGAGGTCGACTCGATCAAGCGGTCCGCCCAGGCGCCGGTCTCCCTCGAGAAGCCGGTCGGTGACGAGGAGGAGTCGGAGTTCGGCCAGTTCATCGCAGATGAGCGTGCCGAGTCCCCCTTCGAGCGCGCGGCCGAGCTGCTCACCAAGGAGGCGCTGAAGGAGGCCCTCGAGAATCTCTCCTACCGCGAGCGTCGCGTGCTCGAGCTCCGTTACGGGCTCGGCGGCGAACACCCGCGGACCCTGGACGAGGTCGGCCGGACCTTCAACGTCACTCGCGAGCGGATCCGGCAGATCGAGAACCAGAGCCTCAAGAAGCTGCAGTCGCTTGCTGAGGCGCAGAAGCTCCGCGAAGTCGCCTAGCTGGGCACGAGCTCTTCGCTGGCATAGGCTCCTCGCGTAAGCGAGGAGAGGAGAAGGCATGCTGGTCTTTTTCAGCGCCAGGCGTCTCAAGGGCGATCAGTGGGACGAGTTCCGCAAGGCATGGGCAGGGGGAAGCGACGAAGCGCCGGAGGGGCTGCCCGAGGGTTCGGTCGTCTACCACGCCCGGAACATCAAGGACGAGAACGAGGTCATTTCGTTCGGGATCTTCGACGTCGATCGGAACTCACTCGACGTCGTGCGCGGTTCGGCCGAGGACGAGGCCAAGCGCGAAGAGGAGATCGCCAAGTACGTGCACGACACCCCGCTCGAGGGGATCTACGAGGTGGTCGAGGAGCTGCACCCCTAGCACGCCCCGCTCCACCCCAATTTTGCTGATCTAGCCGAGCACGCCCACGCCCGATAGGGCGAAGGATGGCTTTCGACATCGATCAGGCGCTGACCTACATGGTCGAGCGCGAGGGATCCGACCTCCACGTCAAGGCCGACTCGCCGCCGGTCGCGCGCGTCCATGGCGATCTCTGGGCTGTACATGGCGCAGAGCCCCTGAGTGAGACGGATACTGAGAAGGCCCTTCACCAGATCGCCGATCAGCATCACATCACCGAGTTCGAGGAGGGCGGGGAGGTCGACTTCTCGTATGAGCTTCCCGGCGTCTCCCGCTTCCGTGTCAGCGCCTTCATGCAGCGGGGAGCGGTCTCGATCGCCCTGCGAGCGATCCCCTTCTCGGTCAGGACGATCGACGACCTCGGCCTGCCCGAGGCTGTGCGCCGGCTGGCCGATGAGCCGCGCGGGATCATCCTGCTAACCGGCACCACCGGGTCGGGCAAGTCGACCACGCTCGCGGCGATGATCGACCACATCAACTCGACCCGGTCGCGTCACATCGTGACCATGGAGGACCCGATCGAGTACCTCCACCGGGACAAGCTCTCGATCATCAACCAGCGCGAGGTGGGCTCGGATACGAAGAGCTTCGCCCAGGCGATGCGGCGGGTCCTTCGTCAGGACCCCGACGTGATCCTGATCGGCGAGATGCGCGACGAGGAGACCGTCCGCACCGCTCTGTCGGCGGCCGAGACCGGCCACCTCGTGATGTCGACGCTCCACACCCTGGACGCAACGGAGACGATCAACCGGATCATCGACTTCTTCCCGCCCCACCTGCAGCAGCAGGCGCGGGTGATGCTCGCCTCGACCCTGAAGGGCGCGATCTCACAGCGCCTCGTCCCGCGGATCGACCGCGAGGGCCGGGTCGCCGTCTCCGAGGTGATGGTGGTCACCGGCCGGATTCAGGACCTGATCCTCAACCCGGAGGAGACCGGCAGGATCACCGAGGTGATCTCCGAGGGCGACTTCTACGGCATGCAGACCTTCGACCAGGCTCTCCTCGGGTACGTCACCGACGGCGTGGTCTCGGAGGAGGTCGCGCTTGAGACGGCCTCGAGCCCGCACGACTTCAAGCTGATGCTCGCCGCGAAGGGCGAGCGGGCGAGTGGGATCGAGCAGATCACTGGCAACGGCGACGACGCCGCCAAGGACGCCGAGATGGCCCGATGAGGAAGGCGCTCAACGAGAACCCGACTGTGCAGATCGCGACGATCGGCATGCTGGTCCTGGTGGTCGGACTCTTCTTCATGGTGAGCATGAAGAAGAAGAGCTCGACCTCCCCGACGACTCCTACAGCGTCCAGCTCTTTGGCGACCGGGGGGCCAACCACCTCCGCCGCGGTCCCCGATGGCAGCACGGGCGCCGCGGCGAGTGCGCCCAGTGCGGGCGTTACGGCAGCTCCGTCCGGCAGTGCCGGGAGCGTCACGCCGGAGGCGTTGATTCCCGGCCCTGGGCTCCCCAGTAGCGTGGTCGCAGCGTGGAAGGGGGGCGACGCGATCGCTTTGCTCATCGTCCGGGGCGGCGGGATCGACGACCGGATGGTGAGGAGCTCGGTCGAGTCCCTCTCCGGCGACTCCCACGTCTCGGTCTTCGTCACCCGGGCCAAGGATGTGGCGCGCTACTCCCGCATCACGCAGGGCGTCGGCGTCGATCAGGTCCCGGCGCTGGTGATGGTGCGGCCGCGGAGCGAGACCGGGTCGGTTCCGGAGGCCCAGGTGAGTTATGGCTTCAGGAACTCCCAGAGTGTCGTCCAGGCGGTTCACGACGCCCTCTACAACGGCAGGGACGACCTCCCCTACAGCCCGAGGTAGGGCATGAGCCCGCGAGAGCTACCCGAGTATCTCCGGCCCGTTCCGGGGCCGGTCGAGGGATCGGCTGCGGTGGCGCACGAAGCGCAGCCCGACGAGCCGCAGGAGGAGAACACCGGCCTCATCCCGCCCTCCCGGCGGGGCCATTCCGGCGCCTTCGTCACGGATGCAATCGTCGACCTCGGCTACGCCGGCCGCGATCTGGTCCAGCAGGCGATCTCCACTGCTCGTACCGCGGGACGGACGCCGGAGGCGATCTTGCTCGAACAGGCCGCCATCGACACCCAGCAGCTCTCCCGGGCGACAGCGGAGCGCTACGGCCTCGACTATGTCGACCTGACGATCTTCAAGGTCGACATGGGCGCCGCCAACCTGATCTCTGTCAAGTCCGCCCGGCGCCACCGGGCGGTGCCGATCTCATTCATTGACGAGGGCACCCTTCTGCTCGCGATGACGGACCCCGCCAACGTGCTGGCGCTGGACGACGTCCAGATGGCGACCGGCCTGAACTGCAGGGTGGCGGTCGCTCCTGCGGACGACATCGACACGCTGATCGGCAAGCTCTCCACACTTCAGAGCACGGTCTCCGCGGCGATCGAGGAGGACGAGGAACCGGAGGATGCCCCCGCCGAGCTGACCGATCTGCGCGCCTCCGCCGAGGACGCGCCGGTGGTCAAGCTGGTCAACAGCATCCTCGGTCAGGCAGTCACGGAGGGCGCCTCGGACATCCACTTCGAGCCCAACGGCGGCGAGATGCGTATCAGGTTCCGCGTGGACGGCATTCTGCAGGAGATGGCGAAGGTCCCGAAGCGCATGGTGGCCGGCGTCGTCTCCCGCATCAAGATCATGAGCGAGCTCGACATCGCAGAGAAGCGGATCCCGCAGGACGGGCGCGTCGCGGTCAACATCGAGGATCGCCGCATCGACCTCCGTGTCACCACCCTTCCCACGCAGCGCGGGGAGGGGGCCTCGATCCGCATCCTCGACGAGACCGCGGCGCTTCGCACCCTCGACGACCTTGGGATGGACGGGGAGGAGCGGCGCCGCTTCGAGACCTCGTTCCGCCAGCCCTACGGCGCGGTGCTGGTCACCGGACCGACCGGCGCCGGTAAGTCGACCACGCTCTACGCGGCGCTCCAGGAGCTCAACGACGTCAATAAGAACATCGTCACGATCGAGGATCCGGTCGAGTACCAGCTCGACGGGGTCAACCAGATCGGCGTGCACCGGAAGGCGGGGCTGACGTTTGCAACGGGGCTGCGCTCGGTGCTCCGTGCCGACCCCGACGTGATCATGGTCGGCGAGGTGCGTGATGCCGAGACCGGGCGGATTGCGATCGAGGCCGCCCTCACCGGGCACATGGTGCTCACCACCCTGCACACGAACGACGCACCCGGCGCGATCACGCGGCTGCAGGAGATGGGGATCGAGTCGTTCCTGACCTCCTCGGCGGTCGACTGCGTTGTGGCCCAGCGCCTGGCGCGAGTGCTCTGCCCGCACTGCAAGAAGCGGGTCGTGATCCCCCAGGCTGCGCTGGCGGAGGCCGGTTTTCGCCTGGGCACCGACCTCGAGGCGTACGAGCCGGTTGGCTGCGGCCGCTGCCACAGTGCCGGCTATCGCGGCCGGGTCGCGATCTACTCGGTGATGGTGCTCAGCGAGCAGATCAAGGAGATGGTCGTGTCGATGGCGTCAGAGGCGGACATCGCCAAGGCCGCGATCGAGGAGGGGATGCTGCCCCTCAGGGATGCCGGCCTGGCGAAGGTACGCGCCGGCGTGACAAGCATCGAAGAGGTTGCCCGCGTCGCCTCATAGACACCCGATTTTTGGGTGTTAAGGCGAGGGCCAGCACGGACGATCAATCAAGCAGCCATGGAAGCCGGGGATACGGTCACAGAGCGCAGCAGGAACTTCGATTTCGCCGAGGTGATCACCCGGATGACCCAGGAGCGCGCCTCGGACGTCCACCTCAGCCCGGGCTTCCGCCCGGCAATCCGAGTGCGCGGGCGGATCGTTCCTCTCGAGGAGTACGCGCCGCTGACGCCGCAGGAGACCCGCGACACGGTCTACAGCCTGCTCAATGACGACCAGCGAAAGCGCTTCGAGTCACGCAAGCAGCTTGACCTCGCCTACGCCGTCCCGGGCGTTGCCCGCTTTCGCGTCAACTGCTTCTTCCAGCGAGGCTCGATCAGCGCCGCCTTCCGCCGCATTCCCCACGAGATCCCAAAGCTGGAGGAGCTCGGCCTCCCGGCCGTGCTGGAGGAGTTCACCCGGAAGCCCCGAGGGTTCGTCCTGGTCACGGGGCCGACCGGTTCAGGCAAGTCGACCTCGCTGGCGGCGATGCTCGACATCATCAACCGGGAGCGAGAGGAGCACATCCTCACCATCGAGGACCCGATCGAGTTCCTCCACAACCACAAGAAGTGCATCGTCAACCAGCGCGAGATCGGAGCCGACGCCGAGGACTTCTCGCTGGCACTGACGTCGGCCCTCCGCGAGGACCCCGACGTGATCCTCGTCGGCGAGATGCGCGACCTCGACACCATGGCGACCGCCCTGACGGCCGCCGAGACCGGCCACCTCGTCTTCGCCACCCTGCACACCCAGTCGACGGCCCAGACGGTCGATCGGATCATCGACATCTTCCCGGCCGAGCAGCAGGCCCAGGTCCGGATGCAGCTCTCGATCGGGCTACAGGGAATCGTCACCCAGCAGCTCCTGCCGACCGCCGACGGCTCCGGCCGGGTAGTCGCCTGCGAGGTCCTCGTCCCGACCCCCGCCGTACGCAACCTGATCCGAGAGGGCAAGACGCACCAGATCTACTCGGCGATCCAGACGTCGGGCTCGCTCGGGATGCAGACGATGGACGCGCACCTTGCTCAGCTGGTCAGGATGGGACGGATCACCCGCAAGCTCGCGGAGCAGCGCGCGTCGGTGCCGGAGGAGCTCAAGCGGCTCCTGGGCAGCGTCGGCACGCAGGTCGATCCGGCTGTCGCCGCGATGTCGAACGGAGGCTGAGGTGAGCACCTACGCATTCAGGGCGGTCGATCTCGCGGGCATTCCCTCGCGGGGGGAGGTGGATGCGGAGAGCAAGAGTCAGGTCACCGAGCAGCTCCGCGACCGCGGCCTGATCGTCCTCGATGTCTCGGAGAAGAACGAGGCCTTCCGGTTCGAGCAGATCTTCGATCGCTTCCGCAGCATCAAGGCCCGCGACATGGCGATCTTCTCGCGCCAGTTCGCCACCCTGATCGACTCGGGGATGCCGATGCTTCGCTCGCTGCACACACTCGAGGACCAGACCGAGGACGAGCGGCTACGGGGTGCGATCACCGATATCCGCCAGGACGTCGAGGCCGGCAGCTCTCTGGCCGACGCGATGGAGCGCCGCCCCCAGATCTTCGACCCCATGTTCCGGGCCATGGTTCGGTCGGGCGAGAGCTCCGGCCGCCTAGACGAGGCTCTCGAACGCGTTGCCTTCCAGCTCGAGAAGCTGGATGCACTGCGGCGTCAGATCCGCTCGGCGATGATGTATCCCGCGTTCGTCTTCACGCTCGCGGTCGTCGTCCTGCTGGTCGTGGTCGCCTTCATCGTTCCGGTGTTCGCCGGGATCTTCAAGGAGGTCGCCGCCGACAGCGGAGAATCAGCGCAGCTTCCACTCCTGACCCGAATCACGATGGGGTTCTCGGACTTCGTCACCGGCTATTGGTTCGTCTGGATTCCACTCCTGGTGGGCGGGATCTTCGGGTTCCTCCAGTGGAAGAAGACTGAGTGGGGGCGTCCGCAATGGGATCGCCTGAAGCTGAAGATCCCGGCCCATATCGGGGACGTGATCCAGAAGGCGGCGCTGGCTCGCTGGTCGCGGACCTTCGCCGGGACCGTCGCCTCCGGCGTTCCCCTCCTGCAGTCGATCAAGATCACCGGCCAGACCGCCGGCAACTCGCTGATCGAGCAATCCATGGACGACGTTTACGAGTCAGTCCGTGGTGGGGGCACCATCGCCCACCCGATCGAGAAGAACGATCTCTACCCGCCCATGGTCGGCCACATGCTGTCGGTGGGAGAGGAGACCGGACAGCTTGAGCAGATGCTCACCAAGATCGCGGACTTCTACGAGGCCGAGGTCGACGCCAAGATCAAGGCGCTCACGTCTCTGCTCGAGCCGCTGATGATCGTCTTTGTCGGCGGCATGGTCGGCGTGATCGTGATCGCGATGTACCTGCCGATCTTCTCCCTCTACGACAAGATCCGGTAGCCGCGACCAGGCCGGGCCTTGCCTTGGACGCAAGTACGAGCGCACAGGGCTAAGCACTTTTCAGGGACTTGCTAAAGGCTGCTGGCCGGGGGTCGATTAAGGCGATGTAAAGCAAAAGCCAGGGCTTCGGTGTTAAAGGCAAACCCAGCGCGAGCTGGGGACGCAAAGCCAGCGGGGCTCTGAGAGAGATCTCAGAGCAAGCCGGGCTGCCACCGGGGTCAGAGACTTCCGAGCGGCACGGGGCTCTGGCGGCAACTGAACCAAGGAGGTTCAAATGCTGTTGAAGCTCCGTCACAGGATGGCCAGCGAGGAGTCGGGCTTTACGCTCGTCGAGCTGCTGGTTGTCATGCTCATCATCGGCCTACTGGCCGCGATCGCCATCCCGGCGTTCTTCAACCAGCGGGAGAAGGCGTACGACGCCAACGCGAAGGAGCAGGCGCGTACCGCTGAAACGGCGATGGAGACCTACGCCACGGACAACGGAGGCGTCTACACCGGCGTCACCACAGGCGATTTGGTCGACATCGAGCCGTCGCTCAGTGACGCTGTCAGCACGACGCGGCCGTACCTGACCGCGGCGAATGCGACCGGCGCGAGCGACAAGGGTTGGACGCTCACGGTCACGTCGCCGAAGACCAGTAACACGTTCACCATTACGCGTACCGAGGGCAGCAGTGCGCTGACCTTCACGTGCGGCCCGGCACCGGGCGGCAACGCCGGGTGTCCCAGCAGCCAGGTTTGGGCTGAGGGCTGATCTGAGCCGTCAGGCATGATTCGCAAGGGCGGGCCTTCGGGCCCGCCCTTTTCTTTCCGTTGGCCGTTTGGTCGAGTAACCGGCCGTTTCATCACTCCTCGGTATGTCGACACGCTCCGGACCGCCGATGGGAAGCACGTGGGACCGCTCCCGCAGCGAGGCGAGAGATGAACGCCAAGAACCCGAGACGAGTCCGCTACATCCGACGATCCGCCGCCAGGCTAAGTGGTGAGCGCGGCTTCGCCATCCCCACGGTCTTGCTGATGATGCTCGCCGCCTTCGCCGTCGTGAGCGTCGGTGTGGTCACCGCGTCGAATACCCAACGGGGGACAGTTCGCGACCAGGACTCCAAGGCAGCCGTGCAGCTCGCCGAGGCGGGGATGAACGAGGTCTTCCTGCGCTACAACCACCTGGACCCGGCGGTCGGCAACCTCTGCAGTCCCCTCGGCGTTTCCCCCGTCAACGGCTGGTGCCAGGTCGGGCCCGTCCAAGACGCGAGTGGCGGGAGCTACGGCTACCAGGTCTATGTCGGCACCGGCACGACGCTGCCGGAGGACGACCAGGGCAACTTCGAGCTGAAGGTCGTCGGCACCGGCGCGATGGGAGACGCGACGCGCCGAGTGATGACTTCGGCGAAGTCGTTCAGCACCAACGTCTTCGGCGAGTACCAGGTGAAAGCCGGGGACGACATCACCCTCGACTCGAACGCGAGTATCCACGCCGGGACCGCGGCAGGCGGCGACATCAGCCTGAACGCCAACGCCAAGCAGTGCGGGAACGCCAGCGTCGGGATCGGTCACAACATGAACCGGGGCCCGAATACGGACTACACCTCCGACCCGGACTGCCAGGACGCGATCACCGACTTCGGCCACCAAGAGGTCAGCCTCCCCCCGATCAATCCGGGCGACGTTCCGACCATCAACGACGACGGTCGCTTCTTCAGCCAGGACCCGGTCAGCGGTAACCAGGCGACGGCTTGCTGGAACGGACGCAACGCCAACGGCACTACGGGCTCCTGTGGCGCGCGTCACCTCGACGTCGGGACGAACAGCTACGTGACGTTGACCGGATCCAAGTACAGCTTCTGCAAGCTCACCACGAACAGCAACTCCGGTCTGCTCGTCTCCGGGGGCGCCGACCACAAGGTCGTCATCTACTTCGACTCCCCTGAGAACTGCGGCTATCCGTCCGGGACGGCGCAGCTCGACATGAACTCAAACAGCAGGATCAGCTCCAACGACGGCACTCCTGTCGAGCTCCTGTTCGTGGGATCGACGACCAGACAGACCCTCCTGTACTTCTCCAGCAACACCGACATCGACGCCGCTTGCGAGCAGAACGTGATCATCTACGCGCCGCTCAGCGACCTCAATATGAACAGCAACTCCACCTATTGCGGCGCGCTGGCTGCGAAGTCGATCCACCTCGACAGCAATGCGGAGCTGAGGGTTAAGGGTGATTACGACCTCAATCTGCAGCCTCAGGTCCCCTATTACCAGCCCGACGAGTTCGTCGAGTGCCGCGCGGCGCCGGCGACCGCGCCCAACTTCGACGCGGGGTGCTGACAGTGCGCGAGCTCGCGCGGATGGCGCGGAGGCGGCTTGCCGAGGAGGCCGGCTTCACGCTGACTGAGCTGCTGATGGCAACCGTCATCGGCTTGCTGGTCGTCGGCACCGGGACGATGGTGTTCACGGCCGCCGTTCGCAGCCAGCCGGGGCAGAGCGCCCGGAGCGAGGCGATCCGCGACGGCCGCACGATGACCGAGCGACTGGTGCGGGAGCTCCGACAGGGACAGGCGCTCGACACGAGCGCGGGCGACAGCTGGAGCGGTCAGTCGCTCTCCTTCCGGACCTTCGTTCACAGCTCCAGTTGCGGTGGCGGCTATGCGGATCACGCCATGGTCTGCCGCGTCACCTACACGTGCACCGCCGGCGCCTGCACCCGCGTCGAGTCGGATCCGGCGACGGGGACCCAGGGCTCGCCTTCCAGTCAGATCTCGGGCCTGGCGAGCTCTGATGTCTTCTCGTACCAGACCGACCCCACAGCGGACTGCCCGATACCTACGGCCACCAACGAGGCGGTGAGCATCTCCGACGGCGCCACCCTGCGTAACTCCGGGGATTCGCCGGGCCGCGTCTGCGTCGCCCTCGTCTTCCACTCATGATCGGGCGCGTCAACAAGCGGCTCCGCTCGGAGAGCGGCATGAGCATCGCCGAGGTGATGATCGCCGCCCTCATCCTCGCGGCGAGCTCCCTGGCGGTGCTCAACCTCGTTGCCAGCGGTGCGCGGACCAACTACCGGGCCGAGCAGAGCCAGGTCGTCTCCGACCGTCTGCAGTCGGAGATGGAGAAGGTCAAGCAACTGGCCGACAACGCCAGCTACGACCGGATCGCGCTCACCTCAGCGCCCGCGCACTCCACCGATGTGAACAGCCCCGACTACCGGGTGTCGGGGACCACCTACAACGTCGCGCCGAACGGAAGCTCGTTCCAGCCGCTGGTCATCGACGCAGGCGGCCTTTCGCCGGTCAGTCAGTTCAGCAGCGGTGACGTGCATGGCACCGTCCATCGTTTCGTCACCTGGGAACCTGACTCCGCCTGCGATGACTGCAAGAAGCGGGTGGTCGTCGCGATCCAACTCGACGCGACCGCCTCGGGCGGCCTCCGCCACTACCAGGAGCTCCAGTCGGTGATAGCCGACCCGAGAGCGCCCGACCGGGAGAACCCGATCCCGCCGCCGCCGAGCGATCCGCAGCCCTGGACTTTTTGGCTGACCGATACCCCGTGCAACAACGGAGACCGCCAGCCGCTCACCGGCGACCACCTGACTCACAACACGCGGGGCGTCTGCTCGGCCGGGCTGAAGAACGCGAACAACTGCTCCGTCAGCGGATGTCAGCCCGGCGCGCCGGATTTGATGGTCACGCATCCACCCCAGATCAGCGCGGAGGATCCGCTCTTCAACTTCGCAACGGACGTCCTCTCCTCGAACCCCTCGCAGGACAAGGGCCTTCGGCTGCTGCGGCCGGCGTCAAACGGCTGTCCCGCCCTGGATATCGCCGCTGCGTCAGACCTCACCAATCCCACGCGCTACCAGGAGATCCATAAGTGGCTCTCGCCGCCGATCCCGAGCGGGTTCAACGTGCAGCTCAACGGCGAGGGGACGCTCAACCTGTGGACCCGGGCCGTCGGCAACTCGTCCTATTCCGGGCGAATCTGCATCTGGCTCTTCCAGCGCACGGTCAACGCCCTAGGGGTGCCCATCGATACCCCGGCAGCAAACCTCGATGTGTCCGGTCTGACGTACTTCCAGTACTCGAAGGACCCGTGGCCGAAGCCGAAATGGGAGGAGCTGGCAATTCCACTCCACTTTGACCTGGCGCTGCTAACGCCGGGCAGTCAAATGGGACTGGCGATTCAGGTGGAGAGACAGGGGACCGACGGGGGCGGGCTGCAGTTCTTCTACGACGAGCCCAGCTACGACAGCCGGGTCGAGGTCAAGTCAGCCTCCGCGTTGCCCTGCGGAACCGCCGGCTGGCCCACCTGCCCAGCGGGCGGCTAAAGCGGCCGAGAGATACGGCCGACATCAAAGCTGATGTTCCCGCTTGCATCGATCGCGCTCATCGGAGGGATGATCACCGGCAGCTTCGTCGGAGTCGTGGCACATCGCGTTCCCCGCGGGCTCTCGATCGTCGGTCCTCGGTCGGAGTGCCCGTCCTGCGGTACGCAGATCGCCGCCTACGACAACGTCCCGGTGATCTCCTGGCTCGTCCTCGGGGGCCACTGCCGAAGCTGTCACGCTCGGATCCCGGCTCGCTATCCGCTGATCGAGCTGACGGTTGGCGTCGCCTTCGCAGCGACGGCCGTCGTTCTGCGAGACGACGGCGCGGAGCTCGCGCTCGGACTGGTCTTCGTCGCATTGCTCGCGGCGATCACCCTCACCGACCTGGAACGTCGGGTTATTCCCAATGCGATCCTGATCGTGGGTTCGTTGATCGGGCTCGCAATCGTCCTAGCGACGGATCCGGGAAGCCTGCCCGAGCGCGCGGCCGCGGCCGCTGGCGCGGGCGGCTTCCTGCTGTTGTTCGCGCTGGTCTACCCGCGTGGGATGGGCATGGGCGACGTCAAGCTCGCTGCGGTGATGGGTCTTTTCCTCGGCGCCTCGGTGGCGCCGGCACTGCTTATAGGAATCGTGCTGGGTGCGGCTGTGGGCTTGGGTCTGATGGCCCGGCAGGACTCGGGGGCTCGCAAACAGGCCGTCCCGTTCGGCCCCTTTCTCGCAGTCGGCGGGGTCGTCGCCCTGCTCGCCGGTAGCCAGATGATCGACGCGTATCTGAACGCGTTCGTGCGCTGAGGCTGCTTTTTCCTCGTCCTTGAACGTTCATCACTCTTCGGTATGGCGATGCGCGGTCGCGTAGCCGATGGAGAGTTGAACAGCCCCTAGCGGCTACCGCAGACCAAGCCATGTTCACCACCAGCAAGAAGCCACAATCCATCGTGGGCCTCGACATCGAGAGCGGCAGCATCGCCGCTACCGAGGTCAAGGCGAACGGCTCGCGAGCCGTGACCCGCACGGCGATCGCGCCGCTGAGCGCGGGGATCGTCAACGAAGGAGAGGTCCTCGACGCTGAGGGCCTCTCGGCCGTGCTGCGCTCCCTCTTCGCTGAGCACAAGCTCGGCAAGGCCGTCCGGCTCGGGATTGCGAACCAGCGGGTGGTCGTACGCACCCTGCAGCTGCCGCTGATCGAGGACGAGAAGGAGATCGACACCGCCGTCCGCTTCCGCGCGCAGGACCAGATTCCGATGCCCCTCGACCAGGCGGTGCTCGATCACCGTGTCATTTCCAAGGGCAAGGGCCCGGAAGGCGATCGTCAGATGGAAGTGATTGCCGTCGCGGCCCGGCGTGACATGGTCGTCTCGCTCCTTGGCGCTCTGCGCAACGCCGGCTTGCGGCCGGTTGGCATCGACCTGTCGGCCTTCGGCATGATCCGCGCCCTCGACGTCAGCACCTTGCTTCCCCCCGCGCTGGCGGACGAGGAGCCCGGGCAGGTCCAGACGACCACCCTGTACTGCTACCTCGGGGACATCACCAACCTCGCGGTGGCCAGGGGCGGGCAGTGCCTATTCACCAGGGTCGCGCCGTTCGGCATGGAGAGCATCGCCCAGCGCGTTGCGGAGCGCGCCGAGATGTCGCTGGAGGATGCTCGCGATTCCGTGCTCGACGTCGGCCTCGAGGAGCCCATTGACTCCTACGACGGTGACGAGAACGCACCAGCGATCCGCGATGCGCTCGAGCAAGGAACCACGAAGCTGGTCGACGAGCTGCGGCTGTCGCTCGACTTCTACAGCGCGCAGGAGGGCGCCTCGCCCATTGAGCGCGTGGTGCTCTGTGGTCCGGGCAGCAGCGTCCCCGGACTGCCCGAGCGCATTCAGGTCGGCGTCGGGCTCGGTGTCGAGGTGATGACGCCCATCGCTCTCAAGGGTCTCGACGCGGAGGACGCCGCTCGTTTGACTGTTTCCTACGGGCTGGCGATCGAGGACTGATGCGCCCCGTCAACCTCATCCCCGCCGACGAGCGTCGCGGCGACGAGGCGCCCCTCCGGACCGGGCATCTGGTCTACGTCCTGACCGGAGGGCTCGTTCTGCTGCTGCTCGGCATCGTCGCGGTCGCCCTGACCAGCAAGCAGATCAACGATCGCCAGAATCAGAAGGCGGGTCTGGAGCAGGAGCTCAACCAGGCAACCGCGCGAGCCAGCACGCTTGCCGCCTTTTCCAACTTCCGCGCGGTCCAGGAATCCCGCCTCGCGACGATCACCAGCCTGGCCCAGAGCCGCTTTGACTGGTCGCGCGTCCTGAACGAGCTGGCGCTGGTGCTGCCAAGTGATGTCTCGCTCACCTCCGTCGCCGGGAGCGCGAGTCCCGATGTTGCTACTCAAGGGTCTGGAAGTGGAGGCGGTGGCAGCCTGCGTAGCGAGATCGAGGCTCCGGCGCTCGAGATCGCAGGCTGCGCTCCGGGTCAGGACGCGGTCGCCGGCTTCGTGGCTGCGCTGGAGGACATCGACGGGGTGACTCGCGTCGGGCTGGAGTCCTCGAGCATCGATTCCGCCGACGGCTCCACCTCTGGCGGCACCACGTCAGCAGACTGCCAGGCCGGTCCGAGGACGGCCAACTTCCAGATCGTCGTCGCCTTCGACGCGGTTCCTGTTCCGTCGACGGCGTCGAGTGCTCCCTCGGTGCCCTCGTCGGTCGCGCCGTCCGGCGGTAGCGGCGAGGTCGCCGACGCCCAGTCCGAGCAGGCCGTGGCGAAGGCCTCCGCCCAGGCCCAGACCGGCAAGGCGCAGGCGGCCAAGTCAACCCTGATCCCGGGAGGCTGACGTGAAGGGCTCGGACAAGGCGATCGTGATGGGCGTGATCTGCGCGGTCGTGCTTGCGGGGTTCTACTTCAAGGTTCTCTCGCCGAAGCGGGAGAAGGCATCGTCCCTGAGCAAGGACATCACCGAGCTCCAGGCACAGGTGGATGAGCAGCAGCAACTCGCGCAGTTCGGCGAGGATGCCCGGAAGCACTTCCCCAGCTACTACGGCCGCCTCGTGGTGCTCGGCAAGGCCGTGCCTTCGAACGCGGACACCCCTTCTCTCCTGGTCCAGCTCAACACGCTCGCCGAGCGGACCGGCGTGAAGTTCAACGGACTGAAGCTCTCGGCCGACTCGGGCGGGACGGAAGCCTCCAGCGCGCCGACACCAAGCACGACGACGACGACGCCGACTGGGGACTCGTCCGCGACCTCGACGACGACCGGATCGACGAGCACCACCCCCCCGACGGCGGCGACCGAGGCCACGGCCGCGAATCTGCCGCTTGGCGCCACCGTGGGTGCGGCTGGGCTGCCGATCATGCCCTATGACCTGACCTTCGAGGGCTCGTACTTCGACGTCGCGGACTTCCTCAAGGGGGTGGACGACCTCGTTCGCGCGGGGGACGCGAGCCAGGTGTCAGCTGACGGCCGGCTGCTGACGGTCAACGGTTTCTCGCTCGATTTGTCCGACACCAACAGCTCCGGCGTCTCGTCCCCGAACCCACAGCTCCAGGTCAACCTGTCGGTGACGAGCTATCTGACTCCAGGCGATCAGGGCGCGACGGCGGGCTCGAGTCCCAGTGGCCCCGGGAGTTCAGTGACGCAGCCCCAGGCCCAGCCGACCAGCGCGACGGTGGCGCCATGAGGCCCTGGAAGGTCCAGAAGTTCTTCGGCGACGTGGTGTATGACCTGCGCAGCCGCGGCCTGCTGCCCGTGGTCATCCTGGTCGCAGTGGCGATGGTCGCCGTACCGGTTCTGATTTCCCGTGGAGGGGGTTCTTCCTCGCGCAGCGTCGTACAGCCGACCGCCGCCAACACGAGCACGCCGCCGGAGATCGAGCGAGCCGTGGTGTCGTACGCGCCCCCTGGCGTCCGGGATTACAAGAAGCGGCTGAACGACATGACCGCCAAGGACCCATTCCACCAGCAGTTCGCTCCGCCGGCGGCGTCGCAGTCACAGCTCAAGTCCACAGTGCCGGTCGCGGCCGACTCCGCAACGTCGAGCACCACCAGTTCGAGCGCTGTGAATGGCATTCCGCCGAGCTCCGGAAGCTCGTCAGGATCGGGCACCTCCTCCGGTAGCACGAAGACCCGGCGTTACTACTTCTACTCCGTCGCCGACCTCTCGGTGGGCGAGGTGACGCAGCCCCTGACGCGCCACAAGAAGATCAAGGCGTTCACGGCTCTTCCCGACCAGGTCGCGCCGGTGATGATCTACCTGGGCAGCAGCGTCAACGGTAAGCAGGCGTACTTCTCAATCTCGAAGTCGGTCACGCAGACGACCGGCCCGGGGAGCTGCGCCCCGAGTCCGACCGACTGCAGCCTGCTGGTGCTCACTCCAGGCCAGGCCGAGGACATGGTCTACTCGACCGATGGCAAGACCTACCGGGTGAAGGTCAACAAGATCAACCGGGTCGTAACGAAGAAGCCGCCGGCAAGCTAGCCGGCCGCGCGCCGCCGCAAGCGCTTCACAAAGTAAAGCTTTGGCGCTATCCTGGCCGCGATGGACCGTGAATGCCCCGTCTGCCGCACGGCGGACGTCATCTCCGGCAAGTGGACCCTCCTGATCATCCGCGATCTCGCGGATGACTCCCTCCGTTTCTGCGAGCTCGAGCGTTCCCTGGAGGGGATCAGCCCCCGCACCCTCTCGCTGCGCCTGAGGGCGCTGGAGGAGGAGGGGATCGTCGAGCGTCGCACGTTCCCCGAGGTGCCGCCGCGCGTGACCTATCAGCTGACCGACAAGGGCCGTGCCCTCGTCCCGCTGATCGAGGACATGCGCTCCTACGGCCGCCGCTGGCTCCCCCTCGAGGAGCGCGAGCCGGCCGCCGCCGCCGTCTAGCTGCAAGTCCCCATTCACCCGCAGGAACGCACCCCGGCAGGCGAAATCCGGAGTGCGTGACAACGCTTGAGAGCACCACGGAGCGCCTCGAGGAGGCGCTGCGCCGCCTCGCCGTAGAGGCCGCAGACCTGTTCGAGGAGCTGCTGGCGAGTGGGGCGGAGATGCCCTTCGACCTGGAGCCCTCGGATGACGGGCCGCTGCCGATGTTCTCCTACGCGCCGCTGACGGGGCAGTTCATCGAGCGCCACCTGGCTGAGGTGAGGCGCCTGGAGGCCTTCGTGGAGGTGCGTGAGATCGCCGGCGAGGAGGCCGCGATCGGCTTCCTGATCGGGCTCTGGGACGGGAAGACCGAGTTCGACGTGGCCGGTGACCGCCTGCGCGGCGCCATCGACGCGGTCGTCTCGATGATCTC
This sequence comes from uncultured Solirubrobacterales bacterium, assembly GCA_963797265.1. Classification (GTDB taxonomy): domain Bacteria; phylum Actinomycetota; class Thermoleophilia; order Solirubrobacterales; family 70-9; genus DASUPK01. The sequence continues at coordinate 543,097 of CAWCOY010000002.1, read as the reverse complement.
CCGGGACTCCGACGAGGCGACGCCGGCGGGCGAGGTGATCGTGCCACTGGTGGGCTTCCACATGCCCGTTGACGAGATCGAGCTCGATGGGGTGCGGATCGTGCGCGCCGACAACTTCGATGACGCGCCGGTCGACGCGATCGACGCCACCCGCCCCGGCGGGCATGGAAAGCCCGGCTTCCTGGCCTGCCTGAGCTGCGGTCTGGCGACGGTCGCGCCCGCGGCCGCCGTGGCGGATGACCTGCGCCGCGCACTGCGCACCATGCGCCTCTTCCGACCCGGCGCGGTCGGCCTCTACGCGCATGGCTGGGCGAAGCGCTCCGGCGGCTGGGAGCGGTTCGGCACCGGCGCGAGCCGGCCGCGGCAGGGCGGCTACCGGCTGACCGGCAACGAGGCCCCGGAGCTCGAGAACTTCGCGCGCATGCTGGCCGAGCGTCAGACGCGCATTCCCTCGCTCGATTGGGCCGCCTCGCGATTCGAGCTCGGCGCCGAGCGCTCCTCGTTGATCGAGGCGCTCAGCGACTACCTGCTGGCCCTGCGAGGGCTGCTCGAGGGCGGTGGTCCCGCGAGGACCTCGCTCTCGGCTCGGGTCGCGGCCCTGGCCTGCGAGCCCTATGAGCGGGAGCAGGGCCGGGTCACGGTGGAGCGCGCCCTCGCGATCGAGCGCAAGCTGATGAGCGGTGGCCGCTACAAGCCCGTGGCGGGCGCCTCCCCGCTGGATGTGATCGCGGAGGTCGAGGAGCTCCTGCGCCGCCTGCTCAAGGGCATGACGATCGGCGAGCTTGGCGGCGATCTCCGGGTCGCGGCGGACGAGATCCTGCTCTCCGAGGGCCTCTCGGCGATCCACGTCGACTCCCCAAGCATCCAGGAGACGGCCGAATGGAGGCTCCCCGACCCGACGCCCGGCGACGCGCTCGATCTCTCGACGATCTCGGACGCCAATCTGGGCGAAGCCGAGATCGATGTGCACCGCCCCGAGCGTGAGGAGGCCACCGAAACCGAAACTGCGTCGGAGACGAACGAAATAAGCGATTTGTCCGTCCGCGGGGGCGGGGAGGATCGGCAGCCGACGACGAGGATCGTCGTCGATCAGGTCGAACTACCCGACCTAATGGGATCTGAGAGCGACCATCGCGCTTCGACTCCGCCACCCGACTTCGGGGGGCGCGCGGATTGGTTCGCGGCCGCCGACGGCGAGCCGGAGTGGCCGGCCTTCGCCAGCCCGAGGCGCAAGCAGAAGCACGATATGGAGCGCGAGCCGTCCAACGACCGCGTCCGCTACCTCTTCCCGGTCCCGGACGCGACCGACTGGGAAGTCGGCGAGCTCCACTACGAGCGGCGGCCAGGCCGCTCCACTTCGGAGCGAAGGTCGTAGCCCGAGATGCGAGGGCGCGCGGCAGCACGACCCGTTTAGGGGGTGATTGGCGGCCACCTGCCGCCGCGTTTGGTGGCGAAGCCGTCTACGCCGCCCCCGAGGCCGCCAGCTCCTCCCGCTGCTCTTCCGACGCGAACAGGTAGCGGTCGATCTTCAGCAGCGCCTCGAGGTCGTGCACGTCCTCGTCCAGGTAGGGGATGCGGATCACAGCCTTGGGCTGAAGCTCTCGCTGGAGGTGTTCGACATTGCGGGCGTCCCGCTCGGCGAGCGCCTGGTAGTCGGCGAAGTTCCGCGCGACACGCTCAGCCAGGTCCTCATCGAGAAGGTCGCCGATGTCGGCCTGCACCGAGCCGCTCGTCAGATCGGCTTCGGTCTCGTAGTGGACCTTGTTGACGATCACGCCGCCGACGGGCAGCTTCGCCTCCACCAGCTTGCGGTGGAAGTAGACGGCCTCCTCGATCGGCTCGCCCTGCGGGCCGCAGACGACGACGAAGGTCGTCGCCGGGTCGGCGAGTAGCTCCGAGACCCGCTTGGCGCGCTCGCGGAAGCCATCGACCATGCCGCTGAAGGCCTGGAAGAACTCGGAGAGGTCGGAGATCAGGTCGAGGCCGGTGATGCGCTTCAGCACGCTGAAGGCCATCGAGCTGCCGCGGCCCACGACCTTGGCGGCCACCCCTGAGGGTTTCATGAACATCTGCATGCCGCGGCCCTCGATGAACTGGGTGAGCCGCTTGGGAGCGTCGAGGAAGTCGAGCGCGTCGCGGGAGGGAGGGGTGTCGAGGACGAGGAAGTCGTAGCGGCCCTCCTGGTGGATCTCGAAGAGCTTCTCCATCGCCATGTACTCCTGGGAACCGGCCAGGGCGTTGGAGAGCTGGCGGTAGATGCGGTTCTGGAGGATCCGGTCGCGGGTCTCGGCGTCCGGCGCGTGCCTGCGGACGACCTCGTCGAAGGTCGCCTTGGCGTCGAGCATCATCGCCCAGAGCTCGCCCTTCATCTCGATGCCGGACCCCGCGAAGAGCGACGGGTCGATCTGCCTGGGCGTGTTCTCCAGCTCCTCGAGGCCGAGCGAGTCGGCGAGGCGCTTGGCCGGGTCGATGGTGAGCACGGCGACCTTCTGGCCGCGTGCTGCCAAGCCGGCCGCGAGGGCCGCGGAGGTCGTCGTCTTGCCCACCCCGCCGGAGCCGGCGCAGATGCAGATCCCGCGTCCGTCCACGATGTCGGCGACGGTCGCCATCAGACGAGTGCCCCTGACAGGCGCTCGAGCGAGGGCACATCGAGAGACGGCTTGAAGATGAATGGGAGCGTCTTGACCGGGGAGGCGACAGCCTCCTTGAGGCGCTGGAGCTGCTCGCGCTGCGAGCGGCAGCGCCGGTGCTCCGAGAGGGCCGCACGGACCGCCGCCTTCGCGGGGCCCTCGGCCCGCTCGAGCGCCTCCTCCAACTCGCTCGCGTCGCCCGCCGAGAAGCGCTCGGGGTAGAGCGCGTTCATGTAGACGCGGTCGACCGCCATCCCGATCTCGTCGGTCAGGGACTCCTCGAGGGAGGCCGACTCGTTCACCGGCATCTCCTCCGGCAGCGAGACGATCGCCACGCCCGTGGCGTCGTGATCGGTGATGAAGCGGTCGAGCTCCTGCGCCTGGGCGTGGACCGGGCCGACCTTCGCGATGTTCGCGAAGGTTCGCGGCGTCTGCAGGAAGCCGATCCCGTGGCCTGTGGCCGGAGCGTCGACGATCACCAGGTCGTACTCCCGGGCCTTCTTGACCTTGCGGTTGGGCTGGGCGAGCTCCCAGATCTTCCCGATCGTCACCAGTTCCTTGAGACCGGGGGTGGCCGCCGCCAGGTAGTTGAAGACCCGGGAGCGGACCAGCAGGTCACGCATCGCCCTGACCCTGAGCTGGAGTAGCAGGTACTCGCGCAGGGACTGGTCGGGATCGATGGAGATCGCCCAGAGGTCGTCCGAGACCTCCACCTCGTGAAAGCCGACCTCGGCGCGCCTGAAGACCCGTGAGGCCGTCTCCTGGCCTCCGATCTCGCAGACGATCGTGCGCTTGCCGCGCGCGGCCGCCGCGAGCCCCAGCGCGACCGAAATCGTCGACTTCCCGACGCCTCCTTTTCCTGTGACGAAGACCAGGCGCTTGTCGAGTAATTCAGGCACGGGGGCGGATTCTTCCAACCACGGGCAGGAAACCGGGCACTAGGTGCGAAATACCCGCAAAGCAATGGGAATTTTCAAGAAACAGGACGCCGTCGAAGAGGCGGCTGAGAGCGATCGCATGCGCCCCGAGGACCTCCTGGCCCCCAAGCCGGAGAGGCCCGATGAGGTCGATTCAGGCATGGGCGAGCCCACGCCGGATACAGGCGAGGACGTGAAGGACGAGGCCGCCAAGCAGCCGAAGGCCGAGGCCAAGGGCAACCCCGAGAAGCCCAAGAACGACGGCCCCGCCAAGGTGATCGCCTTCGCGAACCAGAAGGGCGGCGTGGCCAAGACCACGACCGCGCTCAATCTCGCAGTCGCCTTCAAGGAGTCTGGCCACCGCGTGCTCGCCGTCGACATGGATCCGCAGGGCAACCTGACCATGTCGCAGGGGATCGACCCGGACAAGGTCGAGCGCAGCATGTTCGACGTGCTCGTCCACCGGATCCCGATCCGCGAGGTGATCGTCGAGCGCGAGATCGACGTCGCGGTCGCCTCCATCGACCTGGCCGGCGCCGAGATCGCGATGAGCACCCAGATCGGCCGCGAGCGCTCGCTGCAGAAGGGGCTCGAGGCCGTCAAGGACGACTACGACTTCGTCTGCATCGACACGCCGCCGAGCCTCGGCCTGCTCACCGTCAACGCGCTCACCGCCGCCGACAAGGTGATCGTGCCGGTGCAGTGCGAGTACCTCTCGATGCGCGGCCTGGTTCAGCTTCAGAACACCCTTCAGATGATCCGGGAGAACCTCAACCCCGGCGTCGAGATCGAGGGCATCCTGCCGACGATGCTCGACTCGCGGACCGTCCACGCCAAGGAGGCGGTGGAGATCCTCGAGGAGAACTTCGGCGACCTCGTCTTCAAGTCGCGGATCCGCAAGGCGATCAAGTTCGCCGAGGCGCCCGTTCGCGGCAGCTCGGTCATCAAGTACGACCCGAACGGCAAGGCCGCGGGCGCCTACCGCGAGCTGGCCAAGGAGGTTCTCACCCATGGCTCGGAATAAGAAGCGCGCCAGCATGCGCGAGGGCCCCCTCGCCGACCTCTTCCGCTCGACCGAGGAGTCGGTCACGCCGGAGGAGATCAAGGTGACGGCCAGGGCGAACGGCGGCGTCGCGATCGAGGAGCCCATTCAGGAGACCCCGCGGCCCGAGCCGGTCCCCGAGCCCACGCCGGAGCCCGTTCCCGAGCCGACCCCCGACCCCGTGCCGGATCCGCTGCCGGGCCCCGAGCCCGTCCCGGAGCCGACCCCGCCCGAGCCCGTGGCGGAGGGCGCGGTCGACGAGCCCGAGATCGAGATCCACCACGAGGGCCTGGAGCGCCTGATGGGCGGCCCCGGACTCGAGGTGCGGCCCCGCTACGGCCGCGACGAGCCTTCGACCGATCAGCCTGCGACCCGCCAGCCGGTGGTGCCGCGCACCCACCAAGCCGTCCTGCGCGTGGTCGGCGTCGGAGGCGCGGGCGTGAACGCCGTCAACCGGATGGTCGAGGCCGAGCTGCCGGGCGTCGAGTTCGTCGCGATCAACACCGATCTTCAGTCCCTGCAGACCTCGCACGCGGACCTGACGCTGCACATCGGCGGCGAGATGACCCGCGGGCTCGGCGCCGGCTCCGATCCCCGTGTGGGATACAAGTCGGCCTTCGACGAGCAGGACAAGATCAAGGAGCTGCTCAAGGGCTCCGACATGGTCTTCCTGGCCTCCGGGGCCGGCGGCGGCACCGGCACCGGCGCCGCCCCTGTCGTCGCCAAGCTGGCGCGCGACATCGGCGCCCTGACGGTCGCCGCCGTGACCAAGCCCTTCACCTTCGAAGGCGCGCGCCGCATGGCGCAGGCGGAGGCCGGCATCGCCGCGCTCGGCACCGAGGTCGACACGATGATCGTCGTGCCGAACGAGCGGCTGCTCACCATCCTCGAGCGGCGCACCACGATCACCGACGCCTTCCGAGTTGCCGACGACGTGCTGCGCCAGGCGGTTCAGGGCATCTCCGACCTGGTCATGCTCCCCGGCCTGATCAACCTCGACTTCGCGGACGTGCGCACCACCATGCTCGACGCCGGCGACGCGATCCTCGGCATCGGCATGGGGGTCGGCGAGCACCGGGCGACCCTGGCCGCAGAGAAGGCCGTAGCCTCGCCACTGCTCGAGACCTCGGTGGAGGGCGCGCGCTCGATGCTCCTCTCGATCACCGGTGGTCCCGACCTCTCGCTGATCGAGGCGAGCGAGGCCGCCGAGGTGGTCAGGCAGGCCGCCCACCCCGAGGCGGAGATCATCTTCGGCGCCAGCGTGGACGAGGAGATGAGCGAGGAGGTCTGGATCACCGTGATCGCCACTCGCTTCGACTCGGCCTTCGCCACGCGTCATCGGCGCGATCGGCGCTCGGAGCCGCGCGAGCAGCGCAGCCCCGAGCGGCGGGTAGAGCGCGATTCGGATCCCTTGGCGGACTGGCGGGCGATGCCCAACGTCCGCTACGGCAGCGCCGACGAGCTCTACGGAGACGGCGACCGGCGCGGCGGTCTGGACCGCCGTCCCACCGAGCCGCGCTCGATCGAGAACCGGGTGCTCGACGTGCCCGAGTTCTCCCCCGAAGACTGAACTTCGGCAATCCCTGATTCTTTGTGCGGGATGTCGCCGATGTCCGGCCCTGACCGGATCGCCACACTGACCTCGTCTTAGGGCAGGGAAGCTTCGAAGCTCGTAAGGATGCGTCTGGGCAGGACCTGGGGAGACGGAGGGGCGTGAACCGGCCGGCGAAAGCCGGCCGGTCTTGTTCTGGGGCGCCGCATGGCTGACTGCTACGCTCTGTAGCAGATGAGCGACCGCGAGATCGCACAGCGGGAGTTGCGCAACGACGTCGCGCGGGTGCTGCGCGAGGCCGAGGGTGGGGCGACATTCACGATCACTGTCCGGGGTCGCCCGGTTGCACGGCTCGGGCCCCTGCGGGAAGCGCGAGTGGACGTGGATCGCGAGACACTGAACCGAATCCTCGCGGAGCCCCTCGATTCCGAGGACCTGGCAGACGATCTGGCCGCAGCCGAGCGCCCGCTCGACGCGGAGACCTGACGCTGGCCGGCGCGCTTCTCGACACGTCGGTCGTCATCGGCTTGGGCGATGGCCTCGATCTCCCTGAGACCGCGGCGATCTCAGTAGTCACCGTGGCCGAGCTGCGCGCCGGTGTCCTCCTGGCCCGCACGTCGGAGTCACGCCGAATTCGCGAAGCGAGATTCCATGCCGTCTGGGAGGCGTTCGAACCGCTCCCTGTGGACACCGATGTCGCAATCGCCTTCGGCGACGCGCTCGCGTGGGCGCGTTCCAAGAGACGCTCTGAGCGGGCCACGGATCTGCTGATCGTGGCCACAGCCAAGGCGACCGACCGCGTGCTCTACACGCTTAACCGTGCGCAGGCATCGGTGGCGACCGGTGTGGGCGTCAAGGTCGAGCGATGAGCGCTAACCGGGGAGTGGTCGCCGCGGGGCATCCTCTGACCGCGGAGGCCGGCGCGCAGGTGCTGCGCGAGGGTGGCAACGCGGTGGACGCCGCGGTCTGTGCAGTGCTCACCTCGTTCGTCACCGAGAGCCAGCTGACCGGTTTCGGGGCCGGCGGATTCATGATGGTCCACGAGGAGGGCGAGGACAGCCTGACCGACTTCTTTGTCGCCGCGGGCGGTGCCGATGGCGTGGAGCGTGAGGCGGAGCTGATCCCGATCCCGGTCTACTTCGACGAGACGCCGCAGATCTTCAACTGCGGGGCCGCCTCCTGCGGGGTGCCCGGAAATCCGGCGGGCCTCGAGCACGTCCACCGCCGCTTCGGCTCGGTGCCGCTGGCGAGGCTGGCCCAGCCAGGCATCGAGCTCGGATGCAAGGGCGTGCAGCTCACGAGAGCGGCCGAGTACTTCCACGAGATCCTCCATCCGATCCTGGTCTCGACACCCGAGAGCGCCGCGCTCTACACGCCCGAGGGCGAGCGACTGGTCGAGGGCGACACATTTCGCTACCCGGAGATGTCGGAGGCCCTGGAGCGCTTCGCGGCCGAGGGGGCCGAGCCCTTCTACCGCGGGGACATCGCACAGCGGGTCTGCGAGTGGGTCCGCGAGCGGGGTGGAACCCTCGGCATGGACGATATGGCCGCCTACCAGCCGATCGAACGGCGGCCGGTCGAGGCCCGCTTCCGCGGCTACGACGTGCTGACCAACCCGCCGCCGTCCTCCGGCGGGATCCTGATCGCCTTCTCGCTGGGCGTGCTCGAGCGCCTCGGCGATCGCAGCGGAGTCGAGCAGATCGTCGCCGCGACCGAGGCGGCAAATGCGCGCCGCACCGACGACTTCCATGTGGGCCTGCACGACGAGGCCTACGTGGAGCGCTTCCTCGCCGCCGACCTCGACGAGGTCGCTGAGCGGATCCGGGCCGGCGACTGGGTCGGCGGGCTCGGCGGGGCGGGCGGCCCCGCGGACAGGCTCGGCTCGACCACCCACCTCGCGGTCCTGGACGCCGACGGCAATTGCGCGTCGGTCACCTGCTCGAACGGCACCGGGTCGGGCGTCGCCGTGCCGCGCACCGGCGTGCACGTCAACAACATGCTGGGCGAGGAGGACCTCAACCCGCAGGGGTTCCACCGGATCCCGCCGGGCCGCCGGGTGAGCTCGATGATGTCGCCGACTCTGGCGCTGCGGGACGGCGAGGTGGTCCTCGGGCTGGGCAGCGCCGGATCGAACCGGATCCGCTCGGCGATCCTGCAGACGGCGGTCAGGGTGCTGGAGGACGGGATGGATGCGGGCGACGCGGTGCGCGCCGGACGCCTTCACTTCGAGGCGGGCACCGTGCAGGCCGAGCCTGGGGTCGACGAGGAGAGCCTGGCCGACCTGGAGCGCCGGGGCGTCCCGGTGGTGCGCTGGAAGCGGGAGAACCTGTACTTCGGTGGCGCCCAGGCGGTCGCGCGCGACCCCGGGAGCGGCGAGCTCAGCGGCGGAGGAGACCCGCGTCGCGGCGGCGCTGTCGTGTTCGCTTAGACGGCTTCGCCGACTGAGAACCTATTCCGGCAGGCCCGGGAACTTGACCTTGCCGTTGCCGGCGGCCCGCTCGGCGGCTTCCTCGGCCCGCTCCAGCGCCTTGCCGACGGCGCCGAGCGCGTTGGCGAGCAGGGTCATCCGCTCGTCCTCGTCGCGCGTCTCGAGCAGCCGCTGCTTGGTGTCGGCGGGCAGCTCGATCCGGGCGGCGATCGCGTAGGCCGAGGCACCGTCGAGCTCCTCGGGCTCGGGCCGCTCGCCGGTGGCCTTCTCCGCCAGCTGCGCGAAGGCCTCGCGTGCCGCACTCGCCGCCTCTTCGTCGATCGGCGGCACGTCCCCCTCGGCCATCAGCTCGACCTCGCCGGCGGGGTACTCCGTCGATTCGAACCTGTCGAGCACTTTGAACGGGGCCTCGCCGCTGACGACGATGTTCATGCGGCCGTCGTCGAATCGCTCCAGCACGTCGTCGACGCGGGCGGTGCAGCCGACCGAGCGCGCGCCCTCGTCGTCGCGAAGCACGATCCCGAACGGCTCGCCCTGCTCCAGCGAGGTCCCGACCATGCGCTTGTAGCGCTCCTCGAAGATGTGGAGCGGGACCTGCTCGCCGGGGAGCAGGACGAGCGGCAGCTCGAAGATCGGAAGCTCGAGACCCGCCATCCCCGCCCATCTTAGGATCCGTGAGTGGCCGGCATCGATTTCGAGGCAGAGGGCCTGCTCGGCGACCTCGAGGGGAGGGCGCGTGAGGCGCGCCTGGCCCTCCTCCAGGAGCTCTCCAACGAGGGGGTCTCGCTCGAGGAGCTCAGGCGTGCCGTTAATGAGAACCGCCTCGTGCTGCTGCCTGTAGAGCGGGCCTTCGACTCGGGGACAGAGCACTACACGGGCCCTCAGATCGCGGAGAAGGCCGGGCTCGATCCCGATTTCCTGCGGCGACTCCTGCGCGCGCTCGGCGCGCCGATCCCCGAGGACGATGAGGCGATGTTCACGGAAGCCGACCTCGAGGCGGCCAGGCGCGCGAAGCTCTTCCTCGACGCGGGTTTGCCGGAGGAGGGCGTCCTCGAGACCTCCCGCATCATCGGCATCTCGATGGCCAACCTCGCGGACGCAAACCGCGACCTGGTCGGGGAGGTGTTCACGGAGCCCGGTGTCGACGAGCGGGAGCTGGCGCAGCGCTACGCGGCGGCCGCCAAGGCCATGTCCCCGCTCCTCGGCGAGACGCTGCTCCACGCCTACCGGATCCACCTTAGCGAGGCGATCCGCCAGGCCGTCATCACCGAGACCGAGCTGGCGGAGGGCAGGCTGTCGGGGTCCGACGAGATCACGATCGCCTTCGCCGACCTGGTCGGCTTCACGCGCCTGGGGGAGTCGCTCGAGATCGAGCAGATCGGCGATCTCACCGGCAGGCTGTTCAAGCTCGCCTCCGACGCCGCGCAGCCGCCCGTGCGGCTGGTGAAGATGATCGGCGACGCGGCCATGTTCGCTTCGCGGGAAACGCAGCCGCTCCTCGACTCCGTCGTAGGACTGGTCGAATCCGCCGGCACAGAGGAGATCCCGCCGCTGCGCGCCGGCGTGGCGCGCGGTCAGGCGCTCGGGCGCGGGGGGGACTGGTACGGGCGCCCCGTGAACCTCGCCGCGAGGATCACCAACTTCGCCTGGCCGGACACCGTTGTCGTCGACCAGGCGGTGAAGGACTCATTCGCGCAGACGAACGGGCGGCCATTCGACTTCTCCTTCGCAGGCAGGCGCCGCTTCAAGGGGATCCAGGGGGAGGTGCCGGTGCACCGAGTCCGGCGAGCGGGAGCGAGTGACTAATCCGCGCTTAACGGCTCGGCGTAACGCTGAGTAGATCTCCGAGTCTGGACCGAGATGACCGATTCCACGACCGCGCGCGCGATCATCTAGATGGCACTTCTGATGCTGTTTGCGCTCGTGGCCGGGGCGGGCACCGCCCTGTCACCGTGTGTGCTCCCGATTCTGCCCGCCGTGCTCTCGGCGGGGGTCACCGGCGGGAGGCGACGTCCGCTCGGCGTCGTCACCGGGCTGGCCCTCTCCTTCACCTTCGCGACGGTCGGTCTCGTCTACGTGATCAATGCGCTGGGCCTGCCGAACGGGGTGGCCAGGGACATCGCGATAGTCGTGCTCTTCGCCTTCGGCTTCTGCCTGCTGATCCCGCCGATCGGCGACAGGGTCGAGGCCTTCGCCAGCCGGCTGGCGCCCGGCCCGGCCCGTTTCGGGGGCGACGGGTTCGGCTCGGGACTGATCGTCGGCGCCAGCCTGGGCCTCGTGTACGCGCCCTGCGCGGGGCCGATACTGGCCGGCGTGATCGTCGTCTCGGCGGCTCAGGACTTCACGGCCGGCCGCCTCGCCGTCGCCCTGTCCTACGCGGTCGGCTCGGCGATCGTCCTCTACCTGCTGCTGCTCGGCGGCCGGCGGCTGTCGCAGCGGCTGGCGCCCGTGCGCGGGCGGGTTCAGATGGCCCTCGGTGCCGTGATGGTGCTGGTGGCGGTGGCGATGACGGCCAACCTGGATACGCGCTTCCAGACGGCGATCGCAAGCGATCTGCCTGGGTTCCTGGTCAACCCGACGGGCGGCCTGGAGGAGAGCCACGTGGTCGCGGCCAACCTGGCCAAGGTGCGGCAATCGGGTAAGCCGATCGTGGAGCCGTCGGAGCTCAATCAGCCGGTCAGCCTGTCCACCTACGGCCAGGCCCCGGACTTCACCGACACGCAGGATTGGTTCAACACGCCCGGCGGCGAGTCGCTGTCGATCGGCGACCTGCGCGGCAAGGTCGTCCTGATCGACTTCTGGACCTACACGTGCATCAACTGCATCCGCACGCTCCCCTACCTGGAGGCGTGGCAGCAGCGCTACGGGCGGGACGGCTTCACGGTCGTCGGCGTCCATTCGCCCGAGTTCCCCTTCGAGAAGGACGCCGGCAACGTTCAGGACGCGATCCGCCAGAACCACCTCACCTACCCGGTCGTGCAGGACAACGACCTGGGCACCTGGGACGCGTGGGGGAACCAGTACTGGCCCTCCGAATACCTCGTGGACGCGCAGGGCAACGTCCGCGACGCCCACTTCGGCGAGGGGAACTACGACGAGACCGAACGGGCCATCCGCACCCTGTTGCAGGAGTCGGGCCATCGGGATCTCGGGTCCGGGGCCCGCGCAACCGCACAGGCGCCCTCGGCCGACGCGACCACGCCGGAGACGTATCTTGGGGCCGCTCGGGCGCGCGGGTGGGCGAACGGGACCATCCACCCGGGTAATCAGGACTTCGGCGCGGCGCCGGCGGAGCTGGACACGAACGAGTTCGCCTACGCCGGCCATTGGGGAGTCACCGACGAGGACGCGACCTCCGGCGAGGCTGCCGAGATCGACCTCGAGTTCAACGCCCGCCGAGTCTTCCTGGTGCTCGGCTCAACCGACCAGGCGCGCCACGTCCAGGTGCTCCTCGACGGCAAGCCGATCCCGGCCGCGGTCGCCGGGCCCGACGTCCGGCGCGGACAGGCAACGATCCAGGCGCAACGCCTCTATCGCCTCGTCGATCTGCCGGCGGTCGCGCGTCACCGGCTCTCGCTGCGCTTCGATCCCGGCGTCACGGGATACGCGTTCACGTTCGGGTAGCGAGGGCCGAAAACCGGCGATGAAGGGGCGAGATTCGGGGCGTTGGCGCATTACCCACCCACGTGGGTGGGCAAGGTGCCAAGAACGATCCGGACGCCATGATCGCCTGCCTGGCGGCGCGCCAGCACGGTGTCGTCTCGATGGCTCAGCTTGATGCTGCCGGTATCCACGAGCGAGGGCGGCTTCGCCGGGTCGATTCAGGCCACCTCCACCGCGTTCATCGTGAGGTCTTCGCTGTCGGGCACCGAGGACTGAGCAAGGCGGGAAGGTGGATGGCGGCCGTGCTTGGGTGCGGCGAGAGTGCGGTTCTCAGCCACGCCAGCGCCGGCGAGCTGTGGGGCATGCTGCGGAGTCGCCGCCCTCCTTCCCCAGCCGCTTTCGACGCTGATGCACATGTCACGGTTCCGACAGAGACGCACCGCCGGCGCCCAGGGATCGTCATCCACCGCTCTCGCACCCTCGACTCGAGCCAGGTCACGAGGCGTGACGGCATTCCTGTGACGACACCCTCCCGAACCCTGAGCGACCTCCGTCGCACTCTTCCCAAGCCGCAGTTCGCCGCGGCTCTCAGGCAGGCCGAGTTTCTCCAGCTTCCGCTCGACCGGGAGCTCGGGGCGGACGGGACCCGCAGCGAGCTCGAGACGAGCTTCCTCGTCCTCTGCCGGCGTCACCGTCTTCCCCGGCCGGATGTGAACGTTCGCATCGGCGAGTTCGTAGTGGATTTCGCATGGCCCGAGCATCGCCTGATCGTCGAGGTCGACGGCTACGAGGCCCATCGGGGCCGCGGCGCCTTCGAGAACGACCGCGCACGCGATTTGAAGCTCAAGCTCCTCGGCTATGAGGTCGTCCGGTTCACCTGGCGACAGCTCATGGATGACCCGGCGGCGGCGGCCGCAGCGCTTCGCGGGCTCTTGCGGAAGTAGCATCACCGTCCGTGGACCAGGAACACGCACGTCAGCGGCTCGCCCAGGAGCGGGCGCGGATCGAGCGAGAGCTCGTCGAGCATGGCGGCGGATCGTCCGACGAGCCCGAGGACACCGGCGATCAGGCCGACGAGCTCGTGCAGGCCGGCACCGATAGCGCCCTGCGGGAGGACCTGGTGCAGACCCTCGAGGCAATCGAGCGCGCTCAGCAGCGGCTCGAAGAGGGGACCTACGGCAAGTCGGTGATCAGCGGCGAGCCGATCCCCGACGGGCGGCTCGAGGCGATCCCCTGGGCCGACCGCCTCGTCGAGGAAGAGCCCGGCGGGCGCGGCTAGGCGTCCCCGGGCGTGTGCGCCTAGGGGGTTCCCGGGCTTACCGGCTGCTCTCGGGCTTACGCGCGGCGACCAGGAGGTTGTAGAAGAGCTGCGGCGGCAGGTGCGGCTCGAGCACCTGGTTGTCGAGCCGCTGCAGCGCCAGGTAGCTGCGGAAGGCGAAGCGGCGCCACGCCCACGGCACGTCGTCGGGTTCGGCGCTGGCCTCGAGGGTCCGCACGGTCCAGCCGTGGATCGAGGCGAGCAGTTCCTCGCCGCGGACCCTGGTCTCGATGAGGCCGGCGGCGCTGCAGAACCTCTGCAGATCACCAGGGGAGAAGGCGTGCACGTCGACCTCGGCCTCGAGAGCGTGCCCGTTCGCATGGGCGTGTGCGTCCTCGTGGCGCGCCGACGCCCGCATCGCACGGCGCCAGAGCGGCGCGGCCAGCAGCGCCGTCCTCTTCGGAATCGCTGCCAGGAGGTCGCCGTAGCGCGAGGGCTCGCCGCAGAAGGCGAGCGTCCCTCCCGGACGCAGCACTCGCGCGAACTCGGAGAAGGCCCGCCCGAGATCCGGGATGTGATGTAGCACCGCGTGTCCGAAGACGAGATCGAAGCTCTCGTCACCGAACGTCAGGGTTTCCGCCTCGGCCGACGCGGTCTGGACCTCTAGGCCGAGCCGCTCGGCGTTCTCCTCCAGCGTCGCCAGCATCCCCGGGGAGATGTCCGTCGCGGTCGCCCGCCCGATCAGTCCGGCCTGCATGAGGTTGAGCGAGAAGTAGCCCGTCCCAGCGCCGATCTCGAGGGCATCCCCGAACGCCGTCTGGGGCCAGCGGCCGAGCGCCTTGCGCAGCTTTCCGGTCACCTGGTCCTGTCCGACGGCCCCGAAGTCGATCCCCCACTTGGAGTCGTAGGAGGAAGCCGCCGCGTCGTGGTAGCGCTCGTTGAACTCCTTGATCCTCTCCGGGCTCGGCACGGCGAGGGATCGTAGCCCGCGCTGCTCTACCTGTCGTAGGTCTTGATCGCCCGCAGCGAGAGCCCAACCAGGATCGCGCCCATGAGCAGGATCACGCCGAGGCAGACGAGGATCTTGTCGACGACCCAGCCGTCGATGATCAGCGAGCGCAGGCCGACGATCACGTAGCTGACCGGGTTGATCCGGGCGAGGAACTCCATCCCCGAGCTGAGTCGGTCGAAGGGAACGAAGTTGGGCGTGAGGAAGAGCAGCGGGAAGAACAGCAGGAAGCTGGTGTTGGTCGCCTGGACGTTGCGCGTGTGGAGCGCGACGAGAATGCCGAAGCCGGCATAGGCGACGCCGAACAGCGCAGCGAGCACGACGACGAGGATCGCGCCGAGAATTCCCGACTCGACGTGGGCCCCGAAGACGATGATCCCGAACAGGAGGACCACGGTCGATGCGGCGAGGCCGCGCACGAGGTCGGCGCCGAGACGGCCCAGGATCAGCGAGGTGCGGCGGATCGGCGCGACCAGCCAGCTTGTCGAAATAGCCGCTGTCGATCTCGGTGACCAGCGCCAGCCCCGTGGTCGCGGTGGCGACCGCGAACATCAGCGAAACCGGCAACTGGAAGGCGACGTACCCCTGGCCCTCGAGGAAGGGCGTCCCCACCGCGGGGAACGTCTTGGCCACCTGGCCGACGTTGACCGAGAGGAAGAAGAGCGGGATGAACAGGGTCGGAATGGTCGCCTCGGGGTAACGGAGGATCTCCCGCACCGAGCGGCGGCCGAGCAGAAGGACCTCGGTCATGGCGCCACCGCCCTCGCCGCGGCTTCGTCTTCCTCGGCGGACTCGTCGGCGTGCTCCTGCTGAGCACCCTCCAAGCGGCGCCCGGTCGCCTCCAGGAAGACGTCGTCGAGCGACGGACGAGACACCGAGATGGCACCCACCTCGACATCGGCGGCGTCGAGGCGCCGAACGATCTGCGCGATCGAGGACGCGCCATCCTCGACGAAGAGGGCAAGCGCGTCCTCCTCGGCGATCACCCGCTCCAGTCCGGGCAGCTCGCCGATCACCTCTTGCGTGCGCTCGGCGTCCGCACCGTGCAGCTCGACCGAGACCACGTCCTTGCCGATCTCCGCCTTCAGGCTCTCGGGAGTCCCCTGTGCGACCAGCTCTCCGTGGTCGATGATCGCCAGGCGCTCGCAGAGCTCGTCCGCCTCCTCGAGGTATTGGGTGGTGAGAAAGATCGTCGTCCCGGTCGCGTTGATGCGACGGACCTCCTCCCAGACCGTCAAGCGGGAGGCGGGATCGAGCCCCGTGGTCGGCTCGTCGAGGAAGAACCCGCGGACGGTGCACGAGCGCGCTGGCGAGGTCGAGCCGGCGCTTCATCCCTCCCGAGTAGGTCTTGGTGCGCCTGTCAGCGGCCTCGGTGAGGCCAACAAGCTCGAGCAGCTCAGCCGTCCGCTCGCGGCTGGTGGACCCGGTGATGCCATACAGCCCACACTGCAGCTCGAGCAGCTCGCGCCCCGTCTGCACGGGGTCGAGCCCGATCTCCTGCAGGGCGACCCCGATGCTGTGCCGAACCGCGTCGTCGTCGGCCACCACGTCATGCCCGGCGACCGACGCGCTCCCGCTGCTGGGCGGGAGCAACGTGCAGAGCATCCTCACCATGGTGGTCTTGCCGGCGCCGTTCGGCCCGAGGAAGCCGAAGACCTCCCCCTTGGGGACGCTCAGATCGACCTCGCGCACGGCCTCGATGCCGCCCTTGAAGGTGCGGCTCAGCTTGCGCGCCTCTATCGCAGGGGCCCCGGCCTCCACCCCCATCACTCTACGAATCCGCCACCACCGGCCGTCTCCATGCGGTGAACCGCCTGAGGTCCCTAACGTCCCGGCGGTGACCGAAGCCGAGCGCACCTACCTGCAGGAGAACCAGCCGGAGGGCGTGCCGCCCCTCGAGCTCACCGGCGAGCGCACGCTCCCCGACGTGCGGGAGGAGAACTACTGGTACCGGCGACACGTCGCGGTCTACGAATGGATCGCCGAGCGCTGCGCCGGCCATCGCGTGGCGGACCTCGCCTCAGGCGAGGGCTACGGCTCGGATCTACTGGCCGAGCACGCGGCAGAGGTGATCGGCGTCGACGCAAACCCGGAGGCCTTCGAACACGCGACCGCGCGCTACCGGCGCCCGGACCTGAGCTTCCGGCGCGAGCTCGTGGAGGAGTTCGACCAGCAGGTCGACGCGGTGGTCTTCCTGCAGACGATCGAGCACATCCACGAGCCCGACCGGCTGCTGGCCCGGATTGCGGAGGTCGCGCCGGTCGCCTATATCTCCACACCGAACCGCCTCACCCTCGCGCCGCCGGGCGCGGAGAAGTCGGACAACCCGTGGCACTTGCGCGAGTACGACGCGGCCGAGTATCACGAGCTGCTCGAGCGCCACTTCGAGCAGGTCGAGATCCTCGGACTCCACCACGCCCGCAAGCTGCGCGCCCACGAGCTCGCCATCCGGCTGGGCTGGGACCGCATCCATCCGGCCCTGCGGCTCACCAAGCCGTTCTACGAGCGCTTCATCCCGGCGATCAGGGCGAGTGACTTCCAGCTGAGACCCGGGGACCTCGATCGCGCGCTCGATTTCCTGGCGATCTGTCGCTCCTGAGATGGCGGAACGCACCCGCGGCGACCTGGCGATCGTCCTCCACTCCCACATGCCCTACGTCGAGGGCTTCGGTACCTACCCCTTCGGCGAGGAGTGGCTCTTCGACGCCTTCGCCCGCTCCCATCTGCCGGTCCTGGACGTCGCCGAGCGGCTGACCATGACCGTGACGCCCGTGCTAGCCGACCAGCTCGAGGCGGACGGGGTGGGGGACAGGATGCTCACCTTCCTGCGCCGTCACCGCGTCGACGCCGCTGACCGCGATGTCGCCGACGCCGGCGCCGCGCTGCGGCCGGCGGCCAAGGCAGAGGCGGATCACTACACGCAGGCGATGCGGCGACTGAATCGGCTGCGCCGCAGGCCGTTGCGCGCCTTCCAGGACGCGCACCGGAGGGGCCGGATCGCGCTGATGCCCTCCGCGGCCACCCACGCCGTTCTCCCCAAGCTCGCCACAGCAGCCGGACGGCGGCTGCAGGTCGACGCCGGACTTCGCTCGCACGAGCGCCGTTTCGCCGAGCCGGACGGCTTCTGGTTGCCCGAGTGCGCCTACGTGCCGGGTCTCGAGGCCGTGCTCGCCGAGCGAGGGATCGCCTACACCTGCCTCGACCAGACCTCTCATGAGCGCGGTACCGCGGCCCTCACCCCGATCCGGCTGCCGGGCGGCCCGGTCGGCTTCACCATCGACTGGGGGACCGTTCGCCTGGTCTGGTCGGACCAGGGCTATCCGTCTGACGGCACCTACCTCGAGTACCACCGGCTCTCGCCGAACGGGATGCGCCTTTGGTCGATCTCCGGCGCTCCCTACGACCCGGCCGCCGCCGCCAAGCGGGCGGCCGAGCATGCCGCCTCCTTCCTGGCCGCTGTGCGCGACCGCCTCGAGCGCCACAGGGCAGAGACGGGACGTCGTGGCCTCTGCGTCTTCGCGATTGACACCGAGCTGCTTGGTCACTGGTGGGCGGAGGGCCCGCTCTGGCTGCGCGAGGTGATCAAGGGGGCGGAGGTCGACGGGGTCAGGCTGCTCACACTGCCCCAGGCGCTGCGGGAGCACGAGCCCGAGGAGCGCCCCGCGCGGGAGGCGAGCTGGGGCGAGGGGAAGAGCCTCGAGACCTGGGACTCGCCCTCCGTCTCCGACCTCGTCTGGGCCACCCGTCGCAGCGAGCTGCGCCTGCTGCGGGCGCTGGGAGCGCATTCGATCGAGGGCGCGCCGGCCGCGCGGGCCGCACGGGAGCTGCTCGCCCTCCAGTCGAGCGACTGGGCCTTCATGGACCATCGGGGGCAGGCGGGCGACTACCCGTACTCACGCGCCACCTCCCACGCTCAGGCCCTGCTGGAGGCCATAGACTCCTCCGAGGAGGTCGGCCCGAGCGTCCGCAATCTCGCCCCCGACCTCAGCCTCGCGCCGCTGCTCGAGCCCTAAATGAGCCGAATCCTGATTCTGTCCTGGGAGTACCCGCCGCTCATCGAGGGCGGCCTCGCGCGTCACGTGCGCAAGCTCTCGGAGGCGCTTGTCGAGCGCGACACCGAGGTCCACGTCCTGACCCGCGGGGGCGAGGAGTCGCCCTCGGAGGAGGTGATGGCCGGAGTCCACGTCCACCGGGTGATGGAGCCGACCCGCCCCGCGGAGCTCAACGAGTTCGTCGCCTGGGTGGAGCGGATGAACTCGGACATGCTGGCGGCGGGGGTCGAGCTCGGCGATCGCTACGACTTCGACCTCGTCCACGGTCACGACTGGCTCGTCGCGAACGCCTGCGACCACCTCGCCCGGCGCTTCGACGCGCCCCTCGTCACCACGATCCACGCGACCGAGCACGGCCGCCACCAGGGTTGGGTCGACAAGCACCCGCAGTCCTACATCCACGGCGTCGAGCGCTGGATCACCAACCGCTCCGAGCGGGTGATCGCCTGCTCGACCTTCATGCGCGAGCAGATCGTCGACGTCTTCGGGGTGCCGGAGTCCTCGATCGAGGTGATCCCGAACGGGATCGATCCCGAGGATCTGCAGCCGCAGCAGGATGACGACCTCCGCCGCCTCCGGGCGGAGTTCGCCGAGCCGGACGAGTCACTGGTCCTGCTGGTGGGCCGTCTCGTCTACGAGAAGGGCTTCCAGATCGCGCTCGAAGCGCTGCCGGGGATCATCGAGCGCGTCCCCAACACCCGCTTCATCGTGGCCGGCTCCGGCACGCACGAGCAGGAGCTCCGTCGCCAGGCGGAGGAGCTCGGCCTGATGGATCACGGGACCTTCGTCGGCTGGATCGGCGACGACGTCCTGCACTCGCTCTATCGCATCGCCGACGTCTGCGTGGTCCCCTCGATCTACGAGCCCTTCGGCCTGGTGGCGCTCGAGGCTATGGCGTCGAGCTGCCCCTGCATCGTCGCCGACACCGGTGGGCTGCGCGAGGTCGTTCCCCACGATGAGGTCGGCCTGCGCTTCCGCGCCCGCGACCCCGTCTCGCTGGCGGAGATGACCGTGCGCGTGCTCGACGACGCCAAGCTCTGCCGGCGTCTGACAGCCGAGGCGTTCGAGCACCTGCGGCGCTTCGACTGGGGCGACGTCGCGGAGCGCACCGCCGGCGTGTACGCGGAGCTGGTCGCAAGCGTGGCGCCCGCGCGGGCCGGATGACCCGGCTGCCCGAGGGCCGGCGGGAGGTCTATCCCTCGCGGGATCGATCGCGCAAGCGGCGCGCCCCCGATTTCGGTCCGGGCCTCAACGTCAGCGTGCCGATCTCCTTCGGCCTGCCCCTGGTGGTGGTCGGGATCGCGCTGATCGCCGCGGCGGTCGCGTCGGGTGGCGCGGCGTTCTGGATCACCGGCGCCGTGGCGACCGCGGCTGGGGTCCTTCTCTTCGCCAGCGGGAAGAGGCTCTAGCCGCTCAGCGCTTCTTCTTGTGCTTCTTGTGCCTCTTGCGCTTGCACTTCTTCTTGTGCTTCTTGTGCTTCTTCTTGGCTTCGGCGGCGCGGTGCTTCTTCTTGTGCTTCTTGGCCTTCTTGCACTTGCCCTTTTTCGCGCCCGTGCCGGCTCCGCAGCCGTCGACGCGCGC
This sequence comes from uncultured Solirubrobacterales bacterium, assembly GCA_963797265.1. Lineage (GTDB taxonomy): Bacteria > Actinomycetota > Thermoleophilia > Solirubrobacterales > 70-9 > DASUPK01. The sequence goes on along the minus strand of CAWCOY010000002.1, from coordinate 523,025 downwards.
GGGCGCGTCCACCGATGAGGTCTTGCCGTTGTAGCCCGTGAAGTCGGCGTGGAAGGTGGGGGCCGGCGGGACGCAGATGTCCCTGGAGGTTCCGAGCAGCCCCGGTGGGTTCGTGAAGGTGAGCTGGAAGCGCGAGATCGGGATGTCCGGGAGCCCCGGCGGCACGTCGCCGAAGGTCACCGTGTTCCCGGCGCTGACGTCGGTGCTTCCCTGAAGCAGCAGGTGCAGCTGGCCCTTCAGGTCGAGGCCGAGGTTGGGGAACGGACTGCCGTTCGCCGCCACCAGCTCGATGTTGCCGATCAGCGGCTGGCTGAGCAGCGGCGACGCGGCTGTCGCGAACCCAACCACCGTGTTGGACGGACACGTTCCGGCCTGGAAGCTCGCCTGATCGCAGGAGCCGCCGAAGAAGATCGTCGCGTTTGGGTTGAGGTCGCTCGGGACCTTGACGACGGCCTTGAGCAGCCCCGCCTCGTCGGAGTCCTGCAGGATCGACGTGCTCGCGCTGGTCGGGACGCCGTTCGTCGTCTGCCCGGCCCCGCCGACCTGGGCCTCGAACGCCGGGGAGAAGTCGAGGGCGTCGCAGTTATCAGTCGTGAAGTTCGCCTGTGCGTTGGCGTTCGCACCCGAGTAAGGAGTCGCCGAGAAGGTCGTCGTGTGCTGCTTGCATGCGGTCGGGTTCCGCATGAACGGCTTCCCCGTCCCTGGCGCCGTGCCGAACAGGGTGATGTCCTGCGAGTTGATCGTCGTGTTGAGTCCCGAGGTCTTGTTGGGGATGTTGTTGATCACCGTGTTCAGGCCGAAGTCATCTCTGAGTTGGACTCCTGACTGCAGGATGATGTTCGGCAGAACCGGCGGGAGCGGATCCGGGAGGGCGAGGGGCCTCAGGACGATGCCGAAGCGAGCGGGCTCGCCCGGCTGCGGGGTCAGGTTGTAGAGATCCCCGTTTACGTTGACGGTTACGCCAAGAGGCGGCAGCGGCGGCAATTGGAGGATGGTCACCGTGGCGTTTGCGGTCACAGCACCGACTTTGGTGTTCGCCGGGCAGCTGTCGGAGTTGAGCTGGGCGACCGTGCAGAGAGGGGTCGCGTTCGGATCGCCAATCAATCCCGGCGGGAGTCCCACGGTCAGATCTCTCACCTGGCCACCGCTGAAGTCCATGTGGATATGGACGTCGCTGTGAGCGCCCGCTGCGGTGCTCGCCGGCGCGGCTGTACCGCTGACCGAGAAGGCCGCCTGCGCTGAAGCAGGCACCGCAAGTAGCGCAGCGGCGGCGACCAGCGTGGCGACGACGCGCCTACGAGTGCGCCTCGTGCCTCCGCCGTGTTGTCCCCTTGGCCTCATGCCTACCGTCCCAAGTGGGCTCCCCCAGCCCGCGGGCGAGTATATGGACATCAGCGACTTTGGGGTGCAGGTCGATCCTCGGGCTCGGGTTCCACGGGGTCGGGCCAGCGCAGCTCGTTCGGCGTCTCCCTCATCCGGATCACCTTCGCGGGCACGCCCCCGACCACCGCGTTCGCCGGCACGTTCTTGGTGACGACGGAGTAGGTGCCGACGATCGAGTTGTCGCCGACCCGCACGCCGCGCAGGAAGCAGGCGCCGTATCCGATCCAGACGTTCGAGCCGATCACGCATTCGCGCTTGTAGATGCCCTGCACGCGAATCGGGCGCTCGACCTCGACTACGCCGTGGTCGAAGTCGATGAACATCGCCCGGTCGGCGATCACGCACTGCTCTCCGATCCGCACCCGCTTGTAGGCCGAGATCGTGACCTCCTGGCCGCAGACGGTCTTCGGGCCGATCTCGACCACGCCCTCGTGGCAGCGGATCTTGGTTCCGTCACCGATCCAGGAGAAGCGACCGAACTTCACGGTCGCGCCCTTCGCGATCTGCAGCTGCAGCCCCTTGCCGAAGAAGACCGGCCCGTCGGTCTCCCAGCGCCACCCGGCGGTGGTGAGGAACCGCCTCCATAGGTAGCGCCAGAGGAGCCGGGTGTAGCGCCAATTGAGCATCCGGTTGGCGCGGAGAAATCGGAACAGCTTCAGCACGCGGCGATTCTAGGTTCCGCCCCCGTACCTAGACTGGGGCGAATGGCCCAGAAGACCGAGCAGAGCCTCGCCGAGCGACTGATCGCCGGCGACAAGCGCGCGCTGGCCCGCGCCATCACCCTGATCGAGAACGACGACCCGCAGGGGTGGGAGCTCGTCCGCGAGGTCTTCCCGCGCACCGGCCGGGCGCGGATCGTCGGGTTGACCGGGCCGCCCGGGGTGGGGAAGAGCACTCTGATCGGTGCGCTGACGGCGGAGATGCGCAAGGCCGAGCGCGAGGTGGCCGTGCTTTCGATCGACCCTTCCAGCCCCTTCACGCGCGGCGCCCTGCTGGGGGACCGGATCCGCCTCTCGGATCATTTCCTGGACGCGGGCGTCTTCATCCGCTCGATGGCCAGCCGCGGTGCCCTCGGCGGCCTCTCCGAGGCCACCCTGCAGGCGGCCCTGCTGATGGACGCGTCCGGCAAGGACGACGTTTTCATCGAGACAGTCGGTGTGGGACAGGCCGAGATCGACATCGTCGACCACGGCGACACGATCGTGCTGGTGCTGATGCCCGGCTCCGGTGACTCCATCCAGGCGCTGAAGGCCGGCGTGATGGAGATCCCGGACATCATCGTCGTCAACAAGTCCGACCACCCGATGACCGACACGATGATCCGCGAGATCCGCGGCGTGCTCTCGCTCGGCCCCTCGACCTCCTGGCGGGTTCCGATCGTGAAGACTGAAGCGGCGAAGGGGGAGGGGGTCGCCGAGCTGGCCGAGAAGATCTCGGAGCACCGCGATCACATCGAGGCGGAGGGGACGCTCGATGAGCGCCGGGCGAGGAACCTGCGCAACGAGGTGCTCGAGCTGGCCGCCTCACGGATGCGGCGGCAGTTGGAGGCCGCAGTCGCGGATGACGCCTCGGTCCGCGAGCTGCTCGACCGGGTCGTGAAGCGCGACCTCGATCCGGCGAGCGCCGCCAAGGAGCTGCTCGACCGCGAGGATGGCTGAGCTGGCGACGAGCCTCGCCGAGGCGATCGAGTGGCTGGAGATGCCGATCGACGGCCTCGGCGGCAAGACGCTCGGCCGGGTCGCGGGCATCCATCTCGACTCCGAGGACGGCGAGCCGCGCTGGGTGTTGATCAAGCTCGGGCCGCTCGCCGGCTGCACCGCGATCCCGATCGAGCACACCGCCGAGGCCGCCGAGCGCCTCTGGGCCGGCTACGAGCGCAGCTGGGTGAGTGAGGCGCCTCGCTTCAAGCCAGACGAGTCGCTGACCGCTGCGCAGGAACTCGAGCTCGCCGCCCACTGGGGCATCGACAAGGGGCGGGGGAGGGCGGCCGAGGTCGCCGATCGCGATCCAGACGAGATCAGCGCGGTCCCGGCGGAGGAGGGATGATGGTCTGGGATCAGGCCCGACCTCAGGGGCTTATACGCCCAGTTGCCGCGCGATCACCATCTGCTGCACCTCGTCGGTGCCCTCGCCGATGGTGAGGATCTTGGCGTCGCGGTAGAAGCGGCAGACCGGGTACTCCTCGATGTAGCCGTAGCCGCCGTGGATCTGGACCGCCTCCTCGGTGGCCCGGACCGCGAGCCGGCCGGTGATCAGCTTTGCCTGGGCGGCCGTCAGCGTGAACGACTCGCCACGGTCCTTCTCGGTCGCCGCGCGGTAGACGAGCAGCCGCGCGGCCTCGATCTGGGCCGAGATGTCGGCGATCTTCGCCTGGATCGCCTGGAACTTGCCGATCGGCTGCCCGAACGCCTGCCGCTCCTTCGAATATGAGACCGCCTCGTCCAGCGCGCCCTGCGCGAGACCCACGCCCATCGCAGAGACCCCGATTCGGCCGCCGTCGAGGATCTGCAGGAACTGCTTGTAGCCCTGGCCGCGGCGCCCGAGCAGGTTTCCCTCCGGGACGCGACAGTCGTCGAAGGTGAGCGGCCTCGTGTCCGAGGCGTTCCAGCCCATCTTCCGGTAGGGCTCGCCGGCCTCATAGCCGGGGGTCCCGTTCGGAACGATGATGTTCGAGATCTCCTTGGTCCCGTTGTTCTGGCCGGTGACCGCCGTGATTGTCACGCAGCCCGAGACGTCCGTTCCTGAGTTGGTGATGAACTGCTTGGCGCCGTTCACCACCCAGTCCCCGCCGTCGAGCGCCGCTCGCGTGTGGGTGTTGCCGGCGTCCGATCCCGCTTCGGGCTCCGTCAGGCCGAACGCCGCGAGCTTCCGACCGCTGCACAGCTGCGGCAGCCAGTCGTCCTTCTGCTCGTCGGTTCCCCAGAGGTGGATCGGCATCGTGCCGAGCGAGGTGTGGGCCGCCATCGTGATCGCTACCGAGGAGTCGATCCGGGTGAGCTCCTCGACCGCCAGCACGTAGGCCAGCGTGTCGGCGCCGCCGCCTCCGTACTCCTCGGGGAACGGGATTCCCATGAGCCCGAGCTCGCCCATCTTCGCCACCAGCTCGTAGGGGAAGGATTTTGTCCGGTCGAGCTCCTCGGCGACCGGCGCCACCTCCTGGCGGGCGAAGTCGCGAACGGTGTCGCGCAGCAGACGCTGCTCGTCGGTCAGCTCGAAGTCCACTGGGCCGAGAGTCTAGGAAGCGCGGCTATGCCACGGCTTCGAGAGACTCGGCCGCCCGCATGCCGGGCCCCTCGATGGCGACCGCCTCCCGCACGGTGAGCGGCTTGCCGCACTTCGTGCAGATGCGGCGGTCGTCGATCTCGCCGCCGCACTCGCCCTTGTGGACGACGATCGAGGGCCTACCCTCGGGCTGCTGCTCATACTTGTCACCCCACTGCATCAGGGCGATCATCACCGGCCAGAGGTCGAGGCCCTTCTCGGTGAGGAAATACTCGTAGCGCTCCGGGCGCTCGCTGTAGGGGCGGCGCTCGAGGATGCCCTCGTCCACCATCCGCTGCAGGCGGGTGGTGAGCACGTTGCGGGCGACGCCCAGCGAGCGCTGCATCTCCGAGAACTTGCGGCGCCCGTGGAAGATCTCGCGGACGACGAGCAGGGACCAGCGCTCACCGACCAGCTCGAGGCTGCGTGCGATGGAGCAGACCTGTCCCTCGTATTCGTTGCCGAGCATCTGTGTGATCTTCGCACACTCGGTTGCATCACGCAACTCACGCTGTTAGGGTGCCCGCCGAGTGGTTGCGTGAAGCAACTAACCCCATGAAAGGTAGCTCGACATGAGAGCACTCCGCTTCGAGTTCCGTCCCGAGCAGATCCGGATCAGCTCCGAGGAGATTCTCGCCGACCTCCGCTATCCGGCCCGCGAGAGCCGCGACGACGGTGGGCGCAAGCGCGCCCGCCGCCGCCGGGGGCGGGGTTGAGCCCCGAGGCCGCCATCGACGCGGCACTCTCCTTCGCGGAACGATCCCCCGAGACGACCCGGACGCGGAGGATCATCTGGCAGGACCCGATGGTCTCTGCCGCCGCGGGCTCGCAGATGAGCGGACTGGACTATGTCCGCGCGGTTCAGGCGGGTGAGATCCCGCCACCCCCGATGGCTGTGGTCATGAACTTCTCGATCGAGGAGCTGGAGCAGGGGAGGGCCGTCTTCATCGGCGAGCCCGGCGAGGAGCACTACAACCCGATCGGCGTCGTCCACGGCGGCTACGCGTCGACGATCCTCGACTCGGCGCTCGGTTGCGCCGTCCACACCACTCTGCCGGTTGGGGTCGCCTACACGAGCCAGACCCTCGAGGTGAAGTACCTGCGGCCGATCACCCGTGACACCGGCGCCGTGCGCGCCGAGGCCCATGTCGTTCACCGCGGCCGCAAGACCGCCACCTCCGAGGCGCGGCTCACCTCGGTGGCGACCGGAAAGCTGCTCGCCACCGGCACCAGCACCTGCCTGATCATCGAAACCTGATCGCAGGATGGTTAGCGTTGGGAGCGATGCCCGGCACGGAAGCCAAGGACACGGTCCTCGCGTCCTATGAGTCGCTCAACGAGGGGAACGTCGACGCCGCGATGGAGGCCCTCGCCGAGGACGCCGAATGGCATGAGAGCGAGGTCCTTCCGGACACCGGCGTCTACCGGGGTCGCGAGGCGATCCGCGCCTTCCTGACCCACTTCCTCGACTCCTGGGAGCGCTTCCACCAGACCGTCGAGGACTTACAGCACGCGGACGACCGGGTCCTCGTGATGATCCATCTTGAAGCGACCGGCCGAGGGTCCGCCGCGGACGTCGACGCCCGCTACGCGCACCTCTGGACGATCTCCGACGGCAGCGGGGTGCGGGTGGACGCCTTCTACGACCGCGACGAGGCCCTGGCCGCGCTCAACCCGTAGCCCCCGGTCACGATCACCAGGGACCACGACATCACGTAGATCGCCGTGTCGAAGTGGTCGCCCTCGAGATCGGCTGTGTGGAGGACCAGGGCCAACAGCTCGAGCAAACCCAGGACGGTGTAGGCGAGCGCAGCGCCGCGGAAGCTGACCGGATCGTCGTCGCGTACCGCGATCAGTGCTGTGAGTCCGACCCCGGAGAAGAAGGATCCAATTGCGCGCGAGGTGAGCGGTGAGAGCGCCCAAGGCCAGAGATCGTCCGCGAGTCCAGCCGAGAACAGCAGGACGGCTCCGGCCACCAACATCGCCACTCCTTCGAAGATGAGCAATGCGCGAAGCCGCCTAGGGAGCCGCTGCGTGGGGCGTGCGTCATCGCCCGGGGCACGGACTTGGTCGGCGAGCGCCCAGACGAGCAGCGGCGGGACGAGCGCGTAGGCCACCAGCCAGAAGACGCCGAACAGACTGTCGAGGTCGAAGCGATCGAGGTGGTACAGGGTGACGACGAGCAGCAGCACCGCGATCACGGCCACCGGATACGCCGCGGGACGGGCCTCGGTCCAGGTCTCGGAGCGCGCGGCGGTCAGGATGAGCACGAACGCCGCCCAGTAGAAGGCGCCCAGGGTGGCCGCCGTGAGCGGCGGGGCGATCGTCCAGGACCACCAGGCGTCGGTGCGGGTCGCTCCGAAGAAGAGCAGGGCGCCGGCGATCAGCGCGAGTCCGGCGAAGACGTCGAGGATCAGCCTGAGGCGCGGGGTCACCGGCCGCATCGGCGAGATCCTACGATCGGGCCATGAGCGGGAACGGCAGGGTCCACACGGTCCGCCTCGGCCGGATGGTCGAGGACGGCGTCGCCCCGAGCATCTTCGGTCTGCTCGAGCGTGGCATCGCGCGGGAGCCGGGGCTCGCCGCCGAGATGCGCGGCCGGGTCGTCTTCCGCTTCGCGGAGGACTTCTCGCCGCTGCGCATCACCTTCAAGCCGCGCAGCGTGATCGTCGAGGACGGCGATTCGCGCAGGCCGGACCTGGTGATCGAGGGGCGGCTCCCGGACATCGTCCACTTCGCCGCAGTGCCGACCCTGCGCGGTCGCCTGCACGGCGTGCCCGATCCCCGCCGCCCCCATGGTCGCCGGGCGCTCCGCCGCCTCGCCAGCGGCCGGGTCAGGATCGAGGGCGATCGGGTCCTCGGCCGCCGGCTGCTGCGGCTACTGGCCGTCTAAAAGGGGAGTTGTCACGTTTTTGCACCGGCGGGAGTGCAAAACGTGCCAAGGCCTCTAGCGGGATAGCGACCGCGCAAGCTCCACGAGCAGCCTCACCCCGTACCCCGTTGGCCCCTTGCCTACGTATTCGCGCCCGACGTCCCAGGCGGTGCCGGCGATGTCGAGATGGACCCAGGGCTTGCCGTCGACGAACTCCTCGAGGAACGATCCGGCATAGATCGTTCCGGCCTTGCGCTTCGAGGAGGCGTTGGTGAGGTCGGCGACGGTGCCCTTCGTAATGTCCTTGTACTCGGAGTGAAGCGGCAGGCGCCAGGCGAGTTCGCCGGTCTCCTCGGCCGCGGCCTCGACCTCGGCGGCGAAGGCGTCGTCGTTTGAGATCAGCGCGGCGTAGGTGGAGCCGAGCGCGACCAGGACGGCGCCGGTTAGGGTGGCGAGGTCGACGACTCGGTCCGCGCCGAGCTCGACCGCGTAAGCGAGCGCGTCGGCCAGGATCAGGCGCCCCTCGGCGTCGGTGTTGTTGACCTCCACCGTCTTGCCGTTCAGCTGGGTGATGATGTCGCCGGGCTTGATCGCCGTGCCGCTCGGCATGTTCTCGGTCGAGGGGATCACCGCGAGGACGTCGATCGGCAACTCGAGCTTGGCGATCGCGGACATCGTCTCGAGCACCGCGGCGGCGCCGGACATGTCCATCTTCATCTCCTGCATCCCGGCGGACGGCTTGATCGAGATGCCGCCCGAATCGAAGGTGACGCCCTTGCCGACCAGGCCGAGGGTCTCGCCGCCCCCTCCCCGATACCGGAGCACGATCAGCTGCGGCTCCTCCGCGGTCCCCTGCGAGACCGCGACCAGGCCGCCCATGCCCTTCTCCTTGATCTGCTCGCGGCCGAGCACCTCGCACGTAACCGAGTCGTGCTCTTCTGCGATCGCGTTGGCGCGGCCCGCCAGGTAGCTGGGCGTGACCACGTTCGAGGGCAGGTCCTGGAGTTCGCGGGCGAAGTTCTCGGCCTCGGCGCCGATGCGGGCTGCCTCGACGGCCTCTGCCAAACCGCCGTCGGCGATCACGGTGAGCTCGTCGAGTGCCTTCGAGTCCTCGTCGTCCTCCTCCGACCCGCTCTTGAAGCGGTCGAAGCGGTACGAGGCGAGGATCGCGCCCTCGACCATGGCGGTCGCCACCGAAGCCGGATCGTCGCCGTCGGGGCCGCTCAGTGCCAGCGAGGTGGCATCCATCGAGGCCGCGGCCCGCGCGGCGATTGCGGCGGCGACCCGGGCTCGCTCGGGCGTGAAGTCGCCCCGATCACCGAGGCCGACCACGAGTGCGCGTCGCGGCGCCCCGGGGTGGACCAGCGCCGCCTTCTTGTAGGAAGCCTTGGCGTCCTCTGAGCCCGGCGCCCCGGCGAGGGGCTCGGGGAGGTCGTCCCCCTCGAACACCAGAACCGCGAGGAAGTCGGACCCGACCTCGGAGAGCGGCTTGTCTGCGACCTCGACGAGCAAGGAGCGCCACATTACAGACGGTCATTAACCTTCGATCCCTGAACTTTCGGCGGCCACAACCCGCCGCCGCATAAATCGCCGGAGGCGACAGGCCCCGGCGCAGACGAAAGGCGCAGATGTCGAAGACGGTCATCCTCTCCACCGCCAGGACCCCGTTCGGGAAGATGGGCGGCGGGCTCTCGTCCCTCGATGCCACCGACCTGGGCGGCACCGCGATCACCGAGGCGCTCGACCGCGGGGAGGTGAAGCCCGACGAGGTCCAGGGCGTCGTCTACGGACAGGTTCTGCAGGCGGGCCAGGGGCAGATCCCCTCGCGCCAGGCCCAGATCAAGGCCGGCATCCCCCGCGAGGTCCCCTCGGAGACGATCAACAAGGTCTGCGCCTCGGGCATGCGATCGATCGGGATCGCCGATCAGGCCGTCCGGGCCGGTGATCTCGAGATCGGTGTCACCGGCGGGATGGAGTCGATGAGCCAGGCGCCGTACCTGCTGCCCGGAGCCCGCTTCGGCTTCCGGATGGGCGACGTGAACGCCGTCGACTCGATGACCCACGACGGCCTCACCAATCCCTTCACCGAGAAGCAGATGATCAATGAGGCCAGCGAGGTCTCGAACGAGCTCGAGATCACCCGCGCCGACATGGACCGCTTCGCCGAGCGCTCCCACCAGCTCGCCCACAAGGCGACCGAGGACGGCAAGCTCGCCGAGGAGATCGTCACCGTCACGGTCAAGTCGAGGAAGGGCGAGAACGAGGTCGCGGTCGACGAGGCGATCCGCCCCGACACGACCCTCGAGGCCCTCTCCAAGCTGAAGGCGGTCGGCGGCGACGACGCCACCCACACCGCCGGCAACTCTCCCGGGGTCAACGATGGCGCCGGCGCCGCAGTGATCGCCTCCGAGGAGTGGGCGAAGCAGAACGGCAAGACCCCGATCGCGACGGTGCTCAGCTACGGCCAGGTCGCCGACGACTTTCCATACCTCGCCAAGACGCCGGCCGGGGCGGCCATGCAGGCCCTCGAGAAGATCGGCAAGCAGCCGGGCGACGTCGATCTCTGGGAGATCAACGAGGCCTTCGCCTCCGTCGCGATCAACTCGGTGCGGATGCTCGAGATCGACGAGGACAAGGTCAACGTAAACGGCGGGGCGATCGCCCTTGGCCACCCGATCGGCGCCTCAGGAGCGCGCATCGTCGGCGCGCTGATCCACGAGCTGCGCCGCCGGGGCGGCGGCCTCGGCTGTGCGGCGATCTGCTCCGGCGGCGGCCAGGGCGACGCAATCGTCGTCGAGGTCAACGGGGCCTAGGCAACCGGGGCTCGCGGGGTCCTGATCCGCTAGGAATCCCCCGATGCCGGACGGGGGGCGGGAACGCGAGGAACAGCTCACCAGGCGCGGCCTGATCGGAGCCGGCGCGGCCGCGGGCGCGGCCGCTGCGCTTTCCCGGGTACCGGGCGCTGAGGCCAGGCAAAGGCAGAAGAAGGGCAAGCGCCGCCGCAAGCTCCACGCCGACGTCGTTGTCGTCGGCGCCGGGTTCGCGGGTCTGACGGCGGCGCTGCGGCTCAAGCAGGCGGGCAAGTCGGTGATCGTGCTCGAGGCGCGCGATCGCGTCGGCGGCCGCGCCCACAACGCACCCATCCCGGGCGGCCAGATCACCGAGCGCGGCGCGGCCTTCATCGGCCCGACTCAGGACCACATCGCAAAGTTGGGAAGCGACTTTGGGGTGGGGACGTTCCCCACCTACGACACCGGCGACAACGTCTACGTCCGGGACGGCAACCGCTCGACCTACAGCGACACCGGCCCGACCGGGACGGCCCCGCTCGACCCGCTGATCCTTCCTGACCTCGCCTTGGTCGTGGCCCAGCTCGACCAGATGGCGAAGCAGGTGGACGTCAACTCTCCCTGGACCGCCGCGAACGCCGCCAGCTGGGACGCCCAGACCCTCGAGAGCTGGGTCAACACCCATTCGATCACCCCGCAGTTCCGAGAGCTCGTCCCCGCCGCGACCAGACCGATCTTCGGCGCCGAGCCGCGTGAGCTCTCGCTCCTCTTCACCGTCTTCTGCATCGCGGCTTCGGGCAACGAGCAGAACGTGGGCACCTTCGAGCGCAACTTCAACACCCGGATGGGCGCCCAGCAGGACCGATTCGACGGCGGCACACAGCTCGTCGCGCTGCGCGTCGCCGGGCATCTGGGCAAGAAGCGGGTGCTGCTCAAGCAGGCGGTCCGGCGCATCGTGCACAAGGGGCACGGCGTGACCGTCCACACCAAGCGCCTTCGCGTGAGGGCGAGACGGGTGATCGTCGCGCTCCCGCCGACGCTCGCCGGCCGAATCGACTACCGGCCGGACCTGCCCCCGGAGCGGGATCAGCTCACCCAGCGCCTCCCCCAGGGGAATCTGACCAAGGTCGCCTGCGTCTATGATCGGCCGTTCTGGCGCGATGCGGGGCTGAACGGCACAGCGATCTCGACGGACGGCTTCGTCAACGCAACCTTCGACGACACCCCTCCGGGTGGCAGCCCGGGCGTCGTCTTCGGCTTCGTGGGGGGCGACCAGTCGCGGGCCTTCAACGCGCTTCCGCCGGCCGCCCGGAAGGCGGCGGTGATCGCGCAGTTCACGCGGTTCTTCGGCGCGCCCGCCGGCAATCCGATCGACTATCTCGAGTCCAACTGGGCCGGCGAGCGCTGGTCGCGAGGCTGCCCGGTCGGAATCGCGGGCCCGGGCGTCTACACCGGATACGGCCCGGCCCTGCGCCAGCCGGTGGGCAAGATCCACTGGGCCGGCACCGAGACCTCGACGTACTGGAATGGCTACATGGACGGGGCGGTTCGCTCGGGCGAGCGCGCGGCGGCGGAGGTGCTCGCCGAGATTTAACGGGCCGGGGAGAGGCCTGGCTAGGCTGCCTCGTCATGGAAGCCAAGTCATCCGAGGGCAACGGAGCCGCTTTCTTCGACCTCGACAAGACACTGATGGCGGGGTCCAGCGGGATGGTGTTCGCGAGGGTCGCGAACCGCAAGGGCTTCGTCCCCCGCGGCCAGCTCGCCAAGTGGGGGTTGGACCACCTGCGCTACCGGCTGCGGGGCTCCTCTGACGAGCAGACGAGCGCCGTGCTCGAGGTCGCCAAGCGAATCTTCGCCGAGATCCCCGAGCGCGACGTCGAGCGGATGGCCCCCGAGGTGCTCGCCGGCATCCTGCCGCGGATCTACCGGCAGATGCTGGACGAGGTCCACCGCCACCAGGACGACGGCCGCGCGACCTTCATCGTCAGCGCGGCGGGCAATGACCTGGTGAAGACGCTGGCAGCTGTGCTCGGTATGGAGGGAGGGATCGGCACGCGCTGGGCGGTGGGATCGGACGGCAAGTACACGGGCGAGATGGAGGGCCCCTTCGTCTACGGGAACGGCAAGGTCGAGGCGATGCGGCAGTTCGCGGACCGGCACGACATCGACATGGACGCCTCCTACGCCTATTCGGACTCGGTAAGCGACCTGCCGATGCTGCGCTCGGTCGGCAACGCCGTGGTGGTCAACCCGGACGGCCCGCTGCTGGAGATCGCTCGGCAGGAGGGCTGGCGGGTGATGCGCTTCGAGAAGCTCGGGCGGAAGCTCGCGATCGCGGGCGCCACGGCTCTGGCGGCCGCCGCGGGCGGCGCGGGCGCATTGGCCTCGAGGCGCCGGAACAGCGGTGGCCCGCGACATCCCCGGAGCGCGCTGCGTCGCTGACTGGCGGATCTGGTCTAAATCCGAATCTGTACCCAATCTCGAGGATTGTCCAGGTACAGCGTTCGTGGCAAGCTGCCGCGACGAGACGGCAACGCTCAGCCGAGTGACCGCGGCTGAGACGTATGCGCAGGCGACGGCACGGCGCGACGAGGTGGCGGAGGAGCGCGACCTCGAAGCGGCGGAGCGAGACCGCACCGCCGAAATGCGCGATCTCGAGATCGCGAGGGCGGAGGAGTCGATCTCCCCGGATGGCCCGGTCATGGACGGTCTGCGGAGTCGGCTGCGGGCCCTGCTCGCTGAGGCCGCGGAGGATCGCGAGTCCGCGGCCACGGACCGGCGGCTCGCCGCTGAGGACCGTGTGCGGGCGGCCGAGGCTCGGGCCACGGCCGTGGCGGCCCTTCGCGTGGCCCACTTCGACGATCTGACGGGAGCCCACAGGCGAGCGTTCGGGGAGGACGTGCTGCGTGGCGAGCTCGACCGGGCCCGCCGCTCCGGCAAGCGGCTGGTGCTGGTGATGGTCGACGTCGACGGGCTCAAGGACGTCAATGATGCGCGGGGACATCTTGCCGGGGACGCGCTCCTGCAGGATCTCGTCGCCGCGATCAGGGCGAACGTTCGCTCCTACGAGCCGATCGTCCGGCTCGGGGGCGACGAGTTCGCCTTCACGATCGGCGGGGTCGACAGAGCCGGAGCCGAGGAACGCTGCGCGGCCATCTGCGCCGACCTCGCCAAGCGGCCGAGTCAGGGCAGAATCACGGTCGGCATGGGCGAGCTGCGCGACGGAGACGAATTGGCGGACCTGTTCCGGCGCGCGGATCGGGCTCTGCTCGACGCCCGTCCCGAGCGGCGCTCTCACTCGCGCTGACCCTCGATCTAGACTCCGAAGCCATGGCGGTAGAGCCGGAGGCGCGGAAACGCGCACACGAGTGGCTGGCCGAGGTCTATTCGAAGCTCGAGGAGCGCGAGGCGCTCTTCGAGACGATCTCGGGCCAGGAGGTAAGGCCGCTCTACACCGAGGAGGACCGCGAGGGATCCGACGCCGAGCGCGACCTGGGTTACCCGGGCGAGTTCCCCTACACCCGCGGCGTCTACCCGTCGATGTACCGCGGGCGGCTTTGGACGATGCGCCAGTTCGCCGGCTTCGGCACCGCCGAGGAGACCAACGAGCGCTTCCACTACCTGCTCTCACACGGCCAGACCGGCCTGTCCACGGCCTTCGACATGCCGACCCTGATGGGCCTCGACTCCGATGCTGACCGCTCCCTCGGCGAGGTGGGGGTCGAAGGGGTGGCGGTCGACACCCTGGACGACATGGAGACGCTGTTCGCGGGGATCGACCTCGGCAAGGTCACCACCTCGATGACGATCAACGCACCGGCGGCGATCCTGCTCGCCTTCTACGTGGCCACCGCGGAGGAGCAGGGCATCGGGCCGGAGCGCCTCGGCGGCACGATCCAGACCGACATCCTCAAGGAGTACATCGCCCAGAAGGAGTGGTGCTTCCCGATCGAGCCGGCGATGCGCCTGGTCGGCGACATGATCGAGTGGGCGACCGAGCACATGCCCCGCTGGCACCCGATCTCGATCTCCGGGTACCACATCCGCGAGGCGGGTTCGACCGCCCAGCAGGAGCTCGCCTTCACGCTCAAGGACGGCTTCACCTACGTCGAGCAGGCGATCGAGCGCGGCTTGGACGTCGATGCCTTCGCCCCGCGCCTCAGCTTCTTCTTCAACGCCCACATCGACTTCTTCGAGGAGATCGCCAAATACCGCGCCGCCCGCCGGATCTGGGCGCGGGAGATGCGCGAGACCTACGGCGCCAAGCGCGAGGAGTCCTGGCGGATGCGCTTCCACACCCAGACCGCCGGCGTCTCGCTGACCGCCCAGCAGCCCCAGGTGAACATCATCCGCACCGCGATCGAGGCGCTCGCCGGCGTCCTCGGCGGCACCCAGTCCCTGCACACCAACTCCTACGACGAGGCCCTCGCCCTGCCGACGGAAGAGGCCGTCCGCATGGCCCTCAGGACCCAGCAGGTGATCGCCCACGAGACCGGCGTCACCAACACCATCGACCCGCTCGGCGGCTCCTACTTCGTCGAGACCCTGACAGACGAGATGGAGCGGGCCGCCTACGAGTACTTCGCCCGCATCGACGAGCTCGGCGGCATGGTCGAGGCGATCAAGCAGAACTTCCCGCAACGCGAGATCGCCGACGCCTCCTTCCGCTACCAGCAGGAGGTCGACCAAAAGCAGCGGATCGTGGTCGGCGTCAACGACTACGTGCTCTCAGACGAGGACGCGACCCCGATCCTGCGGATCGACCCCGCGCTCGAGCGCAAGCAGAAGGGGAGGGTGGAGGCGACGAAGTCGCGCCGGGACTCGGCCGAGGTGGAACGCACCCTGGGTGAGCTGAAGGCGGCGGCGGCGACCGACGCCAACCTGATGGAGCCGATCCTCGCCTGCGCCCGCGCCAGGGTCTCGGAGGGCGAGATGGTCGCCGCCCTCCAGCAGGTCTTCGGCTCCTACACGGAGCTGCCGGTCTTTTAGGCATCGGGCGGTGAGCCGCTGACGGCCCGCGAGACGCCACAGGCCGCCGTCACCTGGACCGTGTCCGGCTTGGAGGCGGCGCCGGCGTAGAAATGTGCTGTGAACCCGTTCGTCGAGAGGTAGTCCTCCACCATCGCGAAGCTGCTCTTCTTCTTGGCGCTTCGCGAGAGCGCATTCAGGCCGAGCTTCTTCGCGGCGATCGCCGTACGCCGAGCGCCACGATCAGCGCGGCGATTGCAACGATCATCGCGGCGCTCGGACGCCGGTTCAGGAGCTTCATCATGGGCCTCACCTCGTGGAATAAGCCCCCGGCATGCTTCGCCGGGGCCGCATTTGTCCGCGTCGCCTCGACCTCGGCGACGTCGTCCCACCCTATTTGAGGCCGAGAATGCGAGGGCCGGCTTTAGCCGGCCCTCGCTACTCCTCTTTGGCGAGCCCCTCAGGCGGGAGGCACGCCGTTCTGCTGCCTCGACTTGACGCAATTGGAGTACACCGCCAGGTGCTGGTGCTCCGCCGTCCCGCCAGGTTTGATGTACATGCGGACGACGTAGCCACCACCATTGGGGTACTGGTCCAGGATCTGGAAGTCGCCCTGCTTCGGCGGGGTTGCGTCGGTCCACTTGAATCCGCCCGAGGTGGCCTTCTTGGCCAGCTCGCACTTCACGGAGAAGGTCTTCACCTCGTCGAAGCTGGTGGAAGTTCCCGTGTCGTAGGGCTGTGCCGCGTACTGGATCACGCCCGTGCCGGCGAGCCGGTCACGGCTGGATCCCTCGAAATCGGCCAGCTTGAGATTGCCGGCCGCAACCGCGGTGCCGGCGAGTGCCAGAACCACCGCGACGATCCCCAGCAACAGACCGGGGCTCGGCATCCGGAATCGCTTCATGTGTCCTGCCTTTCGTATCGACTGCTTTCCCTGGCACCCCGTGGGGGGTCCCACAGTCAGCAACACGGGGGCACGTTCCCGGGTTGCGGTGAGCGGCTTCGCCATCAGTCGCGGCCACTGGCGGCCGCACCTCATAACCGCTCGGGGCTTCGCCCCTCGCTCTTAGTAGAGCGGCCTGGTGGCCGCTAGGCAGCGTGCTGCGCGGACTCGACGATCACGATCAGATCGCCGGTGGCCGCGATTTCGGATCCGGCGAGAAACATGCGACCGATTCCGCGCCGCTGGGACTCCGCCCTCGCCAGGCGACAGGCATCGTCGTGAGCGAGACCCCTGCCCAGCACCTTCTCCCTGTGGGCTCGATCCAGAAAAAGAACGTCGTACACCGCCATGCCTCCTCTCGGTGTTCCCCTATGCACTACTCATTCTCGTATCGGCTTACCGTTCTTGGAACCGTAGAAACTTCTTGTTCGATTACGGTTAACTCGTTACCCGAGCAACGCTCCGACCCAATAGTGCCGACCGAGTCCGCCAGAAAAATCAGAATCGTCGTCGCCAAGCCCGGATTGGACGGGCACGACCGCGGCGCGAAGATCATCGCCCGCGCCCTGCGGGATGCGGGGATGGAGGTGATCTACACCGGTCTGCATCAGACGCCGGAGCAGATCGCCGAGACCGCGATCCAGGAGGACGCCGACGCCGTCGGGCTCTCGATCCTCTCCGGAGCCCACATGACCCTGGTCCCGAGGGTGGTGGAGCTGCTCTCGGATCAGGGTGCGAGCGACGTGGTGGTCACCGTCGGGGGCACGATCCCCGCCGACGACATCCCCGAGCTGAAAAAGCTCGGCGTCGCGGAGGTGTTCACGCCCGGAGCGCCCACCGACGAGATCGTGGAGTTCGTCAGGCGGGCGGTCGCCGGGCGTGAAGAGACCTCCGCGGCCACCTAGCTTCGATCCTCTAGTAGCCCCCGTTGTACCCGCCGCCGTATCCGCCGGACGAGCTGCCGGTGGACGTGCCGGTGGTCGTCGTCGATGAGGAAGCTGGCTTGCCCGAAGCGGTTGCCGCGGTCCAGACGAAGTTCGTCCCTCCGAAGCTGTCGGCGAAGCCGTTGCCGGTCGCCTGGCCGGGGGAGTCCTCGACGAACGTGTAGAGCGGCATCCCGCCGAGGGTCACCTGGCTCGAGCCGTCGGGACGCTTGACGGTGCCGAGCTTCGCCTGCACGGCGGAGTCATCGGAGCTGGGTCCGCCGCTCGGTGCGGCAAGCGGGACCCACTCGGTCAGGCACTGGTCGGTGCAGGCAATCTTCGAGCCGGTGTCCATGTCGTTCGTGTACAGGACCTTGCCGGTCGAGTCCACGAGCACGCTGCCCACGCCCGAGATCGACTTCGTCGCCACTGTGCCCCCGCTGTTGCTGACCGGCGTCGCGCCGGCCGAGCCAGAGTTCGAGTTGTCGCCGTTATCGCTGCCCCCGCACGCCGCCAGGCCAATGGCGGCCAGCGCGACCACGGCAGTTGTGAAGAGAGGTGCGTGTCTGAGATTCATCTTTGATCCTTTGTCTCGTTTCGGCCCCCAATCTGGCCAGTAGTACGGAGCCGCCCTCCAGCGAGATTGGGTGATGAGTCCCACGCAATCCCGGGGCCGCCGCGGGACGTACATTCCTGATGTGGACCCTTCCGATGAGGCTCTGCTCGCAGGCTTCGCTACCGGTGACCCCGGCACGGCGGCTGCGTTCGTGCGGCGCTTCCAGGGGCGCGTCTACGGCCTCGCCCTGACGATCGTCCGCCAACCAGCGGTTGCGGAGGAGGTCGCGCAGGAGACCTTCGCGCGGGTCTTCCGGCACGCGGGCAATTACGACGCCCGCAAGGGCCGTGTGTCGACCTGGATGCTCTCGATCGCCCGCAACCTGGCGATCGACGTGACTCGAATGCGGCGCCTGGATCCAGTGGACCCGGAGGTGATCGCTGCCGAGGTCTCACTCACCTCGCAGGAGCCGGCGGCGGACGAGATGGATCTGCAGCCGGATGAGCGCGATCAGCTGCGCTCGGCGATCACCGAGCTCCCCGACGATCAGCGTCGCGCGCTGGTCCTCGCCGCCTACATGGGGCGAACGGCGCGCGAGATCAGCGATCTCGACGACGTCCCGCTGGGCACCGTGAAGACGCGGATCCGAACGGCGATGCTCAAGCTGCGCGACGAATTCGAGGTGGAGAGGTAATGGATCCTCGTTGTGAGGAACTGCGCGAGCTGGCCCCGGAGCTGGCGCTCGGCATCGTGGAGGGCGAGGAGCGCGGCCGCGCTCTGGAGCATCTCGCCGATTGCCCGGCGTGCCGCAGGCGGGTCGACGAGCTTGCCGAGGTGGCTGACCAGCTGCTCCTACTGGCGCCGCACAAGGAGGTCCCGGTCGGCTTCGAGTCGCGGGTCCTCGGCCGCGTGCTGCCCTCTCCGCCGCCACGGCGCCGCCGCCGGCGTCTGGCGCTGGTTCTCGCCCCGGCAGCGGCCGCCCTGGCCGCAGTGGCGATCACGCTCGGAATCGTCTGGAACGACGTACAGCGAGGACGGAGCTACGAAGGAACGCTCGAGAAGGCGAACGGCAAGCAGTTCGAGGCCTACTCGCTCTACGGCGGCCCGTCGTTCGCGGGCACGGTATTCAGCTACGAGGGAGCACCGAACTGGCTCCTGATCACGGTCGATCCGGCCCACCGCGCCGATCTGCGCGGTGCCCAGCTGGTCATGGACGACGGCCGGCAGGTGCCGCTGAACTGGTTCCACCTCGACCTCTCGGGCAGCTCTGGCGGGGGAATCCCGGTGGACCCGCATCACGTCGTGGTGCTGCGCCTGCTGCCGGGTGCCGGTGGCGAGCCACTGGTCGCGCACTTCTCCGGCTAGACCCCGGGGTATGCGGCTGATTGACTGGTCAGTCAGCCAGCCGGAATCGCTAACATCCCGCGCCGCCACTGATGCGAGGGGGCTCCGCAGGCGAAGCCGAGGAGCCACCCGATTCGAGGGATCCGTCCCAAGGAGGACCCAACTTGAAGATCGCAGTGCTCGTCAAAGAGGTCCCGGACGCCGCCGTTGACAAGCGGATCGACCCGGAGACCAAGCGCCTGGACCGTTCAGGCGAGAAGAACCTCAATCCCTTCGACACCCACGCGCTCGAGGCCGCCATGCAGGTCAAGGAGGGCGGCTCCGACGTCGAGGAGATCGTCGCCGTGACGATGGGCCCGGAGAGCGCCGTGCGCGCCCTCCACAAGGCCGTCGCCCTCGGCGCCGACCGCTCCGTCCACCTCACCGACGACGCGCTGACCGGCTCGGACGTCTGCGCGACCGGCTACGCGCTCGCCAAGGTGCTGGAGGCCGAAAGCCCCGACCTGGTGCTGCTCGGCCAGCAGTCCGATGACGGCGAGTGTTACACGATCGGCGCCGTCGTGGCCGACCACCTGAAGATGCCGTCGCTCACCCAGGTGATCAAGATGGACGTCGCCGACGGCAAGCTCACCTGCGAGCGGCAGGCCGAGTATGGCTACGACACCGTCGAGGTGGAGCTGCCGGCCGTGATCAGCGTCGGCGACGCGATCAACGAGCCTCGCTATCCGAGCCTGAAGGCGATCATGGGCGCGAAGAAGAAGCCGCTCGACACCAAGGCGATCGGCGACGTCGGCATCGAGGGTGAGCGGGTCGGCGAGAGCGGCTCGCGCACCGCCGTCCTGGAGCTGAAGCCGCCTCCCCAGAAGGAGGCCGGCGAGATCATCGAGGACGAGGACACCAACGAGACGGTCGAGAAGATCGTCGCCTGGCTCGAGGAAAGGAAGCTGATCTAGATGACCTCATCCCGATCAACGCACGCCCGGCTGATCCGCCCGGCGCTGCGCATCTCTGCGTCCTCGGGCTCGCCATTGGCACCACCAAAGGCTTCGCCCTGCGTCCTTGAGCTGCTTGGCCGGGCGAATCCCCGGTCGCACGCTGACCGGAAGGAGATCATCTGATGGCGGGAATTCTCGTTTACGCGCTCCACGACGACGAGGGCAACTTCAACAAGAACTCCCTCGGCGCCCTCTCGGAAGCCTCGAAGCTGGCCGGCGAGCTGGGAACCGAGGCGGCCGCTGTCGTGGTCGGCGACGTCGCAGATGACGCCGCGGCCGCGCTCGGCAAGTACGGCGTGACCAAGGTCTACCGCGCCAAGGAGGCCCCCGAGGGACTGGCCCAGCCGATCGTCGACGTGATGGCGAAGGTGATGACCGATAACGACTTCCACTACGCGCTGTTCGGCGGCGGACTGCTCGGCTTTGAGATCGGCGCCGGCCTCACGGCCCGCCTCAGCGCCGGAGTGACGATGGAGGTCACGCAGGTGAACGTCCAAGACGGTGAGCTCGTCGCGGAGCGGCCGATCCTCCAGGACTCACAGATCGCCGACGTCGGCTATGTCGAGAAGCCCGGGATCATCATCGGCCGCCTCAACGCCTTCGACGAGAACGAGGGCGACGGCACCGCCGAGGTCGAGGACGTCCAGGTCGAGCTCTCGGAGTGGTCGACCAAGGCGAAGATGGTCACGCGCGGCGAGCAGCGGGGCGCCGACGTCAACATCGAGGACGCCAACATCCTGGTCGGGGGCGGCCGCGGGCTCGGCAAGAAGGAGAACTTCGAGCTCGCCGAGCAGCTCGCCGAGTCGATGGGCGGCGCCGTCGCGGCCACCCGCGCCGTGGTGGACGCGGGGTGGTACCCGTACGCGGCTCAGATCGGCCAGACCGGCAAGACGGTGGCGCCGAACCTCTATCTGGCCCTCGGGATCTCCGGTGCGATCCAGCACAAGGTCGGCATGCAGAACTCGGAGAACATCCTGGCCATCAACAAGGACCAGAACGCGCCGATCTTCGAGTTCTCGGACCTCGGCGTGGTGGGCGACCTCCACAAGATCGTTCCCAAGCTGACCGAGGCGATCAAGGCGAAGAAGGGAAGCTAGTGGCCGTCGAGCCGCTCGAGTACCCGCCGCCGATCAAGCCGGCTGAGGAGTTCATCACCGGCATCACCGATCCCGAGGAGGAGCGGATCGAGGTCGGCGTGGCGATCGTCGGCGGCGGGCCCGCGGGGCTCGCCTGCGCGATCAAGCTGATGCAGTTGCTGGAGAACGAGCCGGAGCTGACCGAGAAGCTCGGCGAGGTGCCCGTCGCAGTGGTCGAGAAGGGCAAGACGACCGGGGCGCACCTGCTCTCGGGAGCGAACATGAAGCCCTCGGCGATGCGGGAGCTCTTCCCGGATCTCGACCCTTCGGATTGGCCCGTCTACCAGGAGGTCACGAAGGACGCGGTCTATTTCCTCACCTCGAAGATGGCGGTGCCGCTCAAGCCGATGCCGCCGAACTTCCGAAACCATGGCAACTACGTCACTTCGGTCGCGAGGCTGGGCCGCTTCCTTGGCGAGAAGGCGGAGGAGGCCGGTGTCTACATCCTCAGCGAGACCGCGGCGGACAAGCTGCTCGTCGAGGACCGGATCGTCCGCGGCGTACGCTCCGGCGACAAGGGTCGCGGCAAGGAAGGGGAGGAGCTCTCGAACTTCGAGCCCGGCTCCGATCTCGTCGCCAAGGCGACGGTCCTCGCGGAGGGGACGCTGGGGCACCTGACCGGCGCCGCGCTCGACTACTTCGACCTTCAGGGACCTGACCCGCAGCGCTGGGAGCTCGGCGTGAAGGAGGTCTGGGAGGTCGAGAAGCCCCTCGACCGGGTCATCCACACCCTCGGGTGGCCGCTTCGCTGGCGACCGAAATACAAGGAGGCGGGCGGCAGCTTCATCTACCCGATGGGCGAGGACAAGGTCGCCATCGGGCTGGTGGTCGGCCTGGACACGAGCGACGCCACCTTCTCGACCCACGATGCCCTGCAGGAGCTGAAGACCCACTCCTTCGTGAAGAAGATCCTCGAGGGCGGCAAGCGGGTCGCCTGGGGCGCAAAGACGATTCCCTCCGGCGGCTACTGGTCGATGCCGAAGCGGCTTTCCAGCCCCGGCATGGTGATCACGGGCGATGCCGCCGGCATGGTGAACGTGCCGACGCTGAAGGGCATCCACTACGCGATGCACTCCGGCATGTACGCGGCCGAGGCGATCGTCGAGGCCCTCAAGGAGGACTCGGTCAACTTCGAGAACTACGAGCGCAAGGTCAAGGACTCCCTCATCGAGAAGGACCTGTGGCAGTCGCGGAACATGCGCCAGCCACTGTCGAGGGGACTGATCTTCGGCGGGATCATGGGCAGCCTGATGGTGGCCACCAAGGGCGCCTTCCCCGGCGGGCACTGGAAGAACGAGCCCGATGCCGAGGTGCCGGTCGAGGTCGAGGGAGCGGCCAAGAAGTACCCGAAGCCCGACAACAAGTACATCTTCGACAAGCTCAACTCGGTCTTCCTCTCGGGGAACGCCACCCGGGACGACGCGCCCAACCACATCCGCATCCAGGAGAAGGTGCCGCGCGAGCTCGCGCAGACCTGGGTCTCGATGTGTCCGGCGCAGGTCTACGAGATCCCGGACGAGCAGCTGGAGAACGGCGCCGAGACGGTCGACGTCCAGGTTACCCCGTCGAACTGCGTGCAGTGCGGCGCGATCACCGCCAAGGGCGGCCGCCTGACTCTCCCCGAGGGCGGCGACGGCCCCCTGTACACCGAAGCCTGAGCAACTCGCTCGCGGGCGCTTTTTCGTCCTCCGCGGTTGAAAAAGCGCCCGGCTAAGGGGTTGAGGAGCCGGAGGCGTTCGCTGCCACGAAGGCCGCCACGTCCTGCGCGTCCTTGCCGGTGACCAGATTCCTCGGCATGTTGCCGCTCGGCCCGGTTCCCTGACCCTTTGCGTGGCGGCCGCCCCCGGTCCGGATCGCGTGCAGGACGTCCGCCTCGTCCACCGCTATGTCCTCCAGGTTGGGTCCGACCTGACCCACCGTTCCAGCTGCGTCGAAGGTGTGACAGGCACCGCAGTGCTGGACGAAGAGATCGCGTCCGTGACTCTCTGCCGCAGATAGCGGCTGCTCGGGGTTCGGCGCCTCGGGCGCACCGGCGGTGGCCGTCTGCGGCTCGACGGTGTCCGACCCCCCGCCGCCGCAGCCCGGCGCCAGCGCGAGACAGGCGAGACCGGCGGCAAGGCATCCTGCGAGTGAGCGAGCCGGACTTTCCATCACCCCTTGCGGCTACCCAGTAGTGACTTCTGTATGCGGGAGGGCGTGATCGTCCTCGCAGACCGGGTCCTGACGCTGATCTATGCTCGCCGCGATGCCCGACCGCAGCAGCCAGACGCTCGAGCGTGAGCTGCTCGAGTTCGCCCCGGACGCGGTTGTCGGGGTCGACGAGCAGGGGGAGATCAGGCTGGTCAATTCGCGCACCGAAGCCGTCTTCGGCTATGCACGAAACGAGTTGATCGGGCGCCCGATCGAAATGCTCGTTCCCGGTGCCGCCCGATCAGACCACGTCCTGCACCGCGATCGCTACTTCGAGGCCCCCCGCACCAGGTCGATGGGCGCCGGCCTCGACCTTTATGCCCGCCGCAAGGACGGCACCGACTTCCCCTGCGAGATCTCCCTCTCCGCGGTCGCCACCGACGCGGGGATGATGGCCCTCGCGGCGATCCGCGACATCACCGACCGTCGCCGCGACCGCGACGACCTACGCAGGGCGGTGAGGCGGCTGCAGGCAGCCACCGAGGTCGCAATCGCGGTGGGGGGTGAGACCGAGCTCCAGCGCGTCCTCGATGCGATCGTCGAGCGCGGGCGGGCGCTGGTCGAGGCCAGGGCCCTTATCATCCTGCTGCGCGAGGGGGACGAGCTGGTGGTCGCGGCGACCGCGGCGGTCGCCGGCGGGCTCGATCCGAAGGTGGGAAGCCTCAGGTTCAAGACAGAGGAGGCCTCCGAGGAGCTCCTGCTCGGCAGGTTCACAGGGGTCGATCTGGGGGCGAAGGAGACCGGGCGCGCCCTGATCGCCCCGCTCCTCTTCCGCGGCCAATCCCTCGGCGTGGTGGTTGCGCTCGACCGCGTCGGCGACCCGGGCCATTTCGACGCTGAGCACCAGCGGACGTTGGAGTCCTTTGCCGCGAGCGCGGCCACCGGAGTGGCGACCGCGAGGTCGATGGCAGAGGAGCGCCTCCAGAACACGATCGACGCGGCCGAGCAGGAGCGCGGCCGTTGGGCGCGCGAGCTGCACGACGAGACGCTTCAGTCGCTGGCCGTGCTCCGCATGCGGCTCGCCTCGGCGCTGCGGGAGGAGTCGCCGGACGAGCTGCACGAGACGGGCCAGGAGGCCGTCGAGCAGATCGACGACGAGATCGTGAAGCTGCGCCGGCTGATCACCGAGCTGCGGCCGGCGTCACTCGACACGATCGGGTTGGAGGCGGCGCTCTACGCCCTCGCGCAGCAGCATCAGCAGGCCGGCGAGATCCGGATCGACTGCGAGTTCGAGCTGCCGCGCGCGGCGGAGGAGCGGCCGGCGCCGCTGCTGGAGACGGCCGTCTACCGCCTGGTGCAGGAGGCGCTCAACAACGTCTCGAAGCACTCGCGGGCGCAGCGCGCAGAGCTCAAGGTGCGGGAACTCCCGACTCAGATCGAGATTGAGGTCTCGGACGACGGCGTCGGCTTCGAGCCCAATCTGGTTCGCGAGGGGTTCGGGCTGGTCGGGATGCGTGAGCGGGTTGCGCTGCTCGGCGGGACGCTGAGGGTGGAGTCGAGCCCGGGGTCGCGGACCACGATCAGCGCCGAAATCCCGCTGGGTCCGCCCAGCGACGAACAGGACTAAACCGGGCGCGCCCAGGGGCGCGCCCTCGCATCAGACGTCGATCAGACCGCGATCGATCGCGTAGCGGACGAGCTCCGAGCGGGTCGTCATCGCGAGCTTCTGCTGGATGTGGGCACGGTGCGATTCGACCGTGCGCACGCTCAGGTAGAGCTGCTCGGCGATCTCGTTGTTGGTGTGGCCCAGCGCAATCAGCCGGAGGACCTCGAGCTCCCGCTCCGAGAGGTCGTCGGGCGTGGCCGCGTCAGGCTCGGCGGCCAGGCGGGCGCCCAGCTCCGGCTGAAGGTAGGTGCGCCCCTCGGCGGCCATGCGTACCGCCTTGACCAGCTCCTCGCTTGCCGCCTCCTTGAGGATGTAGCCGAGCACCCCAGCCTGGAGAGCCTCGCGTGCAAAGGCCGTCTCGTCCTGCATGGTGAGTACGACGATCTCGGTGTCCGGCGATTGCTCGCGGATCGATGGGATTGCCGCCAGCCCGGATCCGCCCGGCATGTTGATGTCGAGGATCAGGACCTTCGGGTGGTGCCCGCTGACGTATCGCGCCGCGGAGTCCGCGTCGCCTGCCTCCGCGACGACCTCGATGTCGGGCTCGCGCTCGAGCATGAGGCGAAGGGCGCTGCGTACGACCGCATGGTCGTCAGCCAGGACGACTGAGATGTTCTCCCCTTTCGCCTGCCCTTCCCCTGTGCTTGCCACGGCCGTACCTTAACCCGGCGCGCGGGCGATAGCGCCCCAAGCCACAAAGCGCAACTCGCCACCCGGGTCACGGTTTTTGGGGGCGTGGGGAAGCGGGCGCACACGGTGAGATCGAAGCGTTCGGCCGGGAGGCGAGCCACCGGCGCCCTGTGTCTGGCGGGATTGCTCTCGGTGACCGTTGCGCTCGCGCCGAGCGGCAGCGAGGCGAAGAAACCCAAGAAGGCCAAGCAGGCGCGGCCGAACATCGTCCTGATCATGGATGACGACCAGTCGGTCAATCTGCAGCGGTTCCTGACGAAGACGAACGCGGCGCTCGGGGCCAAGGGCGTCACCTTCGACAACTCCTTCGTCAACTACTCGCTCTGCTGCCCGTCGCGGGCGACGATGCTGACTGGGCAGTACGCCCACAACCACGGCGTTCGCGGCAACCAACTTCCCTCAGGTGGCTACGCGAGGCTGCGGCCGACGCTCGGCAACACCTTGCCCGTGTGGCTGCAGCGCGCGGGTTACTACACGGCGCACATCGGCAAGTTCCTGAACGGCTATGGGCGCGACGCGCCGGACAGCGACGTCCCGCCGGGCTGGAACGAGTGGTACGGGTCGCTCGACGACCCCGCCGCCTTCACCGGAGGCACCTACACCGCCTACGGCTACACGCTCAACGAGAACGGTCAGATCGTGCATTACGGCTCGACCCCGGACGTCCCCGACGCCGCCACCTACCAGACCGACGTCTACTCGCAGAGGGCCGCCGACTTCATCCGCCGCCGAGCGCCGAGCCGCAAGCCGTTCTACCTCTCGGTCGCCCCGCGCGATCCGCACTCGGAGGCGGCGTCGTGCAACTGCAACGGCACTGGAAGCGCCTTGAACAACCCACGGGCGGCGCCCCGCTACGAGGGCAAGCTGGCCGGGCTCACGGCGCCGCGGGACCCGAGCTTCAACGAGGCCAATGTCTCCGATAAGCCGTCGAACATCAGGGATCTCACCCTCATGAACCAGACGCAGATCAACACCGTGGACGCTCGCTACCGCGCCCGGGCCGAGGCGGTCCTCGGAGTCGACGATCTCGTGCAGAACGTCGTCAGCACCCTGAAGGCGAGCGGGGAGCTGAAGAACACGGTGCTGATGTTCACCTCGGACAACGGCTTCTTCCATGGCGAGCACCGCGTTCGGCAGGGGAAGGTGCGCGTCTACGAGCCCTCCATCCGCGTGCCGCTCTTGATCCGCGCGCCCGGGATGCCGAAGGGTGTGCACCGCAGGCAGCCGGTCTCCAACGTGGACCTGGCGCCGACCATCCTCGACTTCGCCAACGCCAAGCCGGGACGCAAGCAGGACGGGATGTCCCTGGTGCGGATCATGAAGAAGAAGCGGGACTTCCCGGGACGCGCCCTGGACCTCGAGACCTACTTCACGCCGGACACGACCGAGGACCCAGAGGACCCGCCGCTCAACTACCAGGGGGTGCGAACCGACCGCTACCTCTACAACCAGTACGGGAGCGGGGAACGCGAGCTCTACGACCTGCAGGCCGACCCGTTCGAGCTGCAGAACCAGGCGGGTAACCCCGTCTACGCTTCGGTGCAGAGCGCACTCCAGCGACTGCTCTCATCGGAAGCTGTCTGCGCCGGTAAGCGCTGCCGGGCGCGGCCGAAGGTCAAGCTGAAGGTGCGCCGCTGCTCGACCGCCAAGGTCGCCGGCAAGGGCAAGCCGCATGAGGCGACCTTATACCTGCGAGGGAAGAAGATCCGCCGCGACACCAAGCCGCCGATCCGGACGCGGCTGCCGCACGCCGCCTCAGGCAACCGGCTCGAGGCGGTGGTGACCTCGCTCGACGGGCGGATCGTCACGCTGAAGCGGACGCTCCACTGCTGAGCGCTCAGTCGCTGCTGCTCCACGGATGCAGCCGAGGCAGCCAGCCTGGCACGGGCCGGCGATAGGCGTCATAGCCGGCCCCGAACTGAGCGCTGAGCGTCGGTTCCTCGTAGAGGCGGACGAAGCAGAAGACGACCGCCCCGAAGGCGGCGGCGTAGGCGAGTAGCCCGAATTGCCCCAGCAGCAGTGCCTGGCCGACAATCGTCGCCCCGACGGCGAGGTACATCGGGTTGCGGACGTAGCGGTAGACGCCGCCGACGACGAGGCGCTCGGTCGGGGCCACCGGGGCCGGCGTCCCGAGACCCTCGACGACGAAACGCGCGAACGCGTGCAGCAGGAAGCCGATGCCGAGACCGATCAGCGCGCCGCCGGCGACCTGAATCAGGAGTGAGGCGGCTTCCATTTTCCAGCCGGTCAAGAGCCACGGGATCAGCCCGGCGACGGCCCCGGGCGCGAGCACCAGGAAGGCGGCGCTGCCCGCCGCGGCGACGCTACGCGACCGGTGCCGGCTCGCTGGCAAAGCGCGCGATCAGCTCGGCGAGTCGCTCGGGCTGGTCCTCCGAGACGAAGGTGTAGGAGTCCTCGATTCGCTCGAGGGTCGCGCCGTTGATGGTGGCGGCGAGCCTCTCGGCGAAGGAGATCTTGAAAAAGCGGTCCTCGACCGCCCAGGCGAGCAGCGTGGGTCGATCGAAGGTGCGCAGCTTCTCCGCCGCCTCGATCGTGTAGCGCGAGTCGATTCCACGGAGGACCTTGACCGTGTCGCGGCGGACCTCCCTGTTGGTCAGAAACGGGTCGACCCACTCACGGGTCGGCGCACCGGCGAAGTCGCGCTTGATCAGCCAGCCGTAGGCGAGCGGCAGTCGCCGGAGTGCCGCCAAGCGCATTCCGGCCATCATCCCCGTGAGGCCTCCTGGTACCCGCGCCGCCCACTGCAGGGGACGAAACGCCGGAGGCAGGAAGTTCTCGAACGCATCGCAGTTGGTCAGCACGAGGCGGCCGATTCGCTCCGGATGGTTGGCGGCGGTGATCTGGGAGATCGCGCCGCCGGTGTCGTTGGCGACCAGAACGACATCCTCGAGGTTCTGGACCTCGAGGAAGTCAGCGATGAGGCGGGCCAGGCCCGGGGGAGAGAGGTCGGCGTCCGGGCTCATCGGCGTGCGGTGCGAGCCCAGGGGCAGGTCGGGGACGATGCAGCGGAAGCGGTCCTCGAGGAGCGGCGTCACCTTGCGCCAGAGCCGGCCGTCGACCAGGAGGCCGTGGACGAATACGACCGGTGGGCCCTCGCCGGACTCGCGGTAATTGATCGTTCCCTGGGAGAGCTTCGCCTCGCTCATGCCGACCTCCTCAGGCTACGGAGTTGCGAACGGAGAAATCGAGGCCAGTTACGCGGGCTTGCCGCGACCGCCTTGAGTAGCGGAGTGGGGTCCAGGTAGGCGACCCGCTCCACGGCCTTGCCATCGCGGAGCTTGATCCGGTCGCAGGTGTGCATCGTGAACGCCCTCCTGCCCACCGTCCCGTCCAGGCGCAGTTCGATGTAGACCACGTCGCCCGAGGCCGCCCAGTTCTCGACGGTGCCGTGCAGGTCGGGAACCAGGGAGAAGAGGGGGCGGGCGAATTCTTCGCGGAATCCCTTCGGTCCGACCGTGGGCCGGAGGGACGGCTGGATCATCCGCACCTCTGGGTCGAACCAGGGGTCGAAGTGGTCGCAGAAGGTGTCCGCGTCGACCGGGTTCGCCCAGCCCTCCGCGAACATCGCGACCCAGGCGGCCGCGTCTGCAGCGGCCGCGTCAGCGGCGGCGGTTGATCCGGCGGCGGTTTTTGTCGCCGCCGTTGATGGCGAAGCCGTCCCTCCGTTGCCCATCGTGCTCCCGTGCATCACGCACCCCCCAGCTGACGCTGCATCGCCAGCGAGTCGATGTAGGTCTGTTTGCTGGCGACGAGTCCGTCGCGGACCTCGATGACGTCGACGCAGTCGACCGCAACGCGGGCGCCGCTCTGTCCGAGGGTCTCTCCGTCGACCTCGATCGGCTGCGCCGCGGTGCCGCTCATCACGGACTCGAGCCCCCAGTGGCCGTCGCCGACGTGCAGGGCGCGCTCGGCGAAGTTGATGTCGGGGAGAAGGGCGATGTAGCCCGCGAACGCCTCGCGGACGGCCTCCTTGCCCTCGGCAGGGGGAGTGCCGGCGGCGTGGGCGACGAAGACGGAGTCGTCGGTGTGCAGGTCCATGATCGCGTCGAGGTCCTGACTGTTCCAGGCCTCGCCGTAGCGCTCGGCGAGCTTGCGAATCGCTGTTGGTGCCTCGGTCTGGGTCGTCACTGGCGGCCTCCTCGGGCTCTAGTTCGCATACAGGCTGTATGCATATCACCTACAGACTGTATGTGAATGTGAGCGGTGCCACACAGAGGTGGGCGCTCTCATCCGCTCTCGGCGGTGTTCCGATGCCTGGCTAGACTTGACCGAGACATGAAGACAGACATCCATCCCGAATACGTCCTTTCGCACGTCCACTGCTCGTGCGGGAACGACTTCTACACACGTTCCACGAAGCCCGAGCTGCACGTGGAGATCTGCTCGCAGTGCCACCCCTTCTATACGGGCAAGCAGAAGCTGGTTGACACCGGTGGCCGCGTCGAGCGGTTCCGTCGCCGCGCGGCGAAGCGTCAGCGAGGGGAGTAGGCGCAGCCGATGGAGGCGGGAGGGGCGAACGGCGCCTCGGGCGACGGCGCGCCTCGCGTGCTCCGGCGGAGCGATGGTGCCGGTCCGCGGCCGCGGGCCCAGTCGGAGCGCATGCCCGATGGCCGACCGGTAGCGGTCGGCGACGCGCCCGTAGGGGGCCAGGCGGTCCTCGAGGGCGTGATGATGCGGGGGATCTCGGTCTGGGCAGTCGCCTGCCGAACCCCGGAGGGGCGCATCGACGTCACCACCGAGCCGATCGTCTCGTGGGCGAAGCGCAGCCGGGTCTGGCGCCTGCCCGTGATCCGTGGCGTGGTCGCTCTGGCCGAGTCGCTGAAGATCGGATTCAGGGCCCTCGCGATCTCGGCGAACAAGCAGCTCGCTGAGGGCGAGGAGGAGGAGGAGATCGGCGGCTTCACGTGGGGCCTGACGATCTTCTTCTCGCTGTTGCTCGCCGTCGGCCTCTTCTTCGTCATTCCCGTCGGGGCGACCAGCCTGATCAAGGACTGGCTCGGCTCGGCGCTTCTCTTCTGGCTGGTGGAGGGGGTGCTGCGCACGGCCATCTTCATCGGCTATCTCGCTCTGATCAGCAAGCTTCCGGACCTGCGCCGCGTCTTCCAGTACCACGGGGCGGAGCACAAGACCATCTCGACGTTCGAGGCCGGCGACGAGCTCACCCCGGCCAGCGCCCGCCAGTACTCCCGCCTCCACCCGCGGTGCGGAACCAGCTTCCTGCTGATCGTGATGGTGCTGGCGATCTTCGTCTTCGCGCCGATCGGTCTGCCCGCCTGGTACTGGCTGGTTATGTCGCGGATCCTGGGCATCCCACTGATCGCCGGGCTCTCCTACGAGGTCATCAAGTGGGCGGGCAAGCACCGCAACAAACGCTGGGTCCGGGCGCTGATCTGGCCGGGCTTGATGCTCCAGAACCTGACCACGCGCGAGCCCGACGACGACCAACTCGAGGTCGCGATCGCCTCCCTCGAGGCTGTCCTCGCGGTCGAGGACCCGTACGCAGCGAAGCGCGACCAGACGATCGAGATCGTCGCTTAGACCGGGCTGTCCGGACTTTCTGTCCCATAGCAACAAGAACTCCGGACACCCTCACCCAAGGAGCTCGCGGAGGTCCCTGAGCATCTCGTCGGGGTCTTCGAAGACAGTCGCGCCAGGTGTTGCGACGGAACTCATCCCCACGCGAGCGTGCCTCCCTCTCTCGGAACCGGTCCATCTCCCAGGCGTGGCGGGAGTTGTGGTGGCGGTAGCTGTCGAGCTCGACGGTGAGCTGCTGCTCCGGCCAGCGGCAATCCACGCGGTGGCCACCCGCGACCTTATTCGTGATGGGGAGCGGGAGCCCGGCCTCGCGGAGGAGCTCGAGGAAGCGCGATTCGAGCCTGCTGAGCGTCACTGGCACATCCCCGTGCAGGACCCGCTCGAGCTTCTTGCGTCCCGGCGCATTCGGCAGCTGTCGTAGGACGGCGTCGACCTGCTTGGGTGTGGTCCGGTAAAGCACGCCGGCTTCGTGGCAGGCCCGGGCGAGTGCAGATTCGGTCAATGAAGAGGCGAGGTCCACGAGTGTCCGTGGCACTGGCGTCACGGGGATGCCGCGGTGCGTCACGGCGTTGGGCAGTTGGCTGCGCCGGGCACGACGGATCCGGACGCCCCGCACGTGGCGCTCTTTGGGCGTGAGAACTTCAGGCTGCGGAGAGGAGCCTTTGATCAGGCGCCAGAGGTGTGCCGCTGCGCGCCCAGACAGGAGGGCCTCCTGGCCACATGCCTTGACTGCCGCCAGGTAGCGCGCTTCAACACTCCGGGCGTGGTGCCCGGCCCGATAAACACCACGATGAATGGGCAACAGCAGGCCCTTGTCCACGCGCTGCCTGATTGCTTCGGCGCTGAGGCCCGCACGGAGCAGCTCGGCGCGTGCGACGACACCATGTGCCCGACTTGCGAGCATCCGAATCACCAGCTCCGGCGAGAGTGTCCGGCCTTTCTGTTCCTTAGCAACAACCACTCAGGACACCCTCCATCTAGCCCCCTTCGGTGCTGGTGTTCGTCCCAGCGATCCCGCTTCTCCGCCCCTCGCGTCACACTAGAGGCGTGATTCAGGACCTCGTTGACCAGATTCAGGGCCGCTTCGCCGAGCTCGAGCGGCAGATGTCCGACCCGGAGGTGATCGCCGACCGGGAGCGCTACGCCGAGGTCGGGCGCGAGTACCGCGAGCTTCAGCCCGCGCACGAGCTGGCGGGCGAGTGGCTAACGCTCAAGGACGACCTCGAGGGCGCCCGCGAGCTGGTCGCCGAGAACGGAGACGACCCGGAGATCAAGCAGGTCCTCGCCGACACCCCCGGGCGGCTCGAGGAGCTGGCCGAGCAGATCCGCCTGGCGATGGTCGAGCGCGACCCGAACGACGACAAGAACGTGATCGTCGAGATCCGGGCCGGCACGGGCGGCGACGAGGCGGCCCTGTTCGCCGGCGACCTCTACAAGATGCTCACGCGCTACGCCGAGCGCCGCGGCTTCTCGATCGAGCCGCTCTCCCAGTCGCCCGCCGAGGTCGGCGGTTTCAAGGAGGTCACCTTCTCGATCAAGGGCGACGCCGCCTACTCCATCTTCAAGTACGAGGGGGGCACTCACCGCGTGCAGCGGGTCCCGAAGACCGAGTCCCAGGGACGCATCCACACCTCGACCGCGACGGTGGCGGTGCTGCCCGAAGCGGAGGACGTCGACGTCCAGATCGATCCCAACGACCTGCAGATCGACGTCTACCGCTCCTCCGGCCCCGGCGGCCAGTCGGTCAACACGACCGACTCCGCGGTCCGCATCACCCACAAGCCGACCGGCGTCGTCGTCTCGATGCAGGACGAGAAGTCGCAACTCCAGAACAGGGAGAAGGCGATGCGCGTGCTGCGCGCCCGCCTACTCGAGCGCGAGATCGCCGAGCAGCAGGCGAAGATCGCCTCCGAGCGCCGCGCCCAGGTCGGGACTGGCGAGCGCTCCGAGAAGATCCGCACCTACAACTTCCCCCAGGACCGGGTCACCGACCACCGCGTGAAGCTGACCGAGAGCGGCGTGGACCGCGTCCTGGGTGGGGAACTCGACGAGTTCACCGAGACGCTCTCCTCCGAGGAGAAGCGCCGCCGGCTCGAGACACAGACCGCGGAAACGGCCTGAGCGGTCGGGTGCCGGGCAACGCCGTCCGCGATGCACTGGAGGCGGCCGTGGACGCACTCGATGCCGCCGGCTGCGAGACGGCCCGCCTCGACGCCGAGTTCCTGCTGTCGCAGGCCACCGGCTGGGATCGCGCCCGGCTCGCGGCGGAGCCCGATGCCCGTCTGCCCGTCGGCGCCTCGCGCGAGTTCGGCGAGATGGTGCGGCGCCGCGTCCGGCGCGAGCCGGTCGCCTACATCCTCGGCCGCAAGGGGTTCCGCCGCATCGAGCTGCTGGTCGACCGCAGGGTGCTGATCCCTAGGCCCGAGAGCGAGATGCTGGTGGAGCTGGCCCTCGAGGTCGAGCCCTCGCGCGTCCTCGACGTCGGCACGGGCAGCGGCGCCATCGCGCTCGCCGTGGCCGACGAGCTCGAGGACGCGCGGGTGACCGCCACCGACACGTCCTTCGACGCGGTCCGCGTCGCACAGGCGAACACAGAGAGGCTCGGCCTGGTCGATCGAGTGGACGTCGTCCTCCGGGGGCCGAGCTCATTGAACGGCGCGGAAGCCGAGGGACACCCCTTCGATCTGCTTCTCGCCAATCTTCCCTACGTGAGCGAGGACGACTGGAACGACCTGGCGCCCGAGATCCGCGAGTACGAGCCACGCGAAGCCCTGGTCCCCGGTCCAACCGGCCTCGAGGCGATCGAGGCGCTCGCCGAGGAGCTGCTGGGCCTCGCGCCGAGACCTCGAGTGGTCGCGCTGGAGATCGGCGCTGACCAGGCGGAGAACGCCTCGAAGCTGATCAGCGCAGCCGGCTATCCGGAGGTCGAGGTCCGGCCTGACCTCGCCGGCCACGACCGGGTAGTCATTGGACGATGACCGAGATCGTCTCCATCGAGCGCGACGGCCCGGATACCGCCCGAGCCGCTCTCGAGCGCCGCGTCGGCGCCGGCGGCGTGGCGATCTTCCCGGCCGACACCCTTTATGGCCTGGCCTGCGATCCGCTCAATGGGGAAGCGGTGGAGCGCATCCACTCGATCAAGGGACGCGATGAGGGGAGGCCGTCGGCGGTTATGTACTTCTCGCCCCAGGCGATGCGGGAGCTCGTCTCCGGGCTGGGTTCGCGCTCACGCCAGGCGGTCTCGCAGCTGCTGCCCGGGCCGGTGACGCTTGTGGTCGCCAACCCGGAGCGCCGCTATCCGCTCGCCTCCCGCGAGGTCCCAGAAACGCTCGGCGTGCGCCTGATCGCGGGTCCGCTCGCTGGAGCGATGACTCCGATCTTCCAGACCAGCGCGAACCGCAGCGGGGAGGACCCGCCGCGGAGCTTCGAGGAGATCGACGAGGGGGTCCTGTCAGCCGCCGACCTCGCGATCGACGGCGGCGAGCTGCTCGGCGCGCCGTCAACGGTGGTCGACCTGACTCGGTTCGACTCAGAGGGACGCTGGGAGGTCCTGCGGGAGGGGGCCCTGCCGCGCGGGGCCATCGACCACGTCCTGAAGGACACGGCGACCGGCTAGGCGGCAGCCTCCCTGGCGGCGCGCTCGGCCTCCTCGTGGCTCGTGTAGGCCCAGCCGCGCTGAAAGCGCTCGCCCTTCGGCTCGACGACCCAGGCGACCTCGGTCCTCACCTCCGCGCCCTTGACGCGGTCCCTCGCTGTCATCCGGCCAAGCACTAGCAATCGGTCGCCGACCTGGCGGTACTGGTCCAGCTCGACCACCATCCCGTCGAACATCTCGTCCACGTCCTCGAACCAGGCCCGCATGCCGTTGTGTCCGTGGTAGCCGGGGTCGCCTTCGACCCGCGCCGTGAGGAATGGATGCCACTCGCAGTCGGGGCTCCAGACGGCGACCCAGGCGTCCGGGTCGCGCCGGTTATAGGAGTCGCGCAGCTGCTCGAGCAGCGCCTGGTAATGCGCCATTCCTACGCCGACGACTCCTGCGCGATCGCCGCCAGCGCCTGATCGAACGTGGGGTAAAGGGAGACTCTGATCGCCTGGCCGTCGCGCAGCTCCCAGACCATCACGGCGTCCTGGCCGAAGTCGAGACCGGTGGTCTTGCCGCGGGCGTGGAGAGTGAACTCGACCACCACGCGGTCGCCGACCTCGCGAAAGCGGCGGGCGTCCCAGCGAATCTCGTCCATGACCTCCTCGAAGGAGGAGTACCAGCGGCGAATGCCCTCGTGTCCGCGATAGGTGTCCGGCTCGGAGGCGAGCTCGGGAGGGGTGGTCGCCTCGAAGTCGGGATGGATGAAGGGCAGGATTCCGTCGATGCCGTCCTGGTTGAAGGCCTGGAATCCGTGCTCGATGATCTCGAGGTTGCTTTCGGTCACGCGGCTCAGCGTAGGACAGCCGTTCAGCTTGTTGCCGCGACCGCGCTGCGGATGAACAGCTCGCGGGCCCGCTTGCGCTCCGGCGTCGCCCCGCGCTCGATCCGCTCGAGCGTCATGCCCTGCATCCCCGCGATCACCATCACGGTCAGCACGCGCGCCCTCGCGGGCGTCAGGCCGTCGCTTGCCTCAGTCAGTAGCCGGAGCAGAACCTCCCGCCACTGCGCGTTCACCTCGGCGATCGTCCGCCGGATCTCCGGCTCGACCACCGAGACCGCCGCCAGGTCGAAGTAGAGGCGTGCGACCCGCTCGTCATCGTCGAGGACCCGCTCGACCCCCGCGTCGACTCCGCGGACCACCGCCTCGATGGTGGTGGCTCCATCGACCGCATCGAGCACCTCGTCGGTGATCAACTGGGCGATCGAGCGCCCCGCCGCCTGCACCAGCCCCTGCTTGGAGCCATAGTGGTAGGCGACCAGCGGCTTCGACTCCCCGGCACGGGCGGCGACCTTGGCGATGGTCAGGCCGGCGTAGCCGTCCGACTTCAACACCTCGATCGCCGCCTCCAGGATGCGCTCGCGCGCGCCCGTCGAGGGCCTGCCCCTCCGGGCCGGTTTGCCGGCTGCGGCGGCTTCCATCTACGCCGCGGCGAGCATGGCCGGGTCGAGGCCCATCGCCGCAAGCTTCTTCGAGAGCGACTTCGCGGCGTACTCGAAGATCTCGCTCGAGTGGTAGAAGGGAGTCTCGAAGTTGTACGGGTCGTCGACCCACGGCGGGACGAAGACCAGAGTGGCGACGGGCAGACACTCCTTCAGCGTGTCCTCGACGATCTTGGCGTTCGCTTGGTCGTCCTTGATCGCGTCGGCGAGGAACTTGACGCCGAAGCCGACGTGGCGCGACTCGTCCCGGTTGACAGCGGTGAAGCCCGCCGTGAAGCCCGGGAACCAGCCGCGCTCGCGCATCGACTTGATCATGAAGCGGGCCGCGGTGAGGGCGAGCATCCCCTCGATCACGATCATGTAGACGGTGACGCCACGGACGAGGGAGGGGAAGTCGCTCGGGTCCTTTCGCAGGTCTTCGGCGCACTCATGGAGAATCCCGTTGAAGAGCTTCTCCCAATCGTCGTTCACGACGTAGCGCTGCTTGTCGATCATCTCGCCGAGGCTCCCAGCCTCGATGCCGAAGACCTCGCGGTAGAAGCCGTTCCAGAAAACGGTGTGCTTCGCCTCGTCGGAGATCTGCGTGGTGAGGAAGACCTTCGCCTCGTGGGTAGGCGCCGCTAGCGCGAAGGGGAGCAACTCCAGAGTGACCCGCTCCTCGCCTAGGAAGAACTCCGAGAAGCCGAACTCGAGGAAGCGACGGTCCTCCTCGGTGAACATGTCCGGGTCCGCCCACTGCTTGGCGTCCTCGGTGAAGTCGAAGTCCTCAGTCGACCAGTGCTGGCGCTGCCAGCGCATAAAGAGCTTCTCGTAGGAGGGGGCGGCCTCGACGATCTTGTCGAGCCCGGCCATCACCTTGTCGATGTCGCCGTCCAGGAGGACCGAGAGGGCCTCGTCGTCGGTGTGCAGTTCTCCGTTTGTGGTCGCGGCTGCGTCCGTCATTTCTTCCTCCTCGATGGCCTACTCCGTGGCCGCATTATTTACCAAGCGTTCAATAAATGTCAAGTCCGGCCTCGGCTGTATCGTGGCCCCGGATGAGCGACCTCCCCGACGACTTCCAGACCGCCCACCTCTCCGAGGTCGATCCCGACATCCAGCGGGTCGTCGACGGTGAGCTCGGCCGTCAGCAGGGGACGCTCGAGATGATCGCCTCCGAGAACTTCGTGCCGCAGGCGGTCCTTGACGCCGCGGGCTCGGTGCTCACCAACAAGTACGCCGAGGGCTATCCGGGCAAGCGCTACTACGGGGGCTGCGAGTGGGTCGACATCGCCGAGCAGCTTGCGATCGACCGTGCGAAGGAGATTTTCGGTGCGGAGCACGCCAACGTCCAGCCCCACGCCGGCGCGCAGGCCAACAACGCGGCCTACATGGCGCTGCTCGATCCCGGCGAGACGATCATGGGGATGGCCCTCGACCATGGCGGCCACCTCACCCATGGGATGAAGCTCAACGTCTCGGGGAAGCTCTACAAGGTCGTCGCGTACCACGTACGGCGCGAGGACCGACTCGTCGACATGGACGAGGTCGCCTCCCTGGCGGAGGAGCACAGGCCGAAGGTGATCGTCGCGGGCTGGTCCGCGTATCCGCGCCACCTCGACTTCGCCGCCTTCCGCGAGATCGCTGACTCGGTGGGGGCGAAGCTGATGGTGGACATGGCCCACTTCGCGGGGCTGGTCGCCGCAGGCGAGCACCCGAGCCCCGTCCCGCACTCCGACGTCGTCACGACGACGATCCACAAGACCCTCTGCGGGCCCCGCAGCGGGATGATCCTCTGCAAGGAGGAGCTGGCGGCCGACATCAACCGCGCCGTCTTCCCGGGCCAGCAAGGCGGACCGCTGATGCATATCGTCGCCGCCAAGGCCGTCGCCCTGAAGATCGCCCAGAGCGAGCCGTTCGCCGAGCGCCAGCGCCAGACGATCGCGAACGCGCAGGCCTTCGCCGACGAGCTGATCGCCGGCGGCATCGACGTGCTCACCGGAGGCACCGACGTGCACCTCGTCCTCGTCGACCTGACCAACACCGGCCTCGACGGCAAGACCGCCGAGGATCGCCTCGAGGAGGTCGGGATCACGGTCAACCGCAACGCAATCCCCTTCGATGAGCGCCCGCCGATGAACCCCTCGGGCCTGCGGATCGGGACGCCCGCGCTGACCACCCGCGGCCTGGTCGAGGACGATCTCCGCGAGATCGCCAGGGTGATCGCCGCGGCGCTGTCGGACCAGTTCGACTCGCAGAAGGACTCGCTCCTCGAGCGCTCCCGCGCGCTCATGGAGCGGTACCCGCTCTACCCCCAGCTCTCAGCTGCGACGGTCTAAGGCCGCTTGAAGATCTGGGCCGACATGAGCGGGCCGGCGCATGTCCTCGTGCTCCGGCCGATCATCGAGCGCCTGCGGGCACAGGGTCACGAGGTACTGATCACCGCCCGCGTGTACACGCAGACGCTCGAGCTCCTCGAGCTGCACGGGATGGACTACACGCTCATCGGTCAGCACGGCGGCGCCTCTCGGGTGAGCAAGCTGATTCGGCTCATCCAGCGCACTACCGGCATGCGCCGCTTCGGCAAGGACAAGGGCTTCGACCTGGCGATCGCTCACGGCTCCAACGACATCGCCATCGCTTCCAGGATGCTCGGCATACCCGAGGCGAACATGCACGACTACGAATTCGCGGTCGCGCAGCACCACGTCGGCTGCCGCCTCGCGAAGCGCGTGATCTTCCCGGACTCCGTTCCGCCCGAGCGGCTCAAGCGGTTCGGCGTGACCCCCGAGAAGCTCTTTGAGTACCCCGGGATCAAAGAGGAGTACTACCTCTCGGACTTCGAGGTCGACGAGCAGGCTCTCGAGAAGCTCGGGGTCGACACCGAGCGCGTCGTCGTCGTGGTTCGCCCGCCCCCCGACGTCTCGCTCTATCACCGCCGCTCGAATCCACTCTTTCCGCAGGTGCTCGCGCGAGTAGGCTCTGAGCCCGGCGTCCAGGCGGTCGTGTTGCCCCGGACCGAGGAGCAGCGGAACTACGTCAAGGAGCTCGCCCTGCCGTCCCTGATCGTCCCGGATCACGCAGTGGAGGCACAGAGTCTGGTTGCCCTCGCCGATCTCGTCGTCTCGGCGGGGGGGACGATGAACCGCGAGGCCGTCGCGTTGGGCACTCCCGTCTACACGACATATGGCGGGCGCCTGGGCGGAGTCGATGAGGCGCTGATTCGCTCCAACCGGCTTCGGCCGCTCACCGACCCTCGCGCGCTCGAGCTGGAGAAGAAGACCAGCCAGGGCGAGCGGGTCAGGCGCGACCCGGAGCTGCTCGTCGACCTGATGCTGGGCGCGGCCGAGCCGGAGGCCTCGGCGTGAGCGCCCCGGCGAGGGCGCCCGCGAGGAGCGAGACCGTGGCGTCCACCTCGCCGGAGTCTGGGCAGGACGGCCTGTCGCTGGCCGAGCAGTACTCCGTGATGGCATCGGAGGCCTTTGCGCCGCGTAGGGTGGACGTCGCCCTCCGGGGCCTCGACTTGATCATCGCCGGCACCGCGCTCCTCCTGCTCTCGCCGATCCTCGGCCTGCTCGCCCTCGCGACCCTGCTGACCTCGGGGACGCCGGTGCTCTACCGCGGCGAGCGGGTTGGCCGGGCCGGCCGCATCTTCACCATGTACAAGCTGCGCACGCTCAGGCGGGGGGCGGAGGAGCGACTCGGCAACCTCTACGGCGAGGAGCTCAGCCGCCGCACCGAGGAGGAGGTCACCCTGGTCGGCAAGGCCGCGCGCTTGACCCACATCGACGAGGTTCCGCAGCTCTTCAACGTGATCCGGGGAGACATGAGCATGGTCGGCCCGCGACCGGTGAGACCCGCCTTCTTCTACCGGTTGGTGGAGGAGGTCCCGCAGTACTGGCAGCGCCTCGTGGTCCGGCCGGGCGTCACCGGCTTCGCCCAGACCAGGATCACCCGCGAGGACTCCTGGGAGGACAAGCTGATCCACGACCTCGAGTACATCGCGGACCGCTCGATCCGCCTCTATCTCCGGGTGCTCGGCGCGACCATGGCGAGGATCATCCGGTTGACGATCAGCGGACGAAACCGCTAGGCGACGGGTTCACCTGCCACCTCTCGAGCCGACCAAGGGACCAGGGGGTCAGGTCTTGCAATCCAACATCGAATCTGGGGTCAGGTCTTGCAATCCAACACTAGCCACGCGGAGCCTTATCCGCGCGCAATCTCGTAGTCGAAGACCTGACCCGCGAGTGCAATCCAAAGTCGCCACTCAGGCACTGACCCGGCCGGTCATGTCGTATTGCAAGACCTGACCCCCTGGGGATTGTCGTAATGCAAGACCTGACCCCTGGGGCCCGGGGGGCCTCGAGGATCATCCGGTTGGCTGTTAGCGGCCGCGACCGCTAGAGCTCCGCCCGGAAGTGGGACACAGCCTGCCGCGTGTATCAACCGTGTAATAGGCTGTGCCGGCCATGGAGGAGGGGATTCGGTTTTCCCGTAGGGTTGGCTCGGCGATCGGGCTCGCGCTCGCCCTCTGCTGCCTGCTCGCGCCCTCGGCGTTCGCCGCGAAGCACAAGCCCAAGCGGCATGTGAAGGACACGACGACCTGGCTGTGCAAGCCGGGGATCCCGAACAACCCGTGCGAGCCCGGCTTCGCGACGACCGTGATCTCACCCACCGGTCAGGCAATCGGCACCACGACGCCCAAGCCGGATCGCAAGCGGAAGTTCGACTGCTTCTACGTCTATCCGACCGTCAGCGACGACAAGAGCGTCAACTCGGACCTCTCGATCGATCCGGAGGAGCGTTCGATCGCTCTCTACCAGGCCGCCCGCTACAGCCTCCATTGCCGCGTTTTCGCGCCGATGTACCGCCAGTTGACCTTGCAGTCGATCAACACGACCGGCACGATCCCGCCGGAGGCGCGCTTGATCGCGTACAACGACGTGCTCGCCGCCTGGAAGACCTATCTGCGCAAGTACAACCAGGGACGCGGCGTGGTTCTGATCGGGCACTCCCAGGGCAGCTTCGTGCTTCGCGAGCTCATCCACCAGGTGATCGATCCGAGGAAGAAGGTGCGCAGGCAGCTGATCTCGGCGATCCTGCTCGGCGGCAACGTGACCGTGCGCGAGGGAGGCACGGTCGGCGGCGACTTCAAGCACATCCCCGCATGCCGCAAGGCGAAGCAGTCCCGCTGCGTGATCGCGTTCTCGACCTTCAACGCCCCGGTGCCGCCCGACGCGAGGTTCGGGCGTCCAAGTCTCTTCGTCCCCGATCTGCCGGCGACCGGCGACGTGCTCTGCACGAATCCGGCTGCGCTTCGCGGCGGCTCGGCGCTGCTGACTTCAGTGTTCCCGACCGAGCCATTCGCGCCCGGGACGACCATCGGCCTGGCGACCGGGCTCGTCGGCGTGCCCACACCCACCGGAGCGACGACGCCGTGGTTCCAGGCGCAGGCCTACACCGGCGCCTGCGACTCGTCAAACGATGCGGACGTGCTGCAGATCAGCTCGGTGGGAGGTGCCCCGACCCTGCACCCGGTGCCGGATGCGACCTGGGGCCTGCACCTGGTCGACGCCAACATCGCGCTCGGCAACCTCACCGACGACACCGCAGTCGAGGCGAAGGCCTGGCTCAGGGCGAACGCCAAGCCGAAGAAGACGAAGAAGCACTAGGCGAGCCGTACCCGCCCGCTCGCGAGTGATCCCGGGCTCTCTCTAGTCTTCCCCGCATGTGCGGGATATGCGGCCTCGTGAGCCTGGACGGGGCCACCTCCCCGGATCCTGCGGCCCTGGCCGCGATGAACGACACGCTGGTCCACCGCGGCCCCGACTCGGACGGAAGCGTGATCGACGGCCCCTGCGGGCTGGCGATGCGCCGCCTCTCGATCATCGACCTCGCCGGCGGCGACCAGCCGATCGGCAACGAGGACGGCCGGATCCAGGTGGTCCAGAACGGCGAGATCTACAACTACCGCGAGCTCATGGAGGACCTGCTCGGGCGGGGTCACACCTTCTCCACCCACTGCGAC
Source organism: uncultured Solirubrobacterales bacterium (assembly GCA_963797265.1). Lineage (GTDB taxonomy): Bacteria > Actinomycetota > Thermoleophilia > Solirubrobacterales > 70-9 > DASUPK01. The sequence continues at coordinate 480,723 of CAWCOY010000002.1, read as the reverse complement.
ACAGAGGTACTCGTCCACCAATATGAGGATCGGGGCCCCGCGTTCGTGGAGGCGCTGCGCGGGATGTTCGCGATCGCGATCTGGGATGCCCGCCGCGGCCGGCTGATCCTGGCGCGCGACCGCTTCGGGATCAAGCCCCTCTATTACCGCGTCGCCGGGGGTCAGCTCTCCTTCGCCTCCGAGCTCAAGTCCCTCCTCCGCCAGCCCGGGTTCTCGCGCGAGATCGATCCGGAAGCGCTGGAGGCCTTCCTCGCCTTCAACTCGATCCCGGCGCCGCTGACGATCTTCAGCGAGGCACGGAAGCTGCCGGCGGGCCACGTGTTGGTGGCCGAGGGGGGAGAGGTCGAGCTGCACCGCTACGCCAGGCCCACGCCGGTTCCGGCCGATGAGGTGCGCACCGAGGGCGACGAGGCGCTCGCCGAGGAGCTGCGAGGACGGCTGCGGGATTCGGTGCGCGCACACCTGGTCTCCGACGTGCCCGTCGGCGTGCTGCTCTCGGGGGGCATCGACTCGGCGGCCCTAACGGCGCTCGCGGCGGGGGAGAGCGGATACCAGGTCAGCACCTTCTCCATCGGGTTCGAGGAGCAGTCGTTCGACGAGCTCGAGATGGCCCGCCTGGTGGCCAAGCGCTACGGCACCGACCACCACGAGCTGGTCCTGCGCCCGGACGCCGTCGACCTGCTTCCCCGCTTGGTCGAGGCATTCGACGAACCGTTCGGAGATTCGTCGGCGCTGCCCACATATCTGGTGTCGCAGCTCGCTGCGGACACCGTCAAGGTCGTCCTCTCGGGCGAGGGCGGCGACGAGCTCTTCGGCGGCTACTACACCTACGTCGCGGACCGGCTCGCCCCGCGGGTGGGGAGGGTGGCTCCGCTCCTGCGGCCCCTGGTCGAGCGGCTGCCGAGCTCCTCGGGGAGGGTTAGTTTCGACTACAAGGCGAAGCGCTTCGTACGCGGCGCGCATCTGCCGCCCGTCGAGCGTCACCATGCCTGGAAAGAGATCTTCTCCGCTGACGCGCAGGACGCGTTGCTGAGCTCGCCGCGGACGACCGACCCGCTCGACGTCTACCGGGCGCGCTACGTGGAGACCGAGGGCGCCCCGGAGCTGGCGCGCCTGCAGGACCTCGACCTCGGCATCTACCTGGTCGACGACCTGCTGGTGAAGACCGACCGCGCCAGCATGGCCCATTCGCTCGAGGCACGCGTGCCCTTCCTCGACCCGGTCGTCGCCGAGCTCGCGCTTGCCCTGGAGACGAAGCAGAAGGTGCGCGGCTTCTCGAAGAAGCGGCTACTGCGCCGGGCCGCGGCTCCTCTGCTCCCAAAGGAGATCATCCGCGGCCGCAAGCGGGGCTTCTCGATCCCGGTGGCGGCCTGGCTCCGGGGCGATCTCGGTCCGTTCGCCCGTGATGTCCTCTCGCCCGACACGATCGAGCGGCAGGGTTATCTCGACTCCGGGACCGTGTCGCGCGTGCTCGACGACCACATTTCGGGCAGGGAGGACCTGAGCCGGCAGATCTGGGGACTGCTCAACTTCACGCTCTGGTTCGACCGCTACGCCCGGGAGCCGGCATCGACCGGGGCCGTGACGGGCGAGGCGGGCTGATGCCAGACACCATCGACGCCCTCTTCGGGTTCATCTTCGCCGGCGCCGCGGTCTGGGCGCTGGTGCCCGCTACGGAGTCGCTGGCCCGCGGGATCGGGGCGATGGATGTTCCCAACGAGCGCAGCCTGCACGAGGTCCCGACGCCGAAGCTCGGCGGGATCGCAGTGCTGGTGGCCGTGCTGATCGGGGGCACGATCTTCCTGCCCTGGGACCAGGAGACGCGCTCGATCCTGGCGGGCGCCATCGTGATCACGGCGGTCGGCGTGATCGACGACCTGGTCGACCTCCCAGCCGGACTCAAGCTGCTCGGCCAGATCGCGGCGGCAATCATCCCGGTCGCCTCCGGAGTGACCGTCGACACCTTCACGCTCCCGTTCCTCGGCCGTGTCGATCCCGCCTCGGTCCAGCTGTTCGACCCGCCCGGGATCGGGGCAGTCGATCTCGGCCAGCTGCTGACGGTGTTCGGCATCGTGGCGGTCGCGAACGTGATCAACCTGATCGATGGCGTCGATGGGCTGGCGGCAGGCGTCTGCCTGATCTCGGCCGCTGCACTCGCGGTGATCGCACTCTCGCTGGATCGCAACGCGGCGGGCGTGCTGGCGGCGGTGACCGCCGGCGCCTCGCTCGGCTTCCTGCGCCACGGCTTCCCGCCCGCGACCAGCTTCATGGGAGACACAGGGTCGAACCTTCTCGGCTACCTGATGGCGGTGATCACGATCCAGGGCGCGTTGAAGACCAACGCCGTAGTCGCCCTCTTCTTCCCTCTGGCAATCCTGGCCGTCCCGATCCTCGACACGGGCTTCGTCGTCGCCAAGCGGGTCAAATACGGCAGGCCGATCTACCGCGCCGACACCGAGCACTTCCATCATCGGATGGCCCGGATCGGGTTCAGCCAGCGGCGCACGATCGCCTACCTCTACGGCTGGACTCTGATCCTCGCCGGACTGGCCCTGGCGCTCCGCTTCGTCCCCTACACGGACAACCACGGCAACTTCGACCCGCTCTGGACCATGGTCATGGCGGCCTGCCTGCTCGCCGCCGCCATCGCGAGCTTCCGCCTGCTCGCCGCCCTGGAGATCCTGAAGCTGCTCAAGGTGCGGAACAGGCAATGGCGCCGCCGGCTCGGGCTCGCCCAGATCGGGGAAGCGCCGGTTGACCCCGAGGTGGAGGAGGGCGTCATGCGCGAGATCGAGACGGGGACGTTCGCGGTGGTCGATCCCGAGACGGGCGAGTTCACGGCGATCGACCCGGACACCGGGGAGATGGAGGCCGTGGAGCCGGACGGCGCGGACGAGGTCAGCCCGCCCCGACCACCTCAGCAACCTGCTCGCGCCCCCGATAAACCCGGCTCATGATCGTCCCCTGCCGCACCCCCAGCGCCTTGGCGGCCTCGGCGTAGCTCAGGCCCGCGACGTCGACGGCGGTGACGGCCTCCCGGTACGACTGTGGGAGCTCGGCGAGAGCGTCGAGCACCTCTCCAGCCTCGAGCGAGGATTCCGGATCGCCCGCGGACGTGCGTGCCGCGAGCTCATCCGGGGCCTGCTCGCCCGAGTCGGTTGACGCTCTCCGGACTCGCTCCTCGCGGAGATGGCTGTACCAGGTGTTCCTCAACGCCTTGACCAGATATCCGAGGTCATCGTCGCGCCGCAGGAACCGGGGCCGGGCGAGCACCTTGACGTACGTCTCCTGAACGAGCTCCTCGGCCAGGTCGCGGGATCCGCACAACGCGCACGCCGCCCGGAAGAGCGTGTCGATGTGGTCGCCTGCGGTCTCGGGATCAAGCCGGCGTCCCTCCCCTTGGACGAGCATGGCGGTCAGAACGGCACCGCCCCGTCGCCCTTCCAGGACGCCAACTTGAGCAGCTCGCGGTCACCCACATTCGACGCCGAGAGCACACAGGTCCTGCCGTTCCGCCACCAGGTGACGACCCGGCGGCCCCGGTCGCCCAGGGCATGCAGGGTGACGCCGTTGCGCTTGGTGGTGCTCGCGTCGCTCGGCGCCGCGATCCCGTCGCCGGAGACGATCGTGTACGCGATCCGCTTGCCGTCGTGCTCGTAGAGCACGGTCCGCGCGTTCCGATCCTTTAATTGGTCAGAGCGGATCCCCGCCTGCCGCCAGCCGAACTGCTTCGACCAGTTCGGGAACGGCACGCCCTCGACGTTCGCGGCGAGCAGCTTCGGATTCGACGGTTCGACCGCGACTCCGCCTGTAGGAGGAAGCTCTGCGAGCCGCGAAGCCTCCCGGACAGTTGGGGCTTCCGAGCCGCTCGGCAGGACGTGGACCACCGCCAGCGCCGCCGCGGCGACCGCGGCCAGAGCACCGGCGAGTGCGAGGCGACGCGGTCGGCGGACGCGTGACGAAGTCGCGGCCTCGGCGGCGATCCGGGCCCTCAGTGACGCGGGCGCTTCCAGGTTGAGCCCGCGGAGCGCCGTGGCACCGGCCCGCTGGCGCTCGAAGACGGCGCGCAGGCTGGGGGATCCACCGAGCCGCGCCTCGAGCTCCGCGCGGTCGTAGCCGCCCAGCGAGCCGTCGGCGAGCTGCGCCAGGTCGCGCCTGGTGCGCTCGTCAAGCTCCCTTGTTGAGGGGTCGCGATCCATGCGTGCCACCTGAGAAGACGCGCGAGCGGCCGATTTATTCCGTGAGATGAATCCGTTCCGGACCCGCGGAATAAATACGGATTGTCCCCGTCCTTGGGCTTGCAAACCAACCCAAGGAGTTCGAAATGCGCAACATCAAGACAGTGGGCAAGCGGGCCCTTCGGCCCAGCCCGGCACTGATCGTCGCCTTCGTCGCCCTGTTCGCGGCGATGGGCGGAGTCGGCTACGCGACCGCCAAGTTGAAGCCCAACAGCGTCAAGGCTAAGAACATCAGGGCCGGCGCGGTCACGACGAACAAGATCGCCGACGGCGCCGTGACGACGCCGAAGCTGGCGGCGGGCGCAGTCGCGCCGAATGCGACGAACGCGACCAATGCGACGAACGCGACCAACGCAACGAACGCGACCAACGCGGTGAACGCGGTGAACGCCGACAAGCTCGGCGGCGTCGCCCCAGGCCACTGCCAGCTCGGCTGGCTCAAGGCCTCGGCGGTGATCGACACGGCGCCTCTGACGGATGCCAACCCGGATATGGACGTCTCCGGCTTCGACTGCGCCAGCGGGGCGGATGACGCAATCCACATCCATCGAGACGCGGTCGGGCGATACACGGTCACCATCGCGGGGCTCGACTCGGGCACCGCGCTGTCCGGAATCGCCGGTGGAGCCCCGAATCCGAACGCCATCGCGGCAGCCTCTCCGGTCGACGGGCAGGGCCAGACGGCAGTGAAGTCATGGGACAACGGCGTCGACCCGGCCACGGGCATCGCTCCCTTCAAGGACGGGAGGGTGATCACGCTGCTCGTGTTCTGACCCCAGACTCGGATTTCGGCGACCCTGGCACCCTCGGTGCCGGGGGCTCGGATCCGGGGTGCGCCTGTCCTCTCGGGCGCGCCCACTCCAGGAGCGACCGCCGGCCCAGCCGGTGGTCGCTCCGCGTTCGGGGCAAGCCCCGGACCAGGTCCAGTCGCTAGGATTCGCCGCCCCTCCGGCCAGTCCCCGGAGGGTTACGTTTCCTTAGCCGGTGGGGGGCAAGGATTTCATGCGCTCGTTCGATATCGACATCACAGTTGGGGTCAGCCGTTGTCCACGCTCGCCCTAGACGGACCCAGCGGGGCGGCCGGCCCATCCCGGATGGCGAAACTGCTGCGCTACCTGGACCTCGCACTCCTTGCGGTGGCCCTGCCCGTGTTCATCGCGGCCGATTTCCCGATGGCCGGCTACCTCGCCATCGTGGGTGTCTGGACCTTGATCTACGGCGTCGAGCTGATCTCGAACCGCGCGATCGAGAGCGCCGTTGCCAAGCGTGATCGGAGGGCGGCCATGGGCTGGCTCGGCGCTACCGGCCTGGCGCGGGCGTGGATCGTAGCGCTCGGCGTCCTGATCATTGGTCTGGCCGCGGGCAAGGACGCGGGTCTCGCCGCGGCCGTCCTGGCCGCGATCCTCTTCACGGTCCACTTCGGCGCGCGCCTGCTGCTGCGGTTGACCGAGCCCCAGGAGCCAACCTGATGGTGGACCGTCTGTTCAACTGGCTCAAGGGCCTCTCGTTCCTCGGCAAGGTCGGGGTCTTTGTCGGTGCGTGGCTGATCCCCTCGATCGCGCTGCTGCTGATCTTCGGCAACGACGGAAAGAACGACGAGTTCAAGCCCCAGGACGAGTTCAAGCTGCACGACTGGATCCCGATCCACATCGGGAGCATCAACTTCTCGATCAACCGGGCCGTCCTCTACCTGGTCCTGGCGAGCGCACTGACGATCTGGGTGATGGTCTACATCGCGCGTCACATGCAGCTGAAGCCGAACCGCACCCAGGCCGCGGTCGAGGCCGCGTACGACCTGACCAGGAACAACATCACGGGCACCAACCTGCCGTCCTCCTACGCGACCAAGTGGTTCCCCTTCCTCTCGACCCTGTTCTTCTTCATCGCCTTCTCGAACCTCATCGGCTACCTGCCACTGCCGACGAACAGCGCCGAGACCGTCGACATCTTCGGGATCGGGTTTCCCTCGTTCGCGATCTACGCCGCAACGGCGAACATCTCATTCGCACTCGCGCTCACCCTGGTGGTCTGGTTCAGCTACCACATCGAGGGCGTCCGGGCGAAGGGCCTCGGGGCGTACCTGAGGAGCTTTCTGCCGGCCGGGCTCGAGGACATGAACGGGTTCGGCAAGGGGGCGATCTACGTGATCGAGCTGCTCTCCCATTTCATGAGGCTCGTCTCGCTCTCCGTCCGGCTCTTCGCCAACATCCTCGCCGGGCACCTGCTCCTGCTGTTTATGGGGGGTGGGCTGGCTGTCCTGCTCGGCCTCTCGGCACTCGGAGCCCTTACCTTCCCTCTGGCATTCGTCTTCTTCGTACTTGAGGTCGGCCTGATCGCAACGCTGCAGGCGTTCATCTTCGCCACCCTCTCTGCCATCTACATCGGCGGCGCCGTCGCCGAAACTCACTAATCAAAGGAGCGCTGATTCATGGTTGACGTGTTGGTTCCGATCGCCCAGGCATCGCAGGGCGTCACTGACACCGGGATCTCTGACGCCGGCAAGGCCATCGCGCTTGGCGTCGGCGCGGGTCTCGGTTCGATCGGGGCGGGCATCGGCATCGGCTTCATCTTCGGCAAGGAGATCGAGTCCGTCGCCCGCCAGCCCGAGATGAAGGACGACCTCCAGCAGATTCGCTGGCTCGGGTTCGCGCTGACTGAGGCGGTCGCCTTCTACACGTTCATCTTCGGTCTGATCGCCTTCTTCCTCTAGGCCGGCAGTGGACCCAGTCACGCTGATAAACGCACTGCCGCTCGCCGCTGAGGGAGATTCCGGCGGCAGCTTCCTGGTCAGCCCGAATCTCGGGCTGATGCTCTGGACGCTGCTCGTCTTCGGGATCACGATGTACGTGCTCAGCAAGGTCGCCTTTCCGCGCATCCAGGAGGCGCTCGACAAGCGGGCCAACCAGATCCGCGAGTCGATCGATCAGGCGGAGAAGACCCGCCAGGAGGCCGACAACATCCTCAGCGAGTACCGCGCCCGCCTGAAGGAGGCGCGCGAGCAGGCCGACGACATCGTCGCCCGCGCCCGGAAGACCGCCGAGACGACCACCGCCGAGGCCACCGAAGCGGGGCGCGAGAAGCGAGAGGAGCTGCTCGCCGCCGCCCGCCGGGACATCGAGGCGGAGACGCGGCGCTCCCTCGAGCGCATCCGCAAGGAGGTCGCCGACCTGACCGTGCTGACCACCGAGAAGGTGACGCGGAAGTCCCTAGACCCAGACGACCAGAAGCGGCTCATCGACGAGGCGCTCGCCGAAGTCGACTTCTCGAGCCTGGGCGGGAACGGCTCCGGCGAGGTCACGGAGGGGGCCGCGAGTTGATTCGCGTGGCCCCCGGAAGCGAAGCTGAGGAGGCGTAGCGTTGGAAGAGATCGCCCGCGTATACGCCGCGGCCCTGTTCGGGGCGGCCAAGGACCGGGGGAAGCTCGACGCGATCCGGGATCAGCTCGGCCAGTTCGTCGACGCCCTCAACGAGAACCGGAGCCTGCAGCTCTTCCTCTTCAGCCCCTACTTCTCCTCGGCCGAGAAGATCGAAGGGCTGAAGGGGGCTCTGTCGGATGCCGAGCCGGAGCTGCTCAACTTCCTGGAGCTGCTGCTGGAGAAGCACCGGATGCCGGTGATCTACCGGATCCGCCGCCAGTACGACGCGCTCTGGGACAAGGAGAACAAGCGGCTCGGCGTCACCGTGACCAGCGCCGTCGAGCTGGATCCCGAGATCGTCAAGCGGATCGGCTCGGAGATCGAGGGGCAGACCGGCAACACGGTCGAGCTGAAGAGCAATGTCGATCCCGACATCCTCGGCGGGCTGGTCGTGCAGGTCGGCAACATGGTCTTGGACACGAGCATCCGCAACAGGCTCGAGAAACTTCGAAAGAGCGTCGCTCAAGCGGCGTAGGCAAAGGAGTGACGTAGACAGATGGAGATAAAGCCGGACGAGATCGCAAGCATCCTGCGCGAGCGAATCGAGGGCCTGGACGTGGACTCCGCCGACCTCTCCGAGGTCGGCACCGTCCTCGAGATTGGCGACGGCATCGCCCGCATCCACGGGGTCGACAACTGCCAGTCCCTCGAGATGCTCGAGCTGCCGCACGACGTGGTCGGGCTGGCGCTCAACCTCGAGGAGGACAACGTCGGAGCCGTGCTCTTCGGGAATTGGGACAAGGTCTCGGAGGGGGACACGGTCAAGCGCACCGGCAAGCTGCTGGAGATCCCGGTCGGCGACGAGCTGCTCGGCCGCCTGGTCGACCCGCTTGGCCGGCCGCTCGACGACAAGGGCGACATCAACACCACCGAGACCCGCTCGGCCGAGCACAAGGCCCCGGGCGTGGTCCATCGCCAGCCGGTCATCGAGCCGATGCAGACGGGACTCAAGGCGATCGACTCGATGATCCCGATCGGCCGGGGCCAGCGCGAGCTGATCATCGGCGACCGCCAGACGGGCAAGACGGCGATCGCCATCGACACGATCATCAACAACCGGGACTCCGACCTGATCTGCATCTACGTCGCGATCGGGCAGCGGATGTCGACCGTCGTCCAGGTGATGGAGACCCTGGAGGAGAACAACGCGATGCAGAACACGATCATCGTGGCCGCGCCCGCCAACGAGGCCGCGCCGATCAAGTACATGGCCCCGTACGCGGGCTGCGCGATGGGCGAGCACTTCCTCTACCAGGGCAAGCACGCCCTCTGCATCTACGACGACCTCTCCAAGCACGCGGCCGCCTACCGGCAGATGTCTCTGCTCCTGAGGCGCCCGCCGGGCCGCGAGGCCTATCCGGGAGACGTCTTCTACCTGCACTCCAGGCTGCTGGAGCGCGCGGTGAAGCTCTCCGACGAGCAGGGCGGCGGCTCGCTGACCGCGCTGCCTGTGATCGAGACGCAGGCCGGCGACATCTCGGCCTACATCCCGACGAACGTCATCTCGATCACCGACGGCCAGATCTTCCTGGAGACCGACCTCTTCTATTCGGGGGTCCGCCCGGCGATCAACGTTGGCACCTCGGTCTCCCGGGTGGGTGGCAACGCCCAGACCAAGGCCATGAAGAGGGTCGCCAGCCAGCTGCGCCTCGACCTCTCCCAGTACCGCGAGCTCGAGGCCTTCGCGCAGTTCGGGTCGGAGCTCGATCCGGAGACCCAGAAGCAGCTCGCGAGAGGCGAGCGCATGGTCGAGGCGCTCAACCAGAAGGAGCGCCAGCCCATGCCGGTCGCGGAGCAGGTCGCCTCGATCTACGCCGGCACTGGCGGCTATCTCGATCGGATCAAGACCGAGCGGGTCTCCGAGTTCCTCGGCGCCATGATCTCCAGGCTGCACGCCGAGAACAAGGACCTGCTCGACCGGATCAACGAAAGCGGCCAGCTCTCCGACGAGGACGAGGAGGCCCTTGGCGGGTCGATCGCGCAGGCGATCGATGACTTCGGGCCCGACTTCGACCAGGAGGGCAACCCGCTCGAGGAGGGCGAGTCCGACCGAGTCCAGCGGCGAGAGGGCGAGGAGCGTCCCCCCGCCGAGCCCGGACCCGATGGCGCCGGGGCGCAGGAGGCCGAGGCCGAGACTCAGGCCGAGCAGGAGGAGGCCGGGGCCACCGCGTAACCGGATTCCCTGATGGCGACTCGCAAGGAAGTCAAGAACCGGATCTCCTCCGTCAAGAACGTGCAGAAGATCACGCGCGCGATGGAGATGGTCGCCGCGGCCCGGCTGCGGCGCGCGGAGCAGCGCATCGACGCGCTGCGCCCCTACGCCCGCGAGCTGCGCAAGATGACGCGCCAGGTCGCCGAGGCGGCCGGGGTGGAGGCGCGCAACCTGCCCGTCCTCCAGGAGCACGAGGAGCAGCGCACTGTAGGCATCTTGCTCGTCACCGGCGACCGAGGCCTGGCCGGCTCGTTCAACTCACAGATCATCCGGGCCGGGGCCCAGCTTCAACGCGAGCTTTCCGGCCAGGGCAAGGAGGTCCGCTTCTCGGTCGTGGGCCGCCGCGGCGTCTCGACCATGCGCTTCCGAGGAGAGGACCTGCACGGGGAATACGTCGGATTCACCGACCGGCCCGCCTTCGCGAACGCGAGGGAGATCGCCGACGCTCTGATCGCCTCGTACGTGGACAAGGACCTCAACCGGGTCGACCTGATCTACAACCGCTACGTCTCGCCGCTCACCCAGTACGTGCGCCGCCAGACCCTGCTCCCCGTCCAGCAGGCCGACGTCTTCGGCGAAGGGGTCGAGGAGCTCACTCCCGACGAGGAGTCCGACCTTGACGACGACCTCGTGGAGGCGCACCGCAAGGCACTCTGGGACTACGAGCCCGAGCCCGAGGAGCTGCTCGGCGAGCTGATCCCCGAGTACGCGCAGCTCAACGTCTACCGGGCGCTGCTCGAGTCGACCGCCTCCGAGCACGGCGCGCGGATGACCGCGATGCGGAATGCGGCGGACAACGCGAAGGAGGTGATCTCGGACCTCACCCTGGAGATGAACCGGGTCCGCCAGGCCGAGATCACCCAGGAGATCCTCGAGGTCGTCGCCGGCGCCGAGGGTCTGTCATGAAACGGGTTGCTCCTCGCTTCGCTGCGGAGCACCCTCGCACAACTTGAGAGAAGAGAAGGAGACGAATGGCTGACAACGGAAGCAATCATGAAACGGGTGGCGCCTCGGCTTCGCCTGCGGCGCCCCCTCGCGCAACGGTGGGGACGGTCGAGCAGGTGACCGGCGTCGTCATCGACGTCGCCTTCCCCGACCACATCCCCGAGATCTTCCACGCGCTGGAGATCGACGTTCCGCCGGAGGGTGGGCGGACCGAGGGCAAGCTGGTCTGCGAGGTACAGCAGCACCTCGGCGACGACCGCGTCCGGGCGATCGCCATGGACGCGACCGACGGCGTCAAGCGCGGCGACAAGGTGCTCGACACCGGCGGGCCGATCACCGTTCCCGTGGGCAACGAGACCCTGGGGCGGATCTTCAATCTCCTCGGCGAGACGATCGACGAGGGCCCGGAGGTCAAGGGCGATGAACGCTGGCCGATTCACCGGCCCGCGCCCGAGGTCGAGGACCTGACGCCGAGCCAGGAGATCCTGGAGACCGGGATCAAGGTCGTCGACCTGCTCGCCCCGTACGCGAAGGGCGGCAAGGTCGGCCTCTTCGGCGGCGCCGGCGTCGGCAAGACGGTTCTGATCCAGGAGCTGATCCGGAACATCGCCGAGGAGCACGAGGGCCTGTCGGCCTTCTGCGGCGTGGGGGAGCGCTCGCGCGAGGGCAACGACCTCTGGCTCGAGATGAAGGAGTCCGGCGTCATCGACAAGACGATGCTGGTCTTCGGCCAGATGAACGAGCCGCCGGGCGCCCGCCTGCGGGTGGCCCTCTCCGGGCTGACAATGGCGGAGTACTTCCGCGAGAAGGGCGGCCAGGACGTGCTGCTCTTCATCGACAACATCTTCCGGTTCGTCCAGGCCGGCTCCGAGGTCTCGGCGCTGCTCGGCCGGATGCCCTCGGCGGTGGGCTACCAGCCGACCCTGGAGACCGAGATGGGCCAGCTCCAGGAGCGGATCACCTCCACGAGGGAGGGATCGGTCACCTCGATCCAGGCGATCTACGTGCCGGCCGACGACCTCACCGACCCGGCGCCGGCGTCGGTGTTCGCGCACCTCAACGCGACCACGACGCTGACGCGCTCGCTGGTCGAGCAGGGGATCTACCCGGCGGTCGATCCGCTGGACTCCACCTCGACGATTCTCAAGCCGGAGATCCTGGGCGACGAGCATTACGAGACGGCAACCCGGGTACAGGAGACCCTGCAGCGCTACCGCGAGCTCCAGGACATCATCGCCATCCTCGGGATCGACGAGCTCTCGGATGCCGACAAGCAGACGGTTTCGAGGGCGCGGAAGATCCAGCGCTTCCTCTCGCAGCCGTTCTTCGTGGCCGAGCAGTTCACGGGCCGTTCGGGCGAGTACGTGCCGATCCAGGAGACGGTCCGCGGCTTCAAGGAGATCGTCGACGGCGAGCACGACGACGTCCCCGAGCGGGCCTTCTACATGCAGGGTCCGATTGACCAGGTCCTCGAGGCCGCCAAGTCGATGCGTGCCGAGGTGCCGGAGGAGGCCGCCCAGGCCGAGGCTTCCGAGCAGGAGGCGAACGACCAGGAGGAGGCAGAGGAGGGCGAGAAGGCCGAGGCCGAGGAGGCCGCGGCCTAGCGGCGGCCTGGCTTATGGCCGAGCACCAAGTCGAAGTCCGTCTCCTCACACCGGAGGGCGAGGTGTTCACCGGCGAGGTGGAGCAGCTCTCCACGCGGACGTCGGTGGGCGAGATCGGGATCCTGGCGAATCACGTGCCGGTGCTGGCGCGGCTGCTCCCCACGGAGCTTCGCCTGCACATGCCCGATGGCGAGGTGCGCCGCTGGGCGCAGGCCGAGGGCTGGCTCCAGGTGTTCGCCAACCGCGCCACCGTCCTGGTCGGCGAGGCGATTCCCCCGGACCAGCTCGACACCGGCGAGCTCCGTAACCGGGTCGAGGACGCCGACGCCCGTCTGAGCGAGTCAGAGGAGGGCTCGGGCGCCCACACGCAGGCCGAGAAGGACAAGGCTCGCGCCGAGGCGTTCCTCGAGGTAGCCGAATCCCGGTCCTGATCCCAGGCCGCACCTAGCATGATGCGAGGGTGCTCCGCAAGCGAAGCTGAGGAGCAACCCGTTTAACGATGGACGAGCTCGCCCTCGCCAAGCGGCTGATCGCCTTCGACACCTCGAACGCCGAGGGTCTGCGGCGCGCCGCCGAGTTCGTCGGCGGCTGGCTCGAATCCAACGACATCGCCGCGACCCAGACCGAGGCCCGGGGCCTGCCGGTGACTACTGCCGAGGTCGGCCCGGATGACGGCGCGCCCACGCTCGTACTGCACGGTCACATGGACGTCGTGCCCGGTGGGAGCGACCAGTTCGAGCCCCTGACCGACGGAGACCGCCTCTACGGGCGGGGCGCCTACGACATGAAGGGGGCGCTCGCGGTGATGCTGGTCGTCCTGCACGACCTCCGGGACCAGAAGGAGGTGCGCCTGCGCCTCGGCATCGTCTCCGACGAGGAGTCCGAGGAGGAAGAGAACCGTGGCTCGGACGCTCTGGTAGCGAGCGGGTTCATCGGCGACTTCGCGATCACGGGCGAGCCCACCAACCTCCAGGTCGGAGTGCAGGCGAAGGGGGTCCTCGCGATGCGGCTGCAGGTCCGGGGGCGTTCGGCCCACGGCGCGACGCCGTGGCTCGGCGATAACGCAGTTGTCAAGGCTGTCGAGGTGTTCAGGGGGATTGAGTCGCTACCGTTTGCACGCCACAGCTCCGCCCTGTTCGATCGCCCCTCCATCAATCTCGGTCGGATCATGGGTGGCGACGCCCTCAACAAAGTGCCCGATTCCTGCGTCATAGACGTCGATATCCGCTTCCTGCCCGATCAGGATCCCGATGAGATCCTCGAGCAGGTAGGCGGCCTGCCCGACACCGACGTGCTGGCCACCTTCCGCCGCGCCCCGGCGGTGGTCGAGCCCGACTTGCCCTACGTGGTCGGGCTCTGCGAGGCCGCCTCGCCGCATCATCCCGAGCGGGTGATGAGCGTCGGTCGCGACGGTGCGTCGGACGCGGTGTCCTTTCTCGCCGCCGGGGTGCCGGCGGTCGAGTTCGGCCCCGTCGGCGACGGCCACCACGGCCCCGGTGAGTGGGTGTCGATCTCCTCGCTGCACAGCTACCGGCAGGCGCTCGAGGGATTCGTACGGAGCTTCCCTGGGATGACTACGTGAGCCCGGAGCGCCGGGAGGGGAACGGCCAGGGCGACGAGGGTCAGCGCCCGGACGAGACGCAGGAGTTCAACGTGAACGAGGAGCCCGACGGCGATCTCGAGGAGACCGAGGTCGACGAGGCCGTGGACGAGGAGGACCACGACGAAGAGGACCTGAAGGAGCCCGAGCAGGAGGAGGAGCCCGAGCAGGAGGAGGAGCCCGAGCAGGAGGAGGAGCCCGAGCAGGAGGAGGAGCCCGAGCTCACCGAGGAGGAGAGGCTCGCGCAGGTCGTCTCCGCCCCGACCCAAGAATGGGAAGGACTCGAGGCGGCCGAGGCGACCGCCGATGAGCCCACCGTCATCCAGAAGGCCGGCTCTGCGATCACGTCGAGCTTTGAGAAGGTCGGCGCGAAGACCACGGATGGCTTCAAGGCCGTCGGTTCGGCGACCACCTCGGGCTTCAAGGTCGTTCGCAGCCACATCGGCTTCCCGATGTGGCTTCGTTTCCTGACGGCGTCCTTCCTGATCGTCGCGTCGATCGCGGCTGCCACCTCGGCCAGCCTGATCCTCTACCTGTCCGACATCGCGAGCGCGCTGAAGGACAACAGCATCGGGCAGGACGTCGACAAGATCTTGGACGACGTGCCGAGCAGCGGCGCCCAGACGATCATGATCCTCGGCTCCGACAAGCGGAACCAGGAGATCAGCGGGAAATTCGGCCTCTCCGACACGACGATGCTGCTCCGGCTGGACCCGGACCGCAACGCGATCGCGCTGCTCTCGCTGCCCCGCGACCTCAAGGTCGACATCCCGCGCTATGGAACCAGCAAGCTGAACGACGCTTACGCGTACGGCGGCCCCAAGCTCACTCTGCAGACGGTCAAGCAGCTCACCGGCTTGCACATCCAGCACCTGGTCAACGTGGACTTCACCGGCTTCGCACGCGCCGTCAATGCGATCGGCTGCGTCTACGTCGACGTCGACCACCGCTACTTCCACCAGAACGGCCCCTACTCGAGCGAATCCGACTACGCGGAGATCAACCTCCAGCCCGGCTACCAGGCGCTCTGCGGCTTCGACGCGCTCTCCTTCGTCCGCTATCGCCACACGGACAACGACATCGTCCGCGCGGCGCGCCAGCAGGCGTTCCTGCGGGAGGCGCGCGCAAAGGTCCCGCCCTCGCGGCTGATCGACGACCGCAAGAAGCTGATCAAGATCTTCACCACCTACACGAGCTCGGACATCAACGACTGGCAGTCCATGCTCGAGGTACTGAAGCTGTTCTTCGACCTCCGGGGCGCTCAGATCAAGGAGATCCACTTCGAGGGTCATCTCGGCCCCTCCTACGTCACCGCCTCGCATTCGCAGATCGAGACCGCGGTGAACCAGTTCCTGGGGAGCGAGAGCACCCCCGGCCCGCAGGGCTCGACCGCAAAGCCGGACCAGAAGGTGACGCCCGAGCAGGCGCCGGACGCCACCAAGCCCACGCCGGCCGCGCCGAAGAAGAAGCAGGCGGCCGACACGAATCTGGTCGAAACGACCTATGGCAAGCCGCTCGCTCAGGCAATCAAGGCGCGCAAGCTCAAGGTCCCCGTCTACTACCCGACCCAGCTCGAGACCGGAAGCGACTTCGCGCAGAAGCCGCGCGCCTACAAGATCAACGGCAAGGGAGACGAATCGCCGCCGCACGCGGAGCGGGCCGCCTACAAGTGGGTCTTCTCGCTGCCGACGCTCGGCGACTACTACGGCTTCGAGGGGACCCGCTGGAAGGATCCGCCGATGCTCGACAACCCCGCCGATGAGAAAACGATCGGGGACCGCACGTACAAGCTCTACTACGACGGCGACCGCCTGCGCATGGTGGCCTGGCAGACCGACCAGGGCTCGTTCTGGCTCTCGAACTCGTACATCGAGACGATCCCCAACGCGGACATGCTGAAGATCGCGCAGAGCTTCCGGCAGCTCCCTGGAACCTAGCCGGGACGATCTCCGCGATCATCCCGGGAGACGAGGTGAGCGAGAATGAACCGATCGGGGTTGTCGGAGCCGGCTGGGTCGGCCTGGTCACGGCCGCCTGCTTCGCGGAGCTTGGTCATCGGGTCGTGGTCCGGGAGATCGTCCCCGAGAAGGTGGAGTCGCTCCGCCGCGGCGAGGTTCCGATCCATGAGCCCGGCCTCCCGGAGCTGATCGAGCGCAACGACGAGCGGCTCACCTTCACGACGGAGATGGCCGAGCTTCTGGATGGGCCGCGGCTGATCTTCATCTGCGTGCAGACGCCGCCCACCTACTCGGGCGACGCTGACCTCTCGGCGGTTGAGCGGGCGGTGGAGGAGATCGGTGAGCCGCACGGCCGGGCACTGGTGATGAAGAGCACGGTGCCGGTGGGGACCGGGCGGACGATTCACCGGGAGGCGCCCGACCTTGCCTACGTCTCCTGCCCGGAGTTCCTGCGAGAGGGCACCGCCCTGAGGGACTTCATGGAGCCCGATCGGGTCCTGATCGGTGTCGATGCCGGCGACGAATGGGCGGCCGACGCAGTGGCTGAGGTCTACGAATCCCTCGGAGCCCCGATCGTCCGCACCGACATCTCGAGCGCCGAGATGGTGAAGCTCGCCTCGAACGCGTTCCTGGCGACGAAGATCAGCTTCATCAACGAAATCGCCAACGTCTGCGAGGAGCTCGGTGCGGATGTGACGGATGTCGCTCGCGGAATGGGGCTCGACGATCGCATCGGCGCCCGGTTCCTCCAGGCCGGGATCGGCTACGGCGGTTCATGTTTCACCAAGGATGTCTCTGCCTTGAAGATGCTCGCCGCCAACTCCGGCTACCACTTCCAGCTTCTCAACTCCGTGATCGAGGTGAACGAGCTGCAGAAGCGCCGGGTGATGACGAAGCTCTCGAGGCACCTGGACACGCTGGTCGGCAAGCGCGTCGCCCTCCTCGGACTGGCCTTCAAGCCGGACACGGACGACATGCGCGGGGCCTCGAGCCTCGTCCTGGCCGCCCGCCTCGAGGGCGAGTCCGCGAAGGTCGTCGCATACGACCCTGTCGCCGACACCGCTGCGGCCCCGCTGCTGCCCGGCGTCGAGATGGCGAGCTCCGCGATGGGCGCCCTCGAGGGGTCCGACGCGGCCGTGCTGGTGACCGAGTGGCCCGAGTTCGCCGAGCTCGACTGGAGTGAGGTTGCGAAGCGGATGAAGACGCCGCTGCTGGTCGACGGGCGCAACTTCCTCGATCCGGACGCGGCGCGGGCCGCCGGCCTCACCTACGAGTCAATCGGGCGCCCCAGTCTCGTGCACCGTTCGGTGGTGAGTTGATGTGCAGGCGCTGATCCTGGCGGGCGGCGAGGGGACCCGCCTGCGGCCGCTGACCTACACCGTGGCGAAGCCGGTGTTGCCGCTGGCCGGCCGTCCACACGTCGCCTACGTCATCGACTGGCTGGTTCGTCACGGGGTTCACGACGTGATCGTCTCCTGCGGTCACCTCGCCGAGGGGATGCGTCGCGCCCTCGCCGAGCTCGAGCCGGGCGTGGAGATCCGCTACGCCGAGGAACCCGACGCTCGCGGCACGGCCGGCGCGATTCGCTTCGCCGAGGAGATGCTCGGGGATCGCTTCCTGGTGCTGAACGGAGATGTGCTCTGCGACCTCGACCTGAGCGCGCTGATCGAGCAGCACGAGCGAACCGGCGCGCGGGCGACCATCGCGCTCTATCCGGTCGACGACCCGTCCGGGTACGGGCTGGTCCATCGCCGGGACGACGGCGAGATCACGGAGTTCCTCGAGAAGCCGGACCCGGAGCAGATCGACACCGACGAGATCAACGCGGGCGCCTATCTGCTGGAGCGCTCGGTCCTCGATCGGATCCCACCCGACAGAGCCGTCTCGATCGAGCGCGAGGTCTTCCCGCTGCTGATCAGCGAGGGCCTCTACGGGATCCGGCTCGAGGGCTACTGGATCGATATCGGGACCCCGGACCGCTTCCTCGAGGCCAACTGGGACATCCTCGAGGGCCGCGTCGAGACCGTCATCAGCGATCAGCTCTCCTCGCCGGCGATGGTGGGGGAGGGCTGCGAGATCTCCCCGGACGCGGAGCTGCGCGCTCCCTGCGTCATCGGTCCCAACTCCAGCGTCCTATCCGATGCCGTGATCGAGCGCTCGGTTCTGCTCGACGGCTGCACGGTCGGGGAGGGCGCCCGAGTGATGAACAGCATTCTCAGCGGCGGCGTCACGGTCGAGCCCGAGGCCGAGCTCGACGGCGCCGTGGTGGGGGAGGGCGAGAACGTCCCCGCGGAGGAGGGGGAGATGCAAGGGCGCTCCGATCATGCGAGGGCGCGCGACAGCGCGACCCGTGACATGTCGGAGGACATGTCGGAGGAGCGACCCGTTTCATGATGAGTGTGATCGGTGGGAGCATGTTGGACGCGGTCAAGGCGCTGCCCGAGCATCTGCGTGACGCGCTCTGGCGGATCGAGTCGGTCCGGGCCCAGACCATGGAGGCGCCGGCGGTGTTCGTCTGCGGCATGGGCGGCTCGGCGATCGGCGGCGACCTGGCCGCGGCGGCCCTCGCCGACCGGCTGACCAAGCCGATGCTGGTCGCCCGAGGCTACGAGCTGCCTTCCTGGACGCCTCCGGGCTCGGCGGTGCTCTGCTCGAGCTATTCCGGCAACACCGAGGAGACCCTGGCTTGCTACGCGGCGACCGAGGCGGTGGGGGCCCAGCGACTGGTGGCGACCACCGGAGGCGAGCTCGCCGAGGTCGCGCGCCGCGACGGCGTCGCGGTCATCGGCCTCCCGGCCGGCCTGCAGCCCAGAGCCGCGGTCGGCTACATGTTCTGCGTTTCGGCCGAGCTCGCCGCGCTCGCACTTGCCGGGCCACGGATCCACACTGATATCGACGCCGCCGCGTCGCATCTGGGCGCGACGTTCGAGGCGGCCCAGGCCCGCGCCCGCGAGTTGGCGGCGGAGATCGGCGATGCCGTTCCCGTCATCCACGGCAGCGACCTCACCGCGCCGGTCGCCTATCGCTGGAAGTGCCAGATCAACGAGAACGCGAAGATCCCCGCCTACTCGGCCCTCCTGCCCGAGGCCGACCACAACGAGATCGAGGGCTGGTCGGGGGCGGACGGCGGCTTCGCGGCGATCTTCCTGGTGGACCGCGACCAGCACCCGCGCGAGCGCAAGCGCTTCGAGCTGACCGCGCAGGCGATCGAGCCCTACGCGTCCACGGTGATCACCCTGGAGACCGAGGGAGATACGCGAACCGAGCGGATCCTGCACACGGTCATGCTCGGCGACCTGCTCGCGATCGAGCTCGCCGATGCACGGGGAGTCGACCCACTCGCGGTCGACGTCCTGGAGGGCTTCAAGAAGGAGATGGGACGTCCCGGCGAGAGGAGAAGCAGATGAACCGTACGTTCGTGGTCGGAGTGGGGATGACCAAGTTCGACAAGCCCGGCACCAAGGACGGCGACTATCCCGACTGGGCCGAGGAAGCGGGTCGGCTCGCCCTCGATGACGCGGGGATCGATTACGTCGCCGTCGAACAGGCCTTCGTCGGCTATTGCTACGGCGACTCCACGGCCGGCCAGCGGGCCGTCTACGGATTGGGGCTCACCGGGATCCCGGTGGTCAACGTCAACAACAACTGTTCCACCGGCTCCAGCGCCCTCTACCTGGCCCGCCAGGCGGTCAAGGGCGATCTCGCCGACTGCACGCTCGCGCTCGGCTTCGAGAAGATGGAGCTCGGCTCGCTCGGCGTCAAGTACACCGACCGGGTCAACCCGATCGACAAGCACGCGGCGGCGCTGCTCGAGCTGCGCGAGTGGGAGGACGCCCCGCCGGCTCCCCAGATGTTCGGTGCCGCGGGACGCGAGCACATGGAGCGATACGGCTCAGAGCCCGATCACTTCGCCTGGATCGGCTGGAAGAACCACAAGCACTCGGTCGACAACCCCTACGCGCAGTTCCAGGACGAGTACTCGCTTGAGGACATCAAGCAGGCCAAGGAGATCTACGCGCCGCTCACGAAGCTGCAGTGCTCCCCGACCAGCGACGGGAGCGCGGCCGCGGTGGTCGCCTCGGAGCGCTTCGTCGATCGGAATGACCTCTCGGGCCAGGCCGTCGAGATCGTCGGCCAGTCGATGGTCACCGACCTCTCCAGTACCTTCGACAGCCGTTCCTCGATCAACGTCGTCGGCGCCGACATGACCCGGACCGCCGGTGAACAGGCCCTGAATGAGGCCGAGGTCGGGATCGACGAGGTGGACGTCGTCGAGCTGCACGACTGCTTCTCGGCGAACGAGCTGATCACCTACGAGGCGCTCGGACTCGCCGGCGAGGGGGAGGGGCACAAGCTCGTCGAGGCCGAGGCGACCACCTACGGTGGCGATGGCCCCGTAGTGAACCCGTCCGGAGGCCTGATCTCCAAGGGCCACCCGCTCGGCGCCACCGGGCTGGCACAGTGCACCGAGCTCAACTGGCAGCTTCGTGGCAGGGCCGATCGGCGCCAGGTCGACGGCGCCGAGCTCGCGCTGCAGCACAACATCGGGCTCGGAGGCGCGGCCGTGGTGACCGTCTACAGAAAGCCCAGCGCTCAATAGTCGGTGGGCGGAAGCCTTCGCCGGGCCTTGCGCTGGGACGTCCTGCGCTTCTCCTCCAGCCGCCGCTCGCGTGCGGAGCGCGAGGGTCTGGTCGGCCGACGCGGCTTCGGGCGGCGTAGGCCGGCGGCGAGCTTCTCGCGCAGCCGCTCGAGGGCCAGCTCGCGGTTTCGCGCCTGGCTTCGGGCGTCCTGCGCGACGGCCGTGATCCGGGTTCCCAGACGGTCCCGTAGGAGTTCGCGCTGTTCGCCGCTGAGCACGCGGGAGGCATCCACGTCGAAGACCGCCTCGATCCGAGAGGCCGTTACGTTGGCGTGCTGGCCGCCCGGGCCTGAGGAGCGGCTCGCGCGCAGCTCGATCTCGTCGAGCGGGATCTCCGTACCCTCCGCGACCTGAATGGCGTCTTCCACGGCCGCATAACGTAGCCTTGGTCCTCGTCAAAACTGCGATCCAGGAGACCACTAACCGCATGAGCACCGCCACCAGCGCACCCAGCATCAGCGCAACCAGCATCAACGGCCTCGACTTCAAGGTCGCCGACCTCTCGCTGGCCGAATTCGGCCGCAAGGAGATCCGGCTGGCCGAGCACGAGATGCCGGGCCTGATGGCGACCCGCGCGGAGTTCGCCGAGTCCAAGCCGCTGACCGGCGCGCGAGTCACCGGCTCGCTCCACATGACGGTGCAGACCGCGGTTCTGATCGAGACCCTGGTCGCGCTCGGCGCGGACGTCCGCTGGGCGAGCTGCAACATCTTCTCGACCCAGGATCACGCGGCCGCGGCCGTCGCGGTCGGACCCGACGGCACCCCGGATGACCCGAAGGGCATCCCGGTCTTCGCCTGGAAGGGCGAGACGCTCGAGGAGTACTGGTGGTGCGCGCTCCAGGCCCTCACCTGGCCCGAGCCCGGGCCCAACGGCGAGACCGGGGCCAACATGCTGCTCGACGACGGCGGCGACGCCACCCTGCTCGTCCACAAGGGTGCCGACTACGAGACCGCTGGCGCGGTCCCGAGCGACGAGACGGCCGGCTCAGAGGAAGAGAAGGTGATCCTCGAGCTCCTGCGGAAGAGCCTCACCGACGACCCGCAGCGCTTCACGAAGATGGCCGAGGGGATCAAGGGCGTGACCGAGGAGACCACCACCGGGGTGATCCGCCTCTACGAGCGCCAGGCCAACGGCACGCTGCTCTTCCCGGCCATCAACGTCAACGACTCGGTGACCAAGTCGAAGTTCGACAACATCTACGGCTGCCGCCACTCCCTGATCGACGGCATCAACCGCGCCACGGATGTGATGATCGGCGGCAAGACCGCGGTGATCTGCGGCTTTGGCGACGTCGGCAAGGGCTGCGCCGAGTCGCTCCGGGGGCAAGGCGCCCGCGTGATCGTCACCGAGATCGACCCGATCTGCGCCCTCCAGGCCGCGATGCAGGGCTACGAGGTCCGCAAGCTCGAGAGCGTGATCTCAAGCGCCGACATCTTCATCACCGCGACGGGCAACCGCGACGTGATCACCGTCGACGACATGGCGCAGATGAAGCACCAGGCAATCGTCGGCAACATCGGCCACTTCGACGATGAGATCCAGATGGCCGCGCTCGAGAACTTCGACGGCATCGAGCGGATCAACATCAAGCCGCAGGTCGACGAGTGGCGCTTCCCGGACGGCCACTCGATCATCGTCCTCTCTGAGGGGCGCCTGCTGAACCTCGGGAACGCCACCGGCCATCCGAGCTTCGTGATGTCGAACTCGTTCACCAACCAGGTGATCGCCCAGATCGAGCTGTTCGGCAAGGCGGAGGCCTATGGCAAGGAGGTCCACGTGCTGCCCAAGCATCTGGACGAGAAGGTCGCCCGCCTGCACCTCGACGCGCTCGGCGTCGAGCTCACCGAGCTGGAGCCCGAGCAGGCCGCCTATATCGGGGTCCCGGTCGAGGGCCCCTACAAGAGCGACCACTACCGGTACTAGCTTCCAGGCGCAGCAGTACTCAATTCGTCCAGCGCGAGTCGGACGCCGTCGTGTGGGGCAAGATGAGGCGCGGTGGGATTGCGTTTACGGATCGGCGTCCTGGCGGCCTTACTGCTGGCCCTGCTGCTTGCGCCCTCGCAGGCGGCCGGAGTAGGGCTTCAGTCGGTCGGCCCGAGCTTCGCTGACCCGGTCTTCGCGACCTCGCCACCCGGCGATTCGCGGCTGTTCGTCGTCGAGCGCTCGGGACAGATTCAGGTCCTCCATGACGGCACGGTCACGCGGTTCCTCGACATCCACACGATGGTCAACACCGAGGGGGAGCGCGGCCTGCTGTCGATTGCGTTCGACGCGAATTACGCCAGCAACGGCCTCTTCTACGTCTACTACACGGGCGACGGACCCAATGCGGGCGGTGCCGAGGGCGACGTCCACCTCGACGAGTACCACGTGGGCTCGAATCCGAACGTCGCCGACGCGGCAAGCCGCAGGACCGTGTGGACCTTCAGCCACGCTGCCACGAACCACAACGGCGGCCAGTTGCAGTTCGGGCCGGAAGGACTCCTCTACATCTCGGTCGGGGACAACGCGAACAGCGCCAATGCGCAGCAGCCCGGCAACCCGTACGGGAAGATCCACCGCATAGATCCTCATGGCGCCGGCAACGGCGCCCATGGGATACCGGCGGGCAACCCCTTCGCGGGCGTGGGCGGTGCGACGCAGGAGATCTGGGCCATGGGGCTGCGGAACCCGTTCCGCTTCTCCTTCGATCACCTCACCGGGGACCTCGTCATCGGCGATGTCGGCAGCGACTCCTCGTCGCCCAATCTCGCGGAGGAGGTCGACCTTGCGCCGAACTCGTCGGGGCGAGGTCGCGGTGCAAACTTCGGCTGGCCGTGCCGTGAGGGATTCGGTGCCGGACCGGGAGGCTGTGGCGGCTCCTTCGTCGATCCGGTGTTCGCCTATCCGCACCCCGATCCCGGCGGCGGGCAGGCCTTCGGCTGCGCGATCATCGGCGGCTACGTCTACCGGGGCAGCCGGGCGCCGGAGATCTCGGGCCGCTACCTCTACGCGGACCTCTGTACAGCGGAGCTCCGCTCGATCCAGCTCGGGCTCCCGCTGGCGAGCGGCGATCGCGCCGAGAGCGCACCAGGCGCCCTGGAGACCACCCTGTCGTTCGGGGAGGACTCCACCTGCAACCTCTACGTGATGAACACGAGCACGGTCTTCCGCATCGTCGGCTCGGCGTCATCGGCCACGCCGGTCTGCCAGACGGCTCCGCCCAAGAAGTGCTGCCCCGCTGGGGGCAAGGGCAGGAAGGCGAAGAAGTGCAAAAAGCGCAGGCACAAGAAGCGCGCCGCGGAGTCGAAGAAGAAGCACAAGCACAAGAAGTGCAAGAAGAAGAAGGCCAAGAAGAAGCGGCGCGGCTGATCTGAGAGCCTTCGCGCGATGAGGGCGATGATCCTCGCGGCGGGGCTGGGCACGCGGCTGCGGCCCCTCACCTACGTGATGCCGAAGCCGGTGGCGCCGGTGCTCAACCGGCCGATCATCGCTTGGATCGCTGACCTGATCCGGCGCCACGGCTTCAAGCAGATCGTGACGAACGTGTCCTACCTGCCCGAGCAGATCAAGGAGGTGCTCGGGGATGGCTCGGAATTCGGCCTCGAGGTCACCTACAGCGAGGAGTCCGAGCCGCTCGGCACAGCCGGCGGAGTGGGGAAGGTCCGCGACTTCCTCTCCGAGACAGACTCGTTCCTGATCATCTCCGGAGACGCGCTCACCACCATCGACCTGGGGGCGATGCGCGCGGCGCACGAGGCGAACGTCGAGCGGGGCGCGATCGCCACTCTCGCGACGAAGAGGGTGGAGGACACGACCCAGTTCGGCGTGGCGATCACGGACGACGAGGGGCGCATCCAGGGCTTCCAGGAGAAACCGGAGCCGGCGGAAGCGCTCTCGGACCTCGCGAACTGCGGCATCTACATGTTCCGGAAGGAGATCTTCGATCACTTTCCCCCGCCCGACCGGAAGAGCCCGGCGGGCGACGAGGACCAGCCCCCGGGCTTCGTCGACTGGGCGATGGATGTCTTCCCATCCCTCCTGGACGGCGACATCCCCTTCTTCTCGCACGAGATCCACGCGTACTGGAACGACATCGGGTCGGTCGGCGAGTTCGTGCAGGGCAATCTCGACGCGCTGGCGGGCGAGGTGGGAATCGAGCCGCCGGCGCCGGAGGTGTCCAAGGGGATCCACGCGGGCGGCGGCTCCGACCTCGATGGTGTGCGGGTCACTGCCCCGGTCCTGATCGGGACGGGCTCGCACGTCGGCGAGGGCGCCAGCCTGCACGGGCCCGTGGTCGTGGGCGACGGCTGCGACCTCGGAGCGGGCGCCATGCTCCGCGAGTGCGTCGTGCTCCCTGGTGCCCAGGTCCCGGCCGGGGGGCTGGTGGTCGGCGGCCTCTACGGCATCGATCCCGACCGGCCGCTGGGCTGAAGGCCTTACGCGAAATCGGAAACCTTGGACAAACGGTGGAGGGATTCTCACGCCCTCTCTGGTTTCGGACCCTTCCGCTCGGGTAGGCCAGGACGCGGAGCTGTCCCAATCACGGAGGAGTGGGGATATGCAGCGACGCGCGGTTTTCTCGTCAATCGTCGCCGCGGGCCTTGCCTTGGCTGCGTTCGCGCCACAGGCCGTCGCGACGCCGGCAGCAAACGAAGGTCCCGCGGTGCTCGCCTCAGGAGCGAGCCCGCTCAACGGCTGCGTGGGGGATCAGCCCGATTCGGGCACCAACTTCCCCAACAGTGAGATCGAGCCGTGGATGGCGGTGAATCACGCCAATCCGAGCAACCTGCTCGCCGCCTGGCAGCAGGATCGCTGGAACAACGGCGGCTCCAAGGGCGTTGTGACGGCCACAAGCTTCGACGGCGGCCTCACCTGGACCACCAACGCGAACACGAATTCCTCCCTCTGCACCGGGGGCACCGCGGCGAACGGCGGCGGCTTCGAGCGCGCCTCTGACCCCTGGGTCGACTTCTCCCCCGACGGCACCGCTTACCTGATGAGCCTCTCGACCGACACGAACCCCGGGGGGATTGGCGATTACCCCAACGCGATGCTGGTGATGCGATCGACGAACGGCGGCGCGACCTGGAGCGATCCGGTCACTCTCAGGCGCGATGAGAACCCGAATGTACTCAACGACAAGAAC
Source organism: uncultured Solirubrobacterales bacterium (assembly GCA_963797265.1). Classification (GTDB taxonomy): domain Bacteria; phylum Actinomycetota; class Thermoleophilia; order Solirubrobacterales; family 70-9; genus DASUPK01. Next base: position 454,982 of record CAWCOY010000002.1, on the reverse strand, counting down.
AGCCTCACGGCCGACCCGAACGACTCAAGCTTCGTCTACGCGGTCTGGGACCGTCTGATCGGTCCGCCGGGCGAGAACGCCTCGCCGATCGCGGGCGAGAACGCGGTTGGCTACCGCGGGCCGACCTGGTTCGCCCGCACCACCGACGGCGGTGCCACCTGGGAGCCCGGTCGTCAGATCTTCGACCCGGGCACCGTGAATCAGACGATCGGCAACCAGATCGTGGTTCTGCCGGACAATGAGGAGTTCGACGGCGAGCTGGTCGATTTCTTCGACCTGATTCAGAACTTCGCCAACCGTCCGCCGGGTCGCGGTTTCAGCATCGCGCTGCTCCGCTCCGATGACCACGGCGCAACCTGGGATCAGAGGCCGACGATCGTCGACCGCCATAACGCGTTCCAGGGAATGGTCGTAGATCCGGACGACCCCGCCAGCGTGATCCGAACTGGCGACATCATCCCGCAGGGCACGGTGGACCCGAACACGGCTGCGATCTATCTGGTCTTCCAGGACATGCGCTTCGGGCCGCGCAGCAGCATCGCCTTCACCCAGTCGCTCGACGGCGGGCGCACCTGGTCGCGGACCATCAAGATCAACCAGACGCCCACCGACATTGGTCTCGGCAACCAGCAGGCGTTCAATCCCGTGGTGAGCGTGCTCGCCGACGGCACGATCGGGGTCCGCTACTCGGACTTCCGCGCCAACCAGGCGACCCCGGAGGTCGACAACCTGGCGACCGACGAGTTCCTCGTCCACTGCCATCCGACCACCCCCACGGCATGTGCGGACCCGGCGAACTGGGGCGATGAGGTGAGGCTGACGGACAGCTCCTACAACATGCGCCTGATGCCGAACGCGGGGGGCTTCTTCCCCGGCGACTACGTCGGCATGGACACGGACGGCGGGGATTGGTTGCCGTTCTGGTCGCAGCCGTCCGGCGGCGATCCCGCCAATGATTTCGTCCGGCGGGTCGGGCTCACCGCGGCGCCCTGAGAGCGAGTGAACTGCGCGCGCGGCCCATCACGGGTCGCGCTCGCGTTCCCGCGAGGCTAGGACTGCAGCGCCCGGATCACGTCATCGGCCCAGGGGTTGTCACCGAGGCCCTCCTGGTCGCAGACGATCTTCTCCCCGTCCGGCCACTCGAGCGTGAGGCGTGTGGTGGTCTGGCGCGGGTCCGTGTCGACCTTCAGGCCGACCCGGTCCCACGATGCGGCCTGGTCCTTGATCGTGATCCCCTTGCGGCCGGCCTTGTACTTGAAGGCGTAGAGCTTGTCCGGAGTGACGGCGAGGACGAACTGCCCCGGCAACCCGCCCGCCCTGCTCTTGCCGATCTTGTGGGCCGCGCCGTAGGCGAGCGCCCCCAGCTGGAGCTTGCTGATCCCCATCTTCGTGCCGGCTCCGGTGGGCCGGAAGGCGCCGACCGCCAGCACCTCGCCGTCCACGTGAGGCTCGACGGAGGAGCGGTATCTGCCGCGCCATTCCTCCGCCACTTCGGGGGTTATGTCGAACCGTCCCATCGATGACTCCCCTCGGTCGTGCCCCCTGTGTCGTGGTTGACCCTACTCCTTGGCAATGGGCGCAACTTTCGTCAGCTCTCCGACTGGACGATCGGCCCATCGCCTCCGCCGCGCCCAAACGAGTCGCGCTGGCGCGCGGCCTCGAATCGATCGCCTCCCTGGTCGCGCCGCCACTCTGCGCGGCCTGCGGCGCCCCGCGGCCCGCGGAGGTGGTCATCTGCGAGCGCTGCAGGGTCGAACTCGCCGCGGCCCCTCGGGTGCTAGATCCGGGCCCGCCCGACGTGGACCTGGCCGTCTCGGCGTCGCCGTTCGACGGAGTGGCCCGGCGGGTCGTGCACGGGCTCAAGTTCGGCCGCAGGCTCTCGCTCGCCGGCGTGGCCGCGGAGGCGATGCTGCGCGCCCTGCCCGACCGGGAGTCCCCGGACGCCGTGGTGCCCGTTCCGGCGGGTTCCTGGCGGTGGCGCTGGCGAGGCTTCGATCCCGCCGAGGAGATCGCGATCGCGCTGTCGGAGCGGGCCCGACTGCCGTACAGCCCGTGTCTCCGCCGCGACCGCGGCCGCCGCCAGGTGGGCCGCAGGCGTTCACAGCGGCTCACCGGCGCGCCGCGCGTCTGGGCAGTCGCCGATGCCCCCAGCGCCGTCCTTCTCGTCGACGATGTCTGGACGACGGGTGCGACGCTGGCGGCCTGCGCGGGCGCGCTCCGGGCGGCCGGCTCCAGCAGGGTGATCACGCTGACCCTCGCCCACGCGCTCTGAGCGAATAGTGTCTGCTGCATGAGGGGAGCTAGGAAGCTCGCGCTCGCGTGCTGCTGCGGAGTTCTCGGACTGATCGCCGCGGCCCCGGGCTCGGCGCTGGCGAGTGGCCCGCGCCTGACCGTCCCGCAAGCTGACCTCGACGCGGCGGTCAAATGCCCGATCGACCCGACCAAGGCTGCGGTGACCCCGACCATGCTGGTGACGGGCACAGGTGCGTCGGGAGACCAGGCGTATCTGATCGGCCAGGGCGCCTTCGAGGCCTATGGGCACCCCACCTGTTACGTCAACTTCCCCGACTTCACCACGGCGGACATCCAGATCTCGGTGCAGTACCTGGTCTACGGGCTGCGCAAGGAGTTCGCTCTTGCCCACCGCAAGGTCGCGGTGATCGGCATCAGCCAGGGTGGGTTGCTGCCGCGCTTCGCGCTCACCTACTGGCCCGACCTGCGCCGGAAGGTGAGCGACGTGATCGCCGCCGCCGGCACCCAACATGGGACGAACATCGGCATCGGAGGATGTTCCGCCAGCTCGCCCTGCCCACCCGCTGACTGGCAGCAGATCAAGGGCTCGCACCTCCTGCGCGCCCTGAACTCCCAGCCGGACGAGACTCCCGGCGACGTCTCCTACACGACCGTCCGCTCGTTGACCGACGAGACGGTCCAGCCGCAGGGCGGAAAGCACCCGACCTCCGCGCTCGACGGAGCGAGCAACATCCTGATCCAGGGCGTCTGCCCAGGCCGCACCACGAGCCACATCGGCACGGCGGTGGACTCGGTCACCTTCGCGGCCTTCACCGACGCGGTGGCCCACAAGGGCAAGGGAAAGCGCGGCGCCGCCAGGATCTCCCGTTTCCCGGCCGATGTCTGCTCGCACCCCTACGCGCCCGGGCTGGATGAGGCGCAGACGACCTCGTTCCTGACCGCGGCCGGCGGGCTGATCTCGAGCCAGGGGTCCCAGGTCCCCAAGGTGCCTGCCGAGCCGCGGGTGAGGAAGGTCTTCAAGAAGGTGCCGCGCCAGGACCGCCGCTGACCGTTTTGCTTGCCGCCGGAAGGTCGCGGGCGTAGCATCCGAGCGCCACCCCGACGGAAGGAGGCCGACGTGAGGATCGAGGTCCGAGGCAAGAACGTGGAGGTGACCGGCGAGCTTCGCGAGGCGGTGGTGCAGAGGTTTCAGCGGGTCGGCAAGCAGGTGTCCGAGTTCGCCACCCTCGAGGTCGAGCTCTGCGAGGAGAAGAACCCCCGGATCTCGGATCGGATGGTCGCCGAAGCGACCCTGGGTTTGAAGGGGGTCACGCTTCGCGCCAAGGAGGCGTCTCCGGACATGCTCCATTCGATCCACGAGCTCGCGGAGGACATCCGCCGCCAGGTCAAGAAGCACCGGGAGAAGCGGCGAAACCGCCACCGGACGCGCAAGATCATGCAGCGGTTAAGGGGCGAAACGGCCTAGGCAGACGGCTTCGCCGTCAAACGGGTTGCTCCTCGGCTCTGCCTCGGAGCACCCTCGCGTTAACCTAATCCCGTGGCCAGAGGACTGATCGACCGCGCCCTGCGAATGGGCGAGTCGAAGCAATTCAAGGAGTACGAGGGACGGGTCGAGTCGATCAATCGGATCGAGCCCGAGATGGAGCTCCTCGATGACGCGGAGCTCCGCGCGGAGGCCGATGAGCTCCGCAAGCGCGCCCGTGACGGCGAGTCGCTCGACGACCTGCTCCCCGAGGCATTCGCGCTCGTCCGAGAGGCTTCCCGGCGCACGCTCGGCCAGCGCCACTTCGACGTCCAGCTGATCGGCGGCATGGTGCTCCACTCGGGCGCCATCGCCGAGATGAAGACCGGCGAGGGCAAGACCCTGACCGCCACCCTCCCCGTCTTCCTGAACTCACTCGCCGGGGACGCCGTGCACCTGGTCACCGTCAACGACTACCTGGCACGCCGCGACGCCGAGTGGATGCGTCCGATCTACGAGGCGCTGGGTGTCAGTGTCGCCGCGATCCAGGAGGACGACGATCCCCCCGAGCGGCGCGAGAAGTACGCCTGCGACGTCGTCTACGGCACCAACTCCGAGTTCGGCTTCGATTACCTCCGGGACAACATGGCCGGCTCATTGGAGGAGTGCGTGCAGCGCGGCCACGACTTCGCGATCGTCGACGAGGTCGACAACATCCTGATCGACGAGGCACGGACGCCGCTGATCATCTCCGGCCGCCCCGAGCAGGCCGCCGACCTCTACTACACGTTCGCGAGGCTGGCCAAGCAGATGAAGGGCGAGCCCCACAAGGAGAAGCTCAAGTCCCTGGGCGAGTCGAAGGACACTCGCGAGGTCGACTACGACTACGAGTACGACGAGAAGCACAAGACTGTGGCGCCGACCGAGAGGGGGACCGCGAAGGCCGAGGAGTTCCTCGGGGTCGAGAACCTCTACCTGAGCGAGCACGGCACCCTCGTCAACCACCTGATCCAGTCGCTCAAGGCCGAGTCCCTCTACAAGCGCGGCGTCGAGTACGAGATCGTCGACGGCCAGGTGATGATCATCGACGAGTTCACCGGCCGCATTCTCGAGGGCCGGCGCTGGTCGGAGGGCCTCCACCAGGCGATCGAGGCGAAGGAGGGCGTGCAGATCCGCGAGGAGAACCAGACCCTCGCCACGATCACCCTGCAGAACTACTTCCGGCTCTACGACAAGCTCTCCGGAATGACAGGCACGGCGCTGACCGAGGCCCAGGAGTTCATGAAGATCTACAAGGTGCCGACGGTCGAGATCCCGACCAACGTCCCGATGATCCGGGGCGACCACAACGACCAGATCTACAAGACCAAGGGCGGCAAGTGGAATGCCGTCCTCAACGAGATCGAGGCGCGTCACCAGGCCGGCCAGCCGATTCTCGTGGGCACGATCTCGGTCGAGGTCTCGGAGATGATCTCCGCGGACCTGAAGCGCCGCGGCGTCGAGCACGTCGTGCTCAACGCAAAGCCCGAGCACGCCGAGCGCGAGGGCGAGACGATCGCCCAGGCCGGCCGCAAGGGCGCCGTGACGATCGCCACCAACATGGCGGGCCGCGGCGTCGACATCAAGCTCGGCGGCAGCCCCGAGGGCATGGCCGCGTCCGAGCTCCGCAAGCTCGGCCTCACTCCCGGCGACGAGAGCTACGAGGGGGAGGAGAAGGCGATGATCGAGCAGCTCAAGGTGAGCTGCGAAGCGGAGGCCGAGGAGGTTCGCGAGCTCGGTGGCCTCTTCATCTGCGGCACCGAGCGGCACGAGTCGCGGCGGATCGACAACCAGCTTCGCGGCCGCTCGGGCCGCCAGGGCGACCCGGGCGAGTCGCGCTTCTTCCTCTCCGCGGAGGACGATCTGATCCGCCTGTTCGCCGGCGAGCGCATCTACAAGATCCTCGATCGCCTCGGACCGGTGAACGAGCAGGGGGAGGAGGAGCCGCTCGAGGCCAAGATGCTCTCCCGGACGATCGAGAACGCCCAGAAGAAGGTCGAGGAGCAGAACTTCCTGATCCGTAAGCGGGTGCTCGAGTACGACGACGTGATGAATGAGCAGCGCCGCGTCATCTACAAGTACCGGCGCGAGATCCTCGAGGGCAAGGACATGTCGGACTCCGCTCGCGAGGGTGTCGGCGAGGTCGTCTCGAGCCTGGTGGATCAGTACACCCCCGGCGACGTGATCGAGGACTGGGACCTCGACGAGCTGCAGGTCCAGGTCCAGCAGCTCTGGCCCTCGACCGTCGACGTCTCCGCACTGATGCCCGAGCAGACCGATCGCGAGGATCTGCGCGAGCAGCTGCTGGCCGATGCCCTCGCCTCCTATGACCAGCGGGAGAGTGACTTCGGCGACGAGATCATGCGCCAGCTCGAGCGGGCGATCCTGCTGCAGATCATCGACAACCGCTGGCGCGAGCACCTCTACGAGATGGACTACCTCCGCGAGGGCATCCACCTCCGTGGCTTCGCCCAGATCGACCCGCTGGTCGCCTACAAGAACGAGGGCTTCTCGATGTTCGAGGCGCTCATGCACTCGATCTGGGAGGAGTTCGCGAGGCTGATCTTCCACGTCGAGGTCGAGGTGGCACCGCAGGCCCAGGAGGAGTTCGCGCCCGCCCAGCAGATCGGCGGGTTCGACTACTCGGGCGGGACGGCCGTCCAGCCCTCCGCGCTCGATCAGGCCGCCATCGCGACGGCCTCCGGGCCGGACGCGGCGGCCGAGCAGTCGATCGAAGGCCAGCCCGGCAACGGCGGCGGCGCGATCCCCGAGCAGGAGACGGTCGTGAAGGACGAGAAGGAGAAGATCGGCCGGAACGACCCCTGCTGGTGCGGCTCGGGCAAGAAGTACAAGAAGTGCCACGGCGCCTGATTTGCCGCACGCCGGCCAGGAGATAGAGGGCTTCGGCGGAATGAGCCTCCTGCTCCTCCGCACGGGCGAGGAGACGGACGGCGAGCTGCTCGAGATGGAGGCGAGCTACTCGGGCGAGGCCGGGATGCCGCCGAGTCACCTGCACCCGAGCCAGGAGGAGCGCTTCGAGATCCTCGAGGGCTCGATGAGAACGAACATCGGCAATGAAGGAAGGGTCTACGAGGCGGGCGAGGTCTTCCAGGTCCCGGCTGGGACTCCGCACCAGATGGCGGCTCAGGGCCCCGCTCGGATGCGGTGGGAGGTGAGGCCGGCCTTGCGCACGGCCGAGTTCTTCGAGCGTCTCTACGGCGAGGGACCGGGCAGCGCCCGCGAGATGGGCGAGAGCTTCTTCGCCGAGTTCGAGGACGAGTTCCGGCTCGTCGGCTGACGATTCGAATGTTTTTGGGCGCTATAGCGCGTAAACCCTTCGAAACTGTCTAGAGGCCCTTCACGACATCCTCGGCGATCCACAGCGCCCTCTTCAGTGCGGGTTTTTGGATAAGTCGCGGCCGGTCACAGGCCATGTGGTGGCACGGGAAGACTCCCTTCCAGACCTCGAGAACCGCGCCGGGCAGGCCCGCGAGCTCGAACTCGCGGTGGTCGGAGTTCCCGGTGCCCGAATCCCGGGACCAATTGACGGTGACGCCCGCCCGGCGGGAGGCGCCCAGGATCTCTCCCTCGACGGCGCCGCGGATGGCGGGCGCCGGGGAACGCAGGTAGAAGCGCCGGCCCAGGCCGACCTCGTCCAGCGACAGGGCGAAACGGAGGTCCGGCGCCCTGCCCTCCGCCTTCACCTGCTTGACCAGGGCCGCGGCTCCGGCGTGGTAGGAGAGCCCGGTCACCTGCCGTTCCTCCGAGCCGGTCGCGACCAGCCAGATGTCACAGCCCGGCTGCAGTCCGGAGAGCCTCGGAGCGAGCCCGACGAGCACCCCCACCCCTGAGGCGTTGTCGATCGCGCCGTGCCCGGGAGGAACGCTGTCGGTGTGGGACATCAGGATCACCAGACAGCGGCCCGGCCCATCGAGCTTGCCGACGACGTTCTGGGACCGCCCGCGCCCCGGGACGCGGAAGTGGTTCACGCCGACATCCAGCCGGGCCGCGCGGAATTGCCGCGCGACGTACCGGTGGGCCCGCCGCTCGTTCGCGCTGGCCGAGGGACGAGAGCCGATCTTGCCGGAGAGGTGCACCGCCGCCCGGTATGGGGTCAGGTCTTGCATTCCTACTCCGTCAAACGGGTTGTTCTCGGCTGCGCCTCCGAGCACCCTCGCATCTGCAAGACCTGACCCCGGTGCGGACCCCAGTGCGGAGGCGGCGAGGGCTACGAGTGCGGCTCTGATCACGCCCGGATGTGTAACAGCAGGGCGGTTCGTCGTACGATGGCTCCGTGGAGAAGGCGACTATGGGGCGAGGCGACGGAGCGGTCACGGCCGTCGACCCCGAGAACGAGGAAGCGACCGAAGCGTGGAGCGGCGTGCTCTTCGACCGCTTCGTCCAGTACCGGGACCTTGTCGCCGTCGGCCTGAAAGCACACGGCGACGCGGCCATGCAGCTTCATCCCCCCGAGGCGGGACACCGCGCGCTCGACGTCGGCTGTGGTTTCGGTGACACCACCCAGCAGCTGGCCGCGCTGGTCGGCGCGGACGGCCACGCCACCGGCGTCGACGTCTCCGAGCCGTTTGTCGAAGCGTCGGTCGCCGAGGCAAAGGAGGCCGGGGTCGAGAACGTCGACTTCTTTGCGACCGATGTCCAGATCGGCGATCTCAGAGGCCCCTACGACTACGCCTTCTCGCGGATGGGGATGATGTTCTTCGCCAACCCGGTCCAGGCGCTTCGCAACATCGCCGGCTCGCTGCGTCCCGGTGGCCGGCTGGTCGCCGTCGTCTGGCGGCGCAAGCTCGACAACGAGTGGCTCTATCGAGCCGAGCAGGTGACCGAGAAGTACCTCGAGGAGCCCGAGGAGCCGCAGGACGTGCGCTGCGGCCCTGGCCCGTTCTCGATGGCCAACGCCGACACCGTCTCCGAGCAGCTCCAGATCGCCGGCTTCGAGCGCCCGACCTTCACCCGCTGCGACCTGCCGATCAAGATCGGCGATGACCTCGAGCACGCGGTCACCTTCAACATGGCGCTCGGCCCGGCCGCCGAGCTGCTTCGGATCTGCCCGGCCGACGAGGTCGAGCAGCTGCGGCCGAAGGTGGAGCAGGAGATCCGCGAGGTGCTCGCCGAGTACGTCCAGCCCGACGGCGAGGTACGCGGCCCGGCCTCGACCTGGATCGTCACGGCGACCGTCCCGGAATAGCAGGAGCCCCGTCAGCCGCTCTGGCCGACGGTCTCCAGCCTGCCCTCGCGCGGCAGCCGGGCGAATACCCGGAAGCCGCCACCATCCATCGGGCCGGCTGAGAAGCTGCCGCCGAAGAGCTCCACCCGCTCGCGCATGCCGATCAGTCCCTTCCGGGAGCCGACCGCGACGCCGCCCCTCAGTCCCGGCCCGTCGTCGGTCACCTCCACATCGACGCCTTCGGGGTCGAAGGCGAGCCGCACGGTGGCCGCGGCGCCGCGGCCTGCGTGCTTGAGGACATTGGTGAGCGCCTCCTGGGTGATCCGGTAGGCGGCCTGATCCACGATCGGCGGCAGGCCGACGTCATCGCCCGTCCGGTCGACCGTCACCGCCAGGCCCGCCGCGCGGCACTCGGCCACCATCTGGTCGAGGTGCGACAGGCTTCCCCGTGCATTCTCGATCTCGCCCGCGTCGCTCGGCCGCAGCAGCCCGAGCAACTTGCGCATGTCCTCCATCGTTGCCCGGGCGGTGCGCTTGACCTCCTCGAGCGCCACGCGCGCCTCCTCCACGTCCCGGTCGTCCTCCAGCGCCCGCAGGCCGTTGGCCGCCTGGAGGGAGATGGCCGTCACCCCGTGGCCGGCGGCATCGTGCAGGTCTCGTGCGATCCGCATGCGCTCCGCCACCACCGCGAGGCGCGCGGTCTCCTCGCGCTCGCGATCGAGGGATCGCCGAAGCCAGGACATCAGCAAGCCGGCTACGAGGAGCGTGGTCATCGTCACCACCCAGCGCGTCACTGCGGAGGCGAAATCGGAGGACTGGTCGCCAAGGAACAGCGCGTCGCCGACCCCGATCAGGGCCAGCTGCAGAAATGCGTGGCGAAGGTCAAGGAACCAGAACGCGAACAAAGCGATCCACAGGAAGAGGACCTCGTTGTCCCCGGTTCCCCTGCCGGGTCCCCCCTCCAGAGTCGCGAGCGTCACGATGGCGGTTCCGAGGGCCGCGGCCAGGCCCAGGGTGGGTTCGCTCACCCTGCGCCGGCTGAGCAAGAGCAGGCCGCAGAGGGCGGCGACCGCGCCATAGCCCAGGATGAGCAGGTCAGAGCCCTCGGCGGACGGGGGCAGGACGACCGTGACGGCGATCAGGATCGCCCCGCCGACGAGCAGCAGGCCGGCGACACGCGTCGCCAGAGCGTGGCCTCCGATGGTCTTTAGGGGAGGCAGGCCGTGGACGAGTTTCCGCAGTAGCCAGCGCACAGGTGAGCCTGTTCTGTTGGAGAGTCCGTTCTCCCTGACCATTTCCCAGGCACACCGTAGAGGACGCCGAATACCCTTAAAGAGCAATGGCAGAGACAATTCCCAAGGAGGGCATCTCAGCGCGCCTCGCCGAGATCCGGGGGCAGCTCAAGCTGCTCTCGGATTACCTTTGACCCAGATGCGCTGAGCGGGGAGGTCGAACGCCTCGAGAGCGAGATGCAGCGCCCCGGATTCTGGGACGACCAGGCCGCGGCCGCCGAGATCTCCGCGCAGCACGCCCGGGCCCAGAGGCGCCTCGAGGGCTTCCGCACGCTGAGCCACGACGTCGATGACCTCGGCGAGCTGGCCGAGCTGGCGGTCGATGACGAGGAGATGGCGGGCGAGCTCACCTCGCAGCTGGCCTCCGTGGAGAAGCGCCTGGACGAGCTGGAGGAGGAGCGCCTCTTCTCCGGTCGCTTCGACGCCGGCGATGCCGTGGTCACGATCAACGCCGGCGCCGGCGGAACCGACTCGCAGGACTGGGCCGAGATCCTGGTGCGCATGTACCTGCGCTGGGCGGAGCGACGGGGCTTCAAGGTGGAGATGAAGGAGGCATCACCGGGAGAGGAGGCCGGCCTCAAGTCGGCCACCTTTATTGTTCGCGGCGAGAACGCCTACGGACTGTTCGCCGCCGAGCGCGGCGTCCACCGGCTGATCCGGATCTCTCCGTTCGATGCGTCCGCCCGCCGGCACACGAGCTTCGCCCAGGTCGACGTGGCGCCGCTCGTTGAGGGTGACGTTGACGTCGAGATCGACGACGCGGACGTCCGCGTGGACACCTACCGAGCCTCCGGGGCGGGCGGCCAGCACGTCAACAAGACCGACTCGGCGGTCCGGATCACCCACGTCCCGACCGGACTCGTCGCCCAATCCCAGAACGAGCGCTCGCAGGTGCAGAACAAGGCCACGGCGATGCAGATCCTGCGCTCTCGCCTGCTGGAGCGCAAGGAGCTCGAGCAGGCGGAAGAGCTCGCCAGGGAGCGCGGCGAGCAGAAGTCGGCGGAGTGGGGTTCCCAGATCCGCAGCTACTTTCTCCACCCCGACCAGCGGGTGAAGGACCATCGCACCGGCTTCGAGATGGGGGACGCGCAGCGGGTGCTCGATGGCGATCTCGACGGCTTCATTCGCGAATACCTGAATCAGGCGGCCGCGTCCTCCGGCGCCGGCTTCGGCAACTCCGAGTCCGGCTGATGGCGTTAACCGAGCGGTCGACTGTGCAGGTCTCGGTCGGGGCTTCGGAGAGCTTCGACACCGTGGCGGCCGCCGCGGAGGCCGCGGACCGGGCGCGAGCCGGACTGGCCGAGCGTTGTGATCTCGCCTTCATCTTCGCCTCGGGCCATCACCTCGGCATGGCGAAGTGGCTGCTCTCCGAGGTTCACGAGCGGCTCGAGCCCAGGGCGCTGCTCGGCTGCGGGGCCGGCGGAACGGTCGCCGGGGCCAACGAGCTCGAAGAGGGCCCGGGGATCGTGGTCTGGGGGGCGTCGCTGCCCTCGGCGGAGCTCGAAACCATGCATCTGACCGCCGAGCGGGATGCCGACGGCTTCCGGCTGCTCGGGCTGCCGGAGTCGATCGCGACCGCGGCCGAGGAACCGCCCGCCGCGCCGGATGAGTCGGTGATCGCGCTCTGCGATCCCTTCAGCTTCCCGCCGGAGGAGCTGCTCGCCGCGGTCGAGCGCTCGCGGCCGCACCTCCCCGTGCTCGGGGGTCTCGCCAGCGCCTCGTTCGCCGGCGGCGCGGTGCTCCTGCGGGACGGAGCCGTCCACACCGACGGCGCGGTGGCCGTTCGGATGCGAGGCCTTGAGATGCTCCCCTGCGTCTCCCAGGGCGCCGGCCCAGTGGGGCCGGAGATGACGATCACCAGTGCGGAGGCGAACGTGATCGGCCAGCTGGCGGGGAAGCCGGCGATGGAGCGGCTCGGCGAGGCGATCGCGGCCCTGCCGGAGGCCGAGCGGGAGCTTGCGTCGGCGGGCGTCCTGATCGGCTTGGTGATCGACGAGAACCGGCCCGAGTACGACAGGGGCGACTTCCTGGTGCGACCGATCATCGGGGCGGACCGCGAGTCGGGGGCGATCGCGATCGGCGAGCAGGTGCGGGTGGGCCAGACGGTCCGGCTCCAGGTGCGGGACGCGGTCTCCGCCGACGAGGACCTGCGGGAGGCGCTGCGCGCGCAGGCGCAGGCGCTCGGCTCCGACGGGGCCGCGGGCACGCTGCTCTTCACCTGCAACGGCCGGGGCTCACACATGTTCGATGTGCCCGACCACGATGCCGCCGCGGTTCAGGACTCGCTGGGAGCGCCAACCGCCGGCTTCTTCTGCGCAGGTGAGATCGGCCCGGTCGGCGGCCGGAACTTCCTGCACGGCTTCACGGCGACGATGGCGGTGTTCGCGGCGTGATCCTGGTGACGGGGGCGACAGGGAATGCCGGTGGCGGTGTCGTCAACGGACTTCTGGAGCTCGGGGCGGACGTGCGCGGCCTGGTGCGTGAGGGCTCCGAATCGAAGCAGCCGAACGGGGTCGAGGCCGCCGTCGGCGACCTCAACGATCCCGACAGCCTCCGCGGCCCGCTTGAGGGGGTCAGCGCGGTCTTCCTGCTCAGCGGCTACGACGGAATCGAGGAGTCGCTGGCCCTGATGCGCGACGCCGGGATGGAGCGCGTGGTCCTGCTCTCCAGTAGCGCCGCGCCGACCGGCGATCTGGACAACGCCGTGGCCAGGTACCACATCCTCTCCGAGCGGGCAGTCCGCGAGTCGGGCCTCCCCTGGACGTTCCTGCAGCCGAACAGCTTCATGACCAATGCCCTGCGTTGGCTGCCCCAGCTCAAGGACGGGGACACGATCCATGCGCCGTTCGCGGATGTGGCGATCTCGACGATCCATCCCGACGATCTCGGGGCGGTGGCCGCTCGGGCGCTGACCACCGCCGAGCATGAGGGCAGGACCTACCGCCTCAGCGGACCCGAGGCGCTGCGACCGGCCGAGCAGGTCGCGATCCTCGCCAAGTTCAGCGGCCGCGACCTGCGCTTCGAGGCGCAGACGAACGAGGAGGCGCGCGCGGAGATGGAGGCGGCGATGCCGAAGGCCTACGTGGACGCGTTCTTCGAGTTCTTCGTGGACGGGACGGTCGACGAGACCACCGTCCACCCGACCGTCGGGGAGGTCACGGGCCGGGAGCCGGGCACTTTCGAGGAGTGGGCCGAGGCGAACGCGGACGCGTTTCGTTGATTTCGGTCTTGTGGGCCGGCCTGGCCGCGGTCTAGCGTCGCCCGCGAAATGCCCAGGGCCCTCAACAAGTGCCCGGACTGCGGCTCGACGGTGAGCCAGTTCGGCGCCGGCTGCGCGATCTGCGGGGCGGACCTGGTCGCGGCTCGGCAGGCACGAGAGCGACGGCAGCAGGCGTTGCCCTCTCTGACAGCGCCCGGATGGTTCCCGCAGATCACCGGGCCCGGCGCCTTGCTCGGCGCCCTCCTGATCGTCGCGGCGTTCGCGTGGCCGTTGGTCGGGGGTCCGATCGCAGGGCTTTCGCCTACTTCGCCCACCAGAAGGGCGATGTCGTCCAGCGCAACCTCGCCCTTGTCGCCGTGGCGGTCGCCCTGATCGTGGTGATCCTGATCAGCTTCCTGCCGGGGACCTGGGACGAGCTGCCTTGGGTGAACCTGCAGGGCCCGATCCCGACCTAGCTAGAGCGCGCCCTCGAAGTCGAGCAGCGCCCGCTTCATGTCGGGCCCGCCGCCGTAGTTGCCGATTCCGCCACTCGACGGGACGACGCGATGGCAGGGCACGATTACCGGGATCGGATTGTGGCCGCAGGCGGTGCCGGCCGCGCGGAAGGCGCGTGGGTTGCCGGCCGACTTCGCGATCTCGGCGTACGTCTTGACCTTCCCGTACGGGATCCGGGCGACGGCGTGGAGCGCTCGGTTACGGAAGCCGGCCGGAGTGAGGGCCCAGTCGACGGGGACCTCGAAATGGTCGCGCTTGCCCTCGAAGTACTCCTCGAGCTCACGGCGCTCTTCGTCGAGCCGCTTGGGGGACTCGAGGATCCGCGGCGAGACGTAGGTCGCGAGGTCCTCGAGAACCTCGTCATGAGGGCGCTGGCGGCCGCGATCGATGGGCAGGGCCAGCCGCACGACTCCCCGATCGGTACGGGCGACGAGCAGCTCGCCGAACGGCGAGTCCACCTCGGCATAGGCGATGTCGATCAGGCCATCGCGCTCGGCGCGGGCGAGCAGGCCCTGGACGGCGCTGTCGAGATCAGCCGTGTCGGGAGCCTGCTTGAGCATCTTCTCGAGTTGTTTGTCGGACAGCGGATTCATGCGTATTCACCTCTGAGCTTCTCCAGGCCCTCGTGGACGTTGCGGCGCGCGGCCGCCTCTGAGCTGTCCATGGCCCGTGCGATTGCGGAATAAGACATGTCGGTGGCGTAGCGGAGGACGACGGCGCTTCGTTGCTTCGGAGGGAGCGCGCTGACGGCGCGCCAGAGGTCCGGGTCGCCTCCGGCGACCACCTCCTCGGGCTTCGAGTTGGGGCTGGGAACGGACCCAGCGACCTCCTCGGGATCGCCCGCCGGAACGGCCCGCCTGCTGCGGCTGCGGTGGTGGTCGATCGCCTTGTTGTGGGCGATGGTGAGCAGCCAGGAGCGAAGGTTGCGGGCGTGTTCCAGCCCCTCGTAGGCGCGGAGCGCGGCGATGAAGGTCTCCTGGAAGACGTCCTCGGCGTGATGCGGGCCGACGGTTGCGACCAGGTATCCGAGGACGTCGGAACCGTGCTCGTCGAGCAATGCCTGAAAGGGAGGAAGCGACTCACTTGACATCTGCCCAGTAAACGTCGCACACCCGGGTTTCGTGAGACTGTCGAGGATGGATGTGGACACCGACACCCGCGAGCTCGTCGCCCGCGCCCTGCTCGAGGACCTGGGACCTGGAGACGTCACGGCCGAGGCGGTGGTCCCGAAGAGCGCGTCGGGCCGAGCGACGATCACCCAGAAGCAGCCGGGGGTTCTCTTCGGCCTGGACGTGGCCGCCGAGGTCTTCCGCCAGACCGGCGCCGGCCCGATTGAGGATCCAGCGGGGGAGGGGGAGTGGCGGGACGACGTACCGGCCACCGCAGCGACGGTCGGCGGATCGGCGCGAGCGCTGCTCGCCGCCGAGCGCACTGCCCTCAACCTGCTCTGTCACCTCTCCGGCGTCGCCACGCTCACGGCGAGGTTTGTCAGGGAGGTGGAGGGGACGCGTGCCCGCATCCTGGACACCCGAAAGACCACCCCGGGGTTGCGCGCGCTGGAGAAGGCCGCCGTCGCGGCCGGCGGTGGGACCAACCACCGGATGGGCCTCTACGACGCGATCCTGATCAAGGAGAACCACGCAGCGCTTGCGGGCGGGGTGGGGGAGGCCGTACGCCGGGCGAGGGAGGCGAAGCCGGGCCTTCCGGTTGAGGTGGAATGCCGGAACCTGGACGAGGTCCGGGAGGGTGCGGAGGCGCGCGCCGACCGGCTCCTGCTCGACAACATGTCGCCGGCCGAGCTGCGCGAGGCAATTGGCGCGGCGCGCGCGCCAGGCGATGGCCCCGAGCTCGAGGCATCCGGCGGAGTGAGCCTCGAGACCGTCGGCGAGATCGCCGCGACGGGGGTCGATTATGTCTCGGTCGGCGCCCTGACCCACTCGGCCCCCGCGCTCGACCTCAGCATGACCATCGACATATAGAGTCGGCTCCATGCCGCCCACCGCCGCAGTCCGCCGCAAGCGCGAGGCGATCGTCCGGGAGCACATGGAGTCGGAGAACCGTCACGAGTTCGACGACACCCTCGACACGTTCGAGCACCCGCGCTACGAGCTGATCGCGACCGGCGACGTCTATGACGGGCCCGAGGAGGTGAGCGCCTACTTCGAGGAAAGTCGCCGGGCCTTCCCGGACCAGCGCAACGAGCTGCGCGCCCTCCATCACACCGACGACGGCGTGATGGTCGAGGCGGTCATTCGCGGCACCCACAAGGGCCCGCTCCGCAGCCTGCCGCCCACCGGCCGGGAGTACGAGCTGCCGATCCTGGCCTTCTTCGTCTTCGAGGAAGACCGGCTGGTCTGCGAGCGCGTCTACTTCGACCAGCTGACCGTGCTGCGCCAGCTCGGCATCGCCCGCGACCCAACGAGCCTCACGGGCCGCGTCGAGACCCTCGTCAGCCACCCGCTGACGATCGGCCGCGCCGTGGTCCGCCGCGTCACCGGCCGCTAAGCGAGCCCGAACGTCCCACAGTGTCCCCTTGAGGGGGAATTGCGGGACGTTCGCGCTGCAACGGGGTCAGGTCTTGCATTACGACATTTGAACCGGGGTCAGGTCTTGCATTACGACATATGCCACGGGGTCAGGTCTTGCAATACGAGATGACCGGCCGGGTCCGCGTCTGGGTTGCGACTTTAGATTGCACCCGCTGGTCGGGTCTTCGACTACGAGATTGCGCGGGGGATAAGGGCCCGCGTGGCTAGTGTTGGACTGCAAGACCTGACCCCAGGTTCGATGTTGGATTGCAAGACCTGACCCCTACTTGAGGAGGCGTGAGAGGCGGCGGTCCTTCAGGACGCGTCCTTCGGTCTGCTCCGCCGGGCAGTAGTTCATCTGGTGCTCCGAGAAGAAGACCGCCTCGATCGTCGTGCCACACCGGGGGCACGGCTCGCCCTCACGGCGATGGACCTTGAGGGGCATCGGCATCTTGTCCGGGATCTCGTCGCCGATGACCTCCTCGTAGTGGTCGATGGCGTCGCCGAGGACGTGAAGGGCGTCGTGGATCCGCTTGATCTCCTCACCGCGTAGGTCAGACCCCTTCTTGAAGGGTGAGAGCCGGGCCTCCCAGAGGATCTCGTCGACCCAGGAGCGCCCGATCCCGGCGATGTCCCGCTGGTGGCGGAGCAGTGGGTGCAGGTGGCGAGGCTGGTCGAGCCGCTCGGTGAGTTCCTCCACTGACGGCGCGGGCCACGCGTCCGGGCCGAGCGTCGCCACCAGCTCGTCCTCGGCGACGGCGTCCCGCGGCAGCAGCTTCGCCCAGGCCGCCTGCTTCGTGCCGAACTCCCGCAGGCGCAGCTCGCGGCCGTCGGCGATCCGGATCAGGATCCGTGAGCGGCGGTCTTTCAGTGAGGCCCGCTTGTCGAAGAGCTGGAGCCGCCCGGCCGACATCAGGTGGACGAGCAGCGTCAGCGGCTCGCCTCCGTCCACCGAGGAAGTGTCGAAGTCGACGGCGAGCATCTTCCCGATGCGCCTCACACCCTCGATGCGCGTGCCGGTCAGGGAATCGAGGCTGGGCTCGAAGGTCTTCAGCGTCGCCACGCCGGTGGCGAGGGCCGATTCGACCTCCGCGCCCTCGAGCGCGCTGCTCAGCCGGCGGGCGGTGATCTCCACTTCGGGCAGCTCGGGCATAGGACAGAGGGTAGGCTGGCGCTAATCTTTAGTCAGTTCATTCGCCAGCCTCGAGGGTTCGAGAGTCTCAGAACACCGGGGAGGCGAACATCCAAACGTCGAAGGAGCGGCTTCCCGTGCTGGAGCTTCCTACCGTCAACGAACTTCCCGCCAAGCTGAGCGAGGATGAGATCGCGACCCTGAGCGACGAGGTCAAGGCACTCGCGGCCGAGCGCGACGCCGTCATTCTCGCCCACAACTACCAGCTGCCCGAGCTTCAGGACGTGGCGGACTTCGTCGGGGACTCGCTCGGCCTCTCCCGGCAGGCGGCCAAGGCCGATGCCGAGGTGATCGAGTTCTGCGGAGTTCACTTCATGGCCGAGACCGCTTCGGTCCTCTGCCCGGACAAGACGGTCCTGATCGCCGACCTCGGAGCGGGCTGCTCGCTTTCCGAGTCGATCAACGCCGATCAGCTGCGCGCCTGGAAGGCGGAGCACCCCGGCGCGGTGGTGGTGATGTACGTCAACACCTCGGCCGAGGTGAAGGCCGAGACGGACTACTGCTGCACGTCCGGCAACGCCGTGCAGGTGGTCGAGCACATCCTGCGCGAGCACGGCCCCGACACCGAGATCCTCTTCGGTCCCGACATGTGGCTCGGCGCCTTCGTCGAGCGCGAGACCGGGATCAAGGAGGACGACGACCGCCGCGCCCGCTTCCACATCTGGGATGGCGAGTGCCACGTCCACGCCGGCATCCGACCGACCGACATCAAGACCGTCCGCGACGAGCATCCGAACGCGGAGTTCCTGATCCACCCCGAGTGCGGCTGCGCGACCCAGGCGATGGAGTACGTGGCCTCGGGTGACATCGACGCCGAGGGTGTCCAGATGCTCTCCACGGGCGGCATGCTCAACTACATGGAGGAGCACCCCGACGGCGAGTACATCGTCGCCACGGAGAACGGGATGCTCTATCCCCTCCAGCAGGCCGCGCCGCAGGCGAAGCTGATCGAGGCCAACCGAATGGCCTTCTGCAAGTACATGAAGATGATCACGCTGCCGAAGGTCCGGGACTCGCTGCGCGACTTCCGCTACGAGGTCAAGGTCCCGCCGGAGATCGCCGCTCGCGCCACGCTGCCGATCGAGCGCATGGTCGCGATCGGTTAGGCGGCTACACACTTTTCGGGTCGAGGCGGTTCAATACCGGGCCATGCGGAGCAGGCCCCGACTCGTCCTGTCAGCGGTTGCGGCGATTGCCTTGCTCGTCCCGGCCGCGCGAACGCCCAGAGCGACGGTTCGGTGCAGCCGCGGATCGTCGGGGGAAGCACCGTCTCGATAGACCAGTACCCGTGACAGGTGGCGGTCGTCGATACCGGAAGCGGGAACGCCCATCAGCGGCAGTTCTGCGGAGGCTCGCTGCTCACCTCACGGATCGTGATCACGGCGGCCCACTGCGTCGTTGACACGGCTCCCGGCGAGGTCGACGTCGTTCTCGGGCGTACCACGCTCTCAGACACAAGCCAGGGCATCGAGGTTGGCGTCATCGGGGTCGGCCACCGGTCGAATTACGACGACGACTATCAGGGGGACGGCGTGCCCCGGTTCGACGTCGGCTACCTGGTGCTCAACGCCCCATCCTCACAGCCGCAGATCCAAATCGCCGGCGCCGACGAGCGCTCGCTGTGGGATCCCGGCGATCCGGTTGAGGTCAGCGGCTGGGGTTGCACCAGCGAGCCGGTCATTTTCAGCTGCAGCACGTCGGGACACCCTGCGTGCGACGAGCGTGAACGTGGTTTCCGACGGGACCTGCAGCGCCGATTACGGCCCCGACTTCGACGCCACCACAATGGTCTGCGCCGCCGCCCCCGGCAAGGACACCTGCAACGGCGACAGCGGCGGCCCTCTCCAGGCGCCGATCGGCGGAGGCGTCTACCGGCTCGTCGGGATCACCAGCTGGGGAGACGGCTGCGCGCGTCCCAACGCCCCCGGCGTGAACATGCGCATCGCCGACACGACCTTGAGCCCTCTGATCGAATCGGATGTGTCGACGCTGGAGTCGCAATTCGCGCTCCCGCTCGAGTCGTCCACCGGCTCCCCTTCAACGCCTCGCAGCACGAAGTCCGCCAGGCGCCCGTTCGCCAAGTGCAAGCGCATCCACGACAAGAAGAAGCGGAAGCGCTGCGTGAAGAAGGTCAAGAAGAAGCTGAAGAGGCAGGCGGGCTAGCGGTATCGGCCCCAGGGCCTGCTGCTAGGTTGCGGCCGGAGGGATGTTGGAGATCATTCTGCGTGTCGCGCTTGGGATCGTGCTCGCGAGCGCCGCGCTCGCGAAGCTCGCGTCACCGCGCGCCAGCATCGCGGCCCTTTCCAGCTTCGGCTTCGGCGACGGGCCGCTCCGTCCGCTCGCCTGGGCCGCGCTGATCGCGGTCGAGCTGGCCCTGGCGGTCGCGGTTGCGCTCGGCTCGGATGCCGCTGCATACGCTGCCGCCGGGCTGATGGCCATGTTCGCCGCGCTCACCATCGGAGCGTTGCTCCGCGGTCGGGCGGGTGTTCCTTGCGCGTGCTTTGGGCTGCGCTCGACGGTCTCCTGGCTGGGAGTCCTCAGGAACCTCGGCCTCGCCGCCGCCTTCGCCGCGGTCCCGTCGGTCGGTTCGGCCTCGATCGGCACTCAGGGGTGGCTGGCGATCGGGATCGGCCTTGCGCTGATCGCCTGCGCGGCGCTTGCGGTCGCCCTGCTCGCGCTCGCGCGAGAGGTGGGGATGCTGCGCCTCCAGCTGGGCACGCAGGGGGCCCTCGAGATCGTGGGTGAGGGCCCCGAGGTCGGCACCCGCGCCGCCGATCTGTCCGAGCGGATCGGGCCAAATGGCGCCGACTTTGGGCTGGCGGTGTTCACCTCCGATGGCTGTCACATCTGCCGGACGCTCGTGCCCGCGATCGACAACGTCGCCAAGGACCCGCGGGTTGCCGTGGCGACCTTCGACGAGGTCGCGGAGGCGGAGCTCTGGCGGAGCCTGGAGATTCCCGGCAGCCCATTCGCGCTCGCCCTCGATCGGGACGGCATCGTGCTGGCGAAGGGGACGTTCAACAACCTGGCGCAGCTCGAGAGCTTGCTGGCCACGGCCGAGCGACGGGAGCAGACCGTCCATGCCTGAGCACCTGGACCGGATTACGGACTCCCTCGCCCGCGACACCTCGCGGCGGGGCTTCCTCGCTCGCGTCGGCGGAGCGCTGATGGCGATCACCGCAGCGCGCACCGTCGGCACGCTGATCGAGCCGGGCGAGTCGGAGGCCTTCCACTTCTGCGGCCACACCTTCACCACCGGCTCCTGTCCGCACCCGACGGGGCTGCCGCGGATCGACTCCCGCGGATTCCCGCTTCGGGCCAGTGACGGCCATCCGATCGACGACGTGGGCCGGCCCGTGAACGAGGCCGGCCAGCCCGTCGACGGGAACGAGCAGCCCCTCGAGGACCCGGACGGCCGGCCCCTGCCCCCGGCCCCCCGGACGAGGATCTGCGACCGGGTCCAGGACATCTACGGCATCCGGACCTCCATTGACGGCGCCTGGTATCGCTGCTGTGGCGGCAAGGTCCGCAAGCTGGTCGACTGCTGCTCCCACCACAACACGCGGATCAACGGCGACGCCGCTCTGACCGGCTACTGCTACGGCGGCCGCAAGGTGTTCTGCGTCCAGTACTACGACACGCGGGTCCCCTGCTAGTTGGCTCCCAGGGCGCTGTACTCAGGAGCGAAGGGCGAAGCCCGATATGCGAGGGCGCGCGAAAGCGCGACCCGTTTAGTGGAGTGCGGGGCGCTCGCCTGGAGCCACGACTGATGTTGGTCGGGCCTCTGGAGCTTGCGCTCGGTTTCGCCGCCCTGCTGATCGGCGCGACCGGGACGTTCTCCCCCTGCGGGCTCTCGGTGATCGACACGATCGGGCCCACCGGCCACACCGGCGGCAGGCGGACGACGATCGCTGCCTGCATCGCCTTCCTGCCCGGCGCGATCGCCGGCGGGCTGCTCACCTTCGGTTCGCTCGCCGCGCTTGGCGAGCTCCTGCACGGGGCGGGCGGCCGCGCCTCCTACCTGGTCGCGGCCGGGATCGCGCTGCTCGCTGCGGCGCTCGAGGTGCACGGAACCAGGATCGTCCCGCAGATCCGCCGTCAGCTGCCGGAGCACTGGCGGCGAGCGATGCCGATGCCGGTAGCGGCGGCGCTCTACGGCGTCCTGCTCGGCATCGGCTTCACGACCTTCGTGCTCTCGTTCGGGGTGTGGGCGCTGGCGGGGGTAAGCCTCGCCGTGGGCGACCCTGCCCTCGGTCTCCTGCTCGGCGCGTCCTTCGGGCTGGGCCGTGCGATCCCGATCCTCGCCCTCGCCCCGCTGGCCGGTCGCGCGGCCGGCATCCGCGCCACCGAGCTGATGTGTGAGCGCCCCGGCGTCTATCTCGGCCTGCGCCGCGGCGATGCGGCCGCCCTCGCGGCGGCGGCCCTGGCGCTGATCGTCGTCCCGGGGAGCGCCGGCGCCGCCGGGACGAGCATCGCCCATGCGACGGACCCCTCGGCCACCGCGGACGCGCTCCTCTTCCAGAGGCTGGGAGGGCCGGCCGCGATCAGCCGCGGGGGCCCGGAGATCGCACTGCCCGGCATCCACCCGGCGATCGGCGGGCGCTACGTCGCCACGGTGCGGGGCGGCTCGGTGCTGCTCTTCGACCGGGGCACCCTGGCGCCGATCGGACAGATCCCGGCGCCCGGAGCCGACGCGGTCGCCATCTCCGACGGCTGGCTCGCCTACCGCGCCCCGACGGGCGGCGGCGAGGCGATCTACATCCGCTATATCGCCAACCCCGCCGCACCCGCCCAGCCGCTCCAGGTGGCGTCGCAGGGCGGGGCGGGGCAGTTGAGCCGGCCGGCCGTCGACGGGAACGTCCTTCTCTACGCGATCGCCACGCCACGGGGCAGCCGCGTCGTCCAGCGCTTCATGGGGACGCGAAAACACCGAGCGCTCGTCCGCTCGCCGAGGCTGCTCCTCTTCGATCCTTCGGTGAAGGGGCGCTCGTTCGCGTACGTCCGGACCGACGCGCGCCGCAGCCGCCTGATGGTCCGCCGCCGCCATGCGCACGGAGCCGGGCGGGTGCTGTTGTCGCTCCGACGCTCGAAGGGTGTGCTCTGGTCGAACGCGCTCACGGACTCGATCGCCTACGCGACGATCCTGCAGCCGAGCTCGAGCAACCCCGACGCCACCATCGTCGGGGTGGGTCGGAAGCACCCCAAGCACTTCCACCAGCGGGGTCCTCGCGGCGGCGGGAACCACCGCTTCTGATCCGGATTTATGGTGTTTCCATGAACCCGACCAAGGGAGGTCAGCTTTGAAGAGGTTCCTCGTACCGGCCGTGCTCGTGGTGGCCCTTGTGGTCCCAGCTCAGGCCGCGGCCAAGACCAAGCACTACACCGGCACGGTCACTCCCGCCGGAACGATCGGCTTCAAGGTCACACAGAAGAGGCACTCGAAGCTGAAGCGGGTCAGCGGCTTGAGCTTCGCCGGCATCCCGGTGACCTGCGTGGACGGTGCGCATACGACCCACGGCTTCGTCAGCTTTCCGGTGAAGCTGAAGAAGGGAAAGTTCAAAATCAGCGCGTCGAGCACCGTCACCGGGGCGACTCTTGTGATCCACGGGAATCTCAAGGCCGGGACCCTGCACGTTTCCGGCAACGTCCCGATCGATCCCAGCGGCCAGGGCACGACCTGCGACTCGGGCGTCCTCGGCTGGACCGCTCACCGCGGCTAGCCCCAGCCGGGCGGTGGCGTGAACGCGTCGAGCGGAGGCTCCGGGTACCCGACCGCGCGATAGAGCGTCCCGCTCGCCTTGGCGAGCAGCCAGCGCCCGCCCGCGCGCTGTAGATAGATCACGTCGTCCTCGACGGAGACGTATTTGCGATCAGAGAAGTGATGGGTGACGGTCGCGCTCACGCGGGCGCGGCCGTCGCCCAGGTCCTCGGGCTTCACCTCGATCAGCGTGGTCTTCCGCCAGGCGGGGGCGCCGCCGCGCGGACTGGTTCCGATCGACGCTTGCAACGATGACCGACAGCCGTCGCGCTGGCGCGGCAGCTGCTTCAGGTCTAGGGCGCCCGGGGCGAGCAGGGCGCAGAGGCTCGCGGCGTCGTGCCGATCCAGCGCCCTGATGTAGTCGCCCACGGCGGCGACCACGGTGGAGCGGTCCTCGCCCGCGAGCTCGCCGCTCGAGCTGGGTCCCTCGGGCGGCGCCTCCGGGCTCGCCTCGGTCGCGGCCGGTCCCTCAACTTGCTCCTCGGCCGTGTCGGGAGGCGCGACGGCGCCGGGCGGCAGCTTCCCGGTGACCCCTCCCGCGCCGCCGCCGGTCGTCTCCGCGGTCGTGACTTGACCGGCCATGCCTTCGTCGCCCGACCCACCGCCGCAGCCCGCGAGCACCATCGCCAGCACGGCCATCGAGATCACCGCGGTCCTCATCGCAGACCACCCTACGTCCGCGGAGCGGTTCCGTCGGCGGCGGTTCATACGCTCCCAACCCAGTGCTGCCCGCTGCTACCCTCGCCGCCCGGTCCTGAGTCAGTTGCGACCCGAGCCTGCCTTCCCCTACGACCAGGCGAAAGACGAGCCACCGATGGCGCACCTGAAGCCCGTCCCAGATCTCGAGCCAGAGCCCTCCGCCAAGGGCGAGGGGAAGCGCTCGATCGCGGAGCTCGAGCGATACGCGACCGTCCTGCGGCTCCACTGCGTCCGGATGGTGGCGGTCGCCAAGGCCGGCCATCTCGACAGCTCGCTCTCCTCCGCCGACATCGCCGCCGCCCTCTACTACCGGGTGCTTCGCCACGACCCCCAGAATGCGAGCTGGCCCGAGCGCGACCGCTTCGTCCTCTCCAAGGGCCACGCCGCCCCGATCCAGTACGCGGCCCTCGCCGAGCACGGCTACTTCCCTGCCGACGATCTGATGGGCCTCCGCCAGATCGGCTCGCACCTTCAGGGCCACCCGGACATGACCCGCACGCCCGGGATCGAGGTCTCCACCGGCTCGCTCGGCCAGGGGCTCTCGATGAGCGTCGGCATCTGCCTGGCGCTTCAACTCGACGGCCTCGCCGAGACCGCCCAGGTCTTCACGCTGATGTCCGACGGCGACTGCCAGGAGGGGCAGAGCTGGGAGGGGGCGATGTCTGCGGCGCACTACGACCTGCCGAACCTGACGGCAATCGTCGACTACAACCACCTGCAGACCGACGGCACCACCGAGGAGGTCATGGACACCGGCGACGTCCGCGCCAAGTTCGAGGCCTTCGGGTGGGACGCGGTGGAGATCGACGGCCACGACATGGGCGCGATCGTCGAGTCCCTGGAGCGCAGCCGGACGCTCGACCGACCGGCCGCGATCGTCTGCCAGACCAAGAAGGGACGCGGCGTCTCCTTCATGGAGGACCGCTTCGGCTTCCACGGCAAGCCACCCACTGAGGAGCAGGCCGAGCAGGCGATGGAGGAGCTCGAAGCGACGCTCGATCAGCAAACCCAGGCTCTTCGGAAGGGGGGCTGATGGCGAGCGAGCTACTCGAGGCGGCCGAGCCCCAGAGCGAGTCGATCGCCACCCGGCAGGCCTACGGCGACGCGCTGGTCGCCCTCGGCGAGAGCTACCCCGAGGTCGTGGCGCTCGACGCCGATCTCGCGGTCTCGACCCAGTCGATGAAGTTCGGCAAGGAGTTCCCCGAGCGCTTCTTCAACATCGGAGCCGCCGAGGCCAACATGATGTCGATCTCCTGCGGCCTCGCCGCCACCGGCAAGGTCCCATACGCCTCCACCTTCGCCATCTTCGCCACCTCGCGCTCCTACGATCAGGTCCGCCTCGGAATCGCCCACAACGGGCTCAAGGTGCGGATCGGCGCCTCGCACGGCGGCGTCTCCCTCGGCGAGGACGGCGCCTCGCACCAGATGATCGAGGACCTCGCGCTGATGCGGGCGATGCCGCGGATGCAGGTGGTCGTGCCGGCCGACTACAACCAGGCCTACACCGCCGTGATCGAGTCCTACGAGCGCTTCGATGGGCCGATGTACATGCGCTTCGGCCGCCCGAAGACACCGATCGTCTACGGCGAGATCCCGGAGACCCTGGGAGGCGGCGTGGACGTCCTGCGCGAGGGCAAGGACATCTCCATCTTCACCTGCGGCCACATGGTCTGGCGCGGCTTGGAGGCGGCCGAGACCCTGGAGCGCGAGGACGGGGTGGAGGCCGAGGTCGTGAACGTCTCGATCATCAAGCCGATCGACTCCCAGGCAGTGCTCAGCTCGCTCGCCAAAACGGGTGTCGCGGTGACCGCCGAGGAGCACCGCGTCGTCGGTGGCCTCGGTGACGCGATCCGCCAAGTGGCCGCTGAGCAGCACCCGGTCCCGGTCTTCGCGCTCGGCATGCAGGACGAGTTCGGAGTCTCGGGCACCGCGGAGGCCTGCATGGAGCACTTCGGTCTCACCGCCAGCGGCATCGCCGACCTGGCCCGGGAGGCGCTGCTCAAGAAGCCGATCGTGCAGCACCCGCCGATTCACGGCGGGCCCTGGTCCTAGTTCCGTTCGCTCAATAGCGCAGGATGGCCGCGACGCCGCCGTGCTCGCGCACTCTCTCCGCCGCGACGTCCTCGACTGGGGTGACCTTCGCGCTGGTCCGCAGCGCCCGCTCGACCACCTCGTCCTCGACCTCGGCGAGCTCGGCGTTCTCGGTGTCCGCGTCAAAGATCAGCCGCTCAACCCGTCCCTCGTTCAGGCCACGCTGGACGTCGATGATGCCGAGTGCTCCGTGGCCGCCGGGGGTCCGGGCGCCGTCGACGGCCCTTTCGAGCAGCTCCAGCTCGCGGCGGCGATTGCCCTTCGCGACAGCGGCGTTCACGCGCTCCAGCACCTTGCCGCGCTCCTCGGAGATCACGTTCGCCTCCTCGGCCAGCTCGAGCTCCGTGCCCTTCTCGACGCCCTCTGCGAGCTCCTTGAAGTGCTCCGAGTCGCCGAAAGCGATCAGCCGGCGCCAGTCTCGCTTGCGCGCCTCCTCGTCGGCGAGCCGACCGACCTCCTCGAGGAACCGCGCCCGGTTGTGCTGGAGTCGCTGGTCAAACTGATCGCGCCCCGAGGAGCTTGCACCCTGCATGCGCGCGAGGTTGGCTGGCCTCTGCGCCTTGCGCTCCCGCCAATCACGCATGTACATCTCGGCCTCCCAGTCGTGGACCAGATCGAGCGCGCCGAGCTCCCACTGGTACAGATGGATCCGCTCGGCGGAGACCGCGATCGCGCCGACCGCGGCTCCCTCGTCGAGCAGCTTCAGAAGCGGCGTCAACCGTGGCCGGTAGCCGTAGGACGCGCTGGTCCCGAGGCCCTCCAACTGAGCGGCGGTCCAGATGTCGCGGGCCCCGCGCTCGCTGCTCGCCTCGCAGAAGCCAATCTGGGAGCGGCCGGACGGCAGCTCCTCATCGTCGAAGCGATCCAGCACCCGCTGCGCGGTGGCGGTGAGCGCCCGTCCGCGATCATGCCCGTCGTCACCCGCCGCGACAGCATCCTTCAGCTGCTGGCGCAGCTCGGTGAGCCAGCCCTCACTGCGGTCGGCGGGGTCAATGCCGACACATACGGTGACCACGCCGAAGTCGGGCCGCCAATCGAGCAGTTCGCCGACCGACAGGCCCGAGGGCAGCGTGCTTTGAGCCGCCTCCATCGGGGGCACCCTACCGCGCCGCAGTCTCGGTAACCGATCTACTCGAGCCTGAAGATTTCCGCCACGAAGCGGTGGTCCACGAAGTTCGTGGTGCTGGCGAATCCGACCACGCGCCGCCCGGTCGCCCGCTCCACGGCCGCCCGGAAGCTCGCCTGGATCGCATGCTGATACTGCGTCCGCACCTGCACGACGGTGTCGTGCTTACCGTTGTCGAGCAGGAACTTCTCGTTTGGGAGCAGCTCGGGATCATCGAGCACCACGACGACGTATCCATTGCCGACATAAGCGTGCGCCGCTGTCGCGCCCTTGCCGTAGGACTCCTCGTGGATCCTCAGGATCTCGCGGGAGATCTCGGCCTGGACCTCCGCCTCCGACGGCGGCCCGCGACGCTCGGCGGGGCTTTCCGGGTCCTCCGGACCCGGCGTCTCTTCGGGACGATCGGGAATCGAAACCACCTCCTGACTGAAGGAGTGGGCTGTTGGCTTCGACCCTCCGCCGACTCGCACGAAACGCGTCAGCGTCCGATCGTCTCTCAAGGCAACCGTGGGCGTCGCTCGGCGACGCCGTCCGACTGCACCAGGATGTGTATGTCCCGCCGTGCTCGACCGAAACCTCGATCCGGCGGTGGAGCCCTTCGTGCTCGAGCCAGGCGAGCCGCACGTGGCCGGCGAGCACCAACTCGAAACCCCCCAGGGATCGGAGTCGCCTGATACGTGGTGGTGTGGCGCGGTGCCGCTGCCTCGAAGCATCTAGCGTGCCGCGCGCTCGTTGGTCTTACCGCAACTCTTCCCTTCGTGCAGTTCGCTGAATCAAGAGGGGCGGCAACCGACAGATTGAGAGGTTTGCCGTTTCTCCAGATGGAACAGTCCGCGGGCCTGCCCGAGGAGAGATGCTGGCGCAGATCTCGACCGGTCTCGTCCAGCTCCATTCCCGCTACTACGGGAAGGGCCCGACCAAGGCCAAGACCCACATGGTCGATGGCACCGTGGTCTCGATTCTCCGTGGCGGATTCACGACCGTGGAGCGCACGCTGCTGGACACGGGCGAGGTCGAGTCGGTCTACCAGATGCGCCGCAGCTTCCAGCAGGCGATGGAGGACGAGTTCCGCCGGATCGTCGAGGAGGCGACCGGCCGCAGGGTGATCGCCTACATGAGCTCGATCCACGTCGACCCCGACCTCGCCGTCGAGCTCTTCGTGCTCGAGCCCGTCGAGGAGCCGGCTCCCGCGGCGCCCCCGGAAACCTCCGTCGAGGACCCACCCGCCTAGGCTCGCTACTCGCTCCTGGGCTCGCCGCCGCGGGCTGCCAGTGGGCCCAGCGCCCGCTCGCGATCGGAGAAGACCGGCAGAGCCTCATAGACGCCCGCGATCCGAAAGACCCGCTCGACCTGAGAGCCGGGGCCGATCAAGATGTGCACCGGTGTTCCGTTCGCGCTCCGGACCGCTTTGATCAGGACCCCCATGCCCGACGAGTCGATAAAGGTCAGCGCGCTGAGGTCGACGAGTACCGCCGGCCGCTGGGTCACCTGCTCGAGCAGCGCCCCCTCCACTCTCGGGATCGTGCTCAGGTCGAGCTCGCCCCGGAGGGCGACCGTCGCCGTGCCCTCCGCCGAGTCGTCGATGTGGACGGTGAGCCCGGGGAGGGTCACCGGGTCGCTCCCGTGCGGCGGTGGAGCGGCCCCGCTAGACCGCTCCACGCGCTCGCCTCAACGTGCCATCCCCTTGTGGTACGCCACTCCCATGGGGCAGGGAGCCTTTGAAGTCAGAAGGGTGCC
Organism: uncultured Solirubrobacterales bacterium; assembly: GCA_963797265.1. Lineage (GTDB taxonomy): Bacteria > Actinomycetota > Thermoleophilia > Solirubrobacterales > 70-9 > DASUPK01. The sequence continues at coordinate 425,905 of CAWCOY010000002.1, read as the reverse complement.
CAAAGCACATCACCGTTCAGGAGTCCTCCTCGGATCCGTTCGTCCTTGATCGCCGAGAGAACCCGGCTCTCCCCCTGGAGAGCGTGCCTCCAAGCTTCTCCTCTGGAGTCGCGTTCCCCGGGGGACCCCGTGGATTCGCTCCTCCGAACTGCGTGGGGTATTCTAGTTGGACTAGACGCTTGTTCATAGAACCGGGTAGACGCGAGACGTCTTAAGCGATTGCGTTTTCCCGCAACATGCGCAGGAACGAGTCGCGGATGGGGGGGCGACGCGGGCCGGCGACACATCTGCCGACCCGATGAGATCTCCTACCCCCAATCTTCGACCCACCCCGCAGCCCGGACGAGTCGACCGGGCGACGCGGCATTACACGGGGGATTGCACGGGCGAAGGCCCATCTCCGGTGCTTTCGGACGCCACCGGAGTGCGGCAAAGCGACGCGCGGGGCCGAGCGGACGCCACTCGGCCCCGCCGTCGCTACATCGCTCACTGATTTCGGTCGTCAGGTCTGGCGCTATGGGGTGTGCAGCAGGCTCTCGACGCCCGCGACGCCGTCGACCGACTCCGCCTGCTCGACCAGCTCCCGGATCTGATCGGGGCGCTTCACCTCGCCGCGCAGATAGACGACGCCGTTCTCGACGTTGACGTTCACATCGCCCTTCGGAGCGTCCGCCGGCTCGAAGATCTCGCTCTTCACCCGCTCCGCGAGCGCCTGATCGTTCGCGGCCGGCTTCTCGGCGGCCGTCTTGCTCTTCGCCGCCTCGACCTTGCCCTCGACGGTTCCGGCGACGTAGCCGGCCTCCCGACGGGACTTCCGGGCGCCTCGCCTGATCAGGCCCGCGGCGCGATCACGGGCGACATGGCGTCGCCGCTTGCCCGAATCCGGATCCAGGAAGTAGCCGGCGGCCAGTCCGGCCGCACCGGCCGCGCCGATTGCCTTCGAAGAGACTCCGGAGGCCTTGGCCCTGCCGCTCGCGCGGGTGCGCGCCGCGGCGATCCTCGCCCTGGCCACCTGTCGGCGCGCCTTCTTGCGCGCGTCTCGCACAGCGTCCGCGGCCTGCTGGGGTGCGTCACCGAGCGCGGATGCGCCTTCCTTCGCCGCCCCGGTGACGGTCTTGGCTGTCGCTCGGGTCTTCAGCTTCATTGCACTTCTCGCTCGTCGCTTTGACGTTTTCGTTCCGAGGTATGTCGTTCCCGGGCCGGGTCGAGCTAAACGACCGACGCGCGACTAACCGGTGGCGGAGGTGTTGAGGTGCGAACGAGAACTTGCGTTCGCGGCTGAGGGCGTTCCCTACTCTGTGCCGCGCAGTGAGGTGGGCGTGGGGACGCCGCGCTTCATCTCGCTCTTCCGCTTCCAGATGGCAAGGCGACAGACATCCGAAGCTCTCCGGGCCCGGCCTCGTGCGACCCGCCGGCCGGAGCATCTCACCGAGCCGCGGTCCCGCCCGCCGATCGTCGAGCTGCGCCGTGTCACCAAGGTCTACCCCGGCGGACACGTGGGTCTCGAGCACGTCAGCCTGCGGGTCGACCGGGGCGAATTCGTCTTCCTGGTCGGGCCGACCGGCTGCGGCAAGACGACCCTGATCAAGACACTGATCCGTGAGCTCCAGCCCACCCAGGGCGAGGTGCTGATCGCGGGCCGCGACATCAGCTCGCTGCCGGACAGGAAGGTCCCGCAGCTGCGCCGCCGGATCGGCACCGTCTTCCAGGACTACAAGCTGCTGCAGAACCGGACCGTCTACGACAACGTGGCCTACGCGCTTCAGGTGATCGGCGCCTCTCGTTCCGAGATCCGCAAGAAGGTGCCGGATGCGCTCCGCCTCGTCGGCCTTGCCGACAAGGTGAAGAACTTCCCCGACCAGCTCTCGGGCGGGGAGCAGCAGCGCCTCTCCGTCGCGCGCGCGTTCGTGAATCACCCCCCGTTGCTGCTCGCCGACGAGCCGACCGGAAACCTCGACCCCAACACCTCCATCGGGATCATGCAGGTGCTCTACCGGATCAACCGGACCGGCACGACCGTCGTCGTCGTTACCCACGACCGCGAGATGGTCGACAAGATGCGCCGCCGGGTGATCGCGCTCGACGCCGGCCGCGTCGTCCGCGACCAGGCGGCCGGCACCTACACCCCCGACGAGGAGTCGACTCGCGAGTTCGCCAGGCGCGTCCGCGAGGAGATGGGCATCGAGGACCAGGACCCGCGGTACTGAGACGAGAGTGAACCATGGGGCGAATCTTCTTCTTCATCCGCGAGGGGCTCAGGGCACTGCGGCGCAGTGCCGCGCCCAGCCTGGCCGCGATCGTCACGGTGGCGATCACCGTGCTGCTGCTCGGCGTTCTGATCCCGGTGCTGCAAACCGCCAACGGCAAGACCAACGAGGTGCGCGACCAGGTCGGGCTGCGCGTCTTCCTGAACGACGCGTACAACGCCGCGGCGATCCCGCCGGAGCAGATCAACGAGCTCAAGTCCAGGCTCCAGACGATTCCGCACGTCGCCTCGGTCGAGTTCGTGAACAAGGACCAGGCGCTCAAGGAGCTGGGCGGGCAGTTCGAGGCTAAGGATCAGTCGAACCTGGTCACGGCGCTGCCAGGGAACCGCAACCCGCTGCCGTCCTCATTCAACGTGAAGCCGGACGATCTCGCCAACCTGCCCGGAATCCGGGCCGACATAACCCCGCCTGGCGCGAACGGGCAGCCCACCCCGATCAGCCCGATCATCGACGAGGTCAACGACTCTCGCGATGAGGCAAACAAGATCACCGGCGCCACCAGTGCGGTGCGCTGGATACTCGGCGTTCTCTCCGTGCTGTTGCTGATCGCCTCGCTGCTGCTCGTGGCGAACACGATCCGGCTCTCGATCTACGCGCGACGCCGCGAGGTGGAGGTGATGCGGCTGGTCGGCGCGACCAACTGGTTCATCCGCTGGCCCTTCATGGTCGAAGGCCTCGCCTGCGGGCTGGTCGGAGCGCTGGTGGCGATCGGCTTCCTCCTCCTGGGCAAGGAAGTGATCGTGGATCCGCTTGCCAACGACTTCCATCTGATCTCCTCCGGGGACACGATCGGCTTCGCCACCCTCGCGGTCGTCCTGCTGTGCGTGGCCATGGGGGTTTCGGCCATGGGCAGTGGGCTGACGCTGCGTCGCTTCCTGCGGATCTGAGATCTGAGCTTTAAGTGCCCAGGTAGGGTCGCCCTCCCATGAAACGGGTCGGGACCCCATTCGTCATCGCCGCGCTCGTCGCGGTCGCCCTGCTGGTCGGGATCGTCCTCGGCGACCAGGTGGGCTTTGTCCGCGATGCCGTCGACGACGTCCTCGGCAACACCAGCGGGAACGCGACCGGCCAGGCGATCGACGTTATCCACGACGACTACTTCCAAACGGTCGACGACGCGGACCTGGAGAACGCCTCGATCGGATCGATCATCAACCACATCAAGCAGCGCTACCACGACCGCTTCTCCCACTACTTCACCCCGTCCGAGTACGCCCGCTTCCAGCAGGGTGCGCGCCTCTCGGGAGTGGGGGTCGCGGTGACACAGGTCAAGCAGGGACTCCGGGTCGCGACCGTCTACAAGCACACGCCCGCGCGGGAGGCCGGCATCCGAGCCGGCGAGGTGATCACGGGAGTGAACGGGCAGTCCATCGGAGGCAAGGACGCCGACGCGGTCACCAACCAGATCCGGGGGCCCGCCGGGACCGATGTCACGCTCACCATCGCCGACCTGAACGGGAAGAGCCGGGACGTCACCGTGACCCGCCGCGAGGTCGAGGTGCCGCAGGTTGCCGGGCACATCGAGGAGGTCGGCGGCACGAAGCTCGGCTACGTGCGGCTGGCCGGGTTCTTCCCCGGCGCGCACGGTGAGCTGCGCAAGGAGGTCGAGCAGCTCTATTCGCAGGGGGCGCAGGGACTTGTGCTGGACCTGCGCGGCAACGGCGGCGGCCTGCTGACGGAGGCGGTGCTCGTCTCGAGCATCTTCGTCCCCGACGGCACGATCGTCTCGACCCACGGGCGCACGCAGCGCACCAGGACCTTCGACGCGGCCGGCGATTCGCTGCCGCGCCACCCGATGGTCGTCCTGATCAACGGCGACACCGCCTCGGCGTCGGAGATCGTCACCGCCGCCCTCGAGCAGTCCGGGATCGCGAAGGTGGTGGGGACGACCTCCTTCGGCAAGGGCACCTTTCAGGAGGTGATCCCGCTGAAGAACGGCGGCGCGCTCGATCTCACGGTGGGGGAGTATCTGACCCGTAACGGGACCTCGATCAACGGCACCGGCATCGCCCCACAGGTGAAGGCGAAGGACAACCCGAAGACCAAGCCCGATGAGGGGCGGGAGCGGGCGCTTCAGGTGCTGTCCGGGCAGCTCTGACCCCGCGGACCCCAGCTACGCGGCCCGAGAGGCGCGTCGTCCTCGTCTCCAAGCGAGGCCGATTTCTGGTCGGCGAACTGTTCTTCGAGCGCGGCGGCCGGGTCGAGATCGGCGGCGGGCGCCGTGCCGCGACACCTGGGCGGATGGCCCTGGTGGAGCTCGGTCAGGGCCGGGGCCGCGCCAGGGTGGTTCGGGAGCTCGGCGATCCCGCCTTGGCCGCCGACGTGATCGATGCGATGCTCGCGGACCGCGACCTGCGGGTTGGCTTCGGACGCCGGATCGAGGGTGAGGCGGCGGACGCCGCCGCGGCCGCTCGCGGTCTCGCCTTCGACCGTCGCGACGTCCGCGATCTCCCCACCTTCACCGTCGACCCGGCCAGCGCCCATGACTTCGACGACGCGGTATCCGCGTCGCGGACCGAGCGCGGCTTTCGCCTCTGGATCCACATCGCCGACGTGGCCGCGCATGTCCGGCCTGGCGGAGCTCTGGAGAAGGAGGCCCGCCGTCGCGCCAACTCCACCTACGTCCCGGGACGGGTCGCACCGATGCTGCCCGAGGTTCTCTCGAGCGACGTCTGCAGCCTGGTGCCGAACGAGGACCGGCTGGCCGTCACCTCGGAGATCGAGATCTCGGAGGCCGGTGAGGCGCTCTCGGCGAGCTTCTACCGCAGCCTGATCCGCTCGGATTCCCGGCTCAACTACGGCCAGCTCGACGAGATCTTCGCCGGCCGGGCGCGGCCACCCGATCCGATCGCCGAGCCGCTGGCGCTCGCGCGCGAGGCCGCGGCGGCGCTCGCCGGCCGCCGGCCGCGCTCCTCGCTCGAGGTGGAGAGCTTCGAGCCCGAGTTCCGCTTCGAGGACGGTCAGGTGGCTGGTGCCCAGTCGGTGCAGCAGACCGAGGCCCACCGGCTGATCGAGCACCTGATGATCCTCACCAACGAAAGGGTCGCCGAGCTGCTGGAGCGGCGGCGCATCCCGACCCTCTACCGGGTCCACGAGCAGCCCGACCCGGAGCGCATCCGCTGGCTGATCGAGCAGCTCGCGGCCCTCGACATCCCGACGCCGGCCCTGCCCGACTCGATCTCGCCCCAGCAGGCGGGCGACCTCGCGGGCGAGGCGAGCCGGCTGGTCGCCCGCGAAGCCGAGCGGCGCCGCCACGGCCGCGAGGCCTATACCTCCCTCGTGCTTCGCTCCCTGAAGCAGGCCCACTACACGGATCGCAATCTTGGCCATGCCGGCCTGGGCAGTCCCGCCTACTGCCACTTCACCTCGCCGATCCGCCGCTTTCCCGACCTGATCGCCCACCGGGGGTTGCTGTCCGCGCTCGGTGCCGAGGAGGAGGCGCCGCGTGCCGAGACACTTGCCGAGCTCGGAGCCCACTGCTCCGAGCGGGAGCGGGACGCGACCCGTCTCGAGCGCGATGCGGACTCGGTCTGCGCCTGCTTCCTGCTCCAGCGAGAGCTCTTCGACCGCGGGCCGGACACCCGCTTCGAGGGCGAGGTGTCCGGGGTCGTCGGTGCGGGCGCCTTCGTTCGCTTCGGCGGCGCCCTGGCCGACGTCTACGAGGGCTTCCTGCCGGCCCGCCGGATCGGGGGGCGCGAGCGCTACGAGCTCGACCCCACCGAGACCATGCTGGTCGGGATGCGTGGCGGCGGAGCGATCCGGATCGGCGACCCGGTGCAGGTGACCGTCGACCGGGTCGAGGCTCCGCGCGGACGCGTCGACCTCCTACCTTCAGATGGTGCGAGGGTGCCCCGATAGGGGCAACCCGTTTGATCATGGCAAAGAAGTCGAAAGGTCCGAGGGCCCCGGTGAGCGGGGACGTCGCCACTAACCGTCGCGCCAGGCACAAGTTCCAGCTGCTGGAGCGGATGGAGGCCGGGATCGAGCTGCAGGGCAGCGAGGTGAAGTCGCTCCGCGACGGCAAGGCCCAGATCAACGAGGCCTACGCCGTGATCGACCGAGGGGAGGTCTGGCTGCGCGGCGCCCACATCCCTCCATACCTGCCGGCGTCGGACCAGAACCACGATCCGGATAGACCGCGCAAGCTGCTGCTTCACCGCCGCGAGATCGAGCGGCTGATCGGAAAGACGGCCGAGCGAGGCCTCACCATGGTCCCGACGCGCATCTACTTCAAGGGCCCGCGGGCCAAGGTCGAGCTGGCGCTGGCGAAGGGCAAGGAGGGGCGCGACCGGAGGCGCGAGATCGCCGACCGGGACCTCCGCCGCGAGGTCGAGCGCGATTTCAAGCAACGCTTGAGTTGAGCAGGCTTTCGCCCGATGGGAGGGCAAGGCCCAGTTCACGAGAACGCATATCCCGTGCGAACATTGGGCGCTCCGATGCTTGTCGCCATCGACACCAGCACCGTCACAGACTTCGTCAACGACCACCCGGGTGAGGCCTACGGGATCGCCGCAGCGGTCGTCCTGCTGCTGATTCTCCTTTTGATGATCAATCGCCGGCGAGAGTCCGAGGGTGGTGCCACGGCGCCCGCCGGCGCAGCGGCCGGCCAGCTCTCCCGCAAGGACGCGCGACGCGCCAAGAAGGAGGAGAAGGCGATGGTCAGGGCCGAGGCCAAGGCGGCGAAGGAGAAGGCGAGGGCCGAGTCCAAGCAGGCGAAGGTGGACGCCAAGGCCGAGAAGAAGGCGGCGAAGGGCCAGGCGAAGGTGGATAAGAAGTCGAAGGGCGATCAGACCGAGAAGCTCGAGGCGGCGGAGCCCAAGAAGGAGCCCAAGCCGAAGCCGGAGATGGAGGAGCTCGAGACGAAGACTGAGGAACAGGCCGAAGCGGGTGGGGAGGAGTCCAAGCTGAGCCGCAAGGAGCGACGCGAGCAGCGCAAGGCGCAGCGCAAGCAGGTCGCGGAGGAGAAGAAGCGGGCCGAGGAGAAGGATCGCGCCGCCTGGGAGGAGGAGCGAAAGCGCCGGCGCGAGGAGCGCCAGAAGCGTAAGGAAGAGCGGGAGCGGCGCAAGGCCGCCCGCAAGGGCGAGGGCGTTGAGGAGCCCGAAGAGACCGTCGCGGAGCCGGAGGAAAAGCGGGAGCCCGAGAAGGAGCCCGAGGCGGCGCCGGTAGCGGCCCAGGCCGAGGCCGGTGACGAAGAGGAGAAGTCGACGATGCTCGCCGCCGCGCTCGGCCTCGCCGAGGGCGAGGCCCAGAACGGCGAGCCTCAGAAGGAGGATGAGCAGGGCGAGCAGGCCGCGCTCGCCGACGCCAACCACGACGGCGAGGGCGTGAAGGAGACGCCCGACGAACCGGCGCTCACCCCGCTCGCGCCTGAGCCGGAGAGCCCCCCCGGGGGCTTCGCGGCGACCTCCTCCGAGCACGAGGCCGCCAATCCGCCGGCCCCCGCCACCGAGGAGGAGGCGGAGAGCCCGGCCGACGAGGAGCAGCAGCCCGAGGTCCCGCCCGTCCCCGATCCAGCTTCAGCCGAGCTGGCGGCCTCGGCCCCGGAAGCTCTCGACATCTCTGCACCGAGCGAGGGCGGCACCTCACTTCAGGATCAGATCGATGCGCTCGCCCGGGAGGGCGAGGGTGAGGCCGCGACCCAGGCCCCCGGGCCCCCGGCGCCGGAGCCTCCGACGTCCGAGCCACCTACCCCCGAGCCACCGATCCTCAAGCCACCGACTCCCGGACCGCCCGCGCCACCCCCGCCTGAGCCGCCTCCGACCGAGGCTCCGTCGGGCCAGCAGGTTCCGCCACTCCCGCCGGACACCTCCCCGGCGCGGCCCTTCGATGCTCCCCCCGAGCGGGAAGCGGTCCAGCCCGAGCAGCCGAAGCCGGAGGACCAGGATCGGACCAGGCGCGACGAAGAGGAGACCGAGCAACTGATCAGGATGGCCGCCGAACAGGCCAGGCGACAGGCCGAGGAAGAGGCCCGCCAGACGGTGGAGCAGCGGGTCCGGGAGGAGGCCGAGCGCCTGCGCCTGGAGGCCGAGGAGCGGCAGCGCGAGGAGTCCGAGCGGGTGCGCCGCGAAGTGGAGGAACGGACCCGGGAGGCGATTGAAGAGGCTCGTCGCGAGGCCGACGCCCGCGTGGCCCAGGCCGCCGCGCAGGCTCGCCGGGAGGCCGAGGAGCGTGTCCTCGCTGAGGCCAACGAGCGAGGCCTCGCGGTCGGCGAAACCAGTCTTCAGCCCCAGGCCGAGGAGCCTGCCCCGGTGCGCGTCGAGGAGGAACTCCCGCGCGAGCCCCCCGATCTCTCAAGCGCGGTGGAGGAGGCCGAGGCCCGCATGCAAGCGGGGCGCCAGGAACAGGAGCGCGCCATGGAGGACGCCTACAGGCGGCTGGAGGAGATTGAGAGGCGCGTCCAGGAGGCGGAGGCGCGGGCGGCTCGGGCTGAGCGCCTGGCGCAGCTCAAGGTCGAGGAAGCGGAGCGCGAGCGCCGCCTGCGCGAGGTCCTCGAGCGCATCAGCGCGGCGGAAGAGCGGGCGCGGGAGGCCGAGCGCAGGGCCCGCGAGGCCGAGGCCGCGGCGGCCACGAACCTCCAGGCAGCCCAGACCGCCGAGCCGGCCGTCGAGCAACCCGAGGAGCCGGCGCCCACGGCAGCCGACCAAGTGGCAGCCGAGGAGGAGAGGCTTGACGCCGAGGGCGACGAGGAAGGCAGCGGCGGGATCCTGGGGCGCACGGTCGGCGCGATCCTCGGGACCGGTCCCGGCCATGAGCCGGCCGAGGAGGACGAGAGCGCGAAGCCCGAGCCAGATCGCCACGAGCTCGAGGACGTGGAGATCGGCGATCGCATCAACCTCAACGGCGCCAGCTTCGAGGAGCTTCGCGAACTCGGCTTCTCCGTCACCCAGGCGACCCGGGTGATCACCTACCGCGAGCGGCAGAACGGCTTCACGTCGGTCGACGATCTGGCCAACGTCCCCGGCATGCCGGGCGACTTCGTCAGCGACGTGAGGAACAAGCTGACCCTCTAGGGAGCGGCCCCCGCTTCTTTGATCAGACGTCCGAGAGGCCGCGCGGCAGGTGCGTCGCCGAGAGGCCGATCGCGAGCGCGACGATCAGCAGCAGATAGGTCGCCGCCACCAGGGCCCGGGTGCGCGCCGGGATCCGCCGGTAGGCGCGGGCCTCGGGCGTGTTGCGTTCCTTCCAGCGCCGCCAGGTCTCCATTCCCCCGAGCAGGAGGATGAGGAGCACGATCGGGCTGGGGAAGAAGAACACCATCGCCACCAGGCCCGCGAGGCCCACCAGCCAGACCCAGGGGGAGAGGGCGGCCATGGCGCGGCCGCCGTCCAGCGGGAGGATCGGCAGCAGGTTGAAGAGGTTGATGAAGAAGCCGATGAAGGCGAGCGCCTGCCAGAAGTGGCTGCCGGTGGCCAGCCAGATCCCGACTGGCACCAGCGTGGCGATGGAGCCAAGAATGGGGCCGGCGAGTCCGACTCGCGCCTCCGCCCCGGCGTCATCACCCATCGACTTGGCGGAGATCACGGCGCCCAGGAAGGGAATGAACATCGGCGCCGAGGCCTTGACTCCCTCGCGTCGGAGCTGGAACACGTGCCCGAGCTCGTGGAGCAGCAGCAGCAGGACAAAGCCGACCGAGAATGCCCATCCGAAGATCAGCTGGTAGGCGACGATCGAGACGAGCATCGAGCCCGAGGTCGTGAACAGCTTCAGCTTCGGCAGGGCTACCAGCAGGAGCTTCGCCTTCGCGCCGAGCTTCGCGATGAACAGCCCGATGGCGGCAAGCGCTCCGCCGATCCGCTTCAGCTTGCCGTCGCCGCGCCCGGAGCCGGGGTGGATGGGTCCAACTTCCCGCCCGGCCTGCGGGGCGGGCGGTGCGAGTTCGGGCGCTTCCATGAGCGCATCCAACGGTAGCGCCGCGCCTAAGCCGGCCCTTACGGGACAGAGGGCGGAACTGTCTCAGCGCTACCCACAAATTGGTACTGTCGCCCTCGGTGAGGAGAGCGCTTGCGGCAGCAGTCGTGGTGGGTCTGTTGGCACTCCCGGAGACGGCGAGCGCGATCACGTACGCGCCCGTGGACCAGCCCGGGCCGCCCCTGAGCGTTCCGCAGGGCCAGCTCGATTCCGCCCTTCAGTGCACGGACAACCTGTCCAGCTCCGGCAAGACCGCGGTGCTCCTCGTCCCCGGCACGGGCAGCAACCCGCCGCACAACTTCGGCTGGAACTGGGAGCCGGCGCTCGACCACCTCGGCATTCCCTGATGCACGGTGGCCCTCCCCGGAAACGGCCTGCTCGACATCCAGGACGCCGGCGAGTACGTCGTCAACGCGATCCGGACCATGTACGCGCGGTCCGGCAGGAAGATTTCGATCATCGGCCACAGCCAGGGCGGGATGCTGCCCCGCTGGGCGCTGCGCTTCTGGCCCGACACGCGGACGATGGTCGACGACGACATCGGCTTCGCCGCCAGCAACCACGGCACGACCGGCGCCGAGCTGCTCTGTTCGGTCGCCTGTGCTGCGGCTGACTGGCAGCAGTCGGACAAGGCGCAGTTCATCGCCGCGCTCAACTCCTACCAGGAGACCTTCCCCGGGATCTCATACACCGAGGTGTACAGCCACTTCGACGAGATCGTCACCCCGAACTCGAATGACCAAGGCAGCTCATCGGTGCATGGCGGCGGTGGGGAGATCACGAACGTGGCGATTCAGGACGTCTGTCCGCTCGACGTCTCCGAGCATCTGGCCGTCGGGACGCAGAGCAACACCGCCTACGCCCTGGCTATTGACGCCGTCACCCACCCCGGGCCGGCGGATCCATCGCGGATCGCCCCGAGCGTCTGCACACAGCCTCTGATGCCGGGGATCAACCCGATCACCTATCCGACCGACCTGGCCGCCGCGGCCGCCGACCTGGCGATCAACACCGCGACCGCGCCGACTGTCCCGGCCGAGCCGCCGCTGCGCTGCTACGTCACCGCGTCGTGCTCACAGAGCGAGAAGAGGCGTCAGCGATGACTCTCCAAAGATGCCGCGGATTGAGAGGGCCGGCGCTGGCGGCCGTCGCGGTCGCCGCGGCCCTGCTCCTTCCCGCGGCGTCGCAGGCGATCACCTACGCGCCGCCCGCTCAGCCGGGCCCGCCGCTCAGCGTGCCGCAGGCGGATCTGGACAAGGCGCTCTCCTGCACGGGCGGCATCTCGGGGGCCTCCCGCGCTCCGGTCCTGCTCGTCCATGGAACCGCCGAGAACCCCAGGTCTGAGTTCTCCTGGACCTGGGAGCCGGCGCTCGACAAGCTCGGCATCCCGTGGTGCGCGGTGGCGCTGCCCGACAACGCGATGGGGGACATCCAGACCGCCGCCGAGTACGTCGTGAATGCAATCCGCACGATGCACTCGCGGGCCGGCCACCGCATCGCGATCATCGGCCACAGCCAGGGCGGGATGCTGCCGCGCTGGGTCTTCCGCTTCTGGCCGGACACCAGGTCGATGGTGGATGACCTCATCGGCCTCGCCCCCAGCAACCACGGCACCCTCACCGCCGTCCCGGTCTGCGTCACCGTCTGCCCGGCTTCGTTCCACCAGCAGAAGGCGGGCTCCCAGTTCATCAAGGCGCTGAACAGCTACCAGGAGACCTTCCCGGGGATCTCCTACACCGACGTCTACACGCATACCGATGAGGTCGTCACACCGAACTTCAGCGACAACGGCAGCTCTTCCCTGCACGGCGGCGGCGGCCAGATCTCGAATGTCGCGATCCAGCAGATCTGCCCGCTCGACGTGAATGAGCACCTCGGCGTCGGCACCTACGACCCCGTCGCCTATGCGCTCGCGATCGACGCGCTCGACCACGCGGGCCCGGCCGATCCCTCCCGCATCGACGGAACCGGCCTCTGCCTGCCGACCACGCTCATGCCCGGCGTCAACCAGGCCACCTTCCCGACGCAGGAGGCGGACTTCGCGGCGTCGATCGCCGCGGCGATCGCCGGCGCCAAGTTCATCCCCGCCGAGCCACCGCTGCGCTGCTATGTAAAGGCTTCCTGCGGGGAGAGTCAGCAGCGCCGATAGCGGGTAGTCCGCTGGCATGAATGCAGGCGGGAAGGTGACGGTCCTGGGGGCCGGCGGGACGATGGGCCTGCCGATGGCGCGCCACATCGCCGCCACGGGATTGGAGGTGCGGGCCTGGAATCGGACCCGCGAGAAGGCGGAGTCGCTCGCCGAGCACGGGATTGAGATCGCCGATACCGCCGCGGACGCCGCCTCCGGCGCCGACTTCGTCGTGACGATCCTGAGCGACGCCGACGCCGTCAGCTCCGCCATGGAGGGCGACGAGGGCGGCCTCGCCGGCGCGGCCCACGGAGCCACCTGGCTGCAGATGAGCACGATCGGAATCGAAGGCACCGAGCGCTGCGCGACGCTCGCGGAGGAGCACGACCTGGTGCTGGTCGACGCCCCGGTCGTCGGCACCAAGCAGCCGGCCGAGGAGGGCAAGCTCACCGTGCTCGCCTCGGGGCCAGAGGACGCGCGGGATCGCTGCGAGCCGATCTTCAACGCGGTCGGCCAGAAGACCGTCTGGCTGGGCGAGGCGGGCACCGGCACGCGGATGAAGCTGGTGATCAACTCCTGGTTGCTCTCGCTCGTCGAGGGCCTCGCGGAGACAATCGCGTTCGCCGAGGGCATCGACATCGATCCCGCGCAGTTCCTCGAGACGATCTCGGGAAGCCCGGTCGACAACCCCTACGCCCAGATGAAGGGCCGGATGATGATCGAGCGCAGCTTCGAACCGTCCTTCAAGCTCGAGCTCGCGGCCAAGGACGCGCGGCTGGTCCTTGAGGCGATGGAACGGCACGATCTCGACCTACCGATGCTCGAGTCGATCCGCGCACAGCTCGAGGAGGCCGCCCGTGAGCACGGCGACGAGGACATGGCGGCAACCTACCTCGCCAGCGCCCGCAAGCAGCCCGCCGGCCGCTGAACGACCCCCCGGCTACCATCTGTGGAGACATAGCACGGGGCCGAATTGGATTCGACTTGGTCATCCGTGCGATCAGGTTGCAGGCCGAGGTTCCAGGAGGCCTCGCTAAACACCTGGACCAACCAATACGTGCGGACCATGAGTTCGCCCTCGCGGCTTAGTTAGTAGCTAAGTAGTGAGCGTCGGCCCACCCGAGCCCGAGGGGTGGGATCCCGGCGTCAGCATCGGGCTCACCCGGTCGGACCGTCCCGACCTTCCGGGGAAATCGAAGGGACTTGGCCCTCCGGCATCTCCCGCCGGCAGCGGAGGCCGTAGGGCGAGATCAAAAGCGCCGGCTATGCCTGTAGACGCCGATCGTTCGTGACCGGGGACGTGGGTTCAAATCCCACCGGCTCCATTACCACCATCAGTAGCTGGATAGACCGCGGCCCGGACGGCCGAATCAAAAAAGAGGGGGTCGCATGGCGATCAGCGAGCGGGAAGCTCAGCAGGTTGAGAAGGCGAACGCGAGCGGCAGGACGCCGGTCGTTTTGATCCACGGGCTCTGGCTGCTGCCGAGCAGCTGGAACAACTGGGTCGATTTCTTCGAGCAGGAGGGGTACGCCAGCGTCACGCCTGACTGGCCGGACGATCCCGAGACGGTCGAAGAGGCCCGGGCGAACCCGGACGTCCTCGCCAAGAAGACTCTCAAGCAGATCGCGGACCACACCGAAGACGTGATCCGCGGGCTCCAGCTGATGCCGGCCGTGATGGGTCACTCCACGGGCGGGCTGCTCGCCCAGCTGATCGCCGACCGCGGCCTCTCCGCAGCGACGGTGGCGATCGATCCGGGCCCCTTCCGCGGCGTACTGCCGCTACCCGTTTCGACGCTGCGTGTGTCCGCGCCCGTGCTGAGGAACCCGCTGAACCGCGGACGGGCGATCACGCTCACCCTCGACCAGTTCAAGTACGGCTGGGGGAACGCCCTGAGCGACGAGGAGACGAAGCAGCTCTACGAGACCTACCACGTGGCTGGGTCGGCGGCGGCGCTGATGCAGATGGCGAACGCCAACGTGAATCCGTGGACCGAGGCGAAGCTCAACCCCAAGAACCCGCAGCGCGGCCCGCTCCTGATCATCGATGGCGAGAAGGATCACACCGTCCCCTGGGCGATCGCGAACGCCTCCTACAAGCGGCAGAGCCGGAACCCGGGGGTGACGGAGATCGTGCAGATGCCGAACCGGGGCCATGCACTGACGATCGACAGCGGCTGGCGCGAGGTCGCCCAGACCGCGCTCGACTTCGTCAAGCGTTTCGTTTAGGTCCAGAGCTGGGTGAGAGGCCCGTCGGATCCCTCGACCGGATCCGAGTTGGGCAGCGGCACCGCCCGGATGTTGGCAACAGCCTCGTCGTGCTCGGCGGGGTCGCCGCGGCGGATGTCCCAGGGCATTCCGTTCGGATAGGCGCCGATCACCAGGAGGTCGGAGCTTGAGCCCTGGTTGCAGTGGCCGGTGCCCGCCGGCAGGACGAGCACGTCGCCCTCTCCGATCTCAAAGGCCTGACCGCTCGGCCCGCCCAGCATGACCGTGGCCCGGCCGCCGACGATGCCGAGCGCCTCGTGAGCGATCGAGTGAAAGTGGTGGAAGGAGAAGATCCCGTTCCGCCAGTCGGGCAGCCAGCCGTTGGAGGCGAGCAGCTCCTCGCAGGCCCCGGCGTCACGGGCGGCCTCGACCCCGTGGTAGATCAGGACGGGTAGGCGGGAATTGGGGATCCCGCCGTCGTCCTCGAACCTATGTGTCTCGGGCTGGGTTCCTTCGATCCCGGGGAGCCTACGCCTGCCCGGAGGCGACGAGAACCTGATTCGTCAGGCTGATCCGGTCCTCGCCATCCGCCGTCTCGGCAACGGCGTCGGTGATCGCCTGCCAGGTCTCCCGCTGCACTTCCTCGGGATGCGGCGAGATCATCGCCACGATCGGGGCGGCGATCTCTCTCGTGAACTCGGTGTACTGCTCGGCCGAGTCGAGATCGAAGGTCACCTCGAGCTCCTCCACCTCGATGTCCGAGAAGCCGCCACCCTCGAGCAGGCCGCCGATCGCCTCCTGCGTCGGTCGTGACATCGGTCCCGGGGTCCCGGGCGGTGGGGGTGGCACGTCGAGCTTCTTCATCGCCGTCTGCATGGCAATCGCCAGGAACGGGACGCGCTCGGGCGGGCCCCATGAGCTGATCGCGAACCGGCCGCCCGGCTTCAGGAAGCCGCGGACCTTGGCCGCCGCTCCCTCGCCGTCGGGGTCGAAGATGATGCCCCAGCGCGAGACGGCTGCGTCGAAGCTCTCATGTGGGAAATCGAGCGAGTTCGCGTCGGACTGCATGAACTCGATGTTCTCGACGCCATTCGCGGCCGCCCGCTGGCGGCCGAAGTTGAGCATCTCGGCGGAGATGTCCGTGGCGATCACGCTTCCCTCTGGCCCAACTCGGCGGGCCGCGGTCAGCGACGGCTCGCCGTAGCCGGCCGCGACGTCGAGGACCCGGTCGCCCTCCTTGATGCCCGCCATCTCGACGATGTGCTCCGCGACGCTGCCCACGCGCTCGTCCATGTAATCCGACCACTTACTCCACCCAGCGGCCACACCGTTCCACTGGTCACGCTGCTTGGTGCGGAACTCCGCCGCATCGATTGACTTCGCTTCCATCGTTCTCCCCTCTCGGTAGATGCTGCTGCGCCGACACTATCCCGTGGCCGCGATGTGCGGGAAATCACCTATTGATTGACCCTGGAAACACGGATGGCAAATCCCCTGGCGTGGCAGAGGATTTCTCCCATGCCGAGCCTGTTGCTCATGCTCGCGAGCTTCGTTGGTTTCATCAACCTCTGGCTGATCATCCCGGTCGTGCGAGCTCTGGTCAGTGACCGTGGGGCCCCGCTGTCACAGCTGGACCCGCACGCCTTTCATCCTGAGTTCATCTCCGCGAGACAATTTGCGGAGAGCCGAGATGCGCGTGCTGATCGTCGAGGACGAGCCCAAGATGGCCGGCCTGCTCCGCCGCGGCCTGCGGCAGGAGGGGATCGCGGCGGATCTCGCCGCCAAGGGCGAGGACGCCGTCTGGATGGCGGGAGCCACGAAGTACGACGCCATCGTGCTCGACCTGATGCTGCCGGGCATCGACGGGTTCGAGGTCTGCCGGAGGCTGCGCGACGACGGAGTCCTCTCCCCGATCCTGATGCTCACCGCACGCGACGGCGTCCACGATCGCGTCGCCGGGCTCGACTCCGGCGCCGACGACTACCTGGTTAAGCCCTTCTCCTACGCCGAGCTGCTCGCCCGGCTGCGCGCCCTCGCACGCCGAAGCCACGGCACCGGCACGCCGGACGTGCGGGTCGGTGACCTGCGCCTCGATCCGGCCAAGCGCCAGGTCTGGCGAGGGGAGGAGGAAATCGAGCTCTCCGCCAAGGAGTTCGCCGTGCTCGAGGTGTTCATGCGCCGCCCTGGCGAGGTCCTCTCGCGCTTCCAGCTGCTCGAGCACGCTTGGGATTACGAGTACGAGAACCGCTCCAACGTCGTCGACTCCTATGTCCGGCTGCTCAGGAAGAAGATCGACGCGCCCTTCGGGACGAAGTCGATCCAAACCGTGCGCGGGGCTGGGTACCGGCTCCGCGAGGACGATGGGCAGGCATGAGTCGGATCCCAATCAGGCTCCGAATGACCCTGGCCTTCGCCCTGGTCAGCGCGGTGGTGCTGGCGGCGCTCGGCTACTTCGTCTACGCGCGCTTCGACTCAGAGCTCAGCGAGCAGATCGACCAGAGCCTGCGAACCCACGGCGACGACATCGCCTCGCTCGTCGCCGGCGGCGATCTGGCTCAGAACGCGAAGCTCCTTGGGCGGGAGGAGAGCTTCGCCCAGGTCCTCACTCCGGAGGGACGCATCTACGCAACCACGCCGCAGCTCGGGGCCGATCCGCAGATCACGCCCGCTGAGTCGGCCCGCGCCGTCCAGGCGTCCTTCCTGGTCACCCGGCCACATGTCCGCAGCCTCACGGGTCAGGCCCGGCTCCTGGCGCGGCCTGCGCAGGGCTCCCGCGGCGAGACCTTCGTCGTGGTCACGGCCGCGTCGCTCGACGATCGCAACGAGTCGCTGGCCAACCTGAGGACGCTCCTCTTCATTGGGATCCCGGTGGCGCTGCTTCTTGCTTCGGCGGCGGCCTACGTGGTCTCGGGGCGGGCGCTGCGGCCGGTCGAGGCGATGCGCCGGCGGGCCGCGGCGATCTCGGCCGCCGAGCCCGAGGCAAGGCTGCCACTACCCGAGGCCGACGACGAAATCCGCAGGCTGGGGGAGACGCTGAACCGGATGCTCGGCCGACTCGAGGCGGCAATCGAGCGCGAGCGAGCCTTCGTCGACGACGCCAGCCACGAGCTCCGGACCCCTTTGGCAATGCACAAGACCGAGCTCGAACTGGCGCTTCGCTACGCGAAGACGCCGGGCGAGATGCGCGCGGCGATCTCCTCGGCGATCGTCGAGGTCGACCGGCTGATCCAGCTCGCCGAGGACCTGCTCGTCCTAGCCCGCTCGGCCGAGGGAAAGCTGGCGCTGGACCTGCGCCGGGTCGGGGTCGCCGGGCTCCTCGGGAACCTGCGCGAGCGCTACTCGGCCCGGATCGCCGCGACGGGCCGCTCCCTGGTGATCGAGTCGGCAAACGGGCTGACCGTCGAGGCCGACCGGCTGCGCCTCGAGCAGGCACTCGGCAACCTTGTCGAGAACGCGCTCGAACACGGAGGAGGGGAGATCACCCTCCGGGCGATGGAGGCCAGTGGGGAGGTGGCGATCCACGTCGAAGACCGCGGCCCGGGCTTCGCGCCCCGGTTCATCGGCCGCGCCTTCGACCGCTTCAGCCGCGGCGACTCCTCGCGAGGCGGCGACGGCACCGGCCTGGGCCTGGCGATCGTCGAGGCAATCGCCCACGCGCACCGCGGAAGCGCCCACGCGGCGAACCGCGACGACGCAGGGGCGGACGTCTGGATCAACCTCCCCGCATAACCATGGGGTCAGGTCAAGCTCGCCACGTGACCCTGGGGTCAGGTCTTGCATTGCGACACGCTGTGCGTGATTGCAAGACCTGACCCCCGGTGTTTTCGGTGAGGTCGCGGCTTTCACGGCCGATTCATTCGCGCTCCGTAGAACCGGTCACGCAATGACTCGGAAGGGAGCTCAGATGCATTGGTCACGGAGGCACGTGATCGTCGGCGGCTCGATCCTCGTCCTGGCGGCGGGGGGTGCGGGCACGGCGGTCGCGATCGGCAGCGCTGACGACGAGGGTGGCGCCACCGGTCCGGGCGCGGAACAGGCGAAGGCCGCGGCCCTCAAGCTCTACCCAGGCGGACACGCGAACTCGGTCGAGCGCGATTCCGAGAATGGCGCCACCTGGGAGGTCGAGGTCGGGAAGGCCGACGGCGGCACCGTCGACGTTCGGCTCGACCAGACCTACCAGCTGGTGGTCGCGGAGGCCGACAGCGAGGACCAGGGCGGTAGCTAGATGGGAGCCCGGGCGATCAGGCGCGTCGGAGCCGCGATGGCAGTCGCCGTCGTTGCGCTCCCCGCGCTCGCCGGGTGCGGCTCGTCCGGAGGAGACTCCTCTTCATCCGCCGCGCAGCAATCTGGCACCAACACGTTCCCGCAGTCGAGTGAACCGTCCAATCTCGACCCAGCCGACTTCTCGACCACCATCGACAACCCGTACTGGCCGATGCCCGTCGGGGCCGTCTGGCATGTCCACGTGAGCAACCCGGAGGGCGAGTCCCTGCAGGAGACCATCACGGTCACCAACCAGACCAAGAGGATCGCCGACGGCGTCACGGCCCGAGTGGTCAGCGACATCGTCTACGACCACGGGACTCCGACCGAGGTCACCGACGACTGGTACGCCCAGGACTCGGACGGCAACATCTGGTACTTCGGCGAGAACACCGCCGAGTTCCACAACGGCGAGAAGGACACGAGCGGCTCGTTCGAGGCCGGCAGGAACGGGGCGGACGCCGGCGTCGCGATGCCGGCAAAACCGTACGTCGGCCTCACATATCGGGAGGAGTACTACAAGGGCCAGGCCGAGGATCGGAGCAAGGTGCTCGCCGTGGACCAGCAGGTCGAGGCCCCGGCGGGCCACTTCACCGGGGCGATCCTGACCGACGACTACAGCCCAATCGAACCCGACATCTCGGAGTACAAGCTCTACGCCAAGGGCGTCGGGCCGGTCGTGGCGGTCTCCGTCTCAGGCGAGTCCGAGCGGGAGGACCTGGTCAGCTACACGCACTAGCGGAACGCGTCCGTTCTCACTCATCGCCATGGGTCTCTCCTTCCTCGCCGTCCGAGGAGAGCCCTACCCGGAGATCGACTAACTCAATTGTTCGGAAGCGACGAGCCGGCGAAGAAGAAGAACCAGGCCTCGAACGCGAGCACTCCGGCGACCGCGCAGATCACCACCACCCGCTCGACGCCGCCGATCCCGTACTTGCGCTGGATCGCGTCGTCGCGCTCGTCGCGCATGCTGCGCAGCCACGGCGAGGTCTGACGGGCAACCGCAGGCCGCCCGGTTAGCTCGTCGTACTTGGCGTTCAGCCAGGTGAGCAGGTAGCCGAGGGCGAAGACCGTGACCGCGAGGATCGCGATGACGGCGAACACCGCGGTCATGCTCAGGTTGTTGAGGCTCCCCTGCACCTTGGAGCCGACCCAGACCGCGAACAGCGGCGCGCCCGTCCAGAGGTTGACCGAGCACAGTGCCGAGGCCGTGACCAGACCAATCTTCTTCAGCGCCATCTCAGCGCCGTACGTTACCTACGGAGGAGTAGCTTTGCGCCGATACCGGGCGGACGAGACGGCCGCCAGCCCCGCCGGGGTGAGGGATCGGGTGGCGGGACTGACGGCCCTTATTCGGATACGGCGGTTCGCGCCGTGCGGATTGGGCCCTAATAAGGCAGTCGCCGCCCCGAGCTGGCCTAGTCGCCCTCTGACGCGCTCCAGAGCGGCTGCGGCGGCGCGCCCTCGAGCGCCCGGCGCAGCAGCTTGATCAGCTCGCGACGCTGCGGACCGGTCAGCCTCTGCAACACCTCGTCCTCGATCTCGAACGCCACCTCGCGGGCGCGCTTCAGAAGCCGGCGTCCCTTGGGAGTCAGGGTGACCACCCGGGCCCGCCGATCCTTGGGATGCGGCCGGCGCTCCACCAGGCCCACATCCTCGAGTCCGTCGATGAGCGAGACCATCGTGCTCGGATCGATGCCCATCACGGCGCTGAGCTCCTGCTGGTTGGCTCCCCTGCGAGCGCCGAGGACGTTGAGCAGCCCGAAGCTCGCAGGCGTCAGGCCCAGCGCCCCAAGCTCCTCCGCGACGCGGGTATGCGACGCTCGCCAGAGACGGAAGAAGAGCTGGCCGGCGAACTCGGCGACCTCGGGCTCGGGTGTAGGGGTGCTCGCCACCCTGTGATCTTTGCAAATTTAATGCGCGGCCACAATCATTTGTGCTACAAATTATTTGCTAGGCCAACGGTCGGCCCCCCCGGGAGAGAGCCCCCGCCGAGTCAGCAGGAGGAGATTCCATGAGCCCAAAGAGCAAGACGCAGAAGCCCGCCAGGCGCACCACCACAGGCAACAAGAAGTCCAAGGGATTCACGGCCGAGGAACGAGCTGCGATGAAGGAGCGCGCCCGAGAGTTGAAGTCGGGCGAGGCGGACGGGGAAGCCGACCTGCTCGCGAAGATCGCCGAGATGCCGAAATCCGATCGCGCCATGGCCAAGCGGCTACACGCGATCGTCAAGGACACCGCGCCGGATCTCGCGCCGAGGACCTGGTACGGGATGCCCGCGTACTCCAAGGACGGCAAGGTCCTGTGCTTCTTCCAAAGCGCGGCGAAGTTCAAGTCGAGGTACGCGACGTTCGGCTTCAACGACACGGCGAACCTCGACGAAGGCGCGATGTGGCCGACCTCCTTCGCCCTGAAGGAGCTGACCGCGGCCGAAGAGAAGAAAATCGTCGCGCTCGTAAAGAAAGCGGTTAACTGAGGGCCGGGGCCGATTTCGCCTAGAGGGTCCCGTGATCCCGCGGACGTACAGAGCCCTCCTCCGAGACCGTCGCGCACGGCGACTGCTGTCCGGGCTCGGCGTCTCGTCGCTCGGCGACGGGATGAGCATGGTGACGATCGCCTGGCTCGCGGTACGAACCGCCCCCGCCGGTGAGCTCGGTCTCTTCGTCGGGCTGGCGGTCGCCGCCTACACCCTGCCGGGCGCGGTCGGGGCGCTCGCCTTCGGCAGGTACCTCCGCCATCGCCCGGCGCGGGCACTCGTTCTCGCCGATTGCGTGCTCCGCACGGGCTTCCTCGGCACGGTGGTCGTGCTCGCGGCGACCGGAGCGCTTTCACCGGCCACATACGTCGCATTCCTCGCCGGGTCCTCGCTCCTGACCAGCTGGGGGCGGGCGGGCCAGTACACGATGCTCGCCCAGATCGGAGGAGAGGACGGACCTCTCGCGGCCAACTCACTGGCGACCGCACAGGTCTGGCTTGCGACGATCATCGGACCGGCAGCGGCCGGGCTGCTCCTCGTCCGAGTCGCGCCCGCATGGGTCCTCGGTTTCGATGCAGCCACGTTCGCCTTCCTCGGCGT
The DNA here is from genome assembly GCA_963797265.1 of uncultured Solirubrobacterales bacterium. Taxonomy (GTDB): domain Bacteria; phylum Actinomycetota; class Thermoleophilia; order Solirubrobacterales; family 70-9; genus DASUPK01. Next base: position 404,055 of record CAWCOY010000002.1, on the reverse strand, counting down.
CCAGGCCTGGCGGACGCACACGGACACTCCGGCGACGGAGCAGCAGCCCGTCGATACTCGCGCCGCCGAGTCCGGCTTTCGCCTCCTTCGCCGAAACGACCTGCTCGGCCTGATCGTGCTCACCTGGCTGTTCTTCTTCCTCTATGGACCGGTCGAGGACGCCCTTCCGGTCTACGTCGCTCGCGACCTGCACGCCCATGCCCGGCTGCTCGGCGCCTTCTGGACGAGCTTCGGCGTCGGCGCCCTCGTCTCCACCCTTCTCGTGGGGTCGCTCCGCGGCCATGCCACCCGCCGCATCACCCTCCTGATCGTGGCCGGCTGGGGCGCCTGCCTGGTTCCCTTCGCCTTCGCGCCGGTCGGCGTGACGCTCGTCTGCTTTGCGGTCGGAGGCCTGATCTACGGACCCTTCATCCCCCTCACCTACGCCCTCTTCCAGTCGATCACCACGACCGCGAACCTGCCGAGTGTGCTGGCCGCCCGCAGCGCGGCTGTCATCGTCGCCGCCCCGCTCGGCACAGCGATCGGCGGCCCGATCGTGGCCGGTATCGGCGCCGGCTGGACGCTCACCGCTTCCGGCGCCGCGACGGTTCTCCTCGCGGCCGTCGCAACGGCCGTCTGGCGACCGAGTCGCGAACTCGCCCCATCACCGGGGCAAGTCGCGGCGGGCCTCAGCTGAAGGCACTAGTCGCCCGACTCTCTGAAGCGGTCGGGATCGGCGACGACGTCCATCGTCACGATGCGGCCCTCCCGGACGGTGCACGACATGACCCCGAGGGTCTTCCCGTTTCGTTCGGCCACCACGCCGGGCGAGCCATTGACGAGGGCCGGACGGGCGTGCGGGGCGAACGCACGACCGGTGGTGAGGATCCGGTTCGCGACCGCCTCGGCGCCCATCGTCGGCGCCTCGGCCCGGGGATCGCCCTCGGCCGTGTGAACGCGGAAGACGACGTCCGGGTCGAGCAGCTCGAGCAGGGCCTCGAAGTTGCCGGCGCGCCCGGCCTCGAGGAAGGCATCGATGACCCGGCGCTTCTCGACAGGGTCGGCGTCCTCAGGCGGCGCTGAGCCGCGAACCCGTCGCCGGGCGCGGCTGGCGAGCTGGCGGGCGGCGTCGGGCGAGCGACCCGCGATCTCGCCGATCTCGCTGAAGGGGACGCCGAACATGTCGTGGAGGACGAACGCGACGCGCTCGGCCGGGGAGAGGTGCTCGAGCACCACCAGCATCGCCAGGCCGATCGAGTCGGCGAGCTCAGCCTCCTGGGCGGGGTTCTCCTCGATCGAGTCGCTGACGATCGGCTCCAGGTGATCATCGGGCTGCTCTCGCCGCGCCTTCCGGGCGCGCAGCATGTCGAGTGAGACGCGCCCGACGACCGTCGTCAGCCAGGAGCGGAGGTTCTCGACCGCCTCCGAGTCGCTCCGGCTCAATCGCAGCCAGGCCTCCTGCACGGCGTCGTCGGCCTCGCCCGTCGAGCCGAGCATCCGGTAGGCGACCGAGTGCAGGTAGGGCCGCTGCTCCTCGAAGCGCTGCGCGAGTAGGTCCTGGTCGTTCACGTCACATCCTCTCGTTCGGGTTCGTCATCGGGAGGACGAAACAAATGCGGCCGATGTGACGTGGGTCACAGTGGATCGAAACGAGATCATCTTAAACAAGATCATTGCTAACTTGCAAACAATGGCCGCCACCCAACAAGGAGGAAATCGTGGCTCGTAAATGGTGGACCCTGATCGCCGTCTCGGTGGCGACTTTCATGCTTCTACTCGACATCACGGTGGTCAATGTTGCTCTGCCGTCGATTCGGGATGACCTCGGCGCCAGCTTCGGCGACCTGCAGTGGGTGGTGGATGCCTACGCGCTCACGCTCGCGGCCCTGGTTCTGACCGCCGGCGCCCTCGCCGATCGGTTCGGCCGGCGCCGGTTGTTCGCCTGGGGGCTCGGGATCTTCTCCGCGGCCTCGCTGCTCTGCGCGCTGGCCCCGGATCCGACCTTCCTGAACGTCGCCCGGGCCCTGCAGGGCGTCGGCGGCGCGGTCATGTTCGCCGTCTCCCTCGCCTTGGTCGCGCAGGAGTTCCCCGCCGGCCGTGAGCGCGGGACGGCGATGGGGATCTACGGCGCCTCGATCGGCGTCGCCGTCGCGATCGGCCCGCTCGTCGGCGGTGCCCTCACGGACACCCTCGGCTGGGAATCGATCTTCTACCTGAACGTTCCGATTGGCCTCGCCGCGATCGGCGTTACCTACACCAAGTTGCGGGAGACCCGCGATCCGAATGCGACCCGGGTCGACTGGCCTGGAGTCGCGACCTTCAGCGCGGCCCTCTTCCTGCTCGTGCTGGCGATGGTCCGCGGCAACGACGAGGGCTGGGGGAGCACGCTGATCGTGTCGCTGCTCGTCAGCTCGGCGGCACTGCTCGCCGCCTTCGTCGCGATTGAGAGCCGTGTGCGTGAGCCGATGCTTCCGCTCGGGCTCTTCAAGCGGCCCTCGTTCACTGGCGTGCAGCTCGCGGCCTTCGCCGTGTCGGGGTCAGCATTCGCGCTCTTCCTCTACCTGACCCTCTACCTGCAGAACTACCTGGGCTACTCGCCGCTGGAGGCGGGGCTGCGCTACCTGCCGCTGACTCTCGTCAGCTTCTTCGCCGCTCCGCTCGCGGGGGCCCTGCTCTCCCGTGCCCCGGCGCGGCTGATGATGAGCGGGAGTCTCGCTGTGGCGGGGCTCGGCCTGCTGCTGATGTCAGGCGTCCACGCCAACTCGGAGTGGACGACGCTGCTCGGCGGGTTCCTGGTTCTCGGCGCCGGTGTCGGCTTCCTCAACCCGGTGATCGCGGACGTCGCGCTCAGCGTGGTGCCGAAGGAGCGGAGCGGCATGGCCGCCGGCATCAACGACACCTTCCGCCAGGTCGGCGTCGCAGTCGGCGTTGCCGTCTGGGGCGCGATCTTCATCGGCCAGGGTGCCTCCAAGGTGAGTGAGCTCACCGCGGGGACCCCGGCGGCGAGCGGCGATCATCCTCGCCAGCTGGTCGAGGCCGCCTCCTCCGGCAGCCTCAACCAGGCCGTCGCGGCGTTCCCGCCGCAGACTCAGCACGCAGTCTCGAATGCCGCGCGAGAGGGATTCCTCACCGGCATGAACGACGTGCTGACGCTCGGCGCGCTGCTCTGCTTCGCCGGCGCGGCGCTGGCCCTCTGGCTGGTCCGCGAGGGCGAGATCGAGCGCGAGCCGATCGAGGCGGAGGGCGAGCGCGAGCGGGAGACCGTGCCGCAGCCCGCGGCCGCCTGAGCAGGTCTGTCATCCCAGACAGAACGAGGCGGGCCCCTCGCGGGGCCCGCCTCTTGCGCGTCGGAACGGTGCTCGAGAGCGCGCCGGCTAGAAGGCGGCGGTCCCGTTCGGCGTTCCGAGGCCCGTCGGGCCGTCGTACCCGGCACCGGAGGTGCATAGGTAGGCCGGGCTGCAGCTGCCGTTGCTCCCGCTCGTCACGTCGAACAGCGACGAGGTGTGGCCGTACGGGAACGAGCCGTAGTTCACGGACTGCCCGTTGCCGGCCAGGGCGTAGACGCCGGCGATGATCGGCGCAGAGGCGCTCGTGCCGCCGACCACTCCCCAGCCCTTGAAGCACTGGCCGGTGAGCTGCCCGATCAGGTTGCAGTTGGAGTCGTAGACGGCGACTCCAGTGTTCGGGTCGGCGACCGCGGAGACGTCCGCGATCGTTCGCCGCGAGCACCCGGAGTCGGTTTGCCATGCCGGCTTTGGGCTCGTACGCCGAGCAGCCCGAGCCCGAGCCGCTCCAGGCCGCCTCAGTCCAGCCGCGGGCGTTCGATGCCCGGTTGAGCGTCGTGCCGACGACAGCAGTCACAAACCGGGATGCTGCCGGGTACTCGGGTCCGAAGCGGGAGGGGCGTCTAACCCGGAAGGAGCTGCTCGGCCCCGCGGCCGGGGCGGCCTCGGCCTTGCTGCTCTCCCGCTACGCGCAGTTCGCCTCGGCGTCGGCGCAGAAGAGCGCCGGCAAGATGAACGTGGTCCTCTTCATCACGGACCAGGACCGTGCCATCGAGCACTTCCCGCGCGGCTGGGTGCTGCGGAACATGCCCGGCTGCTCGCGCCTGATCCGCAACGGCCTCAGCTTCCGCAACGCCTTCACCAACGCCTGCATGTGCTCGCCGGCCCGCTCGACGCTGTTCAGCGGCTATTTCCCGGCGCAGCACGGCGTCAAGTACACGCTCGAAGAGGACATGCCGGCCGACCAATACCCGCAGGTCGAGCTCCCGGTCGGCCTCAAGAACGCGGCCTCGGTGATGTCGGCCGCGGGCTACAACGTCGTCTACAAGGGCAAGTGGCACTGCTCGAAGCCGGCGGGCTCGGAGTTCACGCCGGCGGACCTCGAGAAGTACGGCTTCCAGCGCTGGGATCCGCCCGACGGCGGCGCGAACCAGGACATCGATCAGGCTGGGGGAGGGACAACGAACAACGACGGGCGCTACATGAACTCGATCGGCTCCGCGGACGAGGGCACCGAGGGCGTCCTCCAGTACCTGAACTCAGTCGCGGCGACCCAGCAGCCCTTCTTCCTGGTCGTCTCCCTGGTCAACCCGCACGACGTCCTCTTCTATCCGAAGACCTACCTCGACGCGGGCTACGACGACTCCTGGCTCCAGGGCGACATCCGGCTGTCCGCCACGGTCAAGGAGGACCTGAAGAGCAAGCCGCGCGTGCAGCGCGAGTTCCGGCGCATCTTCAACCTGACCGGGTTTCCGCGGACCCCGCAGCAGAAGCGGAACTACCTGAACTTCTACGGCAACCTGATCCGCTCCTCGGACGCCTACCTGGTCCAAATCCTCGACGCCCTTACCTCCAACGGCCTGCTCGACGAGACGCTGATGATCAAGACCGCCGTCCACGGCGAGATGGGCCTCGCGCACGGCGGCCTGCGGCAGAAGAACTTCAACTTCTACGAGGAGTCCCTGCGGGTGCCGCTCGTCTACTCCAACCCGGCGCTCTTCCCCCGGCCGCGCGCGACCAACGCGATGGTCTCCCACGTCGATTTCCTGCCGACCCTGGCGAGCATCGCGGGCGCCCCGCCCGCCGCCCGCGCCGACTGGCAGGGCGTCGACTACTCGCACCTGCTCTCGAACCCGCGGTCGCGCAAGCGCCAGCGCTATGTGGTCTTCACCTATGACGACTTCCAGTCCGGGCAGAAGACCGGGCCGTACCCGAAGCCGCCGAACCACATAGTCAGCATCCGCGAGCGCCGCTGAAAGCTCGCCAAGTACTACGACGTGAACGGCAAGGCGCGGACGCAGTGGGAGATGTACGACCTGAAGACGGACCCGCTCGAGCGCAAGAACCTGGCTCGCCCGGGCTACAAGCGGACGCGGCAACAGCAGCGCGAGTTCGAGCGCCTCAAGCGCAAGCTGGCCCGCGTGCAGCGAAAGCGCCTGCGGCCGCACACCTGACGCGGCCGGCCGCGATCAGCGGACCCGGTGATACGTGAGGTCGAAGTCCGTCTCCCAGTTGGTGCCGTCCTTGGCCGCCTCCCAGCCCCCCTCGATCGTGTTGCGGTCCTCTGAGATCGTCGCCGTGAAGCGCTGCGAGAAGGGCTCGCCGTCGCGCAAGAGCTTCCACTCGCCGTTGCCGATGCTCATCTCATAGACGCGGCAGACGTTCCGGTCGTCGGTGTAGAGCTGGTAGTAGGTGCCGGTGGCGGCGTCGCAGCCCATGACGCAGACGCCGTTGGGCGCTTGCGGCATCTCCACCGACGTCCGCTCGATCAGCAGCCGGTCGTCGCTGCCCTCGAGCCACTCGAACGTGGCACTCGCCTCGCCGGGCCAGGGCTCACCGCCCGGCGAAGTTGCCGTCAGGGTCCACTCGCCCACCAGGACCTCCATCTCCTTGAGCGCCTGCTCGGCGGTTGGCTGATCGATCATCGCGCCTCCCTTCAGCTTCGCGGTCGATAGATCTGCAGGAGGACGCCATCATCGCCAACCGGCTTCGCCTCGACGAGCTCGAGCGGGTTCTTGGCGGTGTGGTCGAGGAAGAGGCGCCGGCCCTTGCCGAGGACGACCGGGAAGACCATCAGCCGAACCTCGTCGACCAAGCCCTCGTCGAGCAGGAACTTGACGAGCTTCGCGCCGCCGGCGACGAGGATCGGCCCGTCGATCTCCTCCTTGAGCTTGCGGATCTCGCCGGCGGGGTCATCGCCGCCGATCACGGTCGTGTTCTGCCACTCGGGGTCCTCGAGGGTCGTCGAGACCACGTACTTCGGCATCGAGTTGAACTTGTCGGCGAACTCGCCCTCACGCGAGGGCCAGGCGGCCGCGAACTCCTCGTAGGTGCGCCGCCCGAGCAGCTGGGCCTCCGCCTCCATGGTCTCGTCCAGCTTGAACTTGTCGCCGTCCTCGCCGCGCTCGAACTCGAACGCCCAGCCGCCGCGCTCGAAGTCCTCGGACCCGCCCGGGTCCTCGAACACCCCGTCAACGGTGATGAACTCGGTCACGATCAGCGTCCCCATCTCGACCACTCCCTTTCGTCGGCTTTTCCTCTAAGACAGTCGCGATCGGCGGAATTCATCGCCGGCTAGGCCGCCGCCGGCTGCTGCGGTGGTCCAGCATCTGCGGGTCGTGCGAGCAGATCATCGTGATCTCCGCGCCATGCTCCTGGCGAAGTCCCCGCAGCCGCTCCTGGTTTCGATGGCGCGCCTCGCCGTCGTGCTGGTTCAGGTTCTGGAAGATGCGCCAGCCGCGCGGGCAGTACATGGGCGTCTCGATCTCGCCGTGGTGGAAGAAGGCGTCGCCGCAGTGAAGGAGCCAGCCGCCCGGCGTATTGACCGCGACGCCGCAATGGCCGGTGGAGTGGCCGGGAAGCGGGATGAGGGCGATCTCGGCGTCCAGGTCGGGGAGCAGGCGAATGCTCTCGAAGCCGAACCACCGGTCCCCGCCCGGGCCGTACTCGACCCAGTGCGGCCCGTGCGCCCACTGGGCCTTGACGTAGCGGCTGCGCTCCCGGAGGGGCGGATGCTCCGCGGCCACCAGCTCGGCGCCCAGCACATGGACCTGTGCCTCGGGGAAGTCGCCCAGTCCGCCGGCGTGGTCGGCGTCTAGGTGGGTTGTGACGATGTGCCGCACATCGCCGGGATCGATCCCGATGGCCTCGATCTGGCGGACCGCGGTCTCGTCCTCATCGCAGATCGGGGCGGCGAAGGCGTTGAACTGTCGGCCGAGCCGCTTGCGATCGGCGCAGTCGTCGATTCCAAACCCGGTATCGACCAGGACGAACTGGCCGCCCGCCTCGATCAGCAGGCAGTGGGCGACGACCTTCGAGCGCTCCAGCCAGCCACCTTCGCCCGCCAGCATCCGAGCCCCCCTCGGGCACATCGTTCCGCAGTTCAGGTGGCGGACCTCGATGAGGCGCGAGGCTATTCGGTCGTCGTCCTCAGCGCACGACCGCGACGCCGAAGAGCTCCCCGTCGAGCGCGGAGTTCAGCCGCACCCAGAGCGGGACGAACATCTCCATCGCCCGGGCGGCGCTCAGGTCACCGAGGTCGATGACGTTCTCCGGCTTCCAGCCGAAGTTCTCGAGCAGCCCGCGGACCGCTTCCTTCGCCGCGTCGTCGTCGCCGCAGATCAGGGCCGTGGTGGGGGAGGGGAGGGCGTCGGGATTCGTCATCAGCAGGCGGTGCATCGTGCTCAGCGCCTTCACCACCCTCAGATCCGGGAAGGCGCGCTGGATCTCCTCGGCGAGGCTGTCGTCGTTCGCGTAGGTGAGAACGAAGTTGTTGCGATCGTCGAGGTCGCCCGCGTTGGCGATGTCGAGGAGCGCCTTGCGGGCGAGCTTGTCTGCGCCCGCGGCTTGCAGGGCGTCCAGCGAACCACCGCCCTCCGTCACGTTGACGAGCAGCTCGCCGAACGCCGCGGCCTCCTCGATCCCGCCCAGGCTCGCATCACCGCCAGCGCCGTCGACCCACTCGCGCAGCTCCGGCTTGTCCGGGCTGCGCGCCCCCAGCTTCACCTCGTGGCCCGCGGCCAGCGCACCGTCCGCGATAGTCCGCCCGACGTTGCCCGATCCGATGATCCCGATCCGCATCTCATCCCCTTCCGCGATTTGCGGATCCATGATTGCGAGTGCGGTTCGTCGGCTACATCCGCCGCTCACGCCATCTGGGAGTGGATCCCCGATAATCCGCCAATGAACGAGGAGCGGGACTGGGTCGCGATCGGCCGCGAGATCATCGACCGGAGCCTCTACATGGTCATCGCCACGGCCGATGCCTCCGGGCAGCCGTGGGCCACGCCGGTCTACTTCGCTTCCTCCGGTTACCGCGACTTCTTCTGGATCTCCCAGCCCGACGCGACGCACTCGATCAACCTGCGCGACCGCCGCGAGCTGGGGATCGTGATCTTCGACTCCTCGGTGCCGATCAACACGGGTCAGGGTGTCTACGTCCTCGGTGTCGCGCGTGAGATCCCTGCGCACGAGACGCCCGAGGGCATCGAGATCTTCTCCAAGCGCTCAGTGAGCCACGGCGGCGGCGAGGTGACCGTCGACGATGTCAGCCCGCCGGCCCGCCATCGCCTGTACCAGGCGACCGCCGAGGCCCACTACGTGCTCGACGAGCACGATCACCGCGTCGAGGTGAGCCTCTGAGGGCGGTCGTGATGCGGGACTTCGGAGGCCCGGAGGTCCTCGAAGTCCAGGAGCTTGAGCGCCCGAGCCCCAATCACGACGAGCTCCTGATCAAGGCAGCGGCGGCCGGACTCAATCCCGTGGACACGCAGGTGCGGGCCGGCGACTGGGTGCCGGAGGCGATGGGCGAGCCGCCCATGATCCTCGGCTGGGACGTCGCCGGCGCTGTCGAGGAGGTGGGCGACGGCGTCTCCCGTTTCGCCCCCGGCGATCGGGTCTTCGGCATGGTCCGCTTTCCCGCCCAGGGAAGCTGCGACGCCGACTACGTCGCCGCTCCGGGCCGTGAGATCGCCCACGCCCCGGCCTCGCTCACTGACGAGCAGGCCGGCGCCATGCCGCTCGCCGGCCTGACCGCCTGGCAGGCGCTCGTCGGCGTGGCGGAGGTCGGTGAGGGCGACCGCGTTCTGGTTCAGGCCGCCGCCGGGGGCGTCGGGCACCTCGCCGTTCAGATCGCCAAGGCTCGCGGCGCCTACTTGATCGGCACGGCCCGAGCCGAGAAGCACGACCTCCTCCGCGAGCTCGGCGTTGATGAGCCCGTCGACTACGCGGCCGGGCCGCTCGATCTGGCCGTTTCCAACGTCGACGTCGTCCTCGAGCTGGTCAGCGATGACGACGACGGACTGCTCGCCTCGCTCGCCACCCTGCGCAGGGGCGGCCTGCTGGTTGTGATCGCGGGGGATCTCAGCAAGTCGGTTATCGATGAGGCCCGCAGGCAGGAGAAGCGCGCCACCGAAATGCTGGTCGAGCCCGACGGCGCCGGGGTCGAGGCCCTCGCCGCGCTCGCCGAGGAGGGCAAGCTCACGGTCGCCGTCGACGAGGCCTTCCCGCTCGCCGCGGCCGCCGACGCCCATCAGCGCCTCGAGGACGGCCGGGCGAGAGGCAAGATCGTCCTGATTCCCTGAGCGCCTACTCGCCGCGCTCGTAGACGAGCAGCCGAATTCCGTCCGGCCCGAGCGGCCGGTCCTCGGTCAACTTCAGCTTGCGGACGGGGAGGCCCTCATCGAAGAGGCGCTTGCCCTCTCCGAGAATGCGTGGGAACACCATCAGCCGCCACTCGTCGACGAGGTCGTTCTCCACCAGTGTCTGGATCAGCCTGGCTGAGCCGGCGATCAGGATGTCGCCCTCGAACTGATCCCTGAGCTTCGCGACCTCCTCCGGCACGTTGTCGGAGATCACGGTGGTGTTCTCCCAGTCGGGGTCGGTGATCGTGGTCGAAACCACGTACTTCGGCATCGAGTTCATCCTGTCGGCGAAGCCGGCCTCGTCCTCCATCGTCGGCCAGGCCGCGGCGAACCCCTCGTAGGTAATCCGGCCGAGCAATTGGGCGTCGGAGGCCATCAGCTCCCCGAGCTTGAACTTGTCGCCCTCCTCGCCGCGGTTGTACTCGAAGCTCCAGCCACCGCGGTCGTACTCGCCGCTGCCACCGGGGTCCTGGATCACCCCGTCGAGCGTGATGAATTCGGTGACGACAACCTTTCCCATTCGTTTCCTCCTGTTTGATCGAAGTCAGTCGGTCAGTCGCTCGGCGATCCGTGTGAAGAAGCCGGACCAGCCTTCCTGGGCGCGCCGGTAGGCCTCGGCCGGCATGTGGCCGCCGGATTGGGTGAAGCGCATCTCCGTGCGCGTGCCCGCCAGGTCGGTCAGCTCGACGGTGCAGAGGTCGTAGAGGTCTCCGCCGGGCTGGTCCGAGACGGTGAAGGAGAGCTTCTCCGGCTCCTTCACCTCGATGTACTCGCCGTCCCAGTGGATCACGTGATCCTTCGGACCGCGCATCACCGCGGTCCATTTGCCGCCCGGGCGCACGTCCATCGAGATCTCATCCGCGGCGATCGGGTAGTCGGGACCGCCGTACCAGTCCGCGAAGCGCTCGGGCTCGGTCCACTCCCGCCAGACCTCGTCGCGCGGCGCCCCGAAGGTCCAGATCATGTCGATGTCCGGCTCGGGCGCCTCAGCCATCGCTACCGCCCAGTCGCTTCTCCATCCGCTCGAAGCTGCGCTCCCAGAAGCGTCGATAGCCCTCGATCCAGTCGGCGGCCTCCTTGAGCGCGGCGCCCTCGAGATGGGAGGGTCGGAGCTGGGCCGTCCGGCCCCGGGTGATCAATCCGGCGCCCTCGAGCACCTTGAGGTGCTTGGAGACGGCCTGGATCGAGATCGGCAGGGGCTGGGCGAGCTCGCTCACGGTGGCGTCGCCCGAGGCTAGCCGAGCGAGGATCGCCCTGCGGGTCGGATCGGAGAGCGCGGCGAACGTCCGGTCGAGCTGGGCCGTCGGCATCGCCGCGCATTAAACCAAATGGTTGAATAGGCTGGGCTTATCAAACCCCGAGCGATGAGTATTTGGGCCGCGGATCGTCTTCTCCTAGAGTCGCGAACCAACCCCTGGGACGAGCCGAGTGTCACTTTGCGCCACCTTCGTTCGTCGTAGGGATAAAGAAAGGAGTCGCCAATGGCATCAACGCCCGAACAAGCACAGGACATCCCGACCGACGAACTTCGCTCGCAGCTCGATGGCGAGCTGATCACCCCCAACGATTCCTCCTACGAGGAGGCGCGACACGTCTTCTTCAAGGGGATCGACCGGCGTCCGCTGGCGGTTGCTCGCGTCGCGAGCGCGGAGGACGTCGCGCGAGTCGTGACGGCGGCCAAGGAGACCGGGCTCGAGCTCGCCGTCCGCAGCGGCGGCCACAACCGGGCCGGATACGGGACCTCGGATGGCGGCCTCGTCATCGACCTCACCGGCATGAACGCCGTCGAGATCGACGACGACGGGACCAGCGCCTGGGTCGGGACCGGCGCGACCGCGGAGCAGTACACCGTCGCGACCGGCGAGCGCGGCAGGGTCACCGGCTTCGGGGACTCAGGCTCGGTCGGAGTCGGCGGGATCACGCTCGCGGGGGGCGTCGGCTTTCTCGCCCGCAAGAACGGCCTGACGATCGACGACCTGCTCGCGGCGGAGGTGGTCACCGCCGACGGTCAGGTGGTCCAGGCCAGCGAGGAGTCCGAGCCAGAGCTGTTCTGGGCGATCCGCGGGGGCGAGTCGAACTTCGGCGTCGCGACGCGGTTTCAGCTCCGCCTCCACGAGATCTCCGAGATCGTCGGCGGCATGCTGATTCTCCCGGCCACGCCCGAGACGATCACCGGCTTCCTCGAGGCCTCCGACGCGGCGCCCGAGGAGCTCTCGACGATCGCCAACGTGATGATCGCGCCGCCGATGCCGATGATCCCCGAAGAGGCCCACGGCAAGCCGGTCATCATGGGACTGGCGGCCTACGTCGGCCCGGTGGAGAAGGGCGACGAGGTGTTCGCGCCATTCCGAGCGCTCGCCGAACCCTACGCCGACATGCTGCGGCCGATGCGCTACCCGGAGCTCTACGAGGGGCCGGAGCCCGAGCCGCAGCTCGCGGCGGGTGCCAATTTCTTCTGCGACTCGCTCGAGCCGGCCCCGGCGGCGGCCATGCTCGACGGCCTCCAACAGTCCACGGCGCCGATGAAGGCGGTGCAGATGCGTGTGCTCGGCGGCGCGCTGGCGCGGGTGCCTAACGACGCGACCGCCTTCGCGCATCGAGACCGCGGGCTGTTCATCAATGTCGCGGCGATGTACGGCGACCCAGCCGAGACGGACACCCACAGCGCCTGGGTCAACGACCTGGCGAACTCGCTCGGCAGGAACGGAGCCGGTGGCTACGTCGGCTTCATGGGCGAGGAGGATGAGGAGACGCTCCGCGCCGCCTACCCGGGCGGGACCTGGGAGCGGCTGCGCGGGCTGAAGCGCCGCTACGACCCGGACAACCTCTTCCGGCTCAACCACAACATCCCGCCGGCGGACTAGCGGTCAGCCGGCGCCACCGTGCCAGCCGCCGATCGCGCTCACCAGCGAGATCGCGAGCGCGACCCCGGCGCCGAGCGAGGCGGCGACGAGCATTCCGCGCAGTCCCGAGCCGGGCACGCGGTGGGGGCCGGCGTCGCTCCAGCCGGCGCCCAGCGAGCGCACCATGCGCGGGAGATAGACCAGGAAGTGGATCCCGAACGCCCCGGCCCAGGCGATGAAGAAAGCCTTGTGGAAGAAGACGAGCTGGTCGGACATGCGCCCGATTGCCAGCAGCCAGACGCCGGTGACGAAGATCCCGAGCGTCGCGGCGACCAGGACCGGGGCCAGCAGGCGCATCGGCAGCGCCGGAGGTCCCTTATCCATGTAGGGCCGGGAGTGCGTGTAGTAGCGAGCGAAGCGGTATCCGGTGCTGCCGACCTTGAGCAGCACGGGCGGGATCAGCACGAGCCCGATGAACATGTGGACGGTGAGCAGCGTGTCGAGCGCGAGCAGGGTTATCCCCTCCGCCGCGAGCAGGACGGTGAGGACCGCCGCCGCCCCTACGGTCAGGATCTCGTTGCCCTCGGTCCCGCCGAGTCGCTCGCGCCAGGCCTGCGCGACGGGACGCCGGCCATCGGCGTAGCTCTCCATCGACTCCATCGACCCGATTCTGGGTCGCGGCCGTCAGAGCGGGTTAAGCGCCGGATGAGAGGTCTCTTATTCGCTCGCCGGAGCCGGATCGAAGGGCAGCGGCTCGAACCGCAGCAGCCGCTCGACGATCTCGTCGAGCTCAGTGTCGTGCGAGCGGATCAGGTCGTCCGCGATCGAGGGCAGCGTCTCGGTCAGAGTGCGGTCGCTGGTGTCGTCCAGGGCGACGGATTTCGTCAGTGGCACCTGCAGCCGGAAGTAGCGTGGACCGTGGCCGAGCTCCGCGGCGCTGATGTGCGGATCCGGCGGATGGTTGAGGAGCGTGTGGGCCCAGTGGTCGGCTCCGTCGGCCGCGCCGCCGAGCGTCGCGCCGAGGATCGGCGGCTCGCCGCGCTTCGGCAGCACCCATCCGAGCCTGCCCCAGCGCCGGACCTCCTCCTGCTTATAGCCGTCCTCGTGCAGGCCTGTGCCGATCGAGACGACGAGCAGGTCGTCCTGATCGAGGTGATGCGGGTCGTCGCCGAAGCGCTTCAGGGCCTCGACGATCGCGACAATCACCGGATTCGCGGCGAATACGCCGCCATCGACGAGCGCCCGGCCGTCCAACTCGTGCGACGGGAAGTAGGTCGGCGCCGCGGAGGTGCCGAGCCCGGCGTCCGCGAGCGGCCGGTTGCGGTCACTCTCGGGAAGCTCCCGGGCCCGCCAGCGCTTGAAGAAGTACGGCTCCCGGTTGGTCATGTCATAGGAGGTCACGACCAGTTCGCGCAGCGCGTGCTCGATGTGGGTCGTCCCCAGCCTCTTCTCGATCGCGCTCTGCAGCGGACCGAGGGTGTACTTCGGCCCGAGCCACCCCCAAAGCGTCCTCAGCTTCTGCCAGAGGCTGCGGTGGAAGATCCCAGGGCCGTCGTCGGTGTAGAAGCGCGCCAACTCGCCCCCGGTGACACCGGGCCGGCGTGGGTTCTCCGGATCCGGGGCGGTCAGGCTGAGCGCGACCAGCCCGCCCGTCGAGGTCCCGGCGAACATATGGAAGTAGTCGGAGACGCGCGCCTGCTCGCCCGCTCGCTTCTGGATCCTGCGCTCGAGCTCGGCGATGGCCAGCGCGGGGATCAGGCCGCGGATGCCCCCGCCGTCGACGCAGAGGATCCGAAATCTGTCAGTCGGCTGCTGGTCGGGCGCCACTCGTCGTGGACGATCCCGAACGGACCAGACGGACGGACTGCTGAGCACCCTAGTCTGGGTTGGTGCCGGTGGCGCGATGAACTTCGAGACCGACGTTCGGATCGAACGGCCCGTGGAGCAGGTCTTCGACTACGTCGCCAATCCGGTCAACTTTCCGCGCTGGAACTCGGCGGTGCAGTCGGTCAGGGAAACGTCTCCGGGGGAGCAGGGCGTCGGGGCGACCTACCTGATGGAGCGCGACCTGCCCGGCGGGAGCGCGGAGAACGAGCTCCAGGTGGTCGATGTGGGTCGCCCGGCCGAGTTCACGATCCGCACCACTTCGGGACCCACGCCGTTCACCTATCGCTACCGATTCTCGCCCGAGGAGAGCGGGACGTTGATCGAGCTCAGCGCCGAGGTCGAGCTTTCCGGCATCGCGGGCGCGCTCGGTCCGCTCGGATCGCGGGTCGTGAAGCGAGGGGTCGACTCGAACTTCGCCGACCTGAAGCGAATCCTCGAAGCCACATAGGCTCAGGGGCCCATCGCGATGAGTTTGCGGCTCTCGAGGCGTCAGTAGGGCGAGGTCAGCGAAAGGAGCCCTCAGATGCAGGTCCGAACGCGCATGTGCACAAGCCTCGACGGCTATATCTCCAACTCGGACGGTCTCCCGGTCCAGCTCTCGGACTCGGAGTTCGACCCAGAGGCCTACGGGTTCGTGGAGCTCCAGGCGGACAGCGACGCGGTGCTGATGGGTCACACGACGCTTTTGCCGGCCCTCGAGGTCGCGGACCAGTGGCCGTGGTCAAACGTCGACGTGTTCGTGCTCGCCTCGGAGCGCCCAGCCGGGACTCCCGATGAGGTCGTGATCGAGAGTGACCCGGACCGGTTGCTGGGGCGGGTCCGCGAGGCAAATCACGGCGGCGACGTCCACCTGATCGGCGGCCCCACCACGATCGAGACCTACCGGCAGCGCGGGGCGATCGACGAGTTCGGCCTAGTCGTCCTGCCGATCTTCGCCGGCGAGGGTATGCAACTCACGCCCTCGCTCCCGACCGACGACCGGCTGAAGCTGAAGAGCGAGCGCGTTCTCCCGCACGGCGCCGTCGAGCTGATCTACGAGAGCTTCTGAGATGGCGGCACCGGTCGAAGAACTCCGAGAATCGCTGACGGGCGACGTCCTCGAGTCGTCCGATCGCGAGTACGAGCGTGCCCGCCTCTGCTTCAACCTGCTGATCGACCGGTGGCCCGCGGTGATCGCGCGCTGCGTCGACGCGGACGACGTGGCTTCCGCCCTCGCCTTCGCCCAGTCTGAGGGCCTCGAGGTCGCCGTGCGCGGCGGCGGCCACAACCCCGCCGGGCACTGCGCGGTTGACGACGGCCTGGTGATCGACCTCTCGCGGATGCGGAACGCCGAGGTCGATCCGGAGCGGCGCGTCGCGATCTCCGAGGGCGGCGCGACCTGGCTCGACTTCGACGCCGCCACCCAGCAGCACGGCCTGGTCACGCCGGGCGGCGTGGTCGGCTCCACGGGTGTCACGGGCCTCGCGCTCGGCGGCGGGATCGGCCACCTGACTGCGCAGCACGGCCTCACCTGCGACAACCTGATCGGCGCGGAGCTGGTCACCCCGGCGGGCGAGAGGATCAGGGCCACCGACGAGGAGAACGCAGAGCTGCTCTGGGGTCTGCGTGGCGGTGGCGGCAACTTCGGGGTCGTCACCCGGGCCACCTTCCGGCTCCATCCCCTCGAGCGCGTGGTCGGCGGCCGGCTCGAGTACGCGGGTGAGGAGCCGGTCCGCGAGGCCCTGCGCCGCTTCCGCGACGTCGCGACCGATGGCCCGCGCGACCTCTCGATCCAGGCGCAGATGACCATCGACGAGTCCCTGACGCCCAAGCTGGTCGTCGTCCCCTGTTACACGGGCTCCGACGGCGAGCCGGACGATCTGGGCGTCCTGCGCTCGTTCGAGGGCTTGGTCAATAACGGCGTCCGGGAGCAATCCTTCCTCGACCAGCAACGGATCTTCGACCCCGGCTACGGCGTCGACCGCAACTACTGGAAGGGCCACTTCGTCCGCGAGCTCACCGACGAGCTGATCGACGAGCTGGTCGGCCGGATGGGCACGCTGGGCCGCCCGCCGGGCGGGATCCTGTTCGAGTCCCTGCACGGCGCGCCCAAGGACGTCGACCCCGACAGCGCCGCGCTCGGCTACCGCGACGCCGCCTTCAACATCAGCGTCATGGCGAGCTGGGAGGACCCCGGCCTCGACGACGAGTACATCGCCTGGGACCGCGAGACGGCGGCCGCGATCGAGCCATGGTCAGTCAGCGGTGGCTACGCCAACTACATGCAGGCGGACGAGCCCCTCGAGCGCGTGCGTGCGGCCTTCGGGCCCGAGAACTTCGACCGCCTGCAGGCCCTCAAGTCTCGCTACGACCCGGACAACGTCCTGCACCGCAACCAGAACATCCCGCCGCGATGACCGTGCGATAACGGTCGGCTCGTCACGTCATCCCAAATGGGCATGGGGTAGCTTCGTCGCCATGCGCGTCTTGGAGTTGTGGCGCTATCCGGTCAAGTCGCTGCAGGGCGAGCAACTCGATTCAGCGGAGGTGACGCGCGACGGTCTCGAGGGTGACCGTCGGTATGCGATCTACGACGTCGAGACCCGCTTCGGGCTCACGGCGCGGCGCGTTCCCGAGCTGCTGTTCGCATCGGCTCGATTGCGTGACGACGGCGGCGTCGACATCGTGTTGCCCGATGGTTCCTTGGCCCGCAATGACGCAGCGCTGTCGGCGTGGCTCGACCGGCCGGTGACGCTGCGCTCGCTCGATGCGGACGTGCCCCGCCGCTACGAGAACCCGGTCGTCGACTTCGAACAGGAGAGGGAGCGCGACTGGGCGCCGTTCGAAGGAGCGCCCGGAGCGTTCCACGACTCGCCGGACGCGCGGGTGTCGCTGGTGTCGACCGCAACCATCCGAAACTGGGATCGGCGGCGGTTCCGCTCCAATGTGCTGCTCGAAGGCGAAGGAGAGGACTCGCTCGTCGGGTCGCAGGTCGGGCTCGGCGACGCCGTGATCGAGGTGGGCATGCGAATTGAGCGCTGCGTGATGACGGTGCGTCCGCAGCCCGGCGGCATCGAGCGCGATCTGAACGTGCTTCGGACGATCGCTCGAGAGCGCGACACGTGCCTCGCAGTCGGGGCCCTTGTGACGAAGCCCGGCCGCGTCGCGGTGGGGGATCCGCTGTCCGCTACGACTGGGCGCTCTTGAGCACGCTCGCACAAAAGTCCTCGAGGGCGGCGGCGAATTCCTCGCTGGCGGACGACGATCGGCTGACGCTCGTCCTGCGCGCTTCCGGAAATGCCCGGACCGCGTCCTCGTAGCCCTCGGCCGTGAACACCAGGCAGCCCTCATGCTTCGACAGGAGGATCGGTACGTCCAGTTGCCCGAGGAGCTCGCCGATCGGCTCGGTCCTTTCGATGTTCGACTCCCAGACCTTCGAGGCGATCTCCATCGGCGGAAATCGCTCCACGATCCGTTGGGAGGTCTCCTCGTCGAATCCACCCTGCGTGAACTGGGTCATCCCGTAGCGGACGAACGAGTCGTAGTCGCTGCGCAGGAGCTGCGTCATCGCCGCGGTCACCTCCTTGTTCACGGCGGGCCGCTGGCCCTCTCGCTCATACCCGAGCGAAGCATGCCCGAGCGCAATGCCGAGCACCGGATCCGGCCTGGCCGCAGCTAGTCGCACCGCGGTCGCGGTTCCCCAGGCATCGCCGACCACGAAGTACGAGTCCCACCCCAGCCGGTCGACCTCCTGCAGCGCCCTCTGAACGACCAGCTCACGATCGAAGCCCCGTGGATCGCCGCCGGGCGTCGGCTCATCGCCGACACCGGGTGCGTCGAACGTCGCGACCTCAGCCCATTCCGAAAGCTGCGGCGCGATGGTCCACCCCACCTCTGTGAACTGTGGGCAGAGCAGAAGGCGAGGGTTGGGCACCGGGTCAATCTCTCACAGCTGGGGAGCTCAGAGCCCGAGCCCGCGCACGCCGGACTCGCCCCAGCCCAGGTGGTGTGCCAGCTCGTGCTTCACCGTCCGCTCGACCTGCCCGCGGAGCAGGTCCGGATCGTGTCCGAAGTCCCGCTCCAAAGTGTCCTGGTAGATCACGATCCGGTCGGGATAGATGTCGCGCGCGACCGTGCCGCCCATGTACATCCCGTAGGCGCGGTGCTCGTGACCGAGGTTCGAGATCACCACCGGTGTGTCCTCCAGCAGTGCTTGGAAGTCCGGCGGGAGGTTGTCGATCGCCTCGATCACCAGGAGATCGAAGTCGCTCGGCGGATAGTCGGGAGCCGGCATCGCGGCGAGCGCCTCGCTCCGATCGACGAGCTTCCGGAACTCGGGCTCGGGCATCTCCCTGCCGATCGCCATCGTCGTTGCCCAGGCGGTGATCAGCACGATCGCAACCGCCCCGACCACGATCGTCATCAGCCCACCGAGATGAGCGAACGACGGCGGGTTGAAAAACAAGAGCAGGCACCCGGCGATGAAGGCGGCGAAGGCTGTGGCACGCAGCGGGGGAACGAGGATCTCCCTCATGCCTTGAGGTTAGGGAGTGCCCCTGGTCAGGCCGCGGAGAAAGTCATCAGGATGCAGCGGCGTGTCGCACAACACTCCTGACGGACGACGCTACGAGCTGTCGCGCATCGGGTTGGCCGACGGCGCGGAGACGACGGCGTACATGGTTGTCCATCCGCGGCGCGCGACGCGGGTGCGGGTGACGTGCTTCGAGGAGGCGCAGCGCCTTGATCGCTGGTGCGCCTCGAGCGGCCGACCCGAGGCGATTGTCGCCGGCTTTTTCGTTCGCGAGCCGTGGCGGCCCCTCGGGGAGGTCCGGATCGGCGGTCGCTTGGTTGCGTACGAGCCGATCGCCGCCCCGTTCGGGCCAGCACGCAGCTGCGTTCACGTCGAGCCGGGCGCTTCACTTCCCGAAGTCTTAGTCGAGGCTACGGCTTCAGCTTCCGCCCGCTCGTGAACAGCCACTGGCTCCAGGCCAGCAGCGCCAGGCACATCGCTGCGACCACCGCGAAGGCGATCCAGGGGCTGACGTCGGAGACGCCGAGGAAGCCGTAGCGGATCGTCTCCACGACGTAAAAGAGCGGGTTCACGTGCGAGAGCTGCTCCCACGGAGCTCCTAGGCGGGACACGGAGTAGAAGACGCCGCCGAGGAAGGTAAGGGGGAGGATGACGATGTTGTTGATGAAGCTCGTGTGGTCGAAGGTCTCGGCGTAGATGCCGACGATCGTGCCGAGGGCGCCGAAGCCGCAGACCAGCAGCAGGACGGCGACGATCAGGAGTGCCGGCTGGTTGACCGGTGCGCCGGTGATCGGGATCGCGAGGGCGGCGAGGCCGACGCCGATGATCAGCGCACGGAAGGCGCCGCCGACCAGGTAGCCGAGGTTGACCTGCCAGTTGTGCATCGGGGCGGCGAGGACGTCATCGATGTAGCGGTCGCTCCGGCCCTGGAAGATCGTCGACGCGTTGTTGGAGTAGGCAGCCTGGGCCATCGCCATCGCGATCAGGCCGGGGACGATGAACTCGTCGTAGTCGAAGCCCTGCACCTGCTTGATCCGGCCGCCGAGCGAGAGGCCGAAGACGACGATGAAGAGCAGGGAGGAGACGACCGGCGCGAGCGTCGTCTGGGTCCAGAGGCGCAGGACGCGGTGACACTCGCGCCGCGAGAGCCAGAGGAAGCCCTGCCAGGGGTTCGGCTGGACGTGCTCGCTCATCGCAAACACACTAGCCGTGGCCCCGCGTGGGCTAGGCGGCAGCGCCGGTGAGGAGGACGGCGACGCGTTCCCCGGCAAACGCCTCCGGATGTCGAGCCAGAGCTGCCACCCCCGCGGCCCCGGCCGGCTCCACCAGCACACCCACCGACTCGGCTATGAGCTCCATTGCGGTTCGGAGGTCCTCGTCGTCAACGAGCACAACCTCGTCGACGAGTTCCAGGATCCGCTCCAACGACTCAGGCACCGGATCGGTGATCGCCAGCGCCCCGGCGATCGTGCCCTCCCCGGCGACCGAGATCGGCCGCCGGGCCGCGAAGCTTTGCTCCATGGCGGGAGCGCCGCTCGCGCACACGCCCACGATCCTGATTCCGGGCAGCCGTGACTTCAGCCAGCGGGCGACGCCGGTGATCAGCGCCCCGTCGCCCAGCTGGATCACGGCCGTGTCGATCGGACCCGCCGGGGCGAGCTCGACGCCGATCGTCCCCGCGCCCTCCGCGATTGTGGGATCCAGACCGTCGACGACGAGCAGCCGGCCCTCGTTGGCGTCGGCGTATTCCCGAGCGGCCGATGCGGGACGCTCATGCACCTCGACCTCGGCACCGAGCGCGCGCATTCGCGCCACCTTTCCCTCCGGGGCGTTCGGGGGAACGAAGATCTGGACCGACACGCCACGCTTCCGTGCCGCGTATGCGAGTCCCTGCCCGAAGTTGCCGGCGGTCTCGCAAACCCAGGTGAGGGCGGGATCGAGCTTCCGTGCCACAAGCGTGGTGCCACGCCCCTTGAAGCTGCCGATCGGGTTGAGGGTCTCGACCTTGACCAAGACCTCCCGCCCGAGCTTCTCGGAGAGCTGGTCGCTGACGAACTGAGGAGTGTTGAGAAAGGCCGGATCGATCTCGCCGACGGCCGCCTCGATTCGCGTCAGCGAGAGATCCATGTGGCGTTAGCGCTCGCGGTGCGAGACCACGTTGACCATCGTGCCTCCGGGCTCGCGCAGCATGAACCGGCGAACTCCCCACTCCTCGTCGCGCAGCGGATAGGCGATCTCATAGCCCTGCTCCACCGCGCGGGCGTGGACGGCGTCCACGTCGTCCACCCCAACGGAGATCCCAGGCGCCGACGGGTCGTCATTGGCGATGATCGTGACCTGCGCCGAGGGGTTGTCCGGGGACGCGACGGTCACCACCCAGCCCAGATCCATCGCCGGCTCGAAGCCCAGCAGCCCGACGAAGAAATTCCGCGTTTCCTCTGGCCGCTCCGAGCGCAGATTCGGCACCGCCCTCTTGATCATCGCCTCACGGTAACTAGGATCGCGCTATGACGAAGGAGGACGTCGACCGCTGGCTCGCCGACTATGTCGCGGCGTGGCTGAGCTATGACCGCACGAAGATCGAGGTGCTCTTCGCCGAGGACATCACCTATCGCTACCACCCCGAGGACGACGCGATCGAGGGGCGGTCCGCGGTGGTCGCATCCTGGCTCGGCGAGGGCGACAATCCCAACGCCTCCGAGCGGGATGAGCCCGGCACCTACGAGGCCGCCTACCGGGCCGTCGCCGTGGATGGCGACGTGGCGGTTGCCACCGGCATCAGCTCGTACAAGGACTCTCCGGACGGCCCGATCGTGCGCGTCTACGACAACTGCTTCGTCATGCAGTTTGACTCGGAGGGCCGCTGCCGCGAGTTCACCGAGTGGTTCATGCAGCGGAAGAACCCTTAGGGGCGGCCGACCCGATCCTCCGCAGGACCGGCCGCCCCCACGGGTTTGCGTCTACATCTTCCAGCCGTCGACCGCGATGTAGTTGGCGGTGTTCCCGTTCGGGTGAACGAGGATCACCGGTGACAGGCAGGTCGAGGGGACGTCGAACGAGTCATCCCTGATCCGGGCGTCACCGTCGCGGGCGATCGGCACCTGCCCGGTCGTCGCTGCGGCCATCGTGTCCGAGTCGGCGCCGCAGTAAAGCGAGGCGCTGATCGTCATGACCGGCCCCGGGGTGCCGTTCCCGGGTGCGATCGGGATCACCAGGCCTTGCACCCGCAGATCCAGCCGGTCGCTGCGGAGCCGCACATCGCCCTCCTTCAAGACCCACGGCAAGTTGCCGGGGGTGACGCCGTGGAACGCCGGATCGGTGGGCACCGAGGGGGCGAGCGATTCCCTGACCAGCTGCCCTCCGTGTCCCTTGCCGTGTCCGCCTTCGCTGCCGAGTGCACTCAATGCTCCGCCCACGAGCGCGGTCGAGATCGCCGCGACGAGGACCGTGATCGGAACCCGCTTGGAGATTCGCATGGTCCGTGTCCCTCCTGTGGTTGCCTGGCTCCTCCCCAATGGGAGCTACGAGCGAGGGTCGCGAACGGTTTGCCGCGCGAGCGCCGCTAGGCGGGCGATTCCTCGACGGCCACGGCCCGGCGGCCGGCGGCCACGGTCTTCATGTAGACGTCCTCGAGCGTGGCGGCGTCGAAGGTCTCCTTCAGGCCGGCGGCGGTGTCGCGGGCCATGATCCGCCCGCCGCCGATCAGCGCGATCTCCTCGCAGAGGGCCTCGGCTTCCTCCAGGTAATGGGTGGTGAGCAGGATCGTCGTGCCGCGCTCGTGCAGACGGCGGATGTAGCGCCAGAGCTCGTGGCGGAGCTCGAGGTCGACGCCGGCCGTCGGCTCGTCGAGGATCACCAGGCGCGGCTCGTGGAGCAGCGCCCGGGCCAGGAGCAGGCGGCGGCGCATCCCGCCGGAGAGCTTGGGCGCGCGCACGTCGCGCTTCGCGCGCAGGTCGAAGACGTCGATCATCTCCTCGGCGCGCTCGGCAGCCGCCTCGCCGCTCATCCCGTAGTAGCCGCCGTGGTAGACGAGCGTCTCGAAGACGGTCAGGAAGCGGTCGAGGTTGGGCTCCTGCTCGGCGATCCCGATCAGCCGGCGCGCCTCCATCGAGCCGCCTGGCTCGCCGAAGACCGAGATCTCGCCCTCGGTCAGCCGGATCAGGTTGCAGACCGCTGAGATCAGCGTGGTCTTGCCGGCGCCGTTCGGGCCGAGCAGACCGAAGAAGCTTCCCGCGGGCACTTCGAGGTCGAGCGCGTCGAGAGCGAGCGTGCCGTCGTCGTAGCGCTTGGTGAGCTGGCGCAGCTGGAGGGCGGGGGTCACTCCCCCATGATTGCGAAGCGGCGTGGTCAGCCGAGTTCGCTCAGCAGTGAGCGCCGACCGGCAGGAATCCCCAGCCCACGGAGGTGCTGTAGGCCTTGGTCGGGGGCGATTCGGTCGGCCCGAGGCCGGCGGTGTAGTGGCCGCCGTCATTGCCTGAGTCGGTCAGGGTGACATTGGCGTACGGGCCGGAGACGTAACAGACCAGGTATCCGACCCTGCGGCCCGACGGGTCGTCGAAAGTCTCGGGGCCGAAGCCGTCCGTGTCGTTGTCCGAGTGCGCGGCGCCGGGGATTCCGTTGACCATGGCCGGACCCTGCAGACCGGAGTGGCGCCCATCGATGTCGTAGACCTGGAGGTCGATATCGGCCGCTGAATCCCAGGTCAGGGTCACCGTGCGAGGGACGGCCGGCGATGACGCATCGCCGCCGCGCTTCTTACATGCGCCGGCCTTCCTGGCCCTCTTGTGCTTCTTCTTGCAGGCCTTGCTGCGCTTCGCCTTCGAGGTCGCCGTGTGGGCGAAGCCGCTTGCTCCAAGTGCCGGTGCCGAAGCGACGAGGAGGCACGCGCACGCGAGCGCCGCGATCGCAGCGACCGGAAATGTGAGACCTCTACCCCGTAACCCAAGCATCGGCGAACCGTACGACTCGTACCTCTGGCGCACATCAGTACTTGTCCACATCGGGGCCGCGCACTTTCCCCGTTAGGAGTGTCCTTTCGGGCCTGTCCGGCGCTTGCAGTCACGAGGGGCATGGACGCCCCGATGTCGCCGCTTATTGACCCAGGGATGGAGACGAAGACTCAAGTACCGGACCCGAACGAGTTCTGCCTCGTGCTGACGCCGGGGCTGGGCGCTCCAGTCCGAGCGAGCGAGGCAATTCGCCGGCACTTCGGAGCCCTCGCTGAGGAGATCCGCAGCAACCTGGCGGCGCTCGTCGGCGAGCTCGTCGAGAAGTCGGTGGAACGCCGTCCTCGGAGGCCGATAACGGTGTTGGTCCTGCTCGAGGCGGATGCGATCCGCGGTGAGGTTTCCGACCCGATTGACCTGGTCTCGTTCGAGATCCCCCTCGCTCGTTGATTACAAAGCGCCTTTGCTGGGTAGGACGGACCCGGCGTATCGCCCGGCGGCCGTGCCCTCGTCCCTTGCGCGATTCATGCGGAGAGGGCCGGAAGTGGGGCGAACATTGACCGGATCCGAGTGGACCTGTGCCCGATGTGGGCTGACCACGAGCTTCATGGATGGAGTGGGAGTCCCGTATGCGTTGCCACCCAACTGGGAGGGACTGAACGGCATCTACTACTGCCTCGGCTGCAGGCGCAAGCTGGCGGGTGAGGAGAGAGCCGCGACCCTTCCCGATGAGGATTCCCCCGCGGAGCACGTCCGGGCGAATGCCGAGGGGCGGATCGAGTTCGAGCTGGGTCGGGATCCCGACCGGTGCGACACGCGCGTCGCGCGGACCTGCGGCACGAACGTCGTCATGGTGAGGCAGGTGCGCGAGCGGCTCAGCGCGTATCCGACGAGACCGGTCTGATGCGAGTACCGGGGTAGGGTGGGGCCATGGAGGTAGGAAGCCTCCTCGGCCGAGTTGGACTGCCGGCTCCGATCGCGGAACTGGCCGCACGTGACTGGGATTCGGTGGTGATCGGCGGTGGGCACAATGGGCTGACGGCGGCGGCCTACCTGGCGCGGGCGGGGCAGTCGGTCCTGGTGCTGGAACGGTGCGAGCGCCTGGGCGGCGCCTGCACGCTCGAGCAGCCCTTCGAGGACGAGCGCTTCCTGGTCAGCCCGTGCGCCTACGTCGTCGGTCTGCTCGACGGCCTGGTGATCCAGGAACTGGATCTCGCCGGCCACGGCTACCGGGTCACGCCCGCCGACCCGAACCTCTGGTGCCCGTTCCCCGACGGCACCTCGTTCGCGCAGTTCCTCTCAGACGAGGACACGATCGCTCACATGCGCGTGAACGGCTTCGCCGAGGTCGACATCCAAGGCGCCCTCGCCTACGAGCAGACCTTCGACCGGATCCGGCGCCTGCTCCGGGCCGGAGCGGCGGGCGACCTCTGGCGCGGGCCCTCGCCCAGCCGCGAGCGGATCGAGGAGATCCTCGACGACGAGGAGCTCGTCTCGATCGTCTTCGAGGAGCCGATCTCGGACACCCTCGCCCGCTACGTCTCGGACGAGCGCCTCGTCCACGCGCTCTTCGGCCAGGGGATCATCGGGGAGTGGGCCGGGCCACGGGACCCCGGCACCGCCTCGGTTCACCTGATGCACGGCATGGGCGAGGTCGAGGGGCACGGCGGCAGCTGGGGCTACGTCGAGGGCGGCATGGGGCAGGTGTCGTTCGCGATCGCCGAGGCCGCCCGCCAGGCCGGCGCGACCCTCGCCGCCGGCGTGCCGGTGGCGCGCATCCTCCCCGGGGAGGGTGTGGAGCTCGAGTCGGGCGAGCTGATCCGGGCCCGCACCGTGATCAGCAACGCCGACCCGAGGCGGGTGCTCGGGATGCTCCCGCCCGACGCGCTTCCCGCCGACTATCGCGAGCGCCTCGAGGGCTGGGAGGTGCGCTCCGGCGTGGTCAAGGTGAACGCCGCGCTCAACAAGCTGCCGACCTTCACCGCCGCCGCCACGGTCGAGCCGCACCGCGCGATGGTCACCGTGACCCATGGTCTGGATGCCGCCCAGCAGGCGTTCGAGGCCTGCGAGCGCGGCGAGCCCGCCG
The DNA here is from genome assembly GCA_963797265.1 of uncultured Solirubrobacterales bacterium. Lineage (GTDB taxonomy): Bacteria > Actinomycetota > Thermoleophilia > Solirubrobacterales > 70-9 > DASUPK01. The sequence continues at coordinate 378,158 of CAWCOY010000002.1, read as the reverse complement.
TCGCCTGGGCCGAGCTCTACTTCCAGACCGCCTACGACCAGAGCGTGGCGCCGGCCGGCTCGCACGTGATGAGCGCCTTCGCCCAGTACGCGCCGTACGAGCTCGCCGAGGGCGACTGGGAGTCCCGCCGCGACGAGATCGGTGAGATGGCGCTCGACCTGATCGAGACCTACGCGCCGGACCTGCGCGAATGCGTCGTCGAGACCGAGGTGCTCGGCCCGCCCGACGTCGAGGAGCGGATCGGGCTCACCGGCGGCAACATCTTTCAGGGCGAGACGCTGCCCGAGCAGATGTGGGACCGCCGCCTCGAGGCCCGTACGCCGATCGAGGGCCTCTACCTCTGCGGCGCGGCCACCCACCCGGCGGGCTCGGTGATCGCGCTGAACGGCCGCAACGCCGCGATGGCGGTGCTGGATGACGCCGGGGTCCCGGCGCCGGTCGCCGGCTAGGGCCGGATCACCACCGCGCCACCGCCGCGCCCGCCCAGGGCGCTCTGCAGCGCGGCGGCCGCGTCGGTCAGATCGAAGGTCTCCGCGACCTGCACCTCCAGCCTTCCCTCGCCGAGCAGCTCGGCGAGGGCGTCGAGCTGCGGCCCATTCGGCTCAACGATCAGCGCGGTGGTGGTGACCCCGCGGTCCTCGTCGGGAGCATCTCCCGTGATCGTCACCAGGCGGCCCCCGTCGCGAACGGAGCGGATCGCGTCGGCCGAGCCGTCGCCGACGGCGTTGGCCGCCGCGGTGACGCCCTCGCCGCCGGCGAGCTCGCGAGCCTGATCGGGCCAGCTGGAGTCGTGGTAGTCGAGCACGTGTGTCGCGCCGAGCCTTCCGAGGCGCTCGTGATTCGCCGGGCCGGCGGTCGCGATCACCGCAGCTCCCCGAACGGCAGCCAGCCCAACGTTCATCGACCCGGTGACGCCGCCGGCGCCGTGGACCAGGACCGAATCGCCGGAGCCGACCCCGAGCTCGTCATCGATCACCTGGCCCGCGGTCAGGGCCGGCACCGGGAACGCGCTCGCGGCGTCCCAGGAGACCGTGGGTGGCTTGCTCGCCAGCACCGCCTCAGAGGCGATCAGCAGCGGCGCCCATGCTCCCTGATCTCGCAGCGGCAGCGGGTGGGTGAGGACCTCGTCGCCCGGGCTCCATCGCTCGACGCGCTCCCCGATGGACCTCACGACTCCGGCGGCCTCGACGCCGAGCGCCATCGGCGGAGTTCCGCCGATGTCCCAGTCGCCGGTTCGCACGTACTCCTCCCAGTTGCCGACTCCCGCCGCCCGCACCTCGATCAGGACCTCGTCGTCCGCCAAGGGGCGGGGGTCGGGGACCTCGATCGTCTCGATCGGGGCGCCCAGGCTGTTGATGCCGGCTACCTGCATACTCACCGCACCGACAGTATCCCGCGATGAGGAGCGGTCAGCGATGAAGCCTGTGACGGTCGCGATCGAGGTCCCGCAGTCCCGCGAGCAGGTCTACGACTTCCTGGACGTTCTCGGCAACCACGAGCAGTTCACGAACCACTTCCTGGTCGACTGGGAGCTCTCGGGACCGCCGAGCGGCGTCGGAGCCAACGCCCGGATGAAGATCAAGGCCGCGGGAAGGAAGGACACGCTCGACATGGAGGTGGTCGCCGCCGAGCGCCCGCGAATGAACGCCGAGGAGTCGGTCAGCGCCAAGGGCCACCGGCGCACCCGCGGCACCTATCGACTCGATGCGGATCCCAATGGCGGGACGATCATCGAGTTCGAGCTCGAGTGGCTGCAGGCGACCCTGCTCGATCGCCTCACGGCGCCGATCGCGCGATCGGTGATTCGAAACGCGAACCAACGAGCGCTCCAGCGCCTCAGGGTGAGGCTCGAAGAGCTGGATCCCGAGGCCGCCGGCTAGTCCAGGTTGCCGGTCAGGTAGCGCTGGATGTTTGGGCCGACCAGGTCGATCACATCGGAGGCCTTGGCGGATGCGAGCGGCTCGAGCCGGAGGATGTAGCGAGTGAGGCCGAGCCCGACCAGCTGCGATGAGACCAGCCCCGCGCGCAGCTCGGGATCATCGGAGCCGAGGCGCTCGAGCAATGGCGCGAAGAGCGGGTGGCGGATGAACTCGGTCAGCATCTCCGCCGCCTCCGCGTCGTTCACGGCAGCGCTGAGGAGGGTGAGGATCGGGCTTCGGGTGCCCTGCTCGTCCCAGATCCGCAGGACCAGCGCGACCAGGTTGCGGCCCACGTTCCGGCGGCCGTCGGCGAACAGCTTCGGCATCTCCTCCTCGGGATCGAAGGGCCACTCGACCGCCTCCGAGAACAGGTTCAGCTTGCTGCCGAAGAAGTGGACGATCAGGGAGGCATCGACACCCGCCTCAGCCGCGATCCCGCGCATCGTCGCGCCCTGGTAGCCGCGCTCGAGGAACAGCTTGCGTGCGGCCTTGAGGATCTCCGCCTGAGTCGAGCTGGCGCCCGGGCGCCGCCCGGTGCGGGGGGTCTTGGTCTTAGCTCTCGGTGTGGCGGCCATCTATTCGGAAATCTCTCTTGACAAATAAATTCAACAGCGTAAAGTCAACACCGTTAAGTCAACGCTGTTCAACTATAGCCGACCGGGAGGTCGCCTCAGATGACAAGGCAAGATCAGTCCCAGACCGCCGCTCTCGATCCTCATCGACGCAGCCTGGTTCTGGTGGCGATGTGCCTCGCCCTCGGGACCGTAGTGAGCGCGGTCTCCTCGCTGAACGTGGCGATCCCCGACGTCGCCCGCGACCTCCGGGCCACACAGACACAGCTGCAATGGATCATCGACGGCTACGCCGTGGTGTTCGCAGGGCTGCTCCTGCTGGCCGGCGCGATCGGTGACGCCGTCGGCCGCAAGCACGTGCTGCTGGTCGGCCTGGTCGTGTTCTCAGGAGCCGCAGCTTCCGCGCTCTTCGTGAACAGCCCTGGCGGGCTGATCCTCGTACGCGCGGTGATGGGCCTCGGGGCGGCGGCGATCATGCCCTCGACGCTCTCGATCATCACCAACGTCTTCCCGGCGGAGGAACGCGACCGTGCTGTTTCGGTCTGGGCGGGCGTCGCCGGCGGGAGCGCACTCCTCGGACTGCTGGTCTCGGGCGTGCTCCTCGAGGTTTTCTCGTGGGACTCGATCTTCGGGTTCAGCGCTCTGCTCGGGCTGGTCGCGCTGGTCGCCTCGGCGCGCATCGCGCCCAACTCGACCGCCTCCGGCGTGCGGCTCGACGTCACGGGCGGCGTGATCTCGGCCGGAGGGCTCGCCGCCCTCGTCTACGGGATCATCGAGGGGCCGGAGCGCGGCTGGACTGACTCGATCACCCTGGGCGCCTTCGCAGTTGCGCTCGTGCTGCTGAGCGCCTTCGTCATCTGGGAGATGCGCCGCGAGCAGCCGCTGCTCGACCCACGGCTCTTCAAGCTGCGCGGCTTCGGCGCGGGGACAGCCTCGCTCACCGTGCAGTTCCTCGCCTTCTTCGGCTTCATCTTCGTGGTCCTCCAGTACGTCCAGTTCGTGCTCGGCTACTCGCCGCTCGGAGCGGGTGTCGCGCTCGCACCTATGGCCGTGGTTGTGATGGCGCTCTCGCCGCGAGTTCCACGGCTGCTCGAGCGCTTCGGCCCGGCGTACGTGGCACCCGTCGGCCTGATCCTTATGGCTGGCGGCTTCCTGGTCCTCTCGGGCGCCGGAGTCGACTCTGGGTACCTGCGCCTGCTGGCCGGGCTGCTGTTGCTCGGGGTCGGAATGGCGCTGGCAACCATCCCCGCGACTACCGCGATCGTCTCCTCACTGCCGCAGGCGAAGCAGGGTGTCGCGTCCGCGGTCAACGACCTCGCCCGCGAGGTCGGAGGGGCGCTCGGGATCGCCGTGCTGGGCAGCGCGCTCACAGATCGCTATGAGTCGGGCGTCTCGGATGCCGCCGCCCAGCTGCCTCCTGAGCTCGCAGGCCACGCGCGCGACGCGCTCCCCGCGGCACTGGCGATTGCGGATCGCGCCGGGCCCCAGGGCGCAAACCTCGCCTCGGCTGCGCAGTCCGCCTTCGTTGATGGCTTCGGGCTGGCCATGCTGATCGCCGCGGCTACAGTCGCCGCGACGGCGGTCTTTGTCTTCTGGCGCGCCCCGCGCGAGGCCGTTGTCGCAGAGGCTGAGCCCAGTCCCGTCTCGGGAGCGCAATTCGAGGTGGAGTAGACGACGGAGGAGCCGATGAAGCCGGTCAGCGTCACGATCGAGGTCCCGCGGCCGCCCGAGCAGGTCTACGAGTTCCTCGAGGTGCTCGCCAACCACGAGCGCTTCACCGATCACTTCCTGATCGACTGGCAGCTGTCCGGTCCTAACCGCGGCGTCGGGGCCAGGGCTCGGATGCGAGTGAAGAGCCCTGGGCGCGACGACTGGCTCGACATGGAGGTCGTCGCGGCCGAGGCCTCCCGAACGACCACGGAAGAGTCGGTCAGCGCCAAGGGACGCCGCCGCACCCGCGGTACCTACGTGCTCGAGCCGCTGCCGGGCGGCGGCACCCGCATCGTCTTCGACTTTGCCTGGCTGGAGGCGCCACTCAGCGAGCGGCTCGCCGCTCCGCTGACGCGGGCCGTCGGCCGTCGCGCCAACGCCCGGGCCCTGGAGCGGCTCGCGGAGCGGCTCAATTCGAAAGACGACAGAGAGGAGCAGTGACGATGGAATCCATTCACGCGAAGCGGATCGAAGTCGGCGAACCGATGATGAAGCCGCTGGCTGCGATGGTCAGGCTCGATCAGGCGCTCGAGATCGAGCCCCGAGTACGCAATCTGGTCAACCTGCGCGCCTCGCAGATCAACGGGTGTGCCTTCTGCCTCGACATGCACTGGAAGGAGGCCCGCGCCCAGGGCGAGACGGAGGAGCGCCTCTACGCGCTGGACGCCTGGCGCGAGAACCCGCTCTATGAGGAGCGCGAGCGGGCCGCGCTCGAGCTCTGCGAGGCTATGACCCTGATCGGAGACGGCCATGTCCCGGACCCGGTCTGGGATCGCGCCGCCGCGGCGTTCGACGAGAAGGAGCTGATCCACCTGATGTTCGTGATCACGTCGATCAACTCGTGGAACCGCCTCAACATCACGGCACGGGTCGAGCCCGGGCATTACGAGCCGGGAACGCTCGCGCAGACGGCCTAGGCGATGGCCGACGCGATCCGCACCCAGGGGCTGACCAAGCGCTACGGCGAGACCCTGGCGCTGGACTCGCTCGACCTCGCGGTGCGAGGGGGCGAGGTGTACGGATACCTCGGCCCGAACGGCGCCGGCAAGACGACGACGATCCGCCTGCTGCTCGGGCTGCACCGGGCCAGCGCGGGGCGGGCCGAGCTCTTCGGGATCGACGCCTGGGGCGACCCGGTGGCCGCCCATCGCAGGGTCGCCTACGTGCCGGGCGAGCCGTTTCTGTGGCCGAAGCTGACCTCGGCCGAGACGTTCGAGTTCCTCGAGCGGCTGCACGGCGGCACCGATGTCGCCTATCGCGACCAGCTGGTCGAGCGCTTCAAGCTCGACACTTCGAAGCGGGTCCGGGCGCTCTCCAAGGGCAACCGCCAGAAGGTTCAGCTCGTGGCCGCGCTCGCGACCCGCGCCGACCTGCTGATCCTCGACGAGCCGACCAGCGGGCTGGACCCGCTGATGGAGGTCGCCTTCCGCGAGACCGTCCACGAGGCGAAGGAGCGCGGGCAGACCGTCTTCCTCTCCTCGCACATCCTCAGCGAGGTGGAGGCGCTCTGCGACCGTGTCGGGATCCTCAACAACGGGACGCTCGTCGACGAGGGGAACCTGGCGGAGATGCGCCACCTCGGGGCGCAGCGCGTCGAGGTCACCTTCGACGGGGCGCCGCCCCAGATCGGCTCGCTCGACGGGATCCAGGCGACGCCGGCGGGCGAGCATTCACTCCGCTTCGAGGTGAGCGGCAGCATCGAGCCGCTGCTCCAGGCGCTCGCTGACCAGAAGGTGGTATCGCTGACCAGCCGCGAGCCCTCGCTCGAGGAGATCTTCCTGCACCACTACGAGTCGACCCACGGCGATGGCGGCTCTTAGCGCGATCGCGCGGCGGCGGTTCGCGGCGGGCCGCGTCCGCGACCTCTGCTTCGCCGCCTTCTTCTTCGTCTATGCGTGGGGGCAGACCAGCGCCTACGGCAGCACGTACCCGACCATGCAGGACCGGATCGACTTCGCCAAGACCTTTGGCGACAACAAGTCCGTCCGGCTCTTCTACGGCGTGCCGCACGACCTGCTCACCGCGGGTGGCTACGCCGCCTGGCGGGTGGCCGGGGTGCTGGCGATCTTCGCGGCGGCCTGGGGCGTCCTGGCGGCCGTCAGGTCCATGCGCGCGGAGGAAGACTTGGGACACGAGGAGCTGCTTCTCTCGCAGCCAGTCGGTCGCCGGATCTCGTTCGTCGCCTCGATCGCAGCCGGGATCGCCGGGGCGGCGATCCTCTGGCTGGCGGTCTGGCTCGGCCTGGTGGTGGCCGGCCTTCCGGCCGGCGAGTCAGCACTCTTCGCTCTCGGGCTCGCATCCGTCGGCCTGGTGTCCCTCGGCGTGGGCGCCGTTGTGAGCCAGCTCGCCGCCACTCGCCGCCTGGCCCTGGAGCTCGGCGCGGGCGTGCTCGGTCTTGCCTTCGTCCTGCGGGTGATCGCCGATACGGCGAGCTCGCTCGACTGGGTGCGGTGGCTGACGCCACTCGGCTGGGCCGAGGAGCTCCGCCCCTTCGCCGGTTCCCGGCCCGCGGTCCTCCTACTACTGCTCGGGGCCGCGGCCGTCCTGATCGTCGCAGCCCGGTGGATCGCGATGCGGCGAGATGTCGGAGTCGGGTTCGTGCAGGTCTCGGACACCAAGGAACCCGATCCGGCGCTGCTCTCCTCGCCGACCGCGCTGGCCCTGCGAGATGAGCGGGGTCGCCTAGTGGCCTGGCTGATCGGCGGCGGTTTCTTCGCTGTGATCATTGGTCTACTGGCCGACAGCGTCTCGTCCACCAACGTCTCCGAGGGGCTCAACCAGCAGCTCCAGAAGCTGGGCGTGAGTTCGGTCACCAGCGCGTCCGGCTACATAGCCTTCAGCTTCCTGATCTTCATCCTGATGGTCTCGCTCTTCACCACCTCCCAGATCGCGGCGGCACGCCATGAGGAGGCCGACGAGCGCCTAGAGACGCTGTTCGCCCAGCCGGTCGGCCGCGGTCGTTGGCTGGCCGGCCGGCTCGCGCTCGCGGTGTCGGGGGCGGTCCTGCTCGCCCTCGTCATCGGCTTCCTGACCTGGGCCGGCGCGGCGTCGGTAGGCGCCGACATCTCCCTGGGGGACATGCTCGGCGCTGGGGCGAACTGCCTGCCCATCGCGCTGCTCTTCCTCGGTCTCGGTGCGCTCGCCTTCTCGCTCGTGCCGCGCGCGACCAGCGGGATCACCTACGGCCTGGTCCTGGCGGCGTTCGTCTGGGAGCTGTTCGGCTCTCTGCTCGACCTGCCGAACTGGACCGTGAACCTGACCCCGTTCCACCAGGTGGCCCTGGTCCCGGCGGAGTCGTTCAAGGCGGGCGCGGCAATCGCGATGGTCGTGATCGCCGCGCTTGCGATGCTTGCGTCCGTGCGTCTCTTCGAACGCCGCGACCTCACCGGCTCATGAACGAGAACCGCCGGCACAGGGTGGTGGTGATCGGCGGCGGGTTCGGAGGGCTGCAGGCGGTCCATCACCTCCGGCGGGCCGACGTCGAGGTGACGTTGATCGACCGCCGCAACTTCCACCTCTTCCAGCCGCTCAGCTACCAGGTGGCGACGGGGGCGCTCTCGGCGACCGAGATCTGCTTCCCCCTTCGGTGGATCTTCAGGCGCCACAGGAACGTCCGGGTGCTGCTGGGCACGATGACCGACTTCGACCTCGACCGCCGCTCGGTGTGCTTCGAGCCCGGGGTCGGAGGCGAAGGGCCGACCACGATCCCCTACGACTCCCTGATCGTCGCCGGTGGCTCGCACTACGCCTACTTCGGTCACGACGAGTGGCAGGAGATCGCGCGCGAGGTCAAGTCGCTGGAGAGTGCGCTCGCGGTGCGCGCGCAGATCCTGAGCGCGTTCGAGGCCGCGGAGCTCGAGACCGACGATCAGCGTCGCCGCGCCTGGCTCACTTTCGTGGTGGTCGGCGGCGGGCCGACGGGGGTCGAGATGGCCGGCCAGATCGGGGAGCTCGCCCGCGACACCCTGCGGCGCGAGTTCCGCTCGGTGGATCCGGCCGAGGGAAAGGTGCTCCTGGTCGAGACGGTCGATCGGCTGCTGACCACGTTTCCACCGAAGCTCTCGGCCAAGGCCGCTCGCTCGCTCGAGCACCTTGGGGTCACGCCGCTGCTGGGCCACACCGTCGTGGACATCGACGAGCACAGCGTCACGGTCGAGGATCCCGACCATCGCCAGGAGCGTATTTCTTCGCGCACCGTGATCTGGGCGGCCGGAGTGACGGCGTCCTCGGTGGCGCGCCAGCTCGGCGAGGCGACCGGGGCCGAGGTGGATCGAGCCGGGCGTGTCTCGGTCGCACCGGACCTGACGTTACCCGGGCATCCCGAAGTGTTCGCGATCGGCGACATGGTCCGGGTGCTCGGAGAGGACGGCGAGCCGCAGGATCTGCTCGGCGTAGCGCCGGTCGCCATGCAGGAGGGTCGCTACGCGGCCAAGGCGGTGAAGACGCGCCTGCGCGGCGAGGAGCCCACGCCCTTCCATTACCGCGACAAGGGAAACGTCGCGACGATCGGACGCGCTCGCGCCGTGGCCGACGTCAAGGGGTTGAGGGTGAGCGGCTTCCCGGCCTGGGTGCTCTGGCTCCTGATCCACATCTTCTATTTGATCGGCTTCCAGAATCGGATCCTCGTCCTGATTCGCTGGTCGTACAGCTTCTTCACGCGAGGACGCGGGAGCCGGGTGATCGAGGAGTTCGAGGAGCCAGCGAAGGAGCCGGTCCAACCAGTCGGGCGTCGGTAGCCGACGCCCTGCATAGGGTCCGGCCATGGCGTGATCCTCGCCTTCGGCTCGGCTGCCGTGTTCGCGCTCGGGATCGTGCTCCAGCAGGGCGTGGTGATGGACGCGCCGGAGGCGAAGGAGGCGAGCGCCGGGATTCTCTTCCGCCTCATCCAGCACCCGGTCTGGCTCGGGGGGATTGCCGCGTACGGGATCGCCTTCGGCATGCAGGCTGCGGCGCTCGGCGACGGTCGGCTCGCGGTCGTGCAGCCGATCCTGGCGACGACGATCGTGTTCGCGCTGCCAGTCGGCGTCTGGCTCTCCGCCCAGCGGATCACCCGGCGCGACGTGGTGGCCGCGATCGTCGTCACCACCGCGCTCGCGCTCTTCCTGCTGCTCGCCGACCCCTGCGGCGGGCGGGACGATGCGCCGCTCGGCGGGTGGATCGTGGCGGGCGCCATCCTGATCGGGATCGCGACGGCGCTCCTTCTCGCCGGCCTCACGCGGACCGGGGCGCTGCGCGCCGCTCTGCTCGGCACCGCCTCCGGGCTGCTCTTCGGGCTGGTCTCCGCGCTCACCAAGGGCGCGGTCGAGGTCCTCCAGGACGACGGCGCGGAAGTGCTGCTCAACTGGCACCTCTACGCCCTGCTCGTGGTCGGCTTCGCGGGGATGACGATCACCCAGCTCTCGCTCCAGACCGGAATCCTGCCGCCCGCGGTCGCCACCAGCTCGATCTTCAACCCGGCCGCGAGCGTCGTCCTCGGTCTCACCCTGTTCGACGAGCAGGTCCATCATTCGACCTGGGGCCGGATCGGGGCGGTGCTCGCTCTGTTGGCGATGTTCGCGGGGATCACCGTGCTGGCCCTCGGCAAGCGCGAGTAGCCTGGGCTCGATGGCCGACCGCAAGCAGATCGCCCGCCAGGCCTACGAGGCCTTCGCAGCCGGGGACCGCGACTTCTACGAGGAGCATCTGGCGGGTGACCTCACCTTCTCCTCTCCTCCCGACCCGAAGCTCGACCGCGAGGGCTACTTCGAACGCTGCTGGCCAGGCGCGGGGCAGGGTCAGAAGTTCGAGTTCGTACGGGTGGTCGAGACGGGCGATGAGGTGATCGTCACCTACGAGTCCCGCAGGGCGGACGGGACCGGCGGGCGAAACACCGAGGTCCTCACCTTCGACGGCGATCAGATCAAGCGGATTGAGGTCTACTTCGGCTGGGATCTGTAGGGCCGGAGAGCTAACTTTCGGCCCGGCAGAGGAGAGAGCATGATCTACCGGAGCCCGGAACCAGACATCGAGATCCCGGACCTGAGCCTGACCGAGTTCGTGATCGGCGGCGCGGCGGCGCGGGGGGACCGCCCGGCCTTCATCGACGGCGCGACGGGCGACGTCACGACCTACGCCGAGCTCGCCGCCCAAATCGATGCTGTCGCTGCCGGGCTGCAGGCGCAGGGGATCGCCAAGGGCGACGTGGTTGGCCTCACGGGGCCGAACTCAGCCGCGTGGGCGATCGTCTACCACGCGATCCTGTGTGCGGGCGCGGTGGTCACCCCGCTGAATCCGCTGCTCACCCAGGAGGAGATCCTGAAGCAGCAGACCGACGCGGGAGCCAAGCTCCTGATCGACGACCCGCTGAATGCGGTCGCCGTCGCCGAGCCGGGCGCCAAGCCGTCGGAGGTCGAAGTCGATCCCGAGGATCTCGCCGTCCTTCCGTACTCGAGCGGCACCACCGGACTGATGAAGGGGGTGATGCTCACCCATCGCAACCTCGTGGCGAACATCGAGCAGGCCTGGAGCTCGATGCCGATCGCGGAAGACGACGTCCTCGTCGGCCTGCTGCCCTTCTTCCACATCTACGGCCAGACGGTCGTCCTCAACCTCGGCCTGGCCAAGGGAGCGACGATCGTCACCATGCAGCGCTTCGACTGCGACGAGCTGATCCGGATCATCGAGGAGCACGGCGTCACCTGGTTGCACGTCGCCCCGCCCGTGATCCTGCAGATCGCCACCACGGCGGACGTCGAGGGCCACGATTTCTCCGCGCTCAAGCTGGTGATCTCGGGCGCCGCGCCGCTGGACGCAGAGCTCGCCGGTCGCGCTGAAGCCCGGATCGGCGTTCCGGTTCGCCAGGGGTACGGAATGACCGAGCTCAGCCCGGTGAGCCACAAGAGCCGTCTGTCCCGGGCGGCCGAGACGCCGCCGGGCAGCGTCGGTGCCCTGATCCCCAACACGGAGGCGCGGCTGGTCGACCCGGAGACCGGCGAGGACGTGCCGGAGGGGGAGCGGGGCGAGATTTGGGTCCGCGGTCCCCAGGTGATGAAGGGCTATCTCAACAACCCCGAGGCCACGGACGAGACGCTGGTGGGCGATGGCTGGATCCGCACCGGCGACATCGGCAGGGTCGACGAGAACGGCTTCTTCTACATCGTCGATCGGCTCAAGGAGCTGATCAAGTACAAGGGCTACCAGGTGGCGCCGGCTGAGCTCGAGGCCGTTCTGGTCTCGCACCCCAAGGTCAACGACGCCGGCGTGATCGGCGTTCCGATGGATGACGGTGGCGAGGCCCCGAAGGCCTGCGTCGTCGCTGCCGACGGGCTCGACTCCGAGGAGCTGATCGCTTACGTCGCCGATCGGGTCGCGCCCTACAAGCGGATCCGCGAGGTCGAGTTCGTCGACGAGGTGCCGAAGTCGGCCTCCGGGAAGATCCTGCGCCGGGTGTTACGCGAGGGGGCGTCGCAGGCGTAGCCGAGACGCCACCCGTTCAATGAAGGGCACGGCGCTGCCAAGATCAGCACCTCCTAGCGCCGCTTACTCAGGCATTCGGCGTCGACGGCGGCGCGCCCTTCCTGAGCAGCGCCGCCAGGTAGATCACGACCTTCGTCTTGCCCTTGTTGGCAGCCCGGTGAATGGTCGAGGGTTGCTCGACGATCCACTGGCCCGCGCGGATCTGGCCGGACTGTCCGGCCCTGATCTTCCGGACCACGGTTGCGTTGTCCGCCGGTCCGCTGGAGACGGTCACCGAGCCCAACTTGACCGTGTAGTTGAGGATTCCCGCCTGGACGTAGGCGACCTGCGTCCCCCGGTGATGGTGGAGGGCGATTCTGCCTCCCACCGGGATCGTCACCCGGGAGAGCCCCAGCGTCCGCCCGGAGGCGCCCCGGACTTTGGTGCTCTGAGCCAGGGCGGCCCTGGTCACCGACGACCCACCTGACTGCGCGATCACGTGACCGGCGACGGCCCCGATGGCGAGCAGGCCGACCGCCGCAATCAACAGGCTGAGGCGGATTCGCCGCATCAGCCGTGAAGCTACCGGCGCCACCGGCGGCTTTTTCGCGGGGCCATCGGGCGCCCGGATCGCCAAAATTGGCGCGTGAACGATCTGCAGATCTTCCTCGCGGCGCTCTTCATCTCGGCCGCGGTCCTCAACTCGATCGCCAACTGGCTGAAGGTGCCCTACCCGATCCCCCTGGTGATCGGCGGTCTGGCGATCGGCCTGATCCCGGCCATGCCCAACATCGAGCTCGACCCCGACCTGGTCCTGCTCGTCTTCCTGCCGCCGCTGCTCTACCAGGGCGCCTTCTTCTACGACCTGCGCGCCCTGCGGGACGACGCCCGCGTCATCGCCCTCAACTCGATCGGCATGACGCTGGCTACGGCGGCGGTCGTCGGGGTGGTCGCCCACGAGGTGATCGACCTGCCCTGGGCGGTCTCCTTCGCGCTCGGTGCGATCGTCTCCCCGACCGATCCCGCGGCGGCGACCGCGATCATGCGGCGGGTCGGGGCGCCTCGCCGCCTGGTCAACATCCTCGAGGGCGAGAGCCTGGTGAACGACGCCGCGGCGCTCGTCACCTTCAAGGTCGCGGTCGCGGCCGCGATCGGGGAGGGGGTCTCCGCGTCGGACACGATCCTGCAGTTCGTGGGCGACGCCGCCGGGGGCGTGGCGATCGGCCTGGTAATCGGCTGGATGATCGCCGAGATTCGCAAGCGGGTCAGCGACGTCAACACCGAGCTGACGATCTCGCTCTTCAGCGCCTACGGCGCCTTCATCCCGGCGGACCAGCTCGGGTTCTCCGGAGTGCTCGCCGTTGTCGCGTGCGGGCTGGTGCTCGGCTTCCGCGCCCCGGAGATCGCATCACCCGAGAGTCGGATGCAGGGCTACGCGATGTGGTCGATTCTCACCTTCCTGCTCAACGCCACCCTCTTCATCCTGATCGGCCTCCAATTGCCGGCGATCGTCGATGGGCTGAGCGGCGAGCCGGCCGGCCAGGTCGTGGGCTACGCCGCCCTGATCTGTGCGGTCGTGATCGCGATGAGGTTTGCCTGGACCAACCTGATCACGGTTGTCATCCGCACGCTCGATCGCAGACCGTCACAGCTGGCCCGACGCACCAACTGGCAGACAAGAATCGTCGGGTCCTGGTCGGGGATGAGGGGAGCGGTCTCGCTCGCCGCCGCTCTGGCCCTCCCGCTGGAGACCAACGCGGGTGAGCCGTTCCCGGGCCGCGACCTGATCCAGTTCATCACCTTCTCGCTGATCCTGGTGACGGTGGTGGGGCAGGGGCTGACCCTGCCCTGGGTGATCCGGCGGCTCGGCCTGATCGAGGACGGCGCCGATGAGGAGAACGAGGAGCTCAGGGCACGCCTGGTGATCGCCAGGGCCGCGCTCGACCGCGTCGAGGCACTCGAGGAGGAGGAATGGACCCGGGACGAGACGATCGAGCGGGTCCGGGCGCTCTACCAGTTCCGGAAGCGACGCTTCGCGGCGCGTGCCGGAAAGCTGGACGGCGCCGACTCGGACGGGATCGAGGAGCGCTCGCTCGCCTACCAGCGACTGATGCACGAGATCTACGCCGCCCAGCGGTCCGAGCTGGTGCGGCTGCGCAACACTCGCGAGATCAGCTCGGAGGTGATGCGCCGCGTCGAGCGCGAACTGGACCTCGAGGAGCAGCGCCTCGAGGTCTAGTGCCCGGCTAGTAGCCGGGCGGCTTCTTCAGCGGGCCCAGGTAGACGCTCCCCAGCCGGATCGCGAGCGCCTTCTGGGCCTTCTCGCGCGCAGACGGCCAGCGCACCTTGACGTCGACCAGCCGTACGCCGTCGGTGGTCAGCAGCCGATCCTCGGCGGCGAGCCAATGGGCGTCCAGGCCGAGGCGCTTGATCGATTGCGGAAACGACCGGGCCCCGCTGTGCAGGACGTTCTGGCCGTACTCGACGATCTGGCGCTCGAGCCGGGTATAGGCCTGCGGGGCGCTGTCGAGACGGCTGATCACCGTGAGCGCTCCGGCCTCCAGCCGGCAGGACGCGGCGAGGCTCGGCGACGTGAACGGATGGGCCTTCGCGTGTCCCGCGGCCCGCTGGACGACCGCCCGCGCACGCCTGGAGCAGGGCGGCGCGAGCCGAGCCGCGGATGAATTCGAGCCGCCCGGAGAGGTCGAGGTGACCGTCGAGGTCGCCTGGGTCGCCGCCGGCGTCGACGCCGGCTGGTCGCGATCCGATGAGGAGCCGCAGCCCGCGACGAGGGCCGCGGCCAGCACAGCCGCTAGGAGAGCCCGCACTTCCCCTTCAGATTACGCGGCGCGGTATCGGAGGTAGGCGACGCCGTTCCCGAAGCGGCGCTGGTCGAGCAGCTCGAGTTTCAGGAAGACATCGTCGGGCAGGGAAGCCGTGCCGCCTCCCACCACCACCGGGTTGACGAACAGGTGGATCTCGTCGACCAACCCCGCGGCGATCGCCTGCGCGGCGAGTTCCGGTCCGCCGATCGCCAGGTCCTTGTCGGCCTGCTCCTTCATCCTCGCGACAGCCTCGGGTTCGAACTCGCGCTCGATCCGCGTCCTCGCGCTGGACGGGGTCTCGAGGGTGCTCGAGTAGACGACCTTGTCCGTGGCCCTCCAGATCTCCGCGAAGTCCTGGATCACGGCGGGTGTGCCTTCGGTCTCCATGGTCTCCCACGCGACCAGCACCTCATACATCCGGCGTCCGAGGAGATAGGTCCCGGCCGTGCGAGAAAGGTCGTTCACGGCAGCGTGGACCTCGTCGTCGGGGGTCGACCAGTCCCACTTTCCCTCCCGATCGGCCACGTATCCGTCGAGTGAGGTGATCGCCGAGTAGATCAGCTTGGCCACGAATCGACCTTACCGAGGCCCTACGGCGAGAGCACGTGCCCGACGGCCGGGTCGGACTTGCCGTCCAGCAGCTCGCGATAGATGCGCTCGACGTCGTCGGGGCCGGAGCCGTGCTCGACCTGGAGCCAACCTCGAACCCACTCGACGTAGGGCCGCCAGGTCTCCGCGAGGCGCTCGTTCAGTCCTTCCGGGCCCCAGTCCTCGGAGCGCTTCTGCAGGCGGGTCGGCGCGAAGAAAAAGGTCGGCTGCGGGCCGGCGAGCTCGCCCGAGCCACCGAGGTCGCCCTTGTGCGTGATCCCGACGGCCGCGTCATGCTTGAGCTCGTCGCCCCAGTGGCCGTGAACCGCGCTCCTCACCTTCGCGTCGCCGGCGACGTCGACGTAGAACGCGGGATCGCGGTCGATTGAGTCGAGCTCGTCATAGGGGACGACCCTGTCGTAGACGCCGAGCGACTCGGTGAACTCGACGTTCCCGGGCGAGGTGAGGCCGATCACTTCGATTCCCTCCCGCTTGTCGAGCAGATAGGCGAGGGCGGAGGTCGTCCGGCTGGACGCCGATGAGAGGACGGCGAGCTTCGCACCGAACATCCCCTCGTCATCGAGGAAGTCGTCGATGAGGAACGAAGTGAAGTAGAGCGGCCAGAGCAGGATCTCGTAGTCCTCGTTCTTCTCCTCATAGATGGCGTTGCCGTCGGTGCGCAGGTAGCGGTTGTAGGCGGCGGGGAGATTCGCCCGGTGGGGGGTCGCGTCGACGAAGTCGGTCTCGCTGGGGCGATCGGGCCGGACGACGAGGTGGCTGGCGGGCGGCAGGTAGCCGAACACCCGGGTCCCCTCGGGCACGCCGTCCGCTTCGCTCGCGACGACGTCGGCGTAGCCCCAGACCGGCATCCGCGCCCAGGGCTCCTCGGCCGGGAAGAAGTCCCAGTAGTTCATCGCCTCACCCATCACGGCGTAGGTGATGTTGTTGGTGGTCAGCCCGAAGAGGTCGATGCCGAGCAGGACCTCACCCGGCTCGAGCGCCGGCGCCTCGCCGTCGACGAAGCGGGTTTCGTGCAGGTCGTCCTTGCGTACCTGGAAGTCGATGCGGGCAGCCTATTGAGGACCAGTCCCGCCAGGGTCGCACCCCTGGGGGGACTGGCCCTACGCCGCGGCCGCCCGCTGCTTTCTCTTCGCGACCAGCAGCGCCCGGTCGGCGGCGTCGTGGAGGCTGAGCGCGTCCCCGACGGTCGCCGCGACCCCGTAGGAGGCGGTGACGTTCCCGTCTCCCAATTTCGCCTGGGCCAGCGCCTCGCCCAGGCGCTTGCCGGCTATCTTCGCGCCGCCGATCTTGGTTTCCGGCATCAGCACCGCGAACTCGTCGCCGCCGATCCGGAAGGCGTCGTCCGTGAGCCGCGAGGAGCCGATCACCTCGGCGACGCCCTTGAGCACCTCGTCGCCTGCGGGGTGCCCGTAGCGGTCGTTGACGGCCTTGAAGCCGTCGAGGTCGAAGAGGCAGAGCGCAAGCGGGTGGCCGTAGCGGGCGCTTCGCGCGGCCTCGATCACCCGGCGCTCCTCGTAGGCCCGGCGGTTGAAGAGGCCGGTGAGCGCGTCCGTCCTACCTTCCTGGGCGGCCAACTCGAAGAGAGAGGCGTGCGCCAGATGGGCGGAGATCGCGTCGCTGAGCAGATTCAGGGTCTCGACGTCCGCGGGGCCGAAGTGGCGGGGCCTCGGCGAGTAGACCTTGAGCACGCCCACCGCCTCCCCGCGGTGCTTGAGCGGCACGCAGATCATCGAGCGCAGGTTGACCCTCCTCGACGCGCGCCGATCGACGCGAGGGTCGATTTCGGTGTCCTCGCAGTAGAGGACCTGGTCCCGGTCGAGGGCGAGACCCGAGAGCGTGCTGCGCCGGTCCATGCGGATGCCGAGGTAGGGGGTGGCCTCGCCGGATGTCACGGCGTAGACCATCTCGTCGCCCTCCGGCAGCTCGATCACGGCGGACGTCGCGCCGGTGATCTCCTGAGCGCGCGTCGCCGTCAGGTGCATCACCTGGTCGGTATCGAGATCGGAGGAGGCGATCTCGCTCTGGGTCTTGATGATCGCCATGAGGCGATCTCGGCTTGCCTCCATGCCCCCTAGTTATCGGGAGCCGCCGGTACTGACTATTAGCTTCTTGGACACACTTGGACGCCCGTTGGACGGAATGCCTCGGCAAAAGTTGGTAGATCTCGCGTCAAACCGCGCAAAGAGCGCCCTTTTCGGACCGGATTTGACTCGCCGTTGTTTTGCGATTAGGGCGTCCGCGGTAAACGAACCCCTTCGGGAAACGAGGAGTTGGAGGTTGGACATGACTGGACGCCTCTCAGCGCTCGACGATTCCTTCCTGGCGGTCGAGAACCCAAGCGCCCACATGCACGTCGGATGGGCGGCGGCGTTCAGGCGGCCGGAGGGTGGCCAGGCGCCTGGGTTCAACGAGCTGCGAGACCACATCGCCAGCAGGCTCTGCCGAGCCCCGCGCTACCGCCAGCGGATCGCCTCGGTGCCCTTTGGCCTGAACGCACCGATCTGGGTGGACGACCAGCGCTTCGACGTCAACCGGCACGTGCTCCCCTCGAGCGCGACCCGGCTTCGGGATCTGGCGGACTCCTGCATGTCCACGCAGCTGCGCCGCGACCGTCCGCTCTGGCAGATGTGCATATCCGATCGACTCGAGGACGGCCGGATCGGCGTGGTGGGCAAGGCCCATCACTGCATGGTCGACGGCATCGCGGCCGTCGAGCTCAGCTCCCTGCTTCTCGACCCGACCGCAGATCCCCCGCCCGCCGAATCCGATCAGTGGCTGCCGGGGAGTGCGCCGGGCGCGGTCCGGCGGCTCCTCGGCGGCGTGATCGACCTGGTCAGGGAGGAGGCCTCGCTCGCCAAGCTCCCGGCCCGGATCCTGCGTTCACCGGGTCGGATCGGAGAGCTGATCGAGCCCGTCCGCCGTGCCCGCGATGCGCTCGCCGAGTCGCTGCGACCCAGCGAGCCGCGCGAACCCGTCAACCAACCGATCACCGGCGCCCGGCATCTGGCCTGGTTCAGCCGCCCACTCGACGATCTGAAGCGGATCGGCCGTCCGCTGGGGGCATCGGTGAACGACGTTCTGCTCGCCGCATCGGCCGGCGGGATGCGGAGCTTCATGCGCAACCACGACCGAGACCCGGTGCCGCTCAAGACGATGGTGCCCGTGAACGTCAGGGAGGGCGAGACGGCCGAGCTTGGCAACCGGATCTCGTTCGTCTTCGTGGACCTCCCGTGCGACGAGCCCGACCCGATCCGGCGGCTGCAGCAGGTGCGCCTCGAGATGACCGAGCGCAAGGAAGCGGGCATTCCCGAGGGCGGCGACGAGGTGATGGCCGCGCTCAAGTATTTGCCGAGACCGGCGCAGCACGCGATCAGTCGCACGATCGCGAGCCCCAAGACCTTCAACCTCACCGTTTCCAACATCCCCGGCCCGCGGGAGCCGATGTACATGCTCGGCTGCGAGCTCGAGGCGGCCTATCCGGTGGTGCCGATCGCCGACAAGCACGCCGTGTCGATTGGGATGACCACGATTCGCGACCGGGCCTGCTTCGGCCTCTACGCGGCCAGCGAGATGTTCCCGGACTCCGATGAGCTGGCCGGGTCGATGGACGCCTCGATCGACCAGCTGCTCGAGCAAGTCACGACTTGACGCCGGCCTCGGCGGGTAGCCGAGGAATATGTCGCCTGGAACACGCCGGCAGGGAGCCCGGACGGGGCGCTCCGGATGGGCGCCCCTCGCGCCTGCCTGCCTCGGTTACTTCTTCGTCCTCCTTGACGTCACCGTCGTCAACGTCTCCTTGGCCAACATGGCTTCGGAGCTGGGCACGAGCCGCGACGGCCTGCAGTGGGTCGTGGACGGCTACGCGCTGGTGCTCGCCAGCCTCATGCTCTCGGCCGGTGATATCGCCGACCTGGTCGGGCGGCGTCGCGTCTTCGTCACCGGGTTGCTGCTCTTCGGCGTTTCCTCGCTGATCTGCGCGCTTGCTCCGAGCGTCTCGGTACTGGTTGCCGGCCGCGCGATTCAGGGGCTGGGCGCGGCCGCGATCCTGCCCACCTCGCTGGCGATCATCAACAATGCCTTCGCGGACAGCGAGGAGCGCACCAAGGCGATCGGCTTCTGGGCCGCGCTTGGATCGGTCGCGCTGGTCGTGGGTCCCCTGGCGGGTGGCGCGCTCGTCGACACCATCAGCTGGCGGGCGATCTTCTGGCTCAATCTGCCGCTCGTCGTGGTGGCGGTGCCCCTCACGCTGGCGCTGGTGGAGGAGTCCTCGGACCCGCGCGATCGATCCATCGACGTGCGGGGCCAGCTCGCGGCGATCGGGCTGCTCGCGGGACTGGTCTTCTTCCTGATCGAGGGCGGGCGCCTCGGTTGGGCGGTGCCGCCGGTCGTCACCGCGCTCGTCGTCGCCCTGGTCTCCGCGGTCGTCTTCATCCGCACCGAGCTCCGTCGCCGCGACCCGATGCTCCAGCTCGGCTACTTCGAGAACCGCACCTTCTCGGCGGCGAACGCCGGCAGCGGGCTCATGAACCTGGGCATGCTGGGTGCGCTCTTCGCCTTCAGCATCTACCTGCAGCAGCAGGAGGGTGAGTCACCGATCGAGGCCGGCTTCCACATCCTGCCCTGGGTGGGAACTCTGGCTTTGTTCGCCGTCGTCGGTGGCCGGGTGGCTCAGCGATTCGGCCCGAGGCTTCCCGCCGGCCTGGGGCTGATTACGACCGGGCTTGCGATGGTCGTCGTCGCGCTCCTCCCCAGCCAGGACGGCCCGGCAGCGCTGTCCGCGCTCGCGGTCGGGGGGGTCGGACTCGGATTTGCGACGCCCGCGCTGGTCTCCGCCGCCACGGCGGCCGTGCCCGCGCCCCGCGCCGGGATGGCCGCGGCCGTGAACAACACGGCGCGCCAGGCGGGCGGTGCCATCGGGGTGGCGATGATCGGCGCGATCGGTGCCATCCAGGCCGCAATGGCGGTCGCCGGGGGCATCCTGCTGCTCGGCGGCACGATCGGCCTCAGCCTGATCCGGGAGTGAGCTCGAGCCACATTTCCTGCGCGAGGGCCCCATCCGGGAAGGCCGGATCCGGCTCCTCCTTGGTCTGCGTGAATCCTGCCGCGTCGTAGATCCGCCGGGCGCTCTCCAGAGGGCTGACGGTGGAAAGCATCATCCGCTTGTAGCCGCGGCCGCGGGCGAAGTCGATGCAGTGCTCGACGAGTTTCGACCCGATCCCGTGGCCACGCGCCTCTCGGTCGACGAAGAAGAGTCGAAGCTGCGCAACCTCTTCCGAGCGCCGCACGCAGTAGACCGAGCCGACGCGCTCGCCATCCAGCTCCGCCACCCACGCGCCCTCGCGCTCAGGGTGGTGATCCCCGAGGTAGTCGGAGATCAGCCGCGCGATCAGCGACAGGAACTGGTGGCCCCAGACCTCCTGGTCCTCGAACAGGTACGCGTGCCGCTCCAGCACCCAACCGTGATCACCGGGTTCAGCCTCGCGAATCTGTACCCCGTTTGCGATCCGGTCTATCTACCGGATGAAGAGCATCTCCGCGTACTTCGGCAGCGGCCAGAGGTCGTCGGCGACGATCTTCTCCAGCTTGTCCGCCGCCTCGCGGACGCGCTCCATCCCGGCGAGCTGCTGGTCGCGGGCGTGGATCGCGAGGTCCATGCCCTCGATGCCCTCCGGGTACTCGTTGGCCTCGTCGAGCTCCTTGATCGCCGCGACCAGCTCGTCGACTAGGGGAGCGGCCTCCTCGGTGATCACCCCGATCCCGGAATCGTCCCCGAGCGCCAGGTGGCGCAGCGCGGCCGGCAGGATCATCGTGCGCGCGATCGAGTCCGCGGTCTCGGCCTCGATGTTGGCTCGGATGATGTACTGCTCCAGCCAGACCTCGTAACGGGACTCGAGCTCGCGCTCGTTCAGCACTCCGTACTTGCCCATCATCGAGACCGTGGGCTCCGCGAGCACCTCGGGAAGGGCGTCCGGGGTGGTGCGCAGGTTCTTCAGGCCGCGCTCCTCGGCCTCCTCGTGCCAGGCCTCGTCGTAGTTGTCGCCGTCGAAGATGATCTGCTTGTTGGTGTCGTAGCTCTCCTTGACCACCTCGGTGACGGCGGCAGGGAGGTCGCCCGTCCCCTTCGCCTCGAGCTGGTCGGCGAGTTCGTCGATCGCCTCGGCGACGATCGTGTTCAACACCGTGTTCGGGAAGGCGAGCGACTGGCTCGACCCGAGCGCGCGGAACTCGAACTTGTTGCCGGTGAAGGCGAACGGCGAGGTCCGGTTGCGGTCGCCGCCATGCATCGGCAGCGGCGGCAGCACCTCTGAGCCGAGCTCGAGGAAGGAGCCCGGTGTGTGCGGGTCGCCCTCGCCCGAGGAGATCGCCTCGTAGACCTTCGTCAGCTCGGCGCCGAGGAAGATCGAGATGATCGCCGGCGGCGCCTCGTTGGCGCCCAGGCGATGGTCCTGTCCGATGCTCGCCACCGAGGCCCGCAGCAGGCCCTGGTGCTTGTTGACGGCCTGGATCACCGCCGTGCAGAAGAACAGGAAGTTGATGTTGTCCGCGGGGGTGTCGCCCGGATCGAGCAGGTTGGTGCCCGTGTCCGTGCCCATCGACCAGTTGTTGTGCTTGCCCGAGCCGTTCACACCGGCGAAGGGCTTCTCGTGCAGCAGGCAGACGAGGCCGTACTTGCGGGCGACCTTCTGCATGATCTGCATGCTGAGCTGCTGGTGGTCGGAGCCGACGTTCGAGTTCTCGAAGACCGGGGCCAGCTCGTACTGGCCGGGCGCCACCTCGTTGTGGCGGGTCTTGATCGGCACGCCGAGCTTGGCGAGCTCGTTCTCGAAGTCCATGATGCAGGCGAGAACGCGCTCCGGGATCGCACCGAAGTAGTGGTCGTCGAGCTCGTGGCCCTTGGCCGGCTTCGCGCCGAACAGCGTGCGTCCGGTGGTCACCAGGTCGGGGCGCGCGAAGAAGTAGTTCTCGTCGATAAGGAAGTACTCCTGCTCGGGGCCGACCGTGGTGAAGACACGCTTGGCGTCCTCGTCTCCGAGCACCTTGAGCGCCCGGATCGCCGAGCGGGAGAGCGCGTCCATCGAGCGGAGCAGCGGGGTCTTGGCGTCGAGCGCCTCGCCGGTCCAGGAGACGAACGCCGTGGGAATGCAGAGCAGCGCCCCGTTCGGGTTCTCGAGGATGAAGGCCGGGCTGGTCGGGTCCCAGGCGGTGTAGCCGCGCGCCTCGAAGGTCTCCCGGATGCCGCCGGTCGGGAAGGAGGACGCGTCGGGCTCGCCCTGGATCAGCTCCTTGCCGGAGAACTTCGCGAGCCACTTGCCCTCGCGGTTGGGCTCGAAGAACGAATCATGCTTCTCCGCCGTCAGGCCCGTGAGCGGCTGGAAGACGTGCGTGAAGTGGGTGGCGCCTCGCGCCAGCGCCCACTCCTTCATCGCCTCGGCGACGGCGTCCGCGAGCGTGAAGTCGAGCGCCTCGCCGTGCTCGAGGGTCGCCTGCAGCTTCTCGTAGACGTCCGCGGACAGCATCTCCTGCTGGACGGCCGGGGAGAAGACGTCTTCCCCGAAGGGGTTGTTGTCGGCCTTGGTCAGGTCGACGGTTCCCAGGGCCTCGCCGTTCGGGCTCCAGGTAGCGGATGTGACGTTCTGCGAGCGGGTCTTCAGCATCGTCGGGGCAGCCTCCTCAGCAGGCTCGACGCGCCCAGCAGCACGCCGAGGTTGATCACACGACGGGCGCAGATTAGACCGCCGTGCCTGTGTTGGGCATTGTCCGCGCGTACAAAAATCCGCAAACTCGTTTCGACACCCGGTCGGGCGGCGGGTTTCGGCCCGCGGTCGCCGGAGCGTAGAGTCCACGGAGATGGCCGACTTCCCGGCACCGACCGAGGGGATCGCGCTCACCCACTTCATCGTCAGCGAGGACGTGCCGCGCTCGGCCGCCTTCTACACCGACGTGCTCGGTGGCGAGGTCGTGATGGAGGGCGAGCCGACGATCGTCCAGCTCGCCAACGGCTGGGTGATCATCAACGTCGGTGGCGGTCCGACCGACGACAAGCCCGAGGTGGTGCTCGAGGCGCCGAGCGATCTCAACCGGGTGAGTGCCTTCCTCAACATCCGGGTGGCGGACATCCAGGGCTGCTACGAGGAGTGGAGCTCGAAGGGCGCCGAGTTCCTCACCGAGCCGAAGCAGCACGCGACCGAGATCCGCTGCTACATGCGCGACCCCGACGGCCACCTGATCGAGGTCGGCCAGACGACGGCCGGACCCCCGGGAAGCTAGGCGGCGGCCAGCACGACCCGGTTGCCAGACGGGTCGGTGACGCGCAAGCGACCGTCCTCGCGGGCGGGCTCGAAGTCGGCCTCGCGCAGGCGGTCCTCCTCGGCGGCCAGGGACTCGCCGCTCGGCAGGAGGATCTCGAACTCCCGCAGCCCCCGGCTGCCCTCGGGCGGCGGCGGAGCGCCCTCGCCCGCCCAGGTGTTGAGGCCGAGGTGGTGGTGATAGCCGCCGGCCGAGACGAAGAGGGCGCCCGGGTAGCCCCGCACGGTGACGTCGAAGCCGAGCGCGCCGGAGTAGAGGGCCTCGGCGGCGGCCAGGTCGCCGACGTTGAGGTGGACGTGGCCGATCCGGGTGCCGTGAGGCATGCCCGCGCTCGCGTCCTCGCGGCGGAGCTCGCCGAGGACGCCGTCGAGGTCGAGCGGGAGGGTGTCCATCTGCAGGACCCCGTCGCGGACCGGCCACTGCTCTCGCGACCGGTCGCGGTAGATCTCGATCCCGTTGCCCTCCGGGTCGCTCAGGTAGAGGGCCTCGCTGACCAGGTGGTCTGAAGCCCCGCTGAGCCGCCAACCGGCCTCCGCGACGCGCTGCAGGGCACGTGCGAGGTCGGCCCGGCTCGGCACCAGGATCGCCAGGTGGAAGAGGCCGCTCGTGCCGCGCGGGCGAGGCCGCGCGTCGGGGTCTCCGACCAGCTCGATGACGGGCAGGACGGACGGATCGCCTGCTCCCATACGCGTGACGCCGTTTGCGGAGTCGACTTCGGTGAGCCCGATGGCGTCGCGATAGAAGTCGTGGGCGCGCTCGAGATCGCCGACGGTGAGGCGGACGGGCCCCATCGAGGTGGCGGGATCGATGGAGCCGTTCTCGCTCACCTCGCTGACGATATCGGGGGAAATTACCGATGCCGGGGTACCCGGAATGGTCGATGCTACGGCGGCGTGGGGGATGATTCTCGAATAGGCGGGGTGAACCGGTCCTTCGACCAGCCGTCGATCATGGCCACGGTTCTGGGTGCTCTCTTCCTGGCCGGGGGGACCATCGGCGCGCTCTCACTGGTGCTGCCGCATCCGAGCGAGTACGACTCCTCGGCGCTCTGGACCAACGTCGGGATCGCCTACGTGTTCGGTTTGGCGGTACTGCTCGCGCGGCAGCGGCTGCCCGTCTGGGCCATGCAGCTGTGCGTACTCGTCGGCACGGCCATCGTCACCCGCGCCGTCTACTACGGGCACGATCCGAGCGGCTATTACACCTTCTGGTACCTCTGGATCTGCGTCTACGCGTTCTTCTTCTTCGGGCCGCGCTGGGGCTACCTCCACGTGGGGGTCGTCGGCGCCGCCTACGCCTGGGTGCTCACCGAGGTGTCGGGCCCGACGCCCGTGCCGCGCTGGATGGTGACCGTGGGGAGCATCCTCGTCGCCGGGCTGCTGGTCGACGCGCTCGCCACGCGGCTGAGACGCGAGACCAACGCCGCCGCGAGGCGGGCGTCGAACCTGGAGGCCGTCGGCGAGGTCGCGAGGCAGCTCGCCACGCAGAGCGACTCGCGGGCCGTCGGCTGGGCGATCTGCTCGGCCGCCGTACGAACCGCGGGGGCGTCCGCGGCGGTGCTCTGGCGTCCGACGATCGCGGGGGACGCATTGCAGGCCGATGCCGCGGCCGGCGCGGACGTGGAGGGCGTGCACCTTCCGTTCGTCACTCCGGCTTCGGGCGCGATCCAGGTGTTCACCTCGGCGGAGAGCCGGTTCGAGCCGCTCCGCGACGAGCACTCGGCAGCTGAGCTCGGTCCCCGCTTCCAGGCGGAGGCGGCGCTCTGGGAGCCGGTGCTGAAGGACGAGGGGGCGGCGGTCGGCGTCCTGGCCGTCTACTGGCGGGACCGGCACGAGCGCGTGAGCTCCGAGACCCAGCGCGCCGTTGGCCTGCTCGCGCTGGAGGCTGCGATCGCGATCGATCGCGGCGAGCTGCTCGGCCGCCTCGAGATCGCGGCGCGCACGGACGACCTCACGGGCCTGCTCAACCGCCGCGCCTGGGACGAGGAGCTCAGTCGCGAGCTCTCCCGGGCCGACCGCAGCGGGGCGGCGCTCTGCGTCGCGGTCCTCGATCTGGATCGCTTCAAGCTCTACAACGACACCCACGGCCACCAGGCGGGCGATCGCTTCCTCAAGCAGATCGCGGGAGCCTGGAGCCAGAACCTGCGCACCGGCGACATCCTGGCCCGCTACGGCGGTGAGGAGTTCGCGCTGGCCCTTCCGGGCACCAACCTGGATCACGCTCAGGAGATGCTGGACCGCCTGCGCGAGGCGCTTCCGGAGGATCAGACCTGCTCCGCGGGGGTCTGCCAGTGGGACGGAGAGGAGAGCGCCGAGCAGCTCACCGCCCGCGCCGACACCCTGCTCTACGCCGCCAAGGCGGCGGGGCGGAACCGAGTCCAGCTTTAACTTTAATCAGGTTGCGCTTCCGCGACCCTCGCATCTAGTCCATCAAGAGCTCGTCTGCTCCCTCGGGTTTCCAGCGATCGGCGATGGTCGCGAACGGGATCGTGAGGAACCACATGCACGCGGCCAGCGTCGTGGAGAGGAACGCAAGCGGGATGGAGAGCACGAAGAAGAGCACGGGCGACAGCGACATCGCCGCGCCGTAGCGATAGACGTTTCCCGGCAGCTTCCGCTCCAGCAGGTCGTGATTGTGCGCCCAGCTGAAGAGGACGACCTCCATACCGCTGACTATCGCGACGTTGACTGCATAGATCACGATCGAGAGCGGGTTCTCGAAGTACTCGCCGAGCAGGGCGGTCGGGAAGGGCAGGAACGCGATGAACGCCAGATAGACGAGGTTGAGGGCGATCAGCGCACGGTCGATCCGCGCCAGCGCGGAGAAGTACGTGTGGTGTGCGAGCCAGTAGCGGCCGATCACGGCGAAGCTGATGAAGAAGCTGATGAACTTGGCGCTGTCGTCGTCGAGCTTGTCCGCGAGCTCGTGGACGCTGGCCGTGTCGGTGAGGGTGGGGACGGCGAGGTCGACGACGAGCAGGGTCATCGCGATCGCGAAGAGCCCGTCGGTGAAGGTCAGGGTCCGGGCGAATTCGACGCTGTCGCGCCCGTATGTCCGTCGCGGCGCGAGGTCCTCCTGCACGACGACTCGTCTAGAGGCCGAGGTCGCGCAGGAATCCGGGCTTCAGGGCGGCGAGATTGACGAACGAGGGGAGAGGCATGTCGTCTGGATTGCCGCGCACGCCGACGTGGCTGCCCTCCGGCGCCTCGCCCTCGAGGCGCTTGCCGAGATCGATGGCCGCGTCTTCGGATGGAGCTCCGACCAGCAGGTAGTTGAAGCGGCGCTTCACGGGCAGCCCCTCCTCGCGGAGCCTCGTGGCGAAGGCGTGCGTGTCCCGCACGTGGGGCAGGTCGACGACCACCTCCCAGCCGAACTCGCCGAACTGTCGTGCCTCCTGCGCTCCCTCGTGCTCGGCTTCCCGAATCTCCTCGGCGCGCTCGGCCTCGTCGTCGGGAAGCGGCTCCTCGGCGTCCTTCCACTCTTCCGCCAGCGGGTGCCAGCGCATCAGCCGCACCTGCCCGATCAGCTTCTCGCGATCCATGATGTCCTTCACGACCCGCTCGGCCTCCTGCGCGGACTCCTCGTGCCAGGCGTAGACGAAGAGGAAGCTGCCGTCGCGAGTCACGATCACGCTGCCGCCGAGGCGCTTGCGGGCCTCGTTGTCGAGCTGCAGGTCGTGCAGCCCTCCCGAGAGCGTGTCGGCGTGCTCGTCCCGGTCGAGGGAGACCTCGACGCGCCACTCGTCCCGGCTGCGGGGCGGATCGTTCCACTCGTTCACCACCGCAACTCTATTCCTGCGATCAAACTTCGATCAGTCTGCCGCTCGGGCCCAGGTTGATCACCTTGGTGGGACCGACCTCGTCCTCGGTTCCCCAGGCCTCATGAATGTGCCCACAGACCGCCAGGGGCGGGCGCTTCGACTCGATCGCCTCGAGGATCGACTCGCTCCCCAGGTGATCGCCCGAGCGAGATCTGTCGCAGTGACCCTTGGGCGGCGAGTGCACGACGAGCACGGCGCCTTCGGGGCAGGCGGCAAGACGCTCGCCGGCCTGGTCCTCGTCGAGGTCGAAGCTCCAGTCCCAGGGGGTGATCGGGACACCGGCGCCGAGCCCGAAGAACTGATTGCCGTCGATCTCGGTGCCCTGGCCGTGCAGGACGGTTGCAGCTTCCCAGCCGTCGCAGGCGGCCCGGAGGGCGTCCTCGGTCTCGTTGTTCCCGGGCACGAGGACTGTTGGGACCGAGATCGGCTTGAGGGCCCCGATCGTCTCCTCGAGGCCCTCGTGGACGGAGGCGAAATCGCCCGCGGCGATCACCGCGTCGGCCTCCGAGGAGCGCTCGACCAGGCTCGCCGCCTGATCGAGATCGCGATGCAGGTCACTGAAGGCGAGCAGCCTCACGGGCCGCAGTCTGCCAGGGGCCAGGCGGGGGGGGGGGGGGGGGGGGGGGGGGGGAGTTTCGGGGTGCCGGTGCCCGGGGATCAAGGGCCTACATGTACGGAGCCTTCTCCGGAATCAGCTTCGCATTGGTCGCGGGCGTGGCGCTGATCGTGATTGCGCTGGCCGTGTTCGCCTCGCCCCTGATCGCCGTGGCCATCGCGTTGGTCGCCGCCTTCTTCATGCTGATCGGCATGTCCGCGCTGCGGCAACGCTCGGCGCAGGCCGATCAGACGCGGGGCGGCGCCCCGGATAGCCACTCGGCCGGGCCGCGGGCGCGGGGCACGAGCGGCGGCCGCGCGAGCGGCGCACCCGCCTCGGGCGAGGGCGAGCTCTCCTAAGCGGCGCGCCTCCTGGTCGGGACGTCCCCGGGGCGCAGGTAGCCCAGCTCGTCGAGCTTCTCGGCGAGGATCTCGTGCATCTCGAGGATCTCCTCACGCGACATGTGGGCCGCCCAGCCGCCCGGCTCCGCCCGGCGGATCTCCCGGCCGGCGCCCTTGGCCGAATTCGGAACGCGCGTGAAGGAGTGGGCGCCCGCGATCTCCCCGAGCTGCTCGCGGCTCGCCTCGATGCCGAGGGTGGCGCAGATCTGTTGGAGAGCCGAGACCGGATCCGCCCGCATCTCCTCGTAGCGGATCAGGACGCGGCGCTCGGGATCCGTCCGCGCGTAGGTCTCCTGGACCACCTGGGTGCGGTGCAGCCAGACGCTCGACTGCCAGCGGATCAGCGCCGGGCGACCGGTGTCGTCCAGCGGGTAGGCGCCCTCGTCCGTCGCCCAGCTTCCGTCCCTGTACGCGTCGAGCCAGGAGTCGACGACGTCGCGGCCGTCGCGCAGCAGGAAGATCAGCGATGAGCCGGGAAAGAGGTCCATGATCGTGTCGGCCGCGTGCGAGCCCGGCTCCTTGACGACGACGATGGGCCGATCGATGCCTCCCGCCTCCGCGATGTCCTGGGCGGCCTGCGCCTCGAAGCGGGCGCTGATCAGATCGCGCAGGTGCGGGATCCAGGTGTCCCGGTAGCGGTCCGAGAAGAGGTAGTCGCGCTTCTTCCGCTTGTAGTCGGCGAGGGTGCCGAGCTTGGGCGGGTCCTTGGCCGTCGCCCAGGCCAAGGGGATCGGCCGCCAGACCCCGAGGTGGTGCCCGATGTGCGGGTCGTCGATCGGGATCACGCGCTCGAGCTCGGAGAGCATCCGCAGCAGCCAGGTGCTGCCGCTCCGTGACGAGCCGAAGATCCAGGCCAGCCGCCCCGGTGCCGTTACGGAGATGTCGGGTTTGACTCCCTCGGGCACGTTGCCCCTTTTCCGATCGAGCTACTGACAGGGTCCCCCACGTGGGTGGGCCGCAGCATCGAAGCTGCGTCAGACGGAACGCGACAGTCGCGGCCAGACCAGCAGGACGAGACCGATCAGGATGCAGACGATGCCGAGCGCATAGTTGACGAGAACGGCAAGGACGATCCCGATCACGATCAGGAGTAGCGATAGGTCCATGCCGCGTCGATACCCCCCGGGGCCCCCTCGAAACCCCGGTTGAGCCCGCACCGCCACGGGTAGTAGGCGCGGGATGGAGGCGACCACCGATAACCGCACCGGCGAGCGCGCGCCGGCGGAGAGGCTCGCCGAGAAGGCGGCCGGCAAGGCGTCGGAGATCAAGCGCGAATACGCCCACGGCGAGGACAAGCCGATGGGTTCGCACCTGGCGCTGGTCGTGGCCTACAACGGGCTGGTCGCCGCCTTTCTCGCGGCTCGGGCACGGCGGGGCAAGTTCATCCCCGAGCGGATCGGCGTCGGCGATCTGCTGTTGGCCGGCATCGCGACGCACAAGCTCAGCCGGGTGCTCGCCAAGGATCGCGTCACCGCGCCGCTGCGAGCCCCCTTCACTGAGTTCGAGGAGGAGGGCGGCCCGGGCGAGGTCGAGGAGAAGCCACGCGGCAGCGGACTGCGCCGGGCGATCGGCGAGCTGCTCGTCTGCCCCTTCTGCCTGGCGCAATGGGTCGCCACCGGCTTGCTCGCCGGTCTCGCCGTCGTTCCCCGTGCCACCCGGTTCATCTGCTCGATCTTCGCCGCGGTGGCGATCAGCGACTTCCTGCAGATCCTCTACAAGGGCTCGGAGGAGAAGCTCCTCTAGGCCGACCGGCGGGGATCCGACTCGTCCCAATCAGGACCCCACTCGAGGTTCCGAGCGAGGCGACGCGTTTCGGTTGCCCACCCCATGACCGAGGCTTGGGCTCCGGCAGGCAGTCTCAGATCCCGTTATCTACCCGACCCGGCGAGCGGACAGGCGCGGTTTGCCGCGATTTCGCCTCGGGTAGCAACCGGCCACCCGCCTCGGGGTGGGGCTCGATCGAGGTGAGTAGGCCAGTGACATCGAAGCCGGGCGGACACTCTCGTGCGGCGCTGCTCGTCGTCTCGGTCATCGCCCTCGGCCTCTCCGGCTGCGGCAAGCAGTCCACGCTCGACACCCACAGCCCGCAGTCGCACGACATCCGCACGCTCTGGTGGTGGATGCTCGCCGTCGCCGGAATCGTCTTCTTCGGCGCGATCGCGATGCTCGTGATCGGCTGGATCCGGCGGCGCCAGCCGGGTCTGCCCTTCTTCGGGCAGAACGAGCGGGTCGAGACCAGGCTGGTCGTCCTCTTCGGGATGGTGATTCCCGTCGTCGTGCTGATCGCGCTCTTCTTCGTCGCCAACGTCTATGTGATCGGCAAGACCGAGCCGCCCAAGCCGGGCTCGACGGCGATGAGCGTGGAGGTAACCGGTCACCAGTGGTGGTGGGAGGCGCACTACCCGGGGACGACCGCGGTCACGGCCAACGAGATCCACATCCCCGCGGCCACACGCGTCGAGGTCATCGGGAACACCGACGACGTGATCCATTCGTTCTGGGTCCCAGAGCTCAATCGGAAGATCGACCTGATTCCGGGTCGCAACAACCGGTTGCTGCTCTACGCGGATTCCCCTGGCGTCTACCGGGGGCAGTGCGCCGAGTTCTGCGGCCTCCAGCACGCCCACATGGCCTTCGAGGTGGTGGCGGACCCACCCGACCGCTTCCAGGCGTGGCTCGCGAACATGGCCTCGGACGCGCGCCCGCCCGCGACTCCGGCCGAGCTGTCGGGGCAGCAGGCCTTCATGCGAGACCAGTGCGCGAGCTGTCACACGATCCGCGGAACCGGCGCGCAGGGTCAGATCGGCCCCGACCTGACCCATCTGGCGAGCCGCAGCACGATCGCGGCGCTCACGCTGCCCAATGACGCGGAATACCTCCCGCGCTGGATCCGCGACCCCCAGCACTTCAAGCCGGGCAACAGGATGCCCGGCCTCAATCTGACCGATCAGGACGTCGCCTCGCTGGTCAGCTACCTGAGGAGCCTCCGCTAGATGGCGACCGCCGCGCCAAGCCTCGCCGCGGAGCGACTCGACCGACTGGGCCGGATCTGGAAGGAGCGCTCGGGCCTGGTCGGCTGGCTCACCACAACCGACCACAAGCGGATCGGGATCCTCTACCTATTCACCGCGCTCGCGTTCTTCGCGGCCGGCGGAGTCGAGGCGCTCCTGATCCGAACCCAGCTGCTGGGGCCCGACCAGACCGTGCTCAGCGCGGACGCCTTCAACAAGGCGATGACGATGCACGGGGTCACGATGATCTTCCTGTTCGTGATCCCGATGTCCACCGGGGCGTTCGGGAACTACCTGCTGCCGCTGATGATCGGCGCCCGGGACATGGCCTTCCCGCGGCTCAACGCGCTCTCCTACTGGATCTTCCTCTGCAGCGGGATCTTCCTCTACGTCGGCCTCGCCTCCGGCGACGCCCCGAGCGCGGGCTGGTTCAACTACGTGCCGCTGGCCTCGAAGACCTACAGCCCCGGTCCTGGAATCGACTTCTACGCGCTCGGCCTGATCTTCAACGCGGTCTCGACGACGGCCGCGGCGATCAACTTCATCGTCACGATCTTCAACCTGCGCGCGCCCGGCATGTCCCTGAACCGGATGCCGCTTTTCTGCTTCGCCTTCCTTGCCGTGTCCTTCGCGCTCGTCTTTGCTCTCCCGCCGCTCACCTGCGCGCTGCTGCTACTCGAGCTTCAGCGGCTGCTCGGCTTCCACTTCTACGACGTGTCGGCGGGAGGCGATCCGATCCTCTGGCAGAACCTCTTCTGGATCTTCGGCCACCCCGAGGTCTACATCATCATCCTGCCCGCCTTCGGGATCGCGACGGCGATCATTCCCACGTTCACGCGGCGCCGGATGGTCGCCTTCCCGCTGGTCGCCCTCGCCGAACTGCTGGTCGCGTTCATCGGCTTCGGCGTCTGGGTCCATCACATGTTCGCGGTCGGGCTCTCGACGGCGACTACGGTCTACTTCGCCGCGGCCAGCCTGATCATCGTCATCCCGAGCGGGATCCAGTTATTCGCCTGGATCACGACGATCGTCACAGGGACCCCGAGGTTCAAGACGCCCCTGCTCTGGATCGTCGGCTTCATCGTCCTCTTCATGCTGGGCGGGCTCTCCGGCGTCGCCTTCGCCGCGATCCCGTTCGACCAGCAGGTCACCGACACCTACTTCGTCGTCGCCCACTTCCACTATGTGATCTTCGGCGCCGCGGTGTTCCCGATCCTGGGCGGCCTGTACTACTGGTTCCCGAAGGTCACCGGGCGGATGTACTACGAGCGCTGGGGCCAGGCCAGCTTCTGGCTGAGCTTCGCCGGCATGAACCTGACCTTCTTCCCGATGCACATCGTCGGCCTGCTCGGGATGCCTCGGCGCCAGTACACCTACTCGGGCGACCTGGGGTGGACCGGCCTCAACCTGATCGAGTCGATCGGCGCGTACCTCCTCGCCGCCGGCCTGCTGATGGTGGTGGTCAACCTGGCCGTCAGCCTGTTCCGCGGTGAGGCGGCGGGCAACGACCCGTTCGGCGGTGACACGCTCGAGTGGTCGACCACCTCGCCGCCGCCCGCCTACAACTTCCCTGTTATCCCCAAGGTCTCGAGCCCCTACGCGATGTGGGACACCGACGATCGCGAAGAGGACGCGCGGAACCTCGAACGAGGGCGAAAGGTGCTCGAGCGTGGACACGAGACCCCAGCGAGCACCGCGGTGGACGCCGAGTGGGACGAGGTGCTGATCATGCCCTCGGATTCGGTCTGGCCGCCGGTGCTGGCTCTGGCGATGGCGGGCATCTTCGCCTTCCTGCTGCTTGAACTCTGGATAGTCGCCGGGGTGTTCGTGCTCGCCTGCCTCGCCGTCCTCGGCGCCTGGCACGCGAACGAGCCCCAGGAGGCGTCATGACCGACGTGCCCCGCACCGTGGAGGCGACGAGCGGGCCAGCCGCTGCGCGGGTCGAGTCCGAGCGCCGGACGCTGCCCCGCGGCGTCTGGGGCATCGCGCTGGTGATCGCGACCGAGTTCACGCTCTTCGCGTCGCTGATCGCAACGTACTTCTACCTCCGCTTCAGGACCGACAGCTGGCCTCCGGACGGCATCCCGGATCCATCGGTGGTGATGCCGCTCGTGCTCACCGGGGCGCTGATCGTCTCGACGGTGCCGATGGCCGCGGCGGTCCGGGCGGCGCAGGCGGCCCGACGCAGGGCCGCCTGGTGGCTGGTGGCCGCGGCGGCGGCCATCCAGGGAACCTATCTCGGCCTGCAGATCAACCTCTTCGCCGACGACTTTCACAAGTTCACGCCGAGCGAGGACGCCTACGGCTCGATCTACTTCACTCTGCTCGGCGTGCACCATGCGCACGTGGCGGCGGGGCTGGTGCTGGACGCCTGGCTGCTCGGCGTGCTCGCCTTCGGGCTGACCAACTACCGGCTGCTGGCGCTTCGGGTCGCGGCCTACTACTGGTACTTCGTCGCCGCCATCGGCGTGGCGGTGGTCTTCACGCAGATCTATCCGTCGCTATGAGGGTCCGCGTGCCACAGTCGTCCGCCTCGCCGCTCCTCTGGTATGCGGTGCTCGGCGCGCCGGCGGCCTGGGTGGCGCAGTTCGGGATCTCCTACTGGGTGACCGAGGCGAAATGCAGCGTCGCCGGCGAGCGCTGGGGGATCTCGGTCGACGCCTGGGCGATCGTGCTCACGATCGTGGCCGTGGCGGTGGCGGTCGGGGCAGGGGTGGTCTCGGTCGGCCTGTTCCGGGCCACTCAGGACGATCACCACGAGTCCGCACCTCCCGGTGGACGAACCCGGTTCTTCGCGGCGGTCGGCCTCGCCGTGACCCCGATCTTCCTGGCGATCATCCTGCTCAACGGCATCGGCGCCGTGATCCAAAGCTGCTCACAGTCATGACCCCCCTGCGCCGCTCGCTGATCGCCGTCCCAGTGCTCGCCGCACTCGCCTTCGCGATCGTCGCCTATGCCCAGCCGCCCAGCGGGATCGTCCACCCGCCGAATCAGGCGAGCAAGTCGCCGCTGCAGCTCGGTGCCGAGCTCTACGCAGCCAACTGCGCAAGCTGTCACGGCATCGACGGGAGCGGGGTCAGCCCCTCGAACCCGATTCATGGAGCGGGGGACACCGAGGGGGCCGGGCCGCGGCTCGTGGGCGTCGGGGCCCAGGCACCCGACTTCTACCTTCGCACGGGCCGCATGCCCATCAGCCGCCCCGGAGAGGCGCCGGAGCGCTCGCGGCCGGACTTCAATGAGCGCGAGATCAGCGCCCTGACGAAGTACATCGCCTCGCTCGGCGGCGGGCCGGCGATCCCGGATCCGCAGCCGAACACCGGCGACGTCTCGCGGGGAATGGAGCTGTTCACCGACCACTGCGCCGGCTGTCACCAGATCGTCGGCGAGGGCGGCTACGTGACCGACACCCGAGTGCCGGTGCTCGGGCACGCCACGCCCACCCAGATCGCCGAGGCGGTCCGGATCGGGCCCTACCTGATGCCGACCTTCCCGCGCAGTCAGATCAATGACCGCCAGCTCAACTCGATCATCGCCTACATCGAGACCACCAAGCACCCGACCGATCGCGGCGGCCTCGGCATCGGCCACATCGGTCCGGTGCCGGAGGGGATCGTCGCCTGGCTGCTCGCCGGGATCGTGCTGGTGGGCGTCTGCGTCCTCATCGGCGAGAGGGCGAGGCCATGAAGAGGATCCGTTTCCTCAGAGGCCTGTTGTGGCTGCTCATCCGGCTGCCGAAGGTGATCGTCGTCGGTCTGCTCGGACTCTTCGGTTGGCTGCGCGCGCCAAGGCGCGAGCGGATAGTTCCCGAGCGCGACACCTCGGCGCGGGCGGAGTGGGCCGTGATCCTGCTGCTGCTCGGCGCGACGGCGGCCGGGCTCGCCTTCTTCGTCTTCTACGTGCTCGACATCCCGAGCAGCACCCAGTTCCTTGGCCTTGCCCTCGGTGTCTGCCTGGCCCTGATCGCCGCGGCGCTGATCGTCGCGGCAAAGCAACTCGTCCCGATCGAGCACGAGCCGGAGGACTATGCGAAGGAGGCGCGCGAGGAGGAGGAGCAGGTCCTGCAGGTGATCCACGAGAGCCCCAGCGGGATCACCCGGCGGCGACTGATCACCGGGGCCGGGGCGGCCGCCGGCGGTGCGCTCGGCCTCTCGCTGATCGCTCCCGCCGCGTCCCTCGGACCGTTCCTCGATACCGAGTCCCTCTACGACTCGCCCTGGCGCGCGGGCCGTCGCCTGGTCGATGACCGGGGGCGGCCCTACCTGGCGGACGACGTCGTCAGCGGGACCTTCTACTCCGCTTATCCGCAGGACGCGGACCCCGAGGAGCTCGGCTCGCCGATCGTCGTGGTGCGGCTCGATCCGGAACAGCTCCAACTCCCGGACGGGCGGGCCGACTGGGCGCCGGAGGGCATCCTCGCCTACTCGAAGATCTGCCCCCACGCGGGCTGTGCCGTTGGGCTCTACCGGAACCCGCTCTTCCCGCAGGCCGAGTCGAAGCCGGCACTGGTCTGTCCGTGCCATTACTCGACCTTCGATCCGGCCGACGGCGGCACCGTGATCTTTGGCCCGGCGGGCCGCAACCTCCCGCAGCTGCCACTGGAGATCGATCCGCAGGGGGGCCTCCGGGCGGCGGGCAACTTCTCCTCGCCGGTCGGACCGTCCTTCTGGGGAGTCCGAACCAGGAGACCGGAGTCGTCGTGATCCGCGCCACGGTGAGGTTCCTGGACCAGCGCACCGGCGCGATCCCGTTCGTCCGCAAGGCGTTGCGCTACGTCTTCCCCGATCACTGGTCGTTTCTGCTCGGCGAGGTGGCGCTCTACTCCTTCGTGATCCTGGTCGCCACCGGGATCTACCTGACCTTCTTCTTCGAGCCGAGCACCGCCCAGACCGTCTACCACGGCAGCTACGCGCCGTTGCAGGGGCAACAGATGACCGAGGCGTACAAGTCGGTCGTCGACATCTCCTTCGACGTCAAGGCCGGCCTGCTGATCCGGCAGACGCACCATTGGGCCGCGAACGTCTTCATCGCAGCGATCGTGCTGCACCTGATCCGGGTCTTCTTCACGGGCGCCTATCGCAAGCCGCGTGAGCTCACCTACATCGTCGGCGTCCTGATGCTGTTCATCTCTCTGCTCGAGGGCTACCTCGGCTACTCGCTGGTCGACGACCTGCTCTCCGGGATGGGCCTCGCGATCGGCTACGCGGTCGCGCTCTCGATCCCCTTCATCGGCGCCAACCTCGCGCTGCTGATCTGGGGTGGGCAGTTCCCGGGCGATCCGGACTTCTGGTCCCGGATGTACATCGCCCACGTGCTGATCTTTCCGGTGATCATCGCGACGCTGATCGCGGTGCATCTCGCGCTGGTCGCCTCGCGCCATCACACCCAGTTCCCGGGCGAGCCGCCGCGCAGCGAGGGCAAGGTCGTCGGCCTGCCCGCGGTGCCCGGTTACGCGCCGCGATCGCTCGGCCTCTTCTTCTCGGTCGCCGCCGCGCTCGTCCTGCTCGGGGCGCTCGTCCAGATCAACCCGGTCTGGCTCTGGGGCCCCTACCACGTGGGCCAGGGGACCAACGGCGCTCAGCCCGACTGGTATCTCGGCTGGTTGATCGGCGCCCTGCGGCTGGAGCCGAGCTTCGACCTCGTGATCGCCGACCGGACGGTGGTGCCGAACCCCTTCTGGGGCGGCGCGCTGTTCCCGCTGATCGTGATGGGCGCTCTACTTGCCTGGCCCTGGTTGGAGCGAAGGGTGACCGGCGACTACGCCTTCCACAACCTCCTGGAGCGGCCCCGGGACCGGCCCTGGCGAACCGCAATCGGGGCGGCCTTCCTGACCTGGGTGGTATTGATCTTCATCGTCGGCTCGGCTGACCGGGTCTACGTCCTGCTCGGGATCTCCTACGTGGGGCAGATCTGGGCATACCGGATCGCGATCTGGGTTCTGCCGGTCGTCGTCCTGCTGGTGACCTGGCGCATCTGCCTAGGCTTGAAGGAGATCGAGGAGATCGATCAGGAGCGCGAGCGGGCCGAGGAGGAGGCTGCGCGGGCCGAGCGAGAGCCGGTGGTGACCAGTCCTCCGTAGCGCGCCGCACGCCCGGCGCGGGCTGGGTCCCTGCCCCCCTCGATCAGCGACTGTCGGAGCTCAGACTCCTTGGACCAGCGGAGGAAGAGCCAGGCGAAGACGAGCAGCGTGATCGTGGCTCCCTCCGTGAACATGATCAGGCCGCCGATCGTCTGGTCCGTGACGGGCGAGATCCCCCAGGCCCGCTCCCCGGCCGCGTAGTCCGGGTAGAGCGGCTGCCCCGCCCAGATGAAGACCGTGGCGAGCACCGCGCCGAGCGTCCGCATCGCCAGCACGAAGGCGGCCTTGGCCCCGCTGCCGAACCAGGCCGGGCCGGGCAGCGGCTCGATCACCGCGGCCCAGATCATCAGCCCGGTACAGAAGAAGGAGAGGTGCTCGAAGGCGTGGACGGCTGGGTGCGCAAGGGCGGCCTCGTAGGCGACCGGGAGATGCCAGACGTAGAAGGCGATCGTCCAGGCCGGCAGAGCGACCAGCGGGTGCGCCAGGATGCGCAGCCGCCCCACCACCGGCACCGCCAGCACCGGCCGGAGGATCGGACCGGTGAACCCGATTACGATCGCGAGTGGCGCCAGGTCGCCGAGCATCAGGTGCTGGACCATGTGGACGTAGAAGGAGCGGCTCTCGCCGATCGTGTCGATCGGGGTGACCAGGGCGCCCAGCAGGATCGCGAGCCCGCTGTAGAAGGACGCCTGCCTCAGCCAGGGCACCGGGCGACCTGTCCGCCGCAGGGCCCGAGCCCTGACGGCGTAGGCCGCACCCACGACCGCGATGGAGCCGATCACCCCCGGGTCGAGGCTCCAGCCGACCGGCTCCGTCAGTCACTCCTTCCGATCGCGGCGGCGGCACTGGCGCCAAGGCCCGCGAGCGCGGCGATGCCGATGGCGCGGCGATGCTTGCCGAGCCAGAGCAGCGGGCTCCGCTCACGAGATCCCTGCTCGAAGCGGCCGTGGGCCCCGTGATCGCCCTCCACCGGCGCGAACAGGTTGTCGGGCCGGTCGCCGTTCACGGGCTCGTCCGCCTGCTGGCTCTCGTATCCATTGCGGGCCAGGTAGCGGTCCGCCAGACCCGGCGCGATCCGCTCGCCCCAGATCGTCTTCCAGGTCGGTGCGCCGACGTAGACCTCGCGCTCGCCGCTCCGGGCCGCCCAGGCGATCGCGTCGGCGGCGACCTCGGGCTGGTAGATCGGCGGCACCGGCTGCGGCTTCTTCGGCAGGCGGGTGCGGCAGTGGTCGAATTGCGGGGTGTTGAGCGCGGGCAGCTCGACC
This sequence comes from uncultured Solirubrobacterales bacterium, assembly GCA_963797265.1. GTDB lineage: Bacteria > Actinomycetota > Thermoleophilia > Solirubrobacterales > 70-9 > DASUPK01. Next base: position 339,614 of record CAWCOY010000002.1, on the reverse strand, counting down.
ATCGAAACGCGGACCGCACTGCCCTCGTGCAGCAGCTCGGTCCGGACCGACTCGAAGAACCCTTTGATCGCGTGCTTGGAGCCGCAGTAGACGGACTGGAGGGGGATGCCTCGGTAGGCGAGCGCGCTGCCGACCATCACGATCGTGCCCCGGTCGCGCGGCTGCATCCGGCGCAGCGCCGCGCGCGTTCCCCAGACGACGCCCAGATAGGTGACCTCGGTGGCGCGCCGGAACTCGTCCGGCTCGATCTCCGTGAAAGGCGCGAAGACGGTGGTCATTGCGTTATTGACCCAGAGCTCGATCGGGCCGAGCTCGGCCTCGGCCCGCTCCGCCGCCTCCTCGACCTGCGCGGGATCAGCGACGTCGGTCGGGATCGGCAGTCCGCGCCGGCCGAGCCGCTCCAACTCCTTCCGTGCGCCGTCCAGGGCCTCGTGGCCCCGGGCGAGCAGGGCCACGTCGTAGCCATCCTCCGCGAGCCGCCGAGCGGTCGCCCGTCCGACTCCCGCGGAGGCACCGGTGACGACAGCGACGCCCTCCATCGTGCCCCTTCACTTCCCCCGGCGATCCGGCCGCAAACGACCGGATCCGGCGGGTAGCCGACCGGTTCGAGGGGTACAAGTGGACTCGTGAAGGCGATCGGCCACGGGCTGCAGGCTTCGGTTCGCAACAACTACACCGCATTCGGCTACTCCGTGATGATCACCGCGTCGTTCGGCGTGCTGGCGAGCCGGCACCCGAGCCCGATTCCCGGGGACATCTTCCTCTTCCTCGCCGGCGCGATCGCCGCCTTCCTCGTGATCGAGATCGTCGTCTCAAAGGGATTCAGCAAGGCGCCCACCGGCGAGCCGGCGAGGGTGGTGGCCCTCGGCTCGGCCCTCAGCCTGGGCTCCGTGGCGGCATCCGTGGGCGCCGCGGCGGTGCTCGGCTCTCTGCTGGGCGAGTGGCTCAGCTGGCTCGTGGGGGGCTTCACCGCCAGCGGGGTATACGTGGTCCTCTCCGGCATGGAGATCGCGCTGGCGGAGCGGATCCAAGGGAACCGCGGCGGCTGAGACGTAAGCGGCCGCACGGGCGAGGTTTGTCCCTCCGGCGAGCGGTAATCAGCCCCACAGCCAACCCGGAAGGAGCCTCATGTCAGAGACCGTCGGCGCGTTCATCCTCCGCAGACTTCACGAGCACGGGATCAAGCAGGTCTACGGCTACCCGGGCGACGGGATCAACGGCATCCTCGGCGGCTTCCACGAGCACGGCGACGAGGTCGAGTTCATCCAGACGCGGCACGAGGAGATCGCCGCCTTCTGCGCCACGGCCCACGCCAAGTTCACCGACCAGGTCGGGGTCTGCCTGGCGACATCCGGTCCGGGCGCCATCCACCTGCTCAACGGCCTCTACGACGCGAAGCTCGACCACCAGCCGGTGGTCGCGATCGTCGGGCAGCAGAAGACATTCTCGCTGGGCTCGAACTACCAGCAGGAGGTCGATCTAATCTCGCTCTTCAAGGACGTCGCTTCCGAGTTCGTGCAGGTCTGCATGTCGCCGCCGCAGGCCCGCCACCTGATCGACCGGGCCATCCAGGTCGCCGAGGCATCGCGCTCCGTGACGGCCGTGATCTTCCCCGAGGACGTGCAGGAGTCCGACTACTCAGACCCGCCGCGCGAGCACGGCGCAATCTTCAGCTCGGTCGACGGCAACCTGCGGCCGCGCGTGATCCCGCAGGAGAGCGAGATCCAGCGGGCCGCCCAGGTCCTCAACGAGGGCGAGAGGGTGGCGATGCTGATCGGGCAGGGCGCCGCGGGCGCCGCCGACGAAGTGAACGAGACCGCGGAGCTGCTCGGCGCCGGCGTCGCCAAGGCGCTCAACGGCCGCGACGCGCTCCCGGACGACCTGCCCTTCGTCACCGGCTCGATCGGGCTGCTCGGCTCCAAGCCGAGCTACGAGATGATCTCCGGCTGTGACACGCTGCTGATGGTCGGCTCGAGCTTCCCCTACGCCGAGTGGCTGCCCGAGCCGGGCGATGCCCGCGGCGTCCAGATCGACATCGACGGCCGCCTGGTCGGGATTCGCTACCCGATGGAGGTCGGTCTTGTCGGCGACTCGCGGGACACGCTCCGCGAGCTGATCCCGCACCTGGAGCGCAAGGAGAACCGCTCCTGGCGCGAGGGGATCGAGGAGAACGTCGAGCGCTGGTGGCAGATCCTCGACGAGCGGGCGCACCAGTCCGCCGACGACGGCATCAATCCCCTGCTCGTCTTCCACGAGCTCAGCTCGCGGCTCCCTGACCAGTGCATCCTCACCGCCGACTCCGGCTCCGCCACGAACTGGTGGGCGCGCCACCTGAAGCTCCGCAAGGGGATGAAGGCGGCTCTCTCCGGGACGCTGGCGACGATGTGCCCTGGCGTGCCCTACGCCTTCGCGGCCAAGATGGCGTATCCCGATCGCCCGGTGATCGCGTCGGTGGGCGACGGCGCGATGCAGATGCTCGGCATCAACGCGCTGATCGACATCTCCGCGCGCTGGGAGCAGTGGTCGAACAAGCAGCTGATCGTGGTGGTGCTCAACAACCACGACCTCAACCAGGTGACCTGGGAGCAGCGGGTGTTGTCCGGCGACCCGAAGCTCGAGGCCTCGCAGGTGCTGCCGGACTTCAACTTCGCCCGCTACGCGGAGCTGCTCGGGCTGAAGGGGATCAGGGTCGATCAGCCCGACCAGGTGGCGGACGCCTGGGACGAGGCCCTCGCGGCCGACCGGCCGGTCGTCTACGAGGCGATCACCGACCCCGAGGTTCCCCCGCTCCCGCCGCACATCAAGATGGACCAGGCCACCTCGATGGCGAAGGCGCTGCTCAAGGGCGACCCCAACGCGGCTCGCATCATCAAACAGTCCGCCAAGGGCAAGCTGAAGGAGTTCACGACCCGCTGATGGACCAGAACGGCGGGACAGCCGGGATGGCGCTCGTCGAGCCGCGTGGCCAAGTCCGCAGCCGCACCGGCAGGATCAATCCACACGTCGAGGGCCTCGAGGTCACCACCTACGAGATCGCGACGGACCGGCCGGAGTCGGACGGCACCCTCGAATGGGACTCGACCACGATCATCTTGGTGGAGGCGTTCAACGGGCGGGAGCGCGGCATCGGCTACACCTACGGCGACCGTGCGGTCGCGACGCTGATCGAGTCGAAGCTCTGCGACATCGTCCGGGGCGCCGACGCCATGCGCCCGCCGGTCAGCTGGGTGGAGATGCGGCGCCAGCTGCGCAACGCCGGGCAGCCGGGTGTGGGGGCGATGGCCCTCTCCGCCGTCGACATCGCGCTCTGGGACCTGAAGGCTCGGCTCCTCGGCCTGCCGCTGGCCGACGCCCTACCCCGGTTCCGCGAGGCCGTGCCGGTCTACGGCAGCGGCGGCTTCACCTCCTACGACGCCCAGGCGCTTCGCGACCAGGCCCGGGGCTGGATCGAGGCCGGGATGCGCTCCGTGAAGATCAAGGTGGGCCGGGAGCCCGACCTCGACCCGGAGCGCATCAAGGTCATCCGCGAGGTGATCGGGCCGAACGTCGAGCTGATGGTGGACGCGAACGGTGCCTACGACTCGGTCCCCGAGGCGCTGAAGCACGCCGAGCGCTTTCGCGAGCAGGGGGTCGTCTGGCTGGAGGAGCCGCTGCCCAACGATGACCTCGCCGGCCTCCGCCGGGTCCGCAGCCGGGCGCCGGCCGGACTGGAGATCGCCGGCGGCGAGTATAACTGGAGCCTGCACGACGCCGAGCGCCTGCTCGCCGCGAACGCGGTGGACGTGCTCCAGTCCGACGTGACCCGGTGCGGCGGCATCACCGAGCTGCTCCGGATCGACGGCCTCTGCCGCGCCCATGGCATCCCGTCCTCGGCCCACTGCGCCCCGGCCGTCTCGGCGCAGGCATGCTGCGCGATGGAGTCGCTCAAGCATCTCGAGTACTTCCACGACCACGTCCGGATCGAGTCGATGCTGTTCGAGGGCACCCTGGAGCCGGGCGGAGGCTGCCTGCTGCCGGACGGGCGCCGCGCGGGCGTGGGGCTCGAGCTCCGCCCGGAGGCCGACCGCTTCCGAATCGAGTGACGATGGGCATCGCGGCCGAGCGCTCCGACGGGGTCGATCGAGCCATCGGGGACCGAGGCATCGATCCGAAGATCCTCGGCTGGCGAGAGAGCCGGGGAGGGCGCGGGCTCGGCCACGCTCAGCTCGGCCCGCAGGGGGTCGAGGACGTCGACACGAAGTCCCTGGAGCGCAGCCTGCGCTCGGCGGTGCGGGGGGAGGTCCGCTTCGACGCGGGCACCCGCGCGATCTACTCGCACGACAGCTCCAACTACCGGCAGCATCCGATCGGGGTCGTGATTCCGGACTCGACCGAGGACATCGTGGCGGCGGTGGCCGCCTGCCACGAGCACGGGGCCCCGGTGCTGCCGCGGGGCTGCGCCACCAGCCTCTCGGGCGAGACCACGAACCAGGCGGTGGTGATCGACGTCTCCAAGCGCCTGCGGCGGATCATCGAGATCGATGCCAACAGCCAGGTGGCGCGCGTCGAGCCGGGGGTGATCCGCGATCAGCTCGCGAGCATCACCGAGGAGCGCTTCGACCTCACCTTCGCCCCCGACACCTCCACCCACGAGTACGCGACCTTCGGCGGGATGATCGGCAACAACTCCTGCGGCATCCACTCGGTGATGGCCGGACGGACCTCCGACAACGTCGAGGAGCTGGAGATCGTCACCTACGACGGGGTTCGGATGAAGGTGGGCCCGACCTCCGAGGAGGAGCTCGAGCGGATCATCGCGGGCGGTGGGCGCAGGGGAGAGATCTACCGCCGGATGCGCGACCTGCGGGATCGCTACGCCGATGAGATCCGGGCGCGCTTCCCCGACATCCCGCGCCGGGTCTCGGGCTACAACCTCGACGAGCTGCTGCCGGAGAAGGGCTTCAACGTCGCCCGGGCGCTGGTCGGATCCGAGGGGACTCTCGCGACAGTGCTGGAGGCGACGGTCCGGCTGGTGCACAGCCCGCCCAGCCGAGCGCTGCTGGTGCTCGGCTACGAGGACGTCTTCCACGCCGCCGACCACGTCCCGGAGATCCTCGAGTACGGGCCGGTGGGCCTCGAGGGCATCGACCAGCGCCTGATCGACGACATGCACGCCAAGGGCATGCACGAGTCGGAGATCCCGCTGCTCCCGGATGGCGCCGGCTGGCTCTTGGTGGAGTTCGGAGGTGACAGCGACGAGGAGGCGAACGAGCGCGCCCGCGATTGCATGAAGCGCCTCAAGAAGGACGACGACGCGCCCTCGATGAAGCTGTTCGAGGACGAGGACGAGGAGCAGAAGGTCTGGGAGGTCAGGGAGGCGGGCCTCGGCGCCACCGCCTACGTGCCGGGCGAGCGGGATCACTGGCCGGGCTGGGAGGACGCCGCGGTGCCACCCGACCGCCTGGGTGATTACCTGCGCGACTTCCAGCAGCTGCTCGAGAGCCACGACTACCGCGCGGCGCTGTACGGCCACTTCGGCGACGGCTGCGTCCACTGCCGAATCGACTTCGACCTGCGGACCGCGGAGGGGCTGCGGAGATGGCGCCACTTCCTCGATCAGGCGGCAGACCTGGTCGTCTCCTACGGCGGCTCGCTCTCCGGGGAGCACGGTGATGGCCAGCAGCGCGCCGAGCTGCTGCCGAAGATGTACGGCGAGGAGCTGACCAAGGCGTTCCAGCAGATGAAGGCGATCTGGGACCCGGACGGCCGCATGAACCCGCACAAGGTCGTCGACCCCTATCCGATCGTCTCCAACCTGAAGCTCGGCGCCGACTATGCGCCGCACGAGCCGAAGACGCACTTCGCCTACCCGGAGGACGACGGCAGCTTCTCCCATGCCGCGCTGCGCTGCGTCGGCGTGGGCAAGTGCCGCGAGACCGACAGCGGCACGATGTGCCCGAGCTACATGGCGACCAAGGAGGAGATGCACACGACCCGCGGTCGCTCCCGGATCCTCTACGAGATGCTCGAGGGGGACGTGATCACGGACGGGTTCCGCTCGGACGAGGTCCACGAGGCGCTCGACCTCTGCCTCTCCTGCAAGGGCTGCAAGGGCGACTGCCCGGTCAACGTCGACATGGCCACCTACAAGGCCGAGTTCCTTTCCGGCCACTACAAGCGGCGGCTGCGGCCGCCCGAGGCGTACACGATGGGGCTGATCATGCTGCACGCGCGGCTTGCGCAGCACGTGCCCAGGCTGGCGAACTTCCTCACCTCGGCGCCGGGCATCGGCCGGGTCGTCAAGCGCCTCGGCGGGATCAGCCCGAAGCGCGAGATGCCGCGCTTCGCCCACCAGACCTTCAAGTCCTGGTTCAAGAACAGGGGGGAGGTGAACCCAACCGCCGACCCGGTGGTCCTCTTCCCGGACACCTTCAACAACTACCTACACCCGGAGCCGATGAAGGCGGCGACGCGGGTGCTCGAGGCCGCCGGCTATCGCGTGATAGTGCCGCAGGCGGCGCTCTGCTGCGGGCGCCCGCTCTACGACTACGGGATGCTCGACACCGCGAAGCTGTTCTGGCGGCGGATGCTGCGCGAGCTTCGCCCGCAGCTGCGCGCCGGCATCCCGATCGTCGGGCTCGAGCCGAGCTGCGTCGCGGCCTTCCGCGACGAGCTCCCGAACCTGCTGCCACGCGACCTCGACGCCGACCGGCTCAAGGGCCTCGTGCTGACTCTGAGCGAGTTCCTGCAGGAGCACGCGGAGGGCTGGGACGTGCCGAAGCTCGAGCGCAGGGCAATCGTGCACGGGCACTGCCACCAGGAGGCGGTGATGGGGATGAGCGCGGAGCAGAAGCTGTACGAGCGCATGGGTCTCGACTTCGAGATCCTCGACTCCGGCTGCTGCGGGCTCGCAGGCTCCTTCGGCTTCGAGCACGGCCACCACGAAATCTCGGTCGAGATCGCGGAGCAGCGGCTGCTGCCCATGGTCCGAGACGCGGGCGAGTCCACCCTGATCGTCGCCGACGGCTTCTCCTGCAAGACGCAGATCGAGGAGCTCTCCGACCGCCGCGCCCTGCACACCGCCCAGCTGATCGAGATGGCGCTGGACAACGGGCCGACTGGCGTCGGCGGAACCCATCCGGAGGACGCCTACCCGGACGTGGTCCTCAACGGCGGGCTGCCGCGGAGCGCCAAGGTGGCCGGAGCGGTGGCAGCGGTGGTCGGCGCCGGCGTGGCGATCTCGAGGGCGCGGCGGTGAAGAAGGGCTACTCCAGAGGCAGCCCGCTGGTCTCTGGCGAGACGGTGACGCCCGGGACGTTCGTCTGCAGCCGCTGCGAGTACAGGCACACCGTGCCCGAGGGCGTGGTCAACCTGCCGGTCTGCCCGCGCTGCCAGAACGAGACCTGGCGGCTGAAATGAGCACAGCGGCCGCCGGCAACGCCCGGCCTTACAGCCGCCGAAGCGTCGAGCGGACACGCGACAGCTCCGAAAGCCGCAAGACCGTGCTCGTCGCGCTGGGCGCGAACGCCCTCATCGCGGTGGCGAAGCTGGGCGGCGGTCTGATCGCGGGGTCTGCCGCGATGCTCGCGGAGGCGGCCCACTCGGTCGCGGACACCACGAACCAGGTCTTTCTCCTCAGCTCCTTCTCGCTCGCCGGCCGCGAGCCCACCGCCTCGAGGCCCTTCGGCCACGGCCAGCAGCGGTACCTGTGGACCTTCCTCGCGGCGGTGACGATGTTCCTCGCGGGCGCGGCCTTTGCGATCGGGTTCAGCGTCTACCGGCTGCTCGCCGGCGGCGGGGAGGGGAACGGGTACCTGATCGCGTACGCGGTGCTAGGGGTCGCCTTCGTCTCGGAGGGGATTTCCTGGGTGAGGGCCGTGCGTCAGGCGAGGAGCTCGGCCGCCGACGCAGGCGAGCCGATCTTCGAGCACGTGCGGCGGAACCGCGATCCGAACCTGAAGATGGTCCTGTTCGAGGACAGCGCCGCCCTCATCGGGGTGCTGCTCGCCGCCGCGGGACTGGCGGCGGATCAGGTCACCTCGCTCGCAGTCTTCGACCCGGTGGCGGGCATCGTGATCGGCACGCTCTTGGTCTCCTTGGCGGTGTGGATCGCCCGCGACGCCAGTCACCTGCTCGTTGGCACCGCGGCCAGAGAGGATGAGCGCCGCGCGATCGAGGTGGCGATCGAGGAGTTCGAGCAGGTGGTCGAGGTGAAGGAGCTGCTCAGCATGGTTCTCTCCCCGGAGGCTTTGCTGGTGGCTGCCCGGGTGGACCTCCGTGATGACATAGACGCCGGGGAGGTCGAGGACGTCTCCAGCCGGATCGAGGAGAGCATTCGCGAGGCCGTCCCGGACGTGACCGAAGTCTTCCTCGACGCGACCCCGGGGTGAGGCCCCTAAGAGGAGGCCGAGGCCGGCATGGCGGCCCCGGACCGCTCCGCGAGAGCCAGGGCCGCCTCGATGTGGGAGAGGTGGGTGAGCGCCTGCGGGAAGTTGCCTCGCATCTCGCCGCGGCCCGCGTCGTATTCCTCGGAGAAGAGGCCGAGGCCGTTGGCCGTCTGCATCGTGCGGTCGAACACCTCGCGCGCCTCGTCGGCGCGCGATTGCCGGGCGAGCACCTCCACCAGCCAGAACGAGCAGGCGAGGAATGCTCCCTCTTTCCCGGGGAGTCCGTCGTCCTCGTCGTAGCGGCGAAGCAGTCCGTCCACGTCGAGCTCCGCGCGGATCGCGTCGACGGTCCGGATCATGCGCTCGTCCTCGTACTCGATGAAGCCCACGGCCGGCAGGCGCAGCAGCGCGGCGTCCATGCCCTTGTCGTCGAATGTGCGGGTGAAGACGCCCCGCCGCTTGTCGTAGGCGCGCCGCTCGATCGTCCGGCGGATCTGGTCGCGGGTCTTGCGCCAGCGGCGCTCGGGGGCCTTCCGCATGCAGCGCTTGGCAAGCTCCATCGCCCGGTCGAGGGCGACCCAGCAGAGGGCCTTTGAGTGTGTGAAGTGCTCGGGCGATCCTCGCCACTCCCAGATGCCGCGGTCCGGCTCCTTCCAGCGCTCGGCCGCCATGTTCGCCAGGTCGACGATGAAGCGCCAGTAGTCGTCGTCCGGCTCATGGCCTCGCTCGTACCAGAGCCAGCTCTGCATCACGAGGTGGCCCGGGGCGTCGAGCTGTAGCTGATCGGTCGCCCCGTTGCCGACGCGTACCGGTTTGGCGCCCCGATAGCCCTCGAGCTCGAGCTCCAGCTCGTCCAATCGCCGCTCTCCGCCGACGCCGAAGAGAATCTGGAGGTCGTCCGCGTTCCCGGCGGTGCTTCGCTCCATGAAGCGCCGGCAGGCGTCCACCTCGGCCTCGGCGCCGAGGTCCGCCAGCGAGCGGGACGCGAGCGCGGAGTCGCGAACCCAGCTGTAGCGATAGTCCCAGTTGCGCTGGCCGCCCGGCGTCTCGGGAAGCGAGGTCGTGGCGGCCGCGACCAGGGCGCCGGTGTGCTGATGGGTGAGGCCCTTGAGCACCATCGCGGATCGGATCGCGCCGGGCTCGTCTATGCCGTCGATCGCCAGCGACCCCGACCACTCGCGCCAGTACTCGATCGTCTCGGTCAGCGCCTGATCGAGCTCGTCGCCGCTCGGCCCCGAGACTTCCTCGGCCTCCAGCTCCGCGGGATCGGCGAAAGCGACGTGTGTTCGCACGCGCTCGCCGGGCCGGACGGCGACCCGCGCCCGCAGCTCGTGACCGTCGAGCTCGAGCTCGGTGTCCGAGGAGATCAGCAGCCCGTCATCGCCGCCGATCGCGGTGAAGACCCCGCGGCCGCGATGGCGGATCCAGGCGTCGACACCGCCGTAGTCGAAGCGCGGCGCAATTCTGATCTCGAGGGTCACCGATCCGCGGATGCCCTCGATCACCCGCAGCAGTCGCGGCTGATCTCCGCTCGGGCCATGACGCGGCATCGTGAGGCAGTCGATCAGCCGCGCCTCGCCTCCCTCGACGCGGTAGACGGTCTCGAGCACCAGGGTGCCCTCGAGGTAGCTGCGGTGATCCCGGGGCTCTCCGCCGGAGCCGGCCGGCTCGATCGAGAAGCAGCCGCCGCGCTCCCAATCCAGCAGCCGGCCGAAGGCGCTGCCCGAATCGAAGCGCGGGAGGCAGAGCCAGTCCACTGACCCCGTGCGGGAGACGAGGGCGGCGGTCTGGCAGTCCGAGATCAGCCCATAGTCGGCGATGGGTGGAAATTTCTCGCCCACGGGTAGGGAATACCCGCATGTCGCGGATAGCCATCCTCGACGTCGACGGCACGCTCGTCGACACGAACTACCACCACGCGATCGCCTGGTTCCGCGCCTTCCGGCTGCACGAGGTGACCCTGCCGATCTGGCGAATCCACCGCCACATCGGGATGGGCGGCGACCAGCTGGTCGCGGCTCTCGCGGGCGACGAGGTGGAGGAGCAGTTGGGTGACGACGTCAGGGACGCCGAATCGGACCTCTACCGGGAGCTGATCGACGAGGTGCGGACGATGGAGGGCTCGCGCGAGCTGATCGAGGACCTCCGCGAGCGGGGTTACACAGTCGTCCTGGCGAGCTCGGCGAAGGAGTGGGAGGTCGAGCACTACCTCGAGCTGCTCGACGCCACTGAGATCCTCGACGCCTGGACGACCTCGGCCGATGTCGAGAACACCAAGCCGGAGGCGGACCTGATCAGGGCGGCGCTCGACAAGGTCGATGCCGACGGCGAGGCGACGCTGATCGGCGACACCGTCTGGGACGTGGAGGCGGCGAAGCGCGCCGGCGTCGAGACCCTAGCCGTGCTCACCGGCGGGTTCTCCGAGCAGGAGCTCCGCGACGCCGGAGCGAAGGACGTCTACACCTCGGTCGAAGAGCTCCGCCAGGCGCTGAGAGAGTCGGCGTTCAGCGCCTAGCACGGGTCTCCTCGAGCGCCTGCTCCGCGAGACTCATCGTCCGCTCGTCGAGCTCCGCATCGACCAGCTCATAGCGCTTGGCGAGCTCGGCGATCAGTGCCTCCTCGAGCTCGCCGACATCGACCTCCCGGCCGAGCTCATCGGCGACGCTTCCCGAGGTGGCCGGGTCCCAGTCGAGCTGGAGGGCCCGGTAGACGGGCACCAGGACCCGCGCGATCTCGCTTCCGCCGGACGCGACCACGACTCCGCCCATGTGGGCGCCGCCACGAATCATCCGCTGGCCGATCCCGGCGAGCTTGGTCTGGCCTCGGGCGTTGACGCTGTAGGCGCCCGGGCAGTACTCGCGCGGGACTTCGCCGACCCTGGCATCGACGCCGAGGCCGCGCAGGGCATCGGCGATCACCTCAGCCATCTCCTCGAAGCGGGCATACGTGCGCTTCGGTGGCTGCGGGTCGCTGTAGGCGCGGGCGATCGCGATCGTGCCCGGGTGGAAGACGGCCGCGCGGCCGCCCGCCAGGCGCTCGACGGCGGCGAACCCGGCGGCGCGGGCAGCCTCCGCGGCCGCCTTGTAGTCGGGGCTGGCGATGTCCTGGCGGCCGAACGCGACCTCGTTGCCGGGCCGGTGAATCCGGATCGTGGGGGGCAGCTCTCCGGCGGTCACGCGGCGCAGGATCGTGCGCGAGATCTCGGTGCTGAGCTCGGGCTGGTCCGGAAGCGAGTGCCGGATGAGCCGCAGACGATCCACGTCTCTACGCCGCCTCGTCCGGATCGTCTCCCAGCAGGGCGTCCCGCAGCAGGCGCTCCTCCTCGTCGAAGAGGTGGCCGATCGTACGGTCGCGGTCCATCAGGATCCGCCGCTTGGTCTGCGCGGTCGCCTGATGCGGGGCGGAGGCGATCCGGCCGGCCAGTTCGACCGCCCGCGGCATCAGCTCATCGGCGGGGTGGACCGCGCCGACGATTCCCAGGCGGAGAGCGCCCACGGCGTCGAGCAGCCTGCCGGTGAGGGTGAGCTCGGCGGCGACCGGGGCGGGGAGGGCGGCCCGCGCGGCGGCGTAGCTCGGCGGGATGCCCCGGGGCAGCTCCGGAAAGCCGAAGCTCGCCTCCTCCGCCGCGAGCCGCAGGTCGCAGAGCAACGCGAGAGCGAAGCCGCCGGCGAGAGCCGGTCCGTTGACGGCGGCGACCACGGGTTTGAGGCAGCGACCGACCGCCCGAAACGAGCCGATGCTGGTCTCCACCAGCCGCTCCTTGTGGGCCCGGTCGCCGCCGAACTCGCTGGTGTCCATCCCCGAGCAGAAAGCAGGCGGCGCGCCGGTCAGCACGATCGCCCCGACCTCCGGATCATCGCCGAGCGAACCGAATGACTCCGCGAGCTCGACCCGCAGATCGATCGAGAGGGCGTTCCGCTTCTCGGGCCGCTGCAGCGTGACGACCGCGACTTCCTCGCGCCGCTCCAATGAGAGGAGCCCGGCCATGGCAGGCATGATCTCCGAAACGTCAGAAGGAGGACGCTTGAAGTCGCACACCGAGTACATGACCTTCAACACGAATGAGCGACGCGAGTTCATCCGAATCACCGAGAACGTGCAGGGCGCGGTCGACGCCTCCGGGGTATCGGAGGGCATGGTGCTGGTCTCGGCCATGCACATCACGGCGGCCGTCTGGGTGAACGACGATGAGCCCGGGCTCCAGCAGGACACCCTCGAGTGGCTCGACAAGGTGGCCCCACCCAGCTGGAAGGAGCCGGCGAACGACGTCGCGCGCGAGCTGCTCCCCGACCCCGGCGACTACCGCCACCACCGCGGCGGCGAGGACAACGGCGACGCCCATCTCAAGAACCTGCTGGTCCACCACCAGGTGGTGCTGCCGATCACCGAGGGCCGCCTCGACCTCGGTCCCTGGCAGGCAGTCTTCTACTGCGAGTTCGACGGCCGCCGCTCGAAGCGGCTGGTGATTAAGGTGATGGGCGATTGATGCGAGGGTGCGCCGCAGCGAAGCGAGGCGCAACCCGTTTCACGCAGGTGACTCAGGGGGAGGGGCGGTCGGTCGCCGCGCCGGCGCTGGTGATCGGCGCGGTCGTCTCGGTGCAGCTGGGATCGGCGACGGCGACCACCCTCTTCGACCAGGTTGGGCCCGCAGGCGCAGTGCTCTATCGATTGCTGTTCGCGGCGGTTCTCCTGCTGGCGATCTGGCGGCCCGCGCCCCTCGAGGCCGGCCGCGACGGGCTGGTACTCGCAGTGGCGTTCGGGGTGACGCTGGCCGGCATGAACTTCTGCTTCTACGAGGCGCTCGACCGAATCGATCTCGGGATCGCGGTGACCTTCGAGTTCGTCGGTCCGCTGCTCGTCGGCCTGCTCGCCTCGAGGCGTCCCCTCGACCTGGTCTGGGTCGGCTTCGCCGCGGCCGGCGTGCTGCTGCTGACCCGGCCCTCGGGGTCCGCGAGCGCCGCCGGGATCGGCTTCGCCCTCCTCGCCGGCGGATTCTGGGGGGTCTACATCCTGCTCAGCGCCAGGGTGGGGCGGGCCTTTCCAGGCGGCAAGGGACTGGCGCTGGCGATGGGGGTCGCGGCGGCGCTCATGCTCGCTCCCGGGACGGCGGCCGCCGGCGGCGACCTGATCGACCCGGGTGCCGCGGCGGTCGGCGCGGCCACAGCGGTGCTCAGCTCGGTGATCCCCTACTCGCTCGAGCTGGAGGCGCTGCGGCGGATCGCGGTCGGCACCTTCGGCGTCCTGATGAGCATGGAGCCGGCGGTCGCTGCCCTGATCGGCCTGGTGGCGCTGGGCCAGGGGCTGGCCGCGGTCGACGTGGCCGGGATCTCGCTCGTCGTGGTCGCGAGCGCTGGGGTGCTGGGCGCCGGGGCGGCGGAGGCCCCCACGGAGGCTTGATCCGGCTTCGCCATCAGATCGCGCCGGCAGGCGGCCGGCCCCCGTAATCGCTCGGGGCCTTCGGCCCCCCGCTCAGAAAGGGCGGCCTGGCCGACGCTACGCGGCGCGGTGCAGGCGCCTGAGGCGGCGGGCGAAGCGCAGCCTCGCGAGTCCCGAGGCGGCCGACATCTCGACGGTGGGCTGCTTGGAGGGGACCGTGCCAAGCAACGACGGCATGTGGCGCTCGATCTGGGCCTCGAGGCAGGCCCGACACGAGCACTCAGGAACGGATATGCCTGTGTTCGAACAGAGCGTCATCCGAGTTCCTTAAGCCGAAGCCGGGCCACGGTAACCGTGCCCCCGGTCGGAAATCCCGCAAATAGCCCGAAAGTGCATTGATGACGTCCTGTCACTCGAACCCCCTATGAGCCCCCTGCAAGGATCCGCGGACATGGAAGCAAAAGGCCCAGACGTGCGCGCCGGTTCGATCGCGGAAGCGGTCGCCAAGTCGCAGGTCCACGCGCCGACCCGTGGCAACCGCAAGCTCGAGAGCTTCCTCGAGGCGGTGAACGCGGACGAGCGCGTGCGCGCCTGGTGGTACATGGCGCAGATCACCTCCGAGCGGCTCGGGATGTCCGATCACTCCTGGGTGCATGTGCAGGTGGTGCTCAACATCGCCCTTCGGCTTCTCCGTCTACTGGGTAAGAGCGACATCGAGCCGGCGATGGTTACGGAACACGGCATGAAGGATCGCGACGCCGAGGTGGTCGTGGCCGGCGGTGCCCTCCTACACGACGTCGGCATGTCGATCCACCGCGCGGACCACGAGGCCTACAGTCTCTTCCTGGTACAGGACCGCCTGCAGTCGCTGCTCGCCGACGTCTACAAGGAGCCCGAGCGGACCGTCGTGATCTCGGAGATCCTGCACGCGATCATCGGTCACCGCCGGCGCGGCGAGCCCTACACCCTCGAGGCGGGGGTCGTCCGTGTGGCCGATGCGCTCGATATGGCCGAGGGCCGTTCCCGGCTACCGGTCGAGGGCGGGCACTACGGAATCCACGCCCTCTCCGCCGCAGCGATCGACGAGGTCAGGATCGAGGCGGGGGAGGAGCGACCGGTGAAGATCGAGATCGAGATGAACAACTCCGCCGGCATCTTCCAGGTCGACGACCTGCTCGTAACCAAGCTGCGCGACACCCCGCTGGAGGGCCACGTCGAGGTGACCGCCCAGGTCTCGGGCGAGACCGAGAAGCGCCTGCTGCCGTCCTTCCGGCTCTAGCGCCGGGGGCGAGTTCCGGGTCCTGAGCACTTTCCTGGCCGTGGGCCGGGAAAATGCTCGAGATCTAGGACGCGTCTGGCGTCTGGTGGATGACCAGCATGGAGTCTTGACGCGGCGCCAGCTCCTCGACGCCGGCCTCAGCTCCCACGAGATCGATGGTCGCCTGAAAGCGGGCCGCCTTCATCGACTTTGGCGCGGCGTGTATGCCGTCGGACGACCGCGATTGACCTGTCGTGGATGGTGGTCCGCGGCGGCGTTGGCGTGCGCGGGTCATGCGTTGCTGAGTCATCGGAGTGCGGGCCAGTTGTGGGGGATCCTTCAGACCAACACCGGCAATGAAGAGGAGCTGGCTCGGTTGCCGGCGATCGACATTTCGGTGCCGGCTACGAAGAGCCATCGCCGGAAGGGCATTCGCCTTCACCGCCGGACGGATCTCAGCGAGGCGGACAGCCGACAGCGCGATCGGATCCCGGTGACAAGCCCGGGCCGCACCTTGCTTGACCTCGCGACATTGCTGGATCCTCGACAGCTCGAAGCGGCGATCAACGAGGCGAATGGACAGGGGCTCATCGACCCCGAATCACTTCGAGCCGAACTGGAGGTGAAGCGTGGCGCGACCGGTGCTCCGGCATTACGGCGTGTCTTGGATCGGCACACCTTCGCCTTGACTGACTCGGAGTTGGAACGACGCTTCTTGCGGCTGGTTCGACGGGCGAAGCTGCCGAAGCCGGAGACCCAACAGCCTGTGAATGGCTTCCGTGTGGATTTCCTCTGGCCGGTGCTGCGGCTCGTAGTTGAAACCGACGGGCTGCGCTACCACCAGACGGCGGCTCAGCAGTCGAAGGACCGGGAGCGAGACCAGGCATTGACCGCCGCCGGATTCACTGTCCTGCGATTCACCCATGCGCAGGTCCGGTACGACCCGGGGCATGTGGTCGCGACCATGCGCTCGGTCCTGAAAGGATTCTGAGCACTTTCCTGGTCCTACGCCGGGAAAGTGCTCGAGATCGGCTCTAGACGCCGGCGCCCTCGCCGCCGCGGCCCTCGCCGGCGGCGAAGCGGGCCGCGCCCTTGACGCCGACGCCGGTGACGGCGCTGCCGATCTCCGCCTCGCGCGCGAGTCCCTCCTCCAGGGGGAGGCCGAAGCCCTCGAGTGCGGAGCGGCGGTCGGCGAGCATCGTCTCCTGCGGGAAGGAGGCGAGGCCCTCCGCCATCTCGAGCGCCCGGTCGAGATGGCCCCCGGGACCGACCACCTCGGTGAGCAGGCCCATCGCGAGAGCCTCCTCGGCCTCGACGATGCGGCCGCTGAGGATCATGTCCAGCGCCCGGCCCATCCCGACGATCCGCGGCAGGCGCTGGGTGCCGCCATCGATCAAGGGCACGCCCCAGCGGCGCTCGGGAAAGCCGAGGCGTGCAGTCTCCGTGCCGACCCGCAGGTCGCACCAGAGCGCCAGCTCGAGCCCGCCGGCGAGTGCCCACCCCGAGATCGCCGCGATGGTCGGCTTCGAGGGCGTCAGCCGACTGAAGCCGAGCGGACCGTCCGGCCGCGGCTTGAGCCACTGCTGGGCGATCCCCTCGTCGTTCATCGCCGCCGCCACCGACTTCAGGTCGGCGCCGGCGCAGAAGGCCTCGTCGCCCGCGCCGGTCAGGATCATCACCCGCGCGCCGTCGTCGGCCTCGAAGCTGCGGTAGGCCTCCAGCAGCTGGTCGGCCGTGTCCGGATCGACCGCGTTGCGCCGCTCGGGTCGGTCGATGGTGATCACCGCCGCCGCTC
The DNA here is from genome assembly GCA_963797265.1 of uncultured Solirubrobacterales bacterium. Lineage (GTDB taxonomy): Bacteria > Actinomycetota > Thermoleophilia > Solirubrobacterales > 70-9 > DASUPK01. Next base: position 322,819 of record CAWCOY010000002.1, on the reverse strand, counting down.
CCCGGCGCTCGTAAATCACCTCGGCCATGGCCCGATCCTATTTCGCGCCGCCCGAGGGCGGCTCGCGGGTCCTACTAGCCGGGCGTGGCCTGCGGCCATCCTCGGAGGTACGGGAGGGGATCGACCGGCTTGGTCTCGGCGCCGGGCGTCGCCTTGCCGACGCGGACCTCGAAGTGCAGGTGCGGCCCCTCGCATGAGCCCGTGCAGCCCAGACGGCCGATCAGCTGCCCGGCGTGCACGTGGTTGCCGACCAGTGCCGGCGATGGCTTCAGCATGTGCATGTAGACGAAGCTGTGGTTGTCCTGCGGGCTGTAGATCGTGAGGAAGTTCCCCCGGCCTCCGGAATCCGGATCCGTGTTCTTGCCACGGTCGACGACGGTTCCGCCGTGAACGGCGACCTCGGGAGTGCCCGTCTTCCCGAAGATGTCCTGTCCCTCGTGGGCGTGCCCGTACCTGGAAGCTCCGAACCGGGCCTGGCCATCGCCGAAGTCATGCGCGCCGATCAGCGGGAAGACGTAGCCCGGCGCGAGGCCCGGGGGCGTGCCGGAATCGATTCCGAAGATCGAGGCGCTGCTCGCCAGCGACTGACGTCCGGTCCCGGCGTCGAGTCCCGGCACCGGGAGGCCGAGCACCGAGCCCAGCCCCGCGCTCAGGCCGAGCACCAGGGTCACGGCGAAACCGGCCTTGGCGGTCGGCCAGAACAGCCCACGCCGCCTCGACGACTCCCGCCTGCGGTTCTCAGCCGCGCGCACACGCTTCCGGACGGGGCCCTGTACCCCGGGATCGATTCGGGCCCGCGCCGGCTCGGGCTTCGGCTGCTGGCGCTCCAGCTTGGCGGCCATTCCCTGCTCCCGCTTGGCCGCCACTCTCTGCCCCCGCTCGCGCCGCGCCTCCGTCCGCTTGTGCCGAGACCACACGTACCGCTCGCGGCGCTCTCGCTCTGCCCGCTCTCGTCGCAGCCCCTCGAGCCGAGCTAGGCGACGCCGCTCGAGCCGCTCCTGGAGGATCAGGTCGCGTTGCGCCCGCTCGCGCTCAATCCGGCTTCGCCGCGCCTTCTCGGCCCGGCTGCGCTCCTCCCGCTCGCGCTCGAGTCGCTCGGCGAGTGACTCCCGGCCGCGCCGGAGCGGAACCACATCCGCATCACCGCCACCGAAGCGTTGCACGGGCACCCGGCGGCGGTGCCTTCGGAGATCAGCGACGCGATCGTCCCCAGCGTGCCCCATGCCGCCTGGGTCTAGCGGCTTCCGAGGCGCTCTAGGTCCTGCGTGCGCCTCTCTTTGCGGTTCTCGAGGCGAATCTGAATCAGGCTGAGGACGGTCACCAGGATGGCGAAGAACGCGATCAATCCGAACGCGAAGAATGTGACCACCTTGTCGTCGGTCCGTCCGTAGACCCCGACACCGTCGGCCGCCATCGCAGCCGGGGCGATTACCAGCGGGACGATGACCGCGACGAGTCCTGCGAGCAGCCGGCGAGAGAAATGCACAAAACGCATGCCCGGGCAATCTAACGAACCGAGCAGCGTCCACAACCCACTTAGGCCGTCTTTCGATTGGGCCGCGACGATGCGGCCCCCCTCGGCGCCCCGACCGAGGGCTCCGGCATGGACCCGATCTCGTACTTCCAGGCAATCGTCCTTGGGCTGCTGCAGGGAGTCTCGGAGCTGTTTCCGATCTCCAGTCTGGGACACAGCGTCGTGCTGCCCCGGGTGTTGGGCTGGGACATCCATCAGAACGACGACTACTTCCTGAGCTTCCTGGTCGCTACGCACTGCGCGACCGCCCTCGTGCTCCTCTTCTTCTTCATCAAGGACTGGGCCCGCATCGTCAAGGGGCTCGGACGCTCGCTGCGCGACCGCTACATCGATCCCGAGGACACGGACGCGAAGCTCGGCTGGCTGCTGGTCGTCGGCACGATCCCGGCGGGGCTGCTCGGCCTGCTGCTCGAGCACCCCCTGCGCACGCTCTTCGCCTCGACCCAGACGGCGGCGATCTTCCTGTTCGTCAACGGCCTGATGCTCTTCGGCGCGGAGGCGCTCCGGCGCCGGGCCCCCGTTCGCTCCGAGCAGGGCATCCGCTCTGACGAGGTAATCGCCCGGACCCTCGGCTTCCGCGAGGCACTCGGAATCGGCACCGCCCAGGCACTCGCGCTGGTCCCCGGGCTCTCTCGCTCGGGGGCGAGCATGGGGGGCGGACTGCTGGCCGGGCTATCGAACGAGGATGCCGCGCGCTTCGCCTTCCTCCTCGCCACGCCGATCATCGGCGCCGCCGGCGTGCTCAAGCTGCCCGACTTGCTCGGCTCGCAGGGCGACCACGTCCGCGGCCAGGCTCTCGTGGGGGCGCTCTGCGCGGCGGTCACGGCCTACCTCTCGGTCCGGTTCCTCCTGCGCTTCTTCGAGACCAATCGCCTCACTCCATTTGCCGTCTACTGCTGCGCGGTCGGCGCCGTCCTCACGATCGCCTTCGCGCTCAGCTGAGGAGGTGGGAATGCAAAAGCGCCCCCAACTGGTCATTCCGGCGGTCGCCCTCGGAGTTCTCTTCCTGGTGATCGCCGCCGTGTACTGGATCGATGACGCGGGCTCGCTGCCGAGCTTCTTCCCGGGGCACGAGGCCGGTTCGACCCACGTCCACTTCAAGCACGGGCTGGCCGCGGCGATCGTCGGGCTCGGTTGCTTCGTCTTCGCCTGGTTCCAGACAGGGGGTGCGCCCAACGGCAAGCGGGCCGCGTAGCATGCCGCGCCGATGTCCGAACTCGAGGCCCTCCTCCTTGGGATCGTCCAAGGCCTCACCGAGTTCCTGCCGATCTCGTCGTCCGGGCACCTGATCCTCGTCCCGTGGCTCCAGGACTACACGTTCCTGGAGGACCACGAGAAGTTCAACAAGACCTTCGATGTTGCCCTGCACGCGGGGACCCTGGTGGCCGCGATCTCGTATTTCCGCCATGAGGTGGTCACCTACCTGGGCGCGTTCTTCAGTGCCGCGCGCAGACGCGCGATCGAGACCGTCGACGAGCGCGTCGCCTGCGCGATCGCGGTCGGCACCGTCCCTGCAGTGATCGCGGGAGGGCTCGGCTCCGGTTTCATCGAGGATCACCTGGGCGAGCCCTGGATGATCGGCATCCAGCTGATCTTCTTCGGGGCCCTGCTCGGCTGGGCCGATCGCCTGCCTGAATCGCGGGGTGTGGACGGCCTCTCGCTGAGGGACGGCCTCTACGTCGGCCTCGCCCAGGTGCTGGCCCTGGCGCCCGGAACCTCCCGCTCGGGAATCACGATCACGGCGGCGCGCTACCTCGGCTTCGACCGCGACTCCGCCGCCCGCGTCTCCTTCCTCCTGCTGATCCCGGCGGTCGCCGGGGCGACCGTATACAGCGCCTTCAAGGCGGTCCACGACGGCCTGCCCAACGACGTCGCCGGCCCGATCATCGTCGGCACGATCGCCTCCGCGGTCTCCGGCTACCTCGCGATCGCCTGGCTGCTGCGCCTCGTGCGAACGCACAGCTACCGGCCCTTCGTGATCTACCGCTACTTCGCCGGCGCGGCGGTACTGCTGCTGATCGCCACCGGAGTCCGGTCGGCGACCTTCGGTTAGAAGCCCCGAGAAATCGGGCATGACCTGCGCGTACTTGCCGGAGAGATCGACATCGGTTGACGACCTACTGGCGGAGGCCGGACGGAAGCTAAGCCGGCTCTCGCCGCGCGAAGCCCTGGAGGCGTCGGATCGCGGAGCGGCCCTGATCGACATGCGATCGGACTCGCAGCGTGCGGCGGATGGCCTGATCCCCTCGGCGATCTTCATCCCGCGCAACGTCCTGGAGTGGCGCCTCGACCCCGAGTGCGACTACCGCGCTCCAGAGCTCGCCCGGAAGGGCCTGCAGCTGATCCTGATCTGCGACGAGGGCTACCAGTCGTGCCTTGCCGCGGCCACAATCCGTGGCTTCGGCGTCGACGTGACGGACGTGGTCGGTGGCTTCCAGGCCTGGCGCGACGCGGGCCTTCCCGTCAGTGAGGCTCGATCTGGAGCAGCTCGTCGCCCGGCTCGTGGTCGACCTGGAGGGTCGAGTGCTCCACGCCGAAGCGATCGGCGAGCAGGCGGGCAGCCCGCCAGCGAGCCTCGTGGCAGTCGGCGTCCTGCCTGACGATCATGTGGGCGGAGATTGCGGGCATCCCGGTGGTCACCTCCCAGACATGGAGATCGTGCACCTCGATGACGCCGGCTTCGTGGACGAGCGCCTCGCCGATCGCCTCGGGGTCGAGGCCCGGCGGCGCGGCCTCCATGAAGACCCGGCCCGTCTCACGGAGCAGGCCGTAGGCCGCCCAGAGCATCAGCGCCGCGATCAGCAGCGAGGCGATTCCATCGGCCCGGTCGAGCCCCCAGATCAGGATCAAAGCTCCGGCGACCGCGGTCGCGATGAACGCGAACAGATCCGTGACCACATGCAGGAAGGCGCCCTCGATGTTGAGACTGCGTCGCTCCGCCCCGGCGAGCAGCCGCGCCGCCAGCAGGTTGACTCCGATCCCGACCAGGGCGACAACCAGCACCAGCGCACCCTCCACGTCCGGCGGGTTGATCAGCCGCCTGATGCCCTCGAAGACGATCAGGACCCCGAGCAGAAGCAGCGTGATCCCATTTACCTGGGCTGAGAGGATCTCGGCGCGCCTCATTCCGTAGGTGAAGCTCCCGGCGGGCGGTCGTTCCGCGAGGCGCAGCGCGGCCAGGGCCAGGCCGATCGCGACCGCGTCCGTGAGCATGTGCCCCGCGTCGGAGATCAGCGCCAGCGACGAGCCGAGGATCCCCGCGACCAGCTCGGCCACCATGAAGGCGACGATCAGAGCGAAGGCGCCAGCGAGCCGCCTCGCGTCGGTCGCCGCGAAGCCGTGGGAGTGGTCGTGGGCCATCGCCTTGATTACAGCGGGTCGGGAGGCCCCAAAAAAAGCGCGCGACCCGGGGCAGGGAGGGGTCGCGCGCGCTGACGAGAGAGGAACCTCGAAAGTGAGCGGGAGTCTCGTCGGGGCCGCACCTCCCGTTGTGAACATCCGGATACGGTCGGGCACTCATTTATGCGGCATTTGCTTGTGAAAAACCCGTGAAGTGCCAGTCACCACGGGGTGCCCGCGCCGCCGCTGCACGTATCATCCGGTCGACCCGAAGCGAACAGGGCCTGGGGTAGGGCCCAGTTCAAGAGAGGGGCTCGATGACAAACCAAGCAAGCATCCGGCTGGCTGTCATAGATACGGACAGCTCGTTCCTCACAGTGCTCGGGAAGCGACTCGAGGGAGCGGCCTGGGAGCATCGTGTGCTCGCCAGCAGCATGCCCATCGACGAGCTGGTGGCGATGAAGCTCAACGCTCTACTGGTCGACATCTCCGTGCTCGGCCCTCAGGGGTGGGAGTTCCTGGAGAAGGTCTGCGGAGCGATCCCCGGACTCGGCGTGCTCGTCTGCACCTCGCAATCGACGGTCGCCCAGCGCGTCCGTGGTCTTCGCCTCGGCGCCGACGACTGGATCGGCAAGCCCTCTCATCCCGAGGAGGTCATGGCGCGCATCGAGGCCGTCGTCCGCCGGCGCAAGCGCGCCGCGGCACGCGAGGATGTCGGCCCGCTCGTCTCGGGTGAGCTCGAGATACGTCCCGACCAGTACCAGGCGTTCGTCAGCGGCCAGAGCATCGGCCTCACCCGCCGCGAGTTCGAGCTCCTCCAGCTGCTCGCCGAGGCCCACGGCCAGGTGATCGAGCGTGAGGAGATCTACCAGAAGGTCTGGGGCTACGCGATGGCCCACGGCGATCGCTCGGTGGACGTGTTCGTGCGCAAGCTGCGTCAGAAGCTGCAGCGTCACTCCGTGAACTGGCAGTACATCCACACCCACTTCGGGATCGGCTATCGCTTCGATCCAGAGCCGGTCGGCTCCGTTTCCGAGCCCCCGCTGCCGGTGACCGACGAGGAGACAGCCGGCGTGGAAGCGCCCGCGGAGGGGGCCGTCGCGGTCGACCTCCACTCGAGCTAGAGTTACATCTCGTTCACAGTAAGTTCACCCGAACGTAACTACTTTCGGGGAGCGAGGGGCGAAGCTCCGGCGCCATGGAAGGTCAGAACGGGGCCGCGACCACAGAAGCGACGATTCCGCTCTCCGGCGGGGACCAGACGCCGGTTTACGCCGGGCGCCTCGAGATCAGGCCGGCCGACCACGCTGCGCTAGTCGACGGCCGACCGCTCGTGCTCACCGTGCGCGAGCTGCAGCTGCTGACGGAACTCGCCCACAACGCCGAGAGGGTGATGACCCGGGAGGAGCTCTACCGAACCGTGTGGGGCCGCTCCTACCGGAAGAGCGATCGCTCCGTCGACGTCTACGTCGGCAGGCTGCGGGCCAAGCTGAGCCGAGCGCTTCCCGGGCGGCGCTTCATCCACACCCACACCGGCATCGGCTACCGGTTCTCGCCGCAGGCGTGAGCGCAGGACAGAGGCCATCGGCACGAGGCGCGTCGCCGCCTGGGTTTCGCCTGGGGTTACATCTTTTTCACAACTCAGCCACACCCGCGTAACAAGCTCAGCCCTACCCGTTGACAGGGTCCCCCGCCTGTGAAGAGATCCGAGGGGAGGCGCGCCCGTTGAGCCGCCGGCCCCTTTCGAAATCGAAAGAGGAGCGACTCAATGAACAGGAAGTGGTGGCTTGTTCTCGCCGCCTCAGGCGTCCTCGCCCTGACCGCCTCCGCATGCGGCGGAGGCGATGACAACGGCTCATCCGGTGGCGGCGCATCCGGCACGATCGCCGGGGCCGGGTCAAGCGCCCAGCAGGCGGCCCAGGAGGCGTGGGTCGCGCAGTTCGAGAACGACAACTCGGGAGCCACGATCTCGTATGACGCGATCGGCTCGGGCGGCGGCCGCGATCAGTTCATCGCGGGTGGCAAGACCGCCTACGGGGGCAGCGATGCACCCTTCGATGAGGAGGAACTGCCCAAGGCTCAGCAGCGCTGCTCGGGCGAGGGCGGTGAGCTGGTCGAGATCCCGAACTACATCTCGCCGCTGGCGATCGTCTACAACCTGCCGGGCGTCGACAACCTGCAGCTCGCCCCGGAGACGACCGCGAAGATCTTCAAGGGCGAGATCACGAAGTGGAATGATCCCGCCATCGCGGCCGATAACCCCGGAGTAGACCTGCCGGATACGGACATCACGCCCGTGCATCGCTCGGATGAGTCGGGGACGACGTTCAACTTCACCGACTATCTGCACGAGGCCGCCCCGAGCGTCTGGACTTTCGACGCCGACGGCAACTGGCCGCTGAAGAGCGGCGAGTCGGGGGCCCAGACCTCCGGTCTGGTCCAGGCAGTGAAGGCCGGTGAGGGCACGATCGGCTACACGGATGAGAGCCAGGCCGGCGACCTGGGCGTCGCGAAGGTCAAGGTCGGAAACACCTACGTCGCCCCGAGCGCCGAGGGTGCTTCGCACGACTTCGACATTTCGAAGAAGGACCCAGCGCTCAGCCCCGGCAACTATGTGTTCGCCTATACCGTCGAGCGTACGTCGACGGACCCGCAGGACTACCCGATCCTGCTCGTCTCCTGGCTGATGGGCTGCACGAAGTACAACGACGCCGCGACGACCGACCTGGTCAAGGCGTACTTCAAATACGTGGTCAGCGACGATGGGCAGCAGTTGGCCGCGCAGCAGGCGGGGTCGGCGCCGATTGGCCCGACGATCAAGTCCGAGGATCAGAAGGCGATCGACGCGATTGGCGGCTGATTCAAAGGTGCTCTCTGGGTATGGAGAGCTATGGATTGACGGACCGGAGGGTCCCGCGCCGCGGCGCGGGACCCTCCGCCCGGCTTTGAGCTAGATGGAAGCCCACACCGATACAACGACGCAGGCCGGGCAGATCCTCGCCTCGGCGAGCGGCGGCCGGCGGCGCCCTGGGGACAGGATCTTCTCCAACGCTGCGGTGATCGCCGCCGTCAGCGTGCTCGCGATTCTGGGCGGGGTCGCGCTCTTCCTGCTCATCAAATCGTTGCCGGCCGTCACCGCCAGCGCCTCCGAGCTGCCGGAGGGCAAGAACCTCATTGACTATGTCGCGCCGCTCGCCTTCGGCACGATCCTGGCGGCGCTGGTGGCGGTGATCGTCGCGGTCCCCCTCGCGGTGGCGGTCGCCCTCTTCATCAGCCACATCGCGCCACGGCGGATCGCGAACACGCTCGCCTACATCGTCGACCTGCTGGCGGCGATCCCCAGCATCGTCTACGGGCTCTGGGGGATCTTTGTCCTGGGCCCCGCCATCGTGCCTGTGCTCGACTGGCTGACCGACAAGCTCGGCTTCATCCCATTCTTCGACGGGCCCGCCTCGGTAACGGGTCGCACGATGCTGACCGCCGGCCTGGTACTGGCGGTGATGATCCTGCCGATCGTCTCCGCAGTTGCCCGCGAGGTCTTCTCGCAGACGCCGCGCAGGCTCGAAGAGGCATCTCTCGCGCTGGGCGCCACCCGCTGGGAGATGATCCGCATGGCGGTGCTGCCCTTCGGCAAGTCGGCCGTGATCAGCGGCTCGATGCTGGGGCTCGGTCGCGCTCTCGGCGAGACGATGGCCGTCACCCTCATCCTCTCCGTCTCAGGGATCGTCACGTTCGACCTGGTCAGCCAGGAGAACCCGACGCCGATCGCGGCCAACATCGCGCTTCGCTTCCCGGAGTCCTCGGGAATCGAGGTCAACGCCCTGATCTTCACCGGGCTCGTCCTGTTCGCGATCACCCTGGTGGTCAACATGATCGCCCGCCTGGTCATCTCCCGCTCGGACATCCAGTAGGAACAGTGAACGAGACCCCGCCAAGAGACGAGAACCCGGCGGCGGCGTTCGATCCTGCCGAGCGTGTAGCCGCGCTCGGCGGACCCTCAGTCAGCGGCGGAACCCTGCCGGGCTGGTTCCTGCAGGCCGTGGTCGGCGGCGCCGCGCTGATCTCGCTCGCCGTGCTGCTGGTCACGGGCAGCTTCACGATCGTCCTGCTCTTCGTCCTCACCTTCCTGCTGGCGCTGCCCACCGCGTACATCTGGTCGCGTCTCGTCGAGAGCCGACGCGGGGCGATGGATCGTCTCGTGACGCTGGGAATCGTCGGCGGCTTCGTCGTCGCAGTGGCACCGCTGATCTCACTGCTCTACGAGGTCATCAAGCGTGGAGCGGCGCGCTTCGACGGCTCGTTCTTCACCGAGACCTCCCGCGGCGTGATCGGACCGGGGGGCGGTGCCGAGCACGCGATCGTCGGGACGCTGGTGATCACCGGGGTAGCCACGCTGATTTCCGTGCCGATCGGGATCATGGCCGCGGTCTACCTCAACGAGTACGGAACGGGCAGGCTGCGCCGGGCACTCACCTTCTTCGTCGACGTGATGACCGGCATCCCTTCGATCGTGGCCGGCCTGTTCGCCTACGCGCTCTTCGCGATCTTCCTGGGCCCGGGAATCCGGCTGGGGATCATCGGCTCGGTCGCCCTCTCGGTGCTGATGATCCCGATCGTGATCCGCACTTCGGAGGAGATCCTGAAGATCGTGCCCAATCATCTGCGCGAGGCGGCGTATGCCCTCGGAACCCCGAAGTGGAAGGTGGTCCCCCGGATCGTCCTGCCGACCGCGCTCGCGGGTCTGGTGACCGGTGTGATGCTGGCGGTCGCCCGGGTGATCGGCGAAACGGCGCCGCTGCTGGTCACCACCGGGCGTGGTCGACTCGGTGAACACCGACCCCGCGAGCGGCCGGATGCAGAACCTCGCTGTCTATGCCTACGACGAGTGGAAGAATCCTGGAGTTGATGTCCAGGACGGCTACGACAAGGCGTGGGCGGCGGCGCTGACGTTGATCGTGCTGGTGATGCTTCTCAGTCTGCTCGCCCGCTGGATCTACCGACGCTTCGGGACGGACCTTCGCTAAGCCGACAGCGACTTCGAATGGACTTGAGCAGACAGGAGAAAGATGCCGGAGACAGCCAATAAGCCGACCGAGATGCGGAGCACAGCAGTCGCCACCGATCTAGGCAAAACCGCCGAGGCGGCGAAGAGCAGGGTGCCGGTAGGGTCGAGCGCGTGGCGAAGCGCTTCCACGTCAAGGAGGTGAACCTCTACTACGGCTCCTTCCACGCCGTTCAAGACGTGACGATGACGATCGAGGCGAACCAGGTGACCGCTCTGATCGGCTCGTCGGGATGTGGGAAGACCACCGTTCTGCGCTCGCTTAACCGGATGCACGAGCTCACACCCAACGCCCGGGTCGAGGGGCAGATCACCCTGGACGACGAGGACATCTATGCCTCGAATGTGGACCCGGTTGAGGTCCGCCGCCTGGTCGGAATGGTCTTCCAGGCGCCGAATCCCTTCCCGACGATGTCGGTCTACGAGAACGTCGCCGCGGGGCTCACCCTCAACCGCAGCGGCATCTCCAAGTCCGAGAAGGACGAGATCGTCGAGCGGTCCCTGCGAGGTGCACACCTCTGGGAGGAGGTCAAGGACCGGCTCGACCGCCCGGGCTCGAGCCTCTCAGGCGGCCAGCAGCAGCGCCTCTGCATCGCACGGGCGATCGCGGTCGAGCCGGAAGTCCTGCTCATGGACGAGCCCTGCTCCGCCCTGGACCCGGTCGCGACCCTCGCAATCGAGGACCTGATCGAAGAGCTGAAGACCCGCTACACGATCGTGATCGTCACTCACAACATGCAGCAGGCGGCCCGCGCCAGCGACGTCACCGCCTTCTTCAACCTCGAGGCGCGCGGCAAGCCCGGTCGCCTGGTCGAGATGGACCCGACCGAGCAGATGTTCACCAACCCGGGGAAGAAGGAGACCGAGGACTACGTGAGCGGAAGATTCGGCTGAGCGATGGCCGAGGTCGGACTCAGCTACCAGGAGGAGCTCGCCAACCTCGAGCAAGACACTCTCTCGGCGATCGACCTCGTGGTCTCCTCGCTCGATCGGACGCTCGAGGCCGTGGAACATCAGGACATGGAGCTTGCCGAGCTGGTGATCGCGGATGACGACCGGATCGACGGGCGCTATCTGGAGGTGCATCAGGAGATCCTCACGCTGCTCGCCACCCAGGCGCCCGTGGCGACCGATCTCCGTCTGATCTCGGCTCTCCTCCACGTGATGCACTCGATCGAGCGGATGGGCGATCAGTGCGTGAACATCTCCAAGGTGATCCCCCTGACCGGGCATGACGCGCCGGTGCGCGGTGAGATGGTGGACCGCATCCTGTTGATGGGCAAGCAGGCGCGCTCGATGCTCTCCCAGGCGAGGAAGGCGTTCGAGGCCCGCGACGTCGAGCTGGCCCGCGATCTCGTGCGCCAGGACGACCTGATCGACAACCTGAACAAGGAGTGCTTCCAGATCGCCGTTCAGGTAGGGGAGGACCACGACACCCGCGAGTGGGCGATGACGATGATGTTGGTAGCCAGGGCCCTGGAGCGGATCGGCGACAACGCCGTCGACATCGGCGAGCAGGTCGCCTTCGTGGTCACCGGCCTCTTCCGGGAGTTCGAGGACGCGTCCCACCCCGGGCAGGCGCCGCTTCCCTCTCCTTAGGATACGGCCGGCGGGGGCTGTGTAGGTGCGTCAGGAGCTCGAGCGCTGGGCGACCGCCGCCGGTCCGTCGTGCGGCAGCATGACCTCGGCCGCCTCATCCGGGGTGATGTCCGGATAGAGAATCCGCAGGGCGCCGATCGCCATCGCGCCGCCGACCAGCTGCGCGACGACGAACGCCGGAACGGAGCTCGGCGCGATGCCGGCGAAGGTGTCCGAGAACATCCGCCCGGCGCTGATCGCCGGGTTGGCGAAGCTCGTCGAGCTCGTGAAGAAGTAGGCCGCGCCGATGTAGGCCCCGACCGCTGCGGGGGCCATCGATCCACGGCGGGTTCGCGCGAGGGCGAAGATCACCAGGAGGAGCCCGAGCGTCGCGACCACCTCGGCAAGGAGATGCGCCTCCGAGGCGCGGTGCTTGTCCGAGATGCTGATCGCCGCCAGCGCGAACATCCCGTTCGCGACGACGGCGCCCGCGATGCAGCCGATCACCTGGGCGGGGACGTACGCGAGCGCCTCCCGCCAGCGCAGGCCGCCGAAGCTCGCGTCGACCAGGGAGACGACCGGGTTGAAGTGACCGCCCGAAACCGGAGCGAACATCAGGATGATCGTGAACAGGCCCGCCCCGGTGGCTGCGGCGTTCTCGAGCAACTGCAGGCCTGTGTCACCCGGCGATAGCTGCTCGGCTGCGATCCCGGAGCCGATCACCACCGCCGCCAGGAACGCCGAGCCGAGAAACTCGGCGAACAGCCGTCGGGGGAGGGGAGCCGTCAATCCCGAGCGCTCAGCTCGACGCTGGCGATTCGGAGAGCGACGCGATCAGGGCTTCGACGCGGGCGCGGATCTCGTCCCGGATCCGCCGGACGGTCTGCAGGTCCTTCCCGGATGGATCCTCGAGGTCCCAGTCCTCATAGCGCTTGCCGGGATAGATCGGGCAGGCGTCACCGCACCCCATCGTGATCACGACGTCCGACTCCCGGACCATGCCGTCCTCGAGCTTCTTCGGTCGCTCGGCCGAGATGTCGATCCCGACCTCGTTCATCGCTTCCACGACCGCCGGGTTGAGTTCGTCGGCTGGTTCGCTACCGGCAGAGATCACCCGGACGCCGCCATCCGCCAGCCGCTCGAGCAGACCGGCGGCCATCTGACTGCGGCCAGCATTGTGAACGCAGACGAACAAAATCTCGGGGATCGGGTCGGCCATCGATCAGATCATAACGTTGACATCCATCGATTGAATCGATATACATAGATCGATGGCCGTCGATCTGGAGCTTGCCCCGAAGCAGAAGCGTCCCGTTGGCGAGCCTTGCTGCGAGCCGGTCGTCTACCCGGACATCCAGCGCGTTCAGGCCGAGCGAATGGCGATGGTGGCGAAAGCCCTTGGCGATCCGATCCGCATGCAGCTCGTCGACGTGCTCCGCAAGCATGCCGGCAAGGTCTGCGTCTGCGAGCTGGTTCCGCTCTTTGATCTCTCCCAGCCGACCGTCTCGCACCACCTCAAGGTGCTCCGCGAGGCCGGCATCGTGGGCTCCGAGCGGCAGGGGCTATGGGCCTACTACTACGTCAACCCCGAGGCACTGGAGGAATTAAGCGGATGGCTGAGCTGACCGACAAGGACGAGATTCGCGAGACCGTGCGCGAGCGCTACGCGGCAGCCGCGAGTTCGGTGGGTGAAGGAGGCGTGGCCTGCTGCGGCCCGTCCGAGGCCGCGGGTGGGTCCTGCGGGTGCGGGACCGACGTACCGGATGCGTGCGGCGGCGAGACCTTCGGCGCCGGCCTCTACGAGATCGGCGATCACGACTCGCTCCCGGACGCCGCCAAGCTCGCCTCGCTCGGCTGCGGTAACCCGACTGCGGTCGCGGAGCTGCACGAGGGCGAGACCGTTCTCGACCTTGGCTCCGGCGGCGGGATCGACGTCCTGCTTTCCGCTCGCCGAGTCGGGCCGACGGGCAAGGCCTATGGCGTCGACATGACCGACGAGATGCTCGGGCTCGCACGGGCGAACCAGCGGGAGACCGGCATCGAGAACGTCGAGTTCCTCAAGGGGACCATCGAGGAGGTTCCGCTCCCGGACGATTCCGTCGACGTGATCATCTCCAACTGCATGATCAACCTCTCGGCTGAGAAGCCCGCCGTCTTCCGCGAGGCGGCGCGTGTGCTGCGTCCGGGCGGTCGCTTCGCCGTCACCGACATCGTCGCCGACCCCGGAATGGACGAGGCGACGCGGACGGACATGGCGCAGTGGACCGGCTGCGTCGCCGGCGCGCTCACCCAGGACGAGTTCCGACAGGAGCTCGAGGACGCGGGTTTCGAGGACGTCGAGGTCCGCGAGACGCACCGCGTCCACGACCAAGCCGGGAGCGCGATCATCCGGGCGAGAGTCCCGGCGTGAGTTCCAGAGGGCACGCTGGCTCTCAAGGATCCCGAGGAGCTCAATCTGGACTGGGAAGCGCGCCCACTGGGCTTCTCACGAACGCCGTGTCTAAGCCGCGGGCTCCTATCCTTGAGCTGTGGAGCACGCGTCTCTGGAGCTCCCAGTCGCGACCCTTCGGCCCGCCGCGGAGCGGTTTCCGCTGGTGCGTCGGGCGCGCCTCCTCGCTGGACTCGGTCTTGCTTGGCACCTGGTGGAGGCGGCGATCGCTTTGCTCGCCGGGATCGCTGCGGACTCCATCGCCCTGGTCGGCTTCGGAGCCGACAGCGTGGTCGAGGGTGGGGCGGGAGTGGTCGTCCTGTGGCGTTTCTCGAGCAGCCGCGCCGGGTCGGAGCGAGCTGAGCACCGCGCGCAGCGTCTGATCGGGATGAGCTTTGTCGTGATCGCCGCTTACGTCGGCGTCGAAGCCGCACGCACCCTGATCGCGGGCGATCATCCCGACGCAAGTTGGGTCGGGATCGGGCTCGCCGCCATCACCTTGGCCACGATGCCGCCGCTCGCGGCGGCGAAGGCGCGAGTGGGGCAGAAGCTCAATTCGGCGGCCACCCGAAGCGAGGGCAGGCAGAACCTGCTTTGCGCCTACCTTTCGGCCGCCCTCCTGGTCGGCCTCGTCACGAACGTGGCTTTTGGCTGGTGGTGGGCCGACCCGGTCGCGGCGCTGGTGATCGCCGTTACTGCGCTCCACGAGGGCCGGGAGGCTTGGCGCGGCGAGGGTTGTGCTGATGGCTGCTGCTAACGGCAAGCAGAAACGCGACGCCGATCCGTCGTCCGAGACCGAGCGGGTCCGGACGATCCAGGACAAGGAAGCGCCGCGCTACGACCGCCAGATCTCCTTCTTCGAGCGGACTCTCTTCGGTGGGGGACGGGAGTGGGTCTGCTCCCAGGCGGAAGGCCAGGTGCTGGAGCTGGCAGCCGGCACGGCCCGGAATCTTCCCTTCTACCCCGATGGGGTACAGATCACTGCGGTCGAGCTCAGCCCCGAGATGCTGGCGATCGGCCGCAAGCGGGCTAAGGAACTCGGTCGGGAGGTCGATCTGAGGGAGGGCGACGTGCAGGAGCTGGACTTCCCCGACGAGAGCTTCGACACCGTCGCCTGCACGCTCGGGCTCTGCACGATTCCGGACCCACGCAAGGCGGTAGCGGAGGCTCACCGGGTCCTACGTCCCGGGGGCAAGCTGATCCTGCTCGAGCACGTCCGCAGCCCATCCTTTCCAGTGAGAGCGATCGAGCGCATGCTCAACCCGATTTCCGTCCGCTTCCAGGCCGACCACCTGACCAGGGACCCCCTCGACTATCTGGAGGCGGAAGGCTTCGAGGTCGAGCGGCTTGAGCGCTCCAAGTGGGGGATCGTCGAGCGGGTGCGGGCGCGCAAAGCTTCGGCCTGATCCGATCGCCCTGAGAGAATCCGAGGCGATGCTCTGCGGGGCGATCGATATCGGCTCCAACACGACCCGACTGCTGGTGGCCGAGCCGGAGGAGGGACAGCTCCGCAAGGTGATGGAGCAGCGCGCCTATACGCGCATCGGCAAGGGCGCCTCCAAGAACGGAAAGATCACCGCGGAGAAGATCGCCGAGGTCGGGGATGTGGTCTCGACCCAGGTGCGCCTGGCGAAGGAGATGGGGGCAGAGGTGGTCAAGACCGTCGCGACCGCCGCGATCCGGGAGGCGAAGAACCGTGACAAGATCGTCAAGGAGATCGAGGAGATCGCCGGCGTGGAGGTCGACGTGCTCGATGAGGAGGAGGAGGGTGGCTTCGCCTTCATCGGAGCGACCAAGTCACTCGGGCATCCCGTGGAGGGCAGCGTCGCCGTCGTCGACGTCGGCGGCGGATCCTCCGAGGTGATCTACGGCACCGTTCCCGACGGAGTCACCGAGGTGAAGTCCTTCAAGATCGGCTCCGGGTCTCTGACGGAGGACTACCTCGACTCCGATCCGCCTTCCGCGGCCGAGATCCGCGGGCTGCGCGACCACATTTCGGACTTCTTCGAGAAAACCGAGCTCGAACAGCCAGACCAGGCTGTCGCGGTGGGCGGCAGCGCCACCTCACTGCGGACGCTCGTCGGCGCGGTGCTCGAGTACGAGACGCTCGAGCGCGCGGTGCGTGTGTTGTCCAGCGACGAGATCTACGAGGTCGCCAAGCGCTTCGAGCTCGACTCGCGCCGGGTGAAGCTGCTGCCCGCGGGAGTGCTGCTGCTCGAAAAGTTCTCCCAGATGCTCGGCCAGCCCCTGCAGATCGGCAAGGGCGGCCTGCGAGAGGGGATCATCCTCACCCTCCTCAATGGCAAGCAGGACGGCGAGGAGAAGCTCGCGGCCTAAGCGCGACGGTACAGGTACGTCGTCAGCGGCAGGAAGACGGCGGTGAGAAGGATCGTTGTCCCGAGGACGACGATTAGGTTCTCCGCCTCGAGGGACCCGTCCATCAGCCCGCGGCAGGCGCTGACGAGGTGCGAGATCGGGTTGGCGTTCACGAACGCCTTCAGTCCCGCCGGCAGCGTGTCCGGCTCGACGTAGACGTTGCTCAGGAAGGTGAGCGGGAAGATCGCCATGAAGCCGGCGTTCATCGTCGCGTTCGGGGATCGCATCAAGAGGCCGAGGCTGGTGAACACCCAGGAGAGTCCGAACGAGAAGAGGACGACCAGGCCGATAGAGGCGAGCACTCCGGGGACGCCGTTGTCAGGCCGGAACCCGAGGATCAGCCCGAGGACGATGATCACGGTGGACGCGACCAGGTAGCGGACCATGTCCCCGATCAGGGCTCCGAGCAGCGGCGCCGACGGCCAGATCGGCAGCGAACGGAAGCGATCCACGACGCCTTTGGTGACGTCGGTGTTGATCGCGATCCCCGAGTAGACGGTGGTGAAGAGGACGGCCACGACGAGGACGCCAGGGAGGATGAAGTCGCGGTATGCGCTGGTCGACCCGGCGATGGCGCCTCCGAAGAGGTAGGTGAAGAGCAGCGTGAACATCACCGGCGTGATCGTCACGTCGATTAGCTGCTCCGGCACGTGCTTCACCTTGAGCATCCCGCGCCAGCCGAAGGTGAGGGTGGCCGAGAGCGCGCTCGCTCTCTTCGGGCGGGTCGAGGAGAGAGCCTTGCGCAGCTCCGGCTCCTGCAGGGCCGGGGGCCGAGCGGCCTGTGCCTCCGGGGTGCTCATGCCGCCGCCTCCTGCTCCTCGGTTTGCCCCTCATCGTCGGTCGCGACGTCCTCGGCCGTGTGTCCGGTCAGCGCCAGGAAGACCTCGTCCAGGCTGGGCTGGCCGAGGGAGAAGTTCGCGACCGTGATGCCCTGGCGGGTGAGCTCGCCGACCACCTCGGCCGCCTGATCGGCGCTCCCGCATGGCGCGGACAGCGCTGCGGGATCGGCCTCGAAGTGAACCTCGCAACTGAAGGCGCGAGCGACGATCGGCTCGGCGATCGACCGCTGTTTGGGATCGAGAAGGCGGATGCGCAGGGTCCCCGACCCGACCGAGGCCTTGAGCTGGGCGGGCGTCCCCTCGGCGATCACTCGGCCCTGGTCGATCACCGCGATCCCGTCGGCGAGTTGGTCGGCCTCGTCGAGGTACTGCGTGCAGAGCAGGACGGTGGTGCCGGCGCCGGCGAGCGCGCGGATGATGGCCCAGACCTGGTTGCGCGAGCGCGGATCGAGCCCAGTGGTCGGCTCATCGAGGAACATCAGCTCCGGCGTCACGACGAGGCTCGCGGCGATGTCAAGGCGGCGGCGCATGCCGCCCGAGTAGTTCTTGACCAACCGCCCGCTCGCGTCGGCGAGTCCGAATGCCTCGAGCAGGTCGTCGGCGCGGGCCTTGGCCTCGTGCCGCCGATAGCCGAGTAATCTCCCGATCAGGATCAGGTTCTCGCGACCGGTCAGGTCTTCGTCCACCGACGCCAGCTGCCCGGTGAGGCTGACCAGGCTGCGCACCTCATCCGCTTCGCGAACGACGTCATGGCCGAGGACACGCGCTGCTCCTCCGTCGGGTCGAAGCAGCGTCGCCAGCATCCGGATCGTGGTGGTCTTGCCGGCGCCGTTGGGGCCCAGCATCCCGTAGACGCTGCCTCGCCGCACGGCGAGGTCGACACCGCAGACCGCACGCGTATCGCCAAAGGATTTCTCGAGGCCGCTGGCCTCGATCGCAAGTGTGCTTCCCGCGTCCATCGTTCCTTCCATGAGGTCTGCCCCTATGACCTTACGGAAGGCGGAAACTCATCGCCCGAATTTCCCCGGGCCAATCCTCGCCCGAGCTTGGCCGTCCGGCGAGGCGGCGATACGGTTTCGCACATCGTGGCCAAGGCCAGGGCAATCCCCAATCTGAGCGCCGAGCGGCCGTACGCGGATGCCGCCGCGAGGATCGTCTCGGTGCGGGCCGCCGAGCTCACCGAGCACGCCCAGGGAGTACTCGACACGGGCGACATCGAGAGGGTCCACGACATGCGGGTCGCGACGCGGCGGCTGCGCGCGGCGCTGGAGATCTTCGAGCCCTGCTTCCCCGCCAACGCACATCGCGAGGCGCTCGGCGAGGTGAAGCGACTCGCCGACGCACTCGGCGAGCGGCGCGATCGCGACGTGGCGATCGCGACCCTCAGAGGCTTCAACGACCAGATGCCCGCACCGGACCGCCGCGGGATCTCATCTTTGATTGAGCAGTTGAGAGGGGAGCAGGATGAGGCGAACCGGCAGCTGTCCCCGCTGGTGGAGCAGGCGCATCTCACCGCCCTGCTGGAGAGTCTGGACGAGCTCGTCGCTAGCGCGAGAAGCGTGGCGGCATGAAGGCGCGTCCGGTCAAGAAGCTCGATCCAACCCGCTCACTGGGCGAGAACGCCGCGCGGATCGTCCAGGTGAGGCTGGACGAGATGATGGCTTTCGCGCCGCGTGCACTCGCGGGCAAGACGAAGCCGCAGCACGACATGCGTATCGCCGCCAAGAGGCTGCGCTATGTGCTGGAGGTGACCGGGTTCGCCTTCGGGAGGCCCGCCGACACCGCCCGCCGGCGCGCTCGCGACCTACAGGACATCCTCGGCGAGATCCATGACTGCGACGTCATGCTGCCGCGAGTTCATGAGCACGCCAAGCAGCTGCAGCAGCGGGATGCCTCCGCGGTCAGGGCGAAGGCGGGCCGGGCTCCGGACCTCGATCCCAGGCTTGCCGCAAGAGCCCCCCACCGCACGGCCTACCGGGGCCTCGACGTGCTGGCGGTCTATCTCGAAGCTCGCCGGGAGTTGCTCGAGGATCGCTTCGTCGACTTCTGGCGCCGCCAGGAGCAGACGGGGACTTGGGTGAGACTGCAGCGCGCCGTCGACGGCCACCTGCAGCGTGCCCGCGACGCGCGCCGGGCGGCGAAGGCGGCGGAGCGGGCCCGAAAGCGGGCCGAGGCGGCGGAGCGCGCCGCCCGGCAGGCCGAGGCGCAGGCGGAGCGGTCACGGCTCGACAGGGAGCGGGCGGCGGAGCGGTCTTCACGACCTCTTCACGCGCCGGACACGAACCGGTAACCGGATTCCCCCTGCAAATCGGCACCCTGATCCCGACAAAGAGAACGAAACGGGGGTCAGATGAGCCCACTATCTACCAGCCGGGTAGATCTGCATTGCCACTCCAGCGCGTCCGAGATCTCCAAGCTCGGCGTGCAACGAAGCCTCGGCCTGCCCGAGTGCGCCACGCCGCCGGAGGAGGTCTACGAGCTCGCCAAGCGCCGCGGGATGGACTTCGTGACGATCACCGATCACGACACGATCGACGGATGCTTGGAGATCGCCGATCGCGATGACGTCTTCATCTCCGAGGAGCTCACGGCCTGGTTCTGGGGCGAGCCACAGGCCGTCCACCTGCTCTGCTTCGGCATCACCCCGGACGATCACGCCCGGCTCCAGGAGCGTAACCGCGACCTCGAGTCCTGCGCCGAGTACCTGCACTCGCACGAGATCGCGTGCTCGCTGGCCCATCCGTTCTACGCGGTCGAGGCGCCGCTGACGCCGGCGCACCGCAGACAGCTCGCGCAGCTGTTCCCGGTCTGGGAGACCCGCAACGGCTCCCGCGCGCGCGAGCTCAACATGCCGGCCGCGACCTACATCGAGACCCACGGTGGAACCGGCACCGGCGGGTCCGATGACCATGCCGGCGTGGACATCGCGCGGACGTTCACGGAGACGCCTCCCGCCACCACGCCGGAAGAGTTTCTCCATCACCTCCGGCAGGGGCGGGCCGAGGCCCGAGGACACCAGGGCAGCGCGGCCAAGTGGGCGCACGCCGCGCTTGCGCTCGCCACGCGGACGCTGCTGTTGAGCGGAGAGAGTGCGTCCCCTGCCGACATGCGGCCCGACGCGGTTCTCGAGATCGCCGAGCGCGTGATGCGGGAGGGCGACGCGAGGCGTGGCGAGGTCGCGGGGGATCTCGGGCCGGACGATGCCCAGGTCCTCTTGGCCGCCTTCGTCGAGGCGGTCGAGCTGGAGCCGGGGCCCGCGCTTATCGAACGCATGCAGGCGGACGACTTCAGCCACCCCGACCTGGCGCGGCTCGCTCGGCGGGTCCACGAGCGCAGGCTGCGAGCGACGGTGGACGAGGCGGTCGAGAGCCTGGGGAGCGGGGGAGAGCCGTTCGAGCTCGCCGGGCGCGCGATGGAGATCGGCCGCAGTCTCCTGCGGGCGGCGATCCCGGCTGTTCCCTACGCGCCGGCGGCCGCCTTTCTGGGCAGGGAGAAGTCCAAGCTCAGTCCGTGGGATGGCCCGAAGCGCGTTGCCCTGATCGCCGACGGGATCGAGGCGATGCACGGCGTCACTCACACGATCGAGCGGATCCGCGAGCTCGGAGTGCCTGGCCATGAGGTCGAGGTGATCGGGACGGACCGAAACGTCGATCGCCGGCTTCCTGCGGTCTCGGAGGCGGAGCTCCCGTTCTACGCGGGGTTGAGGCTCGGCGTGCCGAGCCTGCCCGCGGTCGTCGATGTGCTGGCTGACGGCAGCTACGACGCCGTTCACCTGACCTCGCCCGGACCGGCCAACGCGATCGCGGCGCTGGTCGCGCGCATGATGGCGCTGCCGGCGATCGGCAGTTGGCACACCGACTTCGGCGCCTATGCGGGGCTGCGAACCTCCTCGCCGGAGCTCATGGTTTGGACCAATCTCGGCCTCTCCCTGCTCTACCGCCAGTGTGCACGGGTCCTCTCGCCGAGCCCCGCGGCGGACGAGTCGCTGCTGGCGCTCGGCATCGAACGCTCCCGGATCGGGCGCTGGGAGCGCGGCGTCGACACCTCCCGATTCGACCCCGCCCTGCGGGATGCCATTCGCTATCCGGGTGAGATCAAGGTTCTCTACGCCGGCAGGGTCACCCAGGAGAAGGGCATGGACCTGCTCGCGGACACTTTTCTTCGCGCCCACCGAGCCGATCCCAGGCTGCACCTGCTGCTGGCCGGCGGCGGCCCCGAGGCCGAGGCGCTCCGCGCACGGCTCGGGGATCGCGCCACGTTCCTGGGGTGGCTCGAAGGGGATGCCCTGGCGCGCACCTACGCGAGCGCCGACGTCTTCCTCTTCTGCAGCCGCACCGACACCTTCGGCCAGGTGCTCCTCGAGGCGGCCGCGAGCGGGCTGCCGGCGGTCGTCGTAGACGAGGGCGGCCCTTCCTCGATCGTGGTCGATGGCGAGACCGGACGCCTCTGCGAGCCAGATGCGGGGATGCTCTCGGCGGCGGTCCTTCAGCTCGCCGACTCCCCGGCATGGCGCGCGAAGCTCGGCCGCCAAGCACGTGAGGGCGCTCGCGCGCGCACCTGGGAGGCCTCGATGCTCGAGCTCGCCGAGGGCTACGACCGGGTCACGGAGTCCGAGGAGGAGCCCCGCATCAAGCTGGTCAGAGCGGCTTAGGCAGCGCCCTAAGATGGGGGAGTGCCCGACGAGCTAGCCGAGCAGGTGACGGAATCCAGCGGGCCGGCTGCCCACGGAGGGGCAACGGTCGCGCCGGACGCGGTCCGGACTCGAGCCTCGGAGCCGGACCTCTCTGACCCCGAGCTCTATTTCAACCGCGAGCTCTCCTGGCTCGATTTCAACGACCGGGTGCTGCAGCTCGCCGAGGACCCCCGGGTCCCGCTGCTCGAGCGGGTCAACTTCTGCGCGATCTACGAGGACAACCTCGACGAGTTCTTCATGGTCCGCGTCGCGGGTCTGCACGAAAAGGTGGAGCAGAAGATCGACGCTCGCGGAGCCGATGCCCTGGCGCCCGCGGACGTCATCAGGCTGATCCGCGAGCGGACGATCGAGCTGCGTAAGCGCCTGACTCGCTGTTTCGAGGAGGAGATCCAGCCCGCGCTCACCGAGCACGGCATCCGCATCATCTCGCTGAGCGCCGCGAACTCCGCCGAGCGTGAGGAGCTGGAACATCTGTTCACCAGCCAGGTCTTCCCGGCGCTGACCCCGCTCGTCATCGGCCGGGGCAGGCCCTTCCCCTACATCTCGAACATGTCGCTCAGCCTCGGCGTCCTGCTCCGCAACCCCGAGAAGGGCGAGGAGGTCGCCGCACGAGTCAAGGTCCCGAAGGAGCTGTTGCGCCGCTTCCTTTCGATCGGCGAGGACGGGCACACCTTCGTCCCGCTCGAGGAGGTCATCGCCGACAACCTCGATGACCTCTTCCCAGGCATGGAGATCGTCCATCACTCCCTCTTCCGCGTCACGCGCGACACCGACTACGACGTCTCCGACGAGGCCGACGACCTGCTGCTCGCGGTCGAGGAGGAAGTCCGCCGCCGTCGCTTCGGCGAGGTCGTGCGGCTCGAGATCTCCCCGGACATGGAGCCGAGGCTGCTGACCAGCTGGTCGAGGCGATGCACATCGGCGCCCAGCAGGTCTTCGAGGTCCCGGGGCTGATCGGCCTCGACGACCTCACCGACATCTACTCCGTCCAGGGCCTCCGTGAACTCCGCTATCCGCCCTGGCAGGGGGTCACCCCACCCCAGTTCCAGCAGGGCAGCCGCACCCACCGGGAGGTGGACGTCTTCTCCGCGATGCGGCAGAGCGACACCCTCGTCCACCACCCCTACGACTCCTTCGCCAGATCGGTCGAGCGCCTCGTCCGCAAGGCGGTCGACGACCCGAACGTTCTTGCGATCAAGCAGACGGTCTACCGGACGAGCGCTGACTCCCCGCTGGTACCCGCCTGATCGAGGCCTCGGAGCGCGGGAAGCAGGCGGTCTGCCTGGTGGAGCTGAAGGCGCGCTTCGACGAGAGCGCCAACATTCGCTGGGCGAGGGCGCTTGAGGAGGCCGGCGTCCACGTCGTCTACGGCATACCGGGGCTGAAGACGCATGTCAAATGCATCCTCGTCGCCCGCCGCGAGGGAGATGGCGTCCGCAACTACGTCCACATCGGCACCGGCAACTACAACCCGAAGACCGCCCGGATCTACACCGACTTCGGCCTCTTCACCTCGGATCAGGAGATCGGTGATGACATCGCCGAGATGTTCAACTACCTGACCGGATACGCCCGCCCGAGCGGCTATCGGAAGGTGCTGGTCGCGCCGTTCAACCTCAAGGACGGCATCGTCGGCGAGATCGAGCAGGCGATCGAGGCGCACACCCCGGAGCGTCCCTCCCGGATCAGGATGAAGATGAACTCTCTGCTCGACGCGCCCTGCATCCAGGCGCTCTATCGAGCCTCGCAGGCGGGCGTCCAGGTCGATCTCAACGTCCGGGGTATCTGTGCGCTGCGGCCCGGCGTGCCCGGGGTGTCGGAGAACATCCGGGTGGTCTCGATCGTCGGGCGCTTCCTCGAGCACTCGCGGATCTTCTCCTTCGAGCGGTCGGGTGAGACTCGGATCTACATCGGCTCGGCCGACCTGATGCCGCGCAACCTCTACAACAGGGTTGAGCTGCTCTCGCCCGTCGAAGACGAGGTCAACCGCGAGCAGCTCGTCGACGTCCTCGACCGTTCGTTCGCCGACAACACCAACTCCTGGGAGCTCGGCAGCGACGGGGTCTGGTCCCGCCTGACGACCAACGGGGACCCGCCCCGCAACCTCCAGACGGAGCTGATCGAGCTCCATGCCGACCGTGCCAAGGAGGTCGCTAGCACCGTCTGAGGCGCTCGCCGCCCGGCGGGCCTCCTGCTAGGTTCAGCGCTCCGTGGCCCGGTTCTCACTCGTTCCCAAGGACCGCGTTTTCTTCGATCTCTTCGCAGAGGGCGGCCAGAACACGCTCCGAACCGCGAAGCTGCTGCGTGACCTGCTCCAGCAGTGGCCGGACGACGGCGGGCTCGCGACAGACATCCTGAAGGCCGAACAGGAGGGTGACCGCATCACCCACGACATCATCCAGCGGCTCAACACCACTTTCGTCACCCCAATCGACCGCGAGGACATCCACACCCTCGCGACCCAGACGGATGACATCGTCGACCACATCGAGGAGACCGCCGACTTCATGGGCCTCTATCGCATCGAGGCGCCGATGGACCAGGCGCAGGCGCTGGCCCAGGTGCTGGTCGCCAGCTGCGAACAGCTCTATGGACTCCTTCAGAACCTGCGGGGCTTCAAGGACCTCGACCACTACTGGATCGAGATCCATCGCCTGGAGAACGACGGTGACCGGATCTACCGCGACGCGGTGGCCTCGCTGTTCGCCGACCGGATCGACCCGATGGTCGTGATCCGGTGGCGGGACATATTCCTGAGGCTCGAGCGCGCGATCGACGCGACCGAGACCTCGGCATCGATCGTCGAGGGCATCGTCATCAAGAACGCGTGAGCAACGACATCATCATCGCCATCGTCGTGGGCACGGCACTCGTCTTCGACTTCACGAACGGATTCCATGACACGGCGAATGTCGTCGCGACCTCGATCTCGACCCACGCGATGCCCCCGCGGATCGCCGTCGCCTATGCCGCCATCTTCAACTTCGCCGGCGCCTTCATCTCGCTAGCAGTCGCGGCGACGGTTGCGACGGGGGTGGTGGATGCCAACGCCGTCACGCCGACAGTTGTTTTCGCCGGGCTGATCGGGGCGATCGCGTGGAATCTCGCCACCTGGTATTTCGGTCTTCCCTCGAGCTCCTCGCATGCCCTGATTGGCGGCGTGGTCGGGTCGACGTTCGTGGCCGCCGGGGCCGATGCGATTCTCGACGACGGCCTATTCGGCAAGGTGTTGATCCCGGCCGTGGTGGCGCCGATCCTTGCCTTCGTTGTCGGAGCGATCGCGATCAATGTCATCTACGTCATCCTCGGCAGGGAGCGGCCCGGCCCCGTCAACCGCGGGTTCAGATTCGGGCAGGTGATCTCGGGTGGCATGCTCGCCCTGGCCCACGGGACAAACGACGCCCAGAAGACCATGGGGGTGATCACGCTCGCCCTAATCGCCAATGGGAATCTCTCGTCGGACGCCGATGTCCCAACCTGGGTAGTGATCTCGGCGGCGAGTGCGATCTCGCTCGGAACCTATTTCGGCGGCTGGAGGATCATCCGTACCACTGGGACGCGCATCATCAAAATGGACGCCGCACAGGGATTTTCGGCGCAGGGTGCCGGCGCGGCCGTGATCCTCGCCTCTTCACATTTCGGTTTTCCACTCTCCACCACCCACGTGATCAACGGGGGCGTGATGGGAGCAGGAGCGGGCAAAAAGGTCTCGGCCGTGCGCTGGGGAGTCGCAGGCAACATCGTCGTGGCCTGGCTGCTCACCCTGCCCGCGGCGGCCGCAATGGGGGCCGCGACATACGGGTTCAGCCAGCTGTTCGGCGACGGAGCGGCCGGCCCGGTGGTGATTTCCGCGCTCGGGATCATCGCGACGGGACTCGCCTTCGCTCATCGGCTGCGGCAGCCGCCGCTGCCGGCTTAGAACGCCCAATGCTCGCGACGGTCATAGAGACCAAGAATCTGCTCGAGACCGTCGCCTCATCGTTCGTGGCGGGGGTCGGGATCACGGCTGCCTTCGCGATCCTGATCTTCGGCGTGACGCGATCCGCCGACATGGTGCGCGACGAGCGGCCCTTGGCGGCTACTGCGGCGGGAGGTCTGGCCGTTCTTGCGTTTGCGGTCGTGACGGCCGCGATCGTGCTCGGCATCGTCGTGATGATCCAGAAGTAGCGATGGCGGACCAGCACGACAGCTCCGACCAGCCGCACCTCCGTGACAGCGGACGCGGGGAGAGCGAGGAGGAGCGCGCGGACCGCAACCTCTCTGACCTGCTTGCAGGAGCTGCGCGTGGCGCTACCCGGGGTCCAGGTGCTGTTCGCCTTCCTGCTCACCGTCCCCTTCACCAACCGGTTCGACGACCTCTCGGACTTCCAGGAGACCTCTATTTCGGGGTTCTGATCGCCGTCGCGCTCGCGACCGTTCTGCTGCTCGCACCCACCATCGGCCACCGAATCCTCTTCCGCCGCCAGCAGAAGGAGTACATCGTCACGATCTCGAACAACCTCTCGCTTGGCGGGCATGTTCCTTCTGGCGGTTTCGATGTGCGGTGCGATCGCCCTGATCAGCGACTTCATCTTCGGAGCGGCGACGGCGATCGTCAGCACCATCGTGATGGCCGCGGCCTTTGTCGGGTTCTGGTTCGCCGGCCCGATCATCCGCCGGGCGAGCCTGCCGCCCCGCAACGGACCGACGCGGCGTTCTCACACGGACGATTGAAGATCCTCATCCTGAGCGCGTCGATCGGCGAGGGCCACGACCTCCCCGCCCGGGTACTCGCCGAGGGCATCGAGCGCGATGCTCCCGGAGCCCGGATCGAGATCGTCGACTCCCTCGCACTGGTCAACCCGCTGGTGCGCCGCCTCGTCCTCGACAGCTCCCGTTTTCACTCCAGATGGGGAAACAGGATCTTCGACCTCTCTTACAGGCTGATCGCCGACGTGCCGCCGACCCGCTGGTTCGCTGCGAGGCTCACCCAGTGGCTGGCCGCCAGGCCGATTCGCCGGGCGGTGCTGGACCGGGATCCCGACGTCGTCATCTCCACCTATCCCGGCTCCACGGAGGTGCTCGGTGCTCTCCGTAGCCGGGGGAAGATCGACGTCCCGGTCGTCTCGGCGATCACCGACCTGGCGGCGCTGCGCTACTGGGCCCACCCCGGCGTCGACCTCCATCTGATCACCCATCCGGAGTCGGAGGCGGAGGTACGCGGGATCGCGCCCGCGAGCGAGATCGCGTGCGTCCGAGGCCTGACCGACGAGCGCTTCTACGAGCCCCGGGACCAGGCGGAGGCGAGGCGGGCGCTCGGGTTACCGGCGGACGGGCCGGTGGTGCTGGTCTCGGGCGGCGGCTGGGCCGTCGGCGACCTGGAGGGCGCCGCCGAGGAGGCCCTGGGGCTGGAGGGGTCCACCGTCGTCTGTCTCTGCGGGCGAAACGATGAGCTGCGCTCGGCCCTTTCGGAGGACTTCGCGAGCGAGCCGCGCCTGCTGGTCGAGGGCTTCACGGAGCGGATGCCCGACTGGTTCGCGGCCGCCGACCTGCTGGTCCACTCGACCGCCGGGCTGACCGTGCTCGAGGCGATCATGAGCGGCTGCGGCGTCGTCTCCTACGGCTGGGGGATGGGACACGTCCGTGTGAACAACGAGGCCTTCGCCCGATTCGGGCTCGCCGAGGTAGCCCGCTCGCGCGCGGAGCTCGGGGCGGCGATGGGGCGAGCGCTCGCGGCCAAGCCGAATCCGGACGACTCGTTCGCCCGCCTGCCCCCGGCCGCTTCAGCGATTTTGCGCCTCGCCGACCTCCGCCTCGCCGACAGCCAGCGGGGCGACGGCCGGGGAGCTCGCGAGCAGGCCGGCGCCCACGGCGATCGTCACTAGCGCGGCCGCGAGGACAACGCCGCCGAGGGGCGTGCCGCTCCAGGCCTCACCCCCGACCAGAGGCGCGAGGACCACCGGGATCACGATCTGCATCACCAGCACGGTGGGAGCGACGCGGGTGGCCGCGAAGCTCTGCAGCGCCGTCGACTCGCTGAGCAGGCCGACGATCACGACGGCCGCCACCAACGCGGCCCAGAGCACCACGGCGACCAGGGCTCCTTCGGTCGCATCCTGGGCGACGATCTTGGCGACGAACGCCGCCAGCCCGTCGGCCGCTCCGGCGCTCGCCACCAGCAGCAGCATCGGGTGGCGGTGCTCCCTCAGGAGCGCGATCGCATAGGGGGCGAGGGCGGCGGCGATCAGGATCGCCAGTGCCGCGACGAGTCCCGCGCCGCGCTCAACGTCACCGATGTCGCGCGGTGCGGCCCAGGCGAAGACCGCGACGGAGCCGATGATCAGGACCACCGCGAGCATCTCCCTCGCGCCGACGTGCTCCCCTAGGACTCGCACCCCGAGCACGAGCAGCAGGAGCAGGCCCAGGGCCAGCGTGGGTTGAACCAAAGTCAGCGGCGCCTCCGAGAGCGCCACGATCTGGAGGGGCCAGCCGAGCAGCGAGATGGCCGTCGCCCCGACCCACACCGGCCGGCCGACCAGGTGGCCGATCAGCGATGGCCGCAGGGCGCGCTCGGCGGGCGCTCGGCGTGCCTCGAGGGCCTGGAGCGCGTAGCCGGTCTCGTAGCAGCAGGCGGCGGCAAGCGCCAGCGCGAAGCCGAGAGCGAGGTCCCCGTCCATGAGTGCCACCATCCTGCCATTCGCCGCTCCGTCCTATTGACCGCGTCCGCCGCCGCGGCCGCCTGGTGGTCACCTGCCCTCGCCCCGGTCGCCCCCGGGGTGGCGCGGCTGCTCGGCCTGCCGCGCCGGATCGACCGGCCCGATGCGATCGCCCTCACGTTCGACGACGGTCCTCATCCGGAGGGGACGCCCGCGGTGCTGGAGGCGCTTCGCGAGCGGGGCGCGAGCGCGATCTTCTTCGTCTGCGGCGAGCAGGTCGAGCGCGAGCCGGCCCTGGCGGCGGAGATCGTCGAAGCCGGGCACACCGTTGCGGTACACGGCCACCGCCACCGCAACATGCTGCGCCTGACCCCTCGGACCTTTGTGGACGACCTCGAGCGCGCCATCGCGACGATCGAGGACGCGACGGGGGTTCGGCCGGGCCTCTATCGCCCGCCGTACGGGATCTTCAGCTTCCCCGGCATCGTCGAGGTCAGGGCGCGGGGGCTGGAGCCGCTGCTCTGGTCGCGCTGGGGGCACGACTGGAGTGCGGACCGCTCGCCCGAGGAGATCGCCTACGAGGCGACTGAGGACCTCCGCGCCGGCGACGTGCTGCTGCTCCACGACGCGGACCACTACAGCGAGCCCTGGTGCTGGCGTGGCACCGTGGCCGCACTGCCCGCGATCCTGGACCGCGTCCAGGAAGCGGGCCTGAGGACGGCTAACTGACCGTATCCGCGACGGCTTCCTCGTCGCCGCGCCACCGCATCGCCGCCGTCGCCACCACCATGGCGATCGCCATCCCCATCGCGCACAGGGCGATGGTCCCCTTGTGCGGCACCCCGAGGTTGAGGAGGTGGCGGGTCCACGGCAGGGTTTCGAGCAGCACGTAGCCGGCCAGGAGCCAGCCCGCCATCACACCGCCACCGCTGGGAGCCCGTCCCGCGGTCCCCAGGGGCAGAAGGCTGAGCGCCGCGAGGATCGCGATCAGGCAGGTCACGGTGACGTACCCGGCCTGCCCCGTGCCGAACTCGTCGGTGCGGAAGGCGAGCGTCGAGGGGATCAGGGTCCCCGCGGCGCAGGCGAGCGCCACCACCCGAGCGCTCGGCCAGGTGTGCGCCGGGGTCCAGGTGAGTCGTCTCGCGGCTGCGAGGGGCGCGGTCGCCGGAGCGGCCTCGGCTGCCCGCGTCGGCTCGGGCTCGACCCAGGCGAGGTAGCGCCTGACGCCCTCGCGCAGCGGGGTGGAGGCGCGCCAGCCGAGCTCCCCTGCAGCGCGCTCGTTCGAGATCACGGCGCCACCGAAGTCGCCGCTGCGGCCCGGGGTATGGACGATCTCTCTGTCGCCGACCAGCTCCGAGACGGTGTCCGCGAGCTCGCGGATCGTCACCGTCTCGTCGCCGGCGAGGTTGTAGATGCGGCCATCAGCGCCTGCGTCGACGGCGGCGACGACACCCTCGGCCAGGTCCTCGACGTAGATGAAGCGCCGGGTCTGCAGGCCGTCTCCGGAGATAGTCAGGGGCTCGCCCGCCAGTGCCTTGGAGACGAAGATCGGGATCACGGCCGACGGTCTCGCGCGGGGGCCGTAGGGGATGCCGAAGCGCAGGATCACGCAGGGCACGTCGTAGAGCTCGGCGTAGGAGGTGCAGTACATCTCGCCGGCGAGCTTGCTTGCCGTGTAGAGATGGTCCGGTAGCCCGATCGGGGAGTCCTCATCGATCACGCCCTCGCCGGAGGCGCCGTAGACCCAGATCGTGCTGCCGTAGACGACGCGAGTCCCGGCGGCCCGGGCGGCCTCCAGCACGGCCAGGGTGCCGCGCGAGTTGCACTCCTCGGCGTCGACCGGCTGCTCGGCGACGATTCCCACGTCCGCGTAGGCGGCCAGGTGCACGACGGCGACGCAGCCCTCCATCGCGGCGCGGAGCGCCTCCCCATCGAAGAGGTCGCCGACGACCGTGTCGACGGATCCCGGCTCGTGGTGGGGCGAGGGGCGCAGGTCGTAGATCCGCGGCTCGAACCCGGCGTCGGCGAGCTTGTCGACCACGTGGGAGCCGATGAAGCCGGAGCCGCCCGTGACCAGGACGCGACTCACGCTGTCTCCTCCACGGCAGCAGCGTCCTCCACCGGCGCGTAGTAGAGCGGCACGCACCAGTGGTTCTCGGCCACCCAGTCCGTGTTGGGGAGGTCGTCCCCGGTTCCCATGATCCGGTGGCAGGGATCGTCGTAGACCTTGCCGGTCGATCGCTCGATCGGGTCGAAGACGACGTACTTGTAGAGGCCAGAGGTCATCCCCTCGGGCAGCTCGAGCCGGGTCGGGTAGAGGGGATCGAGCCGCTCCCGCGCGATCGCGTTCTTGCGGGCGACGATCTCATCGAGCCGCTCGGTCTGCACCAGGCCGATCGCGGCGGTGAACTCGCTCATCCGCTGGTTGAGCCCCTCGACCAGGTGGTCGGGCTTGCCGTAGTTGCGAAAGGCGCGGGCATGCTCGAGCAACTCCGGGTTGGCGGAGACCAGCATCCCGCCCTCGCCCGTCGAGATCGTCTTGGTCGCGTAGAACGAGTAGGCGCCGGCATCGCCCCAGGAGCCCGGACGGCGATCGGCCCAGCGCGCGCCGTGGGCGTGGGCGCAATCCTCGAGCAGGAAGATGCCCTCGGCGCGGCAGTAGTCGGCGATCCGCTCCACGTCGAACGCGATGTGTCCGCCGATGTGGACCAGCACCGCGGCGCGTGGCCGATGGTCCTCCGCCTTGCGCCGGAAGTCCTCGAACGACATGCAGAGGTCGTCGCGATTGCAGTCGACGAAGACGGGCTCGGCGCCCGAGTGGATGATCGAGAGGGGGGTGGCCATGAAGGTGTTGGAGGGGCAGAGCACCTTCTCGCCACGGACCCGGGCGAAGTCGAGGGCGGCGAGCGCGGCGCCGCTCCAGCCCCCGGTCGCGACCGAGCCGAGCCCGTGCAGCTCGGACCAGGCGCTCTCGAAGCGGCCGGTCATCTCTCCCTCGGACCAGCGCTCGGCGAGCACGATCTCGTCCCAGAGCTCGTGGAGCCTGGGCAGGTCACGGCGATCGAAGCCGATCGCGAACTGGCTGTGGTCAGCGGGAATCAGAGGAGCGGACGCCAGCGGCCGGAGGGCCGCATGTCACGGCGGCCGGGACAATATTCAGTCGGACGGACCTTTGGGTCCGCTAAATCCGCTACATCCGCTCAGGGGGACCGGGTTTCGGCGCGCAGAGCGTCGAGTTCGGTCTGGATGTCGTCCAGGAAGGGGGTGTGTGGGTCGGCGTCGTGCAGCTCCTCGAGGTCCTCGCTCCAGAGCTGCATGCGCTCCTCGAGAGTCGTGCCCAGGCGCTCGCCGACGGCGGGGCGATCCTCGGGGGTCACCCTGCGCCAGTCGCGCATGTTGGCGACGCGATCCGCGGCGTAGATGATCACCGGATCCCCACCCGACTCGAGGATCCGCTTGCGCAGCGCGCGCTTGCGGGCGGCGTAGGCGTCGATCTCGGGGTCCTCGCTGAGGCAGTCGACCAGGCCGGCGACGCTCGGCCCGAACCGGGCGCGGATCTCGTCGAGCTCGACGTCGGTCTTCTCGACCACGTCGTGCAGATAGGCGGCGGAGATCAGCGGGCCGTCGTAGCCCGATTCGATGAGCAGGTTCGCGACCGCGATCGGATGCTGGACGAACTGCTCGTTGGTCTGCTTGCGGTGCTGTCCGAGATGCACTCGGCGGGCGAAGCGAAGCGCGGCTCCGGCCAGCTCTGAGCTGACGCCGGGCATCGGGCGAGTGGAGACCTCAGACATCCGATGAAACGCTAACGACGAGCTTGGGGATTCTCAATTTGCGCTCAGTAGATCTGCGGAAATTCGGACAAGAAGCGGTTGACAGTTCTTTCACATTTCCGATTTGGTTGCAATCGCAATATTCCGCGACGGTTTGCGAGCGGGCCGGCAGGGCGAACTAGAATCGCTGCAGTGCTCCGGACACTCCGCAATGTGGGGATCGTTCTCGCCCTGGCGGCGGTGGTCGACTTCCTGCCCGGTGGCGGGGCGGCGGCGGACACAGTGATGGCCGCGCTGACGATGATCTTCCTCGCCACGATTGCCTGGTTCGTCTACCGGCTCTACCGAGAGCAGCAGCTCACCCTTGCGACGCTCACCGACCCGCAGAAGGCCGGCCTCTTTGGAGCGGTGGGTGGGATCGCGCTGCTGGCGGTCGCCTACGACGAGTTCTCGTCCTGGAGCGGGGGACTGCTGCTCTGGATCGCGCTGATGGCCGGCTGTGTCGCCGCGATCTTCCTGATCTGGCGCAGCGCGACGACCTACTGACGCCCCTCGCACTGACTCCGCGCCGGTCCCGGCGCTGATTCGTAGCTGTCACGTATCTCCCGGCGCGCTTCGCGCGAGCGGGTCGGACCTAGCTTCGCCGCCATGGCAGCGGTCGGAATCAAACGAGCCAAGGCGCGCTCGGGCCAGGCATCCGTCGAGTTCGTGGCGGTCCTGCCGGCCCTGGCCGTCTGCCTGATCCTCGCCGGTCAGGCCGTGGCCACCGGCTGGGCGCTGTGGTCGGCTGGCGTCGCGGCGCGGGCGGGGGCACGGGCCGAGCAGGTCGGGGGAGACCCGGAAGCCGCGGCTCGCCGCGCCCTCCCGGGACCCCTCCGCGGTGACGCGGTGATCCGCTCCGACAGCGGCGTCCGGGTGAGGGTCCGGGTCCCGGCGCTTGTGCCGGGCGTCGAGCTGCCATCCGTCGCGGCCTCCTCGACTCTCGATGCGTCCACCGATTGAGGGATCCCACACCCGGGGGCAGGCCTCGGTCGAGCTGCTCGCGGCGCTGCCGGCGCTCGTCCTGGCGGCCGCGATCGCGGTGCAGCTCTTGATGGTCGGGTACTCGCTCTCGATCGCGGACGGGGCAGCCGAGGCCGGCGCGCTGGCGGGCGCCGCTGGGCGGAACGCAAGCGAGGCAGCCCGAGACGCACTCCCCGGCTGGGCGCGAGGCCGCTCGCGGGTGAGCGCCGCGGGCGGCCGGGTTCGGGTGGAGGTCCGCCCGCCGGCTCCGCTGGCGGCGGTCGCGAGCGCGCTCACCGTCAGCTCCGAGGCCTGGTCGCGTTCACCGTCCGGTGGTGGCGGATGACCACGACGCTGATCGCCAGCGGCACGGACCGCCGGGCCAGTCTGGGGATGGCCGCCTCGATCGCGGTCGAGGGATCGCGCCTGACGGGGGCCGGAACGCTGCTGGTCGAGGTGGGGGAGGGCAGCCATCGCCGTGGTCCGACGCTGCTTGCCGCCGCCGGCGCCCGCCGGGTCGAGGAGTCGCTCCGGCGCGATGGACTGCGCGCCTCGGCTCGTGGCCTGATCTGTCATCTGGCCGTTCCGGACCCGCGAGAGGGACTCGAGGCGGCCGCGGCCGCGATCGCGGCTGCCGAGGCAGAGCTGGTGGTGATCCAGCTGCCGGCGACGCTCTGGGTGCCGGCGTTGGATTCAGAGCTGCGGGCCGACGGAGGCTGCCTGCTGGTCGCGCTGCCGGGCGAGCGATCGCTCGCCGCCCTCGCGGTCGGAGAGATGGAGCGGCGCGGGCTCCCGGTTCGGATCGCCAGCCGAGCCCCCGGTCCGCTGGCCGCCCGACGTGCGCTCGCCGGCGCCCGTCCTGGCGGCGGCGCCTCGGAGCTCGCCGGCGGCATCGCCAGACGACTGCTCCGCCTGCGGCGACCTGGCCGTGGAGGATCCGAATGGCACCGGGCCGGCCAGGCTCTGCCCGCACTGCTCGGCGCCGGCCTGATCCTGATCCTCGCCGCGCTGGCCCTGACGGCGATCGGGGGTGCCGCGACGGGCCGCGGCAGGGTGCAGCGCGCGGCGGACCTGGCAGCGCTCTCGGCTGTGCGGAGCATGCGCGACGACGTGCCCAGGCTGCTGGCTCCGGCGAGGCTGCCGAATGGCGCCCCCAATCCACGGCACATCTCCAGAGGCGAGTACCTCGGCCGCGCCCGCCTCGCCGCGATCGACGCCGCCCGGCGGAATCGGGTCGATCCGGCCCGGCTGGGGATCGCCTTCCCGGACGCGGCGGCGAACCCGCCGCTGCGCGCCCGCGCCACCGTCGTCGGCCAGGTCGATCCATCGCGGCTGCCGGGTGGCGAGCGGTTGGCGGATCCGGCGCCGATCCCGGTGGTCGCGAAGGCCGTCGCGGAGGCTTCGGCGCCGGTGGGCTCGTGGACGGGAATGCCGTCGATGGCAGAGGGCGGTGGATACTCGGGTCCGCTCGTCTATCGCGACGGAGAGGGCATGAGGCCCGATGTCGCCGCCGCCTTCGACCGGATGAGCGCGGCGGCGAGGCGCGCTGGGATCGACCTGGTGGTGGTGTCGGGCTTCCGCTCGGACGCCGAGCAGGCGGAGCTCTTCGCCCGGCACCCGGATCCGCGCTGGGTCGCGCCGCCCGGCCACTCGCTGCACCGCTGCGCGACGGAGCTCGATCTCGGCCCCTCCTCGGTGTACGGCTGGCTCGCGGCGAACGCTCGCGGCTTCCGCTTCCTGCAGAGATACAGCTGGGAGGCCTGGCACTACGGCTTCATCGCCGGCCCGCCGCCGTGCTCGGACGCCGGCAATGCGCTCGGCCCGGACGGCGAGGCGGGCTCCGGGAGCGGCGCCGCGCTTCCGGACTTCGTCCCCGCCCAGTACCGCCCAGCGCTGCTCCGGTCGGCATCGCGCTGGAACGTCTCGCCTGGGCTGCTCGCCGCCCAGCTGATGGCCGAGTCCGGCTTCAATCCCCGGGCTGTCTCTCCAGCGGGGGCGCTCGGCATCGCACAGTTCATGCCCGCGACGGCGCGCTCCTACGGGCTGCGCGACCCGTTCGACCCGATCGCCTCGATCGACGCGCAGGCCCACCTGATGTCGGACCTGCTCAGGCAGTTCCACTCCGTCCCGCTGGCGCTCGCCGCCTACAACGCGGGCGCCGGCGCCGTGGCGGCCTGCAACTGCATCCCGCCCTATCCGGAGACGCGCGCTTACGTCGCCCGCATCCTCGCCCTGGCGGACGGGGCTGGAGTACTGCTGGCGCCGCCGCTCGAGGTCCGGCTGGTCAGCTAGGGCGTCGCCGGGTTCGGCTTCTCGACCGGGACCTCGCCGACAACTTCGAGGGCGCCTGACGTGTACCGGTAGATGTCGAAGACTCCGCTGGTCGGGTTGCCGTTGACATCCATGTCGACCGGCCCTGAGGCCCCGGTGTAGTCGATGTCCTCGCCGTCCTCGAGCGCCTTGATCGCCTCCGGAAGCTGCTGCCAGGAGTACTCCGTGCCGCCCGGCGCGGTGATGTCGATCAGCTTGTCGGCCATCTCCTGGCCCTCGGTCGACCCAGCGGCCACAGCCGCGAGGTAGCAGAGGATGGTCGCGTCGAACTGCTGCGCGGCGTACGGCGCCAGCTTGACGTCGCGCGGCGAGGCCGAGTTGAAGTCCCGGACGAAGGCCGACGTCGGCTCTTCGCCCGTTGGCGCTCCCGGCGCGAGCGCCCGCATCGCCTCGATCTCGCCAGCACCCACCTCGTCCGGCAGTCCGGGTGAGACGAGCTGATCGCTCCCCCAGGCGGACGCCGGATCCCATCCCTGGCTGCTGGAGAGTGCGGGGACGAGCTGAGCGAAGCGAGTGGGGTCGACGATCAGGAGCACGGCGTCTGGGCTGCCGCCGGTGATCTGTGTGGCCTGGGATGAGTAGACGGACGAGGCGCCGCTCGAACTGGTCGAGCTGCTGAGCGGTGGCGCCGCGAGGACGATCTGATCCCCGACGGTCCCGTCCTTACCCTGCCAGGACTCGATGAAGTCCTGGGTGACCGTGTCTCCATAGGTGTCGTTGCTGGCCGCGACGTTCACGCTGTGGCCCGCGGCACCGCCGAGAGCGGCCTCGATCGCCTTTGAAAGCGCGTGGCCCTCGAGCGAGACGGGCAGTGCGGTGCTGACGACCAGGTCGTGGTCGCTGAGCTCGGCGACGTCGTCGCCGGTCGCCACCGGGGATATCTGGAGGACCTTGGTCGGGATGGCGACGTTTTGGGCGACCTGGGCCACCCCGTTTGAGGACCAGGGCCCGGTCAGGCAACTGGCTCGATCGGTGTCGACGAGCTTCCTTGCGGACTCGACGGCGGAGTCGACGTCGCCTCCCTGGTCCTCATTGACGATCCGGACGCTGTGCTGGGCACCGGCCGAAACGACGGCCTGCTTGATCTGGTCGACCGCGATCTCCGAGGCCTTCTGGCCGGATTCGCCGAGCGACCTCGAGCTGCCGCTCAGCGGCAGGGAATTGCCGATCACGAGGTTCAGCTCCATCGGTCCCGGTCCGTTGCCGCCGCCACCACCGCCGCACGCGACCAACCCGAGGATCAGCACCAGCCCCGCCGACACGGCGATCGCACGGCGAGTGTCGATCATGCCCCTCAGAGGCCTATTCATAGCCGGTGGGCGATCAGTAGGGTTGCGCCATGGCGACGGTTCAGGTTCAGGGAATCGAGGGGCTCCAGGCCCTGCTCGGCAACACCATCGGTCCGAGCGAGTGGCGCGAGGTCACCCAGGAGGACATCAACACGTTCGCCGATCTCAGCGGGGACCACCAGTGGATCCACGTCGATGTCGAGCGGGCGAAGAACGAGAGCCCCTTCGGCACCACCGTCGCGCACGGCAACCTCACCCTCTCGATGATCGACGGCATGCGCCTCGAGCTGCTCAGCTCCACCGGCTTCAAGCTCGGAGTCAACTACGGCTGGAACAAGGTGCGGTTCCCGGCCCCGGTCCCCGCCGGCGCGCGGATCCGCGCCACCGCCGAGGTCACCGAGGTCGAGGACGTCGGGGGCGGCTGGTGGCAGATCGTCACCCGCTTCACGGTCGAAGTCGAAGGATCGGACAAGCCCGCCTGTGTGGCGGACTCGGTCGGCCGAGCTTTGCCTGAATAGGACCCGCGCGCCGCTACTTGACCGTGAGCGTGCCCTCCATGCCCGCCTCGCGGTGCCCCGGCACGCTGCAGAAGAACGTGTAGGTCCCGGGCTGGAGGTCGACCGTTGCGGTTGCGGTGCTCGACGAGATGATGTCGGTTCCACCGAGCTCCTGACCGGACGAGTCCTCGACCTTGACATCGTGTCCGAGGGCTTGCTTGTTGTCGAAGTCGATCGTCACGCTGCCGGCCTTCGCGCTGACGTCCTTCTGCTCGAAGGCCAGGTCGCTGCCGGACGGCGTCGAGATGTCGACCGTAGAGCCCCCTCCGCCGCCACCGCCTCCGGTCGCGCCGGTGTTCGCAGGCGCCGTCGCGGCCGCTGTGGTGTCGTTGTTGTTGTCGCCCCCTCCGCACGCCGCCAGGCCAAGCACGGCCAGCACCGCCACGCAGGCCATTGCTGAAGCTCGTCTCATCGAGGCCACCTTTCCCTTGACGCCAAGTCGGTCCACTCTATTACGCACCGCTAAAGGGGCTGGATTGCCTAGTTCCCTCGGAATTCGGGCGTCTCACCGGCGAAGAAGGCCGTCACACCGCGTCGAAGGTCCTCCGTTCCCATGCTGTCCGCGATCCCGTGGCGCTCCAGCTGCAGGTGGTCGGTCAGTGAGTGCTCTATGGACTCGTGCAGAAGGTGCTTGGTCATGCGCACGTAGTACGGGGCCTTGGCCGCGAGCTTCTCGGCCTTCTCCCGAGCGCGGCTGAGGAGCTGATCGGCGGGGACCACCTCGCTGACCAGCCCGGCCTCGAGCGCGGCGTTCGCGTCGAGGTTGGGATCGTTGAGGGCGAGTTCGAGCGCCTTGGCGGGCCCGACGACCCGAGGCAGGAAGTAGGTCATGCCGCCGTCGGGAGCCGCGCCGATCCGCCCATAGGCGATCGCCAGGAACGCTTCATCGGAGGCGATCCGGACGTCTGCCGAGAGCGCCAGCGACATGCCCGCCCCCGCGGCGGGGCCGTTGATCGCCGCGATCACCGGGTAGGGGATGCGGCGGATGTCGACGATGGCGTTGTGCAGGGCCTCGGCTCCGCGCCGCACCTCGGAGGGCAGGTCGACCCTTTCGTCGGTGACGCCCCGCTTGAACCAGTTGACATCGCCGCCGGAGCAGAACGCGCGGCCCGCGCCGGTCACGATCAGGGCCCGGATCGGAGCGCGGTCCGCCAGCCAGGCGGCCGCGGTGGTGAGCTCTCCGATCAGCTCGGGGCTCATCGCGTTGAGGGCGTCGGGCCGGTCCAGCGTGAGCGTTCCGACCTGCCCGTCGATCTCGAGCTGGAGGGTCTCCAGCTCTGGCGGATCGCTGCTCAGAAGCGGAACTTCGGTCTCTGCGGTCTCTGCCATCTCAAGCCTCCTCAGGGCGCGGGGCCCGGAGCCTACCCTTGTATTTGTGGCAACGAGCAGCGAGAAGTTGGCCGAGCAGCGCCGGGAGCTCCCCGACGCTCCGGGTGTCTACGTCTTCCGCGACAAGGCGGGGGACGCCCTCTACGTGGGCAAAGCGAACTCGATCCGCAAGCGGGTAGCGTCGCATTTCTCCGGCAAGGGCGGCAGCCGCGGGGCGGGCATGGGCGGTACCGCCGAGCTGATCGGTCGCACCGAGTCGATCGAGACGCTGGTCACCCAGACGGAGGCCGAGGCCCTGCTGGCGGAGCAGAGCTTCATCAAGCGCTACCGGCCGCGGTTCAACATCCGGCTGCGGGACGACAAGTCGTACCCGTACGTCGGCGTCAGCCTCGACGAGGAGTTCCCCAGGGTCTACTTCACCCGAGAGCGACACCGGCCGAACCGGGCCTACTTCGGTCCGTTCTCGAGCGCCAAGCGGGTGCGGGACACGCTCGATCTGCTCGGCAAGCTCTTCCAGTACCGGACCTGCGAGGGCCCGGAACCGGGTCGGCGCTCCGGCGTGCCCTGCCTCGACTACTACATCAAGCGCTGCCAGGCGCCCTGCGTCGGCTACATCGACAAGCAGGAGTACCGAGGCAACATCGACCGGATCATCGGCTTCCTCTCCGGCCGCTACAGGGAGATCGCGGGCGACCTCGAGGACCAGATGGAGGAGGCCTCCGAGGCGCAGGACTTCGAGCGGGCGGCGCTCTACCGCGACCGGCTCAATGCGGTGCGGGGGATGATGGAGCGCCAGCAGGTCGCCGGCGGCGCGCTGGGAAGCGCCGACGTGATCGGGGTTGCGATCGAGGGCAGCGACGCGAACGCCCAGGTCTTCCAGGTGCGCGACGGCGTGCTCGCCGAGCGGCAGGGCTTCTATCTGGCGGGCGAGGAGGACGGCGCGGATGAGGACCGCGATCCGGGCGAGGTCGCCGAGACCTTCCTGCTCCAGTACTACGGGGCCGCCCCGGCGATTCCCGGGCGGGTCATCGTCGGTCCGGAGCTGAAGGGCCGCACCGACGTCCTCGCCGAGGCGCTCTCGAGCCAGCGCGATGCGCAGGTCGAGGTGCGGATCGCCTCCCGCGGCGACCTGCGCCGGATGCGCGAGCTGGCCGAGAAGAACGCCAACCTCGCGCTCGCCCAGGACAAGCTGCGGCGCGAGCACCGGCGCCAGCAGAGGGTCGAGTCGCTCTCGGCGCTCCAGGAGGCGATCGGCCTCGAGCGCGTGCCCGTCCGGATCGAGGGCTTCGACATCTCGAACCTGGGCGAGACCCACACCGTCGCCGCGATGGTGGTCTTCGAGGGCGCGGCGCCGAAGAAGTCCGATTACCGCAAGTTCGGCATCCGGGGCGAGTTCGGAGAGAACGGCGGCGGACCCGACGATGTGGCGGCCATGCAGGAGGTCCTGAGCCGCAGGCTGGGCCGCTACCTGCAGCAGGCCGACATCTCGCCGCACGACTCCGACCGCGACGCGAGCTTCGCGGCGCTCCCCGACCTGATCGTGATCGACGGCGGCAAGGGCCAGCTCTCGGCCGGCCTGAAGACGCTGGAGCCGCTGCTGGAGCGGGGTGTCGCGGTGATCAGCCTCGCCAAGCGGATCGAGGAGGTCTTCGTTCCGGGCCGGAAGGAGCCGATCATGCTGGAGAAGGGATCGGACGCGCTCCGCCTGCTGCAGCGGGTGCGCGACGAGGCCCATCGGTTCGCGATCACCTTCCATCGCGGCCGCCGCGACCAGGCCATGACCGCCTCCGTCTTGGACGGGGTGCGCGGGGTCGGCCCGGCGCGCAAGCGGGCGCTGCTGCGGCATTTCGGCTCTCCGGACAGGCTGCTCACCGCCAGCCGCGAGGAGCTCGAAGCGGTGCCCGGAGTGCCCGGTAAGCTCGCTCGCGAGATCCACAGGCAACTCCACAGAGCGGGCTGATGTCTCGGGACGGGACAGCAGGGGGAGACGGCTCAGGACCCGGCGACAGGCGGGTCGAGCTCGTAGTGATCACCGGTTACTCGGGTGCCGGGAAGTCGGAGGCGATCGCGGCCTTCGAGGACGGCGGATATTTCTGCGTCGACAACCTGCCTCCGAAGATGATCGAGGGGCTCGGCGAGCTCTTCCAGCACGAGGGCAGCGGCGTCGAGAGGGCCGCTGTCGTGACCGACGTTCGGGGCGGCGAGTACTTCGAGGATTTGCTCGCGGTCCTCGACGAGCTCGATGCGAGCGAGGCGCTGGACCTGAAGCTCGTCTTCCTGGAGGCCGACGAGGAGGCCCTGCTCCATCGCTACAAGGAGACCCGTCGCCGGCACCCGCTGGCTCGCAGCGGTCGGATCGTGGACGGGATCCGGGCGGAGCGCGACCGGCTCGCTCCGCTGCGCGAGCGTGCGGACGTCGTGGTTGACACCTCGCCGCTGACCGGCGGGGCCCTGCGGCGCCGGATCGCGATCGAGTTGATCGGCCGCGACACGCGCGAGAACCAGCTCGCTCTCACCATCCTCACCTTCGGCTTCAAGAACGGTCCTCCGCTGGACGCGGACCTCACGCTCGACGTCCGCTTCCTCCCGAACCCGCACTACGTCGACGACCTGCGGCCACTGACCGGGCTGGACGAGCCGGTCCGCGAGTACGTCGAGTCGGGCACGCAGGCGGGCGAGTTCTATGGACGGCTCATGCCCCTGCTCGACTTCCTGCTCCCTGCCTACGTGGCCGAGGGCAAGCAGCACCTGACGATCGCGGTCGGGTGCACCGGCGGACGCCACCGCTCGGTGACCGTCGCTGATCGGATCGCGCGCGCCCTCGAGACGCGCGACGACGTGAAGCTGCAGGTCGTGCACCGCGACGTGGAGCTCGAGCCGCGACCCGCGGCCCGGTAGGCCGCGGGGCGCGTCTATTCGGCGGCGGTGTTTGTGGCCGCCGGTGATGGCGAAGCCGTCCATAACATCCGTCGCATGGACCCGGTTGTCAAGGTGGCAGGCCTGCGCAAGTCCTACGACGGCTTCGAGGCGGTGCGGGGGATCGATCTCGACGTCGGCGCGGGCGAGATCTTCGCGTTCCTCGGGCCGAACGGCGCCGGTA
Organism: uncultured Solirubrobacterales bacterium; assembly: GCA_963797265.1. GTDB lineage: Bacteria > Actinomycetota > Thermoleophilia > Solirubrobacterales > 70-9 > DASUPK01. The sequence goes on along the minus strand of CAWCOY010000002.1, from coordinate 280,954 downwards.
AGACCACCACCGTCGAGATCCTCGAGGGCTATCGGACCCGGAATTCGGGCGAGGTGAGCGTGCTGGGGATCGATCCGCAACGAGCGGACCGGGCCTGGCGAAACCGCGTCGGCTTCGTGCTGCAGGAGTCCCGGCTGGTCCCGGAGCTCACTCCACGCGAGGCGATCGAGCAGTACGCCGGCTACTACTCCTCGCCCCGGGACATCGACGAGACGGTGAACCTGGTCGGCCTGGGCGAGAAGGCCAACGCCCGGACGTCGACGCTCTCGGGCGGCCAGCAGCGGCGCCTCGACGTGGCCCTCGCCCTGATCGGAGATCCCGAGCTGCTCTTCCTCGACGAGCCGACCACCGGCTTCGACCCCTCGGCGCGGCGGCAGGCCTGGGATGTGATCGGCGGCCTGCGCGACCTGGGCAAGACCGTCTTCCTGACCACCCACTACATGGACGAGGCCCAGGCGCTGGCCGACCAGGTGGCGATCATCTCGGCGGGTCGGATCGTCGCCACCGGCTCCCCGGAGGACGTCGGTGGCGATCGCGAGGCGCGCACCGAGATCAGCTTCCGCCTCCCGGCCGGTGTCCACTCGCCGGATCTGCCCGAGCCGGTCCGCGCCCGGGCACGGATCGACGCCGGCGCCGTTTCGATGACGGCGGATGACCCGGTTCCCGTCCTGCGAGACCTGACCGTCTGGGCGAGCGAGCGGGGGGTCGGCCTGCCCGACCTCCAGGTGCGCCGCCCGAGCCTCGAGGACGTCTACCTCGAGCTCACCCGGCAGTCCGACGGCGTGGGGGAGGAGTCGTCATGAGCGGAGTGGCACTCGTTCTCCACCAGTTCCGCTTCGACCAGAAGGTCTTCTGGCGAAATCCGGCGGCCGTCTTCTTCACGGCCCTGCTGCCGCTGATCTTCCTCTTCATCCTCGCCAGCGTTTTCGAGAACGCCGACATCTCCACGCTCGACGTCAAGGGCGCGACCTACTACGTGCCCGCCATTCTCACTCTCGCCGTGATCTCGGCGACGACCGTCAAGCTTGCCACTAACCTGCCGGCCGAGCGGGAGGCCGGTCAGCTCAAGCGGGTGCGCGGAACGCCGCTCCCGCCTGCGACCTTCGTGGCCGGGCGGGTTGGGAACTCGCTCGTGATCTCGCTGATCATGGTCGTCCTGGTCAGCGTGATCGGCGCCCTGGTCTATGGGGTGACGATCCCGACCGACACCATGCCCGCCCTGCTGGTCACGTTGGCGGTCGGGGCGTTCTCCTTCTCCTGCCTCGGCTTCGCGCTCGCCGCGGTGATCCCGACGGAGGATGCGGCGCCCGCCGTAACCAATGCCACCGTGCTGCCGCTCTACTTCCTGTCAGGAGTCTTCATCCCCGAGGACGAGTTGCCCAATGGTGTTCTCAACTTTGCCGACGCCTTCCCGATCCGCCACTTCTTCGAGGCCCTGTTCACCGCCTGGGACCCGCACACGACGGGCTCCGGCTTCGAGCTCGGTGACCTCGCGGTGGTCGCGGCCTGGGGACTCTTCGGGCTCGTCATCGCGGTCCGGTTCTTCCGCTGGGAGCCTCGCCGCTGACCTGCACCCTGGCTTCCCCTGTATAACGTGGCCGTCCGGCAGGGATTGTCTCGTCCCGCCACCTCCCAGCGATGCTTAATTACGCAGCCGTCAAAGTCTCCGACCTCGAGCGCAGTGGCGCCTTCTACGACTCGATCCTGGCGCCTCTGGGCTGGCGCCGGCAGGATGCCCCAGCCGACTCCGTCAGCTGGGGCCTGATCAAGGCCGAGTTCTTCATCGAGCTCTCGGACTCCCAGCGCCCGGGATACGGCCTGATCTCCTTCCCCGCGAAGAGCATTCCCGCCGTCAAGGCCTCCTTCGAGTCGGGCAGTGCCAATGGCGGAGAGCCCGTCGCCGAGCCCGGCAGTGCCCCGGCGTTCGGCCCGGGCAACTACTGCTGTCGCCTCAATGACCCCGACGGCTACCTGGTCGAGGTCAGCGTCTCGCACGCCAAGTGAGCGGATCCGTGCCGAGCACGGGCACGGAGGCATTCACGGCTCGATAGTTTGGGTAGAAAGAAATCTCGGATTCGGCGTAGGAGGACCTGAAATGGCAGTCAAGGTGGGCATCAACGGCTTCGGGCGGATCGGACGGAACCTGTTCCGCGCAGCCTACGAGGGGGGCACAGATCTCGAGTTCGTCGCGGTCAACGACCTGATCGACACGGAGATGATCGCCCACCTGCTCCGCTACGACTCGGTCCTGGGGCGCTTCCCCGGCGAGATCGAGGTCACGGACGACGGCATCAAGGTCGATGGCGCCGAGATCAAGGTTCTGAACGAGCGGGATCCCGCCGCCCTGCCGTGGGGGGACCTCGGCGTCGAGGTGGTCATCGAGTCCACCGGCCTCTTCACCAAGCGCGAGGACGCCCAGAAGCACCTCGATGCAGGGGCGAAGAAGGTGATCATCTCCGCCCCGGCCACCGACCCCGACATCACGGTCGCGCTGGGCGTCAACTTCGACTCCGATTACGACCCCGAGCGGCACAACATCATCTCCAACGCCTCCTGCACCACCAACTGCCTGGCGCCGGTGGCGAAGGTCCTCAACGACACCGTTGGCATCGAGCGCGGTCTGATGACCACGATCCACGCCTACACGGCCGACCAGCGCCTCCAGGACATGCCCCACAAGGACTACCGGCGGGCGAGGGCGGCCGCGGTCAACCTGATCCCGACCTCGACCGGCGCCGCCAAGGCGATCGGGCTGGTGCTGCCCGAGCTGCAGGGCAAGCTCAACGGCGTCGCGATCCGCGCCCCGGTGATCACCGGCTCGCTGATCGACCTCGTCTGCGACGTCGGCACCGAGACCAGCGCGGAGGCGATCAACGCCGCGATGAGGGAGGCCGCCGAGGGCCCCCTGACCGGGATCCTCAAGTACACCGAGGACCCGATCGTCTCCACCGACATCGTCACCGATCCCCACTCGTCGATCTTCGACGCCGAGGAGACCACGGTGGTCGACGGCAAGTTCGTCAAGGTCTTCTCGTGGTACGACAACGAGTGGGGCTACGCGAACCGCTGCGTCGAGTTGGCGGAGAAGGTGCTGCAGCCGGCGACGGTCGGTGCCTGACTCAACCACCGCGCGCTCGTTCAGCAAGGCGAGCGTCAGAGATGCCGAGGTGGAGGGTCGCCGCGTGCTGGTGCGCGCGGACCTCAATGTTCCACTCGAGGAGGGGACGGTCACGGACGACACCCGGATCCGGGCCTCGCTGCCGACCATCGAGCTGCTTCGGGAGCGGGGAGCGAGCGTCGTGCTGGTCTCGCACCTCGGGCGCCCCAAGGGCCCGGACCCCGAGCTCTCGATGACTCCGGTGGGCGAGCGCCTCGGCGAGCTGCTCGAGGCGCCGGTCAAGCAGGCGCCCGCCGTGGTCGGCGATCAGGTAGCCGAGATGGCATCCGGCCTGAAGGCCGGCGAGGTGCTGTTGCTGGAGAACAGCCGGTTCGAACCGGGGGAGACGAAGAACGATCCGGCCCTGGCGGAGGCCCTCGCCGGGCTCGCCGACCTCTACGTCAACGACGCGTTTGGCTCAGCGCACCGCGCCCATGCGAGTACCGAGGGTGTCGCCCATCGCCTGTCCGGCTACGCCGGACTGCTGCTCGAGCAAGAGATGGTGGAGCTCACCGCGGTTCGGGAGGACCCGGAGCGGCCCCTGGTGATCGTGCTCGGCGGCGCCAAGGTCATCGACAAGCTCGGCGTGATCGATCGCTTCCTCGGGTTCGCCGAGGAGATCCTGATCGGCGGCGCGATGTGCTTCAGCTTCTTCAAGGCCGAGGGACGCGACACGGGCAACTCGCTGGTGGAGGAGGAGGGGGTCGAATCCGCCAGGAATGTGCTGAAGGAGGCCAAGGGCAGCGACACGATTCTGGAGCTGCCCGAGGACCTGTGCCTCGGGAGGGAATTCGACGCGGACACAGAGGTCCGGTTGCTGAATGGCGTCGACGTGCCCGAGGGCTGGATGGGGCTCGACATCGGCAGCAACACGACAGCCAACTTCGCAAAGCGGATCGCCCGGGCCGGAACCGTTTTCTGGAACGGCCCGATGGGCGCCTTCGAGCTCGAGCCGTTCGCCTCGGGGACGCGCGCCGTGGCCGAGGCGGTGGCAGCAGCGCCTGGCCACACCGTGGTCGGCGGCGGGGATTCGGTAGCCGCCCTGCAGCAGTTCGAGCTCGCCGACGCCGTCGACTGGCTCTCCACCGGCGGCGGCGCCTCGCTGGAGCTGATGGAGGGGCGGAAGCTCCCGGGAGTGGAGGCTCTCCAGGATGCCTGACCGCACCGCGTACCTGGCCGCCAACTGGAAGATGCACAAGACGACCGAGGAGACCGAGCGCTTCCTCGGCGAGTTCCTATCCCGTGTCCCGGAGGACTCCAGCCCGGAGGTGGTCGTCTGCCCGCCGTTCACATCCCTGAAGACCGCGGTCGAGCACTGCTTCCAGAGCCGCGTCCGCGTCGCGGCGCAGAACATGCATGAGGCCGAGGAGGGTGCCTACACGGGCGAGATCTCGGCTCCGATGCTGCAGGACCTGGGCGCCCACGGCGTGATCCTCGGGCACTCCGAGCGCCGCCAGTACTTCAACGAGACGGACGACGCCCTGGCCCGGAAGGTGCCCGTCGCACTAGGCGCCGGACTCGAGCCGATCCTCTGCGTCGGCGAGAACCTGCTGGAGCGCGAGAGGAACGAGATCGAAGCGGTGCTCACGCGGCAGATCCAGGCCGATCTGGCCGAGGTACCCGACGCGCGCCTCAGTGAGGTGGTAATCGCCTACGAGCCGATCTGGGCGATCGGGACGGGCCAAACCGCAACCCCAGAGCTGGCGCAGGAGGCGATCGCGCTGATCCGCGGCCTGATCGAGGCGCGGTCGGCCGAGGGAGCGGACGCGATCCGGATCCTCTACGGAGGCTCGGTCAAGCCGGACAACGCAGCGGAGCTGCTCTCGCAGCCCGATGTCGACGGCGCCCTGGTCGGGGGAGCGAGCCTCGACCCGGCCGACTTCGCGGCGATCATCGAAGCCGCGGCCTGAGCCGATGAGCCCGCTGCCGGTCGGACCAACCAGCATCCCGGTGCCCTCGCTGGCGCTGGTGGTCCTCGACGGCTGGGGCCTGGCGCCCGACGGCCCCGGGAACGCGATCTCCCAGGCCAATACGCCGGTCTTCGACGAGCTCTGGTCCGCCTACCCGCACACGACGCTCTCGACCTCCGGCCCCGACGTCGGGCTTCCCGAGGGCCAGATGGGCAACTCCGAGGTCGGGCATCTCAACCTCGGCGCGGGAGCGATCGTCAAGCAGGACCTGGCTCGGATCGACGACGCGATCGCCGACGGCAGCTTCTTCGAGAACCCCGCACTGCGGGCCGCGTGCGGTTCGGCGCGGGAGTCCCGGCGGGGCCGCCTCCATGCCGTGGGCCTGATCTCCGACGGCGGCGTGCACTCGGGCTGGGAGCACATCGAGGCGGTCATCGAGCTGGCCGGGGAGGAGGGGGTATCCGAGCTCGTGCTCCACGCCCTCACCGACGGGCGCGACACCCTGCCGACCGCGGGCGCGGGCTACGTCGAGGAGGCCGAGCGATGGCTCCGCCACGTGGGCTCGATCGGAACGGTCGGCGGCCGCTATTGGGGTATGGATCGCGACACCCGCTGGGACCGCACCAAGCGGGCCTACGACGCGATCGTCCACGCACGGGCCCCGCGGGCGGAGGACGCCGTCGCGGCGATCCGCGAGTCCTACGAGCGCGACGTCACCGACGAGTTCATCGAGCCCACCGTGATCGGCGACTACGGCGGCGTCGAGCCCGATGAGCCCTTCATCCTCATCAACTTCCGTCCCGACCGTGCTCGCCAGCTGACCCGCGCCCTCGGCGAGCCCGACTTCGACGAGTTCGACCGCGGCGGAGCCGCCCCGTTCCAGCTGACGACGATGACCGAGTACGAGCACGGCTGGCCCTATCCCGTCGCCTTCCCGCCGCGCGTGCCGACGACCACGATCGCCCAGGTGATTGCAGAGGAGGGCGAGCGCCAGCTGCACGTCGCCGAGACTGAGAAATACGCCCACGTCACCTACTTCTTCAACGGCGGCCGCGAGCAGGAGTGGAGCGGGGAGGAGCGCTACCTCGTCGACTCACCACGGGACGTCCCCACCTACGACCACAAACCGCAGATGAGCGCGGCGGCCGCCGCGAACGCCTTCAGCGAGCACTGGAGCGAGGACGGCTACCGCTTCGGGATCATCAACTTCGCCAACCCGGACATGGTCGGCCACACGGGTGTGATCCCGGCGGCGGTCGCCGCCGTCGAGGAGGTCGACGCCCGCCTGGCCGAGGTCGTGACCGCGGTCCACGAGAAGGGGGGCGCGCTGCTGATCACCGCCGACCACGGCAACTGCGAGCAGATGCTCGAACCCGACGGCTCCCCCAACACGGCCCACTCGACCAACCCGGTGCCGCTGATCGCCACCGTCGAGAGGATCGTGCTGCGCGAGGGCGGCATCCTCGCCAATGTCGCACCGACCGCGCTCGACCTGCTCGGTATCCCGCAGCCCGAGGCGATGACGGCGCATTCGCTGCGGGAGACCTGAGCTAAGCGGGATGCGGGGCCATGGCGGGACCGCCCTTGAGGGGTAGACATTTGCCCGCCCCGACGGGACAGGAATCCCCTAGCCCAAAATCGAGTTCGCGACACACTGTGGTCGGAGCAACAATCCCGAACCCAAAATTTCCCTCGCAGCAGCCTCATCGTGAAGGGCACGTTTGAAGTCAGGTTGGCCGGCCTTGTCGCCGTGCGGGTCGCGTGGATAACGGCGATCGTGGTTTGCGCACTGGCGATCCTGATCGGCTTGTTCTCCGGCACCGACGGCAGCGATTCCTCGCAGCAGTTGCCCGGGTTCGCGTTCACCGAGGGCGGCGATTCCTCGCAGCCGTTGCCCGAGTTCGCGTCGTTCGACCCGGCCGCTGGGATTGTGGGCCCAGCGGCACAGGAGAATCGCGGCGGGCGGGCCAAGGAGGAGCCTCCTGGCGGCAGGCATTCCGGGTCCGGCATTCCGCCTCGGTCGGGGAGTCAACTTGAGGACACCGGTGGCAAGACGCCCGTGGCCACACCCCGGCCGAAGCCCCCGCAGGCACCGGAGGGTGACCCCGCCGAAGCGCCGCAGGCGCAATCGGTGACCCCGCCGAAGCCGCCGAAGGAACCATCGGTGACCCCGCCGAAGCCGCCGAAGGAACCATCGGTGTCCCCGCCGAAGCCGCCGAAGGAACCATCGGTGTCCCCGCCGAAGCCGCCGAAGGAACCATCGGTGTCCCCGCCGAAGCCGCCAAAGCCGCTAAAGCCGCCAAAGCCGCCAAAGCCGCCTAATCCACCATCGGTGACCCAGCCGAAGCCGCCGAAGCCGCCGAAGGACTAGGCGGGCGCAATAACGACCAGGGACCGGGCGGGACCAAGAACCGCCTTGAACCGTGCGAGGCTTGCGCGAGTCCTGACGCGATCAGAGGGCTGGAAGCGCGCCTAGGCGGGGATCGCCGTCGAGGCGCCCAGCTCCTCCCAGGCATCGAGCTCGGCCTTCTGCCCGTCGAACTTCCCTCGAATGGCTTCGATCGCCTCGACTCCGAGGGCGAGCCGCAGCGGGGGCTCCGGGGAGTCGACGACCCGCATGACCGCCTCGGCGACTCGAGCGGGATCGTTCGGCTGGTTGCCGGCCAGGTCCTCGAAGGTCTCGAGCGCACCACCGACGCTCTCCTCGTAGTCGGGCGCGACCGGCGGCTCGACCGTTGCCCCGTCGGCGAAGTCAGTGCGGATCGGCCCCGGTTCGACGATCGTCACCCGGATACCGAGGTGGGCGACCTCCTTGGCGAGCGCCTCGCAGATGCCCTCGATCGCGAACTTCGTCCCCGCGTAGGCGGTCTCGCCGGCGCAACGCCCTCGAGCGATGAGATCTGCACGATGTGCCCCGAGCGCTGGGCACGCATCTTGGGCAGCGCCGCACGGATCACATTGACGGCGCCGAAGACGTTTGTGTCGAACTCGCGCCGCAGCTCGTCATCGCTGAGCTCCTCCAGTGCTCCGAACAACCCGAAGCCGGCGTTGCTGGCGACTGCGTCGAGCCGATCGAACCGCTCGACGGTCTTCGCGACCGCGGTCTCGGCCGCGGCCGGGTCCGTCACGTCGAGCTCGACTGCGAGCGCGCGATTGGGATGCTCCCGCTCGAATTCGCGTACCGAATCCAGATCTCGCGCGGTCGCGGCGACTCGTTCGCCTCGCCCTAGCGCGGCCTGCGTCAGAGCCCGCCCCAGGCCCGACGAAGCACCGGTGATCAGCCAGACTCGATCCTCGCTCTCGGTGCCCATTTGGGATTCCTTCCGTTGATTGCGCGTTCAAACACGCGGGCACCCTGGCACGAAGGTGGGAAACCGGGCCCGCTCCCCGGTCACATTTACTTGATAGAAGATCACTTAGGTTTTATACTGGCTATGTAATCAGAGGACTTTGGCGCCAGCAAGCCAAAACCGACAAGCAACGAGCCGAAGGAGGTGAGCGGATATGGCACTGGTTCGATGGGACCCGGTTCGCGAGCTCGACTCGCTGCAGGGCGACATGAACCGTCTCTTCGACCGCTTCTTCGAGGGCCGGTCGGCCAACGGCACATCCCGTCGCTGGATCCCGGCCATGGACCTGGTCGAGACCGATGACCACCTCGTCCTGCGGGGCGACCTGCCCGGCATGACCGAGGACGACGTGGACATCGAGATCAAGGACAACATCCTCACCGTCTCGGGTGAGCGTAAGTCGGAGTCCGAGCAGAGCGCCGAGGGCTACCACCGCGTCGAGCGGGCCTTCGGCAGGTTCTCGCGCTCCCTCACGCTCCCGCCGGGTGTAGACGCCGAGAGGGTGGACGCGAAGTTCGAGGACGGCGTTCTCGAGGTCCGGATCCCGAAGCCCGCGGAGGCGAAGCCGACCCGGGTGCAGATCGGCAAGGGGACGGTCGAGGGCTCCGGCGAGGAGAAGAAGTAGGTCCTGACCCTAGGCTTGGCCGGTGAGATCTGACCCGGCCAGGCTCGAGTTCGAGATTCAGGCCCGCGACGGCGATGCCCGCGCGGGCCTGATCCATACAGCGCACGGGGACGTGCCCACTCCGGGGTTCATCCCCCTCGCCACCAAGGGCAGCGTGCGGGGGCTCTCCTCCGCGGAGGTCGCGGAGCTCGGGTACGGGATGGTGCTCGGCAACACCTTCCACCTGCACCTGTCCCCTGGGGAGGACGCGATCGCGGCGCGCGGGGGCCTGCACCGGTTCATGGGCTGGGAGCGGGCGCTGATCACGGACTCGGGCGGCTTCCAGGTCTTCTCGCTCGCCCACGGCGGCGTCGCGGATGAGATCAAGGGCCGGCGGGGCAATATCGCGGGCGGCGCGAAGGTCGAGATCTCCGAGGTTGGAGTGGCCTTCCAGTCGCTGCTCGACGGCTCGAACCGATTCCTCGGGCCCGAGGACTCGATGCGAATCCAGGCGGCGCTCGGATCGGACATCGCCCTGACCTTCGACGAGTGCACCCCCGCGCACGCCGACCGCGAGTACACCGCGTGCTCCGCTGAACGCACCCACCGCTGGCTCGACCGCTGCCTGGCCTGGCACGAGCGGGAGGGTCCGGCCGAGCAGGCGGTCTTCGGCATCGTCCAGGGCGGCGTTCACGAAGACCTACGCCGGGAGTCGGCGGAGCGGAACGCGGCGGCCGCGATCGACGGGATCGCAATCGGCGGAACGCTCGGCCGCGAGAAGTCGGAGATGCACGGCGTCCTCGGCTTCACCGTGCCGTTCCTCCCCGAGCAGGCGCCGCGCCACCTGCTCGGCATCGGCGAGGTCGACGATCTGCTCGTCGGCATCGGCATGGGCATCGACCTGTTCGACTGCGCGATCCCGACGCGACTCGCGAGGCACGGCACGGCGCTGGGTCCGGACCCGAGTGGTCGCTTCCGTATCGATCTGACCAAGTCGGCCTACGCTGAGGACGACGGCCCTGTGGTCGAGGGCTGCCCCTGCGAGGCCTGCACGCGCCATTCCCGCGCCTACCTCCGCTACCTGGCTCGCAACAAGGACCTGACCGGTACGCGGCTGCTCACGCTCCACAACCTGACCTATATGGAGCGACTCGCGGCGGGCGCGAGAGAGGCGATCGGAGCGGGTAGGTACGCCGATTACGCGGACGCCGTGATGGCCGGGTCCGCTCCCTGGGAGGTCGCCGGCCAACTGCGACATTGAGCTTTCGCAGCGGCTAGCTTCGTCTCATGCCGAGAGGGGCAATCGCAGTCGCCTGCGTGACGGCCGTTGCGCTCGCCGCTGCGCCGGCCGTGGCACAGGCGGTGGGGCCGAACCCGTTCTATGGCTCGTCGGCACCTACTTCCCCAGCCAAGACGACCTGAACAGAGTGGCGACGGCAGGGGGCGGGGTTTTCCGCGCCCAGGTCGACTGGAAGTTCGTCGAGCCGATGCCGGGGACTCGGGACTACTACGGAACCGACGTGCTCTTCGGCCTCGCGGCCAAGGAGGGGATCACCATCCTGCCGGACCTCCTCGGGGTGCCCCGCTGGATGTCCCGCAATCCCTCCAGGCCGCCGATCTTTAAAGCGGCCCAGCGCAATGCGTGGCGCGCCCTCCTTACCGACTACGCGCGCCCCTACGGCACCAACGGGACCTTCTGGGCGGAGCACCCGGAGCTGCCGAAGCGCCCCGTGACCACCTGGGAGATCTGGAAAGAGCCGAACCAGGGAGACGCCATCGGCGGCAAGCCCAGCGCGCGTCGCTTCGTGAGGCTGCTGAAGATCTCCGCGGAGGGGCTGCGCGCGGGCGATCCCGCCGCCAAGGTCCTGGCCGGCGGGCTCTTCCCGTACCGGACGGGGCACAACACGATCACACTCGTCAAGTACCTGAACGCCATGTACCGGGTGCCTGGCGCCGCGAACGCCTTCGACGCCATCGGCATCCATCCCTACGCGGCCAAGCCCAAGGGAGTCCTCCACTGGGTGAAGGTGGCGAGGAGGATCATGCCCAGACATGGCGACCCCGCGACTCCGATCTGGGTGAGTGCCTTCGGCTGGGTCACCGGCGGGGCGGGCTTCCGATACACGGTGCTGCGCACGACGTTCAGGCAGCAGGCGAAGAAGCTGACCAAGACCTACCGCCTGCTGAGCCGCAACGCCGCCAGGCTCGGCATCGCGAGCGCGCTGTGGTTCACCTACACCGACAGCCACAGACCCCGCCGCACGACCAGGCGGGACTACATCACCGATCGGATGGGGCTCTTCACGCTCAAGGGCAGACCCAAGCCGTCGTGGTTCGCCTTCGCCCGGGCCGCGGGCGGGACGCCCTAATCCCTACTTGGTGTTGTCCTCGACGACCTGCCGCAGAGCATCGATCTGGTCGTTGACGTTCTGCTTGACGACTTGATCGAGGTCGATCTTGCCGCCGTTGCCGCTCGAGGCGAGGGTGACGATCGCGGCGACCGCCGCGGCGAGGAGCAGGATCGCAATCACGATCAGCGCGTTCCTCGCAAAGCTCGATGCCCGGCGGCGGCGCTGCTGGGGCGCGGGCGCAGGCTGCCGAGGCGGGACCGGGCGGCGCTGCGGGCGGCGCTGGCTCCGGGTGCGAGGTATGTGACGGGTCGGCGCGGTCGGCGTGTCGTCCCTCACGATCCTGGTGGCCGCGGTGCCAGTGGGGGACTCGCCCGTCAGCCCGCGACGGAGGGCGTCGGCGAGCTCGCCGGCGGCCGCGAACCTGCGGGACGAGTCGGATTCGAGCGCCACCAGAACGGCATCGCCGACCGCCTCGGGGACGTCCTCGTTGTAGGAGCCCGGATGCAGGGGCTGCTCGGATTGCTGGCGGACCGCCAGCTCGGCGAGGGAGGCGCCTTCGTAGGGCAGCCGCCCGGTGAGGAACTGGTAGAGCACGACCCCCAGTGAGTAGACGTCCGACGAGGGCGTCGCCTCCTCGCCGCGGGCCTGCTCCGGCGCGAGGTACGCGGCGGTGCCGACGACCGAGCCGACCTGCGTGATCCGGGTCTGCTCGCTCGCTCGCGCGATCCCGAAGTCGGCGATCTTCACGGTCATGTCGCCGCCACCCGCGGGGCCGCCGATGATCATCAGGTTGCCCGGCTTGACGTCCCGGTGGATGATCCCGTGCCGGTGGGCGTAGTCCAGGCCGGCGCAGGCCTGGGTGCCGATCTCGACCGTGGTCTCTGGATCGAGCTTGCCCTCCGACTGGAGCAGTTGGGCGCCCGAGCGCCCGCGCACGTACTCCATGACGATGTAGTACTGGCCACCGTCGTTGCCGGTGTCATATACCTGGACGATGTTGGGGTGGACGAGCTTCGCGACCGCGAGCGCCTCGCGGCGGAAGCGGGCGACGAAGCGGTCATCGTCGGAGAGGTGCTCGGCGAGGATCTTCACCGCGACCGTCCGCTCGAGGATCGTGTCGGTGGCCCGGAAGACGCTCGACATCCCCCCGCTTCCCAGACGGTCCTCGATCCGGTAGCGATCGGCGATCAGCTCGCCCATGGGGCTGCGCGGGCTCATAGTCCTCCCGGGCCGATTCCGCCCGAAGCACCCGGCGTCGTGGTGGTGTTCGGTGTCGTCTGGGTCTGGGTCGGAGTCGTGTGAGTCTGGGTGGGCGTCGTCTTGGTGGTGGTGGACTGCGTTCGCTCGGTAGTCGTCTGCTCGGTTGTCGAGGGTGTTGTGGTCTCGGTCGTGGTCGTCGTCTCGGTCCTGCCCTCGCACTTGCTCGGGTCGTTGAGCAGGATCTTCAGGTTGTTGGCGCCGTTGTCCAGGGCCTGCTTGACGTCGTTGTTGACGCTCGAGGGCAGGTCGGCGATGTCGGCGAGCAGGTCATCGGTCTTGTCACCAGCCACCACACAGCTCCCGACGTCGACGTTGGCCTTGATCTCGGCGATCTTGGCGAGCAGGGGCTGTGCCTCCTCCCCTGAGATCGAGGGGTCGGGCCCGCTGCTGCCGCAGCCATAGACAGCCGCGGAGGCGGCCAGGAACAAGGCAAGCAATATCGGCCGGAGGCGCTTCGGCATCGCGGCGATACTAGCCCGCGTTTCTTTAGTGCTCTGCGTCGTCATCACTGCCCTATATAGAGACGATCGGCGAGCAGCTCGGGCAGGCCGGCGTCCCTGATCGCCTCCGCCGCCGAGTCGATGTCGTAGCTCGTGCGGTGATAGGTCGCTTTCCAGGAGTCGGTGTCGAGCTCCAGCCAGGCGGCGCGCGAGTCACCGTCGCGCGGCTGACCGACGCTGCCGGGATTGAGCAGCCACCGATGCTCGGATAGATCGAGCTCCTTGCCGCCCTCGGCCTGGGCGCCCCCGTCGCCGCCCGGGGGACCGTCGCCGTCGGAGAACCAGAGCGCGACGTGCGAGTGCCCGATCAGGCTGACTCGCGCGGACTGTTCCTCCATGCATTCGCGCGCCTGGTCGACGGCGAGCACGTACTCCCAGATCGGGTCCCGCGGGGACGCGTGGTAGAGGCCGACCTCGTGCTCGGTGTTCTTGGGCTCGAGCGCTTTCAGGAAGTCGATCGTCGTGCCGTCCGAGTTGGCCCGGGTCCATTCCACCGCGGCCGCGGCCGAGGCCGAGAAGACCTCGGTGTCGATCTCGCCGATCACCGCGAGGTCGTGGTTGCCCACCAGGCTGAGCTCACACCGCTCCGAGACCAGGCGAGCGCATTCGTCGGGCTGGGCCCCGTAGCCGACCACGTCACCGAGGCACCAGCGGCGGTCGATGCCGGCCTCGTCGATCGCGGCGAGGACGGCCTCCAACGCCGGCAGGTTGCTGTGGATGTCGGTGAGGATGGCGACGCGCATGAGACGAAACAGCGATGCGATCGGTCCCGGGCCCGCTCAGACGGCGGTCTATCGTAGGCCGGTGCCCGGCCGATCGTCGCCTAAATGGCTCCGTCTGGGGGTCACGGCCGTCGCCGCCGTGGTCGTGGCCGAGGCCGCCGCCTGGCTGCTCCGGCCTCGGGACATCGAGCAGCCTGTCCACGCCGACCCGAACGCCTACTTCTCGCATGAGGAGCTGACGACGGCCCGGGATTACGCTTCGGGCCAGCGCCTGATCCTGGTGGCGAGCCTGGTCGCCGAGGGAGCCGTGCTCGTCCTGCTGGCAACTGGCCGCCCGGGCGTGGCGCGGCGGGCGCTCGAGCGGCTCGGCGGGCGTCCGGTGCTCGGCGGAGCCGCGGCTGCGGCCGGCCTTTCGGTGACCGTCGCGGTCGTCACGGTCCCCTTCGGCGTCTGGGCACACGAGCGCTCCGTGGATGTCGGCCTTTCGACTCAGTCCCTGGGCGGCTATCTGAGCGATTGGGGCAAAGCCACCGTGATCGGCGCGATCCTGGCCGGAGCGGTCGGCACCTTCGCCCTCTGGCTGATGCGCCGCTTCGGGAGTCGCTGGTGGATTCCCGGAAGCGTCGGCGTGGTTGCCGGCGCGGCAGTTATCACCTGGCTCGCGCCCGTGGTGATCGCGCCGCTGTTCAACAAGTTCAAGGAGCTGCCCCCGGGGCCGGCGCGCAGCGATGTGCTCGATCTCGCAAGCCGTGCCGATGTCGACGTCGGTCACGTCTACGAGGTCGACGCGAGCCGGCGGACGACCGCGATCAACGCCTACGTCAACGGCATCGGCTCCTCGAAGCGGGTGGTGCTCTACGACACTCTGCTCAAGGACCTGAACCCGCCCGAGCGAAACGCCGTCGTCGCTCACGAGCTCGGGCACGTCCACGGCAACGACATCCGTCGGGGGCTGCTCTTCGTCGCGATCGTCACTCCCCTCGCCCTGATCTTCGTGTCGGGCATGTCGCGAGCGATCGCGAGTCGGCAGGATGCCGAGCCCGGCCGGCCCGCCTACCTGCCCGCGCTCGCGCTGGCCATCGGCGCGACCTCGTTCGTCATCGGGATCACCGGGAACCAGCTCTCCAGGTCGGTGGAGGCGAGGGCGGACACCTTCGCCCTGCAGCTCACAGACGATCCGAAGGGGATGATCGAGCTGCAGCAGCAGCTCGCCGACCGTAACCTCTCGGATCCCGATCCGCCGGACGCCTTCACCTTCGTCTTCGGCACCCATCCGCCGGCGATCGATCGGATCGGCGCGGCACTCGCCTGGCAGCAGGGCGAGCGGCCGTGAAGGTCACGGTCGTCGTGGTCGGCAAGGTGAAGGCGCCCTTGGCCGAGGCCGACGCCCACTACCGCAAGATGCTGCACCGCCATCAACCCGTCGACGTGATCGAGGTCCGCGACGAGGTCAACATCGAGGGACGGATCCCGACCCGCTCCCACGTGATCGCGCTCGACCGCGGCGGCCGCGCATTGAGCTCCAAGGCGTGGGCGAGCTGGCTCTCCGAGCGGCGGATCGACGCCCAGGACCTCTGTTTTCTGATCGGCGGCCCCGAAGGCCTCTCCGCGCACACGATGGCCCTGGTGGACGAGCGGATCTCCCTCGGCCCGCAGACGATGGCGCACCAGCTCGCCAGGGTGGTCCTGCTCGAGCAGCTCTTCCGCGCGACCAAGATCCTCGCGCGCGAGCCGTACCACCTTTAGGCGTGGAGTCAAAAAGCGGCCGGTTCGTGCATCGCGTCATGAAGGATGTGCGAGCACGAATCGGCGCACATCCCCTCTAGAGGGGCCTAGACGAACGTCGTGGGCGCGGGGACCTCGGGGGCGAAGTATCAGCTCTAGGTACTCTCACAAGCGATGGAACGCGGAGCCTGGACCGATGAGCGGCTCAATGACCGGTTCGATCAGATCGACCGCCGATTTGATCAGGTCGACCGCCGATTCGATCAGGTCGATGCGCGCTTTGACCGGGTTGAAGCCGAGCTTGTGGGTGTCCGCGGCGAGATTGGCGAGCTGCGCACCACGATGCTCAGGATAGGTGCCGGCATCGGCGGAGGGATCGTCGCCGGGCTGTTCGGCGTGATCGCCGCGATCCTGGCTCACGGCGCTTAGCCGTCCCGAACTGACAGCTTCGGCCGGGGATTAGTCTCCGGTCCATGGCAGATCCCGTCGCAGAGCTGCGTTCGGCCGTCGAGGCCGCCGCAGCGTCGCTGCTCGATGGTGCCGAGCGCCCGAGCTCGGAGCCCACGCTCGAGCGTCCTCCGAAGCCCGAGTTTGGCGACTACTCGACAAACGTGGCGATGCTGCTGGCGCCTTCCCTCGGTGAGCAGCCGCGCGGTACGGCGGAGAAGCTGGCCGAGGAGCTCGGCCGGACGCTGGCCGGCACGGTCGAGCGGGTCGAGGTCGCGGGACCCGGTTTCCTCAACCTGTTCCTCGCGGATGCGTGGTATCGCCGCGCCGCTTCGGAGCTCGCCCAGCAGGGGGATCGGCTCGGCAGGCCGCCCAGTGGGGAGCAGGTCACCGAGAGGGTGAACGTCGAGTTCGTCTCCGCCAACCCGACCGGTCCGGTGACCGCGGCCAGCGGCCGGCACGCCGCCTACGGCGACTCGGTGGCGCGGCTGCTCGAGTTCTCCGGGCACCCGGTGGTGCGCGAGTACTACACGAACGACCGGGGCGGCCAGATCGACCGCTTCGCCGAGTCGATTGCCGCGCGGATCAAGGGAGAGCCGGTTCCCGAGGACGGCTACGAGGGCGAGTACGTGGCCGAGCTGGCCGCCCGCCTCGACGAGGAGGGCATCGACGCGGGCGACCTCGACGCACTGGCGCGGCGCGGCATGGCCCTGATGCTCGAGCAGATCGAGGAGACGCTGCGACGCTACAACGTCGTCTACGACACCTGGTCCTCGGAGCGAGCTCTGCACGATTCGGGATTGGTGGAGCGCGCGCTGTCCGAGCTTCGCGAGGCCGGCCGCCTCTACGAGAGCGAGGGCGCGACCTGGCTGCGGACCACCGAGTTCGGGGACGACAAGGACCGCGTCCTGATCCGCTCGGAGGGCGGCCCCACCTACTTCCTCTCCGACATCGCCTATCACCGCGACAAGCTCGAGCGGGGGGCGGACCGGCTGATCAACGTGCTCGGCGCCGATCACCACGGGTACCCGCCGCGCCTGCGAGGGGCGCTCGCCGCCCTCGGCTACTCCCCCGACGTCCTCGAGACCCCGCTAATGCAGCTCGTCCACGTCATCGAGAGCGGCGAGCGCGCCCAGATGTCGAAGCGCCGGGGCGAGTTCGTCACCCTGGACGAGCTGATCGAGGACATCGGAGCGGATGCGGCCCGCTTCTTCATGCTCCAGCGCAGCCACGACACGCCCGTGGACCTCGACCTGGAGCTCGCCCGCAAGACCTCGAACGAGAACCCGGTCTACTACGTCCAGTACGCACACGCTCGGATCGCGAGCATCCTGCGCAAGGCGGGAGAGGACGCTGTGGAGCGCGGGGGCGCCGCGGACTTCGACGCCTCCGAGGCGCCGATCGAACCCTCCGAGCGCGCCCTGATCAAGCGGCTCTGTGAGCTACCGGACGAGGTCGCGGAGGCGGCGGGGCGGCGCGCCCCGCACCGCCTCTGCGCCTACGGGATGGAGGCGGCCCGGGACTTCCACGCCTTCTACCGCGATTGCCAGGTCGTCGGGGCCGAGGGGGAGGGGGTCGAGGAGGCGCGCCTCGGGCTCTGCCTGCTCACCAAGCGGACGATCGCGCGGACGCTGGGGCTCCTCGGGATCTCGGCGCCCGAGCGGATGTAGCGGGAGCCCGTCCTCTCAGGACGCCGGCCGGGATTGCAGTCGCCGAATCAGGCGCGGCAGGTAGCGGGCGGCCAGGCCCAGGAGGAAGAGGAGGATCACGATGATGATGAAGGTCGTCAGCGGGTAGGAAGTACGGGGCGCCCCGGTAGAAGGGGACGATCTCCACCTCGGACCAGCCGCTCAGCATCTGCTCGAGCGAGCGGTGGCTCGATCGGTCGTAGCGCGTGGGAAATTTCTCCTCGGCCTGGTGTCCCAGCAGCCGGGTGGCGATCTGTACACGCACGGCGTGGGGCATCAGCCGTCCGAGCAACGCGAAGCCCGCGTTCGAGCCGGTGAGCTGGGCGAGCATCGTTCGCCCGGGGCGCAAGGCCGAGCGCAGGTTCTCGAACGCCGCCGCGAGGGGCGAGACGTGCTCGAGGACCTGCCAGCTGACGATCAGGTCGAACTCCTCATCTGGATTGAGGGGCTGCGTGATGTCGGCTACGACGTCCTCGTCGTAGGCGCCCGGAGCCGCCGCGGCGAGCTCCTGGGCTTCGATGTCAAGCGGGATCCGGGAGGCCGATCGGCGGGCGCGAGCGTCGGATACCACCCGGCCCCGACGTCAGGACCGTCACATCGGGTACGAGCAGGGATGAATGCGGCGGTAGAGCTCGGCCTGCATCGGCTCCCCATAGCGCTCCGGGAGGAGCCCCGCCTCGACCAGCGGGAGCTCCTGAGCCGGGGCCGCACTGTCGATCGTGGGGCTCATGGCTCATTACTTGAGGGAGCGCATGGCCGTCGTCCGCCAGTCCGCGGCTGGGTGTTCGAGACCTCGTCAGCGGGGCCTCGACCTATTCCGACAGGCCGGCGGCTGCAAGGGCTTCGTCCGGGTCGGAATACATCTCCATCCGGGCCCTGAGGCCATCGCGAAAAGTCCAGATCTGGGCGAAGGACATCGCAACGGGCAGCCCGGTGGATTTCGAGCGGGCACGCTGGCGCAAGAGGACGACCACCCTGTCGCCCGCGTCGTGGAAGGACTCCGGCTCCAGCTCCCAGTCCACCCATGAATCAGCCCACTCTCTGAGGAAGGCTCGCGCGCCCTCAGTGCCTTCGTAGACCTGCTGCCCTGGCCAGTGCAGGTTCGACACGTCCCAAACGAAGTCGGCCGCGTAGTCCTGGCTGAGTTCCCCTGTGGCCGCATACCGCTCATAGCCGGCGCGAACGATCTCGACGTTCTCCTGCGACATTGCCCGCAGTATCTCGCTGCTCGGTCAGGCGCGACTGAATTCGGCTTGGCGAAAGACGTCCTCGCCGAAGCCGAGGTCCGAGAGGAGGGAGAGGCGTCCCGCTCGTCGGGGCGGAAGAGCGAGTAGCCGTGTGAGGAGAGGAGCTCCGCGATCCGCGTCCGGTCCTGCTTCAGCAGGGCCAACGAGCTCTCGTTCCACTCCAGCTGGATCAGCTTGATCCGCTGCTGGGACAGCAACTCCTGAGCCCCCTTCATCACGAGCAGCTCGGCGCCCTCGACATCGACCTTGAGGCCGTCGATGGTCCGGTCGCCGACGAGGTCGTCCAGGGTCAACACCGGAACCTCCTCCGACTCCACCCCCTCCGAATCGCCGGAGAGCAGCAGATGGTTCTGGTTGTCGAGCTCGCTGGTGAGGCGCAGCGTGCCCTCCGTCTCGCCGAGCTCGCCGGCACGACCTCGGCGCGGTAGCCATTGAGACTCAGATTCGAGAGCAGCCGCCCGCGGGCGGTTCGGCTGGGCTCCAGCGCGATCACCTCGGCGCCGGCCTCAATGCACCAGATCGTGTAGAGGCCGACGTTGGCGCCGACGTCGACGAACAAGGAGCCGGGGCCGAGCGCTCGTTACGTGAACGGACCAACCGCCTGCTTCGTCGACAGCCCCAACAACGTGTCGGTCTCCGACGGGACCCTGAAGCTGACCGCCCGCGAGGAATCGGCCCCGTTCGCGTGCGGGGGCGACTTCACGACGCGGTACACGAGCGGCATGGTGTCCACCGCGCAGGGGCGGTTCAGCCAGACCTACGGACGGTTTGAGGTGCGTGCGAAGGTGCCGCCCGCGCAGGTGAAGGGACTACAGAGCTCGCTGTGGCTCTGGCCGGTCGACTCCACGAAGTACGGGTCGTATCCGGCATCCGGAGAAATCGACATCGCGGAGATGTTCTCCCAGTATCCGGACCGAGCGATTCCGTACATCCACTACAACGCGTCCGCGCCCGACGCGAACGTCACTAACACGGCCTGCCTGATCTCGAACATCGCCGCGTTTCACACCTACACGCTCGAGTGGACCGCGAGCAGCATCAAGATCGCCTACGACGGCAAGACCTGCCTCATCCACAACTGGAACCCGGCGTCTCCCCTGGCGAGGCCGCAGCCGTTCGACCAGCCGTTCTTCATCGCGCTCACCCACGCGCTCGGAGTCGGCACCAATGAGTTCGACCCCGCGACCACGCCGCTGCCCGCGACGACGCAGGTCGATTATGTGCGCGTCTGGAAGTAGCGCTCCCTAGAGGTCGTAGCGCGCCATGTCCTCCTCGAGGCGGGAGCGCTCGGCTGCGTCCAGCGCCGGCCCGGTGTCCGTTGAGGGCCGGCGCACCAGGCGGACCGCGAAGTAGCCGATCGCTCCCGCGCCGAGCAGGATTCCCGCGCCCGGCACCAGCCAGGCAAGCAGGTCGAATCCGTGCCCGCTCGGGGTCGCGAGGACGCGCGGGCCGTACTCGGCGACGAGCGCGTCCTTGATCTGGTCCTTGTCTTGGCCTTGTGCGATCAGCGTCCGGATCAGGGCCCGCTCCCGGTCGGCCTGGGGCGAGTCGGACTCGGCAAGCAGCGTCCCGCAGATAGTGCACATGACCTCGTCCTCGACGTCCGGCAATGAGGTCCGCGCCTCCGCCGCGTTCGCCGCGGTCGGACCCGCGATCAGGAGCGTGATGGTCCCGATGATGAGCAGGGAGCGGATCACGAGCGCGATTGGATCAGGGGTGCGATCTGATCGGTCAGATAGCTCTCGTCCACCGCGCCCCGCCTGATCAGCGCCAGCTTCCCGCTCGGGTCGACCAGGAACGATTCCGGGAAGCCGGTCATGCCGTAGGCGTCTCGACGGTCGCTGCCATCACCGTCGCGAAGCTGCGGGTAGGTGAGCCCATAACGACGCACGAAGGTGGTCGCGTCATCGGTGTTGTCGTCGAGATTGATGCCGAGAACGGTGAAGTCCTGCCGTGCGTGCTCCTTCTGAAAGCTCTCGAGCGCGGGGGCTTCGGATCGGCAGGGCGCGCACCACGAGGCCCAGAAGTTGACCAGGACCCAGTGCCCGCGGTAGTCGGCGATGTCGCCGGTGCCGGTGCCGCCGAGTTCTGAGAGCTGCTTGTCGGGCGCGGGGTCGCCAACGGCGATCGTCGAACCGCCCTTGCTGATCAGCCCGTAAGCGAGCAGGCCGATCGCGGCCAGCACCACCATCACCACCACGAATGACTTCGAGCTCACGACAGCGAAGGCTAGAGACGAGACCTAAAATGGTCCGCTCTGCGGCGGTAGCTCAGTAGGTAGAGCGCGAGCTTCCCAAGCTCGAGGTCGCGGGTTCGAGACCCGTCCGCCGCTTTTCAGCCCCCCACCACCGCGGGCCGTACCTCCGGGTGGGCCGCGTACCAGTCGAGCGTCCGCTGCAGTCCCTCCCGCAGGTCGACGCGCGGTTCCCAGGCGATCCGCTCGCGGATCTTGGTCGCGTCGAGGTACTGCCGGTCGATCTCGCCGCTGGGGTTGCGACTTCCGCGGAAATCGGGCTCCACCTCTCCCGGGCCGAGCTCGCAGATCAGCTCGACGACCTCGCGGACTGGATGGGGGTGGCCCCAGCCGGCGTTGAAGGCCTCGCCCGCGATTCCCGCCGACTCGACCATCTCCGCCACCATGAGATAGGCCGTGGCCGCGTCCTCCACGTAGAGGAAGTCGCGCTCGGGAGAACCGTCGGACCGGATGACCGGGCGCCGGCCATCGAGCACCGCGGTGACGGTCTCAGGGATCAGCCGTGAGAAGTTCCGGTCGCCGCCGCCGTAGAGGTTGGCGAAGCGCGTTACCGCGACGGGCAGTCCGTAGGTGTGCCAGTAGCTGCGTGCGATCAGGTCCGTCGCCGCCTTCGAGACGTCGTAGGGGAAGACCGGCCGCAGGGCCGACTCCTCCGTATAGGGCAGCCGTTCGTGCGGTCCATAGGCTTTGTCCGAGGAGGCCACGACGACGCGCTCGACGCCGGCCTCGCGGCACGCCTCGAGGAGCACCCAGGTCCCCTCGATGTTGGTCTGGAAGGTGGGAACGGGGGAGGCGTTCGCATCGCCGACGATCGCCTGCGCGGCCAGGTGGAAGACGGAGTCCGTCGAGCTCTCCCCGAGCAGCCGCCGGACGAGCTCGACGTGGCGGAGGTCACCAGTGACGTCCTCGACGTCGGCGGCGATGCCGAGCAGTTCCAGCCCCGTGGGCCCGGCGGCCTCGTGGTCGAGGGACGTGACCTCCACGCCGGCTTCCAGCAGCGCCTTGGCCAGCCAGGAGCCGGCGAACCCGCGACCGCCGGTGACAAGCGCCCTCAACGCGCCGGCTCCTCGGCCCAGACGCGCCAGGGAGGAGCGCCCGAGCTCCACAGCTCGTTCAGCAACACCGCGTCCTTGTACGTATCCATGCAGTCCCAGAAGCCGCTGTGGCGGTAGGCCCGCAGCTTGCCCTCGCTCGCCAGGCGCTGGAGCGGCTCGCGCTCCAGGACGCTGTCCTCATCGAGATAGTCGAGCACGGCCGGGTCGAAGCAAAAGAAGCCACCGTTGACCCAGTCCTCTGACCGGGGCTTCTCGCTGAAGCTGCGCACGATCCCGTCGTCGCCGATCTCGGCGACCCCGAACGCGAGCTCTGGCCGTACCACCGTCATCGTCGCCGGGACATCCGCCGCCCGGTGGAAGTCGACGAGCTTCCCGAGGTCGATGTCCGCGACGCCGTCCGCGTAGGTCGCCGAGAACGCCCCGCCGCCGAGTCGATCGGCTGCGAGCTTGATCCGCCCGCCCGTGGGAGTTTCGAGCCCGGTATCGAGGCAGCTCACCTCGACCCCCTCCTGCCAGCTGGTCCCCTCGACCCAGCTCTCGATCTGCTCGCCCTTGTAGCCGGTGAGGAGCAGGAAGCGAGTGAATCCTTGGCAGCTGTAGATCGATATCACGTGCCAGAGGATCGGGCGGCCGCCGATCTCGACCAGCGCCTTCGGGATCGACTCGGTCCGCTCCCGCAGGCGCGTACCGCTCCCTCCGCAGAGGATCACCACTGGTTCGAGCGTCGTCAAGGCCCAGCGATCCTAGTTTCGTCGGCCGCGCCGGGCGAGAGCGGCAAGCCCGGGGGCGAGCCGAAGGTCACCTCAGGCGCCTGAGCCACAGCCGCTTAATGGTCGATTGCGATAATCCACAGCGCAGTGGATCCATCGCGCAAGCGAAAGATTCGGTTGGTCGTCGCGCTCTCCGCCGCGGTCCTGTTGGCCGCGGGGCTCGTCTACACGTCGTTCAGCGCTTCGACCGAGGCCAAGCAGCCCTCGCAGCTGCTGAGCTCCGACGCGGGTGGGACCTATGAGCTGACCGGCAAGGTGGTCCCGGGATCGATCCAGCACGCGGGCGACCAGCTCGACTTCCGGATCTCCGACCGCGACGGCTCCGACCCCATCCCGGTCCGCTACTCGGGCACAGTCCCGGATCCATTCCGCGACGGCCGCGAGGTGATCGTCACGGGCAAGCTCCAGGACGGCACCTTCGTCGGAGAGCGGGACAGCCTGATCACGAAGTGCCCGTCGAAGTTCACGACGACCACGCCGGGGCAGTCCAGCTGACCATCTTCGGCTCCGCACTGCTGGCCGCAGCGCTGCTCGCCGCGCTCTACGCGGCCGGGTCCGGCGTCTATGGCGGGCGAACCGGGGACCGCCGTTGGGTCGAGTCCTCGCGCCGGGCGATCTACGCGATGGCCGGGCTGCTCACGGCCGCGGTGGCGATCATCGAGATCGCCTTCCTGCGCGACGACTTCGGCTTCGCGCTGGTCGCCGACCACTCCTCGACCACCACGCCCACCTTCTACAAGCTGACCGCGATGTGGTCCAGCCAGGAGGGCTCGATGCTGCTCTGGGCATGGGTGCTCTCGCTCGCCTCGAGTCCCGTCCTCTTCATCACTCGCAATCGCCACCGCGAGATCGTCCCCTGGGCGACCGCGGTCCTGGCCGGCCTCGGCACCTTCTTCATCGGGCTGATGATCTTCAAGGCGCAGCCGTTCCACCGCCTCGACCCGGCCCCGGTCGAGGGAGCCGGGCTCACCCCGCTGCTCCGCAACCCCTATATGGCGGTGCACCCGCCGATGCTCTACTCCGGCTACGTCTTCTGGTCCATCCCCTTCGCCTTCTGCGTCGGAGCGCTGATCGCTCGCAGGCTCGATGCGAGCTGGATCCGCATCACCCGCAACTTCGCCCTCTGCGCCTGGACCTTCCTCGGCATCGGGTTGCTCCTCGGCTCCCGCTGGTCATACGAGGAGCTCGGCTGGGGCGGCTATTGGGGCTGGGACCCGGTCGAGAACGCGGCGCTCATGCCCTGGCTGGTCGGCACCGCCTTCCTGCACTCGGTGATGGTGCAGGAGAAGCGGGGGATGCTGAAGGTCTGGAACGTCAGCCTGATCGCGGGCACCTTCAGCCTCTGCCTGCTCGGCACCTTCCTCGTGCGCTCGGGGGTGCTCCAGTCGATCCACGCCTTCGGCGCCTCGACCGTCGGCGGCCCGCTGCTCGGGTTGATCGCCGTGGTCGCGATCGGCTCAACCGTGCTGATCGTCTCGAGGCTCGACCAGTTGCGGCCTGAGCGGCGAATCGAGTCCCTGCTCTCCCGGGAGTCGATCTTCCTCGTCAACAACCTGCTGCTGGTGGGGCTGGCGCTGGTGATCTTCTGGGGCACCTTCTTCCCCCTGATCTCCGAGTTCTTCACCGGCGAGAAGCATTCGCTGGCAGCGCCCTGGTTCAACCGTTACGTGACACCGATCGGCGTCCTGTTGGTGCTCTTCACCGGGATCGGCCCGCTGCTCGCCTGGGGAAGGCTCAGCGCGAGTGCCGCCCGGCGCCTCCTGCTCTGGCCCGGGCTCGCCGCCGGCGCGGCGATCGTCGTCCTGCTCGCGGTGAGCGACGCGGGCAGCCATCCCTGGGCGCTCTTCGTGTTCGGCTTCGCCGCCTTCACCCTGATGGCCCTGGGCGGCGAGTTCTGGCGAGCCGGCGCGACGAGGCGGGCGCTCACCGGCGAGCCCCGCGTGCGCGCGCTGTCCCAGGCGGTGGGGCGGAACCGCCGCCGCTACGGCGGCTACATCGTGCACGCCGGGATCGCCCTCACCCTGGTCGGGATCGCGGCCTCCTCGAGCTTCCAGACCAAGGAGGACGTGCGCCTCAACGTGGGCCAATCGGGCAAGGTCGGCGACTACACGATCCACTACGACAACCTGACCTCCGACCCCCAGCCCGAGCGACTGGGTTTCGTCTCACATCTGACGATCACGCGCGACGGCAAGAGGGTCGGGACCCTGGCCCCGGCGCGCAACTACTACCCGACCCAGGACCCGAGTGTCGGACCGATCGGCCGCTACTTCATGGGCGAGTCCACCAGCGAGGTCGGACTGCGGGCGCGGGCCGGCGGCGATCTGTGGACCGCCTTCCAGCCGGACCTCTCGGTGCTCAATCCGGACATCAAGCGCGGGAACCGCCAGCTGGCTGATCTGCCCGCGGCCGCCCAGGAGTTCGCGATCCTCGCGCTGGTCCAGCACTACGTCCAGAACCCGCCCCCCGCCACCTTCAGGGTGATCGTCAATCCGCTGGTGGGCTGGATCTGGATCGGCGCGCTGATCGCTCTCGCCGGTGCGGTGATGGCGGGCTGGCCGGCGCTCGAGTCCCGACGCCGTCTCGAGGCCGCCTACCGGGCCAGGCTCGGCCGCGAGCTGGGGACCGCAAGCAGACCTTCTTGACGGCTTCGCCATCAGGCGGGGGCGCTATGGCCGCAAACCCCCGGCTCAACGGGTCGCTCCTCGGCTACGCCTGCGGAGCGACCTCGTATCACGGCTTTCGCCTCCGCTCCAAAGTACTGCGGCCCTGCGCCCCCTGATGGAGTTCGTCCTGGCCCTCGTCATCGTCGTGCTGGTCGCCTGGTTCGTCACGGCGCCGCTGCGTCATCGGGCGCCCGGGCAGCGGGAGGATCCCGCGGTGGCCGAGCTCGCCGATCTGGAGGCGCGCAAGCGCGCCAAATACCGCCAGATCCGCGACGCCGAGACCGATCGCGCCGCCGGCAAGCTCACCGAGGAGGACTACCAGCGGCTCGACCGGGAGCTGCGCGCCGAGGCGATCGACATCCTGAAGCGCATCGATCGCGTGCAGGCTAGGGCGCGCGACGATTCATCGGCCTGATGGATGGTCCTTGCAGGTAGCGCGCCCGCCGGGTGGCGAAGCTATCTACACTGCGCCCCATGGCAACCGTGCTCAGCGTGATCGAGGCCATCATCTCCGTGATCCTGGTCTTCCTGGTGCTCCTGCACTCCGGCAAGGACGCCGGCCTCTCCGGTGCTTTCGGCATCGGCGGCGGCGGCAGCTCCTTCGGGGGCGGGTCGCTGGTCGAGCGAAATCTGACCCGGTGGACCATCTTCTTCGGCGTCCTCTGGGCGCTGAACGCGCTCGTCATCCTCCAGCTTTAAGTTAGGCGGATGCGGCTCCGGGCCGCCACCCTCGCGGTCCTCGCCCTCGCGGCCCTGGTGGGTTGCGGCGGTGGCGGGAGCGGAACCCGCGGCGGGTCCGAGCGGCCGCCGGCAGGCGGCGGTGGCACTCTCACCTACGCGCTCCCCAACCTGCCCGCCATGCTCGATCCGCTGGCCGCTCGGGGGCGGACCGCCCAGACGGTCATCCGCCAGGTCTTCGAGCCGCTGGTCGCACGGCTCAGCGGCCCGTATGGACTGGACGCTCAGCAGCCCGGCCTGGCCCTGAGCGCGCGTCCCTCCGGGGATCGGACAACCTGGACGGTCACGCTTCGCCTGGGCGTCCGGTTTCAGGACGGGACGCCCTTCAACGCGGCGGCCGTGCTGGCAAACTCGCGACGCTGGCAGAGCGATCCCCGCGGGCGGGCTCTGCTTCCGCATCTGTTCGCCGTCGATGCCCCCCGGCCGGACGAGATCCGTTTTCTCCTCGACCGACCGGTTCGCGATTTCGCCGGCCTCCTTGCCTCGCCCCGGCTCGGCATCGTCTCGCCGGGGGCGCTCGAGCCGCAGAGCGGACAGCGCGCCCGCTTCCTCCGGGATACCCGCGGTCCGGGGACCGGCCCCTTCGAGCCGGTAGCGGGCGGGCCCGCACGGCTGGAGCTGTCGCGCTTCGCCGGTTGGTGGGGGAGTCCGATCGGCCTCGGTCCCGCACTCGACGGCGTCACCTTCGTGGCAGCGCCCCAGCCCGATCAGCGACTGCGGCTGCTCGCGGACGGAGCGGTGCAGGTCGCGGACCCGCTCGACGCGGCGGGCGTCCGTGCCGCCGGCTCCGATCCGCTGCTCAACACCGTCGGCGGACCGAGGCGGGGCATCGGCATGGAGGGATCGGTGCGCGGGATCTCCTCAGCCCTACCGGTTCCCTCCCTCTCCAGCGTCTGGCTCACCCGGCTCACCGGCTAGCGCGCTGGGCCCGGCAGGCGCCCTTCGCCAGCCCAGCGGCCCAGAGGATGCCGCCGAGCAGGTGCCGCCGGAAGAGTGGCTCGGAGTACGACTCGCTGGTGTGACCGGCGGCCGTGTACCAGGCCCTACCTCCCTTAAAGGGGTGGCACCAGGCGATCGGGTGGTCGGCGCCCATCGTTCCGCCGGAATAGGTGGACTCGTCAAGGGTCGCCAGAAGGCGAACCGCGCCACGCGGATTCGAGCGGAAGTCGTACCACTCGTCCGTCCGTGTCCAGCGAGCGGGGAGGGGGCGGGTCGACGGATGCGAGCGGTCGACGACATCGATCGTGGCGGGTTGGATCGCGGGATGCGACTGGAAGTAGGCGCCGAGCAGCCGCCCGTAGAAGGGCCACTCGTATTCGGTGTCGGCGGCGGAGTGGATGCCGACCCAGCCGCCGCCGCGGTGGATGAAGGAGCGGAAGGCGCGCTGCTGCCGCGGAGCGAGGACGTCGCCCGTGGTGTTGAGGAAGACGACGGCATCGAAGCGGCGCAGGCGCTTGGGCGCGAAGGCTTTGGCGTCCTCGGTTACGCTCACCGAGAAGCCGTTCGTGCGGCCGAGGCCTCGGATCGCCGCGATTCCCGCCGGGATCGAGTCGTGACGGAATCCAGCGGTCTTGGAGAAGACGAGCACCTCGGCACGGGGCTTAGGCTTGGCCTCGGGGTCACTCGAGCAGGCGATCAGCCCGGAACAGGAAACTCCGAGCGCCAGGGCGACGATCGCGCCGGCGGCTCTGGCCGAGATCCGCATGGCCTGATTGTGGCGGGCGTAACTCCGCGGCGGAAGGCGAGACGGGATAGGCGATGGACGGGTTCGAATACAAGGAGATCGAGGTCGGGCCGACGAGCTACCGGCCCGGAGTGGCCGGCGAGGGCTCGCCCGTCCTGCTCCTCCACGGATTCCCCGAGACCCACTACTGCTGGCACCGGATCGCGCCGGGCCTTGCTGGGGACCGCACCGTCGTCGTCTGCGACCTGAAGGGTTATGGCGAGACTCGCTCGGCGCCCGGGGGACCGCTGGGGGAGGGCTACTCCAATCGCGAGCGGGCAGCCGAGCTGGTGGAGCTGATGACGCGGCTCGGCCACGAGCGCTTCTCGGTGGTCGGCCACGACCGCGGCGGCCGGGTCGCCTACCGGATGGCCCTCGACCACCCCGAAGCGGTCGAGCGCCTGGGCGTGCTCAACGTCATCCCGACGGTCGAGCAATTCGAGCGAATGACCCCAGACGCCGCGCTCGAGTACTGGCCATTCATCTTCCTCGCCCAGCCGCCTCCGTTCGCCGAGCGGGTGATCTCGGCGAGCGCGGAGTACGTGCTTCGGAGCATCCTCCAGTCGTGGCCGGCCAGTCCGGATGCGATCTCCGAGGAGGCGGTCCAGCAGTACCTCCGCGGCTTCACGCCGGAGACGATCCCCGGGATCTGCGCCGAGTACCGCGCCTCCTTTCACATCGACAGGCGGATGGACGCGGAGGACCGGGACGCTGGGCGGAGGATCGAATGCCCCGTGCTGGTCCACTGGGGTTCGGAGGAGGGCGCGATGTCGGACTCGCTGGAGGTCTGGCGCGGTTGGGCCGACTCGGTGGAGGGAGCCCCGCTGCCCTCCGGCCACTTCATCCCCGAGGAGGCGCCGGAGGAGCTGCTCACGTCGCTGCGGCGCTTCCTCTCTCCTTAGTGCGCGCAAGGGCAGCATTGAGCACGCCTATCCGCCGCTCCAGCCAGCCGTCCGAGAGCAGGAACGAGATCATGATCGCGCCGTCGACGGCGACGGCGCCGAGCGGCGACCAGATGGCCAGCACGAACGGAATCGCAAAGGCAGGAATGGCGATCGCCATGCGTGCCGTCCGCAGCCGGATCGCGTCGTCGCACATCTCATCGCGGATGAGCCGCCGACCTCGGGACGCCCAGAGCCAGAGTGCGCAGAAGGCGCTCGACGCGAGCAGGAAGTTTCCGGCGTAGAGCAGGGCGGCGGTGCGCTCGTCGGCGAAGTCACCGTCCTGCAGAGCGTCGCCGAGCACGCTCGTTGGGAAGGGCAGGACGGAGACGACCAGTAGCAGCAGCAAATTGAGCAGGACGAGGACGTGGTCGACACCGCGCAGACGGCTGAAGATGGCGTGGTGGTTGAGCCAGACGATCCCGATGTTGAGGAAAGAGAGCAGATAGGCGACGTACAGCGGCCACTGATCCCCAAGCCTGTCCGCGAGGCTTCCGGACCCGCTTCCGCTGCCGAGCTGAAGGACGAGCAGCGTGATTGCGATGGCGAGGACGGCGTCGGTGAAGGCCTCCACGCGGCCCGCGGTGAGCCCGTCGACCGGTGCGGTCGCGGGGGCCGGGTCTTGTGAGGAGCCTTGGAGCTTCATGCGGCTGAGAGGAGTCGAACCTCAACGGCCCGTTAGGGCCACAAGGGCCCTCAACTCTATGGAGCGGGTTCTACGGGGTCAGATTCGAGGCTCTCAGGCACGGCGAGGTCGTCTGAGGTGATCTCAGTTTCGCTCAGTTTGGGCCCACGAATAGGCCCACGGAACACAGCCTCCACCATTTCGTCCTCGTGGGCGTTCGGCGCGTACTCGGCGTAGATCAGCGTCGTCTTGAAATCACGGTGGCCCATCCACTCTTGGAGGGTCCGCATCGGGACGCCGGCGCCGGCCATCTGGGTGCCGAAGGTGTGGCGCAGATCGTTGAAGCGGACCTCGCGGACCTTCGGCTTGCGGAGCGCCTTCTTGTAGCGGCGGCTGAGCGCTGAGTGATCCAGCACCTGGCCGGTGTAGGGATGGCAGAACACGAGGTCATCGTCGGCTTGGTAGGCGGATCGCTGGAAGTGGCGCTCGAGTTCACCGGCAACCCGGTCAGCGAGTGGGACAGACCGCGATCCCCGACGGGATTTCGGCGTCCCGCAATGGCCGCGGACGTAGTTCTGTCTCACCCGTACCCGACCAGCGGGCCAGTCAATGTCCCGCCAGCGCAACGCGAGCAATTCGCCTTGGCGAAGGCCGGTCATGGTGGCGGTCAGGTAGAGGGCCCGGTCGGTGGGACCAAAACGATCATCGTCGCGCACCGCCGCCAGCAGAGCCTCGACCTCCTCCATTTCCAGAAAGCGAATGTCGGCGTTCTCCTCGACCTGGGGGCGGTCCACTCGCTCGCAGGGGTTCGCCTCGCACCATCCCTTTCGCTGGCCGAACTCGAACACCTGATACAGGAGGGTGATCGCGTTCTGGATCGTCTTGGCGCCCTTGCCGTTGCGGCGCATCGTCGCGATCAGCTCCTCGACCTGCTCGGGTGTGGCGGGCTGGCGATCGAGGGCGATGCCTGGCGATTCCGGTCTTCGGCCTCTTCGCCTCGCTCCAGCTGTAGGGGACGACCAGCTCGCAGGCGAGCCCATCGACCACAAGGCGGGAGCGGTCGAAGACGAAGGCGAGGCGCTTGTCGTCGCCTTTGTCGTCCTCCACTGGGTCGGTGAGGATGACTGTCCAGTTGCGGCCGAGGCCGACGAGCAGCTCGTGCAGCGCCGCCAGTCGCTGCTGAGCCTCCTGGATCGCGACCACATCGAAGCGCTTGACGATCTCCTTGATGCAGGCGAGGGCGTGGAGATCGCGCTTCGGCGTATCGGCCTGGGTCGAGTCCCATTTGCGGGTCAGGTCGCCGAACTCGCGGAGGTTCCAGGTCGTGATCAGCAGGTTGCGATCGGTCTTCTTTGGGATGTCGCGACCGAGCTGTCGGCGGAGGCGAGTCAGCTCCTCTCGGACCGCCGCCGCCGGGTCTCGGTGATCGAGGCCACCGGCAGAACCTAGATCCGGCTGTGGGGCCGGTCAAGGCCGACTCGCACGGCCTGGGACTCGCAGTCCCGCCCCGCTGCTTTGCATGGAAAGCAGCACCGTTGGCGAGATACTGCGTGGGCGATGTCGGAGGAGAACGTCGAAACCGTCCGCCGTTCGGCCGCGGCCTTCAACCGCGGCGACCTCGACGCATGGATTGAGTGTTGGACGGACGACATCGACTACCGGGCGGTCGAGGGTGCCCCCGATGACCATGGCCCGATCCACGGCAGGGATGCCCTGCGCGTCTACGCGCAGGACTGGCTCGACACGTTCGACGACTTCAGGCAAGAGCCCGTCGAGCAGACCGACGCGGAAGACGACAAGCTCATCGTGGTCTTCAGGATCAGGGGACGTGCCAAGCTCAGTGGCGTCGAGACGGATCTGACTTACACCGCCCTTTACACGTTCCGCGACGGGAAGATCGTGCGGGGCCGCGAGTACTGGACGCGAGAAGAGGCCCTCGCCGCCGCCGGGCTGTCGGAGTAGGCGCTGTCAGAGGAGAACGTCGAGGTGGCCCGCCGCGCCATCGACGCGTACAACCGCGGCGATCTCGACGGCGGCTCTCTTTCACACCAAACGCAGAGGGCCAGCCGTCCCAATCGTGCTCGACCAGCGGCTCGGGACAACCCCAAGACCGTGCTCTCGACCTACGCCCCTTTGCTGCCGCGGTCAGACGAGATTGCTGCGGAGCGGGTGGCGGCTCTGATCGGCTGATACAGGGCTCGACGGCTGCGTCAGTCCAACGTCACGGTGTTGCAGTCGGTTTCGTAGACCACGACGCCGTTCAGCGTGACCACCCATCGGATCCCGTGGGTGGCATTACGAATCGTCGGCGGGACATCGGACACCTTGAAGAACCGATCGGCCCTGCCGTTGCCAGCCCGGTTCGTCTCGAGCGGCGTGAAGCCAAAGTCCGAGGGCGCAACCGAACAGGTGGTATCGAATGGGTAGGCCAGCAGATGGACCTCGTAACTGGTGTTCGGCGCTGCTCCATTGAGCTTGTAGATCTCGTGCGCGTAGATCTTGGGTCCGTTGGCGTGGATGTTCTCCACGAAGCCCTTCTTCAGTGGCGCACTGCCGACTGGCTCCAGGGATATGTGTTGCGAGTGGTAGACCCGGTCTGCCGCCGCCCCAGGAACGAACGCTAGGGCAATGACAAGACCCGCGGTGAGAGCTATCGGAATCCGTGCTCGCATCTCTATGACTCCTTTCTGTTGCCCTAGCTGATCTCATGTTCCCTAAGCAGTGGAGCGCCGTCAAGGTTCGTGGTCCGTACCGGACCGCTCGTATCCGTTTGGGCATCGGGTCGGGCAAGGCTGATCGCAGCGGGCGTCCCGCAGTGGCCGTAGAGCGCTGCTTTTGCATGGAAAGCAGCAGTCCGTCGAGGGATACTGCGTGGGATGTCGGAGGAGAACGTGGAGATCGTGCGCGACACCAGGCGGAGTCATCCGCCTTCCTCAGCCGCGTCGCCTCGCGGACCTGTTCGACGACGTCCCCGATGAGGATTTGATCAGGCTGCCACGGTGGCGGCTCCGACCCTACTCATCGCCCGCGCAGGCGAGATACTGGCCCAGCCACGTCGAGGGGGCGTGGCATTTCGAAAAGGAGGACCGGATGACTGGTGAGGAGCTGTTGCGGGACCATGGCGAGAAGCTCGCACAGGGAGATCTCGAGGGAGCAATCTCGATGTACAAGGAGGATGCTGTTCTGCACTACCCGGGTCAGGGGCCGCTTGCGGGCGATTACCGAGGCAGGGACGAGGTAAAGCGGTTCTTCATCGAGGTCGGGGAGCGGACCGGGGGCACCTTCTCGGCCAGCTATGAGGCACTCTTCTCCGATCAGAATCACGCAGCGGCGCTGGCCTCGTTGAGCGCAGAGAGGAAAGGCGAGCGGCATGCGTGGAGGGCGATGGAGCTGCTGCAGATCCGGGACGGGAAGATCACCCACCATCAGATCTTCGAGGACGACCAATACGCGCTCGATCACTGGTGGTCGCTCTAGCCGCCGCAGCGGCTGCCCGGCTGCAGGAATGATCAGAAGTGCGGCTTTGGACGAGAAGCGGCTACGAGTGATAAGACTGGCTCAGCCCCCGGTGCCGTCGAAGGTGGCCGCGCTGGCTGGCCGGAGTACGGAGAGGCCCCGCTACGAGGCTACTTCGCGCTAGGGGAAAAGGATTCGCTTCGTGGACGTTGGCTCGCCCTCGGCGTCCAGTAGGATCGCTTCGACGTAGCTCGCCGGGAGGATCTGCGCCGGCTGCAACCTGCCCCGATCCTCCGAAGCGTGTTGCTCGGCTAGTAACCCCTGGAGCTGATCACGCTGCGACGTAGTTAGCTCGATTTCCGTCGACATCAGGAGGGTCTCGGTCTCGGCTGACGAGTCGGCCTAAGCGCGTCGAGGTCGGCCCAAATGTCGTCTTCATCGTCTTCTTCGTTCGGGCCCAAACGCAGCGCTCGCTCGAGCGCAATCGCCGCGGTGACGCTGCCGGCCCGCGCCATTTCGGAGAGGATCTGCAGGGTCTGCTCGCGGCTGAGGATCTCCTGGTCGCCCTCGATCTGGCCGTTGAGCTGTTTGCCCTTGCTCATCGCGTTAAATCCCCGAGTTTTTTCTGCGAAGAGTCAATCGGCGGTATTTGCGTGTGCGCCTTGTCACCGACGACCGTCCCTTACGGGCATAGGTTGGACTTCGCCTCGGCTCGACGCTTCCCCACTCGAATTTCCGGCGTCGGGTCGGGGCTCCTCAGCGTCACTCGCTGTCGCGGGATACTGCGCAGGCGATGTCGCAGGAGAACGTCGAGCTGGTCCGGTCCATGTACGAGGCTTTCAACCGCCGCGATTGGGACAGCGCGTTTGGCCTTGCGGCCCCCGAGTTCGAGTTCACTCTTAAGCGGGGTCCGGACGCGGGCCATCATCGAGGGCGCGAAGAAGTGCAGCGGATCATCGAGGATCAGGCCTCCGCATTTGACCTGTGGATCATCGAGCCCGAGGAGTTCTTCGAACGCGACGACGTGGTGGTTGCCTTCATCAAGTTTCGGCTCCAGCCGAAGGGGAGCGACGCCGAGTTCGAGATTCGGATCGGAACCCTCTGGACAATCCGCAACGGCAAGCTTCTGTCGGCGGAGGGATTCCCAGAGCGAGAGAAGGCCCTCGAAGCCGCCGGGCTGTCGGAGTAGGCCCGGACTCATCAGCATTTGAAGGTGGCGATCTGGATTGGCCTCGCCTTCTTCTTCTCTACCTCGGAGCGGGTGACGGTGTAGGCGAGCAGCCCGTCGTAGTTCGTCACGGACCCGTCGGGGAGTCCGTAGCGGGGCTCACCGAGGGACTTGGTAGACAAAACCCGGCTCTCAAAGACCACGGGCGTTGCGGTCAAGGAGATCTCGAAGAGGTCGACCGCGGTCAGGATGCGCTTGCCTTTGCCTGCGGGACGGGAGTCCGCGATCAGGAAGCCGATCGAGAACCCGAACGCGCCAGACTTGATCGCTCGCCGCGTTCTGCCTGTCGGCGTGTTCCTCTCTGAGTTCGCGCTCGCGCTCCTCCGACCCTTGGCGCTCTCGGTGGCAGGCCTCGAGTCTCGCCCTCTCCCTCTCGCTAGGGACCGGGGCCGCGTTCGCATTCAGGACGTAAGCAGGCTGGTGCGGCTCCATGTCAGCCTCGTGTCCTGCGCGGTGCTTGAAGCACCACCATTGCTCGCACTCGACTTCCGCCCACGCACCACCGTCCTTCACCGGACGGGTGCCGCAGGCTGGGCAGGACTGCAACGGACTCCACTCCGGCGGCGGCGGTGGTTGGAGCCGCTGCCAGGCGCTCTCGAAGCGGGCGTCCTCACGGCGTTGCTCGATCTCGGCGATCGTCTCCATTCCGAGGGAAACTCGGGCCTCATCGAGCAGCTTGCGCCGACCGTCGGGGCCGAGGACTTCCAGCCGCTCAACGGCGTCAGCGAAGGTGTCGCAGCCGGCGACGATCAGGCGCTCCCCAATCTCGCGGGCGACCGGGGCCTCGTGCTCGGCAAGCTGATCAGTGGCGAGGGCCCGGTTGACGACGTCATCGAGATCACACGCGAGCTCGTCCGCGGGGTCGCTGGTCGGGAAACGGATCTCAGCCATTCTTCTTGCCCTTGGTCGGCTGCTGCTCGTCGATCGCGCTCGTCGGCATCGTTCAGCCCCCCTCGGAGCCGGCGCCCCGCCGCGACTGGGGAAGATCGAGAAGCCCAGCCGCGGGGGCGTCATCGGCCTTTCGCCGGAATGGAGGTGGCGAAGTTGTCTGTCTCTGCCTGGAGCCTCTCTCTCAGCGCGACCTTGATCAGTCCGGAAACCGAGCGACCGTCCGCGTCGGCGAGCTCCCGGACCCTTCCGGGCGAACGATGGTGAGAGCCAACTCTGAAGAACTTCGCCGGGGCTTTTCGTTTTTGCCAACGCGGCTCCTCTCTTTTGGAGGATTTCCCGGGCGATGGCATTACCCGACTTGTCTAGGCGATTCTAGTAAGTGGGTGGGCGGCAAATAGGCCCAGATTGGGCCCACGGCTCTTGAACCCTTCAACGGCGGTAACGGTGTCCCTGAAGGACGAAACCGCAGCGTTAGCAGGGGCTTCGAGATGCGGCTGAGAGGAGTCGAACCTCCACGGCCCGTTAGGGCCACAAGGCCCTCAACCTTGCGCGTCTACCAGTTCCGCCACAGCCGCTCGAGGGCCGTCGATGATAGTCGGCGCGCGGAGCAAGCTCAGTCGACGGCAGGTCCAGTTCGTTCGGTCCAGAACGCTGCTTGAAACCGTCCGTGGGGGGCGCTACTCTCACGAACATGTGTTCGCCCATTGCATCGAGCGCCGCCAGCCGAGCGGCTGACTGAGGAGGGGAGATGGATCTCGTCAAGGACCTGTCCAAGCGCCAGAAGGAGATCTTCGACTTCATCAGCCGTTATCTCAAGCAGCACGGCTATCCGCCGACGGTGCGCGAGATCGGCAAGGCCGTCGGGCTCCATTCGTCCTCGACGGTGCACGCCCACCTCTCCAAGCTCGAGACCCTCGGCGTGCTCAAGCGAGATCCATCCAAACCGCGGGCGCTCGAGGTGATGGTCCAGCGGGCGAAGAAGGCCGTTCGTCCCACCGGTCTGCCCCTGGTCGGACAGGTCGCCGCCGGCACGCCGATCCTCGCCGAGGAGAACATTGAGGAATACCTCGAGGTCCCGGACATCGTCGGCGGCGAGGACGGGGATTACATCCTCCGGGTCCGCGGCGACTCGATGAAGGACGCCGGCATCCTCGAGGGTGACTTCGTCGTGGTGCGCCCCACGGAGCGCGCCAGTGACGGAGAGATCGTGGTCGCTCTGATGGGCGACGAGGCGACCGTCAAGCGCTTCTTCCGTGAGAAGGATCAGGTCCGGCTCCAGCCGGAGAACAAGAGCATGAAGCCGATTCGCACCCGAGACGTGCGCCTTCTGGGCCGCGTCGTGGGGGTATTCAGGAGGGTCTCGTGACGGTCCTTGCCGTCGAAGACGAGGCCCGCCTGTTCGAGCCGTCCGAGGTGACGCTTGAAGATCAGATCCTCGGCGCCTGGGAGGCCCTGACGGCTCACAGCCGGGCGGAGTGCCCGGTGTGTCACGGAGAGCTGGAGCGCAGTGGCTGTGCCACCTGCGGCTCCTCGCTCTCCTGACGTCCCACGGACGACCAGTAAGTGGGCGAAGCGGTTCCGCGGAACCGCGAAATCGGACTACCCTGAGGGCGCGAGTTAGGCAGTCGCGGAGATGACGAAAGGAGTCTTCGAGGAAAGTCCGGACACCACAGGGCAAAGGGCGGTGGGTAACGCCCACCCGGGGAAACCCGCGGGAAAGTGCCGCAGAAAGCAGACCGCCGATGGCGCGGCCACACGTGAGCCGCGCACAGGCAAGGGTGAAAGGGTGCGGTAAGAGCGCACCGGCGACGCGGTGACGCGGACGCGCAAGGCAAACCCCGCCCGGTGCAAGGCCAAGCAGGACCGTCGACCCAGCCCGGCGAGGTCCAGGTGGGCCGCACAGATGGATGGCTGCCCCCGACAGAATCCGGCTTACAGACTCGCTAAGGAGGAGGCCCCGCAAGGGGCCTCCTCTATGTCCAGGGACTGTCCTGACTTTGGTGGCCAGGAGCCGCCTTAGGCAGGACGGTCTCGACTGTCCTGCGTCGTGGTCGTCTGACGACCACTAGGCCGGACGGTCACCCGGGCGGCGGAAGATTCCGGTCTCGCAGGCCTCCGGCCACTCGTCCTTGACGCCGACAAAATGCCGAAAGCCCCAGCCATCCAGGAGCTCGAACGCCTCGGCATATCCGGGGCGGTCTGAATCGTCGAGGAGCAGATAGCCGCCCGGCCGCGCCTTCTTCATTGCCGGTTTCAAGACATCGATCCGCGTAACGGCCGGGGCTTCCAGGAAGTCCACAACGATGAGGTCAAAGGACGAGTCGGGCAGGGCGCCGACCCTGTCGGGCAACTCCTCGATCGGTTCGACGCGCAGATCGACGTTGCCCAGACCGAGCTCGTCGAGCCGATTCCGCGTGTGGCCGGCCCAGAACTGGTTGTCCTCGAAGCTGACCACCCGGCCGGCCCGCCGCGCGAGCCACACCGTCGAGCGCCCGGCCCCGAGCTCGAGGATCGACCAATCCGATCGGATCCGCCGCCGCAGCCAGCCGATCGCCGCCGGGACGATCCAGGGCCGTTCGGGTGTCCGGCCGGCCGTGGCCCTCAGCCAGACCGCCGGGTAGCGAACCCAGCCCGAGGCGCCCATCGGACCGCGGACGGTGTGGAAACGCCCGGCCCGGGTCCCGGGATCGTGCGGCCCCCTCAGTGGGACTTCGGAGGCCACTTGCCCGACTCGACCTTCTTCTTGAACGCGCGCTGGCGGCGCAAGGCATCGCGCATCAGCAGCGGGGTGAGGCGAAGGGAGAGCTTCGGGTGGCGGTCGAAGAAGCGAGCGAACTGGCCGCGCCAGCGCGGGATGGTCAGCACCGGCTTGGGCTTGTCGAGCAGGCGCTCGACGTGCTCGGCGACCTGCTCGGGCATCAGCATCACCCCGGAGAAGGAGAGGGCATCGTTCGGATCGTCGAGCTTGTCGTTGATCATCGGCGTCCAGACCCCGTCCGGGCAGACGCACGAGATCGTGATCGCGCCCAGTCCGTCGCGTCTCAGGTCGGCCGCGGTCCCGAGGCTGAAGGCGATCGCCGCGTGCTTGCTGGCCGAGTAGGCGACGATGCCGGTCGCCGCCGCCAGGCCGGCGAGCGAGATCAGGTTGATGATCTGACCGCGGCCGCTGCGCCGCATCTGCTCGATTGCCGCGAGCGTCCCGTGCACGGTGCCGAGGTAGTTGACGTCGAGGTGCTTGCGGTAGGTGTCGATCGGCTGCTCATGAGCGAGGCCGGTGACCAGGATGCCGGCGTTGTTGACCCAGACATCCAGCGAGCCCGACCGCTCCACGACCCGCTGCGCGGCGGCGCTGACGGCATCCGGATCCGTCACGTCGAGCGGGAGGGCCCAGGCGCGGTCGCCGAGCTGCTCGGCCGCCGAGGCGGTGTTCGCCTCATCGACGTCGGTCACCGCCACCTCGTAGCCGCGTCCGACGAGGCAGCGAGCGATCTCGAGGCCCATCCCTCGCCCCGCTCCGGTGACCAGTGCTCCCGGCATCGGGCCCAGCATATGAGGACGGCGCCGAGGGGCCCGGGGCCACACGAGCCGTGGGCGACCCGTTTCCGCGCCAAAGGTTCGGGGCAGAACGGCCGACCCAAAAGTGAGTGGAAGGCATGCGGTGGTCTGCTAACGTGCCGCGCGTTCTTCCGCTGAATCTCCGCCAACACACATAGGCCGGAGATCGGGGGACCCACAAGTTGGGGCGAATCGCGGTCAGTACGCCGCGTAGCGCGATCTTTCAGCGCGAGCCCGTCAGCTAACCCCGTAAGCAACGAAAGAGGAAGGTTTGACGAGCAAGCGAACAATTCGTGCGATTGCGGGACTCGCCTGCGCCACCGCTCTTCTTGTGGCCGCGCCTGCCGCGAGCGGGCAGACGGGCGGCAGCCCCGTGCCGGGAGGCACGGCACCCACCGAGCCCACCGCGCAACCGAGCTCGTCGCCGAGCTGGACCGTCTTCAAGTCGGCCACCTGGTACGGCCCCGGCTTCTGGGGCAAGTCCACCGCATGCGGCACGGTGCTGACGCGGACCACCATCGGGGTTGCGCACCGGAAGCTCCCCTGCGGCACGCAGGTGACCTTCAGCTACGCCGGGCGCAGCGTCACGGCGACGGTGATCGACCGCGGGCCGTTCCGCAAGGGCTACGCCTGGGACCTGACCAAGAAGACCGCGAAGCGCGTGGGCTTCCTGTCGGTCGGTTCCGGACCGATCCAGGCGACGGTCACGCCGCCCGCCGCCTGATCGGTATCAGTGAGAACTCGGGTTAGGCAGCCGCTTCGCGCAGCACCGCCGGATCGCCCTCCTGCGGCAGCGCCGCTACTGAGGCGAACAGGCTCTCGAACTCAGCGAGCGCCAGCTCGGCGACCGCGTCGAGGATCTCCTCGTCTGACCAGCCTGCCTCGCGTGCCTCCTCCACCAGGTGGTGGGGAGGACGCTCGGTGTGGTCCAGGGTCTCCTTGAGCAGGGCGAGCAGCGCCGCCTCCTTCTCATCCGAGGAGGTGAAGTTGCGCGCCCGGGCGACCTCGTCGAGACCGAGCCCGGCGACCCGCGCGGTGCGGGCGTACTGGGTCAGCGTGTAGGGGTCGTGCCGCCACTCGGCGACCGCGAGCCCGATGCGCTCGCGGGTGCCGCGAGGCAGCTTGCTCGAGCGGAGCTCGGTGCGAAGGCGGGTGTAGCCGCGCAGTGCGGCGGGGGACTCGGCGAGCACGCCGAGGAACTTCGAGACGGCACCGCCGGCCGTCTGAATGCTCTTGATCAGTGGAGCGCTTCCGTCCGGGGCGGTGAGCTCATCGTGGATGTGGAAGCGACTGACGTCTGTCTTTACGGTCATAGCCTCGATCCGCCGTTTACATTGGGCTTACTTTACTTTTAGCCGGTTACTTACGCCTCGTAAGTGTACAGCCATCTTTTGCACTTTGCTTTCTCATACGACGCTCGACGCCCCTTGGATGTGACATCGGGAGCACGCCGCGCGGCCGTGGCGGCCGCCGCCATCAATCCCGGTAACTTGTCGCCTCCATGGACGCCTCGACGGGAACGAAGGACGTGGTAGCGACCGACGCCAAGGAGGCGATCGCCTTCTGCGAGGAGAACGACGTCCGCTTCGTCCGCCTCTGGTTCACCGACCTGCTCGGCCAGCTGAAGAGCTTCTCGATCCACGCCGCGGAGCTCGACGACGCCTTCGAGGGCGGTATGGGCTTCGACGGCTCCTCGATCACCGGGTTCAACCCGATCGAGGAGTCGGACATGATCGCGATGCCCGATCCGACCACGCTGCGCCTGATTCCCTGGCGGATCGAGGAGACGAACCGCACGGCGCGGATGATCTGCGACATTCGCGTTCCGGGTGGCGAGCCGTACGAGGGGGACCCGCGCTGGATCATGCGGCGCGCGCTCGAACGGGCGAATGAATTGGGCTTCGACGACTACTTCATCGGCCCGGAGCTCGAGTACTTCTACTTCCGCTCCGCCAACCCGGAGGACGGCACGCCGGAGGTGCTCGACGAGGGCGGCTACTTCGACCTGACCACGCTCGACGCCGGCTCGGACGTGCGCCGCGAGACGGTGCTCGCACTCGAGCAGCTCGGCATCCACGTCGAGTACACCCACCACGAGGTCGGGCCTTCCCAGCACGAGGTGGACATGCGCTACAAGGGCGCGCTCGCGATGTCCGACGACTGCATGACCTACCGGATCACGGTCAAGGAGTATGCGATGAAGTACGGCTGGCACGCCACCTTCATGCCAAAGCCGCTCCAGGGCGAGAACGGATCCGGCATGCACGTGCACCAGTCGCTCTCCAAGGACGGCAAGAACGCGTTCTTCAACGCCGACGACCAGTACTTCCTCTCGGACACCGCC
Source organism: uncultured Solirubrobacterales bacterium (assembly GCA_963797265.1). GTDB lineage: Bacteria > Actinomycetota > Thermoleophilia > Solirubrobacterales > 70-9 > DASUPK01. The sequence goes on along the minus strand of CAWCOY010000002.1, from coordinate 239,747 downwards.
AAGGCGTTCATCGCCGGCCAGCTCAAGCACGCGCGCGAGATCTCCCCGCTCTTCGCTCAGTGGGTCAACTCCTACAAGCGGCTCGTGCCCGGGTTCGAGGCGCCGGTCTACCTGTCCTGGTCACGTCGCAACCGCTCGGCCTTGATCCGGGTGCCGCTCTACCACCCGGGCAAGGAACAGGCGACCCGCGCCGAGCTGCGCTGCCCAGACCCGGCCTGCAACCCTTACCTCTGCTTCGCGGGGATGCTGCACGCCGGCCTCGAGGGGATCGAGCACGGCTACGAGCTGCCCGAGCCGATGGAGCAGAACCTCTACCACCTGACGCCGGAGGAGCGCCAGCGGCGGGGGATCGAACAGCTGCCGGAGACCCTCGGCGAGTCGATCGAGCTCGCCGCCGAGTCCGAGCTCGTCCTCCGCATCCTCGGCGAGCACGCCTTTAACCGCTTCATCGAGATCAAGCGGACGGAGTGGGAGGACTACCGGGTGCAGGTCACTCCGTACGAGATCGAGCAGTTCCTGCCGATCCTGTAGGACGGCCCGGTCAGTGGGAGGATCGGCCGGTGGCCAGTTACCCGGCCCACCTGACGCTGCGTGACGGCTCCATCGTCTTCATCCAGCCGATCCGGCCTGAGGACAAGAGAGGGTTGGAGCGCGGCTTCAAGCGCCTGAGCGACCGCTCCCGCTACAGCCGTTTCCTGGCCCCGATGGAGCGACTGAGCCCGTCGATGCTCGCCTATCTCACCGAGGTCGACCACCGGGACCACGAGGCCCTGATCGCCTTCGATGCGGAGTCCAAGGACGCGGTCGGGGTGGCCCGATACGTGCGGACCGGCGGCTCGAGCGCTGAGGCCGCGGTGACGGTGCTAGACGATTGGCAGGGCCTCGGGCTCGGCACCGGGCTGACCAGCCTGCTGGCGGAACGGGCACTCGAGCAGGGCATTGATCGATTCACCGCGGTGGTCCTGGCCGAGAACAGGGAGATGATGGGCCTACTCGAATCGCTCGGACAGGTGAAGGTGACCGACCGTGAGGCCGGGATCCTGAACGTCGAAGTGCCGCTTGAGCCCGAGCGGCCCGGTGCCGGCAAGGGCCTCTATGCGTTGCTTCGTGCTGCCCGGCGAGTCGCCGCGGCGGCCCGTGGGGCGGCGGGCTGACTCCGATCAGGCAAGCTCGGCTTCGAGCTCCTGCGGCTCCGTCACCGGCGCCTTGCACGTGAAGCGCTCGCAGACGTACGCCGCTGGCTTGCCCTCCACCGCCGGGCGCTCGCGCAGCAGCTCCGGGCGCTCCGAGCCCTCCGGGCCGCCGGCGAGGACGACGTGGGGACGGTGGGCCGAGCGGACGACGGTCGCCAGCTCATCGAGGGGGGCGGAGCCGTCGGTGCCGTTGGAGGGTGCGACCAGCGCGACCTCGCGAACGGGGGAGAGGTGGAAGTCGATCGCCTGCAGCAGATGGCCGAAGGCGTCGGGATGCTTGGCGGCGGCCGGCGCGAAGAGGCGCATGGTGCCGACCGCCCGCTCCTCGTAGTCGCGCTCGCCGGTCAGGGCGGCGAGCCGGAGCAGGGCATAGGCCGCGGATGAGTTCCCCGAGGGAATCGGGTGGTCGCCGACGTCCTTGCGGCGTGCGATCAGCTCCTCGTGGTCATCCGAGGTGGTGAAGAACCCGCCGCGCTCGTCGTCTGCGAAGCGCTCGATCATCAGGTCGGCCGTCTCCCGGGCGGCGTCGAACCAGCGCACCTCGAGGGTCGCCTCGTACAGCCGCAGCATGGCCTCCACGAGGAACGCGTGGTCCTCGAGATAGGCGTTGAGGCGCGCCTCGCCGTCCTTCCAGGTGCGGCGCAGGTGGCCGTCGGAGTCCCGCATCGACTCCCAGACGAAGCGGGCACAGGCGGAGGCGGCGTCGATGTGCTCCTGACGGCCCAGGGCGGCGCCCGCGTCGGCGAGCGCGGCGATCATCAGCGCGTTCCAGGAGCAGATCCGCTTGTCGTCGAGGCCGGGGCGGACGCGACGGTCGCGCCAGGCGTACAGCGCCGTGCGCGCATCCTCCAGCTCGTGTGGGCGCTGGGCGCCGGCGCCGAGCGGCATGTGGAGGATGTTGCGGCCCTCGAAGTTGCCGGCCCGGCTCACGCCCCAGTAGCCGAACACCCGCTCGATCGCATCGACTGAGATCCCGGCATCGGCGAGGGCTGTCCGCATCTCCTCCTCATCCCAGACATAGAAACGACCCTCCTCGCCCTCGGAATCGGCGTCGAGCGCCGAATAGAAGCCACCCTCGGGGCCGCGCATCTCGCGGAGCGCCCAGTCGAGCGTCTCCTCGCAGACGCGGCGCCAGCGCTCCTCGCCCGTCACCTGCCAACCGTGCAGGTAGGCGCGCGCCAGCAGCGCATTGTCGTAGAGCATCTTCTCGAAGTGGGGGACGAGCCAGGTGGCGTCAACCGAGTAGCGGTGGAATCCGCCGCCGAGCTGGTCGTAGATCCCGCCGTGCATCATCTTGTCGAGGGTGAGGCGGACCGGCTCCCCCTGCCCGCGGTCGAGCAGGAACTCGAGGGTGCTCGCCGGCGGGAACTTGGGGGCGCCGCCGAAGCCGCCGTTGGTGCGGTCGAAGCTCGCCTGGAGCCCCGAGACAGCCTGTGCCATGACCGACTGATCAAAGGGCGCCTGCGACTGCTCGACCCGGCCGACGGCGCCGAGCGACTCGCGGATCCGAACCGAGGCCTCGCGCAGCTCCTCTCGCTGGTTCCGGTAGGCGCCAGCCGTCGCCTCGAGGACCTGCTTGAAGCTGGGCAATCCCTGCCGCGCCTCGGGCGGAAAGTAGGTGCCGCCGTAGAAGGGCACGCCCTCGGGGTCCAGGAAGACCGTCAGCGGCCAGCCGCCCTGGCCTGTCATGCCCTGGACGGCTTCCATGTAGATGTCGTCGACGTCGGGGCGCTCCTCCCGGTCGACTTTGATGGGCACGAAGGATTCGTTGATCAGCCTCGCAGTCTCCCCGTCCTCGAAGGACTCCCGCTCCATCACGTGGCACCAGTGACAGGCCGAGTAGCCGATCGAGAGCAGGATCGGCTTGTCCTCCCGCGCCGCCTGCTCGAGCGCTTCAGGGTTCCACGGCCGCCAGTCGACCGGGTTGTCCTTGTGCTGGAGGAGGTAGGGGCTGGTTTCCTCGGCGAGCCGGTTGGCCATCCCTTCGAGAGTACCCGGCACGCTTCGTTTGACCCCAGCGCTCTGAATATGATGCGACGCAGCTACAAGTGGAGGCTCGATGAAGGACCTCACGGTGATCATGGATGACCAGCCCGGGAAGCTGGCCGACCTGGGTGAGGCGACCGGCAGGGCCGGGATCAACATCGCGGGCCTCTGCGCGATGGTCGGGGACGGCAAGGGGTTCATCCACATCCTGGTCGACGACGGACCGGCGGCCCGCGCGGCGCTTGAGGAGGCGGGCATCAGCGTCGCAGACGAGCGCGAGGCCGTCATCGTCGACCTGCATGACAAGCCGGGCGCGATGGGGGAGATCGCGCGCGACCTCTCCGAGGCCGGCGTGAACATCGATGTCGCCTACACGATCTTCACCGGCGTCCGCCTGGTCATCCTCACCGAGGACGTCGAGGCGGCGCACCAGGCGCTCGACCTGAACGGCGCCGCCGGCTAGCGACCGCACCCCGGGGGGTGTGCGTTACGTGCGGGGGGGTCAGGTCTTGCAATCACGCACAGCGTGTCGCAATGCAAGACCTGACCCCAGGGTCACGTGGCGAGCTTGACCTGACCCCGTTACGGGCAGCGGACGAGCGTGTCGCGGCCCGACCCGCCCTTGCAGCGATCGCGCTTCTTGCCGCCGTTCAGGAAGTCGTTGCCGCTCTTGCCCTTCAGCCGATCGCGCCCGTTCTTGCCCTTGAGCACATCGCCGGACTTGCCGCCGATGAGCCGGTCGGGCCCGCCACCGCCGATGATCGTGTCGCCTCCGTCCTGGCCGGCGACGAGATCGGCTCCCGCACCCGAGCAGACGAGATCGCCTCCGCCACCGGCGAACACCCGGTCATTGCCGGTGAACGTGACGATCACATCGCCGCGCGAGGTGCCCGTGATCACGTCATCACCGGCCGTACCGGTGATGGTCGGCGCCCCGCAGCTCGGTCTGCCCTTCGGCTTCTTGGGCTTCGGCGGCTTCTTGTTCACGGTGGTCGTGGCCGTGGCGGAGTTGTTCGCCGGTGCGGTGTCCTCGGGACTCGTCACGGTGGCCGTGTTGGTGAGCGTCCCCGCCTTCTTCGTCTTGACGACGATTGTCACCGTCGCGGTGATCGCGGCGTTGACCTGGTCGAGGTCGCAGGTCACGGTGTCGGCGGCCCGCTGGCAGACCCCGCCGGTGGCAGAAACGAAGTCCACGCCTGAGGGCAGCTTGTCGGTCACCAGCACGTCTGCCGCGGGAAGCGTCCCGGGATTCTGCACCTTGATCGTGTAGGTGAGGTTGCCGCCTACCGTCACTGGATCAGGGCTGTCGGATTTCGTCAGCGCCAGGTTTGTGTCCCCGGGCGCGGCTCCCGCCCCGCCGGTGCTGACGGCACCGACCACGATCAGCAGCAAAGCTGCGGCCGCGATCGCTATGAGCCGAGGCGCGCCTGAACGTCCTTCCGTCTCAACGCTATGCATCGGTCCCTCCTGGGCTGCCTCCTACCCCTACTAGCGCTTGTCCACGCCAAGGGGTTACGCCAGGGCTGCTAGGCAAGCTCTCTTTCCACCTCGTCGAGCCAGTCGGAGAAGGCCTCCAGGATCCGCCGGCTCAGGCGCTCATTGATCCGCAGGTAGCGCTCGCGATGGGGGAGGGTCGGCGCGATCTCCGCGCCCCGGTCGAGCCCCTCGGAGAGCTCCTTGATCTCCTCGCGGATCGCTCCCAGGCTCTTCCGTACCTCGGCCGGATCCGTCGCCAGGTCCGCGCCCAAGAGCCGCACGACCGGCTCATTCTGGATGCGGATGAAGGCCGAGGGCTCGGCGAGCCAGGCAGCCACCGCCCGTCGGCCCTTCGCGGTCAGCTCGTAGACGGTCCGCTCGTGTGTTTGCCCGGGTTCCTTGTGCGCCCGCAGGTAGCCAAGCTTGGCGAGCCGCTTCGGCTCGGCGTAGAAATGGCTCGGGGCGGCGGTCCAGTAGACGCGCCCGGTCCGCATCATCCGGATCAGGTCGTGCGCACCCGCGCCGTCCTCGCCGACGAGGGTGAGCACCACGTAGGAGAACGGGGAGAGGTCGGGTCTTGACATAGCTCTACTCTGGAGTTATAACCTCCAGATTGGAGCCTATCGCAGGGAGGACCTGCCGATGACCAACTCGACAACGATCACACCCGCAAGCGACGTAGCCGCCGGAGAGCCGCAGCGAATCTGGTTCCTGGGCGGGCTAGCCACCGTCCACATCCCCGCGGAGGCCGGGCTCGGCTTCCCCCTGGTGGACTCGTTCGTCCCGGAGGGCCAGCAGCCGCCGCTCCATCGACATCGTATGGACGACGAGGGCTTCTACTTGCTCGACGGCGATCTGACCCTGTGGGTCGGCCGCGATCGCATCGAGCTCGAGCCAGGTGAGTTCGCCCTGGCGCCGCGCGCTGGCCGCTGAGCACGGCATCGAGATCCTCGGCCCTCCCGGAATGCTTCCGCAGGACTTCTGATCCATACCTGGGGGCACTCATACCTGGGGTCAGGTCTTGCAATCCAACATCGAACCTGGGGTCAGGTCTTGCAATCCAACACTAGCCACGCGGGGCCTTATCCGCGCGCAATCTCGTAGTCGAAGACCTGACCCGGGAGTGCAATCCAAAGTCGCCACTCAGGCACTGACCCGGCCGGTCATGTCGTATTGCAAGACCTGACCCCCTGGGGATTGTCGTAATGCAAGACCTGACCCCCTGGGAGCTTGAGGCTGCCCCCTGGGCGCGCAGGTGGTCGGTCTCGCTATGAGCCGGTGACGTCGGAGGCGAATGCCTCGAAGGCGGCCACGTAGCGGTCGATGTGCTCCTGCTCGTGGGCGATCGAAAGGGTCCACTCCTCCTCGACGCCCGGCGTCATGAAGATGCCGTGGTTCATGTGGTAGAGCCACGCGAGGGTTGAGAGCTCGCCGTCGACCTTGGTGAGGTAGTCGCGGTACTCGTAGATCGGCTCCGGAGCGAAGATCACGCATCCCTTGGCCCCCAGGCCCTGGGTGTAGGCGGGTAGCCCGTACTTCTCGATGACCTCATCGCATCGCGCCATGAGGGCGTCATTGGTCTCCTCGAGCGTGTCGTAGACGTCCGGCGTGAGCACCTTCGTCAGAGTCGCCTCGGACGCCGCCATCACCAGGGGATTGCCGTTGAAGGTGCCGATCTGGTGAACCTTGTCCGAGGCGACGACCTCGCCGAGCTCGGCGGTCATGCCGATCGCGCCCCCCGGATAGCCGCCGCAGATCGCCTTTGCCAGGCAGATCATGTCCGGCTGGACGCCGAAGCGCTTGGTGGCGCCCCCGTAGGAGATCGTCGCGCCGGTCTTCACCTCGTCGAAGATCAGCTGGACGCCGTGCTCAGTGCAGAGCTCGCGCACCCGCTCGAGGTAGCCCTCCTTCGGAGGGATGATGTTGATGTTCATCATCGCCGGCTCGATGATCAGGCCTGCGACCTTCCCCTCGTGCTTCCTCAGGGTTTCCTCGAGGATGTCCGCATCGTTGAACGGGACCGGGACGGTGAGCTCGACGACCGCCTGCGGATAGCCGGAGCCGAACGGGATCGCATTCGGGCTCTCGCGGGGGCCGAGCTCGTCGAGCTCGGGGTAGCAGGAGACCATCACCGCGTCGTGGTGACCGTCGTAGGAGCCCTCGATCTTGATGATCAGGTCGCGATCGGTGGCGCCCCTGGCGAGGTGGACCGCGGACATGGTGGACTCGGTCCCCGAGTTCGAGAAGCGCCACTGTGGCAGGCCGAAGCGCTCGACCAGGTTCTCGGCCGAGACGATCGAGCCGTTAGTCGGGGCGGCGAAGTGCGTGCCGTCGTCGTGGCGCGCCTTGACCGCCTCGCCGATCACCGGGTTCGCGTGCCCGACGCACATGACGCCAAAGCCGTTGTGGAAGTCGACGTACTCGCCTCCGTCGACGTCCCAGACCAGCGCGCCCTTGCCGCGGTCGATGTAGACGGGCCAGGGGTCGTTGAGCTGGAAGGAGGAGGGGACGCCGCCCGGCATAACCTTGCGCGCCCTGTCGAAGTACTGGGCCGAGGTGGGAGTGTGCTCCCGGAAGCGAGCCATCTGCTTCTCGGTGAGTTTGTTGATCAGCTTGGGGTCGATCGACATCTCGGCCGCCTCGGGCACCTGCCCCAGGGCTCCGCCAGCGCGCCGGGCCGCTGTCTCTCGCTGCGCCATCAGGCCCGCAGGGTACCGGGGAGGGGTTCGATTCCCGGGCGACGGGACATCGAAAGTGAGAGCATCGCGCACGCCAAAGAGGCACATGCGGCGACGTAGAAGGCCGCCGGGTAGCCGCCCAGGGCCGCAGCCGCGCCCACGAGCGGGGAGCCGACCAGCATTCCGAGGTCGAAGCTGGCCGTGAACGTGCCCATCGCGACGCCGCGGCGCTCGGGCCCGACGCGGTTGATGGCGACCAGTGAGAGGGAGGGGAAGAGCAGCGAGAAGGCGGCGCCCATCCCGACCGCGCCGGCGATGACGACCGTCAGGTCATCCGCGGCGCCCAGCAGGATCAGGCCGACGGTCTCGACAAGGGCCGCTGCGACGGCGCAGCGGGCGGCGCCGATCCGGTCGGGGAGGCCGCCGGCGAGCAGCCTGGTGATGACCACGCTGGCGGCGAACACGCTGAAGACGGCCGGGCCGTGCCCGATTCCTCGCTCGTCGAGGCTGAGCACGATGAATGCGGAGACGGCCGCGAACCCGAACACGCAGAGCGCGAAGGTCGCTCCCGGGCCGAGCGCCTCGCGGGAGATGAAGGGGCCGCGGTCGACGTCCGGCTCCGCCTCGTAGCTCTCCGGGAGCCGGGAGGCGATCGCGGCGCCGAGGAGCGGCGCGCCGGCCGCGAAGGCCCAGACGAGGTGGAAGCCGCCCACGTCCTGGAGCAGGACCCCGATCGGCGGGCCGAGCGTGAGCCCGGTCCAGATCGCCAGGCCATAGAGCCCGATCATCCGGCCTCGTCGCTCCTCCGGAGCCATGTCCACGTTCCACGCCGAGCCGGCCGTGAACACGGTCCCCTCGCCGGCGCCGAGGAAGAAGCGGGCGATGATCAGGCCCGGGATGCCGGCCGGCACGAAGTAGAGGACACCCGCCGTCGCGGCGAGCAGGGATCCGACGACGACCGTCGGCTTGCGGCCGCGCCGGTCGGCCACGTTGCCGGCGATCGGGCGGCAGACGATCCCGGTGAACGCAAAGGCGCCGCTGACGATCCCGACCTCGAGATCCGAGCCATTCAGGCTGTCCTTGACGTAGTGGGGTAGGACTGCGAGCGTCGCGCCCACCGCGAGCAGTCCGAGGTTGGTGACGATGAAGATCCCGGCGAACCCGGCCCAGTCCTTGCGCTGGGCTCGGGCCGCGTCCCTCATTCTCGCCCCCGCAGCTCCGCGCGTCTGATCTTGCCGGTCGGGGTCTTCGGCAGCTCGTCCGTGAACTCGACGATGCGCGGGTACTTGTATGGGGCGGTCACCCGCTTGACGTGATCCTGGAGCTCCGCCGCGAGCCGATTGGAGGGCTCGCCATCGGCGAGCACCACGATCGCCCTGACGACGGAGCCCCGCTCTTCGTCAGGGGCCGGTACCGCCGCCGCCTCGGCGACTGCCGGGTGGGAGACGAGTGCGGACTCGACCTCGAAGGGGCCGACGCGGTAGCCGGCGGTGATGATGATGTCGTCGTCCCGCCCCTCGAACCAGAGGTAGCCCTCCTCGTCCGGGCGAACGTGGTCCCCCGTGGCCCACCAGTCCCCGCTGAACGGCTCCTCGTCCAGGTAGTGGCTGAAGAAGGTCGGGACGGTCTCGGGCCTCACCAGCAGCTCGCCGTCCTCGACCCGCACTTCGACGCCCGGCAGCGGCCGGCCCATCGACCCGTCTCGCGCCGGATCGTCCTCGTCGGGGCGCATGCCCGTCACCGGCCCGGTCTCGGTCTGCCCGTAGCCGTCGCCGATCCCGCTTCCCATCGTCTCGCGAAACGCCCTGATCACCTCCGGGTTGAGCGGCTCGCCCGCCGAGACCATCCGGCGAAGCGAGCCGATCGGCCGCAGCTCCGCTCGCTTGGCGAGGATGCGGTACTCGGTCGGGGCCTGGCAGAGGACGTTGACCCCCTCGCGCTCGATGAGTTCGAGGCGCTCCTCCGGATCGAAGCGGGCGTCGTGGATCAGCGCGGCGGCGCCCGTGAGCCAGGGCGCGATGAAGGCGTTGCGCGTTGACTTCGACCAGCCCGGCGCTGCGGTGCACCAGGCGAGCTCGCCCTTGCGGGCGCCGACCCAGTGCTCGGCCTGGAGACGCTGGCCGGTGAGATATCGCTGCGGATAGACGACGCCCGTCGGGTCACCGGTCGTGCCCGAAGTAAAGATGATCACGGCCGGGTCATCCGGGTCGAGCTCCACCACCTCGGCCGGCGTCTCCTGCGGGCGGTCCTCATCGAGCGAATTGGCGACCTCGTCCATGGTCATGCCCGGGACGCCGTCCGGCAGCTCGCCGAGCAGGTCCTCCTCGCCGATGCAGAGCTTCGGGTTCGCGCCCCGGACCCTGACCTCGAGGTCCTTCCGGCGGAGCTGCGGGTTGCAGGGCATCGCCACCGCGCCCATCCGGAAGCACGCGAGCATCGCCAGCACCCACTCGATCCGGCTGCCGACCAGGGTCATCACCGCGTCCCCTCGCTCGACGCCGCGGGCGGCCATGGCGCCGGAGAGCCCGGCGCTGCGTGCGATCAGCTCACCGAAGTGCCACTCGCGCCGGTTGCCGGAGGCGTCGATGGCGACGACGCCGAGGGTCGAGGCAGGCGCCCGCTCCATGACGTCCTCGATGAAGTTCATCGGGAACGAGTCTGACGAAGCGCCAGGGTTGATTACCCTCCGCGAGGTACGTCGGCTTCTCTACGTGGTGTGCTCAGGTTGGAATCGAGCAAAGCAGATAGAAGAGCAGGTATTCGGGTTCTGATCGCCGACGATCATGGCCTCTTTCGGCGCGGCCTCCGTGAGCACCTCGAGGCAAGTGGCCTCAAGGTCGTTGGCGAGGCAGTGGACGCTCCCGGCGCGGTGGCCCTGTCAGAGGAAACCGACCCGCAGGTGATTCTGATGGCCGTCCCTCTGCCGGGAGGGTCTGCCGTCGACGCGACCAGAAGACTGCAGCTCTCGGCCCCGGGCGCATCGGTCCTGCTGATGACCGTCTCCCCCGAGGAGTTGGACATCGTGGAGGCGATCGTGGTGGGCGCCTGCGGTTGTCTGCTTAAGGACTCCGAGGGCGATCAGATCTTGGCTGGTATTGCCGCCGCCGCCGACGGCGAGAGTGCGCTCTCTCCCCGGATCGCCTCGGTCCTGATCGAGCAACTGCGGGAGCACCGACCACCGCCGCTCTTAAGCGACAGCGGACCCGGTCCGCTGACGATGCGGGAGCGGGAGGTACTCAGCCTGATCGTGGACGGCAAGGACAACAACGAGATTGCGGCCGAGCTGGTGATCAGCCTCGAGACCGTCAAGACCCATGTCTCCACGGTCCTGGAGAAGCTGGAGGCGGGTAACCGCGTTCAGGCGGCCGTCAGGGCCGTCCGCGCCGGGCTCGCCTGAGCAGGCGACGCCGCGCTCAGGGCTTGCGCTTCGATTCTGTGACCCGGTCGCGCAGCGCCCGCACCTCGGCGGTCAGCTCGAACAGGCGTAGCCGCTCGGCCTCGAGCGCGCGGACTGCGCCCTCCGTGCGCAGCCGGTCGGCCTGCAGGCGCAGTGCCTCGGCCGCGCAGCGTGTGAGCAGCTCCTCGATCTCGCCCAGGGTTTGCTTGTTGGGCTCCAGGAGGGCGCTCATTACCTCCTGCTCGAGCGCGGGATCGACCGCGCGTTCGCGCGAATCGGATTTGGTCTCATCGGGCTTGGTTTCGTCTGCAGCCATACCGGCCCCGGAGCTCAACAGTTTTACCGCCGCAGTCGGATGAGCCGATCGGGGGTGATCTTATGCCCATCGAGTAAAGGGTTCCCGCCTGCCGAGACTTCTGGCAGTTTGCGAAAACTGAGGCCGCAAAGGCCCGCAAATTGAGTGTTCAATCGATTGAACGCAAATATGGCGCATCTGAGCCATTCACAGGAGCCCCGGCAAGGACGAACCTGGCCCCATGGTGTCCGAGCGGGCGGTTAGTCCTAGTACTCGTCGTACCCCTCAGGGTGGGGAGGATCGCGGTCGCAACCTCGAGCGCAAGGCGATCGCCGCGGCCAAGGCGGGTGAGTGGGACGCGCTGTCGTATCTGTACTCCCGCTACGCGGATGACGTACGCAGGTTCATCCAGAGCATCGTTCGCGATCGCCATGAGGCCGAGGACATCACCCACGATGTCTTCGCGAAGCTGATGCGGGCGATTCAGAAATATGAGGAGCGGGAGGTGCCGTTCGCCGCGTGGATCATGCGCGTCGCACGTAATGCGGCCCTCGATCACGTGCGTTCGAGGCGGCAGATCCCAGTCGAGGAAGTGTGGATCAGCGAGAACGGTGACGAGCAGAAATCGCTCGAGTACACGGATGGACTCAAGGCGGCGCTCGCGGTGCTGCCCAATTCGCAGCGCGAGGTGCTTGTTCTACGGCACATCGGCGGGCTCTCGCCGACGGAGATCGCCGAGCGGCTGGGAAAGACCGAGGCGTCGATCCAGGGATTGCACCACCGCGGGCGCGTGGCGCTGAAGGATTCGCTTCGGGAACTCGGACTAGCCCCCGCCACCGCCTCCGCGCGGACGGCGTAGGTCCAGCGCCCTCGAGTAACCGACGAGCTTCGCTACCGGCCAGTGTCTCGGATGATCCTCGCGGCCACTCGGCCGGCGTCGAGGTCGGCGAGGTAGAAGATGGCGGCGTACTCCACAAGACGCTCGACCCCGAGATCCTGCCGCTCGGCTTCCTGCTCGAGTCGTCGCCGGCTTTCGGGATTCAGCTCGAGCACCATCGTGCGGGTCTCGCGCTCTGTCACTGGCTTGCCGAACCGAGGCGCCCGTGTCGCCGTCCTTCCAGCGGCCAGCTCAGACGCGTAGTACGTGCAGGCCAGCGCCAGTAGCCGATCGAGCTCCAACCCGTCTGCGCGCGCGTGGTCCTCGAGCGCACTCCAACCGAACGCGTCCAAGGTGAGCGAGATCTCCCACCTCACGGTCATACCCAGTCCCTGGCGATCATCGCTTCGGCACTGGGACGATCGCCCGAGTGTGATATCAGGATTCGCTGTGCCACTCCATCCGAAAAACGCTGGCCGCTACCGGCTTTTCGCGTCCGTGCCGCGCAGTTGCTACGAAACTGGGACCGGGACGATCTCATCCGATAGAAAAGCTTGCACACAGGGCGGACGGTGGACAGCACGACATTGGCGGTCCGGCCCCGCGACGCAAGCTCGGGTTTGCCGGGAGGGTCTCTACCGGCTTGCGGCGAAGGCCGGTGCGACCCTGCCGATCCCGAGTCCGCTCCCTCGTTCGGGATCGAGGATGACGGCGGCCGCTTCGCTGCGAGAGGAGACACCGAGCTTGCCGAAGGCCGACGACAGATGGCTCTTGACGGTGCTCTCGGCCAGGAACAGCTCGGCCGCGATCTGCGAATTGGTCAGCCCCGCGGCCACCAACATCAGAACCTGCTTCTCGCGGGTGGTCAACGCTCGCGCCCGAAGCGCCCGGCGCTGTTCGCTGGGCGCCGACACCTGCCCCGCGCAAACGGCCTCGACGACCGCGCCCAGTGCTTCCTCGAGGCCCTCCTGGAGAACGATCCCATCGACACCCAGTTCGAGTGCGCGGCGTACGTCGGCGACCGCCGCACGCCGACAGACCAGGACCGCCGGGAGGTCCTCGAGTCTCGAGCGAACGAGGCGCAGGATGTCCACCGTCGCTCGGTCGGGACGATCCGCGGCGATCACGACACATGCGGGCACGTTGCCGATGCAGGAGGCGAGTAGCCCCTCGCCGCTAGCGGATCGGGCCAGGACGGTGTGGCCGGCCGCCTCCAGCACCGCGGCAACCTGTTCGCCGGAGGTCGGATCGCTCGCACAGAGCGATACGGGCAACCCATGGCTTCTTGTGTCTTCCGAGGCCATTCGCCTCAGGAACGCGCCGTGGGGGGCCGGACTTTCGCGGCTGGCGAGTGGGATCCTTGCTGTCGATGTCATCGCCGTCTTGCCTTTCGGGCCTCGGCCAGACAGCGCTGGCATCGGCAAATCAGCTTGAGCTCCCTCGGGGTTCCGCTCGGAACCTGCTTGCGCCCACGCCTCGCCGTTCGGGGCCGCGCTTCTCCATTTGGCTCGTTCACAGTCCGCGGCGCCCCAATACGAACGGCACCGTACGCAGCAGGATCTTCACGTCCAGCCAAAGCGACCAGTTGGCGCCGTAGAGATAGTCGATCTTGACCATCTCGTTGAGGGGGATTCGAGCTGAGCCGAAGACCTGCCACGGGCCTGTGATGCCGGGCGGCAGCTCGAGCCGCGAACGTCGCCAGCCCTCGATCCGGTCGTCCTCGTCGAGCACCAGCGGCCGGGGGCCGACCAGGGACATGTTGCCGCGCAGCACGTTGAACAGCTGGGGCAACTCGTCCAGGGAGATCTTGCGCAGAAGTTTGCCGACCCGGGTGATCCGCGGGTCGTCCTTGATCTTGAACAGACCGCCATCCGCCTCGTTGCGAGCTGCGAGGGCGGACTTCTGAGCATCGGCCCCGTCCACCATGGTGCGGAACTTGAGCATCTCGAACGGGATGCCGTGCCGGCCCATGCGCCTCTGCCGGAAGAGGACGGGACCGCGGGAGTCAAGTTTGATCGCAACAGCGATCGCCGCCAGGAGCGGGGCGAGCGGGAGCAGGGTGAGGCCGGCGCCGATGCAGTCGAACGAGCGCTTGACGGCCCCCGAGGAGCGGGTGAGGCCGAACCGGCGCATCCCGAGCAAGGTGATCCCATCCACGTCGTCCAGCTCGACGGACGAGCCCACGACCTCCGGCAGCCGCGGCAGCACACTGACCCTCAGCCCCCTCGATTTCAGGGTCCGAGTCGTGTTCAAGAGGTCGTCGGAGATCTCTCCGCGCGGCGCGATGATCGCGCGTTCGATCCGGTCGGCTGTGAGCAGGCGCTCCAGGTCGTCTCGCGGGCTGCCGTTGGCGCCGTTGCTGCCGTTGGTGCCGTTGCTGCCGTTGGCGCCGTTGCTGCCGTTGCCGCCGTTGCCGCCGTCGGCGCGCGAGGCGCCATTCCAGCCAGGCACCCGCGCCAGCGGCGCTCGCCCAACGACCCGCGCCCTCAGTCCTGGCGCTTCACGGAATCGACGCTTGATCCACTGCGCCGTCTCGGCGTCGCCCAGGATCAGGCATCGCTCTTCGCCTGACAGCACTCGCGCCACCTGCCTGGCGAGGGCGCGAATCGTGACCATGCTCGCGAACAGCAGCGCCCACACCCCGACCGCTTGATCGCGGCCGAAGGCGCCGTCGACGATCTTGTCGCCTGCCAGCCAGATGAGCAGTGCGTAGAGGGTGGCAACCCAGAACAGGGTGGGGATCTCGTCGAGGGTTGTTTTTCTGACGAGGTTCTCGTCGCGGTCGTAGAGCCCGGTGAGCTTTGCGACCACCAGCAGCAGCGGGAGTGCCAGGAGGGCTGCGGGATTGAGGGCATCGTTACCCAGGATCGGCACGCCGATCAGGACGGCGATCGCCGCCGAGGTGACATCGGCGAGTGCAAGGGCGCGGCGGTAGATCGCGTCCCGGCGGTAGATCGCCCCCCGCAGCCGGCCCTCGGGGATCTCCCCCAGAGTGGGATCGCGCGGCACAAACCTGCGGGTCGCGGGAAGCGACGGGAAGGAGGCCGCCCGGTCCGGCACCTCCAGAGGGGCGCGTATGGCCGCCCCGTCGATGCTGGGATCCAGCTGTAGCTCCTGTTTGGCCATCGTTGCCTAATCGAACAACGGCCGAGATCCACGCTGCTGGGCGCGCCGAGCGGCAGATCCAACGTAATTGGAACCGACCGGTGGGCGCACGGATGCGCGGGAGAATCGCGTTCCGTTCCACGTTGGTGATCCGAGAGCACTTGATGGAAGTCGAGCTTCGAGATCAGATCGGTACGCGGCCGGCCCCCTCGGGCGTGCCCGGCTGCCGTTTCTGCTCGGCGCCCCTGCGCCACACGTTCGTCGACCTCGGCATGTCGCCGCTTTGCGAGAGCTACGTCCCCGCGGAGCGCCTTGGCGAGATGGAGCCCTTCTACCCGCTCCACGTTCGTGTCTGCGAGCAGTGCCTCCTAGTGCAACTCGAGGAGCTCGTGGCGCCCGAGGAGATCTTCACCGAGTACGCCTACTTCTCCTCGTATTCAGACTCGTGGGTAGCCCACGCCCGCGACTACGTGGAGTCGGTGGTCGAGCGCTTCGGGTTGGGCCCTGACAGCCGGGTGATCGAGCTTGCTAGCAACGACGGCTACCTGCTCCAACATCTTGTTGAGCGGGGCATACCGGCGCTTGGTGTGGAGCCGGCGGCAAACGTCGCGCAGGCGGCACGGGAGCGGGGCATCGAGACGGTGGTCGAGTTCTTTGGCCGGGAGCTCGCCTCCCGCCTTGCGGCCGAAGGACGCCAGGCGGACCTGTTGGTCGCGAACAACGTCTTCGCCCACGTCCCCGATCTCAACGACTTCACCGGAGGCATGCGGGAGGTACTGGCTCCGGACGGTGTGATCACGATCGAGTTTCCCCATCTGGCACGGCTGATCGAGGGGAATCAGTTCGACACGATCTATCACGAGCACTACTCCTACTTCTCGTTCCTCACCGCCCAGAGTGTGCTCCGTGCTCACGGCCTCGAGGTATTCGACGTCGACGAACTGCCGACGCACGGTGGCTCCCTCAGGGTCTACGCACAACGGGAGGAGAGCGCCGGCCATCCCATCAGCGCCAGGGTCACCGAGCTTGCCGAGCGCGAGCGAGAGCTCGATCTTGACCGGCTCGAGGGATACAGCTCATTCGCAACGCGAGTCACCGAGACCAAGTGGAACCTGGTCGAGTTCCTGATCGACTGTCAGCGCGATGGCAGACGAGTCGCGGGCTATGGCGCACCCGGCAAGGGGAACACGCTGCTCAACTACTGCGGCATCCGTGCCGACCTGCTCGAGTTCACGGTCGACCGCAACCCGTACAAACAGGGACAGTTCCTGCCCGGCACTCGGATCCCGATCCACCATCCAGAGGTGCTTGAGCAGGCCCGCCCGGATTTCATCCTGATTCTTCCCTGGAACCTGAGCGATGAGATCGTTGCTCAGCTCTCGCACGCCCGCGACTGGGGTGCGCAGTTCGTGGTCCCGATCCCGGAGGTGAGAGTCATATGAAGGTGGTGATCTTTTGCGGCGGCCAGGGGCTGCGGATGCGTGAGGCGTCCGAGGCGGTGCCCAAGCCGATGGTCCCGATCGGGCCCCGGCCGGTCCTCTGGCACGTGATGAAGTACTACGCTCACTTCGGGTTCACCGACTTCGTGCTCTGCCTCGGTTACAAGGCCGAGGCGATCAAGCAGTTCTTCCTCACCTACAACGAGGCGATGGCGAACGACTTCGTGCTGTCCAACGGCGGCGCGGACGTCCATTTGCTGAGGACCGACATCCACGATTGGAACATCACCTTCGTGGATACCGGACTGCGGGCGCCGATAGGCGAGCGGCTACGCGCTGTCCGCCACCTGCTGACCGACGACGAGCTCTTCCTCGCCAATTACGGGGACACGCTGACCGACGCCGACCTGCCCGCGATGATCGCGCGCGCCAGGGACGAGCAGGCGAAGGCGAGCTTCCTCGCGGTACGCCCGAACTACAGCTTCCACGTGGTTTCGATGGCCAAGGACGGCCGCGTCCGGGAGATGCGAGACGTGATGGGGTCCGACATCTGGATCAACGGCGGCTACTTCATCCTGCGCCAGGAGTTCCTCGACCAGCTGCGACCCGGCGAGGACCTCGTCGAGGAGCCTCTGCAGAGGCTGATGTCTGCCGGCCAGGTGTTCGCGCAGCGGCACGAGGGATTCTGGGCGCCGATGGACACGCTGAAGGACCAGCAGTGGCTCGAGACCCTGCACGAGGACGGCAGCGCGCCATGGCAGGTCTGGGATCCCGACCGCGCTGCGAGCCGCGAGCTGGCGTCCGTGGCCTCTGGATGATGCTGCCGCTTCTCCTTGGCCCGCCCGAGGCCTCCCCCGCTCGCGCTCTCGCGATCGGCGCCCACCCCGACGACATCGAGATCGGCTGCGCCGGGACGATTCTGAAGCTGATCGAGGAGGGGGCCCTCTCCAGGGTCCGCTGGGTGGTGCTGAGCGGGGAGGGCGAACGCGCAGAGGAGGCGAGGCGAAGCGCCTATACCCTGCTCAAGGGAGTGCCTGAGAGCGAGGTCGTGATCTGCGACTTCCCTGATGGCTTTTTCCCCTACGAGGGCAAGAGGATCAAGGACTTCTTCGAGGGGCTCAAGGCCGATTTCTCTCCCGACGTGGTCTTCACCCACCAGCGGGGAGACCTGCACCAGGACCACCGGATCAGCTGCGAGCTGACCTGGAACACCTTCCGTGACCACCTGATCCTGGAGTACGAGGTGCCGAAGTACGACGGGGACATGAGCGTCCCGAACACCTTCGTTCCCCTGCCCGAGCGGCTCTCACGGCGCAAGATCGACCACCTGATGGATCACTTCGCCTCGCAGCGATCGAAGCGCTGGTTTCGCGAAGACCTGTTCTCGGGCCTGCTCCGCCTGCGCGGCATGGAGTGCAACTCACCGAGCGCCCACGCCGAGGCCTTCTTCTGCCGCAAGGCCGTCCTGGCGTGACCACCACGCTCACACCGCAAGCTGAATCCGCGAAAATCGGGGAGGAGGCCTACGAGTTGATACGCCGGCTGTTCCCGCTGTGCCGCAGCCTAACGGGCGACGGCGTGCGAGCGACGTTCGACGTCCTCGAGGAGGAGATTCCACTCGCGCGCACCGAGATCCCGACCGGCACTCGGGTTCTCGACTGGATCGTTCCTGATGAGTGGAACCTTCGCGACGCCCACATCAAGGCACCGGACGGGACCCCTGTGGTCGATGTCCGAGACTCCACCCTGCACGTCGTCTCCTACAGCGAGCCCGTCCGAATGACTCTCTCGCTCGAGGCGCTGCGCGAGCGACTCCACACTCTCCCCGAGCAACCCGACGTTGTCCCCTACAGGACCTCCTACTACGAGCGCACCTGGGGCTTCTGTCTCTCCCACAGGCAGCTGCTCGAGTTGGAGCCGGGCGACTATGAAGTGGTGATCGACTCGACCCTCGAGCCGGGTCACCTGACGTATGCCGAGCTCGTAATCCAAGGGGAGGGGGAGGAGGAGGTGCTGATCTCTACCTATGTCTGCCACCCCTCGCTCGCCAACGACAATCTCTCGGGGATCGCCGTCGCGACAGCGCTCGGGAAGCGTCTCCTGGGGAGGCGTCTGGAACACACCTACCGCATCCTCTTCGCCCCCGGCACGATCGGCCCGCTCGCCTGGCTCCATCAGAACCGCGACGGGCTCGATCACGTGGGGCACGGTCTGACGCTCTCCTGCATCGGGGACGAGGGAAACCTGACCTACAAGCACAGCCGTCGCGGAGACGCCGAGGTGGACCGGGCCATGGAGACGGTGCTCCGGGACTCGGGCGCACCGCACCGCGTGCTTCCCTGGGAGCCGTGGGGTGGGGACGAGCGCCAGTTCTGCTCCCCGGGGTTCGACCTGCCGGTCGGCACCCTGATGCGCACCCCGCACGGGGAGTTCAGCGGCTACCACACGTCGGCGGACGGGCTGGAGCGGATCCGGCCCGAGGCCCTCGCCGAAGCGGTGGACAGGTGTCTTGAGCTCGTCGAGGTCCTGGAGAGCAATCGCCGCCTGACCAACCTCAGCCCCTACGGCGAGCCGCAGCTCGGGCGGCGGGGCCTCTACCGCTCGGCGGGCGGGGCCGTCCCCACACCGGACGACGAGCGCGCCCTGCTGTGGGTGCTGAACCAGGGTGATGGGCGCTCGACCCTGCTCGACATCGCCCGCTCCTCCGGGCTTCCCTATGCGGTCGTGAGGCGGGCTTCGGAGCGGCTCGAGGCTGTGGGGCTGGCCGCCACTGGTCCGGGAACAAGGAACCGAGTTTCATGATGGCCCCCACCGAAGCTGAGCCCAGGCCTTGGGCTTCGACGATCAGCAGCTCAGTTCTCGATGGGCACAACTGCGTCGTAACCGGCGCCAGCAGCGGCATCGGGAGGGAGATCGCGGTCGAGCTGGCGTCGGCCGGGGCCACCGTGTGCGCGGTGGCACGACGAAGAGATGAACTCGAGGCAACAGCGACACTGGGCCGCGGAGGCGGACGGTTCGAGCTGTACGAGGCAGACCTGGTCGTCGATGAGCAGGTGGAATGGCTGGGTGAGACCCTCCTCGCGCGAGAGGGTGGCATACACGTCCTCGTTCACAGCGCCGGTACGATCTCGCGGGGCGACCTCGAAGTGGCCCCCATCAGTGACCTGGATCGGCAGTACGCCGCCAATGTACGTGCTCCATATCTCCTCACTCAGATCCTGCTTCCGGCACTACGCGCAATCGAGGGGCAGATCGTCTTCATCAACTCGAGCGCAGGTCTGACCGCCAGGGCGAACACGGGTCAGTACGCCGCCACGCAGCATGCTCGCAAGGCGATCGCCGACAGTCTGCGAGAGGAGATCAATCCGCAGGGGGTCCGGGTCGTGAACGTCTATCCGGGCCGAACGGCAACACCCCTCCAAGCCAAGATTCATGAGATCGAGGGAAGGCCATACGTCCCCGAGCGACTCATGCAGCCGGGAGACGTGGCGTCAGTGGTTGTCAATGCTCTCACCTTGCCTAGGAGCGCTGAGCTGACGGACGTCAGCGTTCGCCCGATGCTGAAGCACTGAACCTGCGGTATCGGCAGTCAGCTCTTCGGGGCCCGTACAGGTTCAGCTCACGTGGTGCGCCCGGGCCATGTCTGATCGCGCTCCGAGATGATGCGCCTGTCGGCGGGCGGCCAGTCGATCTCGAACGTGGGGTCGTCCCAGCGCAACCCACGAGCCGCTTCAGGCACGTACTGGTGGGACATCTGGTAGAGGACC
Source organism: uncultured Solirubrobacterales bacterium (assembly GCA_963797265.1). GTDB lineage: Bacteria > Actinomycetota > Thermoleophilia > Solirubrobacterales > 70-9 > DASUPK01. Next base: position 219,534 of record CAWCOY010000002.1, on the reverse strand, counting down.
TCGGTGTCGTCCTCGAGCGTCTGGTAGCCCTGCGCGAACCCCTCCGGGACGTACGCGAGACGCCCGCTGCGCGCGCTGAGGTCGGCGCCGAGCCACTCATTGCGCGTCGCTGAGTCGGGGCGGAGGTCGACCATGACGAGGAAGATGGAACCGCGCGTACACCGAACCAGCTTGATCTCGCTGTGCGGCCTCTCTTGGTAGTGCAGGCCGCGGAGCGTATGACGGCGCGGGCTGTGGATCGTGCTGCTCTGCACGATCCGCATCGGCGCGCCGTGCTCGGCGAACTCCCGCTCGCAGAAGGTCCGTGCCAGGAAGCCGCGGTCGTCGCGGCGGGGCTCCGGGTCGATCAGGAACGCGTCCTCGAGCCGTGTAGGGACGAAGATCATCAGTCGTCCTACACAACGGGGGGTCGTTCGACCAACTTGCGAATCCTCTCGAGCGCTCGGGCTCCTGTAGGCGCACGGGTTGACTACCGGGTCACGGCCGTATTCGGCGCCCGCTGTTCGCTACCGGCGAGCGGTAGCGAGCGCCAAGCACAGCGGCGGTCACGAGCAGCAGTCCGAGCGCCGCCGAGCGAGCGACGCCGCCATCGTCGCGCGCAAGCTCGAGGCCGCCCTGGCCGACGAGGGCCATGACGGTCACACACATGAACACGGCCGCGATGAGGTACATGCTCGCCGCCTCGTCGCGGCGCGAGGCAGTCAGCGCGTACCAGATCGCTACTGCGGTCGGGCCGATCAGCGTGGCCGAAGGCGCGAGCATGGCATCGACTGCGAATCCGGTCAGGAGCAGCGCGACCGGCACCCACCACAAGCGTCGCCGTCCGCCGACCCCGCGAGCGCTACCACTGAACGCCACGCAGAACCAGACAGCGGTGCAGAAGAGCAGAGCGGCGCGCGCATCGTCGAGCCCCCCGAGGCGGCTGTCGTCGCCACCACCACCGGCCATGAGGAAGTACGCGTCGGTCTGGCGATGCAGGATCGTCCGCCACCCCGCCTGCGATTCGGTGGGCCGGATCCAGGCCGACAGGGTCATGGCGCCCTTCAGGTTCAGCGATGAGGACGGAGGGACCCGCACCACATCCCCGGCGTCATGGAAACTGAGCGCACCACCGAAACGGCCCCGCGTCGTAAAGGTCGCTCCGGTGATCGTGCCGGCGTTGTCCTTGCCCGACGCGTCCGCCGCGAGGGTCCGCGAGCCCCCGTCGAACGCATACGCTCCCACGAGGTCCGGAGCCGGCGTGATCCTGCCGCTCCGGATCGGGGTTGACATCTCCGCCCATATCTCGGAAGGACTCAGCGCGCGGTCGTAGACACGTGCCTCGTCGATCAAGCCATGGAAATACTCTCCGTAGGGGTGACTGCCACCGATCCAAAGGGGGTCGGTGGTCCTCAGGATGGCGCCGGTCGCGGCTCGGCTCGACACCTGGATCGCGTTCTCATAGAGCCGCAGCACCGTCCCGTCGTAGGTCAGCGCCACATGCGACCAGCGGTTCACTGGATCGGCCTGCCGTGCGTCGGCATGCTGGGTGGTGCCGTCGAACGTCCCACCGCCGGCGGGCAACAGCGGCTTGTCCACGTCGTTATCGACGAGGCCCGCGAGGAGCAGCGTGCCGAGCACCAGTGCGGATGCCGGGCGGGCCCAGCGACCCGCCAGCCACCGCGGTGCCCCCCAGGCTTCCTGTGGCCGCGCCCGACGGCCGACCGCGACCGCGACCGCGACCAGCGCAAACGTTGGGAGGTCTCCCGTATCGATGCCGTGGGTTGACGACAGCGACAGGATGATCGGGCCGCGCCACGGCGCCCACTGGTAGGCCGCGAAGGCTGCGAGCAGCAGCGCGACGCCGATCCAAGCTCTCAGCCTTCCAGATCTCGATCCGTCCCTTCGTGCAGAGGTCATCGACCCCTGATCAACCCACGCCGACCGGCAGTCGCCAACGGAGCTCCTGATCGATCCGACCGGCCTCCTGCAGCTCGCGAACACGCTTGATGCGCAGATACCGAGTGCCGGTGAACTGGTCGAAGGTCAAACCGTGGCGAGCGTAGGCGTCGTGGAGCTGCTCGACGCCGCGGCTCACCGTCCAGCGCAGCTCGAATTCGGGGAGCACCCGGGCGATCTTCGAGCAGTCCACCCGGTAGGAACGCTTGTCCGGCCCGCCCCCCTCAGCGAAGGAGGCGTGCGCACCGGGAACGATCTCCTCGACGATCTCGGCCAGATCCCGGATGCGGTAGTTCTCGCTGCTCGCACCGACGTTGAAGGCCTCGTCGTGGACGAGCTCGCGAGGGGAGCGTAGGACTGCGAGAAATGCGCCGGCGATGTCCTCGACGTGCACGAGCGGGCGCCACGGCGTCCCGTCGCTCTGGATCAGGACCTCCCCAGTCGTCTGGGCATATCCGACCAGATTGTTGACCACCACGTCGACGCGCAGCCGCGGCGAGACACCGTATGCGGTCGCGTTGCGCAGGAAGGTGGGACTGAACGAGTCGTCCGCGAGCCTCGAGATGTCCCTCTCGGCGAGCACCTTGGAGTGGCCATATGGCGTTACAGGCGCAAATTCGGCCGTCTCGTCGAGCAGCTCCTCGCCGGCCTTGCCGTAGAGGCTGCACGACGACGAGAACAGAAACCGACTCACGCCGGCCTCCTTGGCTTTCTCGGCAACCCGCACAGAGGCCAGGTGGTTGATCTCGTTCGTTGCCTGTGGATTGAGGTCGCCCACGGGGTCGTTGCAGACCGCGGCCAGGTGGATCACCGCGTCGAAGCCGACCAGATCCTCGCTTTCGATATCGCGGACGTCCAGCTGCAGGCTTTCCGCCTCGGGGCCTTGGGGCCCGAACGTGCAGGCGGCGAACAGATCTGAGTCGACTCCGAAAACCTCGTCGCCGGCCCGCTCCAGCATCGGGACCAGCACCGAGCCGACGTAGCCGTGATGACCGGTGATGAGTACGCGCACAGGAACCTCCAGTTAGTCGATCTCGCAAACGATTTACTACGAGTCGCCGAGGTGGCCTATGGGCGACCAGACGGCTCGCGAAAAGAACGTTCCGGCTCCTGCGCCACTTGCGCCATCAGGTGGACTCCGTACAGCCGGTGGATCAACGCCCATGCGAAGAGCCTCAGGCTGAACGGGAGGCCCTGGATCAGGTATCGCCTGAACAGTCGGCGCGGCTCGTGCCAGAGACGGTGCACCCATTCCAGGCCGAGGCGTTGCATGGCGGCTGGCGCGCGCGGCTGATCCCCGGCGAGGAAGCTGAGCGAGATCCCGATGCCCACGAACCAGGCCCGGGGCATCTCGGGCCGCAGCGAGGCGATCAGCTGCTCCTGCTTGGGAAAGCCGAGACCGACCAGGACCAGCGTCGGCTGGGCTTCCTGAAGCACCAGCTTGATGCGCTCCAGCTCCTTCGGATCTTCCTCGAATCGGAATGGTGGGCAGTAGAAGTTGACGCTGTGAAGACCGGGATACTGAGATCGGAGTCGTTTGGCTGCAACCGCCGCCACGCCGGGATTCCCCCCCAAAAGGAAGACCGACACTCCGGCCTCGGCTGCCGCCTGCGGCAGACTGAGTACGAGATCGCTGCCTGGAACCCTCTCGGGCACCGGTGTGCCCGCCAAGCGCGATGCCCAGACGATGGGTACGCCGTCCGCAACCCGATAGCTGGCGGCGAGGATCAGTTCTCGGCTCGCCAGATCCTCGGTGCACTGCCGCAGAATCTCGAGATTCGGCGTCACGATCCACCCACCCCGCCCTGTTCGGACACCCTCCAGGAAGAGCCGAACAAGCGCAGTTTGCTCGACCGTGTGGAATGGGAGGCCCATGATCGAGGTGGTCTCATACGCGGGAGCCAGCGGAGGCCTGGCCGGTGCCCAATCACGGCTTTCCTCAAACAGCGCGAGGGGCTCGGGCGTCCTCTCCTCAACGAGCGCCGGGGGGCTGGCTGCTGGTGCCGCCATCGATTGGTCAACGGCTGGCAGCCACGTTTCTGATGACGGCTCCCGAAAGCTCAACCCTTTTTGGCCGTTGTTAAATAGATGAGCGGCTCATTGCGCTCTGCTCTCAGCCTGCCTGGACGCGGGGAACCGGGCAGATGAGGCTGTCACGCCCTGTCAAGCGGAGGGCGCCGCGGTGCCCAGGCTTTTTCGCTCACCACTCGGACGTAGATGGCGAGAGTGGCTGGTTGGTCTTGGGAGTCCTACCTGAGCAAGTAAGGGCCTCTCGGTTTCGTTGGTGTCGCGGTGGCAGATTCTGTGACATCTGGCGGTGAGCGGCCTTTGCGTCCGGGCGACGTCGTCGAGGTCCGCTCCCCGGCCGAGATCCTGGCCACGCTCGACAGCGACGGCGCGCTCGACGGCATGCCCTTCATGCCTGAGATGGCCGCCCATGTAGGTCGCCGCTATACGGTCAGCCGACGGGTGGACAAGATCTGCGACACCGTCTCCGGCAGCGGGAGCCGCCGCACGTACAGCACCGTCTACCTCGAGGATCTCCGCTGCGACGGTTCAGGCCACGACGGCTGCCAGGCAGCCTGCAAGATCTACTGGAAGGACGCCTGGCTTCGCCGGGTCGACGATCACTCGAAGGCCGTCGACCCGGGCGACGGAGGAATGGCCGAACTCCAGCGGCTCGCGCAGGCCAGCGCAAGAACCGGGCGTGAGCTGAACGGTGAACAGGTCGAAGCCTGGCGCTGCCAGGCAACTGACGCGCTGAAGTTCTCCGAGCCGCTGAAGACCTCCAACCTGGCCCAGTACTGGCGCGAGTTCCGCAACGGCAACTTCACTCCGTTTCGCCTCATCCGCCTGTTGGCCCGCGGGTTCGTAATGGAGGTCGCTAATCGGATCGGCTTGCTCAAGCCGCTGCCCTTGCATGGGCCGGGCGGCGGTCCCCCGTCGCCAGAGGTCGGACTGCGGCCCGGCGACCTGGTGCAGGTGCGACCTGCGGACGAGATCGAGGCCACGCTCGACGAGAAAGGCATGAATCGCGGCCTCTCCTTCGACCGCGAGATGCTGCCCTACTGCGGTCGGACGGTCCGGGTGAAGGACACGGTGGATCGGATCGTCGACGATAGGACCGGTCGCATGCTCAAGATCCCCAAGGACAGTCTCATCCTCGAGGGAGCTGTCTGCTCGGGCGAGCGCACCCCGGGATGCTGGTTCTGCCCGCGCGAAATAAACTCCTTCTGGCGCGAAGCTTGGGTGCGCCCAGTCGAGGGGTCGGAGGGGCCCGATCCGGCTGACGTCTAGCGGGCGAGCAGTTGGTGCTTGGCGTCCGCCGCCTTTGAGCGGCTGACACGGGCCACTTCCTTACCCCAGAACGATCGAAGTGCGCGCCTGCATCGGCGCAGCTGTTCCTCGCTCAAGTCCGCTGCGACCGCAAGCGCGAGCAGCTCGCGTGACAGGTGCTTCGGCGAGGTCGGCAGCTGCTTCGCCCGCACGGGGTCGAGCCGGCGTCTCAGCGCCGCTCGTTGGCGGCCGACCGGGTAGTTGCGAGTGCGATGTGCGAGGCGCTCGTGAACATGGACAATCGGTCCCATCAGCGCCAGCTCGGCGCAGAGCAGCCAGTCGGTCCGCTCGACCGGCCGGATTCGATGGGAGCGCACGAGCCGGTCACGCCGGTAGACGCCGTAGGCCGGATCGTATGTCGCGTCTCCGGCGTGGAAGAACCAGAGCATCCGCTCGAACCGCCGGGCGGGATCCGGCGAGCTGGGGAATTCACCTCCATACTCCTCGTACCTCGTGAGGCCATCGGCGGTGTGGATCGTGAACCAGCTGGTCACGCCGATCGCTTCGGGCCGGCACTCGAGCGCCCGTACGCACGCGGAAAGGCAGCCGGGCTCCAGCCAGTCGTCGGCGCTGATCCAGCGGAAGTACGTGCCGCCCGCCGCCGCCAGCACGCGATTCATGTTCTCGTGGGCGCCGATGTTGACCGGGTTGACGCTGAGCCTGACCCGCCGATCCATACGCGCGTAGCTCTCAAGCGTGTCGATCGTCTCGTCGTCCGATGCGTTATCAGAGATGATGAGCTCGAAATCGGCGAAGTCCTGGGACAGGACGGATTCGATGCAGCGCCCGACGGTGTCGCGACCGTTACGCACGGCGAGACCGATCGAGATTGTCGGCGAGTTGTGTCGAGATCGCGACACTCACTGGCTAAACGGCTGGGACGGATCCATTCTGTCGCCTGGATTACGAGCGGGCGGCGCTGGAAGCTCCCGCTAGCACCAGCCGTTAGACGGGAGAGAATGACCAGCCTCGCCGCAGTCATCGTCTCCAACAACAGCCGGGAGTGGCTGGTTGGTTGCATCTCGTCTGTCTACGCACACGCCGGCCGCGCCGACGTTGACGCGATCCAACCCGGCCGATGAGACGGGCGGCGTCCGGCTCCGGTGCGCGCCCGCCCCTTCGTGCCGTCCTCTACCACCATGTCACCGACCACGCCTCCTCTCTGATCGACCAACTCGCGGTAAGCACACCGCCGGATGTCTTCGAGGCCCACGTGCGCAAGATGGCGCGCGACTACGAAGTCGTCAGCCTCGACACGGTGCTCTCGGGGGAGTTGCCACGCCGTGCGCTGCTGATCACTTTCGACGACGGATACCGGTCGATTGCGGAGGTGGCCTTGCCGATCCTGCGGCGGCTGGGCCTTCCCAGCGTGTTCTTCATCACAGGGGAGTGCCTCGAGCGCGACTCACTCCCGCTCGACAACCTCCTCTCGCACCTATGCGCGAGCGTCGGCTTCGATCGCTTGGGAGCGGCGCTCCACCCCGACGCGCGCGCCACCGGCACGTTCCCGCAGCTCCTCGACCTGGTCGCCGCCATGCCGTACGGCCGGCGCCTGGGTGTGGGGGATGAGCTAGCCGAGCGCTTCGACCTCGATCAGGCAAGGCTTCGAGATCAAAGCGGGATGTTCCTCGACCCGGAGGACCTCGCTGGAGTGGCGGCATATGGCTGCGAGGTCGCGAACCACGCTCGCACGCATCTGTTCTGCCGGTCGATCGTCGACGAGACATTCGCGCAGAACCAGCTCGTCGAGCACGCTCGACGGCTCGAGATGTTGACCGGCCAGCCGGTTCGCGCGTTCAGCTACCCGTACGGCCGACGCGATGACGCAATACCGATGGTTGAGCGAGTGCTTCGCGAATCCGGGCACGAGGCCTCGTTCCTGGCGGAGTCGCGACCCAATCTGACGGGAAGCCTCGGCCGGCTCTGGAACCGGGTTACGTTGGATGGCTGTCCGACGTGGCAGATCGGGGCCGAGCTCGAACTCATGCCGGCGCTGCGTGTGGGGCGGGATCGGCTGCGGGAGGCGGCCGCGCGAGCGGCTGTGCTCACCGCGCGAGCGCTGCCCGAGCGTGCTGTCACCGCCGCAAAAGGGAAGGTGAAGCGCTGACGATGACGGTGCTAATCGGGTTCGCCGACGCCCTCGCCGCGATCGAGGCCAACTGGGCGCTGCGCGACTACGGCTGCGACGTGGTCGCATTCGCTCGCCGAGGGAGCCGGCCGGCGCTTTCGCGCTGCCGAGGGGTCCGGATCGTCGAAATCACCGCGCCCGAGGAGGACACCGCTGCGGCCCGTGCCGATCTGTCAACCGTGTTGGCGTCACTCCGCCCGGTGGCCGTACTCCCGCTCTGCGATCAGTCGGTGTGGCTGTGCGACCAGGTGCACTCGTCGCGCTGCGCCCAGGAAGACGACTTGTGGACCGCGCTGCCGGGCGGCGCGGAGGCGAAGGAGGTCGTTCCCGTGGCCGGTCCCACTGGCGAGCAGGCACGGACGGCCCTCGACAAGCTCAGGCAGCTTGAGCTGGCCGAGAAGGCCGGGTTCCTGGTACCGACGTGGACCCACGCCGACGTGGACCACCTGGCGAACCATAATCCGCCCTTCTGCGGTCCCGGCAAGCCGCCGTGGTTCGTCAAGCCGGCGCTCGCCGTCGAGGAACGCGAAGGCCGACTCGTCCGGCCCTCAGGTAGGGTCGCCGGTGACGTCGGCTCGGCAGGCGCGATCGGCGCGGACTTCGCCGGTCCAGCGATCGCGCAGCCGGTGATCACTGGTACGGGAGAGGGGGTCTTCGGTCTTGCCACGGAGGGGGGCGTCGTCGGCTGGTGCGCCCACCGCCGGGTTCGGATGATGAACCCTCGTGGATCGGGATCGAGCGCGTGTCGATCCATTCCCGTCGCTGCAGACGTACGCGAAGCCGCGGAGCGGTTTGTCCAGTTGGCGGGCTGGCGCGGAGTCTTCATGATCGAGCTGCTTCGGAACGACACTGGCCCCTATTTCATGGAACTCAACGGGCGGTCGTGGGGCAGCATGGCGCTCTCTTGCCGCCGGGGGTACGCATTCCCAGCCTGGGCCGTTCAGTCACGCCTCGACCCGACCTTCAGGCCCACCGTACCCGTCAACGCGCGACATTTGACCTGCCGGCACTTGGGCGGCGAACTGGTTCATCTTGCCTTCGTGCTGCGCGGCGCGCGCGACAAAGACTCTCGTGTGTGGCCCAGTCGCAGGCAGGCAGTACGGGACGTACTCACATTCCGCCATGGGGAGGCCTGGTACAACTGGCGGCGAGGCGAGCCATCGGTGCTCGCCGCCGACACCTGGCAGGCCGTTCGGGGCCAGTTTCTCCGCTGGACGTCGGGGTGAGGACGATCCTGCGAGCGGCGGCCCACGTGCACTCCGAATGGTCTGACGACGCGGGGTGGTCACTGGACGCAATCGCACGCTCGTTTCGGCGGCGCCGTTACGACGTGGTGCTGATGTGCGAGCACAGCCGCGGGTGGACCGCGCGCCGGTACGGCGACTACATCGAAGCCTGTGCGGCGGCCAGTCAGGACGGGTTGCTGCTGGTCCCGGGGATCGAGTACGAGGAGGAGGACAACGTGGTACATGTCGCCGTGTGGGGTCACGTGCCGTTCTTCGGGCCAACTCCGGACATCGGCGAGCTGCTTCGCAAGGTAGCGGCCGCGGACGGGATCAGCGTGCTCGCTCATCCTTGGCGACGGGAGGCGTGGCGGCGGTTCGAGCACAGCTGGGCTCAGCACCTGACGGCGATTGAAATCTGGAACCGCAAGTACGACGGCTGGGCACCAAACCGCTTCGCGGTGGAAATGGTCCGCCGTGAGCGGCTTGGCGAGTTTGTCTCGCTGGACTTCCACACCCGGCGGCAGTTCTTCCCGCTCGCCATGGCGCTTCGGGCCGAGAGGGACGCAAAACTCGACCGCGACGCCGTTTACTCGGCCCTGCGAGCGGGCGCGTTCGAGTGCCGCGCTTTCCGCCGTTCGGCGCTGCATCTCACCCAAGGCCTCCGGCTAGGTGGCCTCGAAATGTGCGAGCGTCTGCGGAAGCCGGCCGCGCGCCAGCTCCGACGAATCACGGGCTGATCTATGCGCCTCCAACCCGCAGCCGTCCACGTGCCCGTACGCAGTGCCGGGTGCCACGAAGGTGAGCTGTGAGCCGGTCCGTTCCGCCGCCACAGGCGACCGGGTGCGTCGATCGCACCCCGGTTGATTGCGCAGCGCTGGTGGTGACCTACAACAGCGCCGCCCACGTTGTTGGTCTGCTCGACTCGCTGCCGGCGGCCGCCGGTGGACTCAGCCTTCGGACGGTGGTGGTAGACAACGGCTCCACCGACGGCACGGTCGCGCTTCTACGGGACCGCCCGGAGGTGCACTGCATCGAGGCGGGTGCCAACCTCGGCTACGCGGGGGGAATCAACCTCGCCCGCCACCACGCCGGGCCGTGTGCATCCGTCTTGGTGCTCAATCCCGACCTCGTCTTGGAGGCTGACGCGATCGCCCAGCTGGCCGCGACGCTACGTGACCCCGCTGTCGGCGTCGCGGTGCCGATGATCCTCAATCTGACCGGCAGGCTGGAGCTCACGCTGCGCCGGGAGCCCTCGCTGACCCGGGCGATCGGCGACGCGGTATTCGGCCACCACCTGCCGCACCGCCCGGGTTGGTTGAGCGAGACGGTCCGGGACGAGCGCGCGTACCGCTATCGGCACTCGGTGGACTGGGCGGGCGGTGCGGCGGCGATCGTCTCTGCGGCCTGCGATGCCGCGGTCGGTCCATGGGACGAGCGCTTCTTCCTTTACTCGGAGGAGGTCGACCACGCGGCACGCGTGCGTGCGGCCGGTTTCCGCATCGAGTATGTACCGACTGCGCGGATCCGACACCGCGAGGGTGGGTCCGGGTCCTCGGCGGCGCTTATCGCGCTGCTCGCAGTGAACCGGATCCGGTATGTCGCGAAACGTGGGCGGGGCGGCGGCGTCTTCCGGGCCGCGGTCGCGCTCCACGAGTTGCTGCGCGCCTACGACCCAGCCCACCGGTTCGCGCTCCGGACCGTGCTGCGCCGGTCGCGTTGGTCAGCGTTGCCCGGCGGACCGGGCTCGTCCACTTAGCCTCGATCCGTGTGCCCAGAGTTCGGACCTCGAGCACTTCGAGGAACGCTCGACGCCGGCGGTCGCGGGGAGCGCGACGACCTTGTTCAGCTGTCGTGCGCCCGGAGCGGATGGTTCGCTCGCGGACCTGGGAACGGTCCCAGACTCGGGCGGGCGGTGGTGGACTCCTTGCTGGCTCCGGCGAGTCGCCAGCAAGCTCCGATCAGGCCGATCACCAGGGCGTGGACGTTGGTGAACATCGGAAACGACAGCGAGTCGAATGTCAGCGAGCAGACCCCTGCCGCCAGCGCGGCGCCGGCCAGCGCGGCGCACAGCAGTCGGAGCTCGGGATCGCCGCTGCGGCGCCGAGCGACGAGAGCGGAAATCAGGGGGACCAGAAAGAACGCGGCCAGCACGACAACTCCGATCAGCCCGAGCTCGATCGCGGTTTTCAAATACTGGTTATCGAGGATGAGCATCGGGTCGTCGGGCAAGTAGGTCCCGCCCCCGTGGCCGAGCCACGGCGCCTGACTTACGAGTCGCTCGACCTCGGGGTAGTCATATAGCCGAGCCCGCACGGAATCATCGTTTGTGCCGGCGCCGAAGAAGGCCGACAGGGTGCCGATCACCCCGGGCGCGGACATGAAGATTGCGGTTAGCCCAAGCGGCGCCGCGCAGAACGCGACCAGCCGCTGCCGCGTGGGCATCAGGACGATAAACACCGAAAGCGCGAGCACGACCGAGATAACCGCCGACCGCGACACCGAAGTCGGGATTGCGAGGGCGATCAGCGCCACCGGAGCCCACCGCCTCCGCGCGGGCCGGTCGGTGTCGTATATCGCGAGGTAGATCGCGAGCGGCAGCAGCATCCCGCCTACCACTCCGAGCTCGATCGCGGTGATGGAGGTGCCGGTGACCCGGTTCAGCGCCCCCCGATTGACGATCGCCGGGATGTCGAAGTTGATCGAGAACCCGGGCAGGTCACGCAGGTACGGCGTGATGTCCAGGCTGATCCAATACTGGAGTGCAGCAACAACGCCGCAGAATGCACCGCCCCAGGTCAACGCCCGCAGCACCCGGCGCACATCGTGCAGCGAGGTGACGAATTCGGCGGCGATCAGCGCTATGCCTGTAACCACTGCGAGCTGCAGCATCAGGCGATCCGCGGCCGTCGCTTGGGAGACCGTCAGTGAGCCGCGGTCCATCGCAATGTACGAGGCGAGAACGGAGATCCAGAACAGGCACAGCACGCTCCTGATCGGGGTTCGATGTCGCAGCGGATCGTGGAGGCCGAACAGGATCGCCGCCAGGAAGGCGGCGAACGCGGGCATGCCGACCAGGCTAGCGGCATACCCCTGAGCGCCGATCGCTCTGATCACCGCGTCCGAGGGGATCACCATCACGGTCAGCGCGAACAGCTGCAGGATTGGCACCGCGTACGAGCGGGACAGGAGATGACGTGCCCAGTCGATGCCCACCCGGGGCCAAGAGATGGAGCCATGCATGTCAACCCCCCTCCAGCCGTCGGCCGCTCCGAACGGCCGGGGACGACCGACCTGGGTCACGGTCTGCCGCGACACGAGGTCGAAACAAGGAGGCGCGGCGCGAAGGGGCAGAAGCCGCACGCCAGCGGCTCGCGGACCGCGACGGACGTCGCGGGTCGGAAGGCGGTTTGGGGCGCCGGCACGTCCATCTAACGAACCCGGGCGCGGTGAACTGTCACCGTCGGCGAGTCAGCGGCGAGCGGAGAAGAGGACGCCCCGTGCCGCAAGGCATGTAGCCGAGCGGCACGACTGCCGTGGACGAGGTTGTCATCCCGGCGCATAGCCCGGATCGCGACCCCGTACTTGTCCCACGGCACCAGCCGTTCGTCGCGCAAGGGATCGTCGCGGCCGCCCGTTATCTCCCTGAGTCGAACCGCGTCATGATCCCGCCACACCCGCCACACGAAACGTCCGACTCACCCGATTACGGCGGCCAGTTAGACCGGGAGGACCTCAAGACCGCGACGCTTTCCGGCGCCCGCTGGGTGGGCGCGTCGCGGATCGTCGCGGAAGGCCTCGCGCTCGCGACCACGGTCGTGCTCGCGCGCCTGGTGTCGCCGGCCGAGTACGGCATCGCGGTAGTCGTCCTCATCCTGCCAATGTTGGCGGCGATCCTCACGTACGAGGGCTTCGGCGCCTTCCTCGTCGTGGCCCGGTCCTGCACCCGCGAACAGGTCGGCACGGCGGTGCTCCTCTCGATCACGAGCGGCTTTGTGTTGATGGTCATCGTGTTCTTCCTCTCTCCGCTCGTGGCGGAGCCGGTTTTCGGTCCCGGGACGAGCCACTTGGCCCAGCTGTGCGCGCCCATCTTTCTGATCGCGAGCTTCGGAGCCGTGCCGCGTGCGCTCCTGCAGCGGCGGCTGGACTGGAGGTGGATGAACCTGACCGAGATCGTTGAACTGATCGGGGTGTCCCTCTCGAGCGTCGCCCTGGCGTTTGCGGGCCTCGGAAGCGAGGCCCTGATCCTCGGGGCAATCATCGGTACAGTCGCCGTTACGGTGGTGCTGCTGTCCGTGGCGCCCGCCGGCCGGCCACTCTGGGATGGGGCATCAGTCAGGTCGATCGTCAAGTTCGGAGCTCCGGCCTCGGTGGCTGGGTTGACCGCCACTCTGCAGATGAACGTGACCTTCCTGGTACTGGGGGCACGCGTAGGCCCCGCTCAGGTTGGCTTGTATTGGAGGGCGTATCAGCTGGGCGTGGCCTATCAGTCCAAGATCAGCCTTATCACCTACCGAGTCGCAAAGCCGGTGTTAACGCGCGCGGAGCGGATCGAGGATCTTCGCGAGATCCGAACCAGGCTGTTGAGGATCAACGCGACGCTGATCTTCCCGCTGCTGGCCCTCCTGATCGTGCTTGCGCCCGACCTCGTGCCGTGGATCTTCGGGCCCGAGTGGAGAGGCGCGGTCGGCCCGACGCAGATACTCGCTGTAGCGGGCCTCTCGACGATCCTGTTGACTGGCATCGACGCGCCGGTAATGGCTGTAGGGCGACCCGGTGCGCTCGCGATCTTCAACATGGCGATGCTGGTTGGTACGGGCGCGGTGGCGTGGTTCACCGCGCCGCTTGGCATAACCGCGGTCGCAGTGGGTATCGCCATAGGCCAGCTCGTCCTGCTGCTCGCCGGCCAGTTCTTCCTGCTCCGCCGCCTGGTCGGCATTCCGATGCGCGAGAGCCTGGGGGAGAGTGCCGCCGCGCTCGCGTGCTCAGGGGTCCTCGTGCTCGCCGTCCTGCCGGTGGCCGACCTTCTCCGGGCGTCGCTCGAGCCGCTGCCGCTGACGCTTTTCATCGGCTCGCTCGGGCTCACGGTCTACGTCGCATGCCTGCGGATCGTCTCCCCGTCGGCGTGGGGAGACCTGCGCACACTGTTTGTGCGGGTGGTCGGGGCTCGGCGCCTCCTGCGCATCCGGGCCATGGGCAGCAGCAGGTTCAGCGAGTCGAAGCTCCCTGACACGTCGCCCTGAGACCGGGGCAGAAAGATGCGCACCCGGGACCCGGTCGTTTCAGAGGGGGTCGGATCGAGTGAAATCGTGCTCACGCAAGAGCCTCGCCGCCGGCGAGCGAGTTCGATGTCGTCGTCTGCAACGGCTGTGGCAACGACACCGCGGCGCGGGCGCGCACTGCGAGTCACGCGCTGCCACGGGCGACTTCGCAGTGGTTAGCTGGTCGTTCGGGGCTACCGAGTCGGCGCGCGGCTCGCAGAGGCGGCTACTCGGTAAGGCAGAAGATTTACCGCGCGCGACCCGTTCATCCGTCGAGGCCACATCGCGTGAAATCAGTGTGCATGCGCAAACGCCCAGAGGGTCGCCGCCGCCTCGTTCGCGGGGACGACCTGTGACCTGGCAGTCGCCGCTGGGCTCGGTGGTGATACCGGCGCACGACGAGGCTGCCGTCATCGGGCGCTGCCTAGACGCGCTGTTCACAGGCTTCCTACAAGGAGAGCTGGACGTCGTCGTCGTCTGCAACGGCTGCGCGGACGAGACCGCGGCGCTGGCCCGGTCGTCAGGTCACTTGGTACGGGTGGTCGAGTTGAGTACAGCGTCGAAGCCCGCCGCGCTGCGGGTCGGGGACGCGGCGGCGTCAGCGTTCCCTCGCCTTTATCTGGACGCCGACGTGATCCTGCCCGGATCGGCGGCGCGCCAGGTGCTGGAGCGACTGTGGGCGGGCGCGGTTGCGGCTCGGCCACCGATCCGTTACAACAGCGACGCCGCGTCGGGGCCGGTGCGCAGCTACTATCGCGCCCGCTCGCGGGTTCCAGCGGTTCTGGGCTCGCTCTGGGGTGCGGGCGTCTACGGTCTTTCGGCGGCCGGCCGCCGGCGATTGGGCGCCTTCCCGGATCTTGTCGCCGATGACCTGTGGGTCGACGGTCACTTCACCGACGGCGAGATCGAGATCGTCGACTGCCCGCCGGTCGTGGTCGTGGCACCGCGCCGCACTCGCGATCTCATCGAGGTCCTGCGTCGCGTCTACGTCGGAAAGGGGGAGAGGGCGTCTGCGGCCGATCCGGACGGCCGGGCGCCCGAGACGATCGCATCGACCCTGCGTGACCTCGGCCGGCTCGCCGCTGCAGGCCCGGTCGCGGCGCTCGATGCCGCGACCTACGCCGCTTTTGCCGCCGGCGCGCGGCTCGCGGTTTCGTTTGGCTCCGTCTCCGGCGATGGGTGGGGGCGGGACGAGAGTTCGAGGACGGGCTGACATGGGCAGACGGAGCTTTCACGCCGCGCCGGTTACCGCCCGTGTCCCTGGCGAGCCGATCTCGAGCACCCGAGCCATGCCGCCAGCGGGAGGCTGACCGTGCTGCTGCAGATCTCGCGGAAGGTCTGGCGCCATCGGTTCGTCACGTTGCCCGTCCTGGCCCTGACCCTGCTCGGTGCGTTCTACGTGGTTGCCCTCAAGGCGCCCGAGTACTCGGCGACCACCAGCTATGTACTGATCAATCCCCCAGCCCCCCCAACGCCGGAGCAGATCGCCGCCGATCCGAAGCTGGGACGCATTAGCCCTGATAATCCGTTCACCCGCTTCACCGACCAGTCGGTGGTCGTCAACCTGCTGGCGAGCAGCTTGAGCAACGAGTCGGCGCGCAGGGCATTGGCGCAGCAGGGCGCGGATCCCCGTTACACAGTGGCGCCCACCGGTACTTTCGGCTATTCGAGCTTGATCATGGAGATCACCGGCGTGGGCTCCACCCCGGAGACCGCCATCGAGACCGCCAGGCTGGTAGGGGTTGCGCTCACTAGCGAGCTCGACCGCATGCAGGCGTCTCGAGGCGTGGCCGACCGGTACCGGATCCACACGCAGCGCGTCGTGGCCCCCGACCACGCGGAGCAGCGGCTGTCGGGCAAGCTCCGGACGCTCGTCGGGGTGTTCACTTTGGGCGCGATCCTGCTGTTCGTGGTCGTCTCGGCGGCCGAGGGGCTGACCGAGCTGCGGGCAGAGCGAAGAAGGGAAGCGGTAGCTGAGGAAACGGACGAGGGAGAAGCGATCGTGAAGCCGGGGATGAACAGCTCGCAGGGGAATGGGGGACGCCGCATCGTCCGCAAGGGGGGCAGCAAGCGGCGGCGCCGCCACGTCCGCAAGGCGGGCAGCAAGGCGTGAGCCCTGACCGATCAGGAGACCGAGGGCTCAGCGCCCTGCTGCCGCTGAAGATCAGCGGTCGGCACTACGGCGACAATCTGGCTCGTCTGGACCTGCTGTTCAGTTCCCTGACGCACTACGGTGCGCCGGGATGGCTCAGCGAGCTGCTCGTGGTGGCGCGCGCCGACGAGCTGGACCTCGTCGGGCGCCACCTCGCGCATTGGCCCGAACTGCCACTTCGGATCGTGGTCGAAGACGAGCACTTTCCGGCCTTTCACTGCTTCACCCGCCCCTGGCAGGTTCGCCCTTGGCAGCGCCAGCAGATCATCAAGCTGAACGCCCCGGCCCTGACGACCTCGCCGTTCGTGCTCACGCTGGATCCGGACGTGATCGCGGTCAAGCCGATCACTCGCGAGCTCCTGCTGCCGCACGGCCGGGCGCTCCTCGAACCCGAAGCGCGCAGTGTGCATCCCCGCTGGTGGCGAGACTCGGCCGACCTGCTCGGGGTAGATCCCCGCCTGGAGCAACCGGGGATGAACGTGACCCCGGCGCTGCTCTCAACCGCGGTCCTCAACGAGGTCCAGCGTCGGCTGGAGGCGATCGGCGGTCGTCCCTGGATGGAGGTCCTGCTGACGAGCTACTGCGACTGGACGGAATACACCCTCTACCTGTTGGCCGCCGAGCAGTCCGACGCCGTGAATCGCTATCACCTCTGGGCGGACGACCCGCAGGCGCCCGCTCACGTGCACACCCGGCCCGACTTCAGCATCTGGGACTCGGCCACCGCGTCCCGGGAGCACCTGGAGCGGCTGTTCACCTCCGAGGACCCCGGCCTGTTCGCAGTCGTCCAGAGCAACAGCGGTCTGGCCCCAAGCGAGGTCGCAGCGGTGGCGGAGAACCACTCCGCGGTCAGGAGCATCCGTACAGGAGGACCAATCAGGCAGGGCCCTCGCGCCAAGCTGCGAGAGCGTTCCCGTGTCGCCACGCGAATCGTCGCGCAAGGGGTTTATCGAATTCGCCGGGCTCTGGGTCGAAGGAAACGCCGTTCGCCGCACTCGGCCGGCGCAGCACCGGTCGCTGGCGGAGCGGACCGGGTGGCGAGCGAAGTAGCGAGGAGATAGGGAGACGTGGGCGTTCGGAATCTGCTGGTCAGCACAACTCTCTGGCAGAGCGGATGCGACGCCGGCGGTGGAGGCTGATCCTGCGTCCCGTACCCGGCCTGGCTGACCTCCGCGTGATCGATCTCGGCGGAACCGCTGTCTGTGGTCGCGAGCGCCTATCAGACCCCGTCACGTCACCGTGGTGAACCTCCACGAGGCCGGAGAGAGTGGAGACGGGGTCACGGCAATCGAGGGTGAACGCCCTCACCGCCGACGAGCTGCTCCGCGATGAGGACTTTGACCTCGTGTTCTCCAACAGCCTGATCGAGCACCTCGGCGGCCATGGCTCTCGGAGCCGGCTCGCCGAAGTGGTCGTTTCACTGGCCCCTCGTACATCATCCAAACCCCGTATCGCTATTTCCCAGTCGAACCGCACTGGATGTTTCCCGGGTTTCAGTTCCTTCCGGTGTCGGTCAGGTCGTATCTCGCCCCGCGGTGGCCGCTCGGCCATACGTACGGGTGGGACTCCGATGCCTCCGAGGAAGAGGTGCTGCCCACGGAGCTCCTGTCTGCCGTCGAGATGCGCCGCTACTTCCCAGATGCCGAGATCGTCTGGGAACGGGTCGCTGGCGTGCCGAAGTCGATGACCGCGATCAGGGCCAGCAGCTGATTACCGGAAATCCCAGCTTTGCAGACCAGCCGGTCACCGCATGCCGAATCGATGGCCGCGCCTGCCCGGTCGTTCTGATCGCCTCGGCGTCTGCCTGGTGAGGCGCCTGAGCCCGAAAAAGGCGAGCACGCCGACCAGGAGCGCGGCGATCGCTGCGATGACGACCCGCGGGACGTCGTGCGACGGTTTGCCCTGGTGGACCTGAGCGGACTGAGCGATTGGCGTCTCCCAGCCTCCCCCGGTGGACAGAGCGACTGGGACGGCTGCGGCTTGGCGCGCGGTCTTGCATCTCCGAACGGGATCGAGGCGATAGATGTGGATCGCGTTCGCATCGGCGAAGTGGTCGCTGAAGGACCCGTGCTGGACCGCCACGCTGCGGTTCTCGCCGAGAACCGCAGCCTTGGTATCGCCGACGCACGGCAGCGAGAACCGCCCCTCCACCGGCGATCCGGCTGAGCCGGCGAACACGTACAGACCACCCTTGGGCGTCCCTCGCCTGCACTCCTTCTTCTTCTTCCCCCTCGACCCGCACCTCTTCTTAGACTTCTTGCTGGCGGCCGCCCTGCCCTTAGCTTTCTTCTTGCACTTCTTCCGCTGCTTCTTCCCGCGTTTCGACTTACAGCGCTTCTTCTTGGCCTTGCCGCCCACGGCCCACCTCACCATCGTGGTTGTCCCGGCCCCCTGCGACCAACCGGAGACGACCGTCGGGGAGTTGAGCACTGGGGCAAGCGCAGTGATCTGCGCGTTCACGGACTTCATCATCGCCCTCGTGTCCGGGTACCCGTCGTCCAGGATCGTGCTCCCGGGCGTGCCGGGCCCGAAGTTGTGGTCGAAGTAGATGATCCCCCGCGCGCCGGCGATGATCGAGTGCCAGACCGCCGAGCGAGCCTCCGCCGGGAGGATTCTCCGTCCACCCTGCGTAGCGGATTCCGTGAACGGCCAGCCGAGCTCGACGTCCATCCAGATCGGCTCGGGAGAGCCGCCGCCCAGCGCGCGCAGGTACCGCAGCCGCGACACGTTGTCGCCGTACAGGTAGCCGAAGCGCTGGGCGCTCTTGCCAGGGTCCGTGAACCAGTACAGGTCGGCGGCGCTGACGTCCTGCTGCTGCAGCCAGCACTTCGCCTCGTCGTCAGTCTCCCACTCCAGGACGCCCTTGCCGTAGCCGTTGAACCGGAGGCGACCGTCGTCGGGCAGACCGGCCTTCACCGCGTTGACCGCGCTCGGGCACGCCGTCGGCCCCAGCTGCATGTCCTGCTCGTCGCCGAGCACCCAGCCCTTCGTCTCCGTGCCGAGGTCGTCAAACCGCGTCCGCTCGTCGGCCTGGATGATCACGTGCAACCCCGCCTGGCGCAGCAGGGTCTCCTGCGCCCCCTCGGGGTTCTCCACCCCCACTAGTCCGTTCAGCCCGAAGTCCACATAGGCGTCGATGTCGCGCTGCTGCTCGGTCTTGCGGAGCCACGCCATGATCGGGAAGAAGTGGGGGTTGTCGGGCAGGGGGTGGGAGAACCGCCCGTAGTAGTGCGGACCTCCATCCACCTGCGCGATGGTCAGTGGGCGCGCCTGGCTCGGGGTCGACGCCTGGACCCCCACCGCTGACGCAGCGAGCATCAGGATGAGGGCGACGCGCGACGCCGACAGGAATGAAAAGGGTCGAGGTCGCAACCCCTCACCCCCCTCGCTCGGGTACGCACTTCACGGGCTCCACGCTACTGGTTCTGAGGACGTGGAGCCCGCACGAACGCGGCGCTCCAGTTCTCCAGTTCGGTGAGAGGCGCCTAATTTAACTGGCGTACGCTGAGCGCACTTTATCGCTTCGCGCGCTTCGAATGAAGCGGAGTACCCTGGCGGGTATCACCGCGTACACAAGTGCCTTGTAGTAATAGGGATCAAATGGGTGAAGGCGCGCGCACTGCAGTCCTGTTTTTACTGCCCCCCACCGGCTGCGCGTTTGCCGCTGACTCAAGACACTCACCACGAACACAGCCGCTATATCGTTATCTATGACGCTATTGTGCGATCGGTATTTCCTACACTGGCCTTGCGGGAAGGTCCTGCTGTACGATTGGCCTCGTCGGTCGCATACCTGTTCCAGCATTCTGGTTATCTCCCGCTCACGACGGTGAGGATCAGACCGAGTAAGGGAGCTCGAGTCCATGCGAGACCCATACAGGGAGTCTCCCAACACCATCATGGGGTGGCTTTCCCCAATTCCCAATATGTAGTCCACCCCCTGGGTGAAACGTAGCGAGTGGTCGTACCGCATATTCCGGACTATCGACATCCGAAACAGTCCTGTCGCATCATGCGCGGGTACCCGGTACGCGTCGGTATCAGCTTGGCACTCAGCCTCTCCCTTTGACGCCAATAGCGGCGCTCTGCACTTTCCGTTCATATGAAGCCAATATCCGCAGAACACCGCCGCCAGCTCCGGTCGGGACAACATCGCCTCCAACTGCTTCTGAATTCGGGCGGGATGGCTGATGTCATCCTGATCCTGTATCGCGTAAAACTCCCCCTGCACCAGATCCAGAGCCCGGTTGAGTGCTACCGATCTGCCAGCGTTCGCCTGGCGGAAAACACGAATCCGACTGTCGTCCATGAGATCCGTAATGGTGTCGAGACTGTCATCAGTGCTACCGTCATCGACAATTATGATGTCCAGGTTCCGATACGTCTGGTTTACGATGCTTAAAACGGACGGTCGCAGATATTCGCCAGCATTGTAAACGCAGGTCACGATTGACACGAGCGGCGATCCGCTGCCGGCACCGCTATCGATATCCGAGAACTGCTCTCGCATGTTCGGTAGTACCTCGCTCCTTGGCGCGGCGCAGTCGCACCGGTTGCTACCCTTCTAACGTCAGTGGGAGCCCCCTACTTCTGGCCGGAAGGCAGTAGCAGCTTGCGGCCGTAAGTGGCTGCGACGACGCCGGTCGGGACCTCGAACACGAAAAGCGCCGCCTGCATCGCCGTTCCGATCAGCACGAGCTCCAGCGGCGGGAGCCGCAGCCCTCGGACGAGGCAGATGGAGACGACGCTGCTGTAGCGCGCTGCGCAGAGCCGTGCCGGTCACCGCATCCTGAGGTGATGTGCGGGCTTTGCGCGTTTCCCGGACCGCCGGGGCGCCCGCCTGGGCCGATGCATGAGGCCGAAGGAGGCGAGCATGGCGATAAGGAGGAGGATGGCGATGATCACCGGGAAGACCCTAATCCGAGAAGGTTCCGCGGGGCCGTCGCCGCGGGGCAGAGCGAGAGGGGTCAGCGTGCCTCGGGCCGGGGGCCGCATCGGGATCGCGCATCGACTCGGTAGATGTGGATGGCGTTCCTATTGACGAAATGGTCTCTGAAGGAGCCGTCCCGGACCGGAACCGTGCGGTTCTCGCCCACGACCGCCGCTTTGGCGTCGTCCACGCAAGGCAGCGAGAACCTCCCCTCTACGGACGATCCCCCGGAGCCGGCAAACACGTACAAGTGCACCTTCGCCTTCTTGCATTTCTCCATCGACTTGCGATCTCTTCCCGGCGGCCTTCTTGCCCGTCACCCACTTCACCATCGCGGTCGTCCCGGCTCCCTGGGACCAGCCGGAGCTGACCGTCGGAGAGTTGAGTACCGGGGCGAGCGGCCTGATCTGCGAGGTGAGCTTGGTCAGCTCTGCCTGGATCGCCGTGTAGCAGGTCGGCTCGCGGTCGATGTGATGCGTCTGGCAGGGGCCGCCGAAGGAGTGGTTGAAGAAGTTGATCCCCCGAGCGCCGGCGATGATCGACTGCCAGGTCGCCGCGCGCATCTCCGCGGGCGCGATGGTGCGGCCTCCCTCTGCCGCGGTCGCGGTGAACGGCCAGCCGAGCTCGACGATCCCCCAGACGGGCTTGCGGACACCGTCCAGGCCGTCGAGGTAGCGCAGGCGGTCGATCGTCCGTCCGTAGTTCGAGGCGCGGCGCGTCTCCGAGTAGGTCAGGTCGCGGTGGATACCGAGGAACTCGCCGCCCTGCGACTGGACATGCACGTCGGGGTCGGCGAACCAGTACTCGTCGGCAGCGACGATGTCCTCGTAGTTGTTGACGAACTGCTGCGCCTCCTGGTCCGTCTCCCAGAGCAGGACGCCCTTGCCGTAGCCCATGTACTTCAGCCGCCCGTCGTGCGGAGCCTTGTTGACGCGGTTCTGCATGTCGGTGTAGCCGGCACCCGGGCCGAGCGACATGTCGACCTCATCGCCGAGCATGTGGCCCGCGTTGGCCGGGGCGGTGCGTATCCCGGGCACGCTGTACCAGTCTTCGGTGAGCAGGGCCTTCATGCCGTTGGCCGCGAAGCTCTGAAGCTAATAGGAGGTATCGGCAGGCCAGATGGATAGGTTCAGACCAGCAGCCTTGTCCTTGTCGATGTTCGCCTGATCTTGGGCATACGCTCCCCAGACGCCGATCGGGAAGTACGACCGGCTCGCCGGGAGTCCATGCGAGAACCTCGCGTAGTAGTTGGCACCGCCGTCCACCGGCACAAGTGTTGGAGCCCTTGCCGGGCGCGCGGTGGAGGCGTGAGCCGCCGACGCCGTCGCCACAAACATCAGGAGGAGAGCGACGGCAGGTCGACCGCCGGGGGGATGAGGGATCCACCTCTGATCGGGTAACTAACCCTTCGCTCTAGGAGTGTTCCTGGACCAAGGCGACCGCTTCGCCGCGATCCCGGACTCCGAGCTTGCGCACGACCTCCGCGCAGTGCCGGCGCACCGTGACCGGTGAGATGTACAGGCGCTCGGCGATGCTGGGCCCGCTCAGCCCATCGCACATCAGGCCCAGGATCTCCCACTCGCGGCGGGTCAGGTCGGCGCGGCCGTGCCTGCCCGCGATGAGGCGCTTCCGGCCCTCTGTCTGTAGATCTCGAACCAGGGCAGCCATCAAGGAGCGGGGGATCGCCGCCTCCCCCGCGAGCACGCCGCGAAGCGCGTGCGCGAGCCGGTCCGGGTTCATGCTCTTGACCAGATAGCCGGAGGCGCCCGCCCGGATCGCATCGATCATGTCGTCGCGATCTTCTGAGGCTGTCAGCACCACCACCGACGCCTCCGGAACGCGCCGGGAGACCTCGTGCACCACCCTGATCCCGCCGCCGGGCATGAAGAGGTCCACCAGGCAGAGTTGCGGTCGCTCACGCAGACTGCTCTCGATCGCGGTCTCGGCGTCCCCAGCCTCGGCCATCACCTCGAAGCCGGCGTCCTCGAGCAACCGACGAAGCGCGGTCCGCGTTACTGGCTCGTCCTCGGCCAGGACGATTGCAGGCCCGCGGTCAGTGACGCTCAGCCCGCGGATGGTGTGCCTTCAGCCATCGATGAATCAACGACGGGAGTTCGGGCAAGCTTCCGGCCCCCTACCGCCTCCTCAAGCTTCATTGGCGTAGTCTGGCCGTGGGCCGCCCGAAAATCAACGCCTGAAGTGGGTACCTGCCAGCCGCGGTGGTCCTCGCCGATGAACGTGAAGCCGGAGTAGGGCCAGTGCGCCGTGTTCAGGCGCCCCCGGTAAGGGTCAGCGCCGGAAGACCTGTGAGCGAACTTCAACGGCCGGTTGAGGAGCTGCTTGCCCACATCCCGTCCGATCGTGCCGTAGGTGCCGTCGCGCGGCACTGACTCGAAGAGGTCGTGCAGCCATTCGCGCGTCAAACCGAAGCTGACCAGCCCTGAGCTGAGGTCGGCTTGCAGCAGATCGGCTGTGAACTCGGCGCCCTCCCTGACGTAGACGCCGCCGTGTGACGCCTCGTCGTAGAGACCGATGTCGTGGAGGAGCCCGGCGATCAGCAGCACCTCCCTATCGACCTTGGCCTCGCGGGCAGTTGCGAGCCGATCCGCGGTCAGGAAGACGCGAAGGCCATGTCGTTCCATCGGCCCGCGGGTCTCACCGGTGATGTCACGAAGTCTGTCGCGCGGCGCGCTCCGAGCCCGTGCGAACCAGGTTCTCGGCGGTCGTCACTATGACTCGGCTCCGAGCCGCTCCTGGACCGCCGAGACGGATAGTGCGACGTCGTCGGTGAGCCGGGCGAGGAAGTCGGCGAGGGTCGGCTGGAGCTCCAGCGCCCGGCGAACGAGCTTGAGACCCACGTCGAGATCGCCCTCCGCGGCGCCCAGCCCAAGCCAGAGCAGCAGCTGAGAATTCTCCTCGGACAGTCCGACCGCTTCGATTCCCGCTCGCATCGCACCCTCGTGGTTTCCGGCTTCGGCCCGGTCCTCCGCGACCTCCAACAGCTCGTAGGCGCGATGCAGGCGAAGCGAGCGGGAGAGCTGAGGCAGCGGATCCTCGTCGTAGTCGACTCGAAGGTCGACGCTCCGTCGCCAGGGCTCGCCCTCCGGCGGCACGACCACCAGCGCGGCCGAGATCTGGCCGCGCGCGTCACCCCCCGCCGCCTGGCCGGCCCTCGATGGAGGCGAGCAGGCGGAGCGCGAGCTCGCCCTCTGCGACCTCGAACGCCTCGGCCATCGCCTCCGGTACACCCTCGGTCGCCATCATGTTCGCCTGACAGCGGTAGTCGGCGGCGGTCGCTTCACCGACCTTGGGGACGCAGGCCTCACCGGTGAAGCCGGCCGAATCGCCGTTCGCGGCCAGCACACCCAGCTGGCGCACTGCCGGTTTCGGATCGGAGGCGATCAGCTGCTAGGCCGCGTCGGCGGCGCCGACGCCCTCGCTCAGCAGCTCGAGCGATCGCGGGCCGAAGGACATCTCGACGAACGACTGCGTAGCGACCGCGCCGACACCGGGTTGGAGGAAGGGCACGACCGAGCCGAGCGCCGGCCAGGCGGTGAAGACGCCCCCTCCCAGGTCGCCGGTGGCTAGGTCACGGGCGACGATCGACGTTGTCCTGGCCACAAACGGGTCGCTCCTCAGCTTCGCTTGCGGCGCGCCCTCGCATAACTACCTACGCAGCTCGGTGCCGTCGTACAGCTTCTTGACGACGACTCCGCCGGGCGGGGCGGCCTCGAAGCAAAGATTGCAGAGCACGCATTCGTCGAGGTTCTCGCGCAAGATCGCGACCATGCCGCCGTCGTCGGCGAAGATGTCGACGGGGCAGACCTCCTCGAGCTTGGCGGCGATCTCCGGGTCATTCCGGATTTGGTCCGAGACCTCCACGCCGATGAAGATCCCCTGCAAATCCTCTGTTTCAGGCATCAGACCGCCGCTCCGAGCTTGTCCTTGACGGCCTCGGGGATCTCGTCGATCCGCTCCACCACCGGGATGCCGGCGTCCTCGAGGCGGGCGATCTTCTGGGTGGCGGAGTCCTCGGCGCCCTCGACGATCGTGCCGGCGTGGCCGAAGCTCATGCCCTTCATCTCCTCGTCGTCCATGAACTTGCCGGCCATGAAGGCGACGATCGGGAGCTTCGAGTCGTTGGCCCGCCGCCAGTCGACCAGCTCCGCCTCCATCCGGCCGCCCGGCTCGGTGTAGATCACGATCGCCTCGGTCTGCTCATCGTCCTCGAAGAGGGGCATCAGCTCGGCGTAGGTGGAGCCGATGATCGCGTCGCCCCCGATCGAAACCGCGGTGGACACGCCCAGGCCGGCAGCGGTCAGGGTGGAGGAGATCTCCGTGGTCATGCCACCGGAGCGGGACATGACCCCGATCGAACCGGGCTCGTAGGCCTTGGCGGCGTCCTTGGCCGGGCCGCCGATGCCGCCCATCTTGGCGACGCCTGGAGCGATGATCCCGAGGCAGTTCGGGCCGATGATGCGGGCGCCGCGTAGGTTGGCGAGCTCGACCATCTGCGCCACGTCGCGACGAGGGATCCGCTCGGTGACGACCACGATCAACTTGATCCCGTTCTCGATCGCCTCGAAGACCGCGTCCTTGGTGAAGGCGGGAGGGACGGTGACGACGGAGCCGTCGATCGGGGAGCCGTGGTCGGCGACCGCCTGCTCGACGGTGTCGAAGACCGGGACCCCGTGCACCTCGCGCCCCTTGCGCCCGGGGGTGACGCCGCCGACCACCTTGGAGCCGTAGTCGAGGCATTCCTTCGTCAGGTTGACCGCCTCCCGGCCGGTGATGCCCTGGACGATGAAGGTGAAGTCCTCCGTGAGCAGGATGCTCATGCCGCGGCCCCCTGAATCTTCTCGACGGCCTCGCCGGCGGCGTCCCACATCGAGGTGGAGCGGTCGCGGAACTCGACGCCGTACTTGCCGAGGATCTTCGCACCCTCCTCCTCCCAGGCGCCCGGGATGCGGAAGACGGTGATGGTGTCCGCCGGGTCCTTGCCCAGCTCCAGGCAGGCCTTGATCACGCCGCGGGCGACGATGTCGACCCGGGTGTTGGAGACGATCGACATCATCACCGCGATCTTCTCGACGCCGTCCTTCTTCAGGACCTCCTTGGCGAGGCCGCAGGACTTGGCGACAGAGGGGTTACCGCCGATCTCGGCGTAGTTCGCGGGCTTGCCACCCTGGCTGCGAACCGCGTCGGTGAGCGTGAGCGAGCCGCCGCCGGCGCCGATCACCAGGCCCAGGTTGCCGGTGAAGCCGTGGTCCTTGCCCTGGATCACGCCGCGGTGGTCCGCCTCGTCGATCGCCTTCACGTTGCGCTCGAACTCGGAGGGCTCGTAGAGCTCGCGCGGCTCCTTGAGCTCCACGCCGATCTCCTTCAGAACCTTCTGATGCCGACCGACGGCCTCGTCCTCCATCTCCATGTGGGCGTCAAGGGCGACGAATGAACCGTCGGAGAGGCGAGCCAGCGGGTTGATCTCGGCGAGCGTCATGTCGTAGTCGCGCTGAAGCTGGGCGAGGCGGGCGAGCACCGGCGTGGCGCGGGTGAGCTCGCGTCCGGTCAGGCCGCCCGCCGCGGCGACGACCTCCTTGGCGCGGAAGTCCGGAATGGGCTGGAGGTTCGAGAGGTGGCCGCGGCCGACGTGGTCCGGGTGCTTTTCGGCGACCTCTTCGATGTCGATGCCGCCCATGTCCGAGAAGAGCATCATCGGCCGCTTCGCCCGGCCGTCCCAGAGCACCGCGGCGTAGTACTCCTGCTCGACCTCGGCCTTCGGGTCGACCAGCACGCCCACCGGCATGTGCCCGTTGATCTCGAGCTCGAGGATGTCGGCCGCGTGCGCCTCGGCCTCCTCGGGAGTGTCCGCAAACTTGACGCCGCCGGCCTTCATCCGCCCGCCGGTCAGGACCTGAGACTTGGTCACCGTCGGCCCGCCGATCCGTTCGGCGGCCTGGCGCGCTTCCTCCGCGTTCTTACAGAAGCCGTACTCGGTGACCGGGATCCCGGCCCGCTCGACTATCCGGCGGCTTTCGAACTCGTAGAAGCGCATGTCACCTCGCCCGAGGGCGGGCGGGAACAGTACAAAGCCCTTGATTCCCGGGGCGCGCTCGCCCTAGGCGCTCTCGGCGCCGGCCATCCCCGGCGCCTCCTGGCGCTGACGCTGGGGGCGAAGCAAGACCAGAGCGGCGATCGCGCCGACGAGGCAGAAGATCGCGCCGATCTCGAACTGGAGCTGGAAGCCGTCGGTGAGCGCCCTGGCGGCCGAGGTGCCTGAGGCGACCTCGTCGTCGGTGTGGTTGGCCGCGAGAGTGCTGAGCACGGCCAGCCCGAGGGCCGCTCCCACGAAGCGTGAGGTGTTGAGCACCCCGGACGCGAGACCGCTCACCGCTCGATCGACGCCCTGCACGGCGACGATCGTCGCCGGCACCAGCGCGAGGCCCAGGCCGAACGCGCCGATCACGCCGCCGGGGAGTATGTTCGCCGCGTAGCTGCCGCCGGGGTGGACGCTGGTCAGCAGCAACTCGCCGACGGCGGTGAACAGCATTCCCGCGGCGAGCGTCAGCCGCGGCGTGATTCGCTTTGCGATCCGCGGAGCCAGGGTCGCGCCCGTTCCCACGGCGGCCGTCATCGGCACGAACGCCAAGCCGGTCTCGAGCGCGCTGTAGTGGAGCGTCCCCTGCATGTAGAGGGACTGGAAGAACCAGAAGCCGAAGATCGCGGCGTAGAGCAGGAAGATCACCAGGTTGGCGGCCCGGAGCGTGCGCAGCTTGAAGATGGTGAGGGGCATCAGGGCGACCTTCGTGGGGACGCGGTCGAGGTGATTCTCGTAGAGAGCGAATGCCACCAGGAGCGCGGCGCCTGCGGCGACCGGCCCAAGGACTCCGATCGAGCCCCAGCTGAGACGGTCGGTGGTGACGATCCCGTAGGTGAGCGCCGTCATGCCGAGGGTCACGAGCAAGGCGCCGGGGAGGTCGAAGTGGCGGTTCTCGGCCTCACTGCGCCCCTCGGGGACGAGCCGGGCGCTGAAGAGGACGATCGCCAGGCCGATTGGCACGTTGATCAGGAAGATTGCCGGCCAGCTGAACGCCTCGGTGAGGACGCCGCCGAGCAGGACGCCGGCGGTGGCGCCGACCGCGCCGACCGCACCCCAGGCGCCGAGGGCGCGATTGCGGGGCGGACCCTCGTCGAACGAGGTGGTGATGATCGCCAGGGTGGCGGGGGAGAGGAAAGCGGCGCCGATGCCCTGCAGCGAGCGCGCGGCGATCAGCGCCTCGGAGGTGGGCGCGATCGCGCAGAGAAGCGAGGCGCCCGAGAAGAGGAGGGTCCCGCCGAAGAACATGCGACGGCGCCCGAAGAGGTCGCAGGCCCGGCCGCCCAGCAGCAGGAAGCCGGCGTAGGTGAGGGTGTACGCGTTGAGGACCCACTGGAGCCCGTTGGTGGAGAACCCCAGCGAATCCTTGATGGACGGCAGCGCCACGTTCACGATCGAGACATCGAGGATCACCATGAACTGGCCGAGACAGACGACCAGCAGAAGGGCGGTGGAGTTCCGAGTCGCGATCGCTTTTGCCGCGGTGACCGGGTTCACTTCCGGACAGCCTCCAGGATGTAGGCGGCCTCTACGACTGCCGCGAGCTGGGACGGACTGGGACTCTCTTGCCCGGTGTCGGCACCCTGCTCTGGCGTGGCGGTGGTTTCGAGGTCGAGGTGATTGGGCATTTCTTGCCTTCCTGGCTGTTCGATAGTACGATGAACATCGTACCAAAAGTTCGACGACCCTCGTACAATCGAACTATGGGAATAGATCACACACCGAAGCTGCATCACCCGGAGCGTGACGAGATCGAGCTGCCGGACGTTCTGCACGCGCTCAGCGACCCGCACCGGCTGGCGATCGTCCGTCGGCTCGCGGAGGACACGGATCCGCGGGCCTGCGGGACCTTCGGGCTCGACATCAGCAAGTCGACGATGACGCACCATTTCCGGACCCTGCGCGAAGCCGGCGTCATCCAGCAGGAGCGACGAGGCACGACCAAGATGACCTGGCTGCGCCGAGATGACCTGGA
Organism: uncultured Solirubrobacterales bacterium; assembly: GCA_963797265.1. Classification (GTDB taxonomy): domain Bacteria; phylum Actinomycetota; class Thermoleophilia; order Solirubrobacterales; family 70-9; genus DASUPK01. Next base: position 190,497 of record CAWCOY010000002.1, on the reverse strand, counting down.
CGCGAGGTTCCCCGGGCTGCTCGACGCCGTGCTCAGCTCCAAGCGCGTCCCTGCATAGGTTCGCCTTCCTGTTCTGCATCTCACCCTGACGACGAACGGGTCGGGCCAATCTCGACACCCGATCGACGCTCAAGGCCTACGGAGGCGCGGTTCTAGGCTTCACCGCCCATGCCAGCGGCGCCGCCCATCTACCCGAAGGTCGTAGTCGGCTACCTGGAGAACGAGCGCGGCGAGGACGCGCGCGTGCTCGCGGAGCGGATCGTGGAGCGGGATGGGGGCGAGCTCAAGGTCGTCCACGTCGAGAAGGGATCCCCCGCCGATGCACTCCAGGCTCTCGCCGAGAGCGGCGAGGCTGACCTGATCGTTCTCGGTTCGACCCACCACGCGCACCTCGGATCCGTCTCGCCCGGCAGCGTCGCCGAGCACCTGCTCCACGGCGCCCGCTGCCGCCTGCTGATCGCCCCGAAGGGCTACGGCGATGCGGATCACTCAGAGGATCGACTACGGGTGGCGGCCGTCGGTTTCGACGGAATGGCCGAGTCCTACGCGGCTCTGGACGAGGCCGCCAAGCTCGTGACGAAGTTCGGGGGATCGCTGCGAGTAATCGGCGTAGCGACCCCGGTCCCTGCGATGGGCGTGGGCGCCGCCGCCCAGGCTGGCGCCGAGTCCGGACCCGACTTCCAGACGCAGCTCAACAACGCGGTGGCGGAGCTCCCGCCGGAGCTCCGCCCACTGCCGGTCTTCGAGCGGGGAGATCCCGTCGAGAAGCTGCTGGAGGCGGCGGAGATGGGCGTCGATCTGCTCGTGCTCGGGTCCCGCGGCTTCGGGCCGGTCATGCGGCTGCTGATCGGCAGCGTCTCGTCCCGCGTGATCCGCGTTGCGCCCTGCCCGGTCCTGGTCGTACCGCGTCCGGGTTGAGAGGTCGGCGGGAAATCAGCCTGCGCACGGGCCTCTCACGACCCCCTACGATCCGTATCACCCCACACAAGAGAGGCGGCCTCACAGCCGAGTGATGTGAAACCATCTCGCGCCTGGCAGGGCAGGGGGTCATCAATCAACCATCAAGGAGTTGAACGCACCGTTGAGCGAGACAAGCGCCACGACAGAGGCATCGACGAAGCACGCCAAGCTCGTTTCCTGGGTCAACGAGATCGCCGAGCTGACCCAGCCCGACTCGATCCATTGGTGTGACGGCTCGGCTGAGGAGTACGACTCCCTCGCCCAGCAGCTGGTCGACGCCGGGACCTTCGAGAAGCTCTCCGACGCGAAGCGGCCCAACTCCTATCTGGCCCGGTCCAACCCCTCGGACGTGGCGCGGGTCGAGGACCGCACCTTCATCTGCTCCGAGCGGGAGGAGGACGCCGGCCCGACCAACAACTGGCGGGAGCCGGCCGAGATGCGGGACGTCCTGCGGGAGCTGTTCACCGGCTGCATGCGCGGTCGGACGATGTACGTCGTGCCCTTCTCGATGGGCCCGCTCGGCTCGCCGATCTCGCACATCGGGGTCCAGCTGACCGACTCAGCCTACGTGGCGGCCTCGATGCGGATCATGACCCGCATGGGCGCCGACGCGCTCGAGGTCCTCGGCGAGGACGGCGAGTTCGTGCCCTGCATCCATTCGGTCGGCATGCCGCTCGAGGAGGGTCAGGAGGACGTCTCCTGGCCCTGCAACGACACCAAGTACATCGTCCACTACCCCGAGAGCAGGGAGATCTGGTCGTTCGGCTCGGGCTACGGCGGCAACGCCCTGCTCGGCAAGAAGTGCTTCGCGCTGCGGATCGCCTCGGTGATGGCGCGCGACGAGGGCTGGCTCGCCGAGCACATGCTGATCCTCAAGCTCACCTCTCCCGAGGGGAAGGTGAAGTACGTGAGCGGGGCGTTCCCGTCCGCGTCGGGCAAGACCAACCTCGCAATGCTGATTCCGAAGTTCGAGGGTTGGACGGTCGAGACGGTCGGCGACGACATCGCCTGGATGAAGTTCGGCACGGACGGTCGCCTGTACGCCGTCAACCCGGAGGCCGGATTCTTCGGCGTGGCGCCGGGCACTGGCCACAAGACCAATCCGAACGCGATGGAGACCGTGGAGAAGAACACGATCTTCACCAACTGCGCCCGCACCGACGACGGCGACGTCTGGTGGGAGGGCATGACCGGTGAGGCCCCGGAGCACGCGGTCGATTGGAAGGGCAACGAGTGGACGCCCGACTCGGATGAGCCGGCTGCCCACCCCAACGCACGGTTCACTACTCCCGCCTCGCAGTGTCCCTGCATCGCCGAGGAGTGGGAGGACCCCGCCGGGGTGCCGATCGACGCCTTCCTCTTCGGAGGCCGCCGGGCAACCGTCGTCCCGCTCGTAACGGAGGCGTTCGACTGGGAGCACGGCGTCTTCCTCGGGGCCACCATGTCGGTCGAGAAGACCGCGGCCGCCGACGGCACGGTTGGCGAGCTCCGCTTCGACCCGATGGCGATGCTGCCCTTCTGCGGCTACAACATGGCCGACTACTTCGGGCACTGGCTGAAGACCGCCGAGCGCGAGGGGGCCAAGCTGCCGAAGATCTTCCTGGTCAACTGGTTCCGCAAGGACGACGAGGGCAACTTCGTCTGGCCCGGCTTCGGCGACAACATCCGCGTACTCGAGTGGGTTTTCCGCCGCACCGAGGGTGAGGGCGACGCCGTCGACACGCCGATCGGCCGCGTCCCCGCTGAGGGCGAGCTGGACATGGAGGGCACCACGGTGAGCCCCGACGACATGCGCCTCCTGCTCGAGGTGGACCCCGAGGCCGTCAAGGCGCAGCTTCCTCAGGTCGAGGAGCACTTGGCGCGCTTCGGCGACCGCCTGCCGGATCCGCTGCAGGCGCAGCTCGTGGCGTTGAAAGAGCGGTTGAGCTAGACGGCTTCGCCAGATGCGGCGGCCACAAAACCCCGCCGGATCTATCGGAGGCGCCGCTTGGTGACCGCGCCGGTCGCCGAGTCGAGGACGATCACCTCCCGGCCCTGCCGCACGGCGAGTCGCACCCGCTCGCAGGAGGCCTGGTCGGTCAGCACGTTCACGACGCCGCCGCCGACGGCGCGAGGATTCGCTGCCTGCCGGGCCTGAATCTTGTTGTCCTGGAGCGCCGCGACCAGCGCACCCGGGGGCGGGAAGCAGCCGTTGTTCGACACCCGCTCGGAGATGGCGACCTTCAGGGCCCGGTCGAGGATCTTCGGCGCCTTGATGGTCCGCTCGTGCTGGGCCCTGGTGCCGTGGCGCATGTTCTGCCGCCGCTTGATCGTCGCCAGCCTCATGCAATAGCCGTGGGCGCTGAGCGAGGCGTCGGGACCGAACCGGTTGAACGCCGTCGCGGACCAGCTTCCGTCGGAGTTGAAGTACGCGGACGAGACCAGGGCCGGGCCCGACGGCGTGGTGGAGAAGCCGCCCCCCACCATCGTCGACCCCGGTGGGCACGCCGGCGTGGTCGCCGTGGTCGAGGAGTCGAGAGGCAGCTCCGCCTGCGACGCGACCTCGCTCAACAGGGGCCCGCCGGACTTCAGGCAGTAGGCGATCGCCGTGAGCTCACCTCCGAAGGTCCCGAAGGCGCTGCCCGAGACCTGCCAGGACCGGTCCGACGCGGCTCGTGACTCGGTCACGTAGTTGCCGCCGCGCGTGACGAAGTTGGTTCGCTGGAATCCCCCGGCGAGGAGACGGTTCCCTCGAGGGCAGGTGGCTGTCGCCGTGCGGGTCTCACCGGGGCCAACGAAGACGGTCGAGTGAGGCGAGCTCACCGGGCCGATCCTGGGGCCGCAGATGACCTGGAGGGTGACCGAGCGGCTGGCGCCATCGCCGTAGAGGACGGGGGTGACGTGCCAGCCCCGCTGGACTCCCAGGCGCTCGTAGGAGTGGGGATAGACCCCTTCTCCGTCCGGTCCCAGGGGATCGGTGAGCATGCCGCCGCTGTATGGCAAGCGTTTCTTGCCGGGGCAGCGGACCGTGAGCCTCTGCTTCGTGTCGGCGCCGCTGATCTGGTACGTCTGGCTCCGCAGGCTGAGGGCCTGGGCGCTGCTCGCGAACATCACCGCACACAGCACCGCCGCAGACAGGCAGAGTGGGATCAGCGATGAGAGGCGAGGCCGCATCACCCACCTCATCGGGCGTTCCCGGCGATCCTTGAAGCGGGGGACGTGCCTGACTAGGACATTGGTCCACTGCGCGCGCAGACGGACCCCCAATAGAATCGACGCTCGATGGGCGAGAGGGTCAAGTTCGAGCTGGCCGAGGAGCAGATTCCGACCAGCTGGGTCAACGTGCTCGCCGATCTTCCGGGTGACCCTCCGCCTCCGCCGCTCAGCCCCGCCACTGGCGAGCCCGTCGGTCCCGAGGACCTCTCGGCGATCTTCCCGATGGGGCTGATCGAGCAGGAGGTCTCGTCCGAGCCCGAGATCGAGATCCCTGACGAGGTCCGCGACATCTACCGCCTCTGGCGGCCGACTCCTCTCTTTCGCGCTTGGCGCCTGGAGCGGGAGCTCGATACGCCGGCTCACGTCTATTACAAGTACGAGGGGGTCTCGCCGGCCGGCTCGCACAAGCCGAACACGGCGGTCGCGCAGGCGTTCTACAACCGGGAGGCCGGGATCCGGAAGCTGGCGACCGAGACCGGCGCGGGGCAGTGGGGCTCCGCGCTCGCGCTCGCCTGTCAGCTCTTCGGGCTCGAGTGCGAGGTCTTCATGGTCGGGATCTCCTACGACCAGAAGCCCTACCGCAAGGCGATGATCGAGACCTGGGGCGCGACTGTGCACCGCAGCCCCTCCGAGCTGACCGAAGCGGGCCGCTCGCAGGCCGAGCACAAATCCGGCAGCCTCGGGATCGCGATCTCGGAGGCCGTCGAGGTCGCGGCCGGATCCGAGGACACCAACTACTCGCTGGGCTCGGTGCTCAACCACGTCTGCCTGCACCAGACCGTGATCGGGCAGGAGTGCATCGCCCAGATGGAGCTGGCGGGGGAGAGTCCCGACGTGGTGATCGGTTGCGTCGGCGGCGGCTCGAACTTCGCGGGCGTCGCCTATCCGTTCCTGCGCCAACGGCTCCAACATGAAACGGGTGGCTCCTCGGCTTCGCCTGCGGAGCCCCCTCGCACAAATTCGACCCGCTTCGTGGCCGCCGAGCCGGCGGCCTGCCCGACCCTTACCCGCGGCCGCTACGCCTACGACTTCGGCGACACCGTCGGCATGACCCCGCTGATGCCGATGTACACGCTCGGCCACGACTTCGTGCCACCGCCCGTCCACGCCGGCGGGCTGCGCTACCACGGCGACGCGCCCAGCCTCTGCGCGCTCGTCAAGGAGGGACTGGTGGAGGCAAAGGCGATCGCGCAGACGGAGGCGTTCGAGGCCGCCGTCCGCTTTGCCCGCTGTGAAGGGATCATCCCCGGGCCTGAGCCGGCCCACGCGATCCGGGCCGTCTTCGACGAGGCGGAGGCCGCAAAGCAGGCCGGGGAGGAGAGGGTGATTCTCTTCAACCTCTCGGGCCACGGGCACTTCGACATGTCCGCCTACTCGGCCTACTTCGCCGGCGAGCTCGAGGACCTGGAGATGCCCGAGGACGAGCTCGCCTCAGCGCTCGAGCGCCTCCCTGAGGCGCCCGCCCTCGCCTGATTCCCGCCTGCGCTTGACCCCGGCGATAGGGTTCCCGCTGGGAGAGATACCGCAGGAGGATCAGGATGCCGAAGCGCAGTTGGTTGGCCCTCTCCCTGGGCGTGCTCTTCGTTGGCGCGGCGCCCGCGGCGGCGCAGGCTGCGGAAGCGCTCGTCACTAACGGCAGCCCCGCGACGCCGTTCCCGCAGAACAAGCAGAACGAGCCGACGGTCGCGATCGATCCCACCAATCCGAACGTGTTGGTCGCGGGCTCCAATGACGAGATCGACCTCGCCCCCTGCGACGGCGGCGACTGTCCCTTCACGCCGGGCGTCGGCGTCTCGGGCGTCTACTTCTCCTTCGACGGCGGCGCGAGCTGGACCCAGCCCACCTACCAGGGCTGGAGCGCGCGCACCGGTACTCCGGGCGTCGGCCCGATCGGCACCCTGCCCCACTACTTCGAAGCAGGCCTGGTGGCGGATGGGGATCCGGTAACGGTCTTCGGGCCGCGTCCCGACTCCAGCGGCAACTTCAGCTGGTCGAATGGATCCCGCATCTACTACTCGAACCTGACCGCCAACTTCGCCACCGAGCGCAAGGACCAGACCTTCAAGGGCTTCGAGGCGATCGCGGTCTCCCACACCGACGATCCGGTGGCTGCGGCGGGCGGCGATGCGAGTGCCTGGAGCGATCCGGCGATCGTCACCCAGCGTCGCCAGAGCTCCACGACCTTCTCGGACAAGGAGGCGATGTGGGTCGACAACGCGGCCTCGAGCCCGAGGTTCGGTACCGCGTACGTCTGCTACACGCAGTTCCGCAGCCAGCAGGACACCGGACCGGAGAAGATCGCGGTCAGCCACTCGACCGACGGCGGCGCGACCTGGTCGAGGCCGATCACGTTGAGCTCGGCCTTCGACAATCCCAAGCATCCGGGCCGCCAGGGCTGCTCCATCCGCACGGATAGCAAGGGCACGGTCTATGCGGTCTGGGAGGATCAGAAGAAGGGATCGGTCTTCCTGCTGTCCCGCTCGACGGACGGCGGCAACAAGTTCGACAAGCCGCAGACGATCGCGAACGTAACCGACGTTGGGGCGTTCGACGGCGTGCAGTCGATCTCGTTCGACGGCATCGCCGGCTCCCGCACGAGCTCCTTCCCGAGTCTGGAGATCGCCAACGGTGCTCCGACGGGTGCGGGCGCAACCGACACGCTTGCGGTCGGATGGTCCGATGGCGCCGACGGGCTGAACCACGAGCACGCGCTCGTGCAGCTCTCCTCGAACGGCGGCCAGAGCTGGACCACCCCGACCCAGGTCGAGGAGCCGGGCGACCGGCCGGATTTCGCCTTCATCGGTCTCTCGCCGAACGGGCGCGATCTCTACGTCGTCTACGACGGGTTCAGCGATCCGTTCCGCAACGACACCACGAGCACGCGGAATTTCGTCGGCGTCACGCGCCACGCGGACGTCTCCGGCACATCGCTGAGCGGAGTGACGACTCTCGATCGAGGCTCGGTCGGGGACGCCCGAGCATCGAGCTCGAACGCTCTGATCGACGAGTTCCTCGGCGACTACAACACTGTCGCGGCCACGAACTCGGGCGCGGTATCGGTGTTCAACGACGCGCGCAACGCGGCGGTCTGCCCGGCGATCAACACCTCTCCGCCAGCAGGTGTTCGACGGGACGGCGGGCGCTCCACCGGCCCCGGCGAGCTGCCCGACGCTGACGTTCGGCAACACCGACATATTCTCGGCCGCGGTCAGCGACCCGACGCCCTAGCTCAGGCCGTATAGGCGGAGAGCCGGTCCCGGATCGCCTCCGGGATCGGCTGCGTCGCGCCGCCGCCGGATTCGATGAAGACGTGGCGCAGCTCGCCCTCGGCGACCGGCTCGCCGTCGCGGGCGAGCAGGATCTCGGTTGTCATCGATGTCTCTCCGAGACGGGCGATCCCGGCCCGCACCTCGAACTCATCGTCGAATCGCAGCGCCGAGCGGTAGAGGATCCTGGCCTCGGCGACCACCATGTCGACGCCGGCGTCGACCATCGCCTGATACCCGCCGAGCTCCCGCCAGAGCTCGGTCATGGTCAGGTCGAAGTAGGTCAGGTAGTTGGCGTTGAAGACGACGCCCTGCGGATCGCACTCGTTGTAGCGGACCCGCAGTTGGTGGCGAAAGGGCTCGTCCACCCCGGGGCTAGGCCTCGGCCAGCATTAAACGGGTCGCTCCTCGGCTTCGCCTGCGGAGCGCCCTCGCACCTCCGCCGGCTTGCCGTTCGACATGCCGTAGGCCTCGGCCAGCTCCGGGTCCTTCTTGGCGAGCATCTCAGCGAGGTTGACCATCACCTTGCACTGCTTCCAGGTGGCGTCGTCCTGCATCTTGCCGTCGATCATGTGGACCCCGGCGCCGTCCGGGATCGCCTCGATCACCTTCTTGGCGAAGAGGACCTCGTCGGGTGGTGGCGAGAAGACCTTCTTGGCGATGTCGATCTGAACCGGGTGCAGCGACCAGGCGCCGACGCAGCCGAGCAGGAAGGCGGCCTGGAACTGCGTCTCGCATCCTTGGACGTCCTTGATGTCGCCGTAGGGTCCGTAGAAGGGCAGAATGCCGGCGGACGTGCAGGCATCGACCATGCGGGCGATCGAGTAGTGCCAGGGGTCCTGCTGGGCGGTCGCGCGCGGGGCGTCCTCGTCGTCGGGATCGGGGTCCTCGATAACGCGATAGCCGGGATGGCCACCGCCGACACGGGTCGTCTTCATCCGCCGTGACGCCGCAAGGTCGGCCGGCCCGAAGCTCATTCCCTGCATGCGGGGACTTGCGTTCGCGATCTCCTCGAGGTTGACGACACCGAGCGCGGTCTCCAGGATCGCGTGGACGAGGAGGGGCTTCTCCAGCTTGGCCTTGGCCTCGAGCTGGGCGAGCAGCCGATCGATGTAGTGGATGTCCCAGGGCCCCTGGACCTTCGGGACCATGATCACGTCGAGCTTGTCTCCGATCTCGGTGACGAGCTGGGTGAGGTCGTCGAGACACCACGGGCTCTCGAGCTCGTTGATCCGGGTCCAGAGCTGGGTGTCGCCGAAGTCGACTTCCTTGGCCACCTCGATCAGGCCCTCCCGGGCCGGGATCTTCTTGTCGATCGGGACGGCGTCCTCGAGGTTGCCGAGCAGGATGTCGGCCTGCCTGGCCATGTCGGGCACCTTTGCGCGCATCTTCTCGTTCGATGCGTCGAAGAAGTGGATCATCCGCGAGGGCTTGAAGGGGATCTCGCGGGGCGGCTCCGGCGCGTCGATCGCCAGGGGCCTGAAGAAGTCACGTGGGTTTCTCATTCTCGAAACGCTACCTGGGTCGCTTGGCCGAACGCCTCGTGGATAGCCTGGAGCCATGGCGGAGATCCGAGAGGCGCTGCCGGACGAGGTCGAGCGGGTGCTCGGCATGTACGAATGGCTCTTCGCGCCTCCCGGATCCGTGCCGCCGAAATGGGATCCCGAGCACGCTCGGGCCGCGATCGCCGACGCGATCGCGGCTCCGTCCTCCACGGTGCTGGTCGCCGAACATCGCGGTCGCCTGCTCGGCTTCCTCACCGCCTACCTGGACGTCAACTCCGTCCGCTACGGCCAGCGATGCTGGGTCGAGGACCTCGCGGTCAGTCCCGAGGATCGATCCCAGGGCGTGGGGGGAGACCTGCTCGACGCCGCCAAGTCCTGGGCGCGAGAACGCGGAGCCACGCATTTCGAGCTGGTCACGGCCATGTTCCGCACCGAGGCCCAGCGCTTCTACGAGCGTCGCGATCCAGTGGCCACCGGCTACAGCTACTCCTGGCTCCTCTAACCCACCCAAGGGGTCAGGTCTTGCAATACGACACGCCCTCTGGAGGGCTCCGATAGGCGTCAGATCGTGCAATACGACAATGTTGGAATGCAAGACCTGACCCCGAGGTTACGATGGGTTACGATATATCGTGTTAACTCGTGATTCATCGAAAGGAACAACAAGAATGCACAGAGAGAGAAGCCGTCACGGATATGGACGGCATGAGATGAGGGGCGGTCGGGGACACGGCCGCGGACGCCATCGCGTGCGCCGGGGCGACGTTCGAAGCGCGATCCTGGCGCTGCTCGACGACCGGCCCATGCACGGCTACGAGATGATCCAGGAGCTCGAGGAGCGCACCGGAGGCCGCTGGACGCCCAGCGCCGGCTCGATCTACCCGACGCTCCAGCTGCTCGAGGACGAGGGCCTCGTCACGGCCGAGGAAGTCGAAGGCCGCAAGGTCTACTCGCTCACCGACTCCGGCAAGGAGGCCGTCCCGGAGCGGACCGAGGGCGGCAGGCCCTGGGAGCAGGGCGACGAGGACTCCCCGCGCTTCGAGGCTCGCAAGGAGCTGTTCAAGCTGATGGGGGCGGCAAAGCAACTCGGCCGCGCCGACAACGAGGAGCAGCTGACCAAGGCGGCGGAGATCCTCAAGGACGCCCGCCGCAAGCTCTACGGACTGCTCGCCGAGGAGTAACTAGTCGGCAGGGGGGTGGTCGGGTGAAGCCAGCCCGGCCGCCTTCATCCCTGCGCGACGATCAAGGTAGAAGCCGGCCTGGCGGATCTTCCCGTCCTCGAGCCACCAGACCGCCGCGCTGGGAGTCTCGACCTCCACCGAGCTGTGTCGCGTCGTCGCAATCTGCCGGACGAGAAAGACCAGCTTGTCGTCGAGCTGGATCACCTCATCCAGCTCGATCCGGAAGCCCTCGTAGGGGCTCAGCCAGTCGGTCCACGCCTCTTCGAACCCCTCCACTCCGGGGTAGTCCTGAGTCACCGACTCGCTCGTCATCACGGTCACGAACTCCGGATGCGCGTTGTAGCGGAGCAGCTCGCCGATGGACTCGATGAGCTCGTCTCCCGTCAGCGAGCTCCCAGCCGAGAAGGGCCCGCCCTCGCTGATGAGCGCCGCGAGCTCCGCGGTGGTCAGCTCTCCGGACATCCTGCCGAGCCTAGCGCCCCCTCACTATCCTTCGGCGTAGGGAGGGTCTCAAACCGCGACTTCAGAGGAGCCATGGCCGTAGCCACCGAGCAGCAGCAGACGACCTACCAGGAGATGACCGACGAGCAGCAGGCCATCGTCGAGATGGTCCGCAACTTCGTCGACAACGAAATCCTCCCAAACGCCGAGGAGTACGACCACGAGGACAAGTTCCCCGAGCCGATCGTCGAGCAGATGAAGGAGCTCGGCCTCTTCGGGGTGACGATCCCCGAGGAATACGGCGGCATGGGTCTCGACCTGACCACCTACGCGATGATCGTCGAGGAGCTCTCGCGCGGCTGGATCTCGATCTCCGGCGTCGTCAACACCCACTTCATCGGCTCCTACCTGCTGATCAAGTTCGGCACCGACGAGCAGAAGCAGTACTTCCTGCCGAAGATGGCGACCGGCGAGATCCGCGCCGCCTTCTCGCTCTCGGAGCCCGAGGTTGGCTCCGACGTGCAGGGCATCAAGGCCACGGCCACCAAGAGCGAGGACGGCAAGTGGGAGCTGAACGGCCAGAAGATGTGGGTCACGAACGGGCTCGGCTCGAGCGTCGTCTTCGTGTTGATGAAGAACGACCCGAAGGCCGATCCGCCCTACAAGGGGATGACCTGCTTCATCACCGAGAAGGAGCCGTGGAAGGAGAGCAACGAGGGCGACTTCGCCGGTCTCGAGATCCCGCCCAAGATCAAGAAGATGGGCTACAAAGGCGTCGAGTCGACCGAGCTGGTCTACAACGGCTACAAGTGCCCTCCGGAGCGGATCCTGGGCGGCGAGGAGGAGGGGCTCGGCAAGGGATTCGTCCAGATGATGGACGCCCTCGAGGTCGGCCGGGTGAACGTCGCCGCGCGCGGCGTCGGCATCGCGCAGCGCGCCCTCGAGCTCGCGCTCCGCTACAGCCAGGAGCGCAAGACCTTCGGCAAGCCGATCGCCCAGCACCAGGCGATCCAGTTCAAGCTGGCCGACATGGCGACCAAGGTCGAGGCGGCCCGCCTGGTCACCCGGAAGGCCGCACGCATGAAGGACGCGGGCGAGCGCTCGGACCTCGAGGCCGGGATGGCGAAGCTGCTGGCCAGTGAGACCGGCAAGGAGGTCGTCGAGGAGTCATTCAGGATCCACGGCGGCTACGGCTACTCGAAGGAATACGAGATCGAGCGGCTCTACCGCGATGCGCCGCTGCTCCTGATCGGTGAGGGGACGTCCGAGATCCAGCGGATGGTGATCGGCAAGAAGCTGCTCGAGCGGAACAAGATCTAGCCGGCTAACCCGCCTTCCTAGACTGGGTCGGTGGCTGAGGAACGGAGGGTGGCGCTGGTCAGCGGGACGAGCCGAGGGATCGGCGCGGAGATCGCTCGCCAGCTCGCCGCGGACGGCTTCGTCGTCTTCGCGGGCGCGCGCGATCCCGATGACGTCGAGGAGGGCGAGCGGATCGTCCCCATCGAGCTCGATGTCACCGACCAGGACACGGTCGATGCGGCTCAAGAGCAGATCGGCTCCGACCCTGGCCACCTCGACGCCCTGGTCAACAACGCGGGCGTCTACGGTGACCCCGTCGGCGCCGCGGACTACGACCTCGACCGCGCGCGCGAGGTGCTCGAGGTCAACACCTTCGGACCCTGGCGCCTGATCGAGGCCTTCCTGCCGCTGATGCGCGACAGCTCCCAGCCGCGGATCGTCAACGTCTCCAGCGGCGCGGGGCAACTCTCCGACATGAACGGAGGCCGCGCCGCCTACCGGCTCTCGAAGGCGGCGCTCAACGCCCTCACTCGCACGCTTGCCTCCGACGAGCGGTGGGTCAAGGTGAACACGATGTGCCCGGGCTGGGTGAGGACCGACATGGGCGGGTCTGGCGCGCCGCGCTCGGTCGAAGAGGGCGCGGACACGGCCGTCTGGCTCGCGACGCTGCCGGACGACGGGCCCACTGGGGGCTTCTTCCGGAACCGCAAGCCAATACCTTGGTGATATGGCGTCGACCCAGGATCTGATCAAGACCGCGATCGAGCGCTTCCAGGCCGAGGTGCCGGCGCTCGCACAGCTCAAGCTGGTCTTCGAGCTCGAGCTGCGGGGGAGGGGCGACATCCAGATGTTCCGGGTCGAGGTGCCCGGTCCCAAGATCACGAAGGCGGCCTCGACGGAAGACGCGCGAGTGACCATGGCGATCCAGCGCTCGGACTTCAACGAGCTGGCCACCGAGGGGCATGTCAGCGACTACATCCAGGCGGTGGAGAACGGCCACATCCGCGCGACCGGCGACGCGAACATCCTGAAGCTGATCGCTCAGGTGGTTCAGCGCCACGAGCAGCGGGTTCGCACCAAGAAGGTCCACTAGGGGAGTGGGCAGGGGGGTTGATCCCGCAGGGCTGGCGCGCCTGCGCGCCGCCACGCAGCTGATTCACCGGCCGACCTCCGCTCGCGATCCCGCCGAGATCGCCCGCTCGATCGCCGGGGCGCAGGCGCAGGACGTCTACGCAGGTCCGCAGACGTTCCGCTCGCGCAGCCGAACTCTCACCGCCGCGGACACCAGGCGTGCGAGAACGGAGGAGCGCTCGCTGCTGCGCACCTGGGTGATGCGGATGACGATCCACATGATTCCGACCGATGACGCCGGCTGGTGGCTGCCGCTCTTCGAGCCCGGCATCGAGCGCTGGTCGCGTCGCCGTCTCGCCCAGCTCGGCCTGCCGAAGGCGAAGCAGGACAAGGCGTTACGCGTGACCGCTCGGGTGCTGGAGGAAGAGGGGCCTCTGACGCGCACCGAGGTCCGGGAGCGCATCGCTAGGGCCGGGATCGAGCTGAGCTCGCAGACCGGGATGCACATCGCCCTGACCGCGGTCGTCTCGGGCATCGCCTGTCTCGGCCCCGACCGTGGGGCCCAGGCATGCCTCGTGAGACGCGAGGACTGGCTGGGGAAGGCGCCTGCCTTCGACCGGGACAGGGCCCTGAGCGAGCTGGCGCGTGTCTACATCCGTGCCTTCGCTCCGGCCACGGACCGCGATTTCGCCTACTGGTCGGGCCTGCCGCTGCGCGACGTCCGCGCCGGGCTCGAGTCGATCTCCAGGGAGATCGAGGAGGTCCGCGTGGGGGACGAGGTCATGCTCGCGCCGCGCGGTGGCCTCCCCCGGCTGCCGCGGGCGGGCCAGGTCCGGATGCTCGGCAACTTCGACACCTACCTGCTGGGCTGGAAGGACCGCGCTTTCTCGGTCTCCGGCGAGCACGCCATCCACGTCAAGGAGGGCGGCGGCGGCTGGATCCGCCCGGTGATCGTCGAGGACGGAACCGTCGTCGGAGGCTGGCGCTCGGCCCGCAAGGGCGGGCGCCTCGAGATCTCGCTCAATCTCCCGAAGGCCGAGCGGGAGCGGCTGGATGACAAGGTCGACGCCGAGATCGCCGACATCGCGCGGTTCGAGGGTATGGAGGCTCGGATCGCCTGACTCACGTACCATCACGCGCCGCACCCGGGGAGGAGTCACACACGACTCGAGGAGACCGACCCAACCGATGAGTGACGAGAACCACCAGCTGACCACCGACCAGTCCGAGCGAGAGGCCTCCGGGTCCCACGAGTATGGGCGCTTCCTCGAGGAGTTCGAGGTCGGCGCCGTCTACAAGCACTGGCCCGCGAAGACGATCACGGAGTCCGAGGACCACCTCTTCTGCCTCCTCACCATGAACCACCACCCGCTGCACGTGAACGACGTGTACGCCGCGCAGTCGCAGCAGGGCAGGAACGTGGTAGCGGGGCCGTACGTCTACTCGCTGGTCTTCGGCATGACCGTGAACGACGTCTCCGGCAAGGCGATCGCCAACCTGGCCACCGACGACCTCAGCCACCCCAACCCCGTCTTCCACGGCGACACGCTGTTCGTCGAGTCCGAGGTGCTCGAGGTCAGGCCGTCCGAGTCGAAGCCCGACCGGGGCGTGGTTCGCGTGCACACCCGCGCCTACAACCAGGATGGGACACTTGTGGCCGAGTTCAAGCGAGCGGTCCTCGTACCGCGGAAGGAACACGGTTAGGAGAACGGATGGTCAACCTGAGACGACTCACAGACCAGGCGAAGAAGATCGTCAACAAGCGCGGCGGCACCGAGGCCCTCAAGGAGGACGCCGAGGAGCTCAAGGACATCGCCACGGGCAAGGGCAGCGTGAAGGACAAGGCGAAGGCCGCCGGCGAGGCGGTCAAGGACCCCGGCAGAGGCGAGGGTGGTCCGAGGCGTTAGCCGAGGAGCACCCCGTTTAATGGCGAAGCCGAAGCGCGACCCCCAATAACCCTCACCGGGTGCGCCGCCCGGCCAATCATCGGACTAGGATCGCCGCCTGGATGGGTGGGCGTGTACGTCTGGCGACGCTGGTTTGCCTCGTCGTGGGTGCGTTCGCGTGCGCCGCTTCCCCGGCGTTGGGCAATTCGCTGCTCGTGCCCAATACGAACTGGACGGCGTTGCTGGCGCCCCTGCCGGGCACCCCGACCGAGCCTCAGCCGGGACCGGTTCCGTATTGCGCGACGCCTGCCGTCGGCTGCATCGACACCGAGATCGAGCGGATGACCGACCTCCGCGACCGGCTTGGCTGCGACCACCGGGCGGTCTTTGCGACCACCTACCTCGAGCTCACCAAGGAGATCCGGCGCTATGTCGACACCGACGCGGGGACGCTCGCGGACCCGAATTACCTGTTCACGGAGGACGCGCTGTTCGCGGACTTCTACTTCGACACCGTCCAGGCCTGGGAGAACGGGGGACAGGTTGCGCCCGCCTGGCGGATCGCCTTCGAGCAGGCGGCGCGCGCGGGCAGATCACCGGCGCCCAGGAGATGCTGCTCGGGATCAACGCCCACGTGCAGAACGACATGCCGTTCGTGATCGCCGCCCTCGGTGTCCGCATGCCCGACGGCACCACTCGCAAGCCGGACCACGACACGATCAACGAGGTGCTGAATCGTGGCTACGAGCCGGTCGTCGAGGCGATCCGGCAGCGCTATGACCCGCTGATCTCGGTGACGAACTCGAGCCTGGTCCCCGCGGACAACATCGCCGGCCTCGAGGTGGTCCGGGTCTGGCGTGAGCTCGTCTGGCGCAATGCCGAACGGCTGCTGACCGCGCCGACCGAGAGCGCCCGCCAGCAGGTCGCAAACCAGATCGAGGCGAACGCCGCGGGGTGGGCCCGGGGAATCGCGCTCACCCAGGTGCCCGGGATCCGGGCCAGCCGCGCATACTGCGCGAAGCAGCTGGGTAGCTAGTGCGCCTCGTCGGGCGCGTGCGCCGGCGGGCGTGACTCCTCTGCCAGCGAGGTGATCTCCAGCACGCCGCGGGAGGCCTCCTCGAGGACCTCGGTCGCCTCCTCGGCCGAGCGCGCGTAGAGCTCGACCAGCAGGTGGACGATGATCCGCTCCTCGTCGTGCTTGTGGAAGCGGACGTGGGTGAAGAACTCGCGAGTCCCGGCCTCGCCGAAGGAGCCGTAGGTGAGCGACTCGGCCGCCTCGGGGCCCGAGCAGCTCTCGACCTGGTCCTGGTCGACCGTGACGGTGCAGGAGGCGACCCAGGGGGTGCCGGCGACCATTCGCTCCCAGCGGTCCTCGACGGGGACGACCCTGTCGTCCTGGATCGTCAGGTGCGGCTGGTCGTGCAGGCAGCGCAGGCACTGCACGACCGCCTCCTGGACCTCGTCGAGTCGCTCCGAGGGCTCTCCGCTCTCCGGATCGATGCGGAGGATCGCGTCGTAGTGCATCTGGACTTCGAGATCCCGGGCCCAGCAGCGGTAGCAGCGCAGCCAGGCCGAGCGGTCTCCGTCGAGCTCGGTCATCTCTCCCTATTGAAGCGCCCAGGCGCCCTCGGCGCCAGCTTTGGGCTCCAGGGCCTTCAGGCGCCCCAGTGGATCCGCTTGTTCTGGAGCTTGCAGTTGACCTCGACCCAGCGCCCGCCGGCCCTCCTGCCGGTGCAGTCGAACCCCTGGACGTGCGCCTTGCGCCGGTTCTTGAACTCCTTGACGATCCTCTTGGCCTTCGAGCAGGCGGTGCCGCCCTTGACGGTCACCCCTCCGCCGCACTTGACTGCCGCGGTGGCCCCGGCGGTGATCAGCAGTGCCGCGCAGAGCAGGCCGGTGGCCACGGCGATGGTCAGCAAGCGCCTCATCAATCCCTCCCTCAGGCTGGCTGGGCGGCGCGGTGGCGCTCGGCCACCAGCTCCGCGATCTGTCCCATTATCCGGTTGATCTCGAAGTCCTTGGGCGTATAGACACCGTCGACCCCCGCCTCGCGCATGGCGGCGGCGTCGATCGCCGGGATGATCCCGCCGACGACCACGGGAATGTCGGCGCCGTCCGCCCGGAGGAGCTCGACGACCCTGGGCACCAGCTCGCGGTGAGAGCCGGAGAGGATCGAGAGGCCGACGACGTCGACGTCCTCCTCGACGGCCGATTTGGCGATCTGCTCGGGCGTCAGGCGAATGCCCTGGTAGATCACCTCCATGCCCACGTCGCGAGCGCGGACGGCGATCTGCTCGGCGCCGTTGGAATGGCCGTCCAGGCCCGGCTTCCCGATCAGGATGCGGATCGGGTGGCCGATCTCCTGGGAGACCTTGGCGACGCGGTCGCGCACCTGCCCGAGCACGTCGCCGTTTACGGAGCCGCCGGCGGCCGCCTCCCCGACGCCCGTGGGGGCGCGGTAGTCGCCGAAGACGTCGCGCAGGACGCCGGCCCACTCGCCCGTGGTCGCGCCGGCCTTGGCCGCCTCGATCGTCGCCGGCAGGATGTTGGTGGACTCGTCCCTGGCGGCCCCTGCGAGCGTCTCCAGCGCGGCGTCGACGGCCGACTGGTCGCGCTGGGCGCGCCACTCCTCTAGCGCGGCGATCCGCTCGCGCTCGATTTCAGGGTCCGGGGTGAGAATGCCGCCGTCTTCGCCGGTGGTGAGCGGGGAGTCCTCGGTCTCGGTGAATTTGTTCTGGCCGACGACGGTGACTTCACCGCGCTCGATCTTGGCGATTCTCTCGCGGTTCGACTCGACGAGCTGGGCCTTCATGTAGGGAACCGCCTCGACTGCGCCGCCGTTCTCCTCGACCGCCCTCATCTCCGCCTTGGCGCCTTCCACGAGTTCGGCGACTAGCCCGTCCATGACCTTCGAGCCCTCGAAGATGTCGGGGTACTCGAGCAGGTCGGTCTCGTTGGCGAGGATCTGCTGGATGCGAAGGCTCCACTGCTGGTCCCAGGGGCGGGGGAGTCCGAGCGCCTCGTTCCAGGCGGGAAGCTGAATCGCGCGGGCGCGGGTGTCACGGCCGAGCGTCACCGCCAGGGCCTCGAGCACGATGCGGGGGACGTTGTTCTCGGGCTGGGACTCGGTGAGGCCGAGCGAGTTGACCTGGACGCCGTAGCGGAGGCGCAGGAACTTCGGCTCGGTGACCTCGTAGCGGTTGCGGCCGATCCACTCCCACATCTCGCCCATGGCGCGCAGCTTGGCGTGCTCCTCGATGAAGCGGACGCCGGCGTTGACGAAGAAGGAGATGCGCCCGAAGACCTTGGGGAAGTCCTCGCCGGCGACTTGTCCGCGGGCCCTGACCTCGTCGAGGACGGCGATGGCGGTGGAGAGGGCGTAGGCGATTTCCTGCACGGGCGTGGCGCCCGCCTCCTGCAGGTGGTAGGAGCAGACGTTGATCGGGTTCCACTTGGGGATCTCGTTGACCGTGAAGGCGACCGTGTCTGCGATCAGCCGCATCGAGGGCCCGGGCGGGAAGGCGTAGGTGCCGCGCGAGAGGTACTCCTTGATGATGTCGTTCTGGGTGGTCCCCGTAAGGTCGGCGCGATCTATTCCGTTCTCCTCGGCGACCGTCGCGTAGAGCGCGAGCAGCCAGGCGGCGGTGGCGTTGATCGTCATCGAGGTGTTCATCTCGCCGAGCGGGATGCCGTCGAAGAGCGTGTGCATGTCGCCCTTGTGGACGATCGAGACGCCGACCTTGCCGACCTCGCCGCGCGCCAGCTCGGCATCGGGGTCGTAGCCCGTCTGCGTAGGCAGGTCAAAGGCGACGGACAGGCCGGTCTGGCCCTTGGCGAGGTTCTTGCGGTAGAGCTCGTTCGAGCGGCGGGCGTCGGAATGCCCTGCGTAGGTCCGCATTACCCATGGCCGGTCCCGCTCCGGCAGGCGGTGCTCGCTCATGGCCATATGGTACGGCCAGTCCCGCCACGGATCGCAGCCGCAGTCCCGGTACCGCTCCGTCCGCGGTTGCAAGGTGTTCTTGCAGACTCCCGGAACTCTCGTGGTTACGCTCACGCTCGGATGCGCACCAGAACCAAGATCACAGCCCTGATCGTCGCCTGTGCGGCCCTCGCGGTCGGCGCGGCCGCGCGCGCGGCCCCGATCCCTGTCGCCGTCTACCAGTTCCAGAGCCAGGACGACGTGACCGCGTTCCAGAAGGTCTTCGGGGACAAGTGCAAGCGCAAGTGGGCCGGCAACCAGGCGATGTCGATCAGGGTCAGGGAGGGGAACTCGTGCGTCTACCGCTCCTCGGTCGTCGCCGACTCCTCGGATCAGTACGCGGACCAGGGAATGGTCGCCACCACGACCGTCAGCGGCGGGACCAAGAAGACGGCCCCGAAGTCGTTCGTCGGCCTGGGTGTGCGCCGTAGCGACAATGCCGGCTACGTGCTCCGCGTCCTGCCGAACAAGCACAAGTGGCAGTACTTCCGCGACCCGAAGGGCGCCGCTGGGCCGAAGCTCGAGGCCGGGGGCAGCGGCAAGTTCGTGAAGCTCGGGGCGAAGAAGCCGAACGTGATCGCGATTCGCGCTTTCTCGAGGGGCGGCACAACCACCAGCGTCATCGCGACTGTCAACGGCCGCGGCGTTGTGAATGCCACGGACTCGGGTGCGGACCAGCCGGACGGGCGGCAGACCGTGGTCACCTCCGGGGCCAAGGGGTCGGGCTCGGGCGCCGGGATCACCGGGTTCTTCGACAACGTCACCGTCCAGGTCCCGAACCCCTTCGGATAATCCGGCGGCGGTGTGTGTGGCCGCCGCGTATGGCGAAGCCGGGCAGCATTTCCCCCGCGGCTCGGAGCGAATCCTCTAAATTCGGCCAGGTGGCTACGACCACAGTTGAGCGGCCCAGATCGGCGGGCCCCGAGGAGGGTCTGGGCGGAAATTGGCTCGTGATCGTCCTCAACGACGACCACAACACCTTCGATCACGTCGCCCACACGCTCTCGAGCGTGATCCCCGGAGTGAGCCTCGATAGGGGCTACACCTTCGCCGAGAGGATCCACAACAACGGGCAGGCGGCGGTCTGGACCGGGCCGCGCGAGCCCGCCGAGCTCTACTGGGAGCAGCTCAAGGAAGCGGGCCTGACGATGGCCCCTCTCGAGCAGCACTAGCGTCTGCGCTTGACTTATTCCCCACTCGATCAATAGGGTTGGCTCTGGCGCGATGGCGCCGGCTGTCTCGAACGCGTCTGCGCCGGCAAACCGAGCAAGGGCCTGGACGGCCCACCCGCCAGTTAGGAGCTGCAGATGGAAGCCACTGCCTCGACCAAGTCGCCCGCCGCGGGCGAGATCCGCCCGTTCACCGTCGACATCCCGCAAGAGGATCTCGACGACCTCCGCCGCCGGATCCAGGCCACGCGCTGGCCCTCCAAGGAGCTCGTCGACGATCGCTCACAGGGCGTGCAGCTCGCGACAGTCCAGGCGCTTGCCCGCTACTGGGCGAGTGACTACGACTGGCGCAATTGCGAGAGCAAGCTGAACGCGCTCCCGCAGTTCACGGCAGAGATCGACGGGGTCGAGATCCACTTCATCCATGTGCGGTCGCCGCACGAGGATGCGATGCCGCTGGTCATGACGCACGGCTGGCCCGGCTCGGTCGTCGAGCTGCTCGAGAGCGTTGGCCCGCTGACGGACCCGACAGCGCACGGCGGTCGCGCCGAGGACGCGTTTCATCTCGTGCTGCCGTCTCTGCCTGGCTACGGCTTCTCCGCCGAGCCCGCCGAGCTCGGGTGGAACGTCGGCCGCGTCGCGCAGGGCTGGGCGGAGCTGATGCGCCGCCTCGGCTACACCCGCTACGTCGCCCAGGGCGGCGATGTCGGCGCCGCAGTCACCGACGCGATGGGCCGCCAGGCGCCTGAAGGGCTGCTGGGCATCCACATCAACCTACTCGTGGCGTCGCTGGCCATCGGTGACCAACTCCCGGCGGAATCAGAGGAGGAACGCGCGGCGCACGACGCGACCGCCACATTCAGGCAGAGCGGCTTCGGCTACTTCCTGGAGATGGCCACGCGGCCGCAGACGATCGGCTACGCCCAGCTGGATTCACCGGTCGCCTTGGCTGGGTGGCTGCTTGACCACGACACGGACGCCTACTACAAGATCTCCCGCGCCTTTCTCGACGGCGAGCCCGCGGGCAATCTCACCCGGGAACACATCGTCGACAACATCACGACCTACTGGCTGACGGGAACCGGGGCCTCGGCGGCGCGGTCGTACTGGGAGGACGGACGAGCCCAAGCCGAAGCTGCTGCGTCGGGCCAGGCTCCTCCGGCAGTCACGCTCCCGGTCGGCTTCACCACCTTCCCCGGTGAGATCTTCCGGGCCCCGCGCAGCTGGGTTGAGTACGTGTATCCCACTCTCGCGTACTTCAACGAGGCGGAGAAGGGCGGCCACTTCGCCGCCTGGGAGGAGCCGGAGCTCTTCTCCGAGGAGATCCGAGCCGCATTCAAGTCACTCCGCTGACCCTCCCGGGCCCGGCGAACAGCCAAAGGAGCAGCAATGGAAGCCACAGCCTCGACCGAGCCAGTCTCCGGGGAGGACATCCGTCCGTTCACCTTCAAAGTCTCCGACGAACAGCTCAACGACCTGCGCAACCGCATCAAGGCGACGAAGTGGCCCGACCGCGAGGTCGATCCGTCCCAGGGCGTGCAGCTCGAGACGATCCAGGCACTCGCCGACTACTGGGCGAGGGACTACGACTGGCGCAAGTTCGAGGAGCGCTTTGCGGCCCTGCCGCACTTCATCACCGAGATCGACGGCGTCGACATTCACTTCATCCACGTGCGCTCCGAGCGCGACGATGCTCTGCCTCTCATCGTCACGCATGGCTGGCCGGGCTCGACGGTCGAGCAGCTGAAGATCATCGAGCCGCTCACCAAGCCCACGGAGCACGGGGCGGACGCGGTCGACGCCTTCCATCTCGTGATCCCCTCGCTGCCTGGTCACGGCTTCTCCGGAAATCCGACGGAAACCGGCTGGGACCCGATCCGGATCGCGAAGGCCTGGGCCGTGCTGATGGAAAGACTGGGCTATGACCGCTACGTCGCCCAGGGCGGTGACTGGGGCAACGCTGTCACCGAGCAGCTGGCCCTGCTGAAGCCGCCGGGCCTGCTCGGCATCCACACCAACATGCCGGCGACGCTCTCACCCGAGATCTCGCAGGGCGTCCAGGCCGGCGAACCGGCGCCGGAGGGTCTCTCGGCCGACGAGAAGAAGGCGTACGAGATCCTCGTCCACTTCTTCGCGACCGGCACCGCGTATGCGCAGGAGATGGGACTTCGGCCGCAGACGCTGTACGGCATCGTCGACTCCCCGGTCGGCCTCGCGGCCTGGATGCTCGACCACGACGAGCCGAGCTACCAGCTGATCGCGCGCGCCTTCGCCGGGAATCCCGGCGGCCTCTCGCGGGACGACGTCCTCGACAACGTCACCCACTACTGGCTGACCAACTCGGGGATCTCCGGGTCGCGTCTCTACTGGGAGAGCAAGCTGGGCTTCTTCGACGTCAAGGGCGTGGAGCTGCCGGTCGGGATCACCGTCTTCCCGGACGAGCTCTACCCGGCTCCCCGGAGCTGGGCGGAGAACGCCTATCCCAACCTCATCCATTACGGAGTGGCTGACGAGGGTGGCCACTTCGCCGCCTGGGAGCAGCCGCAGACCCTCTCGGAGGAGATTCGGGCGACCTTCAGGGCCCTGCGCTGACCACCGATGGTATTCGGATTGGGTCATACGGTTCGAGAGCTCCCGTCGTTGGACGGGGCGAATGCCTGGCTGAACTCCGAGCCGCTGACGCCGGCCGGGCTGCGCGGAAAGGTGGTGCTGGTCGAGTTCTGCACCTTCTCCTGCGTGAACTGGTTGCGCACCCTTCCCTACGCGAGCGCCTGGGACGAGCGGTATCGCGAGGACGGATTGGTCGTGATCGGCGCCCACACGCCCGAGTTCGAGTTCGAGCACGATGTCGAGAAGATCCGTCCCGCTCTCGAGGGGATGGGCGTCCGCTATCCGATCGCGGTCGACAACGACTACGCGGTCTGGCGCGCGTTCGAGAACAACTACTGGCCCGCCCTGTACTTCGCGGACGTCGAGGGGCGGATCCAACATCACCGTTTCGGCGAGGAGGACTACGAGAGATCGGAGAGGGTGATCCAGCAGCTGCTCACCGACGCGGGTCGCGATGGCTTCGGCGAGGACCTGGTCTCGGTCGAACCCGATGGTGTCGAGCTGGCGGCCGACTGGGACACGCTTGGGTCCCCGGAGACCTACGTCGGCTATGCCCGGGCCTCCGGCTTCGCGTCTCCGGGAGGTCTGGTCCGCGACCAGAGTCATGTCTACGAAGAACCGGCGACCCTGGAGCTCAACGAATGGTCCCTGGCGGGCGACTGGACGGTGGGCGGCCAGCCGACGGAGCTGAACGAGCCCGGCGGCCGGATCACGCACCGCTTCCATGCGCGCGACGTGAACCTGGTGATGGGTGCACGGGACGGCCGCGGGTCGGTGGGCTTTCAGGTTCGGGTCGATGGCGAGCCACCGGGTGATGTCCGGGGCCTCGACGTCGACGGGGATGGAAATGGAACGGTCGCAGAGGAGCGGCTCTACCAGTTGGTCCGCCAGCCCGGAAACGATTCGGATCGGACCTTCGAGATCACCTTCGAGGACTCCAGGGTTCAGGCCTACGTGTTCACCTTCGGCTAGCCGGGGCTGCGGTCAGCAGCGAGAGATCAGTTCCTGGAGCGCCGACCAGGCTGAGCCCCAGGGGCTCTCGACCTGAAGCAGTGGCATCGAGATCGCCGGGGCGCCGGCCAGGGTTGCGATCGAGGTGAGCTGACCGGCGGAGACGCGGGCCCTCTCCCGCGCCATCCTCGGCGGGCGGCCCCAGCCAGGGACCAGGGCACCAAGGGGGTCGGGGCTCACCCCCTAGTTCTATTTCTTCGGCGAGTCCTGGATCAGCGTGTTGTTGCCTGGGCCACCGTTGAGACGGTCCTTGCCCGGTCCGCCGATCAGCTGATCCGCGCCTGGCCCGCCGAAAAGACGGTCCTTGCCGGGGCCGCCGCCGAGCAGATCGGTGCCCGCGGCACCGAGCAGCAGATCGTCCCCGACGTTGCCGCTGAGCAGGTCGTCGTCGGCCCCGGCATTGAGCTTGTCGTCGCCGGCGTTGCCAATCAGGATGTCGCGCCCGCCGAGGCTGGTCACTCGGTCGTTGCCGCTGCCGCCGGTGATCTGGTCACGGAGCGTGCCGCCCCTGACTCGATCGTCGTCCCGCCCGGCCAGCACCAGGTTGAAGCAGGATCCGCCGCCGACGTACCGGTCGTTGCCCGAGCCGAGCGCCACTCCGCAGCCGGTCCCGTGGCCGAACCCGCCGGGCAGGTCGCGTTGGCCGAAGCCCTGGTTGCCGCCCACGCCGGAGAGGTCGACCCGGTCGTTCCCGGCGCCGGTCAGCGCGTCGGCCTCGACGATCCGTGAGCAGGCGACCGCTCCGGTGCGCGGATTCTTGCCGTTCACCTTGACCTGGCCCGTGGCGCTGCAGATCACCTTGACGCGGTCGGCACCCTTCCCACCACGGACCGTGAGGAGCTGACCGCTGACCGTTGCCCTGACCTTCGCGCCGGCCGATGCCGCCGGGATGGCGATCAGGCCCGCGGCGAGGGCCACGAGAAGGATGAGGCGCAGGGATGGCCGAAGAGTGGTCAGGCGCACGGACAATGAAGGAACACGAATCGGGTCGCTAAGTAGCTCGCCTGGTGATTTCCTCGCGCCCGTCCGTGAGGAACTTCCCAATGGTTCTATTCGCCGGCGATCAGCGTGTGCCAGACCGGCAGGACCGGCTTGTTGAAGTAGTTGACCGCCTCCTCGCGCAGCGCCGCGACTTCATCCGAGTACCAGTAGCGCTCGAAATCCTCGCGGGACTCCCAGATCGAGGCCTGGCGGAAGTGCAGCGGGTCCTCGACGTTGCGAGTCAGCGACCAGCCCTTGGCACCGAATGCCATCGCGCGAGCGGCGGCCGGCTCCCAGATCTCGTACCAGCGCTCGGCCCGGAACGGGTGGACGTGCCACTCGATGTAGATGACCTCGAGGGTCCCGTTCCGTGGTGACGGCTGCTCCCAGGTGCCCTGGGCCGGTTCTGGCGTGCTCACGCGCCCACCTCAGCCCGGATCGCGCCCGGGCCCTCCTCGACCTTCCCCTCCTCTTCGCTAGTGGCGCCGACGAGGATCGAGATCTTGCCGAGGTGCTTGTTCTCGTGGAGGAGCTGGTGGGCGTCGGCGACGCCGTCGAAGCCCATCACTCGCCAGAGCACGGGCTGAATCTTGCCCTCCGCCATCAGCTCGTTCGCCCGCCAGCACTCGTACGCGTTGGCGAAGTGCGAGCCGATGATCTGCTTCTGGCGCATCCAGAGGTAGCGGACGTCGAAGTCGAGCTGGTAGCCCGAGGTGGCGCCGCAGATCACGACCTTGCCGAACGGCTTCACCACGAGCACCGAGGTCGGGAAGGTCGCCTGGCCGACGTGCTCGAAGACGATGTCGGGGGAGTCGCCGAGGATCTCCTTCACCTTCTTGGCGAAGGCGCGGGACTCCTTGAAGCGGCCCTTCTCGGCCTCGCGGTCGGCGAGGTTCTCCGGGGTTCGCATCATCCCGGTGAACTCGTTGCGGTTGATGTAGTCGACGGCGCCGAGCCGCTTGACCAGCTCGCCCTTGTCGTCGGAGGAGACGACCCCGACGGCGTTAGCGCCGGAGGCGGCGCAGAGCTGGGTCGCGAAGACGCCGAGCCCTCCTGCGGCACCCCAGATCAGCACGTTGTGTCCCGCCTGGAGCTTGCACTGGTCGATCAGCATCCGGTAGGCGGTGAAGTAGGTCAGGCCATAGGCCGAGGACTCCGCCCAGGAGAGGTTCTGCGGACGCGGCAGCAGCTGCTGCGCCTGGACCTTCGTGAACTGGGCGAACGACCCCCAGGTGGTCTCATACCCCCAGATCTCCTGGCTGGGCGCCGCGAGGGGGTCGAGGCCGTGCACCTCGACGTCCTCGTAGGAGGCCTGGTTGCAGTGGATCACGACCTCGTCGCCGGGCTTCCACTTGGTGACCCCCTCGCCGACCTTCCAGACGACCCCGGACGCGTCGGAGCCGCCGATGTGGTGCCCCCACTGCTCGTGGTCGCCGTAGCCGAAAACCGAGACGGGCTTGCCGAGCGCGGCCCAGACGTTGTTGAAGTTGACGCCGGCGGCCATCACGCGGACGATCACCTCGAAGGCACCGGGCTCAGGGACCTCGATCTCCTCGACCTGGAAGGCGTCCTTGGGCTCGCCCTCGCGCTCGGGGCGGATGACCCAGGCGGCCATCTTCTCGGGCAGCTCGCCCGGCTGTACATCGAGCTTCGATACGTCGGCGATCTCTACGGCCATGTGACTCCCGTTCGGTGGTCGTGGACGGCTGGATCGTATTCGACGGTCCGATGTCAGGTTCCCGTCCGGCATGGTGACTACGTTCAAAAGTCACCATGGAAGCCTCGGAGAAGCCACAGCTGGCACTCGATCAGGACGACTCCGGCTCGGTCCGTGTGGTCGAGGACCGGATCGTGATCGAGGGGCTCACGATCACCGACCAGGAGACCGCACGCGTGGTGCGGGAGCGTGCCGAGACGGGTGAGGAGCCCGCGCGATCGGTGCGACGCGCAATCGAGATCGGCACGAGGGTCCTGGATCGCGAGGACACCGCGATCGAGGTCGACTACGTCCGCCGGGAGTTCGAGCGGCTCAGCCGCTCCCACAGCGAGACGGTCGAGGAGACGCACCGGCAGGCCGTCGAGCGGATCGAGGAGGGTCTGCGGCGGGCACTCGGCGGCGAGGAGGGGCCGGGCGCGCTCGGCCAGGCGCTCGAGTCTCACAGCGAGGAGCTCTCCGAGCAGATCGCCTCCACCTTCGGGGAGGACCGCGAGGGCGCGGTCCAGGCCCAGATCAAGCGGATGCTCGACGAGCGCGACGAGGAGTTCATGCGCAGGCTCTCCGCCGACGACGAGCGAAATCCGCTGGACCCGATCATGTCCTCGTTGCGGACCTGGGCCCGCGATCGCAAGGAGGACCAGGATTCCCGCGACCAGAAACTCGAGTCGAAGGTCGACGAGCTGCTCAGCCGCGCCGCGGAGCTCGCCGGGCTCGAACAGGGCCGCGAGGCCCTCGAAGAATCCGAGGAGGCCGGGACCCGCAAGGGCCGGAGCTTCGAGGACCGCGTTGATCGGGCACTGGAGCGGATCGCCGCGATGCGCGGCGACGCCTCATCTCACACCGGTGGCGAGGGCGCCGAGGGCGGCGGTAAGAAGGGCGACACCCTGATCGAGCTGGGCGCGGCCTGTGGCCCGTCCGCCGGCCGGATCGTGTTCGAGGCCAAGAACAAGCAGCTCTCGAAGAACGTCGCTTGGAGCGAGCTCAACGAGGCGAT
The DNA here is from genome assembly GCA_963797265.1 of uncultured Solirubrobacterales bacterium. Lineage (GTDB taxonomy): Bacteria > Actinomycetota > Thermoleophilia > Solirubrobacterales > 70-9 > DASUPK01. Next base: position 163,232 of record CAWCOY010000002.1, on the reverse strand, counting down.
GGCGGCACGCGCCGCCTCGTTCGCCGTCCTTGTCGTTGCCGGTGAGGACCGCGTGCCCGCCGGGCGGGAGACCCTCGTCGAGTACGAGGGAAACAAGCTGATCGTCGCGGTCGATCGCGACGAGCCCGACGGTCTGGCCCTGGAGGTCGCCTACCGACTGGCGGCGGCCCGGGTCGTTATGGCCCGCGAGCAGGATATGACCGTCGACGCAGCCGAGGTGCGCATCGCGGCAGAGGAGGCGATCTCCTGCCTGAAGGCGGCGCAGTCGATCCGGTCGACGCTGACCGGGATCAAGACGAGCTCTGACAAGGCGCGCGCCACCCTGGACGAGATGGTCGAGGCGGTCCGCGCCAGGCTCGAGCGCGTGGAGTCCCTGATCGAGGTCGCCGAAGAGGACAAATGACCGGTCGGGAATTGCGTCCAGGCGCTCAAGAAAACGTCAGGGACCGGCCCGACGCCGACGAAATATCCAGCAGAGAGAACATGGAAGCGTCCGAGAACACAGCACCATCGCGGCGGAGGGGTGGAGGCCCCGCATTGCACCGCATCGACCTCAACCGGGTGGCTGGAAGCCTTTCCACGGGCGGCAATGCAGATGGCCTCGCCCGGCTCAATCTGATGGTCAGCACCGTCTTCGAGCGGCTCGTGGCCGGCTCCGGCGAGAATCGGAGATAGCCCGTTAGGGGAGCAGCAGGTCGTTCTGGCCGGAGGACCGCTCGGGCCCGACGGTGAAGCTGAACGGCCGCACCGCGATCCCGCTGACGCTCGCCTCGTAGCTGCCGGTCTTCATGTCGACCTTCACCGTGTCCGTGCCCGCCGGCGGGATTTCACTGCTGTCGGCGTCGACCGGGCCGTGGATCGCAAGCGTTCCGGGCGCCGTGGTCAGGTTCGCGATCGTGAAGTTGACCAGGCCGGCGCCGAACTCCTTCGGTGAGACGGCTACCCCGTCCTTGGCGATCTTCACGGAGACCTCGGCGGGGACGGGAGGCCGCGGGTCATTCTTGAAGTCGTCGCTGCCGCAGCCCGCTACCGCCAGCGCCGTGACGAGGGCGGCGGCGAACAGCAGCACTCTGCCCCTCTCCCGCAGCATGCGCGGAGGAATCTAGCCGAACCGAGGGACGCGCAGCGCAACTACTCCTCAGGCCGTGAAGGGCAGCCCGACGACCTCGGCCGTGACATCGCCGTCGCCCACGGCGAGCCGGTCGCCCTCGGCGGCTTCGCGCCTGACGATCGCAAGAGCGATCGGACCGAGGCTGGGGGAGAGGCAGGCGGTGCCGATCGTGCCCACTTCCCGGTCGCCCAACCGCAGCGGATCGCCGTGCTCGGCGGGTTCGCTCAGACGCAGCCCGCGCAGGGTGCGGTTCGGCTTGCCGCGATAGTGCAGCCGCGCCACCGGTTCCTGCCCGATGTAGCAGCCCTTCTCGAAGTCCACCGCGCGCTCGGTGATCCCGGCCTCCGCCGGCATCGCCTCGGGGCCCATGTCTCGGCCGAAGCGGGGCCGGCCTGATTCGACCCGGAGGATCTCGGCGGCCGGCTCGCTCACCTGGGCGGCACCCGCCGCAGCCAGCCGCTCGGCCAGGCCGGCTGAGTCGTCGGGCTTGGTGATCAGGTCGAGCCCGACGTCGGTGGCGACCGCGAGCACCTCGACGCCATCCCAGTCGCGGAAGCGCTGGGCGTGCTCCGGTCCGAGGCCCTCGAACCCGCTGAGCTCGTCTGCCCGTGGGCCGAGCAGGGAGGTGATCGCCCAGCGGTCGCTCACGTCCTCGATCTCGACCTCCCTGCCGATGCTGTAGGTGCGCAGGTGCTTGAGCACCGCCGGGGCGGGACCGGGCTCGAGATCGAGCCAGATCTCTCCGTTTTCGAGATTCAGCACCCGCATGTCCGACTGGAGATGGCCCTTGCGGTCGAGCAGGGCCGCGTAGCAGCCCCCCATGGGCTCGAGCGCCTCGATGTCGTTCGTGAGCTGTCCCTGCAGGTACTCGACGGCGTCCGGTCCGCGGACGGTGAGCGCTGTGCGTTCCCGGGGCAGGTATCCGGCCTCCTCGCGCAGGGCCCTGTACTGCCCGTCGAGCTCAACCGTTGTCGCGATCTCGGCCATGGATCGATTCTACGGAGTGGCTGAAAAGTTAGGAGTGCCGAACTTCCGAGTTTGCATGTGCTATCAATTTGCGCGATGGCGAGCCAGGCCCATAACGCGCATCCCAAGCGACGAACGAACGAGGCGGCCGAGAACTACGCCAAGGCGCTGTACGAGCTGCAGGGGCGGGGCAAGACGGCCATCGGCACCAAGGCCGTCGCGATGCGGCTCGGCGTCACGCCCGCCTCCGCGTCGGGGATGCTGAAGCGGCTCGCCGACGAGGGCGTCGTCGAGTACGAGCCCTATCACGGCGCCCGCCTGACGCCCGAGGGCGAGCGGATTGCCCTGGAGATGATCCGGCACCACCGGCTGATCGAGCTGTTCCTCGCCGAGGTGCTCGAGATGCCCTGGGACCGGGTCCACACCGAGGCGGAGGTCCTGGAGCACCACATCTCCGAGGAACTCGAGGAACTGATCGCGGCCAAGCTCGGTCAGCCCGTGCGCGATCCGCACGGAGACCCGATCCCGGATCGCGATCTCGCGGTCACCGTCGAGGACTCGGTGCCCCTCAGCGAGCTCGAGCCGGGCGAGCATGGCGTCTTCGAGCGCGTCTCGGACAGCGACGCATCGATGCTCCGGTACCTGGCTGAGCGCGAGATCCAGCCCGGCGACCGGCTCCTGGTCCAATCACGGGAGCCGTTCGGAGGACCGCTGATGGTCGAGATCGCGGGCCGCACGCACCCGCTCGGCGCGCAGCTCGCCGAGAGCATCAGGGTCCAGCGGGGGCCGGTGCGATGAACAAGCCTGACCTCAGAGTCACCGAGGAGGAAGCCTCCCTCGTCGAGCCGGTTCCCGGCGCGGCCTCAGCCCCAGCGCAATCGGTCGAGGGCAACGGCGCGGTTGAGGGCGCCCTCCCTGGAGAGGCCGCCGTCGCCCGGGCCGCCCGACGTTCCCTGGACGGGCACACACGCGGGTTGCCCAGGCTCTGGCCCTTCCTGGGGCCAGCCTTCATCGCCGCGGTCGCCTACATCGACCCGGGCAACTTCGCGACCAACATCGCCGGCGGCGCGAAGTTCGGCTACCTGCTGCTCTGGGTGGTGCTGGCGGCGAACCTGATCGCGATGGTTGTCCAGACGCAGTCGGCGAAGCTCGGGATCGCAACGGGCAGGAACCTCCCGGAGGCCTGCCGTGCGCTCTTCTCACGTCGGACCTCGATCGGGCTCTGGATCCAGGCGGAGGTCGTGGCGATGGCCACCGACATCGCCGAGGTGGTCGGGGCGGCTCTGGCGCTCAACCTTCTCTTCGGGATGCCGCTGTTCGTGGCCGGATTGGTCGCGGGCGGGATCGCGTTCGCGATCCTGGCGCTCCAGCAGCGCGGCTTCCGCCGCCTGGAGGCGGTGATCTCGGGGATGGTGGGGATCGTCGTCGTCGGCTTCGCCTTCGAGATCGTCAACGCCGAGCCCGACGGGGGCGAGGCTCTGAAGCACCTGGTGATTCCTGGCTTCGGGGGTACCGAGAGCGTGCTGCTCGCCACCGGGATCATCGGCGCCACGGTGATGCCTCACGTGATCTACCTGCACTCCGCGCTCACCCAGCGACGCGTGGTCGGCCGCAACGAGAAGGAGAAGCGGCAGATCCTGCGCTTCGAGCGCATCGACGTCGTGATCGCGATGGCGCTGGCAGGGCTCGTCAACCTATCGATGATGGCGATGGCGGCGGGCCTCTTCCACACCTCCGGCCTGGTCGAGATCGACAGCATCGAGGGCGCTTACGACGGCCTCCGGGACCTCGTCTCTTCGAACGCGGCGATCGTCTTCGGGATCGCGCTGCTCGCCTCCGGTCTCGCCTCATCATCGGTGGGGACGATGTCGGGACAGGTCGTGATGCAGGGGTTCATCCAGCGCAGGATTCCGATCTTCCTGCGGCGCGCGATCACGCTTGCCCCGGCGCTCGTCGTCCTCGGTGTCGGCCTGCCGCCCACCGATGCCCTGGTGATCAGCCAGGTCGTCCTCTCCTTCGGCATCCCCTTCGCCCTGGTCCCGCTGCTGATGATCTGCGCGAAGCCCGACTTCATGGGCTCCCTGGCGAGCCCGCGCTGGTTGACGGCGATCGCGGGGACCATCGCCGGCCTGATCATCGCCCTGAACGTCTTCCTGCTCGAGCAGCTCTTCTTCGGGTAGTCGCGCCCCCGGCGCACGCGGCCCCGGAATCACTCATCTAGGGTTCGGGCTATGGCGCTCGCCGAGGAATTCCAGGAGGTCATCGACTCGCTGTCCGATGACTGGACGGACCTCTCCCTCGATCTGCGGATCGCCGACGAGACCCGCTATGTCGACGCCGCGGTGATGCTCTCCCAGGTCAACGCGCAGCCCTATTCGAGGGCCGAGTGGCACTGGCGGATCAACGTCGCGCATCGCTTCGGGCACGCCGCCGCGCCGGAGACCGTGAAGGGAATCCTCACCAAGCTCGACCGCGAGGCGATCGCGGGCGAGCTGCGGGTCCGTGACGCGCAGGAGGGACGGGCCGAGGTCGTCCAGTGGTGGGGGCGGCCGGAGAGCGCGCGCCGAGACTTCTTGCGTCGGCGAAGTCTCTGATCAGTAGGCGGCGGCCTTGGTGCCGCTGCGGAAATGCGACTGAATCACCGACGTCAGCTGGTTGGCGATGATGCGGGCGCGATTGATCTCCGTGCGCGTCCAGGGGCGCTCCTCCTCGCTCATCGCCTCGACGATTCCGAGGCTCTCGCCTCGGTGCACCACCGGCACCATGATCAGCGACCGATAGCCCATGGAGAGCAGCAGCTCCGTCTCGGCGGAGTCCGCCCGCGGGTCGCCCGCCATCACCTGAGCAGCGGTCTGGCGCTCGAGGACATCGGCGGTGATCGGGAAGTCCCTGACGGAGAAGACCTCCTCGCCCGAACCCTCGCCGCTCTCGGCGAGGGTCTCGACCGCGCCGAGTTCCGGCATCCACCGGGAGAGGGCGACCTTGTCGGCGTGCAGCTCGCCGGCGATCAGCTCGAGCGCGCTGTGCAGGTCGGAGACCGTGCGAGCGTTGGCCAGGCGACCGCTGAGGTGCTCGAGCCGGCGGTCGCCGGCCGAGATCGTCTGAGTGTTCCCGCCTGGGCTGGAGATCAGTGCCTGGGCGAGGGCGGCCCTGCAGGTTTCCGCGGCCGGCGGCGAGACGCGGCTCCAGGGAGGCGCCGGTCGGCCGATCGCATAGCCCTGGCCGCAGGGGACGTCGAGGTTGGCCAGGACCTCGATGTCGTCGTGCTTCTCGATGCCCTCCGCGCAGACTGTGGCGCCGACCCGGCGGGCGAACCGCACCAGGGACTCGACCAAGGCCATCCGCACGGGATCCGAGTGAATCGCCCGCGTCAGATCGAGGTCGAGCTTGACGATGTCCGGCCGCACCCACATGACCTGCTTGAGGCCGGCGTAGCCGGCCCCGGCGTCGTCGATCGCGATCCGCGCACCGCGCTCGCGCAGATCCGCCAGCGAGTCGGCGAGCAGGCTGTCCCCGACGTAGACCTCGTGCTCGGTCAGTTCGATGACGATGTCCGAGAGGTCGTCCGGCAGCACGCTTTTGACGACGTCCGTGGAGAGAGCCGAGGGGCTCACGTTGACGGCGAGGTGGACGTCCCGGGGTCGCCCGGGCACCTCCAGGGCCGCCTGAATCGCGGCCGCCTCGAGCTGAGGACCGAGCCCGCAGGCGTTGGCCTGGGCGAACCAGGTCGAGGGCGGCCGCCCAGGGGCATCGGGGAAGCGGGCGAGCGCCTCGTAGCCGATCAGGCGGCCGGTCGTGAGCGAGGCGACGGGCTGGAAGACGGGCTCGATCGCGCGGTGACGGAGGATGCGCTCGATCTCGTAGCGCTGGGGGGCGTCGCCCGGAAGCTGGACGTGATCGGGGTCGAACCGCCGGGTCCGCGACTTGCCGGAGCGCTTCGCCCAGTAGAGGGCGCCCTCGGCGAGCTGAAGAAGGGAGGCCGCGTTGTCGGCGTCGACCGGGTAGACCCCGACCCCCGCGGAGCAGGTGAGCTCGGACTCGGCGGGGGCGAACTGCGCGATGGCGATGCGAATGCGCTCGGCGATCTCCTGGGCGGCGTCGGCGTCGCTGCCCGGGAGGATGAGAGCGAACTCCTCCCCTCCGGTCCGGGCGGCGGTGTCTCCGGCGCGTAGCGACTTCCGGAGCTGCGTTCCGACGCCCTGTAGCACCCGGTCACCGAAGGAGTGACCGTGGTGTTCGTTGATTGCCTTGAAGTCGTCCAGGTCGAGGACCACGAGGGCGACGCTGTCGGGCTTTCCGGCCGCGGTCCGCAGCTCTCTCCTCAACGCCTGTTGAAATCCCCGGTGGTTCGTGAGACCGGTGAGGGAGTCGGTCTCGGCCAGGCTGCGCAGGGCGGACTGCTGGCGGTGGAGCAGGACGGTGAGAACAACGGTGAGCACCATCCCGACGACGCCGAAGATGGCCAGGTCCTGGTCGTTCTTCGAGACGGCGAGACCGAGGACCGCGCCCCAGAGCACGGAGAACCCCACTGCAGCCCAAGGGAGCAGTCGGCGATGCGAATGACGCGGTGGCGGAAAACGCCCCACGGCTGATCCATCGGAACGCTCGTCCATGTCTGAATCCCGATTTTTTGGTCAAATGGCCCGCTTGGACGCATGATGAGCGCGAGCCTCCACACTTCCTGATGGCCCGGATCGCCGCCGTGGTGGCGGATCTGATGCTGGCGAGCCGGGTACGGACCTCGCTGGAGGCGAGCGGCCACGAGGTCGAGCAGGACACCGAGCTGCCTGACGAGCTGGACGGGATCGACCTGCTCGTCGCCGATCTCGACGCCGTCGCGCCCGAGCGGCTCGCCGACCTCGAGCTGCCCGTGATCGGCTTCTACCAGCACACCGATACGGAGACGAAGCGGCGAGCGGAGGCCGCCGGCCTGGCGATGGCGGTCCCACGGAGCCGGATGGTCCGGGAGCTACCGGAGCTGGTCGAGCGCGCGCTCGGCTGAAGTTGGCGCCTTTGTCGCGGAGAGCGCGACTTTCGCGCCAACGCCGACAGCCGGCGGCCTAGTCGCACCCCTCGCTCGGCGAGATCTGGGCGAATCCTTGGGAGACGGTGTTTTTTGCTGCCTCTGCGATCACCCCGTGCTCTCCCGCCCACTGAACCCAGGCGGAAGCGTGAGGTTGAACGAGCCCAGCCGTGAATCCCGGTGTCCGATCCGTGACGGACCACGCATGAGACATGAGTAGCGAGTCCAACTGGGCCTGCTGCGAGTCTCGATTGACGCCCGCGTTCTCGGTGATCAGGTCGTCGAGAGCAGCGCCTGGATCCCGCTGCATCGTGGAATAGCCGCGTTCGAGCCCAGCAACCAACGAGCGATCAGGACGGCAGAGATCACGCTCGATCCGGGCCTCCGAGGTTGCGACCACCAGCTCCGGGTACCGCGGCGCTCCGAACTGATCCACCCGGAACTCACGGATCGGGATGCCCATCCGCTGCAGCTGGACCCCCTCGGCGTTCCAGAAGGCGGTGGCGGCGTCGATCTTGCCGGCCGCCAGATCGGCGACGGCGTTGAAGCCGATCGTCACGGGGTGCACGTCGGAGGGATCGGCGCCGCCGGCGCGCAGCACCGTGTCGAGCACGGCGTCATCGGAAGGGACGCCGGTGACCCCGATCGTCTTGCCGGCCAGGTCGGCCGGGGTGCGGATCTCGTTGGGATCGCGTGCGATCACCGAAGCAAGCGGACGCTGGACGATCGCGGCGATCGCCACCAGATCGAGCCCGCGCTCGCGCGCAATGCCGAAGTCGTTGATGTCCATCACCGCGAAGTCGGCGCGACCGCTCTCGAGCAGCTTGGCGCTGTCGGCCGAGCTCGACGGTTCCTGGATCGTGAGGTCGAGGCCCTCGTCGCGGAAGTGGCCGTTCGCCTGAGCCGCGTAGATGCCGGAGTGGACCGCGTTCGGCTGGAAGTCGAGGACCAGGGTCGCGCCCTTCGGCGCGCCCGGTTCAGCGCCGCCCCCTCCGCAGCCGAAAAGGCCTGCTCCGAGGAGGGCGGCCGCCAGCAGCGCGGCGACCCGTCTCATCCGCGCCTGACCCTATATGCGAGGGTGCTCCGAGGCAAAAGCCGAGGAGCAACCCGTTTCATAAGGACGCGATAAAGGTTTGGTTGGAGGCGGAAGCGCGCCCGGGATTCCAGTTAGACTGCGCGCCGCCCCACACCCGGTGGGGTCTTTTTTCAAGAGCTACGAGGAGGTCGCTTCAAGTGCAAGATCGAGGTCTCGCCGCGTACATCGCCGAGCTGATCGGCACGCTGCTCCTGGTCTTTTTCATCACCAGCGTCGTCGCCCTTTACGTCGCGACCGGTCAGAGCTCTCAGTTCGGTTCCGACTATGCGGTCGTGGGCCTGGTCCACTTCCTCGTGCTCTTCGCCCTGATCATCAGCATCGGCGTGGCGAGCGGCGGGCACTTCAATCCGGCGGTCACGGCGGGCTTCATCATCCTGCGCCGGATCGATCCGATTGACGGCCTCGTCTACATCCTGGCCCAGCTCTCGGGCGGCGTCCTCGGAGCCCTGCTGACCAAGGCCTTCCTGCTCGACGAGGGCAGGGCCTCGGACTACGGGACGCCGAAGATCAGCCCCCTGCTCGGCGGGGCCTTCCAGGGCTTCCTGGTGGAGGGCATCGGCACCTTCGTCCTCGTGCTTGCCGTGCTCGCCGTCGCGCTCAACCCGGAGATTCGCCGCTGGGCGGCGCTTGCCGCCGGTGGCGCCCTCGGACTGGGAGTGATGGTGCTCGGCCCCCTGACGGGTGGCTCGCTCAACCCCGCTCGCTGGTTCGGTCCGGCGCTGGTCGGCAACCACTTCACGGACTGGTGGGCCTACATCCTCGGCCCGATCGTGGGCGGATTGCTCGCCGCCGGGGTCTACAGGTTCGTCATCGAGCCCGTCAGCGGCGCGGCGCAGGAGGCTGCGGACACGATCGCGCCCCGTGGTCCCGCCCCGCCCGCCGGGGAAGCGCCGCCGCTGCGACAGGAGCGGCCCCCCTCGCCGCCGCCCGGTGGCATCGCCGGGTCGTCGTAGTCGGCTGACGCTTCGCCATAACGCCCATCCCCTCGGGCTTCGCCCTGCGGGGAGATGCGGCGCGGGCTCCTCTGCCCTGGCAACCCTGCTTCGCTAGGTTGATCAGACGATGCGCAGGGTCACCTTCTCGCGCAACTACACGCTCTCGCTCTCGCGGACGTGTCAGTGCTACTGCAAGTACTGCGCCTTCGCCACGCACCGCGCCCACATCCACGACCCCGATGAGGTCGAGCACCGCCTGGACGAGGCCCTGCGGCGAAACGCCAAGGAGCTCCTGGTCCTCACCGGCGAGCGGCCGGAGGTAAACCCGGAGGTCGCGGAGCGGCTGCGCGACTGGGGCCACGAAGACTTCACCTCCTACGTCGTCTGGGCCTGCCAGCGCGCGATCGAACGCGGGCTTCTGCCGCACACCAACCTGGGAGTGCTCTCGCGGGAGGATCTCGCCCGCGTGCGAGAGGTGACCGCCTCCCAGGGACTGATGCTCGAGTCGATCAACCCCGACCTGACCGTCCATCAGGGCTCGCCGACGAAGCATCCGGCGCGCCGGCTGGAGACGATGCGGCTCGCCGGCGAGCTGCGGATCCCCTTCACCACCGGGATCCTGGTCGGGATCGGGGAGACCGATGACGAGCGCGTGGGCGCGCTGGAGGCGATCGCCGCCGTCCACGCCGAGAACGGTCACATCCAGGAGGTGATCCTGCAGAACTTCGTCCCGCATCCGCGCTACTACGGCGCGGAGGTGGCCGAGATCGCGGACGCGGCCTCGCGCGAGCGATGGACGAATGGAAAGACGGTTGGGTCCGAGCTCCCACTGCCGGACTGGGCGACCCCCGTCTCGGTCGAGGACATGAAGCGGCTGATCACGGAGTGCCGGCGTCTGATGCCCGACGTGGGCGTCCAGGTGCCGCCCAACCTCGCCGGGTGGTGGCCGGAGCTGGTCGAGGCCGGCGCCACAGACCTGGGCGGGCTGTCCGCGAACGGCGATCACATCAGCCCAGAGGAGCCCTTCCCGAGCCCTCACCAGGTCCGCAAGGAGCTCGCGCCGCGGGGCTACGCGCTCACCGAGCGACTCTGCGCCTACCCCCAGTACCTCGATCCGGAGTGGATGGAGCAGGGGGTGCTCGACGTGGTCAAGCTCAAGTACTGGAGCTTCATCCCCCGCCGGGGCTCGGGGCGCCGGCAGCAGTCGCCGCCCGCCCCCGAGATCGCCCCGCGCGCGATCGAGAAGGGCCGCCGCGGCGAGGAGCTCAGCGAGGAGGAGCTGACGGCGCTGTTCTCCGAGACACGTGCCGAGGTGATCGAGGAGATGCGGGCGGCGGCGGACGAGCTGCGCGCCGAGCTCGCGGGGGAGACGGCCACCTTCGTCGTCAACCGGAACATCAACTTCACCAACGTCTGCGTCGTCGGCTGCGCCTTCTGCGGCTTCGGCCAGGGCAAGCGCTCCCCGGACGCCTACCTCGTCACCGAGGATGACTTCGCCGCCCGGGTCCAGGAGGCCGTCGACTTCGGCGCGACCGAGATCTGCATGCAGGGTGGCATCCACCCCGACTACACGCTCGAGGACTACGGCCGCTGGCTGCGGCTGGCGAAGGAGTGCGCGCCGCAGATCCACCTCCATGCCTACTCGCCGATGGAGATCCACTACATGTGCGAGCGCTCCGGCCGCGCTCCGGACTCGGTCTTCGACTACCTGATCGACTGCGGCCTCGGCTCTACCCCGGGCACGGCCGCGGAGGTTCTCCACGACGGTGTCCGCCAGCGCATCTCGCCGAACAAGCTTCCGGTGGCCCGCTGGATCGAGGTCATCGAGGCTTCCCATCGGGCCGGCCTGCGCTCGACCTCGACCGTGATGTTCGGCCACATCGAGGAGCCGCGGGAGCTGGCGCGCCACATGCGGGTCATCCGTCGCCTTCAGGAGCGCACCGGCGGCATCACCGAGTTCGTCCCGCTCAGCTTCATCCCCTTCAACACCCTGCTGGGCCGCACGCACGGGGTGGAGGAGATCTCCCGTTCCGACAACCTCAAGCACACCGCCGCCTTCCGGCTGGCCCTCGGCAAGACGATCCCGAACCTGCAGGCGAGCTGGGTGAAGATGGGACTCGACGCGGCGACCGAGAGCCTGCGCTGGGGGGTCAACGACCTCGGCGGGACGCTGATGGAGGAGAACATCTCCCGGATGGCGGGATCGCACCACGGCGTGCGCCTCGAGCCCGAGCAGCTGATCGACGCGGCCCGGCGGGCCGGAAGGGCCCCGGCCCAGCGGACGACGCTCTACGAGATCGTCGAGACCTACTGATGTGAGGGCGATGGTCCTGGATCGGCCGCGGGAGCCGCTCACCGAGCGTGAGCTTCCCGATCCCGTGCCGGACCCGGGCCAGGTCCTGATCGACGTTGCGGCCTGCGCCGTCTGCAGGACCGACCTGCACATCGTCGACGGCGAGCTCACCGAGCCGAAGCTGCCACTTGTCCCGGGCCACATGATCGTCGGGCGCCTGGCCGCCCAGGGCGAGGGGGCGACCCGATTCGCGGTGGGCGACCGTGTCGGCGTCCCCTGGCTCGGCTGGGTCGACGGGACCTGCAGGTACTGCAGGACGGGTCGCGAGAACCTCTGCGTGCAGGGAAAGTTCACCGGCTATGACTTCGACGGCGGCTACGCGGAGCGCACGGTCGCAGACGAGCGCTTCTGCTTCCCGATCCCGCAGTCATACACCGATGAGCACGCGGCACCGCTGCTCTGCTCCGGGCTGATCGGCTACCGGTCGCTGCGTCTCGCCGGTCAGGGGGAACGCCTCGGCATGTACGGATTCGGCTCGTCCGCGCACCTGATCATCCAGGTCGCGGTACATCGTGGCTGGAGCGTCTATGCGCTGACGCGGGAAGGGGACACCGAGAGGCAGGAGGAGGCCCGGTCCCTGGGAGCCGATTGGGCGGGCGCGGTGGGCGACCCCGAGGCGCGGGACCTGGACGCGGCGATCATCTTCGCGCCGGTGGGTGAGCTGGTCCCGGAGGCGCTGGCCGCTCTGGCGCCGGGAGGCACCGTGGTCTGCGCCGGCATCCACATGAGCGACATCCCGTCGTTTCCCTACGAGATCCTCTGGCACGAGCGCTCAATCCGCTCGGTGGCCAATCTGACGCGCGAAGATGGCGTGGAGTTCATCGGGCTGGCACCCGAGGTGCCCGTGCGCACGGAGATCCAGCTCTATGACCTGGGGGACGCCAACCGTGCGTTGGATGACATGCGTCACGGTAGGGTGCGAGGCACCGCCGTTCTCAAGATCGGCGGTTAGCCTGAGGCTGTGGGAGAGGAGCTCATCAGATGCCAGATGTGACCGTCAAGCGCGTCGAGGACTTCGAGGCGATCTTCGGTGGTGGCTTTCGGCGCGCGCGGGCGGGTCTAGGCGTCAGCTCATTCGGCCTCGCGGTGATCGACCTGCCGCCGAACTTCAAGCACTTCCCCGAGCATGACCAGACCCATGACGACCAGGAGGAGGTCTACACGCCGCTTTCCGGCCGGGTCACACTCATGGTCGGCGGGGAGGAGTACGAGCTCGAGCCCGGCGTGTTCGCGCGGGTCGGCGCGGCGGAGAAACGGAAGCTCGTCACCGGCGACGAGCCCGCCCGCGTCATCGCGATGGGCGCGATGCCGGGCAGGGCCTACGTGCCGCCGGAGTTCACGGAGGAGGGCACCAAGCCGCCTCCGCTGTCGAAGATCGGCTCGAAGCACGTCCCTGCGTAGCTAGCGGAACAGGTCGTCCTCTGCGGGGCGCGGGATCGCTCGCGCACCCGGGCCGTCGTCGGACATCACCAGATGGCCGAGGCCCGCCACGACCGCGCCGGGAACGCCCGAGTCCTTGTCCCGGACGAGGTCCGTCGCCGACGCGAGCTCATCGGCGACCGCGATGTGCGTCGCCGCCAGCTCCCGGCCGTGCCGGTCGTGCCGACCGCGCCAATCGACGAGCGGGTCAAGCCCTGCGCACCCGATCGCGATGTCCGCCTGGCCTATCCGCCAGGCGCGCCCGAAGCTGTCCGCGACCACCACTGCCGGCCTTGCGCCCGACGCCTCGGCGATCTCGCCGCGGATACGCCGCGCCGACGCATCGCCGTCTTCCGGGAGGAGCGAGACCGTGCCCTCCTCGAGATTGGAGGAGTCGATCCCGGCGTTCGCGCAGACCCAGCCGGCGTGCGTCTCGGTGATCAGGACTCCGCGCGCGGCCCGCACGATGCGGCTGCTCTCGGCGAGCACCAGCTCGACCAGAGCCGGGTCCTTTTCGACCTGTGCGGCCACGGCTCGGGCGCGCTCGGCGGGCTCGACCTCGTCCAACCGCCGCAGGCGCCCCTCGACCTTGGAAACCGCCTTCTGCGAGATCACGACGATCTCGTCGGCCGCGGGCGAGGCGGCCGCCGCGATCAGGTCGCCGAGGTCGTCTCCCTCGCGCAGCTCAGGGATCCCGGTGAGGGGCCGAATCCGCAGCTCGCGACTCAATTGGGCGGTCGGGACTCAGCCGCCGGGCTTCAGGCGGCGGCCTGCTGCACGCGGTCGCCGAGCTGCCAGAGCACCTTGGCTGTCCGCGGCGCCGGCTGCGGGTCGAGCAGCAGCTGGTCGCGAAGCAGCGTGAAGTCCTCCGGCGTGTCGAGGTCGGTCGCCAGTGAGTCGACCTCCTCGAGCGCGAAGCTCTGGCCGGTGGCCCGCGCCCTGCTCACATGCCGGGCGCAGCTGTCCGGGCCGAATGCGGGCAGGAAGAGATCGGGCGGGTTGAGCATCAGTCCGTTCGTTCCCGTCCCGTGGCGGTCGGGAACGATCAGCGCCGTGCGAGCCGAGCGGCCGAGATGCGCATCGAGCTCCTCCACCTCGAGCATCGGGCAGTCCACGGGCAGCATCGCCACGCGCTTTGCTCCATCGGCCATCGCGGCTCGGGCGCCAGCCGCCGCGGCCTCGGCATGCCCCTCGTCGTTCTCCTGAACAAGCACCTTGTGGTCGAACCAGCCAGCCTGCCGCGCGACCGAGGGATCGGCGGTGACGATGAGGACGTCATCGATGCAGCGGCTTCGCGGCAGCTTCACGATCAGGTCGAGGAAGAGGGCTTCCGCCAGGCGGGTGCGCTCATCCTCGTTGAGCAGCCCGTTCAGCCGCCCGTTGGCAGTGGCGAGGCCCTTAACCGGAACGATCGCGGTTGTGTGCAATTGGTTCGAGTCCGTCCCCACGGATGTCAGGCTACCGGTAAGACGCGGCTTATACCCCAGTTTGCGGATTCTTATGCGCCGGTAGTGCGAAGTGTCGAGGCGAACTCGAGGGTACGCTCGGCGAGCGCTCGGCGTCCCTTCGACCCTTCCATGAGGGTGGGGCAGCTCAACACCCGCACGCCCTCCGGCGCCGGATCCGGATCCTCCGCGTCGCAGACCATTCCCTCGATCAGCCCTTCGTAGAGCGAGGCGACACCAGCGGCGGTGGAGGGGCGCCCGACCGCCTTCATGAAGAGGTCGGTCGGGCCCTTGACCACCTGACCGGCGACGTAGGGGCTGACCGCCACGACCGGCGCCGGCGCCGCCACGATCGCTTCGCGAAGCGCCCCGATCGAGACGATCGGGCCGATCGAGATCACCGGGTTCGAGGGGCCGATCACGATCGCCTCGGCCTCGGCGATCGCCGACAGCACCTCCGGGGTCGGGGTGGCATCGGCAATCCCATCCAGCTCTATCCCTTCCACCGGCGCCTGGGCATGCTCGGCGACGAGATATCGCTGGAGGTCACGCCAGCCGTCGGCCGTCCTCACTCGCGTCCTCACGGGCTCCTCGCACATCGGCAGCACGGCGGCCCGAACGCCCAGGGCGCGCGCGATCTGCGCCTGGGCGTCTGTGCGACGACCCCCCTCCTCGACGAAGACCCGGCGGTACAGGCAGGTGGCCAGGTCACGGTCGGAGAGCCGGAACCAGTCGGGAGCCCCGAGCCTGGCGAGGCGGTCGAAGGCCGTGAAGGAGTCGTCCTTGATCCCCCAGCCGCGCTGCTCGTCGATCTCGCCGCTCAGCCAGTAGGTGATCAGGTCGGGGTCGGGGGAGACGTCGACCCCGGCGATCTCGATGTCGTCCGCCGTGTTGGCGATCACCGAGAGCCCGGCGCCGAGAACATCCTGCATCCCAGCGGCGAGTTTCGCCCCGCCGGTGCCGCCGGCGAGGATCACGCAGCGCTCGATCACGCCCAGGGGTCGCCCTCGGGCAGATCCGTGATCCGGATGCCGGCGGCTGCCTTGTAGCGGACGTTGATCGAGATCAGCATCGGCGTGAGCGTCTCGACAATGCGGGCCATCTCGAGCGCACCAGCGTTGACGGTGCGGAGGCCATCGATCTGCTCGATCAGCCTCGCGACGCGCGCCTTGTCGGCCTTGCGGTCGCCGCAGACCAGAACGTCCTCGTCGAGCACGGCGTCCTCCGCGAGCCTCTTTGCGCTGACGGTGTGCAGAGCCGAGATCACCGTGACGCCCTCGGGGACCATCTCCTCGGCTTGCTGGGCGGCCGATCCCTGCCAAACGCCCAGGGTTCGCGCCGCCTTGCCGCTGACAGCAGCGGCGGTGGGCACGGTGCAATCCACCAGAAGCTGACCCTCCGAGAGAGCGTCCTTGAGGTTGGTAAGGGTCTCGGACTGGGCCCGGAAGGGGACCGTGAGGAAAACGATCGGGCCCCGGGCGGCGGCCTCCGCGTTCTGCAGGCCCTCGACCTCGGCAGCCTCGACCTCGGTTCGGACGCGCTCGGCTGCCTCCTCGGCTCGGCCGGACTCCCGGGAGCCGATCACGATCGGCTGACCCGCGCGGGCCCAGCGCACCGCCAGGCCGTACCCGAGAGCGCCCGTTCCCCCGATGATCGGAATTGGGTCAGCCACCGGCGAGCAAGCTACAGGGCGGCCCGAATAGGCTGCCCTGCGCCATGAGGCTGGAAGGCAAGAAGGCGCTGGTCACCGGCGGCGCGAGCGGCATCGGCGCCGCCATCGCGCGGCGACTGGCAGCCGAGGGCGCCGAGGTTACGATCGGGGACCTCAACCTCGAGGGGGCGACCGAGGTCGCGGGCGAGATCTCGGGGCTCTCGATCCAGCTCGACGTGACGGACCTCGGCTCCGCACAGGCCGCGGTCGACAGCGCCGGGCCGCCGATCGACATCCTGGTCAACAACGCCGGCACGGACGAGTTCGGCTTCTTCGCCCAAACCACGCCGGAGCAGTGGGAGAAGGTGATTGCGGTCAACCTGAGGGGCGTTCTCAACTGCACCTACGCCGCTCTGCCGGGGATGCAGGAGGCGGGCTACGGCCGGATCGTGAATATCGCGTCGGAAGCCGGGCGCGTCGGCTCGAAGGGATCCGCCGTCTACTCGGCCGCGAAGGCGGGGGTGATCGGCTTCACCAAGGTGATGGCCCGCGAGGGCGCCCGCTTCGGAATCAACGCGAACGCGATCGCGCCCGGGCCGATCGAGACGCCGCTGTTGATGCAGGCCGTCGAGTTCGGCGAGATCGGCGAGAAGATCATCGAGACGATGAAGGCGGGCACGCAGCTTAGGCGCCTGGGACAGCCCGAGGAGGTCGCGGCAGCGGTCGCCTTCCTGGCCTCCGACGATGCCTCCTACGTGACCGGCGAGACTCTCGGTGTCTCCGGCGGGCTGGGGATGGTCTGATGGCTCTCGAGCCTGGGACTGAGCGCACCGACGAGTTCGTGGTCGAGGGCCGGCTGATGACCGACGTCGGCGGCACGATTGGGGCGAGCGTGCTCTCGACCCCGGGGATGATCGGGATGATGGAGCGCACGGCCGCGGTGCTCTCCTTCGAGCAGCTCGACGAGGGCAAGGCGACAGTGGGCTTCGAGGTCTGCGTCAAACACGTCTCGGCCGCGGCCGAGGGCCAGACCTGCACAGTGCACGCCAAGCTCCGCGAGGTCGTCGACGATCGCAAGCTGCGCTTCGACGTCGAGGTCAAGGAGGGCGAGCGCACGATCGGCGTCGGCACCCACGAGCGGCGCGTGATCGAGACCGGCTCGGTGACCGAGCCTCGTAGTCTCGCGGCCGAATCGTGGTCGCGATCGCCCTCGCCCTCGGGTCGAGCCTCGTCTACGGGGTGTCGGACTTCCTCGGCGGACTGAAGAGCCGCTCTCTTCCGCTGCTTTCCGTTCTCCTGGTCTCCCAGGCGAGCGCCCTCCTCCTGCTCGCGGTCAACGTGGTCGTCCGCGGCGAGGGCCCTCCGGACGGCTCGTTCCGCATCTACGGCGTCCTGACCGGCCTCTGCGAGGCGGTCCGCATCGCTTTCGGGCGCTGTGCTGATCTCAGCGGCCTAATCGACCCACGGCTAGGCTGGATGTGATGGCCGCAGACCTGCCCAAGACCGTCCGCGTCCGGGAAGTCGGGCCTCGCGACGGGTTCCAGAACGAGCCCGAGGTGATTCCCACCGAGGAGAAGGTCCGCCTCATCGGCCTGCTCGGCGAAGCCGGGCTGAAACGGATCGAGCTCACCTCGTTCGTGCGCCCGGACGTCATCCCGCAGCTCGCCGACGGGGAGGAGGTGCTGACCCGGTTCGAGCCGGTTGAGGGGGTCGCCTATTCCGTCCTGATTCCTAACCGCAAGGGCCTCGACAACGCCCTTCCACTCCGGGATCGCTTCCAGGAGGCCAACTTCTTCCTCTCGGCGTCCGAGACCCACAACCGCAAGAACGTCAACCGCCCGATCCAGGAGTCGCTCGCGGACCTGGAGGGGACGATCGGCACCGCGCGCGACGCCGGTCTGCGTTGCGAGGGAGTGATCTCGACCAGCTTCGGCTGCCCGTACGAGGGCGAGGTGCCGGCGGACCGCGTCTTCGAGATCGCCGAGAAGCTGGCCCGCTTCGGCTGCGAGGAGATCGCGTTCGGGGACACGACCGGCATGGCGAACCCGCGCCAGGTTGGCGAGTTCTTCGCAAAGGCCCGAGAACGCCTTTCGGAGGTCGAGCTCACAGCCCACTTCCACAACACCCGCGGCCAGGGGTTGGCGAACGTGCTGGCGGCGCTGGAGCAGGGAGTCGACTCGTTCGAGAGTTCCTTCGGCGAGCTCGGCGGCTGTCCCGTGCCTCCCGGGTCGACCGGGAACATCTCGACGGAAGACGTGGTCTCGATGCTGGAGGAAATGGGCGTCGCCACCGGCATCGACCTGCCGAAGCTGATCGCGGCGTCTTCCGAGGTGCAGAGCGTGCTCGGCCGCCCGCTCGGGGCGCACCTGCTCACCGCGGGGCCGGTGGACTGGCACCGGTAGGGTGCGGTCATGAAGAGCGACCGATTCCGCCGAGCAGCCGAGGCCAAGGATTTCGGGGCGATCGACGAGTTGTTCGCCGAGGATGTGGTCTTCCGCAGCCCGGTGGTCTTCAAGCCCTACGAGGGGCGGGAGACGGTCGCGATGCTGCTCGGCGCCGTGGTCCAGGTCTTCGAGGGCTTCCGCTACACCGACCAGGTCGAGACCGATGACGCGGCCGCTCTGGCGTTCAGTGCGCGCGTCGGAGATCGCGAGCTCGACGGGATCGACTTCCTGAACTTCGACTCGGACGGCCGGATCAACCGGATGGCCGTCTACGTGCGCCCGATGAGCGGCGTCAACGCCTTGGCTGACGCCATGAAGCGGCAGCTTGACGCGGCTTCGCGATAAGCGGCGGCCACAAACACCGCCGCCGGACCATCAGCCGCCTAGCGGCAGGTAGCGCCCGAGCAGGTGCGCAGCCGCGCCAGATCGGCCGCCAGGGAGGACTTCAGCGAGCCCAGTCCGGGGTCGTCGGCCACGTTGGTGAGCTGGTAGGGGTCGCTGTCGAGGTCGTAGAGCTCTTCCTCGCCGTCCGAGTAGCGGTTGTAGGACCACGGACCGCGCCTGACTCCGTAGATGTCGAGGTCGACGCTCTCGAAGAGGATCGAGCGGTCGGCCGAGACGCTCGGGTCGCGGATCAGCGGCAGCAGGTTGATCCCGTCCATCACTCGTCCGGGCCGCGTCCCCTTGGCGATGGCCACGATCGTCGGGGCGAGGTCGATGTTGGCGGCCAGCTGTTCGCGCGTCGTGTTCTGAGGGACACCCGGGCCGCGGATGATCAGGGGGACCCGCTCGCCCTCCTCGTAGAGGTAGTCCTTGAACTCGATCCGGTGCGCGCCCATCTGGAGTCCGTTGTCGGAGGTGAAGATGAAGAAGGTCTTGCGCTTGTCCCCGTACTTGCGAACGAGTCCGACGATCTTCTTGATCTCGTCATCGACTGAGAGCAGACTCTCCAGCCGGCCCCGGTAGCGGCGGTCGATGTCGGCGATGTCCCGGTCGCTGAGATGGGGTATTCCGCGGATCTGCTTCGGCTTGTCCGAGACATTCGGCTCGTCGAAGTTCGGGTAGCGGGGTGCCTGGATGTCCCCGAAGCGCCCGAGGTATTGCGGCGCGGGCTCGGGATCGCGGGTCGACCAGATCGGCGTGCCCTTCTCGCCGTGCGGGTTGTTCGGGTTGTAGTAGAGGAAGAACGGCTTCGGGCTCGGGGCCCACTCCTTGAGCAGCCCGTTCACCTTGGCGCCGAGCACGTAGTCGATGTAGTTGGCGGGCTTGCGGGGGTAGTTGTGGACTTTGCCGTTCTCGTTGAGCTTGAAGCCATAGCGCTTCTGCTCGGTTCCGCCGGTGAGCCCGTACCACTGCCTCCAGCCCGGCGGAACCTCCCGAGGGTTGAGGACCCCGTAGCCGTTCAGGTACTTGCCCACCAACGCGGTCCGGTACTTGGCGCGCTTCAGCCAGACCGCGAGCGTGTTCGAGCTGTCCAGGTCGGTGAAGCGCTGATCGGTGAGCACTCCGTGGTTGTGCGCGTACTGGCCCGTGAGCTGCGTGGCGCGCGAAGGGCAGCAGAGCGGATAGGAGACGTAGCTGTTGCGGAAGGTCGTGCCGTGGGCCCCGAGCAGGCTGAGCGTCTTTCGCATCACGACCAGGTCCGAGACGTTCATGTCGTCGGTGTTGATCAGGACCACGTTCGGGCGCTTCTGCCGGGCGTTCTTGCGCCGGCGCGCGGCGCGCTTCTCGCGGTGGCGGTCCCTCGCCGGTTGACATTTGGCCTCGCATGTTGACGCGGTGTGCGCCAGCGGCGAGGCGGTGGCCGCCGTTGGCTGTACGGAGGGCGTCCCGAGTGCCCCCGCGGCCGCCCAGGCGAGCAGTGCAGCCGCCGCGACGGCAAGCGAAAACCCCGCTTTGTGTGAACGCCCCGAGCCCATCGGATGTGAAACCCACGATCCGCCGGGCGGTTGCGCCCTTCGCGGAGCCGGGAAAGGTAGACCAACGTATGCTCACCCGCCAATCAGTCGAACCATCGGAGGAACGAGCGAATGGCGATCAGCAAGGTCGGTGTCGTGGGCTGCGGGCTCATGGGCCACGGGATCTCTCAGATCTGCGCGCAGGCGGGGTTGGACGTCGTCGTACGGGAGATCGATCAGGGAGCGCTCGACAAGGGCATCGGCAAGATCGAAAAGCAGCTCGGCCGGGCCGTCGAGAAGGGCAAGATGGAGCAGGCGGATGCCGACGCGGTTCGCGGCCGCATCGCGCCCACGCTCGAGTACGCGGAGCTCGCCGACAGCGACCTGGTGATCGAGGCGATCACCGAGGACCTCGACGGCAAGCTCGAGATGTGGAGCGAGCTCGACGGGATCGTCAAGGAGGACGCGTACTTCGCCACCAACACGTCCTCTCTCCCCGTCGCGACGCAGGCGGACGCGACCAAGCGCCCGGACCGCATGATCGGGCTGCACTTCTTCAACCCGCCCCAGGTGATGCCGCTGCTCGAGGTCGTGCGCGCCGAGAGCTCCGGCGACGAGGCGGTCGCGCTCGGCTTCGAGGTGGGCGAGAAGCTCGGCAAGACGACGGTGGCCGCGAACGACAATCGCGGCTTCATCGTCAATCGGCTGCTGGTCCCCTACATGCTCGACGCGATCCGGGCACACGAGCAGGGCGTGGGTTCGATTCAGGACATCGACACCGGGATGATGGCCGGCGCCAGCCACCCAATGGGCCCGCTGACGCTCGCAGACTTCATCGGCCTCGACACGCTTGCGGCGATCGCCGATGTGATGGTCGACGCCTACGGGGAGGAGCGCTTCGCGGCCCCGGACACGCTCAAGAAGATGGTCTCGGCCGGGAACTACGGGCGGAAGTCCGGTCGCGGGTTCTACGATTACTCCGGCGATCAGCCCGTCCCGGTGGATTCCGGGAGTCAGAGCTAGGCCAGCTCAAGGAGGGTTCCGAGTATGGGAGTCGACCAGACCAGCCTCGACCGCATCAGGAACGCCACCTTCCCGTCCTCACGACGGGGATATGACAAGCACGAGGTCGAGAAGTTCCTGGGCCGCCTCGCGGACTGGCTCGAGACCGGCGGCGGAGACGAGTCGCGCTCGGACGCCGTGAAGCGCGAGCTCGAGCGAGTCGGGGAGCGCACCGGCGCGATCCTGGCCCAGGCGGAGGAGAGCGCCGAGCAGCTCCGAGCGGAGGCCGAGGACGAGGCCCGTGGGACGGTCAACACGGCGAACCTGGAGGCGACCGAGACCCGCACCGAGGCGGACAGCTATGCGACCGAGACGCGGGCCGCGGCGGATCAGCGGGCTCAGGAGGCGATCGAGCAGGCTCAGGCACAGGCGCGGCGGATCGTCGAGGAGGCAAACCAGCGGCGGGAGGACATGGAGGCGCTGCTCGGGGACCTGATTCGCAGGCGCGAGGACGTGATCGCGGACACCGAGGAGCTCTCGCGGAAGCTGAGCGCCGCAGTCGAGCAGCATCGCTCGGAGGAGCTGCGGGTGCCTGAGCCACTGCCGGAGCCCGAGGACCGAGGTGCTGCGGAGACTCAGATCGCGCCGGAGTCCGACGAGATGCCGATCGAGCCGGAGTCCGACGAGATGCCGATCGAGCCGGAGTCCGAGGAGACCCAGGTCGCCCCCGCTTCGCAGGAGACCCAGGAGCACTCGATCACCACCGAGCAAGACGCTGTCCGGGAGCCGCAGGACACCCAGGAGCGCGACGTCCTTGAGCAGCCGCGCCCTGAGCGCCAGGACCTGAGGACCTAGGTACGTGAGCGACGTCAGGGAGGCCCTCGACGCGGCGTTGGAGGGGGGTCCGGAACGCCATCGGAAGAAGGTCGCCGAGCAGGAGAAGCTGCCCGTCCGAGAGCGGGTCGCGCGGCTGCTCGATGAGGGTTCTCTGGCCGAGGAGGGGTTGCTCGCCAACTGGGAGCAGGAGGGGCTCGGAGCCGATGGCGTCGTCACCGGCATGGGGACGGTCGCCGGGCGCCCGATCGCGCTGATGGCGAACGACCCGGCCGTCAAGGCCGGGTCATGGGGCCCGAAGACCGTGGAGAAGATCCTGCGGATCCAGGAGCGCGCGCTCGCCCATCAGGTGCCGATCGTCTACCTGGTGGACTCAGCCGGCGCCCGGATCACCGATCAGGTGCGGATGTTCCCAGGTCGACGGGGCGCCGGCCACATCTTCCACACGCAGGTTCGGCTCTCGGGGCAGGTGCCCCAGGTGTGCCTGCTGTTCGGGCCGAGCGCCGCCGGAGGCGCGTACATCCCGGCCTTCTGCGACATCGTGATCATGCGCGACGGGAACGCGTCGATGTACCTCGGCTCGCCGCGAATGGCGGAGATGGTGATCGGCGAGAAGGTGACGCTGGAGGAGATGGGCGGGGCCAGGATGCACACCTCGGTGAGCGGCTGTGGCCACATGCTCGCCGAGACCGACGAGGACGCGATCGATCTCGCCCGCCGCTACCTCTCCTACATGCCGGCCAACTGGCGGGAGGAGCCGCCGGCCGCGCCGCCCTCCGATCCGGAGGAGAACCGTGCGGTGTCGGAGATCGTGCCCGACAACGAGAAGGACCCCTTCGACGTCAAGGACCTGATCGGGGCGATCGTCGACGCGGACTCATTCTGTGAGGTCCACGACCGCTGGGCGAAGGAGGTCGTCGTCGGCTATGCGCGCCTGGACGGGCGGGCGATCGGGATCGTCGCCAACCAGCCGAAGGTGAAGGGCGGCGTGCTGTTCGTCGACTCGGCCGACAAGGCGGCCCGCTTCATCATGACCTGCAACGCGTTCAACGTCCCCCTGCTGTTCCTTGCGGACGTGCCGGGCTTCATGATCGGCAAGGAGGTCGAGCGCCAGGGGATCATCAGGCACGGGGCGAAAATGATCAGCGCGGTGTCGGAGGCGACCGTGCCCAAGATCTCGGTGATCGTGCGCAAGGCCTATGGGGCCGGCCTCTACGCGATGGCCGGACCCGCGTTTGAGCCCGACTCGTGCCTGGCCTTCCCGCAGGCGCAGATCGCGGTGATGGGCCCCGAGGCGGCCATCAACGCGGTGTTCTTCAACCAGATCCAGGAGATCGAGGACCCGGAAGAGCGGGAGCGCTTCGTACGGGAGAAGCGGGAGGAGTACGCCGAGGACATCGACATCCTCCATCTCGCCTCGGAGCTGGTCGTCGACGCCGTGATCGAGCCGGACCAGCTACGAGCCGAGCTCGTCGGTCGCTACGCGCTGGCGGCCTCGAAGGACCGGCGCTTCGCCGAGCGGCGGAACCCGGTCACGCCGGCCTAGCCGATCGCGGACGGCTATCGGACCGATCGGGCAGCAGCTCGGCGAAGCGCGCCTGCGCGCTGACCATTCGCCGGCCCTCGATGGCGAGCGTGGGATCGAGCAACGCCTGGAACATCAGCCCGTGGAAGAGAGCCAGCGCGAGTCCGGCGGCGTCCTCCCCAGCGTGGTCCTCGCCTAGGCCGAGGATCGCCGCCACGCTCGGGCGCGTTCGGCGGTACCCCTCGGCGAGTATCTCCCGGACCCTGGGGTCATGCTGTGCCCTCGCCAGCGCCGCGACGAAGTTCTTCGCGAGGCCGCTACGGCGCGCGCGGCTG
Source organism: uncultured Solirubrobacterales bacterium (assembly GCA_963797265.1). GTDB lineage: Bacteria > Actinomycetota > Thermoleophilia > Solirubrobacterales > 70-9 > DASUPK01. The sequence continues at coordinate 139,195 of CAWCOY010000002.1, read as the reverse complement.
GCCTCGAACACCTGGGCCGCTCTCCGAAACCTCTCCCTTGGACCGGCGGGCGCGAGGTCCTCCATCGCGCGGTCGACCTCTGCCAGCCAGCGGTCGAGCCCCTCGATCACCGCCTCCGTGACGAGGTCAGCCTTGGAGCCGAAGTGGTACGCGATCGAGGCGAGGTTCGCGCCTGACTCCGCTGTGATTGCGCGCGCGGTGACGCGTTCGGGCGGGAGCCGCTCCAGGCATCGGAGCGTGCCATCGAGCAGGCTGAAGCGGTTGCTGCGCTGCGGGCTCACGAGGGAAAGCCTAGCCTTAATCTATACATATGTATAGTTTGAGGCGAACCGTCCAAGGAGGATTCGGCATGTACCTCGCCGCTGTCGCCGTCTCGTTCCCGCTGGCCGTCCTCGTCGGGTTTGCCGGAGTCCGCAAGCTCACTCACCGGCCCGAGGTGGTTGATGAATACGCGCGCGCCGGCGTCCCGGAGGACAAGCTCATCCTTCTGGCGTTGACGTTGATTGCGGGTGCGACGGGTCTGATCGCCGGGGCTCTCTGGGCGCCAATCGGGCTCGCCGCCGCCGCAGCGCTCGTCGCCTACTTCGCGGTTGCGATCGGGTTCCACATCCGCGCCGGCGACGCGGAGCACCTGTCGACCCCGGTGGCGATGGCCGTACTAGCGGCCGCCGCGCTCGCCCTGCGCGTAGCGAGCCTGTAGCGCAAAGACACGGCCGCAGGTTCTCGAGCGGGCGCGGCGACCCGGAAACGGGACCAGCGACTCGCTCTCGGTGTCCCAGAGCTTCAGCAGGAAGGCCTCGATGCTGCTGCGGACCGTGACGGGTGTTCGTCGGAACATCGGATGAGACTCGTGGGCGGCCCGCAGGCGGGAGTTCGGGATCTTGGCGCTCAGGTGGTGGACGTGGTGGAAGTTGGCGTTGCCGACGACCCAGGCCAGGGGGCGGGGCAACCGCAGGTAGGAGCTGCCCTGGAGTGCTGCGAGCTCGAACTTCCAGCTTCCGGTGGCTGGTGGTAGGTGTCCTCGTACTGGTGCTGGATGTAGAAGCATCCACCAGCCAGGCAATGAAACCCGCTCTCAGGCACGAATCGTGCCGATTAGACCCGATTGTGTCCGGTTGTTTCGGTGTCTGACGGGCGAACAACTGGCGAACGGCGGCAGGGATGGGCCCGGTTGAGTGTGGAGAGGGCTAAGGCCAACGCCCTGGAGCGGGACAGACGCTAAGTAGCTAATGCATTAGCGACTTCGGTCAATAGTGACCAAGGGCCAAGTCTCGGACGTTGCTCAACCGTCGCAGCCTCAGACAGTTCAAGTCACACCGCCCGTGACTTGATTCTTTGACCCAGCGAGCGCTATAGACCGCCGGGTACCTTGCCGAGCGTCGACAGGGAGTGATCTAGGCCGAGGGCGCCGAGGGCGGCGGGGGACAAGTGAGCGGATGAAACCGCATACCCATACCAAGCAGTAGATGCGGATTACCGTTGTCTCCAGAGAGGCGATTCGACGCCCATTCGCGACCGCCTCTCTGGATGCACCGGGAGCGGCCCGTGTCTATCCATGCTCGGGTCGCTTCCACTGCCTATATACGTGTAAAGCGCCCGCCCGGATTGCAGGGCTACGGGACCACGCCCGTTTTTTGAAACAGGAGGCGCGAAAGACCGCCGGGTAGCGCGTCTCACAAAAACGCCACGCACGAATCGGGGGGCCCTAGGCACGGGCGCCCCGGCGAAGTTCTTCAGAGCTGGGTCTCACCATCGTTCGCCCGGGAGGTCCGGGAGCTGGCCGACCAAGACGGTCGCTCGGTTTCCGGACTGATCAAGGTCGCGCTGAGAGAGAGGCTCCAGGCAGAGACGGGCAACTTCGCCGCTCTCCCGGCGAAGGCCGAGTGCCCCGCGGGCGGTTCCGGTTCACTCGCGTCCGTTCCGCGGAGCGGCGCCGGCTCCGAGGAATGATCCGATGGACTGGGCGATCAACATCCCCCACTACGGCGACCTCGACGCCCTCGTCCTAGAGGCGATCCACGCGGCGCGTGACTCCGAGCTCGCTGAGCACGAGGTTCAGGTCGTCGACGTCCTCGCCCGCGATGCCCTCAAGCGCGGGATCACGACCGTTGGCGGGTTGATCGACGAGATTCGACGGGCTCGACCGCTCCGGACCGCAGGCGTCTTGACTGGGCGAGGGAGCAGGCCGGGATGGTCTCTGTTCCGACCGATCGTGAGCGCTGGCACTGCCCCGATCACCGGCATCTGGCCCAACCGGGCGACCTGCTCAAGCACGAGGAACCGTACGTCGGCCTCAGCACGACCGGCGCGCCGATCAAGTCCACGCGAGAGAAGGCGCGGCTCGAGGCCTGGCACAGGGAGCATCGAGAGGAAGAGGAGCGCGAGCGCCGCCTGCGCGAGGAACACGCCCGTAGGCAGGGCGAGGCCCTTGATGCGGTGAGACAGCGCTACGGCGAGGAGGCAGAGATCAGAGTCGCTGGCGTCGTCGTCCATCCAAAGGACGTGACTTTCTCGTGAGTACCGTCACCGCCCAGGTCTACCCGGCTCCCGCCTTCGCGCATTGCCAGCACGAGGCGAGGCACGTCATCGGCTCTTGGTTCGCCAAGCGGGAAGTCCAGGGCGCTGCGGTTGGGATTCATGCTCCGGTAGATGCGGCGGGGATCGTGTAGACGACGGCCCCGAGGGAAAACGGCATTGCCGAGCTGCTCGGTCGGTTGCTTGGCTGGCTAACGGATCCAGATTTGCCCCCGCGTGCGATCTGGCCACCCCCGTATCCGCCGCCGGACCTACTCCCGCAACCCGGCGGCTTCGAGGGCATCCGCTGGCTCCGAGAAAAAGCGCGTGTACACGATCTTGCCCCGCCGCACCCTCGTGAATACGCCAAGCGGGACGTTGAGATCGACGCCGCTCGCTCGCCCGCGAGCCCGGAACCGGCCTATGCCGACCACCTGCTCTCCGGCGTCTCGCGTCTCCTCGATCTCGAAGCGCACCTCTTCCCACTCCTCAGTCATCTCGGCCAGAAATCGCTCCAGCCCCTCGTGGCCCCAATAGGACTCGCCCTCCAACTGAGCGCGCAAGGGATAGAACTCCGCTTTCTCGTCCCACAGGGCCAGCCAGGCTTCGCGGTCGCCGCGATTCCATGCGTCGACGGCCGCAAGCGCGATCTCCACGTTCTCCTCCGACATCGCCCACGCAGTATCTCTCGACGTGTAGCGGGTAGGCAGGAACTCACGCGAAGGCGTAGACCCTGCAAGCGGCGGCGGCTACAGGCTCATGGCGCTCGTTGAGCAGCGGGAGACCATCTCGTTGAACACGGCCCTTGCCGGTGGCGCCTCGGGTATCGCCAACTGGCGGTGGTAGCCGATTTTGAAGAGCCCGAAAACGTATTCGCGCCCCTTCGGCCGTGTGATGGCGGTGTGGTACGCGTCGCAGAACCGCGGGATGTGCAAGCGGTCGGCGGCTTGGGAGGGCGTGAGGCTCTTCGGGCTGTTGCTGTCGTCCTGCTGGAATGCGATTGCAGAGAGCACGGCTAAGACCACGAACGCAGCTACGAGGATGCCGATGACGAGGCGATGGAGGCGATCCGATCGCACGGAGAGCACAGTAATCCCAGAGGAGATCCGAGAGTAGATGACGGGTGTGGGGGAGGGTTCAGTGGCGGCGAGGCCGAGGGCGATCGCGACCGGGGCGCTCGGCTCGATCAGGGCGGCCGCGACCCAGACGGCGAGGTAGGGCAGGACGACGCTCGCGATCTGGCCCAGGCTGCGGCGCGCGTCGACCGCGAGGTGGGGGCCGAGGTCCTGCTTCCAGCTGCCGCGGTCAGGGATCTCCGTGATGTCCATGACCACTCACTACGGCGGGCGGTCGAGGACGGATCAGCGGGAAGCTCAGAGGGTGGCGGCGAGCTCCGTGAAGTAGTCGAGGGAGGACGGGTTGGCCAGGGAATCGCGGCTGGCCGCCTTCTCCGGCGCCTCGCCCATCAGGATTCGCTTCACCGGGACCTCGAGGACCTTGCCGCTGAGCGTCCGCGGGACCTCCTTGATCTGCAGGACCTCGTTGGGGACGTGGCGGGGAGAGCACTGCTCGCGGATGTGCCGCTTGATCTCGCCGGTCAGGTCGTCGTCGAGCTCGACTCCGTCCTCGAGCACGACGAAGAGGGGCATCCAGCCCTCGGTCCCTGGTTTGGGGACGTCGACGACGAGAGCGTCGGTGACCTGCGGGACAGCCAGGACAGCGCGGTAGATCTCCGCGGTGCCCATGCGGACGCCACCGCGGTTGATGGTCGAGTCCGAGCGGCCATAGATGATCGCCGTGCCTCGGGAGGTGATCTCGATCCAGTCGCCGTGGCGCCAGATCCCCGGGTACATCTCGAAGTAGCTCGAGCGGTAGCGGGAGCCGTCCTCGTCCCCCCAGAGGAAGACGGGCATGGAGGGCATCGGCTCGGTGATCACCAGCTCGCCCACCTCGTCGATCACCGGGTTGCCCTGCTCGTCGAAGGCCTCGACCTTGGCCCCGAGGGCTCGGGCCTGGAGCTCGCCGCGGTAGACGGGGAGCAGCGGCACGCCGCCGACGAAGGCGGTGCAGAGGTCGGTGCCGCCGCTGGTCGAGAAGAGCCAGGTGTCCTGCCCGACGTGGTCGTAGACCCACTGGAAGCCGTCGGGAGAGAGGGGGGAGCCGGTCGAGCCGACCGAGCGCAGCCGGGAGAGATCGCGGCCCGAGCTCGGCTCGACGCCGTCCTTCATGCAGGCCGCTATGTAGGCGGCGCTGGTGCCGAAGGTGGTCATGCCGGTGCGCTCGGCGAGGTCCCAGAGGACGCCCATGTCCGGGGTTGCCGGATTGCCGTCGTAGAGGACGATGGAGGCCGGGGTGAGCAGAATGCCGACGAGGAAGTTCCACATCATCCAGCCGGTCGTGGTGAACCAGAAGACCCGATCGCCGGTCTTGGCGTCGAGGTGCAGGTAGCCCTTCTTGAGCTGCTCGAGCAGGATGCCGCCGTGGCCGTGGACGATCGCCTTGGGCAGCCCGGTGGTGCCCGAGGAGTAGAGAACCCAGAGGGGATGGTCGAAGGGGACGCGGTCGAAGGCGAGGTCGACGCCGGCGCCGAGGTCTGTGAGCTGGTCCCAGGTCATCGGGGTGGCCGACTGGCGCTCCTCGAGCACGGAGAGCTCGGGCGAGGCGCTCAGGTAGGGGACGACGACGATCCGCTCGAGCGTGGGGATCTGGGCGGCGATTTCGGCGATCGTCTCGAGGCGGTCGAAGTCCCTGCCGCCGTAGCGGTAGCCGTCGACGCAGAGCAGCACCTTCGGCTCGATCTGGGCGAAGCGGTCGACGACGCTGCCGGCGCCGAAGTCGGGCGAGCAGCTCGACCAGGTGGCGCCGAGGCTGGCTGTGGCGAGGAAGCCGATCACGGCCTCGGGGCCGTTCGGCAGGTAGGCGACGACGCGGTCGCCGCGGCTGACGCCGAGGTCGCGGAGGCCCTCGCGGACGGCGGCGACCCGCTCGCGGAGCTCGCCCCAGCGCAGCTCGGTGAGCTCGCGCAGCTCCGATGCATAGACGAGCGCGACCTCGTCGTCGGCCTTGCCGCGGAAGATGTGCTCGGCGTAGTTAAGCTCGGTGCCGGGGAACCAGTTGGCGCCGGGCATGACGCGTTCGGTGAGGACGACATCCGGCGAGGGGTCCTCGAGCTCGCGTTGCCCTTCGCCGGAGGCCACGACCTCGAAGTGCTTCCAGATCGTCTGCCAGAACTCCTCGATCTCGGTAGTCGACCAGCGCCAGAGCGCCTGGTAGTCGTCGAAGTGGAGATCCCGCTCGTCCTCGAGCCAGCGCATGTAGCGGGTCAGCGGTGAGCGCTCGACCATCTCGGCCGAGGGCGCCCAGAGGATCTCAGGCTCGTTGACCTTCCCCGCGATGGTGCCCTCCTCCACGCCCTGATCCTTACACGCGCTCCGCGGCGGCGGCTGGCCGCGCGCCGGCGTTCAGCGGCGCCGAGGTGCGCCCCGCCTCGCGGTCGATCAGTCGCGATAGGGCGACGACGAAGTCGGTGGCGGTGGTCAGGGCGCTGTCATTTACCTGCTCCGGCGTGTCCTCGTGGCGGTGGTACCAGGGGGCGCGATAGCCGTCGGTGATCGTGATCGACGGGAACTTCCGGATCTGGGCGGGGAGTGCGTCGTCGAAGAGGGGATAAGCGAGGGGCCCGCCGGAGAAGCGGTCGTCAGCCGTTGCAAGGGCGTCGCAGAGGCCGATCAGCTCCCGATCGAATCGCAGGCTGATCACGGCGCCCGCGCTGGTCTCGTAGCGCACGTTGTCGTAGGAGACGGAGTCGACGTTGACGACGTAGGTGCGCTCGCGGTCGAGCTGCTTTCTCCGGGAGCTGACGAAGGCGCGGCTGCCCTCGCAGAACGATTCCTCGGAGCCGGTCAGGACGACCCAGACGTCGAGGTTCGGCGGAGGGTTTGTCGTCAGATCGTCGGCGGCTGATAGCACCGCCGCCACTCCGGAGGCGTTGTCGTAGGCGCCGGGAACGATCTCCGATAGGACGATGTCGATGAGCAGGAAGCAGGCCACGATCAGGACGATCGTCGGAACCGCCTGGATCGCGTTGAGCCAGGTCGCGTCGAGTCCGGCCATTCGAGCGCCGAGGATGGGGAGGAGGGGCGCCAGGCCGAGCCAGAAGAACAGGCGGAATGGACCCAACAGCAGCCGGGTACGGTCGCTGCGCTGATTGAGCCAGGCGAGGGGCCGGCCGAAGACGTAGCCGGTGCGCGCTGCGTCGTAGTGGGCAATCAGGATGAGACGGGCGGGGGCATCCTGGCGGCCGCCGGGGGAGACGACGTTCTGAGAGACGCGGCGGAAGAGCAGCGAGCGGACCAGGTAGAGGCGCGTGTTCAGGTCCAGGTAGGTCGAGGCGGCGGCGATCAGGACGAGCGCGAAGCCGACCGCCGGCTGCACCGTGGCGAGCAGGCTGCCCGCAATCCCGAGAACGGCGTGAATCAGATGCACCACCGCGTATTGGGGGTGGGCGAAGAAGGGCTCGATGTCGGCGCGGCGGCCCATTCCCCGCAGCCGCGTGGCGAGCGCGTTCGCGGCGCGCCGCTCGGCGTCGGTTCCCGGTCCCCGCCCCTCGAAGGCGCAGAGCTCGCGAATCACCTCCATGCGTCCCGCGTCGTCCACCGGCGGCGATTATCGCGGTGTGGCGCAGGGCCGGTGCGTTCGCCCCGAAGCCGGCTCTATCGTTCGGATAGGCCGGAGTGGAGGAACGGCAGACTCGCGGCACTCAAAATGCCGTGCCCGCAAGGGCGTGTGGGTTCGAATCCCACCTCCGGCACCTCCTCTACGCTCGCGCCATGTGCGGGCGCTACACGCTCACCGATCCCGATCCCCGGCTGTTGCGCTTTCGCTTCGGGCTGACGGAGTCCGCGGAGATCGATCAGAAGCCACGGTACAACGTGGCGCCCACCGATCCGGTGCTCGCCATTCGGCTGAATGAAGAGGGGCAGCGAGAACCCGGCGTCTTGCGCTGGGGATTGATCCCGCAGCACACGAATGCCGACACCTTCGATCGGCTGCTGATCAACACTCGGGCCGAGACGGCCGCCGAGGCGCCGGCGTTCCGGGACGCGTTCCAGGCCCGCCGCTGCCTGATCGTCGCGGACGGCTTCTACGAATGGCGGGCGGAGGAGACCGGCAAGAAGCCCGTCTGGATCACGCGGCCGGGCCATGAGCCGTTCGCGTTTGCGGGGCTCTGGGCCGAGGCGCGGCGCGGCGACGGGTCATCCATCCACTCCTGCGCGATCGTCACCTGCGAGCCGGGGGAGGTGGTGGCGCCGATCCACGACCGGATGCCGGTGATCCTCGGGCAGGATGCGGAAGAGGGATGGCTTGATCCCAAGGCAAGGCCTGAGGACCTTCAGCAGCTGCTGGTCCCCACGGACGATCTGGAGGTGACCGAGGTCTCGGATGCGGTCAACGACGTCCGGCAGGACGGTCCGGCGCTGATCGAGCCGCCGCTCAGGCTTTTCTGGGCCGGCGCGTCACGGTGCTGCGGGCCGTGCGGCTCATGCGCGTGATGCGCCGGCTCGCCCGTGACTCGTCCTCGTCGGGCGCGTTCCCGGGCGGGATCTCGTCGCCGATGGGGCGCTCCTCCTCGACGTGCCAATCCTGGTTGAAGGCGACCATCGCGACGGCGATCAGAATCACCTGGAGCGGGACGAGCAGCAGGCAGAGGATGCCGAGCAGGTCCGGAGGGAGCGCCGGGTCGCTCAGTCCGTCCTTGGCTCGGTCGAACCAGGCGGGGGCCGCGATCCCGGCGAAGATGGCGAGGATGATCGCGAGGGCCGAGGCGACCGGGAGGACGCCGCGGTTCCAGCGGGCGACCAGGAAGGCGAACAGGACGTAGAGGCCGGCGTAGATGATCGTGAGGGCCTTGACGCCCTCCAGGCGGGTCCAGCCGCCCACGATGATCACAAAGGCGAGCCCGGCCGTGACCAGCAGCAGGAAGATGACCAGAGCCCGGGCGCTCTTCGCCTCAGGCCTCTGCCTGTTCGGACGCCAGAGCTCGTATCCGGGACGGATCGCTCCCGCTTCCATGACGAGCAAGTCTATGTTCTCGGTCAGATCCGCGCTACAGGTGCTCGACCAGCCGGAAATGCGGGCGGAGGGACTCGAACCCCCACGCTCTTTCGAGCACCAGGACCTAAACCTGGCCTGTCTGCCAGTTCCAGCACGCCCGCAGGGTGTCCCGATTCTAGATTCGGAACAGGGAGAAGTATCGATGCGGCCCGGTAGAGCGGTCTGGAAGAATGAGCTCCGCGGCGACCGGGGCATAAGCCTCGGCCGCTTTTTCTTATGGAGGCAGGATGACGGCTGAAATCTCAATCTGCCGGGTGGCCGCAGCGGGGGGCGATGCCCCGTACTGAGGCCGGGACAGGCAGGGGCAAGGTGACCGAGCAGGGGCGGATTTCCGTGTACCTGGTCGATGACGTGCCCGAGCTGCGAGAGTTGATCCGGTTCGGCATGGAGGGCGACCCCACGTTCGAGGTGGTGGGCGAGGCCGGGGACGGCCGCAGCGCGCTCGAAGGGATCGCCGCCACGCACCCCGCGGCGGTGCTCCTCGATCTCTCGATGCCGGATATGAACGGCCTGGAAGCGATCCTCGAGATCCGCAAGAGCGACCCGGACGTGGCGATCATCGTGCTGTCCGGGTTCACCGCCGATCGCATGGCCTCGCCCACGCTCGAGCGAGGCGCGGACCGCTACGTCGAGAAGGGCACCCCCATGGAGGAGCTGCTCGACGCGACCCGGACGGCGGTCGCGGCGAGGCGCGGCGACTAGAAAGCCCGCCGATGGCGGGCTGAGAGCGGGGCACCCAGGACTCGAACCTGGAACTTCCGGTTTTGGAGACCGGCTCTCTAGCCAATTGAGTTAGTGCCCCTTGACAGGAATCCTAGCCCTGGGTGATGCCGGGTTTCTTCTTCCGCTTCGGCCGCACGGCACTCTTCGGCAGAGGCAGCGGGTCGGCACCGATCTGGACCCGGCAGGCCTCACCGGCGCAGGTGGTGAGCGCTGCGAGGTGGCCGAAGAGCCATTTGCGAACCAGGCGGTACCGCGGGTCCGTGGCGAGCGAGCGGAGCTGCGCCGGGTCTCGCTTCATGTCGTAGAGCTCGGTCTGGCCGTTCGCGTAGACGGTGTACTCGTAACGGTCGGTCCGAATCGAGCGATAGGCCGGAGCGGTGTTGGTGTTGTTGGCCGCGGACTTGATCGCGTCCGGCTCCTGCTCGAGGTTCCTGACCCCGCGCCGGCCGGCCACATGCGCCCGCGCCGCCCTGGCTCTCGCGGCGCTGCTGTGCGCGGACTCGGCGCCGGTTCCTCCCGGCCCGGTGTCACCCTCGAGCAGGACCGGCCGCGTGGATCGCAGAGCGGGGCTCTCCGCAAACGGAAGGAGAGAGCGGCCGTCCACGGCCGGGTCCTCCGCCCCAGACGCGATCTGGTCGATTGTCTGCGCGATATCGCCGTTCCAGACCAGCTCGTTGCTGACCCCGCCGTGCGGGATGCCCGGGCCGCGGATGATCAGCGGCACGCGGGCGGACGGGTCGTACGGCAGGTACTTCCCGCTCGCGATCCGATGCTCCCCCCGGAAGAAGCCGTTGTCTGAGGCGAAGATCACGTAGGTGTCATCGAGCATCCCCTTGCTTTGCAGGGTGCGCATCAGCGACCCCACCGCCTGATCGACCGAGATCAGCTGCTCCTGCTGCCGACGCCGCTCGTTGTCGATCAGCTTGATCTGCTTCTTGCTGAGCGGCTTTTTGACCTGGCGACGCAGCCACTTCGGCTTGTCGCGGATGTCCTTCTCGTTGAATCCCGGCAGGCGCGACAGGGGGCTGCCGGCGAGGCGGAAGAGGTCCCGCGGCGCGGGGTCGAACGGCCCGTGCGGTGAGTTGAACCAGAGGTTGAGCCAGAAGGGCTCATGCGAAGAGGCGCTGTCCCGGACGAAGTCGACGGCGCGGTCGCCGAACACATCGGTCTGGTAGTCGGTCGGCTGATCGCCGTAGAAGGTGACCCGCGGCGTCGCGGTCGGCCCCGTCTTCTCGATCAGGTTGTAGTCGAAGTAGAGCGCGTCCTCGGAGACCTTCCCGTACCACTCGTCCCACCCCTGCGGCACCGGCAGGCTGTTGTCCACGATCGAGTAGCCGTTCATGTACTTGCCGATGTGGACGTTGTAGTAGCCGTCGTCGTGCAGCCACACCGGCAGGTCGTTCGACTCGTGCGAGCGGAACCTGAACCAGCTTCCGTTCGGCGGGAAGTTGCCGCGCACGCCGTGGTTGTGCATGTACTGACCGCTCAGCATCGTGGCGCGGGAGGGGCAGCAGAGGGGGAAGGAGACGTACGCCTCGTTGAACGTCGTGCCGTCGCCGGCGATCAGGGACTCTACGTTCGGCATTCCGGCGAGCTCGCTCGACGACATGTCGTCGGTGAGGATGAAGACAACGTTCGCGCCGGTCGTCGCGCCCCTTGCGTCACCCGCCGCGAGGACGGCTCCGCCGAGCGCGAGCAGCGCCACCCCTGAAGCGAGCAGGGCACGGACGCGCGTGGGTATTGGCCGTTGAAGCGGATGCATGCCTGGGCAGTCGAGACGGAGCGGGCGACCGCGCCCCGTAGAACCGTCCCGCGGGCGGGGAGTTTCGCAAACGGCCCGGCGCCAGCCTGGGTGTGGACGGCGGGACCGAACCTATAATCGGCAGCGGCGCGGGCGTGGTGTAGTTGGTAACACTGGAGCCTTCCAAGCTCCCATCGCGGGTTCGATCCCCGTCGCCCGCTTCCACGTACGATGACGGGACATAGCGGCTCCGCGGAGCCGCGTTGAACCCCACGGGGCGTGGCGCAGTCTGGTAGCGCATTCGGCTGGGGGCCGAAAGGTCGCTGGTTCAAATCCAGTCGCCCCGACTAAGCAACACCCCCGCTATCGCGGGGGTGTTGTGCGTTTGAGGGATTGGAGCCGTGGACCATCGATCCTGTGGGTCCCGAGACTCCCGCTAACACGCGAAAGCAGGAGCCGCGCGCAGGTCAGTCGTGCCGGAGCCGGTAGAAGCGCGGGTCGGCTTTCCGCACATATCTGGGCGCCCGCGGCTCGTCGACGAGCGCTTCCTCTTGGATCACCTTCCACGCGGGGTAGGCAGCTTCGATGTCCCCGCGGCTCGCGCCACGCGGCAGCGGCCCGCGGCGCCCGGGCTCCCACGCCAGCATCAGCATCGTGGCGCCGGGCACGGCGGCCGCGCTCACCTCCCGACCCATCGCCTCGCGGTGCTCATCCGTCAGATCGTGGAACAACCCGAAGTCCAGCAAGAAGCGGAAGCCGGAGCCGACGCTGGTGGCCCCGAGCGCCGTCACGGCGCCCTCGATCAGCCGCACCTCGACACCGGCTTCCTGGACCCGCTCGCGCGCCCTGCGCAGGGCTTTGGGGACGAAGTCCACGCCCGTGACCTGCCACCCTCGGGCCGCTAGCTTGACGGCCCAAATCCCGCTGCCACAGCCGAGGTCGAGCGCCTGCCCGTAGGGCGGCTGGCGTCCTGCCTCCTCGCGCTCGAACAGCGAGGAGATCTGCTCGGTGATCGCAACCGATTTTGTCATCCCCTCCCAGGGGGTGAATCCGACCCGGTAGAGGATCCTGTAGGCACGGTTCATGGGCGTCCTCCTCAAACTTTGATGACGCAGGGTGAAGGTGGTCCCCGCCCGGCGGAACCCTCGGCACGAAGGTGGGTACCGGAGTGTCGCACTGGGCGCGAACAGGAGCAGCGCTGGCTGCCCGGCCCCACGCGGGAGCGGCAGCGAGCGCCTTCGCTCCTGCTTTACGAAGGAGCAGCGCTTGCTTGAGGGCTCGCGCGGACGCTATCATCGCCCAAATCACGAGCGCTATCTCGCCCGACGACCCCGCGTATGCCGGACAAGCGCGGTATACAGCCGGCTTCCTAAGGGTCTACGACACGGTTGTTCTGAGGTTCAACGGGCACCTTGCGTGGCGATGCCCTCCGTGGCGTCTTGTTCGGCTCTACGACGAGCACGTCTCTGCCCGCCATCTCGACATCGGCGTCGGAACCGGCTACCTGCTCGACAAGTGCCGCTACCCGACGCAGTCCCCAGACATCACGCTGATGGATCTCAACCCCGCGCCTCTCCAGGTCGCCGCCAAGCGCCTTCACCGTTACCGGCCCAAGACACATCAAGCGAATGCGCTTGAGCCGTTCGGGTTGGCGGCAGGCGCCTTCGAGTCCGTCGGCTTGAACTGGCTGCTGCACTGCCTGCCCGGCAACATCGCAACCAAGAGCGTCGTGTTCGACCACGCTAGGACAGCGCTTGCGCCGGGCGGCGTCGTATTCGGCAGCACCGTTCTGAGCGGTGGCGTGCGGCACACCGCGTGGTCGCGGTGGATGATGGGACGGCTCAACCGCGACGGCACATTCACCAACCATGACGACGACCTCGACGACCTTAAGACGCAACTCGACCAGCGGTTCGACCGCGCGCAGGTCGAAGTGGTCGGTGCGGTAGGCATCTTCTCTGCTCGCCCCTGACGGCTTTGCGACAAGGAAGAGCCGCCCCCGAGCGCGGCAGTCCGAAGCGTGCGCTGCTGCTTCTCAGTGCAACGCTCCGCCGCCGCCCGATTCGAGCCTCAGCTCGCTGCCGAAATGCGCGAAACCCAGCACTCAGCAGCTGCAGTGCCCCTAATCGCGCAAAGCAGCAGTCCGCTTCCACTCAGCAAGAGGCGCAGTCGCAGGCCTCGCCACGCCATGCGGCTCGGCCCTCGCGTAGGGCAATGCCCGCGATCATCAGCGCCACGATCGGGTCTAGCCACCACAATCCGAACAGCGTGTTGGCGAGAAGACCGCCGAGCACCGCTAGGGCCATGTAGCCGCAAAGCAGGTTCTGCGTCCCCTCGCCGATCGTCGCGCGGGAGTCGAGCTTGCCTCCGAGCCTGCGCTTCGCAGCTCCGAGGGGCTGGCAGATCGCGAGCGTGGCGATCGTCAACCCGATTCCCAGCGGGCTGGAGTCCACATGACCTCCCGTGATCAGCTTCTCGATCGCCTCGTAGCCGATGAACGGCACCAGAAGAAAGAACTGGATCGCGACCAGCCGCTGGGCCCGCAGCTCCGCTTGCTCTGAGAACAGGCGCGACCCGGAGAAGCGCCAGATGATCACGATGCTCGCCACCCCCTCGATGGCGCTGTCGAGTCCGAAGGCGACGAGGGCGACCGAGCCAGCCATCACGCCGGCGATGATCGCCACCGTTCCCTCGATGCCCAGCCAGAAGAGGCTGAGCCAGGACAGCAGCCTGGTCAGTCGCGCGTTGCGTAGCCACTCTCCGTCCTGAGGGGTGGGGGCGAGTGCTGGGAGCTCGATCACCGAGTTCATCAGGCCGCCTCTCGCTGGGTGGCGCGGCCGAATCGGGGACAGGCAAGGACGCGATCGCCGGTGAGCTCAAGAACCTGATCCGCCGCATTCAGCAGGTCCGTCAAACCGTCCACCAGGCGATAGTGGATCTCACGACCACGGCGCTCTCGCTCGACCAGTCCGCAGTCCCAGAGGCAGGCCAGATGTTTCGAGACGTTCGATTGCGAGAGGCCCGTCGCAGCCGCGAGATCGGTCACCCGGCGATCACCCCCTGCTAGCTGCTCGAGCAATGCCAGTCGACTGGTCTCGCCGAGCCCGCGGAAGAAAACTGATCGTGCTTCGGTGCGCAGCATCAAGACGAGACTTGACTATACAGACATATGTCTATCTTGGAATGTAATCCGCGGCTCTCGCTTTCGCGCGGCACCGGAACTGACCAAGTTACGGATCCGCTCGGGGCGCTTCCCCTCTGATCCGGAAGCGGAATTACCTGGGCGCAGTCCAGCTCCGGCCAGGGTTCCATTCAGGGTTCCAATCTGCACGAAACTCGGGACAATTCAGAGCAACTGAAACCGCATGGGAATGCGGAAAAGCAAGTCCACGGCACCCCCGGACACTGGTAGCGCATCTCGCTGGGGGCGAGAGGGTCGCTGGTTCGAATCCAGTCGCCCCGACTAAACAAAACCCCCGCTAACGCGGGGGTTTTGTGAGTTCACGACGCCATCGTCCCACCGTTGCGTGCCTGCGCCTACGCGAGCGCCGCGCAGACGGCGTCGAACACAGACATGTCTCCGTCGAGAAACGCGTCGATGAACGGCTGCTGTCCGGCCCGGAAGTCGAGGGTGCCGTCGGCGCCGAACACGACGCGTCCGGTGCTCTGCAGCACCTTCTTATGCGTCACCGGGTCGGTGTAGATGTTCTCGCCCACGGTGGTCTCGGTAGCCGAGTCGAAGTCGCCGGGCACGGCGAGGTCGATCGTGATCTGTTGTGTCTGCGTGTACGGGACCGTCTTGCCGGTGATGGGGTTGCTCCAGAACGCCGGCTTCCAGCGCTCCTGAGTGACAAGCCTCGTGAGATCGCCGTCGGCGTTGTACCGGCGAGTCTCGCGCGCGTTGAGGACCGCGTTGTCGTGGATGAGGAACGCATCGGCTCCGGAGCCGCACACGAGCTCGGGCTGCGGCTCCGACACAACGAGCTCCTGGAACGAACCGGAGCAGATCGTGCCGGCACCGAGCGCCTTGCAGGTCAGGAAGTCCGGAGGCGGTGGGTTGAGCTCCTGTGCCGCCGGCGGGGCGGCAGAGGCACCGGGTGCGAGCGCCAAGACGCCCGCGGCAGCCGAGACGAGTCCCAGTTTGCTGAAAACGGACATGAGGCTCCTTCCGTTCGGTTGTGATTAGCGTGAAACTTCATCCGTGTCCTCCTTGGACTGGGTGGTTTCGACACTCCCAGCCTCCAAGGAAGCCCGATGAATATGTGGTGATGAACTACACCTAGGGCCCGGTCCAACCCCTATATGCGCTGGGGGATTTCCTCAATCCGAACCCAGATGCGATCGATCGAGCCTTTCGCGACTACCTCGACGAGCAGTTCGAGGCTCGCCTGCCGCCCGACTACCCCGAGGGCGAACCGGTATTTCGGGGTCGAGAGGGCCTTGACCAGCTCAGTGCGATGCTGCGGGAAGTGTGGGGCGAATGGCGGTTGGAGCCCGAGCGCTTTCTTGACGCTGGCTACCGAGTGGTCGTGTTCGCTCGCCTCATCGGCAAGGGTGGGGCAAGTGGGGTGCCGTTCGAACTGGAGACCACGCACGTCTTGACGATTCATGCCGGTCGAGTCGCCTCCCTGCATGCGTACCGGGACCGGTCGGAGGCCCTCGAAGCCGCCGGGCTGTCGGAGTAGGCGATGTCGGAGGAGAACGTGGACAAGGTCCGAGTGAGCATGGCCGCCTATGACCGACGCGACTTTGACGCCGCCGTGAAGTTCTTCGACCCCAAGATCGACTGGGAATTCCCTCCGAGCATTCGGGCGGAGAGCTGCCGTGGGCCGGAGGAAATCAAGCGGCTGTGGCGAGAAATCGATGAAGCGTTCGGGGAGTTTTCGCTTGAGCCACTGGAATTCGTCGATGCTGGCGAGTGCGTGGCGGTCCGGCTGCGATTTCACGGCCGGGGCGAGACGAGCGGGGTGAAGGTCGACGAGGAAGTGTTTCACCAGGTCACCACGTTCCGTGACGGCAGGATGGTGCGCATCGAGTACGTGAGTGACTGGGCCGACGCCCTCGAAGCCGCCGGGCTGCGGGAGTAGGCGATGTCGGAAGAGAACGTCGAGATGGTCCGGCGGTCTACCGCCGCCTACAACGAAGCCGTAAACGCGCCGAATCCACGGGAGGCTATCCGCGCCTGGCTGGAGCGCTTCTCCGATCCCGAGATCGAGTGGGAGCTGGACCCGATCGCGGTTGAGCGGCACATCTACCACGGAATCGACGGCGTGATGGAGTTCTTCGAGATGATTCTCGAGACCTTCGAGCAGGTGCGTCAGGTGCCGGAGCGCTTCATCGACTGCGGGGACCAGGTACTGAGCTTCGTCCGCACCGAAGCGCGAGGACGCACCGCCGGTCTCGATATCAACGAGGAGTGGGCCTACCTGGTCACCGTGCGCGACGGCAAGAGCCTTCGGGTGCAGCAGTTCCGGGACCGCGACGAAGCCCTCAAAGCCGCCGGGCTCCAGCACTAGGGCTACTGCTTCGGGGCAGGTCTACTGCGTTCATGGGAGGAACTCACTCGCGCACGTCTCCCTTGCGCGATTAGGGGCACTGCAGCTGCTGAGTGCTGGGTTTCGCGCGGAGCAGGCGCCGGGTGGCATCCTCTGGGCGGCGGTGGTGCCGCTGGCGATGCGGATCCTCTCGACAAGTGACGACTAGGGGGCGCTGGGAGCCGCTTCGCGAAGGCGGAGGCGTCCGCTGGAGCGCAGCCGGAGCCCGGGAGCGTAGGTCGCGATAACGGGCCCTGAGACACGGTCGCACGGTCGTCGCCGCGACCGATCGGAGGCTGACCCCGACGTACCTCCTGCCCCGCCGGCTACCGGGCCGACTCTATAAGGCCGTAGTGGCCGTCGTAGCGCATGTAGATCACGTTGCCGCGGCCGCTCGCGGCATCGGTGAAGTACATGAACCGATGGTTGAGGATGTTCATCTCCGCTACCGCGTCCTCGAGTCTGGTCGGCCCGCTCATCCGGCTCTCCTCGTAGACGATCCCAGCGCTCTCACCCGACCAGCCGATCCCGCTCGGTCCGATAACGCCGAGTCGGCCGTCGTCGCGGTGGTACGCGACGGCGTCGGCGCCGGTCTCGCGCTCGATGAACAGGTAGAAGTCGTGATCGAGGAACTCCATCTCCTCGGCGGCCTCGGCGGGGGTGAGCGGGTCGGTGGCGAAGGTCTTGCGGCGGACTATCTCCCGCTCCTCCTGCGCTCGCGGGAAGTAGTCAGGACGGTCGGTGGCGAGGCTGGAATGCCGCCACTCGCCCGCCTTGCGCTCGGTCGGACGGCGGGCCTGGTCGGTGCGACGGTCGACGAAGCTGCGCAGCTGCCGCTCGAGCCGCTCAGTGAGGCTGTTAACCGCTGCGATCGGGTCGAGGTCGGCGACCTTCGCCCTGATCATCGGGCCATTCAGGTCGATCTCGCCCTCGGCGCGGGCGGAGCGCTCGATCCGCGGGTTCGCTTCCTGGACGAGCACCACTCGAGCAGCGAGGACCGGGATGTCGACGACTCGGTCCAGCGCCCCGACCTTCTCCTCCGCGTGCTTGCGTGCCTCACCCGGGACGTCGCCTCTCATCGTCACGTCTACCTGAATCATCCCTCGAACTACCTCCTTACCTCGTCGCTGCTCAGCCTCGCCAGGATCGAGCAGAGGCTCGGGGCCGATCGCCAGAGTATCGGCCGCCGGATGGCACCCATTCGGGTCGCTCTCCATCAGCGACGGGGACATCCTTGCGGCGGCCAGGGGGCCAGGCAGCTCGTGCACAGGCAGGGTCACGGGTAGATGGCCGGCCCCTCAAGCCTCATCCGTCCCAACTCCACGCCCGAACCCCGCCGCGGCAGCACAAGTGCCCGCCCAGGCGCTCAAACGGCTGCACCGCTATCCGCGTCCCTATCCGCTACGCCTCCTTTCGCGTGGCACCGAAACTGTTCGGGCCGCGGAACCGGCTTGCCTTCGCTCCCGCTCTGGACTCAAACGGGAAGTGGGAGACCGCCGTGCTCCTCCTCGCGCATTGCGGCAGTGAAGCGGCACGACGCCTCGGGGCGCGGACCGTTGCGGGGTGCAAGCTAGCGTCGGAGGGGGCCGGCGTTATCGGCCGCGCCGCGCTAGGCGTAGGCGACGAAGATCGGCCGTCCGAGAAGCACGTTCTTCGCGGTGGGCAGGGATGCCGGGACCTCCGACCCCGGCGAAAAGGCCTCGCGCCAGGCGAGCGTTTCCACCGTGTGCTGGGGGAAGCGGTCCGGGTAGTAGCCGAATCGCTGGTTGGTAGAGACCACGTTCACGTGCCAGGGGTGTGGCGGCGCCGGCGTTTCCACGCCCGGCTCGCGGATGTCCTCCAGTCGTTGTTCGTCAGCGATGGCACCCGCGACGTCCCATTCGGAGACTACGAGGCGAGCACCTTCCTCACTCTTCGCCTCGTCCTCGGTGCGACCGACCATGTCCCTGAGCCGACCGCCAAGCGCTACAACCGTCCGGTCTGTTTCTCCGACGAGATACAGGACAGAGGGGTTGACCATGCCGAACGCCTGGTAATACGCCTCGTACTGGCCGTAGAAGAACTTCCGAGGCTCGTCGAGCGTGCCCAGTTCTCCTTCTTTCTTCAAGCGCTCGCACACGCGACGAATCTCCTTGTCCAGCCTCCGTTTGTGTTCGGGATCCGGGGACGCGAGGGTCGCTTTCAAGACGCCGGGCACCGAGAGTTCAAGGCTCTTGAGCCAAGCTGGCGCGCGATCCCTCAGCGTTTGACTCGCGTCGTACGCCTCCTTAAGCCGCGATTCCGACAGGAACATGTACCTGCGGATTCCTTGGGCCATGGTCGCAGCCTAGCGGCGATGTGGGACTTGCAAGAAGGCGCTGCCATCGCACATCGCTTGCCGCCTCGCGCGAGAAGCAGGCGAGCGCCCACCTCGCTCGGCGGTGCCATTTCGCGCGAGGCGGAGTGGCGCTCGACGCGCCGCGTGCTGCTCGTTCGATGTGGACGGCATCGGTCCAGGCGCCTCCTTTCGCGTGGCACCGGAACTGACTAGGTTGCGGATCCGCTCGGGGCGCGCTTCCCCTCTGATCCGGAAGCGGAATTACCTGGGCGCAGTCCAGCTCCGGCCAGGGTTCCATTCAGGGTTCCAATCTGCACGAAACTCGGGACAACTCAGAGCAACTGAAACCGCATGGGAATGCGGAAAAGCAAGTCCACCGCACCCCCGGACACTAGTAGCGCATTCGGCTGGGGGCCGAAAGGTCGCTGGTTCAAATCCAGTCGCCCCGATTGTCGAAAACCGCCGCTAATGCGGCGGTTTTCTGTTGGTCCGCTAGGTCAGTGGCGTTCGGGCGGGGTCCAAATAGGGTCCAATTTATTCCGTGACCTGCGTGGGTTCTGCCTCCTCGGTCGACGCCCAGCTCGCGAGCAAGCTGAAGGCGTCGGCGGACTTCGAGCCCGGCTCGGGTGTGTACGCGATGACCGCGAGGCCTGGGTCGCCGGGAAGCTCGATTCGGTTGTAGCTCAGTTCCAGATCGCCGACGACCGGGTGACTGAACTGCTTGATGCCCTGGTTGTGGAGACGGACGTTATGGGCTGCCCAGTGACCGCGGAACTCTTCGCTTTGAGTTGACAGCTCGCCGACCAGGTCCGACAGCTCTCGGTCATACGGGGTGCGGCCGGCTTCAGAGCGAAGCAGCGCCGCACAGTCCTTGGCCGCGCGTTCCCAATCGGCGAAGAACTCCTTGGCGCGCGGGTCGAGAAAGACGAAGCGCGCGAAGTTGACCGGACGGCCGGACCCGTCGAAGAGGTGTGAGTGGAAGGCCCGCCCGAGCCGGTTGGTGGCAAGGGCATCGAGGCGCCCGTTCTCCGCGATCGCCGCAGAGCCGGTCATCGAGTCGAGCATCCACTGCACGCTCGGACGGACGGTCCGATTGCTTGAGCGGCGGCGAGCCCGAGCGGTCGGTTGGGAGGCGCGGGCGAGGTCGTATAAATGGACACGCTCCGCCTCATCGAGCCGCAAGGCGCCGGCAAGCGCGTCAAGCACGCCTTCCGATGCCCCGGCAAGGTTGCCACGCTCCATCCGGTTGTAGTAGTCGACGCTCACCCCGGCGAGCGTCGCCACCTCCTCGCGGCGCAGCCCCGGCACCCGGCGGGGCCCGTAGGTCGTGAGGCCGACTTCCTCGGGCTTGAGCCTCGCTCGCCTTGAGGTCAAGAAGTCGCGGATCTCGCTCTTCGTATCCATGTCCCGACCGAGGGTAAACCCGCCCGTAGGGCGCTGGGGTGCCCTGTCAATACCTGGAAAAAGCCGCCCTCTCACCTTCGCGGGATTGCTGTTTCTCTGGAAGCGGCAACCAGCGGAAGCGAGAGGAGGAAACATGCGAGCAACCTTGATGTACGAGGCCGGCGACGTCCGAATCGAGGACGTTCCCGATCCATCGACCATCGAGCCGACCGACGCCGTCATCCGGGTCACCCGAGCATCCATCTGCGGCAGCGACCTCTGGCCCTACGGTTCGCTCGAGCCGACGGCGACCGGGAGGCCGATGGGCCATGAGGCAATCGGGATCGTCGAGGATGTGGGCGCGGAGGTTCGTGACATCAAGGGCGGCGATCTCGTGGTGATGCCGTTTGCGTTCTCGGACGGCACCTGCGCCTTCTGCCACGAGGGGCTGCATACGGCGTGCGTGCACGGCGGGTTCTTCGATGGATACGGCACGAGCGCGGCCCAGGCCCAGGCCGTGCGAGTACCGCTCGCCGACGGCACCTTGTTTCCGCTCCCGGTCGCCGAAGACGACGCGCTGATGCCGTCGCTGCTGACGCTTAGCGACGTAATGGGGACCGGGCAGCATGCAGCCGTGATGGCCGGTGTCGCTCCCGGCAAGATCGCGGCCGTCGTCGGCGACGGCGCCGTCGGCCTGTGCGGGGTGATCGCAGCCGCGCGCCTCGGCGCCGAGCAGATCATTGTCCTCGGCCGCCACGAGGACCGTATCGCGCTCGCGCGTGAGTTCGGCGCCACCGATGTGGTGACCCAGCGGGGCGAGGAAGCGATCGAGGTCGTCAAGGAGATGACAGGTGGCTTCGGTGCCCACTCGGTCCTCGAGTGCGTCGGCCACGGCCAGTCGCTGGAGACCGCAATCGGCATCGCGCGCCCGGGCGGCGCGGTCGGCCGGGTGGGGGTCCCGCAGGAGGAGACCATGCCCGCGTCGCTTCCGGCGTTCTTCGGCAACGTCAAGATCGGCGGTGGGCCGGCGCCGGCACGCGCCTACATCGAGGAACTCCTGCCAGACATCCTCGAGGGCAAGATGGAGCCGGGCAAGGTCTTCGACCGCACGGTCGACCTGGATGACGTGCCCAACGGCTACCGGGCGATGGCGGAGCGCGAGTCGATCAAGGTGATGGTGCGGGCGTGAGCCCTTCGGATCACACGAACCGGCGGCTGCGGCCGGCACGTCGCAATGGGCTCGTTCTCGCGCTTCTCACGACGATCTCACTTTCGGCCTGTGGCAGCGACGACGAGGACAGCGATCAAGCAGCCGGCGCTCCCGATGCGAGCGCTCCGGTTCCATGGGCCGGTCAGAGGACCGCCTCCGGCGACGAGAACGCCAGCGCATCGGACGCCTCGCCGATTCGGATCAGCTTCGGTGATACAGAGCTCACCGCGCGGTTGGACGACAACGCCACGGCGCGCGATCTCGCCACCCAGCTACCTCTGACGCTCATGTTCCGCGACCACAATGGCGTCGAGAAGACGGCGCCACTTCCCCGAGAGCTGTCGCTCGAGGGTGCGTCCGAAGGGCACGATCCCACCGCCGGAGAGATCGGCTACTGGGCGCCAGATGGCGACTTGGTCTTCTACTACGACAGCGACGCACCGTTCTTCAACGGCATTGTCCGGATCGGCGAGTTCGATGGCGACACCGGCGCGATCGCGGGCGAGAGCCGGGACTTCAGCGTCACGATTGAACGGGCTTAGAGGAGGAGCACGATGGAAATCACCAGGAACTCACTTGAGACGGCAGCCGGTCCTGATGAGTGGTTCACCGGCGATGTGTACATCGACACCGTCGCGACCGCGGCGGAGCCCTCGAGACTTGCCGCCGCGAGCGTGCACTTCACCCCGGGTGCGCGAACGGCATGGCACACACATCCCCTGGGGCAGACGATCTATGTGACCGAGGGCGTCGGGCGGTGCCAGCGTCGCGGCGGCGAGATCGAGATCATCCGGGCCGGCGACAGTGTCTACTTTGAGCCCGGCGAAGACCACTGGCACGGCGCTGCGTCTGATCGGTTTATGACCCACTTGGCGATGCAGGAGGTTGACGAGTCGGGCAGCCCGGTCACTTGGGGCGAGCACGTCACCGATGAGGAGTACCGGGCCGCGCCGGCGACGTAGACCCGAACGAGAGTCGCGGTCAGCTGCCGCCGATGGTGACCAAGAACTCCCGCGCGGTCAGCACAGGCAGCTCCTCCGTCAGCGCCAGCAGGTGCCGATCGCCCGAGACGAGCACTGCTCTCTCCGCCTCGGCCAGCGCGAGCAGGTAGTCGTCGCCGGGATCTTCCGATCGCGACGTCGGTGGTTCGGCGGGATCGTCGGCCAGGATCGCCTCGCGACCAAGCCAGTCCATCAGCGCCTTCGCCTCCTCGGCACTGATGCGCTCGGCCAGTTTTGGATAGGCGAGCGCTCGCCGAAGCTCCTCAAGCAGAAGGGGGGAGACGATCAGGTCAAAGCGCCCCTCGAGCCAGGCGCGGAGCACCTTCGCCGGCGTGCCGGCACGAGAAAGGAGCGCCGAGATGATGACGTTCGGGTCGAGGATCGCCCGCACGCTCAGCGACGTCTGCCGCGAGAGCGCTTCGACCGGGTCTCGTGCTGGGCCTCGACGGCCAGCTTCGATGCCGACTTCTCAGACATGTCCGCTCGCGACCAGAGTTGATCGAGCAGATCGACGCCGAGATCGCGGCGCAGCGCCTCCTCGATCACCTCGCTCTCGCGTGTGCCTGCCCGTGCGGCGCGGTGCTTGACGGCGCGGAGCACCTCGTCGTCAATCGTCAGCGTGGTTCGGACCTTTGCCATATCTGCACCTTAGCATCATGATGCACCTTTCCCTGGGGGCTGAAAGGTCGCTGGTTCAAATCCAGTCGCCCCGACTAAACGAAACCCCCGCTAATGCGGGGGTTTTGTGCATCTACGGGGTGGCGGTGTCGGGTCCGTTGAGTCTGCAGGCCCGTCGTCAGGGTTCCAATAGGGTTCTAAGTTGCGCGGGCGGCGTTGGTGGAGTCGCGGCCCGCTCCCGCTCCACCCATGTTGGCGGCGCTGACTGGCGCACCATTGGCGCACCGGCGGTTTCCAGCCGCCCGACGTTTCACTATGACTTCGTGGACTTCGCCCTCGAGCTTCCAAGGCCGACCTGGAGCACCGCGGCGGTCGTGCTGCTGGTCCTGGTGATCACGCTGGTGGGCGCCACCGAGACGACCATCCGGGACACAGCTCCGACCGTTCGCGTGAGCCCGGTACCGATGAAGGCCATCGAGGACGCTCCCTTCGTCATCCTCGGCGATGTGCGCCTACAGCGTCCGACGAGTCCCTACGCGTCGATCTCTCGAGATGCCGGCGCAGGCGGAAGCGCGATTCTGCAGTCGACGGCTGCGAACGTGCTGGCTGCCCCGATCCCCGGCTCGCCGGTATATCCGGGCCCTCCGATTCCTCCGCGGTACACGGGCGGCCCGATCGGCGACAAGTACGTCGAGAGCTTCACCTTCATCCGGTGACGATCGCTGTCGTCGTCTCCTTGGTGGTTTCGCTCGCGGCGCTTGCGATCTCGGCGGCGTCGCTTTGGCATTCGGCGCTGAAACCGGCGGAGCTCGTCCTCGATCAGCTGCCATCTAAGGATCCGGTTCAGGGGGGCGGGATGGCCGACATCCCGGGGATCTACAGGATCCGTCTGCACTTCGCGCTGAGTAACACGGGAGCACGAGCGTGCCTGCTCGAATCGGCGTCGGTAGCCGCCTCGTCAAAGGGGTTCTCCGGAGTTCGCCACCGGGTTTGCGGAGCCACCGGCAACCCATCAGCATGGCCAGTTCTGGGAGATCGGAGGGCGGGATCTCGTCTTCCCCCTGACAATCGAGGCCGGCGAGGTTCGCTCGAACGAGCTCAACGGGGAGATTGAAGGACCCTTCCGCTCAGAGGCGAGCACGCAGTACCTGGCCGGCCACAAGCCGGGGCGCGAGCCGCTGGCCCAGATGCTGGCGGCACTCGAGCAGGTCGACGTAGAGATCACTCTCAGATACCGCCGGCGCCGGGCCGTCTCGTCGGCCAGGATCACCGAGGAGCGGAGCATCCGCGTTGAGATTCCGGGCAGCGTCTTCCGGGATCTAGCCGCTGGGTTCTGGGGCGACACGGAACACGGGCGGGAGGATCTGGCGGCGATCGTCAGGGGTGACCAGTAGTAGGACACCATTCGCCTCGCTGCTGATCGATTCCGGCGCCGACCCGAAGGCCATGTGGCATGCACTCGGATCGGGCTGCGGGCGGCGGGGTATGAGCTCCTCGGGCCAGGCGTGCTGTCGCCCGCGACCGCGCGACATGCTGCCGCGGCGGCTCGTCTGGGCGCACAGCTGTAGGTCGCCGGAGAGCACGTTCTCTCGGGGCGTGAATTGAAGGCGCGCGAGCAGCGCAAGCGGAAGCGCGTCTTCTCCGCCGAGCTATCGGCAGGCCGGTTCCATCGACCCGACCTGGTCTTGCTGAACGGCGATCCGACGGCGATCGAAGTCGAGCTTTCGGAGAAGGCGCCGGCTCGCCTCGATGAGATCCTGCGCGGATGGCGCAGGGCGGTGGCGCGGCGCAAGATTCAGGCGGTGGTGTACCGGTGCGGTCCACGTGCTCGCGGCCCGGTGGAGCGCGCGGCGGAGCGGACCGGGTGGCCGGCAGCTTCCTGCGGATCGAGTCGCTCTAGTAGGTGGGTGGACCGGACGGCGGGGCTGCTGCTCTTAGCGCAAGGGAGTCGCGCCGCCGGAGCAGTTCAAAACCGCTGCTTTGCATGGAAAGCAGCACTCTTCGGCGAGATACTGCGTGGGCGATGTCGCTCGAGAACGTCGAGATCGTGAGACGTTGTTACGAGGCCTTGAATCAGCGTGACGTGGACGAGTTCCTGAGCCATTTCGATTCCGAAGCGGAGGTGGATTTCTCGGAATCGATCGGACCTTTCAGCAACGCCTATCGCGGCCATGCGGAACTGAAGACGTTCTGGGAGTCCTTCTTTGAGGCGTGGGACGAGATCCACTGGGAAATAGACGAGCTGCTCGACCTCGGTAGGGACCGGGTGCTGACCGAAACCCACCTGATCGCACGGGGTCACGGCAGCGGCATCCCAACGACCAACTACCGGGCAGTCATCTGGAAGATCCGCGACGGACGGATCCGTCGAGTGAAGTTCTTTCCAAAAACGCTCGATGCCCTCGAAGCCGCCGGGCTACGGGAGTAGGCGATGTCGCAGGAGAACGTGGAGTTCGTCCGGAATGTCTACGCGATGATCGATCGCGGCGACGCGGAAGCCTGGGACCTGCTTCCACCGGATTTCGTGATCGATCTGTCCCGTCGGCGCATAGACCCCGTGATGCTTCGTGGGCCCGATGAAATGCGCGCCTTCTATCGCGACATCGATGCGCCCTGGGCGGATGGGGCGAGGTTGGAAGTCGAAGAGCTGATCGACGCAGGCGACAAGGTGCTGGTGCTGATCCGCTTCGGCGGACGCGGCAAGCTGAGCGGCGCTGAGGTTGAGGCTCTTGTCTGGAACCTGTGGACGTTCCGCGATGGTGATCCCGTCAGGTGGACCTACTTCGGAGAAGACCGGGAGGAAGCCCTCGAAGCCGCCGGGCTTACGGACTAGGCGATGTCGGAGGGGAACGTCGAGATCGTGCGGCGCCTGT
This sequence comes from uncultured Solirubrobacterales bacterium, assembly GCA_963797265.1. Taxonomy (GTDB): domain Bacteria; phylum Actinomycetota; class Thermoleophilia; order Solirubrobacterales; family 70-9; genus DASUPK01. The sequence goes on along the minus strand of CAWCOY010000002.1, from coordinate 113,167 downwards.
TTGAGGTCTTCCAGGAGGCATTCAAGCGTGGTGACCCCCGCCGCGGTAGAAGCGCCCTCGAAGCCGCCGGGCTGCGGGAGTAGGGCGCTCTGTGCCGCCGCGGCCGATCCCCGCCGTCTTGCGGGTCTAAGCGCAGGGCGATCAGGCCTGGCGGCGGGCGCGCATCAGATAGTCGACCTGGTCCTGCTTGCGCATGATCAGGTGCTCGAGCATGTGCTCAAGCGCCTCGGACCGGCCCTCCCTGCCTGTCGGCTCGATCGCTGCCTGCAGGTTCTCGATCGCGTCGCTCTCGCTCTCGATCAGCCAGCCGACCGCGTTGCCGGGATCGCCGGTCCAGCGAAGCTCTGCGACCTCGGTGCTGGGCTTGCCGCCGAGGGCGGTGATCTTCTCGACCAGTCTGCGAGCGTCATCGAGCTCTGCTCGCCCGAACTCCCAGAAGCGGTCACCGAAGGCTTGGAACTCGAAGCCGAACAGACTCCCGGAGCTGAGGGTGTACTGAAGGACCGACCGGTACTGCAGTGCTAGGGCCCGGTTGAGGCGCTCGATTGCGCCCTCTTCGTCGAGGTTCTCCTCTTCTTCGGGCACGCGCCAGAGCTTGCCCGCGTTCGGCCAGCTGGAAACTCGGAAACCTACGATGTCGGAGGCTGTCTGCAGGTTTGAGCTCGCAGCGTCCAACCCTCCCTCTCCCAAACGGCTCCTGAGATGTGGAGCGCCGAGGGGAGACCACTGGTCCCGCCTTGATCCCTCACCCTCGGCGACTCCTTGTTCCCGCGTTCCTCCGGCGTGAAAGAGAGCACACCGAAGACGAGCGGGAGTTTGTTCCATGCCCGCGAACGGCGGAGGAATCGAGTGGGTGCTGGTCATTAACGCCAACTTCATTCAGCACTCGAAGATCGCGATCCGGACACGCATCGCCGCTGCTGTGCCTTGAGACTCTTCGGCGGGAAGCCATGTCGTGACCGACGCCGCTGCTTTCTTTTCTCTTTACCAGGGTCGCTTCGGATCTGAAGACTCCGGGGCCCCAACCTCGGCGACCTCGGCGGATACAGAGTCGTAGGCCCACACGGTTAACGGGTCAAGCATCCTCACTCGCTCTTCTGATGATCGTCTTCTTCTCGAATAGAGGGGGCGCATCTCGAACTCCGGGGCGTTGTTCCGAGCACCCCCTCGAGGTCGCCCCAATTAAAAGCATCGATGGATCGCCGCACGATCTCCAAACTCTCAACCGACATCGCCTGCTCCGACAGCCCGCTTCGAGGGCTTCATCCCTCGACATAAAAGCGCGATCTCGGACGATCCTGCGGTCGCGGATGTCGTAAGTGGAACCGTCGGCGTTCCCTGGGCTGAGCGCGGGCGCCGCACCGACGAGGGCGCTCGCGCTCCTGCCGGGGCTGATCCGTCAGCGGTCGCCGCGTGGGTCGAGCGCCTCGACAGTGCCAGTTACGTCGGGCGTCTTTTCGACGATCGCCCAGCCCTCGTTTCGCTCGATCACCGTCTCCACGTCCGGCACCTCGTGACCAGGGACGATCACGAAGCGGCGCGAGTCCGAGCGGACCCTCTCGTACTCGGCCTTGCGCAGATCCACATGCTCGCCGCATTCGGGGTCCGCGCACTCGCAGAAGTAGGGCTCGACCGCACTACTTGCGTGCTGCTCCTCCCAGTCCGCCATCCGCTCGTTCGCCTCCCGGAACATCGCCTCGTTCCGTGCTAGCCGCTCCTGGCGCTCCGTCGCCACGCCGCCATCTTACGCCGCCCCCCGCTGATGCAGGCAAGGACCCAGCACGACAAGTGGCATGAACTGGCTTCGCCCGAACATTTGTTTGGATGGCCACGCAGCGGGTAAGCGATGAGAGCGAGGCAGTTTGCTTCGCTGGACGCGAAAGCACCTGCCAGTTCGTAATCCGGTCTGGGAGCAAATGGGCGAGTGACCATCCGGTCATCTTGCACGGCCCAGACGGGAGCATCCAAAGACAGAGGAATGAAACGCATGGAAGCTGCAACAAAGCCCGGTGCCGTGCGCACCGATCCACTTCGTCGCGAGGGCCGCGTTCGCCGCCTGGCGACCGAGACCAAGCAGGCGTTCAAGACCACGGAGTTCTGGGGGATGCTCGGCGTCATCGCCGCGATTCTCATCAGCGCCGCCGTGATCAAGGGCGGCGACACCGACGGGACCGACGAGTTCATCGCCCGACAGGCATGGCTCTACGTCGCGATCGTCGCCGGTGCCTACTTCATCGGTCGCGGTCTCGCCAAGTCCGGGTCGAACGATCCGTACGCCGAGAGGCTCGAAAAAGGCGATCGGAACAGTCACTAGCGCCGATGTTTCCTGGCTGGGGCCCCTACGAGGGCCTCGGCCGGGTTACCTCCTTCGAGACCGGTAGCCGGCGGTAAACGATGTTCATGATCTGGAAGCGATCCGGGGAACGCACACAGGTGCGCTTCATGCCCGGCTGCCTTCTCTGGTCGATCGTCCTCTCGATTGCGCTCACGATCTTGCTGAACCTGCTGATCAGATTCTTCTAGCTCGAACAAAGTACTTACGTCAATAACACCAACGAAGGGAACCGAATCCAATGACCCCGCAGACCCGAACCCAACGTCAGGCATCTGCCAAGAAGGCTGCCGCCACACGGAAGCGAAACTCCGCTAGACAGAGCGGCGAGACCGCCAAGGCGTCCGTTCGCCGCACCACAACGTCCGCCCATAGCACCGGTCGCGCAGCCCGCACGGCCTCCAAGCATGCAGGTCGGGCCACCGCTCGTCGCGTCTCAGCCGAGAAGACTCGCTTCGAGGCCGTCGCCCGCCAGGCTGAGCGCGTCATTCTGATCCCGATTGGGGCGACGCTCGAGGCGCGTGACCGCGCAGCCGCGACCATCCGCACCTACACCGACAGCCGACTGGCCCGTCAGCAGCTCAACCGGTTCGAGCGACGCGGCGCAACCGTCCTGCGGCGAAAGCGCCGGGCAGTCGAGCGCCAGGCCGAGGACGTCCGAGACGGTGTTGAGAGCCGTGCGAACGGCGTTCAGTCGCGCGCCAATGACCTCGTCGAACGCGTTCTGAGCCTCTCGTGAGTACGCGAAGCAGCACACCGAGAGCCTCGATGATGGTGATGTCGGAGGAGAACGTGGAGATCGTGCGGCGTATTTACAGAGACGGGTTGATCGACCGCGATCCGAAGCGCCTCGTCGACCACTTCGCCGCCCCGGACATCGAATACGTCAATCCTCCCGAGGCCGTCGACCCCGGTATTCGTCGTGGCCGCGCTGAAGTGAGGCTCGCCCTGCGACGCGCTCGTCAGTCGTCCCCCTCGTACCGGCATGAGCTTCATGAACTGTTCGACCTTGGCGATACCGTGGTCGCCGCTGTCAGCCGCCACGCCGGCCGTCCGAGCAGCAGCGGGATCCAGAAAGAGGCGCACACCTGGACCTTCCGCGACGGCAAGGTCGTTCGCTTCGAACGGGGTCGCAATCTGGATACCGCCCTCGAAGCCGCGGGCAGCGGGAGTGGTTGAGAAGTATTGCTTTGGACGAGAAGCAATAGCGCTTCGCATGGAAAGCAGTACTCCGCCGAGAGATACTGCGTGGGCGATGTCGGAGGAGAACGTCGAGTTGGTCCGGGGCTTTTATGAGTCTCTCGACAGGTGGCTCGCCTCGTATTGGTCCGACCCGGTGGTGCCGATCGAGCAATCGCCGGAGCTGGAGGAGATGTTCGACCACCTTGACGCCGAGGCCGAATGGGACTGGCTGTTCAGCCCGGAGACATTCCGTGGTCGCGAGCAGCTTCTGCAGGCGTTGGCGGATTACCTGGAGACCGTAGGCGACTGGCGGGTCGAGATGGAGGAGCTGATCGACGGAACTGGGGATCGAGTCCTGGCGATGGCGCGTGTCGTGGCCCGCGGCAAAGGCAGCGGCGCTCCAGTCCTTCAGCCGATCTTCTCGGCGTTCACTGTGCGGAACGGCAAGGTCGCCCGGATCGAGGACCACACGGAGAGAGCCGAGGCCCTCGAAGCCGCCGGGCTGCGGGAGTAGGCGATGTCGGAGGAGAACGTGGAGATCATGCGCCGCGGCTACGCGCTGTTCGCGGCCGGCGACTTTGAAGCGGTGACTGCGATGCTCTCTGATGACGTTGAATCCACTGATTTCCGGTGGACTTGGAGTCACGGGCTCGGCCGCCGGTACTCGCCGGGGTCCCGAGGGATTTCTCCGGTCCATTGAGGAGGCGCTGGAGGCGTTCGAGGACTTCCACGTTGAGCCCGAGGACTTCATAGATGCCGGCGATGTTGTCGTTGTGCCGGTTCGCATCTCCGGCCGAGGAAGAGGGAGCGGAGTGGAGATGGAAATGAGGCTTGCGCACCTATGGGTCCTCCGCAGCGACGGCAAGGTGGTTCGGAGCGAGGTCTACGAGACCACCGAGGAAGCCCTCGAAGCCGCCGGGCTCTCCGAGTAGCCGCTTTGGACGAAAGCAGCTGTCCGCTTTTGCATGGAAAGCGGCCGGGTCAACGCGCGAGATACTGCGTGGGCCATGTCGGAGGAGGACGTGGAGATCGTAAGGGAGGCCTTCGAGTCATTCCTAGGAGGGGATCGGTACTCCCGTCGTCGGGGCGGTCCGGATGCTCCAGACCGTCATTCGCGCTCCGCCAGGTACTGGTGGATCAGGTGCACCGCCATCGAACCCTCGCCGACGGCGGAGGCCACTCGCTGGTTCGAGCCGTGGCGGACGTCTCCGGCGACGAACACGCCCGGCATGCAGGACTCGAGCAAGTAGGGATCCCGATCGAGCGGCCATTCGGCCGGACGGCTTCCCAGGTCACGGCCGGAGACGATGTACCCGCCGTCATCGCAGATGAGCTTCCCCTGCAGCCAATCCGTGTGTGGGGAGGCGCCGATGAAGATGAACACCGCATCGGCGAGGACGGGGTCGCACGTTTCCTGTCCGTCCCGCTTCAGGGTCAGCGACTCCAGGCGGCCGCTGCCGCGGGCCGCGGCAAGCTCCGTCCGGGTCAGGACCTCGATATTGCCCCTCAGCTCGATCTGATCGATCAGGTACTGGCTCATCCCCTTTGCGAGCGAGTCGGCCCGGATCAGCATCGTCACCTTGCGGGCATAGCGCGCGAAGTTGAGCGCCCACTGGCCGGCGGAGTTCGCACCGCCGACGATGAACACGTGCTGATCGACCTGGTCCTGGGCGTCAAGGGCGGAGGCGCCGTAGTAGACGCCGGCGCCGATCAGCTCCGACACGCCGGGCGCGGTGAGCCGACGGTACGAGACCCCGGTGGAGATAAGCACGCTGCGGGCCTTGAGCGTGGTTTGATCGGAGAGGTGGAGGATGCGGTCGTCGTCCCGCCAGTCGATGCCAATCACCTCGCGCGGCCGCACGATTTCGGCATGGAAGCGGCGTGCCTGGATGATCGCCCGCCGTGTTAGCTCCGATCCGCTGAGTCCCGCGTGGAAGCCGAGGTAGTTCTCGATCCGCGGGCTCTGTCCAGCCTGGCCGCCCGGTGCTTCCCGCTCGATCATGACCGCGCTCAGACCCTCCGATGAGGCATACACAGCCGCCGCCAACCCCGCCGGCCCGCCTCCCACGATCACCAGGTCATAGTGATCGAGCTTTGGGCGGGTGGCGATCCCGAGCTGGCTGGCGAGCTCCACGTTGGTGGGCTGCGCCAGGGCGACGCCATCGGGGAACACGGCGACGGGCAGGTGGGCGCGATCTGGCTCTGCGACCTCAGCGAGGAGGGTCTTTCCCTCGTCGAAGCCCGGGTCGAGCCACTGGTAGTGGATGTTGTTGCGCCCAAGGAACTGGCGAATGGTGTGGCCGCGCGACGAATCCCGCTCTCCCACGATCCTCACTCCCGCAGCGTCGCGGTCACGGTCGCCTTGCCACCCGTCGAGGAGCTCCGAGACGATTGGAAGCAGATCCCGCTCGCCATCGAACGGCTTGACCAGGACGTGGTCCAGCGCCATTGCGTTGACGGCCTCGACCGCGAGCTCGAAGTCAGCGTGCCCGCACAGCAGTACCGTCCGCGCTTCTGGATGAAGCTTTCGTCCCTCCCGCAGCAGGTCGAGGCCTGCCATCTCGCGCGCATGCTGGTCGGCGATCAGAAGGGCCACCAGCTCCCCGCGGTCCTTCGACTCGCGGAGAGCTTCCATTGCCGGGGATGCCGTATCGAAGCCTGCGACTCTAAATCCCCGGGAAGCGAAACCGCGATGGAGGTGGCGCTCGAGCGCTTTCGCCATCCGCGAGTCGCTCCCCACAGCGAGCAGTAGAGCCTGCATTTCAGCCACTTATAGCTTCATGCCGGCCGCCGGTGTTGATCCCGGCAGCCCGGCGGCTTCGAGGGCCTCGCCTTCGGTCTTGAAGACGTCACATCGCACCACCTTCCCGTCGGGGAGGTGGAGGACGTGCACGAAGAAGAACTCCACCTCGATTCCGGTGTGCCGGGCCCGGCCCCCAAACCGATAGGGGACCACCAGGCGCTCGCCGACCTCGATGAACTCGAGCGGTTCCATCCACATCTCGGAGAACGCCTCCATCTGGTTCGCGGTGAATCGCAGGATGCCGTCCCAGCCGCGATGCGGGCGAGCCGCAGCGTCCGGGAGCGCTCCGGCTGGCTGGAAGACCACCTGCGGATCCCACAATTCCTCAAGAAATCGGCAGGAGGTCGTTGGCCACCCGCATCTCGATCTCGACATTCGCGTCGCTCCTTCTTTCGTCCGATCACCCGGTAGCATTTTGGACGAGAAGCAGCACTCCTGCTTTGCATGGAAAGCGGCACCTCTGGTGAGACACCTGGGTGGGCGATGCCGCAGGAGAACGTCGGAGTCAAGGCCAGAACGCGGTAGTAGGGTGGGTCCCCGAATCTCCTGAGGGAAGGATCACCATGAAGCGGATATTGCTTGTTGTATTCACAACGCTGGTGCTGGTGCTCGGATTGAGTGGCCCGGCATCGGCCGCCACCGTGAATCCGCACGCCAGCTGTTCCGCAAAGCTATCGGCGAGCTTCGCCGGTCAGCCAGGCGCCCGTGCCGAGGTCTCGCATGGGGCCAGAGCGGAGGCGAATTCCATAGGGTTGACGCTCGGAGATTTCCAAAGCGAGGTCGCCCACTCTCACCAGCCGTTGGAGGCCTGCTAGGACTCGAAGCTCGTCCAACGTGATCGGCTCGGTGCTCTCGCGGCTCTCCCTCACCGCGGGATACTGGCCGGGCAATGTCGGAGGAGAACGTCGAAGCCGTTCGGGCTGTCTATGAGGAGTGGAGGGACGGCAACTTCCGAGCGGGGGGTCGACCTGTACGACCCGCTGGCCCTGCTTGTCCAGGGCGAAGGGTTTCCGGAGTCTGGTTCCTATCTCGGGCTTGAGGGCATCGGGGAGTACATGCGGACGTTCCTCGAGGCCTGGGAGAGAGTGACGATCGAGGCAGAGGATCTCGTGGACGCCGGCGATAGCGTGGTCGCGGCGGTGGTCCAACGCGGGATCGGAAAAGGCAGTGGTGCGGCGCCCGCTGAGTTTCGTTACTTCCACGTCTGGACCTTCCGTGCGGGCAGCGTGATTCGCCTGGATGTCCTCAGGGATCGGGTTGCGGCACTCGAAGCCGCCGGGCTGTCGGAATAGCTGCTTTGGACGAGAAGCGGCTATCCGCTTTGCATGGAAAGCAGCGCTCTTAGAGCTAACGCTCGCTCTTCGCGCAATGCGACAGCGGGCTCTCCGGCTGGGAAACGCGCTCCAGGCTCATGCCTGGCGGCAGGAAAGGAGCGGCCGAGGCGCTCGCTTTGCCGCTCGATCCGAGAATCCCAGGTGTCGAGCACTCGACTCTGGGCAATATGCGGAGAGAGCGCCGGTGCGCTCAAGAAGTGCAAGAAGAGGCACTCAAAGAAGGCGCGGAAGAAGTGCCGTAAGAAGGCGCAGCTGTTTCTCGTCCAAGCGGCTATTTTCAGCCGGAGCGCCAGGCCGCTAGGCAGGCAGAAACAGCGGTTTGAAATCACACCTCTATGCGTTGAAAGTGGGGACAGAGATAGCGCTTGGCATCCCGGTGCTAAGCACGGATGAATCCGCTGAGGGGCGGGCGTAGCCTCAGGGGTGCCTCCTGGGTCGTCCGAGATCCCCAATTGGGGCCCAGGCAGGTTGTACGGAAAAGCCCCTATTACGAGGGGGCTTTTTCGCGTCTAGGTTGGGAACAGGACCCGCTTATCGGCCGTGGGCTCAAGGTCCGCGTCGAGGATGAACCAGCCGGAACTAGCTGACGCCGGGCGGGGGTGACCTCCTGCCCCACGACCCACCAGCGTCGATCGCCGATCGCTCGACGGCCATCAGGTTGGCGATCTCCTCAACTGCCCAGGTCTCTGCATGTTCGGCCTCGCCGCTGCCCGCGTGTTGACTCGACAGCCGTTTCCACCCCATGCGCCAGTCGAGCTCCCAATAGCCGGAGTCAGCGTTCTGCCCTAGGCGCCCGAGCACGACCCCGTTGAGCGTCACCAACCGAACCTCGTCATGAGCTTTCTCAATCTCGAGCTTCGCCACGAGTTGACGTCTGAGCTCTTCCCGATTCACGGCCGACAAGCTACCGATGGGCGCGGGAGGAGCATCCGCGCGTTCCAGGCTCGTTGATGACCGCAGGACCGCTGCTTTGCATGGAAAGCGGCACTTCAACGGGAGATACTGCGTAGGCGATGTCGCAGGAGAACGTCGAGATCGTGCGTCGCGCGTATGCCGCCTTCAATCGCGGCGAACCCGAGGGCCTGGACGAGGTGATCAGCGCAGACCGCGTCATGGATTGGTCGCAGTCGGAAGGGCCGGAGAAGGGCGTCTACCACGGTCTCGACGGGGCGGCGCGGTGGATCGCCGCTATCCGGGAGGCCTTCGAGGAGTTCGAGCTGGCTCCGAGCGAGTACATCGGCTCGGGGGACCGCATCGTCGTCCCCACTCGGGTCACGGGCAGAGGTCGCGGCAGCGGGGTGGCGGTGGACGCGAGTGGTACGACGCTGTGGGAGATCCGGGACGGCCGGGTGGACAGGTTTGTGCTGTACCAGAGCCGAGAGGAGGCCCTCGAAGCCGCCGGGTTGTCGGGATAGCCGCTTTGGACGAAAAGCAGCAGCGGCGCGCGCGGTGAGCTGACGCCTGCTTCCGCGTGGCACTGACCAGGTTGCGGATTCGCTCGGGGGCGCGCTTCCCCTCTGATCCGCAAGGGGAATTACCTGGGCGCATTCCAGCTCCGGCCAGGGTTCCATTCAGGGTTCCAATATGCACGAAACTCGGGACAACTCAGAGCAACTGAAACCGCATGGGAATGCGGAAAAGCAAGTCCACGGCACCCTCGGACACTAGTAGCGCATTCGGCTGGGGGCCGAAAGGTCGCTGGTTCAAATCCAGTCGCCCCGACTAGTACTCATCAGCACACCAGGGGCTCGGCGCTGTTGGGTTGGGTTAAGGACGACGCCGAGTACATCGCTGAGCAAATCAGCACCTCGACCCCGGCTCCCTCCGCTCAACCTCGCGTTGCAACGCACGTCAACTAGTGCCCGTAGGAGAAACGAGATGACTGAAAGCACGCACTTCCCGACCGACGTCGCCGACCTACCGCAGGCTGAAGCAACTGAGCTGGTCGAAGTGGCTAACGGGACGGAGTTCGATCTCCGCATCGCGCCTGTCGCCAAGCAGCTTGGTGACTCGACGGTTCGGATGCTCGCCTACAACGGCTCGATTCCCGGTCCGACCCTCAAGGTCAAGCAAGACTCAGAGATCGTCGTCAACGTCGAGAACCAAGGTGACCTCGAGGCCACGGTCCATTGGCATGGCCTCCGGCTCGAGAACCGCTACGACGGGACGCACGAGACACAGAAGCCGATGGAGGTGGGAGAGAAGTTCTCCGCCCATATCAGCTTCCCCGACCCAGGCCTCTACTGGTACCACCCGCACATCCGCGAGGACTATGGCCAGGAGATGGGGCTGTACGGCAACGTCCTGGTCGAGCCGGCGGATCCCGACCACTGGCCCTCGGCCCACCGCGAACTCGTCCTGACGGTTGACGACATCCTGCTCGACGACGGCAGGGTCGCGCCCTTCCGCCGCGAGGAGACGACTCATTCGGCGATGGGCCGCTTCGGCGACGTGCTCCTTCTAAGCGGCGAAACCAATCTCTCGCTCGAGGCTAAGTGCGGCGAGGTTGTCCGCCTCTACCTGACTAACACCGCCAACACCCGCGTGTTCAAGATCGCTTTGCCCGGAGCGCGGATGAAGCTCGTCGGCGGCGACAGTGGCCACGTGGAGCACGAGCAGTTCGTCGAGGACGTGATCATCGCCCCCTCGGAACGTGTGATCGTTGACGTTCTCTTCGATCAACCCGGCGAGCTCACCCTCGAGCACCAAACCCCAGGCAAGACCTATCCGCTGGCGCGGATCGAGGTCAAGGAGAAGCACGCCGAGCCTTCACTGGAAGCCGAGTTCGCGAACCTGCGGACGAACGCCGACATGGCAGCTGAGCGGGAGCGGATCGACTCCTATCTCGAGGCCGAGCCCGACAAACGACTCGCGTTCATTGCCGAGATGGATATGGGTGCCCCTGAAGGCGAGGGGCCGATTGTCTACGCCTGTCCCATGCACCCCGAGATCGTCAGTGACGAGCCGGGTAAGTGCCCGCAGTGCGGGATGAAGCTGCTGGCGATCGAGGCGACCTACACCTGCCCGATGCACCCCGAGGTCGTCAGTGGCGAGCCCGGGCATTGCCCGGAGTGTGGGATGAAGCTGCTACCGGCGCAGCTGGTCAGCGAGGCCGGTGGCGCCCACGAGCACCACGACCACGGCAACGGCCACGAGCACAGCGAGGGCCATGACCATGAGGCCGCCGGCGGCATCGAGTGGGAAGACGACATGGTCGAGGTCAACCGAATGACGACCCCGGCCAACATGCGCTGGAAGCTGATCGATCGCGATACCGGCCAGGAGAACGCGGCAATCGATTGGCAATTTCGCGTCGGGGACCAGGTGAAGATCCGCCTTATCAATGAGATGGCCGGCGATCACCCGATGCACCACCCCTTCCACGTTCATGGTGCTGGGCGACTGCTCGTCCTTGCTCGCGATGCGGAGGTCGAGCCCAACCTGGTTTGGAAGGACACCGTCCTCGTTCGGACCGGGCAGACCGTCGACGTTCTCTTGGACGTCACCAATCCCGGCCTCTGGATGGCGCACTGCCACATAGCCGAGCACCACGAGAGCGGCATGATGTTCAGCTTCGAGGTGATCGAGTGATGAAGGTCGCCTACGTCATCTATCCGGACATCACCGCCCTTGATCTGGTCGGACCGTATGAGGTGATCAGCCGTTGGCCCGATGCCGAGGTTCACTTCGTCGCGAGCTCGATGGAGCCGGTCCGAGCAGACCGAAGCCTGACGGTGCTGCCGACCGACACTCCGCCGACCCTTCCCGATCCGGATCTCATCCTCGTTCCGGAAGCGAGAACCCGCTACCCGTGCTCGAGGATCAGATCCTCCTCGATTGGCTCCTGACGGCGGCGCCAAAGTGCCAGTGGACGGTCTCAATCTGTAGCGGGGCCAGCCTCTACGCGGCCGTGGGCCTGCTCAAAGGCAAGAAGACCACCACCCACTGGGCGTTCCGTGACAACGTCAAGGCTCTTGGCGCGGATGTCGTCCCTGACCGAGTGGTCTGGGAGGGCAACCACATCAGCAGTGCCGGCACTTCCGCCGGGATCGATGCCGCCCTCGCTCTCACCGAACGGGTTCACGGACGAGAACTGGCCGAGGCTCTGCAGTTGGTCATCGAGTACGACCCCCAGCCGCCGTTCGACGCTGGCTCGCTGGAGAAAGCTGATGGGGCCACGACGCGCCGGGCCAAACGGATCATGCTCGGCGACCACCCGGTGAGAAAGTTCGCGTCGATCAGTGGCCATCTGGTCAAGACCAGGGCCCGTCGCTTCGTATCGCAGCGCGGAACGAACAAGCACGAATCAGTCGAGCATGCCGGCTAGCTACTTGCCTATCCCTGGAGTGCTGCTTTCCATGCAAAGGGGCACCCCGGGGCCGGAGCTCGCGGCGTTGTCGCCCGGCGTGAAAGCAGGAGTGCGCGCGCCTCAACGCTGGGCCAAGTCCAGCCGAACCCAGACGAGATCGAGTCCCGGTAAAGAGCCGAATCTGAGTCCAGAGGAGCCCCACTGAACACCCGGCGCGGTCTACGAAACCGACGTCACAGGTTCGAATCCTGTCGGGCGCGCTCTCTGGAGCCCGCTTGGATCGAAACTCCAGCAGGGATTTCGCCTTTCTTGTCGAGGGGCGGTTTTTGGGGGATGATCCCGGCTAGTTGAGTCCGACATCGGGGGTGCTTGCTTGGAAGGCACCAGGAACCTTGCGGCGCGGGCAGGGAGGTGGAGCGCGCGCCACCCGGCAAAGGCGGTCATCGCGTGGTTGGTCTTCGTCGTCCTTGCCGTAATGGTCGGCGGCTCGGTCGGCACGCAGTCGATCCAGGACGAGGACCAGGGGGTCGGCGAGGCGCGGAAAGCCGACCATGCGATCGCCGACGCGTTTCCGGAGAACGCCGACGAGACCGTACTGATCCAGAGTGAGAGCACCGGCCCCACCGCCGACGAGCCGGCATTTCGCGCTGTCGTCGACGATGCCGTCGGCAAGCTCGAGTCGACCGAGAACGTGGTGGACGTTGAGAGTCCCTACTTCGCGGGCAGCGAGGGGGCGATTTCGCAGGACGGACGCTCGGCGCTGATCACCTTCGAGATTCCGGACCCCGGTGAGAACAGCGGTATTGCGACTGAGGACCTGGTCGACGCACCGCTCGCGACCGTCGCGCGCCTGAGCGAGGCGCATCCGGGGTTCCGGATCGAGGAATTCGGCGACGCGAGCGCCAACAAGCAGCTCGGCGAATCGTTCGAAGACGACTTCCGCCGGGCGGAGGTGACCTCGCTTCCGATCACCTTGCTCATCCTCCTGATCGCCTTCGCCGCGCTGGTCGCTGCCCTGGTCCCGCTGCTGCTGGCGGCGACCGCTGTGGCTGCGGCGATCGGACTTCTCGGCCCCCTGAGCAATCTCTGGCCGGTCGATGACTCGGTCACCTCGGTGGTGCTACTCGTCGGACTCGCGGTGGGAGTCGATTACTCGATGTTCTACCTGCGGCGCATGCGCGAGGAGAGGGCGAGGGGAATGGACTCGCGAGCAGCCCTCGAAGCCGCGGCGGCGACCTCTGGTCGCGCCGTGCTTGTCTCCGGGGTGACGGTGGCAATCGCGATGGCAGGCATGTTCCTGGCCGGTGCCGCAACCTTCACCTCCTTCGCGGCCGGGACGATCACCGTCGTCGCGATCGCGGTGGTGGGCTCGCTGACCGTGCTGCCGGCGCTGCTCTCGAAGCTCGCTGACCGGGTGAACAGCGGGCGCATTCCATTCCTCACCCGCCCCGAGGAGCGCGCAGCGCGTGAGTCACGAGTCTGGGGGGCAATCCTCGACCGCGTGCTCCGCAGGCCGGTGGTCGCCACCGTAGGTTCGGTCGCAGTGCTGCTCTTCCTGGCCAGCCCAGTGCTCAACCTGAAGCTGGCGGTGCCGGGATTCGAGACGCTGCCGCAGGATCTCCCGGTGATCCAGACCTACGACCGGATCCAGGCGGCCTTCCCGGGCAACCAGATCCCGGCCGAGGTCGTGATCGAGCGCGGCGACGCCTCGAACGTCGAGCTGACCATCGCCGTCCACAACCTCCGCAAGCAGGTCGAGGCAAGCGACGTGGTCGAACCACCGGTGACGGTCCAGTTCAGCTCGGATCACAGCGTTGCGCAAGTCAGCGTGCCGATCGTCGGCGACGGCACCAACGACGCCTCATACGCGGCGCTCGCCGAGCTTCGCGACGTGATGGTTCCAGCGAACGTAGGTCCGCACCAGGGCCTCGAGGCCAACGTCACCGGCTACACCGCGGGCTCCAAGGACTTCAACGACCTGATGGAGGTCCGGGTCCCGGTGGTCTTCGCGTTCGTTCTCGGATTCGCTTTCCTGCTCCTCCTCGTCACCTTCCGCTCGATCGTGATCCCGATCAAGGCGATCCTGCTCAACCTGCTCTCGGTCGGCGCCGCCTACGGGGTGGTCGTCTGGATCTTCCAGGAGGGCCACCTCGAGTCGGTGCTCGGCTTCGAGTCGACGGGGGCGGTCGTTTCATGGCTGCCGCTGTTCCTGTTCGTGCTCCTCTTCGGCCTCTCGATGGACTACCACGTCTTCATCCTCAGCCGGGTCCGTGAGGCCTACGACAGGGGTACGTCGACGAGGGAGGCAGTCAGCCGCGGTGTGCATAGCACCGCGTCGGTGGTGACCGCCGCGGCGGCGGTGATGATCGCGGTGTTCGCGATCTTCGCCACCCTCTCATCCGTGATCTTCAAGGAGTTCGGCGTCGGACTCGCCGTCGCCGTGCTGATCGACGCGACGATCATCCGGGGCGTCCTGCTCCCAGCCTCGATGACGCTGCTCGGCGATTGGAACTGGTATCTGCCGCGGTCTCTCGAGTGGCTGCCGCGAGTGGGGATCGGGGAGCGGACAGAAGCGGAGGCGGAGCCGACAAAGGCCTAGGGCCTGAATCAGCGGGTGTACCCGAACTCGACCAGGTAGCGCCGTGCCGCTTCCTCGGGTTTCTCCCCGTCGATATCGACGCGCGCGTTCAGCTCCTGCATCACGTCGAGGGTGAGGTTCTCCTGGACGCTCTCGATCGTCTTTGCAAAGTCCGGCCCCGCCCGATCCACGGTCTGCTTACCGGCGACGAAGAGGACGTTCCCGGCCGGGAGGACGCCCTTGTCGTCGTCGAGGATCACGTAGTCGTCGGAGACGAAGAGTTGCGCGTCGGTGGTGAACAGGATCGAGAAATCGGCCTCGCCCTTTGTGAGCACGTCATAGCGCCGGCTGATAGGGACCGGGGTGAAGCTCTTGAACTTCAGGCCGTAGTACTTCTCGAGACCGGCCAGGCAGTCGATCCGCCGGCGGCACTCGGGGGCGCCGTACAGGTTCAGGTCCTGAGACCGGCCCTCGAGGTCGGAGACCTTTGAGATCCCGAGTCGGTCCGCTGTCTCGGTCAAGAGGCCGACCGCATTCGCGCTCGAGAACGGCGTCGGTGGGAACGCGACCAGCCCGAGCCGCTCGAAGTCGTCCCGGCTCTCCTCGAACGCCTGCTGGGCGTCGGCGGGGACGTCCTCGGGCGGGAACTTGAAGAACGAGGTGAGCGCGGTGGAGGTGTACTCCGGATACGCGTCTATCGCTCCCCGCCTGAGAGCGTCGAGGGCGATCTGCTCCGAACCCAGGCCGAGCCTGGTCTTGACCTGATAGCCGGCCGCCTGCAGGGCCTGCGTGTAGATCTCGCCGAGGATGTACTGCTCAGTGAAGTTCTTCGAACCGACCGTGATCTGGACGCCGGCGTTGTCCGGGTTCCTTTCGATCCGGTTCGCTCTGATCTCCCTGTTGCCGCCCTCCTGCGTCACGCCGCCGGCGCCGGCGCCGCACGCCACAAGACCGAGCGCCAGGACGAGTACGGCGAGGACGGCGAATAGCGACCGGAGGCCAGTCTGGATGCTCATCTGGGTTCCTCGCTCGTCGGTGAGCGTTCGGGCTGTGAGTCGACAAGCCTACGCCGATCAGTCACCGGTCCTGCGCGCAGCGCTGGAACGGGCGCCGCGCCACTGATTCCATGCTGCTTCCAAGCAAAGCGCCGCTTCTCGTCCAAGCGGTACTTCTGGATTACTCCCGCAGCCCGGCGGCTTCGAGGGCCTCGGCTTGCTCCTGGAACATTCGCTGGCGCGTGATCAGCCCGTTCTCGACGGTGAACACGAACGTGCTCCTCGCGATCACCTCGATCCCCTGGCGGCCCCGCAGGTGGGCGGTGTTCGGGACCACGACTTCGGAGCCCACCTCCGTGAAGCCGTGCATCTCAACCTGGATGTCCTCAAAGGTCGACCAGAACGCATCCCAGAAGACCTCGAGCTCGCCCTCACGGCGATAGACACCCTTGAGCGGCCCTCGGGGAACGCGACCAGCCGATCCAGGTGCCAATCAGCGAGCGGAATATGAGGTGACCGACGGGTTGTGTCCAGGCGGTCGCCGGTTCGAATCCGGTCGCTCACCCCTCAGGTCTACTCCTGATCGAGTACCCGCTTCCAACCCTTGGCGATTGCGATCGCTTCCCTGCCGTACTTCTCAGCGTCCCGCCCGGTCCCGTTGTAGGTGCGAAAGCCCTGCTGCGCGCTGCCCTCGCGGTCCATGTTGTCCTTCAGCACTTTGAAGCCGACTCTCATCTGGAACCGAGGCTTGTGTGCACCGCCGAACTTGTCCGCCTCCTCGACGAACGCGGGAAAGGTGATCTGCGTCCATCCGACACCATTTGCGAGCCCAGAGCGTTGGAGCGCGGCCACCCGGGCGGCGGTCACGTTCTCATGGCAGAACGCCTTGCCCGGTCCGTGATCGCAGCCAAAGATGTTCCGCTGAGGGATAGCGGTTTCCTTCTCCAGCATCGCGAGCGCGAAATGCAGCGGGAGTCTCGCCCGCTCGGCCTCCTCGACAACCACCTTCGGTTTCAGGACGGCGTCGCCCGCAAGGATTCGCCAGGCCGGTTTCGACATGAGACATCCCTGCTTAGGAGTGCGAGTACTTCCTGAACTCGACCGGGCCTGACACGAGGTCGAACGCGCCCATATCTACCGGCGCCGAACCGTGTCCGATGGTGTGCTCGGTGCCGTCGCCGATCGCAGCCTCGACGTGGTGGAAGGGCGACGAGCCGAAGAGGACCGCGGCCCCCGGTGTTCGCCTCGCCTCCTCGCGGCTGATCTTCTTTCCATAGCTACCCAGGGTGCCCGTAAACCCGCCGGTATAGCCGGTGCCGTTGGGGTCGGGCAGGCCGCACGACTGATACAGGGACGTAAACCACGAGGAGCAGTCGTCGCGGTGGTCACGCGATGGTCCCGTGAGGCAGTGCCGCACGTCGAAGCCCCCGGCCTGGCTGTAGAAGTTCGCGCGCTTGCCGCTCCTGCAGTTAGCAGCTGAGGCGAGCATGCCCACTTGCAGTCGCTTCTCGGGGGTGCCGCCGACCACCCTGTCGCCCTTGATCTTCGGGCCCTTTTGCTCCTGGAGTTTTTCGAGCCGGGCGCGCAGCATCTCCTCGGTGTCCTCAAGACCTTCTTCGCGCTGCTTTAGCGGCTTGATCTTGGAGATCCATTCCTGTGCTTTGGCATGCGCGTTCAGCGATTGGGCTTCGAGTTTCATCCCCTCGCGGTCAACCTCCGCCGCCTTCTCGGGCTGGCCTTTCTGGCGGAGCTTGTCGGCCTTCTCCTGCGCCTTTTGGGACTGCGCATACGTCTTGACCGCGAGGTCGTGGTAGTGCTTCCAACGCTTTTGAGCGTTGGTCAATGCGGCGCTGACCTTGCCGCCCTTGCCCTCTACCTTGGTGATCTTCTCCTTGGTGGTGCCGATTCTTTCGCTGAGTGGCTTCTTCTTCATCTCCCCCTCCTTCTAGGCGGAGTCGAGATCGCGCAGGCAGTTCCGCCCGCGCGAAGTTAGTTGCAGCGGTCGGCACGACGAAGTCCGTCGTCGAGTAAATCCGAGACAGCTGGCCATGTCAGACCTCCCACGAGACTACGTATACGAGACTACTCCGGCTACGCGGAGAGAAAAGTGACGTTGGTCCGGGGTAGCCAGCCCCGGAACCCTCTGCCCACTTTGCGTCGCGCGTCGAGGGTCACGATGCCGAGCGACAGCTTCGAGTTGCTAGTGATGAAGCCCACTACCGCAGCCTCTTCAATGAGCGGGTGCTTGGGGGCGAGCCGCCAACGGCGCCGGCGACGCCGGGCGGACCCGGTGGTCCGCCCGCGGAGGGGACTTCCGCCGCCCGGTGGGCCGTGCGATCTGATTTGCTGGTCGATGGTGCCGGTTGACGAGCGCACCGTGGAGAGACTGCGCCGCTACTACGAGCTCTGGAGGAGCGAGGAGTACGAGGCGGCCCGGGAGCTGCTCTTCGAGCCCGAGATCGAGCTGGTACAGCCCCCTGAGCTCCCGGGCGGAACGGGCGTCTACCGCGGCTACGAGGGGCTCGCCCGGGCTCTGCGGGAGGGGCTCGAGGCGTTCGAGTCATACCGCCCGGAGCCCGAGGAGTTCGCATTCGGAGGGGACACCGTCGTGGTCACGGTCCGGCTGCGGGCGCGCGGCCGGCAAACCGGCATAGAGGTGGACGTGCGGCTCGCCCACCTGTTCGTCTTCCGTGGCGAGCGAGCGGTTCGCTGGGAGGTCTACCTCTCGCCGCGGGAGGCGCTGGCGGCGGCGGGGCTGAGCGCGTAGCGGCCGGCTAACCGCGGGGGATCTCGGCGCCCCCGGACCGCGCCCGCTCTCGATCCGAATCGGGAGGGGGAAGCCAGGCGCGCGAGAGGCCGAGGCCAACCACCCCCTCCAGGCCCTCGGGAGGTGCGGTGGGCGGCTCCTCGTAGCTCAGGAACCAGCCCTCGACGTGGTCGTCGAGCGCGCCGCGCACCTGGGGCAGGAACGCGGCGTATAGCGGCCGGTCGCCAATCCCGAGCTCCCTGAGCGGCGGGAGGCGAGGATGGTTTCCGATCTCAAGCCGCGCCGTGCGGCTGAGCGGCAGGTTGAGCGTGGCCCGGGCGCGGAAGTGGATCCACGAGCGCCAGAGCATGCCCCGGAAGGCCGAGTAATTGACCCCCGTGCTGGCAAGCGGGAGGCCGCCGAAGCGAGGGCGCCTCACCTCGACCTCGACCGCGACCTGCCCATCGAGCCAATAGCGGCTCCGGGCCCGCCGCGGTTCGACGTCGAACTCGAGGTAGGCCTGATGCTTGGGCATGCCCCAGATTCCCTTGCCGCCCTTGACCGAGATCTCGGTGCTGACGGGAAGGTCAAAGACGAACTGACCCGTGCCGTAGAGACGACGTAGTAGTGCGGGGAGCAGGGGCGGCCCCGGGCGCGCGCCGCGGGTGCAGGCAATCCCGATCGAGAACTCGACGTAGCGACCGATGTCGGTCGCCTGGTAGTCGATCACAGTGATCAGGAGCAGCCCCCGCCCGGGCCAGATGCGCAGCGGGTGGAGCTCATCGCCCGGGAGCGCCTCGGCGGCGCGCTCGGCGTTGATCGGGAAGGCGGCCATCAGGGCTTGTGCCCGCTCCGAGTCGATCGGGAGCTCGAACGGGATGCCGTCCACGAGCGCGTGGCGGCCGGCCTGGCGGCGGAGGCGGGCGGGGAGCCTCACCGGCCGTCGCCCAGCTCTTCGAGGATCACCGGGAAGGTGTCGCGGGCGGCGTCTTTGCCCATGAACACGTCGAGGTGGCTGTAACGGTCGAAGACGTGAAGGCCGTGGCGGCCCGGGGCCTGGCGCTCGAACCAGGCGTGCGTCCGTCGCTGGCTCTCGGGCAGAAAGCAGGCGTTCAGCTCGCCGGCCAGGAAGACGAAGCGGGCATCGGTCTGGGGCGGCTGAGCGGTGAGGTTCTCGGGCAGCTCCGGGCGCCCCTCGACCGAGACCAGGCTGCCCGCCTTGATGCAGCGCGCCATCTGCTCGAAGAAGGTCAGCGGCACGTCGGCGAACTCGTGGGTGAGCCAGGTGTGCGTCGCCGCGTTCAGGTTCTCGTGCCGCCAGAGCGTCGGCCGGCCGACGCCGTAGGTGTAGCTGGAGAGCTTGCAGACGTCGTTGT
Organism: uncultured Solirubrobacterales bacterium; assembly: GCA_963797265.1. Taxonomy (GTDB): domain Bacteria; phylum Actinomycetota; class Thermoleophilia; order Solirubrobacterales; family 70-9; genus DASUPK01. Next base: position 93,512 of record CAWCOY010000002.1, on the reverse strand, counting down.
CGCACTCGTGGTGGGTGAGCTTGACCCAGGCGGTGATCGCCTTGGGGAGCACCCACGGCGCCCCCTTGACGCCCCACTGCGGGTTCAGGTAGCCGAGCACCTTGGCGGCGGGCGGCAGGATCCAGTCCATCTTGAGCCGCGCCAGCCGCGAGACGACCGGGTGAAGGGCGACCGCGTTGGAGACGATCGTGGTCACCTCGGGGACGAGGCCCGCGACCGCCGACATCATGAAGCTGGTCGAGCCCTGGCAGTGGATCACGGCCCTGACCTCGTCGGCTCCGCTGTCCTCGAGCACTCTGCGCACCGCGGCCGGGTGATCGAGCACCGCGGCCTGGTCGAGCGTCCAGCGGTTGTGCGGGATGTCGATGCTCGCCCGCCAGTTCTCGAGCCAGACGTCGTGACCGGCCTCGACCAGCTCGTCGACGATCGTCCGCCCGCTGGGCGCCCGGAAGATGTTGGCGCGCACCCCGGCGCCGTGGACGAGCAGGACCGGCGGCTTCGCCGGGGGCTTCGGCCCGCGGACGTTGATCAGGTTGAGCTCGGTGCCGTCCCCGGCGCTGAAGGGGATGAGGCGCTCCTTGACCGTCGCTGTGGCCGCGCTCATCCGGCTCCCTCCCTTCCTCGCGGCCCGTAGACCTCCCACAGATCGCCAGCGAACAGGCCCCCGAAGCGGGCAAGCGCGTCGAGGCGGGTCGGAGGGTCGCAGCGAAAAGTGGTGAGTTGGCGGGCGAAGTCCCCCAGCTGAATGTGAATGATCCCCGCGGCCAGCACCTCCGGCCCTTCGTCGTGCCCCTCCCCGACGTGACCGCGGAGAATCCGGGTGAAGAGCGTCGTCGTGTCGCGCCAGAGGTCGAAGCCGGGATCGTCCTCGACCTCCTTGTGGCCGACCAGCGTGAGGGGGTGCCCGGTGCCGTCTTCGAAGTGGAGCCGATAGAGCATTCGCTTGCGGCTTCGATCACCCTCCTGGTCGACGAACAGGTTGAAGATCCCGCGCTCGACCGGCAGCCGGCCGCTGAGCGCCGCGCACTCGATCCAGCCCTCCGCCACCGCTTCGTGATCGCGGTCGGCGATGAATCGCTCGATGTCGTCGGCCGTGATCGTAAGGTGGAACATCAGCGCCGTGCGGCTCTCGCGCCCGGATCGAAAGCCGCGGTCGAAGTCCCGCTCGCCGAGGGCGACGAAGCCCTTCATCTCCTCGGTGAAGGAGACCGACACCGCTCCGTCCGGGCCCGGCCCGCCCCTGGCCTCCACCTTCTCGGCCGGGGCGGCCTGGCGCCCCCGTGCGCCGAGCGCTTCCGCGGCTCGGCGCCCCGCGGTCGGGCGGCCCTCTTCCTCGATGATCGAGTCGGCGAAGCGGTCGGCGAGCGCCGCGATCGTCAGGCTCGGATTCGGCCCCACCGGCCCCGGCATCACCGAGCCGTCGGCGATGTGGAGACCCTCACAGCCGAACGCGCGCCCATAGGGGTCCACGACCCCCTCCTCGGGATTGCGGCCCATCGGGCAGCCTCCGAGAGCGTGGACAGTGATCACCCGCCGCAGGAGCCAGAGTGGGTTGTCGACGAACTTCTCGGCGCCCATCGCCACCGCGAGCCGGCGCGACTCGGCTCGCAGGCGGTCGAAGTACGGCCCCGACTTGCGGGTCCGCCAGTCCACGTCGAGGTAGCCGCGCTTGGTGAGTTTCATCTGCCCGTCGGGGATGTCCCGGCCCATCCCCAGGAGCGGCAGGAAGCTGCCCGAGAGCCTGCCGTCCCCGATGATCCCGGCCGCCTCGGCGCTCAGGTTGCTCTCGGGATCGCCGACGAGCCGCTGGCGCAGGATCCGCCAGGCGACTCTCGCGGCGCGCCGCAGCGAGCCCGGCGCATCGGAGGACTGGACCAGCCAGGGGACGAACCCGGGCACGCCGGCGTCCTCGATATAGAAGCCGCGGCCGGAATCCCCCTCGCCGTCGAGCTCGTCGGGGTAGCGGATCGCGCTGGTGATCACCGGCCCGCGGGCCGGGTCGGTCGGCTCGCTGGTGTTGACGGCGAAGGTGAGCAGGTCGCCGTTGCCGCAGAAGCGGCTGCCGAGCCTCGGGCTGAGCCCCGGGAAGGCGTCGCGGTTCTTGAGCAGGAGGAAGGTGCTGCCGAGGGTCCCCGCCGACAGCACGAGCCTCTTGGCGCTCACGGTGTGTTCCTCGCGGCCGGGATGGGTCACGTAGGAGATCCGGAAGCCGCCGCGGTCGAGTGGCGTAAAGGAGCGAACCTCGGCCCCGGTGCGCAGCTCGGCCCCGGCGCGCTTTGCCGCCGAGAGGTAGTTGAAGTCGAGGGTGTTCTTCGCCCCCAGGTTGCAGCCGATGTCGCACTCGCCGACCAGCCGACAGGTGTAGCGCGGGGCGCCGTGAAGGTTCGGCTGCTCCTCGATCAGCTCGCCCGGAACCGGTGGGCGACCCTGGTTGGCGAAGGTCACCGCGAGCGGGGGGAGCTCAGCCTTTCGTCCGACGCGCTCGGCCGCCGCCGCCAAGGCATGGGTCTTTGCGGTCGTGTCGTATGGCGGGTGACCGAGCGGGTAGCGCTGCGGCTTGATCATCGCCTCGACGCGGTCGTAGTGCGGGTCGAGCTCGGCGCGGGTGACCGGCCAGCTCTCGTAGCCGCCGCGCTCGAGGTCCTCGTTGACGAACCAGCGCTCGTCCTTGCGCAACAGGACGTTGGCGTAGATCAGCGACCCCCCGCCGAGGCCGCTCGAGACCAGCGCCTCGATCCCCCTGAAGGACCACAGGTCGTAGAGCCCGTAGTAGCCCTCGCTCGGGTCCCAGAAATTCTGAGCCATCTCATGCGGGCTGTCGGGGAAGCTCCCGGGGGGATAGGGCCTGCCGCGCTCGAGCAGGCAGACGTCTAGCCCGGCCTCGGCGAGTCGGTAGGCGGTCACCGAGCCCCCAAATCCGGACCCCACGATCAGCGCGTCAAAGTGCGCATCTTCCATGTGCTGCACCCTCTGCCAACTCCTAGCCGATCCGCGGTCGGAGCGCAAGGCCGTCGACAAGCGTTGAAGCTCGAGCAGGCCCTTTCAGGCGGACGGTGCATGGACTAGGCTGGGACATCGCCGCCGAGAAGCTCGACCGCTACCAGCGCAGCATCGCCAAAGGGCTCGGCAAGGCCTTCGACCAGGAGGCGACCGAGGAGCATGAGCTGGACCTCGACACCGCCAGGCTCGTCGTCTTCTCCGACCACCACAAGGGAGCGCGAGATGGCGCCGATGACTTCCAGCGCTGCGAGCGCGCCTACATGGCGGCGCTCGGCTACTACCTCGAGGAGGGCCACCGCCTCTACGTGCTTGGCGACGTCGAGGAGCTCTGGGAGAACTCCCCCGACGAGCCGCTCGAGGCCTATGCCAAGGCGCTCGAGCTTGAGGCCGAGTTCCATCGCCAGGGCCGCTACGAGCGTTTCTGGGGAAACCACGACGATCAGTGGGGACACCCCGGGGGGGTGGAGAAGCGCCTCTGGCGCTACTACCCGCAGCTCAAGGTGCGCGAGGCCCTGAAGCTCCGGATCACGAGCGGGGGCGAGAGCCTCGGGCTTCTCTTCCTCGTGCACGGGCACCAGGGGACCGCCGAGAGCCAGCGCTTCGCCTGGTTCTCGAAGCTGGTCGTCCGCTACTTCTGGCGGCCGCTCCAGCGCCGCTTCGGGTTCAGCGCGACCACCCCGGCCACGAACTGGGAGCTGCGCGCTCGCCACAACCAGGCGCTCTTTGCGTGGGCCCGCTCGCACCCCGCAAAGCCGGTCCTGATCGCGGGCCATACCCACAAGCCCGTCTTCGGCACGAGCAGCCCGCCGAAGCCCGACCATCGGCCCCTCTCCGAGGTGCAGGTCGAGCTGGACGGGGCCCGGGCGAAGTCGCCCGCCGACCGAGACCAGATCGCCCAGCTCCGCGCCGAGCTCGCGTGGATCGAGGCGATCGAACGCGGCGCCGAGCCGGCGGCAATGCCGATCGAGCCCCCGTGCTACTTCAACACCGGCTGTTGCTCCTTCCCCGACGGCGACGTGACGGGGATCGAGATCGCCGAGGGCATGATCCGCCTCGTGCGCTGGCCCGACGACGAGGGGAAGGCACGCCCCAAGATCCTCGTCGAGGACGACCTTCGCAAGATCCTCGCCGTGCTCGGCCCGCCGGACTGAGTGTCAGGTTCGGCCCGCGGTGGCCTCCATTCGCCTGGCTGTGGGGGCAGCCTGATCGCCTGGGATGGCGCCGCCCACATCCCACCTGTGCAAAAAGGGGTGCGACACACGTCTAGGTCACGACCTTCACGGACGGCCGGGCGCCACTCGGCGACTGCCCGACGGGGGAGGTAGTCGCCCGCGGTTGTGTCTCGATTATTGGCATCGCTGAGCTGATCATCGGGGTCGACACGTGGGGCGGCGGCGATTGCGTACACCGTCCCGTGCGCCGGGATCCACTGCAGTGGTGGTTGACATGGGTCGTTGACATCAATCTCGGGTGAGAGCATGCTTGCCCTGCCGACGCAGAAGGCATTTGATGGCAGATGATTCGAGTCCCGGGCAGGTTGATTCGGGCCCCGGTCCGATCATCGTCCCCTCGGCTTGCACGGCCTTTGCCATCGGCTGGCAAATGGGTTTGCTCCTCAGCGACACATCGCTCCAAAACGCTGCTGTTGCCGAGAAGGGGACTCGCTCAGAGCTTGCGGCCCTGCAGCCGCCGGAACAGGCCAAACGGGCCCTGGATCAGATTAGGGGTGGCCTATATAAGCTGACGACCCACCTCGAAGCCGCTGGTTTTGAGCCGCTCCGCACAGACGCGTTGCAGGAGACTCTGCAGCGCGCTTCGGATCAGCACCAGCTAGAGGAAGTCCTCAGCGGGTTCGACGCCGAAGTAGCGAGCAGTCTCACCGCCGCCGATGGTCGTCTCGGAAAGGCCCACGACGTCGGACGGGCGCTGGCCGAGACTTGTTTTGAGCCCGAGGACCAAGAATCGTTTGATCGTGCGTTCGGGCCTCGCATCGTCGATATCAAGAGCTGGCTCGCGGACCTCGCCTCATCTTTCCCGGCCCACGCGAGCCGCGCCGCAGTCCTCTCGTTGCGTTCCTGGGAGGCGTGGGCGGCCGATCCGCGCCTCGATGATGAGACGCTCAATTGGCCAAGGCATGGGGCCGCCGTGCGTACAACGCTCCGTCGGCAGGGGGAGGTGTGGCGAGCGCTGCTCAGCGGCGAAAAGGAAGGCAGGGACATGCTCGATGCGTGGCACTACCTGCGGGCGGCCAATAGCCTCGTCGCGGCGATGGTTTCTACCCTCTGGGGCTTCGTGCGGCCATTGGCCCTTCCTCTCGGCCTCCTGGTCCTCCTGCTTGCCGGCGGGATCGCTCTGCTCGCGCTGGCACCGGACGAGGGTGGTCAGATTGTGGGTGTGATCGCGACGGTTGTCGCAGCGTTGGGCATTACCGGTGCCGGGATTCGAGCCCGACTGGGCCAGGCGACGACGCAGCTCCAGACTTATCTCTGGGGGGCTGAGCTGGACTTGGCCGTGGCCGACGCGGTCTTGATCGGACCCGAGGGCTGGAACGCTGAACTCGGTGATGTCCGCGCGATTGGTCCGGTGCCCAAGGCGGCCTCGAACCTGGAGACCCTGCAGGAGTTTCGCAATGCTCTTCGCGACGCCAAGTCGAGACAGCGGAGAAAGAGGATCGCCTCCTTGCTCGCCCCGGAGACCGAATTCATCGACCCCTCCGGCGAGTCGCGAAATGGTCGCGACGAGGTCATCAGGTGGTTGCTGCGGGAGCGCGACGCTGCGATACAGATCGCAGTCACGCCGGAGAGCGTGGTCGCGGGTCGGCCGGGGTGGCTCGTAACCTGTGTGGGCGACCGAGCCGACGCATGCTGGGTAAGAGAGGGCCAAATCCGTTACTGGCAACGCTTCTCCGACATAAACTCTGCCCGCGAGAAGGCCGGTATTCCGCCTGAACAGGCGGGGGGCGGCTAGCTAGGAAAGGACTCGGGAGCATCTCCGAATGGGATGCCTCCGTCGGCGCGCTCAGCAGCGGCGCCCACCCTGGCGGCCCCACTTCCCTCTACCTCCGGGCGAAGGCGCATCGATTCCGCGCTTGATCGCGCCAGCGCCGACGAGTAACGTCCTCGCAAGTGCTCGGCTCATCCCAGCCTGTGGGCTGGCGCCAGCGAGGATCGCTGGCTTGAGAATCGGGTGAGGTAGACGGCCACCCCACAGTTCGAACTGCACGTCGGTGACGTAAGCGAGAGCCAACTCGTCATCGGCAACTACAACACGGTCCAGACACCGAAGGGGGCGAAGGTGACGGTGATCCAGGCCGGCGGCCTACCCGCGCCCCGGCTGCGCGCGATGCCGATCGCCTATCACCCCGCCGCACGCGCCGAGGCTTTCGGTCGTGAGGAGGAGATGGCGCTCGCGGGCTCCGCCTCCGCAGAATCCCCGATCCAGCTCTACGGCCCCGACGGCATCGGCAAGACCACGCTCTTGAAGCTCGCGGCCGAGCGGGCCAGCCCGCCCCCCGAGGGCGTGGTCTACGAATCCGTCAGGCGACGCGCCCTGGACGAGGTCCAGGTGAAGCTCTACACGGCGTTTTGGGAATGCGACACGCCGTTCCTTCCAGATCCCGCCCAGGTGGGGGGATTCCTGATCGACCGCGAGGCGCTCGTGCTCGTCGATGACTGCGAGCTCGACCGCGAGGACCTCGACGCCCTGCTCGAGAGCGCCCCGCGATGCAGCTTCGTGATCGGCTCAGGGTCGCGCGCCCTGTGGTCGCGGGGGACCGCCGAAGCGCTGAGCGGCCTCGACTCGCGGGCGGGTGTAGCGCTGCTCGAGCGTGAGCTCGGCCAGGCGGTCGAGAAAGGACAGCGCCCGGATGCCGAGACCCTCGTCGAGCGGCTCGACGGGCGGCCGCAGTCCCTGGTCGAGACCGCGGCCCTGATCCAGGACGGGCGGGCCTCGCTCGCCGAGCTCTCCCACGATGCAACGGCGCTCGAGGGGCGGATCGACCCGGAGACCCTCACTGCCTCGCAGCGGCGCATCCTCGGGGTGCTGGGAGCCCTCGACGGCGCCGCGCTCGGTGCCGAGCACGTTGCGGTCCTGGCGGACGAGCCTCAGGCGGCGGAAGCGCTCGCGGAGCTCGAGCGCCGCGGGTGGGTGAAGAGCCAGAGCCCCAGGTATCGGCTGGTTCGCGACTTGCCCGGGGGTTTAGTGATGGCGGCCGAGTGGGGCTTCCCCGATCGCCTGCTGGACCACCTAACCGCCTGGGCTCGTGCCCAAGCGAAGCCGGCCGCGATCGCGGCGGAGGCCGAGGCGATCGAGGCGGCAATGGCGGTGGGAGCCAAAGCGGGCCGCTGGCGGGAAACCCTCTCCCTGGCGGCCGCGGCCGGCACGGGGCTGGCGCTCGCGGGTGCCTGGACTGCCTCCCGGAGCGCGCTCTCCTCCGGCCTCGCCGCGGCGCGCGCCGTGGGCAGCGAGCCCGCGGAGGCCTACTTCCTACATCAGCTCGGAAGCTTCGCGCTCTGTCTGGGCGAGAGCGAGGACGCCATCGCCCAGCTCAGCGAGGCGCTAGGGATACGCGAGCGCCTCGGCGACCGCGAGGGCGCCGAGCTCACCCGCCACAACCTCGGCCAGCTCGGGGGCGGCCCGGGCTCAAACGGCGGCGGCGGCGGCGGAAACGGCGGCGGACGGTGGCCGCGCCTGGGCGTGACCCTGGCGGTGCTCGCCGCGCTCGCGGCCCTTATCGTGGGAGGTGTGGTCCTGGCCAATAACGGCGGGGGCGGCGCCGACAAGCGGGCCGCGCAGAAGTCCTCTCATCGGGACTCAGGCGGTGGGGGGAAGGACGATCGGCGTACGACCGGCGAGTCGACGGAAGATCGGAGTACGACGTCGCCGATCCAGATCGAGATCTACTCTCCGGACCCCGCCAGGCCATACGACCGCGGCGAGACGATTGTTGCCAGCTTCAGCTGCACCAACCCGGCTGATGGCTCTGCGGTCTCGTGTTACGGCACCGTCGGGGGGATCAAGTTCTCCAATGGGGAGAAGATCTACACCCGTGATCTCGAGGGCATTCAGACCTTCACGGTGGCCGCCGTCGACCGAGCCCGCTATCCGCAGCCGAGGTCGGTGACGTTCACCGTCGGGACGGCGACCGACGGCACCTCCGACGGCACCTCCGACGGCACCTACAACGGCACCTACAACGGCACCTACGACGGTACTGGCGGCGTGGAAACCGACGGAGTTACGACGAGCCCGTAAGGAGGCAGCGAAGTGGCCGCAGACGACGAATCCGCCGGCAAGTTCGACATTCACATCGGCGATGTCAGCGGGGGCCAGGTCGTGATCGGCGACTACAACACCGTCACCCAGAAGGTGGGGCTATCGCCCGAGGAGGCGGCGAAGCTGCGGGGGGTGTTCGAAGGGTTCCGATCATCGGTGGAGGAGGAGGCCCCGCCCGAGCGCCGGGGCGAGGCGGTGGCACAGGCCGAGGAGCTGGAGAGCGCCATAGTCAGCGTGCGGCCCGACGTCGGCCGGGTGCGGACGGTGCTCCGCTGGTTTCGGGACAACGCCCCACAGCTGGCGGGTGCGGCCGTCAGCGTGGTCGTAAATCCGCTCGTCGGAAAGGTCGTGGAGGGGGCGGGCGAGGCGATCGCCGATCAGTTCAAGGCGCTAGGCGACGAGGAGGCTCGCTGATGGGCGATCGCGTCGGCTCGCCTGTCAGCTGAGGATTCCAGGTCGGGCAGGGCTCGTGAGGAGCGCTGAAGCCCAACTGTCCCCGATTGCTCCGACCGTCGCCGAGGTCGAACGCATCGCCCGGCTGAGCGACCCGGTCGTGCGCAACCTGCAGATAACGCAGTGCTACTGCGAACTGTCCCGCGCATTAGCCGCGCGCACACCCGGCAAACCGGCCAACTGGTGCACGTTCGCCACCTGGGCGTCGAAGCAGGCCGGCCAGACGATCCGCAAGGAGGACCTGGCGCGGACGTTCGAGCGCCTGTTCGCTCGGTCGTCCCAGGCGAGAAGCAGGCGTGACGCCGCGGTCGCCTCGATGGCCGAGTTGAGCGCCGAGCGTGGTCAGGAGCCCATCCGTGATGCGCTTTGGCAGGCGCTCGAGCCGAGCTCCGCCTTCGACCGCGCGAGCGACGCCATCGCCCGCGGCAACCTGAAGGTGTTCGAGGAGATCGGCCGCGAGTTCGCGCGCCTGCTGGCACTGCCGACGGCGGACGGGGCGATCGATCCGACGGAGTTCGAGTCGTTTTGCGACGGCCTGCGGCTGGGCGATCCGCCCGACGGCCAGGGTTACCTGAGGCAGGCGTTCATGGCCTACGCGGCGGCGTTCCGCGAGGCCGACGCGAAAAGGCGCGCCGAGCTGACGCTGCTCGCGAACCTGGCGATCGGCTGGCACGAGCAGGTGCGCCTGCAGCCGCAGGTCGCCGAGGCGCTCGACGCGCCGTTCGAGGAGCCGGTCAAGCTGCGGCGCGAGCTGCTGGCCTACCTGCTGCGGCTGCGCATCGGCATCGCGCTTCGCGTCTTGCTCGACCTGCTACCTGGCCGTTCCACCTGGATCAAGCGGGCGCTCGACGATCTCGACGCGGGGGTGAAGCGGATCGCCCACGAGGCAATCACCGAGGGGCTGATGACGCTCGCGTTGCCGGGCGAGGTGCTGAGCCTCGGACGGGACGTACCCGGCCGGTTCCCGCCCGAGCTAGGGACGATCGACGCCCCGGAACTCCGCGCGCTGCTCGACCTGACCGACCCCACGCCGGACAGCACGCGTGGCAGCGGGGCGGACGACTGGTCGAACCTGGCGGAACGGATCCACTTCATCGCCGACCTCTTCCGCGTCTACCAGGCGCGCCCGGCCTTGCGGAGCGATCCGTTCACGGCCCAGCAGGTCGCCGTGATCAAGTCTGGCCGCCGCCCACGCGGCCCGCTCTGAGCTGCTGGACGGATGCGCAAGGTAGCTTGTCTGCCCGGGAAACCCCGCAGGTCGGCGCTCTGCCGAACGCCCTCTCGGCCTGTCGCCGCGGTGTCTAGGGCACCACGAACTCGACCCAGAGTGGGTAGTGGTCCGAGATCCGGAAGGACTTCTGCTGCCGGGTGAGCCCGGAGTCGGCGAGGGCGGTCAGGCTCCAATCGAACAACCCGGCGCGGTCGGTGTAGCGCAGCGAGAGCAGAGGCTTTGAGCCGTCCCGCTCCTCGGCGAACCAGGAGATCTGGTCATAGAAGTGCTCGAGCGGCCTCCCGCCGACCTGCCGATTCGGGCTCTGCAGCTCGACCGGAGTGGTGAGGTTGGTCGAGGTGAACGCCTGCCAGAGGGCCGAGCCGCTGCGGTCGATGTTGAAGTCGCCGAGGCAGATCAGGTTCTGGTCCCAGGTGTCGGGGTCGCGGGCCCACTCTTTGAGCCAAGTGGCGATCGAGCTCAGCTCGCTCGCGCGCTCCTCGACGTCCTGGACGGACGTGCTGCCCCAGTAGACGTGGAGGGTGACCAGGGTGAAGATCGCAGAGCGGCGCTTGAAGGTGACGGCATACGGGGTGCGGGCGAATTGGCGATCGAGCGCGATCGCGGCGATGCCGGTCTTCGGCCGCTTCGCCTTCGACCAGCTGTAGGGGACCACCAGCTCGCAGGCGAGCCCGTCGACCGCCACCCGGGATTGGTCGAAGAGGAAGGCGAGTCGCTCATCGTCACCCTTGTCGTCCTCGACCGGATCGGTCAGGATCACCGCCCAGTTGCGGCCGCGCCCGACGAGCAGCTCGCGCAGCGCCGCCAGGCGCTTCTGGGCCTCCTGGATCGCCACCACGTCGAAGCGCTTGACGATTTCCTCGATGCAGGCCAGCGCGTGGAGGTCGCGCTTGGGCGTATCGCCGTTGGCCGAGTCCCATTTGCGGGTCAGATCGCCGAACTCGCGGATGTTCCAGGTGGCGATCAGGAGGTTGCGATCGGTCTTCCTGGGGATGTCGCGAGAGAGCTGGCGGCGGAGGCGGCTCAGCTCCCCTCGGATCGGGGCTGGTGGCCTATCGGTGATCGACGTCACCGAGGGAACCTAGATCTGGCCGCGGAGCCGGTCAAGGAGACCTCGCGCGGGCGCCCTTGGCGTCCGATTGGAAGCGGGCGCCTGCGGTTCGCGCCTGGTTCTCGCGCAGAGCAGAAGCACGTGCCCCGCCGGCTCACTGCTCGTTCGCCGTTGGCTCCTTCGTGCCGGGCTTTACGCCTTTAACCGCCAGCCATTGCCGCCTGGGCCTCGGCCAGCTTCGCTCGCACCGTGTCGATGCCTTCCTTGAACTCGAGCAACGGGCGCACATCCCAGGTGACCATTCCAAACAGCGGGTAATCCGCCATCAGCTCCAGGACCTCGCGGTGGGAATCGGCGTTCGAAATGCTGAAACCACCGCCCTCCACGAACCCATAGACGCAGTCAAACGTGCCGTCGTCGACCTTTCCCTCGAGCCACTCGATCGCGGCGTCCAGCTGCTCAGGCGTTGGCGGCATAGGACCGGGTGTGGCACTAATGAAGTACTTCATGTCAACTCCTCCAGATCTCGCGCGTACCAGTTGACACTATCCCACGTGCCCGTATCGATCGCGGGATGATTCGGTGAAGCAACAACTCCCGTGGCGAGGTCTCTCTGCGCTGCGCCGAACCGACCCCGATCGCTGCGCCACCTCGCACGCTCGTCCTCAGACACTGGACCGAGCGCCATCTACTCATTACAGTTGCCTCAGGGCATCCGCGCCGCAATGGACTGCAGCAAAGGAGACCCCGGCGTGCCTTGGCTCAATCGTGGGGTAGCCCGAGGAGAAGCGCTCGGGTGGCAGCGAGCCTGACGGTTCGGGTACCCCCAAGCGGGGCCGCTCCGGTTGGCGCAAGCTCTTACCCGGCAATCCGTGGCCCATCATCGGGCCAATCATCGCTTCCCTACGGTCGCCGGGGTGACCGCCGTGGGACCGGCCTCACCTCGAGTGAACCTGCCGGTGAGCTACAGGGCTTCGATCCAGTAGTCGCCAATCCCACCGTCAACTGCGAGGGAGTGCCTGACCCGTCGAACCCGGCGCTGACGGCCAGCCGCCAAACCGGCGACTCGAAGCCCCGCATCGAGGTTCGGCTGCAGAGCACCGGCAACCGAAGATCGGTCCTCACCTCGGCGCTCCTCACCGTGCGCAAGGAGGTCGTCGTGGAGCCCTGCGGCCTCGGGGCGGGTCTCGTGCTCTCGGGGACCTACGACATACACCTCCCCAACCGAGCCGTGGAGGACCAAGGTGTTGAAGTCCCTATTGATCAGCAGCTTGGCCCTGACGAGGCCGACCGGTTTGCCTTCAACCTGGGCTTGGAGGGCCCTGCGAAGGACTTTGGCCTAACGCTCGTGTACCAGCCGACGTTGCCGTTCGCCACGACAACAGCGACAAGCCGGTCGACCTAGGCCGAGTCCTCGTAGCCCTTCCTGGCTCTCCGCCGCCAAACGTCGTCCTTCCAGGAGAGTTCGTCAGTGCAGAGAAGCCATGCGAGAAGGACGTGCTCAACAAGCTGGGTCAGGTGGCACAGCTCGATGGCGTTCGCTCGCCCGAGCTCCAAAGTCTCCTGGCCGCCCCGCAGGCATAGCGCCAGGGAGCAGCCCTGCCCTGGCGATCCTCAAGGCGGTGAAGACGCGCTCCGATCTGCCCCATAAGAGCTGCGCCTGGCGTGGCATTTGCCGGGACAATCGATAAAGCAGCAGACCAGATACCCAGAGTTCTAGATGGGCCTTCTTTGGATCTCCGACAGCCCAGACTCCCCGTCCGGCTTCGGCATGGTCACCCGCGCGGTCTGTCCGCGACTGGTTCGGCGGGGGCATGAGATCGAGATCCTCGGTTGACAGCAGCGCTGCCGCCTGCTGGGAGGGGATCCCGATCCGACGCGTTCGGCACGACACCTTTGGCGCCGATGTCCTGCATTCAAGGTTCCAAACTGCACGAAAGGAAGGGCAACCCAGACCACCTCGAACCGCATAGGAATGCGGAAACCGGTGTAGGCGGAACCCGCGCAACCTAATAGCGCATTCGGCTGGGGGCCGAAAGGTCGCTGGTTCAAATCCAGTCGCCCCGACTAAGCGGAAGCCCGCTTTGGAAGCGGGGTTTTGGCATCTGGGGGCCTGCGAGCCGGGACTGATCGGAGCGCCGTGGTACCAGTCGTAGTACCGAGCCAGACCCACGCTGGGGGCTGAAGGGGACGCAGCCGCAGCCATCGCGGAGGCGGGCGCGACCAGAAGAGCGCTCCCAAGGGAACCTCTAGTTGAGATCAAGCGATGAGACGAGTACCGTATTTTCGTCTCGCCCAAGGAGGCAAGGAGTGCCTAGGAAGTTCAGGGTGAAGCTGGTTGCGTTCGCGTTCGCCGTGGCGGCGATCGCGTTGAGCCCCGCAGTCGCGCTCGCGAAGACGGTCGATCTGTCGGTGCTCTCCAGCCAGCCCAACCAGGTGAGCGGCGGGGACGCGCTGGTTCGTGTAGACGCGCCCCCCGGGCTGCTCGACAAGCTCACGGTCGAGCGCAACGGCGAGGACGTGACGGCCGCCTTCAAGCCGCAGGGCGACGGGCTAGTCGGGCTCGTCGACGGGTTCGACCTCGGGAACAACGAGCTCACGGTGCACCGGAACGGCAAGTCCTCGAGCCCGCCCGCCGACCGCCTCCAGATCGTCGACTATCCGAACGAGGGTCCGATCTTCTCCGGGCCCCATCAGTATCCGTTCGTCTGCAAGACGATCCAGGCCGGCCTGGGCGAGCCGATCGTCGACAACCAGAACGGCCTCGGCTTCCGGGTGCTGAACCCCGACGGCAGCACGGCCGGCTGGAGCCTCGACTGCTCCGCCCACACCGTGGTCGACTACCTCTACCGCAGCACCGATGGGCAGTTCAAGGCGCTTCCCTCGGATGGCTCTCGTCCCGCCGACCTCGCCACCACACAGCTCCCCGACGGCCGCGTCGTCGACTACGTCGTGCGCAGGGAGCGCGGCACGATCGACCGCTTCATCTACTCCTTCGCGATGCTCGCGCCCCTCGGCGAGGACCCGAGCCACATCGACACCTCGGAGTGGAACCGGAAGGTGATCTACGCGTTCGACGGCGGGGTCGCGATCGGGCACAACCAGGGCACGCTGGGCGGCGCCGCCCTGACGGACCTCGGCCTGCGCCAGGGCTACGCGATCATCCACTCGAGCGGCAACCGCACCAGCACCCACTACAACCTCGAGCTGGGCGGCGAGACCGCGCTGATGACCAAGGAGGAGTTCATCGAGCGCTATGGGGTGCCTCAGTACACCGTGGGGCTCGGCGGCTCGGGCGGTGCGATCCAGCAGTACGTCTACGGCCAGAACTACCCGGGCCGCGTGATCGACGCGGGGATCCCGCAGCGCTCCTATCCGGACATGGTCACCCAGACCATTCACATCGGCGACTGCGAGCTGCTCGAGTACTACATGGACGTCACGGACGGCGCCAACCCGAAGTGGCAGAACTGGGACAACCGCGAGTGGCTGATCGGCCTCAACGGCAGCTCCACATTCCCCAATCCCTACCGAGGCGGTGCGCCCGGAAGCGACGAGTGCGTGAACGGCTGGCGCGGCCTGACGCCGCTGGCGCTCAACCCGCTCTTCGGGACCGCGGGCGCCGGCACCGAGCGCATGGACCCGGCGGTGATGGCGGCGGTCAAGTGGACCCACTTCGATGACCTCAGGAATATCTACGGCGTCGGAGCGAACGGCTACGCGCGCCAGACCGGGGACAACGTCGGGGTCCAGTACGGGCTGCAGGCGCTCCGGGAGGGGAAGATCACGCCGGCCGAGTTCCTCGACCTGAACGCCAAGGTCGGCAGCTGGAAGGCCCCGCAGGACATGGTCCAGGAGGGCCAGCCGTTCCTGCCCACCGGCGGCTTCGATCCCTGGAGCTCCCGCAACATGCGGCTCTCGCCCGATGGAGGGGTGACGCCGGCACCGCGTATGGAGGGCGACATCTCGGCGATGAACGCCGCCTACAACCACGGGCTCTACTTCAACGGCGACATCGACATCCCGCTGATCGACCAGCGCGACTATCTCGAGGAAGAGCTGAACATGCACAACAGCCACCAGTCGTTCGTCTCGCGCCAGCGGATGCTCGATCACGACGGTGACGCCTCCAATCAGGTGATCTGGTTCATCGGCCCCAACCCCCAGCGCGACATCGCAGCCGAGGCGCTCCAGGTAATCGACCAGTGGCTGGCCAACATCCGCCAGCACCCCGACTTGACCGTGGCGCAGAACAAGCCCGCCGACGCCACCGACCGCTGCTTCACCTCGCAGGGCACTGAGATCGCCCGCGGCGACCAGGCCTGGGACGGGATCCTCGACAACCTTCCGGCCGGCGACTGCACCAAGGCCTTCCCGCTTCACTCAACCTCGCGGATCGTCGCCGGCAGCCCCTTCCGGGGCGGCGTCTACAAGTGCCAGCTCCAGTCGATCGCGGACGCAGTCGCCCGGGGACTCTACGGTTCCTGGACCCCGTCGCCGGGCGAGCTTGCCCGCCTCGAACAGATCTTCCCGACCGGGGTCTGCGACTACAGCCTTCCCGACGCGGGTCGACCGTAACCAGGAGCGGGCCCGTACGCGCGCGCAGGGCCCTTGGTAACTGCTCTGGTACCGAACGGCGGAGAACGCTGATCTGGGGGCCGAAAGGTCGCTGGTTCAAATCCAGTCGCCCCGACTACCGCTGATCAGCTCCGCGAGCAGGGCGTCCCCTGCGTCCCCACCGTCCCCGCGGCAATTCAGTCGGCTGTCTGAAGTGCTGCTTTGCATGGAAAGCAGCACTTCCGCTCAGGCTCTCGCTTTTCGCGCAAGGGGGTCACGGGAGCGTCCTGGAAGCTCCACGAGGTGATCAGGCCGGATGCAGGCACGAGCGCCACTCGCATCGCGACCATCCTCGACGACATCGACGTGGCATGGTAGGAGCACCGCCGCCTACCGGAAATGAGTGCGCCAACGCCCCCGCGCCCTACTCCTTTCTTTCGCTGGACTCCTCGACGCCCAGCGACTCGCCGGCGCTGTGGACGACTTTCTTCAGGAACGTGTACTGGGTCTCGACCAGCTGGTCCGCCATCTTCAGCGCCGAGTCGACGATCTGCTCGGCCTGGGACGGGCTCTGGTTGGCGAGCGTCTTGTCGACGGTCTCGGTGAAGTTGCGAACTGCCTGGATCGCAGCCTCCTGCCCTTCCTTGATCTCCGTGAGGACCTGGTCGGACAGCTCTACTGACCTGTCTGCGACTGCCATTTACACCACCTCTTTCCGATACATACGCCAGTTGGTGTCTCCAACTGTCCCACGATCATCACCCGCACGGCGAGACCTGGCATCCGTGGAGGCCCTGGACCCGTTGTCCGTAGCGACCACGGGCATCGAGGGAGGTCCAGCGCGTCACACTCGGGCGAGGTGAATCACACCCCACACGCAAGGAGCGGAGGCGATGACGATTCCCGGTGCGCGGCGCAAGAAGATCCCGCGCGATCGCGAGAACGACTACACGCCCGAGGCCGCGGAGGCGCGCCGCGCCTTCTTACGTGAGCAGACGGGCGCGGGACTGGAGCACGTCTCCCACTACTCCTTCGATCCATCGATTCTCCCGGGCAATGTCGAGCACTTCACCGGGGTCGCGCAGGTGCCGGTCGGGATCGCCGGCCCCCTGCTCGTGGACGGGGAGTACGCACAGGGCGAGTTCTACGTTCCTCTGGCCACGAGCGAGGGCACGCTGGTCGCGAGCTACAACCGCGGCATGAAGACACTGCGCGAGGCCGGCGGGGTAAAGACGACGATCCTGGACGACGCAATGCAGCGCGCCCCCGCCTTCGTGTTCGAGAGCGCTCGCGAGGCACGAGCGTTCGGGGAGTGGCTCACCGAGCACTTCGCGGAGATCAAGCGGGCGGCCGAAACCACCACCCGTACCGGCCGGCTGCGCGGCATCGAGCAGTACTCAGCCAGCCGGATCCTATTTACGCGCTTTGACTACACGACGGGCGACGCCGCGGGCCAGAACCTCACCGGCAAGGCGACCGCCGCGGCGTGCACGTGGATCACCTCCAACTACGACGGCATCACCAACTTCTATCTGGAGTCGAACTTCGCCACCGACAAGAAGAGCTCGCAGGTCAACGTGTTGCGCACGCGGGGCAAGCGGGTGGTTGCGGAGGCGACGATGCCCGCCGCCCTGATCGAGGAGCAAATGCACACGAGCGGCGCCGAGCTGTTCCGGGCGCGCCAGGTGTCGAACCTGGGTGGCTTCATGTCCGGGGTCAACAACAACGGCCTGCAGTCCGCCAACGGAATCGCCGCGCTTTTCATCGCCACCGGCCAGGATGCAGCCAATGTCGCCGAATCCTCAGCGGCCCTCGGCTTCAGTGAGCTGCTGCCCAACGGCGACTACTACGCCTCGATCACGCTCCCGTCGCTGATCGTCGCCACCTACGGCGGCGGCACCGGGCTCGCAACCCAGCGCGAATGCCTGGAGCTGCTTGATTGCTACGGGACCGGGAAGGTTCGCAAGCTCGCCGAGATCGTCGCCGCAACGGTGCTCTGCGGCGAGCTGTCACTCGGCTGGGCGATAGTCGTCGCAGAGTGGGTCCGGGCGCACGACCTCTACGGCCGCAGCCGGCCATAGCTCCGCGGAACCAGAACGGGACGCGCGAGGCAGCCCCACGCCCAACAGCGGAAGGAGAGTGCTGGATTCCGAAAGGGGGTGCCTCCGTCCTATCTGTCCAGATCGTCCACGGCCAGGACACATAGGAAACGCTGGACGGTCCGAGACACATAGACGCCTGAATCCGCTCGGCTGGGGCCGAAAGGTCGATGGTTCAAATCCAGTCGTCCCGATTAGATCGGCAACGGACTCGACGCGTCAGCCGATTTGCTCCGCCAGCTCGATGATGATCCCCTCCGGGCCGCGGACGTAGCAGAGCCAGTAGCTGTCCTCGTAGTTCTCGAGCTCGCCGACGAGCTCAGCGCCGCGAGCTCGCACGCGAGCAACAACGGCCTCGATGTCCTCGACGGCGAATGTGACGTGGCGGATACCCGGGGTGTTCGCCGGCTCGTGCCGGTTGTCGCCCTGATTTGACGGCGAGTGGAACTTGATCAGCTCGAGTCGTCCGTTGCCGTCCGGAGTTTGCATGAACGCAAGGTCCGTCCGGACGCCATCGAGCCCCACGATGCGGTCCACAGAGCGGCCTTCGACGGACCCCTCGCCCTGCAGCTCGAGTCCGAGCTCGGCGAAAAACTCTGTCGCGGCTGCCAGGTCGTCAACCACGATGCCGACGTGATCCATCCGTTGGATAGCCATGGGACGGCTACCGCCTGCGCCGGGATTCGAGCAGCGCGACGTCCGCGCGTTCGAGCAGCATTTCGAGCGAGTCTCTCTCTTCAAGCTCAGCAAGGCCCACCGTGACGCCCTCCCCGGTGGCTTCGACCAGCGCCGCACGAATGCCCTCGAAGCGCCGGCGCGCTTCGTCCAGTTCGGCGTCGGAGATCGTGCAAACGAACTCGTCCCCGCCCCATCGCACGATGGGGTCGTAGGGGCGCAGCTTCGAGCGCAACACAGCGACCAGCTCGCGGAGCAAATCGTCGCCCGCCGCATGGCCTCTCCGATCGTTCACTGCCTTGAGGGCGTCGCAGTCGATGTAGGCGAGCGACAGAGCATGCCCGGAGCGCCGCGCGCGCTCAATCTCATTGACCAGCGCTATCTCGCCCATGCCGCGCCGGTAGGTGCCGGTGAGATCATCCATATGCGCCCGCTCCAATTCCGCGAGCAGGTGCTTGCGGTCCTCAGCTGCGACCTCCCGGTCCTTCGCGGCCCGGGCGCGATCCGCGGCCGCCCGCATGCGATAGGCAGCCGACCTGTCGCGCATCTCCGCCAACGCCTCCATAGCCTTCCTTGTACGAGGGTCACCGCTGCCAAGCTCCTCGCCCATGCCCTTGATGTCCCGGTCGTGCTCCTCGGCGACTCGGTCACGTTGCTCGGCCACGCGGTCGCGCCGTCTGGCGACAGCGTCGCGCTGCTTGGCCAGTGTGTCGCGCTCGAGGGACACCTGGGCTCGCACGAGAGTCGCGGCGTGGCGGTCGAGCGTGCCCTCGGCCCGCTCGGTGCGGGAGAGCTCGTGGGTTCGGATCCTCGCCGCATCGCCGGCCGGCTGGGAGGCCAGATCGCGGTCAGCGGCGGCTTGGTCTCGCTCTGATGAGCGCTGGTCGGCGTCAGCCTGAGCCTGGTCTCGATCGGACGCGCTCTGGTCGGTGTCCGCGGCGGTCTGATCTGCGTCAGCCGAGGTCTGGTCGGCGGCCGAGGCCGCCTGATCGGCCTGCTGCCTTCTTCGATCCCAACGCCAGCGGATAATCCATTCCTTTCCCCTACCGAACGCGAAGCCGCCGGCAAGCGATCCTATCGCCAAGGAGGAACCCCATGGGGATGGGAGTCGGGTTCATCCGGAGCGGGTGCGGCCGGAGTCCTCCGCCTCTGCTTGCTTCGCGTCGGTAACCGCCCATCCCAGGCGCTCGACCAGTTGGGCGGCGTGGTGGTCGCTGGCCATGTGCTCCGGTTGAACGTTCTCCGCGAGCAGGACGGCCGAGTCGTGCTTCGCACTTTCGTTGCTGATGACCAAGATCGTGGGCATAAGTCTGTTCCTTCCTGTTGAGGTGGAGTGCCGGATGCAGCCGTGAGGGGCGAGGTCCGGCCACCCAAGCGCCCGAGCAACCCCCGCCGAGCCGAAGTGCTCGCGGGGGTCGCTCGGACCGCGTCCGGCTAGGCGAGTGCTTCGACCGCCGTCGCCGTGTCGCCGTAGAACTCGGCGTGGGAGATCTCGCCGTCATCGACCTTGTAGAGCCAGATCGAGTCTCCGCTGAGCTCGTTGCCGCTCTTCGTCGTGCCGACCCCGGAGACCGTGACCAGCACGTGGCCGTCATCTGCCTCGAGGAACTGCTGCGGCTCCGGGTGGACCTCGTCGAAGTTCGAGACGAACTTGCCGATCATCTCCTTGAAGCCCGCCCGGCCGGTGTAGGTGCCGCCCCAGGGCAGGCTCTCGGGGACGACGATCTTGGCCTGCTCGCTCGTCGTCGCTACCGCTGCGTCCATGTCGCCGTCTGCGAAGGCATCCCAACCGGTTCTCACTGTGTCTGCATTTGCGCCCATCGTTGTCTCCTTGCGTCGTGTCCTCTTTTTGGGTCCGCGCGGAAACCAGAGGGCTTGAGCCGCCGGGCGGATAGAGGCGAAGCCACCGGGCCGGTGGGATGACGCCCTAGAGAGGGCTGGCACGCGCTGGGCATCTAGCCGCAGGGCCAGCCTTAACCGACAGTACTCCTATTTGTCCGGGTCGACGAGCTGGAGGCCGCGCACTGGTGGCGGTCCAGCATCCAATACAGTCGCACCAGATCTCGCACAGGGTGCACGGACGCTCCTGTGACTAGCTTCCGAGCGGAGGAGAAGACCCAAATGGTCCTTGCCGACTTCACGTTTGGTCAGGCGTTGCTGACCGTCCTCGAGGTGTTTCTGTTCGCGGCCTGGCTGATGATCCTGTTCGTGATCATCGGCGACCTCTTCCGCGACCATCAGCTGTCCGGATGGGGGAAGGCCGCCTGGACGATCTTCCTGATCTTCGTCCCGTTCCTGGCGGCGCTCGTCTACTTGATCGCGCGCGGCGAGGGAATGCGCGAGCGCGCGGTGGCGCAGCAGCAGGAGCAGCAGAAGCAGCTCGACGCCTACATCCAGCAGACCGCCGGATCAGGCGGCGGCGGCTCGGCGGTGGATGAGCTCGCCAAGCTCGCTGAGCTGCATGACCGGAACAAGCTCTCGGACGAGGAGTTCGAGCGGGCCAAGGCGAAGATCGTCGGCTAGCCCCGGAGACCCTCACTCGAGGGTTGTTTCGGAGCCGGGCTCGACGACGCGCACCTCGACGTCCGGGGCCAGCCGGCTCGCCAGTCGCGCGAACTCTCGGGCCGGGTCGGTGAGGGGGCCCGGCCGCAGCCACCGAAGGCCGGCCGGATAGAAGGTCCCCCAGTGGATCGGGATGGCGACCCGAGGCCGAATCAGCTCCAGCGCCCGCGCGGCCCGCTCGGGGTCGAGATGCCCTTCGCCGACGTACCAACCCCAGCCCCAGATCGGGAGGAGCGCCAGATCCACCGCGCCGAGCTCCGACATCTCCCGGAACAGATCGGTGTCGCCGGCGAAGTAGACCGTGCGACCGCCACGGCGGATCAGATACCCGAGCGCCTCGATCTGCGAGCCCCGGTGGAAGTCCCGGTAGCCGTCGTGCACCGCCCGCACGCCCGTGAACTCGACGCCGTCGACCGAGACGGTCTCGCCGACCGCGACCTCCCGGATGTCCGCGGCGCCCGCCTTTGCCGCCCACCGGCCGCCGCCCCGCGGAACGACCACCGGAGTGGCGTCGCTGACACGGCGCAGCGAGCGGAGGTCGAGGTGGTCGCGGTGCAGGTGCGAGATGAGGACGAGGTCAGAGATCTCCGCAACGCCGGGGCCCGGTGGGGGACCCTCCCTCCGCAGCGGCCCCAGCCACCCGCGCAGCATCGGATCCGTGAGGATCGAGACTCCGTCGAGCCGAAGGAGCGTGGTCGCGTGGCCGATGTAGGTGAGCTGGTCCATCGTGCGCCAGGTGAACCATCATGATTGGCGCGCTCGGCTGGGGTGCCCTGGCGGCGTCATCGCTGGTCGCCGGGGCCCTTCTGGCTTTCGCTCGGCGATGGCCCAAGGTGCTGGTCGGCCTCGTGCTCGCCTTCGGCGCGGGCGCCCTGATCAGCGCAATCAGCTTCGAGCTCTCCCTCGAAGGAGCGCAGACGGGTGGGCTTGGGATCACGGCGATCGGGCTTGGGGTGGGGGCGCTGACCTACTTCCTGCTGGATGGGGCTCTGGCTCGCAGGCACGGTGGCAGCCGCGGGCGGCCCGGGCGGCGTGAGGCCGGACCCGGCGCCGGGACAGCTCTGGCGCTGGGAGCTTTTCTGGATGGGGTGCCGGAGCAGACGGCCCTCGGCATCGGGCTGGCGGCCGGGGAGGGCGTGAGCGTCGGGCTGCTGGTCGCGATCTTCGTGTCCAACCTGCCCGAGGCGATTGGCTCAGCCATTGACATGCATCACGCCGGCAGGAGCCGGCGGTCCATCATCAGGCTCTGGCTGGCGGTGGCGGTGATCTGCACGGTCTTCACCGTGATCGGCTACGCGATCGCGGACGCGACATCCGGTGACTTCAAGGCGCTGATCGATGGCTTCGCGGCCGGTGCTCTGATCGTGATGCTGATCGACTCGATGATTCCGGAGGCGAGGAGCGAGTCGGGGCGGCCGGCGGGCCTGGTGACGACGCTCGGCTTCGCCGTCGCGCTGGCGCTCTCAACGCTGTCCTAAAGGCCCCCCGGCTTGCGGCCGGCGTCCGTCAGTGAACCGTGATCTTGCCGAGGCGCTTGCCGAGCCGGTCCATGTCGACGTTGCCGGAGATGCCCGCGACGCTGCCCGAGCTCGTGTACTGCCAGACCGAATAGCCGCGGCGCCCCCAGTTGTTCGCCGGCACCGTCGGACGGGGGACGCCCCATTCCGCGATCCAGAGCGGGTACCTGGCCTTGGCGAACTCGGCGGTGTTGCCGGTCGCAGACCAGCTCGAAGCGTTCGTGTAGATCATCGGCTTGCGCCCGAGCTTCTTGGTGACCCGCTTGACGAAGACCCGGATCCACGTGCGCAGGCTGGTCGAGGTCATGCCCGTGAAGGGAGACTCCGCGTCGAGGACCGGGATCAGCTCTCCGCGCTGCAGCGCGCCGACCTGCGCGATGAAGATGTTCGCCTCCGCGAGCGCATCGGCCCGGGCGTCCGCGGCCGTCGCGCCGCCGGCGAAGGCGCGGTGATAGGCGCCGACTCGGATTCCCGCCGACTCGGCCGCCTGCCGGTTGGCCGCGAAGAACGGGTCCGGCCCGCACTGCGCGGGCTTGACCGTGCAATCCGCTCCGCTGCCCCGGCTGCCCTGGATGAAGGCAAAGCCGATCCCGGAGCCCGCCACCGTCGGCCAGTCGATCGCGCCCTGAAAGCGGGAGACGTCGATCCCCGCCGCCTTCGTGCCGGCCTGCGCCGGAGCGGCGCCGGCGATCAGCATGCCGAGCAGCAGCGATGCGGTCAGCAGAACGCGGGTTAGCCCTCTCGACTTCGGCATCGGTGAGCTAACACGCACTTGGCCTGGGAGGAGCGGTTGGGTGATCCGAACGCGGTGTGTCCGCGTATCAGGGGCGTCGAAGGCAGGCCGAGCGGGTATGGAGACAACGATGCAGTTCAGTGGGGAAGCGTCCGTCCCCAACAATGGGTTCACCCACCAGGCGTTGGTCTATGGCTCCGACGGGGAGTTCATGGACGTCGCGCTGCCGTTCGTGGAGGCGGGGCTGAGCGAAGGGCAGCCCACGCTCGTCGCCGTGCAGGATCGCCACGTCGAGAACATGCGCACGGCCCTCGGTGACCCGGGCGAGGGTTTGACGCTCTGCCCAGTCGAGGAGTGGTACGAGACTTCGGCACGAAGCCGCGAGAAGCTCGGCCGCTGGGCCGCCGAGCAGACGGACCGTGGCGGCCGGGCTCGCCTGATGGGCGAGCCGCCCTGGGCCGTGGGACACGAGGCCCAGGTGCGGGATTGGGCCCGGCACGAGTCGGTGACCAATGTCGCCTTCGAGGGGCGGCCGGTCACGCTCATCTGTCCCTATGACGCCCGAGCTCTGCCGGAGGAGGTTCTCGGCCACGCCGGCGCCACTCACCCGGAGATCGTGGACGCCGGCGGTGTCTCCGCGAGCGCCTCATACGAGGATCCGATCGATTTCTGCCGGCGGATGGACTCCATGGCCGAGGCCCAGCACGGCGAGCCCGTGATGGAGCTGAGCTTCGGCCTCCAGGACCTTACGGGTGTGCGACGGACGCTGTGGTCCTTCGCCCGCGACGCCGGGATGGCGGCCTGGCGGGCCGACGAGCTCGTCCTGGCGGTCAACGAGATCACCACCAACGCCGTGATCCACGGCCGGCCCCCCACCACCGCCCGGGTCTGGCACGCCGATGACGAGATCGTCGTCGAGGTCGCTGACGCCGGCGATGGGATTCGAGACGCGCTCGCCGGCCAACTGACCCCGTCCGCAACCGATCTCGGTGGCAGGGGCCTGTGGCTCACTCGCCTGCTGTGCGACGCGGTGGACGTCCGCACAGCTGAGGGCAGCGCCGTCACCATCCACGCCACCACGGCGAACAGCCAGAGCCCGCTTACAACAGCCTGAGTACGCCGCGGTCAATCTCGCCGACGCTCGTGAATCCGCTCAGCGCCATGGTCAGGTCGAGTTCGGCAAGCAGGCACCGGAGGACTGTCTCGACGCCGTTCTGTCCGTCAAGCGCCAGGCCCCAGAGGTAGGGGCGGCCGACCAGGACGGCGTCGGCTCCCAGCGCTAACGCCTTGAAAACGTCGGCTCCGGACCGGATACCGCTGTCGAGCAAGACCGTCATCCCGTCTCCCACCGCGTCCAGGATCGGGGGCAGGGCATCGAGAGAGGCGATCGCGCCGTCGATCTGCCGCCCGCCGTGGTTGGAGACGACGATGCCGTCGACACCCCGTTCGTGCGCCTCGCGGGCGTCGTCCGGATGGAGGATCCCCTTGAGCACGATCGGCAGGGAGGTCGTGCCGCGCAGCCATTCCAGCCGCTCCCAGGTCAGCCGCGGGTTGGCGAAGACGCCGAGGAAGTGCCCGACCGCGGCACCGATGTCCTCCTCGGGCGGTTTCTCGAGCCCGGACCGGAAGACCGGATCGGAGAGGTACTGGGCGATCCCGATTCCCTCCAGGAATGGGAGGTAGGCCTGCTGGAGGTCGCGGGGCTTCCAGCCGGGCAGGTAGTTGTCGACGGTGAGCACGATCGCCGAATAGCCGGCCGCCTCGGCGCGCCGGACCATGCTGGCGGCGAGCTCGTCGTCGTTCGGCCAGTAGAGCTGGTACCAGCGCGGTCCCTCGCCGTTCGCCTCGGCGACGTCCTCCAGCGGCGTGGCCGAGGCGGTGCTGGTGATCAGCGGCAGTCCGACGAAGGCGGCCGCCCTGGCGGAGGCGAGCTCACCTTCGTCGTGCAGGAGCGTCTGCACGCCGACCGGGGCGAGCAGGACCGGCGCCGGCATGCGCGTCCCGAGCAGCTCCACCGAGAGGTCCCGGACGGAGAGGTCCTGGCGCAGAACCCGGGGGACGATCCGCCAGCGGCGAAACGCTTCGAGGTTGGCACGCATCGTGTCCTCGGAGCCGGCACCGCCGAAGATGTAGGCGATCGCCCGCTCGTCCAGGGTCTCGCGGGCCCGCTCCTCCAGCTCCGCCCAGGCCATCGGCAACGTCGGCCGCTCGCCGGCGAGCATCCCCTTGGCGTAGATCTCGCGGTAGTAGTCGCCGAAAAGCGGTGGGGGCGTCTCGGCCGCCATGGCCGGACCTTATCCGGGCCCCTGGGCTAGCCGGTGGGGGTCGGCTTCTTCTTCGGGTGCTTCTTCTTCTTGGCGAGGGGCTTGGGCGGTTTGCGGAGCTCCTGCGAGCAGTCGGCTCCCTCGCAGAGGACCAGCCCCTTGAGCTTTTTCAGGAGGTACTTCCTCACCGGGAAGTATCGGGAGTCCTTGTACTTGGACCGGAGCTCGAGCGGGTCGCGCTTCAGGTCGTAGAGCTCCCGGCTCTCGTCGGAGTACTTGACGAGCAGGTAGCGGCCGGTTCGGATCGCCCGGTAGCGCGGCGCGACGATCGCGCGCGCGATCTGGGCGGTGTGGTCCTGGTCGAGGTTCTTCACGTATTTGCTGAAGTGGACGCGCCTGCCGCTCGCGGCGCTCACCGGCGTGCCCGGCTCATTCGTCGCGCCGGGCGGCCCGGTCTCGATCAGAATCGGTCGGGTCGACTTCAGGTTGGGGTCGCGGGCGTAGGGGAGCAGGGAGTGCCCGTCCTGGGGCAGGCCGGCCTGTGCGTCGGCGATCTTCAGGATCGTCGCGGTGATGTCGCCGTTCCAGACCAGCGACCGCGGCTGGCTGCCGGGTGGGATGCCCGGGCCGCGCATCAGAAGCGGGACCTGGATCGAGGGCTCATACGGAGCGAACTTGCCCTGATGCAGGCGGTGCTGGCCCTGCATGAAGCCGTTGTCCGAGGTGAAGATGATGTAGGTGTTGCCGAGCACGCCCTTGTCGTTGAGCTCGTTGACGATCCGCTCGACCGCGTCGTCCACCGAGAGCAGCGTTTCGAGCCGGCGCTGGTAGCGCGTCTGGATCTTCGCGATCAGCCCGGGGCCGAATCGGCGGATCTTCCTGATCCAGCCCGGCTTGTCCTTGACGTTCTTCTCATTGAAGCTCGGGTCGATCGGCAGGAGGGAGGAGGCGAACGCGCCGACATGCCGGGGTGCCGGATCGGCCGGGTCATGTGGCCCGAAGAACTGGACCTGCATGTAGAGCGGGTCGTTGGCGTGGTTGGTGAAGTGGGCGTCGATCCGCTGCACCGCGAGGTCCGCGTAGGTGTCGGTCTGGTACGCGTCGGGCGGGTACTGGCTGAGCACGCCGTTCTCGTCGAGGGCGAAGCCGAAATAGGCGGAGGACGGCTTGATGAAGCCGTAGAACTCGCCCGGCCCCGCACCGCCGTTGAAGGGGCCCCAGCCCGGTGGGACGTAGGTCTCGTTCGTCTCGGTCCCGAACCCGTTCGGCATCTTGCCGATGTGGATCGTGCGATAGCCCGCCCGCTGCAGCCAGACCGGCAGGTCGTTCTTGTCATTGAACACGCTGTAGCCGCCCTGCGGCGGGGTGTTCCCCATGACGTGGTGGTTGTGCGCGTACTCGCCGGTCTGGACCGTGACGCGCGAGGGACAGCAGAGCGACATCGAGACGTAGGCGTGCAGGAAGTTCGCTCCCTGCGCCCCGATCAGCGCCTGGGTCTTGGGCGTGGCTACCAGGTCACGCACCGTCTGGTCGTCGGTGGTGAACATGATGATGTTGGGCTTGCTGCTGGCCGCGTGGGAACGCTCGCCGCCGACGAGCAGCGCGAGCGCGGCGAGGCACGCAATCCCTGCCGCCAAGACACCGGCCCTGGCCTTCCCGATGCGCATCAATCGACAATAACGGGAGGTAGGCGGCGAAGTTGCGGGGCCGCTCAGCGGGAGCGGCGGTGATGACTGGCGAGCGGGTGCTTCCCACACCGGAAGAAACGGGGCAGCTCGTTTACCGGGGCTTGGACGATGGCTGAGCGCGGTCCCCGGTACCGCCGGCCACGCACCGGGTCCCTCCAGCAGCCTCGCGGGAAGTAGACGCTTCTCGTGCTCGCCCCCTGCTCCACCACAGGAGCGACTAGCAGGTCGGGGCCGAGCAGCCACTCTTGGTCCTGGGAGCGGGCCGCCGGGTCATCCGGGGAGGCCAGCCAGAGCGGGCGCGTCGGGGGAACACCGGTGCGCGCCGCCTTCTTCCAGAGGCGGAGGATCAGAGGCACCGCCTTCAGGTGGAGTCTCGAGAGCCCGTCGTAGACCTGCACCGTCTCGGCGTCGAAGCTCCACGGCGTGTGGGTGCCGGTCGGGCCCGCACCGTGGAGCCGGAAGATCGGGCTGAGCGCGGCCCACTCCGCCCAGCGCAGGAACAGCTCCTTGGTGGTGGGAGGGGTGGTCAGGTCGAAGTAGCCGCCGATGTCGGTGCCGAATCCGTAGGCGCCGCCGACGGCCCGGTTCAGCATGTCCGGGGTGGAGGAGGCAAGTCCGGATGAGTGGGTCCAGTCGGTGGTCTCGTCGCCGGGGAAGTTCGCGTTCTCGTACGCCGCCGAGCCCGGTCGTCCGCTGTAGCCGGCCCGGGTGAAGAACCAGGCGTGGCGATGTGGATGCTTGCGCTCGTAGTGATTGATGGCGCCGCGGGTCGCCTTCGCGTAGAGGACGAGGTAGCGGTTGTGCATCGACGTGCCGTTCTCCCCGTTGTGGAAATGCATGCCGAAGAGCACCTCCTCGCCGAAGTCCTGCATGAACCCGTCAGCGCCCAGGTTGAGCGCCTTGGCCACCTCGCGCTCCCAGAAGCGAACGGCGCCGGGGTCGGTGAAGTCGAGCAGGGCGATGCTCTGGCCGGTGGTGCCCGAGGTCAGGTAGGGGCTCCCGTCGGCGCGAGTGACGACCCAGCCGTTGGCGACAGCGGCAGAGTCGGGCGTTACCCAGGGCCGCAGATAGACGAGCGGATGAATGCCGCGCGCTCGCAGGATGGCGATCACCTGGGCCTGCTCGGCGGGGCTCGTGTAGGTGTGCAGGGCAAGGCCGTCGTTGCCGCCCGGGAATCCCCAGCCCTCGATGCGGTAGGCCTTGAGCGGCAGGCGGTAGCGCGCGAGGTTGTCGAGGTCGGCCTGTACGTTCGACTGGTAGTCCTCGTCGGTCTCGCCGAAGTTCTTGACCAGCCGGTCGAGCATCGGCCCGAGCCCCCAGCGCGGAGGAACCGGCTGGCGCCCGGTGATCGCGGTCAGGGTGCGAATAGCCCGCGGGCCCTTCCCCGGCGCGACGACGTAGCGAAGCTGACCGGCCGAGGCGCTGACGTTCCACGCCGACGGGTTCTGGTCGTCGAGCTGGAAGCGGGCGAGCTCGGGCTGGTCGAGCAGGAACCCGTAGCCGCGGGATGAGATGAACTGCGGCTGCGGGTAGTAGGCCGCGGCCGGCCCGTTCGGGTAGAGCGAGGTCCCGCCGCCTCCCACTCCGATCCCGGTCAGACCGTCGACGTTCTCCTCCTGGATGAAGCTCGAGAGAGTGTTGCCGTGCTGGTCGAGCGCGTTGTGGCGGCCGCCGAAGCCAAAGAATCCCTCGCCGCGACCGGAGGCGAACGAATCGCCGATGGTGGCCACGCCGTAGCTCGGGTGCGCGCGGACGTTGACTCGGATGGCACAGCAACCCAGGGGCGCCACGCGGACGAGCAGGCGGCGGCGGCTCGGGTCGGTGGTGGCGACCAACATCCGGGCCCCGTTGCCGACGCGCTTGGCGCGCCGCACGGCTCGGGCCGCGTACTGGGTTCCGGAGCGCCGGCCCGACTTCAGGTTGCCGCCCCACAGGCCGCCGTCGTACTGCTCGACCGCCTCGGATCCGACCAGGAAGCTGAGCGGGGCGTAGAGCGTCGGCACGGTGCGGCTGTCGAAGCCCGGAGCGATCGGATCGTCCGTCGGCCCAATGCTCAGCGAACTCGGCCCCGCGACCTCCCGCAGTACCGAGCGACCGCTGCGGTTCTCTATCCGCAGGCTGAAGGGGGCGCGATGGATCACGGCCGTCGCCTCGGCGCCGCTGACGACGATCCGCCCCTTGTCGATCGCCACCCTCGCCGACGCGCTTTGAGGGCAGGCCATGGCGACCGTGACCGCGGCAATCGCGGCCGCGAGCAGGCCCGATCTCTGCGCTCTCCAGGGTCCCACCGTCGCTCCTCCTGCTGGCGCCGACACTAACTCACCGAGCCGAGCGAACGGCGGGCCGCTGGAGGCCACCCGGCGAACCCAATAGGGTTCGGCGCGACCGGCGATGGGATTCCTCGAACCCTCACCGCCTCCCTTCGACTTGGAGGAGTGGAAGGCCAAGCCGCACCTGGCTCGGCTGAAGCCGCTGGTGCAGGACTGGGGCGGGAACGGGTTCGGCTCGCCGACCTTCGTCTATCTCGCGTACGCCGTGAAGCTGGTCCTCTTCTGCGTCGCGGCGCTGGTCGTGATCTCGCTGACGCCGGGCCTGGGCTCGCCCTTCGATCTCAGCGACTGGTGGACCCAGCCGATCGTGTTCGAGAAGCTCGCGGTCTGGCTGCTGCTCTGGGAGATCCTCGGGCTGGGCGCCGGCTCGATGCCGCTCAGCTTCCGCTTCTCGCCGCCGATCGGCGGGGTGCTCTACTGGCTGCGGACGGGCACCGTGCGGCTGCCGCCGTGGCCGGAGAAGATCCCGTTCACGAGGGGCACGACGCGCACCGGGCTCGACGTCGGGCTGTATGCGGGTGTGCTTGCGGCGGCCGTCTTTCTGCTCGGCGCGTCCGGCGTCGACCGTTCGGGCGACTTCGCGGGCAAGCTGCCGCCGGCGGGGATCGCTGTGCTGCTGGGCCTGCTGGGCCTGCTCGGGCTACGGGACAAGGTCTCGTTCCTCGGGGCCCGGCCGGAGATCTACGCGACGGTGCTGGTGGTCGGACTCTTCCCGATCGAGCACTGGGTCGTCGCCTGGCAGTTCGTCTTCCTCTTCATCTGGTGGGGTGCGGCATCCTCGAAGCTCAACAACCACTTCCCCTTCGTCGTCTCGACGATGATGAGCAACGCCCCGCTGATCCCGCGTGCGATGAAGCGGCGGCTCTGGCGCGACTACCCGGAGGACATGATGCCCTCGCGTCTGTCGGCGGGCATCGCTCACTTCGGCACGGTCCAGGAGCTCCTCTGGCCGGCGCTGCTGGTTTTCCAGGACAACCCGACGATCCGGACGATCGCGATCGTCGGGATGATTCTCTTCCACCTCAACATCACCTCGATGTTCCCGCTGGCCGTGCCGCTGGAGTGGAACCTGTTCATGATCTTCGGGATCCTGTTCCTCTTCGGGCACTACGGCGACACCTCGCTCTCGACGCTCGATGACCCGCTGCTGATCGCCGTGCTGGCGGTGCCGAGTCTCCTCCTGCCCCTCATCGGGGGAAACTGGCCGGACAAGATCTCGTTCCTGCCATCGATGCGCTACTACGCCGGGAATTGGGCGACCAGCGCCTGGCTCTTCCGCAGAGGGAGTGGGGCGGAGGAGAGGCTGGATACGCACATCAAGAAGCCGGCGCGGACCATCGTCGAGCAGGTCGGCGACATCTACGACCGCGAGACCGCGCTCTACCTGCTCAACAGGGGGCTCGCCTTCAGGGCGATGCACTCGCACGGCCGGGCGCTGAACGCGTTGCTCCCGCACGCGGTCGACGACGTGGAGCGGTACGACGTGCGTGAGGGGGAGCTTGTCTCGAACGTCGTCAACGGCTGGAACTTCGGCGACGCTCATTTCCACAGCGCCCAGCTGCTCGAAGCGGTGCAGGAGCGCTGCGGGTACGCGGCCGGTGACGTCCGCTTGATCTACCTGGAGTCCGAGCCGACGATGCGCGGCCGGGGCTATCAGCACTACGAGATCTGGGATCCCGTGGACGGCCTGATCGAGGAGGGCACGGTAGCGGTCAAGGACATGGTCACCAGCCAGCCCTGGCTCGACGAGTCCTTCGACTTCCCGGTGGTGGTCGAGGGTGGCGCGGTCAGCCGGGGCGAGCCGGTGCCCGTGGGCGGCTCGAAGGCACCCGGATACTCGCCGAGTCGTTGAGCGAAGCGATCGTCGTCGGCTCGGGGCCGAACGGGCTCGCCTGCGCCGTCGAGCTGGCCCGCAACGGCGTGAGGGTGACCGTGCTCGAGGCGGAGGACCGGATCGGCGGCGGCACGCGGACCAGCGAGCTGACGCTGCCGGGGTTGGTCCACGACGATTGCTCGGCGACCCACCCGATGGCGGTGGGGTCGCCGTTTCTGAGGTCGCTCGACCTGGAGCAGCACGGGCTCGAGTGGCTCTGGCCCGAGGTGGACCTGGCGCATCCGCTGGACGACGGCAGCGCCGGGGTGCTGGTGCGGTCGATCGAGGAGACGGCGGAAGGTCTTGGACAGGACGGGGCGGCGTGGCGGCGGGTGTTCGGCTCGCCCTCGGCGCACTTCGAGCAGCTGTTGGAGGACATCATGAAACCGGTGCTGCACCCGCCGAGGCATCCGCTGCGGCTGCTGCGCTTCGGGTTGCCCGCCGCCGCGCCCGCGACGTTGCTCGTCCGGTCCTGGAAGACGCCACAGGCGAGGGCGCTGTTCGGCGGGGTTGCGGCTCACGCGTTCAGCCCGCTCAACCGGCCGATGAGCTCGTCGGTCGGCTGCGCGCTGATCAGCGCGTGCCACGCCTTCGGCTGGCCCGTGGCGAAGGGGGGCTCGGGGGCGATCAGCGATGCGCTCGCTTCGGTTCTGAAGGCGCATGGGGGACAGATCGAGACCGGGCGGCGGGTGGCGGACATGGCCGAGCTGAGCGGGGCGGAGGTGGTGGGCTTCGACCTGGCGCCCGGGGCGGTCGCGGAGATCGCGGGGGACCGGTTGCCCGCACGCGTCGCCCGGGCCTACCGGCGCTATCGCCACGGGCCGGGGGCGTTCAAGCTGGATCTGGCTGTCGAGGGCGGGGTGCCGTGGACGAACGAGGCGTGCCGGAGGGCGGGGACGGTGCATGCCGTCGGGTCGTTCGAGGAGATCGCGCTCGCGGAGCGGACGGTCAACCGGGGCTCGATGCCGGAGCGGCCCTACGTGCTGGTCGGCCAGCAGTACCTGGCCGATCCGGAGCGCTCGGAGGGGGATCTGCATCCGCTCTGGGTGTATGCACATGTGCCGAGCGGCTTCGGGGGTGATGCGAGCGACGCGATCCTGGGCCAGATCGAGCGGTTCGCGCCGGGGTTCAGGGAGCGGATCGTGGCGAGCAACGTCCGGGGCCCCGCCGAGCTGGCCGCCTACAACGCCAACTACGTCGGCGGCGACATCATCACCGGCGCGAACACGCCGCTCCAGGTCCTGTTCAGGCCGAGGTTCGCGCTCGATCCGTACAGCACCGGCGCAGCCGGCCTCTACATCTGCTCGGCTGCGACACCGCCGGGGGCCGGGGCGCATGGGATCGGGGGATACAACGCGGCGCGGTCGGCGCTGCGTCACCTGGCGGGCTGACCCGGCTCCCGCGAGCGGTCGCGAACCCCGCGGCTGGCTCCGTAGTTCTCACGCAGGCCGTCCAGTACTTCGTCACGTTGCGCGTGGAGCGGGCCCGCGGTGATCCTTCGCTATGGCCGACGTGAGTGCCACGGGGCCAGGGAGTGAGGGGAGAAGCGCAGGGGCGCGGCGGAACGATTGGTCGCGCAGGATCGGAGAGGCCCTCAAGAAGGACCTCTTCGTCCTGCACGCACAGCGGATAGTCGATGTCGCCAGTGGGGAGGCGCTGCGCCACGAGCTGTTCCTGCGGATGGTGGACGACGGGGGGTTGATTCTCGCCGGGGAGTTCGTGCTCGCCGCGGAGGAGCTCGGCTCGATCCGGGAGATCGACCAGTGGGTCGTCGGGCGGGCGATCGAGATCGCGGCGAGCGGGCATCCGGTGGCCGTCAATCTGAGCGTTCGGTCCCTGGATGATGACCTGCTGGAGCTGATCCGGCGGAGGACCGAGGCGTCGGGAGCCGCCTCCGGGGATATCGTGCTGGAGCTGGGTGAGGAGCAGCTGCGGGCCGGGCTCGAGAACGGGGAGGGGTTCGTCCGAGGCGTCCACGAACTCGGCTGCCGGATCGCACTTGACGGATTCGTCCAGGGCGGCCGGGGCGCGGTGCTGCTCACGGAGCTGCCAATCGACTACGTCAAGCTCGGCGGGCGCTTCGTCAGCGGCCTTGCAGCCGATGGCCGCCGTCGGCGGAAGGCTCGCAACGCGACCGCGAAGGCGCATGCCAGCGGCCAGCGGGTGGTCGCGCAGGGGGTCGAGGACCTGATCACGCTCCAGCACCTCGAGGACCTTGGCATCGACGAGGCGCAGGGCTATGCGCTCGGCCGACCCGAGCCGGTCGAGTCGCTGCTCGTGATCGGAGGATGCGGCTGAGAGGACTCGAACCTCCACGTCCCGAAGGACACAGGCACCTGAAGCCTGCGCGTCTACCAGATTCCGCCACAGCCGCGGGCTTGGGAAGCTTAGCCAGGGCGTGGCTACACTCCCGGACCGGTCACCTACACGCCGCTATCGTCTAGGGGACTAGGACGCCGGATTCTCAGTCCGGAAACCCGGGTTCGAATCCCGGTAGCGGTGCCTCAGGAAAACCTCGCGTTTGCGGGGCTTTTTCATTTTGGCCGCCCGGTGACCGTCTAGAACTTTGTCGCGAATTTGTCGCGAAAAGTGCATCCGCGCGTCGTGGGATCTTGCTTGTCATCCACAAGGAATGAGCTGGATTGATCTTGACGCAGACGATCTTCGATGAAATCGAGCGGAGTGACCCCCGGCAGTCGGCGCATACCGAGGGAACCTTCGACTTCCTGAACCGCGTCGCGGATCCGGTATTCGAACGCGAGCGCGGTCTGATCGAAGGTTGGTTCGCTGGCTACCCGAGCGGGGCCCCTGACGATTCGGAGGCCCGACGCGAGCTGAGGTCCCGCTTTCGCTCGAAATCGGACATCGACTTCTCGTCGGCCTTCTGGGAGCTGTACCTCCATGAGGTTCACCGCCTGGCCGGGTACCTAGCGACGCCTCATCCGGACACTCCGACTGGCAAGCGAATCGACTTCTTGATGGAGAGCGGATCGGATCGCTTTTACCTAGAGGCGACCGTGGTTACGGCCGGTGGCCTTGGCGGCTCAGAACCAGCCGGGACGGCGCATGTCTACGACCTGATCAACAGCGCGTTCAACCGCGACTTCTTCCTGAGGCTCGAGCTGGTGGTGCCCGGACCGCAGACGCCGGCCAGATCCAAGGTAATTGGACCGATCGAGAGGTGGCTCGAGACATTGGATTGGGACGACGTACAGGAACGTTGCGCGGAAGGCGATGAGGAATACCCGCGCACAACCCTCGACGCCGGCGGCTGGAAAATCACGTGCCAGGCCTTCCCACGCTCGGAGAGCTCCCGGGGCGACCGGGACTTTCCCACGATCGGGATCTATCCCAGCAGAGGAGGAATAAGCACCGCGAGGCCCGACATCCTCGGGAAGCTGCAATCCAAAGCCTCCCGCTACGGCCAGCTCGATGCTCCGTATGTCATCGCGGTCCAGTCTCAGGGCGTCGTCGCGAACGAAGACGATTTCGAGCGAGCCCTGTTTGGCGAGGAGGTGGTGCGGATCCCGGTTGGGCCCGATGCGCCCGTAGGTGAGGCGACGGTGGACCGCGACCCGCACGGGCTGTGGCAGTGGGGCGATCGGCAGCGCGGTACCCGCGTGTCTGGCGTTCTTGGAGTGGCGGGGTTTGGGGTGAACACCGTGGCGAGCACCTGGCCTCGCATGTGGACCAACCCGTGGGCCACACGTCCATTGGATCCAAGCGGGCTGCCTTGGCCGTTATCGACGCCGGACCTCGAAGCGAATGTCATCAACACCGGCTCCGCCGAAGTCGAGCCGAGTACCTTTTTCGATCTTCCTGCTGGCTGGCCCGGTCAACCGTTTGGACGAGGGTGAAGCGCTCAAACGCTGATCCTCGAACTGAGCCAAGACCGCTGCTTTGCATGGAAAGGAGCGCTTTCGGCATTGGCACTCGCTTCTCGCGCCGAGCAGAAGTGCCAGCGGGGAAGGTGCCGGCGGCCTGCTGGTAACCAGCTAGCCCTCGGTGAATTGCCTTGGGGTTTGTGCCTGTCGAGTCCCGCCAGTGGAAGGCCTCGAGAACCGACTACGGGTCGGACTGCTCGCCGAGCGCCGAGGGCGCGGCCTTGTGGGCCCGTCCGGCGCTCGACTCGCGCGGGATGATTGCGGTCGGGACTGTCTCGTGACGGCGTTCAGGGGCGCGGTCCTCGACAATTGCGATCAGCATCTCGACGGCCGCGTGGCCGATCTGCTCGGGGTTGAGGCTGAGAGCCGTGAGCGAGGGGCGTGCGTGCTGGCCAGCGTGGCTGTCGGTGCAGCCGGCGACCAGTAACTCGCCCGGCACCGCGACCTCCCGCGCGTCTGCGGCCATCAGGACACCCAGTGCCAGACGGTCCAGCGAGGCGTAAATTGCGTCTGGCGGAGGTTCGGCATCGAGCAGCTCCGTGGCCGCAGCGAAGCCGCCGCCCTCGGTGACGCTGTCTGAGGCGATCGCAGCCATTGGGTCCTGGCCACGGTTCGCGCACCACTCCTCGTAGCCGCGGAGGGCGTCGATCACGTACGACTGCACCGCGGGCGGGCTAACCAGCGCGATCCGCTCTGCTCCGGACTGCGCCAGATGATCGAGCGCCGAAAAGATCCCGGCGGGATGGTCGTTGTCGATCCAATAGTCGTCGCCCGAGCCGCCGGGCTCACGGCCGGTGGTGACGAAGGGAGTCTGGTGGGCGCGTAGGTACCCGAGGTAAGGGTCGTGGGCGATTGGGTCGACCACGATCGCGCCGTCTACCCTCACCCGCTCCATGGTCTTGGCCGCCTCGGTTGCCGGGGTTACAACCAGGGCGTATCCGTGCTCGAGGGCCGTCGACGTCGCAGAGTTCATCAGCTGCGAGAAGTAGTCGAAGTCCCCCAGTTGGACCGGTAGACCCTCGGGCTGCGAGACCGAGATGGCCAGCACCCCGGACTTTCCCCCGGCGAGGCTGCGGGCGTTGGAGTTGGGGCGATAGCCCAGCCGGCGGGCGATGGTCTGAACCCGCTCTCTGGTCTCCTGCGGCAGTCGCCCCTTGCCGTTGAGCGCGTGTGAGACGGTGGTGATGGAAACCCCGGCGGCAGCGGCCACGTCCGTGATGGCAATCCTTGTGCGGCTCAGATGACTCCTCCTTGCGCTGAACCCGACGCCAGACTTGACGAGCAAAAGCGCTTTTGCATAGAATAGCCGCGCCCTTTGGCAAAAGCGCTTTTGCAGAGGATGCAGGTGAGGAGCTTCCGATAGCGGTCGAGGACGGTTCCGCCGATCGAACGATGTGGACCAGCCTGCTGCACGCAGGCTTGGCGGGGTCCTTCATGGGATTGCCCCATGTCCGGCCTGAGTCCGAGGCGTTAAATGCAGCTGGCGCGCGCGCCGCGGTCTATGGGATCCCGTTCGACGCCACCACGATCAGCCGGAGCGGCGCCAATTACGGTCCACGCGGAATGCGGGAGGTCTCTTGCCAGTTCCTGTCCTACAACGCCCGGCTCGACTTCGACCTCATCGACACGTTGGCGCCGGTCGATTGCGGTGACTGCTCCATCGCCCTCGCCAATCCCGAGCTGACCTTCGGCCGAGCCAGGGACGACCTGCTCGAGATCATGCGGGCGGGCACCCTGCCGGTGACCCTTGGAGGCGATCACTCGATCACGATCCCAGCCGTACGCGCGGTCCGCGAGCACGTCGACAACCCGGGTCTCGTACTGGTCGACACCCATCTCGACACTGCCGTCGACGTCGGCGGCGAGGAGCTCAACCACTGCTGTCCGATCACCCGAGCCGTGGACGCGGGCTTCGATCCTGAACGGATTGTGCTGGTCGGCATCTCGGGGTGGATGAACCCGCGAAGCGAACTCGAGTACTGCCGCGAGCGCAGAATCACGGTCATCTGGCTCGACGAGATCCTGGAGCGGGGGGTGCCGTGGGCAGTCGAGCGCGCCAATGAGCTGGCTCGCGCGGGGACGGATGGCGTCTACCTAACCTTCGACATAGACTCCCTGGACGCTGCCTATGCACCTGGTACGTGCTGCCCAACGACGGGTGGGCTCACCAGCCGCCAGGCGATCGAGCTGGTTCGCGGCATCGCTAGCCCCGGACTGCTGGGCGTCGACGTAGTCGAGGTGGCTCCCAGCCTGGATCCTACGTCCGCGACATCGCTGATGGGCGCTCGTATCGCGATCGAGGCGATGGCGCACCACGGCGGAGCGGAGAGGTAGCAGCATATGCGCGCACTGCTCGCCCAGCTTGCGCCCATCCCAGCTGAACTCGGCGCCAACGCCTCGCGCTGCGCCGAGATCGTTCGGCGGGAGGACGGGGTGGACCTCGTTGTATTCCCAGAGCTCTTCGTCAGCGGCTACGAGCTCGGCGCGCTCGACCGGCTGGCCTGCCTCCCTGGCGATCCGCCCCTCGCCTCAATCGCCGCGGCAGCGGCGGACTCGGAGACAGTCGTGATCGTCGGGTTTGCCGAGCGCCTCGATGAGGGGATTGCCAACTCGCTCGCCTGTTTCGACTCCGATGGGCAGCTGGCGGGCGTCTATCGCAAGACCCACCTGTTTGACGCCGAGGCCGACGCCTTCGTCCCGGGCGACCACCTGGTGGTCGTGCCGCTCGCCGGCCGCCGGGTGGCGCCCTTGATCTGCTTCGACGTCGAGTTTCCCGAGCCCGCTCGTGCGGTCGCCGATTTCGGCGCCGATCTGCTGGTGACTGCTTCGGCCAACATGGCGCCGTTCTATTCCGAGCATCGGATCGCAACACAGGCACGGGCTCTCGAGAACCAGCTTCCGCACCTTTACGTCAATCGAGTCGGCGCCGAGGGAGGTTTCGAGTTCGTCGGGGGTACCCGTGCGATCGACGCCGATGGCCGGATTACCAGCCGGACCGTCACCGCGGCGGAGGAGCTGTTGATTACCGAAGTCGGCCCCGCCGCGGGTAGTGACGGTCGAATCGCCTACCTGAAGCAGGCAGGTGGCAACTTGCCTGTCAGGGGGCCGATGCCAGTCAACTCAAGAGGAGAGGACTCATGAGTTCCACGACCTCAGCCGGTCCCAGCGCCGCACCCGGTCTGTATACGCGCAAGGCCACGGGTCTCGTCCGCGAGGGCCGCACCGTCGACGCGCTGTTCTACAACGTGATGTGGTCGAGCGTGGCTCTGACCTTCGCGTTCTTCTGGCTGCTCTACTCGTTCTTCTACAGCGGCTCCAACGCCTTCCTGGCATTCCTGATAGCAGCGGGGCTGGGATCCCCGGGGCGTTCCTCTACGCGATGCTGGCCCAGATCATGCCTCGCACCGGAGGCGATTACGTCTTCAACAGCCGAGCCCTGCACCCAGCGATTGGGTTCGCCGCGAACGCCAGCTACTGCTTCTGGCTGAGCGTCGTCTACGGCGTGTACACGACCTATATCGCCGCCTATGGCGTCGGTGCATTCGGCCGCATGATGGCCGGCTACACCGGTCGAGTGGCTGGCTCTCGTTCGGCGATTGGTTCTCCACGGACCAGGGCCTTTTCATCACCGGCACGGCGGCGGTTCTGATCTCGGCCGCCATCTTTGTCATCGGCGAGATCAGTCTCTTCTTCCGCATCCAGGTCGGAGCCTTCATCCTCTACATCGTCGGAGCATTTCTGGTGCCGATCATCGTCGGCCTGTTCACGGGCGAGTCCAGTTTCTTTTCGAGTTTCAACGACTACGCCGCCAACCTGGGCAGCCCGAGTGATGCGGTCGGTTCTGTCGTCAAGTCGGCCGCAGACGCCGGGTATGCCTCCTCGGGATTCGACTTCACCACGACCCTGAAATCAGTCTCTGTCTTCTGGTTCATCTTCGGCTTCATCTACTCGAGCAACTACTTCGCCGGAGAGATCCGGCTGCGCAAGCGCACCCACATGCTTTCGATGCCAGGTGCCGTGCTGGTCGCGGTCCTTGCGTTGGCCCTGCTGACGCCAACCTTCACTCATTACGCCAGCTACACGTTCAACGGGGAGCTCGGGTTCGCCGATCCGGCTGCCTACGGGTTCACAGCCGGGGCCCCTGCATATCCAGAGCTGTCCGCGATCGCCTCCGGGAGCGCAGTCTGGGGGACGATCATCATCCTCGGGTTCACGGGAGCGCTGCTCATCTGGCTCCCGCAGACGATGCTGCTAATCAGCCGAAGCATGTTCGCCTGGTCCTTCGACCGGATCATGCCCCAGGGGCTCTCCTATGTCGAGCCGCGGTCCGGTTCTCCGGTGATCGCAATCGCGATCGTCGCGGTCTTGGCGATTGCCAGCACGGCGATCTACGCATTCACCGACTGGTTCAGCACCCTTTCCGTGCTGCTCGGCCTGTCCTTCACGATGATGTTTACAGCGATATCGGGGATCGTTCTTCCCTACCGCCAGCGGGCGATGGTGGAGAACTCGCCGTACGCGCGGCGAGTTGCAGGGGTTCCACTGCTCACCCTGGTCGGCGCGCTGTCGTTGGTTGGTTTCTCGGGCGCGATAGCGATCCTGCTCTGGGACCCAGGCTCGGGAACGAGTCTCAGCGACAACCCCGGCAAGCTCGAGCTTGCGGTGATCGTCTACGCGGTCGCCTTCATCGTCTACTTCGTCGCGCGGGCGATCCGGAGCCGGCAGTGGATCTACCTCAGCCTCGCGCATCGCGAATTGCCGCCAGAGTAGGCGGATGAGTCTGCTTGGACGAACCCACGGAGAGGGAGACCGAACCCGCCTTTACTACGCGTCGGACATCCACGGCACCGAGGTGCTCTGGCGCAAGTTCCTGGGCGCCCCAGGCGTCTACAAGGCGAAGTGCAGTGATGGGGAGCGACCTGACCGGGAAGGTCGTCGTCCCCGTGATCGAGAACGGTGACGGCTATGCCGCCCAGCTGTTCGGTTCAACCGAGCGGGCAGGAACGCCTGAGGAGCTGGACGCAATCGAGCACCGGATCCGCGCCAACGGCATGTACCCGCACCGGATGACGCCCGCGGAGGTCGAGCGCGTGTACGGCCTCCGAGGGGAGGAGAAGGAGGAGTGGTTCGCCGGCGTCATGCAGGAGATCTTCGCGCGCTGGCTTGCCCTGGCCGACGATCGCCTGGACGATCCCCAGGTGCGTGTTTCGTGATGCCGGGTAATGACGACCCGCCAGGCGTAGACGCGGCGATCGAAGGCGCGTCCAGAGTCGAGGGGTGCGACAGCCGAGTCGTCCGCTTCGGCGAGTATTCGATGATCTCGGTCTGATACTCCAACCGAACGCCGTTCTACTCGCCACTAGAGCTGGACGAGGACGACCTCTACCGGCGGATCCAAGCTCTCGCCGAGCATGCGAGCCCGATGTAGCGGTCGTGTAAATCTCCACGTCCCTCCATTCAACTCGGGGCTTGCATGGCGCCGAGCTCGACGAGACCCTGCAGGTGAAGACGGTCGCCGTCCAGCCGAGCATAGCGCCCTGCAGCTCCATCGCAGTGAGGCAGGTGATCGAGGAGCGCCATTCTTGCTCACCCTGCACTGCCAAGTCCACGAGTCACGGAGTGTCACTTATATCGGACGCACCCTGTGCATCAACTCTGGCAGTGCTATCACACGGGTCGCATCTCGGGATGCCTGGTTCATCTGAAGAAGGCAAGGTAAATTACCAGTTCGTCACCGGCTGAGATGAGCGCAGGCACAGCGGTGAACAAATCCCTGGCGGACATCCAGAGCGAGGCGATGCAGATCCTCGGCATGGCCGAGCAGAAGTCTATCGTCACTCGCCTGATCAGAGGCGTCTCGATCCCGTTGCTCTCCGGCCCCGACTTGCACCCTGCCTTCTCTCGCTAGATCCGCTATCTCTACTTCGTCTTCTCGCGGTCTCAGAGCCGGAACCTCTATCGCGCACTCGAAGCCGCTTGGTACGAGCCGAACGTGGAGTTCAACTCCCTCAACCTAGGCACAGGATGCTCTTTCACGACTCCGCGACCGGTCGTCAGGTTGATGTACGTCGGGCGCTTCGAGATGTGCCACACCCTCCCCCTGGTCGACCGGCTTGAGGTGCAAGAGACGCCTTGCCCGCGGCGGACGTGCTGATGACCAAGCTTCAGATCGTCCATCTGAATCGCAAAGATCGCGCATACCTGCTGTCGTTGCTGCACTCGTTCGAGCTCGGCGACCACGACGCCAGCGCGATCAACGTCGCTTAGATCACCTCTCTGACCTCCCAGGACTGGGGCATGCAGCACACCTTCGAGCTCAACCTCGAGCGACTGGCGGAGGGGTTGCGCGAGCTGGACTTGCCGGAGTCGGAGATAGAGAGCTTCGCGAGCGAATCGCGGGGTTGGAGGACGCGATGCAGCGAGCGCCCTAATCGCGCAAGTGAAGTCTCAGGGCCAGGATCGGTGAGCGGAAACAATGGTACGAGGAGCCGGAGGAGGTCTACCGTGGCTGAGACTTTCCTTTGGCACCCCTTCGCCGCCATGGGGGAGGTCCGTCTCGAGGAGCTGATCATCGATCGCGGTCAGGACGTCTGAGTATGAGACGTTCAGAGTCATCGCTTCCTCGATGGAATCGCGAGCTTGTATTACGCCAACGTTGTTCACGGGCGGAGGTATATCGCGGAGGCGATTGTCGGCAGTTCTCCAGTATTGAGAATACTCAACTTTCGGAGAGTTCGCCAATCGCCCGGCCCTGGAGCTTTCGAGCGTCTAAGCGCGTTCGGAGTTCTCTAGGAGGCGCGCATATTCCTGACGAGCGGTGGCGGCGACGCGATCTACATCGCAGCGTAGCTCTCTCGCCGATACTGGTCAGCCAACAGCGAGCCCTAGCTAGTCTACTTGCTCAGTCTCGTCATCATCTATCACATCACTCACTATCATATTATCTCTATCATCGTCATTCTCTCCTATCTCTAGGAGTTCGTTCTCTCGACGAGGTGCACGCAGTGCAGGTGTCGCGCGATTCAGTCTAAGCTCTCCGAGCGGAGATCTATCTGCTCTATCTCTCTACGGTCGCTGCCTTTTTCGTCGAGCCGTTGAGGCGCAGGTGGGGTGTATCCGCCGTCACCGAGCTATATCGAGGACGTCTCGGAGCTTTATCGGGAGCTCGGTATCGTGCTAGTCGTGGACTCGGTCATCTGCAGATTCGGTCGACTGGGAACCTGGTTCGGCATCTAGCGCTGGGTCGCCGCCCGGACATGATCTGCTTCGCGAAGAGCGTCACCAGCGGTTATCTGCCGCTTGGGGGAGTGATCGCGTCCGGCAGGGTCTCGACACCATTCTGGGAGCGTGCGGATGCGCCGGTCTTCCGGCACGGACCGACCTATGTCGGCCACGCGACCTGCTGCGCCGTCTCACTCGCGAACATCGAGATCCTCGACTCAGAGCGCCTGCTCTGTCGCTAGCGTGCGATGTAAGGCGACCTGATGAAGGCGCTCAAATCGCTAGCCGCGCCTCACTGGTCGACGAGGTTCGGGGCGGTCTGGGCACTCTGGCCGCGGTGGAGCTGGACGCCAACTTG
The DNA here is from genome assembly GCA_963797265.1 of uncultured Solirubrobacterales bacterium. Taxonomy (GTDB): domain Bacteria; phylum Actinomycetota; class Thermoleophilia; order Solirubrobacterales; family 70-9; genus DASUPK01. The sequence goes on along the minus strand of CAWCOY010000002.1, from coordinate 50,742 downwards.
CTCGAACGCCATCTCGCCGCGGTGATCGAGGTGGCGAAGGGGGCCGGCGGCGTGGCGTCCTGGTACGACCGCTCGGCGCCTGCATCGCCGCGTCCCCACCGCTCATCGCGAATCGCGAGCACTTCGAGATGATTGCGGAGGCTATCGCGGGCGTACTTGACGACCTGGCTCGCGTCGCCGGCCATCAGTCACAGAGCAAGGTCCAGGCCGAGATATCGAAGTGACCGGGGAGAGAAGATGAGTGTCTCCTAGACGTCGCCGTCCATCAGAGTCTAGTGCTGGTCGGCGGCGAGTAGATCGAGCCCGAGCGCAGTTACGAGTGCCTTAGTCCCGCCGATCCGATTGCGTGATCGGTCGCTTCGGCACATCCAGTCGCGCTGAGGTGGACGCCGCTTACAGGGCGGCTCGCGAGGTCGCTCTGGCTGGGCGCAACGCTCAGCCCTGTAGCGCAGCGAGGTCCTGCGGCGGGCGGTCGAGCTGGTCTCGGAGCGCAGCGAGCAGCTCGCGGTCAGCCTCGCCTTGAAGAGAGCAAGGCGATTCGGGACGCGAGGGCCGAGGTCCAGCGAGGGGTCGCGATCCTCCGCTATTTCGCCGCAGAGTGTTCGTAGGCGGTCGGCGAGGTGTACCTAGCGCAAACTCCGACACCATGCTCTACACCACGAGGGAGCCGCTGTGCGTCGTGTGCGCAATCACGCCGTGTAACTTCTCAGTCGCGATCTCGCTCTGTAAGCTTTCTCCCGCGCTGGCCTACGACAATATAGTGGTGTGGAAGTCGGTCGAGGTCACGCTCGTATACGTCGTGCAGCTGGCCGAGATCTTCAGCAGGCCGGGCTGCAGCCGGAGCTCTCTATCTGCTCATCGTATCCTCCAAGGCCGTGAGAGAGCCGCTGATCACTCACTAGCTGCTCTACGATATCACCTTCACTATATCGGTTGCAGTGGGGGAGCGTATACGGAGTCTCGCAGCAGAGAGCGGCACCAAGGTTCAGCTCTAGCTGGGGAGCAAGAACTCAGCTGTCGTGCTCTACGACGCCGATCTCGAGCTGTCCTTCGAGCTGATCCTGCGGGGCGCGATGCTCTCCACCGGGCAGCGCTGCAACGCGACCAGGCGCGCGATCGTGGCAAGCGGGCGGATAGACGAGTTCGCCGAGCGCCTGCTAGCTCGCGCTGACACTCTGATCGTGAGCGATTCTCTCAGCGATGACACCTACATCGGGTCGCTGTTCTGCAGAGAGCAGTTCGACTCGGCGTCGGATACTTGCACGTGGCCGAGCAGTAGGGATTGGAGTTGCTACGCGGGGGCCCGCCCGGCGTACCCGACCCCGGCTACTTCGTCGAGCTCACCGTATACCTGTATCCGCAGCGCCGCTCTCGCCTCAGCTGTGAAGAAGTCTTCGGTCCGGTGCTCTGCCTGATCCCGGCTGTCGACGAGCAGGAGGCGCTGGAGATCGCTAACGAGAGCAAGTTCGGGCTCTGTGCATCCGTCTTCACCCGAGACCTCTATTCAGCGCTCGATTCTCACGGGGATTGCGAGCCGGGGTGGTTCACGTCAATGGCGAAACGCTGGCGCGGAGTCGCAGTGCCTTTCGCGGCATGAAGGCATCGAGCTCTCATCTCGAAACAGGGCAAGACCGCAGTTGTATTTTTCACTGACATCAAGACGGTGTACGTCGAACTTCCTTGAGCTGAGTATTGACTGCGAGCATCTCAGCGACATTGAGTTCGAGTAACGCATTGAGAAGGCGTCGCTGAGTTCTGTGCGTCATGTGTTCACCGCCTATTACGCTGTACATGTGTCTTTGATGTCTTACACGGTCCGGAATGATCTTGTCGGCGGCGAGCGGAGTGTCTGCTTAGGCGTACTTGAGCATCATGAGGTGAGAGCCACCGCTCCAAGAAGATTCAGCACTCTCTCAGTCTGACGCCCCTCTGTAGCGTCGCTGAGCGTTGCGCGCTCGCGAGTCGCGATTGCCTACCATTGCACTGTGCCTTCCACGCGGAGAGGAAACACCGACCTGTCAAGGCCGCGTTTGAGTGCTCCCTTCGCGTGAAAGCAGGAGCCAACTCCGCTGCAGCGATTCTACCGAAAAGCGCCTCTTTGTACTAAAAGCAGCGCTTCTCTCGAACTACTCTGCATCGCATGTAGCGCACGCGCACCATCGAAGAGTTCGAGCAGTCGGTCTAGAGGGTGTGCTTCAGTAGAAGCACTACTTCGATGCCAAGCGAGAGCTCCCGTCGAGCGGGAAGGAGCTCTCAAAAGACATCGCCGAATGACGACAGACGGTGGAATCCTCGTCTACGGAGTCTGTGAGTATGAGAACCAGCGTCCACGCGTCCTTTCACCGATCTAGCTCCCGGGGGCCGTCTAGCGGATGACCAGATCGCGAGCACTCGATCAGTGTCAATCCTAAGATCGAGTTCATTCAGTTGCGATCAGCAGACTACGACAGCAGGGGCTATCTCATCGTCGTCATTCCCGCGTCTCCCGACGCCCCGCATCAAGTTCAGGTCAGCGACGATCGCCGTTTTTATGGTCGGTCCGACACCGGCAACCGTCGTCTCTCTGAGGAGTAAATCGGCCGCCTCTACGAACGCAGACACGCGCAGCAGATTGATCTTGAGGCGCTACTTGCAGAATGCGTAGCTCAATCGCCCTACGTGCCGGAAAGGGGCCGACAAGCGTTTCTCCAGGCATTTGCACATCCTCCGTTCGCGACGACGGGCTTTGGGAGCGCGCTGTCGAGGCCCGCGGTGATGAGCAGACGCTTCTCGAACGCCTGCGTCAAGCAGTGGGATCAGTCGGAGATGTTCGGTGGGGCGGCAACCACCTCGGAAGGGCATACGGGTGGGAGCGGCGCGGGGCTGACAAGTGGACGCTTGACACTGAGCGCAACTACGAGGGCGAAGCGGTTGATCCGGCGAGGGTTGCCCGAGCGGATCTGAGCATGGACGGACGCTCCTACCTGTTCTACGGAGGGGCAGCCCAGCTAGAGGCAGTGCAGACCGGAGCGCAGCAACGCCTGACGGTCTTCGAAACGGGGATCGCGTTGACCTTGGTTCAGTTCCTCGCTCTGGCGGGTGCTCTCTACGACGCCGGGCAGCTGCATGGGTATGTCGACGTGGGAATGGCGGTCACGGGCATTCAAGGAGGAATCTCGTCGCATTTGCTCGGACAACCGTTCGCCAGTGTCTCAGCGCGTGAATACCAAGACGAGGGTGCGTACCGGACGCTTCGCTGCGATTCCCGTGAGCTCGTTGACGATCCACAGGACATTGTGCGCCGGCTGACTGGACGACTCATGCGCGCGCTCTACGGCAGCGACCTAGACCCCCTCGCCAACGACTAGTTCGCCGAAGTCCGAATCCGCTCAAGAGCCGCTGCCTCCATAACGGTCGCGAAACTGTCCAGGAGTCCGGACGCAGGTACGGACCCGCCGCCCGCACCCGCGGAAGCTCTCCAAGCACGAACCGGCCCTCCGTAAGCCGCCGACCCCCCCTCCTTCACGATGTTCGTAGTGGGGGTCGGCGGCTAGCAACGGGCCAACAGAGGAAGAGGTGAGGGCGCGGGTGCGGGCGGCGGGACGATTCGGATGGTTTTGCGTCAATAGAGGTGATGCCGAGGAGAAGGGTCAAGGGGAAGAAGGAGACGATCAGCTTCAGGGACTTCGAGGTCCTGGAGTTCATCTGCAGATTCGGCGTGGTCAACCGCGAGGCGGTGAGCTGCTGGGCTCAGACCGGGCGCTCGGTGACTCTCGACCGGGAGCGTCGTCTGAGGGATGCCGGCCTGATCGACGTTCACCCGCCGATCGGCCGAAGTGGTCCCCTGCTCGCCGCCACGCTCCGGGGCCTCGGCTACTGCGAGCGCCGGGAGCTCGGGCCCGCGGCGGTCTCGGTCTAATCGGCCAACCACTCGATCGCCTGCGCCAGAGTCGCGGCCCAGCTCGAGCGAGCCGGCGAGGTGATCTTCTCCGAGCGCGAGCTGGCCCACGAGGAGCGCTGGCTCGGCGAGCGGACCTACTCGATCCAGCCCAAGTGGCCCGCCCCGGGCTTTCACCGACCCGACCTGGTGGCGCAGCGGCTCCGGGAGGACGGCGGCGACATCGCGATCGAGGTCGAGATCTCAGAGAAGTCGCCGGAGCGGCTGCGCCAGATCGTCGACTCCTGGGGGAGGAAGCAAGGCTTCGATCGCTGGCCGGGAGCGGTCCTCTACCTCTGCTCGCGCAAGACGATCCGTCCGGTCCGGCGCGCGATCGAGAAGACCTACAGCGACGGGCTCGTCGAGGCCCGCCTGCTCGACTTCGACACAGACCTCCTCCCCCGACCTGCGAGCGAGCCTAGCGGCGGGCTAGGCGACGGCCGTCAACCCCCGGAGGGGGTCGGGGCGAAGCCCCTTGACGGCCGCGCCGCCGCCGCTACAGTCGCGGCCAGGTCGGGGCGGCATCCGAGCTCAGAGTGAGAATGGATCCGTGGGACGGACGAGCGGTCACGTGAAGCTCCGGAAGGGCAAGCGCGGGTCGGTTTGGTACCTGCGCTATCGACGGGCCGACGGAAGTCACGGGCAGCAGCGGCTCGGGCCGAACTGGACCGGGAGGGGTCGACCGCCCGGTGGCCACTACACCCGGCGCATGGCCGACGACGCCCTGCAGGAGCTGCTCACAGACCTGCGCCGCGGCGAGCTGGACGCGCCGGTCTCGACCGGGGCGACATTCGCCGACGCGAGCGCCGAGTGGCTGCGCCACGCGGCCCAGGAGCGCGCATGCAAGGCCTCGACGCTCACCGACTACCGATTGACTGTCAGGAGGCTCGACGAGGTCCTAGGCGCCCTCACGCTGGAGGACATCACCACCGAGACGATTGAGCGGTGGCGGGACCGGTGGATTGGGCAAGAGGCTCCGTCAAACAGGACCGTCCAGAAGTACCTCGTCATCCTCGGCTCGATCTTCCGGCACGCGAAGCGGCGCTACGGCCTGCGGACCAACCCGATGGACGAGGTGGAGCGGCCGCGCGTTCGTTCCAAGGTTGAGATCGATGTGCTCTCCCCAGCGGAAGTCTGGGCCCTGGTGCGGGCGGCTGACTCACACCAAGACGCGGCGATCTTCCTAACCGCTGCCTTCACCGGTCTCCGACAAGGTGAGCTGCTTGCGCTGCGCTGGCGCGACGTCGACTTCGAGCGGCGGATCGTCCGAGTCCACCGGACTTACAAGAGCGGGAACGGAGTGGACACGCCAAAGTCGGGGCGGGGGAGGGCAGTGCCTATGGCCGACGAGGTTGCCCAGGCGCTGGCGCGGCTTAGTGAGCGCGAGCACTGCACCGAGGACGACGACCTGGTCTTCCGCGGGCCCCGCGGCCATGTCAACGCTCAGAAGCTCGGCTATCGCTACAAGGCAGCGCTGGAGCGTGCCGGCCTCCGCGAGCTGCGGTTCCACGACCTGCGGCACACGTTCGGGACGATCGCGATCAATCGCGCTGACATCGTCCAGGTCCAGGCCTGGATGGGCCACGCGGACATCAAGACGACCCAGAGGTATCTGCACTACAAGGCCCGAGGCGACGAGGCGGACCTGCTTTCGGATGCTTTTGCTGCCGGGCCTGAGGCCGTTCGAGCGAGCCCGGCCCTCGGCAGCGAAATGCCGAAGGCCGCGTAGGCACCGGTCCTCGGAAGGCGCGTCTCCCCTTGGCGGGCAAGAAGGACAAACGACCATCGGGCCGCAAAGGAGGTGTGATCCGGGCTCAGGCGACGGCCCCTGTTTGGGAAGTCCTCTGGCATCCCAAGGCGCTTGAAGAGAAGAATGCGATCGAGGACAGCAGTGAAAGGGTTGCTATCCAGCACGTGATCGAGAAGTTGGAAGTGGACGGTGTGGGTCTGAGGGCCCCTCACCAGAGCGCCGTCATCGGCGAGGAGGGCTCCGGTCTCCGGGAGCTGCGCCCGAGGAGAGGGCGCAGTCGGTGGCGCCCGCTGTACCGCCAGGTCGGGGAGAAACAGTTCGCAATCCTGGCCGTCGCGCCCGAATCCGAGGTTGACTCCGCCGGCTATTGGCACCGGGGTCCGGTCAGCGAAGCGACGGCTCGGCAAGCTTGAAAAGGGCAAAGAAACAAAGAAGAAGAAATGACTACCTTTAATTACAAGCGTGTTATGATGATGCACGTGAGGTAGCCAAATGACTGTGGATCAGCTAATTCCAAATGAGAAGGTTCTTGAGGAGGATCTCAAGGATCCTGAGTTCCGCGAGGAGTGGGAGCGCACTGCCCTAGCCCGTTGGCTGGCTGTCGAGGTTGCGCACTTCCGCGCTCAACACGAGCTGTCCCAGCAGGCCCTTGCAGATCGCCTGGGAGTTCACCAGTCGGATGTCGCGCGCATGGAGACCGGAGAACACACTCCGACGCTAGACCGTCTGATCCGGGTCGCCAGCGGCCTCGGAATCGAGTTGATGATCGACATTCATCAGAAGGGACGCGAGGCGAAGCTTCCGCGGAAGCGCAAGGCGCGAACGAGTTCGTTCGTCGTCGGCGGTGCCGAAGTCCTCGTGGCCACTGCCTAGCGACCACTCGCGGCATCCGGCCGGCGTCCGATACTCGGGGCGATGGGATTCAAGGAGAACATCACCGTTGGTTTCAGCGTGCTCCTGGTTGGGGGCGGCGCGGCGATCTCAGCCGAGCAACACCATCCGTCTCACATGACGACGGCGGGCGCGGCGATCGCGTCGATTTCGCCTGATGCTGGTGTTCCGGGCGGAACCTACGTTCACCCGCACGCCGCCGGCGGATACGTGGACCCGATCCCGCACTCGCCTGTGGAGCCCCCCGGTGACCGCCGTTACCTGAGCAGCGGTCCGGCTTGAAACTTTGTCGCGAATTTGTCGCGAACTATGCACTTCCGAGGGCAACTGGGGGCAACTCAAAGCACCTAGTCCGTGCCTGAGAGGACTCAGCGGCCGCATCTCGGTGTGCTTCTCAGTCCGGAAACCCGGGTTCGAATCCCGGTAGCGGTGCCTCAGGAAAACCCCCGCCAGTGCGGGATTTTTTGTTGAGTGGGGATCAGCACGGACCCAAACGGTGTCCCGAGCGTGTCCCGAAAAGTGCATGTCGAAGGTGGGAGATTCGGGTACCGAAATTACTCGCGGCCGAACAAGCGCCGCTTTGCATGGGAAGCAGATCCGTTCGCCAGTGCCTGCTTTCACGTGATGGGAGGCGTCTCAGGCCTCAGTCGTCGAGCGACGGCGCGTAGGAAACGCCCACGATCAGTCCCTCGCTCGACAGAAGCCGAACCACAGTCTGGCCCCAGGGCTCCTCGCGCGGAGGGTGCAACAGTTCGAAACCCGCGTGTTTGAGCTCCTCGCCGGCGGCCGCCACCGCGTCGGCGTCCTTGACCTCGAACTCGACGCTAGCCTGAGGAACGCTCAGGTTGGCCGGCCACGATCGCGTGCCGAAGCACGCCTCCGCGGCCTGGGATAGCGGCCAGACGCCGAAGTGCTTGCTGCCGGCGATCTTCTCACTGTGCCAGTACTCGCCGTTCTCGTCGGCGGCGAGGGGGAGGCCCAGGGTCTCGACGTAAAGCTCGCGGCTCTTCGGCGGGTCGGGGGCGATCACGGCGAAGCCTGTGATGAAGAGGATGTCCATCGCCGTGCACCGTACGTGAGGGTGGTGCAGGCGGCTTGAAGATTTCGGACACATGAGCCCTCGGCCTCTCGGAGACCCCCGCCTCCGCTGGGCGGCGCTGAATTAATGAACGCCATGGGTCCGTCGCTGCTCGTTGGCGCGAGAACGAGGCGTGCGCCGTTAGACCTGCTTTGGACGAGAAGCAGGTGAGTTGCTGGCTAGTCAGCCCACCAGTCGCGCTGGCCCTCGACGTCTTCGCGCGGAGCCTCGCCGAGATTGGGCGCGCCGATGACGATGATCTCGAGGCCCTCCGGCCCGGCCTCGTAGCCTCGCCACGTACCCGGCGGGACGCGCACCGCGTCCCACTCCTTGAGCTTGACGATCTCGTCGTCGAGCTTCATCCGCCCGCTCCCGCGCACGACCACGTACACCTCCTCCTGCTTCTCGTGCGTGTGGCCGTACGGAAAGCGATAGCCGGGCGGGACGCGCTGGTAGCTCAGGCCGGATTGCTCGAGTTCGAGCGCCCTAGTCGCCGAGCGGAACTCCAGATCCGGCGCGCCGTCGAAGTTGGACCCGACGTCCTCTAGGTCCTCCTTGAAGTTCCTGAGCGTGAACGGCACGGCCGCAATCCTACGGTGCCTAGCCTGGCTGGGGCCACCGACCTGATGCGTCAAGCGCCCACCTCGGTTTCACGGTCGAACCCGCGATCTGAGTCGAGCGGTCCATCTCCATGCTTTCTTGCCGGGGTCAGCCAGCAAGTACCGCTGTCCGTGCGAAGCGGCGCTTTTCGCTCAGCGGTGGCTCGCAGAACCCCCGCCGCCGCTGGGGTTTTCTTTTTGGGCAGGGAAGCCCCGGACAGGGTCGAAATCCGACCAATTAAGCACCGGTTAACGGCCTGAAACTACGGCCAATTACCCACGCAGCCGCGGGACGCCTAGGTAGGATCGCGTAGCTGCAGGATGCGGCAGAAGAGGAAGGCTGCTGAGACGCAGGTGAGGAGCTGCTGGAGGAAAGGGACCGTCATAGGGACCCGAACGGAGGCTCGACGCTTTAAATCGACCCAGGCGGGGCGCCGGTGACGCCTGGGGAGCGGGCCGTCTCCCCGCAGGTCGCGCGGGTCAGGAGCAGCCGAGGTTTCAGCCGCCTCGCGGCGATCATCGCCCTCTTCCTGATCGCGATCGCGATCATCGTCCTGCTGGTCTCGAGCGGCGGCAACTCCACCCACTACAAGCTGCTCTTCGAGACCGGCGGCCAGCTGGTCAAGGGCAACCAGGTCCTGATCGGCGGCGCGCCGGTCGGCAGCGTCGACGACGTCACGCTCACCGACAACGGCGAGGCGGAGGTGGACATCTCCGTCGATCGCCCCCTCCACGAGGGCTCCTCGGCGATCATCCGCGCGACCTCGCTCTCCGGGATCGCCAACCGCTACGTCTCGATCCAGCCCGGGCCCGACAACGCCCCGGAGCTAAAGAACGACCAAACGATCACCGAGGTCGACACCACGGCGCCGGTCGACCTCGACCAGCTCTTCAACACCCTGCGCGGGCCCGAACGCCAGGCGCTCCGCAACATCATTCAGGGCTCGGCCACGGTCTACGCCGGCAAGGGCCCCGAGGCGAACCAGACGTACAAGTACCTGAGCCCCTCACTGGTCGCCACCGACCGCCTCCTCCAGGAGCTGGACCGCGACGAGGGGGTCTTCACCGACTTCCTGGTCAACGGCGCGGACGTGGTGACCGCGGTGGCGCAGCGCCGTAACGACCTCTCCGCCCTCACCCAGAACGCCAACGAAGCCCTCGGCGCCATCGCCAGCGAGAACCGCTCCTTCGACCAGGCTCTGATCGCGCTCCCCGGCACCCTCCGCCAGGCAAACACCACCTTCCACAACCTGCGCCCGGCCCTGGACGACCTGGACCAGCTCGTCAAGGCGGCGAAGCCGGCCACCAAGAACCTCGCGCCCTTCCTACGCCAGCTCCACCCGCTGCTGAAGCGGGGAGTCCCGGTGTTCCGCGACCTGAACCGCGCTCTCAACCTGAAGGGCAAGCAGAACGACCTGGCTGACGCGACCGGTTTCCTGCCCGCGCTCGAGAAGCGGGCCGCCGACGCGATCCCAGTCACGGTCGCGTCCATGCAGAGCTCGGAGGACAACCTCGCCTTCCTGCGGCCGTACCTGCCCGACCTGATGGCGGCGATCGCCCATCTGAACCAGGTAACGGGCTACTACGACGCAGATGGGCACTACGCCCGCGTCACACCCGGCGGCATCGGCGTCTTCGGGCTGGGCGGGGCGGCCCCCAACTTCACCTTCACCGCGCAGAACGCGAACGACGTCTTCGACGACTACGGCGCGTTCGGCGGCACGAACAACAACCTCTTCCGCCGCTGCCCCGGCAGCTCCGCTCCCGTGCTCGCGAACAGCAATCCCTTCGCCGCCCCGTCGCCGGCTGGTGTCTTCCTCGGCCCTCCAAACGGCGCGCCCGCCAGCCCAAGCGACTGCAACTCGGCCCAGGCGGTGCCCGGACCATGAGGCGCATCCTCCTCTTCGTCGTCGGCGTCTTGGTCGTTGCCCTTCTGATCGCTCTGCCCGCGATCGGCTCCAACGGCACGAGCGGCGACTACCGGGTCAGGGGGATCTTCGACAATGGCTCCTTCGTCGTCACGGGCGAGCAGGTCCGCGTGGCGGGCGCGAACGTCGGAACGATCGAGTCGGTGGACGTTACCGGCAACGACGAGATCGCCAGCGACGAGGGCGGGCCCCACCCGGTGCCCGGCAAGGCCGTCGTGGTGATGAAGATCACCGACTCGGGCTTCAAGGACTTCCGCACCGACGCCAGCTGCCTGATCCGCCCGCAATCGCTGATCGGTGAGAAGTACATCGACTGCACCCCGACCCAGCCACGCGCTTCGGGCACGGCGCCTCCGCCGCCGCTGCAGGAGATCCCCGACGGGCAACCGGGCGCGGGCCAGTACCTGCTCCCGCTGGAGAACAACGGCAAGACCGTCGACCTGGACCTGATCCAGAACATCCAGCGGCTGCCCTATCGCGATCGCTTCCGGCTGATCCTCAACGATCTCGGCGCTGGCCTCGCCGGCCGGGGGCAGGACCTCGGCGAGGTCATCGACCGCGCCAATCCCGCGCTCCGGCAGACCGACCGGGTCCTCAACATTCTCGCTCGCCAGAATCAGGAGCTGGCCAGCCTGGCTGAGAACGGCGACCGCGTCCTCGAGCCGCTCGCCCGCAACCGCACTCACGTCACGGGCTTCTTCCACAACGCCGCGATCTCCGGTGCGGCGACGGCCGAGCGCAGCGCCGACCTCCAGGAGAGCCTCCGCAAGTTCCCGGAAACCCTCCGTCAGGTGCGGCTGACGTCGGCCAAGCTGAAGACCTTCGCCGACAAGGGCATTCCGCTGTTCACCGCCCTAAACCGGGGCGGCCGGGGGCTCAGCAAAGCGACGGTCAACCTGCCGAACTTCGCCCGGGAGTCGATCCCCGCCCTGACCAGCCTCGGCGACGCGGCTGAGACCGCGGGCCCGAAGCTCGCTGCCTCCGACGGCCTGCTCACCGACCTGACGGCCACGGCGAACTCCTCGGTACCGATCGGAAACAACTTCTCCGCCTTCCTCGACACCTTCACCAAGACCGGCGGCTTCCAGAACCTGATGGACTTCATCTACAACTCGGTCGGCGCGACCAACGGCGTCGACGCCTTTGGTCACTTCCTCCGCTCGAACCTCCAGCTGACCAGCTGCGTCGAGGTCGCCTCCAGCGTGCAGTCCGGCTGCGAGGCGTTCTTCCGGCCCACCACCACGGCCGCCGCGACCAAGACGAAGAAGTCCAAGAAGAGCAAGAAGGCCGTCCGCAAGGCGCGCGCTCGCCTCCGCGGCCTGCCGCTGCCGCCCATCAACGTCCCTGACCTCAGCCAGCTGCTGCCGCAGGCCCCGCAGCAGGAGAGCCAGGCGCCCTCCTCTGGATCCGGCTCGGAATCCGATTCCGGCACGACCACGACCACCCCCGCCCCGGATGGAGACACGAGCACCGACCAGCCGCGCTCCGACGACGCCGTCTCGATGCGGAGCGCGCAGATGTTCCTCAACTTCCTGCTGGGAGGCGGGGCATGAGGGGCAACCGCGTAGGCAGCCTCGCGGCCAGCCCGACCCTGGTCGGCGCCGTGACCGTGCTCGTCGTCGTCGTCGCGGTCTTCCTCGCTTACCAGGCCAACAACGGCCTGCCCTTCGTCCCGACCTACCGGCTCTCGGCGCAACTCCCGGACGCCAACAGCCTGGTGAAGGGCAACGAGGTCAGGATCGGCGGACAGCGGGTCGGCCAGATCACGGCGATCACACCCGAGAACGTCACCGACGCCCCCTGCCCGAGCGACCCGACCCGCCAGTGCACCGGTCAGGTCGCGAAGATCGACATGGACCTCAACCAGGACCTCGACCCGCTCCCCGAGGACTCCACGATCGTCGTTCGGGCCCGCTCCGCGCTCGGCCTCAAGTATCTCCAGATCAACCGCGGCGACTCGAGCCAGGGCTTCAAGCCGGGCGCGACCATGCCGCTCACCGCCGCCCGACCCGAGCCGGTCGAGATCGATCAGGTCTTCAACATGTTCGACACGCCGACCCGGACCGCGATCCAGGCGAACCTGCTCGAGTTCGGCAACGCGCTGGCCGGCCGCGGGGTCGCCCTGAACGAGGCGATCGGCGAGTTCAAGCCCCTGGTCGAGCGCCTCACGCCGGTGATGCGCAACCTCGCCGACCCGAACACCGGCCTCGCCAACTTCGTCTCCTCCCTCTCGGCCACCGCGGCCGAGGTCGCGCCCGTCGCCGAGATCCAGGGTCAGCTCTTCGCGGACCTCGACACCACCTTCGCCGCCCTCGCGCGCGTCTCGCGGCCCTTCATCCAGGAGTCGATCTCCCGCTCGCCGGCGACCGAGGACACGACGATCAGGGCCACGCCGGTGATCCGGCCGTTCCTCGCGAACACGGGCAAGCTCTTCGCCGAGCTCACCCCAGGCTTCCAGGCGCTCGCGCCTCGCGCCAAGGATCTCGGCGCCGCCACCGTCGAGGGCGTCAAGGCGCTCGCGCTGTCACCCGAATTCAACGCGCAGCTCGACCCGACCGCCCAGGCGCTCCTGGACCTCGCGAACAACTCCGGCGCCAGGCAGGGCATCAACAGCCTCACCGCGTTCAACAACACCCTCAATCCGCCGCTGAGCTTCATCACGCCGGCCCAGGCCGTCTGCAACTACGCCACGCTCCTCTTCCGCAACACCGCGAGCTGGCAGAGCTCCAGCAACGGAATCGGCACCAGCCAGCGGGCAATCGTCCTGCAGCCGCCGATCGGCCCGAACAGCGAGATCGGACCGAGCTCGGCGCCCGCGAACGGGGGCGGCCAGCCCTCCAACTTCCTGCACTACAACCCGTACCCGAACACCGCCGCACCCGGCCAGCCCCGCGAGTGCGAGTCGGGCAACGAGGGCTACGCCGTCGGCCAGCAGCTGATCGGCAACGTCCCCGGCAACCAGGGGATCCTCACCGAGGGCCAGATCCTCCAGCAGGTCAAGAAGAAGCCCAAGAAGAAGGGGAAGAAGTGACGCCGGCAGCGCCACAGGAGCCCCAGAAGAAGGACTACGACGAGCGGATCTACCGCAAGGGCCATCCCCCGCACCGGACGCGGAACGCCCTGATCCTGATCGCGCTCGTGATCATCGGCACCTACCTGGCGTGGACCAAGGCGATCCCCTTCAAGTCGCACTTCGAGCTCAAGGCGGTCTTCCAGAACGCCGCGAACATCCGCAAGGACTCGCCGGTCCGGATCGCCGGCGTCAACGTCGGCAAGGTCCAGAGCGTCAGGAGCGTCTGCTCGACCGGTGAGACCGACAGCTGTGCGAGCAACTACTCCGAGATCACCTTCACGGTTGACGACAACGGACAGCCCGTCCACTCGGATGCTCAGGTCGAGATCCGCCCGCGCATCTTCCTGGAGGGCAACTTCTTCCTCGACCTGAGCTCCGGGAGCCCGAGCGCCCACGACCTCTCCAGCGGCGACACCATCCCGGTCACCCAGACCTCCACCGCGGTCCAGCTCGACCAGCTCCTCACCTCCCTCCAGGCTCCCGACCGGGCCAACCTCCAGAAGCTCCTGCAGGGCTACGGCAACACCCTCAACCGCAAGCCGACGGCGGCCGACGACGCGACACAGGACCCGGAGGTTCAGGGCCTGACCGCGGCGCAGGCGATCAACAAGTCCTTCACCTACGGAGCGACCGGGGCCCGCGACTCGGCGATCGTCAACGAGGCGCTCCAGGGCACCTCGCCGCACGACCTCTCCAACCTGCTCTCGGGCCAGGCCCGCGCTTTCGGCGCGCTCGTAGGCCACGAGTCGCAGCTCCAGGGCCTGGTCACCAACTTCAACACGTTCACCGGCGCCCTCGCCGATGAGTCCGCGAACCTCCAGCGCACGATTCGCCAGCTTGGCCCGACGCTCAAGGTCGCCGAGCCCGCGCTGCGGCGCACCAACGCGACGTTCCCGTACCTGCGGGCCAACGCCCTCGCTCTGGCGAAGGGGATCCCGGCGCTGCCGGCCACGATCGCGGCGTCCCAGCCCTGGATCAATCAGACGGCGGCCCTGCTCGGCAGAAATGAGCTCGGCTACATCGCAAGCCAGCTCCGCCTCGCCGGTCCCGGCGCCGGCAAGTCGACGGCCGACGGCCGCGGTCTCTTCTCGCAGATCGGCCTGCTCGGCGGCTGCGTCAACAACGTGCTCGAGCCGACCGGCAACGTGGTTCTGAGCGACTCGGGTACCGGCTACGACTTCGATACCAACGTGCCGAACTTCAAGGAGTTCGGCTATGCGGCGGCCAACCTCGCCGGCGACGGTGTGATCTTCGATGGGAACGGCCCCTCGCTTCGCCTGTTCGCGGCCGGCGGCCCGACCCCGGACGGCGGCCCGGTGCCGAACCTGCGCTCGCCGGTCCCCGGCGCGGTGAGCACACGCGGTGACGCGCTTTGGGGCGGTAGCACCACCCCGCCGATCGGGACCCGTCCCGGCCTCGGCTCGAAGCCGCCGTTCCGAACCGACGTCGCCTGCCAGAACAACCCGATTCCAGACCTGAACGGGCCGCTCGCGGCTCAAGGACCGCCCGACCCCGCCCCGTACCCATGAGACGAGCCGTGAGAGCACATCTCCGCGACGTCGTGGCGATCATCGCCCTGCTGGCGGCCGCCCTGTTCGCGACGACCGTGATCCTGATCAACCAGCGCACCAGCCTGCCGGGCTGGGTGCCGCTGATCGGCACGGACCGGTTCGCGCTCGAGGCCGAGTTCTCTACGGCCCAGGCGGTCACGCCGGGACAGGGCCAGTCTGTCGACATCGCCGGCATCAAGGTCGGCGAGGTAACCGGCGTGAAGCTCCAGGAGGGCCACGCGGTGGTCTCGATGGAGGTCGACAACAAGTACTCGCCGCTGATCCACGAGGACTCATCGCTCCTGCTCCGCCCGAAGACGGGACTGAACGACATGGTCGTGGAGCTCGATCCGGGGTCGGAGTCGAGCCCCAACGTCGAGGAGAACTCGACGATTCCGCTCGCCTCGACCCAGCCGCAGGTCAACCCGGATGAGTTCCTCGCCGCTCTCGACGCCGACACGCAGCAGTTCCTCAAGCTGCTCCTGGCAAACGGGGCGGAGGCCCTCGACCCGGAGAAGGGCCGCGATGTGAAGCTCTCCAACGCGCTGCGGCGGCTGGACCCGTTCGCTCGCGACATCGCCCGGATCAGCGGCGCATTGGCCGATCGCCGCCACAACATCGCCAACTCGATCCACAACTTCCAGCTGCTCTCCACCGAGCTCGGCGACAAGGACCAGGACCTGGCCAACTTCGTGGACTCCTCCAACGCGGCGCTCGGCGCCTTCGCCCGCGAGCAGGCCTCGATCCGCGGCGCGCTTCGTGAATTGCCCGGCACCTTGAAGGTGACGAGGGGTGCGTTGAAGAGCGCCGACGAGCTCGCCGTGCAGTCCGGCCCGGCGCTGAAGAAGGCGCTGCCGGGCTCGAAGGCGCTCGGTCCCGCCCTGCGCGCGCTGCGCCCGCTCTTCCAGCAGACCGCGGGGCCGATCCAGAACCAGATCCGCCCCTTCACCCAGCAGGTGGCGAGCCCGGTCACCCACGTCGCGCAGATCTCCCAGGGCCTCGGGGTTGCGACGCCGGGCCTGAAAACGGGCTTCACGGACCTCAATCTCGGTCTCAACGCCCTCGCGTACAACCCGCAGCAGAGCGACGACCAGGGCTACCTCTTCTACGTTCCCTGGCTCAACCACAACCTGAACGCGAACTACCTGCTCCAGGACGCGTACGGGCCGATTCGCCGCGGCATCCTGCTCGTCAGCTGCTCGACCGCCTTCACCGCCGACGGCACACTGCTGGCCGAGCCCTACCTGCGCCTCCTCTACCAGCTGACCGGGGCTCCGCGCTCCAAGAACATCCCGGGTTGCTCATGAGGACGCGCGGACCGACAGCCGGGCAGATCGCGGTGGCAGTCGCCTTCGCCTTCTCGTGCTTCGGCCTCTTGCTCTTCCTCTGGACCACCTTCGGTGGACCGGTGCCGCTGAAGCCGGAGGGCTACCGGATCGAGGTCCCCTTCGACGAGGGCACTCAGCTCGCGGTCGAGTCGGACGTCCGGATCTCGAACGTGTCCGTCGGCAAGGTGAAGTCGATCGACCTCGCTGACTCGGGGCCCAACCGGGACCTCGGGGTCGCGACGATCGAGATCGACAGCAGGTACGCGCCGATCCCCGCGGACACCCGGGCGATGCTGAGGCAGAAGACGCTCCTCGGCGAGACGTACGTCGAGCTCACCCAGGGCGACGGTGACGGTCCGAAGCTGGCGGAGGGAGCAAGCCTGCCCAAGGCGCAGGTACAGCCATCCGTGCAGCTCGACGAGATCTTCCGGACCTTCGACGCCCGGACCAGGGCGTCGTTCCAGAGCTGGATGCAGCAGCTCGCGATCGCCAGTGCCGGCCGGGGTGTCGATCTCTCGGCTGCGATCGCCAACCTCGAGCCCTTCGCCGAGGACGCCAACCGCGTGCTGCGGGTCCTCGATACACAACAGGGCGCCGTCCAGCAGCTGATCCGCAACACCGGCGAGGTCTTCGGCGCGCTCAGTGAGCGTCAGGGCCAGCTGCAGGGCCTGATCCGGAACTCCGGCACGGTCTTCCACACCACCGCGGTCCGGAACCGGGATCTCGAGGCGACCTTCCGGGCCCTTCCGACCTTCCTGGACGAGTCGCGCCTGACGCTCAACAGGCTGGAGAGCTTCTCGCGCAACGCCAACCCGCTGATCACCCACCTCCATCCCTCCGCGCGGGCGCTGAGCGACGACCTGAAGCCGATCGCCGAGGTGGCGCCGGACTTCCGCGGCTTCTTCACCGGGTTGAGGAAGACGGAGATCCGAGCCCGAACCGGCTTGCCCGCCCTCCAGCGCTTGCTCACGGCGGACCTGCCACCGCTGCTCAACCAGCTCATTCCGTTCACCCGCCAGCTCAACCCGATCGTCGCGACGATCGACCGCTACAAGAGAGACCTCACTGGGTTCCTGGGCAACGCGACCGTCGCGACCAACGCTCAGATCAGCAACGAGGCCGGACAGCTCTCCCACTACATCCGCAGCTCGGCCCCACTCTACCCGGAGGACCTGGCGATGTTCGGCCCCACCGCTGCGAGCGAGCATCGCCTCACCTACTCCCGGTCGAATCCGTACCCGGCGCCGGACAGCGCCCTGGGCGTGATCAGCGGCCTGTTCACCTTCGATACCCGGGCGTGCTCGAGCCCGCCCGGCGTGACCGCCGGACTGGGTCCCGACAGCAGCTACGTCGGCAACTCCGCCTGGGACAACCGGGCGACCTTCGATACCCCCCAGGAGATGCTGGACGAGCTGAAGAGCACGGCCTTCCGGGACCAGACCAGCACCTCGGCGCTGCCCGCCACAGCTTGCAACAAGCAGCCGGCCCAGCCGTCACTCGGGCAGATTCCGGAATTGACCGACTTCACGCACGTCTACGCGAACCCGTAGGCGCCGGCGGCGCGAAGCTACCCGCTTTTTGGGCAGCGGGATTTCAGGCGCAAACGCCGCACAACTAGGCCCAATTTGCTGTGTTAGGTTCAGCAGGAGAAGGCAAATTCAAGGGCTGGCGGCCCGATGGTTTGGGGTGCCGTCAGGAATTGCCAAACGGAAAAGGAGTGGTATGCGTAATCGCAAGTATCTGATCGGCGCCCTGGCGGGCGTGATCGGTGCGCTGGCCTTGTCGGGGGTCGCTAACGCGGCCGTCACCAGCCAGACGCTGCAGACGACGCTCGCGCCCAAGAAGCAGGACAAGAAGAAGTTCGGCGGGGTTTCGCTGCACAACATCATCAGCACCACGATCGACAACCCCGCCACGTCGCAGTCGCCGAGGACGACGACGTTCACGATCGACCCGAACGTGAAGTTCGTGAACGGCAACGTCCCGGTCTGCCCGCTGAGCGCGATTCAGGGCAAGTTCACCACCGCGGCGCAGCAGGCCTGCCCGCAGAGCATCACCGGCGGTGGAAGCGTCGAGGTCAACAACGGTGCCGTGAAGGGAACGGTGACGTTCTTCAGCGGCGGTCCCACGACGATCTACGTGCAGACCGACATCGGCCCCGGTGCCACGACCCTGACCATCATCGGGACGATCCAGGGCAAGATCCTCACGTTCAGCAACATCCCGAACACGCCGGGTCTGATCCTGACGAAGTTCGACACCACGTTCAACAAGCGCAAGACGGGCAAGAAGACGTTCTACGTCATGGCCCGTTGCAAGAAGAAGAAGTGGGCCACCAGCGAGGTGACCAACTTCTACAGCGGCGAGACGTTCAGCGCGTCTTCGTCCATGAAGTGCAAGCAGAAGAAGAAGAAGAAGAAGAAGTAAGCGTTTCTTGTGTGAGTTGAAGCTGCGAGAGGAGCGGCCTTCGGGCCGCTCCTCTTTTTTGTGCTGGATCCGCATCGGCGCGGCGATGTACGATCCGCGACATTCAGAAACGGCCGGTGGTCAAGGGAAGTCCGGTGAGAAACCGGCGCGGTCCCGCCACTGTGACCGGGTACTGAGACCAACGCACTAGCCACTGGGGAACCACCGGTTCCCTGGGAAGGCGCGGGGGTCGCGAGCCCGGAAGCCAGGAGACCTGTCCACGGCCAGCCAACACGACCCTCGAGGAAGGGGTGGCTCCACATGAGAATGACTGTCTCGATTGCGGCGCTGGCGTCGCTAATCGCGCTTGCCTTGGTCGGCCCGGCCGGTGCGAGCGCCAGCGTCGGCGCCGGTCTGCGGGTGCTGGGCACGAGCGGAGAGCTCGATGACCTCACCCAGTACAGCGACACGACGACCATGCCCACCAACCCACAGGCCGAATGCTTCGGCCCGGGCAGTGGGGGCTCGGGGCAGGGGGTAGCGGTCGCCGGCGCGAACGCCCTGGGCGTCGTCGTCGAGGCGGCGAAGAGCCGCAGCCGGCTCAACCCCCTGCTGCTGACGGACACCTTCGTGTCCCAGGGCTTCGGCCTCGGCGTCTGCGGCATCGGCGGCCAGGTCGCCCAGGGCTCTGCCTTCTGGTACACGAAGGTGAACCACGTCGGTTTGCAGGTCGGCGGCTCGCAATTCGCGATCCACCCAGGTGACGAGGTCCTCTGGTCTCTCGCGCCGAATTTCCCGCCACCCCCGGAGCTCGTGCTGAACGCACCTGTCCGAGAGCCGGTTGGCACGCCGTTCCCGGTGCAGGTGCTCGCCTATGGCGACGACGGCGCCGCGAGCCCGGCCGCCGGAGCCGTCATCTCCGGCGGTGGGTCACCCGTCACCACCGATGCCTCCGGCAACGCCCTGGTGACGATGAACGGTTCCGGTGTGGCTCAGATTCAGGCGGCGCTGGGGGCGGACATCCCGAGCGCCCGCACCGCGATCTGCTCCTTCGACCGGCGCGCGGACTGTCCGTCAGCCCGTGGCCGGCTGATCGTCGGATCTGATGTCCCGGACAACATGCTCGGGACCGCCGGCGATGACCGGATCAAGCCCCGTGGCGGCAAGGACAAGATCCGCGCCAAGGGCGGCGACGACCGCATCGACGTCCGCGGGGGCGGCAAGGACCGCGTCAACTGCGGCGGCGGTGATGACAGCGTCAAGGCCGGCAAGGGCGACAAGCTCGCGAAGAACTGCGAGCACCGCAGCCATGCGGGCAAGAGGGGCAAGCACGGCAAGCACAAGGGGAAGCAGAAGAAGTGAGCCCCGTCCGCATCCTGGCGGCCGCCCTGGCGCTGTGCGCCGCGGCGGTCGCCGGCTGCGGGCTCGGGCCCGGGAAGGACGAGGGCGACGTCGAGCTGACCGTGACCCGTGACTACGGAACCAAGGTCATGCTGCAGAAGAGCGACTCGATTCGCGAATCCGACACCGTGATCCGCCTGCTCGACCGAAATGCGGACATCTCGACCCGCTACGGCGGCGGCTTCATCCAGTCGATCGACGGGCTGGCGGGCTCGCAGAGCGGCGGGCGCAGCAGCGACTGGTTCTTCTACGTGAACGGGATCGAGTCGCCGATCGGCTCGGCACAGTACGACCCCTCCGGCGGCGACCGCATCTGGTGGGACTACCGCGACTGGACAGCCGCGATGCGGGTGCCCGCCGTGGTCGGTTCTTGGCCCGAGCCCTTCACCCACGGGTTCCAGGGGAAGAACTGGCCGACGACGGTCGATTGCGAAGCCTCGCAGTCGGCCTGCCAACTCGTCGCTGATCGTCTGCATTCCGCCGGCATCGCCACGGCGCCGCCGACCGTCGGCGGAATTCGAGTCGTCGTGGGTGGGTGGCCAAGGCTCAGCGCAGATCCCGTCGTGCGCGTCCTCGCCGACTCCCCGAGCGAAAGCGGTGTCTTCGCTCGATTCGTCACCACCAGGAAGCCACTGCTCGAGGTGCTAAACCAGCGGGGTCAGCCCGCCGGAAGCATTGGCAAGGGCGGCGGGCTGATTGCAGCTCTGCGACCGGGAGACGGCCCCCCGACCTGGGTGGTGACCGGGACTGACGCGAAGGGGGTAGCCACCGCGGCCAACCTGCTCGGCGACGGGCTGCGCAACCAGTACGCGCTCGCGACCCAGCCCGGCGCCGGGGCGATCGGGGTGCCGGTCCCGTGAAGCCCGCTCTCGCCTACGCGCCCGGGCGCAGCCCGCTTCACCGCGCCAGGCCGGGGGCGGCGGTCGCCTATCTCGGGGCGCTGGCGCTCGTCGGATTCATCTACTCGAGTCCGCTGGTGCTGATCGCCGCAACCCTCGCCACCGCGCTGCCCGGCTACGCCGTCGGGGCGGGGCGGGCCGTCCGAGCCTCGCTCCGGTTGGCCCTGCCACTGCTCGTCTTCATGGTGCTCATCAACGCGCTCGTCACTCACCGCGGCGACACCGTCTTGGTGCGGGGCTGGGAGATGCCGGTGCTCGGCAACACCGACATCACGCTCGAGTCCCTGGTCGCCGGGTCGGTGATCGGCCTCCGGGTCGTGGCCGTGGTGCTGGTCTTCGCGGTGTACTCCGCCTGCGTCGATCCCGACCGCGTCCTGCGCGCCCTGCGACCCGTCGCGCGGCGTTCCGCGATGACGGCCGGGCTCGTCACGCGGATGGTGCCGCTGGCGGCCGCCGACGGCGCACGCCTGAGGGAGGCCGCGGCCCTGCGCGGCCCGGGCGCCGAGCCGGTCGGACGGGCCGCGCTGGCGCGGCGCCTCGTCGAGGGCTCGCTGGATCGTGCCGTCGATGTGGCCGCGACGCTCGAGCTGCGCGGCCACTCGCTGGGTATCCGGTCGCGGCCCCGCCGCGAGCCGTCGCGCGACGACGCGCCGCTGATCGCAACCGGCATCGTGATCGCGGTGGTCGCGGTGGCGGGGCGGCTGGCCGGGGTAGGCGACTTCCAGACCTACCCGCGGATCGAGTTGGACGCCGGCGCGCTCACGCTCGCTCTCTGCGTGGCCCTGATCGCACTAGCGATGGCGCCCTTGATGCGAGGGCGGGCGCGACACATGAGATGGGGGAGGACGCGCTCGCGTGGCTGATCTGGCTCTTCGCGCTGATGGGCTCACCTACCGGTACCCGGGGACCGCCAGGGACGCGCTGCGAGAGGTCGACCTGCGCGTGGGACCGGGTGAGTTCGTGGTTGTCGCCGGCCGCTCCGGCTCCGGCAAGTCGACGCTGCTCCGCGCCGCTTGCGGGCTCGTCCCGCACTTTCACGGCGGACGCGTCGAGGGCGAGCTCGAGGTCGCCGGCATGGACGCCGGTTCGCACGGTCCCGCCGAGCTCGCTGAGGTCGTAGGACTGGTGGCACAGGAGCCGGAGACCCAGGTGGTGAGCACGAGCGTGCGCGCCGAGATCGAGCTGCCGCTGGAGCTCCGTGGCGTCCCGCCGGCGTCCAGGTCGCGGGCCGTGGAGGAGGTGTCCCTGGCGCTGGCCATCGACGGCCTGCTCGAGCGAACCACCGACACCCTCTCAGGAGGCGAGCTGCAGCGAGTCGGGCTGGCCGCCGCGCTCGCCACCCGCCCCCGACTCGTGCTCCTCGATGAGCCCACCTCCCAGCTCGACCCCGTGGCCGGCGACGAGCTGATCTCGCTGCTGCGCAGGCTGAACGAGGAGTGGGGGGTGGCCGTGCTCCTCGGCGAGCACCGGCTGGAACGCTGCCTGTCGGCGGCCGATCGGGTCGTCGCCCTTGAAGGCGGCGCCGTCTCCTTCGACGGCGCGCCCCGGGAGTTCCTCGAGTGGGCGCTGCACACCGACCCGGCGTTGACGACGCCAGGTGCCCGCCTGCTGCGCGAGGCCGGCCTGCCGGTGCCGGCGACTGTGCGCGAGGCCCGGAGGACTCTCCAGGCCGCGAATCTCGCGCCGAACGTCCGGCAGTCGCCCTCAGAGGGGGGTTTGCTGGACGTTCGGGTCCCGGTACGCCCGATCAGGCCGCGGCACGTCCCCCGCGCTGTCGTTCCGCGACCTCTGGGTGGAGCTCGGCGAGGGAGAGGAGCTGACCGAGGCCCTGCGAGGCCTCGACCTGCAGATTGAGCCCGGCGAGCGGGTCGCACTGATGGGCCGCAACGGGGCCGGCAAGAGCACTCTGCTTCGAGCGGCCGCAGGGTTGGTCGATCCCCAGCGCGGGCGAATCGAGGCACGCGGCGTGGCGCTCCTGCCTCAGCGCCCCGGCGACCTCTTCGTGCACGAGCGGGTCGGCGACGAGGTCCGGGGGGATTCTGGGGCCGCGTCGCTGGGGCGCTTCGGCCTCGAGGAGTTCGGCGACGCCGACCCTCGTGACCTCTCCGGTGGCGAGCGCCAGCGCCTCGCCCTGGCGATCGTGATCGCCGGCCGGGATTCCGAGGATGGGGAGCTCCCGGGTGCCCTGCTGCTCGACGAGCCGACCCGTGGAATGGACCGCGCCCGAAAGGGCGAGCTGGCGGAGCTGGCGCACGGGCTCTCGGATCGCGGCAGCGCGGTCGTGATCGCGACCCACGATGTCGAGTTCGCCGCCACCTTCGCCGATCGGGTCGTCCTGCTCGGTCGGGGCGTGGTCGCCGCGGATGGGTCAGCCGCGGAGCTCCTCTCAGGAGGCTGGTACTTCTCCAGTGAGGTGGCGCGCATCCTGGACGGGACGGCGATCACCGTGGACCAGGGGGCCGCGGCAATTCGCGAAGCCGCCTCTCGGACCGGACGAACCGGGGACCCGGCTCGATGAGCTGGGAGCTAGCCGCGATGGTGTTGCTGAGCGCGGCCCTGTTGGGCGGGTTCGCCTGGTACGAGCGCTCGCGGCCGCCGTCTCAGATCGTCGCGCTCGTTGCGGCCCTGGCCGCGATCTCCGTCGCCGGGCGGGTTGCCTTCTCCCCGATCCCGAACGTCGTCCCGACCACCGATATCACGCTGATCGCCGGGTACGCGCTCGGCGGGGCGCCGGGCTTTGCTGTGGGCGCCCTCTCCGGGCTGGTCTCGAACTTCTGGCTCGGCCAGGGACCCTGGACCCCCTGGCAGATGGCGGGCTGGGGAATGACCGGCCTGCTCGGCGCCTGGCTCGCGCTGCTGATGGGCCGCCGCGTCGGTCGCTTCGGCCTCGCCGCCGTATGCGCGTTCGCGGGGTTCGCCTACGGGGCGCTGCTCGACTTCTCGCTGATGGTCACCTACGGCGGCGAGCAGTCGATCGACCGCTTCCTGGCGATCTCGGCCCGCGGGATCCCCTTCAACATCGCGCACGCGGCCGGCAACGCCGCCCTGGCGCTGGTCGCCGGTCCGGCGATGGTGCGGATGCTGGTCCGTTACCGGCGCAGGTTCGAGTTCGCCTGGAAGGGACACGGGGCCGCCGCGGCGGCGAGCGGTGCCGCAGCGGCGGTCGCCTGCCTGATCGCGGCGCTTCTGATCGCGAGCTCAGGCGTTCAGGGTGAGAGGGCGGATGCCGCGGGCGGTGGCCCGGGCGCCGGCGTCGCCTGGCTGCGCTCCGCACAGAACGACGACGGAGGCTTCGGATTCGCGCCGGGGGAGGAGTCGAGCCCGGCGATGACCGGCTGGGCGGTTCTCGGGCTCGAGTCGGCGGGGATCAACCCCCTCGACCTCGACCACGGCGATGCCACGCCGATCTCCTATCTGGCCGGGAACGTCGGGGAGATCACGACCACGGGGGACATCGAGCGCACCATCCTCCTCCTGCGCGGATCAGACCTCGATCCGAGGCACTTCCACGGGCATGACCTGGTCAGGCGCCTGCTAGCCAGGCGCGGCAAGGACGGCTCGTGGGGAGGGCAGGTGAATCAGACGGCGTTCGGGATCCTCGCCCTGCGCTCGGCCGGGGTGGCGAGCGGCACCGCGAGGACGGCGGGATGGCTGCGCGACCATCAGAACTCAGACGGCGGCTGGGGCTTCGCGGCGGGCGCGGCCAGCGATGCCGACACCACGGGTGCGGTGCTGCAGGGTCTCGCCGCTTCCGGCAACGGCGCTGGAATCAGGAGGGGAGCCGCGTATCTCCGGAGCGTCCAGCGCCCCGGCGGCGGTTTCCCGCTGAGCGGCGGCGTGACCAACGCCCAGTCCACGGCATACGCGGTCCAGGGCCTGATCGCCGCGGGCGTCTCACCAGCATCGGTGCGCGAGGGCGGCCGCTCCGCCCTCGACTATCTCGCCTCCGTCCAGGCTCGCGATGGCCACTATCGCTACTCGAGCCCGAGCGACCAGACCCCGGTCTGGGTCACCGGCCAGGTCCTGCTGGCTGCCAACGGCGCCGCCTTCCCGCTCGCGCCGGTGTCCCGGGGGGCCGCGTCGGCACCTCCGGCCCCGGTCGCGGGGGCCGCCCCGACTCCCGCCAAGGGCCGCTCGGGTACTCCAGCAGCCAAGCCGGATCGAGGCAAGAACCCCAAAGCGACCAGCGGAGCTCAGCCGCTGACGCTCCCCGTAGCCGCCCCCCTGGCGCCGTCCTCCTCGACCGAAGACGACGAGGGTGGGAGAGGCGTCCCGGCCTGGCTGATCGTCGCCGTCGTTGCCGCCGCGGCGACGGCCGCGGCCTGGGGCGGCTGGGTCCTCTACCGGCGTCGCCTCCCGGCAAACCGGGCAAGTTAGCCTCCCCCGAATGGAAGTCGAGGAGGCGATCCGCACCAGGCGGACCCACAAGGCGTACCGGCCCGAGCCAGTCGACCGTGTGCTGCTCGAGGAGATCCTCGAACTCGCCCGCTGGGCGCCCAACCACAACCTCACCAACCCCTGGCGGCTGCGCGTGATCGGGCCGAGGGCTCTCGAGCGACTCAAGGAGGCCGCAGGACCGGAGTCCGCCTCCAAGCTGGATCGCGCCCCGACCCTGGTGGTCTGCTCCTGCGCCCTCACCGGGGATGCGATCCAGGACGAGGAGGACCTGCACGCCGCCGCCTGCGCCGCCTACATCGTCCTGCTGGCCGCGCACGGCCGCGGCCTGGCCACCTACTGGCGGACGCCAGAGGTCCTGCGCACTCCAGAGGGTCGCGCCGCCGTCGGCATCCCGGACGACGAGCGCTTCGTCGGCCTGCTCCATCTCGGCACACCGGTACAGGAGCAGCGCCCGCCCGAGCGACTCCCCGCCGACCAGGTCATCGAGTTCCTCGAGTGACCGACCGGTGAGCCGTTGATCTCGCGCAACGACGCACTGCAGGCGCTCCAGGAGCATTCCTTCGACGTGGTGGTCGTGGGAGGGGGCATCACCGGCGCTGGCGTCGCCCTTGACGCCGCCTCGCGCGGCTACTCGGTGGCGCTCCTCGAGCGCGACGACTTCGGCCGGGGCACCTCGAGTCGCTCCTCCAAGATGGTCCACGGCGGCCTCCGCTACCTGCAGAACTTCGACCTCGGCCTGGTCCGCGAGGCGCTGCTCGAGCGCCAGCTGCTGGTCCAGCTCGCGCCTCACCTCGTCTATCCGACGCCGTTCCTTGTCCCGGCGCTGGGCGAGGACCGGCGCGATTTGCGAATCGGCATCGGCCTCAACATGTACGACGTGATGGCGACCTCGCGCATCGGCCGCGGGCGCAGCCAGCGAAGCGAGCACTCCGGCGAGGCCTACTACTGGTCACCGGACCGCCACCGGACGATCTCCGGAGAGGAGGCGGTCGAGCTGATCCCGGCGCTGAAGCCGATGGAGCCCAGCTCCGCCTACCTCTTCTATGACTGCCAGACCGACGACGTCCGCCTGGTGCTGACGGTCCTCGGCGAGGCCGAGCGCTTCGGTGCGGTGGTGCTGAATGGGGCGGAGGTGACCGAGGTCCTCGACGACGGCGGACGCGCCGAGGGCGTCGCCTTCAAGGAGGCGCAGTCCGGCCAGCGCATCGAGGTGCGGGCCGACAACGTCGTCAACGCCACCGGGGTCTGGGCCGACCGGATTCGCCCGGATGAGCTCCTGGGCGAGGAGGAGATCCCGAGGATCCGGCCCAGCCGGGGCACGCACGTGACCGTCTCGACGGAACAGCTCGACATCGGCACGGCCGCCTGCATCGTCCCGGCCGGCGGGGAGCGCACGATCTTCGCGCTGCCCTGGTACGGGCGCGTGCTGGTCGGGACGACCGACAACGACTACGACGGCGACATCGACCGCATTCCTCCCAGCGAGAGCGACGTGAAGTACCTGCTCAACGCCCTGAACAGCTACTTCGGCACCGATCTCGGTCCCGGTGACCTGACCGGGGCCTACGCCGGGGTCCGCCCGCTGATCTCGAGCGGCGACCCGAAGAAGTCCGTCGACATCTCGCGCAAGGCCGAGCTCTATGAGACCTCATCGGGAATGCTCACGATCACCGGCGGCAAGCTCACCACCTTCCGGCGCATGGCGGCTCAGGTGGTCGACCGGATCACGCAACGTGACGGGCGCGAAGCGGAGTGCCGGACCGATGACATCCCGCTCGGCATGGCCGCGCGCTCCGACGACCTGGAAACGAGCGTCGAGTTGCCGGAGGGGGCGACCGACCAGCTCGCCTTCCGCTACGGCCACGCCGCGCGCGCCGTCCTCGACCTCTGCGAGGAGCGACCGGAGCTGGCGGAGCCGATCGTGCCGGGCCACCCGGACCTGCTCGCCGAGGTGGTGATCGCGGCCCGGCATGAGCAGGCGCGCACAGTGGCGGACGTGCTCCTGCGGCGCACCAGGCTTGGCTTGATCGCCGCGGCCGAGCTGCTCGAGCCGGACTCGACCCTCGCCGTCGCGAGGCTGCTCGGCGAGGAGCTCGGCTGGAGTGAATCCCGCGCGGCCGCCGAGCGCGAGGAGTGGGAGCGGGCCGCCGCGGTGGAGGGCCTCGACCCGGCGCGCACACCGACGCAGTAGTCCGTCGCGCCTGACTAGCATGCGCTGATGCGAGGGGGCGCGCGACGGCGCGGCCCGTTCTATGACGCAGTTGCGGGACCAACACCTAGCCGACCTCCACCGGCGCGCCCGGGAGCTCGGCGTGCCCCGCTACCGGATGCTCCCCCGCGACGAGCTCATCGAGGCGATCGGCGAGCGCCAGGAGCAGGAGCCCGCGGGCCGCAATGAGGCGGTCAACGCCGGCCTCGAGCGGGCGCATCACGAGCCGGACGTGCGGACAGAGGAGCCGGAAGAGCGCGCCGAGCAGCCGGAAGAGCGGGCCGGGGAGCGGGAGGACGGAGCGGAGGAGCCCGAGCCCGACACCGAGCCCATCACCGGCGTACTCGACCGTATGCCGCAGGGCTATGGCTTCCTGCGCCTCAGCGGCATGCACGAGGCCGCGGGAGATGTCTACGTCTCGGCCTCGCAGATCCGCCGCTGCGAGCTGCGGCCCGGTGATGAGGTGAGCGGCCCGGCGCGCCCCCCGCGCCGAGGCGAGCGCCACCGCGCCCTGGTCCGTGTCGAGTCCGTCAACGGGCAGAGCCCCGAGGACGAGCGGCGACACTTCGAGGACCTCACCCCGGCGCCTCCGCATCGCCGCATGTTCGCGCTGGACGCTGAGCTCGATCCACTGGTCCGCGCGGTCGACCTGCTCGGTCCACTCGGCTTCGGGCAGCGCGTGCTCGTCCTGGCCCAGCCCCGCTCGGGGCGGACGACGCTCCTGCGGGCCCTCGGCTCGGCCATCTCCTCCACCGACGCGCACCTCTGCGTGGTTCTCGCGGACGAGCGGCCGGAGGAGGTCCCGCAGTGGCAGGGGGCGCTCCCCGACGCCGAGATCTTCGCCGCTACCGCCGAGGAGGAGCCGCGCGACCAGGTGCGCGAGGCCGAGCTGGCGATGGGCCACGCGAAGCGGCTCGCCGAGGCCGGCGGGGACGTGGTCGTCCTGATCGACTCCCTCAGCCGGCTCGCCCTCGGCTATCGCGACCCCGGGCGGGTGAAACGCATGTTCGGGGTCGGCCGGGAGCTCGTCGAGGAGGACACTGGATCGCTGACGGTGATCGCCACGGTCCTCGACTCGGACGACCGCGGCGCCGAGGTCCGCGAGGCGCTGGAGACCACCGAGAACCTGCTGCTGCGCCTGGACGCCGGCCTCGCCGCCAAGGGCATCGTCCCCTCGCTCGTTCCCCAGGACGCCCGCGCCTCGGGCGAGGAGGAGCTGCGGGATCCGGACGAGCTCGAGAAGGTCAGGGGCCTACGTGCCGAGCTCGCGGGGATGGACCCCGAGCAGGCGGCGGGCGCGCTCGCCGATCAGATCGCGGCGACGGCCTCGAACGCGGAGCTGCTGGCGCGTCTCTAGGCCCCGGCGCCTCTAGGCTGCGCCGGTGGCTCCTCGCCGGCCGCACCTCTCGGACATCGTCACGCTGCCTCACCTCCCTGGGGTCCCGGATGTCTTCCACCGCGTTCGGATCCCGAAGGACCTCGACGCGGTCACGACGCGCGCCGCCGAGGAGGAGGCCGGGGCCGGCGACCTCGACCGCGAGACCGTCGAGCACATCTGGGATGGCGCGGTCGACCTCTACCGAAGCGGCGTCCACCCGGGCCTCTCGCTATGTGTGCGCAGAAACGGCCGGACGGTCCTCGATCGCGCGATCGGTCACGCCCGCGGCAACGGGCCCGGTGATCCGGAGGACGCGTCGAAGATTCCGATGACGCCAGACACACCCGCCTGCATCTTCTCGGCGTCGAAGGCGATGACGGCGATGGTCGTCCACAAGCTGGACGAGCGCGGCCTGCTCCATATCGGGGATCGGGTGAGCGAGTACATCCCCGAGTACGCTCAGAAGGGCAAGGAGGGCACGACGATCGCGCACGTTCTCGCGCATCGGGCCGGGGTCGCGTCCATGCCGAAGGAGACGCTCGACCTGGACCGGATCGGCGACCAGGAGTTCATCCTGCGCGCGATCTGCGAGGCGAAGCCCGCGATCCGCCCGGGGCGGATCCTCGCCTACCACGCGGTCTCGGGTGGCTTCATCCTCGGCGAGATCGTCCGTCGGGTGACCGGGAAGAGCATCCGCGACGTCCTCGCCGAGGAGTTCCTCGATCCGCTCGGTTTCCGCTGGGGCAACTACGGCGTGGCGCCGGAGGACGTCAATCAGGTGACGCCGGCGTATGTCACCGGGCCGCCGCTGCTGCCGCCGCTCTCGACTCTGGTGACGAGGGTCCTGAGCGTGCCACTGCCGGAGGTCGTCGAGAACTCGAACGACCCGCGCTTCCTGACGGCGTTGGTGCCCTCGGCGAACGTGATCACCACCGCGAACGAGCTCTCGCGCTTCTTCGAGATCTTCCGCGGGGGAGGGGAGCTCGATGGCGTGCGGGTAATGGAGCGGCGGACGATCCGCCGGGCGCTCACCGAGCAGTCCCACCTGGAGATCGACTTCTCATTGGTCTTCCCGACCCGCTTCTCCTACGGGTTGATGCTGGGCGCTGACTACGTAAGCCTCTACGGCCGGGGCACGGACCTAGCCTTCGGGCATCTGGGCCTGATCAACATCATGGGTTGGGCCGATCCCGAGCGCGCGATCTCGGTCGGCCTGCTCACCACCGGCAAGGCGATCGTCTACCCGGAGCTGCCCCGCTTCTATGGGCTCATGCAGCGGATCTCGAGCTCGGTTCCGAAGATCGAGGACCCGAGCTGGATGAAGGGCTAGCTCAGCTGAGGAGTCAAGCGCGGTCGCGGCCGCCGTAGGCGATGCTGCCCCAGGAGGGCTCTGCGGAGAGCTCGATCAGCTCGGAGTCGCGGTCGGGCTGCACGTAGCCGAAGGTCTGGCTCGACTCGTCGAAGACGATGTCGAGCTCGCCCTCCTTGACCCGCTGGTCGAGCCAGGCGCCGCGGAAGACGAGGCGGCGAAGCCAGTGCACGAGGCTCTTGTTGGAGGGCCCGACCAGGTCCTCCCAGTTCTCGTTGACGTGCTCGCCGAGAGGAGAGCACGGTTCCCTGATCTCGCCGTTCACCGCCAGCTCGAGCAGGTCCTCGAGCTCGTGCTCATCGAGCCCCTGACGCACGAAATCGAGCTTGACCGCAGCCTGCTCGACCCGCTGTGCGAAGTCCCGCTCGTTGAACGAGAACCGGAGCTCTCCGTACTCGAGCACGTAGTCCGCGCCGGACTCGTAATTGCCTCTGCGTGCGGTCTCGTCCACCGGTCGGAGCATCTTCGCGCATAGGCCAACTCGTCGCCAACTCTGGACCCCTCCTGAACGGGCGGTTGCAGCAAAAGGAGACCCAGGGTGGACGTAGACGGTTTGCTAACGCGACCAGGCCGTTTTGCTCACCTGAAGGCACAGCCGGCGA
This sequence comes from uncultured Solirubrobacterales bacterium, assembly GCA_963797265.1. GTDB lineage: Bacteria > Actinomycetota > Thermoleophilia > Solirubrobacterales > 70-9 > DASUPK01. Next base: position 19,967 of record CAWCOY010000002.1, on the reverse strand, counting down.
GGTGGTCATTCACCACGCCGATCGCTTCCATCGTCGCGTAGACCGTGGTCGGCCCGACGAAGACGAAGCCCTTCCTCTTGAGCTCCTTGGCGAGCGCCTTCGACTCGGGCGTGGTCGGCTCCAGGTCGGCGAGGCTCTCGGGCGCCGGCCGCTCCTCTTCCGGCGCGAACGACCAGATCAGCTCGTCGAGCGTCTCGCCGCTCTCGTGCAGCTCCCGCGCCGCCTTCGCGTTGGTGATCGCCGCCTCGATCTTCTTTCGATTGCGGACGATTCCCGCGTCGAAAAGGAGGCGCTTCACGTCCTTCGACCTGTACTCGGCGACCTTCTCGACGTCGAAGCCGTCGAAGGCGCGGCGGAAGTTCTCGCGCTTGCGCAGGATCGTGAGCCAGGAGAGGCCCGACTGGAAGGCCTCCAGGGTGAGCCGCTCGAAGAGCTCGCTCTCGCCGTGCACTGGCCGACCCCACTCCGAGTCGTGGTAGTCCAGATAATCGGAGGTCCCCAGGGCCCAGGGGCATCGCGGTTTGCCGTCTGGGCCCGGCTCGGCGCCACTCATGGCCGATACGGCGGGGCCACGCCCCAGCCCCAACGCGGCACCGGGGCCTCCTGCGGGACGTCCTTGGCATCCGGCTGCGAGTTGTGGAGGGCGAGCCGCGTGCCCCATTCGACGTAGCCCATGAAGGCGGAGCGAAACTCCGGGTCAGCCGGCAGCCCGGCGTCGTCCGCGGCGAGGCTCATCAGGGTGGCGAAGCGAAGCCGCTGCTCCGGGGTGATGGCCAGATCGTGGTGCTTGGTCACCATCCGGTGGTATCCGCCCAGCTTCTCCGTGTACTCGGGGGGCCCGCCGAAGACCTCGCACCACCAGAGGGTCACGTGGTCGCGGTGCTCCCGGGTGACGCCGCCCGGGAACAGGGGCGAGATCAGCTCGTCGCCCTCCACCCGGTCGTAGAACGCGTTGATCAGGCGCTCGAACGCCTCGTGACCGCCCGCCCACTCGTACAGCGTCGGTGGATCCCCGGATCCGGCCACCGCGTGAACCTAGCGAGCCGGAGAGCGGCCGGTTCTCGTGCCTGCATCGATTTTGGATCCAAAGGTTCATTGCCCGGCCGCCCCGGGCCGGAAAGAATCGTGGTGAGCAGGGGGGAAGGCGAGGAAGAAATGCGTAAGAAGTCATTACTCGCGAGTGCGGTCTGCACAGCTGCCCTTGCGGGCGCAAGTGCAAGTGCCGCTTTCGCCAGTGAAGTGATTGGCCCTCCGGGCAGCGGTACGCCGAACGAGGCGGCCACGTCACATGCCAACTCAATCTGCGTCTTCTCTGGGCTGAACGACAACCCTGGTTCTACAAATCCAGAGAACCCCGGCGGCATAGTGCAGTCATACGGGTTCAGCTTCGTCAGCAAGGGGCTTAAGGCGGCCGTGCCGAGTCCTGGCGACGCAGTTGAAGAAGGAGGTTGTAGGGGCGGAAGCAACCCGGATCGACCATAAATGGGGCGTGGGTTGGCCCCGAACCGGTGTCGGGGCCAACCTTCACCACCACCGAGGGGTTCCTTGCGAATGTCCACCCTGACGGGGAGTTGTCTTCTCTGATCGCGGAGTCTGAGGGCGAGACCTTCCGCGGGCTCCGTGACACCGTCCTCGCCCGCGTCCTCGGGACGTATCGCCCAAGGGGGTCGAGGAGGTCAGACGGTTTGGAACTTAGTCCGGTTCCGTGACGCGAGATCCGATGCCCTGGACGGGAGGGGCGTGAATGGTCGCCGGATCGCTTGAGAAGGTATGGAGGCGCCTTTCAGGTTCCGCGCCCTGCAGCGGACGCAGTTCCTCGGCTTCAAAGTCCCGGTCGCGACGACGCGGCTCAGCCGCCTGTTAGGCCTCGCCCTGCTCTCCCGGAAGCGCGCCGGGGCTGGGCTCCTGATCCCCGGCTGCCACAGCGTTCACACGATGGGTATGCGCTTCCCGCTCGACCTGATCTTCCTCGACCAGGAGGGCCGCGTGGTCGAGATCCGCCGGGATGTGCCGGCCGGCCGGATCGTTCGCTGCCCCGAGGCCGGCGCCGTGCTGGAGCTGCCTGCGCCTTGAGGGGTTGTTGACCCCAAATCGGCTGAGTGGGGGAAAAAACACCCATCCCGGTAATACGTTTGTCCAGCAGATTTTCCTTTAGGATGCAAAAGATCCGCAACGTCCGGGGAATTAAGGAAAGGACAGCGGTGACAGGACGGAGCATGGATGCCCACGCGCGTTCTCATCCTCGGTGAAAGTGGCCTTTACCGAGAGGCGCTGGCGGGGTCACTCGGGCGTGATGATCGCTTCGAGGTGGCGGCGGTTGCTGCCGGTGTCGAGGAGGCCCGCGCGGCTCTCGAGCGTGTTGAGACCGACGTCATCCTCGTGGACGCTCGCATGCCCCAGGGTGTGGACATCGTGCGAGCGCTCGCGGCGGCTGCGCCGCAGGTCAAGATCGTCGCGCTCGCCGTCCCGGAGGTCGAAGGCGAGGTTCTCGCCTTTGCCGAGGCGGGCGCCTCCGCCTACGTGACGGTCGACGGATCTATGGACGACCTCGCATCCGTGGTCCAGAGCATCGAACGGGGAGAGGTTCTCTGCTCGCCCGGCATGGCGGCCGGTCTGTTCCGCCGGGTGGCGGTGCTCTCGCGCGATCGCCAGCTCGACCCGATCGACGAGAAGCTGACGGCACGGGAGCTCGACGTCCTGCGGCTGATCGAAGAGGGCCTCTCGAACAAGGAAATCGCGGCCGAGCTCTCGATCGAGCTCCCGACGGTCAAGAACCACGTCCACAGGATCCTGGAGAAGCTCCACGTCCACCGCCGCTCCGAGGCGGCTGCGCGTGCCCGCCGGCACGGTCTCGCACGCCTCAGCGCCGTTGGGACGGACTAGAGATCCAAGACAGCTGGTGAGGGCATCGGATCTCCCCGGGTCGCCCCGCATCGGCGCACGACGGTAGTACCAGTCCTTGAGCCGGGATCGAATTTGGATCCAAGGGTCCATTGTCGGCCCCACGCCACCCGGAAAGACTGGGAGCTCACTAACAGTGAGGAGCTCCTTATGCGAAGGATGATTATCGCCGCGCTAGCAGTGTTCCTGGTTGGCGCGATCACGGCGTCGGGGGCGCTGGCCAGCAGCGTGCACCTGAAGGGCGGTAAGAACGCCGAGCCGACCTTCACCGACGGTGGCCTTACATTGAACGCGGCAGGGGAGCTCAGTGGCCTCGGGAACGCGGACGTTCTCGTCACGTTGACGGCGACGGCCAACGCGACCGCGGACTGCGTCAATCCGGGGACCGGCGAACACCGGCCGCCGGGACAGAACCCCGCCCCGGTGACGGTGTCTGGCAGCCAGGCCATCCCGAAGGAGGAGATCAAGAACGGGAACACCCCGTTCAACGTGACGACCACCGGGCCCGTCACCCCGATCCCGGGCGCGCCGGGTTGTCCGAACGCCAGGTGGACCGAGAACATCACCGATCTCTCGTTCACCAGCGCCGTCATCACGGTGCAGCAGCCGCCGGGGACCACGGTGCTCACGGTCACCTGCTCGTTCAGCACGGCGACGAGCAACGGGCCAGTGCCCAGCGGAAACGTCAGCTGCATCAGCAGCTAGCGGCGCAGCCGTTTTGGCGATGAGGGGGCACCGGATCGATCCGGTGCCCCCTCGCATTGCCGCGCTCCTCGAATCCATTGGGACCGGCGGCGAGGAACGCCCATGGTGTGCGCGGGGGAGAGTCTCGCCGCACGTGCGCTTAGTCGGGCGTGCTCCCCAAAGTCGAAGAGTTGGCGACAGTGGTGGTCTGCGAGGACGACGACCCGACGCGGGAGCTCCTCTGCGATCACCTGACCGCCGACCGATACCGGGCGCTGCCGGCGCCGAGCGCCTCCGATGCGCTGCGCCTCTGCGGCTACAACCACCCCGACCTGATGGTCCTCGACCTGGGCCTTCCGGATGCCTCTGGGATCGACGTGCTCCGCGAGATTCGCCGCGCCGGGGAGCGCTTCGACCCCGAGCTACCCGTCCTGGTTCTCTCGGGTCGCGGCAGCGAGACCGACCGGCTGCGCGGCTTCGAGGCCGGCGCCGACGACTACCTGACCAAACCGTTCCATTACCCCGAGCTGCTCGCCAGGGTCGCGGCGGTGCTCCGCCGGCGCAGCGGCCGCCGGCGTGGCCCGATCAGGGTCGGGGACCTGACCGTGGACCCACTCAGGCGCCGGGTCGAAGTCGGAGGGCACGAGGTGCCGCTCGCCAACAAGGAGTTCGCTCTGCTCAGAGCGCTGGCGGCTGAGCCGCACCGGGTCTTCACCAAGGACGAGCTCCTGCGCGACGTCTGGGGGTTCCGCTCGAGGGGCATCGAGCGCCACTAGCGCATACGCAGCGGGAGACGCCATCGACTAGAGCTCGCGCCGGCCAGGAGCCGATAAGAAAACGCCGAGTGCCAGGCAAATCCCCCGGGTGGAGTGGACCGACCACAACACGTCGCCCGCGAGGGTTTCAGGCTCTCGAGCTGCTCGCCGCGGCAAAAGAGCGACCCATAAAGTCTCTGGAGGCCCCCACCGAGGAAGTAGTGCGCCGGGTGGCGCGGCGAGTAAACAAGGGACGGGACTGTCGGTGACCCCGGATCCCCCTGATCACCACGACCGTATCGGGCTACGTGGGCCAAGAGCAGGACCGGATAGGGGTTGGGACCTTGGGAGGTAGAGCTAGCTCGGACTACATGCAGGTACCCCAGCGTGGGAGAAGGGACGGGGACGCGAGTGGGAGTGGCTGTTCCCAAAACAAAGAAGGAAGGACGAATGCAAGACGAACCGACACGCAGACAGCGGGAGCAACTGGCCGAGATCAAGCGTCGGACGGGGATGTCAATGTCGGAGGGGATGACCTACGAACTGGCCCAGCAGATCATCGACTCCAGTCCCGTATTCGCTCAGGAGCGTCGAGAGCGAAGGGCAGCGGGTCGACGTAAGGGATTCGCTCGCCGTGATCGCCGACGTCGGGTGGGGAGTTCGAGATGAGCGACGACGAGAACCGAGAGAGGATCGAAGTGATGGTCGCGACCTACCAGGACGCCTGGCTCGACCTGATCCGGCTCGGCGTCGTCCTGGTCGAGTCGGGCCGGGACCTCACCGGAATGAAGGAGACGATCGACGGTCTCGGTGGGACGGAGGCGAAGGAGCTGCTCCTGGTTGCGGCAGCGACCGCGGCCGTCGACAACATCGAGAAGCGTCGGCGATCTAGTCTCAACTGATGGCGACCGAGTACGACGTCGACCTGCACATCGCAGGCCACGATCGTGCACGATGCGCTCGACCTCGGCGCGTCGGTCGCGGTTACGGGGAGGAAGAGAGTTCCGCGAAGTCCGGCTCCTGCCCGAGTGATGCGAACAGCGTGCGAAGAGCCGGGTGTCCTGAGCCCCCTTTTTGAACGAAACCCCATGGCCACCCCAGCTGCTCTCCGCCCCACTCGACGGCATCTGAAACGTTTGACAGTGCGCGGATGTAGTCGAAGATCGCGCGAACGTGGCTGGTGGTTGGGCGACTGTATTGCCGCCATCGGGCGCCGCCGTACGCCGCTGCCGTCCAGTTCAGGTCATCGAAAATCAGGATGCCTCCAGGAGCAAGATGGGTCCACATCGCGAGCGCGACGAACCCGTCCACCTCAACCGTGTGCGACGCGTCGAGGAAGCCGATGTCGAGCCAGGCATGCGGAACCTCTCTAAGCAAGTCGAGTAGGTACCAACGCGCATCACAGCCAAGGGTTATGTCGCAGGCAGCCGACGCGCCGAGTTCTGCGACGAGGTCGTTCGCTGTCCGGCCCTCCCATACCTGAGGCAATAGGTCCACAGCCCGCACGAAGCCTCCCTTTGCCTGAGCCGCGACGGCAAAGTACGCCGTAGCTTTTCCATAAGCACAGGAAACTTCGAGCACCTGCGGCTGCTCGTATGTCATCGTGAGGTCGAACATGAGATGACATACCTGCTGCGGCGTGTACGAAAAAACATCCTCAGTGACGAGGTCGATTCGATTCAGCATTTCCTCTCGGTGGTACATCGGGCTCAGGCAAGCCTCACAGCAGCAAATCGCCAGTCTCGAATATCGAGTCGGGGGCGAAGAGCTCGACGCCAGCACTGAGATTGCCCCGCGCCCACTCCGCATACACGGCTTGCAGTGCCTCCAGACTCTGCTTCGACACAGCCGTAGTATCGCGTCTGGGCCGAACGGCGCGGCTACCAGCTGGGCAAGTCCCGGGTCAGAGAACCGAACCTGGACGACTTCGGTGGCTGGATGATCGTCGAGCCGAGGATCAACTTTCGTCGCCGCCGGCGAGCGTTGGGATCTCAACCTGGACGACGTCGAGAGGTTCCTAGCCGATTGAGTAGCGGAACCTAACGGCATTAGGGACTGAGCGAGCGGCCCCTCCGGGGGCCGTTCGTTGTAACACGAGGCAGAACTACTTGCGTGACTCGAGATGCACAGCCAGGATGTTCCCGCCGTGCACCAGTGTTCGCGTCTGTCTCAGCCTCCTCTCGCGACATCAGGGGCGAGGTGAGTTCCTTGCCTTCCGGCTGCCTCAGGGTGACGATGACTACGGCGTTTCCGTTCTCTCCCGTCATGGTCGCGGACTATCCATTTTTTGACTGAGCGAGCCCTCTGGACCGCCGGGTCACTCCCACCGGCGACTCTGAAGCAGCTCTACGAGGAGGCGATCGAGCCGTTCCTGAACAGAGCGGCCTATGAGGCGGTGGTCGAACGCGAGAAGGCCGAACGGATGGCAATCAAGCGGTTCCGGTTCCGCGATGAGTTTGAGGCGGTCCTGTGATCGCCCGAGACCCCAAGAAACCCGACCGGCCCGTTGTAGACCGCGTCCCGGCCAACATCGCCAAGCGCCCGCTGCGGATCTCCCCGATGCGGAAGAACAAGCAGGACGGGCCCTGCCACTGCCGGCGGGCGATCCCCTTCCACCATGCCAGGCGGCCGAGTCACTTGCGTTCGCTGCCGCCAAGAGATCGAGGAGGTCGAGGACTGATGTGGGATGAGCACACCTTCGTCGGCGATCTCGATGGAGCGGAGCTTCGTGCGCTCCGTAAGCGCCTCGGTCTCAGCCAGGCCGAGGTCGGCCGGCGGATGGAGGAGATCGTCGGACCATGGGTCAGCGTGGCGGCATGTCAACGCTGCGTCTCCGAGCTCGAAGGCAACCGTCGGCGGTTCACCGAGCGACAGAAGCTCGAGGCGCTGCTCGAGGTCCTGGGCATCGAGAAGTCGCCGGATCGCCTGCCAGCGACGCCCGCGGCGGTCTTGCGCGATCCGCGGAATGTGATCGAGATGCGCAGGTATGAGCAGGCGGTGCTCGCCGAGAACAGTCTGTGGCGCCGTCTCGGTCGGAAGCTACGCCGGAAGGCTACGGCGTGAACGCGACCACCCGAGCCGTCGCCAACGCCTACGTCGCCGTCCTACGCCGACGGAGCAAGCGAGGCTGGATTCCCGTCCCAGGTCCAGGCGATCGAGTCGACCCCGTTATCGAGGAGACCGTCCGGGGCATCGCCCCGAAAGAGGATGAGGATGCGATCCGCGGCGGGAGGCTTGGCACCCCGAGGGCCCACGTCTCACAAGGACCGCGTCGATTCCGGCCCGCAGAATCTCCCTGCGCTCCGACAGGGTCAGCGAGGGCCAGTCGTCCCGGAGCTCCCGAACATCGGGACCCTCGGCAGTCAAGGAGGAGGTGAGGTCGGTCGTGAAGCCGATCCTCAGCCTCGACCAGCTCATGCTCCGCAGCCTCGAGGGCACCCTGAGCGGCCACCGCAGTCGGGTGGCGGGGGACCACCGCCGCGAGGCTCTCGACCTCATCGGTGCATCGCTCGACCTCGGCCCGCATGGACTCAAGCTCGGAGTCGTCCACTGCCCGGACGTGGTAGTCGTCCAGGTGGGCGAAGAGCTGACGGACAACTTCTTCATCGAGTCGGTCGACGACGATCGTCGATCGCGCTTCGCATTCACGGTTGGCGCAGGTGTAGACGCGGGGTGGGGGAGCCTTGCGTCCGTTGCGGGGCTTGCGTCCCAATGCCGAGCCGCGAAGGGTGCGACCGCAGCCGGCGCAGCGAGCAAGTCCGCTGAGAAGGTAGGTGCCTCGAGGGGTGCGACGTCCCGCTCCGTTCTGCGCCCGACGCCAGAGCGCGGGGGTGACGATCGCGTCGTGGGCGCCGGGGTTCCGGTAGTCGCCGTGGTGCACCTCGCCCCTGTAGGTCGGGGAGGCGATCATCGTGGAGACGGTCGATCGCGCCCAATGCTCGCGGTTCGGCTTCGGGGCGACTGTGTCCAGCCACCGCGCAAGCTCCAGCCAGGTCGCTCCAGCTGCCTTGCGCTCGAAGAGCTCCCGGACGATCGGCGCCCGCTCGGGGTCGATCACCAGGCGGGAGTCAACGACCCCATGGCTCCCCTTCTTCGGAGTCGGATCGACGAAGCGGTAGCCGAAGGGAGCCTTGCCGATGTGCTTGCCCGTGGCGATCGCTCCGCGGCGATTCTCCTCGTAGCGCTCCGCGGTCATGCGCCACTGCATCCGGTTCACCGCGAGCATGTTCGTCCAAGCTATCTCGCCGGCAGGAGTGGTCGTGTCGATGTCCATATCGACCGCGATGAGCTTGCGGCCCGCGTTGGTGATCTCCTCGCAGACGGCGAGGGCCTGACTGACCGGGGCACGCGAGAAGCGATCCGAGCAGGCGACGATCACGCCGTCTGTCTGACCGGCGCGGATTCGCTCGAGTGCGGCGTCGATGTCGGCGCGGTCCATCGTCTTACCGGAGCGTCCGATACCGACGTGTTCGGCAACGACCTTCGCGCTCTTCTCGGCTGCCTTGCGCTCGATCACTTCGCGCTGTTGGTCCGGGGAGCGACCGGACTCGCTCTTGCGAGACTGGCGGATCAGCGCGTCGAGCCTCAACTTCCTCGTGGCCGTGGCCATGGAGCACAGAGTGGCGTAAACGTCGCTCCATGGCCGGACGCGAACCCTGGACTCGCACGCCAGCAGGCTGCGGCGCAAGCTCGATCCGGAGGGAGCGCGCTACGTCTGCAACTGCTGGGGGGTATAGGGGACGCCCGAACCCGGACAACCCCGGAATCACGGTTAATTACCCGCGTTCCTGCCACGAATGCGCATTGAAGCGCTGTCGGAACGCGGATAGCGCGATATCGATATGCCCGAATTTCGTTGCTAATGCGGACTACTGCTTTGCATGGAAAGCGGCGGTTTCGGGTCAACCCGCGAGATACTGCGTGGGCGATGTCGCAGGAGAACGTCGAGTTGCTTCATCAGCTAGCGGCGGCTTGGAATCGGCGCGACCTGGATGGATATCTCGCACTCATGGACCCAGAGATTGACTTGTACCCGGGCGCCGTGCGCGTGGAGGGCGGTGTCTATCAGGGCCACGAGGAGATCAGGAGGTTCTGGGCCGAGGTCTACGCCAGCTGGGACGAACTCGTGGGGAAGATCGAAGAGGTCCGCGACCTCGGCGACGTGGTCGTAGGGCTGGGCCGTGTGCGGGGTCTGTCCAAGGGGGGTTTCCCAATCGATACGGAGTACGGGGTGGTCCTCCGCTTTCGTAACGGTCTCGTCGTGTGGGGCAGCGACTGGTACAGCCACACGGAAGCCCTCGACGAAGCCGCCCGGCTGTCGGAGTAGGCGATGTCGGAGGACGACGTCGAAGCGCTGAAGGCGGTGTATGAAAGTTGGGGGGCGGGCAACTTCTGGACGTCGGACATTTTCGATTCCGATGTCGAGTTGGTCTGGGCGGGAGAAGTGCCCGACCTCCCAGCGGCCCGAGGTCTGTCGGCAATCGGGCCGAGCATGCGAACCTTCCTGGCCTCCTGGGACGAGTGTCGATGGGAGGCCGACAGGTTCATCCCTGTGCGGGGGGACCAGGTCTTGGTTCTCTTCACAGCACGGGCTCGGGGAAAGGGCAGCAGCGTCGAGGTGGAGGCGCATTGGGCCCATTTGTGGACGTTTCGTGCGGGGAAGGCAAGGCGAGTAATCGGCTTCATCCACCAGTCCGACGCCCTAGAAGCCGCCGGGCTGTCGGAGTAGGCGATGTCACGGGAGAACGTCGAGATCGTCCGGCTAATGATCGCCGCCTTTGTCGAGGACGACTATGAACGGCTCGTCGAGTTGTTTGACCCGCAGATCGAGTACGACGTGTCCCGAACCAGCCCCGACAGTCGGGTGGCTCATGGACACGAAGAACTAGCTGAGGTCATCGAGCAGTGGCTTGCCACGTGGGACGACCACCGGTTGGAGCTAGTCGAGCTGATCGATGCCGGAGACGAGAGGGTCGTGGCGCTGATGCGCGAACGCGGCAAGATGAAGGGCAGCGACACATGGGTCGAGCATCAAGTCGGCGTCCTCTTCACGCTGCGCGACGGGCGTATCACCCGTTACGAGGAGTACCAGGACAAAGCCGGGGCCCTCGAAGCGGCCGGGCTGTCGGAGTAGGGCAGGCCAGGGACAAACGAGGTCGGATAGGGTGGATGCTGACGAAGACCCCGAGCATGGGAGGGACACTTGATCACCGTCGGCATCATCTGCCTGGTCGTCGCCGCCCTTTTTTGGGGTAACCCCATCCTTTGGACAATCGGTGTCATCTTGGTCGTCCTTGGCGTGATCTTTTGGATATTGGGTGCGATGGGCCGCGCCGTGGGCGGTCGGCGCCACTACTACTAGAGGACGAGAAGGCCCGGAGCGAAGCACCCTGGCCGCCTCCTTGGGGGTGGGACACGCCAAAGGGTCGCTCGCCGTGACCAACGCCGCGGGATACTGCGTGGCGATGTCGGTCCAGAAAGTCGAGTTGCTGCGTGAGGCAACGGACGCCTTCAATCGACGGGATGGCGCGGCATTCGATGCACTTCTCGCTCGCGACGCAGAGATCGTGCCGGTGAGGCGGCCCTGGAAGGGACCGTCTACCGGGGCAACGACGCTGGCTCCCAGTACTGCGCGGCCGTCGATGAAACCTGGGAGTCCCTCCACTGGGAGGTCGAGGAAGTTCGCGACGTCGGAGACGCCGCTCTCGCCTTGGGACACATCCGCGGCAGGGGACAGGACAGCGGTGCCGCCATCGACACATCTGCGGCGTGGGTCGCCCACTTCCACGGTGGGCTGATCGCTCGCTTCCGTACTTACACCGACCGCGGTGAAGCCCTCGAAGCCGCCGGGCTGTCGGAGTAGGCGGTCTGGCAGAAATTTCCGCTTTTTTCGCGGTGAGCCACCCGGCGGTTTTCTGAGCGGCCGGTTCCCGGTCGGCACCCTCCCCTACGCCGCGAGATACTGCGTGGGCGATGTCGAAGGAGAACGTGTTGACCGTCGAGAGGGCGATTACGGCAATCAATGAGCGGGACATCGACGGCTACCTCGCTTGGTGCACCGAGGACATCCAGTTGCGAACGCCAGTGTCGCCAGTCGCGGGCGTGTACGAAGGAGCGGATGGCATCCGGCGGTTCTTTGCCGACATCGAGGACGCGGGTCCCGACTTCCGGCTTGACCTCGAACGCCTGGAGGGCGTGAGCGCGGAGCGAGTCCTTGCCTTCCTGCGTGTAACGGTTCACGGGCGCGCCAGCGGCCTGCCCACCCCCGCCGAGACCGGGAACGTCTATGAGTTCGAGGAGGGCAAGATCAGGCGCATTCAAATCTTCATCGACCGCGAGGAGGCCCTCGAAGCCGTCGGGCTGTCGGAGTAGGCGATGTCTGAGCAGAACGTTGAGCTCGCTCGCGCTGCCCTTGCCGCACTGAATCGAAAGGACTTCGATGCGGCGTTTCGCGACGCATCCCCGGATGCAGAGATCGACCTGTCTCGAGCCGTCGGACTCGACCAGGGTGTCTACTCCCTCGATCAGTTCCGCCGCGTCACGGAGGAGTTCACTAAGAGCTGGGAGTCGGTCCGATACGGGGTGGACGACTACATCGACGCCGGCGAGCACGTCGTGACGCCATTTACGAACCTCCTACGCGGCCGTGACGGGATCGAGGTCCAGGCCCAAGGCACCTGGCTCTGGACAATCCGGGCCGGCGTAATTGTGCGGATTTGCCTCTATCAGGAGCGGCAAGAGGCACTCGACGCCGCTGGACTGAACAAGTAGCCAGCAGCTTCGGCTTTGGCCTCGAAGCCGCAGGGGTGTCGGAGTAGCTGCTTTGGACGAAAAGCAGCACTTCTGAGAATCACATCTCTATGCGTGGAAGGGGCTGGCGACTAGTTCGAGTTCGCCGGCCGCCGCTTGCGATTTCGCCGGCGGTACTGGCGCTGGGCCTGGGCCTTGGCGCACTCGGCCGAGCAGTACTTGACCCCCTTCGAGCGGTGCTGGCCGTGCACGGCGCGGCCGCTCTGCCGGACGAAGAAGCGACCACAGGTCTCGTTGGCGCAGACGCGGTACTCGGACGCCTCGGCCATGTGGTTGAAGAGCTCAAGACAGAGGACCGAGTAGAGCGATAGCTCGATGTCGCGGTGGGTCGGGTGAGCACCGCCCCGCCCCTGATCGAGTGGTTGATCGGGCCGGACATCTTCAGGCAGAACGTGGACGGTCGGCCCGAACTGCTCGAGCCCTGACTGCATTCCTCGGCTCAAAGCCCAGTACGGAGAAGCACCCCAGCTGTAGTAGGCCGCATCCCCACCCACGGTTTCAGCCCAGACGGGGGCCTGCCAGACGACCTCGGCCTCGGAGGCCTGGCCATTGCTGATGCGCCAGGCGTTGGTCAAGTCCTTGATGCACTTTGCACCGAAGACGAACTCGCGCAGCGTCTCGTCCCACGGGCTGACGTCGAGCTCATCTCGATGCATGAGGAGATCCGGAGCTGCATCGTCATCAAAGCCAGGAACGCCGGGGAAGCCGAAGTAGGCAGTCCAGGCATCATCGTCTTCCGCCCGCGGGTTCTTGCAGATCCCGAGGATGCCGTAGCGGCTGACGAACTCGACGATCGCGTCGGTGTCATCCAGGTCTAGAGCCGCGAGCTCCAAGTAGACCTCGCCGTATGGACCCCAGTAGCGCGGCTTCCGATACTTCTCATCGAGCGGGTCGACCATGATCTCGCCGGCGTCATCGACTAGGCGGCCGCCCCGGAGCCACTGGCCCGAGGGCAGCGGCGCGGGCTCCCGTGGCCAGGTAGTGGTACGAAATAGTTCCTTGTTCGTATCACTCATCAGTCTTACCTTACTGCCACGCTGTTGAGCCTGATCAAAACTTTCCTAACGCCGGCCATCCTGCTGCCGACGATCGGCTACTTCGCCTGGGCCGCGGGCCTGGTGTTTCTTGCCTTTATGGAGGGCCTCTGGAACTGGGAGCTCGCCAGCGACGCGGTCATCTGGCTGGCGCTGCTCCGCCAATCCTTCGCTCTTCTCTTGACGTCTTCCCACAGTTGAGCAGATTTTGCTCAGTCGGACTGCCTGGTCATGACTTCCGCTGGCGGTCCGGGTAAGGCGGGCAAAGTGCTCCAGGACTGGCCACGATCGCTGGTCGAGGTCTTCGTCAATCTGGTCGTCTTCCCGCTAGTTGTCGAGTTGATCTTGTTCCCAGTCCTGGCCTGCCTGGTCATGACTACCGCACTGGCCGGGTCAAACCCGGAGCTCAAGGCCGCCAAAGGCCCAAGCGAGACCCTGACCGCCATGATCGGTCTCGGGCTGGTGGCCTATGTACTCATCAAGGTGATCACCAGCCCCGATCTGCTCAATGGGACCACAGGCTTGCGCTTCTTCCTTCCAGTCTGGCTGTCCCTCGGCGTCCTGCCCTACTTCTATCTGTTGGCCCTCTATGCCGGCTACGACTCAGCCTTCCGGCGAATCAACTTCAACTGCTCTGATCGCTCGACGCGGCGCCGCGCCAAGTGGGCCCTAATGCGTCGCTGCCACTTCCGGGCCGGACGGTGGGCGAGTTCAGGGGCGCCTGGATTAGTGGCATCATTGAGGCCGATCCCGACGAGAGCCCTGAGGAGTTGCTAGCGAGCTTCGCTCCTCGTAGCGACCAAGCTAAGGCCGCTTAGCCTGTGTTGTTTTCCATGCAGATAGCTGCTTTTCGTCCAAAGCAGTAGTTCCGCACAGCGCGTTCATGGACGAGCCCGTCGGTGCTTTTGGCGGGGAGGGCTATGTATTCGTAGGTGATGGGCAGTCGGCCGGCGATTTCGTCCGACCTACGTGGTTACCCCCGATGTACATGGAGAAGGCAGCCCTAGCCTCGAAACACTCTAGTTAGCTGCCCACACGGAGATAAAGATGAAAGAGGAAGAGCGGTTCAAAGTCGTGATCGCCGGCGGGGGCATCGCGGCGGTAGAGGCGGCATTGGCCCTCCACGAGGCGGCGCACCGGCGCATCGATCTCGAGTTGATTGCGCCGAACGACGAACTCGTTCTGCCCGCTCTGGCGGTCGCAGAGCCGTTCGGGATCACACCGCCCCCCGCGATTCCGCTTGCCGACGTCTGTCAGGACGTCGGCGCGTCGCATCGCCGGGATGCACTCCGCGGCGTCGACCCTGAGGCGCGGATCGCACACACGGAGTTGGGAGCCGAGGTCCCCTTCGATGCGCTGCTGCTCGCGATGGGCGCGTCCACCGAGCCCGCACTCCCAGGAGCGCTCACCTATCGCGGGGCGCGCGATAACAGTGAGATCGGGGAGCTGCTCGACGCCGCCGAGCGCGGCGACGTCAACCGAATCGTGTTCGCGGTTCCCACATCGATTCAGTGGTCGCTACCGATCTACGAACTGGCCCTCCTCACAGCCATGAAGCTCCTGGAGCGCGGAGCAAACACTGAGTTGACGCTGGCCACTCATGAGAGCTCGCCGCTGTCGCTGTTCGGCAGGCGTGCGAGCGACGCGGTGCGCGATCTAGTCGACCAGGCGGGAGTGGAGCTGGTCACGGGTGCCCGCGCCGCCGGCGTCCAGGCCGGCGGCCTCGTCCTGCACGACGGTCGCGTCCTCCCCGCCAGCCGCGTGGTCGCCTCACCGCGCCTGACCGTAGCGCCGATCGAAGGGGTGCCGCAGGGGCCTGACGGCTTCATCGGCACCGACTCCGCGATGCGGGTCGAGGAAACGCCGCGGGTCTACGCCGCGGGGGACTCGACCTGGTTCCCGATCAAGCAGGGAGGTGTGGCCGCTCAGCAGGCCGACACGGCTGCCACAGCCATCGCCTCCCTGGTCGATCCGGACATCGATGTCGAGGGATTCAAGCCCACTCTGCGTGGCGTCCTGTTCACCGGCGGCGCCCCACGTTACCTCCGCACCGAGGTCGGTCGCCGCGCCGCCGCCTCGATCGACAGCGTCACCCCGCTCTGGTGGCCGGCGTCAAAGGTCGCGGGGAAGCATCTGGCTCCCTACCTGGCCAAGCGCGGCCTGGAGGTGTCGTTGCAGGATCTAGAGCCCCTCCAGGGAGAGGGCCGCGAGGAGGCCGAGCAGGATCAGCGCGAGGCGCTCGATTTGGCTCTCACAGCAGCGGACGCGGACGCCGGAGGAGGCGACTACCGGGCCGCGCTTCGCTGGCTCGACGTCGCCCAGGAGCTCAACCTCGGGCTGCCGGAGAAATACGCTGAGAAGCGTCGCGACTGGCAGGCCGCGGCAGGCGGGACCTGAGAGCTTGCGGCACGCGGTAAGCGGCTTGCGGCCGGACGCGACCTCTTTGACAAAGGCCGGGACGCACTCGGGCCCCCTTTCGGAAGGGGGGCGCGTAGGGATCGCCGAAGGTGGCGCACTCGCTCTCCTTGTTCAAGCCCAGGTCGCTCACAGCCGACCTCCGGAAGCGAAAAGCGAGGGCTGCGTGAACCGTTGCTTTCCATGCAAAGCAGTAGTCCTCCTTAGCAACGAAATTCGGCTTATCGATATCGCGCTATCCGCATTCCATAGCGCGTTTAACGCCCATTTCGTGCCTGAACTCGAGCAATTCACCGCAGTTCCGAGTTGTCCGGGTTCGGGCGTCCCCTATACCCCCTGCAACTGCTGGGGCGTCCCCCAGCGTCATTTGTTCCAGCCGATTGTCGTGCCCAGGTAGAGCTGAGAGCTCGGGCTTGGGGCGAAGGGTCGCTGGTTCAAGTCCAGTCGCCGCATCGCAGTCGATGGCCGGGCCCACGGCCGCTTGGCACTAGGGTGTCACCTGACCGGCCATTGCAACGAGCTCTCGGGATGACGGCTGACAAGCAGCGCGCTCCGCTGGAAATCCGTATGGACCATTTCGATGCCGTGATCTTCGACCTGGATGGCGTGATTACGGACACTGCGTCCGTCCACGGGACAGCTTGGAAGCAGATGTTCGATGAGTGGCTCGCGAACCGCGCGCACCGCGAAGGCGAGGACCGCCGGCCGTTCTCGGAGGAGGACTACTACGGATACGTCGACGGAAAGCCCCGCTACGACGGAGTTCGGTCGTTTCTTGCCTCGCGTGGGATCTCGCTGCCGGGCGGCCGGCGAAGCGATCCCCCGACTGCCGAAACCGTATGCGGGCTTGGTAATCGCAAGGACGAGATCTTCCTCGCCTTGCTGCGAGGGGGTGGGGTCGCCTCGTTCCCCTCCTCGATCGAGTTGCTGCGGCGGCTGCGGGCAAACGGGAGCCGCACGGCGATCATTTCCGCGTCGCGGAACGCCGTCCAGGTGCTCGAGGCTGCCGGAATCACCACGCTCTTCGACGCGAAGGTCGATGGCGTGGACGCCGAGGCTCTGGGGCTGGAGGGCAAGCCAGCCCCTGCGGTATTCCTCGAGGCCGCGAGTCGGCTCGGAGTCGAGCCGGAACGGGTCGCCGTGGTCGAGGACGCACTCGCCGGCGTAGAGGCCGGCCACCGCGGGGGTTTTGGGCTCGTCATCGGCATCAACCGTGGTGGCCACGCCGAGGCGCTGCGGGAGCGGGGTGCCGACGTCGTCGTCGGTGACCTCGGTGCCGTGCGCGTATCGTCGACCAAGCACGACGGGCGATGAGCGACGCCGCCGCGGCAGGGACGCCGACCCTGAGCCGCTGGTCGCTCGTCTACGAGGGCTTCGATCCGGGTCAGGAGCCGCTGCGCGAGGCGCTTTGCGCGCTCGGGAACGGGCGCTTCGCCAGCCGTGGCGCGGCTCCCGAGGCGAGTGCTGACGGGACTCACTACCCGGGTACCTACGCGGCCGGCCTGTACAACCGGCTTAAGAGCGAGGTGGCGGGCCGGGAGGTAGAGGACGAGTCGCTCGTCAACCTGCCGAACTGGCTGCACCTCGCGTTCCGTATCGAGGATGGCGACTGGCTCGACGTCCGCGAGGTCGAGCTCGCCGACTACCGCCAGGCACTCGATTTGCGTCACGCGGTGCTGACGCGGACGGTTCGGTTCCGTGACGCAGACGGTCGGGAGACCGCACTCGCGCAGCGGCGCTTCTTGAGCATGGCGAACCCCAATGTGTTCGCACTGCAGATGACTCTTCTTCCCGTCAACTGGTCCGGCCGGGTCACCTTCCACTCCGCGCTCGATGGCCGAGTGTCGAACGGAGGGGTGGCGCGCTACCGCGGACTTGCAAGCCATCATCTGGTGCCGATCGACGCGCGAGCCGAGGACTCCGAGATCATTCTGCTCGAGGTCGAGACCAGCCAGTCGCACATTCGTGTCGCCGAGGGGGCGCGGACCCGGCTGCTGCGTGCCGGCGGGGTCGACACGCCGGCGACCACGGTGATCCAGGAACGCAGCTATGTCGGCCTCGAGATCTCCTCCGAGGTGGCCCAGGGGGAGGAGCTCACGGTCGAGAAGGTGACGACCCTGTACACCTCGCGGGAGCCGGCGGTGTCCGATCCGGTCCTGGAGGCCGGCACGGAGGTGGCCCGCCTGTCCAGTTTCGACGTGCTGCTCGATGAGCATGCGCTGCGCTGGGAGGAGCTCTGGGATCTGTGCTCGCTCGAATTGGAGGACGAGGAGGACCGGGTCCCCACTGAACTGCGTCTCCATATCTTCCACCTGCTGGCGAACATCTCCGAGCACGCCGCCGACATCGATGCCGGAGTTCCGGCCCGCGGACTCGCCGGGGAGGCGTACCGCGGGCACGTGTTCTGGGACGCCCTGTTCATTTACCCCTTCCTCAACCTGCGTCTACCGGATCTGAGCCGGACCCTGATCCGTTATCGCTACCGGCGGCTCAACCCGGCCCGCTGGGCCGCGAGGGATGCGGGGTTTGACGGGGCCATGTACCCGTGGCAAAGCGGCTCGAATGGCGCCGAGCTGACCCCGACGGTCCACCTCAACCCCCGCTCCGGTCACTGGATACCCGACAACTCGAGGCTCCAACGACACATCAATGCCGCGATCGCGTACGACGTCTGGATGTATCACCAAGCCACGAACGACATCGAGTCCCTCGCCCTCTGGGGGGCCGAGATGTTCATCGAGATTGCGCGCTTCTGGGCCAGCATCGCGACATACGATTCGGCTCGCGACCGGTACGTGATCCGCGGGGTGGTGGGTCCCGACGAATACCACGATGCGTACCCAGGCTCCGACGGTCCCGGCATAGACAACAACGCCTATACCAACGCGATGGCGGCTTGGGTCCTGTGGCGAGTCCAGGACGTACTCGATGCGCTCCCCGAGCAGCGTCGTGAGGAGTTGTCACACATGCTCACGCTGGCGAGTGAGGAGATCGAACACTGGGATGAGGTCAGCCGAAAGCTGCTGCTGCCCTTCCACAATGACGGGATCCTGAGCCAGTTCGCGGGCTACGAAGAGCTGGAGGAGCTCGACTGGGAGGCCTACCGAGCGAGGTACGGGAACATCCAGCGTCTGGACCGGATTCTCCAGGCCGAGGGGGACAGCCCGAACCGGTATAAGGCCTCGAAGCAGGCGGACGTGCTGATGCTCTTCTACCTGCTCTCCGCGGACGAGCTGGCGCAGCTCTTCGGCCGGCTCGGCTACCCGTTCGGGCACGACACGATCCCCAAGAACGTCGAGTACTACATCGCGCGCACGTCCCACGGCTCCACCTTGAGCAAGGTCGTGCACGCCTGGGTACTGGTCCGCTCCGATCGCGAACGGGCCTGGCAGCTGCTCTCCGAGGCGCTCGAGAGCGACCTCCTGGACCTCCAAGGGGGAACCACGCCGGAAGGAGTCCACCTCGGCGCGATGGCCGGAGCAGTTGACCTGATTCAACGTGCCTTCACCGGGCTGGAGACCAGAGATGAAGTGCTCTGGCTCGACCCCAGGATCCCCGAGGAGCTGTCAAGGCTGGATCTCAGGCTCCGCTATCGGCGTCACTGGGGGCTGGAGATAGAGCTCACGAAAGACCGAGTCATGGTCAGGGCGCGGGCTGCCGACACGTACCCGATCAGGATCGGCATCTGGGGCGAGATCTTCGAGCTGCCTGCCGGCTCTGTTGTCGAACGCGCACTCTGAGCGCGCGCGCAGGAACGAGGTACTGAGCTCGCGGATGCGGGTAGGCGAAAGGCATGGGGAACCAGCAACAGGTCGAGGGGCTGACGCTGCGCGACGGATCGAAGGTGATCGTCAGGGCACTGGAGCCGGGCGACCGCCCGTTGGTCCAGGCGGTCTTCGACCGAATGGGCGAGGAGGCGCGCTATCGGCGATTCCTCGGTTTCAAGAAGCAGCTGTCGGCCAGGGATCTCGAGACACTGACCGCAATTGACCATCACGCCCACGAGGCGTTGGTGGCGCTCGATGCCGAGACCGGCGAGGCGGTAGGGGTGGCGCGGATGATCCAGGAGACGGGACGGCCGGACACAGCGGAGGCGTCGGTCTCCGTGGCCGACGACTGGCAAGGACGCGGTTTGGGCGGCATGCTTCTGGATCGCTTGGTGACCCGGGCGCGCGAGGAGGGGGTGCGGCGATTCACTGCGGTGCTCCTGACTCGCAACCTGTCGATGCTGCATCTCTTCGAGCACCGGGGGGCCGCCCGGATCGCCTCTCGCTACGGCGACACGCTCGAACTCGAGGTCGAGCTGCCCTTCGAGACCGGCGCGCCCATGGAGGCGATTCGCGCGGCCGCGGCCGGCGAGGTGCACGAG
>CAWCOY010000001.1:250000-294787 GCA_963797265.1 uncultured Solirubrobacterales bacterium | reverse complement strand
CGGCGCCGCGGTGCTAGTTGCTGCGAGTGAAGCGGCGCCCCGTCACGGGCGAGGCGTCCTCGTCGAGCTCCACGCGGCGCCGAGTCACGGGTTTCATGTAGGGCTCGCCCTCGTCGAGGTCGGGGCCGTCGCCATTCGAAAGGACGCGCTCCGCCTCGGAGGGCGTCTCCGCCTTCTCCATCTGGGCGATGCGCTCGGGCGTGAGCTCGCCGGCGTTCTCCTCCTCGATCTTCGCCAGCCAGTCCGCGCCCTCGCGCGACTTGGCCTCGTCGACATGGATCTTGCCCCGGTCGAGTGACTTGTCGATCTCGGAGAAGAGGGCGTCGACCAGCTCGTCCTGCTTCACCTTCCGCAGCGGCTTGCCGTGGGCGAAGATCAGGCCCTCGTCCTTGGCGCCGGTGATGCCGAAGTCGGCGTGCGAGGCCTCCCCGATCCCGTTGACCGCGCAACCCAGCACCGCCACCTCGACGGGCTCGGTGTAGGCCTCCAGGCGCTGCTCGATCTCCGCGACGACGGTGTCCATGTCGAACTGGAGGCGGCCGCAGGTTGGGCAGGCGATGAGGACCGGGCCCCGCTCGCGCAGGTGCAGCGCCTTGAGGATCTCCCAGGCGACCTTCACCTCCTCCTCGGCGTGGAAGGTCGAGAGCGAGATCCGAATCGTGTCCCCCACCCCGTCGGCGAGCAGCGTGCCCGAGGCCGACGGAGGATTTGAGCGATCCGGACCACTTGGTGCCGGCCTCGGTGATGCCCAGGTGGATCGGATAGGGGATCTTCTCCGCCAGCAGCCGGTTCGAGGCGATCGTGTTGGGGACGTTGGTGGACTTGATCGAGACCTTGAAGTTCTCGAACTCGAGGCGCTCCATGAGCTCGACGAACTCGACCGCGGCCTGGACCAGCGCCTCGACCGGGTTGTCGCTCTCCAGCTCGTGCAGGTGCTTGGGCAGCGAGCCGGAGTTGACGCCGATCCGCATCGGCACGTTCGCCTTGGTCGCCCGCTCGGCGACCTCGGCGACCTTCTCGGGGCCGCCGATGTTGCCCGGGTTGAGCCGGATGCAGTCCGCTCCGGCGTCGATCGCCTTCAGCGCCAGGGTGTGGTTGAAGTGAATGTCGGCGATCACCGGGATCGGCGACTCCTTGACGATCGTCCGGAGAGCCTCGACGTCCTTGTCGCGCGGAACGGCGACGCGAACGAGGTCGGCGCCCGCCTCGGCGACCGTCCGGATCTGCTCCATGGTCGCCTCGAGATTGGCCGTCTCGGTCTTGCACATCGTCTGCACGGCGACGGGGGCGCCGCCCCCGATGGGAACGTCGCGCACGAAGATCTGGCGCTTGGAGGCCACGGGCACAGCGTAGCCGTGGGGCCAAACCGGGGGTTGAGCGCGTGTGAAACGGGCGTTGCGGTGCAAGCAGTGATCTGAGAAGATCGCCGCTCCGGAGGGACTACGGAGGGAGATCGATGAATCGCCGCCTGTGCTCTGTTGCTTTCGCCGCAACCCTGGCTGCCGCATCGCTGCCTGCCACAGCGTCGGCGGACACGGTTCAGATCGGGAGCACCCTCAACTTCCCAGCCGTCCCGGCTCTCTGCACAGGATGCGTGGCTGTGCAGAATGGCGCCTCGGCGGGCCTCTCGACCCATCCCTTCAAGTCCCCGGCGAACGGCGTGGTCACGTCGTGGTCCGTCCGTAGTGGCGACACGGGTGCGATCTACATGCTTCGAACCCTGCGTCAATCGAGCCCGACGACGTTCCTGGGCGTCGGCACCAGTCCAGTGGCGATCGCCGTCACGTCTTCAGTGGACGCCGTTCATACCTCGTCCACCTCCTTGCCGATCTCAAATGGCGATTCGATCGGCCTCCAGATCAACCCGGGGCACGACATCCCGGATCACTTCACCGGCAACAACGCGGACGTCGACGCTTGGTCCTTCCCTCCCTTCGCCGACGGCACACAAGGGTCGTTCACCGGCACACAGGGCCACGAGCTGCTGCTTCAGGCGACGGTCAGCTTCTGCAACGTTCCGAATGTGCACAAGCAGAAGAAGGTCAACGCCAAGACAGGCTCTGACCAAGCGCGGACTGCGGCGTCAAGGTGAAGAAGAAGGAGACGCACAAGAAGAAGTTCCGCGGCAAGGTGCTCAAGCAGAAGAAGGCGCCTGGAACGACCGCCACGCCGGGGACGGTCGTCCCGATCGTCATCGGCCAGAAGTAGCCGCTTAGGGCAATCCGTTTCCGCCACTCGTTCGTAGCAATGGGTGGTGAGGAGAGGGAAGACGTTCGCAGCCGTGCTGGTGACCGTGACCGCGGTCGGGTTGCTGAGCGCGTCGGTGGCCAGCGCCAGCTTTCACCTGATGAACATCCGGCAGGTCTTCGGTGGCAATGGGAACGCCGCGAATGACTACGTCGAGCTGCAGATGCGCTCGACCGGGGAGAACTTCACCGGTGGCCATCCCATTCAGGTCTACAACGCCGTCGGCCTGCCCCAGAGCGCTCATCCGCTGACCAACGTCGCGAACGGTGCCGACCAGTCGACGATCCTGATCGGGGACACGGGCGTCGCGAGCGCCTTCGGCGTGGCCCCCGACGTGGTCGTCCCAGGCCTCGAGGTGAGCGACTTCGCCATGAACGGGGCGGTCTGTTACCCGGACAGCGCCCCACCGGATTGCGTCGCCTGGGGAGGCTTCAGTCCGCAGGGTGGATTCCCGGATCCGATGTCCGCCGGCGGCACCAACAACTTCCCGATGGCGATCAACGGTCCGATGGCACTCACCCGGAGGATCGACCGCGGCTGCCCGACCCTGCTCGAGAGCCCCGCTGACGACGTCGGCCCGTCGAGCACCGACTTCACGCTCACAGCCCCCAGCCCCCGCAACAACTCGATGGCGCCGACCGAGAGGGCCTGTGGCACTGCAGCGGCCAGGAAGAAGTGCAAGAAGCACAAGAAGAAGCCGCCCAGCGCCTATTCCGCCAAGAAGAAGAAGTGCAAGAAGAAGCATCGATGAGTGCCAGCCGCAAATTCGTCCTCGCCTTCGTCCTCACCTTGGCCGGCCTAGCGGGCGCAGCAACCAGTGCGAGCGCCACCTTCCACTTCATGAAGATCCGCGAGGTCTCTGCGGGGACTGGCGCCCCGGACAGCAGCTACCTGGAGGTCCAGATGTACGCCCCGTTCCAGAACTTCCTCAGCAACGGGGCGGCGCTGCTGACCTGCAACAGCGACTGCTCGACCACGCACATGTTCTCGCCGTTCGCGAATGTCGCCAACGGCAACAGCCAGGACACGGTCGTGTTCGGCGACAGCGGCCTCGCGAGCGCGAGCAAGGACTTCAACGTGGACCTGAACCTCAACAGCATCAGCGCCGCTGGCGCGGTCTGCTACCTGGGCGAGCCGGGGTATCGCGACTGCGTCGCCTGGGGCACCTTCACCGGGGCCTCGACGCTGACTGGGACCTATGGGACGGTCGCGAATCCCGGCGCCCCCTCACCCGCGCTGGTGGCGGGGACGGCGCTGCGCCGGTCGATCGCTCCAGGCTGCGCCACATTGCTCGAGGCGAGCGACGACACGAACGACAGCTCGTTGGACTTCTCGTCGGTGACCCCCAATCCGCGCCCCAACTCCTTCGCCCCCACCGAGGCGCCCTGCGGTTCCGGCGGCGGCGGTGGGCCGACCGGGTACCCGCCCACCTCGAGTCCGCCCGCCGCGCCCCCCACGACCAAGAAGAAGTGCAAGAAACACAAGCACCGCTCCGCCCAGGCGGCGAAGAAATGCAAGAAGCACAGGTAGCTAAGCGCCGGCCTGCCTGAGCTTGCGCTCGAGTCCGCCTGACGCCGTCCGAGCCGTCCACGCGGATCCGCCTGAGCGTGTACATCTGGCTTTTCGATGCGAGTCCCTGGGCCTCGGTCGTCGCGCCGAGGTATCCGGCGGTCCGTACCGCCCGGATCGCCTGGGCGTCGTAGCGGCCGGACGGGTAGCAGAAGAAGTTGACCGGCTGGTGGAAGCGCTGCTGAATGTCCTTGCGCGATCCGGCGACCTCCTCCCGGAGCTCCGAGCCGCTCAGCGTCGACACGTCGAGGTGGTGGACGGTGTGCGAGTCGATCTCCCAGCCGTCGTTGATCATGCGCTGGACCATCTCGGGGCTGAGCTCGCCATTCGGCTCGGCATAGGTCTGGACGATCAGGTCGAGGACTCCCGGCCAGCCCAGCTTGCGCAGCTCGGGTCGCGCATAGACGTATTGGCCCCGGTAGCCGTCGTCGAACGAGACGACCACCGGTTTCTCAGGCAGCTTCCCGCCCTTGAACCAGGCGTCATAGACCTGGTTCAGGCTGACACCGGTGTAGCCCTCCTTCTCGAGCGCCTTCATCTGCTGGTCGAAGGTCGTGGGGCCGACGTAGAGCTCCGGCAGCTGGGCGCCGGGAGGGGCGTTGTCGATCACGTGATACATCAGGATCGGAACTGGCCCCTTCCACTGGACGAGCTTTCCTCCAGCTATGGGCGAGCCCACTCCGCCCCGAGCGAGCTTGGGGGTCTTCTGCTCCTTGACAGCAGCGCCAGGCCCCCTGCCGGCGCCCGATCCGATCACCGCGCCGATTACCGCACTCGCCACGGCCGCGCAGAGCAGCGCGTTGCGGCGTCGCATGGCCGCTCTGCGGCGTTGCTCTTGCCGGTGGCGGATTTGCCGTCGCCGGCGAATCTCGTCCATGGGGCTAGCTCGAGTAGAGCGCCTCGATCTCCTCGGCGTACTTCTCGTCGATCGGCTTGCGCTTGAGCTTCATCGTCGGCGTGAGCTCGTCGCCGCCGGGCTCCCACTGCTGCGGCAGGATCGTGAATTTCTTGATCTGCTCGACGCGCGCCATCTTGGCGTTCGCCTGGTCGACGGCCGCCTGGATCGCGTCGCGGGTCATGTCCTCGACGGCGAGCTCCGCGAGTGACTTGCCCTCCAGCCCGTTCTGGGAGGCCCAGACCGGAGCGAAGTCCGGATCCAGGACGATCAGGGCGCTGTTGAAGGGGCGCCCGTTGCCGATCGCCGCCGCCTGCCCGATCAGCGGGCTCGCAGTCTTCAGGTGAGACTCGATGTTCGCCGGTGACATGTTCTTGCCGGCGGCGTTGATGATCAGCTCCTTCTTGCGGTCGACGATCTTCAGATAGCCGTCCTCGTCGATCTCGCCGATGTCGCCGGTGCGGAGCCAGCCGTCGGTGAACGCCTCCTCGTTCTTCTCAGGCAGCTTGCGGTAGCCGGGCATCACGCAGTCGGCCTTCACCAGCACCTCGCCGTCGTCATCGAGCCTGATCTCGACCCCGGGCGTCGGCGGCCCGACGGTGCCGAGCTTGATTCGGTCGGGCGGGTTGATGGTGCCGAGCCCGCAGGTCTCCGACATGCCCCAGAGCTCGCCGACCGGGATGCCGATCGCGTGGAAGAACTCGAGCACCTCGAGCGGAGTCGGTGCGGCGCCGGCGTTGACCGCGAGCGCCTCGTCCAGCCCGAGCTGCTTGCGCAGCTCGGAGAACATCTGCTCGTCGGCTTGGGCGGCCGCCTCGGCCACCTCAGGTGGAACCGTCTCCCCGGCCTGCTCCGCGCGGACCTTGGCCAGGGCCGCCTCGAGCCCCTTCTGGGCCGCCTCACGCTGCTCGTCAGGGAGCCCTGCCATCATCGCCTCGAGCCCGGCCTTGAGCTTCTCGAAGATCCGGGGCACCGCAAAGAACCAGGTCGGCCTCACCTTGGGGAGGAACTCGGCGATCCGCCGAGGATCCGAGCAGATCGTGACCGAGACGCCCTTGGTGACGGGCAGGTAGTAGTGCGCGTTTCGCTCGGCGACGTGGGCGGCCGGCAGCCAGGAGATCACCTTGGCGCCCCGCTCCGGGAGGTCGATCAGCTCGTCCGCGGTGGCGATCGCGAAGAGTAGGTTGCGATGCGTGAGCTGGACGCCCTTCGGGGGTCCCGTGGTCCCCGAGGTGTAGATCAGCGTCAAGAGGTCGTCGGGCCCGAGCTGCTCGACCGACTCGGCTGGATCGAACTCCGGGTCCATCTCCATCAGCTCGTCGAGGGTGAGGTCGCCGCCGTCGCCGTCGACGACGATCACGCGTTCGAGCGTCGAGACGCCCTTCCGCGCCTCGTTGACGTTGTCGAGATACGCCTGCTCGGTGATCACCAGCTTGCTCTCGGCATCCGAGAGCAGGTACTCGACCTGCTCCGGAGCGTACGTCTGGTAGACCGAGAACGGGATCGCTCCGAGGGAGACGGCCGCGAGGTCGCAGGGGATGAACTCCCAGCGGTTGCCGAGCATGATCGCGACCGTGTCGCCCTTCTTCACCCCCAGCTGCGATAGGCCGCCCGCGATCCTGTGCACCGTGTCACGGAGCTCGTTCCAGCTGAGCTCCACTCCTCGAGCCTCGTCCCGGATCGCGAGGTCGTCGCCGAGGCGATCGACCACCCCGTAGAAGGCCTTGACGAGATTTTCGGCAGGAAGCTTCGGCGCCTCGCCGCCGCTCGCCTGGCGCTCTGAAGTCGTGACCTCCACGGGCAGCTCTCCTCTCCTCGGTAGAACTCCGAGAAACGGGTTGCTCCTTCAACAAGGAGCACCCTCGCACAAACGCTACACCAGGAGGAAACGATGCCAACGAGATCATCGAGCGCGGAGTGGAGCGGAAACCTGGCGCGCGGCAGCGGCACGATGTCGCTCGGGAGCGGGGCTTTCGAGGGCAGCTACTCGTTCGCGTCCCGATTCGAGAGCGGAGAGGGGACCAACCCCGAGGAGCTGATCGCGGCGGCGCACGCGGGCTGCTTCTCGATGGCACTGGCCGCGGCGCTGAGCCAGCCGGAGCACGTGCCCGACTCGGTCGAGACCACGGCTCAGGTGACGATCGACTCCATCGACGGCACTCCCACGATCACTCGCAGCGAGCTCAGCACCGAGGTCAAGGTCGACGGCCTCGACGACGCGGAGTTCCAGGAGTTCGCCGACGGGGCGAGGAGCGGCTGCGCCGTCTCGCGCGCTCTGGCCGGGGTCGAGATCACCCTGGCGGCGAGGCTGGCCTAGCTAAGTGAGCCGGCCGATGTCGTTGGTCAGGCCGATCGCGAACAAGCACAGCACGAGCAGGAAGCCGACCGCGCTGGCACGCTCGATGACGGCGAACGGCACGCGGCGGCCCCGGATCTTCTCGACCAGGCTCCAGAAGATGTGGCCGCCGTCGAGCGGCAGGAACGGGAACAGGTTGATCAGCCCGAGCGAGAGGCTGATCACGGCGAGAACGAAGATCCCCTCGTGGGCGTTGAAGCCGATCGCCTGATTGAGCGCCTGCGAACCCCCCACCACGCTGGAGATCTGCTTCCGCTCGGCGGGCTGGAAGATCCGGCCGATCACCGAGAGCGTCCGCGAGGTGACGAACCACATCTTGTCCACCGCGAGGTGCGCTGCCTCGATCGGGGACTGGTGGGCGGTGGCAGTCCCGACCGCCTTGAACTCGATGCCGAGCCGGTAGCGGTGATGGTCGGGGTCGTAGTAGGTCGGGATCTGGAATGTCCTGACCTTCCCATCTCTCTCGACCTTCACCGTCACCGGGGCTTTCGAGCGGCAGTTCGGGGACCGCCCGCCCGCGCAGTGATGGCCCCTGATCACGTTCGTGATGTGCGCGAACTTGTCGTTGGCCACGTTGATGCGCCTGTTGGCGTCGTCGATCTTGGAGAGATCCGGAATGGTGGCGCGAGCGCCGTCGACGGCGAGCAGTCGGTCCCCTGGCTTGAGCACACCCGCCGCGGGCGTGCCGGCCTGAACCGACTCGACCTGGATCCCATCGGGCACCGGGAGGCTCAGGTACACGGCGAAGAGCAGCACGAACGCCACCACGATGTTGACCACCGGTCCCGCCGCGATCACCGCGATCCGTTTCCAGACCGGCTGGTTGTAGTAGGCGCGCTCGATCACTTCCGGGTCCACCGGGCCGTCCCCTTCAATCGGCTGTGGGGTGTCCTTCCCGGAGTCCGCGCCCTCGAGCTGCTCGAGCAGCCCGGGCTTGTGCTCTACGTTCTCCCCGCGCTCCGCCGCCTCGAGCTCCTCGGGGTTCATCCCGGTGATCTTCACGAAGCCGCCGAGGGGGATCATCCCGATCCCGTACTCGGTCTCGCCGCGCCTGAAGCTGACCAGCTTGGGCGGGAAGAAGAGGAAGAAGCGCTCCACGCGCATACCGGTGAGCTTCGCCACGACGAAGTGACCGCCCTCGTGCACCATGATCAGCGCCGCGAAGCCCGCGACGACCAGAACCCAGCTCATGCGACCGCCAAGCTCTCGATCACGCCGCGGGCATGCACGCGCGCGGCCTCATCGATCTCGAAGAGCTCCTCGAAGTGGCGAACCGGGCCGCCGGGGATCGCCTCGAGCGCGCGGTCGATCACTTCGGCGATGCCGGTGAACGGGATGCGCCCCTCCAGGAAGGCCTCCACCGCCACCTCGTCGGAGGCGTTAAGGACACAGGGTGCCGTCCCCCCCACCTCGCCGGCCTCGCGGGCGAGGCGCAGGCAGGCGAAGGTCTCGGCGTCCGGTCGCTCGAAGGCGAGCTGCCCCACGCTCGCCAGGTCGAGTGTCGGCACCTCGACGTCGGCGCGCTCGGGATAGTTGAGCGCGTAGGAGATCGGCACCTTCATGTCCGGATAGCCCAGGTGGGCCAGTGACGCCCCGTCGTTCAGGTTGACGAGGGCGTGCACGATCGACTGGGGATGGACCACGACGTCGATCCGCTCATACGGGACCCCGAAGAGATGGTGTGCCTCGATCAGCTCGAAGCCCTTGTTCATCAGGGTCGCCGAGTCGATCGTGATCCTGCCGCCCATCTCCCAGGTCGGATGAGCGAGCGCCTCATCGGTGGTGATCGCAGAGAGGTCGGTGCGTCCCCGGAAAGGCCCGCCCGAGGCGGTCAGGACCAGGTGATCCACTGTGCCGGGCGGCTCCGCGTGAATGAGCTGATACAGGGCCGAGTGCTCGGAATCGACCGGGATGATCCGGGCGTCGGTGGCCTCCGCCAGGGCCATCACCAGCTCTCCGCCGATCACCAGGCTCTCCTTGTTGGCCAGTGCGAGGTCCATTCCCTCGGTCAGCGCCACGATCGTCGGCCCCAACCCGGCGGCGCCGACCACCGCGTTCAGCACCAGGTCCGGCTTGGAGCTGAGGATCAGCTCCCGGACGCCATCCTCGCCGGCGAGCACCTGTCCGCCCCAGGCCGCTGCGGCCCGCTCAGCGGACTCCGGGTCCGCGAGGGCGATCGCCGGGACTCCGTGATCGCGGGCCTGCGCGAGCAGCCGCTCCCAGCTCGAGTCCGCGGAGAGCCCGGCGACCTGGAGGTCGTCGCTCGCCCCGATCACCTCGAGCGCCTGGGTGCCGATCGATCCGGTCGACCCGAGTATCAGCACTCGCTTCACGGGCCCAGTGTAGGTGGCGCCCGAACGCGTCCCTAAAGCGTTCGTGCAGCCCGGAACGAAGACGGGAGGCCCGAGGGCCTCCCGTCACAGCCATCCAGCGTTTAGCCGTTGCTAGCGGACCTGAACCGCCGAGAGCTCGTACTGCGGCAACTTCAGGTCGCCGGCCGTCTCGGTGCAGGCGACGGAAAAGGTGTGCTTTCCGCCCTGTGCGGTGGTGACGATGTTGATGCCGAACCCCGCAACTCCGCTACCGGGTACATGGACATTGGTCTTCGTGCCGTTGATCTCCTGGCCCGTCTCATTCTCGAGATGGCAAACGCCGCTTGCGGTCGACCCACCGCCATCAAAGTTCCCGTCGAAGGTCAGCAGGTACTTGCGAGGGAATCCGGTCGATCCGTCCACGTCCACCGAGGTGCACTTGGTGAAGGTCGACGAGCTCGCCGGATCACACGGCGTGGTACCCGTCTGCGCGTTCGTCTTGCCTACGCCGAGGACCTTCAGGCGGGCGTCCTTGCTGAGGCCCTTGTACTCGATCTTCTTGCTCGTAGCCGCGTACGCGCCTCCGCCCAGGGCCACACAGAGGGCGATGAACCCGATCACGACGCCGGCGGAGGGCCGGCGCTTGAACAGCTTCCTCATCCAGAACCACTCCCTTTCGTATGTTGTGAGCGTTCGCTGACGAAACAGCATGAGGCCGAGAAGTTGCGGCCTTGCGAGGATGCATTCATGGCGCTGATCAGACGCAGCCGCAAGAAACCTGACCCGGCCCTCGAAGCGGAGGGCATCCGCGACGTCGTCCGCAAGACCGACGCCAACCCGCAGCTCGTCGCCACCGCGCGCTTTCTGCGCAGGCTGATCCCGGGCGGGGAGCCCGAAACCTCGGAGATGCCCGAGCCGATGCGGCGGCTCGTCGAGGAGGTCCAGCCACAGGGCCCGAGCACGCTGCGAGAGATCGGCAAGGGCGCTCTGCAGGCCTGGCAGGCGCTCTCCGAGGCACAGCGGCGCAGGCAGGGCACCGCTGACGTAGCGATCGTCTTCACCGACCTGGTCGGGTTCTCGGATTGGGCCCTGGCAGCCGGCGACGAGGCCGCGCTCGAGGTCCTCAGGCAGGTCGGCGACGCGGAGCAGAAGGCGATCTCCTCCAACAAGGGCGCCGTGGTCAAGCGACTCGGCGACGGGGCGATGGCCGTCTTCAGCGACGCCGAGCAGGCGGTCTCCGCGGCGCTCGAGGCCCAGGACGGGATCTCCGGAATCCAGGTGGAGGGGTACTCGCCGAAGCAGCGGGCGGGGGTCCATCGGGGCACGCCCCGCAAGGTGAAGGGGGACTTCCTCGGGGTGGACGTCAACATCGCGGCCCGGGTCGGGGACGCCGCAGAGGCCGGCGAGGTCCTCGTCTCAGGGGCCGTTCGGGAGGAGCTCGACGGCCGGCGCTTCAAGTTCGGCAGTCCCCGCGAGCTGGTCGCGCCGGGCGCCCCCAGCGACCTCACGGTGTGCTCCGTGAAGCGCCGCCGAAAGCGCTGAGCGCAGCCGATTCTGCTCTCCGTTCAGTAGATGAACGCGACGGAGAGGTAGTAGCCCGCGACCACTGTGAAGAGCACTGCGTCGAGGCGGTCGATCAGGCCTCCGTGGGGGCCGAAGAGGCGGCCGGTGTCCTTGACGCCCAGGTCGCGCTTGATCAGCGAGGCGAACAGGTCGCCGACTGGGGCGATCACGCCGATCGCCATACCCATCAGCAGGGCGTCGACGCCCGGCAGCCAGTCCTGGTAGAGGCCGGCGAACCAGAGGCCGAGCGTCGCCCCGATGAAACCCCCGATCAGGCCCTCGAGCGTCTTGTTGGGCGAGATTCGCGGCGTGATCTTGCGGGAGCCGAAGAGGCGGCCCGCCGCGTAGGCGGCCGTGTCGCCGAGGAAGGTCGCGACGAGGACGTCGATCAGCAGGGCACCGCCGTGGGTCGGCAGGTCGCGGAGCAGGACGGCGTGGGAGAAGCCGATCCCCATCCAGGCGACGCCGAGGACCGTGAAGGCGATCGAGATCGTGATCGCCTCGTGGGATCGGCGGACCGCGGCGAAGGCGAAGGCGAGCGGGAACAGCGCGGCGAAGACCAGGAGGATCTGGAAGGCGCTTCCGTAGTGGGCGGCAATCACCATCCCGGCCGCGACGGCGTATCCCGGCAACATGATCGGCTGCTCCGGCCGCGCCATCAGGAAGAACTCGCGCAGGCCGAGGATCGCGAGCGCGACCATCGCCAAGGTGAACACGAGGCCGCCGGCGCCGACGATGGCGATCGCGAAGACGATCCACGGGATCGCCACCACGACGCGCGCGGTGGTCTCCGACATCTCCGGGATCAGCCGCCGCCGGCCCCGCCCCCTCCTCGGCGCCTCGTCGTCCCCCGTGCGCCTGACGATGATCTCGGGCTCGAGCGGCTCGTCCTCGAACGGCGCGGGCTCGGGACGGAGAGGTTCCTCGGGCTCGCGCTCACCGCGGCCGCGACTGAACTGGAACGAGGGCGGGTCGAGGTCCTCGAGCATCGCTACCTCGCTCCGAAGCGCCTCTGGCGCGCCTCGTACTCGTCGAGCGCGGCGCGGAAGGCCTCGCGGCTGAAGTCCGGCCAGAGCTCGTCGCGGAAGACCAACTCGGAGTAGGCGCATTGCCAGAGCAGGTAGTTCGAGATGCGCTGCTCCCCGCTGGTGCGGATCAGGACGTCAGGATCGTGCATCTCCGGCGCGTACAGGTGGCGCTGGAACGCCTCCTCCCCTCCACCCCGGTACGCCGCAGCGGCGTCGAGGATCTCGGCGCGTCCCCCATAGTTGAATGCGACGAAGAGCGTGATCCGGTCGTTGTCCCCAGTCTCGGCCTCCGCCCAGTTCATCCGGCTGCTGAGGTCCTCGCTGATCCCCTCGCGTCTCCCGATGAAGCGCATCCGGACGCCCTCCTCCTTGAGCTCTGGAGTCTCGCCGTCGATCCGCTCGGCGAACATCGCCATCAGGCCGTCGACCTCCTGCTTGGGCCTGGTCCAGTTCTCCGTCGAGAAGGAATAGACGGTCAGCTCCTTGATCCCGAATTCGACCGCATCGCGCAGCCGTTCCCGAACGACGTCGGCGCCCGCCTTGTGGCCTTCGATGACCGGCAGACTTCGCTGTTGAGCCCAGCGCCCATTGCCGTCGGTGATGATCGCGACGTAGTCGGCTGGCATAAGGAGAAGCTCCAGTCCAGCCGAGGCTAGACCTCGAGTATCTCCTCTTCCTTGCCCTTCAGAAGGCAGTCGATCTCGGCGATCGCCGCGTCGGTGTGCTTCTGGAGATCGGTCTCGCCGTGGTGCTCCTCGTCGGACCCAGCCTCCCCCTCCTTCTTCAGATCGCGCAGGTCCTGCATGACGTCGCGGCGGATGTTCCGGACCGCGACGCGGCCCTGCTCGGCAACGCCATGGACCACCTTGACGAGCTCCTTGCGCCGCTCCTCGGTGAGCTCCGGAATCTGCAGGCGGATGACGTTGCCGTCATTGGACGGGGTGAGGCCCAGATCGGACTCCATCACCGCCTTCTCGATCGTGCCGATGGAGGACTTGTCGTAGGGCGTCAAGGTCAGCATGCGGGCGTCGGTTGCTGCCACCTGTGCGAGTTGCTTGAGGGGCGTCTGCGCGCCGTAGTAGTCGATGTTGAGGCGGTCGAGCAGATGCGGCGAGGCGCGGCCGGTGCGGACCGTGGCGAGCTCGTTGCGGGTCGACTCGACCGACTTCTGCATGCGCTCCTTGGCGTCTGCCAGTAGCTCGTCGACGATCTCGCTCATCAGCTGCGCACCCCGGGAGCCGGCTCGGTTGCGGGCTTTGCTCGACACCAAGGTGCCCACCCTCTCTCCGCTCACGATCCTATCTATGTTGCGCTCGTCCGCCATGTTGAAGACGTAGATGGGCAGGTCGTTGTCCATGCAGAGCGACAACGCGGTCGAGTCCATCACCCGTCAGGCCCCGCTCGATCGCCTGGCGGTGGCTGATCTCGGGGAGGAACTCGGCGGTCGGGTCGGTTGAGGGGTCGGCCGTGTAGACGCCCTCGACCCCGTTCTTCGCCATCAGGATCGCCTCCGCGTGGATCTCGAGCGCCCTCAGTGCCGCGGCGGTGTCGGTCGTGAAGAACGGATTGCCGGTACCGGCGGCGAAGACCACGGCGCGGCCCTTCTCCAGGTGGCGGATCGCACGGCGGCGGATGTACGGCTCCGCCACCTCGGTGACGGCCATCGCCGACAGGACCCGGGTGTCGACCCCGACCTTCTCGAGTGCGTCCTGCAGCGTCAGCGCGTTGAGGACGGTGGCCAGCATGCCCATGTAGTCGGCGGTGGCGCGGTCCATCCCCTCCGCCGCTCCTTCCAGGCCGCGGTAGATGTTCCCGGCGCCGACCACGATCGCAACCTCGACCTCCTGGACGCGGACCTCGCGGACCTGGTTGGCGATCCGCTCGATCTGCTCGGGATCGGTGCCGTAGTCGAGGTCGCCCATCAGGGCCTCGCCGGAGAGCTTCAGCAGGATCCGGTTGAAGCGGGCCGAGGCCAAGGCGGACCTACTCCTGTCCCACCTCGAAGCGCGAGAAGCGGGCGATGCGCACATTCTCGCCGGTCTTCGCGGCGACCTCGGCGCGCAGATCCTCGATCGTCTTGCCCTCGTAGCGCTCCTCGTTGAAGTGCTTCTGGTCGAGCAGGACGACCTCGGACGCCCACTTGCGAAGCTGGCCGTCGACGATCTTGGCGACCACGTCGTCGGGCTTGCCGTCCGCCTTCGCCTTCTCCTCGAAAATGCGCGCGCTCGCGGGCGACGTCCTCCTCGGGGATGTCCTCGAAGGTGACGTGCTCGGGATCCATGGCGGTGATGTGGATGGCGACCTGGCGGGCGAACTCCTTGAAGTCCTCGTTGCGGGCGACGAAGTCGGTCTCGCACTGCACCTCGACCAGGGCGCCCTTGCGGGCATCGGCGTGAATGTACGCCTCGACCACGCCCTCCGACGGTGCCGCGGCCGCTGCGCTTCGCGGCCGAGGCCTGACCCTTCTTGCGGAGGATCTCGATCGCCTTGGCCTCGTCGCCCTCGGCCTCCTCCAGCGCGTTCTTGACGTCGACGATCGGAGCGCCGGTGCGCTCCCGAAGGGCCTTCACGTCGGCAGCCGTCACCGCCATCAGGAATCACCTCCGCTCTGGGTCGGGGCCGGCTCGGGCGTTGGTCCGGCCTCGTCCGCCGGGGGCGGCTGCGGGACCTCGATGGCGGCCTCACGGTTTGCCTCCTCGTCCGAGCCCTGGGCGCTGTGTGGCGCCTGCTCGCCCTCGGGCTTCGGCTGGGGGATCTGCTCGCCTGCCTCGCGCTCGGCCTCGGTCTGCTTGGCCGCGGCCTGTGCCTTGGCATCCGCCTCCGCCTTTGCCTTCGCCTCGGCTTCGGCCTTCGCCTTCTCCTCCGCCTCCTGCTTGGCCTTCTCCTCGGCCTCGCGGCGTTTGCGCTCCTCCTCCTCGCTTGCGCTTCCGTTCCTCCTCCTCGGCGCGGCGCCGTGCCTCCTCCTCGCGCCACTTCGCGGCGGCGCCCTCGATGGCGGAGCCCAGCGCGCCGATGATCAGCTCGCAGGAGCGGATCGCATCGTCGTTGCCGGGGATGACGTAGCTGACGGGGCCCGGGTCGCAGTTGCTGTCGACCAGTCCGATGATCGGGATCTCGAGACGCTCGGCCTCGCGCAGGGCGATCTCCTCGGTCTTCAGGTCGATGATGATCACCGCGTCCGGAATGCGCTGCATGTCTGCGACGCCGCCGAGGTTGTACTCGAGCTTGCGCAGCTCGGCCTCCATCGACATCCGCTCCTTGGTGGGCAGCAGGTCGAGGCGCCCGCCCTCCTTGAGCTCGCGCAGCTCGTGCAGCCGCTGGATCCGCTTGCGGATCGTGTTGAAGTTGGTGAGCAGCCCGCCGAGCCACCGCCGGTTCACGTACGGCATCTGGCACCGCTCGGCCCAATCCTGGACCGAGTCGCGAGCCTGCTTCTTGGTCCCCACGAAGAGGACGACGCCGCCCTTCGCCGCGACCTCGTTGACGAAGTCCGTCGCCTGCTTGAGCAGTTGCTCTGTCTGGAGGAGATCGATGATGTGGATCCCCTCGCGCTCCCCGTAGATGAAGCGGCGCATCCGGGGGTTCCAGCGCCGGGTCTGGTGACCGAAATGAACTCCGGCCTCCAGCAGCTCCTTGATGCCTACCTCGGCCATCTGACCTTCCTATCGCTTGTCGGTTCGAGGGTGCTCCGCAGGAGCAACCCGTTTCATGTCAGCCCCGTCGCGGCTGCGGGAACCCGGGCCTGCCCGGGCAGCGTCCCGTGCCTCTCGGCGGGGGGTTGGGTGCAAAGTCCGCGGGATTGTAGGCGCTGAGCGGAATCCGGACGGCCGGAAGCGCCGGTGAGCCGAAAACCGTCAAGGAAGGAGGGCGGGACGGGCGACGAATGTGCGACGTGGTGAGTTCCTTCGGCTATTCCGAAGGAACTCACCAAAGGCGCTCGATCGCAGCGCCCGAGGCACCCCTTTCCTCAGCCGCTTTTCCGCGCTGCCGTGAGCGCCGCACGCAGGTCCGCCGGCAGCTCGGAGGTGAACTCGAGCTGCTCGCCGGTGCGGGGGTGGCTGAACCCGAGCCGCGACGAGTGCAGGAACTGGCGCTCGAGGCCGTGTCGGCCGCGTGAGCCGTACTCCGGGTCGCCGGCGACCGGATGGCCGATCGCGGCGAAATGGACGCGGATCTGGTGCGTGCGACCGGTCTCGAGCCGCGCCTGAACGAATGTGTCGGCCGGCAGCGTCTCGATCACGTCGAAGTGCGTACGGGCCTCCCTCGATCCTGTCCCCTTGATCGCCCGTTTTGTGCGCTGCCGCCGATCCCTCCCCAGCGGGGCGTCGATCGTCCCGGAGCGGCTGTCGAGATGTCCCTCGACCAGCGCCGTGTACCCGCGGCCCA
This sequence comes from uncultured Solirubrobacterales bacterium, assembly GCA_963797265.1. Classification (GTDB taxonomy): domain Bacteria; phylum Actinomycetota; class Thermoleophilia; order Solirubrobacterales; family 70-9; genus DASUPK01. The sequence continues at coordinate 278,431 of CAWCOY010000001.1, read as the reverse complement.
CCTCGCGCGCCTTCACCATCCGAGCGAGCGCTCGGTGCGAGTCGTCGTTGCGGGCGACGATCATCAGCCCCGAGGTGTCCTTGTCGAGGCGATGGACTATGCCCGGGCGCCCGCCCTCTCCCCCGCCCGCGATCCCCTCCAGCAGGTCGACCAGCGTCTCACCCTTGTGGGAGGGGGCCGAATGGACCACCAGGCCCGCGGGCTTCTCGATCACGGCCAGGTCATCGTCCATGTGGACGATCACGCTTCGGGCCTCCGGCCTCAAGAGCCTCTCCGTTTCGCCCCGGAGCGCTCGACGTCGAAGAGCAGCAGGAGCACCCCGATCGTGATCGCGAGGTCGGCCAGGTTGAAGGTCGGCCAGAGCGGGACGCTGATGAAGTCGGTGACGGCGCCGTCCCGGACCCGATCGGCGAGGTTCCCTAGCGCGCCGCCGATGAGCAACGCCGCCGGCAGCCAGACGAGCCATCCACTGCCCCCGCGGACGGCGAGGAAGACGAGGAATCCGAGCAGCAACACGACCGTTGCCGCGATGAAGACGGCCGAGATGTCGCCGCCGATCCCGAAGGCAACCCCCTTGTTGCGCACGTTCTCGATGTGCAGGAACGGCAGGACCTCGACCCGGTCCCCGCGTGAGACGAGCGAGGAGGCGAGCGCCTTCGAGCCCTGGTCGAGCGCGACGACGAGGCCGCACGCGACCAGGGCGGGAACTAGCAATGCGAGGGCGCGCTGTGAGTGCGAGGGCGCTCCGACAGGAGCGACCCGTTTCGCGGTGGAGGCGCGGCCCGTTTCGTCAAGCCGCCTCAACCGGCGATCAGGGAGACGACCACGCGCCAGACGATGCTGAGGACGACGATCGCGAGGATCGGGCTGAGGTCGAATCCCATGCCGCCCACGCCGAGAGGCGGGAGCAGTCGCCTGAAGATGTTCAGGAACGGGTCGACCACCTGGTGGACGAAATCGACGGTCGTCCGCAGCCAGGGGTAGTAGGGCATCCGGGGGATCCAGGAGAGCAGGATCCGGATGAAGATCAGGATGAAATAGACGAGAAAGATCGCACTGACGTAGGCCGCCACGTCATCGCGAGTGATCGCGAGCAGAGGGCTCACTTGCGAACTCGCTCGAGCGAGGCATCGACCGCGGCGCGGAGCGTCTCCTCGATCTTCCGCTCCTCCAGCGCGTTCAGACCCGCCTCGGTCATGCCTCCCGGAGACGCCACCGCGTTCTTCAAGGTCGTCGGGTCGTGGTGATCGAGCAGGCGGCCGGTGGCGCTCATCGCCCGCGCAACCATTCGCAGGGACTGATCCTCGGTGAGGCCCTGACTGACCCCGGCTTCGACCAGCACCTCGGCCATCAGCGCGAGGTAGCCGGGCGAGCAGCCCATGATCGCCGTGGCGGCGTCGATCAGTCCCTCGTCGAGCTCGATCACGTCCCCGAGCAGGCCGAGCATCTGATCGATCCGTCTCCGCTCGGTCTCGCCCACGCTCTCCTCGTAGACGACGCAGAGCACCGCCTGACGGACCTGCGCCCCCAGGTTCGGCATCACCCGGACCAGGTCGATTCCCGGCAGCGCCTCGTGGAGCGTCTTGAGCGAGGTGCCCGCCAGGATCGACAGCACCGGCGTACCGGCCTGGACCAGGTCCGGGGCGACCTCGTCCAGGGCGTTTGGCTTGACGGCGAGGATGACCAGGTCGGAGCCGTCCGCGACGGCGAGGTTGCCCTCCATCGCCTCGCCGCCGACCTCCCCGGCGATCGCCCTGGCCCGCTCATGGTCGGCGTCGGCGAACAGCATCGCCTCCGGCGCGTCGGGCTCACCGCGCGCGGCCGCCCAGCCGCGGGCGAGCCCGCCGCCCATGTTTCCTGCACCCACGAAGCCGACCCTCATGGTGCGCACTCTAGTCGGGGCCGCAACGGCCTCGGCGGTGCGAACCGCCGAGCTCAGGCGTCCACTGCGAGGTAGTCCAGGGGGCCGAGCAGGCGGCGCGAGCGACGCGAGACGCCCGGCAGGCGAACGAGCCGATGCGTCAGAGGCTGGTTGGATTCGCGACGCTCGGCCTGTTCCGCGGCGACGGGGCCCCAGACGTCGTCGACGAGCTCGGCCGGCTCGGTGTCCCTCACCTTCTCGATCGGCATCTCGAGATGCTCTGCCCAGAGCCGCTGGCGGACCTCGCTGGCGACCGCGGCATCATCGCAGCAGACGTTCACCTCCGAGTCGTTGAAGAGCGAGCGCTCGTTGAGATTCGCCGAGCCGAGCGTCAGCCATTGATCGTCGACGATGCAGACCTTGCTGTGGACGTAGACCGGGGTCGGATCGCCGGATTCGCCCCGCGCATAGATCGAGCAGGCAACGAAGCGCCCAGCCCCGTCGTCAGCTCGATCCAGCTCTCCGGCCTGCCCACGGGTGACGTCTGCGCCGTTGTTGGGCCGAACGGGGAGCAGGGCGACGATTCGAAAGTCATCCGACGGGGGTTCCGCGAGCTTTCCGGTGAGGATCTCGACTATCTCGGGCGACCAGAGGAATTGGTTCTCGATGTAGATCAGGCGTTGGGCTGAACGCAGGGCGCGGACATACGCCTCGAGGATCCTGTAGTCGCCCCTGGGAATGCGCTCGTAGACGCCCTGCGGGATCGTCCGGATGAGCTCGACCGTCTGCTCGCCCGCGCGGTCTCGCGTCGCCGGTAGGGCCGGGGCGAGATTCTCATCGGTGACCTCCTTCCAGCGCAATGCGAAGTGCCCGGCAACGTCGCCGACGATCGGGCCGCGAAGCCTCGAGGAGACGTCGTGCCAGCCGAGGCCGTCTCGGTGAGGATGATCGGAGCGATCGAAGCGATCGCCGCCGAGCTCGGTCAGGTCGATCCCGCCCACGAAGGCGACCTGGTCGTCGACCACGATGATCTTCTCGTGATGGCAGTGGATCGGGTGCTCGCGCGCATCCAATCCGCACTGGATTCGGGTGCCCTTGGTGAGTTTGTCCCGTACTTCGCGCACGGTCTTGCGAGTCGGCGAGAAGACCGGCGCCGGGGAACCGGCCCAGAGCAGAACGCGCACCGGGATCCGCTCCGCGGCCTCCGCCAGCAGGTCACGGAGCGCAACCGCCCCCGTGCTTCGGGTGAGCTCGAAGTCAGGACTTGCGAACCATCCGGCGACGTGAACGTGGGATTCCGCGGCCGAGATTGCATCGGCCATCGCGGGCAACGCGTCCTCGCCGTCGATCAGGACCTCGAGCGAACATCCCTCGCGAGGCGGCGGCTCCCCGGCGGCCCAGCGACCTGTACCGGCGGGGTCAAGCGCCTGATCCCAGGAGACCTTGCGGAGCCGGCGACGATGGTGCGAGCAGATCGCCCGCTCGGCGGCCTGTCCGACCGTGCGATCGATCCAATCGATCAGCATCGCGCAAAGCTAGCCGGGAGAGGCGGCGACCGTGTCCCCGGCTGGCTAGGACTGGTTGAAGAAGCCGCCCTCGAGCAGGCGGGCCTTCTCCTCGGCGGAGACCTCGACGTTCTCGGGGGTGAGCAGGAAGATTCCCTGCGAGATGCGCTGCATCCCGCCCCCGAGGGCATAGGTCATGCCCGAGGAGAAGTCGATCAGGCGCTTGGAGAGCTCGCGGTCGGTCGACTGAAGATTGATGATCACCGGCTTCGAGCGCTTGAACTCGTCGGCGACCTGCTGGGCGTCGTTGAAGCTTCGCGGCGTGACCACGTGCATGGAGGCGACACCGCCTCCGTTCCCCGCGGACGAGCGCCGGCGCCCACGGCGGGGCTCGGGCTCCTCGGCCGTGTCGTCGACCGAGCGGTTCCGGCCGCGACGCCGAGGGGGCTCGTCGTCGCCGAAGATGTCGTCGATGTCCTCCTCGCGCCCGCGGCGTGAGGGCATGCTGCGAACCGGCTCGCGCGGCGCCACGCTCGGATCGAGCGCCATCTCGCTGCCCGTGTCCCCCTCGTCGTACTCGCCCTCCTCGACGTAATCGCCCTCGACGAGGCCGAAATACTCGAGTGCGCGTCTCCATGTGTCTCTGATCGCCATCTCGGCTCAGATTCGGCTTGACGGGCGTTATTCCTCCACCCGGTGTTGACGGATTATGACCAAAGCACGGATCCCAGGCGAAGCATCGTCGCCCCCTCCTCCACCGCGGTCGGCCAGTCCTGGCTCGTGCCCATCGAGAGGCGCTCGAGGGCGTGCTCGGAGGCAAGCTTGGCGAGTCGCCTGAAATAGGGCCGCGAGTCCTCCGGGTCCTCCGTGAAGGGGGGCATCGTCATCAGCCCCGACACGGTCACCGGGCAGCGCTCGATGAACTCGTCGAGGTTCGCAGGGTCGATGCCGCCCTTGCCCTCTTCGTCGGAGAGGTTCACTTCCACAAGCACCTCGGTGTCGGCGGCTCCGTGGCGCCCGAGCTGCTCCAGCACCGAGTCCGTCGCCACCGAGTGGATCAGGCGAACCAGCGGCAGGATCCGCTTGACCTTGCGGCTCTGCAGATTTCCGATGAAGTCCCAGGTGAAGCGGTCCCCCCAGCGCTCGCGCTTCTCCTCGAGGTCCTGGAGGCGGTTCTCGCCGACCAGCTCGACGCCAGCCTCCGCGAGCGCGCCCATGTCCTCGGTCCGGACGTATTTGGTGGCGGCGAGGATCTCGATGTCCGGCCCCGCCTGCTCGCGGATCCGTTCGAGGTTGGCTCGGATTCGCTCGGCGTCGATCTCCTTGACGGGCTCGACCACGTCAATCCATCCAGACCAGGCCGGCCTGCCGGCCGGTGCGCTCGCCGTCGCGGCGGTGCGAATAGAAGAGATCGGGATTGCACTTGGTGCAGAGGCCGCTCGTCTCGGTCGCATCCACCCCAGCCCGCTCCAGTAAGGCGGTCGCGACCGCGGGCAGATCGAGCATGCGGTCGTTGGCGACTCCGTCGAGGTCGGCGAACTCGGCGAGGACCTCCTCCCCAACCTCGTAGCAGCACGGACCGATCCCCGGACCGACCGCGGCGGCCTCCGCACTGACCGCCTCGGCCGCCTTGGAGACGATCCCGCCCGCGAGGCCCCGCCAACCGCAATGAGCCATCGCCACGCCCCGGGGACCGGCCAGGGCAACGGGTAGGCAGTCCGCCACCATCACCAGCGGTGTCAGCTCGGGGTCGGCCGTCGCGTGCGCATCGACCTCGTCGGGGCTCTTCATCACGTCGGCGTAGACGCGCGGCTCCTGGCGCTCGACGTGCTCCCGAAGCTCCGCGCCGTGGACCTGGCGACCCATCACCACTCCCTCGGGCTCGCGCTTCAGCACGCCGGCCAGCCGATGCCGGTTCTCCTGGACGTCGGGCCGCTCGTCGCCGGTCATGATCGCGACGTTGAGAGCGTCGTATGGCTCCTGGCTCACCCCGCCGAGGCGCGTCGAGAATGCCGCCCTCGCGCCGGGCAGCTCCGCCTCGAGCCAGCGGACACCGTCTTGCTCGCGCCACTCCATTGGCGCAGGCTAGATCAGGCTTCCGCTAGTCCTCGGGGATCTCGCCCCTGGCTGCGGCGAGCGCGATCCGGAGCTCATCGTCTCGGCCCGAGATCTCGCCATCGAGCTTGCCGGAGAGGGCCGCTGCGAGCCCGTGGCCGATCGCGGGTCCCTCCGGGATCCCGGCTGCGATCAGATCGTCGCCGGCGATCTCGAGCCGCACCCGCCTGAACTCATCGGCGTAGCGGTCGAGCCACTCGGCACCCAGGGCGCGGGCCACAAGCAGCTGCGCCGGGTCCCAGGGCTCGGCCAGGCGGACTATCTCCGAGGGCCTCTCCGGGGTCGCGGCGGCGAGCTCGCGGATCTGAGGCAGCGGCCTCGTGACGGCGAGCGTCACGGCAAGCTCCCAGTCCACCCAACCCGCCCAGGGAGGCCCTGCGGCCAGACGCGCCACCTCGGCCACCCGGTCGGGCGCCGCGGGGTCGAGGCCCGGCATCACCCCCCAGTCGACGATCAGCCGCAGCGCGCGAGCCGGATCGTCCTCCGCGGCGATCCGTCGCAGCTCGGCCTGGACCCGGTCGTCCGAGATGGTGGAGAGTTCGGTTCCCTCGAGCAGCTTCGCCGTGCCCGGCTCGAGCTCGAAGCCGAAGCGCGCGGCGTAGCGCGCCGCCCGCAGGGCCCGGGTGGGGTCGTCGACGAAGGAGCGATCGTGCAGCACCCGCAGGCGCCCGGCCCGCAGATCCTCGATCCCTCCGTGCGGGTCGATCAGCTCGGCTCCCTCACCGGCGAGCGGGAAGGCCATCGCGTTGACGGTGAAGTCGCGGCGGGCGAGATCCTCGTCGATGGTCGCGGGGCGCACCTCCGGGAGGGCGCCTGGCTGCGGGTAGGTCTCGGCCCGCGCCCGGGCGATGTCGACCTTGAGGCCGTCGAGCTCGAGCCGGCCGGTCAGAAAGAGTCCTTCCCGCTCCAGCTCGAAGCCGGGCACTCCGGAGAGGGCCTCGACCTCCCCTTCGATCGTCACGTCGAGGTCAGCTCCGTCGTCGGCTCCGAGCAGCAGATCGCGGATCGCGCCGCCGACCAGATACGCGGGCACCCGCTCGGCGATGCCGCGGAGCACGTCGATTCCTGGCAGATCGTCGACCAGCTCAGGGAGCCGTGCTGGGTCGAGTTCACTTGAGTCCGGCATTAGATGCCCTTACCTACCATGTCCGATCTCTGCGCCCCCGGATAACGAACCTGTGGAAGAACCACCGCTGGGCGACGATCGGCGTCGCCTCCGCGGTCGTCGCCATCGTGATCGCGCTGGCGGGCTACCTGATCCTGAAGCGGCCGGGCGACAAGTCCTGCACCGCCCCATGCACGATCACCAGCGAGGCTCCCCAGCCCGTCTCCGGCACCACGGACTGGCCGATGTACGGGCTGAACGAGGACCGCACGCGCTACCTCGATGCCCCGGCGGTGAAGCCGCCATTCTCGATCCGTTGGCGGTTCAAGGGCGGACATCTGCTCGAGTACTCCCCGATCCTGGTGAGCAATCAGCTCTTCGGGGTCAACAACGACGGGCTCGCGTTCGGGCTCAAGACCCGCACCGGCAAGGCTCGCTGGAAGCGGCAGGTCGCGCATCTGAACGCCTCCGCGCCGACCTTCAACGACGGCATTCTCTACATCTCCAACCTCGACCCGGGCCAGGTGATCGCGCTGGCGGCGTACGACGGGCACACCTACTGGCAGCATCCGCTGCCGGGACGGTCGGAGTCCTCCCCCCTCGTGGTCGGCAACAAGGTGATCGTCGGCTGCGAGTGCAATACGGTCTTCGCCTTCAACAAGAAGACGGGTAAGACGATCTGGGAGAGGCACGTGAACGGCGCCGTCAAGGCGGCCCCGGCCTACAGCGACGGGATCGTCTACGTCGGCGACTACAGCGGCGAGATGACCGCCATCCACGTGAACGACGGGTCGATCAAGTGGCAGACCGGCTCGCAGGGGACGAGCTTCGGCCGCACCGGTCAGTTCTACGCCACTGCGGCGGTCGCCTTCGGCCGCATCTACGCCGGCAACACCGACGGCCGGATGTACAGCTTCGATCAGCAGACCGGGCGGCTGGCCTGGAGCCACTCCACCAGCAACTATGTCTACGCCGGTGCGGTCGCTGCTCGAACAGCGGACACGCCGCCCACCGTCTACTTCGGCTCCTACGACGGCAATTTCTACGCGCTCGACGCCCGCACCGGCGAGCAGCGCTGGAGCCAGCACAACCTGGGCTCGATCTCCGGGGCGGCGAGCCTGATCGGCGACACGGTCTACGTCGCCGACCTGCAACACACCTCCACCTACGGATTCAACGCCGCCAACGGCCGCAAGGTCTTCGAGTACTCGGACGGCGCCTACAACCCAGTGATCTCCGACGGCAAGGAGATCTTCCTGACCGGCTACAAGACCATCTACGCGCTGACTCCCGGCCAGGGCCCCGCCGTCAACGGGATCATCGAGAAGGCGCAGGCGCCAAAGAAGAAGAGTGCGAAGTCGAAGAAGGGCTAGGGCGTCCGGACCGGGATCCCGGCCCGCTCCATCCGCTCCTTCGCCTCGGCGACCGTGTGGGCGCCGTAATGGAAGATCGAGGCACAGAGCACCGCGTCCGCGTGCCCGGCGGCGACCGCCTCGACCAGGTGGTCGAGCTCGCCGGCCCCGCCCGAGGCGATCACCGGGACGCTGACCGTCTCTGCGACCGCGCGAGTCAGCTCCAGGTCATAGCCGTCGGTGGTCCCGTCGCGGTCCATGCTGGTCAGCAGGACCTCCCCCGCACCCAGCTCGGTGGCCTCCTTCGCCCAGGCGACGGCCTCCCGGCCCTCGACCCTGCTGCGGCCGCCGTGCACGTAGACGTCCCACTCGACGTCACCGAAGAAGCCGGGGGGCGCCTGGCAGGTCTCGGAGGTGTCCCCCGCGCCGCGGCGCTTCGCGTCGATCGCGATCACCACACACTGGGAGCCGAAGACCTCCGCGAGCTCCGAGATCAGCTCGGGCCGCTCCAGCGCGGCCGAGTTGACCGAGACCTTGTCGGCGCCGGCGTCGAGCACGGCCTGCGCGTCCTCGACCGAGCGGATGCCGCCGCCGATCGTGAACGGGATGAAGACGTTGTCGGCGGTCCGGCGGGCAAGCTCGACGATCGTGTCCCGGCTCTCGTGCGACGCGGTGATGTCGAGGAAGATGAGTTCGTCGGCTCCCTCGGCGTCGTAGCGCTCAGCGAGCTCGACCGGGTCGCCGGCGTCTCGGATGTCGACGAAGTTGGTGCCCTTGACGACGCGCCCGTTGTCCACGTCGAGGCAGGGAATGACTCGCTTCAGGACCACACGGATAAGGCTAGAGGGGCTCTGACTAGTCCCAGTCGCCGGCGGCGTAGGCCCAGGCGATGAAGAGCAGCTGGACCGGCAGCCGGGCGTAGAGCGCAGTGCGCCCTCCGGGGATCCCCTTCTCGTATCTCTCCCACTCGATCGCCATGTGGAGGTTGGCTGGGAAGACTGCGATCAGGGTGGCGATGCTCCAGGCGCTCCCCGCCCGGCGCGTCCGTGGGTGCATCGTCGCCAGGCCGCCCGCGATCTCCGCCACGCCGCTGGCGTAGACGAGCTCGCGGTGGCGCGGGATGTACGGCGGCATGATGCGCTCGTAGGCACGGGTCTTGACGAAATGCATGATCCCCGCGAAGACGAAGAAGGGCCCGAAAAGCCTTGCCATGCAGGGAATCTATCCGCTTATTGATCGAGGACCGACTGCGCCTCGGCCACGCTGAAGCGGGTCTCGTAGAGGGCCCGACCGACGATCACCCCGCCGAGGTTGTCGAGCCCGAGCTCCGAGACGGAGCGCAGGTCGTCGAGCGTCCCGATTCCGCCCGAGTAGATCAACTCGGCATCGGTGGCGCCCGCGGCCTCCCGCAGGGAATCGAGGTCTGGGCCCTCCATCAGGCCGTCGACGTCGACCGGTGTGTAGACGAAGCGGCGCAGGCCGCGTTCGGTGAGCGCGGCGATCACCTCGGCGGTGCCCAGGTCCGAGGCCTCGGTCCATCCCTCCGCCGCGACCTTGCCCGACCGGGAGTCGACCGAGGCCACCACCCGCTCGCCGTGCGCGGAGGCGATCGCCGCCGCCATCTCCGGGTCGCGGACTGCGGCGGTCCCGAGGACGACCCGCTCGGCGCCGGAGGAGAAGGCCTCCTCGACCTTCTTCGAGTCCCGCAGCCCGCCGCCGAGCTGGACCGGCACGTTCACCGCGGAGACGATCCGCCGCACGTGCTCGAGGTTGACCGGCTCGCCGACCCGGGCGCCGTCGAGGTCGACGACGTGCAGCCAGCGCGCGCCGCCGTCGACCCAGCGGCGGGCGGCGACCACGGGGTCGTCCTCGTAGGCCGTCTCGCGGTCGTAGTCACCCTGGGCCAGCCGTACGGCCTTGCCGCCGCGGATGTCGATCGCCGGGAAGAGGATCAACTGCAGACGCGCACGAAGTTGGCCAGCAGACCGAGCCCCGCCGAGCTCGACTTCTCGGGGTGGAACTGGACGCCGTAGAGCGGCGGTCGCTCGACGGCGCAGGCGAAGCGCTCGCCGTAGGCCGCGCTGCCGAGCACGTCGTCGGCGCCGGCCGGCCGTGGCGCGTATGAGTGGACGAAGTAGAAGGGCGTCTCCTCGCCCAGGCCCTCGGTGAGCGGTGAGTCGTGCTCCCAGCGGACCGGCGACCAGCCGATGTGCGGCACCTTGTAGCCGTTCGCCTCGAGCGGTGCGACGATCCCGCCCAGCAGGCCGAGGCCGCCGGCGCCCTCGTTCTCCACCGAGGACTCGAACAGCAGCTGCATGCCGAGGCAGATCCCCAGCACCGGTACACCGGCCTCGACGCGTCCCGCCACCAGCTCGTCGAGCCCGATCTCGTGGACCCGGCTCATCGCCCTGGGGAACGCCCCCACGCCCGGGCAGGATCACGCCGTCCGCGGACTCCACCCGCCCGCGGTCGGCGGTGATCTCCGCCTCCGCCCCGACTCGCTCGAGCGCCTTCTCGACCGAGCGGAGGTTCCCCATCCCGTAGTCGAGGATGGCGACACTCGTCATGGCGCCTGCTCCGCTTCGCGTCCGCGGCGTCGGGTCATTCGGTGAGCGTCCCCTTGGTGGAGGGCACGCCGCTCTCGTCCGGGTCGATCGAGACTGCTTCCCGCAGGGCGCGCGCGAAGGCCTTGAAGGAGGCCTCGATCATGTGATGGGCGTTCGAGCCCGAGCGGACCCAGATGTGCAGGGTGATCTTCGAGTTGTTGGAGACCGCGCGGAAGAACTCCTCGGTCAGCTCGGAGTCGAAGCCGGCGATCGTGACGTCGGGGAGCTCCGCGTCGAAGGCGCAGAACGGCCTGCCCGAGATGTCGATCGCGCACTCGCCCAGCGCCTCGTCCATCGGCACCAGCGCCGAGCCGTAGCGGCGGATCCCGGCGCGGTCTCCCAGCGCCTCGTCGATCGCCTGGCCCAGGCAGATGCCGACGTCCTCGGTCGTGTGGTGCGCACCGGTCTGCAGGTCCCCGCTCGCCTCGATCGCGAGGCCGAGGCGCCCGTGGCGGGCGAGCAGCTCCAGCATGTGGTCGAGGAAGCCGACGCCGGTCGAGATCTTGGCCTCGCCGCCCTCGAGGTCCAGCCGCAGGCTGACCTTGGTCTCCTTGGTCTCTCGGTTGATCTCGGCGGTGCGACTCATGATCTGCTTCGCCAATCGGGTCGCCTCGTTCGCCCGCGCCTCGGCCGAGTCGGCGTGCAGCGGGAAGCCCTCGGCGCGGGCCAATGTAGCGACCGTCGGAGCCAGCTCCCGGGCCGCGTCCTGCGTGATCCGGACGGTGGCGACCCGGCGCCTGAACGCTGCGGGCCCGAGCGGCCCTTGAAAGCGACCGGCGCCTCCCGTGGGGAGCACGTGGTTCGACCCGGCGGCATAGTCGCCGAAGGCGGTCGCGCCGTTCTCGCCGACGAAGACGCAGCCCGCGGTCGTGGCTGTGCTCGCCAGCAGGTCGGCGTCCTCGGTGACGATCTCGAGGTGCTCGGGGGCGATCGCGTTCGCCAGCACCACACCCGCGGCCGTGTCGGGGACCTGCACGACCGCCATCTCGGGGTCTCCGATGTCGCGCTCGGCGGCCAGCTTCGCGACCGACCCCTCGATCTGGTCGAGGATCTCCGTTTCCACCGCCGCGGCGACCAGCAGGCCATCCGAGCCGTGCTCGGCCTGCGCGCAGAGATCGAGCGCGATCCACCTCGCGTCCGCCGTGTCCCCTGCGATCACCATCAGCTCCGAGGGGCCGGCGATGCCGTCGATTCCCACCTCGCCCGCGAGCCGGCGCTTGGCTTCTTGGACGTAGCGGTTGCCGGGACCGGCGATCACGTCGACCGGCTGGATCCGCTCGGTGCCCAGCGCCAGCGCCGCGATGGCCTGGGCGCCGCCGACGGCGTACACCTCGGTGGCGCCGCCGATTGCCGCCGCGGCGAGGATCACGTCGGAGACGGGCTGTGGCGCCCGGAGCGGGCGGCGTCGCCACGGCGATCCGCCGGACCCCGGCGGCGTTCGCCGGGATGCAGCCCATCAGCACGGTCGACGGATACGACGCCGCGCCGCCAGGCGCGTAGATGGCGGCCGAGCCAACCGGGACCTCACGGAGCTCAATCGACTGGCCCTGTTCCAGCTTCAGGTTGCGGTCCTCGGCGAGCTGGGCCTCCGCCACCGCCCGAATGTTCGCCGCCGCCGTCTCGAGCGCTGCGAGCAGATCTGGCTCGAGCCGCGACCCCGCGGTGCGCAGCGCATCGTCGGAGACCATGAAGGAATCCGGTGCGATCTCCCTACCGCCGAAGCGCGCCTCGATCGCGGAGACGGCCTCGTCGCCTCCACGTCGGACCTCCTCGATGATCGCGGCCACCGGCTCGCTCACCTCACCGATCGCGGGCTGGAGCGAGCGGATCTCCTTTGCGAGAGCGCGGGGGTCGCTCCCATCCCAGTCGAAGCGCTTGAACCTCATCGCCCGGTCTCCGGACGGAGGCGCTCGACCAGGTCGTCCACCTCGGCCGCGCGCAGCTTGTGGGAGACGCGGTTGGAGATCAGCCGCGCCGTCGAGGTCGCGATCTCCTCACGGATCTCCAAGCCGTTCTCCCTCAAGGTTCGCCCCGTCGCCACCAGGTCGACGATGCCGTCGGCGAGCCCCACCAGCGGCGCCAGTTCCACCGAGCCCTTCACCTCGATCACGTCGGCATGGCGGCCGGTCTCCTCGAAGTGGCGCTCGGCGATCCGCGGATACTTGGTCGCGATGCGCATACCTCCCACCCTTCGCTCGGACTCGCCGAGGCTCTGGTCGCCCTGGCGGCCCGCCAGCACCATCCGGCACGCGCCGTATGCGAGGTCGAGGATCTCGTAGACGATCCGGTCGCCCTGCTGCTCGAGCAGGACGTCCTTGCCGGTGATGCCGAGGTCGGCCGCGCCCGCTTCCACATAGGTGGGGACGTCGGAGGGCCGCATGGTCACCAGCGTCAGCCCGTTCATGCTGAAGACGAGCGAGCGCGAGTCGCTCCGCATCTCAGCCGTGTCGAGGCCTAGACGGTCGAGGGCGTCGAGCGTCTCGGCCCAGAGGGCGCCGCGGGGGATCGCGAGCTTGAGCGGGCCGCCCAGGCGAGCGCGGATCGGAGACTCGACCGTCGGCGGGGTCATCGCTCGCCCTCCCTCACCACGCGCTCCTCCTCCATCTGAGCCACGTGCACACGCTCCAGATAGAGCCCGAACCCGGCGGCCGGCATCGGCGTCCCGAAGCGGCCGACGAGGTCGTCGTAGCGTCCCCCGCCGCCGAGAATGTGGCCGAGCGCCGGGTCGTAGATCTCGACGATCGCGCCCGTGTAGTAGCCGAGGTCGCGGAGCAGGCCGAGGTCGAGCTGCACCCGTCCGGCGACGTCTCGCTTGACCAGCAGGTCGTAGGTCTGCTGGAGGCGCTGCGCGGCCCTCTCGACCGCGGTTCCGCCAAGCTCCCGGGCCTGATCCAGGACCTCCGCCCCGCCCCTCAGGCCGGGCAGGCGCAGCAGGGTCTCCCGGCCGTGGGCGTCAAGTCCCTCGACCTCGTCCACGGCCATCTCCAGGCCGACGAGGTTGTGCTCCGCAAGCCGGTCGAGGATGCGCCCCCGGTGCTCGCCCTGCACGCCGAGCTCCGTGAGCAGCTGTCGGTAGAGATCGGCGTCGCCCAGCCCCAGTACGGCACGATTGAGGCCGACGGCATCGAGCGAGGCGCTCAGCACCTCGAGCACCTCGGCGGTCCCCTCCGGCGCGGGCGAGCCGAGCAGCTCGATCCCGGCGTGCAGGAACTGGCGGACCTGCGCTCGCTGGGGGCGGATGACGCGGTAGGCGTTGCCGACGTAGCAGAAGCGGTGCGGCGGCTCGGCGTGCGCGAAGCGGCTGGCGACCAGTCGCGCGATCGGGATGGTCATGTCCGAGCGCAGGGCGAGGAGCTCGCCGCGCTCGTCGAAGAACCGATAGGCGCCCACCCCGCTGCGGCCCTCCCCCCTCTGCAGGACCTCGTCGTACTCGAGCGTCGGTGTCGCGACATGGCCGTAGCCAAAGCGCTCGAACACCTCGATCAGGGTTGCCTGGAGTGCGCGGAGCTCGCGCATCTCGTCCGGGAGGATGTCCCGGGTTCCGGGTGGGATCGGGTGGATCATCGGGGCATCATCGCTTTCTCGCCCTTAACAGGCTGCAAGGTTCGTCGGCATAGGATCCTCGGGACCCCGACGCGAGGAGGAGATGAGATGGCAGTAGTGGTGATCCAGGAATTCGAGGCGACGCCTGAGGAGTACGACCAGGTGAACGAGAAGCTGGGCGAAGAGACTCCCAAAGGGGGGATCCTGCATGCCGCCGTGGATCTTGGTGGAGGCCGGATGAGGGCGATCGACGTCTGGGAGTCCGCCGAGCATTACCAGAGCTTCGTTCAGGACAAGCTGATCCCGGCGATCGCCGAGGTGAACCCTGACGCGCCGCAGGCAGGGGAGCCCGACATACGCGAGGTGTACGACCTGCAGACGGCCTGAGCTCAGTCCTAGGCTGGCACGCGCTCTGAGGCGACCCGCTCGATGTGGGCGCCGAGGTCGCGCAGGCGGACGTCGATCCGCTCGTAGCCGCGGTCGATCTGCGCGACATTGCCGATCTCCGAGGTTCCGTCGGCCGCCAGCGCCGCGATGAGCATCGCCATCCCGGCGCGAATATCCGGGCTCTCCAGCCGAGCGCCATGAAGACGGCTCGGACCGCTGACGATCGCCCTGTGGGGGTCGCACAGCGTGATCCGAGCGCCCATCGCCACGAGCTTGTCGACGAAGAAGAGGCGGTTCTCGAACATCTTCTCGAAGATCAGGATCGTCCCGTCCGCCTGCGTGGCGAGGGCGAGGGCGATCGAGGTGAGGTCGGCGGGGAACGCCGGCCACGGGCCGTCGTCGATCTTGGGGATCGCGTCACCCTGGTCGTCGCGGATCGTGAGCTTCTGCTCCGGTGGGACCATCAGGTCCTCTCCCTCCACCATCGTCTGCAGCCCGATCCGGCGGAAGTGGCGGCGGATCCCCTCGAGGTCCTCGGGGACGATGTCGCGGATGCGCAGCTCGCCGCCCGTGGCCGCGGCAAGGGCCATGAAGCTCGCGATCTCGATGTGGTCCGGACGCACGTCGTGCTCGGCGCCGCCGAGCCTGTCCTGGCCGTGGACGGTCATCACGTTGGAGCCGATCTGATCGACCTGGGCCCCCATCTTGCAGAGCAAGCGGGCCAGATCCTGGACGTGCGGCTCGCACGCCGCGTTCTCGATCGTGGTCGGGCCCTCCGTCAGTGCTGCCGCCAGCAGTGCGTTCTCGGTCCCCATCACCGACGGCTCGTCCATGAAGATCCGCTTGGGCTTCAGACCATCGGGCGGCGCCGAGAGCTCGAGCCAGACGTCCCCGTCGGCCTTGGCGCCCATGTCGCGGAAAGCGTCCAGGTGTGCATCGAGGCGACGCCGGCCGATCGTGTCGCCCCCAGGAGGAGGCATCTTGACCCGGCCGAGACGGGCGAGCAGCGGCCCCGCTACCAGGAATGAGGCCCGGATCCGTTTGGCGAGCTCCTCGTCCACCTCCGTGTCCGCGATGTTGTCCGCGTGCAGCTTGACCTCGTTCTCGCCGGTCCAGGCGACCTTGACCCCGAGGCGCTCGAGCAGTCCGAGCATCGACTCGACGTCCCGAATCCTCGGCACGTTGCGCACGATCAGCTCCTCATCGGTGAGCAGGCAGGCCGCGAGGATCGGGAGCGCGGCGTTCTTGTTGCCCGCCGGCACGATCTCTCCCGAGAGCGGGACGCCGCCCTGGATGATGAATTTCTCCATGGGCGCCTAGAGTAGCCAGCGCCATGGCGGAGATCTCACGAGAGGATGCATGGCGGCTCGTATGCGAGTGGATCCAGTCCGATTCGCTGCGGAAGCACCTGCTCGGCGTCGAGGCGGCGATGCGCGCCTACGCCCGCAGATGGGATGAGGACGAGGAGATCTACGCCGTCACCGGCCTCGTTCACGACCTCGACTACGAGCGCTACCCGGACCTCGAGACCGGCCATCCCCGCTACGCAATCAAGGAGCTGGCCGACCGCGGCTATCCGCGGGAGGTGATCGACGCAGTGGGCGGCCACGCCGACTTCATGGGCGTCCCCCGCGAGACCCGGATGGCGAAGACGCTCTATGCGGTGGACGAGCTCTCCGGCTTCATCGCCGCCTGCGCCCTGGTCCGCCCCACGGGCATCGAGGGCATGAGGCCGAAGTCGGTCAAGAAGAAGCTCAAGCAGCCGTCCTTCGCTGCGGCGGTCAACCGAGATGAGGTTCAGCGGGGGATCGAGGAGCTCGGGGTCGACCAGGACGAGCACATCGCCCTGATCATCGAGGCGCTCGCGGAGCGCTCCGATGAACTCGGCCTCGGCCCGCAGGAAGGCGCCGGGGCCGAGGTCGCGAACTAATCGGCCGATGCCGGGCTGGGCCAAGATCACCCTGGGGGTCGTCGCTGGGCTGATCGTGCTGTTGTTGCTGAACGCGCTCGTCGTCTCGAATACGACCAAGGACGCGTACGTCCGGGACCAGGGGGCGACGCTCGTTGATACCTCGAGCGGCACGCTCCAGGTTCTCGAACAGGGCGATCCGCAGGGCAGTCCCATCGTGCTGCTGCATTGCGCGACCTGCTCGATGGCCTGGTGGGACAGACTCGCGCCGCTGCTCGGGCGAGACCATCGAGTCATCCGCATCGACCTGCTCGGGATGGGCGGATCGGACAAGCCTGGTTCCGGATACTCGATCACCGATCAGGCGAACGCCGTGGCCGAGGCCCTCGCGAAGCTGCACGTCGTCGGGGCCACGGTGGTCGGCCATTCGTTGGGGGAAGCGTGGCGACTGCGCTGGCGGAGCAGAGCCCGAGCCTCGCGTCCCGGATCGTGATCATCGACCAGTCGCCCGAGGACGGCTTCCCACACGAATCGCTCGGAGAGCATCTCAGCATGGCGCCCGTGATCGGGCCCGCCGTCGCACGGCTCGTGCAGATCGCGCCGAAGTCCCTGATCAGAGACGAGTACGACCAAGCCTTCGCTCCCGGCTTCAACATCTCGAGCGGGTTCGACAACCCCGACCAGCCGGTGGACGACCTGCGCGCGATGACCTACACGTCCCTCAAGGAGACCGTGGACGCGGAGCAGGACTACGTGGACCAGAACCCCCTCGACCGGCGACTGGCCGCCCTGCGCGTGGCGTTGCTGGTGATCTTCGGCGCTGAGGACCAGATCTACGACCCGCAGGCCGCGATCGCCCGTTACCGGCAGAACGTCCCGGGCGTGCAGACGCATCTGATCCCCGACGCCGGCCACTCACCCAACGTCGAGAAGCCCGACCTGGTCGCGCCCCTGATCCTTGCCTTCGCGAAACCGCCGCCGCCCGCCACATAACGGGTGCTCTCGGCTTCGCCTGCGAGCACCCTCGCGCAAAGCGAAAGGGCCCGGTTGCCCGAGCCCTTTCTAAAGAACAAGGTTTCCCTTGTTCCATTAAGGAGCAGCCTACGCCCTGGAGACGGGAAGTCAAGGCACTGTGAAGAGACGTTCCCGCAATCTGCGGAATTTCAGGCCGGCTGCGGGGCAGGCGGGGCCTCCGTCAGATCGACCGTGTCGGCCGGTGAATCCTGTCGCCTCGAGAGGGCGATGAAGGGCAGCGCGAAGGCAGCGATCCCGGCGGAAAGCATGTACGACTGCGCGTAGCCCCAGACGTCGGCGGCGCGGCCCAGTACCGGCTGTGCCCAGACGCCACCCGAGGACGACATCATCGAGTCGAACGAGAGAATCGTCGCCCGCTGCCGCGACGGAATCATCCCGTTGATGTAGGTCTGTCGGATCGGCATCGTCGCGGCGAAGAGCAGCGCCCAGATGGTGGTGAATCCGATCACCGGCCAGAAGCTCTGAACCGCACCGATCATGATCGAGGACAACCACGCTCAGGGCCGCCATCACGAGCAGCGCCGACGTCCGGCGGTGGAAGAGCCCGCGGATCCGCGGAGCTGCGATGCCGCCGAGGATCTGCGCCCCGGCGACGATGGCGGCCGCCAGCCCGGCGATCTGGTAGGCGTGCGGGTCGCCGTAGAGCTCCAGCAGGTAGGGCTGCAGCGCATAGAAGGCGTAGATCCCGACCCCGCCCGTGAAGAGCGCCTCGACCATGAGCCACTTGACGGCGGGCACCCGCCAGCCGTACTCGATCGAGTTCGATGCGATCTTTCTCATCTCCGCCAGCGGTCTGCCGCCCTTCTCGGGCGAGAAGCCGACATCGTGCATCAGCCGGAATGCGACCACGAACATCACGAGCAGGATCGCGCCGCGCAGCACGAACGGCGCGCCCAGGCTGATCTGCTGGGCGATGAAGCCTCCCGCCACCGAGCCGCCGAGCATCCCGACCCCGGTGACGACCTGGCCGCGGCCGAAGACGGCCTCGAGCTTGCCCGTGTACTCCGTCGCGGTCAGCGCGTCGACCAGCCACGCCTCGACGGCTCCGGAGAAGAACGTGAAGCCGAGGCCCAGTAGCAGCGAGGCGATCGCCCACTCCCAGAAGGGCGCCTCGATCTGCCAGAGCAGCACGTAGAGCAGGCTCGACGCCGAGAGCGTGACGGTGCCGAGGAGATACGACATGCGACGCCCGATCGTGTCCGCCACGATGCCGGTCGGCACCTCGAAGAGCACCATGCCGCCGGTGAAGAAGGCATTCGCCGCGAACGCTTCGAGGTTGGAGAGACCCGCGTCCAGCAGGAAGATCGTGTTGATCCCCCAGATCAGCGATGCCGCGAGCGTGTTTCCCAGCATCAGCAGGAGATAAGTGCGCTGGATCGAGCGAGACGTCGGCATGCCCAATCAAACTACTGACCCCTCGGATGCCTCCAATTCATCGCAGATAGCGAAACGGCCCGGTTTCCCGGGCCGTTCCTTTGAACGGAGGCTCGATTGACCTTTCGATCAACCTGCTCTGTCCAAGTGCGCTCACCCTAGCGTCACGGGTTTGGAGGTCAAGGGGCCGCAGCGCGCGATCCTCGCGTTTTGCGGCGATCAGCTGAAACGGTCGCTCTGTGGATCGGCGCAAACTCCGCTTTCACTGCCAGCGGCCGCCGGCCTTCGCCCACTCGCTCAGGTGGTCCACGGAGCAGAAGGCGTCGGCGACCCGGTAGTCCCCGCGGTGCCTGACCAGCAGGACATGGGCGTCCGTCAGCTCGGCGCCGCAATGCGAGCAGGGCGTCGGGTCCTCGTTCAGGCGCACCGGCTCGGTCAACCTCCCTGCCTCCCAGTGGGCGCCCTGGATGGACCAGGGGATGACATGCTCCAGGCGGCAGAACGCGGCCCGGCGCTCGCCGGCAGATCCGGCCGCGGTGTTTGTGGCGGCCGACAGGAGGTAGGCGCGAAAGCCGTCCCCCTGCTCGACCTCCGCACCGCACCAGCTGCACTTCTCATTCGCGGCAGCGCGGCGGATTGCCGGGCTCATATGAGTAGCCTCGCAGGCCGATGGCCGGGCTGCGGATAGCCGTGCTGGAGGGTGACCAGACCGGGCAGGAGCTGCTCGAGCAGGCCCTGCGGGTGATCGACCCGGAGGTGATCGCCCTCGACGTCGAGCTGGAGCGCTTCGACCTCTCCCTGGAGAACCGGCGCCGGACCGAGAACGCGGTCTGCACCGAGGCGGCCACCGCGATGGCGGAGGCGCGCTTCGGGATCAAGGCGGCGACGATCACCCCGGAGGGCGCAGATGACGTCGGCAGCCCCAACCGGCTGATCCGCGAGGCGATCGACGGCAAGGTGATCGTCAGGACCGGCCGCCGGATCCCGGGCGTCAGTCCAGTGTCCGGGATCCACCACCCCATCTCGGTGGTGAGGATGGCGGTGGAGGATGCCTACGGCGCCGAGGAGTCCCGGCGTCCCGAGAACGGCGACGAGATTGCACAGCGGACCGAGGTGATCCATCGATCGAACTGCCGAGCTGTGGCCGAGTACGCGTTCCGGACAGCGGAGCGGATCGGCGGCCGGGTCTACGGAGGACCGAAGTGGACGGTCAGCCCGGTCTACGAGGGGATGCTGAAGGAGGAGATGGATGCGGCGGCCGAGCGACATGCGGAGGTCGCCTATGAGCCGCTGCTGATCGACGCGACCTATGCCGGCCTGCTCACCGGCCGCGCGGACGCGCCGCTGGTGATCCCGAGCCTGAACCGCGACGGCGACCTGCTCTCCGACTTCGTCCTGCCACTGTTCGGGTCCATCGCCGGGGCGGAGTCCGTCCTGCTGGCGCTCGACGAGGTTCTGGGAGTGCGCGTCGCGATGAGCGAGGCGCCGCACGGCACCGCGCCCGCACTCGAGGGCAAGGACATCGCCAACCCGATGGGAATGATCCTGGCGGGAGCCGCGACGCTCCACTACGCGGGGGTCGCGGGGGTCGAGGGTGCCCACCGCTCCTCGCGCGCCGTCTACGAGGCTGTGTTCGAGGCTGCCGGCGCAGGAATCCGCACCCCCGACCTGAAGGGGCATGCGAGCACCACGGAGTTCACGGATGCGGTGGTCGAGCGGGTCCGTGCTCAGCTCGGC
The DNA here is from genome assembly GCA_963797265.1 of uncultured Solirubrobacterales bacterium. Taxonomy (GTDB): domain Bacteria; phylum Actinomycetota; class Thermoleophilia; order Solirubrobacterales; family 70-9; genus DASUPK01. The sequence continues at coordinate 257,902 of CAWCOY010000001.1, read as the reverse complement.
TGAGGCGGCTCCGGCTCGAAGTCCATGCGCCCCGCGAGCCGTTCGTCGGCCTCCGGCCGGGTGAGCTCGTAGAAGGCCAGCCGCTGGCCGCCGGGGGTGCGCAGCTCCGCGGCGGGCCCATGGGGGAAGCCGAACTCGGCTTCGATCTCAGCGCCGCGATCGCGGAGCTCCGACACCGTCGCCTCAAGGTCCTCGACGCGGTGGAGCACAACCGGCGACTCGCCCTCGAGGTGCTCCGCAAGCAGCAGCCAGGGACCTGCCTCGGAGAGCTGCACGCGGGCGACCCGGGTCCCGAAGGCCTCAATCGCGAACACGACCTCCGCCCCGAGGACGTCGCGGTAGTAGCCGAGGTCGCGGGCGACATCGGTGCTCGGCATGTAGAGGAAGTCGAAGGACTCGATCCGGGCCACGGTCAGACGACGGGCCCCGTCGGCGCGGCCTGATCGGTCTCGACCACCCGTCGCCACTGTGTGATCAGCCCGTCTTGGACCACGAACGCAGTCTTGGCCTGCTCGCCGACGCCCTTTCCGCACTCGCCCTCGCCCGGACGCTCGGTAAGGACGAAGGTCGCGATGGTGTATCTGCCGGATGGGGTCGCCGCAGTCAGTCTCGCCCCGCAGGGCAGCGACTGGTTGAACGCCTCGACCTGGCGGCGATTGGTGAGGCGGAATGGGCCGGTGCCGTTCTGGACGATGCTTGGGAGAGCGAAGCGCTCGCTGGCCGCGATCACGTTGCCGGCCCGGAGCTCATCGGCCCAGCGCTTGATCACCTGGACGTCACCGGCCGAGGCGCCGCCCGGGATGTTCGTCGTGCCGCTCTCCTTCCCCGGGGATCCGCAGCCTGCGAGCAGGGCGACGCTTACGGTCAGCAGTGCGGCGATACGGCGAGCGGTCACACCACCATCATGGCAACGCCAGATGGCGAAGCTCGATGTCTCCCCCGCTGATCGTCGCCTCGCCCATCGACCGGCTGGGCGAGCGCCGGCGCTCCGTTGGACTTCCCGGGTTGAAGATCCGAAAGCCCTCGCGTTCCTCGTACAGTGGCATGTGCGAATGGCCGAAGACCACCGCGTCCGCATCCGCAAAGCGAGCCTGGAGCCGCTCGAGCCGTCCCCTGGCGGGGCCCGCGTCGTGGATGACCGCAAGCGTCACGCCCTCCAGCTCAAGCGAGAGAGACTCGGGGAGCTCCCACCGGAGCTCCGGGCTGTCGACGTTTCCGTGGACTGCGGCCACCGGGCCGAGCTCGCGAAGGTCGGCCAAGACGGACGGGGTGCTGAAGTCGCCAGCGTGGACGATCAGGTCGGCGGCGCACAGGACCTCCACGCACCGATCCGGCAGGCGGCGCTCGCCGCGCGGCAGATGCGTGTCAGCGATCAGGGCGAGACGGACTGACATGAAACTGGTTGCTCCTCGCGGAGCGCGCTCGCTTCAGTCGCGGCGCTCAGAGCGCTCGCGCTTGGCCAGCATTCGCTCGAGATAGGCGGCCTTGTCGGCTCGGCGCCGATGCTGTTGCTCCGCATCCGGGGTGGCCGCGGTGTCGCTGGCCTCGTGCTCCTCGGTCGTCCGCTCGTGCTGGACGCGACGCAGTTCCTCGGTTGTCGGTTCGCGCTTCGGCACCAGGGCGAGATTACCCCCGGCGGAGAAGCGAGATGGGCGCGCAATCCCACCTACAGCTTCTTAATCGCCGCGGAGCAAACCGATGTTGAACTGGGCGGTGCCCAGCGCTCCCATGAGGCGCAGCCAGAGCCCGACGTACGTCTCGGTGCCCCGTGCCGTGGTGATGTCGCCGAGATCGATCACGCGATCCTCCGGCCAGCCGAATTCCCCGAGCAGCTCGACCGCCTGCCGCTTGGCCGCCTGGTCGTCGCCCGAGATGAAGATCACGTGGTCGCCGTGGACTCGCGCTGGATCCACCATCACGTCGGCGTTGACCGTGTTCAGCGACTTCACCACGTGCGTCTCGGGAACGGCGCGCTGGATCTGCTCGGCGAGGCTCTCCCGATCCGTGGCCATGATCACCGGCGACCCGTCCGAGAAATCGAGTTGATTGGCGACGTCGATCAGGAGCTTGCCCGCCAGCCCCTCCTTGGCCGAGGTGACCGCGTCGACCGAGCCGTCGCCCGCCGTGCAGTTGAAGACGACCTCGCCGAAGGAGGCCGTGTCCGCGAAGTCACCTGAGCTGGCGCGGTCGCCGGCCGATGCCGCCCACTGCACTCCCTTCTCGTTGCCCGCCTCCCTGGAGCCCATGCGAACCTTGTGGCCGAGCTCGATCAGCTTCGTAGCAATCGCGGTGCCGACCATTCCCGTTCCGAGCACACCCACCCTCATCTGAGACTCCCTTCGTCGTCGGTGGGGCCAAGCTAGGGGTTCAAGCGAGGTAGAAGTCAAGGCGGCGAGGGCTTGATCTTTAGTCGCAGGTGTACGAACATACGTTCGATGCCCGTCGCATGTGCCCTGATCCCCCGCTTCCGGTTGATCGCAGCCGTCGGGCCGGCATCAGACGGGTCCTCCTCGCAACTGATGCGACGGCCTGCGGCGCTCGCCCCCGAGCCCGGCGCCGCGCAGCTGATCGGTGAGGTCACCGAGCCGGCGGAGAGATTCGGGCTGCGGGCCGGGATGCGGCTGGGAGAGGCGCTCTCGCGTTGCCCGGAGCTGGAGCTGATTTCTCCGGACCCGGAGCGCGCCGAGCGCTCCTGGGAGGAGGCGCGGCGGAGGCTGGAGGGCATCGGCGCGGAGGTCGAGTCCGGGCGCGCCGGCGAGGGCTTCTTCGAGGCCGGGGGCCTGAGCGGCCTCTGGGGAGGGATCCGGGGTGTGCTCGAGCGAGCCCGCGAGGAGCTGGCTTTATGTGAGGGTGCTCTGAGCGAAGCGAGGAGCAACCCGATTCAAGTTGGTCTCGGTGCGGGAGCCGGTCGCTTCTGCGCCTATGTGGCGGCGGTGCGTTCCGCCGGCATCGTCGGCTCCGCCTCCGAGTTCCTGGCGCCACTTCCCGTCTCGCTGCTCTGCGGGCGGCTCGGCGAGGATGGCGATGACCTCCCCAACGAGCTGGAGCGGCTCGGGATCTCCACCCTCGGGCAGCTCGCGGAGCTGCCGCGCGATGCGGTGGCCGATCGCTTCGGGCGGTTGGGGCTGCGGGCTCTGCAGTTGGCGCGGGGTGGCGACGAGCCGTTGCGGCCGAGGCCGGTGCGGGAGGCGATCGCCGTGGAGCTCGAGCTCCCCGAGGCGGTTTCCGGACAGCAGCTCGAGAGAGCGCTCGAGCTGCTCATCTCCCGGCTGCTCGCCCACGATGGGAGGCGCGGCAGGAGGTTGAGGGCGCTTCGCCTCTCCGCGCGGTTGGCGGCCGGAGGGGGTTGGCGGCGACAGGTAGCCCTGCGGCGGGCGAGCGCGGACCGGACGCGGCTCGCCGATGCGCTTCTCCCCCACCTCGCCCTGCTCCCGGCGCCGGCGGCGGCGCTGCGGCTGGAGGCGATGGCGCTGGGGCCGGAGACCGGCGAACAGACGACCCTGTCCGGCCCGGACCAGGAGCGACGCCAGCGGATCACCGAGGCGGTCCGCCAGACCCGCTCGGCCGCCGGTGCCGACTCGCTGCTGCGCGTGCTCGAGGTTGATCCAGGTTCGCGGGTGCCGGAGCGGCGCGAGGTGCTGATGCCATTTCCGGAGGAGTGGTGAAACGGCTTCGCCATGAAACAGGTCGCGCTGGCGCGCGCCCTCGCATCAAGTGAGGCCCGGGCGCGTCAACAAGCCCTGGCCGGTCCCCGTCCAGGTGGACGCCGACGGGGCGCCGCGCGCGGTGGGGCGGTTGGCGGTGGAGTCGGTCCGCGAGGAGTGGGTCGTCGAGGACGGATGGTGGACCCAGCGGCCGCTGCGGCGGCGTTACTTCGAGCTGGTGCTGGAGGACGGCAGCGACGTTGTCGTCTTCTACGAGCCCACCCCATCAGACGGGTCGCGCTCACGCGCGCCCTCGCATAACTGGTTCCGGCAACGGGATTGATGTACACGGAGCTCCACTCCCACTCGGCTTACTCCTTCTTGGACGGCGCCTCGGACCCGGCCGAGCTGGCGGCCACGGCGGCGGATCTCGGTCACGAGGCCCTGGCGCTGACCGATCACGACAACGTCTGCGGGGCGATGGAGTTCGCGCAAGCGTGCGCGGGGGTCGGGGTCCGCCCTATCTTCGGCTGCGAGTTGACGGTGGAAGTGACGCGGCGGATGCCACGTCCGGTCCACGTCACCCTGCTGGTCGAGGACGCGAGGGGCTGGGCGAGCCTCTGCCGGCTGATCACCGAGGCGCACCGCGGGACACGAGAATCGGCACCAAACGGGTTGCGCTCTCGCGCACCCTCGCATACGAGGGATCCTCTCCCACCCTCCGTCCCGATCGACGAGCTCGAGCGCCATACCGAGGGCTTGGTCTGCCTCTCGGGATGCGCGAGCGACGGTGCGGTAGCCGGGACCTGGGAGCGCGGGGACCCCGCCGGGGCTGCATACCTGGCTCGACAGCTGCTGCGGGCCTTCGGGCCCGATCGCTTCCGGATCGAGCTGCAGCGGCCGCTCTGGCGCCACGACCGCTCGCGCAACCGCTGGCTCGTTTCGCTGGCGGAGCGGCTCGGGGTGCCCGCCGTGGCGACCGGCGACGCTCACGCTCACGACCGCTCGCGCCTCCCTCTCCAGGACGCGATGGTGGCGGTGCGGCTGGGCGCGACGCTGGACGAGACCGAGGGGCTGCGGCGCGGCAACTCCTCCTCCGCCCTGCTCTCTGCCGAGCGGGCCGTGGCGCGCTTTCGCGACCACCCCGAGGCGATGGCCGAGACGGCGCGCCTCGCCGAGCGCCTGCGCTTCGACCTCACCAGGGAGATCGGCTACAGCTACCCCGGCGCGGAGGAAGACACAAACGGCGGCCACAAAAACCGCGCAACAGACCGGCGGCTGGCGGAGCTCTGCCGGGTCCGGTTGGTCCATCGCTATCAGGGGACCTCCCACCGTGCCGAGGCGGAGCGTCGGTTGGATGAGGAGCTGGCGCTGATCAGGAAGCTACGGCTCTCCGGCTTCTTCCTCCTCCATCAGGACATGCTGGAGCTGGCCCGCGAGGTGGCGGCGGAGGTGCGCGGACCGGAGTCGGCCAGGCGGCTGCTGCCGCCGGGGCGGGGCCGCGGTTCCAGCGTCAGTTCGCTGGTCTGCTATCTGACCGGCCTCTCGCATATCGACCCGGTCAAGAACGAGCTCTTCCTGGGGCGGTTCCTGAACGAGGAGCTCACCGAGGTCCCCGACATCGACCTCGACTTCCCGAGGGACATCCGGGAGAAACTGATCCCGCGGGTGCACGAGCGCTACGGGCCGGAGCGCTCGGCGCTGGTCGCTTCCTTCGCCACCTACCGGGCGCGCGGAGCGATCCGCGACCTCGGCAAGGCGCTCGGACTGCCGCTGGGAGAGGTGGAGCGCTTCGCCCGCGCCGTGGACGTCTACGAGGCGAGCCGCGAGGCGTGGACACGGATGGAGGAGACGCTCGGCAAGCTGCGAGCCCGCTCGCCCCGCTGGCGGGCGCTCGCCGAGCTGCTGCCCGAGATCGCGGGCCTTCCCCGTCACATCTCCCAGCACCCCGGCGGCATGGTGATCTCGACCACGCCGCTGATCGAGCTCTGCCCGGTGCAGCCCGCGGCGATGGAGGGGCGGCAGATCGTCCAGTGGGACAAGGACTCGTGCGCGGATGCGGGCTTCCTGAAGATCGACCTGCTCGGGCTGGGGATGCTCTCGGCGGTGGAGCGCTGCGTGGATGAGATCGCTCGCACGCGCGGCGAGCGGATCGACCTCTCCCGGGTGCCGCTCGACGACGACGAGGTCTGGGGGGCGATCCAGCGTGCGGAGACGACCGGCGTCTTCCAGATCGAGAGCAGGGCGCAGATGCAGATGCTGCCGCGGACGCTGCCGCAGGACCTCGACGATCTGACGGTGCAGGTGGCGCTGGTGCGGCCTGGACCGATCCAGGGCGGCGCCGTCCATCCCTACATCGAGCGGCGCAAGCGGCTGCGGGAGGATCCCTCCTACCAGGTGCCGTACGAGCACCCCTCGCTCGAGCCGGTGCTGCGGGACACGCTGGGCGCGATCGTCTTCCAGGACCAGGTGCTGGAGGTGGCGATGGCGCTCGCCGGGTTCTCGGTCGGCGAGGCGGAGGGGCTGCGGCGGGCGATGAGCCGCAAGCGATCGCAGGCAGCGATGCTGCGCTACCGGGAGCGGTTCATCGAGGGTGCGGTCGGTCGCGGCGTCTCGCGGGAGGTGGCGGAGAGGGTCTACGGGCAGATCGAGGGGTTCTCGGGATTCGGGTTCCCCAAGTCGCACTCGGCTGCCTTCGGGCTGCTCGCCTACCAGTCGACCTGGCTGCGGGTCCACTACGGGCCGGAGCTGCTCTGCGCGCTGCTCAACGAGCAGCCGATGGGCTTCTACCCGCCCGATGCGCTGGTCCACGAGGCCCAGCGGCGCGGCATCGAGATCCTTTCGCCGGACGTCAATGTCAGCGAGCTGGACTGCCGAGTCGAGACGACTGGCGCGGCCGCCGGCTCGACGGGCAACCCGCCGGTCCGGATCGGCCTCGGCTACGTCGCCGAGGTGGCCGAGGTCGATGCCCAGGCGGTGATCGACGAGCGCCGCCGCGGAGGCTCCTACCGGAGCATCTCGGATCTCGCGGGCCGCTCCGGAGCGAGCGCGTCGGCCCTGCAGCGGTTCGCCTGGGCGGGCGCCTGCGACGGCCTCGTCCAGAGGGAGGCGATGCCGGCCGATCCCGATGACGAGCTGCGGCGGCCGGCCCTCTGGGAGGCCGGCGGCTCGGCTCGCGCAGCCCGCACCGACGACGGGGCGCAACTGGCGCTCCCACTGGACGGCTCCCCCACCCCGCCGCTGCCGCAGCTCGGCCCGTGGGAGCGGATCGTGGCGGACTACCGGACGACCGGCATGACCCTGGGCCGCCACCCCATGGAGCTGATCCGCGGCGAACCTGCCTGCGCGAGGTGCTCACCAGCGAGGGCCTGGGCCGGACGCGGGACGGCACTCGGGTGAAGGTGGCGGGGATGGTCGTCGCCCGCCAGCGCCGGCGACAGCCAACGGCGTCGTCTTCATGCTGCTCGAGGACGAGTGGGGCACGATCAACCTGATCGTTCCCCCTCCGGTCGTGGAGCGCTGCCGACTGGCGGTGAGGACCTCGGGCTTCGTCCAGGCCGCGCGGCAAGCTCGAGCACCGCGAGGGCACCACCAATGTGGTGGTCACCCAGATCGACCGCCTCAGCACCGACGAGCTGCCGCCGGCATCACGGATCCGGGAGCTGGAACCGCCGGTGCACAGGGAGACCGGCAGGGACCCGGTGCGCGAACCCGCTATGGCCGGTCCCTCGGCGGTTGGCCTCTCCAAGCGCGGCTTCGAAGGGGTACGCGAGGCCGCGATGGCGGAGCTCGCCGCCTCGCTCCCGGCCCCGCATAGCTTCGGGCGCCGCGGGCGCTAGAGCGACCTGATCGCCGCGACGATCTCGGAGAGGTCTCCCCTGTCGTAGAGATGCCCGTTGCCGTCGAGCGGCCGGATCGCGGCGTCCGGCAGCCGCTCCGCGTAGCGCTCGAGGCTCGAGAATGGGATCTCCTCGTCGTCGCGGCTGTGGAAGAGGATGGCTGGCGGCAGCCGCGGGCCCTCGGCCGGCCAGCCCTCCGGCAGGGCCCACTCCTCCTCCCAGTCGCTCGCCCCCCAGAACGGGGCGGCGGCGGTGACCAGGCCCGCGACCTTCTCGTCGAAGCCCACCTCGGCGCCGTACTTGAGCGCGACGGAGCCGCCCAGAGAGTGACCGAAGACGATCGCCCTGCCCTCCAGCGCATCGAGCTCCGCCGAGAGGCGATCCCGCCATGGCTCGTAGTGCGGCTCGTCCTCCGTGCC
>CAWCOY010000001.1:0-245000 GCA_963797265.1 uncultured Solirubrobacterales bacterium | reverse complement strand
CACGGCTGTCAGTTACATGTCAAGCCCAGGTAAGGTTCTTCGCGTTGCATCGAATTAAACCACATGCTCCGCTGCTTGTGCGGGCCCCCGTCAATTCCTTTGAGTTTTAGCCTTGCGGCCGTACTCCCCAGGCGGGGCACTTAATGCGTTAGCGCCGGCACGGGAGGAGTCGACACCTCCCACACCTAGTGCCCATCGTTTACGGCGTGGACTACCAGGGTATCTAATCCTGTTCGCTCCCCACGCTTTCGCGTCTCAGCGTCAGTACCGTCCCAGCGAGCTGCCTTCGCCGTTGGTGTTCTTCCTGATATCTGCGCATTCCACCGCTACACCAGGAGTTCCACTCGCCTCTTCCGGACTCTAGCCCGGCAGTATCCACTGACATTCAAAGGTTGAGCCTTTGACTTTTACAGCGGACTTACCGGGCCGCCTACACGCTCTTTACGCCCAATGATTCCGGACAACGCTAGCCCCCTACGTATTACCGCGGCTGCTGGCACGTAGTTAGCCGGGGCTTCTTCTGGAGGTACCGTCAGTCCAGGACGCTATTCGCGCCTGAACCTTCGTCCCTCCTGAAAGAGGTTTACAACCCGAAGGCCTTCTTCCCTCACGCGGCGTTGCTGCGTCACGCTTTCGCGCATTGCGCAAGATTCCCCACTGCTGCCTCCCGTAGGAGTCTGGGCCGTGTCTCAGTCCCAGTGTGGCTGATCGTCCTCTCAGACCAGCTACCCATCGTTGCCTTGGTGAGCCTTTACCTCACCAACAAGCTAATGGGCCGCGGGCCCATCCCGATGCGGAGGCCGAAGCTTCCTTTGCTCTCAACCCTGATGGATTGAGAACACATCCGGTATTAGCCCGAGTTTCCTCGGGTTGTCCCGGTCATCGGGGCAGGTTACCCACGTGATACTCACCCGTTCGCGGCTTTGCCCCGGGCCGAAGCCCGGTTCGTCGCTCCACTTGCATGTGTTAAGCACGCCGCCAGCGTTCGTCCTGAGCCAGGATCAAACTCTCCGTAAAAAGTGTGACGTGACTGATCGTCAGTCACAAGAGAGTTGTCATGTAGCTGACTTCTTGCCACCGCGTACACAGAGCGGCGGCACAACATGACGGAGTTTCTTCAACCCTCACCCGGTGCATGATGGGCGAGGGTCGGGCTCGAGTAACGAAGGACGGAATGTCCCTCGTCACGCGCTGCTCAGTTTTCAAAGACCGCCTTGGCGGGGTCGACGGGTCTCGTCACCTCCACCCCTCTGCTCGGCTCACAAAAAAGGCCCCTCGCTTTAGGGGCCCCGGCACATCCGGCCGCGACGCGGCCGATCTGGGGTCCTCTTACGAGGCGGCTCTCTTCGTGACCCGAAGCAAGAGCGACCGCGGAGTATAGCCCGCGAAGGCCCGCCAGTACAACCGGCTCAGCGGCCGACCAGCCTCAGAAACCTCCGCTTGCCCACCTGCAGGACCTTTCCGCTCAGTTCCCCCGCGGGAAGGTCCAGGCGGTCCGCGTCCAGGGCCTCTCCATCCAGCTTCACGGCCCCCTGGGTGAGCAGCCGGCGCGCCTCGCTGGTCGAGATCTCGAAGGCCCCGGCAATCAGCGCGGGCAGGTGGACCTGCCCGTCATCGACTCCGTCGGCATCGCGCAGCGACACCTCCGGAATGTCTGTGGGGATCTCCCGGGCCACATGGACGGTGTCGAAGTGGGCTTCGGCATCCCGCGCCGCCTGCCCGCCGTGAAACCGCTCCACGATCCGCCTTGCCAGCGCCCGCTTCGCCTCGGCCGGGTGCCCGCCCGGCTCCCCCTCCCCCAGGAGCAGCTCGTAGTAGGTGCCCATCGCATCGTCGGGCACGCTCATCAGCTTCCCGAACATCTCCTCCGGCGCCTCGGTCACCCCGACGTAGTTGCTTAGCGACTTGCTCATCTTCTGCACGCCGTCCGTCCCGGGAAGGATGGGAAGCGTCATGATCGACTGCTCGGGGACCTGGTAGGCCCGCTGGATGTCCCGGGCAAAGAGCAGGTTGAACTTCTGGTCGGTGCCGCCGAGCTCGATGTCCGCCCGGACCGCGACCGAGTCATACCCCTGGAGGACGGGATAGATCAGCTCGAGCGAGGAGATCGGCTGGTCCGCCTTCATCCTCCTCGTGAAGTCCTCCCGCTCGAGCAGCCGCGCGACAGTCGTCTTCCCGAGCAGGGTGAAGAGCTCCTGCGCCGGCATGTCCAGCCACTCGCTGTTGTGACGCACCTCGCTGAGCTCCCGATCGAGCACCTTGAAGGCCTGGTCCTGATAGGTCTGCGCGTTGGCCTCGATCTCGTCCGGCGTCAGCACCGGCCGGGTCGTGTCCCGTCCGCTCGGGTCCCCAACCAGAGCCGTGAAGTCCCCGATGATCAGGACCACGGTGTGACCCGCATCCTGGAACTGAGCGAGCTTTGTGAGCACCACGACATGGCCGAGGTGGATGTCGGCCGTGCTCGGGTCGATGCCGAGCTTCACCCTGAGCGAGCCACCCTTCGCCAGCTGCTTCTCGAGCTGCCCCTCGGGAAGGATCTCCTCGGCCCCGCGCTTCAGCGTTTCGAGGTCAGCCATGCGCCTTGAAGGACGCCGAGACGCCCGCCTGAACCCCGAATTCGGTCACGGGGCCAATGCTAGACTCCCCGCTTCCGCCTGGCCGGGCGCGGCTGCTCCGTGGGTGCAACAACCCGCGTCATCCAGTGTCCCTAGAGTCACGTCCAGGCGCAATCGATGCGGGCGCGGGCGACATTGGGTGTCGCCCATCGCAACATGACAGACGAATTCGATTTCGACTTCGACGTAGACCGGGGCCGATCCGCTTCGCGGACGGAAGCCCAAGAGCGCGAGGAGACCGACAAGGCCCTCGAGCGCAGCCGGCGATTCCGCAGCGGCAACGGCTCCCCGGGCAATGGCAACGGTTCGCGTGACAACGCCTCGACCGGGAACGGCTCGGGCAACGGCGGCAACGGGTCGCGCGGCTACGCAGCTCGCGCCAAGGAGCTGCTCGACCGCCGTGGCGAGCTGCTCTACGCCGACGAGGAAGTGGACGCTCCGGAGGCGCCACCGGCTCGACCGCCCAGGCGAGAGCCCGACCAGCCGGCAGACCCGCCCAGAGCCCCCGGCGAGCCGCGCGAGGACGACTGGCTGAGCATCGGCGACGACGTCTTCGAGCCCGGCAGCCTCTCGCCGCTTCGCGAACGCAACGACGGCCCGGCCGGTCCCCCCACCCCGGGCGAGGCTCGAAACTTCGCGAAGGAGGCCCGCCGGCGCGCCTCCCGCCGCCCGAGCCCGATTCTCGACTTCGATGACGAGAGGGCACGCCTCGAGCAGGCCGAGGATGAGGAGAACGAGGACGTCGACTTCGAGTCCGTGCTGGAGAGCCAGCCGCAGAAGGGCCGTGTAGCCCGCCGCGGCTCCGCGATCAGGAATGCGTTGGAGGGAGGCCTGCAGAGCCTTCGCCGCGTTGGCCGCGAGAGGGTCGCCGAAAGCCGCGATCGGGTACATGCCCTTCGCGAGCGGGTCCCGAGCCGCATCCCCCAGCCAAAGCCCGCCGGCGCCGGCAAGCCCCCTCCCCCACGGCTCCCGCGCCGGATCAGCGCACGCCGCCCGCGCAAGCCGCAGCCGGGGCGCGTCAAGAAGTTCCGGCTCCTGATCCTGCTCGTCGGTATCGGCGCGCTGGGAGTCGTCTCGTTCTTCTTCGGGATGATGATGTCGATCACGCAGGACCTGCCCCAGCTCGAGGCCAAGAAGGAGTTCGCGGAGGCCAAGAACTCCCAGGTAGTCGACGACCAGGGCAACACGATCGGGACCCTGCTCAACAACGAGAACCGGATCCTGAGCGAGTCGGGCGACATCTCGCCCTATATGAAGGAGGCGGCGGTCGCGATCGAGGACCGCCGCTTCTACGAGCACGACGGCGTCGACATCAAGGGCCTTTTCAGGGCCGGCGTCGAGAACCTGATCCCCGGTGGCTCCACCCAGGGCGGTTCGACCATCACGGAGCAGTTCGTCAAGAACGCGCTCGAGGCGCAGAACAGCCGGACCGTGTTCGAGAAGTTCCGCGAGGCGGCGCTCGCCTACCAGATCGAGCGCCACTGGGACAAGGACAAGATCCTCACGGAGTACCTCAACAGCATCTACTTCGGCGAGGGCGCCTACGGGATCGAGGCCGCCGCCCGCACGTACTTCGGCTGGGCGCACCAGGGCTGCGGTCAGCCCAGCCACGAGATGTGCGCGAAGGACCTGACGCCGCCCGAGGCCGCGATGCTCGCCGGGATCATCACCTCACCCTCGGCTTTCTCGCCGCGGATCAACCCGCAGGCCGCCACGGACCGGCGCAACCTGGTCCTGCAGAAGATGCTGGAAGAGGGCGACATCGATCAGGCCGAATACGACCAGGGGATCAAGACCCAGCTCCCGACTGCCTCCGAGATCGCCAAGCCGTCCGTTGATTCCGACGCCCCCTACTTCACGTCCTGGCTCCGCCAGCAGGTCGTCGACCTGTACGGCCCCGGCCGGGCGTTCGGCGGCGGCCTAACGGTGCACACCACGCTCGACATGGACATGCAGAACACCGCGCAGGAGATCGCGCAGAGCACCCTGGCCGGCGTCGCCCCAACCGCTTCCGTGGTCGTGCTCGACAACGAGACCGGCGGGGTCAAGGCGATGGTCGGCGGCAACGACTACGAGAACCACCCGTTCAACCTGGCGACCAACGGCCACCGCCAGCCGGGCTCCGCCTTCAAGCCGTTTACCCTGGCGACGGCGCTCAGCCAGGGGATCTCTTCGAGCACGAGCTACGCCTCGAACGAGAAGGTCTTCAAGGTCCCTCACTCGAAGCACGAGTACTTCGACGTCCACAACTACGACGACGAGTACTTCTCGAGCTCCACCTTGTACGACGCGACCCTGCACTCGGATAACTCCGTATTCGCCGAGCTGGGGTTGGGCAAGACGGATCGCTGCGTTCAGGGGTGCGGCGGAAGTCCAGCTGTCCGCGGCGGCACCAAGCGGATCGCCCACACCGGCCACCAGATGGGGCTCCAGACGGACTTCTCGACCAACCCCTCGATGATTCTCGGAGCGATCGACCCGGGCGTCAGCCCGCTCGAGATGGCCCACGCCTACGAGACCATCTCAACCGGCGGTGAGCGCATCGGCGGCAACCTCGACGCGAGCCCCGGCCCGAACAACACCCCCTACCAGCTCGGCCCCGTCGCGATCGACAAGGTCAGCGACCCGGGCGGCGACACCATCGCCGAGGACAAGCCGCGGAAGATCCGCGTCCTTTCCTCCGGTGTCGCCTCGACGATGAAGAGCATCCTCCACGCCAACGTCCTCGGCGGGACCGGCGTCCTGGCCCAGTCCGCCGGCCACAACGCGTGGGGCAAGACCGGCACGACCGAGAACAACGGTGACGCCTGGTTCTGCGGTGGCACCGACCACTTCACGGCCTGCGTCTGGGTCGGCCATCCCGACAGCACGGAGTCGATGTCGAGCGACTACAACGGCGGCCCGGTCGACGGCGGCACCTATCCCGCGCTGATCTGGGGCCGGATCATGAGCGCCGTCGAGTCGATCTACAGCCAGCAGAAGGCCGAGGCCAACGACAAGGGCGACTCCGGTAGCTCGAGCACCGACACCTCGAGCTCTAGCAGCTCGTCCATCTACCCGTCGACCTCGTCGTCGAGCTCGTCTTCGTCCTCCGGTGGCGGCGGAGGTGGCGGCGGGAACGCCGGTGGTGGCGGTGGCGGCGGACCTGCTGTTGCTCCCACGCCCGCCCCGACCGGCGGCGGCGGCGGCCCCAGCACGGGCGGCACCGGCGGCACCGGGCTCTAGGCAGCGCGACCGGAACTAAACGGGTCGGGCTGTCGCGCGCCCTCGCATCAACGGCCACGGCTTCGAGACGTAGCGACTGCCCGCCACGGAGTAACGCCAGGGCAGCTCCGCCGCCCTCGTGATCCCGATCCGCTCGGAGGTGACGATCTCGGCCCCGTTCCATGTCTCCCCCCGCTCAGACAGCTGGAAAGGAGGCTCGAGCAGATCCGCCCCGTTCAGGGAGAGGTCGACGCCGAGCGCCTCGGTCAGCTTGCCCGGGCCGGAGCAGAGGCCCTCAACATCGTCGCGGTGGCGGCGCGCACGCATCAGGTCGATCCCGTCCGTCGGCTCGAGCGCCCGGATCAGCACCGCCGACGCCGTCCCCTCCGGCTCGGTGACGAAGTTGAGCAGGCTGTGGATCCCGTAGGAGAGATAGACGTAGGCGCGCGCCGGCGGGCCGTAGAGCACTTCGTTGCGGGCGGTCCGCCCGATGTAGGCGTGGCAGGCGGGGTCGCTGGCCTCGTAGGCCTCGGTCTCGACGATGATCCCCGCGGTCTCACCCACGGCGAGCCGGCAGCCGATCAGGTCGCGAGCGACCTCGTGCACCGAGCGGTCGAAGAACTCCCGGTTCACCCGCGCAGCGCCGTGAGCGCCTCGTGCGCCCGCTCGAGTTGCTCGCTCACCCGGGAGGAGGCGGTGCCGCCCGCGGAGACCTTCGACTCGATCGTCCGGCCCGCCTCCAGCGCTCGTCGTACGGCCTGGCGCGCGTCCCCGGGAACCCCGTTGAGCTCCGAGTCGCTGAGCTCCGAGAGCGACTTCCCCGAATCGACCGCCGCCTTCACCAGGCCACCGACCAGCCCATGGGCCTCCCGGAAGGGAACGCCCTCCTGGACGAGGGCGTCGGCCAGGTCGGTCGCGGCCAGCATCTCGTCCTCGGCGGCGGCCGCCAGTCGCTCCCGGTTGAAGGTGATCCCGGCCAGCATCCCGGTGGCGGCGGCCAGGCAGAGCTCGAGGTTGTCGACGGCGTCGAAGAGCGGCTCCTTGTCCTCCTGCAGGTCCTTGCTGTAGGCGAGCGGCAGGGCGTGCATCGTGCCCAGCAGGCTGGCCAGCGAGGCCGCCACCCGGGGCGCCTTGCCTCGGAGCAGCTCGGCGGCGTCGGGGTTCTTCTTCTGGGGCATGATGCTTGAGCCTGAGGCGAAGGAGTCGGGCAGCTCGACGAAGCCGAACTCCTGGCTCGACCAGAGGACGATCTCGCCGCCGAGCCGCGAGAGGTGCATGGCGCAGATCGCCGCAGCTGAGAGGTAATCGAGCGCGAAGTCGCGATTCGAGACGGCGTCGATCGAGTTCGGATAGGGCCGCTCGAAACCGAGATCGGCGGCAAGCGCGTCCCTGTCTACGTCCCAGTTGAGCCCCGCGAGCGCTCCGGAGCCGGCCGGCATGTCCGTGGTCGCCTCGGCGGCACGGAAGAAACGGCGGGAGTCGCGCTCGAACATCCAGAAGTAGGCGAGCAGGTGGTGACCGAGATAGACGGGCTGCGCGCGCTGCAGGTGGGTATAGGCGGGCGCCGGCCAGTCGCGGTGCGCCTCGGCCTGTGCCACCAGCGTCTCCATCAGCGACTCGAGGAGGGCGATCGCGCGGGCCGAGTGGGCGCGCACCAGGAGCGCCAGGTCGGTCGCAACCTGATCGTTCCGCGAGCGCGCCGTGTGCAGCTTGCCGCCCAGCGGCCCGATCAGCTCCGTGAGGCGGCGCTCGATCGCCATGTGGATGTCCTCGTCGTCCTCGTGGAACTCGAAGGTCGCCTGGTCGAGCTCACCGCCCACCCGGTCGAGCCCGTCCGTGACCTGCTCGAGCTCGCCCTCCTCGAGCACGCCCAGCTTCGCCAGCGCGCGAGCGTGGGCCTTCGACTGCTCGATGTCGAAGGACGCCAGGCGCCAGTCGAATGAGATCGACGAGTTGATCCGCCGGAAGAGCGGGTCCTGTTCTTCCCCGAAGCGGGACATGACCCGGAGTCTAGGGCGGGCGACTTTGGCTCCTGTCGGACCGCTTGCGCCCTGCAGGTAGCCCGCCCGCCTGACTACTGCTTACCGAGTGCCTCGGCGAGCGCCGTGCAGACCCGATCCACCTGTCCCTCGGTCATGGAGGTGAAGAACGGCAGTGCGAGCGAGCTCTCGGAGATCCGCTCCGCGACGGGGAACTCACCGCCTTTGAAGCCGAAGCGATCCCGGTAGGGCGGCAGCAGGTGGATGCACGGCAGATAGGCCCTGGAGGCGATGTCGCCCTTCGCGAGCGCAGCGATCACCGCCTTGCGGTCGGCGCCCTGCGGGAGCTGCACCACGAAGACGAACCAGCTGCGCCGCTCGTCGCCGTTGTTCTCGCACGGTAGGACGATGTCGTGGTTCTCGTTCTCCCCGGCCGGCTCGGCGCCCAGCTGCGTGAGCCGCTCGCGGTACAGCGCCGCCACGTTTTCGCGGGCGTTCAGCATCTCGTCCAGGCGCTCGAGCTGGGCGATGCCGATCGCGGCGTGCAAGTCAGTGAGTCTGTAGTTGAACCCGATCCGGTCGTGATCCACCTGTTCCAGATCAGGGGTCCGGCCCTGGTTGCGCTCGCTGCGCACGGCCTCCGCGACCTCGCGGTCGGGAATGACCAGGATCCCGCCCTCGCCGGTGGTCATCTGCTTGTTGGCGTAGAAGGCGAACGTCGCGAGGTTCCCATCCATCCCAATCCTTTTCCCGGTGCGATCGACGGCGCCGAGTGCCTGGCAGGCGTCCTCAAGCATCCCCAACCCGCGGTCCGTGGCGATCTTGCCGAACGCCGGCAGATCGGCGGGGTACCCGAAGATGTGGACGGGAAGCAGACCGGCGGTCTTCTCTCCGACCCCTGCAGCGGCCTGGTCCGGATCCAGCGTCAATGTGACCGGGTCGATGTCGGCGAAGACCGGCTTGGCCCCCTCGTAGAGCAGGCAGTTCGTCGAGGCGACGAAGCTCAGGGGGCTGGTGACGACCTCGTCGCCCTCCCCCCAGCCCATGGCCCTGACACCGAGGTGCAGCGCGGCGGTCCCGCTCGACACGGCCACGGCGTAGCAGCTGCCGCCAATCCAGTCGGAGAAGTCGTGTTCGAACTGGTCCAGCTTCGGCCCCAGCGAGAGCGAGCCGGAGCGAACCACCTCCAGCAGCAGCTCTTCCTCGCGCGGGCCGAGCTCAGGTCGTGCGAGCGGGATCGGTTCGTTCACTCGGCGAGGTGCTCTCTTCGCGTGGCTGGAAGGCGTACTCGAGCGAGTCGACCAGAGCCTCCCACGAGGCCTCGATGATGTTCTCCGAGACCCCGATCGATCCCCATTCCCGCTCCCCGTCAGACGAGTCGAGCAGCACGCGCGTGACGGCCCCCGTGCCGTGATGCTCGTCCTGGATCCGGACCTTGTAGTTGGTCAGCTCGATGTCGGCCAGGTGAGGGTGGCGGTCGAGGATCGCCGCGCGCAGGGCCCTGTCGAGCGCGTTCACCGGGCCGTTTCCCTCGGCGGTCCGCAGGTACCGCTCGCCATCGACCCAGACCTTGATCGTCGCCTCCGTCACCACCTTGCCGTCCTCTCGCTTCTCGACGAGGACCCGGAAGCCCTCCAGCCGGAAGAGCGGTTCGTAGCGGCCGCTCTCCTTGCGGAGCATCAGCTCGAAGGAGGCGTCCGCCGCTTCGTAGTGATAGCCACGGTGCTCGCGTTCCTTCAGCGTCCGTATCGCCTTTGCGGCCTGCTCATCGTCCAGGGGGATGCCCGCGCGCTCGGCCCGTCCCAGCACCGTCCCCTTGCCGGAGAGCTCGGACACCACCAGCTCGCGCTCGTTCCCGACCTGAGCCGGGTCCATGTGCTCGAAGGTCCGCGCGTCGGCGTTCACCCCGGCGACGTGCATGCCGCCCTTGTGGGCGAAGGCGCTGCGGCCGACGAAGGGCTGGTCCGGCTCCGGAGTCATGTTGAGCAGCTCGGCGATGAAATGGGCGATGCCAGTGAGCCGCGCAAGCCGGTCCTCGCTCACGCACTCGTAGCCCATCTTCAGCTGCAGGGCCGGGAGGATCGAGGTGAGGTTCGCGTTGCCGGTGCGCTCGCCGATCCCGTTCATCGTTCCCTGGACGAGGCTTGCCTCCTGCTCCACCGCGGTCAGTGAGTTCGCCACCGCGCACTCGAGGTCATTGTGGGTGTGAATGCCGATCGCGACGTCGAGGTCGCCGACGACGTTCTTGGTCGCCTCGGCGATCTGCGCCGGCAGACTCGAGCCGTTGGTGTCGCAGAGCGTCACGTTCTCGGCCCCGGCGTCGGCGGCCACCTTGACGCACTCGAGCGCGTAGGCGGAGTCGTCGCGATAGCCGTCGAAGAAGTGTTCGGCGTCATAGATCACCCGTTTGCCGGCGTCCGTCAGGTACTCGATCGAGTCGCGGATCATCGCCAGGTTCTGATCGCGACTCACCTTCGTCACCTTCTCCAGGTGCAGGCCCCAGGTCTTGCCGACGAGCGTCACCACCGGCGCGAAGCCCGTCGCCAGAAGCCGCAGAGCCTCGTCCTCCGCCGCCTCGGTATCCCGGCGCCGCGTCATGCCGAAGGCGCAGACCGCGGCCTGCTGCAGCTCGGTCTCGGCCAGCATCTCGAACAGCTCCAGCTCCTTCGGATTCGATCCCGGGAAGCCTGCCTCGATGAAGTGGATGCCGAGCTCGTCGAGCTTGCGAACGACGCGCACCTTCTCCTGGGCGGACAGGGACATGCCCTGGCCCTGCATGCCGTCGCGCAAAGTCGTGTCGTAGAGGAGTATTTGTCGCATCGCTGCCTTTCTAGGCTTCATCAACGGCGGCCTCCTCCGCTTCGCGTCCGGGGGCCGCCGGGGGCGGACGTGGGATGGCCGCTAGGCGGCCTAGGTAATTCGCCCTGTGAAGCGGTGCAGCATCAGGAGGCCAATTTACTGAACCTCGGCCTTCGCTCCGGCGGGAGCGCGGTCAGCGGCCGGCGCGGAGGGCTCCTCGATGAAGTCGAGCCATTCCAGATACTCCTCGGCCCGCCCGTGAAGGGCATCGTCGAACTTGGCCTGCAGCACACGCGTGATCTCGCCGGGCTCCCCGAGGACGGCGTGGTCGATCTCGTTGACCGGCACCAGTTCAGCGGCGGTCCCGGTCAGGAAGACCTCGTCAGCGAGGTAGAGCTCCGACCGCGCGATGTCGCGCTCCTCGACCTTGTAGCCGAGGTCACGGGCGATCTGGATGACCGACTTGCGGTTGACACCGTCCAGGATCGAGGCGACGAAGGGCGGGGTTAGGACGACCCCGTCGCGGATGACGAAGATGTTTTCCCCCGTTCCCTCGCAGACCATCCCGCGGTGGTCGAGCAAGATCGCCTCGTCGTAGCCGGCCTCGACCGAGGCGTTCTTGGCGAGGATCGAGTTGAGGTACTGGCCTGACGCCTTCGATGCCGGGATCAGGCTGTCCGGGGAGATCCGTCGCCACGGGGAAACCGTGGCCCGGACGCCGTGCTTCTTGCCCTCCTCGCCGAGGTAGGCACCCCAGGGCCAAACGGCGATCACCACCTCCACCGGGGCGCTCTTGGCATACAGGCCCATCTCGCCATAGCCCCTGAAGGCGATCGGCCGGATGTAGCAGCTCTTCAGCCCGTTGCGGCGGATCAGCTCCTTGGTTGCCTCTCTGATCTCCTCGGGCTCGTAGCCGAGCGGGATGTCATAGAGACCCGCCGAGCGAATCAGCCGATTCAGGTGCTCATCGTGCCGGAAGATCGCGGATCCGCGCTCCGTCTCATAGCAGCGGACTCCCTCGAAGACGCCGCTGCCGTAGTGGAGCCCGTGACTGAGCACGTGAACCTTGGCCTCGTCCCAGCGGACGAAGTCGCCGTTCATCCAGATGTACTCAGCCGTCTCCACCAGGCGCCAAGTATGCCCGATGCTAGAGGGCCGCGAGAACGGCCTCGGTCATCTCCTCGGTACCAATCTCGCGGGTGCCCTCTCCCCCGGCCAGGTCTGGCGTGCGCAGCCCCTGGCTGAGCGCTGAGTCGACGGCGCCCTCGAGCCGATCGGCCTCGGCGTGCATGCCCAGGCCGAAGCGGAGCATCATCCCCACGGAGAGGAATGTGGCGAGCGGATTGGCCTTGCCGGTGCCGGCGATGTCGGGCGCGGAGCCGTGCACCGGCTCGTACAGGCCGGGGCCGCCCTCCCCCAGGCTCGCCGAGGGCAGCATCCCCAGCGACCCGGTGAGCATCGCCGCCTCGTCGCTGAGAATGTCGCCGAAGAGGTTCTCGGTGACGATCACGTCGAACTCGGCAGGCCGGGAGACCAGCTGCATCGCCGCGTTGTCGACCAGCAGGTGGTCGAGCTCGATCTCCTCGTACTCGGGCGCGAGCCTCGTGACGGTCTCGCGCCAGAGGCGCGAGGTCTCGAGCACGTTGGCCTTGTCAACGGAGGTCAGCTTTCCGCGGCGCTCGCCCGCGGCCTCGAACGCCACCCGGGCGATCCGCTCGATCTCCTCGACCGTGTAGGCGCAGTCGTCGTGGGCGCGGTCGCCGTCACGCCCCGAGTCGCCGAAGTAGATGCCGCCGGTGAGCTCGCGGACGACGAGCAGGTCCGTGCCCTCGATCCGTTCCCGGCGCAGCGGACTCGCCTCCAGCAAGGCCTCGCTCGGCCGGACTGGGCGCATGTTGGCGAACAGGCCCAGGCCCTTGCGCAGGCCCAGCAGACCCTGCTCGGGGCGTGGCTTGTCGGGATCGGTCGTGTCCCACTTGGGGCCGCCGACGGCGCAGAGGAGCACCGCGTCGGATCCGCGGCAGGCCTCCAACACCTCGTCCGTCAGCGCCGGGCCGTGCTCATCGATCGAGGCACCGCCGATCAGGTGCTCGGTGATCTCGAACTCGCCGAGTTTCCCCAGGACGGTCCTCGCGGCGGCCCCGATCTCAGGGCCGATGCCGTCGCCGGGCAGCAGGACGATGCGGTTGCCGGGCGTGCTCACTCGGGCTTACGCGCTTCTATGTTGAGGCGGACGTAGTTGAGGACCAGCGGATCGTCCTCAAGCTCGAGTACCGCCTCCGCGAATGGGCGACGCAGGTCCTCGGGCAGCCGAGAGAGGTGCGGGCCCATCGTCACGGTGGTCGTGAACGCGTAGGGGTCTGCCGGCTGGACCGGCTTGTCCTCTAGCCAGCACCGCACCTCGTCGAAGCCCGCGTTCCGGAGCCGCTCCTCTGTCTCGTCCGGCGGCGTGAAGTTCCACATGACCGTCATGTCCTTGAAATGGTCGACGAACTCGGGACGGGTCGCGACGGAGACGATCGCCTGTGCGTGCTTGGCCACATTCCCCGCTCCCCCGCACTGCGCCACCAGCTGCCGACCCGGCTTGAGCGCTTCGTACAGCCGGGAGAAGAGCAGGTCGTGGTCCGCGATCCAGTGGAAGGTCGCCGTCGAGAAGACCGCGTCAACCCGCTCGGCGATCTCCAATCCGGAGAGGTCGGCAACCTTGTAGTCGGCCCGATCGCCAAGTGCCTCGCGGGCCTTTTCGATCATCGACTCTGAGGCGTCGACGCACAGCACCCGGCCGTCCGGCAGTTTCTCCAGGAGCTCGCCCGTGACCCGTCCGGAGCCGCAGCCGGCGTCCATCACGTATTCGTCGCCGCGCAGCTCCAGGCGGTCGAGCACCTCCAGGCCCCATTCGAACTGGGGGTCGGAGACGCGGTCGTAGGTCTGGGCGTCCCACTCGCGTGGGCCCGTGTTCATTGGGCCAGCCGAGCTCACAGCGCGGTGGTCACCGGACCGGTATCCGCCTTGCCCGCCGCCTCGAATGCGTCGATGGCGCCGGCACGCTCGAGCGTCATCGCCACGTCGTCCAGTCCGTTCAGCAGGCGGTGCTTGATGTCCTCGTCGATCTCGAACCGAAAGACGCCGTCCTTCGTGTTGACGGTCTGATCGTCGAGGTCGATCCGGGCTTCACCCGCCCCGGCGACGGCCCGGCAGTGCTCCTCGTCCAGGATCACCGGCAGCAGCCCGTTCTTCGTGCAGTTCGAATAGAAGATGTCGGAGAAAGACGGGGCGATCACCGCGTCGAAGCCGTAGTCCTTCAGGCCCCAGACGGCGTGCTCACGCGACGAGCCCGAGCCGAAGTTCCGGCCGGCGACCAGGATTGGGTGCGCCTCGAGCTCGATCTCGCCGGAGCGGAACCAGTCGTAGAAGAGGAACTCCCCGTAGCCGGTCCGCTCGACCCGCTTCAGGAACTGCTTGGGCATGATCTGGTCGGTGTCCACGTCGTTGCGGTCCAGCACGGCGACGTGGCCCTCGATCACGTCTATCCCGTCCATGGGCATTAGTCCCACTCCCTGATGTCGACGAAGTGGCCCTCGACCGCAGCGGCCGCGGCCATCTTCGGGCTGACCAGATGGGTGCGCCCGCCGGCGCCCTGGCGACCTTCGAAGTTCCGGTTTGAGGTAGAGGCGCAGCGCTCGCCCGGCTGGAGGATGTCCGGGTTCATCCCGAGGCAGGCCGAGCAGCCCGACTCGCGCCACTCGAAGCCCGCCGAGCGGAAGACGTCATCGAGACCCTCGTCCTCGGCCCGTGCCTTCACCTGCTGTGAGCCCGGGACGACCATCCCGCGCAGACTCGAGGAGATCTTCCGGCCGTCCACGAGCGAGGCCGCCTCACGGAGGTCGGTGATACGAGAGTTCGTGCAGGAGCCGATGAAGATGCGATCGAGCGGGATCTCGGTTATGGGAGTGCCTGGGCGCAGGTCCATGTAGGCGAGCGCCCGCTCGGCGGCCTCGCGATCGGCGGGGGCGTCCATCCGCTCCGGGTCCGGCACCGCGTCCGTCACCTGCACGACCATCCCGGGGGTCGTCCCCCAGGTCACCATCGGGGAGATCTCCGCCGCGTTTATCTCCACCTCCGTGTCGAAGTTCGCGCCCTCGTCGGTCGGCAGCGCGCTCCAGCGCTCGACCGCCGCGTCGAAGTCCTCGGGCGCCCCCGGCTTGGCCCGGATGTAGTCGAAGGTCGTCTCGTCTGGAGCGATCATGCCGGCGCGCCCGCCGCCCTCGATGGTCATGTTGCAGATCGTCATCCGGTTCTCCATCGAGAGCCCGCGGATCGCCTCGCCCGCGTACTCGACGGCGTGGCCCTGCATGCCGCCGACGCCGAGGCGCCCGATCGTCGCCAGGATCAGGTCCTTGGCCGTAACGCCGAAGCCGAGCTCGCCCGCGTAGTCGATCCGCATCGTCTTCGGCTTGCGCTGCCCGAGGCACTGGGTGGCGAGCACGTGCTCGACATCCGAGGTGCCGATGCCGAAGGCGACAGCGCCGAAGGCGCCGTGCGTCGAGGTGTGGGAGTCCCCGCAGACGATCGTCATCCCCGGCTGGGTCACGCCGAGCTCGGGGCCGATCACGTGGACGATGCCGCGCCGGTCGGAGCCGAGCGAATAGAGCGGGATCCCGAACTCCTCGCAATTGCTCTCGAGGGCCTCGACCTGCACCCGCGACAGAGAATCCTGGATCAGCCGAGCGGCCGGCGTGCCGTCGGTGGGCACGTTGTGGTCGGCGGTGGCCAGCGTCTTGTCGGGCCGCCGCACCTTGCGGTTCGCGAGCCTGAGGCCGTCGAACGCCTGCGGCGAGGTGACCTCGTGCACGAGGTGGAGGTCGATGTAGATCAGGTCGCGGTCGACCTCGTGGGCTTCCCAGATCTTCTCGAAGAGGTTCTTCGCCATCGGTCCTCCTAGCCTCGCCTCAGCCCGGCCGCCACGACTGCGATCAGGCGGGTGTCGGTCTCGCCATTGTTCTCGAAATGGTGCGGCAGGTCTGCGTCGAAGGTGACGCTGTCACCCTCGCGGAGCTCGTGCCGCCGCCCGTCGATGAAGAGCTCGGCGGTCCCCTCGATGACGACGGTCGTCTCCCGGCTTCCCGGCTCGTGAACCGGCGGATCGTCCGGCGCTCCGGTTGCGGCGCCGGGCATCAGGGTGTGGACCGAGACGTCGGCCCGCTGCCCGGGGAGCGGCGGGGTGAGCTCCTCCAGCTTGTGCCCGCGCCGCCGGCGCGTCCGTCCCTTGCCGGCTCGGACGATCACGACGTGCCTGTCCTCGTCGAGACGGAGAAGCTGCGAGAGCGTGAGATCAAGCCCGGAGGCGATCTTCTGGGCGACGGCCAGTGTCGGGCTGGTGTCGCCTCGCTCGACCTGGGAGAGCATCGGAGCGCTGACGCCGCTGCGTTCGGCCAGGTCCCGGAGCGACAGGTCCATCGCCTCACGCAGGCTCTTGACCCGGACACCGACGGTGCCTTCGATGGTCATCGCGACACCGTCGGACGGCTTCGGCTGAGTCTTGGTCGGCATCGAGCAGCGTACGCTATCACGTACGCTCGTATGCGGCTTGACTAGATCGGTTCGAGCAGGATCACCGGGATTTGCCGGCTGGTCCGCCGCTGGTAGTCCTCGTAGGTCGGGTACACGGTGGTCATCTGCTTCCAGAGGCGCTCCCGCTCCTCACCCTCGGTCTCCCTCGCTCGCATTCGCCGGACGTCGCCGTACCAGTTGACGGTCGTCTCCGGGTTCGCCATCAGGTTGTGGTACCAGGCGGGGTGCCTGTCGACCCCGCCCTTCGAGGCGACGACGACGATGTTGTCGCCGTCCTTCGTCGCGAGGAGCGGATGGGTTCGACGCTTGCCGCTCTTTCGGCCGACTGAGTCGACCAGCGCGACCGGCGCCTTCCCGTATGTGCCGCCGAGCCGGCCGTGGCTCGCCTTGTACGCGACGGTATGAACGTCGGTGAACCGTTCCCAGAGCCACCAGAACGGGGAGCTGGCTTGCGGTGCTTCGGGCAATCGGACCGTTCTCACGTATCCCACCCTATTGCGGGTTAGGGGCCGGGCGTGCGCTCCACCGCCGCGTCGGCGGTCGCCTCCTCGGCCTCCCGGATCGCGACGCCCTCAAGGGCGTTCGAGATCGCCCTGACGAAGGCGCGAGCCGAGGCCTCGAGGATGTCGGTTGCGACACCTTGGCCGCTGGCAAGCCGGCCGTTGGCGCGCACCGACACGCTCACCTCGCCAAGGGCGTCGGTCCCGCCGGTGACGGCCGAGACCTCGTATCGCTGTAGCTCGGCACCGGTTCCAGTCGCCTCGCGGATCGCGCCGAAGATCGCGTCGACCGGCCCGTCACCGGATGACTGGGCGATCGATTCCTCACCGGTCGGGAGCAGGACGCAGACGCGTGCCTGCGGCGGGCGCTGCGAGCCGGACTCGATCTCGAACCACCCCAGGTTGTAGGCCTCGGCCGACTCGCGCATCTCGTCGGAGACGATCGCCTCCAGGTCGAGCGCGGTGACCTGCTTCTTCTTGTCCGCGATCTCCTTGAAGCGCTTGAACGCCTGGTTGAGGGCGCCGCCCTCGACCTCAAAGCCGAGGGCCTTCAGGGCGTCCTGGAGCGCGTGGCGCCCGGAGTGCTTGCCCAACACGATCGAGTTCGAGTCCAGGCCGACCTCGGTCGCGTCCATGATCTCGTAGGTCGAGCGCTCCTTCAGCACGCCGTCCTGATGGATCCCGGACTCGTGGGCGAACGCATTCCGCCCCACCACCGCCTTGTTCGGCGGCACCGAATAGCCGGTCAGGCGGGAGACCATGCGGCTCGTTCGGGCCAGCTCGCGGGCGTCGATCGCGGTGTCCAGGCCGTGGACGTCGCGACGGGTCCGCAGAAGCATCACGATCTCCTCGAGCGAGCAGTTGCCGGCGCGCTCACCGATCCCATTGACCGCGCATTCCACCTGGCGAGCGCCGGCGAGCAGGCCGGCGTAGGAATTGGAGACGGCCATGCCCAGGTCGTCGTGGCAGTGGACCGACACCTCGACCTCCCTCAGCCCCGGAACCAGCTCATACAGCCGCCCGAAGTAGGCGGCGTACTCCGCGGGTGTCGTGTAGCCGACCGTGTCTGGGATGTTGACCACATTGGCGCCTTCCGCGACCGCAATCGCGCAGACCTCGGCCGTGAACTCGATGTCGGCGCGCGTCGCGTCCATCGGCGAGAACTCGACGTCATCGCAGTAGGACTTGGCGAGCGCGACGGCCGCCTTCGCCTGACCCTTGACGTCATCGCGCGTCGTCTGCAGCTGGTGCTCGATGTGAATGTCGGAGGTCGAGATGAAGGTGTGGATCCTGGGCCGCTCGGAGTCCTTGATCGCGTTCCAGGCGGCATCGATGTCCGCCTTGTGGGTCCTGGCGAGGCCGCAGATCACGGGACCGTCCACCTGGTGGGCGATCGCCTCGACGGCCTCGAAGTCGCCGGGACTGGTGATCGGGAACCCGGCCTCGATCACGTCGACACCCAGGCGCGCGAGCTGCTGCGCGATCTCGACCTTCTCATGGGTGTTCAGCGAGATGCCGGGCGACTGCTCGCCGTCGCGCAGCGTCGTGTCGAAGATGTGGACCCGGTTCTCGTCCGAGACCGGACCAGCTACACCGCCAACGTCATTCATCACAACCTCCTTCTCCTAAAGCTTCCGATGACCTGTTCCTGAGTTCGCGGCTCTCGCGCCGCCCAGCGCTATTCCCCCCGAAGGGGGAGGAGAAGGAGAAGCGCCAGGCTGTCGAGGCGGTGCGTCACCGAAGTTCAGGCAGAGTAGCGCAGTGATGTTGGGTCCGGGGCGCTCTCTAGCGTCCCGGACGATGCGCGCGGAGGGGATCGAGGCTCGGGCCGTCGCGAAGGTCGTCCTGGTGGCGCTCTTCTGGATCGCGGTGGCGCTGCTGCTGGCGATCGCGATCCTGCACACCCGGACGACCCTGCAATGGGTCGCCGCCGCGATCTTCCTGGCGCTCGCGCTTGATCCGGCCGTGAGCCTGATACAGCGTGCCTGGCCGGGCGCCGGTCAGATGCCGCGAGTGCTGGCGATCCTGATCGTCTACCTGTTGGCTCTGGCGGCGCTGGTCTTCCTGACGCTGCACGTCTTCCCCCCGATCGTCCATGACATCGAGGGGCTCGCCCACAAGCTCCCGGGCTACGTCCGCGACTTCGAGAACTGGGCGAACAACAACCAGCAGTTCCAGGAGCTGAACGACAAGTACCACATCACCCTGAAGCTGACTCAGGAGGCGAGCACCCTCCCCTCCCACCTCTCGAGCGGCGCGAGCACCCTGGGATCGCTGACCGTCAGCCTGCTTGAGCACCTGCTTGCCGCGATCACGGTCATCACCCTGACCTTCTTCCTCCTCCTCGATGGGCGCGGCATGGTGGAGCGCGGAACCGGCCGCCTGCCCACCCTCCAGCGCGACCGCGCCCGGCGGATCGCAAACCGGGTGGCCGAGGTGGTCAAGGCCTACGTGAGCGTCAACCTGCTGCTCGCGATCGGCGCCGGCTTCCTGACCTGGGCGTTTCTCGAGGCGGAGGGCTTCCACCTCGCCTTGCCGCTGGCGGTGCTGGTCGCCTTCCTCGACCTGATCCCGCTGATCGGCCTGACCGTCGGCGGCTTCTCGGTCTTCGCGGTCCTGCTGATCGACGGCGGCCCCGGCGACGCGATCGTCTGGCTGGCCATCTTCCTCGTCTACCAGCAGCTCCAGGACCGCATCATCCAGCCGCTGCTCTACAAGGGCGGGGCGCTGAAGGTCAATCCCGCTGTGGCGATCGTCGCGGTGATCGTCGGCGCGAACCTCGCGGGGGTGCTCGGGGCACTGCTCGCCATCCCCACCGCCGCCTCGCTGGGGGTGGTCATCGACGAGCTGGTGTTCACCGGGCGGTCAGGCTCCGCCGGCGCTTCGGGGCCGCAGCCTGAGCCGGCCGAGTAGCTCGCCGCCCCTCTTCCAGAAGGGCTCCCCGCGCGAGCCGGCGAAGCGCTGATCGGAGCGGTCCTTCTTGCCGTGGCGGTAGAAGAGCTTCGCCCACACGGAGTGTGGCTTGGCGAGACGGAAGACGCTGGGGATGCCGACCACGGGGACGAGAACGCTCCAGATCGCCATCCCGAACTTCTCCTTCGCGGCGTTGACCAACGCCAGGAGGACACCGAGCAGGCCGATCCCGCCGACGATGGCCTGAATCTCGTCCGCGACCTGCGTCGTCACGTCGATCCAGGAACGCAGGCTGATCAGGAACACGCCCGAGATCGCCGCGGCGATGATCACCGCGTCGATCGACTTCCGGCCCTGCTTCTCCCAGTAGACGTCCTTGAGGTTGAGCCAGAGGGCGAACTCGTCGAGGGTGAGGCCGGTGCCGATGCCGAAGAACACGGCGATGATCTCGCGCCAGGGGCTGTCGGGGGCGATCGCGACGGCGATATAGCCGCAGATCAGGAGCAGCAGGATCCCCCAGACGAGGTGATGAACGTGCGTCCCGCCGACCGAGACGTTGCCGGGCCACCACTTGACCTGCGCCCGGATCATGTGGGCGCTCGTGCGGATGAAGGCGAACGTCAGGAGGAAGGCGACGAAGAAGAGGAAGTGCGGCTCGCGACCGGTGTCGACGATCCCGTGCTGGTAGGCGCTGCCGATGCTGGCCGTGGTCAACACGGCCGGAACGGTAACGCCGCCTACTACGGAATCCCGCGAGCGACCTCGCAGTTCTTGCCGGTGTCCAACGCCCCGCCCCCCTTGCACACATCCCTTCCGCCTCCTCCGCTGAGCTTGTCCGGCCCTCCGCCCCCGAGCAGCCAGTCGTTGGCGCTCCCGCCGCTCAGGTTGTCGGCGCCCGCCCCGCCGATCAGACGGTCCTGACCGCCTCCGCCCGCCAGCGAGTCAGCTCCACCCACGCCCTTGAGCAGATCACCTGCGGCGCCACCCACCAGGCGGTCCCGGCCTGAACCGCCTTCCAGCGGCCTGACCTGCCCGTCGATCACGGCCCCGATCATCACCGGGAAGGTGGGATCCGCGTCGAAGGTGTCGCTGCCGCGGCCGAGGTCGCCGACGATCGCGCCGATGTAGCCGGGCGCGCAACTCACCTGTTGGGCGGTCGACTCGCTCGGCTTCGCGTTGTCCAGCGTGCACGCCGATCCACTCCCGTCCGGATCGCCCAGCCCCTCCGGCGCGGTCATCACCATGCGCCCGGTGGGGCCGGTGAACAGGCTGATCCGGTTGTCGATGCCGCGGAAGTCGTTCACGGTCATCACGTTCATCGAGCTCGAGCTCGTCGCGCCGTGGCCGTGGATCGTCCAGACCGCGGTCCTAACCTCCGTCCGGGCCGAGGCGCCCGCCGGCGCGATCGCGGCCATGGCCGCGATCGCCAGGAGGGCGCCGATTGTCTGCCTGGGTCGAAGCTTCATTCGCCTGCCATAACCCCGGTAAACGCCGTAAGGAGCGCCCTTCCAATCAGGGCACGAGCACGACCTTGCCGATGTTGCGCCGCTCGGCGATGAACTGGTGGGCATCGCCAGCCCGTTCAAAGGGGAACGATTCCGCGACCACCGGGTCGATGAACCCTGCTTCGAGCTCGGCGTCGAGCGCCTCGAGCACGCGGCCGAGGCCCTCGGCATCCTGCCAGTGGAGCATGTTCAGGCCGAACACGCCCTTGTTCTCGTTCATGACGGAGAGGCTTTTCCACCAGGGCAGGGTTGCCGTGGGCATCCTCAGCAGCCCTCGCGCCACCGTCGCCATGCTCCGTCCTTGGCCGGTGCTGAGCTCCGAGGCGCCGTACATGATCAGCTTCCCGCCTTGTCTCAGCAGGCGGTAGTCCTTGCGGAAGTTGGTCGGGCCAGTGGCGTCCATGATCACGTCCACCCCCTCGCCTCCGGTGATCCGCTTGACCTCCTGCTCGAAGTCCTCGGTCCGGTAGTCGATCGGGTGGTTCACGCCCTGCGCTCGAATCGCGTCGTGCTTGGAGGCCGACGCGGTGCCGAAGATCTCGGTCTCCCTCGAACGGGCAATCTGGGTCGCCGAGATCCCGACGCCCCCCGCGGCCGCGTGGATGAGGACCCGGTCGCCCTTCCGAATCCCACCCATCATCACCAGTGCGACGAATGCGGTCGCATAGTTGACCGGGAAGGCGGCGCCCTGCTCGAAGCTCCACCCGGCCGGGAGCGGGAACGCCTGATCCGCCGGCACCGTGACCATCGATGCTTGGCCACCGAAACGGCTGCCGGCGATCACTCGGTCCCCGACACTGAGCTCCTCGACGCCGTCGCCCACCGACTCGACCTCCCCGGCGACCTCGTAGCCGAGCACGCAGGGCGGCTTCGGCGCATCCGGATAGAGGCCGACGCGTGCCATCGTGTCCGCGAAGTTGATGCCGGCCGCCTTGACGGTGATCCGGACCTCGCCCGGACCGAGTTCCGGGTCCGGGCGCTCCTGGACCTGGAGCACCTCCGGCCCTCCGTGGCCGGTCAGCACCACCGCCTTCATGGGCGGACCCTATTCCCTACAGATCGACGGCGCGGCCGACGGAGAACCCGTCGAGCTCCAGGATGCGGTCCACCGTCGACTGGGCGACCGGCGCATCGGTCGTCAGGGCCATGACGGCGGTCGCTCCCTCCGACTCGGCTCCGACGGCGGCGGAGACGATGTTGACACCCTCCTCGCCGAAGATAGTCCCCACCCGGCCGATCATCCCGGGCTGATCGGTGTAGCGGAAGATCGCCAGGTGCTCGGCGAACGGCAGGTAGAAGTCCTCGCCCCAGACCCGCGCCAGGTAGGGGATGTTGCGCGGGCCCACCCCGGTGCCCGCGACCTCGACCGAGTCCTCGCCGGTGTTGACGCGGACGACGACAAGCTCGGTGAAGTCCTCCGAGAGCGAGTCGCGGGTCTCGACCAGCTCGATGCCGCGCTCTTCGGCCATGTGCGGGCCGTTCACCAGGTTGACCGGCTCCTCCGTGTGCCCCGAGAGGATTCCGACCAGCGCGGCGATGCCGAGGATGCGGGTGTCCTGATCGGCGAGCCGGCCGCGGAACTCGACCTCGACGCGGTCGGGCGGACCCTCCGCGAGCGTCTGGACCAGGCGGCCGAGCTTCTCGCACAGCGGCACGAAGGGGGCGAGCTGCTCCATCACCTCGGGGCGGACCGCTGCGATGTTGACTGCCGTCGTCACCACCCCGCCGGTGAGAGCGGCCGTCACCTGCTCGGCGGTGACCACGCCGGCGCGGTCCTGCGCCTCGGCGGTTGAGGCTCCGAGATGGGGCGTGACCACGACGTCATCACGCTCCAGGATCGGGTGCCCGCCGAACGGCTCCTCCGGGAATACGTCGAGAGCCGCACCGGCGACCCTGCCCGACTGCAGCCCCTCGGTGAGCGCATCGAGGTCGATCAGCTCCCCGCGAGCGCAGTTGATGATCCGGACGCCGTCGCGCATCTTTCCGATCGCCTCCCGATCGATGAAGTTGACCGTCTCCGGGGTCTTCGGCAGGTGCAGCGTTATGAAGTCCGCACGCGCGTAGAGCTCCTCCGGCTCATCGATGCCTTCGACGCCCAGCTCGCGGAAGCGCTCGGCGGTGACGAACTTGTCGTAGGCGACCACCGGCATGTCGAAGGCCTTGGCACGCGCCGCGACCAGCTGACCGATCCGGCCGAAGCCGAGCACGCCGAGGGTCTTGCCGTAGAGCTCGGTGCCCTTGAACTTGCCCCGATCCCAGGCGCCTCCCGCCAGCGAGGCGTGGGCCTGAGGGATGTTGCGGCAGAGCGCGAGCATCAGGGCCATGGTGTGCTCGGCCGCGGCGATCGCGTTGGCCTCAGGCGCGTTGGCGACCACGATGCCGCGCCTGGTCGCCGCGTCGACGTCGACGTTGTCCACCCCGGTGCCGGCACGCCCGATCACCTTCAGACGCCCGGCGCGCTCAATCAGGTCTGGGGTCAGCTTGGTCGCGGAGCGGATCAGGATGCCGTCGAACTCGCCGATTCGGTCCTCGAGCTCCGAGCCGTCCCAGTCGAGCCCGAGCTCGACGTCGAATCGCTCGCGCAGGAGCTCGATGCCCGCGTCGGCGATCTTCTCCTTGACGAGGACCTTCGCCATGTCACTCACCGCCTGACGTGTCGGAGTTCTCGAGCACCCAGTCCATACAGGCGGTGAGCGCCTCGACATCGGCGGGTTCGACGGCCGGGAACATGCCGATCCGCAGCTGGTTGCGGCCCAGCTTCCGGTAGGGCTCGGTGTCCACGATCCCGTTCGCCCGCAGCGTGGCGGCGAGCGCCGCGGCGTCGACCTGATCGTCGAAGTCGATCGTCCCGACCACGAGCGAGCGCTTCGCCGGATCGGCGACGAACGGGGTGGCCAGCTCCGCTGCCTCGGCCCAGCCGTAGAGATGCTCCGAGGAGGCGCGGGTGCGTGACACGCCGAATTCGAGCCCGCCCCCATCGAGGAGCCAGTCGATCTGCTCAGCGAGCAGGAGGAGCGTCGCCAGCGCGGGCGTGTTGTAGGTCTGCTCCTTGCGGGAGTTCTCCAGGGCGAGGGCGAGCGAGAGGAACGCGGGCTGCCAGCGGTCGCCGCCGACGCCGTCGAGCTGCTCGATCCGCTCGATCGCCGCGGGGCTGAGGAGCGCCAACCAGAGCCCGCCGTCAGCAGCGAAGGCCTTCTGGGGCGCGAAGTAGTAGGCGTCGGCCTCTCCGACATCCACCGGCAGGCCACCGGCGCCCGAGGTGGCGTCGATCAGCACGAGGCTGTCGCCCGAGCCCTGCGGTCGCTCCACCGGGACCATCACGCCGGTCGAAGTCTCGTTGTGCGCCCAGGCCAGCGCGTCGGCATCCGGGTCGGCGACCGGCGCCGGGGCGTCGCCGGGATCGGCCTCGATCAGGATCGGATCTGCGAGAAAAGGGGCGCCCGCGGTCGCCTTCGCGAACTTCGAGGAGAACTCGCCGTAGGCCAGATGGAGCGAGCGCTCGCGAACGAGCCAGGCCGCGGCTGCGTCCCAGAAGGCCGTCGTGCCGCCGTTGGCGAGCGCGACCTCATAGCCCTCGGGCAGTGTGAAGAGCTCGCCGAGTCCCTCGCGTACCCGCGCGACCAGGTCCCGCACCGGCTGCTGGCGATGGGAGGTACCCATCAGCTCGTTCTGGTCCGCGAGCTTGGCGAGCGCCTCGGGCCTCACCTTCGAGGGACCGCAGCCGAACCGCCCGTCGGCCGGCTTCAGTGCTTGGGGTATCTCAACAATCGTTCGTGCCATCGGATTCAGCGCCTCCCCGGCGAGGGACGCGAGGAGCAGCAAGGCTAACCATCGCCCAAGGCGGGCGTTATTCCGTTGAGAGGCTGGATGCCCTCCGTCGCGTCGGTTAGTGTGGCCACGCGTCCTGCTGCCCAGCTTGGCTTGGGCGCGAGTCCCCGAGACCTCGACCTGGGAGAGAGCTATGTACCCAATCAGCTATGAGGCGGATCCAGCCCTGGACGGCCGGAATCGCCTGACAACCTTCTTCCGTTACATCGTCGCAATCCCCTGGCTGATCGTGGCCTATATCTACGGGATCGTCGCCGAGATCGTGGCGATCATCGCCTGGTTCGCGATCGTCTTCACCGGCAAATACCCGGACGGGCTGTACAACTTCAACGCCGGCTACCTGCGGATGTCGGCCAGGACGAACAGCTTCCTGTACCTGCTGACCGACGAGTTCCCGCCGTTCGGCGGCGAAGAGGGGCCGGGCTACCCAGTTCGGATCGGCGTTCCCGCGCCGCTCGGGCAGTACAGCCGCCTCAAGACGGGACTCCGTCTGATCATCGGAATCCCGGTGATGCTGCTCGCGATCGTCCAGGCGATCATCCTGTACGTGGTGTCGATCATCGCCTGGTTCGCGATCCTGTTCACGGGCAGGCTGGGAGAGGGCCTCTTCAACCCGATGCGTTCGGCGATGGCCTACCTCGTCAGGACGAGCGGCTACTTCCTCCTGATCACGGAGGACTATCCGCCGTTCTCATACGAGGAAAGCGGCGCGGCGCCGGCGGGTCAGATCTCGAGGGAGACACCGAGCAGCACCCCCGAGGTCTAGAGGCTGTACCCAGTCGGATACGAAGCCGACTATGTGGAGAAGCGGAGCCGGTCGAAGACCGGCTTCCGCTTTTTCCTCGCGATTCCCTGGTTGCTGCTGGGAAGCGTCTACGTCTTCGGCGCGTTCATGGTCGCCTTCCTCGCCTGGTTCGCGATCGTCTTCACCGCTCGCTACCCGGAGGGGCTCTACAGCTTCAACGCCGGCGTCCTGTGCTATCTCGCGCGCGCAAACGCGTACTTCAACCTGCAGACCGACGCCTGGCCGCCGTTCGGGTTCGAGGAGGCGCCGGAGTATCCGAGGTTCCACATCGTCTTCAGGGGCCGGAACGCCGCCGGCACCCACAACGTGCTCAGCTGGGGCCTCGCCTACCAGCTGCGCGCGACCGCCTACTTCCTGCTGATGACAGACACCCTGCCGCCGATCTCGCAGCAGGAGCCCGTGACGAGCGCCTGAGTTCGCCTCGGCTACTCCTCGATCCAGGGCATCATCGAGCGCAGACCCTTGCCGACCTGCTCGACCTGCGAGCCGGCGGCCTCTCCGCGCATCCGCTGGAAGTTCTCCTGACCCGCCTCGTTCTCGGCGATCCACTCCTTCGCGAACTCTCCCGACTGGATGTCGGCGAGGATCTTCTTCATCGCCTGCCGGGTCTCGTCGGTGATCACCTTGGGGCCTCGGGTCATGTCGCCGTATTCCGCCGTATTGGAGATGGAATGGCGCATGCCCTGAATGCCGTGCTCGTACATCAGGTCGACGATCAGCTTGAGCTCGTGGAGGCACTCGAAGTAGGCGAGGCGCGGGTCGTAGCCGGCCTCAACGAGCGTCTCGAAACCGGCCCGGACGAGCTCCGTGGCGCCTCCGCAGAGGACGGCCTGCTCGCCGAAGAGGTCGGTCTCGGCCTCGTCCTTGAAGGTGGTCTCGATGATCCCCGCGCGACCGCCGCCGATGCCCGACGCGTAGGCGAGGACCTGCTCATGGGCGGTCCCCGTGGCGTCCTGGTGCACCGCCATCAGGCAGGGCACTCCCTGTCCCTCGACGAACTCGCGGCGGACCAGATGGCCCGGCCCCTTCGGAGCGACCATGCCGACGTCGACTCCGGGAGGCGGCTCGATCTGCCCGAAGCGGATCGCGAAGCCGTGGGCGAACATCAGCAAGTTGCCGTCGGCGATCCCGTCGGAGATCTCCTCGCGCCAGATCTGAGCCTGCTTCTCGTCGGGCAGGAGGATCATCACGACGTCGCCCTTGCTGGCGGCGTCCGCGACGTCGAGCACTTCGAGCCCCTCCGCCTCCGCGTCGGCGCGGCTGGAGGAGTCGGGGCGCAGCCCGACGACCACGTCCATGCCGGAGTCCTTCAGGTTGAGGGCGTGCGCGTGACCCTGGGAGCCGTAGCCCAGGATCGCGATGGTCTTCCCCCGAAGCGCGGAGAGGTCCGCGTCCTTGTCGTAGAGGACGTCGTCGGCAGCCATGAGGCGGCGGATGCTAGCGACCGGCCGTTTCCGGCAACTGGCCCCGCAGGAGCTTCCCGGACGCCGTCCTCGGCAGGCTGCTCACGAAGTCCACCTGCTTCGGAACCTTGTAGTCCGCAAGCGACCCGGCGCAGTGCGAGCGCAGGTCCTCCTCGCTCGCCTCCGTATCGCCGGCGAGAACGATCAGGGCGCAGACCGCCTCCTGCCACTCGGGATCGGGTCGGCCGACCACCGCGGCGTCGGCGACCGCTGGGTGCGCGAGCAGCACGGCCTCGACCTCGGCGGGCATCACGTTCTCGCCGCCTGTGACGATCACCTCGCTGCTGCGGCCGGTGACGTAGAGGAAGCCCTCCTCGTCGATGTGCCCGAGGTCGCCAGTGTGCAGCCAGCCGTCAGCCTCGTAGCAGCCAGGAGCGACCGTCGGCCCCTGGACCAGAATCTCGCCGTCCTCGATGCGGACGTGGGTGGTGAGCAGCGGCCGGCCGGCCGAGCCCACCTTGCGCTCGGCTTGCTCGGGGGACAGTGTCGTGACCTGCGAGCAGGTCTCGGTCATGCCGTAAGTCTGCACGACCGTGGCGCCGCAGCCGAGCGCTTCGCGTAGGGCGTCCGGGGGCACCGGACCGCCTCCGATCAGGATCGCGCGGGGGGCGGAGAGATCCGCGTCCGCCTCGAGCAGGCGGATCAGCTGGGTGGGGACCAGTGAGAGCACGGAGATATCGCCGGAAACGAGGGTGCTCGCCACCTGCTCGGTGTCGAAGCCGTCGAGCAACACGGCGGTGGTCCCGTAGATGACCGAGCGCAGGATGATCGAGAGCCCGGCGACATGGCTGAGCGGCAGACAGCAGAGCCAGCGGTCCGATGGGTCGACGCCGATGTTGAATGCGGACCCGACCGCGCTGAACAGGAAGTTCCCATAGGTCAGCCCGACCGGGCTGGGCTCGCCCGACGTGCCGCTGGTCAGGATCCGGCACTGCAGGTCGTCCATGTCGTGCTCGCCGAGCAGCGGCAGATCGGCCTCGGTCTGGGTGAGCTCCGCCGCGTCGTTGAGGTCGACGGCGGGCCGCTCCTCGGCCAGAACCGCCGCCCGCTCCGCCTCGGTCAGGCGAGGGCTGAGCGGCAGCGCGACCGCGCCGAGCTTCATCAGCGCGTGCAACAGCACAACCTCCTCGCGGCGCGGATGCATGGTGAGCGCCGCCACCGCCTCCCTCCTCACCCCGTACGCGGCGAGCCGGCGGGCGACCCATGTCGCCTCCGCCTCGAGCTCGGCATAGGTCACGCTGGATCCCTCTGTGACCAGCGCCGTCCGCTCGGGGCAACTTTGCGCTCGCTGAGCGAGCCAGTTGTCGAGCTTCACGGTTGCGTAGCCTAAGCGCCGGGATGCCGAGACGTCACAAGGACGCGCCACCAGAAGAGCAGCTCTACGCACCAATCGAATGGCGTGCCGAGGGCGACTACGAGGACGTGATCTACGAGCGTGGCGACTCGATCGCGAAGATCACGATCAACCGGCCGGAGGTTCACAACGCCTTCAGGCCTCCGACCCTGGCCGAACTGCGCGACGCCTTCACCCACGCCCGTGACGACGTCGATGTCGCGACCATCATCTTCACGGGCGCCGGCACCGAGGCCTTCTGCTCGGGCGGCGATCAGCGGATCCGGGGCGACGACGGCTACATCGGCGATGACGTAGTCGCTCAGCAGGGCGTCGGCAGACTCGACGTCGGCGATCTCCACGTCCAGATCCGCCGTCTGCCGAAGCCCGTCGTTGCGATGGTCGCCGGCTACGCGGTCGGGGGCGGGCACATCCTCCACCTGGTCTGTGACCTGACGATCGCCGGGGACAACGCGGTCTTCGGCCAGACTGGCCCGCGGGTGGGCAGCTTCGACGGCGGCTTCGGCTCGTCCCTGCTCGCTCGCAACGTCGGCGTGAAGAAGGCCAAGGAGATCTGGTTCCTGTCCCGGCTATATAACGCGCAGGAGGCACTCGACATGGGGCTGGTCAACACGGTCGTGCCACTCGATCAGCTGGAGCGGGAGACCGTCGCCTGGTGCCGCGAGATGGCGGCCCTCTCGCCCCTCTCCCTGCGGCTCCTGAAGGCGAGCTTCAACGCCACCGAGGATGGGCTGTCCGGAATCCAGCAGCTCTCCCACGACGCGACGCTTCTCTTCTACATGACGGAGGAGGGCCAGGAGGGCCGCAACGCCTATCAGCAGGGACGCAGCCCGGACTTCTCGAAGTACCCCAAGAGGCCCTGACTTGAGGATCTGGCTGATGGCGGCGCGTCCCCGGACGCTGCCGGCGGCGATCGCACCGGTGCTGGTCGGGACGGCGGCGGCGATCGAGGATCACGGGGACCTCCCGCGGGTCCCGGCCTTCATCGCGGCGCTGATCGGGTCGATCTTCATCCAGATCGGGACGAACCTGGCGAACGACTACTCAGACGCCAAGCGCGGCGCCGACACCGTCGAGCGCCTCGGGCCGGTGCGGGTGACGGCGGCAGGGCTGGTCGCCCCGCGGAGCGTGCTGATCGCCACCTGGCTCGCCTTTGGCATCGCCGTCGCCGCCGGGATCTACCTCGCGACGGTGGCGGGCTGGATCATCATCGCGGTAGGGGTCGCGTCGATCGCCGCCGGCGTGCTGTACACCGGCGGGCCTCGCCCCTATGGATACGCGGGCCTCGGCGAGCTCTTCGTCTTCCTCTTCTTCGGCTTGGTCGCCGTGAACGGCTCCTACTACGTGCAGCTCGAGCGGCTCGACTGGCTGCCCTTCGGCCTCTCCGTCGCTGTCGGCTGCCTGGCGACCGCGATCCTGGTCGTCAACAACGTGCGCGACATCGAGACCGACCGCCGCGCCGGAAAGCACACCCTGGCCGTGCGGCTCGGGCGCCAGGGCGCTCGCCGGCTTTATGTCGGCCTGGTGGTGGCGGCGTATGCGTGCCTGCTCGGGACCATTACTTCCCATGGAGGCGCCTGGTGGGCGCTGCTCGGCTTCGTCTCGGCGCCGCTGGCGCTGCGCCCCGCCCGGTCCGTCCTCACCCGCACTGATGGCCCGGCGTTGAACGGGGCCCTGGCGGGCACCGGAGCGCTGCTCGGCGTTTTCAGCCTGCTCGTGTCGGCGGGCATGCTGATGGCGAGCTAGCCCCCGCCCAGCGGGATAGGGTCGGAGCGGTGACGGAGGCATTCCGCACACCCGAGGACAACTTCGCCGACGTACCGGATTTCGACTTCGAGCCCCGCTACAGGACGGTCGGCGACCTTCGCCTCGCCCACATCGCCGAGGGGGAGGGCCCTCCCGTGGTGATGCTCCACGGCGAGCCGGCCTGGTCGTTCATCTGGCGACACGTCGTCCCGCCCGTGCGGGATGCCGGCTACCGGTGCATCGTCCCAGACCACGCCGGATTCGGACGGTCGGACAAGCCGCTCGACTCGGATTGGCACTCCCTCGACAAGCATGTGAAGCTCACCGTCGAGCTTCTCGAGAAGCTCGACCTGCGAGAGGTCACACTGGTCGTCCACGACTGGGGCGGCCCGATCGGCGTGACTGTTGCCCTGACGCTCCCCGACCGCGTCGCACGGATCGTCACGCTCGACACCGCAATCGACCCTCGGGAGGCCTGGATGAGCGAGGGGTGGGTGCGGTTCCGCGAGTTCGTCGAGACCACCGACGACTTTCCCGCCGGCCAGATCATGCAGACGAGCTGTTTCACACAGCTGGCGCAGACCGTCATCGACGCCTACGACGCGCCGTTTCCCGCACCCGAATCCAAGGCCGGCCTCACGGGATTACCGTTGAGCGTCCCAAAGGTCCGACCGGACCAGCACGTCCCCGAGTTCGAGGACCTATGCGACGGCATGCGCCGCGATCCGAGGCCGGTCCTGATGCTCTGGGGCCGGGACGACCTGGTCCTGACCGTCACGAGCGGGGAACGCCTGGCATCACGCATAGGTCGCAATCTCGACCATGTGATCCCCGATGCGGGTCACGGCCTCCAGGAGGACCAGGGACCGCTGGTCGGGAGCCTGATTGCCGAGTGGCTGACGGGCGGGGTCTAGCGCGGCTGCTCGCTTAGCATCGGCCCGTGCGGCTGGAGGAGATCGAGGTCATCCCCTACTCCCTGCCGTTTCGGGAGCCCTACATAACCGCGCGCGGCGAGCTGCACGAGCGCAGGCTCATCCTGGTCCGAATCCGGGGCCAGGGTCTTGAAGGATGGGGTGAGACCGCCGCCCTCTCGCTCCGCGGCGGCATCGGCATTGAGCAGATCGCCGCGGAGATCCGGGACCGCTGTTGGCCCGGGCTGCTGGACGGAGAGGTGGAACCGCATCGGATCTGGTCCGCGATCGCTCGCTGCCGCAACCGCGGAGCGTCGCCCCAGGCCGTCGCCGCCGTCGACATCGCCCTGCACGATCTGGTCGGCCGGGCGACCGGCGAGCCCGTTTGGCGGCTGCTCGGCGCGCAGGAGGCGCTCCCCGTGACCTGCAATGCGACGCTCCCCGCTGCCAATCCGACCGAGACGCGCTCCCTTGCGGAGGGGTGGGCGGCGGAGGGCTTTCGCACCTTCAAGCTCAAAGTTGGAGTGCCGGGCGACGTCACACAGGTGGTGACCGTCCGGCAGACGCTCGGCGACGAGACCGCCATCCGGGTCGACGCGAACGGTGCGTGGAGCGTCGACGACGCCGCCGCCCGGCTGGAGGCACTCGCCCGCCAGCGGATCGAGCTCGCCGAGCAGCCCGTTGGCACCTTCGAGCAGATGGTCGACCTACGTCGCCGGGTCGAGGTGACGATCGCTGCCGACGAGAGTCTGGTCTCGCCGTTCGACGCACGCCGCGCCCGGGAGCTCGGCGCCTGCGACGTCGCCGCGGTCAAGGTCGCGAAGGTCGGCGGACTCGGCACGGCGCTGGAGATCGCCGAGACGATGCCGTCGTACCTGTCCAGCTCGCTGGAGGGCCCGGTGGGCATCACCGCCGCGGCTCATGCCGTGCAGGCCCTTCGCGCGCGCGGTGGCGACGCCGGCGTTGCGCACGGGCTCGCCACCGAGCGGCTCTTTTCCGCGACAGTCGGGCGCGGCGTGACCGCGGTCGGCGACGAGCTCCATCTCGCCGATCACCCCGGCCTGGGCGTGGAGATCGACGAAGAGGCGCTTGCGGCGCGCCGGCTCGGCTGAACTACCGTTCGAGCGGTGGACGTAGCCAACCGCAACACCGCCCTCGCCTCCGCGATGGTCGAGGAGCTCGCCCGGAGCGGCGTCCGCAGAGCGGCCCTGTCGCCCGGCTCGCGCTCCACCCCGCTGGCCGTCGCCCTCTGGCGGCAACCAGAGATCGAGGTGAGCGTGATCCTCGACGAGCGCAGCGCCGGCTTCTTCGCCCTGGGCACAGCCCTCGCCACGGGCGTCCCGGCCGTCGTCCTCTGCACCTCGGGGTCGGCCGCCGCGAACATCCACCCATCCGTGGTCGAGGCCGGTGAGGCGGGCGTGCCTCTGATCGTGCTCACCGCCGACCGGCCCCCCGAGCTTCGGGACGTGGGCGCCGGCCAGACGATCGACCAGCTCAAGCTCTACGGGGATGCGGTGCGCTGGTTCTGCGAGGTCGGCACCCACGAGGCCGACGACGACGGCCTCCTCCACTTCCGTTCGGTGGCCTGCCGCGCCTATGCGTCGGCGATCGGCGATCCGCGCCCGGGGCCGGTGCACCTCAACGTCCCATGGCGCGAGCCGCTCGCCCCGGTGCCGGTCGAGGGACAGGTGACGGCCACCGACCCGCTCGCGCTGGAGGGGCGTCGCGACAGCCCGCTGCACGCGGTGACCTCCGTAACAGCCCGCGCCGACGAGGCGATGTTGGATCGCCTCGCGCAGCGGATCGAGCGGACGCCACGCGGCCTGATCGTGGCCGGACGACAGCCGGACATTGGCCTGGCGGGCCCGGTCGCCGAGCTGGCGAGCGCCGCCGGTTATCCCATCCTGGCTGAGCCCACCTCCCAGCTGCGCCGGGGGCCGCACGATCGCTCGCTGCTCGTGAGCGCCTACGACGCCATCGTCCGGGAGCGCCCAGCGGAGCTCGAGCCCGAGCTCGTGCTCCGCTTCGGCGACCTCTCGACGAGCAAGCCGCTGCGCCAGTGGCTGGCGGCGATCGAGGGCCTTGACCAGATCGTCATCGACCCAATTTGTGAGTGGCGCGAGCCGACTCGCCGCGCGAGCACCCTGCTGCGCTCGGGACCGGCGGCGACCGCCCGAGCATTGGGCGAGCGGCTCTCCAGGCTGCGACCCGGTGCTGCTGCGGTGGCAGGGGCGCCCTATGCCGCCGGTTGGCTCGAGGCCGAGCGGGCGGTGCGCGATGCGGTCGACGGCCGCATCGAGGCGCTCGAGGAGCTCAGCGAGCCCGGCGTATGGCATCACCTCGGGCGGGCACTCCGCGACGGCGACTCCGTCTTCGCCGCCTCCAGCATGCCGGTGCGCGACCTGGAGGCGTTTCTCCGGCCGGGTCCCGAGGGGGTTCGCTTCGCCTCAAATCGCGGCGCGAACGGCATCGACGGGCTGGTCTCGACCTCGGCCGGGCTCGCCGCGGGCAGTGGCACCCGCACCTGGGCCGTGCTCGGCGACCTCGCCCTCTTCCACGACATCGGCGGCCTGGCGACATTGCGTCACGCTCCTGAGCTCCGCCTGATCGTGATCGACAACTCGGGCGGCGGCATCTTCCACTTCCTGCCGCAGGAGGAGGCGATGCCGGAAGCCGAGTTCGAGGCGCTGCTGGGGACGCCGGCTGGCCGTGACCCTGCGGACGCGGCGCGGCTCTTCGATCTGACCGTCGCCGTGCCCGAGACTCCCTACGCACTCGATGGTGCGCTCGCGAGCGAGGCGCACATGGTCGTCGTGCGTACCGACCGCCGACGCAACCTGCAGCTCCACCGGGAGCTGGCCGACGCCGCGGCGGCGAGCCTGGACAGGGCCTGATCGCCGCCGCAGCCCGGCTGTGCTCTAGGCCTGTGCCGGCTCCGGGATGGCGCCGATCTGCTGCATCAGCGCCATGTTGTCGGTTACGCCCCAGTGCTCGGCGCACTTGCCGTCCTCGATGCGGATGATGTCGATCGACTCGATCTCGAATTGCTTGTCGGTCGCCGGCACGCCCATGAACTCGCCGGTGTGCCTTCCGGTGAGTGTGACCTGAGCCGATGCGAGCTCGCCGCTTTCAAGCGAAGGCCCGATGGTCGCCCTGACGTCGGAGAACGCCGACCGCATCATCTCGGCGAACTGCCTCACGCCTTCGACGCCGTCGGGCTGCCCAGGGAATGGCTCGTGATCGACGATGTCGTCTCTGACCAGCTCGCCGATGTTTTCGATGTTTCCTTCAGAAAGCACCTCGTCATAGAAGCGCCGGATCAATTCCACGCCTTCAGCCATGCTGCTCTCCTTCTCCTCGATTTGCCCCCCGGACAATCCACGCACGGTTGCGTGGTCGTGTCAAGGTCCCGTGACGCTCCGATAGTCACCCGCATAGAGCTGGACGTAGACTCGGCCACGTGGCCGACTACTTCCTGGTGGAGCGCTCGAAGGGCCCCGCGTGGGACCACTCCCGGCCCCGGCGCGAGCAGCAGGGCTGGAATGAGCACGCGGCCTTCATGGATCGGCTCGCCGGGGAGGGGTTCATCTTCCTCGGGGGCCCGATCGGCGAGGGCGACGGCGAGAACGCCCTGCTGGTGGTCGACGCGAAGGACGAGGCCGAGGTCCGCGCCCGCCTCGCCGATGATCCGTGGCCGGAGGAGCTGCACGCGACTGTGAGCGTCGAGCCTTGGACGGTGCTGCTGCGCGCCGAGACAGCCGGCGAACGAAGCTCAGCCGGATAGCAGCGGCAGCAGCGCCTCGAACTTGAGCTCGGACTCCTGAAGCTCCGCGGTGGGGTCCGAGTCGGCGACGATCCCGCAGCCTGCGAAGAGGTGGGCCTCGCGATCGC
This sequence comes from uncultured Solirubrobacterales bacterium, assembly GCA_963797265.1. GTDB lineage: Bacteria > Actinomycetota > Thermoleophilia > Solirubrobacterales > 70-9 > DASUPK01. The sequence continues at coordinate 209,916 of CAWCOY010000001.1, read as the reverse complement.
GGATAAGGGCCGAGCGCAGGCCGACGCAGAATTCGCCGTCCTCCGCAGCGTCCATCCAGCCGACAGGGCCGGTGTACCAGCCCCGGTCGATGCCCTCGAGCTCGCGAATCAGCTCCAGGGCCGGAACTCGCGGCTCGCCGCCGATCGCCGGCGTGGGATGCAGGAAGCCGGCTAGCTCGATCGCGCTGTGGGATTCGGCGAGTTGGGCGCGGATCGGGGTCGCGAGATGCTGGAGGTTGCCCACCTTCACCACGAAGGGCTGGCCCTCGGCGTGGACCCAGACCGCATGTGGCCGGAGCGTGCGCTCGATTCGCCGAACGACGATGCCGTGCTCGTCCCGGACCTTCGGGCTGCGCAGCATCGCCTCGCCGAGATGGTCGTCGACCGCGGGATCCGCACTGCGCGGCGTGGTGCCGGCGAGCGCCACCGTCGCGGCCACGGCCCCTGAGCGGCGCACCAGCAATTCCGGGCTCGCCCCGAGGAAAGCGGCCTCGGGCGTGCCGAAGCAGAAGCAGAAGCAGGACGGGAACAGGTCGCGGAGTGCACCGAGCAGGGCGGCCGGGTCGTGTGCCGCCGGCGCCTCGACGGTGAGCTCGCGGGCGAGCACGACCTTCTGGACGGAGCTGGAGCGGATGCGCTCCACCGCCGCCGAGACGATCCGCTCGTAGCGGTGCGGCGGGTAGCGGCCGAAGATCCGGGTGGCGGCGCTCGGATGCGGATCGGGCGGGGTGAGCACCGCCTCGCGGAGCGAGCCGACCCTGCCGGCGGCGCGCTCCAGCAGCTGGTCGGGATCGGCGCTCGGCTCCAGGAAGATCGACGCGGTGAGGAAGGCGCCATCCGGGCCGCGGGCGAGCGAGATCTCGGGCAGGACGGCGAGCGCCGGGGGCAGTGAGGCCCAGAGAGGGTCCGAGCCGCCGCGCGGGGAGAAGGCGAATCCGGCCGCCCAGACCGGGCCAGCGCCGGCCGGCAGCCCGCTTGGCTCGTCCGCCACGCGATCGTGGGTCGCCCGGGCGCAGCGCTCGGCGAGGTCGGTGAAGCGGTCCTCGCCCCTGCTCACGACCTGGGTCGCCGACCCCAGGCCCGCCACGGCGAAGCCTCGGTCGGGCTGCTCCCAGGTGAACCAGCGATCCGCGGCAAGCCGGGAGCCCGTCGCGATCGCCGCCGGGTCAACCTCGGGATCGATCTCGACGGTGGCGGAGACGAGTCGGGTCGGCCGGCTCAGGTCCGCTCGAGAGAGCACCGTCTCGAGCCCGGCCAGCAGCGTCTCGGTGGTTTCGGCCGCGACTCCCATCGGGATTGCGGTCTAGGCGTCCGGCTTGGAGCGGGCGATCGCGACCTCGCCCGTGCGGACCATCTCCATCAGTCCGTGTGGGCGGATCATCCGCTCGAAGGCCTCGATCTTGTCGGCGCTCCCGGTGACCTCGATGGTCAGCGAGCGTCGGGAGACGTCGACGATCTTGGCGCGGAAGATCTCCGCGAACTGCATGATCTCGGCGCGGCTCTCGATCGGGGCGGAGACCTTGAAGAGGGCCATCTCGCGGGCGATCGTCTCGCCCGGCTCCATGTCCCGGATCTTGATCACGTTGACGAGCTTGTGGAGCTGCTTGGTCACCTGATCGATCGGGTGGACCGCGCCATCTACGGTCAGCGTGATCCGCGAGACCTCCGGATCCTCGGTCGGACCCACGGCGAGCGTGTCGATGTTGAAGCCGCGGCGGCTGAAAAGACCCGCGACCCGGGCCAGGACCCCGGGGCGGTTCTCGACCAGGATCGAGAGGACGTGCTTGCGGCCGGTCAGTGCACCGGCAGCGGCGTCTAGGTCCTCGAGCTTGATCAGGTCTGGAGTTCCAGCTTCCATGTCAGCCCACCATGTCCCGGGCGGCGGCACCGGCCGGGATCATCGGGTAGCAGTTCTCCTCCTTGGTGACGCGGACGTCGAGGAGCACGGGACCGTCGGTGGCGAGTGCCTCGCGCATCGCCGCCTCGACCTCGTTCTTGTCGTCGACCATCATTCCCTTGAGGCCGAACGCCTCGGCCAGCTTCGGCCAGTCGGGGCTCGGGCCCATCTCCACCGAGGAGTAGCGCCCGTCCCAGAAGAGCTCCTGCCACTGGCGGACCATCCCGAAGTAGCCGTTATTCATCAGGAAGACCTTGATCGGGATCTCGTGCCGCACGGCGGTGGCGAACTCCTGGCAGGTCATGATCAGACTGCCGTCGCCCGCCAGGCAGACGACGGTCTCGTCGGGGCAGGCGACCTTGGCGCCGATCGCCGACGGCAGGCCGAAGCCCATCGTCCCGAGGCCGCCCGAGTTGATCCAGTGGCGAGGCTTCGCGAAGTCGTAGTACTGGGCGGACCACATCTGGTGCTGGCCGACGTCGGAGGTGATGATCGCGTCGCCGTCCGTCGCCGCGTACATCGCCTGGATCATCCGCTGCGGCTTGATCTCGGAGTCGGAGGAGTCTTCGTAGCCGAGCGGGTACTCCTTCTGCCAGGCGCGGATCTGGTCCCACCAGGCGTCGAGCCGGCTGCGGTCGGCCTTGGTGGCGCGGTACTCCTTGGTCAGCTTGGGCAGGACCTCCTTGGCGTCGCCGACGATCGGGATGTGCGCCGGGACGTTCTTGGAGATCTCGGCCGGGTCGATATCGATGTGGACGAACTTGGCACGCGGGGCGAACTCGGAGAGCTTGCCGGTGATCCGGTCGTCGAAGCGGGCGCCGATCGCGATGATCAGGTCGGCGTTGTCCATGGAGTAGTTGGCGGTGCGAGTGCCGTGCATTCCGAGCATCCCGAGCCACTGCTCGTGCGGCGCCGGGAAGGCGCCGAGGCCCATTACCGTGGAGGTGACGGGGAAGTTGTCGGACATGCAGAGCTCGCGCAGCTCCTCGGACGCATTGGCGTTGACCACGCCTCCGCCTACGTACATCACCGGGCGCTGGGCGTTGGCGAGGGCCTTGGCCGCGATGCGGATCTGCTTGATGTTCCCCTCGGTGGAGGGCTTGTAGCCCGGGAGGTGGGGGGTCTCCGTGATCGGCTCGTAGTCGATGTCCGCTCGGGAGAGGTCCTGCGGGACGTCGACGAGCACGGGACCGGGCCGGCCGGTCGAGGCGATGTGGAAGGCGGCATGGACGTACTCCGGAATGGCCCGGGGGTCCTGCACCATCATGCTGTGCTTGACGACCGGCATGGTGATGCCGTTCACGTCGGCCTCCTGGAAGCCGTCGGTGCCGATCAGCTCGGTGCGGACCTGGCCGGTGATGAAGACCGTGGGGACCGAGTCCATGATCGCGTCGGCGATCGGGGTGATCAGGTTGGTCGCGCCGGGCCCCGAGGTGGCGAAGGCGACGCCGACGCGCCCGGAGGCCTTGGCGTAGCCTTCGGCCATGTGGCCCGCCCCCTGCTCGTGGCGAGCCTGGATGTGGGTGATCTCGGCGTCGTGGACGGCGTCGTAGATCGGCAGATTCGCTCCGCCGGGAATCCCGAAGATGTGTTGGGTGCCCTCCGCCTTCAGGGCTTCCATCAGAGCGTCAGCAGCGCGCATGGTCAGGCGATGGTAGCCAAGCCCTCTCGGCCGGCGTGAATCAGCGAGTGCCCGCGGGCTCCTGCGACGGCTTCCACTGTGTCCGCGGATCGATCGCCGAGTCGATCACTCGGTCGCGGTAGCGCTCGATCGTCTTCAGCATCGAACGGACGAGCTCGTCGCCGAGGTGGCTCGGCTCGAGTCCCAGGTCGAGGAGCTTTGTGTGGACCGGGTTGTAGTAATGCTCCTCCGCCTCGACGCGCGGATTCTCGACATGCTCGATCTCGACCTCGAGCCCGATCACGGCCCCGGAGCGCTGCACGAGCTCGGCTAGCTGCGCCACCGAGAAGGATTCCGTGAACTGGTTGAAGACCCGGTACTCGCCCGGGTCAGCCGGGTTGTTGACGGCCAGCTCGACGCACTGCAGCGTGTCGCGGACGTTGAGGAAGCCCCGGGTCTGGCCGCCCTTGCCGTACACGGTGAGCGGATGGCCGATGACGGCCTGCACGCAGAAGCGGTTGAGGACCGTGCCAAACCACTCGTCGTAGTCGAAGCGGGTGCAGAGCCGCTCGTCCTGGGCGGTCTCCTCCGTCTCGATCCCGTAGACGACGCCCTGGTTCAGGTCGGTTGAGCGCATGCCCCAGATTCGGCAGGCGAAGTGGATGTTGTTCGAGTCGTGGACCTTGGAGAGGTGGTAGAGCGAGCCGGGCAGCTTCGGGAACGGCAGCGTGTCCTTGCGGCCCTTGTGCTCGATCTCGATGAACCCCTCCTCGATGTCGATGTTGGGCGTCCCGTACTCGCCCATCGTCCCGAGCTTGACGAGATGGCAGTCCGGGGCGTGATCGCGGAGGAAGAAGAGCAGGTTGAGAGTGCCGATCACGTTCGTGTACTGGGTCTCGACGGCTTGCTCGCGGTTCGCCATCGAGAACGGCGCGGAGGGCTGCTCGCCGTAGTGGATGACCGCCTCGGGCCTGGTCTCGACGATCACCTCCTCGAGGAACCCGGCGTCCTCGATCGCGCCCACGTATGAGCGGATCTCCCTCCCAGAGATCTCATGCCAGGCGGCGATCCGCTCGTCCAGCGGGCGGATCGGGGTGAGCGAATCGGTGCCGTGTCGCTCGTGCCAGCGCCGGCGCGAGAAGTTGTCGACGACGGAGACCTCGTGCCCGCCGGCGGAGAAGCGCATCGCCGTCGGCCAGCCGAGATAGCCGTCGCCCCCGAGAATGAGGACGCGCATGGTGAACGCGGCAGGGTAACGCCCGGGGCGGCGCACCGTCGTGCCCGTGATTCAAGGGTGTCGCGACAGCGACAACCCGCTTAATGAGGGTTCCGAGGCCTATTCTGGCGCCGCTTTGACGATCCCGACGCTCGCATCGGTGTTTCCCGAAGAGCTGACGGCGCTGCGCGCCTTCGGCCTCATCCTCGCCGTCCTGCTGATCGCCTTCGCGGTTTGGCGGCGGCGCTCGCTCTCCAACGGCGCGGTCCTGCTGGCCATCTTCGGCGGGATCGCCTTGGCGATCGTCTCCGGAACCGAGTTGCTCAACGGCCTCCTCTCGGCGTTTGCCTTCAAGCAGGGGAATGGAGGCCGGATCCTCGGTCTTGCAGTCTTCGCGATCCTGATCCTGTTTTTCCTAGTTCTCCGCGCGCTGACCGATACGGCGCGGATGAACCAGCAGCTCTCGGCCCTGCTCGAGGGCCTCGCCTGGGAGGAGTTCCGCGAGGCGAAGCTCCCCGAGCGGTTCCGCGACAAGGTCGCCGTCCTCATCCCGGCCTATAACGAGGCCGATGGCGTCGGGGAGGTTGTCCGCAGCATTCCGACGGAGGTCTGCGGCGAGGAAACGGCAGTCCTCGTCGTCGACGACGGCTCGCGCGACGACACCAGCGAGGAGGCGGCCAAGGCCGGAGCGATCGTGGCCCGGCACGTGATCAATCGCGGGGGCGGGGCGGCCCTGCGGACCGGCTACCGGCTGATGGCGGAGTCCGGCGCGCTCATCGTGGTCACGCTGGACGCCGATGGCCAGCACCTGCCGAGCGAGATGGCGCGGCTGGTGAAGCCGGTGCTCGACGACGAGGTGGACGTCGCGCACGGCTCCCGGGTGCTGGGGGAGGCCGACCCCAACTCGCGCTCACGGGAGTTCGGAGTCGTCTTCTTCAACAAGCTCGTCTCCTTCATCACCCGGACCAAGGTGTCGGACTGCTCCAACGGCTACCGGGCGGTCCGGACGACGGTCCTCCCGCAGCTCGTCCTGCGCCAGGAGCAGTTCCACACCTCCGAGTTCCTGATCGAGGCGATCAAGCGCGGCATCCCGGCCAAGGAGGTGCCGGTGACGGTGGCGAAGCGCACGCACGGGCACTCGAAGAAGCCCGCGGTGATGCGCTACGGGATCGGTTTCGCGAACGCGATCGTCCGAACCTGGCTCAGGTAGCCCTCAGCAGCTCCGCTCCACGTCCTTCCCCGGACCGCCCTTGCAGGCGTCTCTGCCCTTGCCGCCGATCAGGGTGTCCCTGCCGCCCTGCCCGCGGAGCTTGTCCCTGCCGCCGCCACCGCACAATCCATCCCTGCCCGCGTGCCCCTTCAGGATGTCCCGTCCGCCCAGACCCAGGATGCCATCGCCCCTGCTTGTTCCGGCCAGCGTGTCCTGACCCGAGGTGCCGACCCGGTTGACCACCCTCCCGCCGCATCTGGCGAACTCATAAGCGCCGATGTCGGGCGCCCTGCGAGGAACGCCGCGCTGGTCGGTCGGTACCCCACCACCACCCGCCTTGATCGCCGGGCTTCCGGCCAGCAGGGCGTGCGTGAAGGTCGAGCCGCCGTTGTTCGCGAGCGGCCCGAGGCGCGGGTTGATGTTGGTCTTGTCCCCGCGCCTGGCGACGAAGGAGCAACCGGTCAGGTGGCCGATCAGGTTGTGCCGCCGTGAGGTGAGGAGAGCGCCACCGCAGTCGGGCGACCTGGCGGTCGGACCCGAGGTCTTGTCGTGATTCCGGGCGATGATGGTGTTCCGGAGGTTGATGGTTCCCCCCGCGTTGAAGATGCCCCCGCCGCCACCTGTATCCCCACTGATATCGGTGGTGTTGCCGGTGATGGTGACGTTGTTCAAATTCAACAGCCCGCCGATGCCCTGGTCGATGCCGCCGCCATCGCCCTCGGCACGGTTGCCTGAAAGCGTCACGTTGGTGAGGGACATGGTGGCCGTGCCGGAGTTCGCGATCCCGCCGCCGAAGCTCGCGGTCGTCTCGTTCCCGGCCACGGTCACGTTCGAGAGGTTGAGAGCCCCCTCGTTCCGGATTCCGCCTCCCGAGCTGGTTGTCCTGCCATTCGTGATCGTGAGCCCCGACGCGGTCAGGTTTCCGCTCCCCACCACGTGAATCACCCGGTCGAGTCGGCGTCCATCGATGACGGTCGGCTGGATGCCGGTGTGCCTGATCGTCAGCTGGCTGGCGACCCAGAGATCACCATCCAGCTTGTCGTCACCCGTTGACCCACGCGGAATCGAGAGTCCGTATCTGCCGGCGCCGATCCAGATGGTGTCGGCACCATCTCCCGTCGGACACCCGCCGAACGCCCTGTCGGTATTGGCGGCAAGGATCGCCTCCCGCAGGGAGCAGGCCGCACCGCCGCCATTCTCATCGCCGGGCGTGTTGGGCGTGATCACCGCCCCAAACGCCGACGAACTCACCAGCAGTGTGCCCATCGTGGCGATTACGGCAACCGCTCCCAGCCGCCATGCCCTGCGAATGCGTATCCCGCGCTCCCTTCCGAGTCCCTCCCGGATTAAACCGACTCAGGTCGAGCGGTGCGCCGGCCCCGGCCTGACCTCTGACGGGTCGGGCAGATAGAGGTCCGTGCCGCAGCGAGTGCAGACCTGTACGTGGAGCTTGAGGATCTTGCCGCAGGTCGGGCAGCGGCGCTCGGGCTCCTCGTCCTCGGATCGATAGAGGATCACCGCGATCAGCCCGAAGAACGGGATCACCGTCCCGACCAGGAACCACAGGAAGAATGAGCTGCCCTTGGCGCGGCCGACGATGCCCGTCGCGAGCCCGAAGAGCAGGGCGATGATCAGGTAGGGCGCGCCGGCCATCGATCTCAGGGTACGCGGGGTGATCCAGAGAGTGCTAGAGCCGTTCCCTGATCAGCTTCGTGACGGCGCCGCCATCGGCGCGTCCCTTCGTTTCCTTCATCACCGCGCCCACGATCCGCCCGACCGCCTTCTCGTTCCCCTGGCGCACCTGCTCTGCGGCCTCGGGCTCGGCCTCGATCGCGCGGTCGACGATGCCCTCGAGCTCCGAGGCGTCGGCGATCTGGGCCAGTCCCTCCCGCTCGACGATCTCCACCGGATCCCCGCCCTCGGTGACCAGCTTGGCGAGCACCTGCTTGCCCGCGCCGTGCGAAATCGTCTTCGTCTCCACCAGTCCCGCGAGAGCGGCGACCGCCTCGGGGGTCGCCTTGGAGGTGAGTGGATCGTCTTCGGCGCCCGCCTGGCGAAGCGTCGCCACCAGCTCACCGGTGACCCAGTTGGCGATCGCCTTCGCGGGTGTGCCGTCGGCGGCGCCGACTGCCCGCTCGAAGAACTCCCCGTACTCGGACTGGAAGGCGAGCATGTTCGCCGCCTCCTCGGAGAGGCCGACCTCGCTCAGGTAGCGCTCGCGCCGGTGTGCGGGCAGCTCCGGCAGCGACTCGCGTGCCTCCTTCAGCATCTCCTCGGTCGGCGCCAGGGGCACGAGGTCCGGCTCGGGGAAGTACCGGTAGTCGTGCGCGTACTCCTTCGAGCGCAGCGGCGTAAGCGAGCCGTCCTCGGGGTGGAAGTGGAGCGTGTCCTGCTCGACCTCCTCCCCGCTCTCGAGCAGGCCGCGCTGGCGCTCCAGCTCCGCCTCGATCCCGCGCTCGAGAAAGCGGAAGCTGTTCATGTTCTTGAGCTCGGTCTTCGTGCCGAGCTCCTCGGAGCCGGCCGGGCGGATCGAGACGTTCGCGTCCACTCGCAGCGACCCCTCCTCCATGTTCACGTCGGAGACCCCGAGCTGGCGGACCGTCGTGCGCAGCAGCTGCGCCCACTCACGAGCCTCGTGCGCCGAGCGCAGGTCCGGCTCGGTGACGATCTCGACCAGTGGCGTGCCGCCGCGGTTGAAGTCGACGAGGGAGGCACCGGAGCCGTGGATCCGACCCGACTCGCCCACGTGGATCATCTTCGCGGCGTCCTCCTCGAGGTGCGCGCGATGGATGCGGACGTCGCCGAGGCGGCCGTTGACGGCCAGGGGCTCGTCGTACTGGCTGATCTGGTAGCCCTTCGGCAGGTCGGGATAGAAGTAGTTCTTGCGGTGGAAGATCGAGCGCGGCGCCACCTCGCACTCGAAGGCCGCGGCGATCATCAGGGCGTAGCGGACGGCCTGCTCGTTGATCGTCGGTAGGGACCCAGGGTGCCCGAGACAGACCGGGCAGGTGTGCACGTTCGGCTCGTCGCCGAAGGAGAGCGAGCAGCCGCAGAACATCTTCGTCTTCGTGGAGAGCTGGACGTGGATCTCCAGGCCGATTACCGGCTCGTAGCCATTCGCGGAGCTCACAGCCCCCACCCCCTCACGGTCGCCTCGTCGGCGCCAAAGTAGTGCCCGACCTCATGCAGCACGGTGTCCCTGACGCTCTCGCGGCTGGTGTGGTGCTCGCGGTAGATGATGATCCGCTGCAGGCCGCCCCTGGGATCGAACAGGCCGAGCAGGCGGCCGCTGGAATGGCGGTCCTCGACGAGCACCGCGACGTTGGTGAGCTTCGAGGCGATCTCTGGCGGCAGCGAGTCGAGGGCGTCCTGGACAGCCTGATGGAACTCCTCGTCGCTGAGCACCGGCGCACGCCTCATCCCTGTGCCCCTCCATTGCGCTGGAAGCCGATCGCGCCCTCGAGCGCGTGGGCCACGTCGAGCATGGCGGAGTCGCTGAAGGCCGGGCCCGCGACCTGGAAGCCGACAGGCAGGTCGCGCCCGCTGTCGTCGGGTGGGGCGACCCCGGCGGGGATGGAGATCGCCGGGATGCCGGCCAGCGGCATCGGGACGGTGCAGTAGTCGTTCATGTACATCGCCAGCGGGTCGTCGGTCTTGGCGCCGAGCTTGAAGGCGACCGTCGGCGAGGTGGGCGTGACCACGAAGTCGAAGCGCTCGAACGCCTTCGAGAAGTCCTCCGCGATCTTGGTGCGCACCCGCTGGGCGCGGCCGTAGTAGGCCTCGTAGTAGCCGGAGGAGAGCGCGTAGGTGCCGAGCATGATCCGTCGCTTGACCTCCGCGCCGAACCCCTGGGCGCGGGTCTCCTCGTACATGTCCGTCAGCTCCTCGGCCTCGAGCCGCAGCCCGTAACGGACGCCGTCGAAGCGGGCCAGGTTGGCCGAGGCCTCCGCCGGAGCCAGCACGTAGTAGGCCGAGATCCCGTGCGGCGCGTGGGGAAGCTCGGTCTCCGAGACCTCGCCGCCGAGTTCCTCGATCAGGGCCGCCGTCCGCTCGAAGACCTCGCGCACACCCGACTCGATCCCCTCGGCCTCGCTGGCGAGCTCCCTGGGGATCCCAAAGCTGAGGCCCTTCAGGTCCTCCCGGCTCGGCAGGTCGATGCCGCCCTCGATGCCGACGGAGGTCGAGTCGCAGTGATCGCGTCCCTCCATCGCCTGCAGCAGGAGGGCGGCGTCGGTCACGTTCCTGGTCAGCGGACCGCACTGATCGAGGGAGGAGGCGAAGGCGATCATCCCGTAGCGCGAGACGGCGCCATAGGTCGGCTTCATCCCGACGATCCCGCAGAGCGCCGCGGGCTGGCGGATCGAGCCGCCAGTGTCCGTGCCGATCGCGCAGGGCGCGAGCCGCCCGGCGACCGCCGCCGCGCTGCCACCCGACGAGCCACCAGGGACACGGCCCGGGTCCCACGGATTGAGGGCGGGCCCGTAGCCGGAGTTCTCGTTCGAGGAGCCCATCGCGAACTCGTCCATGTTCGTCTTGCCGAGCACTCGGGCCCCGGCCCGGCGGAGCCCGCGGACGGCGGTCGCGGTGTACGGCGGCCGGTAGCCCTCGAGGATCCGCGAGCCCGCCGTCGTGGGGATCCCCTCCGTGCAGAAGATGTCCTTGACCGCGACGGGGATCCCGGCCAGGGGGCGCTCCGGATCGATTTCGTCCTGAGATGCGCGGGCGCCCTCGAGATCCGCCTGGGCCGCGTCCTCAGCCTTCCAGAGAAGAGCGTTGAGGGAGTCACCGGCCGCCGCCTCGCGGTAGGCGTCGAAGTACTCGTCCGCGGACAGCTCGCCGGAGCGGACGCGGTCGGCCGCTTCCGCGACCGTGAGCTCGATCAGCTCTTCGCTCATCTACGCCTGGGGCGAGGGGACTCGGAAGGCGCCGGAGGCCGGGTCCGGAGCCCGCTCGAGCATCTCGTCATTCGACCAGCTCGGCCGCGGCTCGTCGGGCCGCAGGACGTTCTCGAGTGCGATCACGTGCGTGGTCGGCTCGACACGGTCGAGTTCGAGCTCGTTGATGCGCTCGACGTGCTCGAGGATCCCGGAGAGCTCGCCGGCCATCCGCTCGACCTCCTCGTCGGTCAGGTTCAGCCTGGCGAGCCTGGCGACGTGCAGCACTTGGTCTCGATCAATCACTCGCCGGATCATAGGTACGCCGCCAGCACAAGACGGGTTGCCCTCGCTGCGCTCGGCACCCTCGCGTAGACAGCCAGTTAGAGTGCCGCCCGGCATGACGGGGGAGAAAGCCGAGCGCTTCGTCGTCCTGAACCTGCGCCTGATGGCGGTCGGCTTCGCGATCACCGGCTTCTTCTTCATCGCCTGGCCGGACGGAACGCTCGCTCGCCTCACGGAGCTCGGCGGCCACCTCGGCTTCGACACCCCGGCACCGAAGACCGACGAGCGGCTCTGGCTCTCGCTCGGCTTCGCCTACATGGTGGTGATCACGTTCCTCGCCTGGATCGCGTCGACCGACGTGGTCCGTTACCGGCCGATGATCCTGGCGCTGGCGGCCGGTAAGGCCGCCTCGTCGATCACCTCCCTGATCTTCTTCATCGAGGACGACGTCTTCGTCTACCTCCTCAACGGGATCGTCGACGGTTCACTGGTCTTCGCCTCCCTGCTGCTCTGGTCGCTGGCGGGCAGGGTCGGCTCCCCGGCAGCACCCCCCTGAAGGCGCCCGCCGGGGCTGCGTGCCGCCGAGCTCCGCACTCTGCGAGCGATCGCGGAGGCGCTCGCCCCTGGTGAGGACGGGCTGCCCGCGGCCGAGCGGCAGGTCCCGGTCGCCGAGCCGCTCGCCCGTTTCCTTTCGCGCCTTCCCGCTCGGACGGTGCAGGTGGTGCGGGTGGCGCTGCGCGTGTTCGAGTGGCTGCCCTTCCCCTGGCGCTTCAGCCGGTTGACGGTCGAGGCCCGCTCCGAGTACATGGCGAAGATGGAGGGCTCGCGGTTCGCGCTCTACCGCGACCTGCTCCTGCTCGCCAAGCTGCTGGCGATGATCGGCTGGGCGCGCGACGAGCGGGTCCGGAACGCGATCGGCTTCGAGTACAGCTGCGCGATGGCCGAGGGCGCTCCGCAACCGCCGTCGACCGATCTCGGTGATCTCGGGCCCCGCGGGGAGGGCGAGGAGTGTGACGTCGCGATCGTCGGCTCGGGAGCGGGTGGCGCCGCGGCGGCCGCGACGCTCGCCGAGGCGGGTCTCGACGTCCTGGTGCTCGAGTCCGGTCCCTACGTCGATCACACCGGCTACCCGGCCGACCCGCTGGAGGCGATGCCGCTCTTGTATCGCGACGGCGGCATGACGATCGCCATGGGTAAGCCCGCCATCCCGGTTCCGGTGGGTCGCACCGTGGGCGGCACGACGGTGATCAACTCCGGCACCTGCTTCCGCGCTCCCCGCGAGGTCCTGGAGCAGTGGCGCGACCGGGAAGGCGTCTCCTGGGCGACCGAGCTCGACCCGCTCTACGAGGCGGCGGAGGACGTGCTGGCCGTTACCCCTCTCGATCTGGAGTCGCTGGGGCGAAACGGCCAGCTCTGCGCCGAGGGCGCCAGTGCCCTGGGCGCGAGCGGCGGGCCGATCAGCCGCAACGCCGGTCGCTGCGTCCAGTGCAGCTCCTGTCCGCTCGGCTGCCGCATCGATGCGAAGCGAGCCGCGCACGTCTCCTACCTCCCACGGGCTGTGGCTGCGGGGGCACGGGTTCGAGCCGGCGTCCAGGTGCAGCGCGTGCTCACCGAGGGTGACCGGGCCACGGGCCTCGCCTGCCGGGCCGGGCTGCCGACCACCGGCGCGCAGGAGATGCGGCGGAACGGACGGCCACCGCCCCGTCGCGACTGGCAGGTCCGGGCCAAGGCCGTGATCAGTGCCGGCGGGGCCTTCGGGACGCCCGAGCTGCTGCTCCGCTCGGGCATCCGGCATCCGGCGCTCGGGCGCCATCTCCACGTCCACCCCGCCGCCTGGATAGGGGCGCGGTACGAGGAGGAGGTGCGCGGCTGGGAGGGCGTCATGCAGAGCTATTACGTGGATCAGTGGCAGCCCCAGGGGATCCTGCTCGAGGCCACCTTCACCCCGCTCTCCTTCGGCGCACAGTGGCTGCCGGGAGTCGGCCCCGCCTTCACCGACCGGGTGGCCAACTTCGATCAAATCGCCTCGATCGGCGTCCACCTCCACGACCAATCCGAGGGGCGGGTCGGGCTCACCTCGAACGGCTCGCTGCGGCTCTCCTACCACCTGCTGGAAGAGGAGGCGCGGCAGATTCAGTTCGGGATCGCAAGGGCGGCGGAGATCCACTTCGCGGCCGGAGCGACCGAGGTCTACCCGAACGTGGGGCCGGTCTCGGTGATCAAGCGAGGCGAGCTCGAGCGGTTCGAGTCGCTTCGGCTGCGCCCAGGCGATCTGCGCCTGGAGGCCTTCCACCCGATGAGCACGGCGCGAATGGGCGCCGACCCGGACACGAGCGTCGTCGACACGACGGGTGCGGTGCGGAGCCTCGACGGGCTCTACGTCGCGGACGCGAGCCTGCTGCCGACCTCCGTCGGCGTCAATCCCATGATGACCATCATCGCCAGCGCGACCCACGTCGCGCGGGACGTGGCCGGCTCCCTAAGCGGCTGACGGACGACGCAACGGCCCGGGCTCCTGCATCCCCAGGTAGCCGCCGATCGAGGCCCCGGCCGCGGCGATCAGGCCGAGCCACGCGCCAACCTCGCGATCCAACCCGTCCGCCGGGGGATCGAGCAGCCTCCAGATGATCAGCACGAGCGCGATCGCGCCGAACATGGCCGTCACGGTCGAGCCCGCCACCGGATAGCTGACCGAGACGCGGAAGAGGACGCACAGGCCGACCGACAGCCCGGCAGCCGCGGCGGCGGCGATGCATAGGTCCACCACGCTGAAGGCCTGCCAGGCGGTGGCGTCCTGCCCTCCGGCCGAGTACCAGGGCAGGAAACTCACGACGAGCAGGCCGAGGCCGCTCCCGGCCCCGACCAGCTCGCCCAGTCGAACCCTGTTCAGTAGCGCTCGCCTCCGACGTCCTCCTGCATGGACAGGTAGCCGCCTACCGCGATCGCGGCGCAGGCGATCAGGCCGAGGAAGAGCCCCACCTTGCGACCGAGGTCACCCGGCGTATCGAAGATCTGGTACAGGATCAGCAGGGTGCCGACCCCGGCCAGCAGTGCCGTGGCCATCGACGCCATCGACGCGTCCCCGCCGTCGCCCAAGAGCGAGAACAGGGCCGGCACCAGCGCCACCAGGATGACGATCAGCAGAAAGATGTCGAGCGGGTTCTCGGCTTCCCAGAGGTTGAAGTTCTGCGAACCGCCGATCGTAGTCCCACCGACGGTTACGGCGCCGGAGAGGTCGAACCAGGGCAGGAAGCTGATGATGAAGAGGGCGATCGCGCCTATCGCGGCGACCATCTGCCCTTGAGACAAGCGGGTAGCGTCCAATGTTCCTCCTCTGTCGACGTCAAACGGTTGCGCTGCCGCGCACCCTCGCATATGCGCGAGCCTATATCTCCCCGGCGGCCTCTTCCTGCATCGCCCGGAAGCCACCGACCGCGATCACGATCGCCCCGCCGAGTCCGATGAACGCTCCGATCTTGCGGTCGGCTCCGTCGGGGAAGTCGACCGTCAGGAAGGTGATAACGAGGATCACCGCGACCACCCCGAGCAGGAGGGTCGCGGCGGAGACGAAGGAGAATTCCTCCGCGCTGTCGGTCAGCGCCATCAGGGCGGGCAGCAGGGCCACCACTCCGGTGATCAGGAGGTAGATGTCCAGCGACGAGCCCTTCCAGATGTTCTCGGAGGTGCTCGTGTCCACAGCCCCTGGAAGGCCGGATGGGAGCGACGGCCCGCTCACTCCGACCCAGGGCAGGAACATCGCGACAAGCAGCGCGATCCCGCCGACCGCCGCGATCATCTGCCCCTGAGACAGCCTTCCCATTCCGACGTCCTCCTCGATCGGGTGTCTTACAGCGGCCGGACCCTACTTCGTTAGCCGGTGGCGGCGCTGGCAACCGACCGGGCGCGAGCCGCGCGCACGGTGTTCGCGAGCAGCATCGCGATCGTCATCGGGCCCACCCCGCCGGGCACCGGCGTGATCGCGCCGGCGACCTGCTTCGCGGCGTCGAAGTCGACGTCGCCGACCAGGCCGTCTTCGGTGCGGTTGGTGCCGACGTCGATCACGGTCGCGCCGGGACGGATCATGTTCACGGTGATCAGCCTCGGCTGCCCCGCGGCCGCGACCAGGATCTCCGCGCGCCGGCAGACCTCGCCCAGGTCCCGGGTGCGGCTGTGGCAGACGGTCACCGTGGCGTTCGCGCCGAGCAGCAGCGAGAAGAGGGGCCGCCCGACCAGGTTCGAGCGGCCCACGATCACGGCCTCCTTGCCCTCAGGGTCAACCCCGGCCGAGTCGATCAGCTCCATGACGCCCTGAGGCGTGGCGGGGACGAGCCCCGGCTCCCCGCGGGCCAGCAGCCCGGCGCTGGTCGGCGTGAGGCCGTCGACGTCCTTCCCCGGATCCAGAGCCGCGACGACCGGACCGGCATCGAGGTCGCCCGGGAGCGGCAGCTGGACCAGCACTCCGTCCACCTCGTCGTTGTCGTTCAGCTCCGCCACCAGCTCGAGCAGCTCCTCCTGGGTGATGGAGGCCTCCGGCTTGTGGTCGAAGGAGCGGATCCCGACTTCCTCGCAGGCCTCGTGCTTGCGGCGCACATAGATGGCTGACGCGGGGTCATCGCCCACCAGTACCGTCGCGAGGCCGGGATGGCGGCCGATCTCCGCGGTGAGCTCCTCGACCTCGCCCCGGACCCGCTCGCGCACCGAAGCGCCCACGGCCTTGCCGTCGATCACCGTCGCCGCCATCAGCTGATGCGAGGGTCTTCCGCAGGCGAAGCCGAGGAAGAACCCGATTGATGTTTGAGCGGTGCGTAGTCCGCCATCAACTTGCGCTCCATTCCGTCGCTTGCGAAGCGCACGACTATCACCCCGCCCGTCTCGACCGCCGTGACGACACCGTCTCCGAAGCTGGCGTGGACGACGTCCTCACCCGTTGCGAAGGAGAGCGACGGGTCCCCCTTCGGCGCCGGCGCGCCGTCGCCGCCGAGCGACCAGCCGGTCAGCGCCTGCTCCTCGGTCCCCTCCCGCTCGACCAGCTGATCGGGGAGCTCGGAGAGGAAGCGCGAGGGGAAGCCGGTCTCGCGGCCGGCGAACATCCGGCGGCTGCGGGCGTGGGTCATCCAGAGGCGCTTGCGCGCGCGAGTGATCCCGACGTAGGCGAGGCGGCGCTCCTCCTCCTCGTTTCCCTCCTCGAGCGAGCGGGAGTGCGGGAAGACGCCCTCCTCGCAGCCGATGATGAAGACGGCGTCGTACTCGAGGCCCTTGGCGTTGTGCAGCGTCATCAGCGTGACCTTGGATTCGTCCCGCTTCAGGTCGTCCTGGTCGGTGTAGAGCGAGATCGCCTGCAGGAACTCCTCGAGGGGATCGAGCTCGGACGGGCCCTCGACCTCGCGGTTGGCGTCGAACTCGGCCGCCACCCCGACCAGCTCCTCGAGGTTCTCGATCCGCCCCTCGGCCTCGATGGTTCGCTCCGCCCGAAGCGCGTCGAGGTAGCCGGAGCGCTCCAACAGCGCCTTGAGTAGGTCCGCGACGGCCCCGCCCTCGAACTCGGCGCGGAGCTCCTCGATCAGCTCGGTGAAGCGGGAGATGGAGCGGATCGCGGCCGCCGCCAGGCCGGGTACCGCCTCGGGTTCGAGTGCGATCTCCCAGATCGTCCTCCCGGTGGTGTTCGCGTGGTTGCGGATCCTGCCCTGGCTGGTGTCGCCGATGCCCCGGCGCGGCGAGTTGATCACGCGGGAGAAGCTCACCTCGTCGGCGGGATTGACCATCAGCTGCAGGTAGGCGATGGCGTCCTTGATCTCGGCGCGCTCGTAGAACTTCGTCCCGCCGATCACCTGGTAGGGCAGCTCGTAGCGGACCAGGATGTCCTCCAGCACCCGGCTGTGGGCGTTGGTCCGGTAAAAGACCGCGATTTCGTCGCGGCTCATGCCGTGCTGGTCGATCAGCTCCTCGATCTCGCCGGCGACGAAGCGGGCCTCGGCGTGCTCGTCCTCGAGCTCCGCGATGTGGATCTTCTCGCCCTGCTCCGCGTCGGTCCAAAGATGCTTCCTGAGGCCACTCGTGTTGTGCTCGATGACCGCGTTGGCGGCGTCGAGGATCGTCTGCGTCGAGCGGTAGTTCTGCTCGAGCTTCACCTCCGCCGCCGTAGGAAAGTCCTTCTGGAACTCGAGGATGTTGCGTACGTCGGCCGAGCGAAACGAATAGATGGACTGGCTGTCATCGCCGACGACAGTCAGGTTCCCGTCCTCGCCCGCAAGCAGCTGCAGCAGCCGGTATTGCGCGTGGTTGGTGTCCTGGTACTCGTCGACGAGGACCCAGCGGAAGCGCTCCCGGTAGCGGCGGCGGACGTCCTCGAATAGCTCGAGGACGTTGACGGTCCGCATCAGCAGGTCGTCGAAGTCCATCGAGTTCGCCTCGAGCATCCGGCGCTCGTAGAGGCGATAGGCCTGGCCGACCATGTCCTCGAAGGGTCCGCCGAGCTCCTCCTGGTAGCTCTCCGCGTCGATCAGCTGGTTCTTCGCGTCCGAGATCCGGGCGCGGACCGCGCGCGGCGGGTAGCGCTTCGTGTCGACCTCGAGCTCCTCCAGGCAGCGCTTCAGCATCCGCAGTGAGTCCGCCTCGTCGTAGATCGTGAAGCGTGACGTGTAGCCGAGCCGCTCTGCCTCCATCCGCAGCAGCCGCGCGCAGGCTGCGTGGAAGGTCATCACCCACATCCTCCGGGAGACTCCGCCGACCAGCGACGAGACCCGCTCGCGCATCTCGTCGGCGGCCTTGTTGGTGAAGGTGATGGCGAGGATCTGGTTCGGCTGCGCGAGTCCCGTTGCCAGCAGCCAGGCGATGCGGTGCGTCAGGGCGCGGGTCTTCCCCGATCCCGCGCCGGCGAGGATCAGCAGCGGCCCCTCGCCGAAGGTGACGGCCTCTCGCTGCGGGCCGTTGAGGTCGGCGAGCAGGCGCTCGATCTGGTCCGCGCCCGCCTCGATCGGCGCGCCGGCCGCCTCGTCGGTCGCCTCCTCCCGGGCGACCTTCAGTTCCTCTCTGGGTTGAGCCACGAGCCAAGCATAGGCTCGCGGCCAGCGGCCCCGGGGGGGCCGCTGGAGCAACCGTATGCCGGCTACCCGCCCGCTGAGCTCGGCCCCTGCTTCGGTCGCAGCTCGGTCACGTCGGCCTCCCCGACATCCTCACCGGTGAGGCGTGCCAGTCGCTGCTCCAGCTCCGCGATCCGAGTCGAGAGCTCCTTCATCGCCTCCGCGATCGGGTCCGGCAGGTGGATCCAGTCGGTGTCGGGCCCCTCGACCTTCTTCCCCTCGACGCGGACCGGATGTCCCGGGTTGCCCACCACCGTGGTGTGGTCGGGGACGTCCTCAATCACGACCGTGTTGGCGCCGACTTTCGCGTTCTCACCCACGGTGACCGGCCCGAGCAGCTTGGCGCCCGAGCCAACCGTGACGTCGTTCTCGAGCGTCGGATGGCGCTTGCCGCGTGCGAAGCCCGTACCGCCCAGCGTCACGCCCTGGTAGAGCGTCACGCGGTCGCCGATCTCCGCGGTCTCCCCAATCACGACGCCTGAGCCGTGATCGATGAAGAAGTCCGAGCCGATGCTCGCCGCGGGATGGATCTCGACGCCGGTGATGGAGCGGCTCGTGTAGGCGATTGTGCGCGGCACCAGAGGTATCTCGGCCTCCCAGAGCGCATGCGCGACGCGATGCGCGAGCAGCGCCTGAACGCCGGCCCAGCCGGTCAGGATCTCGAGCGTGCCGATCCCTCGGGCTGCGGGGTCCCGCTCCCGGGCGGATGCGACGTCAGCCGAGACCTCTTTCAGCACGCGCCTGAGCGTGCTCAGTCCGAACACGCTCCGAAGCTTAGGGAGGAGCGGGGCTCAAGACGGGGCGAAGAACGGCAGCGACATGTAGCGCTCGCCGGAGTCGGGCACGATCACGACGATCCGCTTGCCGGCCATCTCCTCGCGGGCGGCGAGGTCGAGCGCGGCACGCACGGCCGCACCGGCCGAGATCCCGATCAGAAGTCCCTCGCGCTGCGCGGCCGTGCGAGCAGTATCGAGCGCGTCCTCGTCGCTGACGCTGACGATCTCGTCGATCACCTCGCGGTCGAGGACCTCCGGCACGAACCCGGCACCGATTCCCTGGATCTTGTGCGGGCCGGGCTGGTTGCCCGAGAGCACCGCCGACGACGCCGGCTCGACCGCGACGACCTGAACGCCGGGGCGCCGCTCCTTGAGCACCTGCCCGACGCCGGTGATCGTGCCGCCCGTGCCGACGCCCGCCACGAACGCGTCGACCTCCCCGTCGAGATCGCGCCAGATCTCCTCCGCAGTCGTGCGGCGGTGGATCTCGGGGTTGGCGGGGTTGGAGAACTGCTGCGGGATGAAGCCGCCGTTCTCCTCGGCGAGCCGGTTCGCGAGCTCCACCGCCTCGTTCATGCCGCCGAGCGACGGCGTCTCGTGAACCTCCGCCCCATACGTGCGAAGCAGAGCGCTGCGCTCTCTGCTCATGCCCTCCGGCAGGGTGAGAATCAGCCGGTAGTCACGGGCGGCGGCCACCAGCGCAAGGGCGATGCCGGTGTTGCCGCTGGTCGGCTCGACGATCACCGAGCGTCCGCGCTCGATCAGTCCGTCGCGCTCGGCGGCGTCGATCATCGCCACCCCGATCCGGTCCTTGACGGAGCCGCCGGGATTGAAGAACTCGAGCTTCGCGACCACCTCGCCGGGCAGATCGGCGCCCAGCCGCGGCAGGGCGACGAGGGGCGTGTGGCCAACGACGGCCGAGCTCTCCGCGCCCACCCGCAGCGTCGTGGCAGTCCCGTTGCTCGAAGCCATCACGACAAACTAGCGGAACCGGGTCAGGTTTCCGGGGATTGCTATCCCTGGGCTTCGTCCGGACGTGGGCCACGCGGGCCGAGCAGAGGCAGCACGTACCAGAGCAACCCGAACACGACGAACGCCAGCACGCCGCTGATGATCGTCAGCGTCGGGCTGTAGATGAAGTCGGCGATCAGCATCACCGCCCCGGTCATAGCCAGTGCGAGAAAGCCAAGCCCGCCGATCGACATCTTGTTCGAGGCCCGCAGGATGCGCTCCTTGCCCTTCTGGCGGAACCGCAGCCGGTGCCAGGCTGAAGGGGCGATCAACAGGGCGGCCGAGATGGTGGTGAGAGCCATCACGACGAAGAAGAGGGCGCGCTGGAAGTCAGTCACCCGCGTGAACCCCTGCGCGAAGGGGACCGCGAGCAGGAAGGCGAAAAGCACCTGCACGCCGGGGAGGGCAACGCGCAACTCGTTGAGCAGCTCAATCAGCTCACGGCTGACCCGCTCCGTGTGATCTTCCTCAGGGCCACTGCCGGTGTCCGTCCCTGGATCCGACATGGGCGACTTCTATCCAGCCGAGGCGCGGCTTAATCAACCCCGATGCGCGCCACTGCGCGACCCGCTGGGCTTGACGCAACGCGACAGGTTCGAAAAGATCGATCACGCCTTCCCGGATCGCGTAGCTGAGCGGGATGGGTCAATCGGACCGTGCGGACGGGACTCGGTCCTCTGACGGATCGGAGGACGCAGTAGCACCGCCGGAGGCTAGTGGAACGGAGCACTCCGCCGAGTCGGGCGAGACGCTGGAAGTAGAACTCTGGCTTCACCTCTCCGGCAGCCTGGTCCGGGGCACCGTGAAGGACTTCGAGAAGCAGATTCGCGTCGCACTTCAGGCATCGCCGCGAGAAGTCGTTGTAGACCTGACCGGGGTCGAGCGCATCGACGAGGCCGGTCTGACCGCTTTGCTGAAGTCCCATCTTCGAAGTCGTCAACACGGGCTGCCGATCAGGTTCGTCCCCTCGGACCACCAGGCGGTGAGGCAGCTGACAGCCGTCACGGGTAACGACGAAAACTCTGACTGACCTCGCCTGCGCATCGGTTTGCCGTTTACAGCTCGGCTAGCCTGGATGTGGTACATCCGTTGTTTTGGCTTGCCCATGCCGTTCCGTAGCCTCATTGGAAACCGCAAGGGAAAAATCTCGCAATCCGCTGCGAGAATTGCGGCGTGGCTGAGGAGGCAGCGACATTCGACTTGGGGCGGTTACTCCGCCTTCAAGAGATGATCCGCAGCGCAGCCAGTGGCGACGAGGTTGATGGTCTCGCTGCTCCAGGGCTGACCGCCAGCTACATGCGGCTGAGAGCACAGGTCGCAGAGCTAGTAGCGAGTACCCGCCTTGCTGACGAATTCGCGAGCAGCTTTCCCGAGATTGAGGTCATTGAGGGTCAGGTGCATCCGAACGCCGCCAGGCACCTGGCGTTTAGAGCCGGTCCCGTAGCCAAGGAGGCACAGAGTCTACTACGCCAGCTCGCGAGATGGATTGAGAGACTAGTGGCTGAACAGACCTTCGAGCAGCGAATCCAAGCAGAAGCCGCCGAGCGAGTCAGGCAGTAAAAGAAGCCACCTACTGGCTTCAGCTAGCCTACAGCACACCCGCTGCCGCGCCGAGCTTTCTCGTCCGCATTGCGTACGCGGGAATCGGCTTAGGCAAGCGCTTCCTCTTTCCGGAAGGTTCCGCAGACGTTCGAGGGGACGTGGAGCGTTGACCTGATCGGTGGTCGCGCCCTTTTGACGGACGCGAACGTCTCCAAGATCGGAGGCGGTGATCCGTCCGTCGCAGTTGCTCCCGCCTCTCACGTTCTTTACTTCCTTCATGGGACCGTGCCGGGCAACGGAGGCCCTCATCGCCCCCAGCTTGTGGGCGATCAGGTGGTCCCGCAGAACCGACGCGAGCGGAACTCGCCGGCTCCCGCCTTGCTCTTCGGCTCGATCGTTCAAGGTCATCCCAACCGCGTTCGACGTGAATCAGCCCCTCGGCCAGGTCGACGTTCTCGAAACGCAGGGCGCGAAGCTCCCCGCGTCTGAGTCCCGCATAGAGGGCAGTGGCCCAGATCGCCCTGTCGTCCTCTCTCAGCGCTTCCAGCAGCCTCTCGGCCTCCTCCGGCTCGCGATGCGCTTCGGCTTCGAGCGGATGGCCGGTGTCTCCAGGTTGCGCGTCGGGTTGGTCCCGTCGCCAACCTCCCCTCGGTGATCGCGTAGCGGTAGTCGCCCGGAGCGGGTTGAGGGTCGAGTCGATCGTGCTGGCAGCCAGGCCCTCGGCGACCATCTCGTCTACCAGGTCCTGCAGGCGAGACGGCGAGGACCGGAGCCGGAGCCATTCCCACAGGCGGTATCGGAGCGTAGGGCGTTCCGTGCTCCTGTCGCATGGCTTGGGCGTCAACCGATCTCTACGACTACGGTGCCAGCCGGGAGCCATTCAGCCAGGGATTTTCGGCCGATTCTTGGGCGTTGTCTTCGCTGGCAGGGCGAGCTCACCACGATCACGGCCACTATCGAGTCGAGTCGCCACGATTTTCGCCGCCGCCTTGTCGGGAAGTTCTTGGGACGCTTCTCTTCGCGAGCCACCCGGCGGTAGTCAGTGATACCCGAGCGCGGCTCCGACCCTCCCCCTGTGTGAAATCTCACGGTGCGTGTGTGGCCGGGTCTCGATTCCCTTGCTCATGCTTCTCCTCGTGATCTGGGACTGAGTGACAGCGACTAGGGTATCAGCCGGCGGTCTGCGCGATTGCGTCTCATCTGCTTGCGACCCTCGCCTCCCTTCATCCCAACACCCGCTCCGCGTTCTCGGCGCACCAGCGCTCGAGTTCGAGTCGGGATCAGCCGCTTCGAGCCTCCGCGGATCACCTTCGCTGGCGAATCTTCTCGGTGACAAATCTCCCACCTCGTGGCGGCGTAACCCTGCGTAGGGTCGAATGCGTCGGATCGGGGCGTCGAGCTTCTTCATGTCGGTGACCCGATCCCGGCGCGGTCTCTATTCGCCAGCCTGTCTGCTTCTTCAAACCCGACTCCGAAGAGAGGAGAGTCAGAGGGGGTTGGTGGTTCTATGTCGGGGTCGAGAGCTCCACATTTTCCGCATTAGCGGAAAGCGTTATGAGGAGCCACCGTTGGAGGCGTTGGCGTGACGTTGGCGCTTCCCACAAGCACAAATGTTGGCGTTGCCAATACCGTTGGTGCGACGTTGGTGCTGATGTTGGTCCAACGTTGGTACCAACGTCTGAAATGGCTCCAAATCAGGCATCTGGACCGGCCTCCAAGCGGTCGTTCTGAGTCCTGCGACCCGCTTCAGCTGCGGATGACGGTTGAGCTTCCCCCTCTTCTTCTCGACCTGATTCGGCGTCGGGCTCTCGGTGCCGTAGGTCACCTCCGCAGCCATCCTGGCGGTGAGTCAGTGACCGAGCGCGGCTCGCGAGCTTCGATCAGATCCTCGGCCTCATAGAGGCTCACCGAGCCGAACGCATGGTCATGTAGCATCTTCAGCGGGCCGACCTCGTCGGCCGGCTGCTTAGGTGTGAGAGCTCGATGATCGGATCACCGGCTTCGCCCCATAGCAGTAGCACCGAGCCGTAACCCGCGGTCAGCCACACCGACCCGTAGACGTCAGCGAGCGTCCGGGGCTTCTTGTTGTCCGCGGACGCCTTGCGCTGGGGTGGTCATCCACCACCTCGAGTCGTTGGCGATCACCTCTTATCTCGGCGTTGACCCGAGAGCCACCTCGTCGTCCGTCAGCTTCAGCGCTACGTCCTTGAGGCGTCGACGTAGACGTCGAGACCTCATGAGACGAAAATGCGCAAGAAGTCGATGCGTCACAGCGGCCCAGGTCGAACGGCAGCGGTCCTCGCCAGACGATGAGGCCGGTCTCGAGCGCTTCACAGTCGGCCTCCGCGACCAGCGGCGGAAGCTGCGGGCGGCCTGACGCGGACGATCGGCCGCGATATAGAGCGATCTCCCTGCGCTTACCTCGACCGGCATACCGAGCAGCTCTCCATCACACAACCCGGTGCGGTGTAGACAAAGCCGTTGCGAGGTCGTCTTGCCGACGCCCTGGGACTCACTTTGCAGCGGCTCACCTGCTGCCCACAGCACTTCCCCTTCTCTCCCCCTGGAGGGAACCTCCTCCTCAGCGTCTATGAAGTGGCTCCGTCCTCAGCCCTGTGCCGACCCGTCCCCTGTGTGTAATCGCATCACGGTGCGGTGCGGCCGCAGCCGTCTGCGGCTGCGGTCTGTACGGCCGCGCTTGCGGGTCCTGGCCACAATCTCCCAACCTCGGGCTCGTGGCGTAACACTCCGTAGAGACCCTGCCGCATTCGGTGCAGGTGCGCATGCGGTGCCCCAGTTCGGACCGGAGAGGCTTTGTTGGGCGCGAGGCGGCGCCGGCAGGCAGGGCAGAGCCAACTCACGCATCAGGGGGTAGAGCGCGACAACGGCAGCAGAGTCGCTGCTCAGAGGCGCTCACGACGCTCTCTACGCGTCTAAGAGATTCGCCTGGAGGGTCAGGGTCACCGCGGCGCGGCTGACCCGGCGGGAGCGCTGGCGTGAGGTGCAAGTGCCGCTTTTGCTGGTGAAGTGGATCGGCCCTCCGGGCAGCCCTACGCCGAATGTGGCGGCCACGTCACACGCCAACTCAATCTGCGTTTTCTCCGGGCTGAATGACAACCCATTCTTACATTCTACTCTTCAGATCCCGAGACTCCTTTGAGGCCGCCCGCAACGCGGCCTGGATCTTCTAGGTAGGACGAGGGCCTGTGCCGTACGCCGTGTTGGGGCTTACGCTTCATTAGCGGGGTGGCAGACCCCGGTGGGATCGTGCAGTCGTACGGGTTCAGCGCTTTCGTCAGGTGAGCGCGAAGCGCTTGCGCAGCTCTGCTGAAATACTTCTGTTCTCGCTGGCCGCCTTCTTCTCAAGCGCGACTGCCATCTCGATGAGAACTACTAAACCGATGTGCTTCTAGTCAGCCATTGGAAGAGGATTAAAACGGCGTAGTCGTACGAATGTTCTCCCTCGCGCGTCGCGCGACGGAACACGGCTACGTGAAAGGGAACCAGTCGACCCATGCATTGATCGACGCAGGAGAGCTCTCAGAGGCTCCTGGAAGTCGGATTGACAAGGTACGCTCACACTTGGCGCAGTCCTCGCCGTCCGGAGCGGTTGCCGGGATGAGCAACCACGAGCTGTCCGGGGTACACCTCCGGGTGCGATTCATCAGTTCGGCTCGACCCCGGAGTACATGCTAGTGCTCGTCTCCTTTCCCACGGCATCGTATAGTGCCTCTTCTCCCCTACTACGTCTAAGCGTGTCATGCCGGAAGCGTAGACTAATCTTCTTTAAAGAGGACCCTCTTTGCGTTGGTCTGCTCGCCCTCGGTATCCAGCAGTATCTCCTCTACATAGCCCTCAGGTATTTTCGGTGCCTCTCGCAGCGCTATTGATCCCGAGTGATTCTTTTCCTCAAGGATATCTCTGAGCTGTTTCAGCTTTTTTTCTTTGAGGGTGATGCGGTGCCCTGAGGTCATCCCTCTCAGCCTATGTCCCCGCCGGTGAGTGTTCCTCCTTGCTCAGTATTTCCCAGAACAACTCGACGGCCTGCTGTACGTCACCCGGCCCTTACAATCCTTTCATGCTCAGGTCCGTGACCATGCTCCGCCGGATCATGAGACGATTCGCGCTCCCAGCCGTCTTACTTCTTACTATCTATGATCTTTTAATACTCTTATTACTTTCGGTGTATATATCCGCTCTCTCTAATCACTATCTTCTCTTTCACAGCTAAGAAGGCGCTCGCCGAGAGATCCCGGCGAAGTATCATTAGGGTGCGCTTGTCGTCTTACTCTTTTTCTGCTTCGTATTACGCGTCAGCAAGGGGGCTGAGTGAAGGCGCTCGCCCTCGAGTCCCGCTTCTCTTAGTAGTCCTATTCTTTCTCCGCGATACCCCGCGTACAGTGTTTCTTTTTTCTTTATCTCTTTCTTTTTCTTTTTCTATCTTTCGCTCTACCTGAGCTACTATCAGTTCCTCTTTCTCTTTTATCTTTTTTTTTTTTCTTTATTTTTCTTCTCATATTTTGAGGTGTAAATAAGGAATATGCGCTATTTATTCTCAGTCTACTGTTGTGTCTTTTATTATTCTCTGATTTCTATTCTAATCGCTTTTCTAGCAGCTGAGGGAGAGCGAAATTGTCTCAGAGTCGTTATAGCTACGTTTCTTCATTGGTATCTGTCTTTTTATCTTTTTTTTTCTCAGTTTTCCTTGCGTGTTGGTGTCAGTGCAATTGAATCCTATTTTTTGCATTTTTCTTTCTGGTTAAGTGATTTCTTCCTTTTTTTATTACCGTATTGCGCATCCCTATTTTCGCCAGAAGGGCCGCCTTAGACGTCACGAGTACGTATATACCCTCAAGGTGCGTCTTCTTCGCGTACAGCCATGCGGGCTGCGGGAAACCGAGCTACAGATCCGAGAACTCTACCCAGTGCGGATCGTGGTCGGAGATCCGTATGGGCTTCAGCTAGTCGTCAGCAAGGAGCCGGCGAAGGCGCTCAGGCTCCAGTCGAGCATCCCGGCCCGGTCTGTGTAGCGCAGCGAGAGCAGGGCTTGCTCCCGTCCTTCTCCTCGGTGAAGCATGCGATCTGGTCGTGAAGTGCTCTAGCGGCTTAACCCCGACCGGCGGGACCCTGCATCTCCTCGTTTACGGTGAGTTGGTCGAGGGAAGCCTGCCAGAGGGCTGAGCCACGGCGTCGAGTTTAAGTGAGATTCATCGGTTGGCCTCGACCCGGTGTCGGGATGCCAAGCCTTCATCCACCTATCCAGCTCAGCTCCTTGGCACGCTCCTTGACGTCCTGGCCGTACTTGCTCCCCCAGTAGACATGGAGGGTGACCAGAGTGAAGATCGCCGTTGCGGCGCTTGAAGCTGACGGCGTAAGGCGTGCGGGCGAACTGGCGATCGAGGGCGATGCCGGCGATCCCGGTCTTCGGCCTCTTCGCCTTGCTCCAGCTGTAGGGGACGACCAGCCGCAGGCGAGCCATCGACCGCGAGGCGGGAGCGGTCGAAGACGAAGGCGAGGCGCTCGTCGTCGCCCTTGTCGTCCTCGACCGGGTCGGTGAGGATGACCGTCCAGTTGCGGCCGAGCCCGACGAGCAGCTCGCGCAGCGCCCCCAGGCTCTTCGAGCCTCCTGGATCGCGACCACATCGAAGCGCTTGACGATCTCCTTGATGCAGGCGAGGGCGTGGAGATCGCGCTTCGGCGTGTCCGCCTGGGTCGAGTCCATTTGCGTGGTCAGATCGCCGAACTCGCGGAGGTTCCAGGTTGCGATCAGCAGGTTGCGATCGGTCTTCTTGGGGATATCGCGAGCGAGCTGTCGTCGGAGGCGAGTCAGCTCCTCTCGGATCGCCGCTGGCGGGGTCTCGGTGATCGAGGCCACCGAGCAGAACCTAGATCGGCTGTGGTGTGCCGGTCAAGGCCGACTCGCACGGCCTAGGACTCGCAGACCGCCCCGCTGCTTGCATGGAACGACGCGGCCGCGATCCTGCGTGGGCGATGTCGCAGTAGAACGTATTCCTCCGCATATACCCTGGAAGGATCGTCCCCCGGAGTCACTTCGCGGATTGCTGGGCTTTTTTCTTTTTTTGACACTTTTCCTCGTAACTCCCCTATTCGCGGGTGGTGCGTTGCATATTTACGATCGCTGCCTTTTTTTTAAAATTTATTTAGTCTAAGGGCAGGCAAAGTTCATTATCGTCTATGTGAGAGAGATTTGTGAGAAGGTTGTCCCCCGGATGAAGTTTACACTGCATGGTCGGATAGCGGCTCGACTTTCCTGGCTAGGCCGCACTGCTCATCGCGCTCGCGGATGGCTGTTTCAGCTCTTCTCGATGTTCTTTTCTTTTTACTTATCTCTCGAAGTCGCCTACTGCAGGAGTAGGCGATGTCTGAGTAGAACGTGTATATCTTTCGGCGCTTCAACGAGGCGGGGCTACATGTTGTCGACGCCTATTTATAGTATTTTATGTTTTATTCGGCTACACTGGGAGGGTGATCTCGATTTGTTAAATTAGTCGTCTCTTAATTTCTTCCTCCCGAGGTTGAGTACAACGCTGTCGCCGCCTCGCTGGAGGGCGTACCGCCCGCGGACACTTCGGCTAGTTGTTCCTGGTATTCGCTTTTTTTCTCTTTCGAGGAGTTTAGCTACACGGTCAACGCACTGTTGTATCTCTTTTTTGACTAGTTTTTCTTTTTCTTCTTTTTTTTTTTTTATTTTTTTTTATTCGCGCTCATCGACCGCGCTCGCGTTGATGGCCCTGGTACTCGCGTTGAACGCGTCGGGTGCAGCGCCTACTGTGACCGTGACGGAGCCTCGACCGAAGGGCTGTCCGACTAGGCGGTCTCTTAGAACATCTATATCTCTCTTCTGCGGTGGCTTTTAACCAACACTTTCTCTTTCTTCTCTTTCTTTTTTTTCTTTTTTTTTTTTTTTTTCTTTTTTTTTTTTTTCTTTTTTTTTCTTATTTATCTCTTTATATTCTTTCTCATCTATTTTTTCTTCTTTTTCTCTTTATCTTTTTATTTCATCCTTTTCTTGTTAGGATATCACCTTATCTTTTTATGACAGTTCTTTTTTCGGATTGCTGTTTTTGTACTCTTCTTCTTCTTCTTCTTTTTTTCTTTTTTTCTCTTCTTTTTTTTTTTTTTTTTCTTTTTTTTTTTTTTTTTTTTCTCCTATTTTTTTTCTTCTTTTCTTATTCTCTCTTATTCTCCTTTTTTCTTTATTTTTTTTCTCTTCCATTTCTATGTTTTCATTTCAGTCGGTGACAGTCTCGCATAGCTTCACTTCGCGCCTTTCTTCACTATCAACTTCCCTGGCCGATGTGCTCTTCTTCTGTCTGCGGGCCGCCGATCGCACTCTCAGCGATCGCCGCGCTCGTCACTGCTCAGTTTTCCGTTTTTCGCCATCCCGTTGATCGTCTCGTTCTCGTAGTTGTCGTACGCGTCGGTTCCTGTGCTCCTACCAGGTCTCTCGGGACTGGACCATGTCGGATACGGTTCGGTGTTCTTACGTTTAGTCTCTATTTTATCAGGCTTATTCTGGCTCGGAGTGATCTTAGGTGTAGGTATTTTCAGGCGACTCGACCAGGCGGTCAGACTTCGCGGTCACTGCCAGAGCGGTACATCCGGTGCGACTGCCAAGCGGCCCCGAGCGGGAGCGTACTCCGCGTGTCGATCACGCCGCAGGCTTCCCCGTCTCCGGGTCGCCCGTGGCGACCAGGTACCGCTCGCGTTCATATCTACTGCTACATAGCCTCCGTGCTCCACCCTGCTTCGACAGCCTTCGGTGACTCATATCGGTGGTCTCTGTCTTTGCGGCTCATTTTCTCATTTCTTATGTGTGAAGTTGTAATAAACGTGCTAGAGAATCGGCGGTTGTAGGCGCTTGCGCTTCACGAAATGATTCTGTCCCCCTTACCTTAAGGCGAGTGGGTGGTCTCCCAGTCTTCCCAATTGCATTTCCTGCATCAGCGATACAACCTCGTCGTCGGTGATCTCACGCCGCCAGACACCGTCGCGGCACTGGAAGAGACATTTTAGAGATTTTTGTCCCCTACCCGTCAGAGCATGCGGAGCAGGCCGGTCAGCGAATCGCTCCCCAGGACCTTGACAACATCGCCTCCGACTAGCCAGAGCTCGTAGCGTGCCTCTACCTCGGGGAGATCGTGTGGCCTATCAGCCGCGCGTTTCCGTCTCACGAGTCGCTTCTGCAGTCTTGATCACCTTCTCGAATTCTGTCTCGCTCGCCTGGACCAGTGTGTTTTCTGCGTGCAGTGACGTGCTTTGAGCGTCACCGGGCCCGACCGCGTAGGATCTGGTATGGGAGCGGGCTTGGAGCTTGGCAGGGACTATCGGTTCGCTTTCGTGGCTTCGGCTCAAGTGGCAGAAGCAGCGCTTTCTACATCAGACGCGATCGACATCTATCGTTGGGTAGTCGTGGTGGTAGTAGACGAAATGGCTCGGTATTCTCGCACTCCGAGTCTGTGTTGTGAGACGTCGGCGTCTCGATAGCTGCTGATGTTGTGCACGAATTTATAGATGCAGATCATAAGTAGGCGAGGGTGCGTTGAGCTGTTGTTTTCTTCTTGGGTATGTGGTGATGTATGTCGAGAGTCGCCGGGTGTGCCGTAACCGGGCTGAGGGTCGAGGCAGTACAGGGGCCTATCGAGTCCGAGGATCGGAGCGCGACAGAGATGGGTTCGATTATCGAACCTGCTCCTCGCGGAAGAGCTCGATCTCCGATGAGTCTTCTTGGTCCCAGGCGGGCCGGAACAAGTCCTGCCTCAGCCACGACGCCTCATAGTCGACGGACACGAGGGTCCTTCAGGTTCGAAGAGTTAGCCGACGTACCGGAGGCTCTCCTCTGGGTCAACATATCTGGCCAGCCAGCACTTTTCGCTTGCTAATGATTTCTCTGTCAGCGGTCTCAGTCTCAGGTATTGTAGTCCTCTCCTATTGAATTATAGACGACGACCGCACGCCGGACGACTACCTAGATATTACGCTCGTCGGCCGCCGCTTTATGGCTTAGCTGCTCGGGCACCTTCAAGGTGACCCAGGCTTGGACCGAGACGCCGCTCGGGTTGGTCTTCTCGGTCACCGGATCTCCGTTCTGCTGTGTCCAGTACTTTTACCTCGTGCCTCGCCTCTCAGGAGATATTAGAAGCGGCTCTATGGATTCCTGCGTTTCCTATGAAACCAACCACAGCAGTCACTCTCTGTTAAAACCTTTTTTTTACCGCACCCCCTTAATGGAAGCAACCGGACACAATCGGCTTGCTGAAACCAAATCCGCGCCGGTCGTGCCTGCTTTCTAGATGTGGTACATCCCCGCGCCGGCCGACTCGGCCTCGCGGCGGGCGATGTCGGCGATCGAGGTCGCGCGGAACGTGGCACGCAGGGCCTCCACCCCCTCCTCCCAGATCCCGCCGGCCTCCTTGCCCTCCTGGCCGACGACGCCGTCGAGGGCCTGCACGACCTCGAGCACGGTGATCTGGTCGGCTGGACGGGCGAGCGTGTAGCCGCCCTTGGCGCCGCGGTGGCTGATCAGGATGCCGGCGCGCCGCAGCGTCGAGAAGAGCTGTTCGAGGAACTGCACGGGAATGCCGCGGCGCTCGGCGACCTGGCCGATGGGCATAGGGCTGTCGCCCGCCCGCGCCAGCTCGGCGAGCGCTACCACCGCGTAACGTGACTTCGAGGTGACCGAGATCACGTCAACTCTTTTACCGGGCCGAGCCGCAGTGCGATGAATCGACGCAACCGTGCACTGCTGCGCGCGATCGCTCCGCTGCTGCTCATGGGCGTGATCTTCTACTTGTCAGCCCAGTCGTCGACCGGTGAGCACCCGTGGTGGGAGGTGATCGTCCGCAAGCTGGGTCACTTCGGCGGCTACGCGCTGCTCACCGCACTCTGGTGGTGGGCCCTCCGCGGCGTGGTCCGAAGACCCCTTCTGATCGCGGTCGGTATCGCCCTCGCCTATGCCTGTACGGACGAGTTCCACCAGAGCTTCGTGCACGGGCGCACCGGAACCCCAGTAGATGTCGGGATCGACGCGATCGGGATGGCGATCGCGGCTTTGCTGATCACTCTGCGTCGCAAGGTGTCCGACCCTCGGACACGAATCGACGCAGAGGGGCTCGGGGCTAGATCCAGCCCTGTTCGGTCGCCATGAGAACCGCTTGCGCGCGGTCCAGAGCGCCGAGCTTGCCGTACACGTTGTGCAGATGGCTGCGGACGGTGCTTGCGGACAGATCCAGCTCCGCGGCGATCTGCTTGTAGACCTTGCCCTCGGCGAGGCGCCGGAGGACGTCCAGCTCCCGGCTGGAGAGCGGACATGGGCCGGTGGCGCGGCGACGCGATCCCTTGCCCTGAGGAAGCTCGTAGAGGACCATGCGGACCGAGCGCTCGTCGAGCCCACAGTGCTCGGCGGCCTCGATCAGATCCTGCGTCGAGACGGGGCAGTCCTCGAGGTGGGCGGCAACCATGTCGGCGAAGCGGAGCACCGCCCCCATGCCCTCCGCCTGATGCGTGTGGTGCCGCTCGACGGCCTCGGCGATGCGCGCGTGAACGCCCCAGCGCCGGGTAAGGACGCCGCCGACAAGTGCGTGATCGATCCCCAGCTCGCGGCGCTCGGCGGCGATCCGCTCATCGGGGGTCGCGCTGCGGCGATCGAACCGCTCGGCGTAGCCCGGGTGCAGCCGCG
Source organism: uncultured Solirubrobacterales bacterium (assembly GCA_963797265.1). GTDB lineage: Bacteria > Actinomycetota > Thermoleophilia > Solirubrobacterales > 70-9 > DASUPK01. The sequence continues at coordinate 177,706 of CAWCOY010000001.1, read as the reverse complement.
CGAGCACAGGCCTGCCGATGTCGTGGAGGATGGCGGCGAGAGCGATCTCGTCGCGATCCCCGATCCCGCTGAGCTCGGCGATCCGGTCGGCCGCACGCTGCACGTCCAGTGCGTGCAGGCGGAACCGGTCCGGCGCGAGGGCCAGGCGGCCATCGCCGTTGAAGATGTCGTAGGCGGGAGCCGAGCGGAGAATCGCCTCCACGGCGCCCGGGCCAAGGCGTTCGATGCCGTCGGCGACGCTGCGGATGCGCCCACCGCCCTGCAGCTGGCCGGCGGCGCGGACGATCGCGCAGGTGAGCCCAACATCGGACTCGACGACACCCGCCACCTCGTGCGGCGGAGCACCGCGGTTGACCTGCTCGAGAGCTTGGTCACGGCCCTCCTGGAGCGCCGGCTGGCGCTCGGCCTCGTCGAACGCTGCCGCCAGAACGCGTCCGCGGCCCTCGCCGCGAGTGCCGTTCTGGGCGCCGCGGGTCGTGGTGGTGGCGGTAGCCATGCGGTACTCATCGGCACCGCCTGGCCGATTGTTTAGCCCATGCGGCTACTTAGAAATCTTTCCGTCAGTGGCCTCCGTAGAAAGCCGCTCGACAGCCCGCTCAATCCGCTCTACAGAGCGGTTCTTGCCCAGTACGGAAAGCGATTCGAAGATCCCCGGGGAGACCGAAGTTCCCGTAATGGCAACCCGAATCGGCTGGTAGAGCTTGCCCGGTGTGACGTCGTTCTCGGCGAGGATCCGCCCGAGCGCAGTTTCGAGATGGGCCGGCTCGAATGAGTCCGTCTCACGCAGTGCCTCGAGCGCCTCGCGAAGCAGCGGCAGGGCACCGTCCTTCATCACCTTTCGCCACGCCTTCTCGTCGGTCTCAGGCTCCTCGAACAGGAAACCGATCAGCGGCCAGACCTCGTTCAGCGTCTGCGCCTTCTCCTGGGCGATCGCACAGGCGGCTCGGAGGAGATCGTCGGGCTCCCGCCCGACGTGGCGCGCCACCGCCTCCGTGTAGGAGTCGAGCTCCATCTCACGCATGAAGCGGCCGTTCAGCCAGCGCAGCTTCTGCTCGTCGAAGATCGCGCTCGAGCGGCCCACCGCCGAGAGGTCGAAGCGCTCGACCAGCTCCTCGGTGCTCATGATGGTCGTGTCGTCCTGCGTGCCCCAGCCGAGGAGGGCCAGGTAGTTCCGCACAGCTGCGGGCAGGTAGCCGGCGTCTCGCAGTTCCTGCACGCTCGCCGCCCCGTGACGCTTGGAGAGCTTCTTGCCATCCGGGCCGTGCAGCAGCGGCAGATGCGCGTACAGCGGCGGTGCCACACCGAGCGCCTCCATCACCAGCAGTTGCTTGGGGGTGTTGGAGAGGTGGTCGTCGCCGCGGATCACATGGGTGATCGCCATGTCCGCGTCATCCACGGCCACCGCGAAGTTGTAGAGAACCGAGCCATCGCCGCGCGCGATCACGAAGTCGTCCTGGGCGTCATTGGGGAAGCGCACATCGCCGCGAATCTCGTCGGCGACCACGGTGTCCCCGCCCTCCGGGATTCGGAGACGCACTGCCGCGCCGGGATCATCCGAGGGCTCCCCGCGGTAGCCCCGGTTTCCGCGCTCCTTCTTCCAGGCGGCGACATCCTCGCCGGTCGCGGTATCGCGGTAGGCAGCGCCCGACTCGAGCAGCCGCTCCAGCGCCTCGCGATGGCGATCGGCTCGCTCGTACTGGCTCACCGGCCCCTCGTCCCAGTCGAGCGCGAGCCAGCGCAGCGCGTCGAGGATCTGCTCGACGTTCTCGGGCGTGGAGCGCTCGCGGTCCGTGTCCTCTATCCGCAGGACCAGCTCCCCCCCGCGTCCCCTCGCGAAGAGCCAGTTGTACAGTGCCGTCCTCGCTCCCCCGATGTGCAGGGCGCCCGTCGGCGACGGGGCGAAGCGGACGCGGACCGGAACTGATGGATCGGAGCTCATCATGTTGATCGGCGCCCATGTTTCCACAGGGGGTGGCCTGTCCAAAGCGATCGAGCGGGCCCAGGAGCGCACCTGCGACGCGATCCAGATCTTCAACCAGAGCCCGCGGATGTGGCGCCCGACGCGTTACACGGACGATGACTTCGCCGAGTTCAGGGAGGCGATGAAGAACTCCCGGGTCGAGGTCGTCGCCATCCACATGATCTACCTGATCAACCCGGCGGCCAAGGACCGCGAGATGCAGGAGAAGTCGCTCGAGTCGCTCACCCACGCCCTGCGCGTCGGTGACGGGATCGGGGCGCTCGGCGTCGTCGTGCATCCGGGGGCGCTCAAGGAGGACACGCGGACGAACGCGCGCAAACGCGCCATCAGGTTGATCAAGGAGGCGCTCGCTCGCAGCGAGCGCTGCCCGATCATCTACGAGAACACGGCCGGGTCACCGCAGCTCCTCGGCCTGGACTTCGACGAGACCGCCGAGCTGATCGACAAGACCGGCGGCCCCAAGCGCCTCGGCCTCTGCATCGACTCCTGCCACCTGCACGCCACGGGCTACGACGTGCGGACGAAGGAGGGCATGAAGGACCTCGTCGACGAGATCGACGCCAAGGTCGGCCTCGACCAGCTCAAGCTGCTCCACGTGAACGACTCTCGCGACGACCGAGGCTCCAACCGAGACCGCCACGCGCCGATCGGCAAGGGGGAGATCGGGCGCAAGGGCTTCCGGGCCTTTCTGGGCGAGCGCCGGCTCCAGGGAGTGCCGGCGGTGCTCGAGGGACCGGGAATCGAGGGACACGACGTGGCCAAGAAGGACGTCCAGCTCATCCGCCGGCTGTGGCGGGAGGCGTCGCGCAAGCGCTGATGCTTTTCAACCGCCGAGCGCTCGACGGCATCGAGACGGGAGAAATCGACCTCGCCTTCCGGCGCTGGAAGCGCCCGACCGTGAAGGCCGGCGGCACGCTTCGCACGCGGGCGGGACTGCTCGGCATCGATGCGGTCGAGCCGGTCGCCGAACGCAAGATCGATCTCGAGCAGACCCGCCGCGCAGGCTTCGCGACCAAGCGCGAGTTGCTCGCGACACTGCGGCCCGAGGGCCGCCTGTTCCGGATCCGGTTCCATCGCATCGGCGATGACCCCCGAACCGCGCTCCGCGAACGGACGAGGATCAGTCCCTCAGAGCGCGCCGAGATCGATGCGCGGCTCGACCGCATGGACCGCGCCCGAAGCGAGCCCTGGACGCGGCGGGTCCTCACCCTGATCGGAGACCGGCCGGAGACGCTCGCCGCCGATCTCGCTGCCTCCCTCAATGTGGAGAAGGCTCCCTTCAAACGCGATGTGCGCAAGCTCAAGGAGCTCGGCTTGACCGAGAGCCTGCCGATCGGCTACCGGCTCTCGCCACGCGGCCGTGCCTATCTGGGGAATCGGTGACCCGGATTCTCCTCAACACTTGCAGCTAGGGTTGGCGCGTTGAGCACCGAAGCTGCAATTGGGGTGGGTGCCGCCATCGGGCTTGCGGTAGGCATCGTCGTCGGCGTGACGACCGAGGTACCTCTGGCGCCGGAGGGCGGGCTTCTGCTCGGCATCCTCGGAGGCTGGCTCTCCCGGCGAGGATCCTCCTAGGGCTCCCAGGCGTAGAGGTAGTAGAGCCCGTAGGGGTTGCGCGCGATTTCCCTCGCGTAGCGGGTGACCGCGTTCACGTAGAGCCCGGACGGGTTGTAGGCGCGAAGCGCGGGGCCGTACCGGCCCGGCGCCCCATTCGCTCGCAGCAGGCGTGCCGCGGCGAGGATTGCGTCGTGCGGATCGCGGATGTTGCCGCCGTGCCCGTAGATACTCCAGGTCGTCGGGATGAACTGCATCGGGCCCTGGGCGCCAGCCACGCTGTTGCTGATCACCCGCCCGAACTTGGTCTCGACCAGGTGGATCGCGGCCAGGTAGTTGGCCCCGATCCCGAAGCGGCGCTCGGCTTCGTCGTAGAACCCGACGAGATCGGCGAGCGGCGGGCGCTGGCCGAGCTTCAGCTTCTTGTGCTTCGAGCCCGCCGAGAGGCGCAGCAATGCCCGCCGCGCGCCGTAGAGCCGCGTGATCTCCCCGCGCAGACCGCCGTCCAGCAGCGGGATAACCCGGATGGCGAGGTTCGGGTGATCACCTAGGAACGCGACCAGGTCCTGGAGCTCGCCCGCGTGCTCCGCGACGTCTGGGGGCGTGGGACTCGACGGAGGGTCACCGGCGACACGCCACGCATCGATCGCCTGGTGCAGGTCGGAGTCGTTCTGCCTGATCTGGTCTGCAACCCGCTCCGGCGTGGCAGCCGAGGCCCCGCCGCAGCCGATCAGCGCCAAGGCGGGGAACCCAGCCAACCAGATCACGACCAGCTTGCGAAGAGTCCCGCCCATCGCCTGCACTGATAGCGAGAACGCGCCTACGATGCGTTGAGTTCAGGAGATGAGATGACCTCGAACGATGGGCTGTGGCTCCGCATGACGCGCGTCCTACCCACCCCGCGTGCCGAGGTCTGGCGGGCGATGACCGACCCGGACAAGCTCGCCAACTGGTGGGGTCCGAAGGGCTTCACCGTCCCGAGCGTTGACTTCGAGCCGCGCGTCGATCAGAGCTACAAGATCGCGATGCAGCCCCCCGAGGGCGAGCTCTTTCATCTTGGCGGCGAGTTTCGCGAGGTCGATCCCTCTTCGCGCCTGGCTTACACGTTCAATTGGGACCCGCCCGATCCGGACGACCGGGAAACGCTGGTGATGCTTTCCCTGCGAGACCTCGGCGATCAGACCGAGGTGGAGCTCAGCCAGGGGGAGTTCGCCACCAAGGCACGGCTTGAACTGCACGAGGGTGGTTGGACCGACAGCTTCGACAAGCTCGAGGACCTGCTCGGCTGACCGGATCGCTGAGCTAGGTGAGGGCGTTGCGGAGGTCGAACGCCCGGATCGAATCCGGGTGCTCGTTCGGCGCGTCGAAGAAGCGCCGGTTGACGCACTCGTAGGCGGGCCCGTCGCCCTCGTAGGCTCGCTCGACCGAGAACTGGCAGTGGGGCAGCGGATCGCCGGTCATCTTGATCCCGCCGAAGCCTTCCCGAGTCCGCTCGGCCAGCAGGAACATGTCGAAGTCGATCTCGGCGCCGAACACATTGTTCATGCAGCCCATGTAGCGCCCGCCGGTGCGCGCGTCCTCGTAGGTGTAGAGGAACTTGCACCCCATCTCCAGGCAGCCGGCGGGGTTGACGAGCTTGTCGCAGAACGAGCGGCACTGGCGGCACTCGCCGGCGGTGCTGCGCTCTTGCTGGGTCTGGCCTGACACGAGGAGTTCAGTCTAGGACGCGTCGGCGGACGGATGGAAATGTTGGAGGAGGCTCCGCCCTTGCGCAAATGGGGGTGGATCTGCTAACGCGCAGGCAATTCGGCGGCCAGATAGTCGGAGATCTCCTCCACCGGGAGCGGCGGTGAGTAATGGAAGCCCTGGCCGTTGAGGCAGCCGATCTCACCCAGCACCGCGGCCTGCCGCCTCGATTCGACTCCCTCGGCGATCACCTCGATCTCGAGGCTGTGCGCAAGGTCGATGATCGCCCGCGCGATCCGCGCCTGCGAATCCGAGTCATCCACTCCGTCCACGAAGGGCTTGGCGATCTTCAACCAGTCGAACGGGAAACGCTTCAGGTACTGCAGCGACGAGTACCCGGTGCCGAAGTCGTCGACGGCGAGCTGGACCCCCAGCTTCTTGAGCGCGTCGAGCCGCTCGGTGTTGCTGCTCGAGACCTCCATGAGGACCGACTCCGTGACCTCCAGGGTGAGGCGGTCCGGCTCCAGCCCAGTGGCTTCGAGGATCTCGGCGACCTCCCGCACCAGGCTCGCCTGTCGCAGTTGCGCGCCTGAGATGTTGACGTTCAAGCCGAGCCGGCCGTAGGCGTCCTCCCACTCGACGACCTGCCGGCAGGCCTCCCAGAGGACCCAGCGGCCAAGGGCGTGGACCTGACCGCTCTCCTCGGCTATCGGGATGAAGCGGTCGGGGAGGATCAGGCCCTGGCTGGGATGCATCCAGCGAATCAGCGCCTCCACCCCGATCGCGGTCGAGGTCTCCATCTCGACGATCGGCTGGAAATGGAGGACGAACTGATCGCGGTCGGCCGCGCGCTTCAGATCGAGCTCGAGCTCGAGCCTCTGCGCGAGCGCCTCGTGCATGTGGCGCTGGAAGATCTCGTAGCGGCCCTTTCCCTGACCCTTTGCCTCGTACATCGCCAGATCGGCGTTGCGAAGCAGGTCCTCGGTCTCCTCCAGCCCGATCGCGATCCCGATGCTGGCGGTGATGAAGACCTCGCGGCCGTCGACCTCGATCACCCGCTCGAGCCCATCGAGAGCACGGCGCGCCGTGCGGGCGAGCTCGATCGGCTGGCGGACGTCCTCTACCAGAATCGCGAACTCATCGCCCCCGAAGCGGGCGACGGTGTCGGTCGGCCCGACCACCGAAGCGAGCCGCTGGCCCACGATGATCAGCAGCTGGTCGCCGGCGGCATGACCGAGGCTGTCGTTCACGGTCTTGAAGCCGTCGAGGTCGGCGAAGAGCACCCCTACCGAGTCGCCCGCCGCGGAGGCGCGGGTGCGCGCCTGGGCGAGGCGGTCGACGAACAGCGCGCGGTTCGCGAGCCCGGTGAGCGGATCGTGAAAGGCCTGGTGAGCGGTCTCCTCAGCGGCCTTGGCGTCGTTCAGCGCCAGACCGGCGTGCTCGGCGAAGGCGAGCACCGCCTCGCGCTCGATCTCGCTGTAGCGGCGGCCGGGGCGACGCGTCCCGAGGGAGAGGGCGCCGACCAGCTCGCCGCGCTGGTAGACCGGTGCCGAGATCACGGCCCGCAGGCCATCGACCACCACATCGGGCATGCGCCGGGGGTCCCTGCCGTAGTCCTCCACCACGATCGGCCGTCGCTCCGCGACCGCGTGTCCGGCGATGCCGACCTCCACCGGGGTGCGCCGGATCTGCTCGAGCAGCTCGGGCGGGTAGCCGACGGCCGCGACCACCTCGAGCACCGATGGGTCCTCGGGATCGATCAGGCTGAGGTCCACCAGCTCGTCTCCGAGCAGCTCGCTGGCGCCGCTGACGATCGCGTGCAGGACGTCCTCGATGTCCGCGCGGCTGGCGATCGAGCGCTGCAGCAGGGTGAGCCGCTCGAGCAGGGTCTGCCGTTCACGAAGCTGGCCGATCAGGCGGATGCTCCGCAGCGCCAGGGCGAGCACCCGGCCCATACCGCGCAGCAGGTCAAGCTCGTCCTTGCTGAAGTCGGCGCGGCCGGTTCGCGCCACCAGCAGCGTGCCCTCCTCGCCGACCAGGGAGCAGATACCGGTGCACAGGCCGAGCTCTCCAAGCCGGCGCTCGAAGCGCAGGTCGCCTGAGGCCTCGACCAGATCGGTGACGGGCCCCGCCCCGGCGGGGAAGCCGATTGAGGCGGCGACCTTCCCGCCCTGGATCAGGGCGGCCGCGTCGGTGCCGATCGCGGCGGCCGCGCGCTCCACGCAGCCTCGCAGCGCGTCGCGCTCGTCGGTGAAAGAGGAGACGACCGACAGGAACTCGGCCAGCTGCCGGGTCGTCCAGCTCTCGGTCAGGCCCTGGGGGCCATCGCCAATCTGTCTTTGCTCAGTCCCTCTCCCCATCGAACTCCGCCCGGACGGAGCGGTCAGATTCTAGGCCGCGCGGGCGGCGCCGCCGAGCAGTGCGTCGATCTCGGCATCCAGCCCCGCCGAGCGGCGAACGCGGTACTCGCGCCCGAACTGCAGCTCCCGAATCCCCTGCCGCGTCTTCATCACCAGGACGACCTCCGAGTCACCGGGGAAGTTGCCGAGGACTGCCTTCAGCTCCTCGATCACGGAGATGCCGAACGCGGCTGCGTCGATGTGCAGTCGCAATGGCCCGCTGTCCCGCTCCCGCGCGGCGCGCGCCTTCGCGACCTCGTCCTCCGTCGGCTGGAAGAGCTCGAGCTCCTGCGCGACCAGCTTGGTGTCGCCGCGACCCTTGTGGTCGAGCCTGCCGCGCACGATCAGGATCGCGTCGGCGGCGAGGAACTCGTGGGATTCCTCGTAGGCCTTCCCCATGACGAGCATCTCCACCTGACCCTCGACGTCGTCCAGGGTCGCAAAGGCCATCTTCGACCCGTTCTTCGAGGTGTGGCGCTTGAACTCGGTGACGATCCCGCCGACGGTCACCCAGGAGGCATCGGGCTTGTCCGCGAGGCTGGAGAGCGCGCAGTCCACCCGCGTCCGGATCGCGTCCTTCACCTCGGCGAGCGGGTGCGAGGACAGGAAGGTCCCCAGAGTCTCCTTCTCCAGGCGAAGCAACTCGCGCTGGTCGAACTCCTCGGACCTGATCGGCGCATGATGCTGCCGCGATGGTCCGGATTCCTCCGCCCCGCCCCCCAGGTCGAAGATCGAGGATTGGCCGAGGCGGGAGTCCTCCTGGGCCTTCTGCCCGAAGGCGATCGCGGCGGGCAGCGCCTCGAGCATCCCCTTCCGGGAGACCCCGGTCGAGTCGAGGGCTCCGCACTTGACGAGACACTCCACGGCACGCTTGTTGACCGCACGGGTGTCCACCCGCTCGCAGAAGTCCCACAATGAGGAGAAGTTGCCGTCGCTCGATCGAGCGTCGAGGATCGCCTGGACGGCGATGTGGCCGACGTTCTTCACCGCGTCGAGGCCGAAGCGGATGCAGTTCCCCGAGACGACGAAGCCGTGATCGGAGCTGTTGACGTCCGGGGGCAGGACCTCGATGTCCATCTCGGCGCAGCGGTTGACGAAGAAGGGGACCTTGTCCTTCGTCGACATCACCGTCGAGATCAATGCGGCCATGTACTCGGCGGGGAAGTTCGCGCGCAGCCAGGCGGTCCGGTAGGAGATCAGCGCGTAGCAGGCGGCGTGGGAGCGGTTGAAGGAGTAGTCCGCCGCCGCCTCCATCAGGGACCAGAGCTCCTTGGCGACGCGGCGGTCGGTGTTCGACTCGGCCATGCCCTCCAGGAACTTCTCCTTCATGGTGGCCATCAGATCCCGCTTCTTCTTGCCCACGGCCTTGCGGAGGTCGTCCGCCTCGGCCGGGCTGAAGCCGGCCATCTGCTTGGCGATCTCCATGAGCTGCTCCTGGTAGATCACGCAGCCGTAGGTCGCCTCGCTGATCTGGCGCAGCCGGGGATCGGGGTAGCGAATGGAGTCGGGGTCGCGCTTGCCCTTCGCGTAGTCCGGGATGTAGCGCATCGCGCCCGGCCGGTAGAGCGCATTCAGCGCGACCAGGTCCTGGAACTCGGTCGGCTTCACGGTCTTCAGGGCGTCCTGCATTCCCTCGGACTCGAACTGGAAGACGCCGATCGATTCTCCGCGCCGGAGCATCTCGTACGTCTTGGGATCGTCGAGCGGGATGTCCTTGATGTCGATCTTCTCGCCGCGGGACCGCTCGATGATCGCCACCGCGTCCTCGATCACATCGAGGTTCCTGAGCCCGAGGAAGTCCATCTTCAGCAGACCGATCTCCTCGATCGGGCCCATTGAGTACTGCGTGACCGTCTTGTAGGCGCGCTCGACCTTGCCGTTCCCGTTCCCGTTTCCATTGGGCGCCCCGCGGTCCTCCGCGAGCTGGAGCGGGACGATCTCCTGCAGGGGCCGGTCGGCGATCACCACGGCGGCGGCGTGGATCGAATGGTTGCGGACGATCCCCTCGAGTCCCTGTGCCGTATCCAGGATCTTCCGGGCGTCCGGATCCGAGTCGTAGGTGCGCTTCAGCTCCTCCCCCGGCTTCAGGCACTCCTCGAAGCTCGGGCTGCGGCCGAAGATCGGCTCCGGGATCTGCTTGGCGAGCCGGTCGCCCGTCGCGTAGTCGTAGCCGAGGACCCGGGCGCCGTCCCGGATGGCCGCGCGGGGGGCCATCTTGCCGAAGGTGATGATCTGGGCGACGCACTCACGCCCGTACTTGTCGGCGACGTAGCGGATCACGCGCTCGCGCCCGCGCACCGAGAAGTCGATGTCGATGTCCGGCATGGACTTGCGACCCGGGTTGAGGAAGCGCTCGAAGAGCAGGCCGTTGGCGAGCGGGTCCAGGTCGGTGATCTCCAGCGCGAAGGCGACGATCGAGCCGGCGGCGGAGCCTCGCCCGGGTCCCACGGCGATCCCGTTCTCCTTCGCGTACTTGACGAAGTCCCAGACGATCAGGAAGTAGGACTCGAAGCCCATCTCGTCGATGACGCCCAGCTCGAACTCGAGCCGCTCCTGGGCGTCTGCAGGAATCGGGTCGCCATAGCGGCGCCGGAGCCCCTCCGTTGCGAGCTCGCGGAGCATCTCCCCCGGCTCCACGGCATCGGGCGTCGGGAAGCGGGGTAGGAGCAGCTGCCCGAGGTCCATCTCGAGTTCGCAGCGCTCGGCGATCTCGAGCGTGCTCGCGACCGCCTCGGGCATGTCCGAGAACGACTCCGCCATCTCGTCGGGGCTCTTCAGATAGAACTCGTTGGTGTCGAAGCGGAGCTTCGGCTGCTCGATCGTCGACTTCGTCTGGACGCAGAGCAGGGCGGCGTGTGAGTCGTAGTCCTCACGGCGGAGGTAGTGGACGTCGGCCGTTGCCACCAGCGGCCGGCCGAGCTCCTTGGCGGTGCGGACGATCCCCTCGTTCGCCTTCTCCTGCTCGGCGACGCCGTTGCGCTGCACCTCGAAGTAGACCTGCTCGGGCCCGAAGGCCTGGATCAGGTCGTCGACGTGGGCGCGGGCATCGTCCGGGCGGTCCTCGACCAGCCGGCGGCAGAAGCGCGACTGCAGGCAGCCCGTGAGGGCGATCACCCCGTCGGAGTGGGCCGAGAGGAGCTCCATGTCGACATTCGCCTTGCCGCGCGAGAAGCCCTCCAGGAAGCCGGCGGAGCTGAGCTTGACAAGGTTGCGGAAGCCGTTCTCGCTGGAGGCGAGGAGGGTGAGGTGGTTGCGCTCGTAGCGCGGCTGGGTCGGGGTGAGGTTCCGATCGTCGACCAGGTAGGCCTCGAGCCCGATGATCGGCTTGATCCCCGCCGCCACGCAGGCCTTGTAGTGCTCGACCGAGCCGTTCATCACGCCGTGATCGGTGAGGCCGAGAGCCGGCATCTCGAGCTCCGCGGCCCGGGCGGCGAGCGCGTCGATCTTGCAGGCGCCGTCGAGCAGCGAGTACTCGCTGTGGACATGCAGGTGGACCGCTCCCGCGCTCACGTACCGATGATTCCGGCGGGTGCGGACGACAAAAGACGACATCTCGCATACAGCGACAAACGGAATCCATGCGAAGTCCGCACACGCCGCAGAAATCTTCAGCCATGGCGACTTGCCCACCTACGGGGGTGGGCAAGTCGCCAAGCCGACGGACATCACCAGGACTCCGGCCTGCCCTCCTCGTAGAGCCAAACCCGGAAGAAGTGGTCCAGGTCCTGTCCGCTCCTTTGCTCGGCGAGCGCGATGAAGTCGGACGTGGTGACGTTGCCGTACTTGTTCCGTGCGTACCAGGCGCGCAGGAGCGGGAAGAAGGTCGCGTCACCCACCTTCTCCCGCAGCGCCTGCAGGGTCATCGCCCCTCGGTCGTAGACCGGCGTGTGGAAGAGCTGGCTCGGATCCTCGAGTGCGGCCGGCGCCGGGAACCAGAGATCCTCGAAGGCCGGATCGTCCTCGGGAATCGCGTAAAGCTCCTCGAACCTGTCCTGCGCGGGCGGGCCGCCGTGCATCTCGTCGTAGATCCACTCCGACCAGGTAGCGAATCCCTCGTTCAGCCAGATGTCCGGCCAGTAGGCGGGCGTCACCGCATCCCCGAACCACTGGTGCGAGAGCTCGTGGACGACGGTCGCCGCCGAGGGGATGCGGTCGTAGTTCGGCTTCGTCTGCGACTCGAGGGCGTAGCCGACCTCGGGCGCCCAGTCGACAATGCCGCCCGCGCTCTGGAACGGGTAGGGGCCGTAGAGATTCGAAAAGAAGGAGACGATCTCCGGCTCCGGATCGAGCCGCTGGAAGGCGAGCGTCGGGTTCGGCGGATCGTTGCTCAGTCGCCGCGTGTTCGGATCAACAGCGTCGTAGAAGGGCAGGCCGTTGGCGTTGTAGAAGTCGGTCAGGAAGTTGCCGTTCGTGACGGTTGCGAGATAGGACGCCATCGGATCGCCCTCCGCCCAGCGCCAGACGGTCTTGCCGCCCGCGGTGACCGGATGTCCCACGAGCTCACCGTTGGCGATGACCTCCTTGCCGGCGGGCACGCTGACAGTGAAGTCGTAGGTCGCCTTGTCGCGCGGCGTGTCGTTCACCGGGAACCAGCCCGGGGAGCCCTGCGGCTCGTTGACGACGAAGGCGCCATCATCGGTGGGGACCCAGCCCTCGATCGACTCGTCCGGATCCGTGATCGGCTGAGGCTGACCGGAGTAGACCACCTCCACCCTGAACCCCTTGCCGACCTTGAGCTTCGGTCTCGGGCTGATCGTCAGCTCCTGTTCGTCGTGTTGAGTGAAGGTCGCGGGCTTGCCGTTGACGCTGACCCTCGACACCGTGTAGAGGTCCCGCAGATCGAGGTTGAAGCTGCGGAGGTTCTGGGTCGCGGTCGCGCGGATCACGGCGCTGCCGCTGAGGAGGTTGGCCGGCTGGTCGTAGTCGATCGCGAGCGAGTAGTGGCTCACGTCATAACCGCCGTTCCCCGCCTGCGGGAAGAACGGATCGCCGGAGCCGGCTGACCCCGCGACGTACCTCTCCGCCGAAGCCGGCGCGGCAATCGCGACCAGCGCCATCGCTACGACTGCGACCGCCAACCCCAGTTTCCCTATGAACACAGTCGCCCTCCTCGTCCGTGACTCGTCGCCTGTGTCTAGGCCGAAGTGAGACTACTCAAAATGATGTGGGAAGTCACCGGGCTCGAAGTTAGGCAAGGATTAGGCGGTGATCTGGCTGCTCAGGCATGGAGACGCGGAGGATGGCGAGGACAAGTCCGACGCCGAGCGGGATCTGACCGAGAAGGGCGAGCGCCAGTCCGCCGCCGCGGGCGAGGCGCTGAAGGAGCTCGGCGTCGAGCTGGACGTCTGCCTGACCAGCCCGAAGGTCCGGGCCAAGCGGACCGCGGAGTTGGCCTGTGAGTCACTTGACTGCCCGGTCCAGGAAGACGACCGCCTCGCCGGCGGCGACTTCGACCCGCTCGAGCTGGCCGCCGGACGCGGCGAGGTGATGCTGGTCGGGCACGAGCCCGACTTCTCCTCAGCGGTCGCGCTGGTCACCGGCTCGCGCGTGAAGATGAAGAAAGGCGGGATAGCCGCCATCGACGACCATGTACTGCACGTCCTGATGCGCCCCAAGGATTTGAAGGGGATCGCTGGGGATTAGACATGGGCGCGTTCGAGGCCGAGATCCGGCTTGCCGATCCCGATGCCGACGGCGCCGACCCGGACGGGCTCATCCTCCGACACCATCTGACGGATCGCGCGCAATTGGAGGCCGAGGTCCTCTCCGGGGGTCACCTGCTCCACTTGGCCGTCGCCGGTTGCTACTTCAACGACATCCTGCGCGCGGCCGCTGCGCGCGACATCACGATCAGCGACCTGCGCATCTCGGCGGACGGCGACTTCGAGGGAGATCCGCTGCTCTCGACGGGAATCCGCTATTCGATCGAGATCGACGGCGAGGCGCCGGAGGAGGAGCTTCGCAAGCTAGTCCGGGACGTCGAGGGGAAGGCCGCGATCCCGCTCACCCTGCAGAAGGGGGTCAGCGTCGAGCCGGCGACGCTCACCGTCCGCGGGGGCAGCGGCTGAGCAGACGAGCGATTAGTTCCCATGCCCTCTCGGGTCCTACTGGCGAGCACATTTCGACCAGGAGGGATCCGATGACCGTTGCCGAGATGACCACTTCAGCCGATGGAACGGCGATCGTCTTCGAGCGAACCGGCGACGGAGCGCCCGTGATCATCGTCGGCGGCGCCTTCAACGACCGCCACTCGGCGACGCCGCTCGCCGAGCAGCTCACGCCGAGCTTCACCGTCTACGCCTACGACCGCCGCGGCCGCGGCGACAGCGGGTTCACCGAGCCGTACGCGGTCGAGCGCGAGATCGAGGATCTGGAGGCGGTGATCGAGGCCGCCGGCGGTTCGGCGGCGCTCTTCGGCCACTCCTCGGGCGGTGCGCTGGCCCTCGAGACCACCGCCCGCGGCCTGTCGGTTTCCCGGCTCGCGATGTACGAGCCGCCGTACATCGTCGATGAGACCAGGCCGCCGCTGCCCGAGGACTACGTCGAGCACCTCGAGGAGCTGACCGCGGCCGGGAAGAGCCGTGAGATCGTCCGCTACTTCATGACGAGCGCCATAGGGATGCCCCCGGAGATGGTTGAGCCGATGCTCGACTCGCCGATGGTCGCCGACATGGAGCGCCTCGCCCACACCGTCTCCCACGATGGGCGAGTGATGCTCCGGGGGAGCATGTACGGCCAGTGCCTGCCGGCCGAGTGGCGGGATTCGGTGACGGTGCCGACCCTGGTGATGGACGGCGGCAACAGCCCTGAGTGGCTGCACAACTCCGCGCGCTCCCTGGTCACGTTGCTTCCGGACGTCACCTACCGGACGATCAAAGGCCAGGATCACGCCGCGGCGCCCGACGCGATCGCGCCGGTGCTCGAGGAGTTCTTGGTCTAGAGGGCCCTTCCCTTCGACGCCTGAAGGTGTGATTTTCAGAGGGCCGCTGATCGTCCAAAGCGGCTGTCTCCGGCAACTCCCGAGCCCCGCTAATCGACATCCTCGACTGGAAGGCCAGCCTCCTTCCAGGCGGCGAAGCCGCCTGCGACCTCGGCCGCCCCCCGGCGCAAGGTCGCCTTCGAGCGGATGGCGTGTTGGCAGAGGTAGATCGCCCCGGGTCCCTCCGGGCTGAGGATGTGCTTGGCGAGGGAGACCTGTCGCGCCCTGGGCGGGGCGCCGTGGCGGCGACGCTCGATCCCGGTCCTCAGATCGAGAATCTCCGCGAAGCCGAGCTGGACCGCACCCCACGCCGCCTCGGGCTTAAGAGATCGTGCCACTACGTGAGATCCCTCCACTGCCTGCTCCAACAGCCCGGCGGCTTCGAGGGCGGCGGCCATGTCGGGGTAGTTGCGGACGCGGTAAATCAGTCCCTCCCGCAGCGCGCTGACCGAGATCAACGTCATTTCGACGGGCGCACCCCTGGCCTTGCCCTGGCCAGTGAACCGAACAGAACAGACCACCTGCTCGCCTGCGTCGATCAGCTCCACCGGCTCGATCCGGAGATCCTTGAACTCCTCTTCCATCGTGCCGAGATAGCGCCGCAAGCCGTCGTGACCGCGATAGGTGGCTCGCTCGATGTAGCCCGCGGTGCTGGTCCACTCGACCTCGGGATCGTAGTAGCGCAGAACCCCGTCCAGTCCCTCACGGCCATAGGCCTCGATGGCCCGACGCACGATCTCGACGTTCTCTTCCGACATCGCCCAAGCAGTATCTCGCGACTCACCGAAAGCGCCGCTGACGAGGCGAGCGGTGTGGTGCGTGGCATCGAGGTGTGCACGGACCGCGAGGCGGGGACGAGGTCAACAGCGACCCCGAGTTCGCGTCCTACAACGACCGGATCGAGCTGCTGCTGGCAAGCCCACCCGAGCGGGTCGAGCTACAGCTCTTGCACTACTACTCGCGTTACGCGCCCTCAGGGTGGTCCATCACACCTCTGTGCGGAGGGAGGGAGAGCCCTAGGCGCAGGACCAGGCGCTCGGCCCCGAGTCGCGCCAGATCTCGGCCGCGATCCGGTCCTGCTCGGCCTTGGGGGCGTCCTGCGGGGCGCCCTGGCCGCCGTAGGCCCGCCAGGTCGAGGGGAGGATCTGGTACGCGCCGCCGGCCCCGCTCGACTCGTTGAGAGCGTGGTAGTTGCCCCCCGACTCGCACATGACGATGTAGGTCGGGATCGCATAGGGACCGCCGAGGTAGGCCGGAGTGCCGGACGACGCCTGCTGCTGCGCCGCGAGCTCCTGCTCGAGCTGCGCGACCTGGCCCTTGGCATCAGAGAGCGACGACTCGGTCTGCGCCCGCGCGTCGGCAACGGCGGCCGCGGCCTGATTCGCCGCGTCCTGGCTCGCGATCAGGCTCGCGCGGGCGGCGGTCAGCTGCTGGGCCTCGTCGTCCACCTGCTGCTTGAGGTCGGCGACCTGGTTGACGTGATCGGCCACCTGGTCCCGCAGCGACGCCACGCGCTCGGCCACACGCCTATCGGCGTTGTGGAGGGCCTGGAGATAGGCGGAACGGGTGGCGAGGTCGTCGTAGCCGTCGGAGTTGAGCAGGACGGTCATCTCGTCCACCGCGCCGCCCTCGTAGATCGCGACGAGTCGCTTCTCGAGGTCCTTGACCGCCACCGCGTACTCGGCGCGGAGCCGGGCGAGCCGGCGCTCGGCGGCCTGGAGCTCGCTCGCGAGCTCCCGGGAGCGAGCCTCGGCCTCCTGCACCTGGGCGTTCACGACCATCGCTCGCGCGCCGGCCTGGTGCGCCTGCTCGGTGAGGGAGACGATCCGGGAGGTCTGTGCCGCCACGCGATCGGAGAGCTGGCCTGCATTCGAGCGAGCCGACTCGATTCGGTCCTTCAGCGGAGGATCGGCCGCGCCGGCGAGGCTCACGCCAATCGCCACGAGGATCGCAACGGCGCAGGCGATGCCCAGCACCGCACGGCTACGCCGCGCCGCGGGCCTGAAGCCGCCTCGGGATGTATGCGCTGCCGTCATCTCCTTCGTTGCCTGCGGGGTTAGCTGACGGGCTCACGCTGAAAGGAATCGCGTTACGCCGGAGCTGCATCGCCGGCGATTCGCCCCAACGGCCGGTCTCGGCCGCCTTTGGGTCCCCCGCTCCCTGGAGTCCAGGGATTCGGCTCTATTCGAGCCCGGAACCGTAGCGAACGCTCTCACAGGCCAAGTGCGGCGGTCGCGCCGGCACCCGGACCCGTGCCTGATGCAAGAAATCGTGCAGCGTCAGGCTGCCGCGCGAAGGCTCGTCCCCGCGCGGTACTCGCGGCAGACCTCCCGCACGATCCCGAGCATCTGCTCGGCGGCCGGCGGGCGCGCCTCTCTCTCGCGGGTGACGGCCCAGACCCGGCGGGTGGGCTTCTGCCCCCGCACCGATCGCAGCTCGATGCCGGGGTGACCGCCCGCGAGCTCGGGAAGGATCGTGACGCCCAGCCCTCCGGCGACGAACCCCTTGATCACCTCGTAGTCGTCGCTGCGAAAGCTGATCCGCGGCTCGAAGCCGGCGTCGCGGCAGAGGCCCAGCACCAGGTCTCTGCATGAGCTCGGCAGCGCGCCGCAGAGCCAGTCCTCCTCTGCCAGATCCTCGATCCGCACGGACTTGGCGGCCGCCAGCGGGTGGCCGGGCGGGAGCGCCACCCGCATCGGCTCTTCGAAGATCAGCTCCGCCTCGACGTCGCGCGCGAAGTCGAGCGGGAACTCCGGATAGTCGAAGACGACGGCGAGATCGAGATCACCCCGCTTGAGCCCCGGGAACGAGTCTTCGGGCTCGTCCTCGCTGAAGAGAAGGTCAACCTTCGGGAACCGCTGGCGGAAGACGGAAAGCGCCCGCGTCATCAGGGTGGCGCTCGCGGTCGGGAAGCTCGCCAAGCGAAGCCGCCCTCCCTCGAGTCCGGCGATCTGCGCAAGCTCGCGCTCGGCCTCCTCGAGGCGGCAGATCACGGCGTCCCCGTGCTCCATCAGCGCCTCGCCGGCGGAGGTCAGCTTCGGACCGTCGCTCGTTCGCTCGAGCAGCGGGATGCCGACTTCGCGCTCGAGGACGGCGATCTGCTGGCTGACGGCGGACTGCGAGAGGTGCAGTGAATCGGCCGCGGCGGAAAAGGAACCGCGCGCGATCACCTCTCGAAGGACCTTCAGCCTCCTCACGTCCAGCATAAGGACAACTTATCAGGCTGAGAAGGAATCCATGTTGCACTGATACCTCACGTAGAGGACGATCGGGTCGTTCCATCAATGAAAAGCCCAATTGAGAGACAGACGCGGGAGAACGAGATGATGGACCGGGACACGATTGAGATCAGGTTGCTGGGCCTCGAGGACGGCGCCGCGGTCGCGCGGCTCGCCGAGCTCGACACCACGGAACCCCCTGCCTCCCCGCTGCTGGGCGCGATCGTCGACGGCCGCTTGCTGGCCGCCCATTCGGTGACGACCGGCGCATCGATCGCCGACCCGTTCCAGCACACCGCCGAGATCCGTTTCCTGCTCGCAGAGCGAGCGCATCAGCTGCGCGGCGGTCGCAACCGGGGACTTCTGCAGCGACTGCGAGGGCGGCTCAGAGACGAAATCGGAGCGAGGGCGGAAGAGCCCGAGCCGATCCGATGAGATCGGGAGCGATGGCAGGCCTAATGAACAAACGAGCGAGAGGAGCGGCAATGGAAGCGCATGCGGGCACCATCAGCATCGGCACACAGAGGACGCGCAAGCCTCGTCAGCCCCGGGTCGCGCAGCTCCGGGCGCGAATGCGACAGCGCCGGCTCCAGCGGGCGGAGCGCGCCTACAGCATGCGGATGAACGGGATCAGCTCTCGGTCCATCCCCGGATCGGAGCACGCCCACCTGCTTCGGCACAAGGGCTTCTAGACGGGCTCCTCTTCGCCCTCGCGTCGGCTGGCCAGGTAGGCGCCGATACCCAGAACGGCCACCGCCAACCCGGCTCCGGCTGCTATTCGGAACTGCCGGCCATACCGCAGCCTGATGGCCTGGACCACGATTCTGCCAATCAGCTCGTAGATCACTCCTCGGCCTCCTCTCGGATTCTGTGGGCCAGCCGGCTCTGCAGCGTGAAGAGCTCGATGAACCCGGGGCTCGCGTGCTGTGAGAACTCTCCCCCGGATTCGCCGAAAGATGCAAGGGAGCGGTCGTAGAGGGCGTATGGGGAGCTCCGCCGGACCGGCGTGACCGAGCCGCGGTAGAGCTTGAGCGCCACCTCGCCGGTGACGAACTCGTTCACTGAGTCCATGTACGCGTCCAGGTCGAGCCGCAGCGGCTCCAGCCAGAGCCCGGCGTAGCAGAGGTACGCCCACTGGCTCTCCAGCGCCCCCTTGAAGTTGTTCTGGTGGATGGTGCAGACCAGCTTCTCGAGCTCGCGGTGGGCGGCCAGCACGATCGCCGCCGCCGGCACCTCGTAGACGTCACGCACCTTGAGGCCGACCACCCGGTCCTCGATGTGATCGACGATGCCGACGCCGTGCCGCTCGCCGATCTCGGCCGCCCGCTCGAGCAGCTCGACCAGCGCGAGTTGCTCGCCGTCGAGCGAGACCGGGCGGCCGCGCTCGAAGCCGATCGTGACGACCTGCGGCACGTCGGCGGCCTTCTCAGGGGGAGTGACGAGCTGGAAGACGTCCTCGGGGGCCGCCTCGTCCAGGTCCTCGATCGCCCGCCCCTCCGAGGAGCGGCCCCAGAGGTTGTCGTCAATCGAGTAGGGCGAGACCTCGGTGCCTCCCTTCACCGGGATGCCGTTCTCCCGCGCGTATGCGATCTCCTCCTCACGGCCCATCTGCCACTCGCGGACCGGGGCGATGATCCGCAGGTCGGGGTCGAGCGTCGCGATCGTCGCCTCGATCCGGACCTGGTCATTGCCCTTGCCGGTGCACCCGTGGGCGATTGTGTCGCAGCCGTGCTGGCGCGCGGCCTCGACCGCGAGCTTGCCGATCAGCGGTCGGCCGAGCGCCGTGAAGAGCGGATAGCCGCCGCCGTAGAGCGCGTTCGCCCTGATCGCGCGGAGCACGTACTCGTCGGCGAACTCCTCGCGCGCATCGACGAGTAGCGTCTCGACGGCGCCGAGCTGCTCGGCCTTGCCGGTGACCACCTCCCAGTCCTCGCCCGGTTGCCCCAGATTCACCGTGAGGGTCACGATCTCGGCCCCGTAGCGTTCCTGGATCCACTTCAGCATCACGCTCGTGTCGAGCCCGCCGGAGTAGAGCAGCAGGACGCGTCCGACCTCCGCGGGGTCGGCCTGGTAGGACGCGATTCTTGGTGAAACGGGTTGCTCCTCGGGCTTCGCCCTGCGGGGCACCCTCGCATTACCCTCAGCCATTGAGGCGGGAAGTGTGGCGGGTTTGTCCGGAGGTCGCTGCGAGAATCCGGGCAGTGCAGCGGGCGGTACGGATTGTCTCGACCATGCTGATCACGGCGGGGATCGTCGTCCTGGCCGATGCCGGCCTGACCCTGGTCTGGCAGGAGCCGCT
Source organism: uncultured Solirubrobacterales bacterium (assembly GCA_963797265.1). Taxonomy (GTDB): domain Bacteria; phylum Actinomycetota; class Thermoleophilia; order Solirubrobacterales; family 70-9; genus DASUPK01. Next base: position 157,590 of record CAWCOY010000001.1, on the reverse strand, counting down.
CTCGGCCGCCTATGGCTCGTTGGAGCAGGGCAAGGCGGAGGACCAGCTCAAGGACCTAGAGGCCCAGTACCCGAGCGCCGCCGACCTGGTCGCGATCGCGGGCGTCAGCGGCAGCCCTGCCAAGGCGCGGATCCTCGCCGACCGCTTTCAGCCTCACCTCCAGGAGGGCCACGCGATCGGGCGGATCAAGATCGACCGCATCGGCCTCGACATGGTGGTGGTGCAGGGCACAGACACCGCCTCGCTGCAGAAGGGCCCGGGCCACTACAGGAACACGTCGCTGCCGGGCCAGCCCGGCACCGTGGCGATCGCCGGCCACCGGACGACCTACCTGGCGCCCTTCCGCCACATCGACGAGATCGAGGACGGCGACGACGTCCGGATCGAGATGCCCTACGCGGCCTTCACCTACGTGGTTCAGAGACACGAGGTCGTCGACCCGAGCGACGTCGGCATCCTCAAGCCCGTCGGCTACGACCAGCTCGTGCTGACGGCCTGCCACCCGCCGTACAGCGCCTCGCACCGCTATGCGGTCTTCGCCAAGCTGGCGCGGATCGACCTGTTCGCGATCAGCGGCGAGGGCCGCTGGCCGGTGCCTTAGGGGTAGGTGGTCGTCGGGGAGGTTGACGTCGAGGTGCCGTAACTCGAATCGGACCGCCCACCCGCCGTGTGCTTCCCATGGAACGACGTCAGCTCCGGCAGGCTCGAGGGAACATCGAAGTCGGGGCACTCGCCCCCCTGGGCGGCCTCCATGTAGGAGCGCCAGATCGGGCCGGAGGTGGGTCCGCCGAAGCCTGTGTAGTCACGCGAGAGCGGGTGTCCGGTCCAGACGGCGGTCGAGTACATCGGCGTGTAGCCGACGAACCAGGCATCGGAGAGGCCTTCGCTGGTGCCGGTCTTGCCGGCTTCAGAGGCACAGCCGATGCTCGTGTAGCCGGCCCCGGTGCCGCTGGTGATCACGCCCTCGAGAATCTTCGTCACCTCGTAGGCCTGCCCGGGAGTGAGGACCCGCTTGCCCTCCTGTGCACTTGGCTCGTTGACCTTTCCCCCGGGGAATACCACCCGGTCGATCGCAGTCGGGTCGTGATGGACGCCTCCATTAGCCAGGGTTGCGTAGGCATCGGCCTGCTCCAGCGGCGTGACGCCGACGCTGAGACCCCCGATCGCGTCGGCCGGCGGAATGAAGCAGTGCGGGCCGACCTTGCAGGGGATGTCGCGTGAGCCCTTGACCCCGAGCGGCGAGGTGATCCCCATCTGGTAGGCCGTCTTGGCGATGTTGGCGGGACCGACATCGAGGCCCAGCTGGGCGAAAACGACGTTGACCGAGTCCACCGTTGCCTGCGTCAGCGCCATCGTCCCGCCGCCCTCCTCAGCGTTGTTGACCGTCCAGCTCGAGCCGCCCGGGATCTCGAGAGTCTTCGGCGAGCTGCCGTCGTAGTACGTCGAGTCGGGATCGATGCCCTGCCTGATCGCCGTCGTCAGGTCGTAGACCTTGAACGAGGATCCGGGCTGGCGCTGGGCATGGGCGGCGAAGTTGAACTGGCTGTTTTCGGAATAGCGCTGCGTGGAGGCCAGAGCGACGATCTCCCCGTTCGATGGGTCGACGGAGGCGAGTGCCGAGGCCGGCCCACCGCCCGAGTAGCAGACCGAGCAGGAGTCGACGGCGTTCTGGGCCGCCTCCTGGAGACGGGGCTGGATCGTCGTATAGACCTTGAGGCCGCCGTTCTGGACGGTGTTCACCCCGTAGCGGTCCTGAAGCTCCTGCTTGACCAGGTCGAAGATGTAGGGCTCGCGGATCCGGCTGTACTGGTGTCCCGGATCGAGGCCGAGGTCCTGGCCGATCGCGTCCTGGTACTCACCCGAGCTGATCTTGCCCTGGTGCTCCATAGCCTGCAGCACCTCGTTTCGCCGGGCCAGTGCCGCCCGCGGGTTGAGGAGCGGGTTGTACTGGGACGGCGCCTGCGGCAGGCCGGCGATCATCGCCGCCTCGGGAAGGGTGAGATCCCGGGCGTGCTTGGAGTAGTAGGTCTCGGCGGCCGCCTCGACGCCGATCGCGGTGGCGCCCTCGTTCGTGCCGTACGAGGCGGTGTTCAGGTACTGGGTCAGGATCCAGTCCTTCGAGTGCCGATCCTCCTCGTCGTTGGCCAGGTGCGCCTCGATGATCTTGCGCTTCAGCGTGTCCTCCGGATCCGCGATGTAGAGGTTCCGGACCAGCTGCTGGGTGATCGTCGAGCCGCCTTCGACCGGTTTCCCGCCGGCGGTCAGGTCCTCCCAACCGGCACGGATGATCGCCGAGGGATCGATCCCACCGTGGCTGTAGAACCGCCTGTCCTCGATCGCCACCGTTGCGTCCTTGAGGTCCTGCGGAATCTGTGAGCTGGCGATCGGCTGCCGGATCTTGTCCGAGTGGATCACGCCTATCAGGGAGCCATCCGCGGCGTACACCTTCGACACGGCTCCCTTCGTGATCGGTCTCAGGCTCGCGAGGGACGGGGCCGAGTTGTAGATGCTGATCAGCCAGGCACCGGCGGCGATGACGCCGATTCCGATAACTGCGAGAGGAAGGCCGAGGGCCAACATCAGCTTCTTCCTGCCCGAGGAGTGAAGGCGCCGGCGCCGTCTGCGCGCTCGCTGCGTCATACCCCGAAACGGTAATGGGCACGGTCAGCCGACCGGCGCCCTGGAGAGGCCCAGCTCTCCTAACCCAATCCGACGGTGACGTCGGTGGTGCTGACGGGCGTCTTGACCTGTGCCGAGATGCTTTCCTCCGATGCCGAGACGCTCACCTCCGATTCCGCGACGCTCGCCCCGACTGTGGGCTGTGAAGGCTCCGGATTCCCCGATGGTGCCGGCGACGGATCCGGCTGTGTAACCGACGGCGCCTGCGGCGAGTCCGGCGGGGTCACCGATGGCGTCTGCGGCGAGTTCGGCCGGGCTCTGCCCGGAGGCGTCCCCCCACCGGGGTCCTCCGGTTGACTCCCCGTCCGATTCGGTACGTGGGCCCCGGAGTGACTCTGGCCAGGGGCTTGCTCGTGGCCCCGCTGACCCCCATCGTTCTGCTGCGCTGCAGTCCTTATGTCGACAGTCTTTGGGTCGACCGCCGGAGCTTGGTCAAGCCACACGGACTCGGGCAACAGCTGCGGAGCATCGCCGCGGTCGGCGAATGCGAATCCGGGCGACTGCTGCGAAGAATCGCGCCCGTCGGTGCCGAAGAACAGTGCGCTCAGCATTACCAATACGCAAGCCACGAACGCCGTTATCCACGTGATCCGCACGGCCGCAAGGCCAGCCAACGTGACTCCCGATGCGCGCTTCACGATGACCGCAGCGTTTCGCAATACCCAATTTTAGGGGTTGGGGAATTCTTCCCCGAGGCTGCGGGGAGGCGTGCAGATGTCTACCCAACCCGGATGCCCGTCAGTGGCATACGTCGACCTGAACTTGAGGGTGAGGATCTGAAGACGGGCGGGGTCGGGAAGGACTACGGTCGGAGACGCTAGAGGCCGCCGGAGCCGCCACCCGGCGTCGTGGTGCCGCCCGGGACGCCGGTGCCGCCGTTTGGCGCGGTCGTCGTGGACGACGTCGTGGTCGGCGGGCTGGTCGTCGTCGGCTCGCTCAGCGTGGCCGTCCGGGGGTTCTCGGTCGTGCCGGACGTCCCCGAGTCATTGGAGTCGTCCGCCGCGACGATGATCAGCGCCACGCCCAGCCCGATCACCAGGGCAACCAGGATTCCGACGATCCAGCGGGTGCGGGTGTCCACGCCGGCGACTCTAGTGCGCGCTCCGGCGGGCTCCGGCGCTCAGTCCAGCATGTTGCGGAGGATCTCCAGGGCCGCGTCGACCTCCGCCTCGCCGATCACGAGCGGCGGCAGGAAGCGGAGCGTGTCCCCGCCGATCGGGTTGACGATCAGGCCCTTGCCCAGTGCCCTCCCGGCGGCTTCTTTCGCGTCCACTCCGTCGAGCCGGACACCGACCATCAGGCCCCGCCCCCGCACCTCGCCGATCGCGTCGATCGCCTCGAGGCCCTCGCGAAACCGCGCGCCCAGGTCGCGGACGCGCCGCAGCAACTCGGGGTCGTCGATCACATCGAAGGCGGCGAGCGCGGCCGCCGCGATCAGCGGCCCGCCCGCGAAGGTCGAGCCGTGGTCGCCGCGCTCGAGGACGTCGGCGGCAACGGGAGCGGCCACGCAGGCGCCGACGGGCAGGCCGCCACCTAGCGCCTTCGCGGTGGTCATGACGTCTGGGCGCACCGGCAGTTGCTGATAGGCCCAGAGCGAACCGGTCCTGCCCATTCCGGTCTGGATCTCGTCGAAGACGAGCAGCGCTCCGGCCTCATCGCACGACTCGCGAGCGGCCGCGATCACCTCGTCGCCGATCACGTGCACCCCGGTCTCACCCTGGATCGGCTCAAGCATCACCCCCGCGGTGCTCTCGCCTACCGCAGCCCGAAGGGCATCCGGGTCATCGCGCGGAACGGCCCGGAATCCCGGCAGGTAGGGTGCGAAGCTCTCGTTCGTGGCGAGGCCCGGCGTCGCCGAGAGCGAGCTCATGGTGCGGCCGTGGAAGGCGCCCTCCAGGACGACGATCTCGGGCTCTGAGATCCCGCGGGCGTGCGCGTGCTTGCGGACCAGCTTGATCGCGCACTCGTTCGCCTCGGTCCCCGAGTTGCAGAGGAACGTCTTGCCCTCCAGGCTTGAGCCGCCCAGTCGCTGCGCCAGCAGCACCCCGGCCTCGGTCAGGTAGAGGTTCGATGTGTGCGTGAGGGTGCCCACCTGCTCGCGCACCGCCTCGACCACGGCGGGGTGGCAGTGGCCGACCGAGCAGACCGAGATCCCAGCGAGGAAGTCGAGATACTCCCTGCCCTCCGAGTCCCACAGCCTCGCCCCCTCGCCGCGCACGAACTGGACCGGCGCGCGGGCGTAGGTCTGCATGACCCAGCGAGCATCGAGCTCCTGCAGCTCGGCCAGGGACTTCACGCCGTGATCTTGGTGCCGATGCCGGCGTCCGTGAAGAGTTCGAGCAAGAGCGTGTGCGGCCGGCGGCCGTCGACGATGTGCGCCGCCTCCACCCCGCCCCCGATCGCCTCGACGCAGGCGGCGAGCTTCGGTCGCATCCCGCCCTCGATGCCCTTCAGAGCGGAACGAACCTCATCGGCTGTGGCCGTCGAGATCCGCGACCCGGGGTCGTCCGGGTCCCGCAGCCAGCCATCGACATCCGTGAGGAAGATCGCCTTGTGCGCGGCCATCGCGGCGGCGACCTTGCCCGCCGCCTCGTCCGCGTTGACGTTGTAGGAGGCGCCGTCGCGGTCGGTGCCGACGGACGCGATCACGGGCACGTAGTCCTCGGCGATGTGATCGATCACGTCGACGTTCACCTTCTCGATCTCGCCGACGAAGCCCACGTGCTCGGAGTTCGCGACTGGCCGGACCTCGAACAGCGAGCCGTCCTCGCCGCCCAGCCCGACCGCCTGCTGGCCGTGGCGGTTGAGCCGGACCAGGATGTCCGAGTTGATCTTGCCGAGCAGCACCATCTTCGCCACCTCAACCGTCTCCGCATCCGAGACGCGCAGCCCCTCGACGAACTTGACCTCCATGCCCATCCGCTCCATGTAGTGGGTGATCTCCGGCCCGCCGCCGTGGACGATCACCGGATTCATACCGACGTACTTGAGGAGCACCACATCGCGGGCGAAGGCCTCGCGGAGCTCCTCGTCGCGCATCGCGGCGCCGCCGTACTTGATCACGATCGTGCGACCGTGGAACTCGCGGATGTAGGGGAGCGCCTCGAGGAGGGTCTCGACGGAGGAGGAGCCGGTGTTCATGTCGTGTACTCCGCGTTGATCCGGATGTAGTCGTGCGTCAGGTCGCTGAAGTAGACGTGGGCGCTCGCATCCCCGCGCCCGAGGCGGATTGAAAGCTCCGCCTCGGGCGCATTGGACGCCAGCTCCGCCGCCTGGATCCGGTCGGGCCCGAGCTCGTCGATCTCCTCGCCGGCGAGCGCCATTCCGGCCGCCTGGGCGATCCGCCCCCAGTTGGAGTCGCGACCGAAGAGCGCCGTCTTGACCAGCGGGGAGTTCGCGATCGCGCGCGCGACGCGTTCGGCCTCATCCTCGTCGGCCGCCGTGGTGACCTCCACGCGGCCCACGCGTGTCGCCCCCTCTCCGTCAGCCACGATCTCGAGGGCCAGCTGCAGAAGAATGGCGTCGAGCAGTCCCCTGGGGAGCACCGCGCCGGCCGTCCCTGTCGCCTGGAGCATCACGGTGTCGTTGGTGCTCATCTGCCCGTCGACCGTGATCCGCTCCATCGATCCGACGAGTGCCGAGCGGAGAACCGCGTCCGGGTCCTCGACGACCGCGTCGGTCTGGACGAAGCAGAGCATGGTCGCGAAGCCGGGCTGGATCATCCCTGCCCCCTTCGCCTGGGCAGACACGGTGACCTCCCCCGCCCGGACCGTGCAGCTCTTCGGGCCCTTGTCGGTGGTCATGATCGCCTGCGCGAAGTCGTTGCCTCCCGTCGCCGACAGCCCCTGGACGGCCTCGAGAACCCCGGTGGTGACGGTCTCGATAGCCAGCGGGACGCCGATCGTCCCAGTCTCCGCCACCCCGACGGTGCGCGGATCGATGCCGAGTGCTTCGGCGGCCGCATCGCGCATCGCGAGGGCGTCCCGATAGCCCTGCTCCCCCGTGGCCGCGTTCGCGTTTCCGGAGTTCACGGCGACGGCACGCAGGTCTGCGGAGTCGCACTCCTCCCGGCAGACGCGTACCGGCGCCGCGGCGGCCGCGTTCCGGGTCAACGCAAGGGCGGAGCGCACGTCATCCACGTCGCAGGCCATCACCCCGACGTCGGTCGCTCCGCCGTCCTTCAATCCACAGGCGACACCGGCGGCTCGGAACCCGGGAGCGAGCTCGGCCGGATCGAGCTCCTCGAACTCCGGAGGCGGCGTGACCCAGCGCGAGGCGAAGAAGGTCCGGGTCGCAGGCATCACGCGATGCCCTCCCACTCGGGCAGGCCGAGCATCAAATTGAGGTTCTGGATCGCCTGTGACGCCGCGCCCTTCCAGAGGTTGTCGATCGACGCGAAGGCCATCACCCTGCCCGACGCCTCGTTCTGCGCGAGGTGGATCCGGCAGAGGTTCGTGCCGCGCACCCCGCTGACGCCCGGCGGGTCGGAGGCGACGTCCACGAATGCCTCATCCCCGTAGCGCTCCTCGTAGAGGCCGAGTAGCTGTGAGATGTCGACCGGATCCGAGGTCCGCACGTAGCAGCTCACCAGCTCGCCCTGGTCGTAAGGCATCAGGTGCGGGACGAAGGTCAGCCCCGCTTCCGGCGGTGATGCCCCGTTACCGCCCGCTAGCTCGCCCAGCTCCTGCGCGATCTCGGGGGTGTGGCGGTGGCCGGTGACCTTGTACGGCCTGGTGTCGTCGGATTCCTTGACGGCCGCCATCTCGTCCGCCGCGGCGCGCCCGGCCCCTGAGACCCCCGACTTGGCGTCGATCACCACATCCTCGATCAGGCCCTCGGCGGCCAGCGGCGCCAGGGCGAGCAGGCTGGCCGTCGGGTAGCAGCCGGGATTGGCAACCAGCTCGGCCCCGGCGATCGCCTCGCGGTGCAGCTCGGTGAGCCCGTAGACGGCGTCCGGAACGAGCTCGGGCGCGCCGTGCTCGCCGTACCACCGTGCGTAGGTGTCGAGGTCGTGGAGGCGAAAATCGGCGGAGAGGTCGACGACCTTGGTGCCCTGCTCGCGGAGCGACGCGACCACCGGCGCGGCTGCCCCGTGCGGATAGGCGACGATCGCCGCGTCGACATCCGCCCCGTCCTCGGCGGCGGGCTCCTCGAGGAGCTCCTCGACTCCGTACTGGGGATAGAGCTCGTTGAGCGGCTTGCCGGCGTCCGTCCGCGCGGTAACGCGAGCCAGCTCCAAGCTCGGGTGCCGCCTGATCAGCTCGGCCGCGAGCGCCCCGGCATACCCGGAGGCCCCGGCCACCAGGACCCTATTCACGGAGCGAGCCCCCGATCTTCTGCACGGATGACTCGATCGCCCTCCGGCGCTCGGCGACCTCCTCGTCGGTCAGGGTCCGGTCGGTGGCCCGGAAGGTGAGGCGCAGCGCCAGGCTCTTGCGGCCCCCGCCGAGCTGCTCGCCCCGGTAAAGGTCGAAAACCTCGGCCGAGCGCAGCAGCTCTCCACCGCCCTCGAGCACCGCGGCGCGAACCTCGGCGGCCGGCACGGCGTCATCGACCACCACCGCCACGTCCTGGTGGACCGCGGGGTACGAGATCACGTCCTCGTAGGTCTCCTCGCCCATCGGCGAAGCGGCCACGAGAGGCGCGAGATCGACCTCGAAGCCGGCGGCGGCCTCGAGGTCCCAGTCGCGACAGACGAGGGGGTGGATCTCGCCGAGCCAGCCGATCTCCTCGCCGTCCACAAGGACGCGTCCGGAGCGGCCCGGGTGAAGGAAGGGCTGCTCGCCGTGAACGACCTCGAACCGAACCTCGAGCTCGGTGGCCATCGCCTCGAGCACGCCCTTGAGCGAGTAGAAGTCGGCCGAGACCGGCTCCCCGCGCCAGCCGGCCGGGCGGAGATCGCCGACCGCGAGCGCGCCGATCCGCCAGGGCTCGAAGGCCGGCGCCGGCCGGTCGCCGGCGAACTTGCCCGCCAGCACGCCGTCGTGCGGCGAGGACCCATCGCGCAGGGAGGCCCGTCCGGACTCGAACAGCGCCACCCGCTCGGCGCCGTGGGCGAGGTTGTAGCGCGCGTCGTCCAGTAGCGAGTCCAGCAATGCGGTTCGCACGGCCGAATGGTCGGCCGAGAGGGGATTGGAGACGAGGATCGGCTCGGCCCGCACGTCACCCTCGGGAATCCGGAGACGGCCGGGCATTCCGGGATCGGTGAGGCTGAGGTCGACGACGGCGTCGAAGCCGAGGTCCTGCATCGCGTCCTCAGCCCGGCGGCGCAGGCGCTGCTCGCGACTCAGGCTCCCCGCCTGGCCACTGGTGGATGGCAGCGTCGCCGGGAGATTGTCCGCGTAGCCGTGGATCCGGCCGACCTCCTCGACCAGGTCGACCTCGCGGGTGACGTCGTAGTGGCGGTGGAAGGGGACGGTCGCCTTCAGGGTCTTCCCCCTGCCCGAGACCTCGAAGTCGAGCCGCCTCAGATATTCCGAGCAGAGCTTGGGGTCGATCGGCATCCCCAGCAGGGCCTCGACCCGATCGGTGCGCAGCTCGAGCCGGTGCGGCTCCGGGATGTCCGCGGCCTCGTCGATCGTCCCGGGAACGAGCCTGGCGCCGCAGAGCTCAACCATCAGGCGGGAGGCGATGCGCTGCGCCCGAATCGCGAGCTCGGGATGGAGCTGCTTCTCGAAGCGGTTCGAAGCGTCGGAGCGGAGGCCGAGTCTGCGCGAGGTGCGGAGGATGTTGACCCCGTCCCAGTTCGCGACCTCGAGCAGCACCCGAGTGGTGCCCTCCGAGACCTCCGAGACCTGCCCGCCCATGATCCCGGCGATGCCCGAGGGCCCGTTGCGATCGCAGACGAGCACCATGTCCTCGTCGAGGATCCGCTCGATCCCGTCCAGGGTCGTCATCTTCTCGCCGGGCTCCGCGGTCCTGATCGTTAGCGCGCCGTCCGGGACCCTGTCGAGGTCGTAGGCGTGCAGCGGCTGCGCCGTCATCAGCATCACGTAGTTGGTGATGTCGACGACGTTGTTGATCGGGCGCATGCCAGCGCCGATCAGCCGAGCCTTGAGCCAGAGCGGGGACGGCCCGATCGTCACGTCCGTGAACACCCGGGCCGTGAAGCGTGGACAGAGTTCCGGGACCTCGACGGTGACCGACGCGAAGTCGGTGCCCTTGCCATCGCCGCTCGCCTCGGCGTCCTTCTCCCAGGGCGCCTCCACGAGCTCCGCGCCGGTGACCGCATGGAGCTCACGGGCCACCCCGTAGATGCCGAAGCAGTCGACCCGATTCGAGGTCGGCTCCAGCTCGATCACCGGATCCGACACGGGAATCACCTCGGAGAGCGGGGTCCCCGGAGCCAGGCCGTCTTCCTCGAACACCGCAATGCCGGCTGCGTCGTCACCGATCTCGAGCTCGGCCTCGGAGAGGATCATGCCGTCGGATTCGACGCCGCGCAGCTTCGCCTTGCCGAGCTTGGTGCCGTCCGGCATGACGGCGCCGGGGAGCGCCACCGGGACCGTCTGGCCGGCGGCGACGTTGGGGGCGCCGCAGACGATGGTCCGGCCGCCCTCCCCCGCGTCGACCTCGCAGACGCTGAGCTTGTCCGCGTCGGGATGCTTCTCCACCGAGAGCACCCGGCCGACGACGAACGAGTCAGGCGAGGGCGCGCCCACGTGGGAGATTCGCTCGAGCTCGATCGAGTGCATCGACAGCTCATCCGCCACCGCCTCGACGGAGAGGCCGGGATCGCAGTAGGCGCGCAGCCAGCTCGACGGGACCCTCATCTGAACTGCTCCAGGACGCGGACGTCGTTCTCGAAGAACTTGCGGAGGTCCGGGACGCCGTACTTGAGCATCGCGATCCGCTCGATGCCCATGCCGAAGGCGAAGCCCTGGACCCGCTCGGGGTCGTAGCCGTTCTCGGCGACGAACCCGAAGACATTCGGGTCCACCATCCCGGCGCCGAGGATCTCGATCCAGCCGACCCCCTTGCAGAGTGGATCGCGGGAGCCGTCTGGCAGCTTCCCCGTCCCGCCGCAGCGGAAGCAGGAGACGTCGACCTCGACGCTGGGCTCGGTGAACGGGAAGAACCCCGGCCGGAACCGGGTCTCGCGCTCGGGCCCGAAGATCGCCCGGGCGAACTCGTCCAAAGTCCCCTTGAGGTCGGCCAGGGTGATGTCCTCGCCCACGGCGAGGCCCTCGACCTGGTGGAAGATCGGGCTGTGGGTGGCGTCGAAGGGGTCCGAGCGGTAACAGCGGCCCGGGACGACGATGAAGATCGGCGGCTGCTGCGCCTCCATGGCGCGCACCTGCATCGGCGAGGTGTGGGTGCGCAGGACGACGTCCTCGGGGCCGGGTGGCAGCGGATCGCCATTCGATGGGATCCGGAGGTCCGAGCGCAGCGTGGCCGGATCGACGTAGAAGGTGTCCTGCGCCATCCGAGCCGGATGGCCGGGCGGATGGTTGAGGGCCGTGAAGTTGTAGTAGTCGAGCTCTACCTCGGGACCCTCCATCACCCGGTAGCCGAGTCCGATGAAGATGTCCTCGATCTGGCGCTGGGTACGAATCAGCGGGTTCTGGGCGCCGACGGAGACCGGCGGAGAGCCGGGCAGGGTGACGTCGATCGCGTCCTCCGCCAGCCTGGTTCCGAGCTCGCTCGCATCGAGCTCCGTCCCGCGCGAGTCGAGAAGCCCCTCGAGCTCGCGGCGGGCCTCGTTGCCCGCCTTGCCCACGGAGCCGCGCTCCCCGGCCGGAAGCTCGGCGATCCCGCGCAGGATCTGGGTGAGCTCCGCCTTCCGCCCGAGATAGCGGACCCGCAGCTCCTCAAGCTCGGCCGTCGTCGAGGCCACCCCGATCGCCGCGGCCGCCTCCTTCCTGATCTCCTCTATCCGCTCAGTCACCATCGCCTTCTCCCGAGAAGTCGCGCGACGATATCCACTGGAGCGTGATCGCAGCCGCGGCAGCGACGTTCAGCGACTCGGCTCCCTCGCGTAGCGGGATCGTCACCCGCACGTCGCAGTGCTCCACGGTCGTGTCGGGAAGTCCCTCCCGCTCGGCGCCGAGGCAGACGGTCGCCGTCCCCTTGAGCGCGTCCAGATCCTCGCCGCCATGGGCGACCAGCGCCGCCCGCGGCCCCGGGGTTACGTCGATCCCGCCGCGCAGGAGCGGCTCCGTGAACACCGCACCCATGCTGGCCCGGACGGCGTGCGGCCCGAACGGGTCCGCGCAGTCGGGGCCGAGGACCACCGAGCCGCCGACCAGCGCGTGGGCGCTCCGGATCACCGCTCCGACGTTGCGCGGGTCGGAGACGCCGTGCAGGTAGACGCAGGGCGCCTCGGCCCAATCGGCCCAGGCCTCGCGCCAGACGCCGATCGCCCTGGTCCCGGAGCCGAGGTTCGAGACCTGGGCCAGGAGCGCCGGCTCGACCTCCGTGCCCCCGAGCCCCTCGCCGGCCGCCGTCAGCAGCTCGACCGGCTCGGCGCCGGCCTCGCGCGCCGTCGCCAGCAGGTCCTCGCCCTCGCCGATGAAGAGGCCCTCGCGCTCGCGGCTACGACGCCGGCCGAGGCGCCGAATCAGCTTGAGCTTCTCGTTGTGGGGGCTTGTGATCGTCATGAAACGAAAAAGGGCGGCTCCGCCTCGCGGACCGCCCGGGGAATCTGGCTCTGGCTGCCGTGAACTAGGTGGCGGCAGCCTCCCGGGCGAGCTCGACAAATCGGCGGAACCCATCCGGGTCATTGACGGCGATGTCGGCGAGCATCTTGCGGTTGACGTCGACCTCGGCCTTCTGCAGGCCGTGGATCAGCTCCGAATAGGTCATGCCCTCCTGGCGCGCCGCGGCGTTGATCCGCGTGATCCAGAGCCGGCGGAAGTCCCGCTTGCGGGTGCGCCGATCGCGGTACGCGTAGGCGTCCGAGCGCATCACCTGCTCGTTCGCGAGCCGGTAGCTCGAGTGCTTTCGCCCGTAGTAGCCCTTGGCGCGGTCGAGGACCTTCTTCTTGCGCTTCTTGCGCGCGACGGCGTTGGTAGCCCGCGGCATCAGCGGCCACCTCCCGCGAGCAGCTTGTCGACCCGCTTGTGGTCGGCCTTCGAGATCACGGAGGGCCGCTTGAAGCGTCGCTTCCGCGCCGGGGACTTCTTCTCGAGGATGTGGCTCGAGTAGGCCCGCCGTCCGCGCAGCTTGCCCTTGGCCGTCTTACGGAAGCGCTTCTTGGAGCCGGAATGGGTCTTCATCTTCGGCATCGGAGCCGACTATTGAAGCAGACGTCTCACTGACGGAAGAAGGCAAGCACGCGGTCTGCCACCAGCTCGGGCTTCTCATGGGCGATGAAATGTCCAGCGTTCGGAACGAGCTCCAGAGCCATGTCATCGGCGTATGGCTCAAACCCACGGAGGAAGGGCTCGCGGAGGATCTTGTCCTCAGTCCCATGGAGCATCAGGGTCGGCACGGTCAGCCGCATCGACCGATAGCGACCGACGAGAACCCTGACGTCGTGTCCAACCATCCGGAATCGGTCGATTCCCAGCTGGTCCAGCACGCCGATCACGTCTCGCGCCATCGTCTCCCTGTCGTAGCCGCCCTTCGGGGCGTCCGACCAGCCCGACCCCCGGGTGTCCAGGCAGATCACTCGATAGCGGTCGGAGAGCAGAGGGATCAGTCGCCTCCATTCCCACCAGTTCTGTGGCCAGCCGTGCAGCAGGACGAGAGGATCGCCCTCCCCCGCCTCTGCGACGTGAAACCGGACGCCCGCCACATCGACTAACCGATGCTCAACCCCTGGCAGCTGAGGCATCGGAGGCGCCACGGCGCCACCGTACGCGCCGGCGAACCTATTCGGCGCCGATCACCCTGATCCGGACACCAGGGGCACCGGCAGGCCGCCCCACTGCTTCGGGCCGGAGGTGGAGCAGTTCATGTGGCCCGGATCCGAGTCCAGGTCGACGATGTTGATGGAACCCTGTGACCTGAGACGCCTCGGTCCGTGGTTCGGCTTGTCAATCGTCCCGCGGAGCGTGCCCATGAAGGTCTGGAAGCTGAAGGCGAAGCGAAACGCGTAGCGGCCGGGCTTCGGCCTCTTTCCGCTCGGATTCGGGGCCTTCGTGAGCTTCACGCCGGTGTTCAGAATCGTGGTCAGCAGGAGCCGCGAAGTGCCGTTAGCCGACGCGTTCGTGCAGAGCAGCGGTACCTGCGCGAAGTCGATCCGGGTCAGCTGCCGCGGCGTGAACTTGCGCTTGCTGGAGCGCTTGTTCTTGAAGACGAAGTCGAGGCTGAGCGTGCCGGACGGCGTGGGCGGAGTGCTCGCCGACGCGGGGATCGGGACCTGGACCCGCCTGAGCTGGGTCGCCGCGTGGGCGCTGGGCGCGACCAGGGCCGCCACGAGCAGCGCGGCCAATCCAATGACGAATCGAGATCTCATCTCCCTCGTTGCTCCAACACCGGCACTCAGGCGCCGGAGCGGCCCTCTCGCGGGGTTAGCTGGACGATCGGGATCGTTCGTCCCGCTTTGGCCGCCTCCCGCCGGTAGTCGGCGTAGGGAGCGAAGATCCCGTCGGCGAGCTTCCAGAGCCGTTCCCTCTCATCCTCGTCGATGACGACGGTCGCTTGCATCGGGACTCCGCCGAAGACGACGTCGGGATTGGCTCGCAGGTTGTGGAACCAGGCGGGGTTGCCCGGCAATCCCTGTTTGGAGGCGACGATCGTTACCCGATCCCCATCGTGGAAGTAGAGGACGCCGTTGCTCCGCGGCTCGCCCGACTTCGCCCCCCTCGTCTCGAGCAGTGCCGTCGGGAGGACGAGGCCCATTCCGAACCGGCCGCCGCTGGCGCTCAGCAGATGCGGATCGAGCTTCCAGACCAGTTTGGACGAGACGAACCGCCCGAACCTGGTGTTCGAGACGGATGCGTAGACGCGGCTGAACCGGGAGGGCGGCCGCTCGGGATCGACGTACTTGAGCGGGCGGGCCATGGCGGGACTGGACCGATCGGTCGCTAGCTCGCCGCGGCTTCCTTCTCCTGCCCGGCGTTGCGGGCCGGGGCCAGCAGCATGGTCATGTTGCGGCCCTCCTGGAGGGGCTCCTGCTCCATGACTCCGATGTCCGAGACGTCCTGGAGCAGCCGGTCGAGCAGCATCCGGCCGCGCTCGGGGTGACTCTGCTCCCGGCCGCGGAACATGATCGTCACCTTGACCTTGTCCTGCTGCTTCAGGAAGCGCTCGACGTGGCCGCGCTTGGTCTCGTAGTCGTGCTGGGCGATCTTCGGCCGCAGCTTGATCTCCCGCACGTTCACCTGCTGCTGGTGCTTGCGGGCGGCCTTGGCCTTCTGCTCCTGCTCGTACTTGTACTTCGAGTAGTCGAGGATCCGAGTGACCGGTGGCTTCGATTGAGGGGCCACCTCGACCAGGTCGAGATCGCGCTCGCGAGCCCGTTCCAGGGCGTCCGGGGTCGGGACGATTCCGACCTGCTCGCCGTTCTCATCGATGAGGCGCACCTCGGGCACGCGGATCCGCTCGTTGATACGAGTGGAGTCGCGCTCGGGCGGCCGACGGTCGAAGCGGGAGACCGCCACTAGCTGCGCATTGGGTAGAGCTTCAAACTGATAGGCGAAAGTGGTTCGGGTAGGCGGGCACGAGAGCGCTTAGACGCGCGGCGTGGTTTCGGTGCCCGGCATTGCCGCCAGTATAGACGCCCGCCCGACGCAAGATGGAGGTCTGGACGCTATTCGCCGGCTTCCTCGCGCATGCGCTCGATCACCTCATCGAGGCCGATGGCGCCCAGGTCCCCGTCGCCGTGGTGGCGCACCGAGACGGTCTCGGATTCGATCTCCTTGTCGCCCACCACCAGCATGTAGGGCGCCTTGGAGAGCTCGGCGTCGCGAATCTTGCGGCCGACGGATTCGCTGCGGTCGTCCACCCGCGCACGCAGGCCGCTCGACCGCAGTCGGGTCACCACCTCGCCCGCCCGCTCGTTGTGCCTGTCGGCGACCGGCAAGACGACGGCCTGGACCGGGGCCAGCCAGAGCGGGAAGCGGCCACCGTAGTGCTCGATCAGGATGCCGGCGAAGCGCTCCATCGACCCGAGGAGCGCGCGGTGGATCATCACCGGCCGGTGCTCGGCGTTGTCGGCGCCCGTGTAGGTGAGGTCGAAGCGCTCGGGCATCTGGAAGTCGAGCTGGCAGGTGCCGCACTGCCAGGAGCGGCCGAGCGCGTCGGTGATGTGGAAGTCGATCTTCGGCCCGTAGAAGGTCCCCTCCCCCGGGCTGACGTCGTACTCGCGGCCCTGGAGCGCCAGCGCCTCGCGAAGCGCGTGTTCCGCCCGCTGCCACTGCTCATCGGTGCCGATCGACTTCTCCGGCCGGGTTGAGAGCTCGACCCGCACGTCGTCGAAGCCGAAGCGCTCGTAGAGCTCGTCGATCGCGGTGCAAATCGAATCGACCTCGTCGGTGACCTGGTCGAGGGTGCAGTAGACGTGCGCGTCGTCCTGGGTGAAGGCCCGGACCCGGAGGAGCCCGTGCAGCACGCCCTCGCGCTCGTAGCGGGAGACGAGCCCGAACTCGGCCAGCCGCAACGGCAGCTCGCGGTAGGAGTGGCGCCGCGAGGCGAAGACCAGGCAGGCGCCGGGGCAGTTCATCGGCTTGAGCGCGTACTCGCGCTCCTCCCCCTTGCCCTCGCGCTCGGAGGCAGCCGTGAAGAACATGTTCTCCTTGTAGTTGTCCCAGTGCCCCGAGCGGTGCCAGAGCTCGACGTCGAGGACCTGCGGGGTCTTGATCTCGAGGTAGTCGTGGGCATCGAGCTGCTTTCGCACCTCCGCCTCGATCAGCTTGAGCAGGACGGTCCCCTGCGGGAGCCAGAAGGGCATGCCCGGCGCCTCGGGACGGAACTGGAAGAGGTCGAGCTCGGGCCCGAGCTTGCGATGGTCGCGCTCGCGCGCCTGCTCGAGGCGCTCCAGGTGCTGCTCGAGGTCCTTCTTGTTGAGGAAGGCGGTGCCGTAGATCCGGGTCAGCATCTGGCGAGTCTCGTCCCCACGCCAGTAGGCGCCGGCCAGCGAGGTCAGCTTGAAGGCGCCGATGCGGCCGGTCGAGGGGCCGTGCGGCCCCCGGCAGAGATCCTCGAAGGGGCCGTTGCGGTAGAGCGAAACGGCCTCCGCGCCCTCGTCGCGGATCAGGTCCTCAATCAGCTCGACCTTGTAGTCCTGGCCCTCGCCGCGGAAGAGATCGACCGCCTCCTTCGCTGGCAGCTCGCGGCGCTCGAAGGGCTCATCGGCCTCGACGTGCTCGGCCATCCGCTCCTCGATCCGGGCGAGGTCCTCCTCGCCCGGGCTGCCGTCCGGGAACTCGATGTCGTAGTAGAAGCCGTTCTCGATCGGGGGGCCGATCGAGATCTTCGCGTCGGGCCAGAGGTCGAGCACGGACTCGGCGAGGACGTGCGCGGCATCGTGGCGAATCAGCTCGAGCGCCTCGGGACTCTTGTCGGTGACGATCTCAACGGCCTCCCCTCCCGCGAGCGGCGCCGAGAGGTCCCGCAGCTCGCCATCGACCTTGATCGCCAGGGCGGCCTTGGCCAGCCCCGGGCCGATCGCCGCGGCGGCGTCGGCGCCGTTTGCGCCATCGTCGAGCTCGAGCTCGGAATCGTCGGGCAGCCTGACCTTCATGCGGTGGCTAAGGCTAGTGGTGGGCGTTCGCGCCCAGCTTGCAGGTACGCGCAACTCGGCCGCCGTACACCCGTTAGGAGGGCAATGGGTTCGGGCAGACCCAGATCGGTCGTGTGCGCGGTGCTTGCGGTTGCGCTGATCGCGGCGCTGCCGAGCGCTGCCGAGGCGAAGCCGAAGCACAAGCGCTCCTTCGGCTCTCGTGTCCTGCGGCCCGGCAGCAAGGGCAAGGACGTCCGCTACCTGCAGCGCGCGCTCACGCGGCTCGGCATCGCAACCTCCGTCGATGGCGCGTACGGCAAGGGGACGATGAGGAGCGTCGAGGCCCTCGAGTCCCAGCGCGGCTGGCCTGTCAACGGAGTCGTCAGCCGCAGGGACGCGAAGCGGATCCGGAAGCTGATGGCGAAGCACGCCGTGAGCGGCAGCTACTTCGTCGCCGGCTACAGCGGCCCAACGCTGAAAGTCAGCTCGCGCCATGCCGGTCACGCCAAGGTCAAGATCCTCGATGCGTCGGGGAACCTCGTCTTCGTGATTCCGGTCAGCTTCGGAGGCGCGGAGTCTCCTGACGTCGCCTGGAACGGGCTGACCTCCGCGGGCGTCGTCCCGGACGGCACCTACCAGCTCAAGCTTGGCAAGTCGAATACGGCCGGAGCCAGCGCGGCGGGCCAGACCAAGCCCTTCGCGATGCACCTGCACGCCTTCCCGGTGCCCGGCCAGCACAGCTTCGGCGGGCCCGACGCCCGCTTCGGAGCGCCCCGCTCCGGCCACACCCACCAGGGCCAGGACGTGCCAGCGGCGTGCGGCCAGAAGCTGATCGTCGATGAGACCGGCCAGGTGAAGGTGAACGCCTACCAGGCCTCCGGCGCGGGCTACTACGTCGTCCTGCACGGCAACCTGACCGGCACCGACTCCGTCTACATGCACCTCCAGCGGCCAAGCTGGGCGCCCGTCGGCACCAGCGTCTTCGCCGGCCAGCAGATCGGGCGGGTCGGGGAGACCGGGGATGCCCAGGGCTGCCACCTGCACTTCGAGCGCTGGTCCGCGCCGGGCTGGTACTCGGGGGGCTCGCCCTATGACCCGCTGCCCGAGCTCCTCTACTGGGACTCCTACTCCTAGCTCGGTCGCGAGATACTGCCGAGCGATGTCGCAGGAGAACGTCGAGGCGACGAAGCGAGCCAATGCAGCTCTCAACCGCGGAGATTTCGATGGCGTCGAGGAGCTCTACGCGGCGGATGCTGTGCTCCAAGACCTGCAGAACGCTCCTGATCAGCCGACCACGGTAGAGGGGGTTCAGGCGATTCGACAGAACCTGAACCTGTGGGCCGCCGCCTTCGACGAGCTGCGCGTTGATATCGAGGAATACATCGACGGGCGCAGCGCCGTGATCTGTGCGGCGCATTGGCAGGGGCAGGGCAAGACGAGCGGCATCTCGATCGATGTCCACCAGTTCGACCTCTACGAGTTTCGCGAGGGAAGGGTCGTCCGAGCGGTCCTCGGCTTCAGATCCAGGGGCGAGGCCCTCGAAGCCGCCGGGCTATCGGAGTAAACGATGTCGGAGGAGAACGCGGAGATCGTCCGGCGCGCCTACGCGGCGCTTAGCCGAGGTGATGGGGGCACGGTTCACGACCTGGCCGCCCCGGAGTTCGTAGTTGACTTCTCGCGCCGACAGGTGGACCCGTTCGTCCTGCGAGGTCGCGACGAGGCGCTTGCCTTTTTCTTGAGCGCTTCGCGGGAACCATGGGACGACTGGCCCGTGTGGGAGCCGCAGGAAGTGCTCGACGCGGACGACAAGGTGCTCGCCTTGATCCGCACCGCGGCTCAGGGGAAGGGGAGCGGAGTCGAGGTTGAGGCATACGTCTGGAATCTGTGGACGTTCCGCGACCGGAAGCCGGTCGAGTTCAAGTACTTCGGCGACGATCGAGCAGCTGCCCACGAGGCCGCCGGGCTGCGGCAGTAGGCAAACCGCCACTTTGGATTAAAACCGGCCAGTTGCAGCGGACACACGTCAGTGTCGCGATCTGGCGAGGGACCCCTACCGATGGGCGCAACTGGGCTCGAACCAGTGACCTCCAGCTTGTCGAGCTGGCGCTCTCCCAACTGAGCTATGCGCCCGGGCTGGGAAATGTAGCGCTAGGCGACCGGCGCGGTGGGCGTCTGGACCGTGGTGGGCGATTCCGGCAGGAGGCCCTTGGCCCGCATGGTGATCTTGAACGTCTCGAGCGTGTCGTACTTCGGCTGCCAGTCGGTGGTCGACTTGAGCTTCTCGGTAGAGACCACCCACGGGTAGCGGATGAAGTCGAGGTTCCCGGCCGGCGCCTCGGTCCGCGGCACGCGGAGCTTCCACATCGCGTTGTTGAACCGCTTCATGTTCTTCAGCGAGATGTTGCGCGTCTTCTTGCCGACCAGCTCCGCGGCGCGACCCCAGGTGAGCAGTCCGTCGCCGGCCAGGTTGAAGGCGCCCTCGTGCTTGCCGTCGAGCAGCGCGATCAGGGCGGAAACGACGTCGTCCTCGTGGACCAGCTGGAACTCCTCGTCGACGCCGTCGAGGATCGGCACGAACGGATTGTTGGCGAAGGCGCGCACGATGTAGTTGTCGACGCTCGGCCCGAAGACGATCGAGGGACGCACGATCGTCATCACCGCATCTGGGTTCTCGAGCGCCCAGAGCTGGGCGATCCGGTCGGAGTCGGCCTTGTGCTTGGCGTAGGGGAAGTCCGGGGCTCCCCGCACCGGCCAGTCCTCGGCGATCGGCTTCGGATTGTCGGGGAAGGCGCCGTAAGCGGTCGCGGAAGAGGTCTGGATCACCTGCTTGACCCCGGCGTCCGCGGCTGCCTGGAGGACCGCCTGGGTCCCGTTGACGTCGATGTCGTACATCCTCGCCTCGTCGCGGATCGGGTTGAGGACGAAGGCGAAGTGCAGCACCGTGTCGATCTCGTGCCGCTCGAGCAGCTCCTGCATCTTGCGGCGGTCCCGGATGTCCGCCTTGACGAACTCGTGGTTCGGCCAGGTCCTGGGCGGCGGTCTCAGATCGACGTCGACGATCTTCTCGGTCTCCTCACGCCCCGAGAGCTCGTCGGTCAGCCTGCCGCCGATGTATCCCGAGCCGCCTGTGATCAGGTACCGCACGACGCGGATCCTATCCTGGCCGGGCAGCCAATGTCTACGAGCGATCGCTCACGACAGCTTCGCTGCGGTAACTCCGCAGAGTTCCGCAGAATTACCCGCAAGTATGGGGAGAAGTGCAACCTGTGACGAAGACTCGTGTTAGGTTCTCTTGACAGGCTTAAGTCGCGCCGGGAAGGCGCCGACATTGAGCCGTAAGACTTGAAGGACCGACGGGCCGGTGAAGGGGATTTTGCCGGCGGCACGTCCTTTCGGAAAACAAAGGGCCCCCTCACCGGGGCCCTTTTCCGTTCCGCGAGCAGTCCCCCGATCGCCGTTCACATAAACATCAGGACCGATCCGGCGCCGGTTCCACCTCGAGCGTGAGGCCATCGACTCCCGTGACCGTCACGCGGTCGCCCACCTCGGCGCGCAAAGCACAGCGGGCGTGCCAGATCTCACCACGCAGGCGGACCCGGCCGGTTGGTGCGCACGCCTCGATCACCTCGGCGGTCGCGCCGATCAGACCCTCCACCCCTGTCGTCACCCGATAGCGACGCAGAAAGCGGATCCAGAAGCCGACCTCCGCGACCTCGACGACCATCGCGACCACGACGATCGCGATGCCCCAGCCGGGCGGCAGAACGAAGAGGGCGAGAGCGAGCGCGCCGACCAGCAGCATCGGGCGATGCTATGGCTAACGGCGCTAGACGCTCTGCGGCTGGGTGGGCTGTACTTCCGCGCGCTTTCTCTGCACGCGGTCGCGAGCCCGATTCACTGCGTCGGCCATCGCTCGCTCACAGCCCTCGATCCGCCCGTCGAGCTCGGCGATCTGTCCTCGGAGGGCGCGCGTCTGCATCGTGTCCTCCTCATAGGCGGCAGCGCCCAGGGCGAGGATCTCCGCGCGGCGTCGCTTTCGCAGGCCCCGAAGCTCGCGCCGCAGGGCGAATCTCCGGCGGGACGCCTCAGACCAAGCGCCGACCGAGACCTGAGCAAGTCCGAGCCGCCGCACGCTCGCCCTTGCGGCGGTGCCCAGGAGGCGAGGCAGTGCGCTCGCCGGCCAGCGGCGAGCCGAGTCCACACCGACCCAGAGCAAGCAGATTCCCGCCAGGAACCAGATGATGCCGGCGACCAGGGATCCGGTTGCAAGCAGCACGACTCCGACAAACAGGCCGGCGACGCCGAGCCACAGAGCAAGCGTCGGCGGCACGGCTCCGAAGAGCCTAGGCTCGCCCAATCCGACGCGATCCGTGGGATCCCTCGGGTTCTTCGAACCAGTCTCAGCGCCCCGCTCGGTCGTCTCGTCGTCCACCGGCTCATCCCCTCTCCCCATTGGCGGGGATGCTCAAACCAGTCAGAGGCGCCGGGCGTACCTCGGTCGGGTGCGAAGCTGAGTGGCGTGACCGAGGCGCTTCGGGACGCAGATCAGGGCACGTTCGCCAAGCTCGTTGAGCCCTACCGCCGCGAACTCCACGCCCACTGCTACCGGATGCTGGGCTCGGTTCACGACGCGGACGATGCGGTGCAGGAGACGCTGCTGGGCGCCTGGAAAGGGCGGGCCGGCTTCGAGGGCCGCGGCTCGCTGCGCTCATGGCTCTACACGATCGCCACCAACGCCTCGCTGCGGATTCTCGAGGGGCGCAAGCGGCGGGAGCTGCCGGGCGGCACCGGCAATGGCGACGATCCGCGCGAGCCGCTCGCCCCGCCCTCGCCCGAGTCGGTCTGGATCGAGCCCTATCCGGACGAGATCCTGCGCTACGAGGAGCGGGAGGGCGTCGAGCTCGCCTACGTCGCCGCCCTCCAGCTCCTGCCGCCCAACCAGCGCGCCGCGCTGATCCTGCGCGAGGTGCTGGGCTTAAGCGCCCGGGAAACGGCCCAGGTCCTGGACACTTCGGTCGCCTCGGTGAACAGCGCCGTCCAGCGGGCCCGCGCGAAACTCGACCGCGAGCTTCCGGCGCGCTCGCAGCAGCAGACGCTGCAAGCGCTCGGGGACGAGCGCTCTCGCGAGCTGGTGACCCGTTTCCTCGACGCCTGGAACCGGGCCGACGTCGCATCCATCGTCGCGATGCTGAGCGAGGAGGCGAGCTTCTCGATGCCACCGCTGCCGACCTGGTTCCGGGGCAGGGCTGACATCGCGGCCTTCCTCGCCAAGTTCCTCGAGGGGGAGCGCACCTCGGGCTCGACCTGGCGGTGGGAGCCGACGAGCGCCAGCGGACAGCCCGCGATGGCCGGCTACCGGCGCAAGGCCGAGAGCGGGCGCGACCAGCTCGACGCGCTGGTGGTCGTCACGTTTGCGGGCGAGCTCGTCGCGGCGATCACCACTTTCCTCGGCGTAGGCGTGCTCGCTCGAATGGCCCCACCGGGGACTTCATCCCGGACCGATGAGTTCCGCCCCTGAGGCTGCTCTCAATCGATAGACGCAGTTCCCACTATCGGAGGAGCAAAGGGTGAGAAAGCTGATCGTTTCGAACAACGTGACACTGGACGGGAGAATGGACGACGTCCTGGCCTGGTCTATTCCGGGCGACGACGAGGACTTCGTCAAGCGCAACGTCGAGCTTCTGAGTCAGAGCGATGGGCTGATCCTCGGCCGCAAGTCGTACGAGTTCTTCGGCGCGGTTTGGCCGTCGCGATCAGGAGAGTTCCCGGACCTGATGAACGGCATCGCGAAGTACGTCGCGTCGAGCTCGCTCGAGGACCCCGAGTGGCGGAACACCCAGCTGATCGAAGGCGATGTCCCCGAGGCCGTGGCCGAGCTCAAGCAGCAGCCCGGTAAGGGCCTGATCGTGTACGGCTCAGGCGACCTCACGAAGACCCTGATGGGGCACGGCCTGATCGACGAGTATCGACTCTGGGTTCATCCGGTCGTGCTCGGGAGGGGGAGCAGCTTCTTCGAGGAAGGCGCCGAGCGAATGGACCTCGAGCTCGTCGACGCAACGGCGATCCCGTCCGGGGTGGCCATCCTCACGTACCGGCCGAGACACTAGAGCGCCTACCGGAATCGAGGCGGTGTAAACGGCTTTGCAGGCTCGGCTTGGTGGTCAGCTGGTGCCTCAGGCACGGATCAGGTCTCCTGAGGTCGTCCTAGTTGCCATCAGAACTGCACATCTCGGGACATATTCGGGACACGCTTTCGCGCCGTCTTAGCTGTCAGCCTGAGCCTGATGCGGTCTTCAGCAAGACAAAGCCCCGGCCGCTTCAGTGAGAGGCGAACCGGGGCAACGAGAAACAGTCTAGCAGCGGCTGAATACCCTCCTCGCGACGCCAGGGGGCTTGCATGCCCCTGAGCAGGTAAATCGCTCTTACGCGGGGTCTCGCGCCCTCCCTGACCCATTCGGCGCCACTAGCGGGCCGTCTCACTTTACAACTGGTATGCGTTGGTCTCGGCAGCGTTCCTCGAGGTTCTTCATCACGTCGAGGTGTTGCTCAGTTACGCTATCTATCAGCAGTTCCCTATCTATCCGTAAGCGGACGCCTTGTTGTCAATCTGCCAACCCTACTTGTGGCTGACCTATCCTGACCTCTTGGAGCCGTCTAGCCGCTATAGGGTGAATGACGCGATCTCCCTTATCACCACTACTACTTACAAACTACCTACTCGGACGGGGTTGTTGCGTCCCTCCCATTCGGCTTCTGGCGAGCGTTCTTCACCGGCTGATACGAGGAGCTCTGGCGGTCGAACCTCCGGCACGCCTTTCCCAACGGAAACGCAAGCGCGCGAGGTAAACGACCTCCTTGCGCGCATCCTTCCATTCCGCAACCGGGTGCTCACCATGAGGCGATCTTCGCGCTCAGCCTCGAAAAGCAGCACCAAAACCTCCTGACGCTTACGGGACCATCGACGCCGAAGCGCGCGGCGCGCAGCCTTGTCCCTTGAGCTTTCTTGGCTGATAGAGCCCTAACAGACTCGCCTCGGATTGGGACCTGAGCCAGATCTCCCGTCACGACGCCGAGGACAGAGCTGATCGTCAAAGAATGGGAATCGGCCAGTTGCCGTAGTGCGCCTCGAGCAACGCCGCTGTTCGTTTCTTCCTGAAGCCAATGTCGCGCAGCAGACACGCCTGAAGTAGTGCTTCGAGGCGACGAGTCGAATCGAAGGCGCCCTGCTCGATTTCAGTCGTCGAGAAAGCCTGCCCGGGATCGCCGCGATGGCGAAGTACTTACGGGATGCACCGATTAGCGCCTACGCACGATTCGTGCAGCCGGTTATTTCACTCGGCGCCGCACCGTATTATCGCAGCTTTCTCAAATCCTTATGCCCATGTCGTTCTCTGCTGTAGGTCTCAACAGCGGTGTAGAGAGTCAGAAACCGGGCTATCGAATACGTACTCCCTTCTAGGATGTGATCACCAAAAGTTCCGAGTGCGAGCCTAACCTTCTCGTGCATTCGCCACCATCGTCGGACGCTTTTTGTGAAATCAGGGAGTTCGTCGGCATAGAACAGTACACGGTCTCGACCTAGTCTCCAGGCGGAGAGATTGCGCTGCTGTCCAGACCATCAGACTTCCTCTCGTCGCCTCCTCTCGCGATCGAGGTACCCTCCTTAGTTAGAGCGTCAGACGTTGACAGCGAAGCTGTCAGCGCGAGCAGCGGCAGCCCATACGAGCGTCGAGCCTGCTCGATCGTGAAGAGTTTAAGAGGCTCAACTCCAACGGTCTGTTGCGTCTCTACATGCCAGGTCGGTACATCTCGGGTGATAAGTCGTCTAAGTCGGTTCCGTAGTTAAAGATCGCACCTTTGACGTAGAGCCGATCCGATGCAGGCGGCTGCCAGTCCATTCTGAGTGGTGTGGTCGGGCGCGCCGATTCGGATAGGAGAACGCCATGCCTGTGTGCGGACGCCAGTGGTCGAGGTTGTGTGTTGCGAAAATCGCTCAGAACAGCGTTCCGTGAGCGTTGTGATCTCCCCAATCGCTAAGCCAGTACTATTGATCGCCAGAACCTCCTGTCTGAACTAGTCTCTTCTCCGTACAAGGCAATAGAACATTGAAATCTCTCCCTCCTCCCGTAGGTAACCAGCACTGTGAAATGTGTCTTCGTCATATCCCGAGGCCAGTCGGTTGTATCTTCTAACAGTTCTAAGCGTTCACGTCTTCTTCAACCATCTCAACCCTCCCGCTTCCTTGCTGCCGGCTCACATCCTATCATAGCGTCCCCTCGATGTAGCTTCCCTGTGTCTCTACTCTATATCTTCATCTATCTCTGCGCTATATCATATAGATGTTCCTCGCTTTTACGCCGCTCGTCTGGATTGCTCTCTCCCAATTTCCTCTATTTACTCTATCTCTTCTTCCCTATATTTATAAATCTTTTACTACTCCTATCTACAGAATGCCTCTTGTAGCGCCGCAGCGTCCTCGCGTCGCAGCTTGTGATGGAGGTAGCGCTGCGTAGTCGAGTAGTGCTGTTGTCCCATGTAGGACTGTACCGCTTACGGATCGAGCTTCGTGATCGCCGCCGATCCGAATGCGTGCGCAAGTCATAGAAACGTACGCGCCGCAGCCAGCTTGCTCCAGCGCCCGGTAGTACCGGCGCCGAAGAGCGAACGGATCTAGGTGGTCGCCGACCTGCGAGCAGAAGACGAGATCGTCGTCCCCAGTGAACTCGTCGCGATCCTTGAGCTTCCCTAGTACATCCATCAGCTCTTTCATCATCTGTACTCTTCGAACTCTCTTGCCCTTTGGTACTTTTTCTCTACCTTCCGTGTAGTTACGGCGGACGTGGACAAGGCCTCCGACGAAGTCAACGTGCTTCCAACGTAGAGCAAGCAGATCGCCCTGGCGTAGCTCGCTGAAGGCGGCGGTCTTGTAGATCGCCCTTTCTGCTCGTCGGCTGCCGCAGGGCGAGCTGTCGATCTCGTCGAGATCTAGAGTGTCGAACTCGCCTTTATAATCACCTTCAGCCGCTCTACCAGCTCGGCCGCAGCCAGATTTCTCTGTAGTCCCCATACTCTCTTATCTCTCTTTTATATCTCTTGTAGTACTTTTAGTTGTCTTTCTATCTTTCTTTTCTATAGTCTTCTCTCCTCTATCATTTCCTCCTTTTAATAGTCTATCTTTTCCTTCTTTATCTCCTCCATCTTCTCTTAACCGAAATCTCGAGGAGGTAGTCATCTATCACTCCTCGGTAGTCTCTTACGTTAACGTCGTCCACCTATCGGACTTCTCTTCTCTTATCGTACTAACTCAGCATCTTCGTCATCGAACGTGACTCCTCTCTTGTCGAGTCCGGCGAGAGTACCGCGCTGAGCGTCAGCGGGATCTCTCGCAGAGCCTCCTCGGCGAGCTTCTTAGTGTAGTAGTCGGCGAGCGATCTCTCTCGCTCGTTCCAAGTCATACCTAGACAGCGTTGTACCTGGCAACCGTTCGCTAACCAGAACTTGACGTATCACTTATCATCTCGCTCCGCTCGACGAGCTTCACGTGGCCGCTCACTCGTCCTATAGACAGTCTCTGCATCTGTATTCTTTAGCGATCTATTCTGTCTCTCACTCGGACGAAGCAGACAGCACCGGAAATACTTTCTACCTGAGCTGGCCGCGACAGTATCGTCTTCTTCTCTTTCTTCTAGTTTCTTCTCCCCTTCCCCCTCCAAGTATTTACCGTCTCCTAGCTCGCCGCTAAGCTCTCTTTCAGTTCTAGTAAGGGTCTGTGTCGGTCGAGCTGCATCCTCGACGGGCCAGTCAGGGGACCCGGTCTCGCGCCTGCCATCGTTTTTGCATCTAAAGGTATAGTACCAGTCGGGGCCAGTGATCGAAGCCATGCTTTCTGATTCAGTAGTCGATGATTTTGCGTAGTCTCTCTGTCGACTTCTCTGATATCTCGACCTCGATCGCGATGTCGTCGCCATTCTCTCTGAGTCTCTATAATATTAGGTTTGGTCTTTTTAAATTCTTATCCGGTCACTTTTGTTTTTTCGAGTAGGTTCGCTTTTCTATTCATCTCTTCTCTTTAGCTATCTCTCTTTCTTATTATTTTACTTGTTTGTTTTTTCTAGTTTTTTTTCTAATCTTTCTCTTACGATTTAGTGATTGGTTTAAAGTTTTATATTTTTGCGGGTTTGAGCTGGGTTTTTTTTTTATTCTAGGTCGCTTATCTTATTTTCTATTAGTATTTCACTTAGTTCTATCTTCTTTTTTTTTTCTTTCTTTTCTTTTTCTCTTATTCTAATTTTTTAGTCGAGAGTTATCTATCTTTTTTTTTTATTATATTTTTTTTTTTCTCTCTTTTTACTCTTCGTATTTTCATTTTTTTTTCTTTTTCTTTTATTGGTGAAGTTGATCATCTTTTTCTTTTCTTTTTTTCTTCTTCTTTTTATCATTTCTCTTTTCTTTTTTTTTTTTTTTTTCTTTTTTTCGTTCTCTCTCTCTCTTTATCTCTTTATTTTTTTTTTTCTTATTTATTCTTTTTTTTTTTTTTTTTTTTATTTTTTTTTTTTTTTTTTTTTTTTCTTTTTTAGATTCTTTTTGTGCTGAGAAGCTTCCGCATGCGGGCAACTTTTCCGGGCCAGTTTTCGTACTTTTTTTTGATTCTCATACATCTTTTTTTTTTTTTTTTTTATTCTTTCTTTTTTTTTTTTTTTTTTTTTTTTTTTTTTTCGGTTATTTTATTATTTTTATCTTTTTTCTTTTTCTTTTTTTTTTTTTTTCTTTTTTTTTTTTTTTTTTTTTTTTTTTTTTTTCTCTCTCTTTTCTCTCTTTCTTTTCTTTTTTTTTTTCTTTTTTTTCTTCGTTACGGACTTTTTACGGTTTAGTGCTAATCATCTTATTTTTTTTTTTTTTTTTTTTTATCTTTTATAAGTATATATTTGCATTAAAGTTTTTTCAAGGCAGGGGCATGTCCGATCATTGCTCGCCCGGCCGGGGAAGAAGTGGTTCGGCAAGGAGAAAGGCGAGGAAGAAATGCGCAAGAAGATCGGAGCGGTACTGCTCGCTGGAGCGTTCGCCCTTTCGGTTCCGGCTGCCGCATTGGCTGACTCTTTCTTTTTTTTTTTTTTTTTTTTTTTTTTTTTTTTTTTTTTTTTTTTTTTTTTTTTTTTTTTCTCTTTTTCTTTTTTTTTCTTTTTTTTTTCTTTCTCTCTTTTTTTTTGTTCTCTTCTTTTCTTCTCTTTCTTTTATCTTTTTTTTCTTTTTTCTCTTTTTCTTCTCTTTTTTTTTCTCTTCTTACTATAGTCTTTAGACTTGTTCTCGCGATCCGCCGCTTTCGGAGTTCCGCACCCAGTTCTCGATAGCAGGCGTCCGCCCGTCTCCTCGCCATGTGGACGACCGTACGGGCGACACCCTCGCCATTTCACCTGCCACGCGCCAAAGTCAGCCCAAGGGATTAGTGCACGCCACGGTGTGCACCCCTGGCATAGTCAGGCAAGTCCGGCCATTTTCGGCACGAGGTCGGCGGGCCTCGGCAGCGTCGCGATCTCGTCGGCCACCTCGGAGGCGTCCCGCCCAGCCCCGGGTCGGTGAGCAGGCGGTCGATCAGCTCCGCGTCCACCTGATCCGGCTCCGAGCAGACCGAACCCGCATGCGGGCAAGTCCGGCCATTTCAAGGGCAGTTCGGGGCCATGTCCGCAGAACGAGCAGCAGTGACTCCGGCGTCGATCGCGGTCAGCGTCGAGCCGGCCCCGCCGTGGTGCACCAGCGCCGCGCAGGTCGGCAGCAGCGCGGACAGCGGCACCCACCCGGCCGCCCGCACGTTGTCCGGCAGTTCTCCCAGTGGCGACGGGTCCGCGTCGCCGAGGGCGAGTACGAACTCGGCGTCCAGATGCCGTGCCACGTCGACGAGTTTGGTCAACGACGTGAGCGCGCCGACCTGGGTCAGCACCGTGCCGAGTGTCACCGCGACGCGCGGCGCGCGGGCCGTTCGAGCACCCACTCGGGCAGCACGCCGCCTCCGTTGTACGGCACGTACCGCATCGGCCAGCCGCGCACCGGCCGGTCGACCATGCTCGGCGGCGCCACGTCGATCGACTCGCGCACCTCGGGAAACCCTTGCACGCCATGCCGTTCGCGTTCCTCGACCATCTTCTTGAAGATCGCCTCGGTCATCGACGCCTCGTCGCCGAACCCGAAGCCGTGCGACACGGCCGGCACGCCGAGCTTCGCGGCGACCAGCGGCCCGTGCCCTCCATCGACGAGACACGACCACGTCCGGCCGCCACGATTCGGCCGCCGACACGGTCAGGTCCACCGACACGCCGGACAACTTGGCGAAGATCGCGCCTACGAACTCCAACCCCTCTCGGTGTCGACGTCCGTGCTGTAGTCGAACTCCTCGGGTTGCTCGCTGGCCGCCTGCTGGAACACCGCGCCGATGTCGACACCCGGCGCGTGTCCACGACGTGCAGGCCGGCGTTCGCGGCCTCCTTGCCGCCCGCGGTCGCCACCAGCACCTCGTGGCCGGCGGCACGCAGCGCGTGTGCTAGGGAGATCGTCGGGAACACATGGCCAAGACCGGGGGAGGTCGCGAAGAGTGCGCGCACGATTCCCATTTAACACGCGATCCCCGCCCCAGAACGACTAGGGATTACGCAACGGAGTGAGTACTTTCGCGGAGGGGCGGCTTCGCGTCGCCTCTTTTGCTCGAAACGCAGACGAAGTACCGCTTTGGCGAGAAACGTGTCGTCAGCACGGTGACCGGTCATTGAAGATCTGTCAAGGGACTCCCTACGTTCGGTGTGCGAGTCGCGGACAACGAGCGCAGCTCATGAGCAGCGAACCAGGCGCCTGCGGAATCGCAACTCAGTCTATCGCCTGTTGAATCTCTCGGGGGAGTTCGTGCTCGCGTCGGGAGAGCGCTTCGATAAGGATCACCCAGAGGCCCTCGAGATGTGCGAATATTTAGATATAGATTAAGCAAAAAGTAGCATTTCAAGCGCTAACAGAAAATACAACTCTTTTATAATCATATGAACTAGACAGGCTCCCAGTAGTCCTGCGGCAGAAACCACTAAGCGCATACACGCAACTTAGCCGGCGTCCAGACTTTCGCGTCACGTGCAGCCCTTTGCGGCGAGCTACTGGGAGGGCGATGTCGCAAGAGAACGTCGAGATCGCGTGGCGACTCGCCGACGCCTGGAACGAGGGTGGAATCGAGGCGGTCGTTCGCCAGCTCTCGATTTGACAGATCGTCGCGGAGCACTCGATCGTTGTCACCGAAGCCATATGTTTATTTACTCTCCTTACGGTCCGTACCTATGACGAAGCCTTCGACCCAGAGCTATTGCCCGGCCTCGCCGAGAGCCTCAGCGTATGTACGCGCCATCCCTTACTGTGCCTCTCGGCCCGTTTCATCGGCAGCAAGTTCACCAAGCGCTTCCTGCGCCGCTTCGCGGCCACCTAACTCCTCGAAGAACTCGTCGTAGGAACGTCGCTCATTGGCGTGAACGTACCGAGCCCGTCGAGATATCCGTGGATAGAGCCGATGCCGCCGTATCAACGCGTCGCTCTCGTCCAAAGCGTCTTTGACTACCGCAGCTCGGCCGTTGCGCTTGGATCTAGTTCCAGGACCGATCCTCCCGGGGCCCGAACCAGCGTGGATGGCATCCTTGACCGACATCTGGCTCCCACATGCATCCGCTGCGGAAACGGTGGGTCAGGACGCGGTCATTGAAGATCTGATTGATGCCGGGATCTCGAATCCAATGCCGTATTCCAAACTCCCGACCTTCCCACGTCACGAAGACCGACGTTGACCTTCCTCGTCCACGTCTCCACCGACCACCCTTCGGGAAGGATCCTCCCGAGCCGCTGAGCAATCGCCTCAGCTAGCCGCCGCCATTCGCTTCACCTCGGCCAATCGCTCTACCTTTGCGCTAGTTCGCGTCGATCTCCTTGCGCTCAGTTGGCGAAGGCGGCCAGGGCCAGGGGATCGCCGCTGCTTCGCTCATCCCACTCGTTGGCTCTGTGCCGGCCCAGTAGGGCCATTCAGCGGGCGGACCAGCACGAGGTCCGTCTACAGGTGACTCCCTCGTTGTGCGACGTACGAGCGCTACATGACCAGCGAGACATCCGGCGAGACCCAATGGCGGACTCCATCTGAATTTCAGTCAATCGTCGCTGAAGCATTCAGGCAAGTGGCAAACCGCCGCTTTCCAATTCAATGCAGCGCTTTCTCAGACCAGCGTCCCAACACGTCCTGGACACCGATTGCCGTATCCATCCTTGTGCGAGTTGAGCTTGGTCGACATCCGCTTGCGTGGAAAGATTTTTCCGCAGTACGAGCAACGCACTTGATAGCGGTACTCGTGCTTCGGGTGCCTAACGGCGAGCCCGAACGGACTGTCGAAGTGCCGACACGGCCCTCGCCCATTTGCCAGCTCGACCGGTAACCGGTTCGATTTCTCTTCGGTCGTGATGGCTGAGTACTTCTCGGGATCACCGGGAGGCCCTCGAAGCCGCCTCGGGCTGTCGGAGTAGAAGTTCGCCGACATGCCCATCGCCGCTGCGCTTGAAGACGAGGTAGTAAGCTCCGCCGACCTCATCAGTCGATCTCGAAGGTCTTATTTGTCCCGGCTTCAAGCATGGCGGCGCGGTAGTCGGCAGAGAAGAATCCGGTCGCACGCCGCTCTGGCAACGAAGGGCGCGAAGAGATCGGCCAGTCCCTCGGTGAGCGCGAGATGCGTCATCGAAGGCGAACCGCGTCAGTCGGGGCATGACGAGGCGGTCCCAGAACCCGCGCATGAGTTCGAAAGGCAAGCCAAGTAAGAGCTTCGTGGCGTAGCCTAGTCGGCCGAAGATGCCCTTCGCCAAGAAGGTGCGGACTAGCTCGACTCGATTGATGTCAGCTCGTTGTGATGAAGACGCCGTAGACCAGTCAAACAGATCATGCGAATACTGTCGCTGGAGAAGCGCACGAGCTTGTCGCCAGTGCTTCCTCGAGCTTGATGCAGCTGATCTCGTTGTGCAGTACTCAGCGTCACTATATGACTCAGCGCCGGCTCTGAGAGCGCAATGGAGACATCGAATTCCGTCACATCGTCCTGAAACTTCAGAACCATCTCTTGGGTCGTGCCGTGAAGTCGCGAAAGTAGAGGCGAAGCTTGTGGGCACGGCGCTCTTTGTCGAGCTGCTGCTCTTCGACGAGCAGCGTCAAGCTCTACTCAACCCCGCTTGCTTCCTGGGCGCGTCGACAGACGTCGTTGAACTCTCCCACCAAGTCAAGACTCTCCAGG
This sequence comes from uncultured Solirubrobacterales bacterium, assembly GCA_963797265.1. Classification (GTDB taxonomy): domain Bacteria; phylum Actinomycetota; class Thermoleophilia; order Solirubrobacterales; family 70-9; genus DASUPK01. The sequence goes on along the minus strand of CAWCOY010000001.1, from coordinate 125,019 downwards.
CTCTCAGGCGTGCTGTAGTCGAGATCGTCGGAGAAACGCGTCTCCGGGAAATAGCCCTTGCGAGAGCGTTGCCACCCTTGAGCACCAGCAACTCGCCCAGGCGTGAGTGTGCTGCAACCGAGGAGATCAGCCAGCCGAAGACGTAGTCCCGCTGGACGTTGCTGGTGTGGATCTCGAATTCCTCAGCTTGGACTGGATTTCGTCATAGGTGATCATTAGAACGCGATTCCGATAACCCGCGCTGGCTACCGAGCCGGCACGTCGGCTTTCAGTGTCTCTGGGTCGATCGGCATCCGTGCCTGCAGCTCTTGAAGCGAACGAAAGGTCGGCTGAAAGCGATCCACGAACCAGGTTCGTCCGAGCATCGTCGCGAGAGCGCTGCCACCGACGCTCACTAAGGCGCAATCACGTTTCCCGTTTCCCACTCTCGGACCGCTCGAACCCGGGCGTCTGGATGTGGACCCAGCTGCATGATGCGCGTACCCATGGAGACCTCATCGACGAGATGCCGACGCCGTGATGAGTGAATTCCGAGAGCCAGCGATAGGTCTGCTTGAAGTAACTCTTCGTCCGCCGAGGGACCGGAAGACCCTGACGGGCGAAATCCAGGCGAACTTCTTCCTGCCACTTGTCAATACTCGCGAGGGCTTGCTGAATATCTACGAGATTGCGATCCCGGAGCCATTTGCCCTGAGCCGCGTCGTCGTGGTGGAGAGCCCCCTATAGAGCAAGAGCCTCTTGCAGTCTTCTCAGCAGCGGTGACCTGAAGCACATAGCCGGCTCGGAGCGTTGCGCTGTGGCCGCGGCCTGACCTATGCAACGCCAGTTAGAAGCCAAAGGCCGCGTCTCTCGCCAGCGCGCAGGTCCAATTCGGTGTGATCGGCCACGCGATAGTGGGCCTCCGCCAGTTCGGAGGTGGCGCGCGCATACCCATCCAGGTGCGCGCCGATGCGGGGGCCAAGGACCTCCCAATTGCGCTCGTTGGCCTCTTCATCACCGCCCGCTTCGGACCCGCGGATCAGACGATTCGCTTGGCTACTGCTCAAGGCTTCCGGAATGCTGCGAAGAGCTCCGGCGCATGATCGTCCCGCTCGCGCTCGTATTTCTCTGGCCTCACTACCACTGCAATGCCCTCTGCTTCCGCCCGTATCCGGAGTGCTGTGTCGGCTGTCACCAGAATGACCGCCTCGGCCGACAGTTGGCCGAGGTCATGGCATGTATCGAGGACCTCGCGATCGGCATCATCGGGTCGACGGCGCGGCCCGGGATCCACCGACACCTCGAGCTTCACGTTCCTCCCGTTCCCGGGTCGAACATCTCCCGCCACTCCGCATCGCTGAAGGCGGGCAGCACACGCCGCGCTCGATGCAAGATCGCTCCGACGAACGTACTTTTTCGCGTCTATCTCCTCGATCACCCTGAGAGGCACGACCAGGCTGACCTGATCTCTTCCGATCTCTTCGTTCCACTTGACATCCGCCGGGACGGCGTACTCCAAGAGGATGTTGGCGTCCAGCACCGAGATCTGTCCCGGGGCGGCTGTGGCGCGGGAAATACGCTCACTCAGATCGGACGAGAGCAATTCGAGGTCGCCCTGCGCAGCGACTTCGGCATTGATCAATGGTGCAGCCGCGACAGCGAAGTGACATCTGCACTGCGTATGTGCCAATGCCGGACGTCTGGAACATCTCCACGACTTCGGAATCGGCGTCAGGTGCTGAACTGTGCCTCGCACTTTCAGTCCACTCCAAGTACTTGATCCGATAGTTGAGCGCATCTTCCAAAGCCCCATATGCTGAGCGACGCATCCTTGACACGCCGAGCGCTTGTTCGGTCTCTCTCCTTCAATACAGCCGTTGCGGTGCCCGTGCTGGCCGCCAATTCTCGGGACATATTCGGAACACGCTTTGGGATTTGCGGTCCCGCCGTCCGAGCGAAGATCTCGATTAGCGGGGCATTCCGAGAGGCGCCTACCGGAATCGAACCGGTGTAAACGGCTTTGCAGGCCGCTGCGTAGCCACTCCGCCAAGGCGCCGGAGTGAGAAGAGCCTAGCGACGGACTTCACTGCTGCCCGCAGACTTCGAAGCCGTACGCGCGGGCCCGATCGGCGGCCTTGCCGGCGGCGAGCCCGAGGCGTATCTGGAGCCTGCGGACCTTGGCGGCGTCCAGGTCGTCATACGCGTCGGCCCACCTGTCGATGACGGCCGCCTCGGCGCCGACGAGAGCGAGGACCGAGTCGACCGTGCCGGCGTCGGCCGTCGGAGATTGAAGGTTGCGGACTTCTCCGACCTCCGCGCGACGGTTGTCGCTCTCCTTCCGCAACAGCGTGGCGACCTGGCGCGCCTTGGCCTTGCTGGTGAGGGCACCGAGCTCGCCGGCCTGGCTCTCGAGATCCTCCCTGCGCGACTGGTGATTGCGGCAGATCGTGTCGGCGAGCTCGATGTAGTCAGCCTTCGAGGACGGTCCGGCGCTCTGCTGTCGGCTGATCTGTGTCGTGCTGTCCGCCGAGCCGCCGCCACAGCCGGCGGCGAGCGCCGGGAGGAGCAAGGCCAGCAGGGCGATCCGTCGCACGGGATCACGCTAGCGAGGGAGGAGCCCCGCGAGGCATCCTGCCTTTACGCGGGGGTCCTGGATCGAGGCAGAGCGGCTGATGGGATTCGAACCCACGACCTTCTGCATGGCAAGCAGACGCTCTAGCCAACTGAGCTACAGCCGCGCGAGGCGAAGAAGTATAGGCGCGGGGAACTGGGACTACCCATGCCTAATTTTAGGTATGGTCGTTCCGCTTGGGGTAACTACATGGAAGGGGATTCATCAATGCACCGAAAGGCTCTGACCGCACTGCTCGGCGCAGTCGCGATCTCGGTCCTTCTGATCGCACCTTCGGTCGCTTCAGCGTGGGCTCCGGCCGACCAGGCGACCGTCCACCCCGGTGTCCAGGTTTTCACGCAGGGCGCACAGTGCACCGCGAACTTCGTCTATCAGGACGCCTCCAACGTCTACCTGGGCCAGGCGGCCCACTGCTCGGGTACCGGTGCGGCCACGGACACGAACGGCTGCGACTCCGGCTCCCTGCCGATCGGCACGCCGGTCGACGTCACCGGCGCGGACCATCCGGGAACCCTCGTCTACAACAGCTGGCTCACGATGCAGTCCAAGGGTGAGACCGACGCCGACACCTGCGCGTTCAACGACCTCGCCCTGATCAAGCTCGATCCGGCAGACGTCGCGAAGGTGAATCCGTCCGTTCCGGCACTAGGCGGCCCGACCGGCGTCGGGGCCTGGGGCGGCGCCGGCTCTCAGGTCTATACCTACGGCAACTCGGAGCTGCGCGGCGGCGTCACGGCGCTCAGCCCGAAGGTCGGACTGGTCGTCCAGGGGACTCCCAGCGGCTGGAGCCACGACGTCTACACCGTCACGCCCGGGATCCCGGGTGACTCCGGCAGCGGCTTCATGAACGCGACCGGTGGAGCGATCGGTGTGCTCAGCACGGTTCAGCTCGCGCCGCTCGCCGGCTCGAACGGCGTTGGCAACCTCGGCATGGAGCTCAACTACATGCACGCCAACGCTTCGGGCTTCTCCGGGGTCAACCTGGTGGCCGGCACCGAGCCGTTCAACCCGAACATCGTGCAGGCAGTTCTCAAGGGTGTCAGCCTGAAGGGGCTGGGCCTGTAGCGAGCGGATCTGAAGCGATTGAGGTCGACGAAAGGCCGGGCTCCGAGGGCCCGGCCTTTCTCTTGCTAGCCGGCGGCCCCTTCGAGCTCGGCGAGCTCGTCGTCGGTGAGCTGAAGATCGGCCGCCGCGAGGTTCTCCTCCAGGTGCTCGACGGATGAGGTGCCCGGGATCGGCGCGATCACGCCCGAGCGCGCCAGCAGCCAAGCGAGGGCGACCTGCCCGGGTGCAGCCCCATGCGCCGAGGCGATCCGGTCCACGGGGCCGCCCGGCTCGGCGAGCCGGCCGGCGTCGATCGGAGCCCAGGGGAAGAAGGCGATCCCGAGCTCCTCGCAGCGCGCGAGCACATCCTGGGAGGAGCGATCGGTGAGGTTGAAGCGGTTCTGCACCGAGACGACCTCGACGATCTCTCGCGCCGTCTCGAGCTGATCGACGCTGACGTTCGAGACCCCGATGTGGCGGATCTTGCCCTCGTCCTGCAGCTCCTTGAGCGCGGCGATAGATCTCTCGTACGGCACCTTCTTGTCCGGACTGTGGTGCTGGTAGAGCTCGATGGTGTCGAGCCGCAGCCGCCGGAGCGAGCCCTCGCAGGCCTCTCGGAGGTGCTCCGGGCGGCCATCGCGCGGCCACTTCCCGGGTCCGGTCCGAATCAGTCCGCCCTTCGTGGCGATCAGCAGGTCCTCCGGATACGGATGCAGCGCCTCGGCGATCAGCTCCTCGCTCACCTCCGGCCCGTAGGAGTCGGCGGTGTCGATCAGGTTGACGCCGAGCTCCACCGCCCGGCGCAGGACGGCGATTGCCTCGTCGTGGTCGGCGGGCGGGCCCCAGATGCCTGGGCCGGTGATACGCATCGCGCCGAAGCCGAGCCGGCGCACCCGGCGATCGCCGATCTCGATGGTGCCGGCGTTCTCGTCAGTGATGGTCGTCATGCCGCTGCGTCCAGTGCATCGTTTAGCAGCTGATCGGCCCGCTCGTTCTCGCCGCGCTTGACGTGCCGGATGGACCAGCTGGGCAGGTCCCGGAGAGCGTCCCTGACTTTGATGTGGAGCGGCCGCAGATGATCCTGCTTGACCTTCCAGTTCCCCTTCACCTGCTCCACGATCAGCTTCGAGTCCCCGACGAACTCGACCTCGTCGGCGGTGAGCTGCTTCGCCAGCTCGATCCCGAGCAGCAGCGCCCGGTACTCGGCCACGTTGTTGGTCGCCTCGCCGATTGTCTCGGCCGCCTCCGCGAGATCATTCCCTGACGGGTCGGTGACGACGGCAGCGATTGCCGCGGGCCCCGGGTTCCCCCGGGAACCGCCGTCGACGTTGACCACGATTTTCAGGCCCGGACTTCCTCCTCGGAGCGGGCCTCCGAGATCACCTTCTGCGCGAGGTGCGAGGGGATCTCCTCGTGCCGCGCGAACTCCATCGTGTAATCGCCGCGTCCGCCGGTGATCTGGCGCAGGTCGCGCGCGTAGTCGAGCACCTCCGCCATCGGCACCTCGGCCTTGATCTCGGTTGCCGATCCCTTCGCCTCCATGCCGAGCGGTCGCCCGCGTCGAGAGTTCAGGTCGCCGACCACGTCGCCCACCACGTCCTCGGGGACGCTCACCGTGAGCAGCATGATCGGCTCGAGGAGCACCGGATCGGCCTGGTCCATCGCTTCCTTGAAGGCCATGGATCCCGCAACCTTGAAGGCGTTCTCCGAGGAATCCACCCGGTGGTACTGGCCGTCGTAGAGACGGACCTGCAGGTCCTTGACCGGATAGCCGGCGAGCGTGCCCTGCTGCATCGCCTCGGCGACGCCCTTCTCCACGGCGGGAATGAATCCCTTGGGGATGGCGCCGCCCTTGATCTCATCGATGAACTCGAAGCCGCTGCCGGCCTCGCCGGGAGCGATCTCGATGTGGCAGTCGCCGAACTGCCCGCGGCCGCCGGTCTGCTTCTTGTAGCGGCCGTGCGCCTTCGCGGACTTGCGGATCGCCTCCAGGTAGGGGACCCGTGGCGGGTGCAGCTCGATCTCCGCTCCGAAGCGCTCCTTCATCCGGTCGACGATGACCTCGACGTGGATCTGGGTCAGCCCGGCGATGATCTGATCACCCGTCTGCTGGTCGCGGTGGACGTCGAGGGTGGGGTCCTCTTCCTCGAGGCGGCGAATCGCGCTCGCCGCCTTGTCCTCGTCCCCCTTCGTCTTGGGCTCGAAGGCGAAGGCCATTACCGGGGCGGGCAGGTCCAGCGCCGGGAAGGAGATCCTCGCGTCCTTGCCGGCGAGCACGTCCCCAGCGCGCGTCTCCTTGAGCTTGGCGATTGCGCCGATGTCGCCCGCGCCCACCTCGTCCGTCTGTTCGTGCTCCTTCCCCCGCGGGATCAGGAGCTGGCCGATCCGCTCCCTGGCGCGCTGGGTCACGTTGGTGACCTGAGAGTCGCCCTTGATGACCCCCGAGAAGACGCGGAACAGGTTGAGGCGGCCGGCGTAGGGGTCGGCGAGCGTCTTGAAGACGTAGGCGACGAGCTCGCCGTCCTGGTCCGGCGAGATCTCGATCTCCTCACCGTCCTCTCCCAGGACCGTCATCGCGCCGCGCATCGCCGGAGAGGGAAGGTCCTCGACCAGAGCCTCGAGCAGTCGCGTGGTGCCGAGGTTCTTGGTCGCGACTCCACAGGTGACTGGGAAGATCCTGCCGTCCGTGACGCCGCGCTTGAGCACCGTGACGATCTCGTCGTGGTCGATCTCCTCACCCTCGAGGTAGCGCTCCATCAGCTCATCGGAGTTCTCAGCCACCTCGTCCATGAGCTTCTCGCGGTACTCCTGAGCCTGTGCCTGGAGCTCCTCCGGGATGTCCTGCGGCTCGGGTGCCCCTCTCCCCTCGCCCTGCGCGATGAAGGCCTTCATGTCGATCAGGTCGATGACGCCCCGCACGTCGTGCTCGGATCCGACGGGAATCTCGGTGGCCACGACGTGGTTCCCGAAGGCTCTCTGCAGCGACTCCAGGGCTCTGAAGAAGTCGGCCCGCTCGCGGTCGAGCATGTTGACGAAGACCAGCCGCGCCAGGCCCTCCTTGTCGGCGCGCTGCCAGAGCCGCTCCGTGTGCACCTCCACGCCCATCACGGCGTTGACCACAACGACCGCGGCGTCGGCGACACGCAGAGACGCGACGGTGTCGGCGATGAAACTCGGTTCGCCCGGCGTGTCGATCAGGTTGATCTTGCGCCCGTCGTGATCGAAGGATGAGACAGTGGCGCCGATCGACATCTCCCGCGCCTGCTCGTCCGGCTCGTGGTCCGACGTGGTCGTCCCGTCCTCGACGCGCCCGAGCCGGTTGATCACGCCGGCCTCGAAGAGCAGGGCCTCGTGAAGCGAGGTCTTCCCGCTGCCGCGATGACCGATCAGCGCGACATTTCGAATCCGGTCGGCTGCCTTGTGGGGCATCGCCCGCACCCTATAGGCAAGCCCGAGGGTTGCCAAGCGACCTATGCGTCGAGGGCTAGCCGGTCGTCTTCAGCTTGGAGCGCAGCCGCAGTACGGCCTTTGAGTGGAGCTGGGAGACCCGAGACTCGGTGACACCGAGCACCTCGCCGATCTCTCTCAGGGTGAGGTTCTCGAAGTAGTAGAGGGCGACCACCAGGGTCTCGCGCTCGGGAAGGTCCTGGATCGCCTCGCCAAGCCGGTCCTTCACCTCGCTGGTGTCGAGCGCCGCCTGGGGGTCGGGGGCACTCTCGTCCTCGATCGTGTCGAGGAGAGAGACCCTGTCGCCGGAGGCGTCGGGCGTCATCCAGAGCTCCTCGAGCGCGAGGATCGAGGAGTTGGAGATCTGCAGCAGCGCCTCCTGGAGGTCATCCTCGGACATCCCGAGACGCTCGGCGAGCTCCTCGTCGCTCGGTGCCCTGCCCAGCTCGTGCTCGAGCTTCGAGTTCGCCTCCTCAATGTCTCGGGCCCGCGAGCGGACCGAGCGCGGCACCCAGTCGAGGGAGCGGAGCTCGTCGATGATCGCGCCGCGGACGCGCTGCATGGCGAAGGTCTCGAAGCGGATCTCCCTGTCGGGATCGAAGCGCTCCATCGCCTCGATCAGGCCAATCATCCCGTAGGAGATCAGGTCGGCCTGGTCGACGTGAGAGGGCAGTCGCGCGCCGGTCCTGCCGGCCACGAACTTGACCAAGGGCGAGTACGCGACGACCAGTCGCTCCCGGGCGCTCCCGTCGCCCCCCTCCTTGTACCGGCGCCAGAGCTCCCTTAGCTCGAACGCCTTTACATCCGCTTCCATAGGCCTTTCACCTGCACTGTGGCGCCTTCCACATCAAGCGCGAGGATGACTGCGAGCGTACTGGCTTTGCAACCAGGAAGGCTCAACCTGGGTGTAAACCTGCGTCGTCGACAGGCTTGAGTGACCGAGCAGCTCCTGGATGGTCCGCAGGTCGGCTCCTCCCTCCAGCAGATGGGTGGCGAATGAATGCCGCATCGCGTGTGGGGAGACCCCGCCGGCGATGGCGGCCTCCCGAACCCAGCGCTGCAGGCGACGCCGTACGTCAGACGGATGCAGCCGCCTTCCGCTCTTGGAGACGAGGAGCGCGTTCTCGTCGCCTGGTCCCACGAGCGTGTGGCGGGCCCGGTCGAGATAGCGGCTGAGGGCCGCCTGCGCGGGCTCCCCCATCGGCACGAGGCGCGTCTTGCCACCCTTTCCCTCGATTCGCAGCCGCTCGCCCTCGAAGTCCGGTGCATCGACGTTCAGGTTGACCACCTCCTCGGCGCGGAGACCGCAGGAGTAGGCGAGCTCGAGCATCGCTCGATCGCGCATCTCGAGCGGCGTGCGGGAGGGGATCCGATCCAGCAGGGTCTCCATCTCCTCGCGGCTGAGCACCCGCGGCAGCTTGCGGTCGCGCTTCGGGGTAGCCACCAGGTCGGCGGGGTTCGCGGTCACGTCGCCCGCGCGGAGGAGCGCCGCGTAGAAGGCACGGATCGCCGCCAGCTTGCGGGCGATACCGGCCTTCGAGATGCCTCGGTCCGAAAGCCGCGCCGCGAACCGCCGCAGGTCGCGGTGGCCGAGCGCCTCCGGATCCTTCCCCATCTCGCTGGCCCACTCCGCGAGCTGGCCGACGTCATTGGCATAGGCGCGCCGGGTCGACTCGGCGGCCGAGCGGACGGTCAGGTCCCGGTCGAAGACGCGCAGGGCCTCGCTCCAGCGCTCACTCAAGGCCGGCTCTCGCGTCGCCTCGCGCATGTCCATAACTTCGCCGCGGGGCACTCAAGCCCTCCGTTACCTGGCTTCGCCGACAGGCGGGATCGTCTGCACTCGCCCGGCATAAGTCGCTTCGGGCTTCGCCCTACGCTCCTGAAGCGAGCGAGCTTGCGATCCCTACAGGATGTAGATCGGGTCCCCGACATCGACCCGGTCGTACAGGTCGATCACGTCGGGGATCGCCATCCGGACGCAGCCGTGGGAGAACGCGTGACCGAGCGAGGAGGTCTCATCGGTGCCGTGAATGCCCGCGCCGTCGAAGATCCCGATCCAGCGAGCCTTGAGCGGATCCGCCGGCCCAGGCGGGATGACCTGCCCGGCCAGGCTGCCGGCCCAGGCGGAGTTGGGGACGTGCCAGGAGGGGTCGACCTGCTTGTCCAGCGCGTGGTAGAGACCGGCCGGGGTCTCGAGTCCCTGCTGTCCCACCGCCACCGTGTACGACCTCTGCAGCTTGAGATGGTGGAAGAAGCTGAGCGTGAAGGTGCTGCGATTGATGACGATGTAGCGCGCGTATGCCTGCGGCAGGTCCTTGGTTGTGACGTCCGGCTTGGTCTGCTTGACGATCGGGTGGATCGCCTGATCGCGGCCCGGCGACTGGGCGGCTGCATAGATGGCCTTCGTCGTCGGCCCCTTTTCGACGGCGAGTCCCGCCTCACCCGCGCTCTTCTGAAGCTTCGTTCCGCCGTCCCTGGGAACCACCGACGCGTCGACCGGTTCCTGGTCGATCCGCTCCGCGAGCTGATTGACGAAGTCCTTGACTGGCTTCCTGTCGTACTTCACACGAGGGGTGAGGTTCGCGTCCACCTCGCCGCCGCTCGCGTAGCGAGAGACCCGATCGAGGATGCCGCCCTCGCGGCTGCGGTCGATCGCCTCCTGGACCATGCCATCGATGTCGGCCTTCGCATGCAGCTGATCGGCGCTCAGGGTGTAGGTCTTGCCGCCGTAGGTGACCTCCACCGGCTGCCTGAGCGGCGCGACGACCTCGCGCTTGATGATCTTGCGGGCGGAGTCCGCGCTGCGGTCGCCGATGTCGACCCCGCCGATCTTGACTCCCGGGGCGATGTGGTCCTTCTGCGCGTCGTCATACGCCCAGACTCCCACTGCCAGGAGCAGCCCCAAGGTGACCAACGCCACCAGGGCGATCGCAATTTTGTGGGTTCTGTTCAGCCTCGAACGCACTCGGACGTCTCGATCGTTATTCCCCTGGCGCCGGGATTCTACGGTGCACGTCCCCCTGCATTTGTCTCGAGCCCGTTTCGCAAGCGCATTTGCGGGTACCTCGCTCGGCTTGGCGCTCCGCTCTAGGATGCCGTCGCCATGTCGCCCACCGTCTCCTGGACCTGATGAGGACGAAGGACCAGGTCCGCCGGGATGTCTGGAAGGCGATGGACCGCGAGGGCGTCTCGCGCTTTCCAGGCGCCGAGGGGAGGATCCCGAACTTCGCCGGCGCCAAGCTCGCAGCGGAGAAACTCGCCGCGCATCGGGTCTGGAAGCGAGCCCAGGTGCTGAAGGTCAACCCCGACTCGCCTCAGACCCACGTCAGGCGCACCGCGCTCGAGCAGGGCAAGACCCTGATCATGGCGGTGCCGCGCCTGCGCGACGTCCACCCGTTTCGGCTGCTCGATCCCCGCAGGCTCTCGGCCAAGCAGCTACGCGAGGCAGCGACGATAAAGGGGGCGATGCGTCACGGCCGCGTGGTCGCCGACGAGGACCTGCCCGAAATCGACTTCGTGCTTTGTGGGTCGGTCGCCGTCAACCTGAGCGGTGCGCGGGTCGGCAAGGGCGGCGGCTTCTCCGACCTCGAGTACGGCCTGCTGATCGAAGCCGGCAAGATCGACGACCACACGACGGTCGCCACCACCGTGCACCCCATCCAGATCCTGCGTGAGCACCTGCAGAGCACGGCACACGACCTCCCGGTCGACGTGATCGCCACTCCGCGCGCCGTGATCGAGGTGGAGCGACAGTATCAGCGCCCGCGCGGGATCCTCTGGGATCACCTGCAGCCGCCCCAGATCCGGGAGATCCCGATCCTCGAGCGGATGGGTTACGCATGAGTCCAGTCACGACCGAGGAACAAAACCGCGTCCGCGAGGAGCTTCGCCGGATCGCCTCGGACACGGCGCTCGCGGTACGCGTCGCGACCGGCCGCGTGGAGCTCCCGCCGGCGACCCCGGCCGACGGCCCGGATCCATACGGCAATCCCAACCCCGAGTGGCTGGAGATCGACTGGCGCGAGCATCTGCGGCGGATCGACATCGTCGGCGCCGGCGTGAACTACGTCGAAATGGGTGAGGGACCGCCGCTCCTGTTCATCCATGGCCTCGGGGGCTGCTGGCAGAACTGGCTCGACAACATCCCTCATTTCGCACGGACGCATCGCGTGATCGCCCTCGACCTGCCCGGCTTCGGCTCCAGCCCGATGCCGCCCTGGGAGATCTCGATTCCGGCGTACGGCCGATTCCTACGCGACTTCTGCGAGCGCCTGGGGATCGACCTCTGCTCTCTGGTCGGGAACTCGATGGGCGGGTTCATCGCCACCGAGGTCGCGATCACCGAGCCTGAGCGCGTCGACGATCTGACGCTCGTCTCCGCGGCCGGGATCACCTGGGCCCGGGCGCGACGGGAGCCGGCGGAGATGCTGGCCCGTATGGGACGGGCCGCCGCGCCGCTCGTCATTCGCTTCGAGATGTCCGCGATCAAGCGCGCGAGGGTCCGGCGACGACTCTTTGGCGGCGTCTTCCACGACCCGAACGCGCTGCGCCGGGAGTTGCTCTGGGAGAACGTCGTGCCGGCCTTTGAGAGCCCGGGCTCCTTCGACGCGATGAGGACCCTGGTGGGCCACGACATCCGCGACCGGCTCGAGGAGATCGGCATTCCGACGCTCATCATCTGGGGCCGCAATGACCACGTCGTCCCGGTTCCCGCGGCCTTCTCCTACAAGAAGCGGATCGGCGACAACGCCGAGCTCATCATCTTCGACGATTGTGGCCATGTGCCGCAGATGGAGCGGCCGGTGCGCTTCAACCGGGTGCTCGAGAAGTTCCTTCGCGGCGCCGGAACGCTCGATTGACCGTCAGCCCGTGACGGCGCCCTCGGAGGCGCTCGAGACCGAGGCCGCGTACTTCGCCATCACGCCGCGCTTGTAGCGGGGCTCGGGCGGTTGGTAGGCCTCAACCCGCTGCGCGATCTCATCGTCCGAGAGGTCGACGTCGAGGCGCCGTTCGTCGATGTCGATCGTGATCTGGTCGCCATCCTGGACCGCGGCGATCGGACCGCCGCGGATCGCCTCGGGGGCGACGTGGCCGGCCATCAGGCCGTGGGTCGCTCCTGAGAACCGGCCGTCGGTGAGCAGCGCAACCTGGTCGCCGATCCCCTCACCGACCAGCGCGGCGGTCACCTGCAGCATCTCCCGCATCCCGGGGCCGCCGGAGGGGCCCTCGTTGCGAATCACGACGACGTCGCCGGGCTTGATGCCCTGCTGCTCGACGACCGCGAAGCACTCCTCCTCGGAGCCGAAGACTCGCGCCGGGCCGGTGTGCTTGCGGCGCTCCTCGCCGGCCACCTTGACCACGCAGCCCTCCGGGGCCAGGTTCCCGCGCAGGATCACTAGCCCGCCCGTGGCCTTGAGCGGCTCACTGAGCGGCCGGACGACCTCCTGGCCCGGCGTCTCGACCGTGGCGTCGGCCTCCTCGCCGATCGTCCTCCCGGTGACGGTGATCGCCTCGCGGTGCAGGACGCCGGCCTCGTCGAGGCGCTTCGCCAGCACGCCCACGCCGCCGGCCTCATAGAGGTCCTTGGCGACGAAGCGGCCGCCGGGCTTCAGGTCCCCCAGCAGCGGCGTCATCTCGGAAATCCGATCGAAATCGTCGATGGTCAGCTCGATGCCCGCCTCGTTGGCGACCGCGAGCAGGTGAAGCACGCCGTTGGTGGAACCGCCGGACATCGCGACGGTTGCGATCGCGTTCTCGATCGAGTCCTTGGTGATGATCTGGCTCGGCCGGAGGTCGTCCGCGAGGACCTTCATCGCCAGCTCGCCGGTCTCCCGCGCCACCTGCTCGCGCGCGCCCGCGACGGCCGGGACCATGCCGGAGCCCATCGGGGTGATCCCCATCACCTCGAACGCCGACGCCATCGTGTTGGCCGTGAACTGCGCGCCGCAGGCGCCGGCGCCGGGGCTGGCACAGCCCTCCAGCTCGTAGAGGTCCTCGTCCGACATCTCGCCGCTGGCGTGCTTGCCGATCGCCTCGAAGACGTCCTGGATCGTCACGTCCTCGCCGCGCCAGCGCCCGGGCAGGATCGAGCCGCCGTAGAGCATCAGGGAGGGCACGTCGAGGCGCGTCAACGCCATCACGCAGCCCGGGATCGTCTTGTCGCAGCCCGAGAGGGCGATCACGGCATCGAACTGGTAGCCGCGGGCGGTGAGCTCGATCGAGTCGGCGATCACCTCGCGGCTCACCAGCGAGGTCTTCATGCCCTCCGTCCCCATCGTGATTCCGTCGGAGATCGCGATCGAGTTGAACTCGAGCGGCGTGCCGCCGGCCGCACGGACGCCCTCCTTGACGTGCTCGGCGAGGCCGCGCAGGTGGAAGTTGCAGGGCATCGCCTCGATCCAGGTGTTGGCGATGCCGACTGTCGGGCGGCGCAGGTCCTCGTCGCCGAAGCCGATCCCCTTCATGTAGGCGCGCGCGAAGGCGCGGTCGGGACCGTCGAAGACGACGCTTGACCGCGTCCGCATGCCGTTTGTCGTCAGCTCCGCCATTGCCTCAAGGCTGACAAGTCGCGGCGGACCATCGCCGGATCGAGCTGGCGACCGAGCGGATGCACGTTGGCGGTGCGCAGCGTGTGGTCCTCGTCCATGCGCAGTGCCAGCCATTTGGCGAGCACGTCGTCTGCGTCGGGCAGCCTCTCCCCCGTCTCCGGGTCCGAGCCGTCGAGGAAGCGAACGCAGTACTCCGAGAGCAGCTCCCCGCTGCGGACGTCGTAGCCGACGATCGGGCGCTGCGGGTAGATCAGGTACCCGTATTCGCCGCCCTCGTGCTCGATGGAGAGAAAGCCGAGCCGCTCGTACATCTCGAGCGCATCGTCTCCGGCAGTCGAGCGAAGCAGCTCCCGCGCCCGTTCCTCTGCCCGGCGCTCACGCGCCGGATCCCCGGCGTATCGCGTGGCCATCAGCCGCCGGCCGCCTGCGGAAAGAAGATCACGCGCTCGGAACCCGCCGGGATCTCCGCGAAGTCGCGGACCATAGTCGCCTCGCGCCGGCCGCCGGGCCCCTCGTGAGGTACGGCCGCCCACATGCCCAGGTCGAGCTGGCGGCGGAACTCCTCGACCAGGCGCTCCTCGTCCTCGGCGACGTCGGGGTCGCCCTCGGCGAGCAGCACGTCGCCCTTCCCCGGAGTCATGCGAAGCAGCTTCATTCTTCGATTATGCCTGCCGGGTTCGTTCCGGGGCCGGCTTGACGGTTCCCAGCACATCGACCGGCCCCGCTCCGGAGCCGAGGTCGCGCAGGCCTTTGGCGACCGCCTCGGAGGCGATCTCGCGGGCGGCGCGGGCGGCCTCGAGCGGTGAGTCGCCGAGCGCGAGGCGCGCGGCGAGCGCCGAGGAGTGGGTGCAGCCGGAGCCGTGGGAGGCGCCATCGGAGTGGCGCGGTCCCGCGATCAGCTCGAGTTGCTCGCCGTCGAAGAAGCGATCGGCGCCGTCCTCGGCGTGACCGCCCGTGACGACCACCGCGGCCGGTCCGAGATCGAAGACCGCGCGGGCGAGCTCCTCCGGCGCGGCCTCGTCCGAGAGCCCGCTGAGTTCGCGGGCCTCGGCCAGGTTGGGAGTCACCACCGCGGCCCGCGGCAGGATGCGCTCGATCAGCGCCCGCTTCGCCTCGGGCTTGAGCAGCACCGCGCCGCTCTCCGCCACCATCACCGGATCGACGACCACCGGCGCCTCGCCAATGAGCTCGAGCGCCTCGGCGACCGCGTCGATCGTCGGTTCGTCGAAGAGCATCCCGATCTTGACCGCGTCCACGCCCATGTCTTCCACTACGGCCCGGACCTGATCGAGGATGAACTGCGGGGGCAGGGTCTCGACCGAGACCACCTCATGGGTGTTCTGGGCGGTGAGCGCGACGATCGCCGAGGTCCCGTGCACGCCGCAGCGCGCGAACGCCTTCAGGTCCGCCTGGATCCCGGCGCCGCCGCCGGAATCCGAGGTCGCGATCGTCATCGCGACGGGAGTGGATCGCTCGCCTGCCACGGCAGACAAGGCTAGATGCCCGATGCGGTCCGCTGGTGCCTGGTCAGGCCGGTTCGGGCACCGCCAGCGATGACCGCTCGTACCGACCGTCCCCGTTGCACCGCACGTAACCGGCCAGTTCGAGCCTGATGAGGGCCGTGGCGAGCGGGCCGGGTCCCAGGCCCGAGGCACGCGCGAGCGAATCCGACGTTCCCGAGCCGCGCTCGATGAGATCGAGTACGGCGACCAGGTTCTCCTCCAGGGCCGGGCCGACCGGCGCCGCCACGCATCGCCTCTCGATACCCGGGCCGAGCAACCCGTCGAGGACGTCCTGCGCTCCACGAATCAGGTGGGCGCCCTCGCGGATCAGTCCGTTCGTCCCCGCCGCGGGTGAGCTCCCCACGAGCCCCGGAACCGCGCCCACGTCGCGGTCAAGGTCCTGGGCCATCTCGGCGGTGATCAGCGAGCCCGAGCGCTCACGCGCCTCGACGACCACGGTCATCGCGCCGAGGGCGGCCATGATCCGGTTGCGCGCCGGGAACGTCCAGCGCCGTGGCGCGGTACCCGGCGGCAGCTCGCCGATCACCAGCCCGCGCTCGACTATCTGCCCGTAGAGCCGCGCGCTGCGAGGCGGGTAGGGCACATCCACCCCGCAGCCGAGCACCGCGATCGTCATGCCGCCCGCCCGCAGCGCACCCGTCTGGGCCGCTGCGTCGATTCCCATCGCCATCCCGCTCACGACCGCGAAGCCGGCCGCCGCGAGCTCGGCGCCGAGCTCCGCGGCGAGCTCGCGTCCGTAGCGGCTCGGCCTGCGGGAGCCCACGATGGTCACTGCCCCGTCGCGGCCCAACTCAGTGAGGACCTCCGCCCGCCCCCGGCCGAAGATCACGGCCGGCGCGTCGCCGAGGTCGCGCAGGGTCTCCGGGAAGAGCTCGTCGTGCCGGCAGGTCGCCCATGCTTCGGACCCCGCCACCGCGGCGAGCATCCGGACGGGATCCCGCTCCCTCGCCCGCCGCAGGAACGAACCCGCCTTGGAACGAGCCATCGCCCTTGCCAACTCCTCGTTCGAGAGACCGAGCAGCTCGCGGGCCCGGTTTCCCGCCGTCCTGTCGACCGCCGTGTCGATGTGCCCGGCGAGAGAGCCGATGAGCCAGGCGCGTTGCAGACACTCGCCGCAGGCCCGTGGCCGGGCATCCGCACTCATGGGTCGGGCCGGCGGCGCCGGTTGACGGCCTCGGCGATGTGATCCGGGGCGATGCGGGACTCACCGGCGAGATCGGCGATCGTGCGCGCCAGCCTCAGGCAGCGATCCCAGCCCCGGGCACTCAAGCCCAGCTGTCGGTGCGCGTCTTCGAGCGTCCGTTGGCCTTCAGGCTCGAGCTCGCAGTGCCGCCTCACCTCGGCCGGGGTCATCTCCGCGTTCGCGCGCCCCGGACCGAGGCGCTCCTCCTGAATCCTGCGGGCACGGCCGACACGCTCCCTCACCGTCGCGGAGTCCTCGACCCCATCCTCGACCAGCTCCTCGGCCGGAGGCGGCTCGACCCTGTGCGTGATGTCGATCCGGTCCGCCAGCGCCCCGCTGAGCTTCCCCAGGTAGCGGGTCACCGCACCCGGATGGCACTCGCACTCCCCGGATTCGGGACCGTTGCCGCATGGGCAGGGGTTGGATGCGGCCACGAGCATGAAGCGGCACGGCAGCGACACCGTCCCGGACGTCCTCGTGACCGTGACCGAGCCCTCCTCGAGCGGCACGCGCAGCGCTTCGAGGGCGTCGCGGCGGAACTCGCCGAGCTCGTCGAGGAAGAGCACTCCACGGTGCGCACGCGTCACCTCCCCCGGCCTGGGCGGCGCGCCGCCCCCGACCAGCGCTCGGCCCGAGACCGTGTGGTGCGGCGATCGGAAGGGCCGGTGGACGCGCGGCCCGCCGTTCTCGCCGCAGACGCCCGCGATCCGCGTCACCTCGATCACCTCGTTCGCGCTGAGCGGTGGCAGCAGCGAGGGCAGTCGCTGCAGGGCCAGCGTCTTGCCGCCGCCCGGCGGTCCGATCAGCAACATGCTGTGAGCGCCCGCCGCGGCGATCTCGAGGCAGCGGCGAAGAACCGGGTGGCCGCGCAGATCGGAGAGATCGGGGAGGTCGCGGTCGGGCACGGCCGGCGGCTCGGTTCGAGGCACGGGTTCGATCCCACCCTCGGCCAGGTCGCTGAGCCGGGTGACGTGCTCGACCGCCACCACCTCGAGCCCCTCGACGAGGGCGGCCTGGCAAGTGTCCCCCGGCGCCACCGCGACGCCGCGCAGCCCCCAGCTCCTGGCTCCCTCGGCCATCGCGAGCGCTCCCGGGGCCGGCCGGATCGCGCCGTCTAGGGCGAGCTCCCCGGCCATCGCGTAGTTGTCGACGACCGGCCGCGGCAGTTGCCCCGTCGCGGCCAGGATCGCGGCCGCGATCGCCAGGTCGAAGCCCGGGCCGGCCTTGCGGACGTCGGCCGGCGCGAGGTTCACCGTGATCCGGTGGTCCGGATATTTGAAACCGGAGTTCCGCAGGGCCGAGCGGACACGTTCGCGGGACTCGCGCACTGCGGTGTCCGGGAGTCCCACGATCGTGAAGGAGGGCAGGCCGCCCCCGATGTCGACCTCCACGTAGACCGGCTCGGCGTCGACGCCGACCAGGGCGAAGGTGCGGGCGAGCGCGAACATGCGGCGACGGTAGGTCGCGCCACCTCGCGCCTGGCGCGCGGATCGTCACGTTGGCGTCAGGAATCCGTTGCGATCGACGCGCGCCGCGGGCGCCAGGGACGAACACGCTGGCTGGCCGTGACCTTCGCCAGGCAACGCCTCGGTCGTTCGGCCGAACAGCTCGTCGCCAGCCGGCTGGAGCGCTCAGGCTGGCGGATCGTCGGGCGGAACGTCCGCCTCCCCTCCGGGGAGCTCGACATCGTCGCGCTCGACGGATCGATCCTCGTCTTCGTGGAGGTGAAGGCCGGACGCGCCGGCACGACCCTCGGCCCTGAGCACCCCGCCCACGCGGTCGGCCGCCGCAAGCAGCTCAAGCTCAGGCGCCTCGCTCGCGAGTGGATCGCGGAGCGGCGAGGACCCTCAGGCGTCGCCGGCTATCGCTTCGACGTCGTCGGCGTCAGCTTCGGCGCGGATGGCCTCGCGGATGTCGATCACATCCGCGCCGCCTTCTGACCCCGGGACCTCCTCGAACTCGCCGGCCGCGGAGTCCAGACCGAGCTGGGAATAGGCCACCGAGGCGAACGAACGCCGGTGAAGCGGGCAGATCCCGTGACGCATGATCGCCTCTCGGTGTTCGGGTGTCGAATAGCCGACGTTGCCCTCGAAGCTCCACTCCGGGTAGAGAGGAGCGATCCGGCGCATGTAGCGATCGCGCGTCACCTTGGCGATCACCGAGGCGGCGGCGATCGCCGCGCTGCGGGCATCTCCGTCGATGACGCGCTCGTGCTCGAGCTCGCAGGCGTGGAGGCGGAAGCCGTCGACCAGGCGCGTCGCGTCCACCCGGGCCACGCTGTGCATGCAGTCAGTGAGGGCCGCCATGTTGGACACATGCAGGCCGTTCCGGTCGATGCAGCGCGGAGACCGCACCGCGACCGAGACGCAGACGGCCGCCCGGATCACGGCGGGATAGAGCTCCTCCCGCTCCTCCTCGCTCTTCTGCTTGGAATCGTCGAGCCGGGCGAGTGCGAGCCGCTCCGAGCGGCCGATCCGCTCGAGGTCGATCAGCACCCCGGCCGCAAGCAGCGGACCCGCGAGCGAGCCGCGGCCGGCCTCGTCCACACCGGCCACGAAGCGCCGGCCGAAGGAGCGGTCGAAGCGGAAGAGGCGAGCGGCCGTCCGCCGCTTCCGCCGCTTCTTCAGGGAGCTAGAAGACTCCGAGTCGGTCCGGGGGCCAGTAGGTGGCGAAGGCCTTGCCGATGATCCAGTCGCGTGGGATTGGTCCCCAGAAACGGCTGTCGTCGCTCGAGCCACGGTTGTCGCCCATCATGAAGTAATGATCGGGCGGGATGGTGATCTGTTGCGGCAAATTGCAGGCTCCTCCTGGCGTGCAGGGGTTGATGAAGCCCTCATCTGCGACTTTTCCGTTGACCACGGGGTGGCCGTTCTCAACGCTCAGGGTGTCCCCGGGGCCGGCGACGATCCGCTTGATGAAGTTGACGTCCGACTCCTCGGGGGTCGGCTGGTCGCAGGGGGCGCCGCTCGAGCCCCCCGCCCCGGTCCTCGGATCGCCGCATTCGCCGCTGCCGGAGCCTCCCTCGGCCCCCTGGGGCGGATGGAAGACGACGATGTCACCGATCGAGGGATCGGTGAAGTGGTAGATGAAGCGGTTCACCAGAACCCGCTGGCCCACGTCGAGGGTGGGCTCCATCGACTCGGAGGGGATCTGGTAGGGCTTGACGATGAAGGCCTGGATCCCCAGTGCCAGGCCGAGCGCGAGCGCGACGATGACGACGAGCTCGAGGAGCGCGCCCTGGGTGCTCTGGGGTCGCGGGATTCTCAGTCTTCCGCCCCGTCGGGGGAGGGGTCGGCCTTCTGCTTCTGCTCAGGCTCTGACTCCGCCTCCGCCGTCTCCCCACCATCTGCGTCCTGCTGTTCCCCCTCCGCCGGCTGCTGTTCCTCGGTGACGTCCCCCTCGGCAGGCTCGACGACCTCGGGTTCGGCCTCCGTGACCGCGACGCCCTCGGCGTCGACCGCCTCCGTCTCCTCTGCCGCGACGACCATCTCTTCCTCGATGCCCCAGCGCCGCTCGGCAACACGAGCGCTCTTGCCGACCTTCCCGCGCAGGTAGTAGAGCTTCGCCCGGCGGACGTCGCCCCGGGCCGCGATCTCGAGCTTCTCGATCTTCGGCGAGTGCAGCGGGAACGTCCGCTCCACGCCGACGCCGAACGATTGCTTGCGGACGGTGAAGGTCTCGCGGGCGCCGCTGCCCTGGCGCTTGATGACGATCCCCTCGAAGACCTGGGTGCGCCTGCGGTTTCCCTCCACGACCTGGAAGTGCACGCGCACGCGGTCCCCGGCAGCGAACCTGGGTCGCTGCTGGAGCGCTCGCTTCTCGAGGTCTTCGATGACTGTGCTCATGCGGTGCTGATCGTCGGGGCCTGGCTTGAGCCGCGCCTAAAACGCGCGCGGAGTGGAGACTCAAAAAACTGCGCGTACCGGTCGGCCCGCGCAGCGACGCGAAATGCTAGCGGTAGATCCGACCGCGGTGTTTGTGGCGGTCGTTAATGGTGGTTCGCCCGACTGCGGGATTGCTGTTGTCGCCACTCGCGAACCCGGGCGTGATCGCCCGAGAGCAGGATGTCGGGGACCTTCCAGCCGCGGTACTCCGCCGGCCGGGTGTAGTGCGGGTACTCCGGCGCGCCCTCGAGCGCAGCGCTGTAGGACTCCTCCACCGCGCTCTCCGCGTCCCCGAGGGCACCGGGCAGCTTGCGCAGCACGGCGTCGCAGATCACCATCGCCGGCAGCTCGCCCCCGGCGAGCACATAGCGGCCGATCGAGATCGTCTCGTCCGCGAGATGCTCCACCACCCGCTCATCGAAGCCCTCGTAGCGGCCGCAGAGGAGCGCCAGATTGCTCTCCTCGGCGAGTTCCGCCGCGACCGTCTCGTCGAAGAGCCGTCCGGCCGGGGCGAGGGCGATCTTCCTGACCCGTCCCCGATCGGCGCCGTAGACGGCCTCGAGGGCCGCATCGACGACGTCGACGCGCATCACCATGCCGGCTCCTCCCCCATACGGCGAGTCGTCGACCTGACCGGCGCTCAGGGGAGTGCTGTCCCGGTAGTTGTGGAAGCGCATCTCGTTCCCGCCGGCGAGCGCGTTGGAGACATGGCGCTGCCGCAGGAACCAGTCGAAATGCTCCGGGAACAGCGTGAAGACGTCGAGGTTCAACTATTCAGTCAAGTATGTCGACGACCACGCGCTTCTCCTCGCGGGTCGCCGCGGCCTTCATCACCGAGCGCAGCGCGTTCGCGACGCGCCCGCCGCGGCCGATCACGCGGCCGAGATCGTCCTCCGCGACCTCGAGCTCGAGCACGACCTCCCCGTCGATCTCCTCGACCTCGTTGACCACGACCGCGTTGGGATCGGCTACCAGCGAGCGGGCGAGGAACTCGAGCAGGTCGCGCATTCGGGCCGAGCTAAGTGCCGGTCGACTGGATGCCCTTGGTGCGGAGCAGGGTGGCGACCGTCTTCGTCGGGCGCGCGCCCTTCTCCAACCAGTGCTTGGCGCGGTCCTCGTCGATCACGATCAGCGAGGGGTCCGGCTGTGGGTTGTACTGGCCGATGGTCTCGATCGTGCGACCGTCGCGCGGCGAGCGCTGGTCGGCCACGACCACCCTCCAGATCGGGTTCTTCTTCGACCCGACCCTGCGAAGTCTGATTCTCACGGACATGCGGCGGCGGAGGTTAGACGATGACCTGGGTCATCTCATGCCCCGCATGAGCGTCTGCGGGTCCGGCATCTTGCCTTCGGACATCTGCTTCATCAGCTTGTTCATCTGGCCGAACTGCTTGACCAGCCGGTTGACCGCCTGGATCGTGGTGCCCGAGCCGGTCGCGATCCGCTTGCGGCGCGAGCCGTTGATCTCTCCGGGGTTCGCACGCTCGTAGGGCGTCATCGACTGGATGATCGCCTCGAGGCGGTCTAGCTCGCGCTCGTCGACCTGACCCATCCCCCGCATCGCCTTGCCCATCCCCGGCATCATCTTCATCAGGTTGCCGAGCGGTCCCATGCGGCGGACCTGCTTCATCTGGGTGAGGAAGTCGTCGAGCGTGAACTGCTGCTTGCGGATCTTGCGCTCGAGGTCCGCCGCCTGGTCCTCAGTGAACTCGTCCTGGGTCTTCTCGATCAGCGACATCACGTCGCCCATTCCGAGGATCCGCCCCGCCATCCGGTCGGGGTGGAAGCGCTCCAGCTCGTCGAGCTTCTCGCCCGTCGAGGCGTAGATGATCGGCTTGCCGGTGACCGCGCGGACCGAGAGCGCGGCGCCGCCGCGGGCATCGCCGTCGAGCTTGGTCATCAGCACTCCGTCGAAGTCGGCCGTCTCGGCGAAGCTCTCGGCGACGTTGACCGCGTCCTGACCGGTCATCGCGTCCACGACCAGCAGGACGTCGTGTGGCTTGGTGACCTTGCGGACCTTTGCGAGCTCGTCCATCAGGTCCTGGTCGACGTGGAGCCGGCCGGCCGTGTCGACGATCAACACGTCCCGGTTCTCCTGGACAGCCTGGTCGCGAGCCCAGGAGGCGACCTTGACGGCGTCCGTCTCCCCAGGCTGGGAGTAGACGTGGGCCTTCGCCTGGGCCCCGAGCTTCTCGAGCTGCTCGACCGCGGCAGGCCGCTGGAGGTCGCAGGCGGCGAGGGCGACGTCGCGGTGGTCCTTGCCGAGGAGCTTGGCGAGCTTCGCGCACGCGGTGGTCTTGCCCGAACCCTGGAGGCCGGCCATCAGGATCACCGTCGGGCCGCTCGGGGCGAAGACGAGATCGCGACCTGCGCCGCCCATCAGCGCGGTGAGCTCGTCGTTGACCGCCTTGATCACGGTCTGGCCGGGGTTGAGCGCCTCCGAGACCTCCTCGCCGGCCAGCCGCTCCTTCAGCGACGCCGTGAATTCCTTGACGACCTTGAAGTTGACGTCGGCCTCGAGTAGCGCAAGGCGAACCTCGCGCAGGGCCTTGTTGACGTCGTCCTCGGAGAGCTTCCCGCGGGAGCGGACATCGGAGAGCACGCCCTGCAGGCGGTCTGAGAGCTGGTCGAACATGGACGAGTGAGCTTAGGGGCTCGGCCTCAGGGGCAGCGGTCGAGGCGCGCCGTCAACGGATCGGCTCCTCGACCGCGCGCGTCGGCGTTCGCCTTGCACTTGCGGCGGTGCTGTCGGCCATGCTTGCTGCGGACGTTCCCAGTTCGGGCGCTCGCGGCCCGGTAGCCGAGCAGGTAGGCCGTCGGGTCGACCGGCGTTCCGAAGTGGCGTACCTCGAAGTGAAGGTGCGGCCCGGTGGAGTGCCCGGTCGATCCCACGTACCCGATGGTCTGTCCGCCCGATACCCGCTGGCCGACGGATGTGGCGATCACCGACATATGCGCGTACCAGCTCTCGAAGCCGAGGCGATGGGTAATCACGACGAGATTGCCGTAGCCACCCGTGTTGAAGCCGGCAAAGGAGACAACTCCAACCCCGCCGGCGTGGATCGGCGTTCCCTTCGGCTCGGGGAAGTCCAGCCCGGTATGCCAGCGGCCCGGCGGAATGAAGCCGAAGCCGTCGCCGACCGCCCCCGGCACGGGACGGAAGAAGCGGACAGGGCCGATCGGGGAGGTGGTTACGACCGTCTTGCCTCGGAGTGCGCCCAAGGTGGTCTGTCCGGCGATGCCGTCGACACCGACGTGGGCGGCCGCCTGGAAGCGCCGGACCGCGTTCTCGGTGTTGGGGCCGAAGCCACCGTCGAAGCCGCCCGGCTCGAACCCTCGCTCGTGGAGCAGGAACTGGAGCGCCGCGACATCCCAGCCGCGCTGGCCGTTGTGCATGGGCCGCTTCCCAAGGTTGGGCTTGCCCCGCTTGCCCAGGGCTCCCCTGGTCTGCGGTCCGGCGATCCCGTCGACAGTCAGCCCGTGCTGCGACTGGAAGGTCCGCACCGCCCCCTGGGTCCAGGGCCCGCTGATCCCGTCGACGGGATGCGGATACAGCCCGATGCCGCTCATCGCGACCTGGAGCGCGGCGATTTCGGCGCTGCCCGCGCTCGCGGTTGCGGGCATGGCAAGAAGACCCCCTACGACCGCCGCGAGCGCGACGAGCCACCATCTTCGGCGGCCACAAACTTCGCCGCCGGATCTACCCGCAGGCACGCTCCCAGGGTTCCGCTAACGGCGGGTACGCGTGCGAGTGCGCTTGCAGTGCGGGTAAGCCCGGTTGACCCGGCCCCTACTCCTCGATCAGGGCTCGGGCGAACTCCTCGGCGTCGAACGGGCGCAGATCCTCCAGCGATTCCCCGATCCCGATCAACTTCACCGGGATGCCGAGCTCGGCCGCGATCGCGAGCGCGACCCCGCCCTTGGCACTGCCGTCAAGCTTGGTCAAGACGGCGCCGGTGACGTCGACGGCGTTGGCGAACTCCTGGGCCTGGCGGATCCCGTTCTGCCCCGTGGTCGCGTCGATCACGATCAGAGTCTCCTGGGGAGCTTCCGGGATCCGCTTGCCGATCACGCGCCGCACCTTGGCGAGCTCCTCCATCAGGTTGCCGTGGGTGTGCAGGCGGCCGGCGGTGTCGCAGACCACCACGTCGGCGCTGCGAGCCTCGGCGGCGGCGACCGCGTCGAAGGCCACTGCCCCGGGATCGCCCCCCTCGGTGCCCCTGACGATCTGCGTCCCCGCCCGGTCGGCCCACTCGGCGAGTTGGTTCACCGCCGCGGCGCGGTAGGTGTCCGCGGCCGCGACGATCACGTCCAGGCCGAGCTCCTTCTGGAGGTGCCAGGCGACCTTGCCGATCGTGGTCGTCTTACCGGTGCCGTTCACCCCCACGATCATCAGAACGGAAGGCCGGTCGCGAAGATGGATCCTGCCGCTCTCCTCTCCCTGTGGCGAGGCGGTCTCGGCCAGCACCTGGATCAGCCGCTCACGGAGTTGCTCACCGCCGCTCAGCTCCCCCGCCTCGACCTCGTCCTCGAGGCGGCGAATCACGGCGGCTGTGGTCGGGGCGCCGACGTCGGCGAGGATCAGCGCCTCCTCGAGATGCTCCCAGGTGCTCTCGTCGATCCGCTCCGTGAAGCTCGAGGAGAGCTCGGCCGTAAGCGCCTGGCGACTACGGGAAAGACCCTCGCGCAGGCGGCGAAACACACCCGTCCTCTCCGCTTCGGCCTCCGCAACCGCGATTTGACGGTCGCCCAGGTCGAATGCCTCTTGCCAGCTCGTCGCCACGGCGGCCGAGGGTATCCGTGACGGCATCCGGCGCGCCATGTGAGATGGCCGTTATGCGACAGTCGAGTGGCCATCTCTCCTGGGCGATTCTCTCGGCACTCGTCACGCGTGGAGCGGCGTGCGTCTATTGCGGTAGCCGAGAGAACCTGGTGGCGCACCACAAGCTCCCGCGACGGTACGGAGGTCTGGACGTGCTCGAGAATCTCGAGCCCGTCTGCCGAAGCTGTCATCCGGCCGTCGAGCGGGAGGCCGTCGAGCGCGCGAAGCTCGTCTGGGAGCGACCCGAATGGCCCGACCGTCCGCGCCGCCCACGGCAGCGCCCTGTCCTTCGCCGCCCGTACTAGGCGGCGGCTTCGGCGGCGGCCTCGGGCTCGCCCGGGATCGTCTCCAGCTCGTCGCGCGGCAGCTTGCGCGAGACGACCTTGGTGATGCCGTCGCCGCCCATGCTGACCCCGTAGAGGATGTCGGCGGCGTCCATGGTGCGCTTCTGGTGGGTGACGACGATGAACTGCGAGCGCTCCGCGAAGCGGCGGACGAGGCGGAGGAAGCGGTCAATGTTGATGTCGTCGAGCGCGGCCTCGACCTCGTCGAGGATGTAGAAGGGACAGGGCCGCGCCATCAGCACGGCGAAGACGAACGCGAGCGCGACCAGCGACTTCTCGCCGCCGGAGAGCAGCGACAGGCGCCGCGTCGACTTGCCCGCGGGAGTCACCTCGATCTCGACGCCGCCATCTTCGTCGGGTGGGGTGAGCTCCTCGTCGGGGTCCTCCTCGCTCTCGCCCTCTGACTGCTGGCCGGCGAACGGTCGCGGCGCGGCGCCGACGTCCACCCGGCGCAGCCGGCCGCCCCCGCCCGGGAAGAGCTCGGCAACCATTTCCTCGAAGCCGCGCGCGGTCGCATCGAAGGTCTCCTCGAAGGCCGCCGCGATTTCCCTGTCGGTGCGGCGAATCAGCGCGCGCAGCTCGGTGATCGCCTGCTCGAGGTCCTTGCGCTGCTCCGCCAACCCGGTGACGTGCTCGCGGGCCTCCTCGTACTCGCGCTTTGCCAGCGGGTTGACGGGGCCGATCTGCTCGCGGTTGCGCTGCAACCTCTCTAGTCGTGCCTCGATCGTCTCGCGCTCCTCGTCCGGCAGCGGCGCCTCCGCGGCACCCAACCGCTCACCCAGGGCCCCGCTGAGTCGTTCGAGCTCGGCCGTGCTCTCGTCCCGCTGCCCGCGCAGCTGCGTCGCCTCCACCTCGGCGATCGTCATCGCCTCGCTTGCCTCGCGCAGCTCGGCCTGCAGCCCGAATTCCTCCTGGGAGCACTCGCGGAGCTCTGCCGCGACGTCGGCGCCGCCATCCTGCTCGGCCCCGGCCAGCGTCGCCGCATGCCTTTCGAGTCTCTGCCCGAGCCCGAGCAGCGCCTCGCGTGCCCGACCGAGCGCGGGCAGGGTCTCCTGCTCCAGCGAGATGCGTCGCTGGAGCTCCTCCCGATCGCGCTGACGCTTCTCCTTCGCCCGCTCGGCGGCCTCGGCGTGGCGGCGCTCCGCCGCCAGCTCGGCCTCCAGCTTGGCCCGTTGGATAGCGCCGGATCCCCCGTCTTCATCGGAGCGCTCGGCG
Organism: uncultured Solirubrobacterales bacterium; assembly: GCA_963797265.1. GTDB lineage: Bacteria > Actinomycetota > Thermoleophilia > Solirubrobacterales > 70-9 > DASUPK01. The sequence goes on along the minus strand of CAWCOY010000001.1, from coordinate 98,398 downwards.
TGACGCTCCGCGAGCCAGGTCGTGCGGCTCGCCTCCTCGGAGGCCTCGTCGAGATCCCGGCGGGCACCCCTGAGGGCCTGCTGCGACTCCTCCTCACGGCTCCGCGCCTCGGCGAGCGCGGACTCTGCGCGCTCCAAGTCGTTGTTCGCCCGCTCCTCGGTCTGCTCGCGCTGCGCGAGCCGCGAGGCGAGCTCCTCGCGCTCGGAGCGTGCCGCCAGCGCAGGGTCGGTTCCCTCCTTTGGCAGCCTGCGGATCTCGCCGGCCCGGGCGTCGTAGCACTCGCCGTCGACGGTGACCGCGACGCCGCCGAAACCCTCGGCGAGCCCATCCAGGTCATCCACCAGCCAGGCGTCGGCCAGCAGCCGCTCGGTGATCGGCCCCGCCTCTCCGCGAGCCTCGACCAGGTCGATCAAGCGCCGCGCGCCCTCCTTCGGACCGGCATCTGGTGGCGACTGCCCGGGGTCGCCTCGGGAGTCCAGAAGGACCCGCGCCGCGCCCTCCGCGCCCGCCAGTCGCTCCCGGCCCTCGCCCAGTGAGCCGGCGATCGAGGCCCGCAGACGCTCGCCGAGGACGGCCGAGACGGCGCGTTCGAGCCCCGAGCCGGTCTCGATCAGACCGGCGAGCGCCTCGTGCTCGCCCTCTATCGCCGCAGCGGCGAGCTTCGCTTCGACTGCCGCCAACTCGCCCGCCAGCGCGGCCTTCCGCTCTGCAGCCTTGCGGGCTTCGCCCCGCGCCCTCTCCTGGATCTGGGTCGCCTGGCGGAGCGCTGCCCCCGCCTCCTCCGCGGCCGCCTGGAGCGGCTCGAGGGCTTCCCGGGCGGCGGTACGCCTGCGCTCGGCTTCTGCCGCGGCCTCTCGCAGCCGCGCGCCCTCCTCGGATGCATCCTCACCGAGCTTGGCGAGCTCCGCCTCAAGCTCGGCGATTCTGGTCGCCGTCGCGTCCTCGTCGGGCTCGGCGTCGAGCGCATCGAGCCGCAGCTGTCGCTCGCCGAGCGCAGCGCGCAGATCGCGCTCGGCGATCTCGAGGGACTCCGTCCGGGCACGGACCCGCTCGGTGGCGGCGCGTGCCTCCGCCAGCAGCTCTCCGTGACGGCGGCGACCCTCCTCGCCGGCCGCGATCCGCTCCTCGATCGCGGTCCGGCGAGCCCGGACCTCCTCGAAGCGCGTCTCGACCGAGTCGCGCGTGGCGCGAACCTGGGCCAGCTTGCTCTCGGCCGTTGCCTGCTGCTCCTGTTGGTCGCGCAGCGCGTCCGCGACGAGCCGCGAGCGCAGCTCATTCGATTCGAGCTCGAGCTTCGCGGTGCGCTCGGCCGCCTCGGCCTGCCGCTTCAGCGGCCGCAGCCGGGAGCGCGCTTCGCGCTCGACGTCCATCGCGCGCTCGAGGTTGTCGCGGGTGCGGTCGAGCTTGAGCTGGGCGTTGTGACGGCGCTTGCGGTGCTTGCCGAGGCCCGCGGCCTCCTCGATCAGCAGGCGCCGATCCCGCGGCTTCGAATGGACGATCTGCTCGACCCGGCCCTGGCTGATCACCGAGTGAGCCTCGCGGCCCATGTTCGTGTCGGCGAGCGCCTCGACGATGTCGACGAGGCGGCATCGCGCTCCGTTCAGCCTGTACTCGCCCTCGCCATTCCGCTCGATCCGGCGTGAGATCGAGATCTCGGAGAACTCGCTGGCCGCCCGACCCTCGCTGTTGTCGATGACGACCTCAACCTCGGCAAAGCGCCGCGGCGACTGCCCGCTCCCGCCGGCGAAGATGACATCCCGCATCTGGTGTCCGCGAACCGCCGTTGGACTCTGCTCGCCGAGCGCCCACAGCACCGCGTCGGTGATGTTCGACTTGCCCGACCCGTTCGGGCCGACGATCACGCTGACGCCCGGCGAGAAGGTCAGCCGGGTGCGGTCGGGGAAGGACTTGAAGCCCTTCAGGTTGATGGCCTTCAGGTACATGGAGGTGGGAAGGGTGCCAGCTATCGGAAGCCTCGCGCCCGGACCGGACGACACGCATTGAACGGGTTGCGCCTGGCGGCGCACCCTCGCATCAACTGCGCAGTTTCCCCAGGGCGAGCTGCGCCGCCGCCTGCTCGGCCTCCTTCTTGCTCCTGCCGGAGCCCATGCCGATCTCGTCGCCTCCAACCGTCGCGCGGATCTCGAAGCGGCGATCGTGGGGCGGTCCCTCCTCCCCCGTCACCTCGTAGCTGACCGTCTGTCCGTCGCGCGCGAGCCGCTCCTGCAGCTCGGACTTGAAGTCCAGGCGCTCGCGCGTCGCCTGCTCGATCTCCTCGCCGAACGCCTCCACCACGGCGTTCGAGGTGGGCTCGAATCCGTGTGCGAGGTAGCAGGCCCCGATCACGGCCTCGCAGACGGACGCCAGGGTGCGCTCGGAGGCGAGCAGCGTCTCGACGGGCAGGCCGTCTCCCTCCTCCGGCGCCTGGGCGGCGAGCATCTCGGGCAGCCCCACCTCGCGCGCGACCTCGGCGCAGGCTCGCCCGCTGACAGCCTGGTTGAGGATCTTGGTGAGCTCGCCGATGTCCGCGTCCGGGTGCTCACTGAAGAGTAGGCCGGCCACGGATAGGCCGAGCACGCTGTCGCCCAGAAAGGCGAGCCGGCCGTAGGACCTCGTGCGGGCCTCGACCCAGGAGGAATGAGAGAGAGCCTGCCGGCGCAGCTCTTCGGGGGTGTCCGCGAACAGCTCCGCCAGCGAGGCGGCGGCGGGTGTCATCGGATCAGGTCGCAGCCCCTCCTCAGGCGGTCGGCACGCGGGCCGTGACGAAATCGACGGCGTCGCCGACCGTCTCGATCCGGGCAGCCTCCTCCTCGCTCACGCGGATCCCGTAGCGATCCTCGAGCTCCATGACCAGCTCGTAGAGGTCGAGGGAGTCGGCGTCGAGATCCTCGCGGAATCGGGTCTCAGGCTGGATCCGCTCGGGATCCACCTCGAGCTCGGTGCTCAGGTGATCCCGCACGAGCTTCATGACCTCGTCGCGCTCCATGGCCTCGATTATCCCCTATCGGCCCGTCGCGCCCGAGTGCTCTTCGCGCAGCGCGTCCCGGGTGGCCCCGGACGCCACGAGCAGCTCGCTCGTCCGCTCCACCGCCCGCTCACCGACGGCGCGGTGTGCGAGACGGACCGCGTTCGCGATCCCATCCGGTGTGGAGCTGCCGTGGGCCACCACGGCAACCCCCCGCAGGCCGAGCAGGATCGCCCCGCCGACCGCGTTCGGGTCCATCGCCCGGCGCAGCCCGCCGAGGGCGGGTCGCAGGAGCAGTCCGCCCGTCGCGGCAAGGGGATTGGAACGCGCGGCATCCCGGACCGCATCCGCCACAGCCTTCGCGGTTCCCTCCACTGTTTTCAGGGTGACGTTGCCAGTGAAGCCGTCGGTGACGACCACGTCCGCCTCGCCGCCGAGCAGGTCCCGCCCCTCGACATTGCCGATGAAGCGGATGCCCTCTGCCTCGGTGAGGGCCTCGTGCGCCTCGACCACGTCGGCGCGGCCCTTCTTCTGCTCCTCGCCCACCGAGAGCAGCGCGATGCGAGGGCTGTCCACACCGAGCACCGCGGCGCTGAACGCCGCGCCCAGGAAGGCGAACTGGATCAGGTGCTGCGGGCGCACATCGGTATTCGCGCCGCAGTCAAGGAAGAGCAGGGGCGTGCCGTCGCGGCCGGGCACCGGGATCTGCACGGCAAGCGCCGGCCGGTGCACTCCCTGCGCGCGCTTCAGGGTGAAGAGGGCGGCGGTCATCGTGGCCCCGGTAGAGCCGGCGCTGACCAGTGAGCTGCATCGGCCTTCGGCGACGGCGGAGGCGGCGCGAACCACCGAGGCATCCGGCGTCGAGCGCACCGCGGCGACCGGCTCCGCCTCGTTCCCGATCCAGTCGGTGGTCGGGTCGAGCTCGATCCCGTCGGAAGCCTCGAGGCCGCCCGGCCCGAAGATGCGCACGGGGATGCCGTCCGAGGTTGCGAGGCGCGCGCCCTCGAGCACCAGCTCCGGTCCACCGTCGGCGCCGTAGGCGTCAAGCGCGACGGGGGGCGTCGAGGGCATCTACTCGGAAGCTGAGGGCTCTCCGCCCGTCGGCGCCGCCTCGGGCGCCTCGTGGCGGATCACCTCACGACCCGCGTAGGTCCCGCACGTCGGGCAGACTCGGTGCGGCAGGCGCGGACTATGGCAGCGCGGGCACTCGTTCAGCCGCGGTGCCGAGACCTTGTGCTGGGCGCGCCGCTTGTCGCGCCGCGTCCTCGACTGTCGCTTCTTGGGGACCGCCATGAGGGGCGGGAGGATAGCGGCCGCCTGCCGAACGTCCCCCGATACCCCGTACAGGGGCAGGTCCGGGACGTTCGCGCTCAGCCGACACCCGCGGAAACAGCAGCGCGGGCGGCCTCCACTGCGCGCTCGATGCCCTCATCGTCCAAGTCGAGGTGCGTGACGGCACGCACCGTGCGCTCGTCCAGAGCCCCCATGCGTACGCCCTCGGCCTCGAGGCGGCGGCAGAGATCGGCCGCGTCGGCGACATCGAAGACCACGATGTTCGTCTCGACCAGGTCCGGGTCGAGTTCGATGCCAGGAAGCGCGGCGAGCCCCTCCGCCAGGCGGCGGGCGCGCGCGTGATCCTCGGCGAGGCGCTCGACGTTGTGATCGAGCGCGTAGAGGGCCGCCGCAGCCAGGATCCCCGACTGGCGCATGGCCCCGCCGAGCATCTGCTTCCAGCGCCATGCCTCCGCGATGAAGTTCTCGGAGCCCGCCAGGCAGGCGCCGACCGGTGCCCCGAGCCCCTTGCTGAAGTCGATCCAGGCCGAGTCGAAGCCGGTCGCCCACTCTGAGGCGGAGACGCCGCTGGCCACCACGGCGTTCAGCAGCCTTGCGCCGTCGAGGTGGGCGCGGAGCTCGTGTTCACCGGCGACATCGAGGACGCCGCGCATGCGCTCCGGCGGCCAGACCGTCCCGCCGGCGAGATTGGTCGTCTGCTCGACGCAAACGAGGCGCGGGTGCGGCACATATCGATTGGTGCGCGGGTGAGCGCGGATGGCGGCGTCCAGGGTGTCGGCGGTGAAGGTGCCGCGCTCGCCGTCGAGCACGGTGAGGACCGCGCCCGAGAGCGCCGCCGGCCCGCCCGCCTCGGCCTCGAGCGGATGCGTTCGCCTACCGATGAAGACCTCCTCGCCGCCGGGCCGCACGTGAATTCGGATCGCGATCTCGTTGCACATCGTCCCGGACGGCAGGAAGACCGCGGCCTCCTTCCCGAGCAGCGCCGCGACCCGCCGCTGGAGCTCGCTGGTGGTCGGGTCCTCCCCCCGCTGCTCGTCGCCCACCTCGGCGGCAGCCATCGTGGCTCGCATGGACTCGCTAGGGCGAGTCTGGGTGTCCGAATAGAAGTTGAGCAGCGTCGTGGACGGCACTCAGTCCAGCCTCAGATCCCTGAGCTTCGCCATCCGCGGGTCGCCGCCCTGCGAGTGGCGGTGCGCCTCGGGATCGGCGCCGTTGAGTGACTCGCCGCAGACGGAGCAGAGGCCGGCGCAGTCGGGGCGGCAAATGGGCTGTGCGGGAAATGCGAGGACGAGGGCGTCGTTGCCCCACCGGCCGACGTCCAGCTCACCCTCGGAGACGTAGGGGCTGCGGAGCTCCTCGTCGGCGGAGGGTGGCTGGTCGACTTCCCGCGCGTCGATCTGGAGGTCCGTCGCGGCCTCCTCGAGGCAGCGAACGCACGGACCGGTCAGCTGGGTGGAGAAGCGAAGCCGGAGCGCGTAGCCGCTGCTCGTTCGGGAGACATCCAGCCGGGCCTCGCTTCCGCCACCCGCCGGCGCGTAGGTCTGGCCGCCGAGCTCGATCGGGTGGAGCCCCACTTCGAGATCGAGCGCGCGGGCCTGTCCTGAGGACAGCCCCAGGTGCTCGAGATCGAGGATTTTGGCTTCCCCATACACTCGCTTCGAGGGTACCTAGTCACCTTGAGCGCGCAATTCCACTGGAACCCGGAGACCTACCTGGAGGAGATCCGGGCCGAGGTCCCGCGCTATGACGAGCTCCAGAGGGCCACGATCGATGCGGTCCCCTTCCCGCCCGACCGAGTCCTCGAGCTCGGCATGGGCACCGGCGAGACCACTCGGGTACTGCTCGAGGCGTACCCCGACGCCTGGGTGATCGGGCTCGACTCGAGCCCGGACATGGTCTACCGGCTGCGCGAGGAGTACGACGACGTCCAGCTGGCCCGGATGGAGGACCCGCTGCCCGATGGGCCCTGGGACCTCGTGATCTCGGTGCTCTCGGTCCACCATCTCCAGGACGACGCGAAGCGCACCCTGTTCAGGCGCGTGCGCGAGCAGTCGCGGTCGCTCGTGATCGGGGACGTGGTCAAGGCCGATCAGCAGGTCACGCCGATCGAGCCGGGCTTCGACTTCCCCGACACCGCGCAGGAGCTCGCCGAGTGGTGCGACGGGGAGGTCACCTGGACCGCCGACGACCTGGCCGTCGTTCGAGCCACCTACGACTGAGAGGAGCCCGATGACCCACCACAACCCGGAGCGGCCCGGGCCGCCGCCATCGGCGGACGAGGGAGTCGTCCTCTACGAGAAGCGCGACCCGATCGCCTATCTGACGATCAACCGGCCCGAGGCTCGCAACGCCGTGAGCCCGGAGGTGCACCGCGCGATGATCGCTGCCTGGGCCGACTTCGACGATGACGACTCGGTGGACGTCGCGATCCTGACCGGGGCCGGCGATGCCTTCTGCGCCGGCGCCGACCTGAAGGAGTACATCCCGCCGATCATCGTCGACCAGAAGCCCGACGACCTGCGGCAGATCGCCGAGCTCGGCCTGAACGGCTTCACCCGCGGCATGCACCGGATCTCCAAGCCGATCATCGGCGCGATCAATGGCTGGGCTCTCGCCGGCGGCTTCGAGACAGCGCTCGCCTGCGACATCCGGATCGCCTCGGACCGCGCGATGTTCGGCTCCTTCGAGGCGCGCCGCGGCTTCCACCACGGCGACGGCGGCATCGTGCGGCTGGTCAACTCGGCCGGTGTCGGCGTCGCCATGCACATGCTGCTCACCGCGGAGCCGATCGACGCGGCCCAGGCGCTCGAGTGGAATCTGGTCTCGAAGGTGGTCCCGCACGACGCGCTGATGGACGAGGCCGAGACCGTCGCCCGGCAGATCCTGCGCAACTCGCAGCGGGCGGTGCGCTCGGCGAAGCAGACCATCCTCGACACGGTCGGCAAGACCATCGACGAGCAGCTCCGCGCCGAGGCCTGGAACGCCTACACCTGCGCCGATCCGGAGGAGACGATGGAACTACTCGGGCGCTTCTACGAGAAAACGGACGCGGGACGCGCCGGGAGCCACGAGACAGGCCTCTGAGCGCCATGGAAGCGGAAGCGGCCCCCTCCGAGAGGGAGCCGCTCCCTCAGCCCGTGCCCTCGGGACACCGGCTCGCGGCTGCGCGTGCTAGCCGCGCTTCGTGTTCAGCTTGCTGTACGTGCAGAGCACGCGCAGCTCGACCGGCAGCGCCACATTCGTGTCGTTGTCGAACTCGAACAGCCAGGCGCTCGTGCCCGCCGGGCCGTCGGTCTTCTCCTCGAGGGGCACCAGGTTCCTGGTGGCGTCAGGCGGCCGGGTGTCGATCACTCCGCCGCCGATCGCCACACCCGGGCCAAGCTTCGAGCTCGACGGGCAGGTGACGGTGAAGTCCGAGACACCGTTGTTCGTGGTCGCCGGAAGCAAGTTCACCGACTGGACCACCTGCTGGGTGGCCCCACCGAACCGTGTCCTCAGCGTCTCCTTCTTGCCGGTCTGCGCGATCGCGAACGAGCTGCCGCCCACGGCGATCACAATCGCGATCAGCCCGAGCACGAGCCCCGGCGAAAGGTGCCTCTTGATGCGTCCCATCATCTTCATCGCTCCCTTGTGGGTTGCTTCCTATGAGCTGAACGAGCCAAGTACGGCTTAAGCTCTGCAACCCGGTGCTTACGGCAAGGTTTCGCTCGGCTTCAGGGACCGCCCTCTGCGTAGCCCGGCCTGGCGATCTCCAACTTGCGGCGGATGTGTTCCTCGAGCCGCGGGGCGAGCTCGTCGATCCGGTCATCCAGCTCGCCCGCGCGGATGCGCTCGGCGAGGTACGCCGCCGCGGTGCGGGGGTCCTCGACCTGCTTCCCGAGTAGTTCGCGAAAGAGCGCCAGGTCCTCGTCGTCCGGCTTCTTCCCCGCCCGGAGCTCCCGGGCGACCACGGCGCAGACGTTGGCCGCCACCAGCACCTTGAAGCGCTGCTCCCGTGGAACCTCGGGGCGAAGCTCGGCGAACATGTACTCGGCGACCGAGTCGAGCAGCTCCGCTGCTGTCGGCCGGTCCTGCCCCACTTCAGACGACATCCTCAGCTTCGCGTCCAGGGCTCGCCGCGCCCTTGACGAGCTGCAGGAGGTCCCACTCCGGCTCGCAGATCCGCCGGCCCAGCGAGGCGAGCTCGTGGCTGCGGCGCACCCCCGTCAGATGGTCGTGTGCCTGCCGCGCGCAGATCACCGCCCACTTGACGTTCCCGAACGCCTCCCAGTAGCGGACGCGGTCGAGATCGATGGGGGCGCCGCCGGCGGACTCGTAGGCCGCCGCGAACTGATCTAGCTGTCCCACCCCCGCCACCGGACAATCGTCGTTGCCGAAGCGCCAGGAGCGAATGCAGAGCCAGCCGACGTCCTCGGCCGGATCACCGAGGTGCGCGAGCTCCCAGTCGATCACCGCCGCCAGGCCGCGCTCGTCGACGATGAAGTTCCCGAGCCGGAAGTCGCCGTGGACGAGCCGAGGCTCAACGGGTTCGGGCGCGTTGGCTCGCAGCCAGCGCAACCCGAGCTCAACCGCCGGCAGCGGCTCGCCGATCTCGTCGAGCTGGCGCTCCCACTCGGCGATCTGGGCGAGTGCCGGATCCCATACGCGAGGGGGCTCCGCAGGCGGAGCCGAGGAGCCACCCGTTTCAGGTTTGGGCAGGACGCCGTTCAGGGTCGCCGGATCAATTGCGTGGATGCTGGCGAGCGCGCCCGCGAGCTGCTCGGTGAGCCCCGACCGGGCGTGCTCATACTCGGGCTTGCGCAGGATCCTGGGGGCGACCGACGTCCCCTCGACGTGAGCCATCAGCAGGCCCGGTGAGCCGAAGCGGCCGCCGTCGGGCTCGAAGGCCAGGGGCTCGGGGACGGGCGCACCGGCTTCCGCCGCCCGCGAGATCAGCGCGAACTCATCGGCCATCGGCACGAGCGAGACGGAGTCCTTCGGGTCGCGGCGGAGCACCCAGCGACCGGCATCGCCCTCGACGAGCCAGGTTTCGCGGGACGCCCCGCCCTGGATGCGAGTCAAACTGACCTCCGCCGCGTCGATGCCGAGGTCGGAGAGCACTTCCCGGACGCCGTCGCCGAGCTCCTCCATGCGCTGAGCCTAGTTGTAGGTTGCCGCACTCAATGAACAGTGAGGCCTATCCCGAGACGCCCGCCGCTGCACTCGCCGCCCTGCAGGCCGGCAATGAGCGACATCGGGCGGGGACGCAGGCGCTGCGCAACCTCTCACCGCTGGGCGAGCGGCACGCGGACGGGCAACGGCCCTTCGCGGCGATCATCTCCTGCGCCGACTCGCGCGTCTCGGCCGCCCTGGCCTTCGACCTCGATCGCGGCAATCTGTTCGTCTCCAAAGTCGCCGGCAACACCCTCGACACTGGAACGCTGGGCAGCACCGAGTTCGCGGTCGCCCTTCTCGGCGTGAAGCTGGTGATGGTGCTCGGGCATACCGACTGCGGAGCGGTGAAGGCTGCGATCGAGGTCGCGGACGGCAGACGGACCTACCCGCCCGACGAGTACGGAGCGATCGGGCCAATGGTCGATGCGGTCGTGCCCGCGGTCGAGTCGCTCCCGGCCGATCGGCGCACTGTGCCGGATTGCGTGGAGGCCAACGCCCGTGCCCAAGCAGCCGAGATCGCGGGAAGGGGCCCGATCATCGCGCCGGCCGTCGAGGCGGGCAGGCTGCAGGTCGTCCCGGCCGTCTACGAGATCGAGAGCCGGCGAGTGGAGCTGCTCTAGCCGATCTCGGAGGGCTCGCGCTCGCGGCCCTGGAGCCGGTCGCGGCCGCGCTGCACAGCCTGCAGGAACTTCTGGAGGTTGACCTCGAGCGTCGAGAGGATGTCGTCCGCGTAGTCCTCGGCGCCGAGCCGGATCTCACGCTCGCGCTCTCGGGCCTCCTCGACGATCTCCTCGGCGGCCCGCTCGGCCTGCCGCGTGATCTCCTCGTTGGCGACGAGGCGGGCCTGCTGCTCGCGGGCTTCCTTGACGATCCGCTCGGCCTCGCGCTTCGCCTCGGCGAGCATCTCCTGGCGCTCCTTGACGATCCAGCGGGCCTGCTTGATCTCCTCGGGGATCGTGGCGCGCATCTGGTCGAGGAGGTCGTAGATCTCCTCGCGGTCGACGCGCACCTGGTCCGTGAGCGGCACGGGCCGCGCGTTGTGGACCAGGTCGTCGAGCTTGTCGATCAGTACTAGAACGTCCATCTGAGGTCGCTAAAGCTTACGCATCGGGCAAAGTCGTCGGCTCCGGGCGGCCCTTCTTCGCCGATCTGCAAGCGTCCGCCCACCCCCCACGCACGGAGGATCAGCGCGAGAGGCGTTCCGCAAGCGCTTTTGCAACCGGACCGGGCACCAGATCGCCGACATCCCCTCCGAAGGTGGCGATCTCCTTCACCCCGGTGGACGAGAGGAAGCTGTAGTTCGCCGAGGCGAAGATGTACATCGACTCGATCTCCGAGGCGAGCTTGCGGTTGAGCTGATTCATCTCGAACTCGTACTCGAAGTCCGAGATCGCCCGCAGCCCCTTGATGATCGCCGTGGCGCCGTTGTCTCGTGCGAACTCGACCAGGAGATTGGTCATCACCCCGACCTCGACGTTGCCGAGCTCGGCCGTGGCGTCCTCGATGAATTTCTTCCGCTCCTCGGCGGTGAACAACGTCGTCTCCTTGCGGACCGGGTTGTTCACGACCCCGACGACGACCTTGTCGAACACCCGGGCGGCCCGGGTGATGACGTCCAGGTGGCCGTTGGTGACCGGGTCATAGCTGCCCGGGCAGACCGCGACGCGGGGGTTCTCCTCACTCATCGGCGTGAATTCTGATCAACGTATCTCCGTAGGCGCGTTCCGTCAGCAGCGGCAGCCCGAGGGCCAGCGGCCGGCGAGGTGAGGTCTCCACCATCACGCGGCCGCCTCCGGCGAGTTTGCCGGGGATGAGCTGGACGAGATCGGCTCCAAGGCGGTCGGCGAGTCTATAGGGCGGGTCGCAGAGCACGAGATCGAAGGATCCAGGCTCGGCGCGCTTCAGGAAGCGGATCGCGTCCGCCCCTTCGACTCGGGCCCTCTCCCCCAGGTGCAAGTCATCCACATTCCGGCGTGCGGGCGCGGGATGCGTGTCGACCAGCACCGCCTGAGCGGCGCCCCGCGAGAGCGCCTCGATGCCGAGCGCACCGCTACCGCAGAACAGATCGAGGACCCGCCCGCCCTGCACGCTGCCGAGCATCGAGAAGATCGCCTCGCGGATCTTCCCGGTCGTCGGGCGCACCCCGGTCTTCGGCACGTAAATGCGACGCCCACGCAGTTCACCGCCGGTGATGCGGATTCCCGGCATTCCGCCTACCCGGCGGGCGGATCGGGCCCGTAGAGGTTGTCAGCGACCACGCTGACGACCCAGTGGCGGTCCATCCGCTCGCCGGTGCCGGAGAGGCAGGTCTCACTGTCGATGGCGTGTCCGGCCACTCGATTGAGGCGTTTGAGGTCTGGCAGGCCGCCGCGAGGTGCAGGCGGCGAGCTCTGGAGCGTCGTCCCATCGCGCAGGCGGAAGTGGACGACCTTGTCGGCGTCCCCGCTCGCGCGCACCTGGCCCTCATGCACCAGTCGATGATGATGTCGGCAGAGCTGGATCAAATTGCTCTTGTCCGTCCCGCCGCCGCGGGCCCAGTGGATGATGTGATGGGTTTCGAGAAAGCGGTGGAGCTCGCAGCCGGGGAAGCGGCAGCCGCCGTCGCGCGCCTCCACCGCCCGGCGTATCGCCGGGGGAATCGCGCGGGTCTTGCGGCCGACCGATAAGGCGCCGCCGTCACGCTCGATGATCGGGACCAGCGAGGAGTCACAGGCCAGGCGACGGGCGGTTTCAGGCGCCAGCGCCGGGCCGCCGTCTATTCGCACCTGACCGCGGGTGTCGCGTGTCAAGACATCGAGGTCCACGTGCACGGTCACGTCGTAGCCGGCCCCACCTCGGGCGAGCTGGACAAGCGCATCCGCGTGGGTCTGGTGAGCCGGCGGAGGCGGTTCCGCGGAACCGCCCTCTGAAAGTGGTTCCGCGGAACCGGCTTCTTCCGACTGCGCATCGCGGTCGCGGTCGCGCTCCTCCCGCAGTCGATCGTGGGCGGCGTCGAGCCCCGCGAGAAAGGCGGCGCCATCCTCGGCGGGCAACCGGCCATGGATCGCAAGTGATCCGTCGTCCTCCCACCAGGTGGCGAGATACCGGTTGAACTGCTGCTCCTCAGCGTCGGCCGTGGTCACGTGACGCAGCCCGCGGACGATCCGCTCCAGCTGCGAAGCGGTCGCGTGGCGTGCCAACTCGACCAGGTCCTCTTCGGTGTCCTGTTCCGCCACCCTGGTCAGGGCCCGGACCTTCGAGTACGAGAGCTGCCCGTTTGCGAAGTGCTCGTGGATCACGGGAAGCTCGGTCAGCCGGCGCGCCACCCGGACGTGTTCTCGCGCCGAGCGCGTCGTCAGCGCACATTGCCACGCGACCCATTCAGCGCAGGAACGGCAGCCGTAGTCGGCCCAGACGCCGCGGCGATCGAACTCGGCGACCAGCTCCAACCAGCGGCAGCAACCCGCGTTCAGATGCGCGGCGAGCTCGGTGATCTCGTGCTCGAGGCGCTCGGTGGGCAGCTCCTCCAACGCGAACATACGTTCGATAGTACGACCCCTGACGGACGGAATCACGCCGCGATCTGCTCGCGCCGCTCGTCGCCGAAACGGCGCCGTGCCTCGTCCATCAGGGGACCGAGCGCCGGGTCCTCCAGCGACCCGTGTCGCTCGCGCAGCTCGAGAACCCTGCGCCGCGCCTCGAGCAGCAGGGCGGTGTCCTCGGGCAGCGTGGCGGCGCGGAAGCGGGGTAGGCCGTGCTGGCGGGTGCCCAGGATCTCGCCCTCACCCCGGATTGAGAGGTCGACCTCGGCCAGCGCGAAGCCGTCCCCCTCCTCCGCGATCGCTTCGAGCCGCGCTCGGGCCGTGTCGGACTCCGGGTCGGCGAAGAGGATGCAGTACGAGGAGTGCTCGCCGCGCCCGACCCGCCCGCGGAGCTGATGGAGCTGCGAGAGACCGAATCGCTCGGCGCCCTCGACCAGCATCACGGTCGCGTTGGGAACGTCGATCCCCACCTCGATCACCGTCGTAGCCACCAGCACGTCGGCCTCGCCCGAGGCGAAGGAGCCCATCGCGCGCGCCTTATGCTCGGAGGTCATCTGGCCGTGGAGCAGGGCGACGCGGAAGTCGCGCAGCTCGCTCGCGGCGAGCCGCCTGGCCTCAGCTTCGGCCGCCTTCGCCTGCACCGCCTCCGAGTCGGCGACCAGCGGGCAGACGACGAACGCCTGCCGCCCCTCTCGCAGCCGGGCGCGAATGAACTCGTAGGCGGCGGGGCGGCTCTCCTCGTCCACGACGCGAGTGGTGATCGGCCGCCGGCTGGCCGGCAGCTCGCGGAGGGCGGTCGTGTCGAGATCGCCGTAGGCCGTCAGCGAGAGCGTCCGCGGGATTGGAGTGGCGGTCATGTGCAGGACGTGAGGAAGGCGGCGGCCGGGCCCCTTCGCGTCGAGCGCGGAGCGCTGGCGGACACCGAAGCGGTGCTGCTCGTCGACCACCGCGACCCCCAGGGAGGAGAACTCGACCGCCTCCTCGATCAGCGCGTGCGTGCCGACGACGAGCTGGGGCTGGCCGGCGGCGAGTGAGTCGAGCAGCTCTCGCCGGAGCGCCTGTGGGGCGGCCGAGGTGAGCAGCGTCGCGGGCACGGGTTCGGCGGCCAGCAGCGTCTCGAGTGTGCGGAAGTGCTGCTCGGCGAGCGTCTCGGTCGGCGCCATCAGGGCGGCCTGGTGCCCGGCCTCGATTGCGCGGAGCATCGCGTAGAGGGCGACCACCGTCTTGCCCGAGCCCACCTCCCCCATCAGCAGCCGCTGCATCGGCTGGGACTGTAGGAGGTCCTCATCGATCTCCTCGATTGCGCGGCGCTGGTCGCCCGTCAGCTCGAAGGGCAGCGAGCCCACCCAGGACTCGACCGACGCGCCCCGCTCCGGCAGTTGAATCCCGCGCTCACCCGAGACGCGTCGCCCCCGGCGGGTGACCAAGGCCGCCTGATAGAGGAAGAGCTCCTCGAATGCCAGTCGCTCCCTGGCCGCCTCGGCGGCGTGCTCATCGGCGGGAAAGTGGGACGCGACCAGCGCATCCTGGGCCGCGGCCATGCGGAGTTGTCGACGCAGCCGGCCGGGCACCGGCTCGACCGCGTGGCGCGCCTGGGGAATCGCCTGCCACACCCACTCCCGGATCCGCTGTGGGCGCAGCCGCTCGCTGGCCGGGTGTACCGGCACGACCCCCGTTGTGTGCAGGCCCGCCGGCGTTGGAGTCTCACCATCGAGAAACTCGTGCTCAGCGACGTTGAACCCGCGCTTCTCGAGCTTGCCGCGCAGGAGCAGCCTGGCGCCGGGCACCAGCCGATCCGCGAGCCAGGCCCGGTTGAACCAGACCGCCTTGGCCTTGGCGCTGCCATCGGAGACCTGGGCCTCCAGAATCGTCAGCCGGCGGCGCCGGGTCGGCCGCAGCTTCGCGCTCGCCACCTCGACCTGGACGGTCGCCTCCTCGCCCAAGCGCAGATCTGCGAGGCGGACGGGCTCGGCCCGATCGCGATAGCCGTGCGGCAGGTGGCGGAGCAGGTCCCCGAGGCTCTCGATGCCCCTTTCCTGGGCGGCCGCCGCGAGCTTCGGGCCGGCGCCGCGCAGCTTCGTGATCGGCGCATCGAGAATCGAGGGGCGCGGCAGCGTCTTCAGTGGCGCGTCGAGCAGCTGCTCGCGATCGAGCGGCTCGCCGCTCCCGAGCCCGCGCGGGACGTAGAACGCAGCGGATTCGTGTTCGTGCTCGAGCGCGGCCTCCATCCCGGAAGGAGCCTAGGCGTAACGTTGGATGGTCCTGCGTGGACCGCTGAATATGAAGACGCAGAGAGCCAAGGAATCCGTCTGGGACTACCCCCGCCCACCACGGGTGGAGCCGCTCGACCGCCACGTCCGCGTGGTGCTCGGCGGCGAGACGATCGCCGAGAGCGACCGCGCGCTGCGGGTGCTCGAGACCGCCAGCCCTCCGACGATCTACGTCCCGCGCGCGGACGTCAGGGGCGACGTCCTGATCGAGGCCGACGACGACGCTCACACCTACTGCGAGTGGAAGGGCACCGCCTCATACATGCACGCCGAGGCGGGCGGCAAGCGGGCAAACAGGGTCGCCTGGTACTACCCCGAGCCGAAGCAGGGCTTCGAGCAGCTCAAGGACCACCTGGCCTTCTACCCGAGGCGCGTCGATGCGGCCTACCTCGACGACGAACAGGTCACGCCGCAGCCAGGCGCCTACTACGGCGGCTGGGTTACCGAGGAGATCCAGGGCCCATTCAAGGGCGAGCCTGGCAGCGACGGCTGGTAGACCAGTTCAGCCGCCGGCTTGCTGCTCGTCTGCCTGCGCCATGGATTCGGCCCGCTCGGTGGATCCGGGCATCCCGGAGTGAGCTCCGCTTCCGGCGCGTTTCGCGTCCTCGGCAGAATTGGACTTGCCGTCATCCGATCCACCCGATCCACCTCCCTTGGCCTTGTCCTGATCGCCTGCGGCTTGCGTTCCGGACGCTGGATCGTCTGCCCGCGCCGGTTTGTGCGCCGGTTTGTGTGACGGCTTCGGCGCGACCTCCGCATCGGTCGTTGTCGTCTTCCCGTCCGGCTGAGCGATCGAGGGCGCGGTCACCGAGGGAATGCTCACCTGCGCAGGCTCGGAGGAGTCGCCCGAGGAGCCGCATCCCTGGACAATAAGCAGGATCGCGACGAGCACCGCCAGGCGAACCGCGGTCACGAGCCTACGAGGGGCGGCCGAAACCGGCCGCCCCTCGCCACGAATTGACACCCGCAGACTGCGTCCCCCGTCAGCAGACAATGACGAGCGAGAACGCCGCATCCGCGGCTGCGCCCGCGGAATTGAAGGTCAAGACGCCCACGCGATTCGTGGCAGCCGACTGGAACGCGTTGATCTCACGGCTGCCGGCCTGCCCGCCAGGCACGATGGCGCAGTTGCTGATATCCCGCGGAAAGAGGACGCCGTAGACCCCGGATCCCCCGGTGTGGGCCTGCACACTGGTGCCGCCCTGCGCCGCGAATAGGAGAGTCCCACCGCTGGAGACCTTGGCCGCCAGAACGTTGTCGGCCTTCTTGGCAGTATCCGAGCTGGTCGCGTTGGTCGCGCTGGTCGCGCTATCCGCGTGCTTCGCGCTGTCGGCACTGGTCGCGCTGTCCGCGTGCTTCGCGCTGGCCACCGAGAGGCCCGGCGCCAGCTTGTTGACCTGATTCCTTGCGATCTTCTTGGCCTTCTTCTTGGTGACGAAACCGCCCGCCAGGGCGGTGCCACCGAGAGCCGCGATCAGCGCCACGATGGCAATGACCATCGCGGGCGACGGGCGTCGAATAACCCTCTTCATCCTTCCCTCCTCATTGGCCGGACGAACACCCCGGCCGTTAGTCGAGGCTTTCCCCAATCGGCGTGCCCCGGGTTGCGGTCGATCCTCTTCTACCCGTCCGGGGATGTCAACCCCCCGGATCGAACAACCGGCTAGGGGCTACGGCGCGGCGAGCAGCCACCAGTAGTTCGGCTGGCCGCCCTCGTGGAGCTCGACACGGGTGACCGCCTAGGTCGCGACCGCGGACGAGCCACGGTGCCGCATCCACGTCTCGCGGATCCATCCCAGAGCCGGGTGGTCGCGGATCGGCTCGAGGAACTCCCAGCGCGGCGGCTCGGGGAGCTCGTAGGGGAACTGCGGAGGCCAGACAATCGGGTAGAGCAGGGCCGCAGCCGTGAGATCGGCGACCGAGAACGTCTCGCCGACGAGGCAGTGGCGACCGTCGCGCTCCGACTCGATCCGGTCGAGGGCTGCCGCGAGCGTCTCCCTGCTGCGCTCGACCGACTCCTCCGTAAAGTCGTAGCGCGCGCTCATGTAGCGCCAGACGAATGGAAAGGAAGCCCTCAGCCCCGCCCTCGCAACCGCCGCAGCGACCCGGGGCTGATCCGTGGTCATAAAGTCGAGGCCGTAGTCGAGGTTCTCCCGGAGCTCCCAGAAACCGACCCGGCGCATGTCGTGGCCGGCGTGCTCGTCGAAGAAATCCTCGAGCTCCAGTGCCCTCCGCCGTTCCTCCGGGTCCGCGGGGTACAGGGCCGGATCGGCATTCCGCTCCTCGAGCGCGGCGATGATCCGGGTGGAGTCCATGATGCGGTGGCCGTCGAGGTCGAGCACCGGCAGCGTCCGGTCGCCACGGGACATCCAGAGGCTCCGCGGCCAGCCGGGCGTGAGCGAGTGACGACGATGGCGAATTCCCTTGAAGTCAAGCGCCCAGCGGGCCTTCTCGTTGAAGTTCGAGAAGCTGTACTGCCAGAGGACCGGCAGCTCGCGGCTCACGTCACTGTGCGGCGAGCAGCCACCAGTAGTTCGGCTGGCCGCCCTCGTGGAGCTCGAGCTCGACGCCCTCGGGAGCGAGGCCCTCGAGCTCGGTCAGGGCGATCGGTGCCCCCTCCCCGGCGATCACGGTGACGATCTCCGCCCCCTCGGCGAGGCGAGCCATGGTCTGGCTCAGGGTCGAGCCCGTGCCGCCCCACGCGACGATCTGCTCGCGCACGAAGCCGACAGCGTCCCCGGTCACGAACCGGCCCTTGGTGTCGTCACGCGAGGCGGGCGCCACCGAGCCCGCGCGGATTCGCTCCAGCGAAGACGTGATCCTCTCCTCGTTCTCGTCGATCGAGGCGTGTGGGTTGAGCTCGACGAGCGCCGCCACCCCGGCCTGCTGCGAGTTGCAGGGGAGCACCCGCGCCTGCTTGTCCGAGAGCTCGGCGGCGCGCTCGGCGGCCATCGTCACGTTGGGGTTGTTGGGGAAGACCAGAACCTCCTCCGCGGGGACCTCGTGGATCGCCGCGAGCAGGTCGTAGATCGAGGGGTTGAAGGTCTCGCCGCCGTCGACCACGAACGCCCCGAGCCCCTCGTAGAGCTCGCGCATGCCGCCGCCGGAGACGACCGCGACCGCGGCGCAGCGCCCGGCCTGCAGCCGCTCCGTGCGCTCGGCAATCTGCTCGCGCATGTCAGCGACGTCGAGTTGGGAGACGGTGCCGGTCCCCTCGAAGAGCGCCATCGCGGACTCCGGCTCGTCGGTGTGCACATGCACCTTGAGCGTCGCCTCGTCGCCGACGACGAGGACCGAGTCGCCGAGCTCCTCCAGGCGTGGGACGAACGAGCGGCTGTCGAGCTCCGAGCCGGTCACGATGAAGTTGGTGCAGTAGCGGTAGCGGCTGTCCTCGTGGTGCGGCCGTGTGTCGCTCGCGGGTGCGTGGTGCTGGAGAGTTGAGGGAGTCGAGGTGTCGCCGCGCAGCCCGGCGACCACACCGGAGAGGATCACGACGAGCCCGTATGCCCCCGCGTCGACCACTCCGGACTCGCGCAGGACCTCGAGCTGCTCCGGGGTCCGAGCGACAGCCGCCTCGCCGTCGCGGACAGCGCCCTCGAGTAACTCAGCCAGCAGCGCGTCCTGCTCGGCCGGGCTCGCGTCGGGCGAGAGACGGATCTCGTCCATGTGCGCGAGGCGCCGGGAGATCGAGTGGGCCATCTCGCGGAAGACGGTCAGCATGGTGCCCTCCGCCGGCTCGCGAACCGATTCGTACGCCGCGTCCGCCGCGCGGGCGAACGCCGCCGCGACCAGCATCGGGTCGACGAGCTCGCCCGGCCGGCTGGTGAGCTCCTCCGCCGCTCCGCGGACGATCTGGCTCAGGATCACCCCCGAGTTCCCTCGGGCGCCCATCAGGGCAGCGCGAGCGAGGGCGTTGACCAGCTCGGTGCGGCCGATCTCGTCGACCATCTGGCCGTCGATGCGGTCGAGCTCGTCGCTCACGGCGCGCAGCGTGAGCGCCATGTTGTCGCCGGTGTCGCCGTCAGCGACGGGGAAGACGTTGAGGTCGTTGACCTCCTTGCGTCGCTCCTCGAGGTGGGTAGCTGCAGCGCTGACGACTCGCCGGAATCGCTCTATCGAGGGGTCGGCCATGGGGACCAGCGGGAACCCTAGACCCCCGAGACGATCAGTTGTGGGTCAGGCGGCTTTGGTGACCTTGTTCGACTTCAGACAACGGGCGCATACGTAGACGCGCCGGGTGCGGCCGTTCTCCTCCTGGATCCGGACCTTCTGGAGGTTCGGGTTGAAGCGCCGCCGAGTCGCGACCATCGAGTGGCTGCGCGAGTTGCCGAAGGCGGGACGCTTGCCGCAGCTGTGACAGACCTTTGCCATGGGCGGGGCAGGATAGCCGCTAGATCGAATCCTTCAACAGCGCCATCCGCATCGCGACGACGGCCGCGCCGCGGCCCTGGTCGCGCTTGCCCCCGCCGGACCGGGCCAGCGCCTGGTCCATGTTCCCGGCGGTGATCACCCCGAAGGCGCAGGGGACGCCCGTGTCGAGCTGCACCCGCTGGGTCCCGGACGCGACCTCCCTGCAGACGTGGTCGTAATGGCTGGTCTCCCCGCGGATCACGACACCGAGACAGGCGATCCCGGCGAAACGGCCCGACTCGGCGCAGAGCTTCGCCGCGAACGGCAACTCAAAGGCACCCGGCACCCTGAAGGTGTGAACCGAGGCCTCGCTGACGCCGCCGAGATCGAAGCCCTCGGCCGCCCCGTTCAGCAGCCGCTCGGCGATGTCCTCGTAGAAGGTCGCCACGCAGACGGCGAACTCCAGGGGGGCGAGCGCCTCGCGCTCGTCCTCGCTGAAACGCTCGTGCTCGGGAGCCTCAGTCACCGGGCGGGTAGTCGCCCGACGCTTGACCCTCGCGCCGGTTCTCCTCGTCCTTGCGGTGCTCCTCGTAGAGCAGCTGCTCGTCAAGCGGCAGGCCCTGGTGATGGAGCGCGTGGCCCATCCGGTCGCGCTTGGCCCTCAGATAGGCCTCGTTGTGCGGGTTTGGAACCGACTGGATCGGCACCTGGTCGGTGACGGAGAGGCCGTAGCCCTCGAGGCCGAGGATCTTCTTCGGGTTGTTGGTGAGGATGCGGATGCTCGACAGCCCCAGGTCGACCAGGATCTGGGCGCCGATCCCGTAGTCGCGCAGATCGGCCGGCAGCCCGAGTTTGAGGTTGGCGTCGACCGTGTCGAGGCCCTCCTCCTGCAGCTTGTAGGCGCGCAGCTTGTTGAGCAGCCCGATGCCGCGCCCCTCCTGCGAGAGGTAGAGCAGCACCCCCCTGCCCTCGCGCTCGATCATCGCGAGCGCCGCCTCGAGCTGCTCGCCGCAATCGCAGCGCAGCGAGTGGAAGACGTCGCCGGTGAGGCACTCGGAGTGGACCCGGACCAGGACGTCCTCGGAGCCGGCCACCTCGCCCTTGACCATCGCGACGTGGTGCTTGTCGTCGATCAGCGAGCGGTAGCCCACGGCCGTGAACTCCCCGAACGCGGTCGGCAGCTTCGTCGAGACGATCCGCTCGATCAGCTTCTCGGTCCGACGCCGATACGCGATCAGGTCGGCGACCGTCACCATCTTC
This sequence comes from uncultured Solirubrobacterales bacterium, assembly GCA_963797265.1. Classification (GTDB taxonomy): domain Bacteria; phylum Actinomycetota; class Thermoleophilia; order Solirubrobacterales; family 70-9; genus DASUPK01. The sequence continues at coordinate 77,585 of CAWCOY010000001.1, read as the reverse complement.
AGGTCGTGCTTCGCGCAATAGCCGACCAGGTCCGGCACGCGCGCCATCGTCCCGTCCTCGTTCATCACCTCGCAGATCACGCCCGCCGGGATCAGACCGGCGAGGCGGGCGAGGTCGACGGCGGCCTCCGTCTGACCCGTCCGCTCGAGCACGCCGCCGTCCTTCGCCTTCAGGGGAAAGACGTGCCCGGGCTGGACCAGGTCCCGCGGCTGCGAGTGTGGGTCGATCGCGACCTGGATCGTCCGCGCCCGGTCGGCGGCCGAGATCCCGGTGGTGACCCCCTCGCGCGCTTCGACGGAGACGGTGAAGGCGGTCTGGAAGGGAGCCTCGTTCTTGGCCGCCATCAGGTTCAGGCCGAGCTCCTGGCAGCGCTCGTCGGTGAGCGCGAGACAGATCAGCCCGCGGCCGTGGGTCGCCATGAAGTTGATCGCCTCAGGGGTGGCGAATTGCGCGGCCAGCGTGAGGTCGCCCTCGTTCTCGCGGTTCTCGTCGTCGCAGACGACCACCATGCGCCCGCGGCGGATGTCTTCGATCGCCTCCTCTACGGTGGCGAAGGGCGACTCTCGCTTGGTCTCGGTCAGGTTGCGTTCTGCCATTCAGTGCTCCTCCTAATTAAACGGGTTGCTGCTGCCTTCCGTACGGGTGGCTCCTTCGGAGCCCCCTCGCATATGCGCAGCACCCTCGCTCCACGACAGTTGCCGCTGGACGTACCGGGCGAAGACGTCGCACTCGACGTTGACGCGATCCCCCGCTTCGAGCCGGCCGAGGGTGGTGCGCTCGAGCGTCTCGGGGATCAGGGAGACCTCGACGGCGTCGTCGCGGAGCGCGGCGATCGTCAGGCTCACGCCCTCGATCGCGATCGATCCATGCTCGACCACGTAGGGCAGGAGCTCATCCGGAAGCTCGACGCGAATGCGCTTCGCGAAGCCGTCGTCCGAGACCCCGGTGACGGTCCCGGTCCCGTCGACGTGTCCCTGCACCAGGTGACCTCCGAGCCGGTCGTCGGCGCGCAGCGGCAACTCGAGGTTGACGCTCGATCCGGATTCGAGCTCCCCGAGCGTGGTGAGCTCGAGCGTCTGGTGCATCACGTCGGCCTCGAAGGCACCGTTCCCGACCGAGGTGGCGGTCAGGCAGGCCCCGTTCACCGCCACGGAGTCCCCGTCGCCCAGCTCGGAGGCGAGGTCGGCCCGAACTCGCAGGCGCGCCCCGTCGGCCGAGCTCTCGACGGCGTCCACGCTTCCCAGCTCGCTGACGATCCCCGTGAACATCAGCCGATCACCATTCCCGCAGCCTCGCGCGGATCAGGACGTCCTCGCCGACCTGCTCGAAGCTGGTCGCGAGGGGCCGGGCTCCATCGGCGATCCGGGCGACTCCTTCGCCCTCCAACACCGCCCGAGCCTGCGCGGCGCCGACCAGCACGGGGGCGACGAAGAGGCGGATCTGGTCGATCTCGCCCGCGTCGAAGAGCGCGCCGGCGAGGGTCGGGCCACCCTCGACCAGGAGGTCCTGGATCTCGCGGCGGCCGAGCTCGACGAGCGCAGCCTCGAGGCGGTCCCCGGGAGTCCGTCCCGGCGTCACGATCACCTCGGCCCCCGCTCCCTCGAGTGTCTCGCGGCGGGCGGATGGGGCCTCGGGAGCGCAGATCACGATCAGCGGCGCCTCGTCGATGGAGTTGGCCAGCGCGGACCCGATCGGCAGCCTCGCCTGGGAATCGAAGACGACCCGGGCGGGTTGCCGGGAGCTGTCCTCGAGCCGGGCGGTGAGCAGCGGATCGTCGGCGAGGGCGGTGCCGATGCCGACCGCGATGGCATCGCACTCCTCCCGCCAGCGGTGGACGAGCTCGCGGCTCTCGGCGCTGGAGATCCAGCGCGAGTCGCCGGTGGGCGAGGCGACGCGGCCGTCGAGCGACATCGCCGCCTTGTAGGTGACCAGCGGCCGGCCCGTGCGGGCGCGCTTGCGGAAGGGTTGGTTGAGCAGCCGGGCCGCGGCGGCCTCGGGGCCGCCCGCCAGGTCGACCTCGACGCCACCGTCGCGGAGTATGCCCGGCCCGCGTCCTGAGGCCTTCTCGGTGGGGTCCGCGGACGCGTAAACGACGCGGGAGATTCCCGCCTCGAGGATCGCCTCGGTGCAGGGAGGCTGGCGTCCGGTATGAGCACAGGGCTCGAGCGTGACGTAGATGGTCGAGCCGACCGGGTCCTCGCTACGCTCGCGGGCGTCCTTGATCGCCACCCGCTCGGCGTGCAATCCGCCGAGCTCGGCGTGAAAGCCCTCGCCGATCACCTCGCCCTCGCGCACGAGCACGGCGCCGACCATGGGGTTGGGGTTCACCCGCCCGCGACCCCCCTCCGCCAGGTCAAGCGCGCGGCGCAGGTGGGGTGCGTCCTGTTCGGTGCCGACCGTCTCCATGCGGTCTCTCCAGACTGATTGACTGGTCAGTCAGCCAGTGATTGTACGGCAGTAGTCTCCTCCGTCATGCCGAGAGTGGGGCGCGTGCAGGCGACGGACGAGGCGAGGAGTTACGGGCGTCGCGCCAGCCTGCTCTCCATCGGGGTCGGGATCACCGGGCTGATCACCTACCTCTACTTCGCGATCGCCTCGCACGAGCTCTCGCGTGAGCAATACGGCGAGGTGACGGTGCTTTGGGTCTCGGTCTTCATCGTCATCTCGGTCCTGCAGCGCCCGGTCGAGCAGCTGCTCTCGCGCACCATCTCCGAGAACCTGGCCCGTGGGACGCCCATTGCCCACACCGTTCGGGTAGCCGCGACGATCCAGGTCGGCGTCGCGATCGCGTTCGACGTGGTGGCGCTGGCCCTGCGGGAGCCCATCACCGACCGCCTTCTGCACGGCAACACGACGCTGTATTGGATCGGGATTGCCGCGGTCACCGCCTACGGCGCGAGCTACTTCGCCCGCGGTTTCCTCGCGGGCAGCGGTCGCCTGACGATCTACGCCCTGCAGATCATCTGCGAGTCGACTGCGCGTACGGCCTTCGCAGCCGCGGTAGCACTGGGCATCGCCTCCGGGCAGACCGCTGTCGCCCTCGGCATCCTCGCAGCCCCGACGCTCTCACTGATCGTGGTGCCACTCGCCTTCCTCCGCCGCTTCAGCGGCACGGAGGAGGCGGTCGGGGGGGCGACCTCGGGCGGCCCCCCGCCCGGCACCTCTGAATTCACGCTCGCGCGGGGAGGGCGATTCGCGGCGGGCGTGTTCCTGATCATGCTCTCGGAGCAGACGATCCTGAACGCGGGAAACCTGCTGCTGAACGCCACCGCGGGTGCCGCCGCCGCCGGCTACATCTTCAACGTGCTGATGCTCGCCAGGGCGCCGCTCCAGCTGTTCCAAGCCGTTCAGACCAGCCTTCTCCCCCACCTGACCACGCTCGGATCTCAGGGCAACGAGAAGGACTTCCGCGCATCCGTACGGGTGACGATCCTTGCGGTCCTCGCGTTCGCTGGCCTGGTCACCCTGGCGATGCTGATCGCCGGCCCGGAGCTGATGCAGATCGCCTTCGGCAAGAAGCACACGTACCAGCGCATCGATCTGATCACTGTCAGCATCGGGATGGGCGTTTATCTGTCGGCGGCGACCCTCAATCAGGCCGCGCTCGCCAAGGGGCAGGTCCGCCGCGCCTCATTCTGCTGGACGGGCTCCGCGATCGCCTTCGTCGCCTGGGTCCTGATCCCGATCGTCGACAACGACTTCCACCGGGTCGTGATCGGCTATCTCGGGACCGCTGCCCTCCTCTGCTCACTGCTCTACTGGCTCTACCGCCAGCCGCTGGAGCCGCGGGAGGTGCGCGTCGAGCCGGGGTCCACCGAAGAGATGGAGCTTCAGCTCGCTTCTGGCGACGAGGCCGGCTGAGCGGACGTCGAGGTGCCCGGCCGCGTGGGGGCGAACATCGACTCGAGCTTCTTGAGCGCTTCGGTAGTTCCCATCGCGATCAGGACGTCTCCCTTCTGCAGGACCGTGCTCGAGGGCGGCTGCGGCGAGACCCGGCCGTCGGCGCTGCGGAGTGCTGCGATCGTGGTGGTTCCCCTGACCTCTCCTATTGCCTTGCCCTCCCCGGCGCAGCCCTCGCTGACGTCAATCTCCTCCATGCGGTACTCCGGGGCGACGTCGACGACCCCGGTGACCTGCGGCTGGAGCGCGAGACGCGCCATCTCCGCCCCGCTCGACTTGTAGGGCGAGATCACCCGGTCCGCGCCCGCGCGCAGCAGCTTCTTCTCCGAGTCCTCCACGCTCGCTCGCGCGACGATGGTGATGTCGGAGCGGAGCTCTCGGGCGGTCAGGCAGGTGAAGATGTTCTCGGCGTCCGAGTCGGCGCAGGCGAGCACCGATACCGCCCGCTCGATGCCGGCGGCCTTGAGCATCTCGTCCTCCGAGGGCCGGCCGTGGAGGAAGAGCGCTCCCATCTGGTCGGCGATCTCCTTGTTCTCCTGCAGCCCGTCGATGACCACGAAGTTGTCGCCGCCCACCTTGAGGTCTCGTGCGACCTGCCGCCCGACGCGGCCGAAACCGCAGATCAAGTGGTGGTCTTTGAGGTCGTCGATCTTCTTCAGAGTGCGGCGCTCCGCGAGGATTTCTCCCACGTGCCCCGCGACGAAGAACTCCGCGACCGTCACCAGGGCGTAGAAGAGCGTACCCACGCCCACCAGGATCAGGAGGACCTTGGTGATCTGGCCGCCGAGGTCGGGCGGATCCGGGTTCGACCCCACCGTCGCGACCGTATCCAGCGTGAAGAGAAAGCCTCTCCAGAGCGAGACGCTCTCGAACAGCGACCAGGCGATCGCGCCGGCAAGGAGGATCGCGACGACCAGCCCGGCGAGGGCCGCCAGCCGCCTCAGGAAGGGCTCGAGCTCCGCGCGCTCGCGCCTATACAGCGCCGGCCGCCTCCGCGATGGCGTTGTAGGCCGCGGCCGGGTCGTCGGCGCCGAAGACCGCAGAGCCGGCGACGAACAGCCCCGCTCCCGCGTCGGCCATGCTGCCGGCGGTGCCGCTATCGATTCCGCCGTCGACCTCGATGGTGCCCTCGCCGACCAGCGAAGCGAGTCTCCTGACCTTGTCCGGAGAGTCGGCGATAAACGGCTGGCCTCCCCAACCCGGATTGACCGTCATGCAGAGGAACAGGTCCGCGTCGTGGATCGATTCACCGACCGCGCCGACCGGCGTGCCGGGGTTGATTGCAAGGCCGGCGAGGCAGCCCAGCTCACGAATCGCGTTCAGCGTGCGGTTGATGTGCGGGGTGGCCTCGGCGTGGAAGGTGATCGAGTCGGCGCCGGCCTTGGCGAACTCGTCGATGTGCTCGTCGGGGCGCTCGATCATCAGGTGAACGTCGATCGCGCCGCCCACCTGGTGGACCTGGTCGGAGATCGAGCTCGCGATAAGGGGGCCGATCGTGATCGGGGGGACGAAATGGCCGTCCATCACGTCCACGTGAATGATCCGCGCGCCGGCGGTCATCACCTCCTCGATCTGCGCGCCGAGGCGGGAGAAATCGGCGGAGAGGATCGAGGGCGCGACGCGCTTGCCCGCGTAGAGCTCGCGCCGCGTGGACGAGGCCTTATCGGTGGCGGCTTCCATTCGCCGTGTCAGATGCTCCGGAGCATCGAGTGGCCGCAGCTGTTGCACATCATGTCCTCGGTGCGGCTCATGCGGCTGATCGTGCCGTGCTCGCCGCAGTTCGGGCACTGCGAGACGAGCTCGAAGCGGCGCAGGCAGTAGACGCAGACGAACCGTCCGGGGAGCTGCGCGGGGCGCAGCCAGGGCTCGCCGCAGCCCGGGCAATTCGGGCGACGGAGCGCCCCCTCGCTCGACTCCTCGGCCCCGGCCGCACTTCCCAGGCCGCTTTCGATCCGTTCGGCCACGTGACGAGAGTAGCGAGCGGTTAGGTGGCCTTCCTTGGTGGCTCGTGGCCCCGCAGAAAATCCGCCGCGCTCATCGGCTTCTTTCCGGGGGGTTGGACGACCTCGAGGCGGAGAACGCCGCCTTGCCCGATGAGCACCAGGTCATCGCCTTCGGCCACGATCGTGCCTGGATCCGATGATCCGGAATGCGTCTCCGGCGATCCGACTGTGGACATGTAGCCGGCCTCGGCCGACCGCACGCCCAGCCTGCTCCCGTCTTCGAGCTCGAGATAGGCGCCGACGTGAGGCGTCAGCGCCCTGACCCGTCGTTCGAGCTCGGCGACGGGCCGGTCGGGATCGAGCCGCCGCTCCTCGGGTGAGATCTTCTCGGCGTAGGTGGCGTGGGCTTCGTTCTGGTCGGTGAAGTCCAGCTTCTCCTCTCCGAGTAAGCCGAGCGCTCGCACCACCAGCTCTCCGGCCGCCGATGCGAGCCGGGTCGATAGCGATGAGTAGTCGTCGTCGCCGTCAACGCTGACCTCCTCGGCCAGGGCAACGGGCCCCGAATCGAGTCCCGCAGTCACCCGCATGATCGTTACGCCGGTTCTCTCATCGCCCTCCATCAGCGCCCGCTCGATCGGCGCTGCGCCCCGCCAGCGCGGGATCAGCGAGGGATGCACGTTCAGCATCAGGAACTCGCTGAGCAGCGGCTCCTTGATCAGCTGGCCGAAGGCGCAGACGATGATCGCCTCGGGTTTGGCCGCCCGGATCGCAGCGAGCGATGGGTCGGAGTTCACATCGGCCGTCTGGTGAAGCTCCAGCCCCAGCTCCCGCGTGGCCTCGGCGGCAGGCGGCGGCGTGAGCTTCCGCCCCCGCCCCCGGCGGCTGTCCGGCGGGGTGACCACCAGCGCCGGGCGGTGTGGGCTATCGGCGAGGCGGCGAAGGACGGTCGCCGCGAACTCGGAAGTGCCGAGGTAGGCGGTCCTCACTCCGGAGGTGAAGCGCTTGTCTCCTTGGCTTCCTCGCCCTCATCCTCGGGCTCGCCCGGCGCGTAGGTTCCGCCCTCGCGCAGCGCACGCAGGGCGCCCTTGCGCTGCTCCTTCTCGGTGCGGTCGATCATCAGGACGCCGTCGAGATGGTCGACCTCGTGCTGGATCACGCGGGCCTCGAGACCCGAGGCCTCGAGGGTGAGCGGTTCGCCATGAACGTCGACGGCGCGGGCTCTGACGAAGAGCGGTCGCTCGACGTCGACGACGACGCCCGGGATGCTCAGACACCCCTCCTCGGCGGTGGCGGCATCCTCCGAGCGCCACTCGATCTCAGGGTTGATCAAGACGGTCGGCTCGGCGTCCGGGCCGACCTGGAAGACCAGCATCCGACGCAGCACGCCGAGCTGCGTCGCGGCCAGGCCAACCCCGACCGCGTCGCGCATCAGGCCGATCATGCGCTCGGCCTCCTCGGCCAGCAGATCGTTGAACTCGGTCACCGGCGACGCGGCCGACTTGAGCACCGGGTCGCCGAACTTGACGACCTGGGAGAGCGCAGCGCTGCGCCGCTCGAGCGCCTCCTGGTCGAGGCCGTCGGGAGCCTCGGCCTCGGTCGCGAGCTCGTCCTCGTCGAGCAGCTCGTCGTCGAGTGTCTCTGTCGCCTCGTCGCTCATCACTTCGAGTCTAGTCGTGGTCTAGGCCCAACTTCGGCAATGAATGGGCGCCAGCTCAGGGGTCACGTGACATTTCAGCGCCGACGATGGCCGCATGTCCCTTTTGCGTCGAGTTATGTCCGACAGTCGGACACGGATCGACGCAGAACGTCTGAACGCCTTGGTCGCCGGGCAGCACGGCATTGTCAGTCGCCGCCAGCTGAGGGACATAGGACTCAGCGACACGATGATCGCCCGGTGGCTCGAGACCGGCCGGCTCCATCGTCTTCATCGCCGGGTCTACGCCGTGGGCCACACGGCGATCTCGATCGAGGGACGGCTGTGGGCAGCCCTGCTTTACGCGGGCGACGAAGCGGTCTTCAGCCACACAACCGCCGCCTGGATCTGGTCGCTGATCGACGCCGAACCCAGGCGCATTCATCTCACCGTCCCAGGTCGCCGCTCTTCATTGCCTGATGTTCGGGTCCACCACTCCCGCCAGATTGACTGTGCCGAATGCAGCGGCTTCCCCGTCACATCCGTCGCTCGCACGTTGCTCGACATCGCCGCGATGCTGCCATTTCGCCAGCTGCGCCGGGCTCTAGCGGAAGCGGAGTACCGCAAGCTCCTGGCGCCCGCTGAGATCCTCGCCGTGGCCGGATCGGGGCGCCGGGGCTCGCGCGCGCTCAGGGTCGCGATGGCCAAGCACATGCCTGAGCTGGCGGAAACGCTCAGCATCCTCGAGGAGCGCTTCCTCGAGCTCTGCGAGTCAGCCGGCTTGCCGATGCCGGAAGCCAACCGGAAGACCGGCCTGATGCGCGTCGATGCCGTTTGGCGAGACGCACGACTCGCGGTCGAGGTCGACGGGGGTGACGCCCATGCTGGGTTGGGACAGTTGAAGCGCGATCGTGACCGTGAGCTCGCCCTTAGGGCACAGGGGTTCCAAGTCGTCCGTTACAGCTGGGAGCAGATCAGCCGCCGGCCGGGTCAGGTGGCCGAGGATCTCCGACGGTTGCTCGAAGGATGAGCCGTTCTGCGTCCCAATCGTTTCGCTGAGCGAGACAAGGTCGACGCAGAACAGACCTACTGCGGGTCCACGTCCACCGAGATCGCCAGTTCCCGCAGGGCTCGGTCGCGGACCGCGGTCGCGACCGCGTCGCGGACCGCCGTCACCGTCTCGTGGCGGCGCTCGGACTTGATGATCAGCCGGCGGCGGTGCTTGCCCCGTAGGCGGAAGAGCGGCGCCGGCCCGAGCAGCTCGTCGTCGGCTGCGATCCGGTCGGCGACCAGCTCGCGCACCGTCTCGGCAGAGCGCTCTACCCGTGCCTCGTCCTCTCCACCGAGCCCGATCTCGATCAGGTGCGAGAAGGGCGGGTAGCGCAGGGCTCGACGGCGCTCGAGCTCCTGCCCGAGGAATCCCGCCGAGTCGTGTCGAGCGGCGTGCCGGATGCTCGGCGCCCCGGTCGACAGGGCCTGGACGAGGACGCGGCCGCCCGCTTCGCCGCGCCCGCTGCGGCCGGCCAGCTGTGTGATCAGCGCGAAGGTGCGCTCCTCGGACCGGAAGTCGGGCAACCGCAGCGCGCCGTCGGCGTCGAGGATCACGCTCAGGGTGACGTCCGGGAAGTCGTGCCCCTTGGCGACCATCTGGGTCCCGACCAGCACGCCCGACTGAGCTGACTCGAAGCGGCTCAGGACGTCGGCGTGCCCTCGGCTCGCCGCGCTGTCGGAGTCGAGCCGGAAGATCTCGAGCGGCGCCAGCATCTCGGAGAGCTCGGCCTCGACCCTCTGGGTCCCGAAGCCGACCCGTGCGATCGTCACCGAGGAGCACTTCGGGCAGGCCTGCGGCTTCGCCTCCGCGTGTCCGCAGTGATGGCAGCGCAGTCCGCCATCGCGGTGGAGGACGAGCGAGACGTCGCAGTGCGGGCACTCCCAGGCGTGGCCACAGGAGCGGCAGGTGAGATGGGTCGACCAGCCCCGGCGGTTGATCAGCAGGATGGCCTTTCCTCCCTGGCGGGCCAGATCGTTGAAGGCCTCGCGTGTCCTCGGGTGAAGGGGTCCGGGGATGCCCCCACGCATGTCCACGATCTCGACGGGCGGCAGACCCCGACCGTCGACCCGCTCGGGAAGCTCGAGCCGTTCGAGCTGATGCCAGCTCTCGGGCCGCGGCGTCGCCGTCCCGGACAAGAGGACCGCGCCGGAGTCGGCGGCCCGCCGCGTGGCGACCTCCCGCGCGTCGTAGCGCGGGTCGCTCTCCTGCTTGTAAGAGGAGTCATGCTCCTCGTCGATCACGATCAGCCCGGGATCGCGGACGGGCGCGAAGATGACGGAGCGCGGCCCGACGGCGATCCGCGCCTCGCCTGACCGCAGGCGGCGCCACTCGTCGTAGCGCGCACCGGCCGGCATCCGTGAGTGGAGCAGCGCCACCGAGTCCCCGAAGCGGCGCCGGAAGCGGTCCATCGTCTGCGGGGTGAGCGCGATCTCCGGGACCAGCACGATCGCCCCCCGCCCCCGAGCGAGCGCCTCGCGTGCCGCCTCCAGGTAGACCTCGGTCTTCCCCGAGCCGGTCACGCCGTGGAGGAGGAAGGAGCGACGCGCCCGCTCCTGGCCGAACATCGGAAGCGCCGCGACCACGCTCTCGAGGGCGGTCCTCTGATCGGCGGTGAGCTCGACGCCCTCGCGCACCGCACCGACGCCGGGTGAGCGATGCCGGCGGCGACGCTCTACCTCGCGGGTCTCGATCAGGCCGCGTGCCTCGAGCCGCCTCAGGGTCGAGCGGTCCGACCCGGCGCCCGCGGCAAGCTGGCGCGCCAGCTTGGGTCCCGCGGCGAGGGCGCGCAGCACCGCGCGCTGCCGCAGCCCCAGGCGCTCCCCGCCCGAGATCGCCTCCAGCCCCTTCTCGGTCGCCTCCGCCTCGAGTTCGACGAGGGGCCGTACGCGACCCGCCTCCGCCCCGGTCCCCACCCCCGGCGGCAGCACCAGGCCAAGCCCGCGGGCGGTGGTCGAGCAGTAGTCCTCGCCGACCCAGCGGCCCAGCGCGACCAGTTCCGGCGGCACACCGGCCTCCAGCGCCTCGAGTGGCTCGGCCAGCCGGTCCTGCGGAAGGTCGCTCCGGTCGGCGAGGCCGACGACGACACCGACCACCCGACGGCGCCCAAAGGGCACGACCAGGACGGATCCGACCTCCACCTCGCTCATCGCCTCCGGCAGGCGGTAGTCGAAAGGCCCGGAGACGCTCCGGGTCGTGAGAAGAGGTTCTACCTTGGCAATTGGCACGATCCCCGAGCCTAGGCGCGCTCGCGGACGACCGGCTGCGTGGCTACTCTGCCGCCGTGGACCTGCAGACCGGGGAGAGGGTGATCTACCAGGGGCATCCGTCCTGGCGGGCGATCCTCGGCTTCTACCTGAAGGGAGCTCTGGTCGGCGCCGCCGCCGGGGTCCTCGCCGCCCTGATCGACGGTGTGGGCCTGGGGATCGTCATCTTCGTCGTGATCCTCGCCATCACGGTCCTCGTCGGCTTCATCAAGCGCGTCGCGACCGTCTACACGATCACCGATCGCCGCCTCAACATCAAGATCGGGATCATCGCCCGCAAGGTCCAGGAGACCCGCCTGCAGCGCGTCCAGAACGTGAACTACGACCAGGGCGTCTACGAGCGGATCATGCAGATCGGGGACGTCGAGTTCACGACGGCCGGGACCGACGAGTCGAACTTCGTCTTCGCGGGCGTTGCCCAGCCGGAACAGGTCGTTCAGCAGGTCGAGCAGGCGACGCCGGTCCTCTCGGGCCTCCAGGGAGAGGCCGAATCAACCGGCTGACGGCTTCGCCATCAGGCGCGGCCGAATAGGCCGGACCCGGACAAGTCGCTTCGGCTACGCCTCCGCTCCGGAAGCGACCGGCCTGTCGGCCGCTAGCCCCGTGGCCTCACGCAGCTGATCGGCGCGGTCCGTGTGCTCCCAGGTGAAGTCCGCGTCCTCGCGGCCGAAGTGACCATAGGCCGCCGTCTTCTGGAAGATCGGCCGGTGCAGGTCCAGATAGCGGCGGAAGGCGGCCGGTCGCAGGTCGAAGTTCTCCTTGACGAGGCGGGCGATCTCCCCATCGGAGAGCTTGCCGGTACCGAAGGTCTGGACCATGATCGAGACCGGATGGGCGACGCCGATCGCATAGGCGACCTGGAGCTCGCAGCGGTCCGCCAGGCCCGCAGCCACGATGTTCTTCGCGACGTAGCGGGCCGCGTAGGCAGCTGAGCGGTCGACCTTGGAGGGGTCCTTGCCCGAGAAGGCGCCGCCACCATGGCGAGCCGCGCCCCCGTAGGTGTCGACGATGATCTTGCGTCCGGTCAATCCGGCGTCGCCGACCGGCCCGCCGATCACGAACTTGCCGGTCGGGTTGACCATGAAGTTCTCGAGCAGCTCCTTCTCTGTGTAGAGCTCCTTGTACTCGGTGTGCAGCACGGGCTCGAGCACGTGCTCCCAGAGGTCGTTGCGGATCAGCTGCTCACCGGCGTCCTCGCGGTGCTGCGTCGAGATCAGCACCTTGGCGATCTCGACCGGGCGGTCGTTCTCGTAGCGAACGGAGACCTGGGTCTTGCCGTCCGGGCCGAGGTAGGGCACCACCTGCGCCTTCCGCACCTCGGCGAGCTGGCGGGCGAGCTGATGGGCGACCTGGATGGGCATCGGCATGAGCGCCTTGGTCTCCCGGGTCGCGTAGCCGAACATCATTCCCTGGTCGCCGGCGCCCGCCGCGTCGAGCTCGTCCGCGGACTCGCCCTCTCGCTGCTCAAAGCCCTTGTCCACGCCCTGCGCGATGTCGGGCGACTGCTCGTCGATCGCGGTCAGCACCGCGCATGCCTCGTGGTCGAAGCCATACTTCGGGTCGTCGTAGCCGATCTTGCGGATCGTCTCGCGAGCGATCTTCGGGATGTCGACGTAGCACTTGGTCGTGATCTCACCTGAGACGACGACCAGGCCCGTGTTCACCAGCGTCTCGCAGGCGACCCTCCCCTCGGGGTCCTCGCCCATGATCGCGTCGAGGACGCCATCCGAGATCTGGTCGCAGATCTTGTCGGGGTGCCCCTCGGTGACCGACTCGGAGGTGAACAGGTACTCGTTGTCTGAAAGCTTCTGCATTGGTTCCTCAGTGGTGGATGGCCAGGAAGAGCTCTGATTGAAGCTCGTCGTCGCTGCCCCTCACGGCGAGGCCGAGAGAGTCGATGCGAGAGATGTCTTCGCTGAGCGAGGCATACAGTGGATTCTCCGCGAGGCCGGCCTGCTGAGCCAGTCCCAGGACCTCATCGAGGTTGAGGAAGACTAGCGCCGAGACCCGGTCCGGGAGCCGGTTCGTGGCGTCCTCGAAGGCGTCCGTCCCGGCCAGGTCATCGCCGCTCGATCGCACCTGGGAGATCCCCTGCGGCTGCGTCGAGATGACCAGCTTCCCGTCGAAGATCGCGTAGGAGAGGTCGATGCTCGGCGAGACCTGGACGGAATGCACCGGGACGCCGTCCACCTCACGCGTCTGGAAGCTCGACACCCGCGGGCCACCGCTGCTCAGCGCGCGCAGAAGAGGCCCCTGGAGCGACGCAAGCGCGGCGCCGGCCTTCTCCTCGTCGACGCCATCGACGATCAGGCTCGCGTAGGGAGCTGCAGCGGTCGGCTCGGCCACCAGCGCGGCCTGGCCGCCAAGGGCGGGGAGCAGGTCCCTGAGCGGGTCGACCCCCGCCTCCTTCTGGAGCCGCTGGGCCAGCCCCCGCAGCGAGCCCGCCAGCCCCTGCGCGCCGGCGCCCGCCGTGGCGAGCGCGTTGTTGATTGCCGGCCCGAGCTCCCCGATCCCGATGTAGCCGATCGCGCGCGGGCCCGCCTCGTCGGCGAGACTGGGCTCGAACCTGGGCAGGCTGGCGAAGACGGTAGGGCTGCGCTGCTCTAGCTTCGGGTCGAGTTCGCTGACGAGGTTGACCTGCACGCCGTCGTCGCGCGCCCTCGCTCCGGCGGCCATGCCGCTGGTCGCGCCGTAGTCGACGAAGGTGTCGAGCTGGCTGGCGCCGGTCGCTGTCGGCGGAAGGAATCGCTGCACGCCCGCGCGGGAGAGATAGACCTCGGCGAAGCGAACGTCGGGAAGCTGCTCGAGCGCCTCGTCCTGGTTCGAATCCTCCAGCCCGGGCTGCTGCCCTTCCTTCGTGGCGAGTGCGGTGCCAACCGCACCGACGTTGCCGAAGAGCAGCTGATCTCCGGAGCGCGCGGTGGCCACGCCGTTCGGGTAAACGCTCATCGAGACGTCGCCCACCTTCACCGGCTTGGCCGGTCCCCCCGGCGAGAGGCTTGCCGCGAACTCGTTGGCCTTGCCGCTGTCGCCGACACCCGCGATGTAGGTCTCGGGAGTCGTCCCCTTCGGCTCCGGCACCCGGAGCAGTGCGAGGTCGTCCTTCACCCAGGGCAGGATTTGCTGTGAGAGGTTGAGCGAACTGCCCGCCGGCCCACCTAGGGCGCTGGTGTCGCTCTGCAGTAGGGCGGTGAAGTTCGGCAGCTCGTCGCCCAGGTCGCGCGCCAGCTCCCATTGGTGGCTGTCGCTGTTCACCGTCATGTGGGCGTAGAGGACGGCGTTGGCGGGAACGTACGCGATCGTGTCGTTCGACGGCGCGCATTCCTTCGCGGCCGAGACCTGGCAGGGAACCCCGGGGACCGGAAGGAACTTGAGGATCAGGTAGAGGAAGAGGATGCCGGCCACCGCGCCGACCCGGATCTTCGTGCCCCGCGAGCGCCTCGACCACCAGGCTCCGGTTGAGCGAGCGCCCGCGGCGGTCGCCGCCCCGCCCCGCTTCAATCCCCGCTGGGCGATCTGTCCCTTCTCGCGCAGCCAGTAGCCGGCCGCCCGCACGCGGGTCCTTGCCCGGAAGGCCAACTCGCTCGACCGGCCCGGCTTCTTCTCCTCCTCGGGAGGCTCCAGCGAGAAGAGCGGCTTCGGCGGCGGGGCCTCTGGCTCCTCGGGCGGCGACTCGGGGGGCGGCGACTTGGGGGCCGTCGGCTCGCTGCGGTGCGGGCTCAGCCTGCGGCGGAGCCGGGCGAAGCGAGACTCCTCGCCGCCATTCACGGAGCGCCCCTTATACCCGGCCCGCGCGCGGTGCGCTCCGGTTGCGGTCCCTCTTGCGCGGCACGTAATCGATCACCAGCGGAACGCCCTGCAGTCCGTACGCATCGCGCATGCGGTTCTCGAGATGGAAGGCCCAGTCGCGGTTGATCAGCCTCCGATCGTTGACCTGGATCGCGAATCGAGGCGGGCGCCGCCCCACCTGGGCGGTGTAGTAGAGGCGCAGCCGCCTGCCGTGTCGCTGCGGCGGCTGCCTGTCCGCGACGACGCCGGCGACGAACCGGTTGAGCTCGGGCGTCGGGATCCGCTCGGCCGAGCGGTGGGCGAGCCTGATCGCCTCGCCGAGCACGGCCGCGATGCCGCGTCCGGTGAGCGCCGAGCAGGTGTGGACGGGCGGGCGCAGGCGAAGCTTCCGCACGGCGCGTGCCCTGGCGTCGTCTATGTCAGTTCGCGAGATATCCCACTTGTTGAGCGCCAGAACCGTGGCGCAGCCCGCGCGCATGGCGACCTCGGCGACGCGGAGATCCTCCGAGGTGAGCCCCTCGCTCGCGTCGCAGACGACGATCGCCGCGTCGGCGCGCTCCGCGGCCCGCTCGGAGCGGAGCTGCGCGTAGTAGCCGACCGTCCCGGCCACCTTCCCGCGCCGGCGCAGACCCGCTGTGTCCACCAGCACGACGCGCTCGCCGTCCACCTCGGCCTCGGTGTCGACGGGGTCGCGCGTCGTCCCCGCCCGCTCGCTCACGATCACCCGATCTGAGCCCAGCATCGCGTTGAGCAGCGATGACTTGCCGACGTTCGGCCGCCCCAGGATGGCGATCCGGGGCGTCTCCTCGGCATCGCTCGCCGCCACGTCCGGCAGGTGCCGCCTGAGTTCCTCCACCAGCAGGTCAAGCAGGTCGCCGGTGCCGAGGCCGTGGGAGGCCGAGACGGGCATCGGCTCACCGAGACCGAGGGCGTTGAGCTCCGCGGCTATCGGCTGGTCCTCCGCGCGGTCGACCTTGTTGGCCGCCACCACCACCGGCCGAGCCGAGCGCCGCAGCAGGTCCGCGAGCTCGGCGTCCCCCGGACCGAGGCCGCTGCGGGCGTCGACGACGAGCAGGATCACCTCGGCCTCCTCGACCGCGACTCGCGCCTGCGCCTGGACCGATCGCGCCAGCTCGTCCGAGTCGGCCAGGTCCACGCCGCCGGTGTCGATCAGGTCGAAGCTGAGTCCGTTCCACTCGCACGCGAGCGCCCGCCGGTCGCGGGTCACCCCCGGCTCCGCATCGGTGACCGCCTCGCGGCCGCCGGCGAGGCGGTTGATCAGCGTGCTCTTGCCCGCGTTGGGAAAGCCCACAACCGCAACGGCAGGGCGGCGTTGGAGGGCACGTGCCGGAGCCTCGGGGCCGCCCTCCATCAGCCGATCCCCCTCTCACCGGCGAGGGCGACGATTCGCTCGACCACCTGATCCGGGGTGAGATCCGTCGTGTCGATGTCCACCGATTCCGCCGCCGCAAGCAGGGGGCTGTCCGCGCGTTCGCGATCCCGCCTGTCCCGGTCCCGGATCGCCTCTTGGACCTGCGTGACGGACTGCCCGCTCTCGGCCGCCCGGCGGCGCGCCCGCTCCTCTTCATTCGCCGTCAGAAAGACCTTCAGCGGCGAGTCCGGGCTGACCACCGTGCCGATGTCGCGTCCCTCGGCCACATAGTTGCCGGCGGCGATCAGTTCGCGCTGGCGCTTCACCATCGCCTGCCTCACCTGGGGATACACGGAGACTCGCGAGGCCGCGATCGTCACCTCTGGCGATCGAATCCTGCCCTCGACCGGCTTGCCGTCGAGGCGGATGGTGTCGCCCTTGAAATCGATGTCGAGGTCCCAAGCCAGTTCGCCGAGCCGCTCGCCGTCGTCCAGGTCGATCCCGCGCTCGAGCGCCGCCAGCGCAACGGCTCGGTACATCGCCCCGGAATCGAGGTAGGTGAAGCTGAGCGCCCTCGCGACGCCCTTCGCCACGGTTGACTTGCCGGCCCCGGCGGGACCGTCGATCGCGATCACCATGATGGCCTCATTAAACGGGTCGCGCCTCGGCTTCGCCTGCGCCGCGTCCTCGCATAATGGTTTCCGTGCTCGCGGCCTGGATATAGAGTCCCGCATGATGGAGAGCTGGAACCTGAACGAGCTCGAAGTTCTGCCCCACGCCCCGCAGGTCCTCGATTCGGACTCCGAGGGCCGCGCCATCGTGATCAACCTCCCCAAGGGCGAGCAGCTCCAGGAGCACCAGGTCCACGAGCGCGCCTGGGTGTTGGTGATCGACGGCAACATCGTGATCAACACCCCCGACGGCGAGTCGGCGGCCGGCGGCACCGGGCTCCTGGCGATCTTCGATCCCGCCGAGCGGCACGAGGTGACGGCGGTCGAGGACTCCCGGATCTTCCTCGTCCTCGCCCCCTGGCCCGGTGACGGACACCCGTCGCTGCGGACCGAGGAGAGCTCAGCCGAGTAGCGCCCGCAGGTCCCGTTCGAATCCGGGGTAGCTGACCTCGACGGCCTCGAAGCCGCGCACCTCGACGCCCTCCCGCGAGGCGAGTCCGGCGATGGCGCCCACCATCGCGAGCCTGTGGTCGCCGCGGGCATCAAGCGTGCCGCCGCGGAGCCCGCCGGAGCCGCGCACAGCGAAGCCGTCGGGCCGGCCCTCGATCTCCGCGCCCAGCGCTTCCAGTCCCTCCACGATCCCGGCGATCCGATCCGACTCCTTCGCTCGCAG
This sequence comes from uncultured Solirubrobacterales bacterium, assembly GCA_963797265.1. GTDB lineage: Bacteria > Actinomycetota > Thermoleophilia > Solirubrobacterales > 70-9 > DASUPK01. Next base: position 60,289 of record CAWCOY010000001.1, on the reverse strand, counting down.
CTCACCCGCGCCGCTGACCACGGTCTCCCCCTCCGCGAAGCAAGCGAGCAGCCCGACCAGCGGCAGCTCGTCGATCGCGGCGGGGACGTCCTCGGCCGTGATCGAGGCGCCGTGCAGGCGGGCCGCCCGCACGTTGAGCCTGGCGATCGGCTCGGGTCCCGGCTCACGGATCCCCTCAACCGTCATCGCACGATCACCTTCGTGTGCGCCGCCCATCTCGACCCCCATCCGCGAGAGGATCGAGAGCAGGCCGATCCGCGCGCGGTTGATGCCAACCTCGAGCAGGCTGATCTCGCTGTCGGGCACGATCAGGGCCGCGGCCAGGAAGAACGCGGCCGAGGAGAAATCACCCGGCACCGGGACGTCCCCGGCCTCGAGCCTCTCCGCCGGAGCGATGGCGATCCTGCCGCCCTCCCGCCGGATGTCCGCCCCTGCCGCCGCGAGCAGCCGCTCGGTGTGGTCGCGCGTCCAGTAGGGCTCGCGGATGATCGTCGTCCCCTCCGCCAGCAGACCGGCCAGCAGCAGGCACGACTTGACCTGCGCGCTCGCCACCGGCATCTCGTAGTCGATGCCACGGAGCCCGGTTCCTCGGACGCGCAGGGGGGGCAGGCGTCCGTCGCGCGCCTCGACGTCCGCGCCCATCCGGCCAAGAGGATCGGCTATCCGGTCGACCGGGCGGCGGCGAATCGACTCGTCGCCGTTCAGGGTCCACTCCCCGTCCGCCTGGCCGGCGAGCCATCCAGGCATGAGCCGAAGCAGCGTCCCGGCGTTGCCGACGTCGATCTCCGCCGAGCGGGGGCCGCGCAGGCCGATGCCCTCGACCTCGACGAAGAGGCCCCCGTGGTCATCGGGCTCGCCCTCCCTGACCGCGGCGCCGACCGCCGCGACTGCTCTCAACGTCGCCCGCGTGTCGGCGGAGTCGAGATAGCCGCTGATCCTGGTCGGCCCCTCCGCCATCGCCCCGATCAGCGCGGCCCTGTGAGAGACCGACTTGTCAGGCGGCGGATGGAGATCGCCGCGAAGCGGGCCGGAAGGCTCAAATCTCATTGCGTCCGGGAAACGTCGTGTCCGAGCTCGCGCACGAGCTGCTCGGCCCGCTCCGCCGCTTCGTCGCCGGCGATGTAGAGAGAGATGGCCCCGGAGGTCATGTCGGCCGCCGGATAGAGCGCCATGTCCTCGATGTTGACCCCGGCTCGCCCGAGTTCGAGCGCGACCTCGGCGACGATGCCCGGCCGGTTCGGCACCAGCACGCGGAGCTCGTGCAGCGGCCCGCCCGCGATCTCGGTGTCGATCAGCTCGCGCCGCCGCTTCCCCGCCTGCTCGTGCCACGCGCTCACCGCGTCGCGGTCCCCGGTGCGAAGCAGCTCGGCCGCCTCGGAGAGCCTGGCGACGACTCCGTCGATCTCCGCCGCGACCGCCTCGCGGTTGCCGGCAAAGATGTCGCCCCAGATCGCCGGGTTCGCCCCGGCCACCCGCGTCGCGTCGCGGAAGCTCGGCCCCACCTCGGGCAGGCGCTCGGCCTCCTCGCTGAGCGCGTTCGCAGCCTGGCTGACGAGTACGTTGGCGAGCACGTGCGGAAGGTGGCTGACCGACGCCATCAGGCGGTCGTGGGTGTCGGCCTCGATCGCCTGCGGCCTCGCTCCCATCTCTGAGATCGCCCGCTGCACCCGGTCGTAGAGGAGTCCACCGGTCCTCGGGGTCGGCGTGAGGTACCAGCGGGCGCCCTGGAAGAGATCCGCTCGCGCGTTGTCCACTCCGGAGGTCTCCGCGCCAGCCAGCGGATGCCCGCCGATGAAGCGGCTCTCCGAGCCGAGGGCGGCGATCACCTCGCGCTTCACCGAGCCGACATCGGTGACGGCGCAATCCTCGCCAGCCGCATCGAGGGCTTCGGCCGCCAGCCTCGGCAGCGCTGTGACCGGAGCGGCGCAGAAGACCAGCTCCGCTCCCTCGACCGCCTCGGCGACGCTGGGATGTGCCGAATCGATCGCCCCCAGCTCGATCGCCTGATCAGCGAGCGACCGGTCAGGGTCATAGCCGGCGACCTCGGCGTCCAGCTTCCGGCGCGCCGCCAGGCCGATCGAGCCTCCGATCAGGCCGACGCCGAGGACGGCGATCCGCATCGGGCTTAGGTTGCCTCGCGCCGCTTCCGCACCGCCGAGGCGAGCCGGTCGAGGGTCAGCACCGTGTGGTCCCAGTCCATGCAGGCGTCGGTGATCGACTGGCCGTAGACCAGGGGCTCATCGGACTCGAGATCCTGCCGACCGGCAACCAGGAACGACTCCATCATCACGCCGACGACCGCGCCGTTGCCGGTAGCGATCTGATCCGCGATCTCGCTCACCACCTCGGGCTGGCGCTCGTGGTCCTTGCCGCTGTTGTCGTGGGACGCGTCGATCACCAGCCGCTCCGTAAGCCCGGCGGCGCGCAGCTGCTCGAGCGTTGCCTCCACCGAGCCCTCGTCGTAGTTGGGGGCTCCCCGGCCACCCCGCAGGATCACGTGGCAGTCCTCATTGCCCTCGGTGTAGAGGATCGCGGGCTTCCCGCTGACATCGACCCCGGCGAACGCGTGCGGAGCGGCAGCCGCCCGGACCGCGTCGACCGCGAGCTTGATGCTGCCGGCCGTGCCGTTCTTGAACCCGACCGGCATTGAGAGGCCGGAGGCGAGCTGGCGGTGGATCTGGCTCTCGGTCGTGCGCGCCCCGATCGCACCCCAGGCGACCACGTCCGAGATGTACTGCGGGGTGATCGGGTCGAGGAACTCGCAGCCGATCGGGAGCCCGAGGTCCATGACCTCGAGCAGCAGCCGGCGCGCGGTGTGCAGTCCGAAGTTCACGTCCCGCGAGCCGTCCAGGTGCGGGTCGTTGATCAGGCCCTTCCAGCCGGTCGTCGTGCGGGGCTTCTCGAAGTAGACGCGCATGGCGACGCAGAGGTCCCCGCGAAGGTCGGCCGCGAGTTCGGCAAGCCGCCGGCCGTACTCGGTGGCGGCCTCGGTGTCGTGCACGCTGCATGGCCCGACCACCACGAGCAGGCGGTCGTCGAGGCGGTCGAGGATCGCCTTCACCTCCGCCCGGTGGGCGAGCACCGCGTCCTCGCGGTTGGGCCCCAGCGGCAGGTCGTTCAGGATCTCCGCGGGCGACACCAACTCGACCACCCGCTCGATGCGCTGGTCCCTGACGCGGTCAGCGTCCTGTCTCGGTATCTCCTTCATCTCGAAATTCATCCTGCTTTCCCCTTCTTTCTACTGGTCTGGCGAGGGTCCTGGGCTTGCGGGTCGGGCGGTCCGGTTCATGCACCCGCGACGGCTGGAGGCGGCGCCCGGCGAGTGGTGAATCTGCGTCAGCGGCTATCGGCAGCCGCGGGCCGGACGCCTAGGTAAATCGCCAGAAGTAGAAGTAGGCACGCTGCGGAGCCGCTGGACGGCTCGGGGTCGGAGCAATCTGCGTGCCTTTCTGCTGCATGCGTTGGACTTTGTACCAGACGCCCTACTCGTTGTCACGCAATTCGCCCGTCGAGGGGAACAGGGGCTCGACCTCGTCGGCGCGTGCGGTGAACAGTCGATCCGAGTACTCGATCCAGCCAACCACGGAGACGATGGCCACCACGCCACCCCCGGCCGCGGCAACTCCGAGCGAGGCATCGACGACCGCGCCGAGCGCAACCGCGACCGCCGCTCCCCCGATGACAGAGTTGATCACCGCGACGGCGCTCGAGAACGCGAAGAACGGGAGGCGCCCCTCGTACCGCCGGGGGGATAGCGCTGTGCTGGCGAGCACGCCCGGGGGGTCATCGTGGGCGGGGAGGAGGAACAGGTCCGCCCGGTCGCCGGCGATCTCCTTGTAGTAGGCGCGAATCCGGTTGATGGCCAGGCCGTAGCGGAAGTCCTCGGCGCTGCATTCGACCAGGCGGACGAAGGTCACCGCGCCGAGCACGTACAGGGTCGGCAGGACCGTCAGAGCGAAGACGTTGAAGACGTCACCGATCTCAGAGAGCTGGGTGACGAACCCGAGGGCGACGAGCGTGCTGGAGACGGCGACGATGCGACGATGTAGAGCGAAGCGCGGGCGGAGCTCTCGCTCATCGTCTGTGCTCTCGCTCCCTGGAGCGTGAAGTGCTCGGTGGTCAGCGCGGTGAGCAGCTGGGAGTCGGTCACCCGATCCTCCGTGTCAGGTGAGGACGTCCAGAGCCTCGAGAAAGCGCTCGTTCTCGGCGCGGGTTCCGTAGGTGACGCGCAGGTGGCCGGGGCCCCCGAGCGGCGTCCCCGGGCGCACCGCCACCCCCGCCTTCGCGAGGGACCCCACCACCTCTCCCTCGTCAAGGTCGCCGAGCGAGAACCAGGAGAAATTGGCCTGCGACTCCGCCGCCTCGAAACCCATCTCGCGGAGCGCCTCATCCACGAAGACCCGCTCGATCACGTTCTTCTCCACTCGGTCGGCGACGTCGTCCTGGTGGCGGATGGCCTCGGTTGCGGCGGCCTGGGCGAGGGCGTTCACGCTGAACGGCTGGCGCACGGCGTCGACGGCGGCGCGGAACTGCGGCGAGCAGAGCGCGTAGCCGACCCGCAGCCCGGCGAGTCCATGGCACTTGCTGAAGGTGCGCAGAAGAACGACGTTCGGGTGCCTGGCGAGCAGGTCGACCGTGGTGTCCGGGTCGTCGTTGGTCTGATACTCGATGTAGGCCTCGTCGAGGATGATCGTGGTGCGCTCGGGAACGTTCTCGACGAAGGCTCCGATCCGGTCCGCCGGGATGTGGGTGCCGGTCGGATTGTTCGGGTTGCAGACGATCAGCAGCTGGGTTGCGGCCGTGACCTCCTCGAGCATCGCGTCGAGGTCATGCACGTATCCCTCGGCGAGCGGGACGGTGATCTCGCGCGCGCCACAGAGGGGCGCCAGGTACGGGTAGATCGAGAACGAGGGCCACGCGTAGAGGATCTCGTCGCCCGGCTCGCAGAGAGCCAGGGCCGCGGCGAGCAGAAGCTCGCAGGACCCGTTCGAGACGGCGATGCGGGCCGGGTCGGTTTCGTGGTGATCGGCGATTGCGCGCCGTAGCGCGCGGGCGTCCGGGTCGGGGTAGCGGTTGATGCCCGATGCCGCCCGCGCGATCGCATCGATCACCGCGGGGTGTGGCGGGAAAGGCGACTCGTTCGAGGCGAGCTTGATCGCGTCGGCGGTCTCGGCGCGCGCCTTGGCGTCGTCGAGAGACGTCCCCGGCTCGTAGTGCGGGATCCGCGCCAGCTTGTCGGCGAAGATGACAGTCATCGCGTCCATATTTTGCCGGGCGGCCGGTCCACCTCCGGACGGGCAGGCGTCGGGCGGCGGAATCTGATCGCCACCGCCTGGGACCTCGGATGAACCTTCTGGTCCCCATCCCGCCTCCAGCCGTGTCGCTCGTAGAAGGCGATCGCGGGCGCGTTCCCCTTGAAGGTCCAGAGGAAGACCTCGTCGTAGGGCAGATCGGCGAGCCGCTCCATCGCGGTGCGCATCAGGGCAGACCCGGCTCCCTGCCCCCAGCGCTCGGGATCGACGTAGATCGCGACCAGCTCCGCCACGCTGGCCCCGAGGTCCCGCTCGCGCGAGGGTGCGGCGACGAAGCAGTAGCCGGCGAATGCGCCATCGACCTCGGCGACGTAGCTGAACGCGTCGTCGACCGGGCGACGCAGTCCGATGTGCACCTCGGTTCGCCAGCGCGCGAGCGGCAGCTCCGCGAGGCGGTCCTGGGCGACGATGTCGCGGTATGCGGTACGCCATCCCGCCGCGGTGACGGCGACGATCGCGTCGGTGTCGTCCGGAATCGCCTCCCGGACCCGAACCGATCCTCCCTCCACTACTGCGCCGCCTTCAGATCCGAGCGCAGCTCCTGCGCCTCTCCGAGGTAGGCGTGAGCCGGCGTGTGGTCCTGCGGCGCGTAGTAATGGACCAGGGCCCTGATCACGGAGACCATCGAGCCGGGTACGTCGACCTCCCGCGCGCAGAGCAGTGGAACGCTGTTCAGCCCGAGATTGCGCGCCGCGACGGCGGGGAATTCGGCGTTCAGGTCGTGGGTCGAGGTGAAGATGCAGCTCACGATCCGCTCGGGCACGAGGTCGTTGCGGGCGATCAGTTCCCGCATCAGCTCCTCGGTCGCCTCGACGATTGCATTGGGGTCGTTGCGCTGAGCCTTGGTCGCGCCACGGACGGCCCACAGTCTGAGATCGTCGGTCATGGCGCGGAATCTTCCCAGAGCGCGTCGATCTCCCTGCGATCGAGCCGTCGGGCCTCGCCGCGGCGAAGGTCGCCCAGCTCGAGCGACCCGATCCGAATCCGGGTCAGCGCCTCCGTCTCATTGCCGATCGCCTCAGCCATCCGCCGCACCTGGCGCTTGCGGCCCTCACGGATCGTGATCTCGAGCTCCCGCTCGCCCAGCCGCTCCACCTCGGCGGGAGCGGTCGGGCCGTCCTCCAGGCGGACCCCGCTCCGGAGCCGATCGAGGTCGGCCTCCGATGGAGGGTGTGCGAGCTCGACCAGGTAGGTCTTGCGCACGCCGTAGCGCGGGTGGGTCAGCCGGTTCGCCAGCTCGCCATCGTTCGCCAGCAGGATCAGGCCCGTCGAGTCGGCGTCGAGGCGACCCACCGGATAGAGCCGCCGCGGGGAGTCGACCAGCTGGATGACCGCGCGCCGCCTCCCCGGCTTGCGGGCCGTGGAGACGACGCCCTTCGGCTTGTTCACCGCCCAAACCTCGCGGGGTTCGGGGGAGATTCGCTTGCCGTCGACGACGACCTCGGAGGATTCGTCGACGTCCCGCGCCGGGTCCTTGGCCACCTCACCCCCTACCCGCACCTTGCCCGCGACGACCAGCTCCTCGGCGGCGCGGCGGGAGGCGACACCGGCGTGGGCGAGGTACTTGGCGAGACGCACCGCACGATTGAAGCCGAGCGGGCGCGCTCAGGTCAGGCGATCAGGCTCAACAGGCGCCTAGCTTGGCGAGATCCGAGCGATAGATCTGCATGTCGGCGTGGTTCCAGTCGCCGTGGGTCTGGCCCTTGAAGCGCGGGTCCAGCTCCTTGTAGAAGGGCGAGGAGAGGCTCTCGTTGTGGCCGATCACGTTGTTGATCGGGATGCCGAACCGGCAACGCAGCCACTGGACGAACTGGAGCGAGGCGTTGAGCTGGGCAGGCCGGCCCAGGATGTCCTGGTCAGAGAAGCCGACGTGCTCGACACCGATCGCCTTCCAGTTGAGCCCGACCGTGTGGCGGCAGCGGATCGTCGGACGGACGAACTTGTAGACGCTGCCCGATGCCGAGACCGCGTAGTGGGAGCAGACGTTGGGCAGCTCGTGGAACTCAACATCGGGTTGGTCGGTCCGGAAGGTGTTGAAGATCGCGCTGATGCTGCCGGCCTCGGCGTAGTGGATGACGATCACCTTCGGGTTGACGAGGCGCCACTTGTGCTGGCCATAGTGCCGCTTGGAATACGCCGCCATCTCCCGCTTGCGCTTCTTCGGATACGGGATCAGTTCCTTGTGGATCGGAGGCTTGGTGGCGGCCGCCGGCGATGCGGACGGGGGCGGCGAGGCGCCCGCGCCAGCCACGGCGCCCACCGACACCGCGAGGGCGACGACCGTGAGAGCTGCGATCAGCCGGGTCACGTCAGCGACCCGCGGCGACGGTCAGGGCGCCGCGGGCCTGCCGAGCCGCCGAGCGACCGCTGATCTTCCCCGGCTGCATCTCGACCACGAATGCTTCGCTTTCCGGGAAGGTGTGGGTCTCCCAGCTGATCGCGGTGCCGCGCAGACCGGTTCCCCTGCAGCTCGTGGGCATGCCGACCAGCTTGGCGTATTCCACCGCCACCTGCGGGCTGCCGTGACAGGCCAGCACCGCGCCCCAGGGCTGGTGGTACCAGATCGAGAGATCGGGCTGGGTGCGCCGGACGAACGCCATCACGGCCCGCGTCTCCGGCTCGGATGCCGGCCTCGGGCCCGGGTAGTAGCCGCTCGCGTGTGGGACGTGGCCGCGCCATCGGTACGGGAAGTTTCGGTTCAGGTCCACCCCGTGCGAGTTCTTGCGGGTGTGTGCCCTGAGCCCATCCGGGTTAACCGTCGCGACCGCCCAGAGTTGCGTGCCGGCGAGCGCGTCCGGATGGGCGGCCGCCTCCCGCTTGATCGCCCTGACGATGCGAACTCCCGCCCGCTCGTCCCCGTGGATCACGCCGACCACAAGCGCCACGCGCGTCCCCGATGGATCGCCGACCTGGGCCGCCGTGATGGTCCGTTTCTGGACCGACCGGCCGACCGCCTCTCGCTTGGTGGCGGTCGAGGCGGCCGTGTCGGCGGCCGCTCCACCCGCATATACGGCGACCACAAAGACCGTCGCTGAACAGACCACCGCGACCGCGGCGAGCGCCAGGGCCACCGCGAGGCTGACCCTCACTCCGCCCGCTGCTCACCCGCCTTCAGCAGGCGATCGCGCAGCTCGCGCTCGTCCTCGGGCGTCGGATCGAACTGGGCCGGGTCGGGGAGCGCGTCCAGGCCGGAGAGACCGAAGAGCTTCTCGAACAACGCCGTGGTGCCGTAGGTGACCGCGCCGAAGCGGGTCCTGCCTCGCTCCTCGATAATCCCGCGCTCGGTGAGGCTGGCCACGGCCGAATCCGAGGAGACGCCGCGTATCCGGGCGACCTCGGGTCGGGACACCGGCTGCAGGTAGGCCACGATCGCGAGCACCTCGGCCTGCGCCTGGGTGAGCGGTGGGGTCCGCGGCTTGGCGAGCAGGCGGCGAGCAGCCGCCTCCGCCTCCGGAACCGCTGCCAGCGTGACGCCCCCGGCGACTCGGCGCAGCTGCACGCCGCGCCCGTCGGACCCCAGGCGGCCCTCCAGCTCGTCCATGGCCTGGGTGACCGCTTCCTCGTCGACGTCGATCGCCTCGGCGAGCTCGGCGGCCGATACCGGCTCCGGCGAGAGGAAGAGCAGCGCCTCGACGGTGGTCACCAGTCCGTCGCTCACAGTGCCTCGACCTCGATCCGGCCGAAGGTCTCCCTCTGGGTCCAGGTCGCCTCCCCGCGGCGATAGAGCTCGAGCAGCGCAAAGAGGGTCACCGCCTGGGTGAAGCGGTCCTCCTTGCCGAAGGCGTCGTCGAAGTCGAGCGTCTTGCGGGCGCGCAGCAGGTCGCGCACGACTCCGAGCCGGCGCTGCAGCGAGACGGTGGTCCGGATGTGCCGGGTGTCCGGCTCCGGCGGCAGCGTCAGCAGGTCACCCAGAGCGGCCCCGAGGCGGTCGGGCTCGTACGCCTGGGTGGCGGCGTCGACGGCAGCCCGTCGAAGCTCCGGGGGCGGCGGAGCGGAGCGGTACATGACGCCCCCCTCTCGCTCCAGCCGCTCGCCGAGCATCCCGGCGGCCTCGCTGTAGCGGCGGTACTCGAGCATCCGGGCGAGCAGCTCATCGGCCGCCTCCTCCGGGCCGAGCTCGTCGGCGCCGTCCTCGTGCGGCAGCAGCAGCCGCGACTTGAGCTCGCAGAGCGCCGCGATCAGGATCAGGAATTCGGTGACCGTCTCGAGGTCGAGATCGCCGGTCTCACCGAGGCGGTCGAGATAGGAGATCACGATCTCGCCGAGGGGGACCTCCGCCAGAGAGATCTCCTCGCGGAGCAGCACGGCCAGCAGGAGATCGAACGGGCCCTGGAAGACGTCCAGGTCGAGATCTAGCTCGGAGACCGAGGTCATCCGCGCCCACCTTAGTGGGCGGATCGGCTAATTCGGACGCGGGCCTGGCGACCCTCCAGCGGAGGTCGTCAGACGCCGAGGGCGATGAGCCCGCCCGCGATGAACAGCGGCACCAGAACGAATATCCCCGCCCAGGCGAGCACGCGCATCGCGGGCTCGCCTTCGCCGCGCAGCAGCTCGAACAGTCCGGGCTTGTCGGGGTCGATGCGCATCAGTGAGTCGGTGCGCGCCGACGCGGGCTCCCGCCTCTCCATGGACCTCTTCACGACCAGATCCCTCCGGCTAGATATCCCCTAACAGCCAATCGGGGAAATCCATCACCCTGGAGGGGCGCGGATCAACCCGAGTTTTGCGCGATCAGCTTGGGCCGATGCCGATCGCCGAACGCACTTCGGCAAGCGTAGCTGAGGCGATCGTCCGTGCCTTCTCGGCGCCGGCGGCGAGCGTCTCCTCGAGCGCGGCCTCGTCGGGGCGCAGCTCCTGGTAGCGCTCGCGCACCGGCGCCAGAAACTCGACCACCGCCTCGGCCACCGCCCCCTTGAAATCGCCGTAGCCCGATCCCTCGAACTCCCGCTCCACGTCTTCCTCGCTGGTGCCGCGTGCGACGGCCATGACACCGATCAGGTTCGCGATCCCCTCCTTGCCGTCGCCGCGCCTCACCTCGGAGCCCGAGTCCGTGACGGCGCTCTTGATCTTCTTGGTAATCGTCGTCGGGTCGTCCAGCACGAGCACCGTGCCGGCCTCGGTGCCGCCGGTCGTCGACATCTTGTTGATCGGCTCCTGGAGATCCATGATCCGCGCGCCCACCTCGGGCACGCGCAGCTCCGGCTCGACCAGGACCGGCCCGAAGCGCTCGTTGAAGCGACGGGCGATCTCGCGCGTCAGCTCGATGTGCTGGCGCTGGTCCTCGCCGACCGGGACCTCGTCCGTCTGGTACGCGAGCACGTCGGCCGCCTGCAGCACCGGATAGAAGAACAGGCCGGCCGAGACCAGCTCGCGCTGCTTCGCCGACTTCTCCTTGAACTGGGTCATGCGGTTGAGGTCGCCGTGCGCGGTGAGCGCCGACAGGTACCAGGTGAGCTCGGTGTGCTCGCGGACGTCTGCCTGACGGAAGAGGATGCAGCGCTCGGGATCGAGGCCGGCCGCGATCAGGATCGCGGTGGTGTCGTAGGTGTTCTCGTGGAGGGCCGCTGGGTCCCACGGGACGGTGAGCGCGTGCAGGTTGACGATGCAGTAGATCGCCGGGTCGCCGCGGTCCTGGCCCTGGACCCACTGCCGGATCGCTCCGATGTAGTTGCCGAGGTGCTTACGGCCCGTCGGCTGGATGCCGCTGAAGATGCGCACGGGCGCGGACTATAAGAAGCGCGGGAAAGCTACGCCCAGGGCCCGTTGCCACCGACCAGCTCGGGCGTCGTCCGGATCACGTACCCGGGTGGTGGATCGTCCATCGGCGGGAACTTCACGTCGGGTCCCAGGTAGACGCGCGCAAGACGCTGCAGGAGCTCCGCGGCGCCTCCCTCCTGCACTCGAGCCGTGCCGCGGATCACCAGGTACTCGCGCAGCCCGCCCTCGCCGACGCCGGCCCCCTCGATCGAGATGGCCACCCGCGGCTCGCGCTCCACGTTCTTCACCTTCTGGTTGCGTGGCAGGTGGCCGGTGACGACCTCGTCGCCGTCCAATCCGACCCAGACGCAGCTCACCTGCGGGCTGCCGTCTGGATTCAGGGTGACCATGTGGGCGAGCCGATCGGACTCGATCAGCTTCCGCGCATCTGGATGGAGGCCCGCCATCGAGCGCCCTGCCTATGCAGGTTCCGCGACGGGCTCGCCCTCGCGCTCCGGCGTCTCGTCGAGGTGATCGGGGCAGTGGGCGCACTCCCCGGCGGGGGCGGCGCGCGGGGAGTCATACGCGGTCTCCCGCGGCGGGTTCCGGAGCCCGATGCCCGCGATCACGCCGCCGACGATCATCAGCGTGCCCGCGGTCATCATCGCCAGGTGGAAGCCGTCCTCGGCGCCCGCCACCGTCGCGCTCTCCACCTCGGTGGCCTCCTCGGGCGGGAGCCGATCGGTGTCCGGGGGCTGCAGTGGATTGTCCTTGGCCTTGCTGATCGCCTGATCGGACGCGGAGGAGAGGCTGGGGTCGGTGAGCTTGCCGTCGACGGTCGAACCGAACTTGCCGGCGATCAGCGCGCCGAAGATCGCTATCGCGAGCACTCCGGCGATCCGCGAGACCGCGTTGTTGATCCCCGAGGCGACGCCGACGCGGTTCTCAGCCACCGAGTTGAGCGCCGTCGCGGTCAGCGGCGCCACCGTCGCCGAGAGGCCGAGGCCGAAGACGAGCACGCCGGGGAGGACATCGGTCAGATAGCTCGCGTTCGCATCGACGCGGGTGATCAACAGCAGCCCGATCCCTCCGACGATCGGCCCCACGCACATCGGGACCCGAGGACCGGTGCTCGTCGCGACCTTGCCGAACACCGGTGAGAGGGCGAAGAGGAGCAGCGAGATCGGGGTCGTGGCAAAGCCCGCGGCCAGAGGCGAGTAGCCGACGGTCTGCTGCAGGAAAAGAGTGACGAAGAAGAAGGCGCCGATCAGGCCCGAGTAGACGATCAGCGTCTCGAGGTTGGTCACGGCGAAGTTGCGGACCCGGAAGAGGCCCAGGTCGAGCATCGAGTGTCGGTAGCGAGCCTCCCAGAGGAGGAAGGACACGAAGAGTCCCGCACCGACGGTCAGCGGGATCAGCACCATTGGGCTGCCCCAGCCCTCCATCGGCTGCTCGATGAAACCGAAGACCACTCCGCCGAGACCGAGGGCCGACATCAGGATCCCGCGGTAATCGATCGTGCGGTCCGCCTCCGGGTCGAGACTCTCCTCCACGTGGGACCGGGTCAGCAGCACGGTGAAGATCACCAGCGGGATGTTGATCCAGAAGATTCCGCGCCAGGAGATCGCCTCGACCACCGCACCGCCACCCGCCGGCCCGATCACCGTCGCGATTCCGGTCCAGGCCGTCCAGGTCCCCACAGCCTTGCCGCGCGCCGGGCCCTCGAAGGTCGCCGCGATGATCGCCAGCGAGCCAGGGACCAGCAGCGCGCCGGTCAGCCCCTGGAGGCCGCGAGCGGCGATCAGGAACGGGCTGGAGGGCGCGAGGGCACAGAGAATCGAGGTGATTCCGAAGCCGATCAGCCCGATCGTGAAGATCCGGCGGCGCCCGAACTGGTCCCCGAGCGCTCCCCCGACGAGCAGCAGGGAGACGGTGCCCAGCGCGTAGGCCTCCACGACCCACTGCTGGTCGGCGAGCCCGGCGTTGAGGTCGTCCGAGATCGCCGGGAGCGCGACGTTGACGACCGTGGCGTCGAGAAAGACGATCGTCGAGCCGAGGATCGTCGCAATGATCGTGAAGCGCTGGCGGCGACGCTCGTCGGACAAGGCCGCTCCAGTCTACGGAGGCGCCCGACTCGACCCTAGGGCTGCGGCGGCTCCCGCAGCTGATGCGCATTCGTGAAGAAGTTGCGCCGGGCGAGCGTGATCGCCATCAGGGCGGCGATCGAGACGGCGCCGAGCAGCACGTAGAGCAGGATGAGCTGGAGACGAACCGCGTCGGTCGGATCCGCACCCGCCAGCAGCATTCCCACCATCGTGCCCGGGAAGAAGATCAGCCCGGTGGTCTTGGTCGAATCGACCAGCGTGATCATCCCCGAGCGCAGGCTGCGCCGGACCAGCGGCGTGACCGCTTCCGAGGAGGTCGCCCCCAGGGCGAGCGTCGCCTCGATCCGCTTCGACTGGTCGTGGACGTCCTCGCCGAGCCGGTTGAGCGCGACGGCGGCGGCGGTCATCGAGTTGCCGACCACCATCCCGCCGACCGGAACCACGTAGCGCGGGGTCGCGTCGAAGATGCCGAGGCCCAAGACCAGCCCGAGCGTCGCGGCGGCGGCCACCCCCAGTGAGATCAGCAGCGGCCAGAAGGCACCCGGCACCCGCTGGGCGCGCGACCGAGCGGTGAACGCACCGAAGACGACCATCACGGCGATCAGGCCGACGACCAGAAGCGCCGAGTTCTCGTCGAAGATCACCGTGATCACGTAGCCGATCGCGGTCAGCTGTAGGAACGAGCGGACGACGGCGATGCCGATGTCCTCCTCGAGCCCCGCGTGCCAGGCCCGCGAGGCGACTGCCGCGATGGCGACGAGGGCAAGAGCCGCCGCCACCTCGCCGAGGGTGACGTTGATCGAGGAGGCGGCCACGGGAACCATCAGGTGGTGTCCTCCGCTGTGGCCAGCTCAGCCTCCTGCTTTGCCAGCAGCTCGGCAGCCGGGCCCTGGGCGATCACCTTGCCCGAGTCGATCCGGACGACATACTCCGCCAACCGCCGTGCCTGAGCGACGTCGTGGGTGACCACGACGAGCGAGATCGCGGTTCGGGCGCGCAACCGCTGGAGCGTTCCCTCCACCGCATCCCGCGCGGCCTGGTCGAGCGCCGAGGTGGGCTCGTCGAGGAGCAGGACCCGCGGCTCGAGGGCGAGCGCCCGCGCCAGCATCACGCGCTGCTGTTCGCCCACCGAGAGCTTGGAGGCGTCCCGGTCCTCGAACGCCGGATCGAGACCGGCGAGCTCGAGGCAGCTCCGGGCGTTGAAGCTGCGCCCGGCGAGGCGCGGGCCGTAGGCGACGTTGTCGTGGACCGTGCCGTCGATCAGCGCCGGCAGCTGCGGCACCAGGCTGACCTCGCGCCGCAGCGCGAGCGGGTCGTACTCGCGCACGTCCCGGCCCTCGTAGAGGACGCGCCCTGAGTCCGGATCCGCGAGCCGGTTCAGCAGACGGAGCAGCGTCGACTTGCCGCTCCCCGAAGGCCCGAGCAGAGAACTGGCGCCGACCGGAAGCCGCGCACGGACGTCCCTGAGTACGACCTTCCCGTCGCGCGAGTAGGTGACGTCCTCCAGATCGAAGAGCACAGCCCGATTATCCGGCGCGCGGATAAATGGGTCCGCATAATCGAGTGCCGTGCCACGGACGGAGAGCGAATCGACCATCGAGCAGGCGCCGCGCGAGGGGATGCCGAGCCGGCTGGAGCCGATGCTCGCCAAGAACGGCCGTATTCCGGAGTCCGACTCGGATGAGTGGGCCTACGAGATCAAGTGGGACGGGATCCGGGCCCTCGGCTACGCGGAAAACGGCCGCTGGTGCATGCTCAGCCGCCGCCTCGAGGACGTCACCGCCCGCTATCCGGAGCTCGCCCCGATCGGCGAGGTCCTCGCCGATCGCGCCGCGATCCTGGACGGCGAGGTGGTCGCGCTCGACTCCGACGGCAGGCCGCGCTTCCAGCTGATCCAGAGCCGCATGGGCCTTACCTCGGCCGCCGCGATCAAGGCTCGGGTCTCCCAGACGCCGGTGGACTACGTGATCTTCGACCTGCTTCACCTGGACGGGCACTGTGTCCGGGACCTTCCCTACGTCCGCCGCCGCGAGCTGCTCCAGGAGCTCGGGCTCGAGGGGCCACGCTGGCGCACGCCCCGATATCGGCACAGCGGAGGCGCCGGCCTGATCGAGGCCGCGCGCCGGCAGGGGCTCGAGGGCATCGTTGCGAAGCGCTGCGACAGCCCCTACCGCCCCGGTCGCCGCAGCGGCGAGTGGGTCAAGGAGCGGGTCTGGCGCACGCAGGAGTTCGTCATCGGCGGCTACATCCCGGGCGAGGGCAGGCGTGCCAACCGGGTCGGCTCGCTGCTCGTCGGCTACTACGACCGGCGCGCCTCCGAGCTTGGGAAGGGCGAGTCCCAGGCGCTCCACTTCGCGGGCGGCGCCGGCTCGGGCCTGACCGAGGAGCTGATCGAGTACCTGACGCGCGAGCTGGGCAGACGCGAGCGCTCCGAAAGCCCCTTCGACGTCGGCGCCCCCAGCGGGCCGAAGGCGAGGACGGCGGTCTGGTGCCAACCCGATCTGGTCTGCGAGGTCAACTGGACCGAGTGGACGAACGAGGGCACCCTGCGCCAGCCAGCCTTCAAGGGGATGCGAGACGACAAGGACCCGCGCGAGGTGGTCAGGGAGATGTGAGCGATGAATTTCCCGCCCGGGTCCGGTCTCAAGGGCATGGAACGCAAGCTTGCGCCCGGTTCGGGGATCCCGCCCAGGGGTAACCTCAGTGATGTCGAAGGATCCAGGATCGAGGTGATTACGCGTGGCTAGGGCGATATGGAGCGGTTCGATCAGTTTCGGGCTGCTCAACGTGCCGGTGAGGCTCTACAGCGCCGTCTCAAAGCAGACGGTGCGCTTTCGCGAGCTGCGCGAGGGCGACGGCTCGCGGGTGAAGCACAAGCGCGTCGCCGAGTCCGACGGCAAGGAGGTCCCCTACGAGAAGATCGTCAAGGGCTACGAGTACGCGCCGGACCAGTACGTGGTCCTCTCCCGCGACGAGCTCGCCGAGCTCGAGCCACAGCGCTCCCGGGCGATCGAGATCCAGGACTTCGTCGACCTCGACGACATCGACCCGATCTACTTCGAGCAGCCCTACTACCTGGGCCCGGACAAGGGGGCCGAGCGCGCCTACTCCCTGCTGGTGCAGGCGATGAAGGACGCGCACAAGGTCGCGATCGCTCGGTTCGTGCTCCGCAACAAGGAGCATCTGGCGGCGATTCGCCCGATGGAAGACGTACTCACCCTGACGACGATGCGCTTCCACGACGAGGTCTCGTCTCCACAGGACCTCGACGGCGAGGTCTTCGAAGAGGCGAAGCCGAAGAAGCCGGAGAAGCGCGAGCTCGAGATGGCCAAGCAGCTGATCGACTCCCTGACCAGCGACTTCGAGCCCGACAAGTACCGGGACGAGTACCGCGAGGAGCTGCTCGACCTGCTCGAGCGCAAGGCGGAGGGCAAGGAGGTCGTCTCCGCCCCGACCGAGGAGCCGAAGCCGACCAAGGCCCCGGATCTGATGGCCGCCCTCGAGGAGAGCCTCGCCGCGGTGAAGGGCGAAGAGGCGGCCACGGACGGCAAGGCGAAGTCGAAGCCCAAGTCCAAGGCCTCGTCCAAATCGAAGAGCTCATCGAAGTCGAAGAGCTCCAGCAACGGTCGCCGGAAGAGCAGCACCTCCCGCAAGAAGGCCAAGGCCTAGCGGCCGAGGTTGCCCGCTAAGGCCAAGAAGCGCGACCAGGAGGTCACGGTCGGCAACCGCCGGTTGAAGCTGACCAACCTGGACAAGGTCCTCTACCCGAAGACGAAGACCACCAAGGCCGAGGTGATCGATTACTACGCCCGCGTCGCGGATCTGATCCTGCCGCACCTCAAGCGGCGCCCGCTGACCCTGCGGCGCTTCCCGGAGGGCGTCGGAAAGCCTCAGACCTCCTTCTTCGAGAAGAACTGCCCGAAGCACCGGCCCGACTGGGTGAAGACGACCCCGATCTACGTCGACCGCCGCGCCGGTGAGATCGACTTCTGCCTCTGCGAGAACAGAGCCACCCTGATCTGGATGGCGCAGCTCGCCGCCCTCGAGCTCCACCCCTCCCTCTCGAGGGCAACGCGGATGGAGCAGCCGACCGTCCTCGCCTTCGACCTCGACCCCGGGGCGCCGGCCGGCCTGCATGAGTGCTGCAAGGTGGCTCTGCGGGTCCGGGAGTTGTTCGGAGAATTCGGCCTAGCGGGGTTCCCCAAGGTCTCGGGGGGCAAGGGGCTGCAGGTCTACTTCCCCCTCAACACCAAGGTCACCTACGAGCAGACCAGTCCCTTCGCGAAGGCGGTCGCCCAGCTGCTCGAGAAGCGGACACCGAAGGACGTCGTCTCGAAGATGGCCAAGGTGGACCGGCGCGGCAAGGTCTTCGTCGACTGGAGCCAGAACCATCAGAAGAAGACGACGATCGCCGTCTACTCGCTGCGCGCGCGCGAGCATCCCACAGCGTCGATGCCGCTGCACTGGGAGGAGGTCGAGCGGGGTGCGAAGCGCAAGGACTCCGCGGAGAAGCTCCACTTCGAGATCACCGACGCGATCAAGCGGATCGAGAGGGAGGGCGATCTCTTCGAGCCGGTGCTGACGCTGAAGCAGAAAACGCCGGACATCGGCGAGCTCGACGCCTGAGTGCTCTAGCCAATTCTCCGGGTTGATCGTCCTCCGGTTCCCTGCTGATCACGCCGGTGATCGCAGACACCAACGGGCTCAGCAAGAAAAAGGTCAACAAGGCGATCACCAAGAAAACGAACGTCACGCAACTGACCCTCACCGGCATCCGGAACGTCGGGACGGCCAGCACGACGCTGGGAACCCTGGACCTCAACCGGGGGAACTACCTGGTGAGCACGACGTTCGACGCGCGCCGCAACAGCGTCGGCGAGAACATCGCCTGCGAGCTGCGAGTGAGCGGCGTCGGCGTGGACTCGTCCAGCTCGTTCACCGGCACCGGCGTGAACTCCGCGGAGGACACGGTCGCCATGGAGGTCGCCGGGCGCGCGGGCGCCGCGACGTCGGCTGTCCTCAACTGCTCGTCCTCCGCCGGCACAGGCCAGGTAAATCACGCCGAGATCACGGCGCTGAAGGTCCCCACGGCGAAGGTGATCAGGGGCTAGCTCTCGCGCGGCCTAGAGCGGCTGCCGGACGACGGGGTTGCGGTTCGCCGCAACCTCGTCGAGTCGGCGAACTGGGGTCGTGTAGGGCGCTCCCCGCGCGATCCCCGGATCCTCCGCAGCCTCCTCGAGGATCGCCTCGATCGCCTCCGCGAAGGCGTCGAGCGTCTCCCGCGTTTCCGTCTCCGTCGGCTCGACCATCAGTGCCTCGTCGACGAGCAGCGGGAAGTAGACCGTGGGCGGGTGCATGCCGTGGTCGAGCAACCGCTTGGCGATGTCGAGCGTCTTGATGCCGAGCTCGCGCTTCGCCGGGGCTCCGGAGAGCACGAACTCGTGCATGCAGCGCCGGTCGAAAGCGACCGGCGCGTACTCGCCGGCCTTCCCCTCGCTCATCCTCGCCAGGAGGTAGTTGGCATTCAGGACGGCGGTCTCCGAGGCCTCCTGCAGGCCGTCGCCCCCCAGGCTGAGCATGTAGGCGTAGGAACGCACGAAGACGCCGAAGTTGCCCTGGAAGCCGCGTAGGCGCCCGATCGACTTGGGGCGGTCATAGTCGAGGTCGAAGCTCGGCTCGCCGCCGTTTTGGCCCTCGCGCCGAACCACCTGCGGCCGCGGCAGGTAGGGCTCGATCCGATCCGAGCAGGCGATCGGCCCGGCGCCGGGCCCGCCGCCCCCATGGGGCTGCGAGAACGACTTGTGAAGGTTGACGTGGACGATGTCGAAGCCCATGTCGCCAGGCCGCGAGCGTCCCATGATCGCGTTCAGGTTGGCGCCGTCGTAGTAGAGGGTGCCGCCCGCGTCGTGAACGATCGTGGCGATCTCGCCGATGTTCTCGTCGAAGAGGCCGAGCGTGTTCGGGTTGGTGAGCATCAGGCAGGCGGTGTCGTCGCCGGCCTTCGAGCGGAGGTCGTCCAGGTCGATGCCGCCGCGCTCGTTCGAGGCCAGCTTCACCACCTCGTAGCCGGCCATGGTCACGGTGGCGGGGTTGGTGCCGTGAGCGGTGTCCGGCGTGAGGACCTTGGTCCGCTCTTCTCCGCGATCGGCGTGGTAGGCGCGCGTGAGCAACAGGCCGGCCAGCTCGCCGTGCGATCCCGCCGAGGGCTGCAGGCTGACGTGCGGCAGGCCGCAGATCTCGGCCAGGGACCGCTGCAGCAGCCACATCACCTCGAGCGCTCCCTGGGCGCGCTTCGGGTCCTGCGCCGGGTGGAGGCGCGCATGCCCGGGCAGCGCCGCCACCCGCTCGTTGAGCCGCGGGTTGTGCTTCATCGTGCAGGAGCCGAGCGGATAGAAGCCGGTGTCCAGGTCGAAGTTGCGTCGCGAGATCCGGTTGTAGTGGCGAACGATCTCCGGCTCGGAGACCTCGGGGAGCTCCGCCGGGCGCTCACGCAGGAGGCGCTTGGGAATCAGCTCGTCGATCGGCGGCTCGGGAACGTCGGCCGCGGGAAGCGTCGCCGCGCGGCGACCCTCGACCGAGTGCTCGTAGATCGTCTTCGCCGGGTCGCGCTGCATCGGGGTTTCAGCGTTTTGGATCGGCTTCGCCATAAGACGGGTTGCTCCTCGGCTTTCGCCTCAGAGCACCCTCACATCACCCCCTCCGCGACCCGCGAGCCGCGCAGGTCGGCGACCGCGCGACCCAGTACGTCGGCGAGGCGGTCGATGTCCTGGCGGCTGCGGCGCTCGGTGAGCGCCACCAGCAGCCCGTTCTCGTGCTCGGGGTAGTCGCGGCCGAGCGGGTACCCGGCGCCGATTCCCTCGGCGGCGCAGCGGTCGAGCACCTCGGCGACGGGCGCGTCCAGCGTGAGCGCGAACTCGCGGACCACCGGAGCCTCGTGGAGCAGCTCGACGCCGTCCACGGAGGCGAGCCGCTCGCGCGCGAAGGCGGCGCGGCGGGCCAGCAGTTCCCCGAGCTCGACGAAGCCGCGCTTGCCGAGCCAGGCCAGGTGGACCATGCCCGCGAGCGCGTTGAGTGCCTGGGCGGTGCAGATGTTGTGCGTCGCCTTCTCGCGGCGGATGTGCTGCTCGCGCGTCTGCAGGGTGAGCACGAAGCCGCGGCGACCGTCGACGTCGGTCGTCTCCCCGGCGATTCGACCCGGCATGCGACGGATGTGTTCCTCGGTCCCGCAGAAGAAGCCGAAGGATGGTCCGCCGTAGTCGAGCCGGTTTCCCAGCGGCTGGCCCTCCCCCACCGCGATGTCCGCCCCGCACGCGCCGGGCGGTTTCAGGATCGAGAGGGCGACCGGGTCGCAGGCGACGATCAGGAGCGCGCCGTGCTCCTTGGCAGCGACACCCAGCGCATCGATGTCCTCGACCGCGCCCAGGAAGTTCGGCTGCTGCAGGAAGACGGCGGCGGTCTCGTCATCAATCGCCTCGGCCAGCGCGGCGGCATCGGTTTGTCCGGCCGCGGTGTTTGTGGCGGCCGTTTGTTCCAGGAGTGGGACCTCGACCAGCTCGCTGCCATAGCCGGCGCCGTAGGTGACCAGTGACTCGCGGCTGTGAGGATGGACGCCCCGCGAGGCGACCAGCTTCCGGCGTCCGGTCGCGCCGATCGCCAGGTACGCCGCCGAGGCCACCGCGGACGGCCCCTCGTACAGGGCCGCGTTCGAGACCGGCAGGCCCGTGAGCTCCGACATCGCGGTCTGGAACTCGAACATCACCTGAAGGCCCCCCTGCGAGATCTCCGGCTGGTAGGGCGTGTACGGCGTGAGGAACTCCGAGCGGCCGGTGATCGCGTCGACGATCGCCGGGACGTAGTGGTCGTACATGCCCGCGCCGAGGAAGCTGGTCTCCGCCTCGGCGTGCGCGTTCCGCGACGCGAGGGCTGAGAGCCGGTCGTAGACCTCGGTCTCGGGCTTTCCGTCCGGAAGATCGAGTGGGCGCCCGAGGCGCAGCTCCTCCGGGATGTCCTCAAAGAGCTCGTCGATCGAGCCCACGCCGATGGCGTCGAGCATGGCGCGGCGGTCTTCGTCCGTGGCTGACGTGTAGCGGCTCACCGGCCACCCATCGTAGTCAGGAGTCCTGATCCCCCTGCCGGTCCTGGGCTCGGTAGGCGACCACCTGAACCCGCTCAAGGGTCACCAGTCCGTCTTCGACCATCTCGTCGAGCTTGGGCATGACGGCCTCGATGCGCTCGGCCGTGTCGGCGACCTCAATCACGACCGGCAGGTCCTCCGAGAGGCGCAGGATCCGGGCGGTGTGCAGATGGGAATTGGCTCCGAATCCCTCGATCCCTCGCAGCACGGTCGCGCCGGCCATCCCCTCCTCCCTGAGCATCTCCACGATCGCCTGGTAGAGCGGCTTGCGCCCGTGCTTGTCGGATTCCCCGATGAAGATCCGCAGCAGCTTCCCCTCCCCCTCGAGCTTCACACCGTCCTCCCGAGCGCGAGGCCGGAGAACGCGGCGAGCAGGCCGACGGCGAGCATGCCAGCCGAGTTCAGCAGAGCGAGCCCCATCGCGCCATCCTCGGCCAGCTTGACGCTCTCGTACGTGTAGGTCGAGAAGGTCGTGAACGAGCCGAGGTAGCCGATACCGAGGGCCACGCGCCAATGCGGATGGGGCAGGAGCCGCTCGGTCGTCAACGCGACGACCAAACCGAGGGCGAACGCTCCGGCGACGTTGATGACGAAGGTCCCCCACGGAAACTGGCCGTGGGTCAGATCACTGATCCAGCCGTCGAGGGCGTAGCGGCTCACCGCTCCAGCTGCGCCGAAAACGGCGATCAACAGATATGTCACTGAGGACCTCCTGGCGTCAGGTTGGCTACGACCTAGAGGCCATCAGCGGCGCGAACCGCGCGGTTAGGAGCGAGCCTCATCGCTCAGGCCGAAGAATAGGGTGCTCGGGATGCGGAGGGACTCACTGAGTGCGGGGATCAGGGCGGGAATTCCCTTCGCGATCGCGGCCGGCCTACTCGCCGTTTCCTTCGGAGTGCTGGCCGAACCGGTGATCGGCACCGCGCCGACCCTGGTGATGTCGGCGCTCGTCTTCGCCGGTTCCGCTCAATTCGGAGCGCTGGCCGTCCTCGGGGGCGGCGGAGGCGTGGCGGCGGCGGTCATCGCCGCCGTCCTGCTCAACGCGCGCTATCTGCCGATGGGAATCGCCCTTGCACCGTCACTCCGTGGGGGCCGGCTGAGCCGAGCCCTGTACGGCGAAACGATGATCGACGCCTCCTGGGCGATGGCCAACCGCGGCGAGGGCCGCTTCGACCCGGACTTCCTGGTCGGAGCGACCCTGCCCTCCTATCCGGCCTGGGTGGGGGGCACCGCCATCGGGCTGCTGGCCGGGGACCTGATCGGCGATCCCGCCGACTACGGTCTCGACGCCCTCTTTCCGGCCTTCTTCCTCGCCCTCCTGGTCGGTGGCGAACTGCGTCGCGGACGCACCGCCGTGCTCGTGGCGCTGCTCGGGGCGGGGGTGGCACTGGCCCTGCTGCCCATCGCCCCGGCGGGCGTCCCGGTGATCGCGGCGAGCGGGATCGCCCTGATCGGCCTGCGGAGCGAGGGCACAACCGCCGAACGCCGCCATCCCGAGATCGAGGAGGACCCAGTTGGGTGAGGGATGGGCCTTGGTCGTCTGGCTCACCGTCACCACCGCGGCGATTCGCGCCGCGGGCCCGGTGGCGCTGGGAGGGCGCGAGCTGCCGGCCCGAGTGATGGGAGTCGTCGCCCTGCTCGCTCCGGCGCTCCTGGCTGCCCTCGTGGTGACCGAGACCTTCGGCGGCGAGGGCGGCGAATTCACCGTGGACGAGCGCATCCTCGGTCTTGCCGGCGCCGGGGCTGTCCTTGCCCTGCGCAGGGGCATCCTGCTCGCCATGGCCGTCTCGATGGGGCTGACAGCCGGGGCTCGTGCCGTGCTCGGCTGAGCCGCCGCGGCCCCGTTAGTCGGATTCCTCGAGCAGCTTCTTGTAGGCGGCGACGTCCATGAGCTGTTCGGCCTCGGAGGGGTCGGAGAGCTTCACCTTGACCATCCAGCCATCGCCGTAGGGGTCCTGGTTGATCTTCTCGGGGTTCTCCGAAAGCGCCGAGTTCACTTCGGTCACCTCGCCGGAGAGTGGTGCGTAGACGTCCGAGACGGCCTTCACTGACTCGACCTCCGCGTAGGAATCGTCCTTCGTCACCTGCTTGCCGGCCTCGGGTGGCTCGTAGAAGACGACCTCTCCCAGCGCGTCCTGCGCGTACCAGGTGATCCCGAAGGTCGCCGTGTCGCCCTCGACCCGCGCCCAGTCGTGCTCGGGGTGGTAACGAAGGTCGTCGGGGTAGGTTTCCTCGGCCACGCCGGAAACCTATCGAGCCGGGCGGGCCGGCGGGCCTCAGTCCTTCGAGTAGAGCGGCCGCTCGCGGATCTCGGCCGGGCGGAGCTTCCCTCGCACGTCGATCTCGATCGCGGTCCCGGGCTCGGCCAGCTCGGCGCGGACGTATCCCATCCCGATTCCGACCTCGAGCGAGGGGGACATGGTCCCGCTGGTCACCTCCCCGATCCGCTCCCCGTTCGCGAGGACCGGATTGCCCTGGCGCGGGATGCCGGGACCGGTCATCACGATGGGCTCGAGTCGCTCTGCGGGGCCCTCCTCCCGGACCCGCCGGCAGGCCTCGGAGCCGACGAACCCGGTGTCCTCCTTCACGCACCAGCCGAGTCCGGCCTCGATCGGGGTGCGCTCCTCGGTCAGGTCGTTTCCGTAGAGGCAGTAGTTGACCTCGAGCCGGAGTGTGTCGCGCGCCCCGAGCCCCGCCGGGTCGGCGCCGCCACCGATGACCGCGTCCCAGACGGTCCTGGCGTCCTCGGGCGGCATCAGCAGCTCCACGCCGTCTTCCCCTGTGTATCCCGTGCCGCAGACCAGGGTCGGGCGACCCGCCACGGGCAGCTCAGCCGTCTTGAAGCGCGACGGCAGCTCACCGTCGGTGAGGCGCTGGACGATCTGCCGCGCCTGGGGGCCCTGGACCGCCAGCATCGCGTAGCCATCGATCCGGTCCCGAACCTCGGCCTCGAACTCGACGGCGTGGGCCTCGAACCACTCGAGGTCCCGCTGGTGGTTGGCGGCGTTGGTGACGGTCAGGTAGTGGTCCTCGCCCAGGCGGTAGGTGAAGAGGTCGTCGAGCACGCCTCCGTCCTCGCGGCACAGGCAGGAGTACTGCGCGCCGCCGATCTGGATCTTCGAGACGTCGTTGGACAGCAACCGCTGCAGGAGATCGGCCGCCTGCGGGCCCTCCGTCTCGATCTCGCCCATATGCGAGACGTCGAACACCCCGCACGAGCTCCGCACCCGGAGGTGCTCTTCCCGGATGCCGTCGTACTGCACGGGCATCTCCCAGCCGGCGAAGTCGACCAGCTTCGCCCCTGCCTCGACGTGGGCCTCATACAGGGGGGTTCTCTTCAGCGTCCCCGCTTCCACCGAGGGGACGATACTGCCGAGCATGGGACTGACAGAGGAGCAGATGATCGAGGCGCTTCGCCGCCAGACCGACGCCATCAACAGCGGCGACTTCGATAGCGCCATAGAGCTCGCGGCTCCCGACATCGTCTTCGTGCGCCCGGGAGGACTGCCGGAGCTGCGCGGAACCGAGGCCGTTCGGGCGTGGATGGAGCCGGATGCCTTCGCCTCTCAGACCTACGAGCTTCTCTCCTGCGAGGCGGCGGGAGACCGGATGCTGACCCATACGCGGACCATCGCGCGCGGGGCCGGAAGCGGGATCGAGATGGAGGTCGACTCCCTGACCGTGTGGACCTTCAACGACGATGGCAAGGTGACCCGCGTCGAAGCGTTCTTGACGGCCGATGAGGCAGACGCCCGCCGCGCTCTGGGTGGGAGCTAGACCGCGGCTACTTCAGGAAGTCCGGGACGTCGATCTCAGACTCCGAGATCCGCAGATCGCTCAGCCCCTCGCGCCCGCCCCGGACCGGTGCCGGACGGCGCTCCGCCGCCCGGGCCGTGAACTCCGGCGCCCGGGCGATCATCTCGAAACCCTCGAAACCCGTGGCGATCACGGTCACGCGGACCTCCTCGTGCATCGACGAATCGACCACGGCTCCGAAGACGATGTTGGCGTTGGTATCTGCCGCCTGAATGGCGAGACGGGCGGCCTCGTTGACCTCGAAGAGACCGAGGTCCTCGCCGCCGGTGACGTTCAGCAGCATGCCCTTGGCCCCGTCGATCTGCTCTTCGATCAGGGGCGAGGTGATCGCGGCCTTGGCGGCCTCCACGGCCCGGTTCTCGCCGGTGCCGGTGCCGACGCCCATCAGCGCCGAGCCGGCCTGGTGCATGACCAGGCGGACGTCGGCGAAGTCGAGGTTGATCAGTCCGGGGATCGTGATCAGGTCGGTGATGCCCTGGACGCCCTGGCGGAGGATGTCGTCAGCCTCGCGAAAGGCCTCGAGGATCGTGGTCCGCCGCTCGACGATCTGCAGCAGCTTCTCGTTCGGAACGGTGATCAGGGTGTCGACCTCCTTGCGGAGCCTGTCGATGCCCTCCTCGGCCTGGGCCATGCGCTTCTTGCCCTCGAACTCGAAGGGCTTGGTGACCGCGCCGACCGTGAGCGCGCCGATCTCCTGCTTGGCGATCTCGGCGATCACGGGGGCGGCGCCGGTGCCGGTGCCGCCACCCTCGCCGCAGGTGATGAAGATCATGTCCGCGCCCTTCAGCGCGTCCTTGATCTCATCGCGGGACTCGGCCGCCGCGCCTGCCCCAACCTCGGGATTCGCACCCGCGCCGAGGCCCTTCGTCAGGTTGTGGCCGATGCCGATCTTGACGTCCGCGTCAGCGGCCTGCAGCGCCTGCGCGTCGGTGTTCACCGCGACGAACTCGACGCCGCGCAGTCCTGCGTCGATCATCCGGCTGACGGCATTCGAACCACCGCCGCCGACTCCGACGACCTTGATTACGGCCAGGTATGAGGTCTCCATTTGTTGGTCCTGCTCCGAGCCCAGCCGCCAATTCGGCTATTGGGCGATTTCGAAACTAGGGCAAAGACTACGCACTGTCAACGCCTTCCCAGGCGTTACTCTCAAGTATCGCTTGAGAGTTCCAGCGGGGTAAGTCTCGTCCACAGATCGAACCTGAGAGTTGGTTGAGGGCGGGATAAACCCCTGCAAATAGCCATGTTTTGCGGCCACCGTGCCGTCCCATTTCGCCGCCCGGCGCGGATCGCCTCTGAGCCCGAACGGGCATGAAAGAGGCGTTGCAGGAATCGCTGGGGCAGGCCGAGGAAGCTCAGCCCCCCGAGACCGGGCGGTCGGGGACGCTGACGTCCAGGTAGGAGGGCGAGCCGTGCTCGGAGCTGGAGAGCACGGCGAGCGCGGCGGTCCACTTGTCGCGCGCCCGCGATCCGTCGCCGAAGCGCAGATCGGGGCCGCCATCGAGGCCGACCACCACCCCGCCCCGCGCGTCGTCCCAGCTCGAGCCCGTCACCTGGTCCCGAAGCGGCGGCGGGGTCGCGCCGAGGATCGCGGCCTGGGCGGCGGCGTCTCCTTGGAGGCGCGCCCCCTGGGCCGTGGTCCCCTCTATACGAGGCAGCTCCTTGGGATCGAAGCTCGCCCCGAGCAGGAGATAGCCGTCCGACGAGACGGCGGTCCGCCTGGGACCGACCTTGATGAACGCCACCGGCAGCCGCTCGGTGACCGTCACCTGCAGGCCGTGCGGGAAGCTGGTGCTGGCGCCGACGGAGGCGACGGTCGGGAAGTGCGAGACCGCGTCCCGCAGCTGGTCGTCCTTGAGATGGAGAATGGTCATGTCCTGGGCGGCCTGCTCAACCGCCTTCTTGATCGCCGGCGCATTGGTCGTGGCGCCGGTGACAGTCACGTCGTCGATGGCGAACAAGGACAGGTTGCGGAACCAGAGCGTGTAGGCGGCCCAGAGCACCAGGAGCCCGATCGCAATGGCGATCAGCCGGCGACGAAGCACCGCACCGCGCAGAGCCGGGCGCGATCGGGGCGCCGTCCGGGGGCGGCTGGGCGCGCGGGCGCCGGGACGGCGAGGATTCAGCGCTCTGGTGGCCATTCCTGCCGATTCACCGCCCGCCCCGGCATTCCTGCGCGTCCGGCTCCCTTACTCCAGCTGCCAATCCTCAGGCCAGCTCACCTCGCCCAGGACCTGGACCTCGGGCTCGAGCGTCACCCCGAAGCGCTCGTGGACCTTCCGGCGGGCCGCGGCCATCACCGCGAGGACGTCGGCCGTCGTCGCCTTGCCCGTGTTCTCGACGAAGTTGGCGTGCTCAGGGGAGAGCCGCGCCCCGCCGACCGCCAGCCCGCCACAGCCGGCCGCATCGAGCAACTGCCCTGCGGACCTGCCGTCGGCCCGCGAATCGTCCGGGTTCATGAAAGTGGACCCGAAGGTCTTGATCCCCGACGGCTGGGCCTCCTTCCGCCTGCGGCGCATCTCCCCCATGGTCGCCTTCACATCGGCCGGATTCGCCTCCGACAGCCCGAAGCCGGCGCCGGTCACCACCTCGTGATCGCCGAGTTCGGAGCCGCGGTAGCGAAGCCCGAGCTCCTCCGGACGCCGGCTCTCCATACCGGCGGCGGTGCAGACGGCGACAGCGTCGAGCACCCTGCCCAGCTCGCCCCCGTAGGCGTTGGCGTTCATCCGGACCGCCCCGCCGACCGTGCCGGGGATGTTGACCCCGAACTCGAGTCCGGCGAGACCCCAGCCGGCGGCGCGCGCCGCGGCCGAGGGGAGCCGCGCCCCGCCCCCGCAGACCACCGTGCTCCCCTCCCGCTCGATCCGCGTCAGGTCTCCTGCCAGCTTGATCACCAGGCCGCGGAAGCCCTCGTCGGAGATCAGCAGGTTCGAGCCCGAGCCGACGATCCCGAGCGCGAGACCTTCCCGCTCCGTCCACGCCAGCAGGTCGATCACCTCCTTCTCGGAGGAGGGGCGCGCGAAGTAGTCGGCAGAACCACCGGCCCGCACCGTGGTGAGGCGCGCCAGCGGATAGGCCCTCTCAACGTCTTGCGGCGCGCTCATCCTTCCCCTCCACCGTCGATCAGCGCCTCGGCGAGCTTGTAAATGTCGCCGGCGCCGATCGTGATCAGCAGGTCTCCCTCACGCAGCCGCGGGGCGAGCGCCTCAACGGCCTGCTCGGCGGTCGGGAGCCACCAGACCGGGGCTCCGCCGGAGCGATCGGCCGCCTCCGCCGCCACCATCAGGCCGCTGACCCCGGCGAGCGGCCCGACGGGCTGCTCCCGCGCCGGATAGACATCGAGCACGGCCACCTCGTCGGCGGCCGCGAGGGCCGCCCCAAGCTCCGGGGCGAGGGCCTTGGTGCGCGAGTAGAGGTGCGGCTGGAAGGCCGCGATCAGCCGGCGCGGCTCGAGCTCGCGAGCCGCCTCGAGCGTGGCCGACACCTCGGTCGGATGGTGGGCGTAGTCGTCGTAGATCCGTACGCCGTTGTGCTCCCCCTTGAGCTCAAGCCTTCGGGCCACTCCGGGGAAGTCGCGCAGCGCCTGCGCGCAGCGCTCGGCATCGAAGCCGGCGAGGGATATCCCTCCCAGGGCGGCGAGGGCGTTGGCCACGTTGTGGCGCCCCGGAACGGGCAGTGAGACCTCAACGTCGACGGCGCCCCGGGCGTGGAAGCGGGTGCCGCCCTGGTCAGTGCGGATGTCGCTCGCGATCAGATCGGCCTCCCGCGCCGGCCCGCCGTCGCCGCCCTCCAAGGCGAAGCGCACCACGCGCTGTGCCTCCTGGCCGGGAAGGTGAACGTCGGCTCCGCAGACCAGGCCCGCGGCGGGGGCGGCGAAGGCGGCAAAGGCCTCGGCGAGCTCGGCGAGAGAGCTCCACCGGGAGTGATGGTCCAGCTCCAGGTTGGTGACGACCGCGACCTCCGGGCGGAGCTTCAGGAAGCTTGCGTCGCTCTCGTCGGCCTCGGCCACGACCCACTCACCTCCTCCCCAGCCCGCGTTGGCGGGGTCCCCGTCCGGCCCGGCCCCGGGCAGCTCCCCACCCAGGAAGAACGCCGGGTCGGCCCCGATCGCGCGCAGCGCCCAAGCGCACATCGCCGTCGTGGTCGTCTTGCCGTGCGTGCCGGCCACGGCGAGCAGGCGCCGCTGCGAGCAGAGCTCCGCCAGCAGCTCGCCGCGGTGGACCACGGTCTGGCCGCGCTCCCGGGCCCGGACCAGCTCCGGGTTGTTGTCCGGCACGGCCGTCGAGACGACAACCTCCGCCTCGGCCGGGACGTGCTCGGCGTCGTGGCCGAGCCGCGGTTCGATCCCGGCGGCGCGCAGCCGCTCCAGATAGGAGGATTCCGCGCGGTCGGATCCGGTCACCTCGGCGCCCAGCTCCCTCGCCACCAGCGCCAGGCCGCTCATTCCCGCCCCGCCGATCGCGATGAAGTGGAGCCTGCGGCCCTTCATGATCATCAGGCGGGTGGCTCGTCGGCTTCGCCTGCGGGGCCCCCTCGCATCTCGCGTGCGGCCCCCAGGACCTCGCGGGCGATCCGCTCGGCGGCGTCGGGCCTCGCCAGCCGGCGGGCGGCGATCGACATCGAGCGCAGGCGATCCTCGTCGGCGAGCAGCTCGGCGATCGCGGCGCTCAGGCTCTGTGGGGTGAGCTCGCTGTCCGGGATGACCACGGCCGCGCCGCCCGCGGCCATCCAGCGAGCGTTGGCGGTCTGGTGATCGCCGGTCGCCTGCGGGTATGGGATCAGGATCGCCGGGCGGCCCGCGGCGGCGATCTCCATCACCGACCCGCCCGCCCGGGCCACCACCAGGTCGGCCGCGGCGAGGACCTCACCGAGGTTCGGCTCGTATTGGAGGACGGTGTAGCGCTCCGGGCTCCCCTGCTCCTCCCACCGCCGCCGCAGCTCGGGGTAGTCGCGTCGCCCCGCCACGTGCACGACCCAGGGCTCGCCGACGTGATCGTGGGGAAGACCGCGCTGGAGACGGGTGAACGCCTCGAAGGCGGCCAGATTGATCGACCGGGCCCCGAGGCTCCCGCCGACGACGGTCAGGCAGTCCGCCGGTCCGGGGATGCCGAAGCGCCTGCGCGCGACGGTTGGGTCAGCATCGAGCACCGCCCGCGGCACCGGCCGGCCGGTGAGCACATAGGGGCCGCCGTCGCGGCCGGGGATCGGGAAGGCGAGGCAGACGCGGCGGGCGCGGCGCGCGAGCAGGCGGTTGGCGAGTCCGAGGTGGCTGTCGGCCTCGGTGAGCACAAGCGGAAGTCCCATCCTCACCGCCGCCAGACCGGCGGGTCCCGCGACGTACCCGCCGCCCCCGAGCACGACGTCGGCCCGCCGCGCGCCGAGCAGGCGCCGCGCGGCGCCCACCGCTCGGCCGGCTCGGACT
Source organism: uncultured Solirubrobacterales bacterium (assembly GCA_963797265.1). GTDB lineage: Bacteria > Actinomycetota > Thermoleophilia > Solirubrobacterales > 70-9 > DASUPK01. The sequence goes on along the minus strand of CAWCOY010000001.1, from coordinate 29,803 downwards.
GCCGCGATGGCGGCCTTCAGCGGATTGCGGCGGTCGAGTCCGCTCACCCGCAGGTAGTCGATCTCGTAGCCGGCGGCGGGGACGAGGTCCGCCTCGGCGCGCTCGCGGGTGCCGAGGAAGCTGACTTCCGCGCCCTCAGCGCGAAGCGCGTCGGCGACGGCGATCGCCGGCACGACGTGCCCCGCCGTGCCGCCGGCCGCTATCACGACTCGTGCCACTTGCTGCGCGCTTCCTCCTGTTGTGTTTTCTGCCCTCGACAACGCGCAGTCTCGCAGGGCCCTCGGCCATGCGCCCGGTGCCGCCCGAGCGGCTCGACGCGCTGCGCCCGGAAGCGGCGGCGCGAGCGGGCCGGCGCGCGACATTCAGGATCAGGCCCGCCGCCGCGAGCGTCATCACGAGGCTCGTGCCTCCATATGAGACGAATGGCAATGGCACGCCTGTAAGTGGAGCGAGGCCGAGCACGGCGAACAGGTTGAGGGCGGCCTGGGCAATGATCAGCGAGGTCAGGCCCGCCGCGAGCAGCTTGCTGAAGCGATCTCGGGCGCGATGGGCGGCCCGGAACCCCGCGTAGCCGAACATCCCGAAGAGCCCGATCAGCAGGAACATGCCGGCCAGGCCGAGCTCCTCACCGATCACCGCGGCGACCATGTCCGTGTGGGCCTCCGGGAGGTAAGAGGCCTTCTGAACGCTCTCGCCGAGCCCGACACCGAAGAGGCCCCCGGAGCCGACCGCGATCGTCGCCTGCTTCGCCTGGAACCCCGTCCCGCTGGTGTCGCTGTTGGGATGGAGGAAGCCCGTCAGTCGCGCCTCCTGGTAGGGGTGGGTGGCGATCATCCCGATGCCGATCACCGCGATGGCGATCCCGACGGGCGCCAGCGTCCGTGCCCGCACGCCGCCCAGGAAGAGAACGCAACAGACCGCGACCGAGGCGACGATCGAGGTGCCGAGGTCGGGCTCCTTGGCGATCATCAGCAGTGCCAGGCCGACGATCAGGAGATACGGCCCGAGGCCGGACAGCGTCCGGGCCCGCTTCGGCTCCTTCGCCAGCAGGAAGGCTCCGTAGAGGACCAGGGAAAGCTTCGCGAGCTCGGAGGGCTGGAACTGGAGCAGCCCGGCCCCGACCCATCGCTGCGACCCGTTCACCTGATGGCCGACGCCTGGGAGGAGGACGGCGAAGAGCAGGAACATCGCGATGCCGAGGATCAGCGGCGTCAGCGTCTTGATCGCGGCCACGCCGCGGACGGCGGCGATCCTCATCACCACCAGACCGATCCCGCCGAAGAGGAGAGTGCGCTCGAGGTAGTAGTAGCCGCTGCCGCCGTGATTGAGCAACGACCGCGCCGAGCTGGCACTGAACACCATCACCGCGCCGAACGCGAGTAGGCAGAGCGTGGCGGTGAGCAGGAGCGAGTACTCGAGAGGCGGCGCGGTCTGCTTCCCGGCCTTCGCGGCTCGCGTTTTCGCGCGCCCACGCTTCGAGGCGCTCACGGCAGCGCCTCCACGAGCTCGCGAAAGCGGTCCCCCCGCTGCTCAAAGTCCTTGAAGGCATCGAAGCTCGCGCACGCCGGGGAGAGCAGGACCACCTCAGCCGGCTGTGCTGCGGCGGCCGCCGCCTCGACCGCGCCCTCCAGCGTCCCCACCTCGGAGATCTCGACTCCGACCTCGGCGGCGGGAGCGAGCTCGGACGCCATTCGCTCCGCGGCCTCGCCGATCAGGTAACAGGCGACGCAGCGCTCGGCGACCACCGGGGCGAGCGGCGCGAAGCTCTCCTGCTTCGGCCTGCCCCCGGCGATCAGGCGGACGCCGCCCTCGAACGACCGGATGCCAGCGAGCGCCGAGGCGACGTTGGTCGCCTTCGAGTCATTGACGTAGAGGACCCCGTCGCGCTCGCGCACCCGCTCCAGCCGGTGACGGACCCCCGGGAAGCTCCGCAGGCCCTCGGCGACGGCGTCGCGTGGCAGGCCCGAGGCGAGCGCCGCGGCGGCGGCCGCCATGGCGTTCTCAATGTTGTGCGAACCCAGCAGCTGCAGCTCCTCCGCCTGGAGCAGAGGCTCGTCGGCGGCGAAGATGACCCCGTCGCGCAGACTGAGCTCGCAGTCCGGGTCGGCCGACTCCCCCTCCGCGGGGCAGAAGCGGACCAGGCGGGCACAGCCTCCGAGGTCGCGGCCGCGAAGCTCCTCCGTGTCGCCGTTGTACACCGCGACGTCGTCGTTGCCCTGGTTGGCGAAGATGCGCAGCTTCGCCTCCAGGTAGACCTCGAGCGTGCCGTGCCGATCGAGGTGGTCCGGGGTGACGTTGATGAAGACGGCGCACTCCGGGCTGAAGTAATCGGTGTCCTCGAGCTGGAAGCTCGAGGCCTCGCAGACCACGGTCGCGTCAGGGTCGACCGCCCCGACCAGCGAAGCGAGTGGCGTCCCCACGTTTCCCGCAACCGCCACCGGATTGCCCGCCGTCCGATAGAGGTGCCCGATCAGCTCGGTCGTCGTGGTCTTGCCGTTCGTCCCGGTGACGGCGCAGAAGGCGTTCGGGATCAGGCGCCAGGCGAGCTCGACCTCGCCGGTGACCTCGATGCCCCGCTCTCTGGCCAGCTCGACGACCGGCGCGTCCTGCGGCACGCCGGGGCTCTTGACCAGCGTTCGGGCACGATCGAGTTGCCGTGTTCCATCCACGCCCAAGCTCACTTCGACGCCCGAGGCCCCCAGCCCTGCCGCCTCGTCCGGGGTGCCTGAATCCACTCCGATCACCGTCTCGCCTCGCTCCGCGAGGATGCTCGCGATCGCCGACCCCGAGCGCGCCAGGCCGACGACCAGGAACGGCCCGCCGGGCAGCGGCGGGCGCGGTTTCGTGCCTGAGTTCACATAACCATCTTCGCCCTCAGGCGCCCACTCCCTGCGTGCCTGGGCGAGGGGCTACTTGTGCTTGCGGGAGATCGTGAGGTCTATCGGCTGGGAGTCCGAGATCGACTTGCCGGGCTTCACGCTCTGAGTCCGCACGCGCTTGATGCGGTGCCGCCTCTTGCCGGCCTTGGTGATCCGCCCGAGCTTGCAATCCGCGGCTACGAGCGCGCTCCGGGCCGCCTTGCCCGTCAGGCCCTTGAGCTTCGGCACGAGGCAGAAGCGGACCGTCGCGCTCAGCGCGTCCTCCTCGGGGTTCGTGCCGGTCGGAGTTTGGGTCGCCGAGCTGTCGTCGGTGAGCGCTGGATCGAAGTAGAGGCTCACCGCGCCCGCGGTGGGGGCAACGCTGAGAGAGGCGCCGCTCGCTCCGTCGGCCCCGAAGAACTCACCGCGCTTGATCGGAATGTTGACCGGGAACGGCCCGGAGATCGCCCCGGAAGCCGACGCGTTCTGCGGGGTCCCGGTACCGGCGCCCGTCAGGGTGGTGCCGTTTATCGAACGCAGGACGCGCGGCGTCAAAGGCCCGCCCTTCACCGATGAACCGCCAGCTCACGACGGTCCCGTCGACCGGGGAGGCGGCGGTCGCGGGCGCAGGCAGGGAGTAGTTGGTGACCGTGGCCGGCGAGCCGAACGGCAGAAGCACGAATTCAGGGGACGTCAGCGTGTGCCAACCGTCACCGTGTTCGCCTGAGCGGCCGCAGCGGTGAGAGCGGTTGCCACCGCGACCAGCGAACCAACAGGAACAGCCTTCCCCTCTCCCTCATCTCTCGCGATCATATCCGCGCCGGTTCCGGCGCTAGGCGCCCGCGAACGCGGGGAGCTTGCCCTCCAGCATGTCGACCGGTGGGCGGGCGTGCGGGTCGACGATTGCGTCGATGAGCGTGGGCAACCCAGCAGCCAGCGCCTGGCTCACCGCGCCCGCGACGTCGCCGGGTTCCTGGACGGTGAGCCCAACCGCGCCACAGGCACGGGCGATCGCGGCGTGATCGACGAAACCGAGGTCGCAGGCGTCCGTGTGGTCCCCGAAGCTCGCCTCCTCGTCGTCGCGCGTGTAGGCCAGCACCTGGTTGTTGAGCACCACGGTGACGACGGGTATGTGGCAGCGAACCGCGGTCTCCAGCTCCGCCCAGCAGTGCGCGAAGCCTCCGTCCCCGGCAAGGCAGATCACGGGTCGCTCGGGCGCCGCGAGCTTCGCGCCCATCGCCAGGGGCATTCCCCAGCCGAGCCCGGCCAAGCCGCGGCCGCAGACGAAGCGGCTGCCGGGCGCCCGAGCGGTCAGGTAGTTCGCCATCCACACCGGGGCGTAGCTGGCGTCCGCCGTGACGATCGTCTCCGGCGTCAGCTGGGCGTCGAGCTCTCGCATCAGTCGCTCCGGCCGGAGCGGCTGAGCGCCGGAGCTGCTCACCTCTGCGACGCTCTCCCGGAATGCCGCATGGCCCTCCTCGATCCGCCGCTCCAGCTCGGGACGTCGCTGGGCCAGTGAGGTCAGTTCGATCTCGAGGAGCCTGTCGGTGAGGGCCTCGAGCGTCAGGCGCGCGTCTCCTATGAGGCGAAGCGCCTCGTAGTTGCGGCCCACCTCGCTGCCGTCCACGTCGATGTGGATGAAGTCCGCCCCTTCCGGGAGCAGGCCCCAGTGAGCGGTTCCGTTCTGATTGGTCCGGGTGCCGACGAGGAGCACGACGTCGGACTCCCCGACGAGCCGGCGGAACGAGTGCGTGCGAGACCCCTCGTCCATCAGGTCGCCGATCACGCCCAGGGACAGCGGGTGCTTCTCGTCAACCGCGCCCTTGCCCATCGTGGTCGTCCCGACGGGCAGGTGGCCGGCCTCCTGAAGCCGCGCCAGTGCGGCGCTGGCCCCGGACAGGTGAACCCCGCCGCCTGCGATCACCAGTGGCGATCGCGCCTCGGACAGGAGGGCCGCGGCCTCGTCGAGACGGGCCGGCTCGGGCAGCTGGCGATCGAGCGGGAAGTAGCCGAGCTCGGCGAACCGATCGGGCTCGCCCGCCTCCTCCTGGAGGATGTCCTCAGGCACGAGCAGCGCCACGGGTCCCGGCCTGCCGCTCGCCGCGGTCGCGAAAGCCAGGTCGACCAGATCGTCGACGCGCGCTGGATCGTCGATCCGGCCCACCCACTTGGTGCAGGAGCCGAGCACGGCCCGGTGATCCATCTCCTGGAAGGCGTTGCGATCGGCGGCGTCGCTCTCCACGTCCTGCACCACCGCGACCACCGGCACCGAGGCCTTGAGCGCCTCCATCAGGGGGGCGACCAGCAGCGCCGCGGCCGGTCCATTCTGTGCCGTGACCACCGGGACCTTGCCAGAGATCCGGGCGTAGCCATCGGCCATCCCGCCGCCCGCGTTCTCCTCGCGGTAGGCGATCTGGCGGATCCCGGCGCGGCCTGCCGCCAGGTGGAAGGCGCTGGGAATGCTCTGGCCGAAGGTGAGCTCGACCTCGTGGCGCCTCATCGCGAGGGCCAGCCGGTCGGCGACGGTGTACGTGGCGGCCGAGTGCGCGGGTGCGGACATGCTGACTCCTTTCGCTCTCCCTCCGCGTACCCGACCGGGCGCGGATCACGCCTGCCGACCGCCCGGTTAGGTCCCGATCGCCTGCTGGTAGAGCGTGAAGCCGATTCCGGCGCAGACCGCGGCAACGATCCAGAAGCGCAGCATGATCTTGGTTTCCGACCAGGCCATCAGCTCGAAGTGGTGGTGGACCGGCGCCATCAGCAGGACCCGGCGGCGGAGCATCTTGAAGGTGGCGACCTGGAGGGCGACCGAAAGCGCCTCGATCACGAAGATGCCGCCCGTGATGATCAGCAGGATCTCCGTCTGCGTCATCACCGCCAGCGCCCCGATCGCGCCCCCCAGGCCGAGCGAGCCCGTGTCGCCCATGAAGATCGATGCGGGGAACGCGTTGAACCAGAGAAAGCCGATGCATGCCCCGACAAGGGTCGCCGAGAGCAGGGAGAGGTCGTGCTCGCCCGTGGTGATGAAGGTGATCGCGATGTAGGCCAGCAGGACGATCGCGCAGCATCCGGCCGCCAAGCCGTCGAGACCGTCGGTGAGGTTGACCGCATTGGCCGAGCCGGCGATCACCAGGAAGATCACGATCGGATACACCCAGTCCGGGATGTCGAGCGAGGCGTCGGAGATGCGCAGCTCGAGGCTCGAGTCCAGCCCGACCGAGTGCCTGGCGACGTACCAGAGCCCGAGCGCCAGAGCCGCCTGGAAGAGGAGCTTGTAGCGAGCTGACAGGCCGAGCGACCGGCGCCGGGTGATCTTCAGGAAGTCGTCGACGAAGCCGATCGCCGCGCAGCCGAGCGCCACGCCGAAGACCGCCAGGCTCGACGTGCTCAGGTCGGAGAGGACCAGATAGGGGATGGCGATCGCCGTGAAGATGATCAGACCGCCCATCGTCGGCGTGCCCGCCTTCTCGTGGTGCTCCTCCGGGCCCTCTTCGCGGATCTGCTGGCCGAACTCCCGCAGCCGCAGGTACTCGATGAACTTCGGGCCGAGGAAGATGCAGATCAGCATCGCGGCCATGCCGGCGATCAGGATCTCGCCGAGCATCTAGTTGCTCGCGAGCTTCTCGGCGACCCGCTCCAGCCCCACGGCGCGCGAGCCCTTGACGAGGACGGCATCGCCCGGCCGCAGCGCCGCGGCGAGCGCGTCTGCGGCGGCGTCGGCGTCCGCCACCTGCTGGTCGGGGTCGTACGAGGAGGCCTGCTCGCCAACCCCGATAATCAGCTCGACGCCACGCTCCCGCGCGTACTCGCCGACCTCGCGGTGGTACGCCGCGGCCTCGGGCCCGAGCTCCCGCATCTCGCCCAGCACAGCGACGCGCCGTTCCCTCGCGTCGAGTGAAGCGAGGTGGTCCAGCGCCGCCCGCATCGAAACCGGGTTGGCGTTATAGGAGTCGTTGATCAGGATGGCGTCCTCCGGGAGCTCCACCAGCTCCCCACGAAGCCGCGAGAAGACTATCCCGGGTGCCAGACCGGCCATCCCATCGAGCGAGAAGCCGAGGGCGACGCCCACAGCGATGGCGACCAGCGCATTCTCGAGGTTGTGAGCCTCGGCGAAGGGGAACCTGAAGCGCTGCTCGCCCGCCGGAGTGCGGACGAGGGCCTCGGTCACTCCGGGCGCGGCCGACACGTCCATCGCCTCGACATCGCCGCCGGGCCCGAAGCGCAGCAGCTTCGGCGCTCGTTCGAGATGCGGCGCGAGCGGGCCCGGCTCGGCTGGGACGACCGCGGTGCCATCCCGGCGGAGTCCGTCGATGATCTCGGCCTTGGTCGCGGCGATCGCCTCGATCGAGCCGAGCAGCTCGACGTGCACCGGCCCCACGTTGGTGATCACGGCCACATCGGGCTCGGCGATCGCGCAGAGCTCGGCGATCTGACCCGGGCCTCGCATCCCCATCTCGAGGACGAGGACGTCGGTGCCCTCCGGGGCCCCCAGCACTGCGAGCGGCATGCCGATCTCGGTGTTGTAGTTCTCGGGGCTGGCGTGGACCTCGCCGGGAAGGAGCGCGCGGCAGATGTCCTTCACCGACGTCTTGCCGGTCGATCCGGTGATGCCGACCACGGGGCAGCCGAGCTCCTCACGCCATGCCCGGGCGAGGGACTGGAGTGAGGCGAGCGGATCCGCCGCGCCGAGCACCCAGCCTTCCCCCTCCCCCGTCGCCCCGACATTCCGCTGCATCGCGAGCTCGCGCCCCCACTGCGTCGCAACCAGGATCCCCCACGCGCCCTTCCTCAGGGCCTCCGCGCCGAACTCGCCTCCGTCGAAGTGCTCGCCGGCCAGCCCCACGAACAGATCGCCCTCGCGGACGTCGCGCGAGTCGATCACCGCGCGCGCCGGTCCGCCCTCGGCGCCGCTCACCAGCACCTCCGCCCCTGCGGCAGAGGCGAGTCGCTCACCGTCGAGCGTCTTCAACCCGCGGCGGCCTTGGTCAGCTTCCGCAGCTCCTCCCGGGCCACGTCGCGATCGTCGAAGGGCACCTTGCGCCCGTGCTCGAACTCCTGACCCTGCTCGTGGCCCTTGCCCGCGATCACCACCGTGTCGCCCTCGCCCGCCCGCTCGAGCGCCAGCGCGATCGCCGCTCGGCGGTCCTGCTCCACGACCACCTCGGCCGGAGCGTCCTCGCCGATCCCGGCTTCGATCTGCTCGATGATCGCCACGGGCTCCTCCGAGCGGGGGTTGTCGGAGGTGACCACCGCCATGTCGGAGAGCTCCGCTCCGGCGCGGCCCATCAGCGGGCGCTTGTCGCGGTCCCGGTCACCGCCACAACCGAACACGGAGATCAGCCGGCCACCGGTGATCCGGCGGGCGGCGCCGAGCACGTTCTCGAGCGAGTCCGGCGTGTGCGCGTAGTCGACCACCACGGCGAAGGGCTGCCCCTCGTCGATGGACTCGAACCGACCGGGAACCTGCTCGGCGGAGGCGAGGGCAGCCGCCCCGGCCGAGAGGTCGAGCCCGAGGGCGCGGGCGACGCAGAGCGCGGCGAGGGCGTTGGCGACGTTGAAGTCACCGGGAAGCGGGATGCGAACCTCGATCTCCCCGTCGGGGGTGGTGCAGGCAAAGCGGGATCCCGATGCGTCGAAGGAGACGTCGCGGGCGCTCAGGTCGGCCTGGCCACCGGCCGCGGAGTAGCTGACGCACTCCGCGCCGCTCCCGCAGTCGAGGCCCTCGGCCAGGCGGCGGCCGTATGAGTCGTCGATGTTGATCACCGAGACGCCACCCTCGAGCTCGATGATCGGAGAACCGCCCTCTCCGGAGAAGAGCAGCCGCTTCGCCTCGAAGTAGTCCTCCATGTCCGCGTGGAAGTCGAGGTGGTCCTGGCTTAGGTTGGTGAACACCTTGACCGCGAACTGGATCGCGTCGGCCCGGTGCAGAACGAGCGCATGGGAGGAGACCTCCATCGCGCAGAACTCGTCACCCGATTCGAGCATGCGGTCGAACGTGCGCTGCAGGTCGATCGCCTCGGGCGTGGTCCGCTCCACCTCCTCGACGTGGCCCCCGACGATCCGCTGGACCGTCCCCAGGAGCCCGCAGCGCCGGCCCGCGGACTCGAGCAGGTGCCTGACCAGGAATGCGGTGGTCGTCTTGCCGTTCGTGCCCGTGATGCCGACCACACCGAGCTCCGAGGTCGGATCTCCGTTGAAGGCGGCGGCGATCGGAGCCATCGCAGCGCGGGCGTCCTCGACGTGTGCCTGCGGCACCTCGAGCTCGAGCGGGCGCTCGACGACCAGCGCCGAGGCGCCTGCCTCCACCACCGCCGCCGCGAAGTCATGCCCGTCGGTGCGTTCGCCGGCGAAGCAGAAGAAGAGCGTGCCAGGGCCGACCCGGCGGCTGTCGTAGGCCAGATCGCGTATCTCCACGGATGGCTCGCCGCGCAGCTCGGCGGCCATCCCGGAGGCTCTCAGCAGCTCTCCCAGCTCCATGCCCAGGCGATTCTAGGAGCGCGGCCCTGAGGCGACACTTTCCGTGGTCCGGCCCCTAGCGAGGCGAGATGCCCAGGTAGGGCAAGGCGAAGGCGGCGATCTGACCGAAGACCGGCGCCGCGACGGCGCCGCCCACGTGCACGTATTCCGGCTCGTCGACGACCACGGCGACCAGCAGCTTCGGGTCGTCCGCGGGTGCGAAGCCGACGAAGGAGGCGACGTACTTCGTGTCCGAATAAGTGCCGTTCTCGACCTTCTGCGCGGTACCGGTCTTCCCCGCGAGGACGTAGCCGGGCACGCTCACGGCCGAGGCCGTCCCGCCCGGCTCGAGCACTCCCTCGAGCATCCGGCGGAGCTGCGCGGCCACGCGCGAGCTGATCACGCGGTGGGGATCCGTGTCCTCGTCCGTCGGCTGCCCGCCGACCGACTTGATCAGCGTCGGCCGGCGCAGGATGCCTCCGTTGGCGATCGCCGAGTAGCCGGCCGCCATCTGAATGGGCGTGACGGCCAGGCCCTGTCCGATCGGCAGGTTGCCCATCGTCGAGCCCGAGTAGTCCTTCAGCTCCGGCACGATGCCCCGCTCCTCGCCCGGGAAGCCCAGGTCGGTCGGCCGGCCGAACCCGAAACGGCTGATCCACTGCGAGAAGCGGGTCGCGCCCTCCCTCATCCCGATCGTCACCGCGCCCACGTTCGAGGACTGGGCGAGGATCTGGGCGGTGGTCAGGGTGACCGCCCCACGCGCGTGCGCCTCGCCGATGGTCCGGTCGTAGACGTGGATCTCCGGGGGCAGGTAGAAGCTCGAGTGCGGCGTCACCACGTGGTCTGAGAGCGCCGAGGCGACGGTGAACGCCTTGAAGGTGGAACCGGGCTCGTAGGTGAACCCGGTCGCCCGATTCTCGAGCTCATCCGGGGTCGCGTCCTGGAGGTCGCTGGGATCGAAGCCGGGCCAGTTCGCCATCGCGAGGATCTCACCGGTGTTCGGGTTCATGACGATCGCGCTCGCGCCCTTGGCCCCGTACTGCTGGGCCGCCGCGGAGAGGGCCTCCTCGGTCTTCCCCTGGATCGCGGCATCGATCGTGGTCTGGATGTCCTCACCCACGCTCGCCGGCTTCACGGTCTCCATCCGCAGGGGCTGGCCGAGCGCGTCGTGGACGACGTCCTGCTCGCCATTCGCGCCCCCGAGGACGTCGTTCTCGGAGTGCTCGAGTCCGGTGAGACCCTGGTTGTCGGTCCCCACCGCGCCGATCACCTGCGAGGCCATCTCCCCCTGCGGGTAGAGGCGGCGGCTGGTGGGAACGGTCGAGACCCCGGTGATGTCGAGCTTCTTGATCCTGGCGGCGGTGCTCGCGTCAACCTTGCGCGCCAGATACTCGAAACCGGAGTTGCGGTTGCCGAGCTTCGAGACCAGGTCCGTCGTCGGCTCGCCGAGGATGTCGTGCAGGCGGAGCGCCGTCTGCCCGACGTTCTCGACCTGGTACGGGGTGGCGATCACGTCCGTCGCGTCCTCGGATGACGCCAGGACCCTGCCGCTGCGATCCAGGACCCGGCCGCGCTGGCCGGGAACCGTCACCGGGGTCACCTGCTGGCTGTACGCCTCGGCGCGCAGGGCACCGCCCCTGACGCCCTGCAGCCAGAACGAGCGCGCGATCCCGAAGGAGAAGATCAGCAGGAACCCGCAGAAGAGCAGCCCGAGCCTGCGGTCGATCCCCCGCATGGATTAGAGCCCCACGCCTCCGGTCGTGCCGGTCGACGACCCGCTTGAGGTGCCGCTGGACGTCGTACCGCTGCTCGAGGAGGTTTCCCCCGCCCCCCTGCTCGGAGCCGGGCCGGTTGCCGGGGGCACCGTGTCGGTGGAAGCCGCGGTCGTCGTCGGCTCGGCCGTGGTCGTGGTTGCCGGGGCGGCCGTGGGGACCGGCGCGTAATAGGTGCCGGGCGCGGGATAGCTCGATGGCTGGCTCGGCGCGAGCAGGAAGCCGTCCGTGGCGAGCAGATGCGCGACGCGCCGGGCGTCGGCATCCTTGGCGTTCAGGAAGGTGATTGCCTGCGGATCGGGGTTCGCGAGTCCGAGCCGCGCAGCCTCAGCTTCGACCTTGACGGCGGAGAGCTTCTCCTCGATCTGTGCCTGCAGCGAGGAGATGTCCGTCTTCAGCTCGCTGATCTGCAGCGAGGTGCGGCCGGAGCCCGCGGTGAGGCTGAGGCTGAGCACGTTGAGGGCGACGATCCCGCCGAGCAGCGTGCAGAGGACGGCGATCCAGCTGCGCCCGCGGGTGAGGCGGACGATCAGACTGGAGTCGGAGAAGTCGCGTACCGCGCCGGCGCTGCGCATCGCGGCCTGCGGGAAGAGCGCCGCCCCCGCCATCGCGGGCCTGATCAGACGCCCAGCCGGCGCCTTGGCAGTCCGCGCCGAAGACCGGGCCGGCCGCGGCCGCCGCTTGAGGGGCGCGCGCTTCCGGCGGGGCTTGGTCCGCGGTGCGGGCCTGGTCGAGGGAGAGGTTCGTGCCGCCGCGGCCTCCATCAGTCCACTTCCTCCTCGCGGATCTTGCGCGCCGCCCGCAGGTGCGCCGACCCCGCGCGGGGGTTGCGCTCGAGCTCCTCCGGGCCGGCTGAGATCGCGCGCTTGGTGAGCAGCTCGGCCTCGGGCTCGCGGCCGCAGACGCAGACCGGGAGCTCCGGCGGGCAGATGCAGCCGCGCGCCCGGTCGGCGAGGAAGCGCTTGACGCGCCGGTCCTCGAGGGAGTGGAAGGAGATCGCGCCGAGCCGACCACCCACCGCGAGGATGTCCCAGGCGAGCGGCAGCGCCCGGTCCAGCGCGTCGAGCTCGCCGTTCACGGCGATGCGGATGGCCTGGAAGGTGCGCTTTGCCGGATGCCCCCGGCCGAAGCGCTCGGAGGGCGGAATCGCGGCCTTGATCGCCGTGACCAGCTGGGCCGTCGTCTCGATCGGGCGGCGCTTGGCGATCTCACGCGCGATCGAGCCCGCGCGGCGCTCCTCGCCCAGCTCACGGATTGCGCGCGCCAGGCGGTCCTGGGGCCATTCGTTGACGACGGTTGCCGCCGACAGGGCCTGGGTCGGGTCCATCCGCATGTCGAGCGGGGCGTCGTAGGCGTAGGAGAAGCCGCGCTCCCAGGCATCGACCTGCATCGAGGACATGCCGAGGTCGAAGACGATGCCGTCGGGTCGGATGCCCTCGCCCCGCAGGCCCTCGAGGGCGGCGACGAAGTCGGCGCGCAGGAAGCGAGCCCGGCTCGGCACCTCGGCGGCGAACTCGCGCCAGCGCTCCTCGGAGGCCGGATCGCGATCGACCGCGATCAGCTCGCCCTCGGGCCCGAGCCGCTCGGCGATCAGCCGGGCGTGGCCGCCGCCGCCGAACGTGCAGTCGACGAAGGTCTCGCCCGGGCGGGGGTCGAGCCGATTGATGAGCTCCTCGGCAAGAACGGGTTCGTGATCCTTGGGCACATAGGAAAGGTTCGTTGATCCGGCGGCGGTGTTTGTGCCCGCCGAATATGTGGTGGATCCCACTACGCGGTGTGTGGCGGTGCCCATCTCAGCCTCCTCGCTCGTCCTCGGAGAGGTTCTCCGCGACGCCGGAGACCTCCTCCGCCATCTCCTTCTCGTAGGCGGTCCAGCGCTCGGCGTTCCAGATCTCGAACCAGTCGTCGGAGCCGACGATCACGCACGGGCCCTCCCCCAGGCCGGCGTGCTCGATCAGCTTCTTCGGCAGGCGGATGCGGCCGGCCGAGTCGAGCGTGTCGTCGAACGCGCCGCCGTGGAAGTGGCGGCGCATCATCCGGCCCTGCCGGCCGAGCGGATTGGTCTTGCCGAGAAACTGCTGGGTGAAGCGCTCGTAGCCCGCGGGAGCGAACACCCAGACGGAGGGTTCGAGACCCTTGGCGAGAACGACTCCATCGGCCAGCGCCGCGCGGAACCTCGACGGGACCGTGAGGCGGTCCTTCGCATCGAGGTTGTGCTCGTACTGACCGAGAAACGACAAAGTGGGCTTCCTCTTCTCCGGTGGTGCGAGGGTGCGCCGAAGGCGCAACCCGTTTCAAGCTGGTGTGACGTTCGGAGCGGGCCGGGGTGGTGAGGTGGGAGGAGCCTCATCACCCCGGCCCTATGACCAACTCTTCGTCGCCACGCTAACCCACTCTGTCCCACTTTGCAACACATCGTGGCCGACGGAATTTGACTCGATCCGTCGGACGGAATTGCTAGCCGGCCTCCGAGCACCTTGAAAACCGCATGGCAAAGCGGTTTCCGGTGGTCTCTCCGGTCGCTGGATCGGGCCGCAGACGAGACGCCTCCTGCAAGTCCGGTTGCACGAAGGAGGATCGGCCACGAACCTTCCAGGCCCATGGCGGCGGTGATCCTCAACCTGACGGCCTGCGCCTACCGGCTCTGCGGCTACGAGTGCGAGGCGGTGCGCTTCGGGCGCTGGGGCCCGTAGCCCGAAGGCATGAAGGGGAGCACGTAAGCGTGGTGAGAAGAGGTCACGCCGTTCGCGCCACCCTCGCGCGGGGAGGCCGCGCCGCTTGAGGCGACGCGGCCCTCCCACGGACTCAGTGGCTGCTGGTGAACTGGAAGCAGGCCACGTCGTACTGCGACACGGCATGCGAGCTGCCATGCGCCGCGGACGGCGTCCCCTCACTGCCCGCGTAGTGCGACTCCGCGTTCGCGAACCCGCCGGTCTGGAAGCCGGCAGGCTCCAGGGACGCGTTCGGATCGCCACACTCGGCGCCCGGTTGGCCGGTGCCACTCGGGTTCGGAGCGGCGGCCGCCCCACTGGCCGCGAATGCTGCGAGGACGAGGCATGCGAGTGCCGCAATCAGGAGTCTCCTCATCTGAGCACCTTTCCTCGTGAACGGGCCGCGCATTCGGCCCGCTATCGAAATACGACCCACCCAGCTCCGGGGATTGACCCCGAGGCCCGATCTCACGTGCGCCTGGCCGAGGACGTTTGATTGTCGGTTCTCAACACGAGGAGGCTGAGATGGACTTCGAGCAGCGCTATCTGGTGATGCAGACGAGAGACGAGAGCTTCGCGGGCGAGTTCTTCGCCGCGGTGACGACAACCGGGGTCTACTGCCGGCCTGGGTGTCCGGCTCGAACCCCCAACCGCGAGAACGTCCGCTTCTACCTCACGCCGGCGGCCGCGCGAAGTGACGGGTTCCGGGCCTGCCTCAGGTGTCATCCCGACGATTTCACCTGATCAGAACCCGTTCATGAAGCGATCGATGTTGGCGAGCAGGCCCGCGGCGATCATCAGCAGCACCGAGGGGACCAGGAGCAGAGCGACGGCGAGCTGGATCTTCGGCGCGGCGCGGGCGGCCTGCTCCTCGATCTGGCGGCGCTGCACGCCGCGGAGCGCCGTGGCCTGCTCGCGCAGCTGATCGGCGAGCGGCGAGCCGTAGCGCCGCGACCGCTCGATCACCCCGCACATCGCAGCCACTTCGCGCACCGGAGCACGACGCCGGAGCGACTCGAGGGCCTCGCTCTGCGCCAGCCCGCAGGAGCTCTCGGCCGAGAGCATGGCCAGCTCGCGCGCCAGCGGGCCCTCCCCCATCCCCAGCTCGGCGAGTCCGGAGAGCGGGCTGCGTCCGGCGGCGGTGCCGACGGCGAGCAGGTCGAGCGCGTCCGGCAGCCCCGCCCGGAGGGCCCGCAGCCGCCGGCGGGCGCGGTGTTCGAGCCAGGCGTCGGGGCCCAGGAACCCGGTGGCCGGAAGCGCGGCGGCGACGATCCAGGCGAGGCGGCTCGGCGCCGAAGGTGCAAGCACCAGGGCCCAGAGCGCACCCGCCACGGCTCCGCCGGTCTTGGCGGCAAGCAGAGACGGGGCCGAGATCCGCTCCGCCAGCCCTGCCCTGGCGATCCGGGCCGAGAGCCGGAGCCGCGCGTCGGCGGTCGCGAGCGCGGGCAGGCCCGGGAACGAGTCGGTGAAGCCGCGGACGGGATCGGCGGCCTCCCGGCGCTGGCGAGAGTGCACTCCCTCGGGAAGCAGCTGAGCAGCGGCCGCCAGCGCGAGCGCGAAGGCGACCGCAGCGAGGACCGATGCGACCGTCATTCGGAGGGCCTCCCGAGGCGGCGGATCAGGGCGAAGCCGATCACCTGGAGGCCGGCGGCGGCGAACAGCATCGCGGCGGAGGCAGGCTCGGACAGGACCTGCGAGATGAACCCCGGCTGCAGGAGCTCCGCGAAGAGGGCGGCGCCGGCGGGCAGGGCAACCACGAGCACACCGGTGAAGCGCGCCTGGGTGGTGGCGGCACGAGCCTCGTCCTCGACCCGGTCTCGCTCGGCGGCCGACAGCGCGAGCCGCCGCATCAAAGCGGCCACGTCGCCGCCCGCCACCTGCTGGCTGACGAGCGCCGTCGAGAGCGAGTCGACGCGCTCCGAGCGCAATCTGCTTCGCATTGCCCCCAGTGCGTCCGCGGTGGAGGCGCCGAGCTCGAGGTCAGCTGCCACCCGGGCTAGCTCCGCCGCGGAGGGCCGGTCGAGGGACTCGGCGGCGGCGGCGAGCGCTCCCCGCACCGAATGGCCGCCAGAGATTGCGTCGGCGATCGCTGCCGCGACATCGGGGATGGAGCGCTCGACCGCCCGGCGGTAGCGCTCCTGGCGGCGCGCCACGACGGCCCCGACGAACCAGGGCCCGGCGGCCGCGACGGCCGCCAGGGGCCCGATCCCCGTGAGCAGGACGGTCGCGGCGGCGATCGCTCCGCTTCCGAGCACCGCGAGGCGGCGCTGCTCCTCGGCGCTCGGCACGTAGCCCTCGCGCCCGACGCGGCGAAGAGGATTGAGGGCCTCGCGCATCCAGGCCGCGATCCGCGGGGCGGACAGGATCCCTTCGCGGACCGCGATGGCCAGCAGCCCACCGGCGAGCGCGGCGAAAGCGATCAGGGCCGCTGCGCCCACTGCCGTCCATCCGTCTCGCTACCCAACCTGAACAGGTCGCGCACCCCGACCGACCCTGCGGTCCTGACCACCTCCGCGACCTCGACCACTCTCCGGGAGCCGTCGCTCAGGCGCGCCAGGTGGATGACCAGATCGAGGCCGCGCCCGAGCTGCTCGCGGATCGCCTCGTGCGGTAGCCCGACGCCGGCCATCAGGGCGAGCGTCTCCACCCGGCGTAGTGCATCCTCAGGCGAGTTCGCGTGCACGGTGGAGAGCGCGCCCTCGTGTCCGGTGTTCAGCGCCATGAGCAGGTCGAGCGCCTCTTCGCCCCGCACCTCACCGATCACGATCCGGTCCGGGCGCATCCGCAAGGCGCCGCGAAGCAGCTCTCGGATCATTACCCGGCCCCGGCCCTCGACGTTGGCCGGGCGGCTCTCGAGCCGGACGACGTGCGGCTGCCGCAGTCGCAGCTCGGCTGCATCTTCGATCGTGATCACCCGCTCCTCCCCGCCGATGAACGCCGAGAGCGCGTTGAGCAGCGTCGTCTTGCCCGATCCGGTCCCGCCGCTGACCAGGATGCTCCGCCGGGCCCCGACCGCGGCCGCGAGCTGGTCGTGCAGCTCCTCCGTGAGGGTGCCCAGCTCGACCAGCTCGCGCGGTCCCGGGCGGGCCGCCGAGAAGCGCCGGATCGAGATCGTCGGGCCGTCGACCGCGAGCGGCGGGATCACGACGTGCACGCGCGAACCGTCCTCGAGCCTCGCGTCGACCATGGGGCTGAGCTCGTCCACGCGGCGGCCGAGAGGCGTGAGGATCCGCTCGATCGCGTCCCGCAAAGCGCCCTCCGAGGGGAAGCGCACGTCGGTGCGCTCGATCCGGCCGCGGCGCTCGACGTAGACCCGCTCATGGCCGTTCACCATCACCTCCTCGACCGCCGGATCCGCCAGCAGCTCCTCTAGTGGCCCCAGCCCGACGGCCTCCCGCAGGATCAGCTCGCGGAGGCGCTCGCGGGTGGAGGGCTCGAGGACGGCCGCGTCCTCGTCGACCAGCGCGCGAACCGCCTCCCCCAGCGGGACCAGTGCCGCCCCGCCCGCCGCGGCCTGCGCGCGGCGACGCTCGATCAGGCGACGCCGAAGCTCGCTCGCCAGCTCGTCGAGGTGTCTGCGGCGGACGCGTTCGTCCACCCAGAGCTAAGCGGCGAACCGGCCCCTACTCGCCCCCGTCAGGCGAGGGAAAGAGGACCTCGCCGTGACTCGTGGCTCCGGCCTCGAGCAGCCTGGTCTCGTAGCGGCGAAGCAGGACGAAGGAGACGATTGCGGCGATCCCACCAACCGCGGAGGCGATCCCGAGCGCGGCATCGGCAATGGCCCCCACCGCGATCGCCACCGCCGCGCCCCCGACCACGCTGTTGATCACCGCGACCATGCTGGCGGCCGTGAAGAAGCTCTGCCAGGGGCTCGGGCGGAGCGCCATGTTCGACAGGACGCCCGGAGCGTCGTCATGGCCCGAGAGCATGAAGAGCCGGGCCTCCTCCCCCGCGAGGTCGAGGTAGTAGTGGCGGATCCGGTTGATGGCGCGGCCGTAGAAGATGTCCTCGACCGTGCTCTGCACGAGCCGGGTGAACGTGAAGAGCCCGAGCACATAGAGCGTCGGCAGCGCGGTCAGGGCGAAGACCTTGAAGGTGTCGCCGACCTGCGAGATCTGCCCGATGAAGCCGAGCGCGACCAGCGTGCTGGAGACCGCGCTGATGTAGAGCGCCGCGCGCGCCGAGCTCTCGCTGACCGTCTGCGCCCTCGCGCCGGCCAGCCCGAAGTGCTCCGTGGTGAGAGCGGTGAGTAGCGCCTGCCGGTCGGGCTCCATCAGACGGGTTGCTCTCCGCTTCGCTCCGAGCACCCTCGCATAAATTTCGACGGTAGCCTGCGATGCGGACGTGGCCCGGATCGAGGTGCAGCAGGCGGACATCACCAAGCTCGAGGTGGACGCGATCGCAAACGCGGCCAACACCGACCTTCACCACGGCGGCGGGGTCGCGGGCGCAATCTCCCGGGCGGGCGGCCCCTCCGTGCAGGCCGAGAGCCACGAGCGGGCTCCGATCGAGCTCGGCGAGGCAGTCGAGACCACGGCCGGCGAGATGCCCTGCCGGTGGGTGATCCACGCCGCGACCATGGTTCTCGGTGGCCCGACCTCCGCCGAGATCATTCGCGACGCCACGGCCAGCACCCTCGCCAAGGCCGACGAGCTCGGCGCGACCAGTCTGGCGCTGGTCGCCTTCGGCACAGGAGTCGGCGGCTTCCCGCTCGACGAGGCCGCCACGATCGAGGTCGAGGAGGTTCAACGCCACCTCGACCGGGGCAGCGGGCTGGAGCGGGTCGTCTTCGCGGTGCGTGGCGAAGAGGCCGAGGAGGCTTTCCGGTCCGCGATGAGTTAGCCGGATGCGCCCGGTCTACCCGGGCAGCATGGCTTTCGCCCCACCAGCACGGCATCTTCTGCGCGCCAAGGATCTTGCCGACGCCCGCTACTCCGAGCCGATCGAGGTCGCCGATATGGCCGGCGCGGCCGGACTTTCCAAGGCCCACTTCAGCCGCGAGTTCCGGCGCACCTTCGGCGAATCGCCGCATCATTACCTCTTGACCAGGCGGCTCGAGCGGGCGGCCTCCCTCCTGCGAATGACCGGCTGGACCGTTGGCGAGATCTGTGTCTCGGTGGGGTTGCAGAGTCTTGGCTCATTCACGACGAGCTTCAAGCGCACCTATGGCCAGACGCCGACGGCCTACCGCGCGAAGCAGCCGTCGGCCGTCCTCGCCGCCAGGGTGCCGAGCTGCGTGCTGCGCACCTTCCTGCGACCCGAGACAGCACGTTTCAAGAAGACACCCGGCTGAGCCCCGACTAGCTTGGGCTCCGACGCGTAACCCAACGAAAGGAGGCACAGATGGCGGATATCAAGATTGCGAACGGGCAGGTTTGGGTGCACGACCAGGACGAGGCTCTCGACTTCTGGACCAACAAGGTCGGCTTCGAGGTCCGTTCCGATATCTCGATGCCGGAGCTCGGCGACTTTCGCTGGCTCACGGTCGGCGCGCCCGGCCAGGACTTCTCGCTCGCGCTGATGGCGATTCCGGGCCCGCCGGTGATGGACGAGGACACGAAGAAGAAGGTCGAGGAGCTGATGGCCAAGGGCTTCGCGGGGACCGTCTTCCTCACCACGGACGACGTCCAGGCTGCCTACGAGGAGCTCAAGGGGCGGGGTGTGGAGTTCACCGAGGCCCCGGCGGAACGGCCATACGGCATCGACTCGGAGTTCCGGGACCCTTCTGGGAACGCCTACCGGCTGGGCAAGCCGACGGTTAGCTAGCTCCCGGCTCACGCTCGCGGCAGCAGGCGAATCTCGCGGCCGGCGCTCTGCGCCGCGATCAGCGAGAGCGCCTGCTGCTCCGTGACCGCCAGCGTGGCGTTCCAGGGCTCGCCCGGGCCCACAGGGGCCGCCAGCGCCAGCAGCTTGATGCCGCTCGCGGCGATGTGGGCGCGGGCCGAGCGACCGAGTCCCGCCTGCCGGGAGACGACCACGTCGACCCGCCTGCCCTCCGGCGCGCTGCCGTCGATCGTCAGCGCCTCGGCCCCCGCCACCGCGACCTGGACAGGACGTAGCCCCGAGCCGACGCCGGGCGCGGGCGGCTCCTTGGCCCGCGGGACCACCAGCTGGGCACCGAGCACGTACGAGCCGGCGGGAATCGTCGCGCCAGGCGCACGGCCGAGAGCATCGGCCGGCCGGGTCAGTGCGCCGGGCGGGACGAAGCTCTGCGGCACCCGGCGCACGCCCAGCGCGGCGCCGGCTCGCTCCGTCCCGATCGGCTCACCCGCCACCAGCTCGGAGGTCGCGACGACGACGGGGCGAAGTGGCCCGTAGCGGGCGTCGAGGCGGGAGCGGTAGCGACCGGCGACGGTCGCGGCGAGCACCGCGCAGATCAGCGCGGCGATCAGGAAGGCGACCGCGCGAGCGCGCCGGCTCACGCCGCTCGAGCGTGACTGTGCTCCGCCAAGGGAAGCTCGAGCGCGGCGACACAGCCGCTCCCGGTCTCACAGAGCGCAAAGCGACCGCCGTGAGCGCCTGCAACCTCGGCCACGACTTCGGTGCCGTGGCCGCGCCTCGGATCGGATCGGTGCGCCGCTCGGTTGGGGCGGATGCCGTTGGCGATGGTGATCCGGATCCGTCCGGCCACCCGCGCGCCGGTGATCACCACGGGCGGACCGCCGTGCTCGAGAGCGTTGGCGAGCAGATTGTCGAGGGCCTGGGCCAGGCTTGGCGGGTCACCCTCGATCATCGCGGGGCCCGCGTCCCAGTAGACGCGGACGTCCCCTGAATGAGTGACCTGAGGTCGCCAGCGCTCCACGCACGCCATCAGCGACTCGCGGCAGGAGAAGCGCCGCGGCGACCGCGCCGGCGCCGCGCCGTTGAGGGCTGCGTCCAGATCGTGCAGTGCGCTGGTCGCGAGCTCGAGCAGCCCCCGGCGGCTGGCGACGGGCGGCGCCGCCGCAACTCGGCCACTGCCGTCCTCGAGGAGAAGGAGGGCCTGGAGGGGCCGCCGGAGCTCGTGGAGGGCGCGATTCAGGGTGCGCTTGTGGCCCGGAGTGATCATCCGTCAGCTCTCCAGGAGCCTGTAGCCGACCGCCTTGACGCTCTTTGTTTTCGCTCACCACCTCCCTTCTCAATACTGGGCGCATCGTCTCCGAATACCCCTCGATCGCCTCTTCGCGAATCACCGGTTCGATCACAAATCCGCCCTCTCCGACCATCGCCAGCTCCGCATGAAGCCGCTTCGGCGCAGACGCCGAATCCGCCCGATGAAGAACGAACTGCTCAAAGATCCGCGTGAGAGCGGCGCGAACCGAGTCAATCTCCCCCTCGGCTTCGCCAGCAATTACCCGACGCAGCTCGCTGAGGCGCTCAAAGGTCGCCTGCTCAATATCGCTCAGCTCCGCCCACGACTCTCACTGCTGTTTCTTGCTCATGCAGTCGCTCCGCCTCCGCTCGAGCGCCCTCGAGCTCCGCCGTCAGCTCCTGACGATGGTCCTCCCAATCCTCGGGGTCAAGCCGGCCGTCCTGGTAATCGCGCCGCACCCGTGAGAGACGCTCCTGGGAGCGGCGTTCCTCTTGCCGCGCCTCCACAAGAAGCGCTCGAATCTCCCTAAGCTTGGAGTCGCGAGCCTCGGCAAGTGACTCCCGGGTTGCCTCGACATCAAGCCCCACCCGCTCAAAGTACGCATACACGGCGGCATCGATCTCCGCGCGGTGAGCCAGGGGCATTTCACAGCCAAGGACCTGGCGTCCGTTGCAGAGGTAGTGCTCCCCCCAGTTGCTCCGCGGAACAATCGCCTCCCCGCACTCCCCGCAGCGAAGCAGGCCCCGGGTGAAGAGGTGGGGCCCCTTCGGCTTTCGCCCGCGCGCCTTCCCCTTCGAGGAGGTCTGGGCGCTGACCAGAGCCTGGACCCGCTCCCAGAGCTTCGGCTCGATGATCCCCTCGTGGAGTCCCTCGCGCTCCTCGCCCTGGAAGCGGACGTGACCGATATAGACCGGATTCGTGAGCATCGCTCGCAGGGTCGGTACTCCGCCATTTCCCACCTCGCGTCGTAGGAATCGAGTCCGCGTTCAACCTGCGAGCGATCACCGAGTAACCCCTGCCGCCGGCGAACTCGGAGAACACGCGGCGGACGATCTCGACCTCGTGCGGAACGGGAACCAAGACGGAGTCCTGGAATCGGTAACCGGTCGGCGGCGGCCCGTTGTAGCGGCCCTGACGGGCGATCGCCTCCGCGGCCATCCGCCCCCTGCGGGCGATCATTTGGCGCTCGTACTGCGACACCGCCGCGCGGACGTGGAAGTGGAGTTCGCCCTCGGCGCTGTCGAGCTCGACGCCTCCACTGAGCACCTCCAGCCGAACCCCCGCATCCCGGAGCTTCCCGACCGTCGTGGCAAGCAGCGTCATGTCGCGCCCTAGGCGATCCAGGGCCCACACCACCAGGACGTCGTAGTGCTCACGGTCGGCGAGAAGCCGCACCAGCCCGGGCCGGTCAGCGCGCGCACCCGAGTACCCCCGGTCTTCGTACACCGCGAACTCCTGCCAACCCGCCTCCGCGATGCGCTCGGCGATCTGCTGGCGCTGCTCGCCGAGGCTCAGCCCGCGCTGGGCCTGGTCATCGGTTGAGACGCGAATGTACGCTGCCGCCTTCACTACCCCTCCGTGCCTTGGGGTGGCCGATCGTATCCCCGGCCTGCATCCGTATTGCTTCCAGGATGACGGCTGTGTTCGACGGACTCCGCAGCTTCCGGCGAAGACGACCGACGTTTCGCACGAGCTCCGCGTGCTCCTCGTCAGTGAGGGTCAGTAGGACTTCTCGTTCGACGCTCGCCATGACATCTGTTCTGTATGACGCCGAACGTCCCGAACTGTCCCACTCAATCCCGCCCACTGCTCTAGCACCGCCGGCTTCTTCGCCGTCAACCCCTCCGGGGTCGGCCGCTTCGCGGCCTTGACGGCATCGCCGCCGGTGCTTTGGGCTGGGGAAGTCGCAGATGGGGCCTCTGCGACCTGTGTGCAGCTCGCCGACGACACGCACCGAATGGCGGGCGTCCTATGAGTGAGGACCGTGGCCCTAGCGGCCCGCGCTCTTCGATCGCGGGACCGTGGTCGGCGCTAGTCGACCACGTCCACCAGGCGCGCGGCGACCCAGATCGGCAGGCCGTTCAGCCTCGGCACTTCCCTCGGCCGACGCGCCTCCCAGTAGTCGCACATGTGCCGGGTCAATCTGCCCTTCCGCAGCCGTGTCACCAGCTCCTCGCGGTCGAGCTGGTCGACCACCATCTCCTCGGCACGGCGGAGCTCGGTCACTCGCGGATCGAGGCGAAAGAGCTCGCCACCGGTTGCCTCCCGACGAAGCCGCTCGAGCAGCCCGGGAACGGGCTCGCGGCGCATCGCGGCCACGTCCCAGCAGAACCGGCGAAACCGCTCCGGCGGCAGGGCCAGCAGGGCGTTCTGCTCGCCGCGCAGCCGGGCCAGGCGCTCCTGCAGCTCGCTCCGCTTCGACTCGCTGCGCCATCCGGTCGTCCTTTCCTCGGGGCCGCCCCGGCGGCGGCCGTTGCCCGGCAAGAGCACGGCTCGCCCGTGCCACCATCCGGGCGCCTTCGGCCGACGCCGGACGGCACTGGAAACGCGCTTGGGTCAGCCCGCTGAACCGGCCAAGCCGGAGGGGCTGCCCGACTCGGCCAGGCTCTCCTCCTGCCCCGGTTCCGCCTCCCCGGGCAGCTCGTTTCGGATGTGGTCGACGGCGCGCTGGGCCTGCTGGGAGGCGGAGACGACCATGCGCTTGTCGTCTCGGAGGACCGAAAGCCAGCTGGAGATGTAGGCCGCGCTCTGCTCGACTCGCGCCGGCGCGATCCCGCCCAGCCCGCAGAGCATCGCCGCCCCGAGCTCGGCGATCAGCTCCTCGCGCGAGTAGGCCTCCTCGTGGGAGCGCGGCGCCAGCTCGCGGTCAAGCCGCGAGGGGTGCCCGGTGGCGTGCACCGTCTCGTGGAAGCGGGTCGCGTAGTAGCCCTCCACGTCGTGGAAGCTCTCCCTCGGCGGCAGCGTGATCGTGTCTGAGGCCGGCACGTAGAAGGCGCCGCCGGGGCGATGCTCGACCGTCGGCGGGTCGGGCATTGAGCCGAGCAGCGACTCGCAGCGCTCGATTGGTTCGAACTCCAGCAGCTCGTCCTGAAGCGCAGGCGGCTCGACGCCGTCGACCTGGTCGAGGTTGAAGACGGTGTAGGGACGGATCCACCAGACCGTCCGCCTCTCGGCGGTCTCCTCGTCCTCGATCACCAGACGCTTCCAGAGCACCACCATGCTCCCGCGCTCGCCGCGGCGGACGTTGCCGCCCGCGCGCTGAGCGCCTCGGTAGGTGAGCCAGAAGGGCGAGCCGTAGCCCCGGGCCTGCTGGGTCAGCTGGGTGAGCAGCTGGTTGATCCCGCGGTAGGGCCGGGCGCTCGAGTAGTTGCGCTGCATCCCGAAGTCGCGCCAGGGACGCCGCCACGGCACCGTCCCACCTTCGAGCGCATCGAGGATGCTCTCGGTGATCTCCCGGTAGACGTCGCGCCCCCCGCGCGAGCGTCGGCGTGCGTTCGCGGCCATCGTGGCTCCCTTCGGCCGAGGCCCCGCCCGCTGCGGGACCGTGGCCGCACCCCAGCGCCCCAAAGGGCGCCACAATGCGGCCGCTTCCCCGGTCCCGCGAGGGCGGCTCGAGGTGCTTGGGGCCTATGCGAACATACGTTCGCCATGACCTCGAAGGGCTCGATCACCGGCCAGCTGCAGCGAGCGCTCGAAGCGGGGACCTGCTGGCGGTGCGGAGCCTGGCCGGCGAGCTGCCGAGCGTCCCCCTCCCCCTCGCCGCTGAGATCACGGTGCTCCTCCTGGAGCGCGAGCCGGAGTCCTACGCGCCGGCCGCGCGGCGGCTGCTGGCTCGGCTCGCCTCCGAGCGGGCTCCGCCGCGCTTGCGCCAGCTCGCCGACGTCGCGGCGATCCTCGCCGAGCTCGAAGCCGATCCCGCGCCGATGCTCGCGGGCAGGAACCTCGTCTCGATCATCGAGCGCTTCTAGGCTAGGGTCGCTCGATGAGCTTTCCCACCCGCCTTCTCAGCCTGACCGTCGGCTTGGCCGGCGTCTGCGCTGGCCTTCTCCTGCTCGGCCCCGGCCCCGAGCAGGCCCACTCGGCGGGCGACGTCAACTGCTCGGACTTCGCCAACCAGGCCGCGGCCCAGAGCTACTTCATCCAGCACGGCGGACCGAGCAGCGATCCCGCCGGTCTTGACGGTGACCACGATGGAGTCGCCTGTGAGTCCCTGCCCTGCCCCTGCTCGTCTGCCACCGGCGGCGGGGGCGGCGGCGGCGGGAAGCCCGGTCGGCGCCACTGCCGACGGCCCGGGCATGACATCCGGGTCACCTTCTCGAAGAGCGACTACCCCAAGATCATCAGCCACATCAAGTACTCCTGGAGGGTGGGCTATCCGAAGCGGCTGGTGATCTGGCGCAAGGGAGCGGCTCGGCGCCGCGACCGGCTGCTGGCGGGGATCCCCACCAAGCCCGGCTACGACCGCGATGAGGCTCCGGCCGCGGTGCTGAGAAAGAAGGTCCGGGCCGATGTCCGCTATGTGCCCTCGGGGGAGAACCGCTCCGCCGGCTCCTCGCTGGGCCGGCAGATCTCCGGCTATCTGCAACGGGGTCCACGTTCGCTACCGCTTCACTCGCTGACCTGAGCGTCCCACGGCCAGGCGGGAGTGGCTCCGAACGCCATTGAGCTCCATCCCGTGACGCGGCTGGCAAGCCTGAGCTGCCGCGCGCAAAGCTAGAGCGCTCCTTTCACGCGGAAGGAGTCGTGATTCCGCCCCAACGGGATGCGTGAGGCGGCTACTTGGTCTTCTCGTAGGCCTGCTTGATCAGGGCCTTGGCCTCGTCGAGCTGACCTGGATTGCGCAGCGAATACTCGGTGTCGCCCATGCCGAAGTGGCCGATCTCCGAACGTCGCGCATCGCCTTGTCGTTCCAGGGTGTGGTGCTGGTGGGGTCGAGGTTGAGGTAGACGATCAGCCGCTGGCGCTGGACCTCGACGGTGCAGAAAGAGCGCTTCCCGGCGAAGTAGCCGACGTAGTGCTTGCGGATTCGCCGGCAGACATCCGGACCAAGGCTGCGGCTGAACTCGTCGATCTGTTCGAAGAGATCGACGATTGCCGAAGGCTTGCCATCGAGGTGGTGGTCGAGCGAATACTCCTTCTTGCCGTCCCCTGGCTGCGGCGGAGTTGGCGCGGGCTTGCCTGGTGCCGGCGTCGGCGGCGCGCCCTTCTCGACATCGAGGATCCGGCCGAGGCTCTCCTTCAAGCTCGCGGCCGAAACCACGGGCTTCCCGAGCTTGGCCTCGAGCATCGAGACGAACTCGGTCGGCGGCTTGCGCGGCCAGGGAGACGAGGGCATCGCGGACTCGCTTGTCGGTGAAGACCTGTTCGCCCCAGGTCTCTAGGGCGCCATTGGCCAAGGACTCGCGGCTGAGCAGCTCCAACGACTGGGCGACCTCGGAGGCCGAGCCCTGGTCGGCCTCGGTGAGATCAACCTCGAACAGCAGCTTCTCCTCCATGCCGACCGGCTCGTTGGTCTTGTAGACGCGGTAGGCAGAGGCCGTTGGTCAGCACGCACCAGACGACGCCCTCGTTGTTGGCGTAGTTGACCGTCTGGGAGATGAAGGCCTTGTCATCCAGCGCCTTTGCCGACAGCTTTGGCCTCGACGAACAGCCTGAGGTCGCCGTTCGACCTTCAAGGCATAGTCGAGCGAGGTTCCGTCAAAGACCCGGTACTCGCGCTCGACCTGATCAAGGTCGGCCGTATCCCAGCCAAGCGGCAGCGAGAAGAGGTTCGATCAGGAGGGCCTTGGTGTTGGCCTCATTGCCTCCCGCCCCTTCAGCTTCTTAGCTGTCTCCAGGACCTTTGACACTGTTGTGGAGAGCGCCACTTAGGCGATGTTATGCCGGAACGGGGCCGGAAGAACCGGTGCGGGATGTCCGCGGCGCCCCGTTGCAATCCCGCATGGCGTCTCGAGCTCGTGGGCTTACCTCCCGGTTGCAGCTCAGACAGCTGCACTCCGGCAGCGTCACGCCGGTGTGGATGCAGCGCCGCGCGCTCATGAGATCGCCTCCCTGACGCGGCTGCCGCGGGCCAGCAGCACCTCGAGCGCCTCGGCGCTCATCGGCGGGTGGCCGAGCTCCGCGGCCTGACGCTTGTAGTCGGCCACCAGCGAGCGAAGGTGATCGCCCGGCTGGATGTTCGACTCGACCAGGTAGCTGCGCCCGGATCCGTTCTCCGGGCGGTCGACGATCTGATCGATCGCGACCTCGCCGTGCGCGCGGCGACGGCCCACCGCGACCAGCAGCCGCGGGCCCTCCTCGACCTCGTAGCGCGCGATCGGCACGCGGATCGGCCTCACCGCTTCGGTGGCGCTCATGGTGTTGCTCCTCTCGTTCGGGGACGGCATGGAGCGAGCCCCCGCGCCGCCACAGGGGCCGCCGGAACCCGCGCGAAGCGCGGGCGCCCCGGCGAGGGCCGAAGGCCCTTGCAGGCGGCCCCGGCGGCGCGAACCTGGCCGCGGTGCCGTCCCCGTTCTTTGAGAGGAGCGAAGCGCCACCTTTCCACTTGAGGCCGTGGCTGTCGTTTCTCGCCCCATCGCCCTCTATGACGAGGTTGGCCCCGTTCTGACCCAACAAAAAGAGAGCCGCCGCCCGAAGGCGGCGGCTCTCGCCGCGCCCGTGCCGCGGTCGGCTAGGAGCGCTTCTTGCCGCGCTTCGGCTTCACCTCCTTGATCTCCTCGGCAAGCAGCTCGGCCGGGTCGTTTCCCGACCCCCGGCGTACCAGTGGATCCGCCTGCTCGGGGCAGCTCGCGCTCGTCGGCGAGCGCCGCCGCGATCAGCGCATCCGTGATCAGCTCGAGGACCTCGTCGACCGTCTTCGCGCGCTCGACCTGAGTCGAGCAGGTACTTGCTGCACTCCTCGGCGCCCTTGTAGGTGACCTTGCTGCGCTCGGAGCCGTTCTTGAGCGTGGTCTTCTCGACCTCGCGCAGCTGCGGCATCACCAGCCGCAGCCCGGCTCCGGCCAGCTCGGCGTTGTCGGCGAGCACCCGCCGCGCCAGCACCTTCGCCCGGTTCAGCCGATGCGCCTTGCGGCTCTGAGCGCCGCGGCGCTTCACCAGCGCCGCGCCGAGCTCGGCGTTGAAGGCCTCGGCCTTCTCGGCCTCGCGCTTTCGCGCCTCGCGCTCCTTGCGGCGCTCGGCGCGCTCGGCCTCGCGGAGCTGATCGCTCGCCGGCGCCCCGCGTCGACCTCCACACCGGCCTCCTTGGCCTTCTCCTTGGCGGCCTTCTCGGCCTCGCGCTCGGCGCGCTCGACCGCCTGCGCCGCCAGATCGGCGGCCAGCTCGGCGTCGACCAGGTAGAGCTGATCGGAGCCGAACTCCCAATCGCTCGGGAACTCGATCAGCTTGCCCGACGCCCGCAGGCGATCGACGTCGGCCTCCTCCAGACGGAAGTGGAGGTGATCGACGTAGTGCGAGTTTCGGTCCGATCCACCGTCTGCTCCAGGCGGATCTCCAGCTCGCGTCGCCTTCTCCTCGTCGCCGACCAGCTCGCGGATCGTGGCGCCGTTTGAGACGTCGCGGATGAACGGCGCGCCCTCCCGGACGCACAGCGTCCGCAGGATGTCGCCGGGGCGATCGACCAGGTCGCTCGCCTCGACGTCCTCGGAGAGCGCCAGCTCGCTCGCCGCGACCGCGACCTCCGGGCTCGCCTTCGCGATCGCCCGCAGCTGCGGCTCCGCCGCCAGCGGGATCTCGCCGCTCGCGATCCCCGCGTGGCAGCCCTCCGGCAGCGCCAGCAGCCGAAGCCGCTTGCTGACGAAGGGGACCGGCTTGCCGACCTGCTCGGCCAGCGCCTTGTGGGTGCCAAGGCCCTCGACCTCGGAGAGCCGCGCAAGCGCCTCGGCCTCCTCGATCGGGTTCAGGTCCTCGCGCTGGACGTTCGCGACCAGCGCGGCCGCGAGCGCGTTCTCGTCGTCTCGGACCAGGACCGGGACCTCCTTGACGCCGGCCTTCTTCGCGGCCCGCAGACGGCGCTCTCCGTCGATCAGGACGAAGTGCCCGTCCTCGCGCGCCACGGTCAGCGCCGTGGTGATCCCGTTCTTCTTGATCGACGCTGCGAGCTGCTCCAGCGCCGTCTCGTCGAACTCGCGCCGGGGGTTGAAGCCCTCCGGCACCTCGATCTCGGAGACCTTGACGGTGCTCGTCTCGGTGCTCGTGGCCATCGTTGCTCCTTTCTGACCCCGCCGCGAGCGGCGGTGCCGCCCGCGGCGGGGCCAACGGCTCGAAGCTCCCGCCCTATGCGGGAGCCGGTGCCCCGGATCCGCACGGCGGAGCCGTGCCAAAATCCGGGCACGTCTTCGGCTCCCTCGGGCGGGGTGCGCCGTTGGCCCTGGGCGACGCCCTCCTAGATGGTCGGAGCAGCCCGGTCGCTAGATCGACTTGCAGACGGGGCAAGCGCGCCGACGGTTGGGATCCTCCGCCGCAGAACGAGCACGAACAGCCAGCGGCCGATCCTGATCCTCATCCGATCCAGTACCTCGGGCCTTCGGGACGGCGATTGGCAAACGAGGCGAGGGCGTGGGCCGCTCCGGGGTCGTAGGGCCGGTGAGACCGACTCCGGTCCTTGAAGCGACCGGCAGGTCGAGCAGAGGGCATCCTCATCGCCCGGCTCGGCTGGATCGCGCCGGCAGTTCAGCAACGTACGGTCGCCAGGCGTCGCCGCGATGCCTCGCGCTCGATCTCCTCGCGCTCGTAGCCGCCGACCTCACGGCCGAGCTGGTAGACGATCGCCTTGTCCGACATCTGCGCAAGCTGCCGCCGACACATCGCACGGAACTCCTGCTCGTGCTCGCCTCTTGCTCCGTCGCGTCCATGAGGCGGATATCCGGCCCAGCCGCGGGAAGTCCAGAGCCAATTGGCCCAGTTTTGTTAAGGCCACCAGCCGCTACTCCTTAT